>OZ244896.1:650000-2493918 GCA_965221495.1 Alphaproteobacteria bacterium | reverse complement strand
CGATACCGTACCGCTTTTTCATCTCGGGATTGACGAAGCGCCAGCCGAGCGTGGTGTCCTCGATTCGGGCGCTACGCGAAAATGCGCGTTCCGCCTTGGGCATCACGAACGGCGCCCGCGACATGCTCTCCACGCCCCCGGCCAGCGCCAGCGTGCATTCGCCTGTCCGGATTGCCCGGGCAGCCTGCGCCGTGGCATCGAGCCCCGAGCCACAGAGCCGGTTGACGGTGGCGCCCGGGACCGATTCCGGAACCCCCGCGAGCAGCAGCGCCATGCGGGCGACGTTGCGGTTGTCCTCCCCGGCCTGGTTCACGCAACCAAGGACGACATCGTCAATTGCCGCCTGGTCGAGCGCCGGCTGGCGCTCCACCAGCGTCTGGATTGCGAAGGCGGCGAGGTCGTCGGGCCGCACGCCGGCCAGTGCACCGCCGAAACGCCCGATCGGGGTGCGAACCGAGTCACAGATGAAAGCTTCGGGCACGGACACCTCCGGCAGCGCCATACGGGTCGAGAGCCGAGTCTATCGGAAGCACGGGCTCCGATCGTTGGCGGCTTCACGCCAAGGGCGCGCATGATGTTCGCGGGCTGACGAGCGGCGGCCTGGTCATCGCCGGTTCGGCGGTGTCGCATCCGTGTCCCGGTGGGTCATGTGCGAAATGCACAACCTCGCCTGCGAGCCGGGTTCCGCACATCGGCCGACCGGGGTCCGGAGAGCGGGAGGTCGAGCCGGTCTGGCGGGAGCCTGGCCCGTGCAACCGGGGCGGCGACGGGCGAAAACCCCTGCCCGTTGGGCGGCGTGTCGCTGCCCGCCGTTGCGCTCCGGGAATGCGCTTGCAGCGGATGGGGGCCTGTGCTACGAAAAGTCCCTGGCCGGAGGCTGTCCAGACCTGTCGCGGACAGTGCGCGCCTCTCGACGCCCGCGCCGTTTTCACACTCTTGCGTCCGGACTCGGTCTTGGCTGATTCTTCCGAGGGGCTTACGAGCCTTGCAGGCCCTTACGCGTCTGCGCTGTTTGCTGTTGCGACGGAACGTGACGTCGTCGACGAGGTCGACGACGGTCTCGGTTCCGTGCTTGCCGCGGTCGGCACGAGTTCTGACCTGAGGCGGCTCATCCGAAGCCCCGTCGTTGCTCGCGCTGACCACGAACGCGCGATGGCGGCGGTCCTGGAGGCGATCGACATCGGCCCGCTGGTGCGGAATTTTGTCGGCCTGCTTGCCCGCAATCGCCGCCTCGGGGCGTTGGCTGCGATCGTGCGGCGATTCCGCGCGCTGGCGGCCGAACGCCGGGGGGAAGTCGAAGCGACCGCCGAATCCGCGGTTGCCCTCGACGAGGCCACCCGGGACCGGATCAAGGCCGCGCTCGAGACGGCACTCGGGTGCCGGGTGGCGCTTCGGACCGACGTGGATCCCGGCGTCCTCGGCGGCCTGGTCGTGCAAGTCGGATCCGTCCGGGTGGATGGTTCACTCCGCCGCCAACTCCAGTCTCTGGCCCATGCAATGAAGGGAGCCGCGTAGATGGATCTTCGCGCATCCGAGATTTCTTCGATCCTCAAGCAGCAGATCGAAAATTTCGCGACCGACGCCGAAGTCGCCGAGGTCGGCGAGGTGATCGCCGTCGGTGACGGCATCGCCCGGGTCTACGGGCTCGACGAGGTCATGGCCGGCGAACTGGTGGAATTTCCGGGCGGCATCGTCGGCATGGCGCTCAACCTCGAGGACGACAACGTCGGCGTGGTGATCTTCGGCGATGACCGCACGATCCGCGAAGGCGACACGGTCAAGCGCACGGAGCGGATCGTGGACGCGCCGGTCGGCCCCAATCTCCTCGGCCGGGTGGTGGATGCACTGGGTGCGCCCATCGACGGCGGGCCGGACATCGAGGTCACGGAGCGGCGCCCGGTCGACGTGCGCGCCCCCGGCATCATCGCCCGGCAGTCGGTGTTCGAACCCATGCAGACCGGCCTGAAGGCGATCGATTCGCTCGTGCCGATCGGCCGGGGGCAGCGGGAGCTCATCATCGGTGACCGCCAGACCGGCAAGACGGCGCTCGCCATCGACACGATCATCAACCAGAAAGAGATCAACGCGCACGGGCCGGTCAACAAGCGGCTCCAGTGTATCTACGTCGCGATCGGCCAGAAGCGCTCGACGGTGGCGCAGGTGGTGCGCACCCTCCAGGACGCCGGGGCCATGGACTACACCTGCGTGGTCGCCGCCACCGCGTCGGAACCGGCGCCGCTCCAGTACCTCGCCCCCTACACGGGCTGCACGATCGGCGAATGGTTCCGCGACAACGGACAGCATGCTTTGATCATCTACGACGACCTCTCGAAGCAGGCGGTCGCCTATCGCCAGATGTCGTTGCTGCTGCGCCGCCCGCCGGGACGCGAGGCGTACCCAGGCGATGTGTTCTATCTGCACTCCCGGCTGCTCGAGCGCGCCGCCAAGCTGTCGGATGCCGAAGGCGGAGGATCGCTGACTGCGCTTCCGATCATCGAGACCCAGGCCAACGACGTCTCGGCGTATATCCCGACCAACGTGATCTCGATCACCGACGGCCAGATCTTCCTCGAGACCGATCTCTTCTATCAGGGCATCCGCCCGGCCATCAACGTCGGCATCTCCGTGAGCCGGGTCGGTTCCGCGGCCCAGGTCAAGGCCATGAAACAGGTCGCCGGCACGATCAAGCTGGAGCTCGCGCAATACCGCGAGATGGCCGCCTTCGCCCAGTTCGGATCCGACCTTGACGCCTCGACCCAGCGTCTGCTCAACCGCGGTGCGCGCCTCACCGAACTGCTGAAGCAGGGGCAGTACGCGCCGCTTGCGGTTGAGGAGCAGGTGTGCGTGATCTTCGCCGGCGTCAACGGGTACTGCGACAACATCGATATCGGTCGCATTCAGAAGTTCGAGGAAGAACTCCTCACCCTGCTGCGGGCCAAGCACGGCGACGTCCTGGCGGCGATCCGGGATACCGGCGAGATTTCCAGCGAGACCGACGCCAAGCTGCGGGAAGCGCTCGCGGCATTCGTCGCCAGCTTCGGCTGACGACCGCGACGGCCGTCGCCCATGGCAAGCCTCAAGGAACTCCGGACCCGGATCGGCAGCGTCCGCTCGACCCGGAAGATCACGCAGGCCATGAAGATGGTGGCGGCATCGAAGCTCCGCCGCGCGCAGGAGCGCGCGGAGCGGGCGCGGCCCTACGCCGCCGAAATGGAGGCGATGGTCTCGAGGCTGGCGACCACGATCACGCCCGACGACGCGCCTCCTCTGCTTGTCGGCACCGGCCGGACTGAATCGATCCTTTTGCTCGTGATTACGGCCGACCGGGGCCTGTGCGGTGCGTTCAACACCGGCGTGGTACGGGCTGTGCGCCGAAAGCTTGATGCGCTGGCCAAGGAACAGGTCACAGCCAAGCTGTACTGCGTGGGCCGGAAGGGGCACGACATGCTCCGCCGCACCCACGGTGAGCGCATTGTCGGCAGCCGGACCCTGCCGCCCGGGCGGGATCTCCCGTTCTCGGAAGCCACGGCCGTGGCGGAGGACATTCTTGCCCTGTTCTCGGAAGGTGGGTTCGATCGTTGCACGATGCACTACAACCGCTTCCGTTCGGCGATGTCGCAGGTCGTGACCGAGACCAGACTCATTCCCCGCACGGCGCCGGAGCCGGATGCGGACGATGACGGCGACGCCGCAGAGGAACTATCTGCGGACGGAGCGCTCCATGAATTCGAGCCCGGGGAGGACGAACTCCTGTCCGAGCTCCTGCCGCGTCACTTTGCCGTCCAGGTGCACGGCGCGCTCCTTGAGAGCGCGGCGGGCGAGCAGGGAGCACGGGCGACGGCCATGGAGAATGCGACCCGCAACGCGGGCGACATGATCGCGCGGCTGGAACTGTCGTACAACCGTCAGCGCCAGGCCGCCATTACCAAGGAGCTCATTGAGATTATCTCGGGCTCGGAAGCACTGTAGGGGCCGGCTGGGCCCAGGAGATACCGCGCATGACAACTGCAAGCGTCGGCCACATCACCCAGGTGGTGGGGCCCGTTGTCGATGTCCACTTTCCGGGCGACCTGCCCGAGATTCTGAATGCGCTCCATGTGGAGCGCGACGGAAGCCGGCTGGTTCTCGAGGTGGCGCAGCATCTTGGCGAGCACTCGGTGCGCGCGGTCGCGATGGGCCCGACCGAAGGACTGGTTCGCGGGATCGATGTCCGGGATGCCGGCGAGCCGATTCAGGTGCCGGTGGGACCCGAGACGCTTGGGCGCATCGTCAACGTGGTGGGGGAGCCTGTCGACGAGGGTCAGCCCCTCCAGACCGCCAAGTCGTACCCGATCCACCGGCCGGCGCCGTCGTTCATCGAACAGGCGACCGAGACCGAGGTGATGGTGACCGGAATCAAGGTCGTGGATCTGCTCGCGCCCTATGCGAAGGGGGGCAAGGTCGGCCTGTTCGGCGGTGCCGGGGTCGGGAAGACCGTCCTGATCATGGAGCTCATCAACAACGTGGCCAAGGGCCACGGCGGGTACTCGGTGTTCGCGGGCGTGGGCGAGCGCACGCGCGAGGGCAACGACCTCTACCACGAAATGCTGGAATCGGGCGTCATTACCCCTGAAGGCACGGGCTCCAAGGTGGCGCTGGTGTATGGCCAGATGAACGAACCGCCGGGTGCGCGGGCGCGGGTGGGGCTGACCGGCCTCACAATGGCCGAGTACTTCCGCGACGACGAAGGCCAGGACGTGTTGTTCTTCGTCGACAACATCTTCCGGTTCACCCAAGCGGGGTCCGAAGTGTCGGCGCTCCTTGGACGGATTCCCAGCGCAGTCGGCTATCAGCCGACGCTGGCCACGGACATGGGAGGCCTGCAGGAGCGCATCACCTCAACCCGCAAGGGCTCGATCACGAGCGTGCAGGCGATCTACGTGCCGGCCGACGACCTCACGGATCCGGCTCCAGCGACGTCGTTCAGCCACCTGGATGCCACGACCGTGCTCTCGCGGCAAATTGCCGAGCAGGGCATCTACCCGGCCGTGGACCCGCTCGACTCCACCTCGCGTATTCTCGATCCGCGCATTCTGGGTGACGAGCACTACGACGTCGCGCGCCGGGTTCAGGAGACGCTGCAGAAGTACAAGTCCCTGCTCGACATCATTGCCATTCTGGGAATGGACGAGCTGTCCGAGGACGACCGTCTCATCGTGGAACGGGCTCGGAAGATTCAGCGGTTCCTTTCCCAGCCGTTCCATGTAGCGGAAGTGTTCACCGGCTCGCCTGGCAAGTACGTCGAGCTGTCTGACACAGTGGAAGGGTTCAAGGGCCTCGTGGACGGCAACTACGACCATCTTCCGGAAGCGGCCTTCTACATGGTGGGGACGATTCAGGAGGCGGTCGAAAAGGCGAAGAAGATGGCAGCGGAGGCGGCCTGACGTGGCGGATGCGGACGCTCTCCAACTGGTATTGATCACCCCCGAGGCGCCGGTGCTGGAGACGGCCCCCGAGCTCGTGGTGGTGCCCGGCGCCGAAGGCGAGTTCGGCGTCATGTGCAATCACGCGCCCGTGATGTCCGCATTGCGGCCGGGCGAGATTTGCGTACACGCGACCTTTGACTCGACACCGGAGCGTTATTTTGTCTCCGGCGGATTTGCCGAAGCCGGACCGTCCCGCTGCGTGATTCTGGCGGACGATGCGACACCGGTCGCAGACATCGATGCCGCGGCCGCCAAGCAGGCAATGGCCGATGCCGAAGCCGCTGTGCAGTCAGCGGAACAGGGGACGGATGAGGCAGCCCGTGCCCGCGCTGCGCGCGACCTAGCCGTTGCCGCAGCACGGCTTGAAGCAGCAGGATAAATTTTCCTGGAGGCACGACCTGTCCGCTTGACGACATTCGCCGCGCCGGGCCCGTCGGCGCCTGTTGGCGGTAGACCGAGTTCCGTTCAGGGTGAGCCGTAGCGGATTGGTGGAAGTAGCTAGCGCAAGCGTCCGGCTTGACATGACAGCAGCAAATCTCTGACCTGGCCTTTTTCTAGAGACACACCGATCCGAAAAATAAATTGATTTATCGTCGCGCTTGGAAACAGCCTATGTCTCGACTTTTGCAGTGATCACGTATATCCCATGGGTAATCCAGTGCTTCGGCGGCTGGTAGGTTGATGGCACACCAATCCATCGGAAGGGGGCAGTCGCCCCCTTTCTAGTTTTTTGACAAGTAACTGATTCGATTACTGATGATCCTCGCCTGATCTGATCAGTCGTACTTGCTCTGTTCCTACAATTCGTGAACACGGCGTGAGACCCTTCGACAACGAACCCAATACCCCAAAGACAGGACATCAAGCGGGCGTACGGTCTTGCGCAGGAGCTGCTGGAAGGAGATAGGTGATGAACGATTCGCCAGTCGGCAAGATGGCCGTGGAGACGAAGACTCGTCCGTGGGATGCTGCTGACTATCTCGAGGACTTCGATGACGTCGTGGCCTATCTGGAGGCGGCGTTCGAGGATGGCGATCCGAACCTCATCGCTGCGGCGCTTGAAGACGTGGCACGATCCAGAGGGATGACTGACTTCTTGGCGAAAGCTGGACTACGCCCGCCAAAGCTCGGTAGCTGAAGTGGGCTGCCAGAAGTAACGGCAGGCGGTGTCGGCAAGCGCTCAAGAATCTTGTCGGTCTTCTGCCGGATTTCCTGCACGAACGCACTAAACGATTTCCGATCGATGCGACGGGACTTCGCCGATCTCGGTCTCCCAGATAGCGCGGCGGACGGTGGCAAGGTCCTGCGGGTCGCGGATTTCCTCGTGTCGACGACGTAGTGGGTCAGCGCGCCCGGTCCGTTCTACCGGTCGACGGATTGTGAAGAATTCTCCCGCAGAAACGGAAAGCTGGGATCCGCGTGGCGATAGACGATCACGTCGCTGGCGAGGATGCCAATGCTCGGGCGAGTTCGCGAACCCTTCGGGGACCGTCGTCTTCCGGAGCCCAATCCTCGCCAAGCGTCTGCGAGGGCGTGTTGCCGTCGAGCCGTTCGCGGGGCCGGTCAAACCAGCGCCGAACCCCAATGTCGTTGTATGCGCCGGCCAAGTCCCCGGCCACGAAGGCGAGAAAGTGCAGCCGGGCGGCAATTGCGTCCGGGGTGGAGCAGTTGCCGTCCATGTAGCGCCGTGCACTGGACTGGGAGATGCCGAGAAGCCGGGTCAGCAGTTCCACTCCCAGGACGTCCCGCAGGGTGCGCCATTCGTGTGTGGGGGCCAGGGACTGGTCGAGGACCTCGGTGATCTTCTCGAGGAGCGCGGCAAGTTGGGCGGCATCGGTGCGGGGCATCTGGTGAAGTTTCGCAAGGAGGCTTCGGCCGATAAGGGCTTCCGCCATGCCCGTTTCGAGGCTTTGAAGCGCGGAGCCGTCCAGGCGGGTAATGGGATGCAAGAGTAGGCCCATCGCGTCGGCGCGGGTCAGCGCCCCGATCGCGGCGGAGGCTAGCTTCGGGTCGTCGAATGGACTGCCAAAGGACTGGATGCAGAGATTCGTCATGATTCAAATGCGTGCGGAGGACGTAGCCGGATCCATACGGCCCGAACCAATGACAGGATGCGGCTGACGCCGGTTTATTCAAGACATCTGGAATGCGGAGGGAGAATCCTCATCAGCCCAGCATCAGGTTCGACCTGAAGGCCTTTTGGATCCGTCCCACGTTCCTCGGAGCGACTTGGGCCGCTTCGGCATACTTGGCCCAATCCCGGACAGAAGCGCTCACTTCTTCCAAGACCTCCAATGCTTTGCGCCTTTTGACGCCCGAGGAGGCGGCGAACTGGAGGAGGTCTTCAGGTTCAAAGCCATCGCGGCGGCCGGCCAGACTCATCTGGTGGACGCGGGTCCATGTGCCGCTTGGATTGTAGGCATAGGCCAGGTCATAAGCCGGGGACAGGGCCCATTGTCCGGATCGGTCCATCAAGAAGGAGATATTCTTGACGTGGTCGTCCTGGTTGCGCGCGATGACGTTGAAGAGTGCCCGCCGAAACTGTTCTTCAACGGCGGCCATCCCGAGGCCCAGTTCCAGAATCGTCTGGATGGCTTGTTCGTAGGAGTACGCCGATGGGTCATTGAAGTCGAAGTGCTGCATCGCCCCGAGGGACTGCATGTGGATCTTGCGACCGATTTCGTCACGATCAAAACGTTTCGTCATGAAGTGACTGCGGCCACCCTCATGGTGGAGCCTGCACTCCGACATGGATATGCCGGCTGCCCGCGCCATGCTGGCGTAAGCGAATTCAATCCTGCCGAATCCTTGAGGATCGGTCGGATCCCCGTCCTTGGTGTCGGAAACGCCGTCGAATTTCAGGAGCCAGTGCTCGAAACCCTCTTCGGCCTCCAGTTGGCCTGATCGGAATTCGCCGGTCGTCGGATTCCAAGCAAGCACAGCCTTCGCCCGCGCGCCTCCTGCCGAAGTACCAACTCTGAGAATATCCTCGAGAGCATCGGCATCGTTGTCGCCGTTCAGATGCCCGACCAAGTTTGCGCGTTCGTGAAGCACCCTGTTCGCCAGGTCGACCAATCGGGCGACTTCCAGTTCTTTCGCCCTTGTCTGTCGTCGAATTGCGGGCTCGAACTCAAGGGCGCCCATTCCGCGGCGGCCGATATAGCAGAGCCGGTCGACGGAGTTGAAGGCGTCCGGGCTTGTTCCGGTTTCTGCCAGCCATGCGTCAATAAGTCGGCTGCCAAACCTGTCCGGCAGGGCATCTGCGAGCATCCCCGGCAATCCTCTGAAGGATTCCTTATTCAGGGCCGGGAATTGATAGGGTGTTTCTCGGACGGACATCGTCAGGGGTGCAACCTCGATGCGGGCTCTGACGAAAGCCGGGTCGTACTGGAAGACCCCTAGGTCACGCGTCCCATCCCAGGACACTGCCCCGATGCGTCTTCCCCACAGCATGACGCTGGCGTCAGTCATCCGAGTCGTCACCCCATGTCCAGGTGGGCTCGCCGTCGTCCTGTGTTCGTGGACGTGCGCGGCGTCGGTGGGCTCCGGCCCGCGAGACGCGCTCGATCGGGCGGATTTGGCCGGTGGGTACAGCACCAAGGATCGCATCGCCCAAGTCCAGAGCCAGGGCAACGCGCAGGAATGTGTCGAGCGTCGATGGTTCACCGGCCTCGAGACGTCGCAAGGTTCGGAGACCGATCCCGGAATCTCGTGCCAGCATGGATTGCGTTACGTTGCGAGACAGTCGCAGTTGAGCCAGACGGGATCCGATCTCAGTTTTCATCTGTTGGGATGTTTTCATGTTTCATTCAAACAGCAGTAAATGGCCTTTTATAGCACGAGATAGCGCAATAAAGGTCGGTAATGGCCCATAATCAAAAATTATTTAAAAGGCAATAATTAGCCTTTAAAGATGATTATCTCTTACAAAGGGCCATGAAGGGCCTATTAGGCAAGCCTGAACAAAGTGTCAAGGAAAACGCTATTGCGTAGCGCGCGCTTCGACCAAATGAGCGAATCAGGCAGGCGTGCGTCCGGCCCAACACTGCGGGCGAGTCGACTGCTGGATCGAGGTGAGCAGCAAACTGCGGCCGGCGCGGGCTGCGGTTCGGCAGGATGGAGGGCCACAACCGCTCAAAACGCGCTCTAGCCGTCGCGGATGGCCCAATCCGATGCCTTGTATGCTTCGTGCCGAACGGCCTATTCAGATCTTGATCCGGATGATGTGGAGCACGCGTGCAGACGACTCTCAACGGAATCCGGGTCCTCGACTTCACGCAGGTATTGGCTGGGCCGTACTGCACCCAGCAGTTGGCACTGCTTGGCGCCGATGTCATCAAGGTGGAAAACCGGTCGGGTGGTGATCAGGCCCGGCACGTGTTGCCGGCAACCGACCCGCATTTGGATGCATTGGGCAGCACGCCGCTGTTCCTGTCGGTCAACACCGGAAAGCGGTCGCTGACCCTTGATCTGAAACACCCCCGCGCCAAGGACGTTATCCATCGTCTGGTGGCGTCGTCCGACGTACTTGTCGAGAATTTCAAGGCACGAACCATGGACCGCCTGGGATTCGGTTCGGATGCGCTCAGGCCGGTCAATCCGCGGTTGATCTACTGCTCGATTTCCGGATTCGGCCAGAGCGGCCCACACGCGTCCGCTGCCGCGTACGACGCATCGATTCAGGCCCGTTCGGGAATGATGTCGGTCACCGGCGTGCCGGAAAGCGGGCCGTTGAAAACCGGTTACTGGACCATCGACATGGCCACAGGGGTGCAAGCCTGCTTCGCCATATCGGCCTCCCTTTACTGTCGTGAACGGACCGGTGAAGGCGACTATCTCGATTTGGCGATGCTCGATACGGCCATCGGCGTGATGGCGCCCAACTTCTCGATCTACTCCGTCAATGGAACCGTCCCCACGCTGGCTGGTAACCGTTCACACACGGGCAATCCGTCGGCCGACGTCTTTCCAGCCCGTGACGGATTCCTGATGGTGGCGGCCGCTACCCAGAATCAGTTTGTGTCGCTATGCAAGATTCTTGGCCGCGAGGAGCTAGTGACAGATTCCCGGTTTGCCAACCTGGCCGACCGGATCACGAATGCCGAACTGCTGCGCGGCATGCTGATTTCTGCGTTTTCAGGCGAGCCTGCGGCGGTCTGGGAATCCCGTCTGAACGGTGCCGGTGTGCCTGCATCGCGCATATCGACGGTTCCGGAAGTCTGTGACGAAAACGAGCAGCTTTCCCACCGCAGCGTGTTTCGAAACGTTCCGCGTCAAGGCGGAGCGGGGAACGGAACCTGGTCCTACGTGAACGTCCCCTTTCAGGGAACTCGAGGGACTGACCGCCAACCCCGACCAGCTCCGCTGCTGGGCGAACACACGGACGAAATCCTTCACGAATGCGGCTTTTCGCCTCTTGAGATTGCGGACCTGCGTGCCGAGAAGGTGGTCTGACGCTGGAGTGCGGTGGGTCGTTCATCGCGCTCGCAAACGCGACAGTCCTCTCCACGGAAAGACCCATCACCGTCTAAGTAGCGGGAGAGTCCTCGAGCGACCTCAACTGCTTCCCTCTGGGTGTCGAAGCGGCGCGTTAACTTTTCGGCACCCACCCTGCGGACCGCCCACTTTTTCCACGAGCGACAACATGCTGGCTCTTGGCGGCCATTGCCCAAATTCCAAACTCATTCCGGAACGGGTATATCGCGGCACCTACTGACGGACCGTTGTTTCCCAGCCATACACGGCCGCTTCGATCCAAGCTTCGTGGGCGCGTTCTGTGTTCCGTCCCACAAATGGGTTGAGTAACCGTGGCAAGCCCGGCGGGCGCATCCCTGCCAAGGGCTTTTCGAACATACTGAAAGGCTTCCCGCAAGAATGACCGCTGAGTAGCGGGTGTTGCGCAATCATCGCGACGCCCCGAACGCAGCGGTCAGGTCGGACCGTTCAAGCGTTCCGGCTGCGCCTTGATGCTCACTGCCTACGAATATCCCCGACAGTCGCCCTGCGTCGCCGCCGGTTTCACGAAAGCCGTTGCCTTGAACCCTGATCGTGTAGCCAAGGTCACCGTCCAGCCATTGCGTGCCGGTTCCGACGGTGCCGGGCGCAGCGTTCGGCTGCCAAGCTTCCAAACTTGTGAAGTCAGCCCTGCCGGTCAATGTCACGAGACTTACGCCAATGGTCGCATCACCAGTCACAGACGCTGCCTGCGGAGTCAGGCCAAGAAGCATTCCTGTCCATGATGCGGAACCGGACAGCCTTTGATTCTGCGCTAAATCATCGGCAGGCACGAGTCCGTATGCCCATGGTTCGATATACCCGTTGCGCAGCGCCACTCCGAACGCGACATGCTGACCGTGCCCCGCAATGTGCAGGGACGTGCCTCGCCACGGTCCGAATGACGAAGGCGCATACAGATTGCGCAGGGCTTCCCTATCGATCGGGTACAGGATAGACAACGGCTGCGGAATGCCTTGCCGTTCTTCGTAGATCGTTCCGTACCCCTCCGCATTCAGGCCTGCTTCGATGATCGTGTCGTAGGTGTCACTGTCCGGTGGATGGTCGAATTCCATCTTGTGCATCAATTCGTGAAGCAGAAGGATGATCGCCTGACGCTCGCCGCCACTCATGTAGGCTCGGTTGATCACGATACCGCCGGCATACAGTGCTATTCCCCAACTGTCTCCGTACCGCCGCATGTATTCGGCTTCGCCCATGAAGCGGATCGGAATTTGCCCGCGCTCGGCCACGGTCATTTTCCATTCTTCCGGCAGCGCCGTATTGAGCATCTGCATGGCGCGAAGGATGTTCTGTTGATCCTGCAAGGATGCCGATGAATCCCATGACACGGTCACGGGCTGGCGGCGATCATCGTCTGCAGTTCGCCCGGCGCTGGTGTCGGACATGAACATCTGCAGCGTGCTTTCGCCCATGCCGTCAGGCAGGCGTCCGTGCCGGACCTGTATCGCCCCACGACTGCCGCTTACCGGCAGACTGCCCAAGTGTTCCGCCCCCTGGTCAATGCCCACGCCCAAGCGGACATTGTCACGCCACAGGGGCATGTGGCGGACATCGTTGCGACCAACCAGCGGCAGCCTGCTAATCGTGTAATGCCCGTCATTGCCGGGCGCGAAAGCGATCCTCACCTCCGGGATAGACGGCTCCTCCGTGTTCGGCGGCGATGATGGCTCCTCTGTTGCGACAGGGGTTTCGCCGCCCCCGCCTGTACATGATGCAAGCAGGAATGCGCATAACGTCGCTGCGATGGAATACCGATAAGACATGGTGCTCTTCCGTGAAACGCCAAGCACCGGCTGACGCCGGGTTGCGTAACAATCTCTCGGAAAAGCGCCGTCCCGCCTCTTCGCCAAGGTGCAGGGATCTACCCTGTGCCCGTCCGTTGGCTGTTCCATTGAGCGGGCCACCCGGCCAAGCGGGGAACCCGAGAAATGGTTACACGCCTCATTATACGGACGGACGTGGACGGATGATGGTTCGGGAGAATTTCGGGCACGAACCAGACGGTTCAGAACGCGATGTCAGGCGGCGGTGACTGTATGTAGTCGTCAAGCGGCTTTAGCGGGTTGTTGGGCCCCAACGAGTTACCGAATCGGGGCCTGACGACAGAAGGCCATGACCAAAGACACCGAACTGCTTGAGCGCATCACCGTTCGCCCGGACATCTTCGGTGGCAAGCCGATCATCCGCGACATGCGGATCGCCGTGGAGCACATGCTGGCCAATCTAGCGGCAGGGGAGACTGTCGAGGACTTGCTGAAGAACTACCCCCTCCTCGAACCGGAGGATGTTCAGGCTTGCCTCGTGATCGCATACCGCGTATTGGCGGGCGAACAGGTGCGTGATCGCATCGCGGTCCGCGATGATTCGTCAAGTTCCTGATCGATATTTGCGCAGACAGCAGGCATGCGCTCCGGTCAGGGTCCTGTCCGGTGATGCCGCAGCGTCCGTCCCAAACCTGAACCGGGCGCCCGCAGGCAGATCTGCGGCGATCTGAGCCCCCCATTCCCGGACGTAGTCGCCTGGCCGGCGTTACGGCCGTTCCGGATTCACGATCGGAGCGAACTCAGCGAGCAGCGCTTCGTACAGCGCGCGCTTGAACGGCACGATGAGGCTCGGCAGGTCATCGGGGCGGACCCACCGCCACGCCGAGAATTCACCGCCCGGGCCGATATCGATTTCGTCCTCCGGACCGGTATGCCGCATCGCGAACCATTTTTGCTGCTGCCCGCGGTACCGGCCTTTCCAGACCTTCCCTGCCAACGGTTCCGGGAGGTCGTAGCGAAGCCAGTCCCGGGTGCACCCGAGCACTTCGGCCTGGGTTATTCCCGTTTCCTCGCGGAGTTCACGGAACGCCGCGGTTTCGGGGTCTTCGCCGTCGTCAATTCCGCCCTGCGGGAGCTGCCAGGCGGCTCCTTCGGTATCGATGCGTTGGCCGGCAAATGCCAGTGCGTGCGGATTGAGCAGAAGAATCCCGACCGAGCGGCGGTACGGCAGATCGCCGTTCACGAGCGGGCGCGGGCTATGCGGGTCGGGGACGGAACAGATGGAGGCCGCGCAGCAGATCGAGGGCACGCTGAAGCTGATAGTCCTCAAGCACGGGGTCCACACCCTCGGGCATTTCGGCGTCGGGCTCGCTGGCGGGCGCGTCGGGTGACTGTTCGCCTTCTTCCTCGCCGCTCAACGCATTCCGGAGCGTCGCTTCACTGCGTATGGCACCGGGGTCGAGGACCTCGATCCGCGCCAGCGGGACCTCAATGTCCGGCTCAACCCCCATCGACTGGATCGACCGCCCGCTGGGGGTGTAGTACCGGGCCGTCGTCAGGCGCATGGCCCCGTGGGCACCCAGCTCCATGACGGTTTGCACGGATCCCTTTCCGAAGGTCTGGTTCCCCATGAGGATGGCGCGCCCGTGATCCTGGAGGGCGCCCGACACGATTTCGGACGCACTGGCCGAACCGCCATTGATCAGGACCACCATGGGGAGCCCGTCGGTGATGTCGCCCTCCCGGGCGCTGAACCGCTGCTCGGCGCGGCCGTCCCGGCCCTTCGTTGAAACGATCACGCCACGCTCCAGGAACGAATCTGCGACAGATACGGCCTCGGTGAGGAGCCCGCCGGGGTTGTTTCGGAGATCGAGTACGAGTCCCTGGATGTTTTCCCGGCCGACATCGGCAAAGAGCTCGTCGATGCCCGTCTTGAGCCCTGACGTGGTTTGCTCGGTAAACGAGCTGATTCGCACGTACCCGATGTCGTCTTCCATCCGTGCCCGAACCGATTGCACGCGGATGATCTCGCGCACGATCGTGATGTCGAAGGGCTCGACTCCCGGGCGGCTCACGCGAATCACGATTTCCGTGTTCGGTTCGCCTCGCATGCGGTCGACGGCTTCGGAGAGAGTGAGGCCCAGCACCGATTCATTGTCGATGTGCGTGATGAAGTCGCCGGCCATCACCCCGGCCCGGTACGCGGGCGTCTCATCAATCGGTGAGACGACCTTCACGAATCCCTCTTCCATCGTGACCTCGATGCCCAGACCGCCGAAGCGGCCGCTGGTCTGCACCTGCATCTCCTCGAACTGGTCCGCGCTCATGTAGCCCGAATGCGGGTCAAGGGCCTGCAGCATCCCGTTCAGGGCCGCGTGAATGAGGGTCTGGTCGTCGACGCTCTCGACGTAGTGCTGACGCACCCGCTGAAATGCCTGGCCGAACAGGTCGAGCTGGCGATAGGTCTCACTGTTGGTGGTATCGGCGCTGCTCTGCTGGTTTGGCGCGCATGTGCCAATCAGTACTGCCAGGAGGGCCACCGATGCGCCGGCACCAAAATGAATGCCCATCCGGGCGAAGCGTGTGACGGTCATTTGCGAGCTCAGGCACGGACCCCGTCCGGCCTCTCCAGATATGCGTTCGTCAACGCCAAATCTAGTTGCTCGACTCGCGACGGGCTAGACCCGTCGAGGACTTGCGGGAAAATGGCGCTCTGGATAGCGTGCGGCCGGTTCCGATCTGGAGTTGAATGTCATGTCTACGGTCCATGTGGTTGCCATCATCAAGGCGCACCCTGGCAAGCGCGCTGAACTTCTTGAGGCGTTCCAGGCCAATGTGCCGGCCGTGCATGCGGAGGACGGTTGCATCGAATACACCGCAACCGTGGACACGGACGGCGTCGGAGGGTTCCAGACGCGGTTCGGCGACGACACCTTCGTGGTGGTTGAGAAGTGGGAAAGTCTGGATGCCTTGCAAGCCCATGCCGTATCCCCGCACATGCGCGCGTACGCTGCACGGTCGAAGGATCTGATTGCCGAACGGACGATCCACGTACTCTCGGCGGCCTGATCTTTAGCCGGAGGGCCGCTCCGGCGCCGGCTCCGCCGGCCCGAGTCGTCCTCGGGTATCGCGGGTTGCCTTTGCTGTATTTGCGCAGATGGCAGTTCCCCTGAAGCGCGCGGCCCCGGGCCTCCCCATTGCCCGCGCGCCGGCCGATGCCTATGTATCGGAACCGGGAACACCACTGGCATCCGACGCCATGACCACCGCCTTTGTGAAGATGCACGGGCTCGGCAACGATTTCGTGATCATTGATGCGCGCCAGCAGCCGGTCGAATTGGCGCCCGGGCGGATCGCGGACCTGGCCGAACGCCGCACCGGCATCGGTTTCGATCAGCTGATCGTGCTTGAGCCGGCCACCGGTCCGGCCGATGTGTCGATGCGGATCTTCAATCGCGACGGCGGTGCGGCCGAAGCGTGCGGCAACGCCGCCAGGTGCGTCGGCCGCCTGCTGGAGGCGGAGACAACGGCGGATCGCCCATTGACGATCGAGACGCCGGCGGGTCTGATCGCAGCCTGGCCACGGGCCGACGGATCGGTGACCGTGGACATGGGGGAGCCGTCATCCGAGTGGGCCCGAATTCCCCTGTCGGCGCCCCGCGACACGCTTGACCTCGGGTTGGAGGCGGGGCCGCTCCAGGGCGGCGTCGCGGTCAGTGTCGGAAACCCGCACGTCGTGTTCGTCGCCGGGGACCTTGATGAGATCGATCTCGCTCGATTCGGGCCTCAGGTGGAGCATGATCCGCTGTTTCCCGACCGCACCAATGTCGAGGTCATGCACATGGACGTGGATCCGGCGACCGGCACGCCGGCACGTGATCGGATCGTGATGCGGGTCTGGGAACGCGGTGCCGGGCTCACGCGTGCGTGCGGCACCGGCGCATGTGCGGCACTTGTCGCCGCCCATCGGCTGGGACTGGCCGACCGCGCGGCCGAGGTGCGGTTCGTAGGCGGTGGGGCGCTCGATATCGCGTGGTCCGAGACAGACGGGCATATACGCATGACCGGCGACGCCGTGCTCGGTTTCCGGGGCGAATTGCCGGCGGACTCGGTCCGTTGACCACGCCCCGCGTCCTCACGTTCGGGTGCCGATTGAATCGGCACGAGTCCGAGGTCATCGAGCGGCATGCAACGTCCGCAGGCCTTCGGAACACGGTCATCGTGAACACCTGCGCCGTGACAGCGAGCGCGGTCCGGGATGCCCGACGGGCCGTCCGCCGCGCCCGGCGCGACACGCCCGACGCCCGCATTGTCGTGACCGGCTGCGCAGTCCAGACGGATCCCGACTCGTTTGCATCCATGCAGGAGGTGGATGCGATCGTCGGAAATGCCGAGAAGCTCCAGGCCGCAACCTGGCAGCCGGCAGATGCTCCCCGACGGCGGGTTGGTCCCGCTGCGGACATGCGCCCCGTGGCCGGCCGGGTGGGCGTGCTGCGCGGACGGACACGGAGCTTCGTGCCGGTGCAGAACGGCTGCGACCACCGGTGCACGTTCTGCATCATTCCCTACGGCCGGGGCCCGAGCCGCAGCGTGAGCCCGGAAGATGTGGTCGCCGAGGTCCGGGAGGCCGTCGAGCACGGTGTTCCGGAAGTGGTCCTGACCGGTGTGGATCTCACCGACTACGGCGCGGACCTGGATCAGACCCTTGCCCTGGGCAATCTGGTCCGGAAGATCCTTGACGAGGTTCCCGGGCTCCCGCGCCTCCGGCTGTCCTCGGTGGACGCGGCGGAGGTGGACGACGCGCTGGTCGACTGCTTTGCCGACGAAACGCGCCTGATGCCGCATCTCCATCTCAGCCTGCAATCGCACGACCCTATGGTGCTGAAGCGGATGCGGCGTCGTCATTCGCCGGAGCAGGCAGAGCGCCTGATCGAGCGGATACGGGCTGTGCGCCCCGAGACGGCGTTTGGCGCTGACCTGATTGCCGGATTTCCGACCGAGACCGACGCCATGTTCGCCAATACGCTCGCGGCGGTGGAACGGCTCGGACTCGTCCATCTTCACGTCTTTCCCTACTCGGCGCGCCCGGGAACACCGGCGGCGCGGATGCCCCAGGTGGCGCCGCACGTCTGCCGCGAACGGGGCCGGAAGCTGCGGGCAGCGGGTGAACGGATGCTTCGTCAACGGCTCCGGGCCCGGTCCGGCACCGTCGCCGCGATTCTGGTCGAGCAGGAGGGCGGTGTCGGACGGACCGAGGACTATCTCCCGGCTGTGGCCCCGGGCGTGGTTCCCGGGTCCATCGTTTGGCGGCAGGTCGAGGCAGAGGGCAGGAGGCTGTGCGCGGCATGACGACGACAACTGAGCGTCGGGCGCTCCCGAATTCAGCCCGCACCGCGATCGATTTCGTGCCGCTGCTGGTGTTCTTCGGCGCCAACTATGTCTGGGGCATTCTTCCCGCCACTGCGGTTCTGGTGGCCGCGACCGCTGTCGCCACGGCGATCCTTTGGGCGCTGGAGCGCCGGATTCCGGCGATTCCTGTGGCGACCGCGGTGCTTGTCGGATTCTTCGGGGCGCTGACCCTCGTCTTTGACGACGCGTTCTTCATCAAGATCAAGCCAACCGTGGTGTCGCTTCTGTTCGCGGCCGTGCTGGCCGGCGGGCTCGCCCGCGACAAGTTGTTCATCAAGTACCTGTTCGGTGCCGCGGGGTTCACGCTTCGCGATGCCGCCTGGCGAACGCTCACGTGGCGCTGGGTGGCATTTTTTGTGCTGCTCGCGGGTCTCAACGAGGCGGTCTGGCGTACCGTCTCGACCGATACGTGGGTGAGCTACAAGGTCTTCGGAATTCTTCCCCTGACGCTCCTGTTTGCCCTGCTCCAGATGCCCCTGATCCTCCGCGAGCAGAAAGCAACTGCGGGCGAGGCCGAACCGTCGGACTAGAAAGTTCGGAAGAGAAGACGCCGTCGCGCTGTCCGGGGGCGGAATTCTCCGCACTCCGGGGTGGTCCCGAATTCGCGATTACCCTGGGGCAGCGTCACCGGCGACACGGCCCCCCGGCACCGCCGGGCCGCGTTGGCCTCTTGGCTACTTGCCGGGACAGCAGTCTGATCGTTGCAGTCCGGCGTGCCGACAGCACTCAGTAGGTCGCGCGTCCCCCGCTCACGTCGAAGCACGCGCCCGTCGTGAAGCTGCACCGCGGGCTCGCGACCCAGGCCACCATGTCCGCGATCTCTTCGACGGTGCACAGCCGCCCCTTCGGGATTCGTGCCCGCCGGTCCGCGAGATAGCCCGCATCGAGGCCGTCCAGGAGGCTGGTCTCCGTGAGGGCCGGAGTGACGCAGTTCACGGTGACGTCGACGTCGCACAGTTCGCGGGCCAGTCCCTTGGTGAGACCGAGGACCCCGGCCTTGGCTGCGCCATATGGGCTGGCTCCCGGATTGCCTTCCTTTGCTGCGATCGAGGCAACGTTGACGATCCGCCCGTAGTTCCGCTCCCGCATGTGCGGGATGACGGCCCGGCAGCCGAGGAAGACTCCCGTGAGGTCCACCGCAATCACGTCGTTCCATTCCTGGAGCGTGTAGTCCGCGAGCGGTTTGGTCGGACCGTTGATGCCCGCATTGTTGACGAGAATGTCGACGTGGCCGAACGCTTTGAGGGTGGCTGCGAACGCCTGTGTAACCAACTGCTCGTCTGTGACGTCGACCTTCCGCTGATCGGAAAATGCGGAGTCATCGGATGGAAGGACAAGATCCCAGCCGGAGGTTCGGACCCCGAGCCGGGCCAGGCGTCGGGCGATGCCCAGACCGATCCCCCGTGCGGCACCCGTCACGATGGCGGTTTGACCCGCAAGGCCGAAATCAGAGCTTGTCACCACGTTTCCAGACTGTCCGATGCCCTGCTGGGCCCGCGCACCGGCATCCCCAGATCCCGTCCCGCCCTACCGCATCCGCCGCATAGGGCCGGGGAACGCTAGCGCTGGAGATGGTGTGCGAGCGCGAATCCGGGCCGAGGCGCATCCGGTCAGCGCGATTCGGCCGGCAACGGCACCAATTCGGCGGCGCCCTGCCCGGGGACCCCGGAGCCTGCGGGTGACCGGCTCGCTGCCATCAGCCGCACCGGCGTTGCTCCGGTCCAGCCGGCAGTACGCGTTCGGGGTCGATTCGCGCGTTCTGCCAGTTGAAGCGCCAGTCGAGGTGGGGGCCAGTACTCCGGCCGGTCGAGCCGACCGTCGCAACCGGATCGCCCTTTTCAACTTGGTCTCCACGGCCTACCGAGATCGATTCCAGGTGCAGGTACGATGACGTCAGCCCCTGCCCGTGGGCGATGATGAGCGTGCCGCCGCTGAAGTACAGGTCGGGCGCAGCCATGGTCACGACGCCGTCCGCCGCGGCGCGCACGACGGTGCCCGCAGGGGCGGCCAAATCGATGCCGTAGTGCGGTTGCCGGGGCTCGCCGTTCAGAATCCGTCGGGTGCCGTACACGCCCGTGATGCAGCCCTCGACCGGCCACATGAATCCGTTGGAATAGTGGGGCTCGGTGACGGGCGCCCGCCGTGCCGTATGGACCTGGTCCGCCTCGTTGCGGATTCGCTCGAGGAGGTCGGTCGGTGGCGTCACCCGGTCCCCAGGAAGACCGTCAATCCTCTGCTCGCCATACGTGCGTTGCGCAACCTGCAATTCAATCCGCTCCGCCTCCTCGCCGGGCTCGTGAATGGTGAGCACGACAATTTCCGGCGAATCGCGGTGGAACCCGACGACGAACGTTCCATCCGCTGCGACCGGAACCGGTGCGCCATCAAGCGCAGCCGTTGACCCGGGTGCTGCGTGGATGATCAGCAGGCCACCCTCAACGGGCTCTCCCGTGATTGTTGCCGCGCGGGCCGTGGCGGTGATCGCCAGAAGACAAACGAACGCGAGAGCGAGGGCAGCGTCACGCATCAGGATTGTTCCGGATTGCTGTTGTTGGTCAGGATGCGGGCGGGCGTTGGCCTGCCGGGAGGCGAATCGTGGAAACGCAGGGTCACGGTCTGGCCTTCGACCAGGGCGCCTGCCCGCCGAATGACGGCGTTTTCTTCCGTTTCCACGACGGCGAATCCCCGCTCGAGTATGCGTTGGTAGCTGGAGGCTTCAAGCAGCCTTGCCTGCGATTCGAAACGCCTCCGCATCCGTGTCATCGATTGCGCGGCGAGTTCCTGAAGCCGCCCGTGACTTGCGCTCATCCGGAGCTGCAGCGCCGCACTCCCGCGGCGAGCGTGCACACTCCGAGTTGCGCCACTGTATGCGGCATCGACGCGGCTTCGCATGGCCCGGATGACGTCCGCGGGCGATCGCAACCGGCCGGCAGAGCGGGCAAGTTCGGTCCGGTGCCGGGCGATCCGCTGGCTGCCGTCGGCCGCGAGGCGGCTCCACGCGGCATCGACGCGTTGTGTGAGGCGCTCGACGCGGGTGGTCGGGCGCGCCAGGCGATCACGGAGAGCGGTGATCCGGCTCTGTCGGGCTTCGGCCACCCGCTGCAATCCCGCATACAGCCGCGACGCCACGCCCAACAGGTTGGCCTGGAGTTCCGATCGGACAGGAACCGCGGCCTCGGCGGCAGCGGTCGGTGTCGGGGCTCTGTGGTCGGCGGCAAAATCTGCGATCGTGGTGTCGGTCTCGTGGCCGACCGCGGAAATGACCGGGATCTCCGAACCCGCAATTGCACGCGCAACGACTTCCTCGTTGAAGGCCATCAGGTCTTCGACGCTGCCGCCGCCGCGCCCGACAATCAGGAGTTCAGGGCGCGGTACGTCGCCGTCGGCAGGAAGGCCGTTGAGGACTTCGATGCCCCGGGCAATCTGTTCGGCGGCACCCTCGCCCTGCACGAGGGTCGGCCACAGGACGACCTGGCGCGGAAACCGCTCGCGGAGACGATGCAGGATGTCGTGGATCACGGCGCCCTGTTCCGACGTCACGACTCCGATGACCGTGGGAAGATACGGAAGCGGACGCTTGCGTTCCGGATCGAACAGGCCCTCCGCCGCGAGCCGTTCGCGGCGGTCGTTGATCATCTTCAGCAGGGCGCCTTCGCCGGCAACCTCGACCGACTCGACGATGAGCTGGTATTCGGACCGCTGTCCGTACGTGCTGAGACGTCCGACGGCGATGACCTCGAGACCGTCCTCGGGCTGCACCGCAAGCCGCTGGGAGGCGGACCGGAAGCACGCACACTTGAGGCCGTTGCGGTCGTCCTTGAGGGTCCAGTACAGGTGTCCGGCTCCCGACCGGAAGAAACTGGAAATTTCGCCACGCACCCGGACGCGTCCAAAACTGTCTTCCAGCGTCCCCTTGATGCGCTCGGCGAGCTGACTGACCGAGTACTCAGGTAGGTTGGAACCGGTACGCATGTCCATGCGCCGGATACTAACGGGCCCGGCACGATTCGCGGAGGAAGACGATGCACGTTCTCTTGATCGGTGGTGGCGGCCGCGAGCACGCATTGGCCTGGGCCCTGGAAGCCTCACCCCTCGTCGATCGCCTGTCGTGCGCCCCTGGAAACCCCGGGATTCTGGACCTGTGCGAGGCGGCGCCGTGCAATCCCGGGAATCTCGATTCGGTGGTGGCCTATGCACGGAGGGAAGCGGTCGATCTTGTGGTGCCAGGCCCGGAGGCCCCCCTGGTCGCAGGGCTCGTGGACCAACTGGAGGCGGCGGGCATCCCCGCATTCGGTCCCACGGCAGCGGCCGCGCAACTGGAGGGTTCGAAGTCATTCACGCGGGCTGTATGCGCGGACGCCGGCATTCCCTGTGCTGCCGGTCAATCCTTTGACGAAGCTGATGCGGCCGAATCCTATATCCGCGCTGCTACCCGTCCGCCGGTTGTGAAAGCCGACGGGCTTGCTGCCGGGAAGGGCGTCACTGTCGCTGCGACCTTCGACGAAGCTGTGGACGCGGCCCGTGCGGCGCTGGCCGGCCGTTTCGGCGCGGCCGGGCAGCGGATCGTGATCGAAGAACGGCTCGAAGGGGTCGAGGCCAGCCTGTTTGCGATCGCGGACGGAACCCATGTGCGGATGCTCGCGGATGCGCAGGACTACAAACGCATTGGGGACGGCGATCAAGGCCCGAACACCGGCGGCATGGGCGCGATCTCACCGGCTCCGGTCCTGACGGACGCTCTCCGGGCCGAGGCCATGGAACGCATCCTCGAGCCGGCCGTGGCCGCCATGGCCCGGCGCGGCACGCCGTTTCGGGGAATCCTCTACGCCGGCCTGATGATCACCGATTCCGGACCCCGGCTGGTCGAGTTCAATGTCCGGTTCGGGGACCCGGAATGCCAGGCCTTGCTGGTGCGGCTGCGCTCGGATCTGCTTCCTGCAATGCTCGCGGCAGTCTCCGGCGAGCTCGAGAACTTCGACCTCCGGTTTCGCCCGGATCCGTCGGTGTGCGTGGTCATGGCGGCCCCGGGTTATCCCGACGCACCGGTCACCGGATCCGAGATTCGGAGCCTGGACGCAGCCGAGCGGGCCTCCCCTGACGTCCGGGTGTTTCAGGCCGGAACCCGCCGTGACGGGGACCGGTTGCTTGCAGCTGGAGGGCGGGTCCTGAGCGTGACAGCGACAGGTGCCGACGTGGCGTCGGCGCGCGCGGCCGCATACGCGGGCGTTGCGGCGATTGATTGGCCGGAAGCCGTCTGGCGGCGTGACATCGCCGCTATGTGATTCGGAGACCTGAAAGCCCGAGCGAAAATGGAGGCGGAGGTCTCCGTCCCCGGTGATTCCCGGGAGAGCGCTGGATTCAAACGCGCGACCGCATCCGGCGTGTGCGCCCGGGTCCCGGTCTGTCCGACCCTCCCGTGCGCCCGCACCGCCTCAGGTTCGAAGCGCCCGAAAGAAATCGCTCAGCAACTCCGATGCGGCACGTTCACCAATTCCCCCATACACCTCGGGTGCGTTCCGGACACTGGTGCTTTCAAACACCCGCGGCCCGTGCTCTACACCGCCGCCCTTGGGGTCGGGGGCACCGAAATAAAGGCGGCGGATGCGCGCGAGTGCAATCGCGTGCGCGCACATCGGGCAGGGTTCGAGAGTCACGAACAAGTCGCAGTCGGTCAGGTGGCGGCCGAGAATCCGGGTTCCTGCCCGTAACACCAGCATTTCGGCATGAGCTGTCGGATCGCCGGTGGCCTCGACCTGGTTGCCGGCCCGGGCGACGACGGCCTCGTTGCGGACCAGCACGGCGCCGACCGGAACCTCACCGCGTGTGCCTGCAGAGCGGGCAACGGCCAGCGCTTCGGCCATCATGGGGTGGTCAGCGAGGCGCATGCACCCCGGTTCCGCCCGGACGGGGTATCGTGCGGCCCTGCGGGGAGGAGCGGTCCAGCCCTCCGGGGAGGTTCGCATGCCTGAAGTCACGCCCCGCGACGCGGCCACCCTCATCCTGGTCCGCAACGCAGCCAGCCGGCCCGAAGTCCTGATGGGCCGTCGGCAGACCGCAGCACGGTTCATGCCGGGGTACTACGTGTTCCCCGGAGGCGGCATCGAGAGCGACGATTACCGGGTCCGGGCGGCGAGCGAACTGGCGCCGGATCTGCTCGAACGCGCGGAACGGGTGGCCGAGTTCGGTGTGGACCGCGACTATTTCCGTGCGATGGCCTGCGCGGCGGTCCGCGAGACGGTTGAGGAGACGGGCCTGATGCTTGGTGCGAGGGGAGCGGTGAACGAGAACCTGGGCGGCGGATGGGAGGTCATGGAGGCGGCCGGCCTTGCACCGGCGCTCGCCGGTCTCCGCTACATCGGCCGCGCAATCACCCCGGCCGACAGCCCGATCCGCTTTCACGCCCGCTTCTTCGCGGCCGCCGCAGACCGGATCGAGGGCGATCTCCGGCCCACACCGGAACTCGACGACGTGCTCTGGGTGCCGCTGGACGACACGCCGGATCTGGCTCTCGCGTCGCCGCAGCGCTTCATGCTGCGTCTGCTGGAGGAGCGGGGGGCCGACCCGGACCGGTTCGAGCATCAGCACCCGACGCCCCTGTTCACGAAGATTGACGGCCGTCGGCACGTGGCGTGGGATCCGGCCTGACCCAGACCCGCCCTTCTGCGACCCTGATGGCGCACCGGGCAAGGTGCCGCCCGCGGCACGGGCCGCGGACGCACAATCCGTCCGACATCCGGAACAGGGCACCGTGATTGGCGCACAGCAGGTGTTGGCCGTCCCGCGCCATCACACGCCCGGGGATCAGGTCGAGCGGCAAGTGGGCATGCGGACAATCGTTGCGGAACGCATCGACGCGCGAGCCCGACCGCGTCACGATCAGCCCCGGATCAGCCGGGTCCGATGAGGACAGCACACACGCGCCGCCGTCCGGAATGGAAGCGACCGCAATCGACAGCTCGGTCACGAACCGGTGTCGAGGCCAGCCATCTCGCAAAGGATCTGCCAATGAGCATCGCCGACAGGAACCACGGATAGCCGGGACTGGCGCACCAGCGCCAGATCCGCCAGCTTCGGTTCCGCCTTGATCGCGGCGAGGGATACCGGATGCGGCACCGGGGTCACGGCGCGCACGTCGACCATTCCGAAGCGCCCGGACTCATCGGTCGGATCCGGGTAGTAGGTCCGGATCACCTCGACAACACCGACGATCCGCTTCTCGTTGACCGAATGGTAGAAGAACCCCCGGTCCCCCACCTGCATTGCCTTCATGTTGTTGCAGGCCTGGTGGTTGCGGACGCCGTCCCATTCGCAGCCGGTGTCGCCGCATCCCATCTGATCGTCCCAGGACCAGGCGCCGGGCTCGGATTTGAACAGCCAGTACCTCATCACAGTGGTCTCCGGAGTCGATTCAGGTGCGCCGGGCGCTGTAACCGCACGCGATTCCGCCCATGTACCGGGTTACGCGTACGGCACCGAGACCAGCCTCCCGAAGTTCGCTCGTCATGGCCTCGGGGTTCAGAAACCGGCGAATGCTCTCGGCGAGATAGGTGTACGCATCTCGTCGCCCGGCCACGGTATCACCGATCCATGGCACGACGCGGAACAGGTAGCGTTCGTAGACCGAGTCAAGAACGGCAGGGCCGGGCGTGAACTCGAGTGCGAGGAACCGCCCGCCGGGACTCAAGACGCGCTGCACCTCCCGCAGGGAGCGGCCGAGCTCGGCAAAGTTCCGGAGCCCGAAGGCGCAGACCACCTGCGAGAACGCTCCGTCGGCGAACGGCAACGCGGCCGCGTCGGCACAGATCCAGCGCGGCCGGTCGACCAGTCCCCGGTCGAGGCCCCGCGCCCGGCCGCAGGCAAGCATGGCGCCCCCCGCATCGGCCACCGTGATTTGCGCGTCGGGGAAGCGGTGCGCGATCCGGAACGCCATGTCGCCGGTGCCGCCCGCTAGGTCAAGCGTTCGGGCCGTGTCGCGCGCGCGCATGCTCCGCAGCAGACTCCGGCGCCACAACCGGTGAAGGCCGCCCGACATCAGGTCGTTCATCAGGTCGTAACGGCTCGCAACGCCCGCGAACACGTCGTCAACCAATGCCCGCTTCTCGGCGCGTTCGACTTCCCGAAATCCGAACGGAACTGTTGGCATTCCCCGACCATACGGCATTTGCCCACGAGGCGGGCGGGGTATGGTGCGGCTTCGGGCAAGCGGGGAGCGTGCCGTGCCAGAACTGCCGGAGGTGGAGACTGTCTGCAGAGGGTTGCGGGCCCGCCTCTGCGGCTGGCGAATCGAGGCTGTGACCACCCGCCGGCCCGATCTCAGGGTTCCCTTGCCGACCGGGCTCTCCGCAAAGCTCACGGGTGCTCGCGTGGCTGACGTTCGCCGGCGCGCGAAATACGGAATCATCGAGCTCGAGAAGGCACCGGCGATCCTGTTTCACCTCGGCATGTCCGGACGGTTCCTGCTTGAGCCGCCGCCGTTTCCGGCGCCGGGGCCGCATGATCACGTTGCGTTCGAACTCGCATCGCGGAAGGGCGAGCGAATCCGGCTTACGCTCCGCGACCCGCGGCGCTTTGGTTTGCTGGACCTGCTCCCGGACGCCGGGGCGCATCCCAGGCTCCGCGGCCTCGGCCCCGAACCGCTCACGATTGCCGGGCCCGCATTGCGCGCCACGCTGCGCGGCCGGAAGTGTGCCATCAAGACCGCGCTGCTTGACCAGAGGATCCTCGCGGGCGTCGGCAACATCTACGCCTGCGAGGCGTTGTTCCGGGCCGGAATCAGTCCGCGCCGGCGGGCGGGAACCATTGGCCCGCGCCGGGCCGCCGCGTTGGCGGCGGCACTCCGGGAGGTCCTGGAGGAAGCCATTCGAGCCGGGGGTTCGACCTTGCGCGACCACGTCCAGATCGGCGGCGACGAGGGCTGGTTCCAGCTCCGGCTGCAGGTCTACGGGCGCGCCGGAGACGCATGTCCTGCATGCGGCGGCCCGGTGCGCCAGTTCCGGCAGGCAGGCCGGTCGACGTTTCACTGTCCCGCGTGCCAACGGTGAGCGGCAGGCACCGCCGGGGTGTGGCAGAGTGTGCCGCCCGGAGCAGCGGGACGGGTGGTTACCGGAGAACGCGTGCGTGAAAACAGGGCGTAGAGGCTGGCTTCTGGCTCTGGGGTTCCTCGCCACCGGCCCTGTGCAGGCGGACGGATTTCTGTCCTGCGTGGACGGCGTCCCCCTCGCTCCCGGGCTGGCCGAAGCCGAGGACTCGTGCCTCAATTTCGATACGGCGGCGGGCCGGGTGGCCCAGGCCGAGGCGCGTGGCACGCCAACGATCGTCGAGCTCCGGCGGTTTTACCGGGAGGCCCTCCCCGCATTCGGCTGGACGCTTGGCGAGGGGGATCTGCTCGATGCAGCCCGCCCGGGAGAACGGCTGCACATCACGTTCGAGGTGACGCCTTCCGGTGAGACGCGGGTTCACTATGCTCTCGCGCCGTCGCCCTGAGCCTCAAGAGGAGAGCGTTCCGCATGCCCTACACCTGCATCAACACCGAGACCCGCGGCCGGGTCGGAGTCATCACTCTCGATCGCCCCGATGCGCTCAACGCCATCAATGCGGACCTGGTCCGGGAGCTTGGCGCAGCGCTCGACGACTTCGAGAAGGACGATGGGATTGGCGCCATCGTGTTGACCGGTTCGGCCAAGGCGTTTGCCGCCGGTGCGGATATCAAGGAGATGCTGGCCAAGGAGTTTGCGGACGTGGTGCAGCACGACTTCATCAAGCCGTGGGAGCGCCTGACGCTGTGCCGCAAACCGATTGTGGCCGCCGTCGCGGGATATGCGCTGGGCGGCGGCTGCGAGATCGCCATGATGTGCGACATCGTCCTGGCCGCCGATACGGCCCGCTTCGGCCAGCCGGAGATTCTGCTCGGAACATTTCCCGGCGCGGGAGGAACGCAGCGCCTTCCCCGCGCCGTGGGCAAGGCCAAGGCGATGGAGATGGTCCTCACCGGGCGCATGATGGACGCCGAGGAGGCGGAACGCGCCGGGCTAGTCAGCCGAATCGTGCCGGCGGACGACCTGCTCGACGAGGCGCTCAAAGTTGCCGGAAAGATCGCGGAGCAGTCGCTGCCAGTCGTCATGATGGCCAAGGAGGCGGTCAACCGCGCGTATGAGACAACGCTTGATGAAGGCGTCCGGTTCGAGCGCCGGCTGTTCCAGTCCACGTTTGCAGTCGAAGACCGGCTGGAGGGGATGAAGGCCTTTGCCGACAAGCGGAAGCCCGACTTCCGTCATCGTTGACCTCCGGCGCAAAGAGCGCTAGGAACGGGTTGTCCTCCTAGACATCGTCGGAGAGTTTTATGGCGCATCACGCGTCTGCGAAGAAACGCATTCGAACCAACGCCCGCCGCCGAAAGATCAATCGGAGCCGGATGAGCCGAATCCGGACGCTGGTCCGGGCGGTGGAACGGGCCGTGGAAGACGGCAGCTACGAGACCGCCAGCCAGGCCTTGCGGGCCGCAGAGGGTGAACTCCGGCGCGGCGTCAACAAGGGGGTCATGCGGCTCCGCACGGTCTCGCGCAGGGTTTCGTCGCTCAACGCGCGGGTCCGCGCCCTCGCGTAATCGCCGGCGAACGGTTACCGCGCGTCCGCGATCGTCGTTCCGCGGTCCGGGCCGGCCCCTCATCCTCCCTGTGCGGTCCGCCGGACCGCTCCAGGAGGTGAACATTTGTTCGATCTGTGCAGAACCCGATTTTTCGAAACCCATGTAAAGCACGGGTCTCGGTGTTTGCGTCCGACCTTCGATAGGGATTCAGTTCTTCGCCCATCGTAAAGATTTGGAAGTCGCTTTTCGATTCCGTTAAAGATTTTTGCCCTGTTGCCCATATGGTCCCGTTGTGCGGGGGCCGCTAATCCGCCTATTCTCAACCCGCGTCAAAGGAGCGGGACGCCTCCCCCACGAAGGACCCTAACATCCTGATTGATAAGGGGTCTTTTGGCTTCGTTCCGCCTTCTGCAGGTTGCGTGTCCCGGGTGGCGCCGGCCCTCGGGCACAAGGGAGAAAGGCTGGATGGACCAACATTGCTGGCACGCAGCGCAACACCAACTTCGTGAAGAAATTAGTTCAGCAGCCTACGAAAACTGGCTCCTTCCGCTGAGGCCGGTCGGCCGCGATAGCGACCCCGTGGTGCTTGCGGCCCCGTCGGAGTTTCACCGGCAATGGGTGCGGAGCCAGTACCTCGGGCAAATTCTCTCCAGCTGTGCAGCCGCAGACCCGTCCGTCAGCCGTGTCGAAATCGTCGTGAACGAGGACGAGCTTGCCCCGGCGCCCCGTCCCGAACCTGTGGTGCAGTCGGACGTCGGAAGCGTCCTCGACCCGCTCCGCACGTTCGATTCCTTCGTCGTCGGCCCGAGCAACCAGGTGGCCTATGCCGCCGCCCGTCGAGTGGCCGAGGGCGGTGATGACGGCAACCGGAACCTGCTGTTCTTCTCGGGCGGCGTCGGCCTCGGAAAGACCCACCTGATGCATGCGATTGCCTGGGAAGTGATCGCCCGCGGCACGCACAAGGTGGCCTACCTGTCATCGGAAAAATTCACGTCCGAATATGTCAAGGCACTGAAGACAAAGGATATCGACGCGTTCAAGCGACGGTTTCGGGAGGTCGACGTCTTCATGGTCGACGATCTCCAGTTTCTTGCCAGCCGGGTCCAGACGCAGGAAGAGTTCTTCCACACGTTCGATTCCCTCTCGAACGAGGGCAAGCAGATCGTGGTGTCCGGCGACCGCGCGCCGGTGGACATGGAGGATGTCGATCGGCGGCTCAAGAGCCGCCTGGGCGGTGGCGTCATGGTGGAACTCCGGGCAACCACGTACGAGTTGCGGCTCGGAATCCTGGAGCGGCATCGGGCCCGCTATGACACCGTGGACGTGTCCGACGAGGTGCTCGAATTTCTTGCCAACAAGATCCGGCACGATATCCGCGAACTGACAGGTGCACTGGCGCGGGTGGTGGCCCACTCGGAATACCTGCGCCAACCGGTGACCCTCGGCCTGGTACGGGACGCCCTGCCGGACCTGTTGCGCGCAAACGCCCGCCGGGTCACGGCGGAGGCTATCCAGAAAGCCGTGACGGAGTACTACGGGCTGCGCCGCGGGGACCTCACGTCAGCCCGTCGCCTCCGCCGCATTGCCGGGCCCCGCCATGTGGCCATGTGGCTCTGCAAGGAACTGACGCCCATGAGCCTCCCCGACATTGGCGGGCGCTTCAACCGGGACCATTCCACGGTGGTACATGCCGCCCGCAGGGTCGATGAACGGCGGGCCACCGAGCCAACTCTCGCCGAGGACATCGAGAAGCTCAAGCACTGGATTCTCGACTGAATTCAGATGCAAGCGGGCACGCTTGTTGCTAGGATGTTGCCTTCGCTAAGAGAGCAGTGCAGGGCGTGGCCGCGCCGGTTCCGGAACCGGGCTGCATGACGTGAGTCAATGAAGTTTACGCTTGAGCAAAAGGACCTTCTCGCACCACTGAAGCACGTGTACGGAGTGGCGGAGCGCCGCGAGCGGTCGCGCGCACCCATTCTCGCTCACGCCCTAATCAGCGCCCGGCGCGGAGCCGACGGCGAGCAGGGCACGATTGCATTCGATGCCTGCGACGACAACGTGCTGTACGAGTCCGAACGCCTGTTCGGCGTGGTCGAGGAAGACGGCACGGCAACCGTGGAGGCGCACCTCCTGCACGACCTCGTGAACCGGATTCCGAAGGACACCGAGGTGCGGGTGCGGATGTCGGCTCCCGGAGCCGACGGGGCCGGTGCGGTCGAGGAGACAGGCGCCGGCCTCGCAGGCGTGCTTGGCGGCCAATCCGAGCGGCGCGTGATCATCGAGGCGGGCGGCAGCACGTTCTCGCTCCCGTCCCTGGCCCCGGACGATTTTCAGGTCTTTGCGGACCCGCCGGATGGGGACCCGATCCGCTTGCCTGCGGCCGACCTCAAGCGCCTGATCGATTCCTGCAGAAACTCGATGTCATCCGACGATGCGCGGCTCCACCTCAACGGGGTCTATCTGCACACGGTCGAGGAGGACGGCAAGATCCTGCTCCGGGCGGCGGCCACCGACGGTCATCGGCTCGCGTGTTCCGAGCACGTGCTCGGCGACGGGGGCAACGCGCTTGAGGACGGCATCACGCTTCCCAAGAAGGCGGTCGATCAGGTCGACGGCCTGCTGAACGGCGTCGATGGGGAGGTCGCGCTCTGGTCCGGTCAGGGACTGGTTCGGCTTGACGTCGGCTCGGTGTCGATGCGGGCGCGCCTCAATGAGGGACGCTTTCCGGATTACCAGCGGGTCATTCCGGAGGGGCTTCAGAACCGGATCCGGGTACGGCGCGACACGCTGCTGTCGGCGATTGACCGGCTGGCACCCGTGGTGGATTCCAAGAGCCGAGCGATCAACTTCCATGCCAGCGACAGCGGTCTCCTGTTGTCAGCAGGGGGCCCGGCGAGCGGCGTGGGGCAGGAACGGGTCGCCATGGAGTTCGAAGGGAGCCCGCTGACCATCGGCTTCAATGCGGACTACGTGACCGCCTGCTGCCGGGCGATGTCGGACCCGGAACTGACCCTGGAGGTCAACGACCCCAAAACGGCCGCACTCATTCGGGGGGCGACCAACGTCGCCGAGGTGCATGTGATCATGCCGCTCGGCGCAACCCACGCGGGTCAGGTCGACTTGCTGCAGGAACTGGGTGCTGCGCCGCACATCGGCATGCGCTTCACGCAAGCGCGGAATGCGCTGCTGGCGCCGCTAGCGCACGTTCACAGCGTCGTCGAACGAGTGGGAACGCGGCCCATCCTGTCGCACGCGCTCATCCGGGCGGAATCCGGTCACGTGGTGTTCGACGCCGGGGATACCCAGGTTCTGTACGAGTCCGAGCTCCTGCCGGCCCAGGTAGACGTCGCCGGGGTTGCCACGGTGGAGGCCCCGCTCTTCTACAACGTGGTCGGGAAGCTTCCCGACGACGCGGACGTCGTTGTCATGCTGGCCCAGGGTGAGGGCGAGGATGCCGCGCGCTGGCTGGTCGTCGAGGCCGGCGCCAGCAAGTTTGCCCTGCCGTCCCTGTCGAGCGACGACTATCCGACACTGCACGACCTCGACTGGGAACACGAGTTCGAGGTATCGGTTGCAGACCTCCGCGGCTTGCTCGGCTGGTGCCGGACGTCGATGTCGGACGATCCTGCCCGCTTGCACCTGAACGGCATCTTCCTGCATACGGCGGAGGAGGACGGCCGCCCGCTGCTGCGCGCCGGGGCGACCGACGGGCACCGCCTGTCACGGGCGGAATGCGAACGCCCGTCCGGTGCGGACGCATTGGCGGAGGGTGTGACCCTGCCCCGGAAGGCAGTGGAGCAGATCGTGCGCCTGCTGGCGGATATCGATGGCGCTGTCCGCGTCCGCCTCGGAAACGGCTGGATGCGGTTCGAGGTGGCCGATGTGGTGGTGGTCACCCGCCTGCACGAGAGCAAGTTTCCCGACTACCAGCGGGTCATCCCCGCGGAGTCCAACAGCACGCTGCGGGTGCGTTGCCAGGCGCTGCAACAGGCCCTCGAGCGGCTGACCCTGGTGGCCGACCGCAAGAGCAGGGCCGTCCGGTTCGATCTCAGTGAGGAGCAGTTGTTCGCGACCGCTGGCGATCACCATCATGGCGCCGGTCAGGAAGTCCTTGAGGGGACGTACAAGGGCCCGCAGGTCGTGATCGGGTTCCGGTCCGAATACCTGATGGAATTCTGCCAGTCCATGGCGGGTGACGAGATGATCCTGGAATTTCAGGCGTCCGGTCAGCCGGCTGTGATCCGCGACGTCACCGGTGACGGCAAGCTTCACGTCATGATGCCGATCCGGGTCTAGACGGACCGCGGATGCAGGGAGTGTTGCCGACAACTTCGGGGTCAAGCTGTGCAGCTGTATCCGTGGTTCGAATCGAGCTCGGGGACTTTCGCAACCACGCGCGGCTGACCCTGGATCTGGCGCCGTGTTCGCTCGCGATCACGGGTCCGAACGGCGTCGGCAAGACCAACCTGCTGGAGGCCGTCTCGATGTTTGCGCCGGGGCGCGGACTGCGCCGGGCGCGCCTCGCCGAGATGGCCCGCGAAGGGACCGCGGCCTGGACGGCGAGCATGCTGCTCGACGCCGGCGGACAGACGTTGCGAATCGGCACCGGATGGAGCCGTGGCGCCAAGCGTCGAGTCCGGATCGACGGCGTCGAGGCGGAGAACACGCTCTGCCTCGGGAAGGTTCTGGCAGTCCACTGGCTGACGGCTGCAATGGGTGGCCTGTTCGACGGCAGCGCTTCTGCCCGGCGGCGCTTCCTGGACCGGCTGGTCTCGGGCATGAATCCCGATCACGCTGTCATGGTCGCGAAATGGGTGCGGGCGTCCCGCGAGCGCAGCGAACTGCTCCAGAAGGATCCGCTCCAAAACGCATGGCTCGATTCGGTCGAGCGCACGATGGCCGATGCGGCAGTGGGTGTGGCACAGGCGCGGCTTGACGCCGTGGCGGTGCTGCAGAAAGCCGTTGCGGACGGTGTCGGAGCGTTTCCGGCTGCGGGTCTCGAGGTGCGGGGCCGGGTCGAGCGCGTGCTGGCTGCCGAGGGGGCTGCCGGCGCATCCCAACAGCTCCGGGCGCTGTGGCGGACGGCGCGCGACGCCGATCAGGCGTCGGGGCGGACGGCGTTGGGTCCGCATCGAAGCGATCTGGCCGTCGTTCACCGCAATCGGGGTGTGGCCGCCGCCCGCTGCTCGACCGGTGAACAAAAGGCATTGCTGGTGAGCATGGTTCTCGCGGCCGTGCGGGTCGAGACGGCGCGCCGCGGCGCCCCTCCGCTGGTCCTGCTGGACGAGATCTGCGCGCACCTGGATTCCCGGCGGCGGACGGCCCTGGCACGGGAACTGGAGGCGCTGGGCGCCCAGATCTGGCTGACCGGGACCGACGCGAGCACGTTCTCGGTCTTTCGCGACGTGCAGCCGGTCCCGCTCAGCACCATCCGCACCGTCCCGGCGTCCGCAGTCTGATGGCCGGTTCGAAGGCACTTCCGGAGCAGCAACCGGATCTCCCGCAGCCCGTCCCTGAGGGCAATGCCGGGTTAGGTATGGCCAATGGCGCCGATTACGATGCCGCGAGTATCAAGGTACTCAAAGGTTTGGAAGCCGTTCGCAAGCGGCCGGGAATGTACATTGGTGATACGGACGACGGATCCGGTCTCCACCATATGGTGTTCGAGGTCGTCGACAACGCCGTCGACGAGGCGCTTGCCGGGTTCTGCGAGCGAATTGACGTCATCCTCAATGCGGACGGTTCAGTCACCGTGCGCGATGACGGTCGCGGGATTCCGACAGGGATGCTGGACGAGGAGGGAGTGTCCGCCGCTGAAGTGGTGATGACGCATCTGCACGCCGGCGCCAAGTTTGACGAGAACAGCTACAAGGTGTCGGGCGGTCTGCACGGCGTGGGTGTGTCGGTTGTGAATGCGCTGTCCGAGCGGCTGGGGCTGCGAATCTGGCGGGACGGGCACGAGCACCGCATGGGTTTTGCCGGGGGTGTTCCCGACGGCCCGCTGGCAATCGCGGGTGATGCCAATGGGCAGCGGGGTACTGAAGTCACGTTTGCCGCGTCCGCCGACGTGTTCACCAACGTCGAATACGACTTCGGCCGCCTCGCCAAGCGGCTCCGCGAACTGGCCTTTCTCAACGGCGGCCTCCGGATCGTGCTCGAGGATCGCCGTAGCGAGCCCCAGCGGGCGGAAGAGTTCTGCTACGAGGGCGGGCTGCGCGAATTTGTGGCGTTCGTCGACCGCAACCAGACCCCCCTGCACGACGAGCCTGTCGTCATCCAGGGGCGACGCGACGGAATCGAGATTGCTCTGGCGCTCCGCTGGAACCGTGGGTACCACGAATCCATGCTGTGTTTCACCAACACGATTCCGCAGGGCGACGGCGGCACGCATCTCGCCGGCTTTCGGGCGGCGCTGACCCGGGCCGTCACGCGCTACGTCCAGGACTTCGGCGGCGCGCGCCTGGAGAAAGTCCAGCTGGCCGGAGAAGACATGCGCGAGGGGCTGACCGGAATCCTTTCGGTCAAGGTGCCGGACCCCAAATTCTCATCGCAGACGAAGGAAAAGCTGGTCAGTTCCGAGGTGCGCCCGGCGGTCGAGGGGACCGTCGGGACCGGGCTCACCCAGTGGCTGGAAGAGCACCCGGATACAGCGAAGCTGGTTGTCCAGAAGATCGTCGAAGCGGCGCAGGCCCGGGAAGCGGCCCGAAAAGCGCGCGAACTCTCGCGGCGCAAGGACGCGCTCGATATCGCCAATCTGCCGGGCAAGCTCGCGGACTGCCAGGAGCGCGATCCGGCCCTCTCGGAACTCTATCTGGTGGAGGGTGACTCGGCGGGCGGATCCGCAAAGCAGGCCCGCAACCGCAAGAATCAGGCCGTTCTCCCGCTCAAGGGCAAGATTCTGAATGTCGAACGGGTGCGCATGGACAAGATGCTGGCCTCAGCCGAGATCGGGACCATGATCGCTGCGCTGGGTACCGGAATTGGGCCCGAGTTCGACATCGAGCGCCTGCGCTACCACAAGATCGTGATCATGACGGATGCCGATGTGGACGGCGCCCACATCCGCACGCTGATTCTGACGTTCTTTTTCCGGCATATGGAGACGATCATTCGCCACGGCCATCTCTTCATCGCCCAGCCGCCTCTCTACAAGGTGCGCAAGGGGACGAGCGAGGTCTACCTGAAGGATGACGGGGAACTGCGGGAGCACCTGATCGGCGCGATTCTCGGCAAGGCGGTGCTGGTAAGCGGCGCCGCGCGCGTGGAGCGATCCGGAGCGGACCTGCGCCGGATCATCCTGCAGGCCTACGACGATGCAGCGCTGGTCCGGCAGCTCGCATCCCGCCTCACGCCGGCGCTGGTCGAGCAGATCGCGATCTGCGACGGGTTCGCGGAGGATGTCTACATGGATCCCGAAGCGGCGGGCATGTGCGCCGGGGAGGTGTCGGAGCGGCTCAACCGGTTTGCGGAACCGGGGGAGGACGGCTGGTCCGGGCGGGCGTCCCCGGAGGGCGGCGGGTACCTGTTCGACCACGACCGTCGCGGCGTCTCCACTTCCTATGCGGTGCCCGGGGCCATGCTGGGTCTGGCGTCGGCGCGACGCCTGCGCATGCGGGCGGAGGCGCTCCGGGAACTGTATGCCGAGCCTCTCGTGTTCCGGGTCGGCGACGAGGAGCACACGCTCCACACCCCCTCCGAGCTGCATGCGGAGGTGGAGCGGATCGCGCGCAAGGGCCTCACGATCCAGCGCTACAAGGGGCTCGGCGAGATGAACCCCGACCAGCTCTGGGAGACCACGCTGGACCCGGAGGCCCGGACGTTCCTGCAGGTCCAGGTCGGGGACGGTGCCGAAGCCAACGAGCTGTTTTCCAAGCTCATGGGGGATGTGGTGGAACCGCGCCGCGAGTTTATCCAGAGGAACGCACTTGAGGTCGAAAACCTCGACGTGTGATGGGTACCGGGCCGGGGGCGGTCCGTACTGCGGCGCGTGCTAGGCCGACTCCGACGCAGCGACCGGCGACCCTCCACGTCTGCAGCCGCAGCGGCGCGCTCCACCTCCCGCGCTGACCGGACGGCGTCGCCGAAACGGTCCTGGCGATCCATTGCGGGCCGCGCCCTCGCGGGCCTGGCGCTGCGGGCGGTCGGCGTGGGCCTCATTGCCGTCTTCTGTTTCGTCGCCTGGTGCGCACTGGGGCTTCCGGACATTTCGGACCTGGGCAGCGGTACGCGGGCGGGAAGCGTGTCCGTGCTCGCAGCCGATGGTTCGTTCACAGCCGCGTACGGGGATGTCTACGGAAGCTACGTCCCCCTCGACCGTGTTGCGCCGTCGATGGTCGATGCCGTTCTCGCGATCGAGGATCGCCGGTTTTTCACGCACTGGGGGTTTGATCCGCTGGCATTGGTCCGTGCTGCGGTTGCCAATTGGCGGGCCGGCCGGGTGGTGCAGGGTGGCTCAACGATTACCCAGCAACTCGCCAAGCTGGCGTTTCTCACGCCGGCCCGCACGCTGGAGCGCAAGGTGCAGGAGATGCTGCTTGCGCTCTGGCTCGAAGCGCGGTTCGACAAGGACGAGATTCTCACAAGCTATCTCAACCGGGCGTATTTCGGGGCGGGTGCCTACGGAATCATGACCGCGGCCCGCCGGTATTTTGGTGTCGACCCGGCGCATCTCACCCTGGCGCAGTCCGCCATGCTCGCGGGGTTGCTCCGGGCCCCCTCGCGCCTGGCCCCGACCCGGCATCCCGCTCGCGCGCGGGCACGGGCAGCGGTCGTGCTGGCGGCGATGGTCGAATCCGGACGAATTGACGCGGCGAATGCCGCCGCTGCGCGTGCGCAGCCGGTGGAGGTGACCGGAGGCGACGGCACGGCCTGGGGAGGCCGGTATTTCGCGGACTGGGTGGTCAGCCAGACAGCACCTGCCCGCGACCGTGAGGGCGACGTGGAGATTGCGTCCACGCTGGTGCCTGCCTTGCAGAGAGCTGCCGAACGGGCCCTGGCTGCGGGTCTTGCCGACCACCCGGGCGTCGAAGGCGCGGTGGTGGCGATGGGGCTCGACGGCGCCGTGCTGGCCATGGTGGGGGGACGCCACTACGGGCGCTCCCAGTTCAACCGGGCAGCCCAGGCGGCACGCCAGCCCGGCTCGGCCTTCAAGATCTTCGTCTACCTCGCGGCGCTCGAAGCGGGCTGGCAGCCGGCCAGCCGGATTCTCGACGCCCCGGTGACCGTCGAAAACTGGAGTCCGCGCAACTACAACAACGTCTACCGTGGCGAGATCACGCTTCGCGAAGCGTTTGCCCGGTCGTCGAACGCGGCGGCCGTCCGCCTCACCGAGCGGGTCGGACGGCACCGCGTCGTGCGGATGGCCGAGCGCCTCGGAGTGGGCAGCCGGCTCGGGGAATCCCCCAGTCTCGCGCTCGGCGTGTCGGAGATTTCGCTTCTGGAGATGACCGGCGCCCTGGCGGCGGTTGCAAACGGGGGGTCCCCGGTGATTCCGTACGGTTCCACAGCTGTGCACACGCGGTCCGAGGGCGCCCTCTGGCAGCGCACACCGCCGCCTCGGAGAAGCGGGCTTGAGCCATCGACCGTCGCCGCCATGCGACAGCTGCTGGAGGCTGCCGTGCAGCAGGGCACCGGTCGCAGGGCGCGCCTTGACGGCGTGCAGGCGTTCGGCAAGACCGGAACCACCCAGGATTACAGGGATGCGTGGTTCGTCGGGTTCGCCGATGACATCATTTGCGGGGTGTGGCTTGGCCGCGATGACAGCGGCCCGATGCAGGGCATGCTCGGTGGCGGGCCGCCGGCCGAAATTTGGCAGGCCTTCATGCGCACCGCGCTGGCACTGTAGCCCGGACTCTCCGGTTCGAATCGCGCGTCGAAAGGTGATCCGCATGCCTCAGGTACCCAGTCTCGAACGCCTCCTCGTCCGCGACGATGACGTGGAGTACGGCGTTGCCGAGCCGATGTCGCCGCTCGTTCGGCGGGTGCTCGCCCGCAACCCGGGCCCGTACACGCTGTACGGCACGGCCACGTTCATCGTCGGCGGGCGAGGCCCGGTGGCTGTGATTGATCCCGGGCCGATGCTTGCCGAGCATGTGGACAATCTGGTGCGTGCGATCGGCCCCGCTCCGGTCTCCCACATTCTCGTGACGCACACCCATGTCGATCATTCGCCCGCCGCCGCAGCCCTGCAGGAAGCCACCGGAGCCCCCATCCATGGCTGCGGCCCGCATGCCGGAGGTGCGGGCGCCGGCGCCGACGATGCCGGCGCGGACACCGCGTTCCGGCCGGATGTCGAGATGGCCGACGGGGATTGTGTGGAGGGCGACGGCTGGACCCTGCAGGCCGTGCATACACCCGGCCATACGTCGAACCACCTGTGTTTCCGCCTCCAAGAGGAGCGAACCCTTTTTGCGGGCGATCACGTCATGGGCTGGGCCAGCACCGTCATCTCGCCCCCGGACGGGGACCTGACGGCCTATCTCGCAAGCCTTGATCGTCTGGCTGACGACGGTGACGCCCTGTACCGCCCGACCCACGGGCGCGCGATCACCGACCCGGCCACATTCGTGGCTGCGCTGCGTGCGCACCGGCTGGGTCGGTGTGAAGGTGTGCTCGCGACGGTCCGAGCCCGGCCGTCCGCGATTCCGGAGATTGTCAGGGCGAACTACCGCGGCCTGAATCCGGACCTGTTCGGAGCGGCGTGTCGTTCGGTCTTCGCGACGCTTCGCCACCTGGAAGGGGCGGGGCAGGTGCGCGCCGAGGGAGAACCGGGCGAGCACGCCCTTTGGCACGCTGCATGAAGCGTGTGAAAGGCGAACGGCGGCGATGTCCGCCGCCGTTCGCAAGAGAGGGGCCTACGGAAGTTCGTAGGCGTCCTTGTTCAGCTTGATCTTGTAGAGGCTCTTGCCCGACGTGACGTACAGGACGTTGCGCTCAGCGCCTCGGCCAAAGCCCACGTTGGTCGGGAGTTCTTCGCCGGTCGAAATGAACGCAAGCTCGTTGCCGTCCGGGTCCATCACCGCGATGCCGGGCCGCGATTCGTCCCGGAGCGCGATGTAGATGTTCCCGTCAACGTCGGCGACCAGCCCGTCGGGCCCGCTGTTCGGGGCATAGTCGACCAGAACCCGCCGGTTACTCACGGTACCGTCTTCTGCCAGGTCATACTTCTGGAGCAGGTGGCGGCCCTGCAGAGGCCCCTGATCGGTTTCGGTCAGCTGCATGAAGCCCAGGAAACCGTTGTCGTTGCTCACGAGGTAGAAGCTCTTCTGGTCGGGTGACACCAGCACACCGTTGGTCTTTCCGCCGTTGGTGATGATGCGGGTCACGCTCCCGTCCGGGTCGAGCCGGTAGACCGCGAACCCGGGCTGCATCACGGGTTCGTGCCCGAGATAACGCGGGTCGGAGAAGTAGATCCGTCCCTGCTCGTCGATCGAGATGTCGTTGAGCGCGTTGTACGGGCGACCGTTGTAGAGACCGGTCAGGATGTAGCTCTTGCCGGTCGCCATGTCGGTCTTGACCAGCATGCGGCCGCCGTAGTCGGCACCGAGCGCTGCGATCATGTTGCCGTCACGGTCGAACTTGATTCCGTTCGACATGCCGGAAGGTGACCGGTAGACCGTGGCCTCGCCGCTCATCGGGTCATACCGCCAGATGTTTCCGGCCTGGGGATACAGGCCCGATTCGTCCTTGCAGAACGCCGTGAACGTAATGTCGCTGAAGTACATGTAGCCGTCGTGACCGGCTGCCACACCCTCGGTAAGGATGCAGCCACCGTCCCACAGGCGCATGAGCGTGGCACCTTCGGGCAGGATCTCGCTGGAGCCGGTCGGGGCCGGGAATCCGGAGTCGACGCCTTCGTACATGCCGCCATGGCCGTCTGCCAACGCGGTCGCTGAAACTGCCAGCGCCGCACCGACGATGGCCGCCGTGGCCAGTCTGAAAATGTGCATGAATATGTCCTCCTGCAGCAGCTGGAGAACGCGACGTGCGCCTGGTCCAGACCGCTGTCACCGCATAGGACCCGGTCATAGGCACCGGACGGTGCGCCGGATCCGCTGCTTAGGTTACTCATTTGTCAAGCAGCAAGTCCATGACGACCAAGGTCGCAACGACATTTGCCCGGCCGAAGGCGCGGACTCGTCCCTGGGAGCAGCGTGCGCATCGCGCGGAGGACAAGAGTGCTGGAGGCTGGCGACCCCGGCAGGATTCGAACCTGCGACCTACGGATTAGGAATCCGTTGCTCTATCCGACTGAGCTACGGGGCCAACGGGTTCAGCATACCGCGGATTCCAGATGCGGCACCCCGGAACGCTTGGTGCGACAGGCTCCGTTATGCCTCCCCTTCCAGGGCACATTGGCTGATTTCCGGCCCGTTGCGGATCAGCACAACCATGAACTTGGCCTTGGATACGGGCCAGGCCTCGAGCGCTGCGTGCTCGCCCCAGTAGGCGGTGCCGATCTCGGGCTCTCCGCGGGTGGGCGGACCGAACACCGCCTCAAGGTCGGCGAGGACGCGACGGAAACGCCGAAGGACGTCGCCGCGGTGGTACCGGGTGGTAGCCGTCCGGATTTGCTGCAAGCCGTGACCGTCGCAGTAGACGGCCGTGAACAGGTAGGCATCCCCGAGCGGTGCTGCGGAGAGTTCGAGCGGGATCCGAAGCTCGCTGCCCCGACGTTCCACACCGGATGCGTCCGCAGCAGCCCCGGGGGCGTCTCCCCATTGGAATCCGGCGGGAAGTCCGAACGGTTCCTCTGCCTGTACGGACCAGGCGATGACGGTTGCGCAGAATGTGAGTGCAATCAGTCGCATTGTCACGAGACAGCCAAAGTGGAGGGGTGGCGATTATAATTCGGCTTCGCCCAATGGCTTGCAGAATTTGTCCCGTCGTGTGTCGGGAAGGGGAACTTCAATGACCAATCCGGTTACCTGGGAGCGGCGTGGACGGATCAGCGTGATCACCGTCAACAATCCGCCCGTCAATGCCCTGGCCCATCCCGTTCGCGAGGGGTTGCTTCGTTGCCTGAACGAGTCGATTGACGACGCCCAGGTCGAAGCCATCGTCCTCACCGGCGGCGGCCGGACGTTTATGGCCGGTGCCGACATCAAGGAATTCGGAAAACCCATGCAGACCCCGGGCCTGGGCAGTGTTATCGATGCCTATGAGGCTTCCGTGAAGCCGACCATTGCGGCCCTTCACGGGACTCCGCTCGGCGGCGGCCTGGAAGTTGCGATGGGGTGCCAGGCCCGTGTCGCCGATCCCGGAACCCGGCTCGGCCTGCCGGAAGTGAAACTCGGGCTGTTGCCGGGAGCGGGCGGCACGCAGCGGCTTCCGCGTCTGGTGGGTGTCGAACGGGCGCTCGCGATGATCACCACCGGCGAGCCGATTCCGGCACCGCTTGCGCACAAACTGGGTCTGGTCGACGAGATAGCCGATGGCGACCATGTCGCCGCCGCGGTTGCCTTTGCCGAACGGGTTCTGGATGGCGGCGCCACGGTCCGCGCGACGCGCGAGCGCGATGACAAGGTGCACGGCGCGGATGAGGCGGTTTTCGAACAGGCCAAACAGCAGCTCGCTCGCACTGCGCGCGGTCGCGAGGGACCACTCCGTTGCGTTGAAGCGGTGCGCGGGGCAGTCACGATGCCATTCGAGGAGGGGCTTGCAAACGAGCGCCGACTGTTCATCGAGTGCCATGATTCCGATGAATCCCGGTCCCTGATCTACGCGTTTTTTTCCGAACGTGCGGCCAACAAGATCAAGGACGTGCCGAAGCAGACAACGACCCGCTCGATCAAGAGTGCCGCGATTATCGGCGCTGGCACCATGGGCGGCGGGATCGCGATGAATTTCGCGAATGTCGGCATCCCGGTCCGCATCATGGATACCGAACCGGCATCGCTGGAGCGAGGCCTTGGTGTGGTTCGCCGGAATTATCAGAGGGCGGTGGACCGGGGGCGCATGGACGCGGCCAAGCTTGAGGCCCGGATGAATCTGATCGAGGGTGTCAGCGACATGGATGCGCTGAGCGACTCGGACATCGTGATCGAGGCCGTGTTCGAGGACATGCCGGTCAAGAAAAAGGTGTTTTCGGCCCTGGATGGCGTGATGCGGGACGGAGCAATTCTCGCAACCAACACCTCGACGCTCGACATCGACGCGATTGCCGCCGCTACCCGGCGCCCTGAGGACGTCATCGGGACGCACTTTTTCAGTCCGGCCAACGTCATGCGGTTACTCGAAGTGGTGCGGGGATCCAAGACATCCCCCGACGTGATCGCCACATCGATGGCGCTCGCACGCACGATCCGCAAGGTTGGCGTGCTGGTCGGCAACTGCGACGGGTTTGTGGGCAACCGGATGTTCCACGAGTACATCCGGCAGGCCCAGTACCTGGTCGAACGCGGAGCACTCCCGGAACAGGTCGACCGTGCCGCGTATGCGTTTGGCTGGGCGATGGGGCCGCTCGCTGTGAGTGACCTCGCCGGCAACGATGTCGGGTGGTACATCCGCAAGCGCCACATCGCCGAAGGCCACTTCAAGGACGGCGGCTATACGGGAGCTGTGGCTGATGCCTTGTGTGAACAGGGCCGGTTCGGCCAGAAGGTCGGCAAGGGCTGGTACCTCTACGAGGAAGGGAACCGCAAGGCCATTCCAGATCCCGAGGTCGAGGAGATCATCCTCCGCGTGAGCCGCGACAAGAAGATCAATCGCCGCGAGTTCACCGATGAGGAGGTCCTGGCCCGCCTGCACTCGGCGCTGGTCAACGAGGGGTCGCGCATTCTGGAAGAGGGGATTGCGCAGCGCGCCTCGGACATCGACGTGATCTATATCAACGGCTACGGTTATCCCGCCTGGCGCGGCGGCCCGATGTTCCACGGAGAGCGGCAAGGGTTGGCCCAGGTGGCGGCGCGGATTGCCGAATTCCGGAACGAAGAACCGGAACTCTGGCCCGCGTCGGCGTTGCTTGAGCGCCTCGCGCACGAAGGCGGATCGTTTCAGGACGTCACCTGATCGGCTGTCGCCCAACACCCAAGGAGAACGCACTCATGCCGGAAGCAGTCATTGTCTCGACGGCGCGCACCCCGATCGGCAAGGCCTACCGGGGGGCATTCAACAACACCCACGGGGCCGAGCTGGGCGGACATGCCATCCAGCACTCGGTCGCCCGCGCCGGCGTCGAACCAGGCGAGGTCGAGGACGTGCTCATGGGGTGCGCGTTGCCCGAAGGCGCCACCGGCGGCAACATCGCCCGGCAGTGCGCGATTCGAGGCGGGCTCCCTGTCGAAGTGGCGGGCGCCACCGTCAACCGGTTCTGCTCATCGGGCATGCAGGCCATCGCCATGGCTGCACAGCGGGTGATGGTGGACCGCGTTCCGGTCATGGTCGCGGGTGGCCTGGAATCGATCAGCCTGGTCCAGAACGAGCATGCAAACGGTTACCGGGCGCAGGACACTTGGATCGAGGAACACAAGCCCGAACTCTATTTGACCATGATCGAGACAGCGGAAGTCGTGGCCGCGCGCTACGACGTCGACCGGGAACAGCAGGACGAGTACGCGCTGTCATCGCAGATGCGAACCGCGGCTGCCCAGCAGGCAGGCCGGTTCGACGACGAGATCGTGCCGCTGCCGTCGGTCAAGCTCGCTCAGGACAGGGAAACGGGCGAGATCTCCGAGGTACCCGTCACGCTTGAGCGTGACGAGGGGAACCGTCCCTCAACCACTGCGTCAGGTCTTGCCGGGCTGGAGCCCGTCATGGGTCCCGGGAAATGCATCACAGCCGGAAATGCGAGCCAGCTCTCGGACGGCGCCTCGGCCTGCGTGGTCATGGATTCTGCCGTTGCGGAAAAGCGCGGCATCGAGCCGCTCGGGATCTTCCGAGGTCTCGCGGTCTCGGGCCTCGAGCCGGACGAGATGGGCATCGGGCCGGTGCGGGCCGTTCCCCGCCTGCTTGAGCGGCATGGCCTGACGATCGACGACATTGATCTCTGGGAGCTGAATGAGGCGTTTGCCGTCCAGGCGCTCTATTGCCGCGAGGAACTGGGAATCGATCCTGACAAGTTCAATGTGAACGGCGGCGCGATCTCGATCGGCCATCCGTACGGCATGTCCGGAGCGCGGCTGGTGGGCCATGCCCTGATTGAGGGGCGCCGGCGCGGTGCGAAGCATGTGGTGTCGACCATGTGCATCGGTGGCGGAATGGGCGCTGCCGGCCTGTTCGAGGTCTGCTGAGAGGACCTGACCTGGGCGCGGTCCGGCGCTGACGTGCGCCGGTTTGCCCGCGCCTTTCAGGCGTACTGAGAGCCCCGGGGCCTGGTCACAGGCAGGGAGCGGACGCGGGCGTTGCCGGTCCGACGCAGGGGCGCAATTGGGTGTTCCGGCAGCGCTGGATCGGGCCGGCCTATCCGGATCCGGCCATGGTGACACCGCCGTCCATGACGATGTGCTGACCGGTGATGAAGGCACCGGCCGGAGCCGCCAGCATCACGGCCACTCCGGCAACTTCGTCGGGCACGCCAATCCGCCCGAGCGGCGCCGTCCCTTCCACCTCGCGTAGAATGTCCGGATTTTCCCATAGCGCACGGGCGAAATCGGTCTTGATGATGCCCGGGCAGAGTGCATTGACCCGAATGTTGTTGGGCCCGCCCTCCATCGCGAGGCTTCGAATCAGGCCAAGATCGGCCGATTTCGAGATGGCGTAAGCGCCCAGATTGCGCACGCCCTGCAGGCCTGCGATCGACGAAATAACGATGACCGACCCGCCTCCCGATTCCGCGATGCGGGGCATCGCGGCTTGGGCGAGCCACAGGTTCGAGCGCACGTTGTTGCCCATGATCTTCTCGTAGGCGCTGTCGGGGATGTCGAGCAGCGGGCCGTAGTAGGGGTTCGATGCGGCATTGCACACGAGAATGTCGAGCGACCCGAAGGTCTCATGGGCGGACTGGATCAGTGCGTTGCACTGCTCGCGGTCCGAGATGTTGCAGGCCTGCACATGCGCCCGCCCGCCTGAATTCCGGATCGCGTCCGCGACGGGTTCGCAGGCGTCGGGTTTCCGCGACGAGACGACGACGGCGGCCCCCGCGTCGGCCAGCCGTTCGGCGATTGCGCGGCCAATGCCGCGGCTGGATCCGGTAACGACGGCAACCTTGCCGTCAAGGCTGAAGAGCGAACTTGTCATGAGCCGGTAAACCTCGGTGGACGTTTTTCCTTGAACGCACGCACGCCTTCGGCGGCATCCTCGGTTGCGAGCAACTCCCGTTGCCGGGGTTGAAAATCAGCGACCGCCTGTTCCCATCCGGAATGCAGTGCGATGCGGGCGTTGGCCCGCATGGCAGCGACAGCCCGCGGCGCTGCAGCGGCAATCTCCTCGGCAAGCATCCTGGCGCGCGTGTACGCCTGCCCTTCCGGTGCCACCTCTTGGACAATACCGCACCGCAGTGCGGTTTCGGCATCGAACTCGCGCCCGGTCAGCAGGTACAGCATCGCCTGACCCCAGCCCGCGCGCTGGACCAGCCGCAATGTTGCGCCTCCCGTTGCCAGGATGCCCCGCGTGGCTTCGAGCATTGCGAAGCGGCAGTTGGCCGCGGCAACCGCGATGTCGCCGGCCAGCAGCAGTTCGAGGCCGATGGTGAAGGTGATGCCTTCGGCGGCCGTCACAACCGGTTTGGTCCGGTGCGGCTCGAGAAAATCAAACGGATCGATACACCCCTGCGGGGTGAAGGGCCGCGGTTTTCCAATGACTCCCTGCATGCGTGCGAGATCGAGACCTGCAGTGAAATGCGCGCCGTGCGAAAACACCACCGCACACCGGGCGTCGCCATCATGCTCGAACGCGGTGTACGCCTCGGCCAGCTCTCTGCACATCTCGGGCGTGAAGCCGTTCAGTTTGGTGGGGCGGTCGATTCCGATCAGGAAAACATGACCGTCCCGCGCCGTTGTGATTCGTCCGACCCCGGGGTCAGCAGGAGGGTCCGGCGCCTCCGGTTTGGTGTAGGCCGGGGCAGTGCGCCCGTTGCGGGTTGGATCGGTCATCAGTGCGCGTGCTCCTCCGGCATCGAGTGACCGGCGCCCGATTCTGCCGGATGCGACCCCGAAGGGTGTGTGGAGCGGGCGGGGACCTCGATGCCGATCTCGCTCCCGCTCGCAAAGCGCAGGACCAGCGGGATGGACGACGACGCTGCAATGTCCTGATTGAGCCCGATCAGCATGATGTGGAATCCGCCGGGCTTCAGTTCCTGCTGCCCGCCGGGTTCGACTGTTATGCCGTCCGCCAGGGGCCGCATCCGCGCGACACCATCGGCGTCAATGTCCACGGTGTGCAGTTCTGCCGCCCTGGCCGCCGGCGATTCCACGCCGACCAGCCGTTCGGTGCCATCGGTGTCGTTGGCCATCACAAGATAGACGGCTGCGTTGCGGCCGGCCGGAACCGGAGCACGGGTCCAGGGATCCAGAATTCGCATGGCGCCGACGGCAGCGTCCTGCCCGTGGTTCCTGTCCGCGTGGTGGTCGGCGGCTCCAGCCGGTACCACGGCCAGACCGACGACCGCGGAAATCAGCATGCTGCGCAATGCCGCTCGACCCGTGGGCCGGGTGGACACGTGACAGGCTCCGGATTTGGTCGGGCGTGCAACATCCATCGGCAGCGCGGCATCCGCCGCTGAGCGCTGGCAGGCCCGTCGAGAGCCGATCATCCGCCGAACTCCTCGCGCAACGCTTCAGCAATCTCGGCAGCCGGTGCCGAGGGTGCGAAATGCCGCCGGTACATCCCCTCGGAGTCCATGAGAAATACAAACGCCGAGTGGTCAATGGTGTAGCCAGCCGCTGAATCGTCCAGCGGAATGTTCGCCGCGTAGACGCGGTATGCGGCCCTGGCAGCGTCGATCTGGGCAGGCGTGCCCCCGAGCCCCTGGATCCGCGGATGAAACGCCGTTGCGTAGTCGTGAGCAATGGCCGGGGTGTCGCGTTCGGGATCCAGCGTGACGAAGAGGGCGTTGATTTGCGCGTCGCCGTCCAACTGTTCCAGCGCCGAGGCGACGGTCGCCAGGGTGGCGGGACAGATGTCCGGGCACGACGTGAAGCCGAAGAAGATCAGAAACGGCGTTCCGAGGAGATCCCGGTCTGTGACCGCGCTCCCGTCCGCGGCCGTGAGGGCGAACGGCCCTCCGATCAGCGCGGTGCCGGTGCCCGTGGCCGTCTCGGGTGCAGCGGCATCGTGCTTTACCCAGATCACGGCGGCAGCGATCCCCAATGCGACGAGTGCAGCCAGCAGCGCAGGCACTGCCATCCACGGTCGCATCCGAACGGTCTTTAGCACGTCAGCCAACAACCCCGGGGCAGGTTCCGGCTCGGCCCGTCCAGCGCACCTGCCAGACGTCCCCCCCGGTTGCACGTCTATGTCCATCGATGCGCGTCACCGACAGGTTCCGGATTGTGAGTGCGAGCGCCCGCTCAAGATCCCAGCCCTGGCCGTGCATGCATGCTGCACGGATCGGGCCGCCATGGGACACGATGACCACGGCTTGTCCGGGATAGTCACGGAGCAACTTCCCGGCCCCGTCCATCACCCGCGCGATGACACTACGGAAACTCTCGCCGTTCGGGGGTGTGAAATCCGGAGCCACGATCCAGTTCTTGTGCGCGGCTCCGGCGGCGGCCGCCGCGCGCGCCACATCTTGCACCGGCTGCCCCTGCCAGTCGCCAAAACTCTGCTCGCCGAAGGCTGCATCCTCATGCCGGGCGATTGGCTGGAATCCGGCCGCGACGAGCGCATCCGCGGTATGGCGGGCCCGGCGAAGCGCGCTGGTCACAAGGATGGCGCGGGCGGGAACGAGCCTGGCGAGGGTTTGGAACGCCCGGGTGTCCGAGGTATCGCAGTCGACATCCAGGGCGCCGTACCGGCGGCCCTCGAACCCGGTCACGGGTGCATGCCGAACCCACCAGAAACTGGTCTCGTTCATTCGCCTGTATTCATGAGGAGGCCCCGCCGGCGCGCCACAGCATAGACTCCAAGGAACACGGTCAATCCTGCCAGCGCGTACGGGATGTTGAGCAGGAACGCCTGGGCGAGAAGACCCGTATCCAAGTGCCCGTCCTGCACGACGGCACGCATGCCTTCGAAGACGTGGGTTGCCGGCAGCGCCCAGGCAATCGGCTGCAGCCAGCCGGGCAGGATGCTGACCGGATAAAACACGCCGCAGAGCGGCTGCAGGATGAAGAGGGCGCCCCAGGCGAGCGATTCCGCAGCCAGGCCGTAACGCAGCAGAACCCCGCAGACAACAAGGCCGATTGCCCACCCCATGATCACGAGGTTGAGAAAGAACAACGCCAGCCCCACACCGAGATGCAGGGCATCGAAACCGAAAAACAGTGTCGCGAAGAAGCCGGCGCTGCCGACTCCGACCAGTGTGCGAAGAAGGCTTGAGGCGATCAATGCACCGATCAGTTCCAGCGGGCGCAGGGGGCTCACGGCAAGGTGGCCGAGATTGCGCGCCCACAATTCCTCAATGAAGCCAAGGGTCAATCCAAGCTGGCTCCTGAACAGGACGTCCCAGAGCAGCACGGCCGCCACGAGATAACCGATACCGAGAATTGCAGGGTTGGTTACCGTGCGGAGGTAATCCTGCATGAATCCCCAGATCAGCATGTTGAAGGTCGGCCAGTAGATCAGTTCCAGCAAGCGAATCGGGGATCTGACATAGAGATACGCGTAGCGGGTCATCATCGCGCCGATCCGGCCCAGGGACGCACTCACGGGCCGGACTCGGGACCGGAATCAGCGCCACCGATCCAGTCGGCGATTTCGAGAAACACCTCCTCGAGTGTCTGCTTGCCATGTCGGCGAACAAGGTCACGGGGGGCACCCTGCTCCAGCAGGCGGCCCTGGCGCAGGAACGCAATCGAATCGCACATCGCCTCGACCTCGGGCATGTTGTGCGATGCAAGGACGATGGTCGCAGTGGCGCGGCGCTGATAGGCACGGAGATAGGCGCGCAGCCAGGCGGCCGTTTCCGGCGACAGGGACGCGGTGGGCTCGTCGAGAAACAGCACCTCGGGCCGGTTGAGGAGCACCTTTGCAATCCCGATTCGAGTCTTTTGTCCGGCGCTCATCTGTCCCACCGGCTGATCCAGAAGGTCTTCGAGTTCGAGATCGGATGCGATGTCGGCGATACGCCGGCGGAGATCCGAAACTCCGTACAGCCGGCCGTACACCGTCAGATTCTGACGCGCCGTCAGCCGATGGGGCAGGTTGACGTAGGGAGAGGAGAAATTCGAACGCTCAAGCGCCCGAAAGCGGTCGCTTTCCATGTCATGGCCGAGCACGCGCGCTTCGCCGGCATCCGGGCGCAGGAGCCCGAGAAGCATGAGGATGGTCGTGGTTTTGCCGGCACCGTTGGCACCGAGCAATCCGAAGGTCGTGCCCCGCGGAACACGGAATGACACTTGGTCGACAACTGTCCGCCCGTCGAATGCCTTGGTGAGGTTTCGGGCTTCGACTGCCGCCCCTGCGGCCGTCACGCCGGGCTGGCGCGGCGGCGCATGATCCGGCGGACAATCACGGCGAGCAGCGACATCAAGCCGAGCCCTCCGAGCCCAAGCAGGATCTCGGTGGACACGAGGTTTTCAAGTGACGGTTCCGCGGTGGCCTCCAAAGCCTTCCCGAGCCCCGAGCCGATGAACGTGTACACCAGGGTTCCGGGAAAGATGCCGACAAACGTGGTCCAGACATAGAGGGGCAGCCGGACGCCGAGGAAGGCAGGGGCCAGGTTAACGACGAAAAACGGAAAGATGGGAGTGAGCCGCAGGAACAGAAGGTAGAACATGGCGTCGTCGCGGAACCCCTTTTCCATTGCAGCCAGTGCCCCACCCGACCGTTCGAGCCGCGCCTTCAGCGAGTCGCCGAGCGCGGTCCGCGCAGCGAGAAAGATCCCGGTTGCACCGATGGTCGCGCCGGCCACGGTCAGAATCGCCCCTATCCACGGCCCGAACAGGAAACCTCCTGCCAGGGTGAGAACCGTTCCTGCCGGCAAAGAAGCGGCGGTCGACACCGCGTACGCCACGACGTACACCGCAACTGCAAGGCCGAAACTCGTCGTGACTTGCGTTTCAAGCCAGTCACGATTTTCACGGAGCGCGGTTAGTGTCAGGTGTTCGTGCACACCCGAAGCAAATGCTGCCGCGATCAGGGCAGCAATGCCGACAAGCGGAAGCCATCGTCGGATGTGCGATTGCTTGGGTGGCGGAGGCTTGGGCATGCGGGCAACCTTTCAGCGGTCAGGCCTGCCAATCAGTCCGGACGCCGCATCCTCGGGTTGCGACGGTGCCGGGAACGGTACCGTGTCCGGAGGCCCCGCGGCCCTTGGCAACGGCCGGACCACACTCTGAATCCGAAGATGGGGCGCAGCTGCCTCGAACCGGACTGAGTGTCTGCATGAAAGCGAGTCGAGGGGTTCCGCGCAGAGATTGACCGAGAAGGGGAAGTGGTCTCAACGCGACGAATGTTCGTAGGGCACCTAACACGTCGTGCTGGCACGCCTTGAATCTCAACGAGACCACGCTTGCGAAGTATATCGGTGCGGCAGGGGGTTTTGCGAGTGATCTGCCCCGTTCCTGCCGGAACTGCCCCAAACCGATCGCCGCGGATTTGCCTTTCGTCTGATGCCGGCCCTGTCGGCCTTTGGATCGGCATGCTTTCCCGCTGCCCAACCCTTGGCCCGGTTGCGTTGGGGCCGGCAGCGTGTGGCCGTTGTGCTCAACGGAGCCTGCACTCCGTGGGGAGGTCTCCGAGCCTCGAGGCGCGACACCTGCCGGAGTTCCGTGGATTCACGGACACTGCATGGGGTAAAGGCCGCAGTGCCTCCCGCGTACCTTTCTGCCCCGGGGGGACATATCACAGCCAGTGAGTCCAGACTTTGACAAAAATGCGTTCGAGAAGTAATTTTTCACTCAACTAAAGGAAAATTTAAATGCCAATAGGTCAACGACTTAGAATATCCAGGCGTGCTGCGGGATTGTCACTTCGTGATCTTAAAGACAAAATTGACAACCGGGTTACGGCGCAGGCGATCAGCAAGTACGAGCGCGATGAGTCAATGCCGAGCTCGGGCGTCCTCATCGCACTTGCGAGTGCTCTCGGTGTATCTGTCGACAGATTGGCCAGCGACAGCGACATTACCTTGGACACTGTCGACTTCTGCCGAGAGCGTCTGGCGAACAAACGGGAAGAGGCCCAGGTCGAAGCCAGCGTGCTCGACCTGCTGGAGCGCTATCTCACAGTGGAAGAGCTTCTCGGGCTTCCCACTGTGGCCCGGGACATACCGCGCGACGCCCCATGGCCTGTACTCCACAACCTGGTGGAGGCGGAACAAGCAGCGCTTGGCCTCCGAAGCTACTGGGGGCTCGGGTTGGATCCGATTCCAAATCTCGTTGAGCTCTTGGAGGAGCGCGGCATCAAGATTCTACGGCTGCCTCTCGTGGACATCGATGGTCTGACGGCTGACGTGTGCCGCGAAAATCGAGGCGTCGCTTCAGTGGTCGTCGTCAATCGATGCGTCGGAGGTGAGCACCAACGCTTTACGGCAGCCTGCGAACTCGGGCGCATGGTCTTGATGGTCGCACCGGGAATCGATGACAAGAAGGCTGCGCAACGATTTGCAAGGGCCTTCCTCATGCCGGCTGAAACCCTGCGCGCCGAGATGGGCAAGCGTCGCAAATCCATTGGATGGAGTGAACTGTTCGACCTCAAACGGATTTTCGGGGTCAGCGTGCAGGCCCTTACCTACCGCTGCAAGGATTTAGGGATCTTCGGGAATCCCCTATGTCGGAGGCTCTTCAACGAATTCAACCGCCGGTCCTGGAGTCACCCCTACAGGGAACCATGGGCAATCGGCGGTGAAGAGCCCAAACGTTTCGAACGTCTGTGTTTTCGTGCTCTGGCGGAAGGCGCCATCTCCGAGTCCAGGGCCGCCGAATTGCTCGGACACTCGGTCCACGAACTTGTCCGGCTCATGGACGAGCCGCCCGAAATGGAAGCGATCGCGGCCAGCGCCTGATTCCTGTGCTGGTGCTGGTTTCCGACACCTCGGTACTGATCGACTTAGAACGCGGTTGGTTTTTGGAACCCGTCTTTAGTTTGCCCTTCGAGTTCGCAGTGCCCGACCTGCTCTTTGAACGCGAACTCAGAGATCACGGCGGGTCGGCATTGATCGACATGGGGCTCCGCGTCGAGGAACTGGATAGCACGACGGCCACCCTTGCTTTCGATTACCGCCGTGCCCGGCGCCATCTCTCGCTTCCGAACACTTTCGCACTCGCGCTTTCCAAGGCAAACGCGTGGGCGCTGCTCTCCGGAGATGCCGCCCTGCGCGACTTGGCTCGGGAAGAGAAAGTCGAATGCCATGGCGTCCTATGGCTCATTGATCGCCTGCACGAGCATCAGGTGCTCGATCAAGCCACCTTGGCGCACGGGCTTCGGCACATCGCCGAACATCCGCGCTGCCGGCTACCCCAAGCAGAAATCCGCGCAAGACTTCGTGCCTATTCTGGCCTGTGAGTCGATTACGATTCGACCGCCAACGCGATACTTGTTGACAGCCAATTCAATCGCTCAGGACACTCCTTGGGCACCGTTTTGACTGCTTCGATCGTCCGGGCAGGAAGGATGGAAAGAAGATTACCGGACAGTGGGATTTGACAAAACGATATAAAACCATGTACCTACGTCCTTAGGACGTAGGTACATGGTTTTAAACCGGATTAAGAGCTGAAACGAATTCACAGTCCAAGGCTCTCCCGGGCGGCAATTCACTTGGCTGACCAGTTGGAAGCCAACGGCAAGCCAGTCCTCAATCGGTTCGAATTCTTTCGGATCGTGCTGGCAATGTACTTGGACGCATCCGAAACGAAGCTGTATCTGCGCCGTGGAACACCCGACCGAGACGATATCACCCGTTTCCGGTTAATCCTGAAGACCGCCGGGGTCGTCGCCAACGACAGAGACTATGGTCCCCGGGTTATTCGCGTCCTGTCCATTTCAGATCTGCCAGCCGAAGACATAATCTGCCTGGTTGACCCAACTTGCTATGTCTCCCACTTGTCCGCCATGCAACGCTGGGGGCTAACCGACCGAACCCCTCGCGCCTTGGCGCTCACGCGCCCGGACCGGAAGACCGCCACTGCCACTCTTCGTGCGCACATGCACGAAGCGATGAACAGGCCAGAAAACAACCTTTATCCGCTCACGCAAGTGCAGCATCCCCGCCGGGTTAGGCGTCGCGAGGTCAGAATGCATGAGAGCAAAACGGCGGGCGCGTTCATGACTATCCGGGGAACCTCAGTGCGACTATCAACGGTGGGGCAGACCTTTCTTGACATGCTCCAAAGGCCGGACTTGTGCGGAGGCATGACCCATGTCCTGGATGTCTGGGAAGAACATGCATCCACGTTCTTGGACGAAATCGTTGCGAAGATAAATCAGACGCCTACAGCGCTGATCAAGAGTCGGGCAGGCTACATACTTGAAGAGCGTCTGGGCATTCGTCATCCATGTATTGAAAGATGGAAGGCTTTCGGGCAACGGGGAGGCAGTCGGAAGCTAGATCCGACTCGCGCATTTGCCCCTGTCTTTTCGGAAGCCTGGATGATCTCGCTGAATATCTGAGCTTCCACATCCCGTGGATGTCGCCGCTTTGGTCGCTGGCGACATGCAATGTCCCGTCGCGTATTGGGAACGCAAGCCGCGGAGATCATCCCCGACGTTATCTCGACGGCCCGGCCACTCAACACCAAATTGCTGCTCAAGGATCGAATTCTGCTAAGTCTTGCGTACAAAGACCCGCGGAAATTGATTTGACTGCCTCGGCCGCTGCCAATGGCCATATCGACGACCAAAGGGGAACTTGCTGAACTTCGCTTTTCTCCGCGCTTCGACCTGTCTCTGCTAGCCGGACCTCGTTCTACGCACACAATTCGCGAAAGGCCGCCCGAGCCGCATTTTCCCGGACGCCTAAGTTCCCGGCTCGCAACTCAAGACCCGTTACGCGCTGCGACACGAGCGCGACGAGGAGCTAGAGGAAGGAAACGCTCACAGTGCGATCGATGTCGATATCTCGCTAAACGGGCCGTTGAACCACATGCATGCCCCGGAACTAACAAGCGGCCGAGAACTCCATCCTTTTGGGATTGGCGTCGAGACCGCTAGTGTCGGTCCAGTCAGCCAAGCCAGCAGTAAGGCTTGACCATGCACGTGAACAGAGGAACTCCTGTCGAGAAGCGACCATGAAACGGAGGTCAAAGCGTGCGCAGTCCCCTTGCATAGACGTCTGCAGCTTCGATTCGAAGACGGGGTGGTGCCTGGGCTGCGGCAGGACCGCCGGTGAGGCTCGAGCATGGTCCAAGCTCACGCCGTTCCGCCGAAGCCGGCTTGAACGGGACCTCCCGCGACGCGTAGCAAGACTCGGAGAGCAGGCACCATCGGAAAGCGAATGAAGCGGTCAACAAGCATCGTTCGTGGTCCATGACGGGAAGTTCCGCCCCTATGTCTTTTTCGATGGATCCCGTGGATCTCCAGCGGTAGCGTACCCGCACCCCGGGATCCCCCGGCGCGGCGAACGGCGCCGGATGCCGTGTGGTCCGCCGAAAGATCTGTCGCTCCCCGGGGAGCAGCTTGGCCCGGACGGAGCCATCACGCGTTTGACACCAGCGGGAGCGGCGTTCTATACGGCATGCGTCGCCCCTGACGCAGTTGGCCGAGACGTTCGGACTGGGGTGGACGTTCCGGAGACAGTTCATGAAACGCACCTATCAGCCGAGTCGGCTGGTCCGCAAGAGGCGGCACGGGTTTCGGGCTCGCATGGCGACCAAAGGCGGGCGCAGAATTCTTGCTAATCGACGCGCGCGCGGCCGAAAGAAACTGACTGCCTGACGGAGTGGCGCGCCCGCTCCCGAGACTTCGGTACCGAAGCGATTTCTTGCGGCTCCGGCGTCGCGGGCGGAGCGCGGTTGCGACAGGAATGATCTTGCAGGCTGCGCCGAATGGGCTGGGGCCTCGAGTGCGGGTGGGGCTCACGGCGAGCCGCAAGGTTGGAAACGCAGTGCAACGAAACCGTGCCAAGCGCCGCCTCGGGGCGCTCGCTGACGAGCTGCTTCCCGGCCATGCCTTGCCGGGGCGCGACTATGTGCTCATCGCCCGCCGCGAGACCGGCGACCGTCCCTGGGATCAATTGTCAGCGGATCTTTTGAGGGCGCTGGCCCGCGTGGACCGCTCGGGAAGGCACCGGGCGTGACCCGGGCGAATTTCGCGGTCCGTGTGCTCCGGCTGCTCGTTCACGGCTATCGCCTGGTGGTCTCGCCGCTAATCGGACCGTCGTGCCGGTATGCGCCGACGTGTTCCGGATATGCGCTCGAGGCTCTGAATCGTCACGGGGCCGCGCGTGGGCTGTGGCTGACCGCGCGCCGGATCCTGCGGTGCCACCCATGGGCCGCCGGCGGTTACGACCCGGTGCCGGACCCCGCGACGCGGAAGTCATGACAGACCAGAAAAACCTGCTCCTCGCCATTGTCGCGTCGATCGCAATCCTGTTTGTATTCCAGGCATTGTTTCCGACGCAGCCTGTGCCTCCGCCACAGGACGAGGAGCAGGCGAGCAGTCCCGGTCAGCAGGCGGTTCCTGTGCCCGCATTGTCGGTGCCCCTGGAACGGTCGGAGATACTGGCGGAGGCGACCCGGTTCCCAATCAATCCCGGTCGAGACCGCGGTCGTGTTTCGGGGTCGTTGGCTCTGCAGGGTATGCGGTTCGATGATCTCACCCTGCTTGGGTACGCCCAGGAGGTGGGCGGCGACGAGGAGATCGTGCTGCTCTCGCCGGCCGGCGGACCGCTTCCCTATTTTGCCGAATTCGGCTGGGTTAACGCCGCTGGCACGACGGTCCAGGTTCCGGATGACACCTCGGTGTGGGTGCCTGAGGATGGGCAGCAGCTTGATGCCGGCCGGCCGGTGACCTTCCGCTGGATGAACGACGCCGGGATGGTCTTTCGCCAGACGCTGGAACTGGACGAGAACTACCTGTTTCACGTCACTCTTTCGGTCACCAACGGTACGGCTGAAACCTTCGCGCTGCATCCCTTCGGTTTCGTCCGGAGAGAGGAGCTGCCAGATCTGGTGGGCTTCTACATTCTCCACGAGGGCCCGCTCGGCGTATTCGACGACACCCTGGAGGAAGTGGACTACGACGATCTCGTCGGGGAGCCACCGGAGGTGTTCGACGATACCGGTGGGTGGATGGGGATCACCGACAAGTATTGGCTCACAGCGCTGGTCCCGGACCCGGTGGGGAGTTTCCGGGCCCGGTTTTCCGCTCCGGCCCGCGCCGATGCCGGCGAGCGCTATCAGGTGGATTTCCTGGGCCCGATGGTCACGGTGCCGGCGGGCGGCTCGGCGACCTACACCACCCGTTTCTTTGCCGGCGCGAAGGAGGTCGATCTGCTCGACCATTACCGGGACACGTTTGGAATTCCCCTGTTCGACCGCGCCGTCGATTTCGGCTGGTTCTATCCCATCACCAAGCCGCTGTTCTACGTCCTCCACTGGTTTTCGGGCCTGCTCGGCAACGTCGGGCTTGCGATTCTCGCACTGACGGTCTGCGTGCGGCTGGCGTTGTTTCCGTTGGCAAATCGCAGCTACGAGGCGATGAGCCGGATGAAAAAAGTCCAGCCTAAGATGATGGAGATTCGGGATCGCTACAAGGACGACCGCCAGAAGATGCAGCAGGAAGTCATGGAGCTGTACCGGCGCGAAAAGGCGAACCCGCTGTCGGGATGTCTTCCAATTCTGCTGCAGATTCCGATCTTTTTCGCGCTCTACAAGGTGTTGTTCGTCACGCTCGAGACCAGGCACGAACCGTTCTATCTCTGGATTCGCGATCTGTCGGCCCAGGATCCGACCAGCATCTTCAACCTGTTTGGCCTGCTGCCGTTCACGCCGCCCGGATTTCTCATGGTCGGGGCGCTGCCGGTGATCATGGGCGCGACGATGTATCTCCAGCAGAAGCTGAACCCCACACCGCCCGATCCCATGCAGGCCCGGATCATGATGGCCCTCCCGTTCGTGTTTGTGTTCGTGTTCGCGCCGTTTCCCGCGGGACTGGTCCTCTACTGGGCGTGGAACAATCTGCTGTCGATCGCGCAGCAGTGGGTCATCATGCGGCGAATGAACGTTTCAACCTGATCGGGTGCCATGAAGGCGGATCTCTGGAAGCGGGAGGCGCGGCATCATGCGGCGGTCGCCGAACTCGCAAGCCTGCCGCCCATGGAAAGGCCGGAAGTGTGCTTCGGGGGCCGCTCCAACGTGGGCAAGTCGAGTCTCCTGAACGCGGTGCTCGGCCGCCGCCGGCTGGCGTACACGAGTTCCACACCTGGCCGTACCCAGCTGCTGCACTTCTATGCCCTCGGTTGTGTGCTCATGCTGGTCGACCTCCCCGGGTACGGTTATGCCCGCGTGGCCCGAACCAAGGTCAAGGCCTGGAACCGCCTGATGCGCGACTATCTGCGCGGCCGGGCGTCTCTGCGCCGGGCCTTTCTCCTGGTGGACTCCCGGCGCGGACTGAAGGCCAGCGATCTGGAAATGATGCAGATGCTGGACACCGCCGCGGTGGCCTACCAGGTCGTACTCACCAAGGCCGATGCGCTGAAGCAGCCTCAACTGGATGCACGCATCGCGGAGACCGAGGCCGCAATTGCCGAGCATCCGGCCGCGATTCGCAATCTTCTTGCGACGTCGGCAGTGTCCGGCCTTGGCATTGACGAGGTGCGCGCGGTTCTCGCTGACCTCGTCGCACCGCAAGCACAGGCACAGGAATGACCGACACTCCGACACCAACGGTCAGCGACGATGTCCGCAGGGTCGCCGCCACACTGGCCGAAGCGCTTCCCTATGCCCGACGGCATGCCGGCGGCACATTTGTCATCAAGTACGGCGGGGCCGCAATGGGCGATCCCGAGCTCCGTTCCACGTTTGCGCACGACATCGTGCTCCTGAAGCAGGTGGGCATCCATCCTGTCGTGGTGCATGGCGGCGGCCCGCAGATCGGTGCCATGCTCGACCGTCTCAACATTCCTTCCAGTTTCGTCGACGGGCTTCGCGTGACGGACCGCGAGACGGCGGAAGTGGTCGAGATGGTGTTGTCGGGCCGCATCAACAAGCAAATCGTGGCGGACATCAATCGCGCGGGCGGCCGGGCTGTCGGGCTGTCCGGAAAGGATGCGAGCCTATTCGTTGCGGAGCCGCTCGGCCGCAAAGAGGAGCGTGACCCCGAATCGCAAATCGATCGGATCCTGGACTACGGGTTTGTGGGGCGCCCGGTCGATGTCGACGGCGCCATTCTGGATCTGTTTGCGCAGTCCGACGTAGTGCCGGTGATCGCACCGGTGGGGAATTCGGTTGATGGCGAGACCTTCAACATCAACGCGGACACCGTGGCGGGGGCCATCGCTGCAGCCGTTCGCGCGACCCGGCTCTATGTGCTGACCGACGTCCCCGGCATTCGGGGCAAGGGGGGCGAATTGCTGACCGCGATCACCGAGTCCGAGGCGCAGGGTCTGATTGATGACGGCGTGATCACGGGCGGGATGATCCCCAAGGTCAGGATGTGCATCAACGCGGTTGCCGCGGGTGTCGAGGCTGCCACCATTCTCGACGGAACGACCGCCCATACGCTGCTGGTGGAAGTGTTCACCCGGGCGGGCGGAGGCACGATGGTGCGGGCGAACGACCGTTGACCGCCACGCTTACCGACGTTCGGGACTGGATTTTCGATCTCGACAACACGCTCTATCCGGCGGCGGCCGGCGTCACGCGCCAGAGTGGTGCACGCATGCGGAGCTTCCTCAAGGAGCGCCTTGCGATTGACGATGACGATGAAGCCAGCGCTCTCCAGAGACAGTACTTTCACAAATACGGGCTGACCCTCGTCGGCCTGATCCGTCACCACCAAATCGACGCGCAGGACTATTTCGACCACGTCTACGATCTCGATCTTTCCGCGATCGCGCCCGCGCCTGATCTCGCTGCCACGCTTGCTGCACTTCCGGGCCGTCGGACCGTGTTTACCAACTCGCCGGCAGAGCATGCGGAGCGTGTGCTCAACCGCCTGGGGTGCAGGGCACAGATCGACGCGGTGTTCTCGATCCGCGAGGCGGAATTTCAGGCCAAGCCTGCACCCGAGGCCTACCTGCGCCTGGTGGCCAAGTACGGGATTACGCCTCGCCGTTCGGCCATGTTTGAGGATATTCCGCGTAATCTGCGCCCGGCGGCCGATCTTGGAATGCGCACCGTCTGGGTACGGAGCGACATTCCTGATCGCCTGATGGACGGCCTGACCGAGCAGGATTTCGATTTCGTGATCGAGGATCTTTCGCAGTTTCTGGCGGGTGTCGTGGCGGACCGCAGGCAAGGAGGAGACGAATGACTGGAACTTCGCTGCAGCCGACGATCGAGTCGGGCTGGGAAATCCGCGAGAAAGTCGATGCAAGCACGGAGGGGCCGCTTCGCCAGGCGGTCGACGACGTGCTGGCCGGGCTGAATGCAGGTGAACTCCGTATCGCAGAAAAGCGCGCGGGTGCGTGGCAGGTCAATGAATGGGTGAAAAAGGCTGTCCTCCTCTCATTTCGCCTTACGCCGACAAGGACGATCTCCGGAGCGGCCGGAGGCGCCCATTGGTGGGACAAGGTCGAGTCGAAATTCGCGGGCTGGAGCGCGGAGCAATTCGAGGCCGCCGGTTTCCGTGCAGTTCCGGGTTGCGTGGTTCGGCACTCCGCCTACATCGCGCCCGGTGCAGTCCTGATGCCGTGCTTCGTGAATCTGGGCGCGTATGTGGGGTCCGGCACCATGATCGATACCTGGGCCACGGTCGGGAGCTGTGCGCAAATCGGAAAGAACTGCCACATCTCTGGCGGAGTGGGCATTGGCGGGGTTCTGGAACCGGTCCAGGCGGGTCCGGTCATCATCGAGGACAACTGCTTCATCGGGGCGCGCTCCGAGGTTGCGGAAGGTGTCATCATCGAAGAAGGCGCCGTGCTGTCGATGGGGGTCTTCATCGGCCAGTCCACCAAGGTTGTCGACCGGGCCACAGGTGAGTTTGTCCGGGGCCGGGTGCCGGCGGGCTCGGTCGTGGTTCCTGGCACGCTGCCCGGACAGCCGTTGCCCGACGGCAGACCTGGACCGGCCCTTGCGTGCGCAGTGATTGTGAAGCGGGTGGACGCGCAGACCCGGTCAAAGACGTCCGTCAACGAACTGCTTCGCGATTGAGCCAGACGAATCTTTCGGCAGTTCAAGCAAGGTTGCCGAATCGGTGAACACGGTTGCTGACAAACAGCACGCCTATGTGGTGTGCATGAAGTGGGGCACCCGATTCTCGCCCGAGTACGTGAATGTGCTCCATGGTGCGGTATTTCGGCATCTGAATCGCCCGCATCAGTTCGTCTGCTTCACCGACGATCCAGCGGGGATCGTTGCAGGCGTGGACACACGACCCTTGCCCTATGCCGGGCTGCCCGAGGCCCGTCTCAGGAATGGCGGCTGGTTGAAGCTTGCGGTTTTCCGGCCCGGGTTGTTCGAGAGCGCGGGACCTGTGCTGTTTCTCGACCTGGACGTTGCCATCATCGACAGTCTGGATCCGTTGTACGACACGGACCCGGACACACCGCTTCGGATTATCCGGGATTGGCGGCCATGGCCGCAAAGCCTGTACCGGCGACCGGGAGTCATCGGCAACTCGTCGGTTTTTCGTTTCGAGGCAAATGGGCAGCCGCAAATATTCGAACGCTTTGCGGACGACCCGGACGCAGCGTATCGCAATTTCCGTAACGAGCAGCGATTTCTCACCCGGCATGCCGATGGCCTCGACTACTGGCCGGACGCCTGGTGCCGAAGCTTCAAGCGGCATTGCATGGGGGCACCTCCCCTGCGTCCGTTCCGGCGACCAAGCGTGCCAGACGGCGCCCGCGTTGTCGTGTTTCACGGCCGGCCCAAGCCTGAGGATCTTCTGGACGGCGCGCGACGTGTCGACTGGGTAGCGGAGTACTGGCGCACGCACAGGCCATAGACCGGTTTCAAAAGATTCAGTTGGTCAGGCCGAGCGCCCCCACGCAGTCAGCCTTCTGTTCGGTTGGGGAAATCGGCCGATCGTGCCAGTCCCTGGCCGGTCGAAGCGCCGGCAGCCTTTCGCAATTTGAGGCTGTTGCATATCCGCTCCCTGACGAGGAACGTTCGGGCCAAGCCAGAGGTGTGGAGCGACGCGATCGGAGCTGGAGACCCCGTACTCAGGACAAGCTGTCGCCACCGGGCCGGAACCGTTCCAGATACAAGGGGACAATGCCTTCGAACGCTGCGGGTTTGATGCCAAGCTGGTCGAACGTCTCCGCGTCCTCGGACACCACACTGCCAAGACCAAGCAGGCGCAACTGTTCGCGCGTCACGGGCGGATAGGGAAGCATTTCCATCATCATCGCGGGTCCCCACAGCAGAGAGCGTGGTACCGGAAGGAGCATGCACTTCCGGGAAATCTGGCCGCGGGTCCAGCGAAGAATCTGCATCAGGGAATAGGTGTTGGGGCCGCCGAGCTCGAACGTTCGTCCCCGGGCATCGGGGGTCGTAGCCGCCAGGAAGACCGCCTCCGCCACATCGTCGACGTAAACAGGCTGCAGCTCCATCTCGCCGCCGTCGGGCACCGGCATGACGGGCGCCATGCGAATCAGGGCGGCAAACCGGTTGAAGAACTGATCATCGGGGCCGAACACGGTGCTTGGACGCAGAACGCTCGCGGCCGCAAAGCGTTCGAACGCCCGCGCCTCGGCAAGGCCTTTCGTTCGCGCATAGTGCAGGTCCGACGCCGGGTCCGCGCCGATTGCGGACACTTGGACGAAATGTTCGGCCTGCACAGCCGCTGCTGCTGTGGCGACGGTCGTGGTGCCTTCGACGTGAACCGCCTGGAACGTCAGCGAACCGCGCGGCGCGAGGATGCCGACGAGATTGATGACGGCACGGGCGCCCTGAACGATCGGTAGCAAGGTGGAAGGCTTGCGGACATCGGCCGCCACGGGAACCACTTGGCCCAGATCCCCGAGCGGTCGCAAGAAACCGGCGCGCAGCGGCCTTCGGCAGCCGGCGCGTACCCGCCAGCCGGCGTGGGCGAAGCGGCGTACCACGGCACGGCCGATGAAGCCGGATGCACCGATGATCGTGACGATGGGTGTGGAATCAGCCACGGCCAGCAGATAACGCCAAAGTGACTAGCGCTCAAGAGTGTGGCGGAGGGAGAGGGATTCGAACCCTCGATACGGTTTCCCGCATACACGCACTCCAAGCGTGCGCCTTCGACCACTCGGCCACCCCTCCAGGGAAATTGAACCTAGCAGGTTGTGCGCCACCTTCCACTGTGGCTGCCTTCCATCTGTGGGTTCCTCGCTGTCACGTCGGCCTGCTCTCCGGGCGAGCTGCCTGCTCTGTACGCTCGTTGCGGTACGACCAACCCCGAAGCGGGTGGGCCGTTTTAGCCTCCAGAGTCTTCTCCGGCCTGGGCAGCGAATATCGAGGTGTAGCCGCTCGACCAATCGGGAGGGATGAGGCAAGGGCGCGGGTCGTGATGCGCCCATCGTGCCGCTTGACCGCGAATGACCTCACCGACGTGAGGAGCGGGTTCAGGATGGGGCGTATACGGAAATGCGTCTGCGGACGCGTACGCGTACAGAAGCAGCGGCCTTCGGCGAGAACTGGAACTGGGCAAGGAGCCGTGGACAGTGCGGCAGTTGTGGACCGTGATGGAACCTGCAGGTGCTTCGACGTAAACAGCCTCGCTTAAGTCAAGCCGCTCGACATCGTCCTCATTCAGGCAGCCGGTCCAGTTCCCTTCGCAGTCATACTGGTCAAACAGATCCCCGTTATGGCTGCCCGGAAGGAAACCAACGGCCCCATCGGCCATCGTCGTGTCTTCCAGGAGGACGCCGATGGTCAACGGGCTGTAATTCGTGTGCGGATAGAACTGGATGTCCTGGTGCCAGCCCACGTGGTCGCGTCCGTCGTTCCATTTGAAATTGAGTTTCGAATGATGGAAAACCACGTCTGGACCGACCAGGTCCGCTGCGACATCGGCAAGCACGCCTGTTGCTGTGTCCCAGAACAACGGGTGATGCTGATGCGGCCTCCGCAACCGGCGCGGGCTGGGTGATTCGGGCGAGTGACCCGGCGCCAGATCGAACACGGCGCCTGATTGGGACTCGCGCCTGCTCTCCTCCAGGAACCCGTCCACAACGGCCCGAAGTCTCGCCACGTCATCGGGACTGAACAGGGACTCAACCACCACATAACCGTGTGTGAAGTAGAACGCACGTTGACTGCGGTCGAGCACGCGTTCGGGGTGCGCGAGAACGGCTTCCGGCGTCATGAGCGTGAACTCCTTTGCCAACGCTGCTACGGGCGGAGGTTGGCAGGTTTGCATATCAGAGGCCAGTGGCAGGTCGCGGCCGGTGGGGGAGGTAACGACCGCCGTGCCGCGGACGGTTCCTGCTTGTCCGGGGCCCAGCTTGGGATTTGCGGTACACCTCCCGGGGATTGCCGAAACCGGCGCAGTCACGGCTCGCATGGGCTTCACGCGTAGAATCCTCGTGCCACCCGCACGATCGGGCGATCGTCACATCATGAGTCGGACCCTGAACCTGTAACCTGTTGGTGAAAGGCGAGCGCATGAATTCACCCGTCTTGTGCTGCACCGGGGATGCGCAGCCGTGTTCCGCCGGCTCCGCAGCGAGCGTTGTGCCTTGACCAAGGACAGCGCCAGCACGGCCCACATCCGTTTCGAGCCCAATGACAAACTGCCGCGCGCACTGGCCTTGGGGCTGGGGCTGCAGTTTGCCGTGCTGTGCCTGGCCGGCATCGTCCTCACGCCGGCGATCGTGATTCGGGCCGGAGGAGGAACCGAGTCGTACCTTGCCTGGGCCGTGTTTGCGGCGGTCGCCATCAGCGGCATTACCACCATTCTGCAGGCGGCCCGGGTGGGGCGCATCGGATCGGGTTATGTGCTGGTGACGGGCACCTCACCCACGTTCATCGCCGTGTGCGTCGCGGCCATGTTCGAAGGCGGGCCAGCCCTGATGGCGACCCTCATCATCGCATCGTCCCTGGCCCAGTTCCTGCTCTCGTGGCGTCTTTCTCTGCTGCGCCGGATCCTGACGCCGGGCGTTGCCGGCACCGTAATCATGCTCATCTCGGTCACGGTCATGCCGCATGCCTGGCGCATGATCGGCGAGGCTCCGCCAGGCGCGTCACCCCTGGCCGCGCCGCTGACCGCACTTGCAACGCTCGTGCTCATCTGTGGCATTGCCCTGCGCGGCAACCGGACTCTTCGCCTGTGGGCGCCGGTCATCGGCATTGTCGCGGGATCGCTGATCGGGTTGTATTTCGGACTCTACGACACGAGCCGGGTTGCTAACGCCGCGTGGTTCGGATTCCCCCAGGGAGGCTGGCCAGGCCTGGACCTGAGTTTCGGGCCGGCATTCTGGGGACTGCTGCCGGCGTTCGTGTTCGCGACTCTTGTCGGGGCAACAGAAACAATTGGCGACGCCCTGGCAATCCAGCGGGTTTCCTGGCGCAAGCCGCGCGCGGGGGATTTTCGCGTGGTGCAGGGAGCGGTCGCGGCCGACGGAGCCGGCAATCTCTTGTCCGGGCTCGCCGGAACGGTGCCCAACACCACCTATTCCGCGAGCGTATCCGTGACCGAGCTCACGGGCGTTGCCGCGCGGCGCGTGGGCGTTGCCGTGGGTGCGGTGTTTCTAGCCGCGACACTGCTGCCCAAACTGCTGGCTGTGATTCTTGCCGTACCTGGTCCGGTGGTGGCTGCCTACCTGATCGTGATCATGGCGATCCTCTTCATGCTGGGTGTGAAACTGGTGCTCCAAGAGGGAATAAGCCACCGCAACAGCCTGGTCTGCGGGGTGTCATTCTGGATTGGAACCGGCTTCCAGGCTGGCGTGATCTTCCCCGAGTTCTTTAGCGAATTCGCCGGTGGCATGCTGCAAGACGGAATGACAGCGGGCGGACTGACCGCCATCACGATGACCTCGCTGATTGAGCTGACATCTCCGAGACGGCACCGGCTTCAGGTCGCCTTCAGCGTGTCGGCGTTGCCAGAAATTGTTGCGTTTCTCGGTGCCTTTGCGAAACGCAGCGGCTGGGCGGACCCCATGCGCTACCGATTGGAGGCAGCCAGCGAAGAAACCCTGCTCACGCTCCTTGCGCAGGGTGGGGACGAAGAGAACGCCCAGCGACGGCTGCTGCTGATTGCGCGCAAGGATGATGGTGGTGCGGCGCTGGAATTCATCGCCGCTCCCGGCCACGGCAACCTGGAGGACCGCATGACACTGCTCAGCGAACAAGCCCCGGCCATCGCTGCCGAACACGAAGTGTCGCTTCGCCTGCTGCGGGCGCAGGCTTCATCGGTCCGCCACCACCAGTATCACGACACCGATATCGTGACCGTGCATGTCGATGCGCCGGGCGACTGAACGAAGTTTCGCCGGAGCGGCACAGAATTCCCGCGCGACCGCGCGATGCAAGAAGGCCTGCAACTGCACCGATCCGTCCACAGGCCCGCAAGGCCCGGTATCCTGACGTTCGGAATTCTTGCCGGATAAATCCGGTTTCCGATGGCGGTAAAGCAATGAATCCTGTTCCGGTTTCCGGCCCGGCCCAAGACCTAATGGAAGAAACGGGTCTCACAATTCATCCGCTTCCGGGCCCGCTCGGGGCCGAACTTCGGGGAATTGATCTTTCGCGTCCTCTGACCGGGTCAGAAGTGACGGCGGTCCGGGAGGCTTTGCTTCGCTTTCAGGTCGTTTTTTTTCGTGAGCAGGAACTCGGAAAGCATGAGCTGGCGGCGTTTGCGCGGCAATTTGGAATCACAATGCCGTATCCCATGGTGCAAGGCCTGCCTGACGAACCGCATGTCATTGAGGTACTGAAACGAGAAGATGACGCAATCAATTTTGGCGGCCTTTGGCATACAGACACGGCCTATCTCGAGAAGCCGCCCATGGCTAGTCTTCTTTACGCGCTGGAGGTTCCGCCGGCAGGGGGCGATACCCTGTTTGCAAATGGCTATGAGGCGTTCGAAGGCCTTTCTTCGACACTGCAGGACATCCTCGATGGTCTGCGTGCGGTTAACCGGTCGGACGGTGCTGCAGTAACGGCCACGCGCGCATCAAGCCCGGGAGGACCACAGGCACAAGCTTACGAGGCCATCCATCCCGTGGTCCGGACACATCCGGAAACCGGTCGCAAATCGCTGTACGTGAATAGCGCCCATTCAGTTCGCTTCGAAGGCATGACGGCGGAAGAAAGCGAGCCGTTGCTCCGGTGGCTTTTCGCGCACCAGACCCAGGCAGCGTTTACGTGCCGCTTTCAGTGGGCACCTGGGTCACTCGCATTCTGGGACAATCGGTGCGCGCTTCATTACCCGCTGAACGATTACCACGGCCATCGCCGTTCCATGCTGCGCGTGCAACTTGAGGGCGACCGGCCCGTGTAGGCGAAACATCTCGGACTCCGGACTCGCGTCATGCGTTGCCGCGCCAGCGGTTTCTTGGCTATGCGGCGAGCAGGCGATCGGGAGCGAACCTGCAGGAGGCGGCGCAGGGTGCCTCGGCACCGCTAATGAGGGCTTGCGCTTATTTCCGCTGTTGCTTCCAGCTTTCGTAGGCGGCAAGCGTCTCGTCGTTGGGCGGGTAGGTGCCGGGGACTCGATGGCCGGCGCGGATCCGTTCTTGGATGAAGGTTTCGAGCCGTTCCTGTTCCAATGAGTCAGATGCGACGCTTTCGACCATGGCCTTCGGGATGACCACCACGCCGTCGCCGTCACACATCACGATGTCGCCGGGAATCACGGCAACGCCGCCACAGCCGATCGGGACCTGCAGGTCACCCATTGCCAATCCTGCGAAACTGGGCGGTGCTGCTCGCCCGGCGCACCAGATCGGGAAACCCGTGGCCATCACGGCCTCGGCGTCTCGCACCGCACTGTCGGTTACGCAAGCCGCAACACCACGGACCTTGAGGCGCTCGGCGAGGATGTCGCCGAGGGTGCCTACATCACCGTTTCCGAGCCCGTCCATGACAAGAATGGCTCCGGCAGGGCATTCCTCGATGGCGCGGCGCTGCGGATTCTCTCCGGCGTTGATGGTGGCCGGATCCGATAGATCCTCGCGCATCGGGATAAACCGGACGGTGTAGGCTTCGCCGACAATCCGCTCCGACTTCCCCGAGAGCGACGCCACGCCGGACATGGCCGTTGCGCGGAGGCCGCGCTTCAACAGTTGCATGGTGATCGTCGCGGTCGAGCAGGCACTCAGCGCGCGCTTCAGTTCGGCGTTCATTCCGCTCGCCTCCGCCAGTCGAATGGGCAGTCCATCATCAGACAACACATCACCTAGAACAAGTCGAACGGCGCGAGCCGCGGTGTTCGCCCCGCCATGCAGCGCCAACAGACACCATCCACCATCCTGTTCGGCACGGCTCCGGGTCAGGCTGTCCGGGGGCCACCCAGCCAAGATGAGCGGTCAGATGTAAAGACAGCGGATCGAAACAGCGGCCGTTTCCGATTGCCGGTGCGTGGCGTCATCTGGCACGCGGAAGCCCGGCACAACCGGCGATTGCCGAAATGGGCCTGGACGGGGCGTCAGGTGGTGATGCGGCGGACCTCGTGAAGCGCGATCGCGGATGCGGCCGATACGTTGAGACTTCCGGCTTCGGCACGGATCGGAATCGAAACGAGGAAGTCGCACGCAGCCCGGGTTTGTTCCCGGAGCCCCGCGCCTTCGGCGCCAAATACCAAGGCGATGGGCCGACGACGTTCGACCTTCGCCACGGCCGCTGCCACCTCTAGGGGCGCCTTCGGGTCAAGCCCAAGGCAGACAAAGTCAGCCCCCTGCATCAGGCCGATGGCGCGCCTGAGATTTGGTGCGCGCACGATCGGGACGGTCTCAAGTGCACCCGAGGCAGCCTTGGCCAGGGCAGCCGTTTCCCCGGGGCTATGGCGTTTCGGCATGACGAGGAAGGCGGCTCCGAATGCAGCGGCGGAACGGAGTACGGCGCCGACGTTTTGCGGATCGGTGACGCGATCAAGGCCGACGGCGAGGGTGCCCTCGGCAGCCTTGCGGCAGAGGGCGTCAAGATCTGCACCGGGCAGTGGCTCGGTGGCGAGTGCCACGCCTTGATGGCTCGTACTGCCGCCTACGATGTGGTCAATGGCGTCGCGGGCGACCGTCTCGATCGCCAGCCCTGAACCGGCTTTCTTGAGAAGGCGACCAAATGATGCCGCCAGTGCCTGGCCCGCTTCGCTTGCGACAAGAAGCCTTCGAATGCGGCGGCGCGGGTTCTGCACGGCGGCCCGCACCGCATGGCGGCCGTATAGCCAGAGCGTTCGAGAGCCCTGCGGATTCCGGGTCCGCTCGCGTGCCGGCCCGGGTTCGCGTCGCGGGCGAGTCCGGGCCATCGCGGTTACGTCGGAATACGCACGCCCTCAGCCCTGAGCATCGCGCGTTTCACGTCTGTGCCCCAACCGTAGCCGGCGAGTCGGCCATCGTGGCCGATCACCCGGTGACACGGCACCAGCCACGATACCGGGTTGGCGCCATTGGCCTGCCCGATCCACCGTGCGCCCTTGCGGGTGCCGAGGCGCCGCGCGAGGTCTCCATAGCTCCGGGTTTCACCCCTCGGGATCGCCAGGAGTTCCCGCCAGACGTCGTGCTGCCTCGGGGTTCCGATCAAGCGGATTCGCGCATCGCCCGTTTCTCCCAGAGACTCGACGTGACGGGAGAGTGGCGCCGGATCGTCGACGAAGACGGCCTTTGGCCAACAACTCTGCATCGACTGCAACACCCGCTGGCGCGGGTTGTCGCCTCGAAACGCGATTCCGACCAGGTCCCGGACATCTCCGATCACGAGCATGGAACCGAAGGGTGACCCGAACCAGCCGTAGTAGAGGGTTTGCCCCCGCCCGCGGTTGGCCTTTGCCGGGGCTGCCGTTTCCCACGACACCTGAAGACGTCCGGCGGGTTGCAGCGGAATGAACCCCGTCTCATGCGGATCCGGGTTCGCGACCGCAAGTGGATCGGTTGTCGGCATTGCCTGCTCCTGCTGGTCCGGCGGGTACACGTTTGCGTGCGGTCAGCCGCTCTTGGGTTCCGGGAAGAAGTCGACTGGCTTCATCAGGCGGTTTTCCTGTTTCACGAGGGCGCCCAGCTTCGCGCTCTCTGCGGTGTACGCGAGCCAGTCCGCGTCCTGCCACATGGCCGCCCGCTTGGCTTCGCGGTCTCCGGCGCTTTCGTACACCCAGATGTGCACGTACTGGTTCGGGTTCGGGGTCTCGGTCGCAAGATAGGCGAGAGGGGCTCCGAGATGACGGGTTTGTGGTTCCTTGCCCATTCGCGCATAGAGTTCGAGGTGTTTCTTGATCGTGCCTGGACGACACGTGTAGGTGCGGACATCAAGGAGCATGCCTGTTTCCTCTCATCGGGGCGGCGCGCTGACGCGGGCTCGGCAACCGGACCGCAGACCGCTGCAAGCGGGACCCGGCCGCACATGCGCGGCACCGCGGTCGCGCAGGCATTTATACTGCATTCCCGCAGAGGGCAGGGATCAGGCCATGACGGCAGTGCGGAAAAGCAGGGAGCATCAGGGACGCGTGCCGCTGCCGCACGCCAAACGCGTGCGTGACCGGCTGGACGGAGCAGGCGAGGCGACCGGAGGTGCCAAGAGTGGCGAGACCCTGGACCAGGGCAGAGCCGAACAGCAACGTGCGCCTATCGGGCCGGATCCGGAAGCTCGGGCACGCAGCTTCCGCGAAGGTGTGTACCCCTACGTCGACAGGCTGAAGAGAGCCGATTACGAGCGCCAGAAACAGCAACTCCAGGTTGAACTCCTGAAGGTCCAGAATTGGGTCAAGGACACCGGCCAGAAGATCGTCGTCATTTGCGAGGGGCGTGATGCTGCCGGCAAGGGCGGCACGATCAAGCGCTTCATGGAACATCTCAACCCGCGCGGAGCGCGGGTGGTTGCCCTCGAGAAACCTACCGAACGCGAGCGAGGGCAGTGGTATTTCCAGCGCTACATCGCGGAATTGCCCACGGCGGGTGAAATCGTTCTGTTCGACCGGTCATGGTACAACCGGGCCGGGGTCGAACGGGTGATGGGATTCTGCTCGGGACGCGAGTACCTGGAGTTCCTGCGCCAGTGCCCGCAAATCGAACGCATGCTGGTCAACAGTGCAACGATCTGTTTCAAGTACTGGTTTTCGATTACCCGAGCCGAACAGCTCCGCCGCCTCAATGCCCGCAAGACCGATCCTCTGAAGCGATGGAAGCTGTCGCCGATCGACAGGGCGTCGGTCGACAAGTGGGAGGCCTATACAAGCGCCAAGGAAGAGATGTTCTTCTATACGGACACCGCGGACGCACCATGGACGGTCGTCAAGTCCGACGACAAGAAACGCGCGCGTATCGAGTGCATGCAGCATTTCCTCTCGCATCTCTCCTACCCGGGCCGGAACTCGGACATCGTGCGGGATCCCGATCCCCTGATCGTCGGCCCGGCGACCGCAGTCCTCGAGTCTGCCGGCACCGCGCCTGACCCCTCCTGACTCGCCGCCGCATCGCGCAACCCGCCTTTCCTGCCCGCGGAGGTCGCCGCCCGCCTGACCGTTCGTCCGGCATGGCCCAGAAGTCAGGAATGCCGGCCCGGGTGCGGCCGGAGCATGCTAGGTTTTTCTCGTGACCCAGCTGGCATTGCCTGTTGTCGGCGTGACGCCCAAGCCGGATTCCCGCGACCGGGACGGCTCCGGGCGAACGCCGATGTTCCAGCAGTACTTTGCGGTCAAGGACGAGCATCCCGACTGCCTGTTGTTTTTCCGGCTCGGCGACTTCTACGAACTGTTCTTCGATGACGCCGAGCAGGTCGCCGGTGAACTCGATCTGGTCCTGACCAAGCGCGGCCGGAGCGACGGTGAACCCGTGCCCATGTGCGGAGTTCCGGTGCACGCTGCGGAAAACTACCTGGCACGTCTCACGCGGAAGGGGTACCGGATCGCGGTTTGCGACCAGGTCGAGCGTCCCGGGGACGCCCGGAAACGTGGTCGCAGGGCGGTGCTCAAGCGCGAAGTTGTGCAGGTTGTCACACCCGGGACGGTGGTCGACGAGCACCTCCTGGAAGCGCGCGAGAACAGCTTTCTCGTCGGCCTGGCCCGAGGCGCGGATAGCTTCGGCGTGGCCTTTATCGACATTTCGACCGGTGAGGTCGAGGTGGAAGCGGTCCCCCCGGACGGTCTGGAAACGGCGCTCGGCCGAAACGGTGCGCGGGAAATCATCGTGTCTGACGCGTTGGCGCGGCAACCGGAGTTGCAGGCGGTGCTGGAGGCCCAGCAGGCGCTGGTCTCCGAGCTGCCTGCTGCACGGTTCGGATACGAATCGGCGGATCGCCGCCTTCGGGAGCATTATGGCGTGCGTGCGCTCGATGCCTTTGGCCAGTTCAGCCGGGCCGAGGTCACTGCGCTCGGAGCCGTGTTCGACTATGCGGAGCTGACGCAGCGCGAACGCCTGCCGGCATTGCTGCCTCCGCGGCGCATCGAGGGGGGCGGGTGCCTGGGCATCGACGCCGCAACCCACCGGAATCTCGAGTTGACGCACGCGCTGGCCGGCGGGCGTGCAGGATCGCTGTTGGCCGTGGTGGACCGAACCGTGACGGCGGCCGGAGCGCGCCGGCTCGCATCCGACCTCGCCCGTCCCCTGGCCGATCAGGCCCGGATCGAGGCCCGCCACGACCGGGTCCAGTGGTTTGTGACGGACGATGATATGCGGGCCAGGGTACGGGCCGTACTCCAAGGCGCGCCGGATGCATCCCGCGCGCTGTCACGGATTGCATTTGGACGGGGAGGCCCGCGTGACCTTCGCCAGATTGCGGACGGTCTGCACGCGGCGGCGGCCGTGCGCGCGCTGTTTCGTGAGGCCGCAGAACCTCTGCCCGTTGCGCTCGAAGCGGTTGCGAGTGAGCTGGATGGCGGGGACGCGCTCGCGGCCTTGCTGGACGGTGCACTCGAAGCCGACGCGCCGCGGTTGGTGCGTGAAGGCGGTTTCGTGCGCGCAGGGTTTCGCGACGATCTTGATGAGCATCGTTCGTTTCGGGACGAATCGCGCGAACGTGTTGCCGCGATGCAGGCGGACGAGCGGTATGCGACTGGCATCAGCGCGCTCAAGATCCGCCAGAACCGTGTTCTTGGCTACTTCATCGAGGTGCCGGCGGCGCATGCGGATCGCCTGAAGGCCCACGATGCAGAGGGACGGTTCCAGCACAGGCAGACGCTGGCGGGCGCCGCGCGTTTCGTGACACCGGAACTGGCCGGGCTTGCCGAACGCATCGAGTCAGCGGGCGAGCGGGTCCTCGCGATCGAGACCGAGGTGTTTGCCGACCTGTCCCGGCAGGTCCTCGAAGTCTCGGAACCCGTCCAGCGAATCATGCGGGCTCTGGCGGCGGTTGACGTTGCGCAGGGATTTGCCGAAATCGCCAGGGAACGCAGTTACGTGCGCCCGGACATGCACGCCGATGCGCGATTTCGCGTGACCGGCGGACGCCATCCGGTGGTCGAGGTGGCCGTTGACAACGAGTTCGTGACCAATGACTGCCAACTGAACGCGGATGAACGGGTCTGGCTGGTGACCGGCCCCAACATGGCCGGCAAGAGCACGTTTCTCCGCCAGAACGCGTTGCTTGTGGTGCTGGCACAGGCCGGAAGCTATGTGCCGGCGACCGCTGCCGAGATCGGGGTCGTCGACCGGCTGTTCAGCCGGGTGGGGGCTGCGGACGATCTCGCGCGCGGGCGGTCGACATTCATGGTCGAAATGGTCGAGACAGCGGCGATCCTGCACCAGGCCGGCCCGCAATCCTTCGTCATTCTCGACGAGGTCGGACGCGGAACGGCGACGTTTGACGGTCTCTCGATCGCGTGGGCGACGGTCGAGTACCTGCACGAACGCAACCGGTGCCGGGCGTTGTTCGCAACCCACTACCACGAACTCACCCAGCTTGCTGAGCGCCTGGACGGCCTCGCGTGCCGCACCCTCCGCGTGCGCGAATGGGAGGGCCAGGTGGTGTTCCTGTATGCGCTGGTCGTCGGCGTGAGCTCGCGTGCCTACGGAATTGACGTCGGACGCCTTGCCGGCCTGCCCAACGAGGTTCTGGAGCGGGCGAAGGAGGTCCTGGCGCGCCTTGAGGCAGACGGCGGGCCGGACGGCGGGGCCGCGCTGACCGCCTTGCCCGACCCGGCTCCTGCTGTCCGCGATCCGGTCGCCGAATTTATGGATGCCGTGGATCCGGATTCTCTCACGCCGCGTGAGGCCCTCGACGTCGTTTACCGCCTCATGGAGGTGTACCGGACGAAGGGGTCCTGATACGGCCTGATCCGCGGCCCGGGTTGTCCGGAGCACCCAGCTGCAGTTCCGGTCCTTGCCGGCACGCCCCGCGGCCGCAAATGCGGCGCCTTCTTTACTCCGGGACAGAAGTGTTCGCGGTTGCAGCGAGCGCGTCCCGTGACTGCGCAGGGCCGATCGACGGGGTAAGATCGGTGGCCATGGATATCTCCCAGCCAAGGAAGATCATTGCGCGGCGGGAGCTGGTGGCGAAGGCAGCTGCCCTCCAGGGCCAAATCGGCAGCGCAGAAGCGTGGCGCGAGGGCTTGGCCGGCCTGTTGCGCGACGCGGTCGCGTCCGGTCGCAGCGAAATTCAGGCGCGGTTTGACCGGCACAAGCGCGGGGGCGTGACCGTCCGCGAGTCGGCGTTCCTGCTGGACCAGGTCCTGACCTTCCTTGTGGACAGTGCCCGCAATGGGCAGATCGTTGAGGATGCGGTCATCGATGACCTGGCTGTGTGCGCGGTGGGTGGATACGGGCGGCGCGAGGTGTGTCCGTTCTCCGATGTCGATGTCCTCTTCCTGACGAGCGCCCAACCGGGGGCAGCGACCAAGGAGCTGATTCAGTTCATTCTGTACATACTCTGGGACCTGAATTTTACGGTCGGGCATGCGGTGCGGAGTGTGGAGGAATGCGTGCGTGCGGCGCGCAGCGACTGGACCATCGCGACGAACCTCCTTGATCACCGGCTCGTCTACGGCAATTCCCGAACGGCGGGCCGCTTTCGACAGCAGTTCCGGAGCAAGCTCGTGCAGCGGGCCGGAAGCGGCTTCGTGCAGGCCAAGGTCATGGAGCGCGACCGGCGCCATGTCCGGATGGGCGATACGCGCTACGTCAATGAACCCAACCTGAAGGAGGGGAAGGGGGGCCTTCGGGACCTGCAGCTCCTGCGCTGGATCGTCCAGATACTGCACGGGAGCGGCGACATGCGAACCGCCGTCGAGCATGGGCTCTGTTCCGAGGCTGACCGCGTTGCATTTGAGCGGGCGCTTGAGTTCCTGCTCTCGGTTCGCTGCCACCTTCATTACGAGTGCGGCCGGGCCGAAGAGCGGGTCACGTTTGATTTCCAGCTTCCGCTCGCCGAGCGCATGGGCTACCGGGACCGGCCCGGCGCCAGCCGCGTTGAACGGTTCATGAAGCATTACTTCCTGACCACCAAACGGGTCGGCGAAGTCACCGGCGCGGTGCTCTCCAACATCCGCGAGCAGCGACGTGCGCGTTCAATGCTGCGATGGCTCCGGCTCCCCGCCCGCACGATTGATGGCTATGAGGTTCGGGGCGGCGAAATGACGCTGCCGGACCCGACAGTGCTCGATCGGTCACCGATCGAGCTGCTGCGGGCGTTTCAGGTCGCGGTGGAGAACGGACTGCTTCTTCATCCCGCGCTTCGACGCGAGATCCAGACGCGTACACGTGCGGTTGACGGCCTCCGCGATGACGTCACGGCGGGAGCGGTGTTCATGGCCGTGCTGGCGGCGAAAAACGACCCCGAGCCGGTGCTTCGCCAGATGGCCGAAACCGGGGTGCTCGGGCGCTTCGTTCCCGACTTTGGACGCGTTGTCGCCCAGACCCAGCACGACATGTATCACGTGTACACGGTGGATGAGCACACCATCCGGGCGGTGGGCGTTCTCTCCTCGATCGAGCGCGGCACAGCCGGAAGCGATTTCGCTCCGCTTCAGCGGGTGGTTCGCAGCCTGGAGGCGCGCCGCGTCCTTTATCTCGCGGTGTTCCTGCATGACATCGCCAAGGGCCGGGGAGGCGATCACTCCATCCTGGGCGAGGAGGTTGCATTCGCGCTTGGCCCGAAGCTCGGCCTGGACAGCGAAGAGACAGCGACGGTCGGGTGGCTGGTGCGCGAGCACCTCTACCTCTCGGGCATGGCCTTCAAGCGCGATGTGCAGGATCCCCAGACGGTGGCCGATATCGTGGCCCATGTGCAGTCCCCTGAGCGGCTTCGCCTTCTCTATGTGCTTACGGCCAGCGACATCGCTGCGGTCGGGCCGGGTGTCTGGACGCGCTGGAAGGCGGATCTGCTGGAGGAAACTTTCGAGACCGCACTTGCCGTCATGACGGGAGCAAGCCTGCGCGACACCTACGACGCCCGTATCGAGCGGACGATGGACGGGTTCCGTGCTCTCATGACCGACTGGCCGGCACCGGACGTCGATGCGTTCGTCGAGCGTTGCCGGGCCCATTTCTGGGCGGTGCACGATCCCGACACGCTTGCCCGCATCGCGCGCGCGGTGCGCGCAGCGGACTTGGCCGGACGCCCGCTGGCACTCGACTGGCATCTGCGGGAGGGCGGGCGAACGGCGGAAGTGACGGTCTACGCCCCAGATGACCAGGGGCAGTTCGCTCGGATTGTCGCGGCGATCACATTGGCGGAGGCGGATGTCGCGGATGCCAAGGTGATGACGTCCCGCGACGGCATGGCCATGGACACGTTTGTGATCACGGCGCAAAGCGGCGCGACCTTCGATGATCCGCGCCGCATCAAGACCCTGCTGGCATCGATTGAGAAGTTCGTGCTGGATGCGCCTGACGCGAGCCGAATCCTCCGCGAGGTGCGCCCCCGCTTCCAGAGCCGCAGGGATGTGTTTCGCGTCACACCTCGCGTGCGTACCGACAACGAGGCCAGCGCCACCCGGACCGTGATCGAGATCGAGGCCCGTGACCAGCCCGGGCTGCTTCTGGCGATCGCCGGCGCCCTGCTGGACCTGGGTGTGTCCGTGTCTGGCGCGCGGGTATCCACGTACGGCGAGCGAGCGATCGACGTGTTTTACGTGCAGAACGGCTTCGGCGGCAAGATCGCGGACGGCGGCGAACTCGAACGGGTTCGCCACCATCTGCTCCGCGTGCTCTCCGATCTTCCAGGAAACACCCGGGTGGACACGAAGGCTGCCTGAGCCACCGAGCCGACTTCAGCGCCTTGCGGCGCCGGTTGCCACGATTGCAGGGCTCACGCTCGTCAGCCGCGCCCTGGGCCTGATCCGCGACTTGCTGATCGCCGCCGCGCTGGGGGCCGGCCCTCTCGCGGACGCGTTCTTTCTCGCACTCCGGCTTCCCAACCTGTTCCGCGCCCTGTTCGCCGAAGGGGCGTTTTCCGCTGCGTTCGTTCCCGTATTCGTGGCGCGCCTTGAGCAGCGCGGGCTTTCGGCGGCGCACGCGTTCGGCGCCGTGGTTGCGTCGGTTCTTCTCATTGTCGTGGTCCCGTTCACCCTCCTGGCCGAATGGGCGATGCCGGTGGTCATCGCGGCGCTGGCACCGGGTTTTCCGCCAACGGGTGCGCGTTTCGAAGCCGCCCTCGAACTCGCGCGAATCACATTTCCGTATCTCATCCTGATCACGATGACGGCGTTTTTTGCTGCCGTCCTCAACGGGTTGTCGCGCTTTGCCGCGGCGGCGGCCGCGCCGCTTCTCCTGAATCTCGTATTGATCGCCATGCTGCTCGGCGCGGCGCCGTGGTTCGCGACCCCGGCCCATGCGTTGGCCTGGGGCGTCCTGATCGGCGGTCTCGCCCAGCTCGTCCTGGTGATGGTCGCGAGCTGGCGGGCAGGCATGCGGATCCTGCCCGGGATCGTGCGACCGAGCCCGGAACTTTCCCGGTTCGGGCGCCTGATGGGCCCGGGGATCCTCGGTTCCGGCGTGACACAGATCAACGTGCTGGTCGGCACCGTGTTCGCGAGTTTGCTTCCCGGTGCGATCGCATGGCTGAGCTACGCCCATCATCTCGTGCACTTGCCGGTCGCGGTGGTCGGCCTCGCCGTGCGGACGGCCCTGCTTCCAGCGCTCGCGCGGCGCGTGCATGGGGTCGATGCAGGGTCCGGCCAGACGGAGCAGCAACAGGCCAGCATGCTCGCGTTGGGCCTGTCGGTACCGGCGGCCATCGGGCTGTGGGCGGTTGCCGATCTGGCGATCGAGGTCCTGTTCGAGCGTGGCTCGTTTTCCCCGGTGGACACGGCCGCCACCGCCGCTGCCCTGCGCGCCTACGCCTGGGGTGTCCCCGCCATGGTCCTGGTTCAGGCGTTGGTCAGCGCGTTTTTTGCCCGTTTCGACACGGCCACGCCAGTGAAGCTGGCGGCTGTCGCCTTGCTGATCAACGCCGGGCTGATCGTCGTGCTGATGCCAGGTCTCGGGCATGTCGGAATCGCGCTGGCCCAGTCCGTGTCCACGTGTGTGCAGGCCGCATTACTCGTGATCCTCGTCGTGCGGAGGGGGTACGCGACGGTGAATGCCGAGTTGTGCAGCAAGGGGGTGCGCATTGTCCTCGCGGCTGCGCCCCTTGCGCTGCTTGCGCTCGCAGCGGGGCCGGTGCGCGAGTACCTCTTCCACCTTGTCCCCTTCGCCGCAACCGCGACCCTGGTGCTGCTGGTGGCCGCCGGGGTCGTCGGATTCGGCAGCCTTGCGCTCGCCCTCGGGGTCGTACGGCGCAGCGACATGGCGGCCTTGATTCGCCGCGGCGCTGCCGTTCGGGACGACTCGTCGCGATGATGTCCGCACCGGTTCAGGCACTCCGGATGCGCGCCAGTCTTTGCTATGGTGCGGCATCTTCCCATACGTGCTGGATGCCAGATGCATAGGGTGTTTTCAGGGGTGCAGCCCACTGGCAACCTGCACTTGGGCAACTACCTCGGCGCGATACGAAACTTCGTCGCGCTTCAGGACTCGTACGAGACCATCTACTGCGTGGTGGACCTGCACGCCATCACGGTGCATCAGGACCCCCGATTGCTTCGCGATCAGACGCTGGAAGTCACAGCCGCGTTCATCGCCGCCGGGATTGATCCGCAGCACAGCATCATCTTCAACCAGTCACGGGTCGTGCAGCACGCGGAATTGGCCTGGATCTTCACTTGCGTGGCCCGGCTCGGCTGGCTCAATCGCATGACCCAGTTCAAGGAGAAGGCCGGCAAGAACCGCGAAAACGCGTCGGCAGGCCTGTACGTCTATCCCTGCTTGATGGCCGCCGACATCCTTGCCTACCGGGCTGATCGCGTCCCTGTGGGCGATGACCAGCGGCAGCACCTTGAACTCGCGCGCGATATTGCGCAGAAATTCAACCACGATTACGAAGTGGACTTCTTTCCTCTCATCGAACCCCTGATCCAGGGGCAGGCGACGCGGGTCATGAGCCTGCGGAATGGCCGAGCCAAGATGTCGAAGTCGGACCCCTCGGAACAGTCGCGGATCGGGCTCACGGACGATGCGGACGCGATCGCGCGGAAAATTCGCCGCGCAAAAACCGACTCTGAACGGTTGCCCGACGAATCCGTGGTGACGGACGACGGCGATTTTGATTCTGGCCTGATCGAGGCCCGACCGGAAGCAGCGAATCTCCTGACCATTTATGCCGCGCTCGCCGGGAAGCCTCTGAGTGCGGTGGTGGCCGACTACGCTGGAGCGGAATTCAGCCACTTCAAGGCGCAGTTGACGGACCTTGCGGTGAGCTCGCTGGCGCCAATGGCCGAACGGACTCGGGAGTTACTCAACGATCGCGCCGAATTGGAAGGGATTCTTGATTCCGGCGCCGAGCGCGCCGCCGCGATTGCCGGCCCGGTGGTGGACGACGTGAAGCGCATCGTGGGCTTCCTCTAGGCCGTACCGCATACCGTCACGGGCCGCATCGCATGGAAATCTACCTGCCGATCGCCGGAATGCCCGTGAGCATCCTGCTTCTGCTTGGGATCGGATTCGGGACCGGAATTCTCTCCGGCTTGTTCGGGCTTGGCGGTGGCTTTCTGACGACCCCGATCCTGATCTTGATTGGTGTTCCGCCGACGGTGGCAGTTGGGTCGGAGGCGAGTCATATTGCGGCGTCGTCAGTTTCGGGACTGATGACGCACGCCCGCCGCGGCAATGTGGACCTGCGGATGGGACTCGTGCTGCTGATAGGCGGTTCGCTGGGTGCGGTCGCCGGCCTGGCCGTGTTCCGGCTGCTCAGCCGGATCGGTCAGATTGATGACGCGATCTCGTTGATCTACGTCGTCGTCTTGGGCACCGTGGGGATTCTGATGGGGCTCGAGAGCGTGCGCGCCCTGCGACGGCACCGCCTTGGCATCCGCCGCCGTCCCACCCGCCAAGCGTTCTTCCGGGGTCTGCCCCTCCGCATACCGTTCCGCCGTTCCGGCCGGTACATGAGCGTCGTGCTCCCCCTCGCCACGGGCTTCGTGGTCGGGCTGCTGTCAACCGTCATGGGGGTCGGAGGCGGTTTCATTCTGGTGCCAGCCATGATCTACCTGCTCGGGGTGCCGACCCAGGTCGTCGTCGGTACGTCGCTGCTGCAGATTGCCGTGGTGACCACCGTGGCAACATTCCTTCATGCGGCCTTCAATCAGAACGTCGACCTGCTGTTGGGGCTACTGCTTCTTCTTGGTGCGGTGGTCGGCGCGCAAGTGGGCTCGCGTCTCATGGTGCGATTGCGCGGCGAACAGATCCGATTCCTGATGGCTGGTCTGGTGCTGCTGGTGGTCATCATGCTCGGGTTCGACCTGGTTCTGCCTCCCGACGATCCGTTCATCGTGGAACGAGTGTCATGACGCGGCGCAGGTTACGGACCGTGGTGGCCGTGTTTGCGGTGGCCGGTTCGGTCGGCGGCAGCGTTCCGGCACAGATGCCGATGCTGGTCGATCTTGCCGAAGACAGGATCCTGATCGATGCGGCGTTCACCGGTGCCGAGCTGCTGCTGTTCGGCGCACTCGACCGAAAGGGTGATGTGGTGGTGAGCGTGTTCGGCCCACCCGCAGAACTCGCTGTACGCGAAAAGGAACGCGCGGGCGGCATCTGGCTGAACGGGGAGCGTGTGCGGCTGGGCGCTGTTCCGTCTTTTTATTCCGTGGCAGCATCGCGCCCGCTCGAGGAAATCGCGTCACCCGCCTTGCTGCGTGATCTGAAGATCGGGGCCGATCATCAGATTGGGCCGGCAGTACCGGAGGGGCATCGGGAGGGATTTGTCCAGAATTTCAGCCGACGTGGTCTGTACTCCGTCGCCGAGGTGCCAGTGCACATCATCGGTGAACGGCTGTTTCGGGCCACACTCATGCTCCCGGCTGAAACACCGCCAGGCGCTTACCGGGTGGAGACGCTGCTTTTTCGGGAGGGTGTCCTGTCCTACCGCCGGGTCAATCGCCTGTTGGTCGAGCGCACCGGGTTTGAGTCGTTCATCTTCGACCTCGCGCGCGAACGGCCCGTGGAATATGGTCTGCTGGCGGTCGTGCTAGCCCTGACAATGGGAGTGACCGCAGCTGAAATATTCCGGCGCGTCTGACTGACGGCGCGCTTCATGCAAACCGCCCGGCGACGGAGTCGGGCGATCGAGAAGAGCACGAAAACAGCGGACAGGCGCGTGTTTGCAGCGCCGCCGCTGCCACACGACGCAGTGGGACACAACCGGGGATCACTGATCAGTCGCATTGCTGGACTGTAGGAACTATTCGCAAGCGGCAGCGATCATGCGTCAGTTCGACGGTAAGTTTGGCTGTAGAGCGCTGGACGAAGTTCTGTGCTGGAATCGCTGGATGAGGCGGTTCGACTGGACCCGGTCGTTCAACAACCTTGGCTCCGATGCGTCCGACGCGATCCTAGGCGCGGCCGAACTCGGGAACGGGCATACCATCAACGGGGTGCTCCGGGCCCATATTGAAGTGCGCTGGTCACCCGAAATTAATTCGCGGCGCTTTCCCGAATTGACTGCGTCAAGCACCATCGGTTTGACTGACCACCGCCGTCGTTGACAGCGGCTACAGAAACATTAAAAAAAATGGGAACAAACTACTTGACTTCATAATGAGACCAGCTTAAATACGTCATGCGGATCATTTCCAAGAAAGCGCTCCGAAAATTCTGGTCGCATCACCCAGACGCCGAGGAACCGCTTCTCGCCTGGTATCAGGAAGTGAGGCGTGCGGATTGGGATAAACCGGCCAAGCTAAAGGAGATGTACCGCAATGCGAGCTTCGTCGCTGGCAACCGAGTGATCTTCAACATCAAGGGTAACAACTACCGGCTCGTGGTGAGGATCAAATACAGGACCCGCATCGTCTACATACGGTTTGTGGGCACACATGCAGAATATGACGCCGTCAACGTGAAGGAGGTGTGAGATGGCCGATATCAAGGCAATCCGGTCCGAAAAGGACTATGAGGCGGCTTTGGCCCGGATCTCTGAGCTCATGGATGCGGAACCCGACAGCCCGGAGGACGAGGAACTCGATGTTCTGGTCGATCTAGTGGAACTCTACGAAAGCAAATACGTGCCGATGGGAATGCCGAGTCCCATCGCTGCCATTGAGTTTCGCATGGAGCAGGCAGGTCTGCGCCCCACTGACCTCGTGCCCTTTATCGGAAGCCGCGCAAAGGTCTCCGAGGTTCTTTCGGGCAAGCGATCAATCACCATGGCGATGGCGCGCGCCCTGCATGAGCATCTCGGAATTCCGGCAGACGTGCTGCTCCAGAAGCCCGATGTCGATCTTGCTGACCCGTTAGCCGACATAGAGTGGAGTCGGTTTCCTGTTAAGGCAATGGCGAAGCTGGGTTGGATACCAGACAAACCCAATCTCGCCGCCCGCCCCGAGCCAATTATGCGAGACTTGATCCTTCGTGCAGGAGGCGAGGACGTCGCTTCCGCCGCACTCTATCGAAAGAACGATAATGCGCGCGCCAATGCCAAAACGGATCCGTATGCGCTCAAGGCATGGTGTTTGCAGGTTCTTGCAAAAGCCAATGAAGACCACCTCGGGAACGAGTATAGGCGCGGCACCGTGACTCTGGAGTTCCTGAAGAAGGTTGCGCAGTTGAGCTGGTCCGAGGACGGTCCGCGCCTTGCAAAGGAAAAACTGGCTAGGCACGGCATTGCTCTCGTAATCGTAAGGCACTTGCCAAGAACGTATCTGGATGGCGCGGCCCTCCGGCTAGCTGATGGAAGCCCGGTGATCGGGCTAACGCTGCGCTACGACAGAATTGACAACTTCTGGTTCTCCCTGCTGCATGAACTGGCTCATGTGGGTCGGCACATCGACAACGACAGGGGCGAAGCTTTCGTCGACGACTTCTCGCTTCGGAAACTGCATGGACGACGGGAAGACCCCAAAGAGCTTCAAGCGGATGAATGGGCAGAAGAAGCGCTTGTTCCGCGTCTGGCTTGGAACGCGAGCGCGGTAAAGGATCGTCCGACGCCTGCGGCCGTGATGAATCTTGCTAAATCTTTGCAAGTACATCCTGCGATCGTCGCAGGCAAGGTTCGTTACGAAAGGCAGAACTATCGTCTGCTATCACAATTTGTAGGAAGCAGTGAGGTTCGCCGGCAATTCGACGTAGAGGCGTGAGGTTGAAGATAGATGAATAAGGTGCTGGAGGTCGCTCAATCGGATGCCCGACTTGCGGTGCGGATTACCCAAGGATTGCCGGCCTCACGATCATACTCTCTAGCACCGCAACCGCCGGCCCACCAAACCGCACGGCCTTGGGGCCCGGTTTTCTGTCTGGAAGGCGCAGCAGACCCGCTCATAGATCGACATGCTCGTAATGCAACCTCTGGAACTCCGAGAGACTGCAGCCGACGAACATGAGCAATCGGAAGGCTGCAACCGGTGCCTCGGTCCCGACAAATGGAAGAGCACACCGCTTCGCCGAAGCCCGGGAACGGGAGTCATGCCCAAAGTGAGGACACAGGAACTGCCGCCAGCTTGTCACCGAATGGCACGATGTCCGCGCTGTCATAAAGGACCACGCCGAATGCAAAGCGGTCTCCGGAGGCCTCGGCCAGCACTCGCAAGCCAGTGAAATCGCCCGACTTGACCGTAGCGCTTGCCTTGACCTCGACGCCCGCGATCATTCCGTCTTCGCGTTCCAGTACGATGTCGACCTCCCGCATGTCCCGGTCCCGGAAATGATGCGGCGTGAGCCGCATGTCAGAAGCCGTCATCAGCTTGAGCACTTCCGAGAACACGAAGCTTTCCAAAAGCGCGCCGAACATCCCGCGATCCGCCTTCACCCTGTCGAAGGTCAGGCCGCGCGCACTAGCCAGCAGGCCGGAATCCAGGAAATGCAGCTTCGGTGTCTTGACGATGCGCTTCAGGGCGTTGGTGAACCAGGGCTGCAGGGTTGCGATCAGAAAGACCTGTTCAAGCAGACTGACATAGCGCTGCCCCGTCTTGTGGCTGACATTGATGCCGACCCCGAATCGCGAGTAGTTGATCAACTGGCCCGAATGCTCGGCCAGCAGGCGCACGAATTTCGGAAGCTCGGTCAGCTTCTCGACATCCGCGATATCCCTGAGGTCGCGCGTGAGGATTGAGGTGAGGTAGGACCGTGCCCAGTTTTGCCTTCGCCGCTCGCTTTTGCGGGCGATCGCTTCGGGAAATCCGCCACGCAGGACGGCATCGACGAGATTGTCGCCAACGATCGCGTTCCGTTGATGTTGCAGCTTCCCCTCGAACAGGCGTTCCAGAAAGGTTGGTGTCCGGCCCTCGATCTCGGCTCTCGCCAGCGGCAATATCCTGAGCGTTTCCACTCGGCCGGCCAAGCTGTCGGCGACCCTCGGCAGGGTCGGCACATTGGCCGAGCCCGTGAGTAGAAAGCGACCCGGGCGATAATCCTCGTCGATCGTCTTCTTGATCGCCAGAAGCAGGTCGGGTGCGCGTTGGATCTCGTCGATAGTGGCCCTGTCCAGGCCCCTGATGAAACCCGTCGGATCGGACCGGGCGGCTTCCAGCACGGTCTGGTCGTCCAGCGAGATATAGGTGCGGCCGGTGTCGCCCAACCCCTTGACGAGCGTGGTCTTGCCGGCCCGGCGCGGTCCGGCAATGAGGACCGCGGGCGTATCCGTGAGGGCTTCCGCCGCCCGGCGCTCGACAAACCGTTCGAACATCTCGCTCCCGAGCCCCCGACGATTGGAAACATCGAGACCGGCTGATTGGAAGTCAATCAGCCGCTAATTGGAAGTCTAAAGATCGCGATCTGGAACGAGAAGGGAAACTCTTCACCCCGCGGCTGGTTCACCCGGGGCGCTCAGCAACGTCAGGATCTGGGTGAAGGGACGGCGTTTGGGCGGCTACATGCGTCGCAAATCCGGAGCCGGCCTCTGCCGCGACGTTGAACACGGTTGATGCTCCCGCCTCTTCGAGCGGCTCAATCTCGTCTTCAAATCGGGCCAGCGCTGCGACCCGCCCGTCGAAACCGGCGACCTTCAGTTGCTCAAGGACCGCAAGATTCGCGGCGAGGTGCGGAAGCGTCAGCATGACCAGTTCCAGCGAGTGGGTCGCCTGCACCCGGTCCCAGAAATCGGCATCGTTGGGATCACCCAGAAGGACGTTGCAGCCCGAGGCTCGACGGCGTTCCACCGTCACGGGGTCGCTGTCCACGCCGATGACCGTCCCTCCGTACTGTTGATGCATGGTCTCGTAGGCAGCGGTACCGATGTTGCCCATTCCGAAGACGGCGATGGTTGCTCGGCCGATGTCGAGGGGAGGGTCATCGGAGATTCTCTCCGGTCTCTGCCAGCGTTTCCACGCTGCCCGGTGGCGGGTGTAGATCGTGTGCTCAGCGGCGTTGAGCCCGGCGGCAAGGACGCAGGAAAGAGACAGAGCGACCACCAACACAATGAGCCAGAGGCTGTCAATCCAGCCGTTGGTCACCCCTATGGCGGCAACAATCAACCCGAACTCGCTGAAGGTGCTGAGATTGAGCGACGTGAGCAGGGCGGTTCTTGCCTGCAGCCTGAAACGGGTCAGCAGACCAAAAAAGAGTGCCGATTTGAGGAATACAAATGGAGTGATTGCAGCGCCGATGAGCGCGGCCTCCATGGTGATCTGTCCGGATAACCCGATAGAAAGGAAAAAGCCGAGCAGGAACAGGTCCTTGAACCCGAGCATGGTCTTGGCCATCTCCTCCGCCTTGATGTGGCTGGAGATCAGGACACCCAGGGCAAGTGCACCGATATCGCCTTTCAGACCGACCAGTTCAAAGATTTCAGCTCCGCCCAACGCCAACACGAGGCCGTAGAGGACAAGCAGTTCGCCGTGGCCGACACGCTGCAACACCAGAATCAGCAGCGGGCGAAGCGGGATGAGCAGTAGTGCCGCGATTGCCCAGAGCGTCGGGAGATGACCCGCTGCGATCCCGAGAAAAGCGGCAGCGGCCAAATCCTGCACGATCAGGATTCCGACAGCGATCTGGCCGTGCACCGATTCCGCCTCATCCTTTTCGTCGAGCACCTTTACTGCGAAGACCGTGCTGGAAAAGCTCAACGCGAAGGCGATCAGAAGGGCTTGGGCGAAGTCGAGCCCAGCGAGAAACGGGGTGCCGAGAAGAGTGAGAAGGTAGATGCCTGACCCGAACGCCAGTACCACGAGCGATGTGTGGATCCCGGTGACGGCCCAGACATGCGGGCGCACAAATGTCCGAAGATTGAGTTTCAGCCCGACGACGAACAACAGCAGCGTGATGCCGAGGTCAGAAAGCTTCTGGAGAACCTCGCCACCCGTGAATCCATACAGGTTGAGCACGAACCCGGTTGCCAGAAAGCCCACAAGGGGAGGCAGTCCGATGGATCGTGCTCCCAGGCCCAGCACGAACGCCACGGTGAGCCAGACAACGTCACCCAGAGCGATGGTGATCCACTCGAAATCCATGCTGCAACCGCGGAATTAGCCTTCGGACGGAAGGGGTCTCACGCTGGCTATGCCGGGAACTACCGAAGCCCGCGTTCGGTGAGGATAGCCCGCGATTTGTGGTCGTGACTGTCGATCACCTCGCTTCCTCGTCGTGCAACCTGCGCGGACTGTTTCGTCACGCGGCGGGTTCGTGGCTGCAGAGACAGGAGGCGGACACTGGTGGCGAGGCACGCCGGCGCGACCGGAAGCGATCACGGGCGGCACGTTCGGCGTCCACCAGCGCAACGACGCCGGCATTGGCCCATGGCGTCACGAGAAGGCCGAGGGCGGTGCTGGGAGCGCTGGCCAGCCTGCTGCAAGACTGGGCCCCTGGGGTGCGGCCAGAGGCAATGCGGCCTGGAAATCGGATGCCGAGGCTGTTCGGGAACGTATCGGCCGGATGGTTGCACTTGCAGACAAACAACGGCAGACTGAAGCCTGCGGTTCAACAATCTATTCTAAACTCAATACAAAGCAGGATGTTAAGAGCGTAGCGAGTCGCTGCAATTCCGGGCAAATGTGAGGTTGGTCAATGACGGACTCAGGGACAGACGAGCATGTACGCCGACGCCCGGCAGGCCGAATCAAGTTTTTGGTTTGTGTGGATGAATCCAAGGAATGCCGTACTGCGCTTCGGTTTGCGTGCATGCGGGCCCAGAACACGGGCGGCAAGGTCAGCCTGGTCTACGTGATCGAGCCCGGTGCCTACGGGCTCAGTGGCGCAGTCGAGGAACTCATGGCCGAAGAGGCACGGGACCGCGCCCGGGCCGAGCTTGACGAGAGGGCCGGGGAAGTATTCGAAGAGTTCGGTGTGCGCCCAGAGGTGGTGGTGCGCGAAGGCGACAAAGCGGAAGGCATTCTTTCCACGATCGAAAACGACGAGAGCATCAACATTGTCGTCTTGGGCGCCGCACCCGAGGGTGCGGGCTCAAACCGGCTGGTTGCCTTCCTGTCGGGTCAGGTCACGAAACGTCTTCACATTCCGCTCACAATCGTCCCCGGCGATCTTGATGACGACAGCCTTCGCTGGATCACCTGAACGGGACTGAAACCAAGCCACAAACAAGTTTCAGGCCGGGATTTCACATTTCTGTGAACTCGGCCCGATAGGTCTACGCCAGCACTAGCCTCCCACGAAGCTGGGACAGGAACTTCCGGCGTGTTCGGAGGTATCGCCCCGATTGCTCGTTCGTTGGAAAGGCTGAACCATGAATGTGGAATCGCACGGTTCAAACGGCTTGACGCCGACCAAGAACATCGTCAATCACGCCATGCGAGCACCGCTGCTGAGCCCGGAGCGCGAGCGCGAGCTTGCGCTGCGGTGGCGCAACGACGGTGACGAGGGCGCCATGCATGAACTGGTGGAGGCGCACGCCCGCCTGGCCATCTCGATCGCCAAACGCTTCCGCAATTACAACGTGCCGATGGCGGATCTCATTCAGGAGGCGCACATCGGACTGGTGCAGGCGGCGGACCGCTTCGATCCGGAGCGGGGGGTGCGGTTTTCGACCTGTGCCAGTTGGTGGGTGCGCGCGGCAATTCAGGACTACGTCCTGAGAAACTGGTCTGTGGTCCGCACCAGCACGACGGCGGCACAGAAGTCGCTGTTCTTCGGGCTGTCCCGGTATCGAGCCCGTCTCGCCGACTACGGTGACTCGGAACTGACGCCCGAACACCGATCGATCGTTGCGCGATCGCTAGGCGTCACCGTCAGCGAAGTCGAGCGCATGGAACACCGGCTCGGTGCGACGGGCGACACATCCCTCAATCAGACGGTCTACGAGGATGGCAGTGAGGAGCGCCAGGATTCCGTGGTCGACGATCGCGAAGGCCCCGAGGCGGAAGTTGTGCGGCGCTTCGAACGGAGCAAGCGCATGGGCTGGATTCGGCAGGCACTCCGTTCGCTGACGCTTCGCGAACGCAAGATCGTGCGCGCCCGCCATCTGGCCGAAACGCCGTGCACCCTGGAAGAACTGGGCAAGGAGCTCGGCGTCAGCAAGGAACGCGTCCGGCAAATCGAACATCAGGCCATCGCCAAGCTGCGCCGCAAGGCACTCACCCTGGAAAATCTTGCAGTAGCCGCCTGACCGCACTGCGACCTTGCATTCGGGCGCACTGATCTCCATATCCGCTCGGCGGGCCGATGTCCGCCGAGCAGGGTTTGGAGAGAGGCATGGCAGAGTCCACCGGAGATCCGGCGCCGCCGGAACGGCATCAGTTCGAAGCCGAGGTTGGCCAGCTTCTCGACCTGATGATCAATGCGCTGTACAGCCAGCGTGACGTCTTTCTTCGCGAACTCATCTCGAACGCGGCCGACGCGGCCGACAGGCTTCGATACGCCGCACTTGCTCAGCCTGAACTCCTCGGTGACGACGCCGAGCCCCACATCACGCTGTCCGTGGACGCGAAGAAGCGCATTCTTGAGGTCGCGGACAACGGCATCGGGATGTCGAAAGCGGCACTTACGGAAGATCTCGGAACCATTGCCCGGTCCGGCACGCGAGCGTTCGTAGAGCAGGCAACCCAGTCGGCCGCCAGCGGCGAGTCGCCTGACCTCAGCCTGATCGGCCAATTCGGCGTCGGGTTTTATTCCGCGTTCATGGTGGCAGAGCGCGTTGAGGTCGAGAGCGTGGCTGCTGGCGAGACAGAAGGCTGGCTCTGGTCGTCAGACGGGCGCGGATCCTACGAGATAGCGCCGGCGGCACGCACCGGCCGGGGGACGTGTGTGCGGTTGCACCTTCGGAAGGACGCCAAGGAGTATCTGGACGAATCAAGGCTCCGGCAGGTGGTGCGGACGTGGTCGGATCACGTGTCCGTGCCCATCCGATTCCGGTCCGGTCCCGATCAGGAACCGCAGGTCATCAACACCGCGGCGGCCCTGTGGGCGCGGCCCAGGCGCGAAATCAGCAAGGACCAGTACGTGTCGTTCTACCGGGACGTGGGGCATTCCTTCGACGAACCCTGGATCACGATGCACAACCGGGCGGAGGGAAAGCTTTCGTACATCACGCTTCTGTTTGTTCCGACTGAACCCCCGTTCGATCTGTACGACCCCGAACGCCGTCGGCAACTCCGGCTGTTCGTCCGGCGGGTCTTCATTACGGACCGGACGGATGCGTTGATCCCGCCCTGGCTGCGGTTTGTCCGGGGGGTTGTCGATTCGGAGGATCTCCCCCTCAACGTGAGTCGCGAGATGCTCCAGCACGATCCGCAAGTGACGCGCCTTCGCAGAAGCATCACACGGCGTGTGCTGAACGCGCTCAAGGACAAGGCAGAGAAGGACCCCGAGGCGTACGAGCGGTTCTGGAACGGATTCGGCCCGGTGCTGAAGGAGGGAATCTACGACGACGCCGACTGGCGCGAGAAGCTGCTTGAACTCGCGCGCTTCCGGTCTGCCGGCGGAGAGGCCGCCGACGGGCTGGTCAGTCTTCGGGGATACGTCGAACGCATGAAGGACGGGCAGGACGAGATCTACTACATCTCGGGTGACGATCCCGAGCAGCTCGCTGACAGCCCCCAGATTGAAGGATTCCGGGCGCGCGGTCTCGAGGTATTGCTGCTCTCCGACACGGTGGACGACTTCTGGGTGCCACGTGTGCAGGACTATGAAGGCAAGCCGTTCCGGTCGGTGACGAAGGGCGGGATTGACCTGTCGAAGTTTGCCTCAACCACAGGAACGGCAAGCGAGGAGGCGTCGAACGAGGACGTGGACCGCGTGATTGCCCGATTCAAGACCGTGCTGGGCGAGGCGGTGTCCGATGTCGTGCGCTCGGAGCACCTGACCGAATCGCCGGCAGTGCTGGTGGCACCGAAGGACGGGATGGACCTGCAGGTTGAGAAACTGTTGCAGCGCCACGGGCAGCTGCAGGAGCTTTCCCGCAAGGTGCTCGAGATCAATCCGGCGAACGGCCTGATTCGTGCTCTCAGCGGCAAGGATGTGGGCGACCAGGAGTTCGACGACGCGGCGCACGTGCTTCTTGATCACGCGCGGCTGGTTGCCGGCGAAACCGTGACGGACCTCGCCAAGTTCGGGCGGCGAACACATCGATTGATCAACCGCGGACTCGGCTGACCGGCCCGAGGGCCACGGGATCAGTCGAGAACGACGGCTCCGACGATTTCGCCCTGCCCGGCGCGCTGGGCGATGACGGCCGTGATTTCGCCCGGTTGCTCGTAGAGATCATCGGGTAGGGGAATCCGCCCCGCGCTCCCGTCCCAGTCGCTGATCTTTCGGTAGGTCCGGACCACGTTGAATGTCTGGAGATGGCGCCCGGAGTTCTCGCCACGACGCACCCGGGTGTCCTGCACGGGATCAAACCGGACCACGTAAATTTCCCCCGGCCCATCATTTCGACTGACAACGACCGCACTCCGGTCTGCCGTCGTCGCGATCCGGAGGGTCGGCGCCTGCCGCGCGTTCTGCACGGCACGCTCCAGGGCGCGCATGACCTGGGGCACGCGGGATCCGACGAGATCAAATTTTCCCGACACCACCATTTGCGGTGTGTAGATCAGGCCTTCCGATAGCCGAGCGGCATAATGCTGTTGCCGATGGGTGGCCCACGGAGCAGCGAACCGGTCTTTCCAGCCGATGTAATCCCAGTAGTTGACGTGAAACGACAGGGCCAGGATATCCGGATTGCGAGCGATTCTGCCGATGACTGCCTGCGCCGGCGGGCACGATGAGCATCCTTCAGATGTGAAGAGTTCGACCACGACCAGGCGTTCGCCCGAGTGCCCGGGCACTGGCCAAACGGCCACCGCCAAGAGTGCCACGCAAGCTGTCCGGACCCATGCCATTGGTCGGATATAGCGTGACGGATCTGCCCGGGCCACAAAAAAAGCCCAGCTCAGTTGGCGGGCGCCATCTGCCGCAAAACGTTGAGAAGGATGCCCCCGTGCCGGAGATGGTCGGCTTCCTCCGACGTGTCAATGCGGCTTCGCAAAGGAATCTCGACGCGATCGTCCGGGGTCCTGTGCACGGTCAGTGCCAGTTCCGCGCCCGGGGTCACCTCGGCATCGAGCCCGAGGACATCAAAACGCTCCGTACCGTCGAGCTTAAGGTCGTGGCGCGTCATGCCGTCCGCAAATTCGAGCGGAAGCACTCCCATGCCGATGAGATTCGTGCGGTGGATTCGCTCGAAGGTTTCGGCGATCACGGCACGGACGCCGAGTAACCGGGTCCCCTTGGCGGCCCAATCTCGAGACGACCCTGTGCCGTATTCGCGGCCCGCGAACACGAGCAGGGGCACGCCTTCCGCCCGATACTTCTCCGCCGCGGCATAGACGGTCATGAGGTCGCCACTCGGCTGGTGGCGGGTAAAGCCGCCCTCGGTTCCAGGGGCGAGTTCATTGCGGATGCGAACGTTGGCGAACGTCCCGCGAAGCATCACCTCGTGGTTACCACGTCGCGATCCAAAGGAGTTGAAATCGATTGGCCGAACCTGCCGCTCCCGGAGCCATTCGCCGGCCGGCCCGCTGGCACCAATGGCACCCGCCGGTGAAATGTGGTCAGTCGTGACACTGTCGCCAAGCACCAGCAGCGCGCGCGCTCCGCGTATCTCCGGAACGGGGCCCGGGTCCCTCTCCATTCCGTCAAAAAACGGCGGCCGACGAACGTAGGTCGACCCGTCCTGCCAGCGGTAGGTCGCATCATCGTCGGCGGGAATGGCCTGCCATTCCGGCGAGCCGGCAAACACGGAGGCGTATCGGGTGCGGAACATGTCCGGCTTCAGCGACTGCGCGATCGTCGCCTGAATCTCGGCGTTTGTGGGCCAGACGTCCTTGAGGAACACATCGTGTCCGGAGGAGTCCTGGCCCAGAGGGTCGCTCGTGAGGTCGATGTCCAGCGTGCCGGCGATCGCGTAGGCGACAACCAGAGCCGGCGAGGCAAGCCAGTTCGCGCGCACCTGCGGATGAATTCGGCCCTCGAAATTTCTGTTTCCCGACAGGACCGCGGCGACCGCGAGCCCGTCGCCGCTTTCGATCGCATCGACGATCGCGGGATCAAGCGGGCCCGAATTGCCGATGCATGTGGTGCAGCCGTAGCCCACAAGGTTGAATCCGAGTTCGTTCAGCGGTGTGGTGAGGTGGGCTGCGTCCAGATAGTCCGTGACGACCTGGCTGCCGGGCGCGAGACTGGTCTTGACCCAGGGCTTGCGCTCGAGGCCACGATCACGCGCCGCCTTGGCAAGCAGTCCTGCCGCGACCATGGCCGACGGATTCGATGTATTGGTGCAGCTGGTGATTGCTGCAATCACCACGGCGCCGTTGGCGAGGCGATAGTCGGTCCCGGCGACAGGAACGGTCGATCCGGTCGTGTCCGAGAGATCGGCCATGGCGCGTTTTGCATCGCCAAGAGACACGCGGTCCTGGGGTCTCTTGGGCCCGGCGATGCTTGGCTCGACGCTGCCGAGATCAAGATCCAGGACGGCGCTGAAATCGGGATCCGGGCCGTCTGCTTCCAGCCAGAGTCCCTGCGCCCTCGCGTACTGTTCGACCAGCCGAATACGGTGCGGGTCTCGCCCCGAGAGCTTGAGATATCGAATGGTTTCGTGATCGATCGGAAAGAACCCGCATGTGGCTCCGTACTCGGGCGCCATGTTGGCGAGCGTCGCGCGGTCGGCGAGCGGGAGATCGGCTACGCCAGCACCGAAAAACTCCACAAACTTGCCGACCACTCCGTGCGACCGCAGCAGTCGGGTGACCGTCAACACGAGGTCCGTTGCACCTGACCCGTCGGGAAGGTGTCCGGTCAGCCGGACGCCGACGACCTCCGGAACCAGCATCGAGATCGCGTTGCCGAGCATGGCGGATTCCGCCTCGATGCCGCCAACGCCCCAGCCGAGGACAGCCAGCCCGTTCACCATTGTGGTGTGGCTGTCCGTTCCGACGACCGTATCGGGGTAGGCGATGTTGCGTCCGTTGCGGTTGTCTACCCAGACGACCTGCGCAAGGTGCTCCAGATTGACCTGATGGCAAATGCCGGTCCCAGGCGGCACAACGCGAAAATTGTCGAACGCGGTGGCACCCCAGCGCAGGAACGAATACCGCTCACGGTTGCGCTCGAATTCGAGACTCACGTTGCGTGCAAAGGAGTCGCCGGAACCAAAACGGTCGACCATAACCGAGTGGTCGATGACCAGATCAACCGGCGTTTTCGGGTTGATCCGTTCGACTGGAATTCCCATCGTGCTGGCTGCGTCCCGCATGGCTGCCAGGTCAGCCACCGCTGGAACGCCGGTAAAGTCCTGCATGAGTACGCGTGTGGGCCGGAAGCCGATCTCGACGCGGCTGGCAGTCTCCCCGCGCTCCGGTGCAAGCGCCGCGAGCGCTGCAGCGTCGTCGTACCGCAGAAGGTTTTCCGCAAGCACCTTGAGAGCACGTGGCAGCCGCGCGATCCCGGGAAATGACGCTGCAGCTGCTGGCAGACTGAAATAGTCGTAGGTCCGTCCGTCCACCTCAAGTGAGCGTATCGTGTCCTTGGTGTTCAAGTCGTCATCCTTGTGAGCTTTGGCCTTCCGGATCCAGTGGGTCAGGCCGCCCGGCGAAGAACACCTTCCAATCGCTTGGCGGCGTTCTCCTCGGTCAGGTTCTTTTCGGCAGCTGCGAGTTCCCGGGAAAACCGGTCGAGCGCATCCTTGTACAGCTCGCGCTCGCTGAAAGACTGTTCCGGCCCGTCGGGCGCCCGGTACAGATCGCGCAACACCTCGGCGATCTGTACGAGGTCACCGGAATGGAGCTTGTTTTCGTAGTCCTGCGCACGCCGGCTCCACATCGTGCGCGAGATTTTGGCGGGCGTCTTCAATGTATCGGTGGCCGCCTGGATTTGTGCCTTGCTGCTGATCGGCCGAAGTCCCAGCTCCTCCAGTCGATTTAATGGAATTTTGAGCCGGGCCATTTCACGGCCGTACGTAATTGTCAGAAGATCAACTGTTTTGCCACCGAAGGACTGCTTTTCCGAGCCGGTGACGCGTCCTGGCCCGTGCGACGGATGTACAACCCAACTGCCGTTTTTGAAGCCTTCAGGCCGCCGAGGTGCCTGGGTCCTTGTCGACGGTTTTTTCTTTGCGCCGGACTTTGCCTTGGCGTCCGTGACGGCTGGTGTGTCTGTCGCCTGCTGAACGTCCGCGCCGGTTGAAGCCTTGGACGCCGCGGCCGCGGACTTGGCTGCGGTCGGCGCTGGCTCCGCCTTGGTCTTCGCGGGTGCCGCGGTCTTGGCCCTTGCTTTCTCCGGCTTCGCTGACGGTTTCGATTTGGCTGTGCCGGTCGACTTTGCAGAGGGCTTGGCTGCTGCGCTTCCGGCCGCCTTGCCTGTATCAGCTCTCCGGGCACTGGCGGCTGGAGTGCCTGGTGAGCGGGCTGGTGTCGCCTTTGGTCTGGCACGCGTGCCGCCCGTGCGTGGGGCGGTCTTTGCCGAATCGTCTTTCGCTGCAGCCTTGGTCGTGGTGGCGCTTTGCGCCGTTCGCTTGGGCTTGGCGGATTTTGCAGCAGGTTTAGGTGCGGCTGCGCTGGCCTTCGCGCCAGTCGCCGGCGTCCGGGCCGCTTTGGTGGGTTTCGAACGGGCCTTCGTTACCTTCGCCTTGGCAGAGGTTCCGGACGTGCGCGGAGCCGCCTTCGTCGTACTGCCCTTCGCTGCAGCCTTGGTCGTGGTGGCGCTTCGCGCTGTTCGCTTGGGCTTGGCGGATTTTGCAGCAGGTTTAGGTGCGGCTGCGCTGGCCTTCGCGCCAGTCGCCGTCGCCTGGGTCGCCTTGCTGGTTTTCGAGCCTGCCTTCGTCACCTGTGCCTTGGCAGAAGATCTGGACGTGCGCGGAGCCGCTTTCGGCGTGCTGCCCTTCGCTGCGGCCTTGGTCGCGGTGGCGCTTTGCGCCGTTCGCTTGGGCTTGGCGGATTTTGCGGCAGGTTTTGGCGCCGCCGCGCTGCCAGCTGCGCCAGTGGCCGTCGCCCGGGCCGCCTTGGTGGGTTTCGAACGCGCTTTCGTCACCTTTGCCTTGGCGGAAGATTTGGGCGTGCGCGGAGCTGCCTTCGCCTTATCGTCTTTCGCTGCAGCCTTGGTCGTGGTGGCGCTTCGCGCCGTTCGCTTGGGCTTAGCGGATTTTGCAGCAGGTTGCGGCTTCGCCGCGCTGGCATCCGAGCCGGTGGCCGTCGTCTGGGCCGCCTTGCTGGGTTTCGAACGTGCCTTCGTCGCTTTCGCCTTGGCTGAGGCTCCGGAGTTGCGCGGAGCTGCCTTTGTCGTACTGCCCTTCGCTGCGGCCTTGGTCGTGGAGGCGCTTCGCGCCGTTCGCTTGGGCTTGGTCTTGTTGCGTGCGGCAGCCTTGGTTGATGACGAGGCGCGGGAGCGTGATGCGGAGGCGGCAGGGTCCGCGTCCGGTGTGCCGTCACCCGAGGCGTTGTCGTCGAGTGCTGGCGATTCGCTAGTCGATGCTTCGTATCGTGCTGGGGACATGCCAAAGCTCTCGGGAATTGAATGTACTGATGCCGGGCCAATCCCGGCGGACGTTGGTTGCGAGCGTCTTCAGCCTGGCGGGCGCATCCTCAGGTGGGCGTGGACGGGATCGTTGACGCCCACCTGCCGTCACGCCCTGCGTGCGAGAGGCGGCGCTATTCGGCCGAACTGCCGGGATTCTTGCTGAAGAACTTGTCGAATTTTCCGTCCATTCCCTCGTAATCGGCACCATCCGGAGGCGATTCACCCTTGCGGATGATGTTCGGCCAGATTTCGGAGAATTCCCGGTTGAGGTCCGCCCATTTCGTTGCATCGTCCTCGGTGTCGGGAAGAATCGCTTCGGTGGGGCATTCCGGCTCGCAAACGCCGCAGTCGATGCATTCGTCCGGATTGATGACCAGCATATTCTCGCCTTCGTAGAAACAATCAACAGGACAAACCTCGACGCAATCCATGTACTTGCAGCGAATGCAGGCTTCAGTGACAACGTAGGTCATCGACGGTCCTCGGTCGGCTTGGATAGATCTGGCTGCGATGCAATGGCCTGCTTCCGGGCATCGCCTCGGGCGCGATCGGACACATGAAGGAGGCCGGCAATCCGACGGATGAGCATGTCCTCGTAAGGGTCAATGCGACCGTCAGCGCAGGCCACTGACCATAACAGGAAGATCAGTTCGGTGCGAGCATTTTCATCCCACGAATCGTTGATCGCGCGGGTAAATCGATAGTAGGACGACGCGCTTTCGGTGGCTGCGCGCCCTTGGTCGAGCAAGCGCTCCGCCTCCGCCTCGCTGATGTCGAAGCGGCGCCGCAGCAGGGACAAAATGGTCGTCCGTTCCGCTGGATCGAAGGTCTCATCCATGCCCGCCGCTTCCGCGAGGAGCGCGGCGCAGGCCACCTCGACCGGGTCTCCGGTCTCGGTCTGGGGATCTTGGTCTGCGGGCGGGACATCGCCGCTCAGCGCGGCGCGGATGCGGTCAAGAAACATGAGGCGGCAGCCGCGACAAGGTGCGGGAACGGAGACGGCCGTGCATGGGCGAGCGATGAGAACCGGCGCTAGAGGCCGGCGACCGTCATGCCGTCGATGCGGAGGGTGGGGGCGTCGATCCCGGTCCGGAAACTGAGGTCGTTGGCGGGGATCAGGTTCTGGAACATGCTTGCGAGATTGCCGGCCACCGTGACTTCACTCACCGGGTGGGCCCGTTGCCCGTTCCGGATCCAGTAACCGGTTGCACCGCGGCTGTAGTCTCCGGTCACGATGTTGAAGCTCATGCCCAGCATCTCGGTGACGTAGAACCCGTCCGCGATGTCCTGCATCAGATCCTCCGGCGTGCGCTCACCGGCGGTGAGATAGACGTTGCTCGGCCCGGGCTCCGGCACTCCGCCGGGGCTGCGGGACGCCGAGCCGGTCGATGCCAATTGGAGTTTGCGGGCGGACCGGGAGTCGAGGAGCCACGTCTGTAGCACGCCGTCGTCGACGATTGGCCGTGCTTCGACGGCAACGCCTTCCCCGTCAAAGGGACGCGACCGGTGACCGAACGGGCGAAGCGGATCGTCGGTGATGGTGATGCCTCCGGGAAACAGCTGACTTCCCATGCGGTCTTTCAGGAAGGTAGTGCCGCGTGCGACGGCGGTACCCGACACGGCGCGTGTCAGCAGCGAAAGCAGGCCGGAGGCAACCCGAGGCTCGAACACGACGGGAATCTGGGCTGAAGGCGCCTTGCGGGGATTCAGCCGTGCGACGGTGCGGCGACCGGCGTCCTCGCCCAGCTGCGCAGGGTCGGCCAGATCGGCCTTCCGTACGGCGCTGGTGTACTCGTAGTCGCGCTCCATCCCCGTTCCGGATCCGGCCACCACGACGACCGACAGTGAATGGCGCGTTCGGCGATAGGCGCCCGAGAAGCCGTCGCTTGCGCAGAGCGTCAGGGTGGTCTCCGCGGCGCTCGCATGCCCGCCTTCGGTGTTGGTAATTCCCTTGACCGCCACGGCCGCGCTTTCGGCCGCGGATGCCCACTCCGTGAGGGTGTCGCTGCCGGCAAGGCCGTCATCTTGGAGCGGCACGGCTTCCGGGTCCCGCGGCCGCCGCGCCGTGTCAGGCAGTCCGGCATGCGGATCTTCGGGTGTCACGCGGGCCATGGCGATGGCCCGCTCCGCAAGCTCGGAGAGAGTTCCGGAATCGGTGACATCGGAGACCGCCACCGTGGCCTGCCGTCCGTCCAGGATGACGCGCAACCCGGCCTCCAGGCTTTCCGAGCGCTCGACCGATTCGGTTTCGCCCTTGCGTACCGAGACGCTAAGCGCGGTTTCCTCCGCGATCATCGCGTCGGCTTGCTCCGCCCCCAGACGGGTGGCGGTCTCGACGAGTTGTGCGGCCAATGGGTGCGTGGGCGTTGCCGTCACTGGCTGGGTTCCGGAACGGTAAGGCGTACCTCGTCGTTATAGAGCACGAGTTGGCAGGTGCACGAGTCGCCCAGCCTCCGGCCCCGTCGCATGCGGTCGCAACCCTCCATCGCCGCACGGACTGCGACGGTCTCGCCGGCGATTTGCCATGCGTAGCCCAAGGCTTCGAAGATTCCTTCCCGGAGAAAGGGGTCATCCAGTTCGGCCCACGGAATGCAAGCCGCGCCGGCGCGATTGGGAGTCAGGGTGTCGTAATCGATGTTCCAACTGAGCATGCTGCGCTTGTAGGTCTCGACCAACTGCGCGGTCGGGTCGGCCTCGGCAGGCGCAGCGGCGGCGAGACAAGCCACCGCCATGGCCAGCACATGCAGGCGCATCAGTCTGTGACCTGCCACGTTGCAGTCTGGCGGATCAGGTCAGACACGGAGGCGTGCCCGCGATCCCCGATCTGCCGCCGCACCTCCAGTTCGAACACGGGTGCGGGGCCGGCGAACAGGACGCCAACCGCGGTCGGCAACTCCGGCCCTTCCATCGTCGCGAGCTGCATGGCCAGTGTGCGGTTTGACTGGTCGTGAACGAGCACCTCGTGCTCGGGCACGCCGTCCGGCCCGACGTCTACAGCGCGCAGGCCGAAGGTTGCCGGATCCGCAACCAACCCGCGGTTGCGTTCGGGCCCGAACAACAGCGGTTCTCCGTCAACCACATGAACCTGGCGGTGCTCGGCGACCGAGCGTTCGGTGACATCCGCGAACACGCCGTCGTTGTAGACGATGCAGTTCTGAAGGATCTCGACGAACGCCGTTCCTTCGTGCGCGTGGGCGGCACTGAGGGTGGTCTGCAATTCGGCAATGCGCGTGTCGATTCCGCGGGCGACAAACGTGGCCCCGCTTCCGAGCGCAAATTGGCATGCCGATACCGGACGCCCCACGGACCCGACCGGCGATGACGGCGTCACGGTACCGATGCGCGAGGTGGGCGAGTACTGGCCCTTCGTCAGTCCATACGCCTCATTGTTGAGCAGGAGGAGCTGACAGTTCAGATTGCGCCGCAACAGGTGGAGCAGGTGGCCGGCGCCGATCGAAAGCGAATCGCCGTCACCGGACACGATCCAGACATCAAGGTCCGGGTTGGCAAGCTTGAGGCCGGTTGCGATCGCCGGGGCACGCCCGTGAATCGTGTGGAAACCGTAGGTCGAAAGGTAATAGGGAAGCCGGGCGGCGCACCCGATTCCGGACACGAAGACCGTCTTTGCCGGATCGGCGTCGAGCCCCGCAAGCGTCTTTTGCACGGCCCGCAAGATGGCGTAGTCACCGCAGCCCGGGCACCACCGGACTTCCAGGCCCGACTCGAAATCACGTGGCTTGCGGACGGGCGCGTTCATGTCGACGGGTTCGTTCTGGTGCGGATGGCATCGACGAGTTCGTCGACCCGGAACGGCTTGCCGGTCACCTTGGGCAAACTCTCCGCGTCAATCAGATAGCGGTCGCGAAGGACCCGGACCAGTTGCCCGGAATTGATCTCGGGCACCAGTACCTTCTTGTACGCGGCGAGAACTGCGCCCAGGTTCCCAGGCAACGGATGCAGATGGCGGAGATGCACGTGGGCTGCATGGACGCCGTCGGCCCGGCATGAGGCCAGCGCTTCGCGCGCGACACCGTACGTGGAGCCCCAGGTGACCATGCAGAGTTCACCGTCCGGCGGACCGTCGGCAACGGCGGGTGGGAGCACCCGTGCGACCCGCTCGATCCGGTCTATCCGGGCGTCCGTCATCAGCTGGTGATTTTGCGGGTCGTACGAAATTCCACCGCTGCCGGCGCTCTTTTCCAGGCCGCCGATCCGATGTGCGAGGCCTGGAGTTCCTGGTTTGACCCAGTCTCGCGCCAGGGTTTCCGAGTTTCGGGCGAAAGGCTCGAAGCCGTCGGGATCGGTCCGGAACCGGACCTTCCCGTTGGGTGCCTCGGTCTCACCATCCGGAATCCGCCACGGCTCGGACGTGCTTGCGATGTAGGCGTCGGAAAGGAGCATGACGGGCGTCATGTAGCGGACGGCGATCTCCACTGCCTCGATCGCTGTGGCGTAACAGTCCACCGGGCTCCGCGGTGCGACCACGACCACGGGCGCATCGCCGTGCCGCCCATGCAGCGCCTGCAGAAGGTCTGCCTGTTCGGTCTTGGTGGGCATGCCCGTGGAGGGGCCAGCTCGCTGCGAGTTGATGACCACGAGCGGCAACTCGACGGCGACGGCCAGACCCATCGCCTCGGCCTTGAGCGAGATGCCTGGACCCGAGCTCGACGTGACCCCCAGCGCACCCCCATAGGAGGCGCCGATGGCCGCACACACAGCCCCGATCTCGTCTTCGGCCTGGAACGTCACGATATCCCGTCGGCGCATGCCTGCCAGTTGGTGAAGCAGCGTCGATGCGGGCGTGATCGGGTATGCGCAGAACACGATGTCGAGACCGGTCCGCTCGGCGGCGGCCACCAGCCCGAGTGCCATGGCCTCGGCGCCCGTGACGGTGCGGTACTCCCCGGGCAACCAGCTGCGGGTGGTCGGGTGCGGACGCAGGAGGTCCAGACTGGGAATCTCGATGGTCTCGCCATAGGCGTGGCCGGCCCGCAGGGCGGCGATGTTGGCGTCGCCGACAGGTGTATCGCCAAACCGGTCGCGCACCCACGTTTCCGCTTCCGTGGTGTCCCGCTCCAGCAACCAGAGGGTCAGTCCCACGGCCCACATGTTCCGGCATCGAAGTGATGCCTTCTGCCCGAGATCGAATTCCTCGACAGCGTCGAGGGTGTGGCGCGAGATGTCGGGTGTCAGAGTTCGGACACCGTCGAGAGTGTCGTTTTCCAACGGGTTGGCGTCGTAACCGGCCTTCTTGAGTGATCGAGCGGTGAACGTACCGCGATCCACGATGAGCAATCCGCCGCGCTGCAGTTCCCCGATGTTGGTCTTGAGTGATGCCGGGTTGAACGCAACGAGCAGGTCGGGGCTGTCGCCCGGTGTCAGGACAGCACCGTCACCGACCCGGAGCTGGAATGCCGATACGCCGTAGGTTGTGCCCGTGGGTGCCCGAATCTCCGCAGGAAAGTCCGGCAGCGTGGATATCCCGTGTCCGCCCAGCGCGGCGGCCATTGTGACCCGGGTACCGGAAAGCTGGATGCCGTCGCCCGAATCGCCGGCAAAGCGTACGACCACGCCGCCGGTGGCAGGATCAGCCTGGTCTGGGTGAAGCAGGTCCATGGATTTCAACGGGCTGCATGCGGCGCGTTCGCAACTGAGAAGGCGAGCCACTTCCGTCGCAAATCGGGCGGTCAAAGTACAGGAACGGAAGCAACCGGTAAAGTTAATGGCTGGTTCAGCGGTACTTATTGCACCTCGTTTTTCACGGAATTGCGCGCATGGTGGCCACGATCATTGACGGCAAGCAGATGGCCGCGCGCACGCGTGACCGGGTGGCGCGTGAAGTGGCGTCGGCCACCGCCGAATTCGGCTCTCCGCCCGGCCTCGCAGCCGTTCTGGTGGGCCTTGATCCGGCCAGCGAGACCTACATCCGGACCAAGGAGCGGCAGGCGTCGGCGTGCGGAATCCGGTCTCAGGTCCATCGGCTGGATGCGGGCACCTCGGAAGCCGACCTCGTGCAACTGGTGCGCCGGTTGAACAGCGACGATTCCGTCGATGCCGTTCTGGTTCAGCTGCCGCTGCCCCGCCAGATCGACGCCCACCGCGTCATTGACTCTGTCGATCCCGACAAGGACGTCGACGGGTTTCACACACGCAATGCCGGGCTGCTCGCGAGCGGGCGCCCCGCGATCGTGCCCTGTACGCCCCTCGGCTGCCTGCTGCTGCTGCGGGACGCTTTCGGCACCGACGAACGCGGTAGCGGGGAGGTGCTCGCGGGGAAGGACGCTGTGGTCATCGGCCGGAGCAGCATCGTGGGCCGGCCAATGGCGGCCCTGCTCACAGCGGAGAACTGCACCGTCACACTGGCGCACTCGCAAACACGCGATCTGCCCGGCATTTGCCGGCGGGCGGACATCCTGGTCGCTGCGGTCGGCCGCCCCCACTTTGTGCGTGGAGCGTGGATCAAGCCGGGGGCCACCGTGATCGACGTCGGGATCAACCGTATTGAGCGCGGGGACACCACCCGGCTGGTGGGCGATGTGGCCTTCGACGAGGCCCGGGAGGTCGCCGGCGCCATCACGCCGGTACCCGGCGGGGTCGGGCCAATGACGGTTGCCTGCCTGCTCAGCAATACGCTGACGTTGTGTACGCGCCGGCGGCGGCGTGCGGAGCGGCACCCCTAGCGCCACATGGCGCTGCGGTCATCGGCGCCCGAACAGGCTCTCGATATCGCGAAACTCGAGTTTCACGAAGGTGGGCCGGCCGTGATTGCACTGCCCGGAGTTCGGCGTGGTCTCCATGTCGCGCAGCAGCGCGTCCATCTCGGAAACCGTGAGTGCGCGGCCCGCCCGCACGGACCCGTGGCAGGCCATCGTGGAGCACACCTCGGCGATGCGCTCCTGGAGTGCGGTGGCCGTGTCGTGCTCCGCAAGTTCGTCCGCCAGGTCCCGAATCAGGCCCGCTGCGTCGACCTGTCCGAGGATGGCAGGAGTGCCGAGAACGGTGACCGCGTCCCCGTCCGCGCGCTCCACCACCAGACCGAACGACCGCAATGTGTCGGCATGCCCCATGAACGCTTCCGCCGCCGCGGGTTCCAGCGAGACGACCTCGGGTGTGAGCAGCATCTGCACCTCGGGGTTGCCCGATTCCAGCGCCGCCTTGATGCGCTCGAGGACGATGCGTTCGTGGGCTGCATGCTGGTCGACCACGATCAGCCCGTCGCCGGTCTCGGCGAGAACGAACATGCGTTGCACCTGGGCGAGCGCACGACCGAGCGGGGCGTCCGACACAATCGGTTCTGGGCCGGAATGGGCCGGATCCGGAGGAGCGGCTGTGGGCCACGCTGTGGGTGGGGCGGACGCCTGCGGCGCGGAGGCGGGCGGCGCCCCCCGGAAGGCGCGCCGCGGCGGCTCCTCGGGCGGGGGAGTCCCGTGCGGCAGCGTCCTTGAGGGCTCGAACTGCAGCCAGGAGGGGGTGCGGGCGCGCTCGAGCGTGCGGCTGGAAAGCGTGGTGGCTGGTCGGGGGCCTTCCGCCTGCAATGCAGCGCGGATCCCGGCCACAACGACACCGCGAACAGCCTGTGCGTCTCGAAACCGTACCTCCGTTTTGGCCGGGTGCACGTTGACGTCCAGATCGTGCATCGGCACGTCGATGTAGAGGACAGCCATCGGCTGACGCTCCGGCGAAATCAGGCCCTGGTATGCGCCACGCAGCGCGCCCGAGAGCACGCGATCGCGCACCACGCGACCATTCACGACGAAATACTGCGCGCGGGTGTTTGCCCGGTTGACGGTGGGAAGCGCTGCAAAGCCCGTGATGCGGATTGTTCCCCGTTCGTAATCGACCGCGACGGCATTGTCTGTGAACTCGGCTCCAATCACCGCGCGCAGGCGCTGCTTCCTGGCATCCTGGGCACTGGCAGGCGCCCGGATGTCGAGTTTCGTGTGGCCGTCGATCTGCAGTCGAAACCCTGTCTCGGGGTTGGCCATCGCCAGTTCCCGAACCGTCTGTGTGACCGCCATCGATTCGGACCGATCAGATTTCAGGAACTTCAGCCGTGCAGGGGTGGCACGGAAAAGGTCCGAGACCGTGACCTTGGTTCCGCGCCGATGCGCGGCCGGAGCGACAGGCCCCGCGTCACCGGCGTCGACCGTGACGACGGCGGCATCCTCGGCTTCTTCCGTCCGGGACAGCACGGTGAGGCGACTGACCGAACCAATGGACGGCAGGGCTTCCCCGCGGAATCCGAGAGTCCGAATCGTCGAGAGGTCGTCGCCCGGCAGCTTGGACGTGGCGTGCCTCTCGATCGCGAGACCAAGGTCGGCGGCGTCCATACCGTGGCCGTCGTCCGCGACCGTGATTTCCGTCTTTCCGCCGCGGGCGATGGCAATGGCAATCGCCTTGGCGCCCGCATCAAGGGCGTTTTCGATCAGTTCCTTGACGGCCGATGCCGGGCGCTCGACGACTTCGCCCGCAGCAATGCGGTTGATGGTTCCCTCTGGCAGCCGGCGGACGGCCATCAGTGCGTGGTTTGCCCCAGCATGTTGAAGATCCGCTCTTTCGTGTCGTCGACGGCGGGCTGGCCGTAGGGGTCGATGCCGAGAATATCTGCGAGCAGGAGCGTTTCCAGCATGAACTGCATCATCAGCGCGGCACAGGCTCCAGGATCACGGGAAGGAATCTCGAACACGCGAACCGGCCGATCGCGTGCTGCCAGGCTGGCGTACGTGGCGTCGGCATGAGCGGACCACAGCGGGCCCAGTTGGTCGGGCAGCAGGCCCGGGCTCTCGGCGCCGCCAGCCTCCAGGCGAACGTCGTTGGCGGGTTGCGTTCGAATGAGGGTGAACAACTGACTGGGAGGGCCGTCGAGCCAGAGCTGCAACTGGCTGTGCTCGTCGTCGGTCCCTGTCGCGCTCACGGGGGTGAAGCCCTGGCCCGCCTTTCCGAGGCTTTCGGCGGCAAGCTGCCGGTACCACGCCTGAAGCGGCCCCAGGCACGCGCCGTATCCGAGCGTCGTCACCGTGCCGGTTCCGAATCGTTCGAGAAACGCCGCAAGCGCTGCCGCGGACCTGGCGGCGGGACCGCGGCCTCCGGCCTGAAGCGCCTCGTCCAGCACGGCCTGTGCGACGACGCGCACGCCCGTTGTCGGGTGGTCAGGGTCATGACCCGCGATCATTGCGGGCAACAGGCCGGACGCCGTGAACGCTGCGAAGCGCCCGCCGACCTCAGCCGGCACGCCGAGCACCGGAACGCCATGCGCCTCGGCGAGCGCACGGAGCGGTGACGGGCCGGGTTCGGTGACGCAGACGGCATGGTGCCTGATCTTCGCCGGCCCAAGTGCATGTTGGTACCAGTCAAGCATCAGGGCGCACTGGCTCAGCGTCTCGGTTGTCCGTCCCGACTTGCTGGAAAACACGGCGCAGACGTGCTCAGGCCCCGTCCGATTCAGCGTGTCGAGCAGCGCGGACCATGCATCGGGATCGATGCTGCCCATGAACTGGAGTTGCGGCTTGCCAACACCAGTCCGCGCCTCATTGGCTGCAGCGGTTGCAAAGACGTGACCGGCGTGCAGCGATCCACCGACGCCAAAATGAACCACCAGCTGGGCATTCCGGGCGAAGCTCTGGCAGATGTCGCGACATGCTTGGGCTGCGGTCGCATCTCCAAGAGATTGCAGGATGGGCACGGTTCCGTTGCGGAAGCGCTCCGCAAGGCGCTTGAGGGCGGCGTCGGCCGCGTCAAGGTGCCGTGGCCTGACGCTTGGATGATCGATCCATGCGCTGAGATCGTACCGCACACCGGAGCGCGTTGAGGTTGGCAGGCTGCTGGTGAGGTATGGCTCGGTGCAATCGGTGTTGGCACCGGACGGGGCGTTATCGGAGGGCATGCCGGTCACGGCGGGACAGGTTGGCAGGCTCACTGACACCGCGCGGGAATGGTCCGCGTTTGCCCCTTTCCACCGTGTTCATCAGAGTGATACAAGGCTCGTTCGCGGCCCGAGGTCGGATGGACAAATACGATGGATACCGTGATTTACCACAACCCGAAGTGTAGCAAGTCGCGCGCGACGGTCGCGCTTCTCCGTGACCACGGAATTGAGCCGGAAATCATTGAATACCTCAAGGCACCTCCGGATCCCGCCACGCTCAGTCGGATTCTCCGGTTGCTTGGAAAGGAACCGCGCGAACTGATGCGCGTTCGTGAACCGGCATATCGAGAACAGAACCTCGGAGATCCGGGTCTGGATCGCGATGCCCTGATCCAGGCCATGGTCGACCACCCGATCGTGATCGAACGGCCAATTGTCGTGCACGGCGGTCGGGCACGGGTCGGACGTCCGCCCGAGGCAGTACTGGACATCATCTGAAGTTGGTCGACTCTGCTGTTGGGCGCGACTGCTCCACCTGCGTCGAAGCCCGCGGAGAGGTTGCTCACGCCTGCGATGCCAGGATGAAGTGGGCCGGGAATTGCCGATGAACTCGAAGACGAAAGCCGCAACGGATCCCCATGCCTGGTTGCGATGTGCCGACTGGCCCTCCGTGTTGCGCGCTCCCGAAACCCTGGAGCCGCGCATTCGCGCCCACCTGGAAGACGAGAACCGGCGCACAGCGGAGGCGCTTCGGACCGTCGCCGGTCTTCGCGCGGAGATCAGCGGTGAACTGCGCGCACGTGTGCCGCCGAGCGATTCGGACGTGCCGGTTCCGGACGGGGACTTCGCCTATTTCCGGCGGTTTGACGAGGGTGCGGAGTACCCCGTTCTCTGTCGGGTGAGCTCGGACGGGACCGGCGAGCAGGAGCTGGTTGACGGTAATCGGGAAGCCGCGAATGCGCCGTTCTTCCGGATCGGTGGCGCCCGGCACTCACCGAACCACCGGTTTCTCGCTTACGCGGCGGACCGCAAGGGATCCGAAAAATACGAAACCCGCATCGTGGATATCCCGGAGGGAAAGGAACTTCCCGATCGGTTGCCCGAGACTCAGGGCGATCTTGTCTGGTCCAGCGATTCGCGATTCGTGTTCTATACGGTGCTGGATGACCAGCACCGGCCATGGCAGGTCCGCCGACACCGACTGGGGGAGGCGCATGACGCTGATTCCGTGGTGTTCACAAGCCCCTCCCCGGAGAAATTTCTCCGCGTGCACCGAACTGAAAGCGGCCGGTTTGTTTGCATTGACTGTCACGAGCATTCGGATACGTCGGAATCGTACCTGGTCGATACGTCGTCGCCCGAGGCGGCGCCCGTCGTGGTGTGGGCCAGGCGTGAGGGCGTCCAGTATTCGGTCGCCGATCACGAAGGGCGCCTGTTTGTCCTGACAAACGCCGATGGGGCCATCGATTTCAAGATCATGGAAGTTCCCCTCGGAGCTTCCCACACAGAAGCGCACGATGTTGTGCCTCACCGTGCCGGATCGTACATCCTCGACATGCAGGTCTTCTCTGACTGGCTGGTCCGCCTGGAGCGTGTGGACGGATTGCCGCGGATTGTCGTGCGCAGCTTGCGTGCCAATGATGAGTACACCATTGATGTCGGGGACGAGGAGGCATTCAGTTTGCAGCTGGGCCCGGCAATGGAGTACGGCAAGGATGTCGTGCGATACGTTTACAGTTCGCCGACGACGCCGAACCAAACCTATGATTTCAATATGCGGGTACGAACGCGGGAGTTGCGCAAGGAGCTGGAGATTCCGGGCGGCTATGACCCTGAGCAGTACATCGCGAAACGGCTGTCAGTCATGGCATCCGACGGCGCCGACGTTCCGGTCACCATCCTGCATCGGAAGGATCTGGATTTCGACAAGGCGCCCCCTCCACTTCTCCTCTATGGCTATGGCGCGTACGGGCATGCCACTCCGGCCTCGTTTTCCCAGATGCGTATCAGCCTGCTGGACCGGGGCTTCGTGTACGCCATTGCCCATGTCCGGGGTGGAACGGAACGCGGGTACGGCTGGTATCTCGACGGCAAGCTGGAGAACAAGGGGAACAGCTTTTCGGACTTCGTCACCGCCGGCCGCGCGCTGGTTGATCTCGGCTATGCAGAGGCGGGCGGGATCATTGCGCACGGCGGCTCCGCGGGCGGGCTGCTTGTGGGGGCGGCACTCAATCTCGACCACGAGTTGTTTGGCGGGGTCGTCGCCGAGGTTCCCTTCGTCGATGTCCTGAATACGATGGAAGACGCCAGTCTTCCCCTGACGCCGCCCGAGTGGTCAGAGTGGGGTAATCCACTGCAGGATGCGGAAGCCCGGGCACGCATCGCGTCGTACTGTCCGTATTCCAACGTCGCCAGGCGACCCTATCCAGCCGTACTGGCGACCGCTGGCCTGACCGATCCCCGGGTCGGGTACTGGGAGCCCGCGAAATGGATCGCCAAGATTCGCTCGCATTCCACGGGCCCTGCGCCGGCGCTGCTTTGGACCCACCTTGAGGCCGGCCATGGGGGTTCGGCCGGTCGCTACGCACGGCTTGATGAGGTTGCGCTCGTGTATGCCTTCGCACTGATGTTGGCGGCACCATGAGTGCCGGCAGGTCCGAGATGACGCACGATCTTCACGACCCGCTGGGCCTCGCCCGCGCGCTGATTCGCTGCCCCAGTGTCACGCCTGCCGACGCAGGCGCGCTCGATGTGCTCGTGCAAGCCTTGACACCGCTGGGCTTTACCTGCACGCGTCTTCCGTTCGGCACCCCGGGCGCGGACGGGCTCGACGCCCGGGTCGATAATCTCTTTGCGCGCATAGGCCGGAGACCGCCGCATTTTTGCTTCGCCGGGCATACGGATGTGGTTCCGGCAGGCGCGGCCGGCCAATGGGATCACGAACCCTTTGCAGCAACGGTCAAGGACGGCATTCTGCACGGACGCGGGGCTGCCGACATGAAAGGCAGCATCGCGGCCTTTGTGTCGGCATGTGCCAGGTTTCTGAAATCCAATCCTGCATACGGCTCGATCAGCTTGCTGATTACGGGCGATGAAGAGGGAGAAGCACTCAACGGCACGATCCGGGTGTTGGATTGGATGCGAGAGCATGGAGAGCAGCCGGACGCATGCCTGGTCGGCGAACCGACAAATCCGGAGCAGCTTGGCGACATGATGAAGATCGGCCGCCGCGGGAGTGTCAACTGCACGCTGGAAGTGCATGGCACGCAGGGGCACGTCGCCTATCCGGCACTTGCCGACAATCCGATCCCCCGGATGATTTCCATGCTTTCGTCTCTTCTGGCCGAAGCACCCGATCCAGGCGATGCACATTTCCAGCCGTCCAACGTGGAGGTCACGTCCGTGGATGTTGGAAACCCCGTGACAAACGTGATTCCGGAAACAGCAAAGGCATCCTTCAACGTGCGCTATGGGCCCACCCATACGCCTGAGTCTCTTGAGGCGTGGCTTCGCGGGCGCCTGGATCAAACCGACGCGGGAGCGTATGCACTGGACATGCGGTGGAGCGGGCCAGCGTTCCTCACTGAGCCGGGTGCGTTTACCGGCCTCGTGGCCAGCGCCGTCGAAGAGGTTACGGGCCGAAACCCGGTCGCATCGACGTCGGGCGGAACCTCGGACGCACGATTCATCCAGGCGATGTGTCCGGTCATCGAATTTGGCGGGGTCGGACGGACCATGCATCAGGTGAACGAGCAGATCTCGGTCGACGATCTCACGGCCCTGGCTGCTGTATACGAACGCATTCTGGCCCGGTATTTCGACTCCGGAGGGGCGCAGGGGGCGGCGCCAACACGGTGAACGGGCGAGATCGCGTGGAGCGTCGGCCCGAGACCGACCGTGCCCTGGACGTCGTCGTGATCGGCGGCGGCTTCAGCGGGCTCTACATGCATTACCAGTTGCAGAGAATGGGACTTTCCGCAATCGGATTCGAGGCTGGCGAGGATGTGGGAGGAACCTGGTACTGGAATCGGTATCCGGGCGCGCGATGTGATATCGAAAGCATGCAGTACTCCTACTCGTTCTCCGAAGAGTTGGAGCAGGACTGGAGTTGGTCGGAGACATACGCGCCGCAGCCGGAAATTCTGGACTACGCGAAACACGTGGCAGACCGGTTCGACCTCCGGCGCGACATCCGCTTCGGCACCCGGGTCACCGCGGCCTCCTACGACGAAGCGCGGTGCCGGTGGGTGGTCGAGACGGACCGTGGAGACCGGGTTTCGGCACGGTTTCTGGTCGCAGCCGTCGGGTGCCTTTCCGCGACCAATCTGCCGCCGTTCGACGGCCTGGATGCGTTCACTGGGACCGTTCTTCACACGGGCCGCTGGCCCGCTTCCGGGGTTGATCTCTCCGGGCTTCGGGTGGGAATCATCGGAACGGGATCATCCGCGATCCAGTCGATCCCGGTCATCGCCCGCGACGCAGCTTCGGTGGTGGTGTTCCAGCGCACGCCGAATTATTCCGTACCGGCGCACAATCGGCCCATGGACCCGAACTACGAGGCGAAAATCAAGGCCAGTTATCGGGAATTCCGATCCGCTGCACGAACCCGGCCCAACGCGTTCGTCATCAAATTCGATCGTCGCTCAGCACTTGACGTGCGGGACGCGGCACGGACCCGGCAGTACGAAGAGTACTGGCAGCGTGGCGGACTGGGGTTCCTGGGGGCGTTTTCAGACCTCCTGCTCAACCAGGAATCGAATGACACAGTTGCGGAGTTTGTCCGCGGCAAGATCCGTTCGGCCGTCAATGATCCCGAGGTCGCCGAACTCCTGTGCCCGGAGAACGTGCTTGGCTGCAAGCGGCTCTGCGTGGATTCCGGCTACTACGAAACGTTCAATCTCGACCATGTCGAGCTGGTCGATATCTCGACGTCTCCGATCAGGCGGTTCACTGCAAGCGGACTTGAGGTCGGAGAACGGACCTTTGACCTCGACGTGGTCGTTTGTGCAACCGGGTACGCCGCGATGACCGGGGCGCTCGACCGGATCCGATTTACGGGTCGCGAGGGCGCAACGCTGAAACACAAATGGAAAGATGGGCCGAAAACCTATCTTGGGCTGATGGCGTCGGGGTTTCCCAATTTCTTCACCGTGACGGGACCCGGGAGTCCCTCCGTTCTTGCAAACATGTTGCCTGCGATTGAGCAGCATGTGGACTGGATTGCCGAGTGCATGGCCGACATGCAGGCTGCCGGTGCACGCTCCATCGAGCCATTGCCGGCCAGCGAAGACGCGTGGAGCAGCCATGTCAGTGAGGTGGCGGCCGAAACGCTCCGGGGAACTTGCGATTCCTGGTATGTGGGTGCCAACATTCCCGGTCGACCACGGGTATACATGCCATACACTGGCGGCTTCCCGGCGTACGTTGACCGTTGCAACGCGGAAATCGAATCTGGTTATCCTGCGTTCGTGATTGACGGCGGCGCTGCGCTGCATCGGCCGCGCGCCTTTCCTTGGAGCGGGCGCTGGCGGACAATCTCCCCGACTTGATGTCAATGGAAGTCGAGGATGGTTGCGGGTCAGGCGCGGGTTCGCCGCGTGCGATCGCGACCTCAGGGTTGAGGTCGCGGCAGGTCGTATGGTTCCTGGCCCGATAGTCCTGGTGCGGTTGATCCCGCGTTGGTCGCGGAGACTTGTTGGATCTGGTGAATGCGTCTAGTTGCAGAAGTGCATCACGCGGCGACCCTTGTTTTGGAGTTAGAGTATGTCTAGCAGCACGTTAGGCCGGTACAGCTTGATTGATCCCGAAGGTGCGAGACGACATCTGTTTGGCGACCCGGGCGGGGACGTTCCGGAGGCGAACGCCTATATCGTTCCTGGAACGGATGTGTTGGCTGGCGGCCGGAGCACCGAAGGGGAAATTCGGGCGGCGATCCTGCATTGGGGGATCTCGCCCGACCCGGATGACTCGTCCCGCCTCATGGCCACGGCGCAATCCGAGACCATCGCGCGCGACCCCGGCTTCAAGGAGTCGTTTCAGCGCCGCCGCTGCCTGATTGCGGCCGATGGATTTTATGAGTGGGGGGAGCCCGAAGACGGTCCGCAGGTGGTTTGGAAATTTGGTGCGCCGGAAGGCGGCTACCTGGCCTTCGCCGGGGTTTACCAGCCGCTCCGGTCAGCCAACGGCGGCGGCCCTGCGACCGGCTGCGTCATCGTGACCACGGCTGCGAACGAGCTGGTCGGGCAGGTGCATAACCGAATGCCTGCCATCCTGGACCCGTCCGATTTTGACGCTTGGCTGGACCCGGACACGCCCAGGTCGGAACTTCTGGACATGCTCCAGCCAGCGCAGGTTGAAGGCCTGGAAGCAGAGGAGCTTGATCCCGTACCGTAGGTGTTGCGGACGCGTCGTTACAGGTCTGACGGCACCCCTCACCAGGTCCGCGGCGTCGGGGCGATGCGTCAGACGTTGAAGCGAAAGAGAATGACGTCGCCGTCTTGCACCACGTAATTCCGGCCTTCGGTGCGCAGATAGCCCAGTGAGCGGGCCGCCTGCTCTCCGCCTGCTTCGACAAGCACGTTGCAGGCAATGGTTTCCGCGGCGATAAACCCGCGCTGAAAATCGCTGTGCACCACACCGGCAGCCACCTCCGCGGTGGTGCCGGCCGCAATTGTCCAGGCGCGCGTTTCCTTGCGACTGGTCGTGAAGAACGTGATGAGGCCCAGCAGCGCATATCCGGCGTGTGCAACCCGGACAAGGCCGGATTCGGCGAGGCCCATGCTTTCTAGAAACTGCTGGCGCTCTTCGTCGCCTTCCAGGTCGGCGAGCTCCGCTTCAAGCTGGGCGGACACCACAAGGGAGCCGGCTCCCTGCTCTGCCGCATGGGCGGCGACGGCGGTGGAAAGGGCGTTGCCATCGGAAGCGTGGGCCTCGGGCACATTTGCGACAAAGAGAACCGGCTTGAGCGTGAGAAGCCCCAATTCCTGAAGCTCCGCGCGGACATCCGTGTCAACCAGGCTCCGGGCGGGGTTTCCGTCTTCCAGATGCGAGAGCCCGCGTTCCACGGCCTGCAAACGCGTGCGGCTCGACCGGTCCCCGCCCTGTGCCGATTTCTGCAGGCGGTCGCGCGCGCGCTCCAGTGTCCCGAGATCGGCGAGCAGCAGCTCTGTCTGGACCACCTCGGCGTCTGCCACAGGGTCCAGTTTGCCCGCGACGTGGGTTACCTGGACGTCGTCGAAACATCGAACGACATGGACGATCGCATCCACTTCGCGAATACGACCCAGAAAGCGGTTCCCCAGTCCTTCGCCGCGGCTCGCGCCCTGGACCAAGCCCGCGATATCCACAAAATCGACGGTGGCAGGCAAACGGGCGGCTGACTCGGCAAGGCTTGCCAATTGATGAAGCCGCGAGTCGGGGACCGTGACCCGCCCGACATTGGGCTCAATCGTGCAGAAGGGATAATTGGCCGCCTCGGCGGCCGCCATTCCGCTTAACGCGTTGAAAAGTGTCGATTTGCCGACGTTCGGCAGCCCGACGATGCCACATTGGAAGCCCACGCGATCTCTCAGGGAGTCTCGGCAGCGGGTGGTGGTGCGTTCAGGAGGACGCGGTTCATGAACTGGTCGTCGCGATCACTGATCAGAAGAGGCGCTGCTTCAGCAATGGCGGCAAGCAGAGGCTCCAGCCACTGGAGTTCCGCCTTTCCAAAATTCTTCAATACGTACCGATTGGCCACATCTCCGCCTGGCGGACGCCCAATCCCGATACGGACCCGCCGGTAGTTTCGGCCGAGGTTCCGGTCGACACTCTCGATTCCCCGGTGCCCCCCGCTGCCGCCTCCACGCTTCACGCGCACCTTGCCGGGCGCCAAGTCGAGGTCGTCGTAGAACACTGTCACTTGCGCGGGGGTCAGCTTGTGGTAGCGGCAGGCAAGCCCGACCGCTTCCCCCGACAGATTCATCCAGGTGCCCGGGCACAGCGCCAGCACTTTGGTCCCCTGAATCCGTCCCGTGCGCGCGGTGCCTCGAAAGCGCCGCCACGAGCGTCCGAAATCGTGCGAGGCAGCCACCGCGGCGACCGCCATGAACCCGACATTGTGGCGCTGACGCGCGTGGTCCCGGCCTGGATTGCCGAGCCCGACGAACAACCGCTCCACGCGACCGAGCACGGGCGTACGGTGTCTGGTCGTGTCTACTCGTCGGTGGGCTCTTCTTCCTCTTCTTCGGCGTCGGTCTCGACTTCGTCGGTCTCCTCCTCGTCTTCGTCTGCGGTTGCTGCAGAGACGAGGGCCGACGGCGCCACAATGCTCGCGACCGTGAAGTCCCGGTCGGTGATTGTCGGCTGCACAGAGGGATCCAGGGTGGTGTGGCTGATGTGCAGACTGTCACCGATCTCCAGGCCCGAGAGGTCGAACTCGATCGCTGAGGGAATGTTGCCGGCCGGGCACGTCACGTTGATCGTCCGGCGGACAACATTGAGGACCGCTCCGCGTTTCAGCCCCGGAGAGTCATCCTCATTGAGGAATGTGACCGGAACGTCGACACTGACCTGGGTTTCTGGTCCAACGCGCAGGAAGTCCAGGTGCATTGGGGCGTCGGTGACCGGGTGGTACGCAACTGCGTGGGGAAGGACCCGGACGCTCCCATTGTTGCCCATGGCAATGTCGTACAGCCGGGTCCGGAAACCGGGGCGGCGCAGCTCCCGGCGGCAGAATTCAAGATCAAGGTCGATGGCTACGGGCTCGAAATCCTTGCCGTAAATGATCGCGGGCAGCCGTCCGCGGCGGCGCAGCGCCCGCGCGCCGCCCTTGCCACGCGGTGTGCGGACCTCGGCATCGATGGTGGAAATGTCCTGCATGGTTTCTCTCGGGTGCGGACGACGATCCGCCTCAATCAAAGAGGTTGGATACCGAACGATGATCGCTGATTCGCCGAATCGCTTCTGCGACCAGGGGAACGACGCTGAGTGTCTGGATTTTTGCCGACTTTGCAACCTCATCGCGGGTGGCGATGCTGTCCGTGACGAAGAGCGTGTCGAGTGCCGAACTGTTGATCCGCTCCACCGCCGGACCGGACAGGACGCCATGCGTCGCATAGCACGCCACCCGCTTGGCGCCGGCGCTGATGAGCGCCGCTGCTGCGTTGCAGAGTGTCCCGGCGGTATCGACTATGTCGTCGACAATGATGCAGGTTCTGTCGCGCACCTCACCGATAATGTTCACAACCTCCGACATGTTTTCGCGCTCGCGCCGCTTGTCGACGATTGCAAGGCTGCCGTTGACACGGGCGGCAAGATAACGGGCCCTGGCAACCCCTCCGACATCCGGTGAGACAAGCACATAGGAATCGCCCCGAAATCGCTTCCGCACGTCGGCCGCGATCACAGGAGCCGCGTACAGATTGTCCACCGGGATATCGAAGAAGCCCTGGATCTGGTTCGCGTGCAGATCGATGGTCAGTACCCTGTTGGCACCGGCAGTGGTAATGAGGTTTGCCACCAGCTTGGCGGAAATCGGCGCACGAGGTGCCGCCTTCCGGTCTTGGCGGGCGTAGCCGAAATAGGGAATCACGGCAGTCACGCTGGCAGCTGATGCCCGGCGCAGGGCATCGATACACACCAGCAGTTCCATGACGTGATCGTTGGCCGGCGGTGATGTCGACTGCACTACAAATACGTCCTGGCCCCGCACATTTTCCTGGACTTCGACAAACACTTCGCCGTCCGAGAACCGACGCACATCTGCGGCGGTTAGCTCAAGCTCCAACTCGTCCGCGACCGCAGCCGCAAACGTCTGATTACTGTTGCCCGCGAGTAGGCGCATGGGCCTTAGTTTTCCAGCTATACCCGCGCCCGCTGTCGCCAACCTGCGCAAAAAAAAATTTACTCGGGCGTAGGGAAAGGGTAAAGAACTTTCTGGGTGCTCCTGCTGTCAATCCCACGCGGGGATTTGCAGTGGCCGGTCCGACTTGCGATGTCGCTCTCCAAGTCGGTATGGTCCGCCGCGCGCGTGCGGCCATCCGGTGCCCCTACTTCACGTCGTGAGTTGTCCCTGTCGCGTTCGAAACCTATCCTTTGCGGGAGCGGGAAACCCCCTTTCCGCACCATGTCCTTCGACGCATCAATTTTCTTGGAGGTTCCCTGTCCATGATTCGAATTTTCACGGTTGCGGCCGTCCTTGGCACCCTGGCGTTCTCCATCCCGGCTTTGGCCGGTGATCCGGCGAACGGGGAAAAGGTGTTCCAGAAATGCAAGGCGTGCCACACGGTCGATGAGGGGGGCAAGGATCGCGTCGGCCCCAATCTTTGGGGCGTGTTCGGATCGGTTCTGGGTACCAATCGCCCTGACTACAAATATTCGCGCGGGCTCAAGGCATTGGGCGAAGAGGGCCAGACCTGGACCGATGAATTGATGGACGTCTGGATGACCGACCCCAAGCAGGTGGTACAGAGAACCAAGATGATCTTTCCCGGCCTGAAGAAGCCGTCTGAACGCGAAGACGTCATCGCGTATCTGCGGCAGTTTGGCGGCTAGTTCGCCTGTCGCCGTCTCGGGGAGCATTTTGCCATCGATTTCAGCGGGGAGTTTCAGATCCCGGCGTCGCGTGCCCGAGTCTGGGACGCACTTAACGACCCCGATGTGCTGAAGCAGTGCATACCCGGGTGCCAGCATTTGGCTCGGGTAGGGCCTGACGCGTTTGAAGCGCGCGTGCGGGCGCGTGTCGGGCCTGTGTCGGCCGCGTTTTCGGGATCGGTCGCGTTGTCCGAGGTTCGCCCGCCGGAAAGCTATGTGTTGACCGGCCAGGGCAAGGGGGGTGCGGCCGGTTTTGCCAAGGGATCGGCGCGTGTCAGGCTGGCTGAAGTCGACAGCAATACCACCACGTTGACGTATACGGTCGATGTCGGGGTCGGCGGCAAGCTGGCGCAGTTGGGGTCCAGGCTGATCGGCGGGGCAATTGATCAGTACTCGAAAGCGTTTTTCGGATCACTGGCGGACGCGGTGTCGGCTCAACCGGACTCAGCAGAACGCGTGTCTCAGGAGCAGAAAAGCCCTGCCGCTGGCAGACCGGGCACCGCTCGCCGCCTCCAGCGCCAGACGGTGCTTTTCGTGGTGGGATGCGCAATCGTGGTGACGGCCCTGGCCGTCCTGCTCGGTATCCGCTGACGCCGCACCCCTGCTGCGGGATTCACTTCCTGCGCCAGCGGGCAAGTTCTTCCGGCGTATCGAGGTCGACGAGCGGAGCGTCCGTAAGGCACTCGATCTCGCACACCATTTCTTCATTGCGATCCACAACGTGGCGGGCGCCCGTGTCCCCGGTCACCCTCTGGATGTCAGGAAAGTAACTGCGTGCGAAAAGCACGGGATTGCCGCGGGTTCCATGGTGCGTCGCAACCACGATTGCGCGCCCTTCGATCGGGTCGAACGCGGCCAGCATGCGGTCGACGAGATCACTGTCGACGGCCGGCATGTCGGCCAGCAACAGGATGACGCCGTCATGTTCGGGGGGGACGGCTTCGATTCCAGTTTGCAGACTGGACGACAGGCCTGTGTCAAAACGTGCGTTGTGAACCGTGGTCACGTCAAGTCCTTCCAGTGCAGCTGTGACACGCTCAGGCTCATGCCCCGTGACCACAATCACGGGAGTCGCCTCGGAAGCGATGGCTGCACGAGTGGCATTCACGACCAGCGATGCCCCTCCCACCTCCTCAAGGAGCTTGTTTTTTTCGCCCATTCGCCGGGATTTTCCAGCGGCCAGAATTACAGCCGCGATCTTCGGAGCGCGACTTGTGCGTCGGCGGGACGCGGATTTCTTCAAAAGTCCTCCGGGGCCCATGGCGACGACAGCAGCGGAATCCACTCCCACATTGGCTGCAAATCGCTCTAGGACCAGATCAAGACCATTTCGTGCCGGCGCCCGAGCGCACCCCGGCAGCCCGATGACCCGGCTTGATCCGAGGGTTCCGAGAAGGAGCAGGTTGCCCGGGTCGACTGGCATGCCGAAATGGTCAATGGACCCGCCCGCCATCTCGACGGCTGCGGGAATGACGTCGCGCCGGTCAACAATTGCCGAAGCGCCGCTCACGAGGATGAGGTCGGGTTTCCGTTCGTTGGCCGAGCGCAATGCGTCCGCAAGATGTGTGGAGTTGTGCTGAGACGTGCTTTCTTCGCGTACAGATCCGCCGAGATCAGCAACGCGGGAATTGACACCTGTCCGCGAAAGGTCGAGGAGCTTGTCCGTTGTGTCGGGAAGTGTCGTCAGGACATGTTCGGCCGTGAAACGCCGGAATGGCGCTACGGTAATGGAGTCGGCGGCGGCATCGCTGGCCCGCTGGACATCCGCCTCGGGAACCGCGAACGGGATGATCTTGATGGTCGCGATGAGGTCGCCCGATCGAACCCGGGTGCTGTCTGCAACCGTCGCGGTCGTGATAGCCTCTGACACCTGATTGCTGCGTTCGAGCGCGACCGACTTGATCTGCACCAGGCCATCGCAGATTGCCGTTACATTGACCCGTCCGCCAAACGGTTTGCGAACGTGCGTCCCGGCTCCGGCGGCGGCCGACGCGAGCATCGTTGCCGCCTCGTCTTCCCCGACGTCGGCCTGGCCTGGCCGGGCAACCGTCAGCTGCTCGATTCCCGCCTCAAGCAGGGCGCGAATATCACTGGCACTCAGGACCCGTCCTTTGCGAAAGCGCGTGCCGTCAACACTGAGCGAATGCGCGAGGATGGTGCCCTCGCATCGCTCCACGGGCCAGGGACCGAACTCCACTGCTAGCCGGAGAGCGTGCCGCCACGGCGGACGCTGACGATCTGGGCGAGAATCGCGGTCGCGATTTCAGCCGGAGTACGCGCCGCAATCGCCAGGCCGACTGGCCCGCAGATTCGGCTGATTTCGGAGTCCGAGAAACCGGCCCGTGCCAGCCGCTTGCAGCGGGCGGCGTGCGTCCGCGTGCTGCCGAGGGAGCCGATATAGAAGGCCGGGCTTCGAAGAGCGACACCTAGAGCCGCGTCGTCGAGCTTGGGATCGTGTGTCAGCGTCACGACCGCAGTACGCGAATCGGGACCAATCTCGGCCAGGGCTTCGTCCGGCCAGGAATTCACAATCTTCACTCCCGGAAACCGAGCCTCCGTTGCAAACGCCGACCGTGGATCGATCACGATGGCGTCAAGGCCGGACAGCGCCGCCATCTGCACAAGAGGTTGCGAAATATGGACGGCGCCGACCACGACCACACGGTAGGGGGGCGTGTGGGCGTGAACAAACCAATCGTTGCCGCCGATGCTGACGGTGCCGGACTCGTCGTCCACCAGAAACTTCCTTGCGGTGGAGACGGCTTTCGGAGGCAGGCACGAATCCGCGCCGTCGAACGTGACAACCCCTTGCGTTCCGTCCGACACTTGCGTCACGACCGCGAGCGGCAAGCGGGCGGCTCTGGCCTCCAGGACGCGCGCCAGCGTGGCGTCGTTCACGAGCGATCGCCTACCCGTTCAACTAGGACCTGGATGCGTCCTCCGCACGCGAGGCCCACCTCCCATGCACGTTCGTTGGTGACCCCGAACTCAAGGACGCGCACTTTTCCATCCGCCATGGCTGCCTGGGCCTCTTCGATCACTGCCCCCTCGATACACCCGCCGGAAACCGATCCCACAAACTCGAGGTCCCTGTTCACGGCAAGCTGGCTTCCCGGCTGCCGCGGGCTGGACCCCCATGTCGCCACCACCGTGGCCAACGCGACATCAAGCCCGGCTTCGCGCCAGCGCTGTGCCTGTGCAAGAACCTCGTCGCCGGGCGCGTACGCCTCACTGGGCACCGGGTGTGCGGCGGAATCCGACATTGTTGCCTCCCACGCGGTCGACAGGCTAGCGGCGGGGAGTGACAGCCAGCGACTCGGCCATCGCCCCGAAGCTGTCGAGAGTATGCACGGTCCGGATCTCGTCAACGTGCGGCGCAATCGCCGCCATGCCCCCTGCCTGCGGCCTGAATCCTGAAAATCGGAGCAGCGGATTGAGCCACACGAGCTGGCGGCACGAACGCTGCAGCAGGACCGTCTCGGCTCCGACGTCGACGTCGGGGTCCCGCTCGAGACCGTCGGTCACGAGGAGGACGACGGCTCCGCCGGGCAGGATGCGGCGCGACCAGCCGCGGTTGAACTCACGCAGCGCGGAACCGATCCGGGTGCCGCCCGACCAGTCCTTTACCTGGCTGACGGCGCGCTGCACCGCCCGGTCCGGATCACCGATCCGGAGTGCACGGGTTACATCGGTCAGGCGGGTGCCAAACACGAAACTGAAGACCTCTCGGCGCACGAGCCCCAGGGCATGCATGAAGTACAGCAGCATGCGGGAGTAGGCGGCCATGGAGCCCGAGATGTCGCAGAGGACAACAACGGTCACTGGTCGGGCGCGGCGGCGGCGGAATTGCAGGCGGACGGGCGGGCCACCGATGCGGGCCGCTTGCCGCAGCGTGTTCCGGAAGTCGATGCTGTCCGGCCGGGTACGGGATGGGCGATGTCTTCGCGTCGGCAGTTCGCCGAGCGGCCGCACCATGCGCTGGACCATGTGCTGTGCAGCCAGCAGTTCGTCGACGCTCATGTCCGCAATGTCGATGGAGCCAAGCCGCTCCTGACGCGAGGCACTGACGGCTGTAATGGTCCTGGAGCGCTGCTGGCTTCGGTGTGCGATCGGAAACGCACCGAGTGCCTCTGCGACCCTCCGTTGCAGCGGCGCGGCGCGCTTTCGGGAACCGAAAGGTTCGGAGAGTCCGGTGGGCTCCGGCACGATTCCCTGCCAAAGGGCGCGGAACGCGTCGTTGAAGAGATCGATGTCTGCGGGCCGGCGAACCAGGGTGGCGCGGAGGCCCCAATACACATCGTCGCGCCGGCGGAGGCCCAGCGCCCGAAGGGCAGACGTCGCCGCGATGCCGTCCGCCGGTCCGAGCGTCATGCCTGCGCGTCGCAGCGTGCGAACGAACGCCAGAACGTTGGCAGCGATCTTTCCGCTCTGCCCGCTCCTCACCGGCGCTGCCGCGCTCATGCTGCTTTCTGGCGCGCCTCCGACAGCAGTCGTGCAGCTTCGGTGCCACGGATCTTGTCGATGTCGTCCTGATACTTGAGCAGCACGCCGAGCGTCCGGTCGAGCGTCTCCTCCTCAAGGTGCGCGGAATCCAGCGTGACCAGCGCATGGGCCCAGTCGAGGGTTTCCGCGGTTCCGGGTGGCTTGAACAGATCGGCCTCACGAAGCTCCCGAACAAATGCCACGACTTCATGTGCCAGCGCTGCGGGGGTTTCAGGCTGCCGGGCCTGCAAAATCTCGAGTTCGCGTGCCATATCGGGATAACCCACCCAATGGTAGAGACAGCGGCGCTTGAGCGCGTCGTGGATTTCGCGGGTCCGGTTGGACGTCAGCACGACGGGGGGCGGGCTGGCGGCCCGGATGGTGCCGAGTTCCGGAATGGAGATCCGGTACTCGGAGAGGATCTCGAGAAGCAGCGCCTCAAAGGGGGCGTCGGCCCGGTCAACTTCGTCAATGAGCAGCACCGGGGGAGCGTCATCACCGGCGTCCAGCGCTTGCAGCAGCGGCCGCTTGATCAGGAACCGGTCCGAGTAGAGATCGGCAGCCCCGCCGCCGGCCCGCGCTTCCTGCAACGCCAGCATCTGGGCGGGATAGTTCCACTCATAGACTGCCGTTGCCAGGTCGAGGCCGTCATGGCATGCGAGCCGGATGAGCTTTCTTCCCAGACCCAGGGCGAGCACGTTCGCGACCTCGGTTTTTCCGACCCCGGTTTCTCCTTCCAGGAGCAGGGGCCTCTCCATGCTGAGGGCGAGGAACACGACTGTCGCCAGCGGGCGGTCGGCGACGTACTGGCGGGAGCGGAGCAGTGCGAGCGTGGCGTCGACCGAGTCCGGAATGGCGGGCGGATTGGGCACGGAGACCCGGCTCAGCAGGCGGCGACGGCCCGGCTTGTCATCACGCGGACGAGTTGGGCGCGGTAAGCGGAACTCGCGTGCAGGTCGGAGGTGAGGCCGGAGTCGTCGACGGGGACGCTGCGGACCGCATCCGGTGTAAACGACGCGTCGAGCGCGGCCTCAAGCTCGGGGTAACGCGACGCGTACTGGCCAGCACCCGTCACGGCGACCCGGATGCCGCTATGGAAGCGGGCCACAAACACGCCTGCAAGAGCGAACCGTGAAGCCGGATTTGGAGCTTTGCGGTACGCAGCCCCCTCCGGTACCGCGAACCGGACTGCCGTCACCACCTCTCCCGGTTCCAGTGCGGTCGTGAAGAAGCCGGTAAAGAAATCAGTCGCCGCAATCGTGCGCTGATCGGTTTCAACCTCCGCGTCGAGCGCCAGCAGTGCTGCCGGGTAGTCCGCTGCAGGGTCTGCGTTGGCGATCGAGCCACCCATGGTGCCGAGGTTGCGGACCGCAGGATCCCCGATCCGGCTGGCGAGCTCCCCGAGAGCAGGGATCAGCTTGGCCACGACGGCCGATGCCGCAACTTCCGCATGCGTTGATGCAGCACCCACGCGGAGCCGCCCGCCGGTCTCGGTGATTCCGCGCAGGGCGTCGATCGCGCCGAGATCGATCAGGTCGGTCGGGGCGGCCAGACGCAACTTCATCGTCGGGATGAGCGTCATGCCGCCGGTGAGGTAACTGCCGTCCTCAGCCGACGTCGCGATCCGGACCGCCTCGTCGAGGGTCGCGGGCCGATGGTATGTGAAACGATGCACGTGACGGTCCTCTAACGGCGCATGGCCGCGTCACCGGCCAGTACTGCCTCGACGATGTTGTGGTAGCCCGTGCACCGGCAGATATTGCCCTCCAGACCCTCGCGGATCCGTTCCCGCGTGAGAGGTTCTGCCGATTGCGTCAACTCGAGCGCCGTCATCACCATCCCGGGCGTACAGAAGCCGCACTGCAGGCCGTGGTGCTGGCGAAACGCCTCCTGCATCGGATGCAGCGTCCCGTCGTCGGCAGCGATTCCCTCGATGGTCCGCACCTCGCGGCCGGCGGCCTGGACGGCCAGCACGCTGCACGATTTCACGGCCACACCGTCGAGGTGGACCACGCAGGCGCCGCACTGGCTGGTATCGCAGCCGATGTGGGTTCCGGTAAGGCGCAACGTCTCCCTGAGGAAATCCACGAGCAGGGTTCGGCCTTCCGCGGGGCCCTCGACGGCCTTGCCGTTGACGCGCATGGCAAGAAGGGCGGGCTGATCGGTTGCCACGGCTGTCCTCCGAACCGGACGCAAGCGGGTCGTTCCGGCCACAGGGGCGCAAGATGAAGCGAAATGCCCGGTCGGTCAATCGAATACCGGCGGATGCGTGGTCCCGCGATGAGAGTCAGACGGGCGCTGCCTCCGGGCGTTGGGTATCGCTCGGGAACGGCCTGTTTCCGGTGCCGGCAACCCCGAGGTCGTGAGCGATCTGGTGACCGCCACCGGGCTGTGCTTGAGTCGGTATGCCTTCACCATGGTGCGCGGGCTGAGCTCCGGGCTGACGCCCGGGATCGGATCCGCGGTTCTGGACAGGGAGAGTGACGGTGGATTCCGAAACCTTTCGTACCCATGCCTATGCCGCTGTTGACTGGATGGCGGATTATCTCGCCACCATCGAAGAGCGTCCTGTCCGGGCTCCGCTCGAACCGGGTGACGTGGCGCGCGGCCTGGCGCAGCAGCCCCCGTCCGCAGGTGCAGCGTTCCCCGATCTTCTCGCAACCTTTGCGCGCGATCTCGTGCCCGGCATGACGCACTGGCAGCACCCGAGGTTCTTCGCCTACTTCCCGGCCAATGCCTCGCCCCCGTCGATCCTTGCCGAAATGCTCACGGCGACGCTCGGCGCGAACTGCATGGCCTGGGAGACGTCACCCGCTGCCACCGAGCTTGAGACCCTCGTTCTCGCATGGCTTCGCGGATTGCTGGGCCTCCCGGACGGCTTTGAGGGCGTGATCCAGGACTCGGCGTCGAGCGCCACACTGGTTGCTCTTCTCGCAGCGCGCGGGCGGGCCCTGGCCGGGCGGGCCCGCACCGCCGGTCTCGCGGGAGGTCCGGCCCTGACCGTCTACGCCTCGGAAGAAACCCACTCATCAATCGACAAGGACGTGATGGTGGCGGGAATCGGGCTCGACCAACTGCGCAAGATCCCGACCGATTCCGCATTTGCGATGCGGCCGGATGCGCTTGCCACGGCGATCGAACGTGACCGGGCGGCCGGTCTGGTTCCCGCGTGTGTCGTGGCCACGCTGGGGACAACCGGGGTGGGCGCGATCGACCCGCTTGCGGAGATCGCTGCCGTCGCGCGGCAGGAAGGCGTGTATCTCCATGTCGACGCTGCGTGGGCAGGAAGCGCGCTGATCTGCGAGGAGTTCCGCGGCATGCTCGCGGGCATTGATCAGGCGGACAGCTTCGTGTTCAACCCGCACAAATGGCTGCTCACCAACTTCGACTGTTCCGTCCAGTTTGTGCGTGACATGCCTGAAGTGGAGCAGGTCCTGACGGTGTCGCCTTCGTATCTCCGCACCCCGGCCGGAGACCGGGTCGTGGACTACCGCAACCGGAGCATTCCCCTGGGGCGCCGCTTTCGGGCTCTGAAACTCTGGTTCGTCCTGCAGTACTACGGCGTTGCCGGTCTCCAGGCCCATATCCGCCGCCACGTCACGCTGGCAGAGAAGATCGAGCTGGCGATCAAGGAGACGCCCGAATTCGAGCTGGCCTGCCCGCGTTCACTCGCCCTGATCACGTTCCGGCACCGTCCGGAAGGGATGCGCGACGGTCCTGCGCTTGATCAGCTGAACCGCGAGCTTCTGTCGCGGGTGAACCGCGGCGGCTTTGCGTATCTCAGCCCCGGTGAAATCGAAGGGCGGGTGGCGCTCCGGCTTGCGATCGGAGCGGTGGGAACCCGGGCCCGCCATGTCCTGGAGACGTGGGACCACATTCGTCGCATCGCTGCCGAGCTGTCGCCCTGATGACGCTTCAGGTTGCCGAAAGGGGCCTTGGTCGGCGCGAACTCGGGCCCGGCAGTGGCCAGAGAACGCGATTTCCCGTGGATCCTGCTCTCTGCGGGCCGCCTCGCTGAAATCGTGCCACCGGATGCATGACTACCAACGCGATTGCCGAGGCTGACCTGCGATGAACGCGAGAGTGGTGAAGCGAAAAAGGCGAGGGCCGGCTTGTGCACGGGATCCGGCCTCTCCAGCATGTACCGCCCGGAACTGGTGAGCTGAACGATGGCGACCTCGATACACAACGGAACGGATGCGCCTCGCATCAACCTGTACAGCGATACCCAGACGCTCCCGACGCCGGACATGCGACAGGCGATGGCCGAGGCGCCGGTCGGCGATGAACAGTTGTTTGCCGATCCAAGCGTCAATGCGCTGTGTGAGCGCGTGGCGGAGCTGCTCGGCAAGGAAGCCGCGGTATTCCTTCCGTCCGGGACGATGTGCAACCAGATTGCGATCCGGATCCACTGCCGGCCAGGCGACGAGGTGATCGCCGACGCGTCATCGCACATCCTCAATTTTGAGGGGGGTGGGCCCGCGGCACTCACAGGTGTGCAAATCGCCCCCGTTCCAGGTCAGCGCGGCATCTATTCGGCCGACCAGGCCCGGGCGGCTATTCGCGACAGCCACCGGAATGCCCCGCGCTCTGCGTTGCTGGAAGTCGAGAACACCGCCAACTTGGGCGGCGGTACCGTGTGGCCTCTCGGCGCGGTCCGGGAGGTCACCGACGTTGCACGCACACACGGCCTCGCGACACATCTGGACGGTGCCCGGCTTCCGAACGCGGTCGTTGCATCGGGCACGCCCGCGGCCGATTACGCTGCCTGCTTTGACAGCGTGTGGATTGACTTGAGCAAAGGCCTTGGCTGCCCTGTGGGCGCGGTTCTTGCGGGTTCGTCCGCGTTTATCGATGAAGCCTGGCGATGGAAGCAGCGCATGGGCGGGGCGATGCGGCAGGCCGGCATCGTGGCGGCGGCCGGCTTGCATGCCCTTGATCACCATTGGCACCGCCTGGTTGACGATCACGCTCATGCCGCCCTGATGGCAGAAGGTCTGGCCGCACTGGACGGGGTGACGGTCGAACCGTGCGAGACCAACCTTCTGTTTTTGGACATTGAAGGCACCGGTCACAGCGCGGCCGACGTTGTGGCCAGGGCCGAGGCCGCAGGGGTGCGAATAGGCGCCATGGGCCGGACGCGCTTGCGCGTCGTCACCCATCTTGGCGTGACCCGTGCGGATTGCGAGGAAGCCGTGCGGGTCCTGGCCCAGGCAGTGGCGTGACCAGTGCCTGGGAGGCGCTTCGGGGCTTGCCTACCGCCGCCGAAGTCCCTGGCCCCGAAGATGCTCGGGACAATTGCTCTGGGGATAGGCAGTCGAGAAGCCGGTTGCCCGCGCCTGGTCGGCATGGGCGCCAGCGCCTTCGGTGGATGAGACGTCGGTTGGGTCGGGAACACGCAAGATGAGCCAACCAGCGGACAGCAGTGCTCTGCGTACCGGGGAGTTCATCCCGCTTGTCGCGCTCCTGATTTCGCTGGTCGCCCTGGCGATCGATGCCATGCTGCCGGCCCTGCCAGCCATCGGCAGCGATCTGGGCGTGCAGCGAAAAAATGACGTCCAGTTCGTGATCACTTCGCTGTTCTTGGGCCTCGGGATCGGCCAGCTGCTGTTCGGCCCCCTGTCGGATCGCATCGGGCGAAAGCCCGCCATCCGTATCGGTCTTGCCGTCTTCATGGCGGGCTGTCTCGTGAGCACCTTCGCGACGTCGTTCGAGATCCTGATTGCCGGGCGGATCCTGCAAGGCATCGGTGCTGCGGGTCCACGGATCGTGACCATGGCGCTCGTCCGCGATCAATTCCGCGGCCGGCAGATGGCGCGGCTCATGTCCTTCGTCATGGCCGTGTTTATTCTGGTTCCAGCCATTGCCCCCTTGCTCGGGCAGGGGATCATGTGGCTGGGAAGCTGGCGCACGATCTTTGGCGTCTTCTTTGCATTTGCTGCAGTGGCCTTCGCATGGATGACGCTCCGTCAGCCTGAAACCCTTCCCGTTGATCGCCGGCGACCGTTTTCGTTCAGCACCATTCTCCAGGCCGTCGCCTACGTCCTGAGAATCCGGGCCGCGCTGGGGTTCACACTGGCAAGCGGCCTCGTGTTCGCTCCCTTCGTCGCCTATCTGAGCTCTTCCCAGCAGATCTTTCAGGAGGCGTACCGGACTGGCGCCCTGTTTCCGGTGTACTTCGGCGTGCTCGCTCTCGCCGTCGGTTTCGGCGGGCTCATGAATGGTCGCCTGGTATTGCGGCACGGGATGCTGCTTCTCTCAAGGGGTGCGCTCCGGTTCGTCACGCTGACGTCCCTGCTCGCGTGGGGCGTGCTGTTCGTGTTCGGGGGGCTTCCTCCGCTCTGGCTCTTCATGGCGTATCTGTTCGCGGTGTTTCTGGCGTTTGGTTTCGTCTTCGGGAACCTCAACGCTCTTGCGATGGATCCCCTCGGCCAAATTGCGGGGGTGGGGGCAGCGGTGGTGACGTCACTGTCCACCCTGATTTCGTTGCCGCTCGGCATGTTGATCGGCGACGCCTTCGATGGAACCCTCCACACCCAGATAGGTGCGTTCGCGTTGTTCGGGATGGCCGCCTGGATGGTTACGTATTGGGCCGAACACTGACGCTGTCACGGTGACTCCGAGGCCGCGACGGTCACAGGGCCTGCCTCCGGATTGCGTGCTCCCGTGGTCCGGTAGCCGTAACCCTCTCTAGAATTCCGACCAACAGCGCGCGAAGGGTTGGTTCAGAACAATGCCAGTGAACCTGATCGGCTTTTCCGGCCTCGGCAACATGGGCAATCCCATGGCCGCAAACCTCGTGAAATCGGGGCAAGACATTGTTGTCCATGATGCCGCCGGCACGGAAGCACGGGCTCCTCAGGGCGCACGAATTGCGCCCTCCAACGCAGCGCTCGCGCAGGAGGTCGAAGTCGTGCACCTCTGCCTGCCCGACGGACGCGCCTCGGAATCGGTCGCCCGCGCGATTCACGGCGCACCCGGCCGCAAAACCCGGGTGGTTGTGGATCATTCGACCATTGGGGTAGACGCGGCGCGACGTGTCCACGCGCTGCTGGCAGACAGGGAGATCGAGTATGTGGACGCGCCGGTTTCCGGCGGCGTGCGGGGTGCGGTGAACGCGACGTTGTCGATTATGTACGCCGGCTCCGAGGCGACGTTTGAACGGCTGCGGCCGGTGTTCGGCGCCATGGCTCGGAACGTCTTTCGGGTCGGCAGCGAGCCGGGTCAGGGACAGGTCATGAAGGTGCTGAACAACTTTCTGTCAGGGAGCGCGATGGCGGCGACGGCTGAGGCGGTCGCGTTCGGAGAGAGGCACGGGCTGGACATGCAAATGATCCTCGACGTTGTCAACACGTCGACCGGACGCAATACGGCATCATCGGACAAGTTCCCCAACCGGATCGTGACGGGTACCTACGATGCCGGGTTCTCAAGTGCCCAGTTCACCAAGGACCTTGGGCTTTATCGCGATGCGGCCGTTGCCGTTGGCGCATCGTGTCCGGTCAGTCCCGCCGTATTCGATCTCTGGAAGAGCCTTGATTCGCGTGAACCGGGCACGGACATCACCCGCATCTACCCCTTTGTGTATGCACGTGAGCCGGACTAGGAGGGTACGTGCGGACCTGGTTCCCGATCGGCAATTGCTGTTCAGTCTGTTGCTGGCCGGCTGGGCTTTCGCGGTGGCACCACGCGGGGACACAACCCTCGCAAACTTCCAAACTTGGCGTCGAAGTTGCCGAGGGTCCCGCCGATCTCGATGAGTGCGAGCTTGACCGCCGCTGTCTTCCGGTCATCGTGGTCGCCGGTGGCCCTGGGCTCCCTCACAACCAGGGAAAGCACGTCGCGGCCAAATAGTCTGCCGCCTCACGGTCCCGTTCGTTGCCGTTCCATAGATCAAGGTAGGTGACGACCGGACTGGCGCAGAAGATTCCCGGTGCCGGCTCAATGGCGTCCTCGAACAGGGTCTCATCGTTGGGGATCCGCAGGATCACGTTGGCTCCTCTTGCGGCATGGGTCAGTTGAAGCGCCTCTTGCAGAATCCGCGCCCCAAGTTCGTCGGCATAGAAGTTCTGCGTGCCGCCTCGGACGTATGGCGCGAACCACTCGGCCGCCGAGTTCGATGCGCAGATCGCGCGCGGAGGTTGCGGTCCCGGGTTCAGGCGTCCCGACAGGCAATTGCGCAACTGCTCCCCGTGAAGAACCGTGTATCCGCTGATGTGATGGCCGGGGGGTTGACGGTAGTTCTCGCGCCAGGACGTCAGTAGCGCATCCGGCCGGACGAGTACCAGACCGTCTTCCCGAATTTCGACCCATTCCCGGTCGAGCAGCGCCTTGCGGACATTGCTTACGTGCCCGAGGCTGGAGTTGGCCGCCGCGGCCAGATCCGTGACGCGCCACCCTCGGGCCGGGTCGCGCAGGAGAACCCGCAGGATTGCGCCCGCCCTTGGAGTGAACAGTGACCGCTGCGCGCGGGTTTCGGACTTCGGTTTGCCAGAAACAGACCTCTCGATATAGACGGGACCGAAAGCAAGGTGGGTGTTTCCGTAGAGGTCGAGGTAGGCGACATTGTGATCGAGGCAGATGGAACGCGACGCCGGAGACAGGTAGGGGCTCACCACCATCGGAATGAATCGCCCGGTTTCTCCCGGGCGTTCGGATCGATGCAAGTGCGCGATGTAACTCTCAAGGCGATAGACCGCAGAGCGGGCAAAGCGCGGCGCTCCGTCCTGCTTGACCTCGATAAGGAGCGCATGGTGGGTTCCAGCGTGGTCCAAATCGATCCTGGCGTCGATCGGGTAACGGGACTCGGGCTTCCGCTCTTGGCGAACTCCGATTATGTCTACGTTCGGGACCTTCTCCAAGAGGGCACGCACGGCGCCCACCGGCGCACTCTCCGTAACGTTCTCTGGTTTAGATGATTTCACCATATGGTGAAATTAGCCTAGTTTGTGAAAATCAGGCAAGGGAAAACTCGGTCAGCCACCACTTTCGATTATCTGTTGCTCCGGCAGGTCGAACGTGTCAGTAATTTGAAGTGTTTGCGACTCCTGTAAACCTTGCCCCGGGGGTTATCGATCAGCTTCTTGTTCGTGAAGTCGTCCATCAAGTTCTTGTCACTTGTGTAGAGAACTCGCGCTCCAGAGTGTCTCGCCAAGGCCAGGACATGGTGGTCGTTCGAGCGTACTGAGGAGTCCTTGCGAAGCGATATTTCGTCATCCCTAAACTTCATTGCCGGTATGAGCTTGGCACGACCAGCGTCAACGTAACCTTTAAGTCGTATTTTGCTACGTGTGCTTAACTCTTTTGCGAACTTGCCTCCGGTGGAATACACCAATAATCCTCGTCCCTTGAGCCAGTGGCGAATGGGCGCCGCATCTTCGGATGCAGGCTTCGAAAGGAACTCGCTCAGTTGGTTGGTATCTACGATGATGCACATCGGCCCAGCCCTTCACTGAAAAATTGGCGGCAGGAGCCTAGCGACCGGCAACGCGTCGTTAATGAGCGAAAGGCGCGACCAACCTGCAGGACTGTTTTCCAGACCGAGTCTGCCGGCAGGCCGGAATGGGGAGTTCAGTCATCGAATCCGAGCAGTTGATCGGTCTCCTTTAGGAAGAACGACCGATAGCTCGGCGGTACATTCTCAAGGTTGCCGGCCTCATCGAGGGAGATGTTGTGCATCTCGACAGCGTTGTGTTGCGGCTCGAAGAAAATGACAGATACGTCTTCGGGGCTTAGCAGCTTTTTGCGCACCAGTATGCGCACCCGGTCCACGATGTAGTCGCTGTGGGTTTCGATCAGAAAACGGTCGCGTCCCTGACTTGCAACCTGTGCAAACAGCTGGGCGAGTTCTGCCTGTCCGCGGGGGTGTAGGTGAACTTCGGGCTGCTGGAGCAGAAATGTCCTACCCATGCGGCGCTTGGACCGCCTTGAATGCTGGTTGCCTTTTTCGGTTAGCAGATTCACCAAAATCGGCAGACTTTGGCTAACTCCGTAACCGACATCCATGATGTTGGCGTGCGAACTTGACCGCACCTTGACTTGGATCTGGAACGGGTCGCTGATCTGCCTTCCGTGGCGCCGCACCTTGATGTCCGAGAACAGACCGGAATTTTTGCCGAACTGCACCAGATGGTCGTGCAGGGAACTCCAGTCGCCCTTGTCCTCGTGGTCCAGGCGCATCATGAGCATGGGCACTTGTGTGCCTTCGGGACTTTCGGCCTCGCCGGTGGGATCGTAGGTGCGCTTGGGCTTGGCGCGGAGGGGGGCGACCGGGACGAGGCTGGATAGGACCAACGCAAGATGACGTTTCCGCCCGGTGCTGTTATCCGCGTCGCCATCCAGGTCGAGAAGCCGTCGGGCATCGAATAACGCGTTTTTGGCATCGTCACCTACAACGGATTCGCCTTCCAGATAGCCATAATCCAGCAAGCTTCGGAGTGCGCGCAAATCTCCGACAGGCAAGGGCAACTCGTAGGTTCCGTTTTGCGTGCGTAAGGTAGTTTTACGTTCTTCGCTCCAGAGCAGTTCGATGAAATCCGCAGCGCTGAATTGGTAGCGGCAGGAATGTCGAACCGGTTGCGAGCCTTGCTCTTGGAAGGTGACAAGCGCGTTCGTTGGTGACCCGCTGTTCGGTGTGAATGTAAGCCCGATTTTGAAATCTTTGATCCCGCCCGTCCGTCCGTGGCGGGAGCGGACGATGTCCCGGAACGAGCCCATGGAAAATGGCTCCCGATTGAAATCCGGTGGCGCGTCGATCAGAAAGTGAGTGCCGGAGAACATCCGGTGAATGACGGAAAAACAAGCTAAGAATGTGCTCTTGCCCGTGCTGTTCTCGCCGAGCAGCAAGGTGATCGGGCGTAAGCGGCCCCGCTGTTCGCCTTTGAAACAGCGAACATCCCTCAGAATCAATTCAATGGGTTCGGTCATGGATCGTTCCGTACATGGGCAGCATAACCTTTGCGATTTTTCGCTTGCTCCGGGACTGCGCCGTCCGTCACGAATGCGCGAACTCGACGCCTATAGGTTCTGCGTCATCGTAAACTGTGCCACGGCTTTTCGTGATGTGCGGTCACGATCGGCTAGGAACCTGCGTTGTAGGAACTTGTATAGGGTTATGCCTGTGTTGGTTTGTTGAGAACGCCATGACGCCAGCGTGATTTCGCCCGTACGATTCGAAACAGAGGTTGTTGTTGCCGCCAGATTGCGGGACTGTCTGCCGGAGGGCCATTTGGCGCAGGCTGTTAGCGGACTCATGGTCAGGCGCGATGATTCAGCTTCGTTGAACGGCAAACATCCTGCGGTTTCAACGACACTCTGGCGTACGACGGGATTCTCGCATATGCAGTGGCCAATACAAAGCCACCGCCAGCCATTTTGCGCGGCTATGCAGTTATTTCGGATCACGTTGTTGTGCGCGGACGAAAGTCCATGAACAATAAAGAAAAACAAAAACTTGTTTTTGGGCAGTGGCAATGTCCCCTAGACTGGCCCACCAACTGTGGAAGCAAGGAATTGTGGGAGGAACTTGGAAGAACTATCGGTGCGTTCTCGTTGCTCGAAAACGTCTGCTCCAGGGCTATCCGCTCGTTCACTGGACACTCGACCATGCGGGCGGCCTTGGAAGATCCGGACTGCGTCCTCAACGCGGATTTCGCCGGCCTGATGGAGGAGACTGAAGTATTGCGGGACTCCCGCAATCGACTATGTCATGGCGCCTGGATAGCGTTTGAGACGCCAGTATCGGCGACAGTCCGCTTTTTTCCGAAACGCGAGGAGCTCGACAACATTCATCAGCAAAAAACCTCACTTGATGACCTAACTTGTATCAAGAATCGTGTTATGGCTGTCGTTGGAGAACTCGGCGCGAGGGTCGGAGAAACACCGGTTCACGAGCCGACCGCTCAATTCTGGGAGGAGGTTGGTCGAACTGTTGCGACTTTCGGTATGCTTGAAGATTGTCTCCCGAGGGCCCTCTATACTATCACTGGACTCCAAACGATCGACGAAGCTAAGGACTCGAACAAACAAGTGGAACAATGGTGCGCAATACTCATCAAGAGTATGTCCGACACTCTCGGCGGATTGACATCCTCGCTCAAATCGGCTTGGAAGAAGCGAGATCACGTACTCCAGCCAGAGTACGCTACACTTTTGCAGGAAATTCAGGAGCTGACAAAGCTCCGAAATCGCGTGTGCCATAAAACCTATCAAGAATTTATGGTGCCCGATACTGCGAAATTGTGCGACAGTCCAAGTGATCCGGGACCGGCACCAAGAATACGAGAAGTCGCCGCGATTCATGAGTTTCAGAAAGCCCGGCTTCGAGTAGTGACCGCTATTGCAGCACTCAGGAACGAGGTAAGGACGAAGTACGGGTCGGAATTTCCTGGTGCTAATGATTCTTGATGAAGATATTCACTGGGAGTACGAGGACAGTCGTTCGAGATGTGGCAATTGCGCACCCGCAACTCTGGCAAGTTGCCGAGATTAATACGATAGCATTACTGGCATATCACGCAAGATATGGCGTAAAGGCAGCGCTAGAATATCTCTCTTCTTCACGAGAAGGGAATCGGGTCATTTAGCGCTACATTGTGACGTTGAACGAGGCGGAACAAGATGAGCTGACCAGCATTTCAGGCAAGAGTTCGCACCGGTCGCAGAAGGGGGTCAACTCCTCGGTCTGGCTAAACTACAGCGCGGACGAATGCGACGAACAACCAGGCTACGCGCCTCGCAGTCCGCATGATCGTCTTCCTTGAATATCGGAGGTGCGAGCCGTTGACGCAAGCCCCACGCGGCTTAGAGCGTCGGCGTGTGCAGGAAGGCAAGCGCCCGCACCCGCCATTCCGCGTAGAAATGGACCGGGCGGATGGTCATCAGGGAAGTCTTGTGAGGATGCGAAAGGCTTGTTCCACATGCGCGAGGCGCTTGCAGGCCCACCCCGCTGGGTCCGCTACCAGGGCACGTTCTGGTTTTGCCCGCTCAGAGCCTGGGACGGCGTTGGGCCCACGGTTGCGCCGCTTCAAATGCCGCTGCGGCCTGCAGGACGCCAAGGTCGTCCAGCCGGCGCCCCACGATCTGCAGGCCCACCGGCAGGCCTGCATCCGTCACGCCGCAGGGAATGGACGCAGCGGGATTGTGCGACATGTTGAACGGGTAGCTGAATTGCGCCCACTGAAGCCAGTCCCACTCGTGGTCAGGCCAATCCGCGGGCGCGAGCCGGTCGGCGGGAAACGCCGCGACCGAGACAGCCGGTGTCAGCAGGAACTGGTAGTCCAGAAAGAAGCGATGGATTGCCTCGATGTAGGCGAGTTTGCGTGCGCGCATCACGACATAGTCTTCGGCGCTGAACCGCTGTCCTTCGCGGATACAGGCCACGAGCCCGGGATCCATCCGGTCCTCGAAAATGTCCAGATGCGATGCGAAGTTGGTTTCGTGCGCGGTCCAGAAAAACCGGCCGATGTCCGGACCATCGGGTCCCCAAACAGGCACTGTTTCCTCCACCTCGGCGCCCAACCCCTCGAACACGCCAACGGCTTTGGCGACCAGGTCCGCCACCTCCGTGTCCACCCGGGCATGGCCGAGGTCCGGGCTGTATGCGACGCGCGCGCCCCTTAGCCATTCGCCCTCGCCAAGGAGGGCGGGGTAATCGGCCGGAGGCGCCTCGAGGCTGTAATGGTCGAGCGGGTGGGGCCCTGCCATCGCGTGCAGCATCATCGCTGCGTCCAGGACCGTTCGGGTCATGGGCCCGACATGGCTTGCCTGGTCGACGTTGCCGATTGGAAGGTGGGGAGCCCGCCCGTAGCTCGGCTTGAGACCAAAGACGCCGCAGAAATGGCTTGGCATCCTGATTGACCCGGCACCGTCCGAACCCTGATGGAGCGGCCCGTAGCCGGCGGCGGCGCCGGCGCCGGCGCCAGCTGATGATGCTCCGGCATTCAATCCGTGCGCCCACGGATTGTGGGTGATTCCAGTGAGCGGACTGTGACTCACCCCTTTCCATCCCTGCTCCGACGTGGTCGTCTTCCCGAGCACGATGGCGCCTGCCGCCCGAAGCCGTTCAACACAGGGCGCATCCTCGGCCGGAATCACCCCTTGGTTTGCAAACGATCCACGCTCGGTTGGAATGCCCACGGTGTTGGTGAGGTCCTTGATCGTCACCGGTACGCCGTGCAGTGCGCCGAGGTCGGCCCCCGACATCTGTGCCGCCTCCGCCTCCTTCGCGGCATCACGTGCACGGTCAGCGGTCAGTGTCGCAAAAGCATTGAGGCGCGGCTCGAGACGCTCAATGCGATCGAGCACCGTCTCGATAATTTCCACCGGCGACAGGTTGCGTGCAGCCACCTCGGCTGCCAGCACGCTGGCGGGAGCGAAACAGAGGTCCTCGCTGTTCATGGTTTCTCTCCTGCATCCAGGATCGTGTCGGGCCCGAATCAGGCTGGATCGGGCACAGGCCGCATGCCAAGACTGCAGCAGGCTGATCGGGGCGTTGGCGGGTTCGTGGGTCTGAGCACTATACGGTTCAAGGCATGACCGGGCAGCGGTGGAACCCGTGCGTGGCGTGGTACCTGCACCGGCGCCTGTCAGGCGCCCGGTACGGCGATATGAAGGCCGAATGTCCGTGATCGCGAGTGCGGGTCCGAATAGCAGCCACAGTGCCCGGTTCGCTGCCGAGTACAACCTAACCGATTGATCCAATACGATCTGTCGCATGCAGCGTCTCGCAACGATGGGCACGGCCCTGGCGGGCAGCAGTGGAATATGGGCTGTCCTTGTGCAACGATGTGAGGGGCTGAGTTGGGGGCGTAACCGATGGATCAGCACGAAGTCATCGAAAGCGACGTCGCGGCGGAGGCGGGGAACCTGTCGTCTCCCTATGTGCCGACCTTGCAGCTTACGAGCGGGCAGCCGCCGCCGGTCGCAGCCAACGGCGGCCTCTCCTACATGTCGTTCGATCGAGGCGGAGACGCCGGTACCGGCGCGGCGCTGGATGCAGCGCTCGAACAGATCGCGGAAGGCCGTGCGCAGGCGTTCATCGATGCGCTTGAACAAGCCCCTCCAGGCCCGATCGAGACGGAGTGGGGTCCCGGATTCCGAAAATACGGAGAATGCCTGGACTACATCCGGGAGAACGACATCCAGGCCCCGGAGGGAGGGCTGGCGCTTCCTCTCCGATACACCGTCTACGCGCAGCCGTCGTACACGGTGGTGCCTTCCAACTCACTCTGGCGCGATCCGAGCCGGAAAGCCGAGGCACGTCTGTTGCGCAAGGCCGAAGACGGCCTGGATCGACGCAACCTTTACTTTCCCCAAGTGCTGCGGGATGCCCGCCGAATGGACGAGTATTACCCGGGGCTTTCCGTTACTTCCCCGGAATGCATGGACAGACTTGGCGTCTCGCTGGCCCGGCTCGAATCCAGGTGCGCCAACTTCTATGACTCGGCAGAGGTGCAGCGCGTCTTCTATCCGGAGATCGAGAAACTCCTCCTTGAGTTTTTTCCGGGCGCAACCGATGCGCTGGTCTACAACCATGATGTCTTCGACAAGAACTATCAGGGCGACCGAACGGAAGACCAGGACGCGAAGAATCCCGGGGTGAACGCGCGTTACGCCAATCTCGTCCACAACGATCTGAACGACAACAGCGGCCGCGTCCGGTGCCGAGAGTTGCTCACCCAGAACCTCCGTAACTTCGGGCGCGAGCAGCACTACACGGAAGCAGAGGCGGACGCGAAGATGGCGCGCCGGTTCATGTCGATCAATCTTGCGAAGCCGATGGAGACGGTGGAGCAGTTCCCCTTCGTGCTGTGCGCCTGGCCGTCGTTCGCTGACCAGCCCTACATCACCAATTACCGCATCTACGACGATCGGGTCGGCGAGACCACGCGCTTCACCTACCGCGCCGACCACGAGTGGTACTGGATTCCGCGGCAGGAACCCACGGAAGTGTCGATGCTCAAGTGCTACGACTCCGTGACCGACGGCTCGGTTTCCCGATGGTCGTTCCACACGGCCTGCATCGACCCGACCATCCCGATTGACGCACCGTGCCGGAAGAATGTCGTGGTGCGCTCGTACGTTTTCTTCTAGGCGGTCAAAGCAGACCGCCCCGACGTCTCAAGCGGGCACGTTCCGGATGTCTGGACGTCGCCAAGGAACCCGGGCACCGGATGGCAGTTACGGCTGCTGCGCGCTGACCTGCGCTTCTTCCGTGCCGCTGTAGCGGGGAGCGCCGCCGAGCGTGCCTCCGCCGTCAACGACCAGGGTCTGGCCCGTGATGTAGCGAGCCCAGCCCGATGAGAGAAACAAGACGGCTCGCCCGACGTCCCAGCCGGTACCCTCGATGCCGAGAAGCGAATACTTCCGTCGCCGTTCGCGGGCCTCTTCCGACATGCCGTCCGAGTACACCATCGGTGTGTACATCACACCTGGAGCGACACAATTGACCCGGATCCCGTCGCGGGCGTGATCGACTGCCATAGCCCGCGTCAAGCCGACGATGGCAGCTTTGGACGTCGAGTACGCGGTCATGCCGCGGGGCCGCAGTGCGGCAATTGACGAGATATTCACGATCACACCACCGTCACCGCTCTCGATCATGGCCGGAATGGCGTGCTTCGATGTCAGAAAGGTCGCCTCCACGTTGATCCGCATCACCCGTTCCCACTGATCCTGTGTTTCGTTGGCCGCGGTTTTGGTGCTCACGACCCCGACATTGTTGTCCAGGATGTCGAGCCGTCCGAACTGCGCGACCGCGGCGTTGACCATTGCGGCACACTGCTCCTCGTCGGTGAGGTCGGCCTCGTAAGCCGCTGCCGTCCCGCCCTCCGACTCGATCATGCGGACTGTGCCTTCAGCGAGGGCACGCGAGCGGTCCACGACGAAGACCTCGGCACCGGCGCGCGCAAGCAGAATGGCCGCCGCGCGCCCGTTTCCGATGCCGGTGTCTGCCGCCCCACCGCCGCCGATGATGGCAACCTTGCCCTCGAGACCGAGATCCGTGTGAAGATTGGTGTTCACGGTGCATCCTCCTGCCACGGGAAACCACGAGGTTAGTCCAATCTCGGTCATGGCCGGAAGGGTGGACCGGTCCGGGCGTCGTGGGGTGGCTGCTGCACCGGGCTCCGGGGTCTGTCAGCTTTTGCCCTCGGCGTTGGAGCGCGAGACTCGGGGCTGCTTTCCCGTTCAGGTAATGAACCGTCGTGCGTGCGCGGACTGCCGGTGACGGACGCCTGCCCGACGGGAGCGATCGTGCCTACTGCACCGGCAACAGAGCCAGGCGCTCTGTAAGAAGGGCGAACAAGCCGTCGGCGTCCACGTGCTCCAGGACATGCGCATTCTGGGTTCCCGCGTCGACATCGCACGCCGTGCGACCGAAACTGCGGCCGCTGTCGAGTGCTACGGTCACGCGCATGTCCCGGCCGGTGAACAACCCGGGCTTCAGGAGATAGGCAATCACGCACGGATCGTGGAGTGGGGCGCCGTGCCCGTAGGCAGCCAGGTTCTGCCTGCTGTAGAACTCGAGCATGCCTCCGGCAGCCAATGCCGGCGCTGTGCCGACCGCTCGAATCGCCGCAATCCGCTCCGGTGTCGCGATGGCCTGACGGGTCACATCGAGACCCACCATCGTCACCGACACACCTGCTTCGAAGACGACGTGCGCCGCATGCGGGTCGGCGTAGATGTTGAACTCGGCAATGGGCGTCACGTTGCCTGGCCCGATCGCGCCACCCATGGCGACGATGCCGGCCACGTTGGCGAGAGCATCCGGGTTCTTGATGATCGCCAGCGCCACATTGGTGAGAGGCCCGAGGGTGGCCAGCGTGACAGGCTTCGGGGCTTCGGCCAGCGTGTCCACGAGAAAGTCGACCGCATGCCCCCGCGCTGCCGGACGGGTCGGTTCCGGGAGGTCCGCTCCGTCGATTCCGGTGGAGCCATGGATGGCCTCCGCCGTGACGGGCGGGCGCACCATCGGTCGCTGGCAACCTGCAAATACCGGGACGTCTGGTCGTCCTGCGAGTTCGCGGATACGCCGCGCGTTGGCCTCGGTCTGGGGCAGGGGCACGTTCCCGGCGACGGCCGTGATGCCCAGCAGGTCGAACGCATCTGTGGACGCAAGCGCGAGCAGCAGGGCCACGGCATCGTCCTGGCCCGGATCACAGTCGATAATCAGCGGCCGTGCGCTCATGCCCTTCCCGCTTCCAGGTACCGGATCCGGCAAGCATAGGGCTCGGGTTCCTTTGTTCCTGCGGTCTGGCGACGGCTACGGTTCGCCGGGCAAGACCATCAACGTTGGCTCAAACTACCTGCATGGCCCCGGCGACGACGGGACCGTCAGCGGCCAGTTCTCGGCTCCAACCACGACGAGGTCGTCTGATCCGTCGAACACTCAAACCCCGCCTCTACCGCGGCGCCGGGGCATGGCGCCGTCAGGCGGACATCAAGACGCGCACATGGGCAGCGACGCTGGCGGCAAGGGCGTCGAGGTCGTATCCACCCTCAAGCGTGGCCACCAGGCGCCCACCGCACACCTGATCCGCGATCTCGGCGAGCTCCTGGCTGATCCAGGTGAAGTCGTCCTCCGTCAAACGCAGTGTCGCGAGCGGATCCCTCTCGTGGGCATCGAAGCCCGCGGACACCAGAATCAGGTCGGGAGCAAATGCCCGCAATCTCGGCAACACGGCTTGCACCATGCCGGCGCGGAATTCGGCGGAGCCCGAACCGGGCCGGAGCGGCACGTTGACGATGTTGCCGCACCCCGTCTCGTCGGCACGCCCGGTCCCGGGATAGAGCGGAAACTCGTGCGTCGAGGCAAAGAACAGCGACGGATCGGTTTCGAACATCGCCTGGGTGCCGTTGCCATGATGGACGTCGAAATCGACGACGGCCACCCGTTCCGCGCCCAGTGCCTCGCGGGCATGCAACGCCGCAACCGCCACGTTGTTGAACAGGCAAAACCCCATGCTGCGGCTGGCTTCGGCGTGATGCCCGGGAGGGCGCACGGCACAGAAGGCGTTGGTGGCTTCTCCGCCCAGTACAGCGGTCACGGCCGCTACCGTCGCCCCTGCCGCGTGCAGTGACGCCTCGCCTGACGCGGCCGACACGACGGTATCGGGGTTCAACTGCACGATCCCTGTCTCGGGCATGGCGGCCAGCAATGCCTCGACATAATGCGGAGGGTGGGCGCGCGCGAGTTGGTCAGGTGAAGCTGCCGGTGCTTCGCGCCGCAGAAGATCGGCAAAACTGTCTTCCGACAATGCATGCATGACGGCGCGAATGCGGTCCGGGCGTTCCGGATGGCCGCGTCCGGTGTCATGCAGAGCAGAACTGTCGTGGTGGAATAGCAACGTGGCCATGACCGCCTCCTGCCTGTCGACCTGGAGAGTTCCAACGGCTTGGAGCCGGTCGACGGTTCCCTGTCGTTCATAGCACGTCACAGTTTGTTGGCCCCGGGCGGGGCCGATGGAGGTGGTGCAAGGGCACCCTCGTCGGGCGGTGCTTGGCGGCGAATTGAGGGCCTCCCGCCGCGATGGGTGCGGCGCGCGAATTGCCGGAACGGCAGTCGGAGCCGCCGCTCACCCGACCGCCGTGATACAACGTCGGTGCCTGCCGACGAGCGAGGGTCTGCATCGCCATGGACCGGCTGTCCATCTACATGGCCCGCCAGCTGGCGGTCCCGTACGCGTTCGTCCTGCTCGCGCTGGTGAGCCTCATCATCGTCATCCCGTCGCTGCGCCTGATCGACGTCGTGCTGTCCAAGGGATTGCCGCTTGAGGTCTTTGTGCGGCTGCTGGTCGCCTACGCGCCCCGCGACCTTGCGTTTGCATCGCCATTCCTGGTGTTTCTGGCGACAGCGAGCGCGTATGGCCGGCTCAGTATGGATTCGGAACTGATCGCGCTGCAGGCCGCGGGACGAAGCAACTGGCACCTGCTGCGCCCGGCTCTCGCGTTTGGCGCGATCGCCGGAGCCGTGACCCTGCTGCTCGAGGTGTGGGTGGCGCCCGCCGGATATCACAGTTACCGCGAACAGTTGCACGAAGTCCGAAGCGGCTACGCATACCTGCTGCCGCAGGAGGCGACGTTTCTCTCACCGGTTCAGGGGGTGACGCTGTTTGTACGCGAGCGCGAAACCGACGGGACGCTCCGAGGCCTGCTGTTCCACGACGGCCGCAACCCCGAGCACCCCGTATCGATCGTTGCAACCGAGGGGCACAGCCGGTTCAGCGACGGCCGCCCGCGCTTCGTGGTGTACGAAGGGAGCCGGTATGAGGTCGATCCCGACGATGCAAGGGTCCATGCCCTGAGCTTCGGCCGCTACACGTTCGACGTCGAGGAAGACGACCACCCGGGCCTCGAGGCCCGCCGCCGCTCAACCGCCGAACTGCCACTGTGGGACCTCCTCGACCCGCCGGCGGACAGTCCCGATTCCCTGCGCGCGCAATACCGGGCGGAGGCGCATCGACGGATCCAGTCGCCCCTGTTCCTTCTGTTGATGACGCTTGCCGGTGTCGCGCCGTTTCTCTTCAAGAGCAGTGCCCGCGAGCATCCTCTGCGACCGCTCCTGCCGGCAAGCGTCGCGGCGGTTGTGCTCGAAATCCTGTACATCGCCGCTCCGTGGACCTACGCGTCGTTCGCGCTCTTGATCCCGGTGTCCTACGGCCTCCTCGGCGCTGCGATTTGCGGCATTCTGGTGTTGGCGCGCCGGCACCGCGTGGGCCGGACCCTGGTCCGAATGCCGGGCTCCCCCGCATGACGTCGTCCATCCGCATCTCGCTCCATCTCCTCGGGCGCCACGCAGCCGGGTTTGGCATCGGATTTGCCGTCATCGCGGCACTGGTCCTGGCCGGCAATTTCGTGGAGTTCTGGCGCCGTGCTGTCCGGAGGGACGTCGACGATCTCGGTCTGGTAGTCGAGCTGTCGCTCCTGCATTTTCCGTTTCTGATCGAACACTTCCTGCCCGCGATCGTCCTGATCGGGGCCATGGCGTCGTACCGGCAGCTGGCCCGCCACGGCGAGCTGGTGGCCGTCCGGGCGACCGGGATGTCGTGGCTCAGTGTGGTGGCACCCGGAATAGCACTTGCCGGATTGATCGGGGTCGGCTGGCTGGCCATCGGAAACCCGATCAGCGCTGCCACCCAGGCGCGCCTCGATGGCCTTGAGGCCCGTCACTTCGGTCAGGACACCGGCCGGCTGACGTTTCTCGGTTCCGGCTTCTGGATCCGCCAGACGGACCCAATCGGGGATACCATCGTGCATGCCCGGACGATCGACCCCGCGACGATGCTCCTGACCGACGTGGTGGTGTTCCGGTTTGCCCAGGACGGCCGCCTTGACGAGTGGATCAAGGGCAGGTCCGCACAACTGGATGATTCCGCCAACTGGCTGCTGCAGGACGCGGTGGTGGTGGACCGGTTGCATGCGGTGCACCGGCATCCCGAGTTCGCGATCGCGAGCGCCCTTGATCGGTCCGCGATCTCCCAGGGCTTTATGCCGGCAGGGACGGTGCCGCTCCTGCGGTTGCCGGACTACGTGACGGCGCTCGAGGAGTTCGGGTTCTCGACCCGGACCCACCAGATCCAGTTTCACGTGCTGCTGTCGCTGCCGGTCACGCTTGCAAGCATGATCCTGCTCGGCGCTGCATTTATGGTGCCGCGCCCGGGAAGCCCGGCGACCTGGCTCCGGTACTCGGGAACCCTGGTTGCCGGGGTCCTGTTTTATGCGATGCGCGATTTCTGCCGCAGCTACGGCGAGACAACGGATATGCCCGTTGCGTTTGCCGCGTGGCTGCCGGCCCTGCTTCCTGCAGCCTTCGGTATCGCCGCCTTGATTCACCACGAAGACGGATGAACGGGCACCGCGCCAGGCTTGGGATCGGCCTCCTCGTCGGCGGCATGGCTCTGCTGGCGGTCGCCGGCGATGCAGTCGCCGCCGAAGCCGAGATGGAGGCGGACCGGTTCATCGCCTCCGAAGACGGCCTCGTGGTCGAGGCGGTCGGCAACGTGGTCCTCCGCACCAGGGACCGGGTTCTGCGGGCAGACCGCGTGGTGTACCGCAAGCTCGTTGGCCGCATCACTGCCGAGGGTGGGGTCACGCTGACCGACCCCGACGGCACGGTCCATTCCATGGAGCAGGTGGAGCTATCGGACGATCTCCGGGAGGGGGCGTTCCGGGCTCTTCGCTCGCAATTTGCCAATGGTGCCGTGCTTGTGGCCGAATCGGCGCTCCGGTCGCAGGCGGGCCTCACCGAGTTTGCCGACGTCGCATTCACCCGCTGTGAGATCTGTCCGGACAGCGACGCGGAGGTGCCGTGGCGGGTGCGCGCGGCAGCCGCCACCCACCGGACCAATGAACGCACGCTGACGTATCGGGGTGTCCGCCTCGAGACCCTCGGTGTTCCGATCTTCTACGTGCCGTGGTTCCGGACCAGCGATTTCTCCGAGCCCCGCGCGGGCGGCCTTCTCTTGCCGACCATCCGGTCCGACCGTGCCCTCGGGCTGGTCGTCGACACGCCGTATTTCCAGCCGCTTGGGCCGAGTCAGGATCTCCTGTTGCGCACAGCGGTGACCTCGCGGGAGGGGTTGCTGTTCAGCGGCAATTGGCGCCGCGCCGGTGTGAGTTCCGATTACCGGGTCGAGGCGTCGTTGACCCGGGGCAGCCGCCTGCAGGCAGATGGTGAACGCTCGCGCGAAGTGCGGGGGCACGTTTCGGCCAAGGGAGCGATTGGTCTCGACCGCGGATGGTCGGTGGGGTGGGACGCGGCGCGGGCGAGCGACGCCTCGTACCTCGCGCGTTACGGATTCAGCCGCGGCACCAACGTGCTGTCGCAGTACGGTTACCTCCGCAAGCGCGGCGGCCGGTTGCATGTCGATTTCGAGTTCTACGGATTCCAGAATCTTTCGGTCCTGACCGATGACGAGCATGTCCCGACGATCTTTCCCCGGTTGCGCATGCGCTGGGATGCCGGACGGCCCGTCGTCGGGGGTCGGGTGACCGCTGTGGGCGATGTGCTGGCACTGGGTCAGGACGACGGGCGCCGCCATCGGCGTCTCTCGCTGGAAACCCGCTGGGAACGCACTGTCATTCACGAACCGGGACACGTGTTCGAGACCGTGGCGCGTGCCCGGGCGGACGGCTTCAATACCCGCGGGGGGTTGAACGACGCCGTTGTGGAAAGTGGAACCGCGGGGCGGTTTGCTCCGGCGTTCGAGGTGAGTTGGCGGTTCCCGTTCGTCAGCCGCCTGGAGGCGGGCCTGTTGATCGTCGAGCCGGTCGCGCAAGCGCTGCTGGCTCCAAGCAATCTCAACACACTGGCGGTTCCGAATACGGACTCGGTCGATGTCGAACTCAGTCACGCGACCCTGTTCGAGGCAAACCGGTTTCCAGGGTTGGACCGCATCGAGGGGGGTGTGCGAGCGAACCTGGGGGCGCGCGCAATCTTCCGTGGAGTGGACGGCATGGAAATGCGCGGCGCGCTCGGACGCGTACTGCGCCTCAGTGACAATTCGGATTTTGCCCCGCGCACGGGACTGGCCGACCAGTTTTCCGACGTGGTGGGGAGTGTGACCGTCAAGATCCAGAACCTGGGAACCGGTTACTGGAACTTCCGGCGCTCGTCCGCGGTGTCTGGCGGCCGCCACGACGAGATCGGCGCGGAGGCTCGCATCAGTTCCGTCGAGGCTGGAATTACGTATGTGCGTCTGCATGACGATCCCACATCGCCGGCCACGGCGACGTCCGAACAGGCAGGGATCAATGTTGCGTGGCAGGTCGCGCCAGGCTGGCGCCTGTCGGGTTATCATCACCGCGATCTGGCGCGCGCGGCGGACTCGGCGACCTTGCGTGCCGGGCTGGTGCTTGGCTACAGGAATGAGTGCGTGGACCTGTCGCTGAGCTATCGGCAGGATCCGACCCGCGCTTCGGACATTCCCCCGGCATCGTCGGTGGGGTTGCACGTCACCCTGCTGGGGTTCTGATCCTTAATGCCCGATACATCGGAGGCCACGATGCGACTCTGTTTGTCTCGATGGGGCCCGGTCTGGGCCGCGGTCGTCGTGCTCGCCGGAACGGTGTGGACGTGGCCGGCGGGTCCGGTGCGGGCGCAGGAACAGGAGTTGTCGCGGATTGTCGCCGTGGTCAACGATGAACTGATTTCCATCTATGACCTGTCGGCCCGGGTGCGATTTACGGTGGCCACGCTTGGAATGCCCGAGGATCCCGCCGAGCAGGACCGGTTGGTCGTCGAGGTGCTGGAAAGTCTGATCGACGAACGCCTCAAGGTCCAGGCCGCTGAACGGCTCGCGATCGAGGTCAGCGGAGCCGAGGCGGAGGGGGCGTACGCACGGCTCGCACAGACGTTCGGCCTCAATGCCGACGAGTTCGGCCGCACGTTGCGCGAACAGGGCATTTCGGATCTGACAGTGTGGTCGAAAATTGACGCCGACCTGCGCTGGGGTCAGATCATTCAACGTCGAGCGATCGTCTCCGCGTCGGATGTTGACCAGGAGATGATGAGCATCCGGGCAGCCGAGGGGCAGCCCGAATACCGGATCCGGCGGATCGTTCTGCTCGCGGGTAACGACGAGGAACGGATCGCCGCCCGGACCGAAGCCGGGCGGTTGCTGGAGGAGCTTGGGGCCGGAACGGACTTCGGACTCCTGGCGCTTCGCCATTCGCAGGGGCTGCCCGATCCGCCCGAGGGGGACTGGGTCCGGGGTGACGCCGTGGACCCGGCGCTGGCGGCCGTCCTGGCCCAGATGCAGGACGGTGAGGTGTCGGAACCGATTGACACTCCCGGAGCGGTGTACGTCGTGCAGCTGCTTGGCAGGCGCGCCGTGTCGGTGCCCGACAACGAGGATCTGCTGCGCCGGCAGGCCGAACAGGTTCTGTTTCGTCGCAATGCCGTCACGGTGGACCGCTCGCTGCTCCGGCAATTGCGGGCCGGCGCGTTGATTGATCGTCGCCTCTGAACGATGACCGACGTCAGTGCTGCGGTCGCAGCCCTGCCAACGATTCGCGAAACGGTCGCTGAGGCCGGCATCGCGCCGCGGAAATCGTTCGGCCAGCATTTTCTGTTTGATCTCAACGTCGCGGCGCGCATTGCGCGCACGGCCGGCGATCTCACGACAGGAACGGTGGTCGAGGTCGGGTCTGGCCCGGGGGCGCTGACGCGCGCGCTCCTGCTTGCCGGCGCGGAACAGGTCGTCGCGATCGAGCGCGACTCCCGGTGTGTCGGTGCCCTGGAGGATCTCGTCACTGCGAGCGGGGGGCGTCTGACGGTGATCGAAGGCGATGCGCGCGGACGGCGGCTCGAGTCCCTTGGCCCGCCGCCGGTGCGCGTCGTGGCAAACCTCCCGTACGGGATCGCATCGCGCCTGCTCGTCGACTGGCTGCCGGCTGCACCCGCCGTCGACGCCTTCACCCTGATGTTCCAGCGCGAGGTCGCGGAGCGGATCACGGCCGCACCCGGCACGTCCGCCTACGGCACGTTGTCGGTGCTCGTGCAGTGGGCGGCCGAGGCAGAGATCGGGTTCGTGGTGCGCCCGAGCGTCTTTGTGCCGCCGCCCCGGGTGCATTCCGCGATCGTTCGAATCGTGCCGCGCCCCGCCGGTGCCCTGGCCGGATGTACACCCTCCGATTTCCGCGCGGTCACGCGCGCAGCGTTTGGCCAGCGGAGAAAAATGCTGCGGACGGCGCTGGCCGGGCTCGGCGACGCGCGAACGCTCCTGGTGCAGGCGGGCATCGCCTCCGAACGCCGGGCGGGCGATCTATCGGTGCATGAATTTGCCCGACTGGCGAGCGTGTTCGGCCAGCGAACCCTCAGGAGCGGAGCATCGTCGCAATGAAGGCCTCGATGCCCGGCGCGCGGCGGCGGATTTGCTCGACACGCACGACCGAACGGATTTCCTCCACGCATGTGGCGAGATCATGGTTCACGATCACGTAATCGAAGTCCCGCCAGTGCGAAATCTCTGCTGCCGCTTTCGACATGCGCTGCTGGATCGCGGTCGGTGAATCCTCGCCGCGGCTCCGGATTCGGCGTTCCAGTTCCGACATGGACGGTGGCAGCATGAAGACGGAGACGCACCGGCTTCCGAGGGCTTTCCGCATGCTCGCTGCACCCTGCCAGTCGAGGTCCGCGACGATGTCGAGTCCTTGCGCAAGGCGGGCTTCGACGGGGGCACGGGGGGTTCCGTAACTGCTGCCGAAGACTTCGGCATGCTCAAGCAGTTCCCCCTCGCGTTCGAGGCGGCGAAATTCGGCCTTGGTCACAAAGCGGTAGTGATCCCCCCGGCGCTCGGTTGTCCGGGGCTTTCGGGTTGTGATGGAGATCGACATCTCGAGCCTGGGTTCGGTCTCGAGCAGCTGGCGCAGGACCGTGGTCTTGCCGCAGCCGGATGCGGCTGACAGCACGAGGACCAGCCCGTCGCGAGCCGAATCCAGTTGGATGTTCGACGGCGAGCCGGTGGCAGGATCGGAGCCGGTCATGGCAAAGGGCAGACTGCGTGCACCTGTGGGAACGTTAACGCGAGTATAGGAGGCGGGACCACCGCACCTGCGCGTGTCGACCGAACAGCGCTTGGCTGCAGCGGTGCCCGCGAGAAGGTGCTCGAGTTGGCATTGCAGCTGGCGGGATTCCGGCCGGAGCGTACCGCTTGCGGATCAGGAGAAGCGTTCAGCCCGTGCCGGCAGGGACGCGATCCCGCGCGTCACTGTTCCGCTCCCGTGGCGGATTGCTCGGCCGCGCGTTGTCGCTGCATCGCCCGGAACCGGGCCACATTCCGGTTGTGCTCCCTGAGCGTCTTGGCAAAAGCGTGCCCGCCGGCGCCATCGGCGACAAAGTAGTACTCAGGCGTTGCAGCCGGGGCCATCGCTGCCTGGATGGACGCGAGCCCCGGGTTGCCGATTGGTGTCGGTGGCAGGCCCCGAATGGTGTACGTGTTCCATGGGTGGTGCCGTTCGAGGTCTGCTCTGGAGAGCGACCGGGTATCGGGCTCCATCCCGTAGAGGACCGTCGGATCGGACTGGAGGCGCATGGCCCGCCGAAGCCGGTTGACGAAGACACCCGCAATGCGGGCTCGCTCCGCCGCCTGCGAGGTTTCGGCTTCGACGATCGAGGCGAGAATGAGTGCCTCCCCAGGTGTTTGGTACGGGAGGTCCGCGGCCCGGTTTGCCCACTCCTGTTCAAGCAGTTCTGTCATTCTGGCCTGCGCGCGGCGAACGATGGCGGACCGGCGCGTGCCGCGCTCGAAGAAATAGGTGTCGGGAAACAGCGTGCCCTCGGCGGGCGGATCCGTGATTTCCCCGGCAAGCGCTTCGGCATCGTCGAGGGTCTGCAACATCTCGGCGACGGTCGCCCCCTCAACCAGCGTTACACGGTGCAGGAGGGTCTGACCCTGCACCATCATGTCCGCAACCTGCCACATCGATGCGCGCGGCGGATACACGTATTCGCCTGCCTGCAGGCGCCGCCCGGCACTGGTCACACGGAGGCCTGCTTCAAACAACAGGGCCGAACGGATGACGCCCGCGGTCTCGAGCTGTTCAGCGATGGCGGCCAGGGACGAGCCCGGAGATATCAGGACAGTCCGAGTTTCGGCATGCGGGCCTTCCACCCGGAAGGACGCAACGTGCGCGAGGCCCGCAACCACCAGAATCAGCATGGCCGTGGTAGCCAGAAGCCCCCGGCGCGGCATCGGTCTAGTCGGCGCGGCCGATCACTAGAGAGGCGTTGGTACCGCCGAATCCGAACGAATTCGACAGGGCGGCGCGCACCGGCCGGTGTTTCGCAGCGTGGGGCACGAGATCAAGGCCTTCCGAGCCCTCGCAAGGACGATCGAGATTCAGCGTTGGAGGTACGGCGTCGTTTACGACGGCCAGCAGTGCGTAGATCGCTTCGACCGCACCGGCGGCCCCCAACAGATGGCCGATGGATGACTTGGTCGAACTGATTGACAGGGCTTCCGCATGATCGCCGAACAGCTTGCGGACGGCACCGAGTTCAATCTCGTCACCGAGCGGGGTCGAGGTTCCGTGGGCGTTGACGTAGTCGATGTCGTCCGGGGCCATGCCGGCATCATCGAGCGATGCCTGCATGCTTCGGAGCCCGCCGTCGCCATCGGGCGCAGGAGCCGAGATGTGGTGGGCATCCCCCGACAGGCCATAGCCCTTGACCTCCCCGTAGATCCGGGCGCCCCGGGCCTGGGCATGCTCGAGCTCCTCAAGAACCACAACCCCGGCGCCTTCGCCCATCACAAAACCGTCGCGATCGACGTCCCACGGGCGCGATGCGCGTTCGGGACTGTCGTTGAAGCGGGTCGACAGGGCGCGCATTGCGGCGAAACCCGCAATCCCCAACCGGCAGACCGGAGCCTCGGCTCCGCCCGCGACCATGACATCCGCCAGTCCGTCCCGAACGAACCGTGTGGCGTCACCGATTGCGTGCACACCGGTGGCACACGCGGTCACGACGGAATGATTGGGGCCCCGGAACCCGTAGCGAATCGAGATCTGGCCGGACGCCAGATTGATGAGGCTCGACGGGATGAAGAAGGGAGTGATCCGCCGGGGACCCTTTTGCTCGAGCACGACCGACGCATCGTAGATCGACTGCAGGCCGCCAATCCCTGATCCGATCATGACCCCGGTACGGTCCCGGGCTTCCGGTGCATCATCGCCTGGCGTCCACCCGGAATCACGAATCGCCTCGTCGGCCGCTGCGATCGCGTACACGATGAACTGGTCGACGCGGCGGCGCTCCCGGGCCGGCATCACGGAATCGGGATCGAAACCGTCTTCGACGTCAGCACCTGGTATCTGGCCCGCTACCTGACAGGGCAGGTCATCGGTTTCGAATCCGGTGAGGGGCCCGAGCCCCGATTCGCCGGCGAGCAACCGCCGCCAGTTGGCCTCGGCACCGACCGCCAGTGGCGTGACCAGGCCGATTCCCGTGATGACGACGCGTTTCATGTGGCGCTCCCGCGTCGGCGGTCAGCTAACCTGCTGTTCAATGTATTGAATGGCGTCCTGGACGGTCACAATCTTCTCGGCGGCGTCATCCGGAATTTCACAGCCGAACTTCTCTTCAAAGGCCATGACCAGTTCGACCGTGTCGAGACTGTCGGCACCTAAATCGTCAACGAAACTCGCATTTTCAGTCACTTGATCCATTTCGACGCCGAGGTTTTCAACGACGATCTCTTTAACGCGCTGCGCAATATCGCTCATGGCAGGAATCCATCCGGGGTTGAAAGCGTGGAAACAGTTGGGCGTGTCGTGTCCAGCGGAAACCTTCGGGTTCCCGCCGGCCGAGGCACTGACCAGCAGCGCCTCGTTACCATACTTCGGCTGGGATGCAAGTTTCGGTCCACCATTCCCCGGGCGGAATCCGTGGACCGTGCGGCAAACCCGGCATCCCGCGGGTGCAGCATCATTCCCTTTTTCAGCTGAATTCCGCGTCCCGGAACCGGCGTTTCGCTCACCCCAGGCCCCCGGCAATCGCCAGAGTCTGGCCCGTCACATAGCCGGCCTCCGCGGACGCGAGATACACCACGGCCGCACCGATCTCCTCGGGCGTGCCAAACCGCCCCATCGGTATGCGGTCGCGGGCGGCTTCGCGCACGGACTCCGTCATGGCGTCCGTCATGGCGCTCGTGGTGAATCCCGGTGCCACGCAATTCACCGTGATTCCGCGTGTTGCAACTTCCAGGGCCAGCGCTTTCGACATTCCGATCAGTCCGGCCTTGGTCGCCGCGTAATTGACTTGCCCCGCGTTGCCGGTGATGCCGGAGACCGAGGAGATGTTCACGATGCGGCCGTACCGGCGCCGCATCATGCCGCGGAGGACGGTCCGCGCGAGCCGGAACGCGGCAGTGAGGTTGATGTCGAGCACGGCCTGCCAGTCCTCGTCACTCATGCGGAGGGCGAGTCCGTCGCGGGTGATGCCGGCGTTGTTGACCAGAATGTCCACTGGACCGAGGGCAGATTCGATGTCCCCGACCAGCGCGGCCGGGTCGCCCCCGCCTGCAAGGTCCGAGACAGCCCAGTGCACGGAGTCCCCGAGAGTGTCTGCAAGTTGCCGCAGCGCGGCTTCCCGGGTGCCGGTCAGAGCGACGGCGGCCCCCGCCTGGTGCAGCGCGCGGGCGATCCCGGTTCCGATTCCGCCCGAGGCACCGGTCACGAGCGCGGTACGGCCGCGCAAATCGAACATCGATCTCTCCTCCGCCAACTCAAACCGTCCGCATCAGAACGTCGAGGTCGTCGGGTTCGGATATTGCGGTCACGGCAAAGCTGCGGTCGATGCGCCGCGCCAGGCCGGAAAGAACCCGGCCGGGTCCCACTTCCACCAACGAGTCAATCTGGTGATCGCGCAGCCACTCCATGGATTGCCGCCAGCGCACGCAGCCCGTGACCTGCGCGACGAGACGCTCCCGGATGCCTGCCGGATCGGTCACCGGCTCGGCATCGACATTCGCGATCACGGGCACGGCCGGCGGTTGGATGTCGAGGCTGGCAAGCGCCCCGTCCATGACCTCTGCGGCGGGAGCCATCAACGGACAGTGAAAGGGCGCGCTTACGTCGAGACGGATGACCCGCTTGACGCCGTGGTCCGGCGCAATGGCGGCGACGCGGTCGACGGCAGCGGCCGCTCCCGATACGACCACCTGGCCGGGTGCATTGTCGTTGCCGACCGCCAGTACGTCGTCCTTTGCTGCGAGGGTGACGAGTTCCGCGGCGATGGCCGGGTCCGCGCCGATCAGCGCCGCCATGGCCCCGTTGCCGACGGGTACCGCGTTCTGCATGGCCTGCCCGCGCCGCCGGACCAGGCGTACGGCATCGGCCAGCTGAAACGCGCCCGCAGCCGTGAGGGCGGTGTATTCCCCCAGGGAGTGGCCGGCGACGTAGGCCCCGAGGCGGGGCAGCGACAACCCGGCGTCCCGTTCCAGCACCCGCATGATGGCCATCGAATGGGTGAGCAGCGCGGGCTGCGCGTGTTCGGTCCGGGTGAGTTCCTCGGGCGGCCCTTCGAACGCCAGCCGGGACAGCGCGAAGGAAAGGGCGTCGTCGGCCTCTTCCCATGTTTCGGCCGCCGTGGCATGGGCGTCACGGATGGCGCGGCCCATGCCGGGTGTCTGGGATCCCTGGCCGGGGAACACGAGTGCACGGGTAACTGACATCGGACTAAGGGCAACCCAGATGGACGGCGAGTGCGCGAGGATACAGAGAGCAAGGCCCATGTGGAGCGAAGCACGACGCGCGGGCCGCGAGAGAACCTGACCCCGGCGGAACCTGCGTCTTGCAGGCTCGCCGGCTGCGGGGCGGGTGTTGCGGGCCGGCTCGTTCGGTGGCACAGTTGAATGCAATCGAGGTTCCGGTCATCGGCAAGGTAATGGCGGCCGACGGGTAGCGACGAAGACGAAGTTGTGACGTAGCGTCAGTTTCAAGCGGTGTAGACGGCAAGTTCGGTTGAAGGATGAAGAATTTTTGGAAGTGAAAGGCGCGAAGCGCACGTGGTTAGTGACATTGATGTGTACAAGGCCCGGGTTGCACCCGGGGATTCCGTTTGTTTCAGTTTCAAGGGAGGAAGGATTTCCGGGCGGGTGCTCTCGCTCGGACAGAAACGCGCCCTGGTGTGCAGTGACCGAGGCGACGATTACCGCGTTCCGTACCACCGGTTGCAGCCCCTCGCACCGGTGACCGACTATTCCGCGGTCGAGCGACGGGCGCTGGATCGATGTCGCGACCTGATGCAGCAGCACGGGCTGCAGCGTGCCGGCTGGGTGGCGAAGCTTGATGATTGCCGCTCGCGTGCAGGTGCCTGCTACTTCACCAAGAAGTCCATCGTCCTGTCGCGGCTCTACGTGCGCGCCGCGAGCCCTGCAGAACTTGACGACACAATCCTGCATGAGATCGCCCATGCCCTGGTGGGCCCGCAGCACCATCACGACTCGGTATGGCGGGCGCAGGCGCGGGCGATCGGGTGCTCGGGAAACCGCTGCCATGCGGTCCCGTTCAGCCCGCCGCGGTGGATCGCGGCCTGCTCTTCGGGCTGCTTCCGGCGTTCGATGCATCGCCGCCGCCGGGGCGTTGTTTGCCGCCGGTGCGGCGCTCCGATCACGTGGCGTCGGTGGGATGGCAAGCTGGACGCGCCGCACCGGCACCCCCGGGGATCCGATGCATCCGCCTCCCAGCGGTTATCGGGACCGGCCGCGTTGCGGCAGCAACGGATGCCGGTCCAGGGCGAGTTTGATTTTGGCGGCGCCTGAGCGCCCGGCACCGTGGCCAGCGGGCACGGCCTTGACGGGAGTCGCGGACGGCGGGGAATCGGTAGAAGTCCGGCGTCCGAACAATGCGCGCCCCGGTCCGGACCGTTTGCCAGTGTCTGCCGGCATGGCTATGGTCGCTGCCGCGCTCGTTCAAGAGTTGCGAGGGATGCGTTTTCGACTCCGCCTCTGTGGGCGGGGGGCGGATCCGATGGGCTACTGATGCCGTACTACGAATCTGTCATGATCGCCCGCCAGGAAATCGGTGGTGGCGATGCCGAGCGCCTCGGCGAGCACTACGAGGGAGTTCTCTCCGCGGAAGGCGCCACCATTGTGCGACGCGAATATTGGGGGCTGCGCCGGCTCGCGTACCGGATCCGCAAGAATCGCAAGGGCCATTACCTGATGTTTCACATCGATGGCCCTGGCACCGCAATCCAGGAGTACGAGCGCCAGCTCCGCATTGACGAAAACGTGGTCCGGTATCTGACCATGCGGCTCGATGCGCTTCCCGACGGCCCTTCCATCATCATGAAGGCCCGCGCCGAGCGTGAGGAACGGCGGGAAAGTGACAATGCGCGCCGCGAAGCGGAGCGCCGGGCGGAGGGCGCGGAAACGTCCGACGAAAGCCCTGATGGCGATGCTCCGGCACAGGCCGCCGAGGATTCGAAACCGGAGCCCGATTCGCCCGCAACGGAATTGCCGGCCGCTGAACCTGAAGAGGATGCCGGGCAGGGAGACGGCGAATGAGCGACGAACAGTCAGCGCCGGCGCGCTCCGGAGGCGGCCCGCGACGCACCTTTTCCCGTCGCCGGAAAAGCTGCCCCTTCTCCGGCCCCAACGGCCTGGAGATCGACTACAAGGATGTGAAGACGTTGCAACGGTTCCTCTCGGAGCGCGGCAAGATCGTGCCCAGCCGAATCAGCGCAGTGTCGGCACCGAAACAGCGGGTGCTGGCCCGCGCCATCAAGCGGGCGCGCATTCTCGCACTGCTCCCGTTCGTGATCCGCTGAGGGACCCCTGCCGCTGAAGCAGTCGAGCCCGCAGCAGTTGGCACTCGGCGCCGCTGCGGGCGTCGTCAGTGCGTTGTTGTTTGCCAGCGCGATCGTCGGTTCGGGCGGTTTCGTCCTCGCGTTTCCTGTCCATTTCACCGCGCTGCCGCTTTTGTTTGCCAGCCTCGGCCTCGGGACCGCGCCCTTTGCTGCAGCATGCATGGCGGGTTTGGTGGCGGTGGTGGTCGGATCCGGAGCGGGTCTCTATGGAGCGGCGGTGTATGGCATCGTGCACCTTCTGCCGGTGAGCCTGATTCACGTTCGGCTGGAGCGCGCCGGGTCTGTTGCCGCCCCGTCGCTGCCCGGGCAGCTGGCGGCGGAGCTCGCGTTGCTGGGGGCGGTGGCGCTTCTGCTGATCCTTGCGAGTGTCGGCTTTGACCTGGAGCGGCTTGTCGGCGACGTGGAAGACGTATTCATTCGGCTGCTCGAGATCGCGGCTCCCGACGTGTCCGAGACGGCGCGCAACACGATTGCCTTCGAACTCGTCCGGTATTTTCCCGGGTTCGTGGCGGTCTGGTGGCTGCTCGCCCTCGTGGTGTCGGGCGTACTTGCGCAGGCACTGGCCAAGCGGCTGGGCCTTGCTCGGATCCCGGGACCGGACTACCGGGCGTTTGCGGTACCGGTATGGCTCGTCGGTCTATTTTTGGTGACGCTGGTGCCTGCCGCGCTGCTGGAGGGCGATGCCGCGTCGATCGCCGGATCGTTTGCGTTGCTGTTCGGCACGCCGCTACTGTTGCAGGGCTTGGCCCTCGTTCACACTGTCAGCCGGTCATGGCCGGGCCGCAGGATGCTGCTGTTTGCCTGCTATGGTTCGCTGATCTGGCCGTTCGCCCCCTTGGCTTGGGCCTTGTTTACTGCACTCGGAGTGGTTGAGCACTTCGGTCGTTTTCGACATCCGCACCTAACCTGAGAGCCGCTATGCAGGTCATTCTCCTTGAACGTATCGCCAATCTCGGCAACCTTGGCGACACCGTGGAGGTTCGGGGCGGTTACGCCCGGAACTATCTGTTGCCGCAGGGCAAGGTGTTGCGCGCGACACCCGCGAACCGTCGCCGGTTCGAGGAGCGCCGCGAGGAAATCATGGCGGCCAATGCGGAACGTCGCCAAAGCGCGGAAGCGACTGCGCAATCCCTCAACGACCTGACCATTGTCGTTATTCGTCAGGCAAGTGAGCGCGGTGTGCTGTACGGCTCCGTCACGGCCAAGGACATTGCGGAGGAACTGAGCCTGCAGGCCGGCAAGATTGACCGCCACATGGTCCGCTCCGAAGGGGCTATCAAGATGCTGGGCATTCACGTGATCAACATCGCGCCCCATCCGGAGATCGTGGTGCCGGTCACCGTCAACGTCGCCCGCACCGCCGACGAGGCAGTTCTGCAGGCGGAGCGCTATGCACGGGGTGACGATGTGCTGGCCTTGGACGCCGACGGTGCAGGGGATGATGGGGATGCCGACGACCTTGGCGACCCCACGCAGTTCCGACCGCGCTTTTTCGAGGAAACGCTGGACGAGGACGACCTCAAGGAAAGTGCGGCAGACCGTGTCGACCGATTGCTGGACGGTGAAGCCGTGGACACTGACGAGGCTGAGACTCCGCCCGATCCGGCGCCTGCAACCGACGACTAAGTTGGCGGGCGCGGGGGACGCAGGTCAAGCATGCTGGCGGAGCGCGTTCTTCGCCACTGGATCCGCTACGGCCGCCTAGAGGTGCTCCTGCCTGACGGGCGGGAAATCGCTGTTTCGGGCCGCGAGGGTCCGATGTTCCGGGTCCGCTTCCGGAGCTGGCGCGATTTGGCGCGCATTCCGTTCCGACCGTCACTGGCCTTGGCCGAGGCCTACATGGCCGGGCGCCTGACAGTCGAAAACGCGCAGGTGGCCGACTTCATCGATTTCTTTTTCGCCAACGAGGGCGAAGCAGGCGACGCCGGCTTTGCCCGCTGGGTGCGCCGGAGAGCCATCCCGCTGCGCCGGATCTGGCAGAACAACACGACCGGGCGTTCCCGCCGCAACGCAACCCACCATTACGACATTCCTGACACGATCTACGATCTGTTTCTGGACGCCGACCGGCAATACAGCTGCGCGTACTACCTGCGCGATGACATGACGCTCGACGAGGCCCAGGAGGAAAAGAAGCGGCATATCGCGCGCAAGCTGCGGGTGCAGCCCGACCAGAGGGTCCTCGATATCGGGAGCGGTTGGGGCGGGCTCGCATTGCACCTCGCCCGGGAGCATGGTGCCACGGTTCAGGGACTCACGCTGTCGACCAACCAGTTCGACGTTGCACGCCGACGGGCATCGGATGCGGGGCTTGCCGATCGAGTGACCTTTGCGCTTCGGGATTACCGCGAGGAGAAGGGCCACTTTGACCGGATCGTGTCTGTCGGCATGTTCGAGCATGTCGGCGTGGCCTATTACCGGGCATTCTTCGAGGCCATTCGCCGTTGCCTGAAGGAGGATGGTGTCGCATTGCTCCACACCATCGGCCGGACCGATGGCCCCGGAGTGACCGACCCCTTCATTCGCCGCTACATCTTCCCGGGCGGCTACATTCCGGCCCTGTCCGAAATTGTTCCGGTGATCGAGCGGGTGGGCCTGACGGTGACGGACGTGGAGGTGCTCCGCCTCCACTATGCGCAAACCCTCCGGCACTGGCGGGAGCGGGTGCTTGCATCGCGTGACCGGGTCGTCGAGATTGCTGGCGAGCGGTTCCTGCGGATGTGGGAGCTTTACCTTGCGGGAAGCGAGGCAGCGTTCCGGCACGGCGGGATGGTGGTCTTCCAGATTCAAATCGCGCGCCGGGTTGATGCGCTCCCGCTGACGCGGAACTACATGACGGACTGATCCGCATCCGGTGACGGGGCGGTTTGCCGCCAGGAGGCCGGTTCAAGTCAGACCCTTGGTGCCTGCCGGGGCGCCGGAGTACGACACCGGGTGGCCAGGCGTCCGATGGTTCCCGCACCGCGCGCGGCTGCCGGGTTCGGACCGGGCGCTGGTTTGCTATAAGCCGCCGTCCGCCGGCGTGCCGCCCGGACCGAAGCCGGATCGAGAATCGTATGCCTCCCGACGTGCGCCCGCAAAACCCCTGCTTCTCGTCCGGTCCGTGCGCCAAGCGGCCGGGCTGGACAACGGATGTGCTTCGGGACGCATGTCTCGGCCGGTCGCACCGGGCCGAGCGCGCGCTGGAGCGGATCCAGGAGGTTCTCCGGCTCACTCGCACCCTGCTCGAGATCCCGGACGATTACCGGGTTGGCCTGGTTCCGGGTTCCGACACCGGGGCCATGGAGATGGCGATGTGGTCGTTGCTGGGTGCCCGGGGCGTCGACGTGCTGGTGTGGGAAAGTTTCAGCAAGGGCTGGGCAACGGATGCAACGGCCCACCTCCAGCTCGAGGATGTCCGCATTCTCGATGCTCCGTACGGCGAACTGCCGGACCTTCAGCAGGTCGATTTCAACCGCGACGTGGTCTTTGCCTGGAACGGGACGACCTCCGGGGTCTGCGTGCCGGATGCGGAATGGATCCGGCCTGGCGATGGCCTCCTGATCTGCGATGCGACGTCCGCTGCATGGGCGATGCCGGTCCCGTGGGAGCGGCTCGACGTGGCGACGTTCTCGTGGCAGAAGGTCATGGGCGGGGAAGCCCAGCACGGGATCCTGATCCTGTCGCCGCGCGCGGTCGAGCGCCTTGAGTCGTATCGGCCCCCCTGGCCGCTCCCCAAGCTGTTCCGCATGGTGAAGAACGGACGCATCGACGAGGCGCTGTTTCGCGGCAGCACCATCAACACGCCCTCGCTGTTGTGCGTCGAGGATGCACTTGACGCGTTGCAGTGGATTGCGCGCATCGGCGGTGTCACAGCGACGCAGGCGCGAAGTTCCGCCAACCTTGCGGCCGTAGCCCGTTGGACGGAACCATCGGACTGGGCCGACTTTCTTCCCGTCCGCCCGGCGATTCGGTCGTCTACCTCGATCTGCTTGCGGATGACCGATTCGTGGTTCACGGCGCTCGACGCCGACGCTCAGCGTGCACGGGTGCGTGACATGACCCGGTTGCTCGCGGATGAACACGTGGCCTACGACATCGCCTCCTACCGCGATGCGCCGCCCGGGCTGCGAATCTGGGGCGGTGCGACGGTCGAGACCCGGGATCTCGAATGCCTGCTGCCGTGGCTGGATTATGCGTTCGCGGAGACGAAGCGGGTGGCCGGGGCATGACCGAACGGGTCCTGATTGCAGACCGCCTGAGTCCGCGTGCCGCGGAGGTGTTCCGGGCGAGGGGGATTGACGCCGAGGTTGCAACCGGGCTCGACGAGGCGGAACTCGTCGGCCGTATTTCCGAGTTCTCCGGGCTGGCGGTGCGATCCGCGACCCAGGTCACCGAGGCGGTGCTTGAGGCGGCCACCAGCCTTCGCGTGATCGGCCGTGCCGGCATTGGCGTGGACAATATCGATCTCTCCGGCGCGACCCGGCGCGGTGTCGTCGTGATGAACACGCCATTCGGCAACTCCATCACCACGGCTGAGCACACCATCGCGATGATGCTGTCGCTCGCGCGCAATATTCCCGCAGCCAGCGCGTCGACCCATGCAGGTCAGTGGGAAAAGTCCAGGTTCGGCGGGGTCGAGCTTTACCGGAAGACCCTCGGGTTGGTCGGCTGCGGCAATATCGGCGCGATCGTTGCCAATCGCGCGATCGGGCTCGGAATGCGCGTGATCGTCGCCGATCCGTTCCTGGCGGAGGAGAGGGCGACGGAACTCGAGGTCGAGGTGGTCGAGTTCCAGGAATTGCTGCGCCAGGCCGACTTCATCAGCTTTCATGTGCCGCTGACCGATGCGACCCGGAACATGCTGAATGCACAGTCGCTGCAGGACTGCCGCAAGGGGGTCCGAATCATCAATTGCGCCCGAGGCGGGCTGGTCAACGAGCAGGATCTGCGCGCGGCGATCGAGACCGGGCAGGTCGCGGGTGCCGCCGTCGACGTGTTCACGGAAGAGCCCGCCCGGGACAACGTCCTGTTTGGCCTGGAGCAGGTCGTCGCGACGCCGCATCTCGGCGCCTCCACGGCGGAAGCCCAGGAGAACGTATCGGTCCAGATCGCCGAGCAGATGTCCGATTATCTCCTGAACGGGTCGGTCGCAAACGCGCTCAACATTCCCTCGGTGACCGCCGAGGAGGCCAGGAAGCTGGGGCCTTACATGCGCCTCGCCGATCAGCTCGGACGATTGGCCGGTCAGGTGGCGGCAACCGGCTTCCGCAGGGTCCATATCGAGTTCGGCGGCCAGGCGAGCACCCTGAACGTGCGTGCACTGACCTCGGTCGCACTGGCGGGACTGCTGAGCCCGCAACTCGATTCGGTGAACATGGTCAATGCTCCGGTGATTGCGGAAAGCCGCAACATCCGCGTGACCACGGCGACCAGCGATTCGCCCGGCGACTATGCAACCCAGATCCGGCTGACTGTCGAGACGCAGCGCCAGACCCGCGAGGTGATCGGGACCCTGCTCGGGCGGGAACCGCGCATTGTCGGCATCATGGGCATCGCCATCGAGGCGCAACTGGGCCCGAACATGCTGTTCATCACGAATGCGGACCAGCCCGGTTTCATCGGTGCGCTTGGAACCGCCCTGGGCGACAACGGAGTGAACATTGCCACCTTTCATCTGGGCCGGAGTGAACCTGGAGCCGACGCGCTTGCGCTGGTGGAAGTGGACCAGCCCGTCTCGCGCGAATTGACGGACGAGCTGGCATCCCTGCCCCATGTCAAGAGTGTTCGGGTCCTGCGATTCTGAGCGGCGGCAGCGCCCTTGGCGGGCGGGCTGCGTGATAGATTGAAACGCGATGGCTTCCTATGACCGAGTGCTCCTGCCGGCCGGGCTGGCGGACTGGTTGCCGCCCGATGCGGCGCGCGAAGAAGATGCGTCACGGATGCTGGTCGACGTGTTTCGAAGCTACGGCTACGAGACGGTTCGCCCGCCCCTGCTCGAGTTCGAGGACACGCTGACCGCCGGAATCGGTGCCGCCGGTGCCCCCGCCACATTCCGTCTGATGGATCCGCATTCGCAGAGGCTGCTGGGGGTGAGGGCCGACATCACGCCGCAGATCGCGCGGATCGCGTCCACCCGCCTGGCGGCTGCGCAGCGCCCGCTCCGCCTGTGCTATGCCGGTGACGTGCTCCGTGTGAACGCGAGCGCCGGACAGGCCGAACGCCAGGTACGCCAGATCGGCGCCGAACTGATTGGCTGTCCTGGGCCGGATGCCGACCTCGAGATTCTGCTCCTCACCATCGAAGCGCTCGAACGGCTCGGCATCGAGTCATTTACGATCGATTTGACGATTCCGAACCTCGTACCGGCCGTGATGGAGGCATTTGATCTGGATGCCGATACGCGGTCATCGGTCGCGGACGCGCTTCGCCGCAAGAACGCCTCCGCGCTCGCTTCCCTGGCCGGAGAGGGGCCGCAGACACTCGCGGCTCTGGCTGCCGCTGCGGGACCTGTCGAGGATGCAGAAGGCAAGCTGCGGACACTCGCACTGCCGGAATCGGCGGGTGCGATACGGGACCGTTTGCTCATCGTCATGACGCGACTCCGGGGCCTTGCGCCGACGGTTCCCCTGACGCTCGATCCGGTTGAAAACCGGGGGTTCGGGTACTACGCGGGTGTGGGCTTCGCCGTCTTCGCACCCGGAGCGCGGCGCGAAATCGCATTCGGCGGGCGCTACCGGATCCGGGAGGACGAAACCGCGTTCGGGGTGTCATTTTTCTCCGATTCGCTGCTTCGGGTCTTCACGGCGGGGGCGCCGGCGGGGCGCGTTCTCGTGCCGCGTGACACCGCACCGGCTGCGGCGGCCGCACTCCGGGGCCGCGGATGGGTGGTCATTGCGGACCTGCTTGGCGCCGGCGACGCCGAATCGGCGCGGCAGGCGGGATGCAGTCACGTCCTCCGCGATGGTGCTCCGGTTCCACTTGAAGAGGCGCCCGACTGATGGGCAACGTCACGGTCGTGGGCGCCCAGTGGGGCGATGAGGGCAAGGGCAAGATCGTCGACTGGCTGTCGCACCGCGCGGATGTCGTCGTGCGCTTCCAGGGAGGCCACAACGCGGGGCACACGCTGGTCGTCGACGGCGCGGTCTACAAGCTGAGCCTTCTGCCGTCGGGTGTAGTGAGGGGCAAGCTCTCCATCATTGGTGATGGCGTGGTCATCAATCCGTGGGCGCTCCTTGAGGAGATCACGACGCTTCGCAACCAGGGCTTGCGGGTCGATGCCGACGTCCTGCGGATTGCCGAAGGTGCAAGTCTGATCCTGCCGTACCATTGGGACCTCGACCGGTTTCGTGAAGACCGGGCGTCCGACCAGGCGATCGGCACGACCCGGCGCGGAATTGGCCCCGCGTACGAGGATCGGGTGGGGCGCCGTGCCGTGCGGGTCTGCGACCTGTACGACCAAGCCACCCTGCAACGCCGGCTGGATACGGCGCTCGATTACCACAACGCGCTGCGACGCGGCCTGGGCCGCGAGCCCCTGGAGAGCGACGCGCTGCTGGAGTCGCTGGCCGATGTTCGGCACGACCTTGAGCCGTACGTGACCAATACCGCCCGGGTTCTCGACAACGCCCGCCGGCAGCGCCGGACGGTCCTGTTCGAAGGGGCGCAAGGCGTGATGCTCGACGTCCATCACGGCACCTATCCCTACGTCACATCGTCCAACACGGTTCCCGGACAGGCGGCGGGCGGCGCAGGAACCGGGCCGTCGGGTGTCGGCTACGTGCTCGGGATCACAAAGGCCTACACAACGCGCGTCGGTGCGGGGCCATTTCCGACTGAGCAGGCGAACGAGACCGGCCAGCTTCTGGGCGAGCGGGGGCACGAGTTCGGAACGGTCACCGGCCGTCAGCGCAGGTGCGGATGGTTCGATGCGGTCATGGTGCGCCAGGCGGTTCGGGTGGCCGGCATCGACGGGATCGCATTGACCAAACTGGACGTGCTCGACGGGTTTGACACCCTCCAGGTGTGCACGGGCTACAGGGTTGGGGACAGTGCTGTGGACTATTTTCCGCCGGGCGAGTCCGTGCAAACGGCCATCGTCCCTGAGTACGAGGAGCTGGAAGGCTGGAAGGGAAGCACGCGCGGCGCGCGGTCGTGGGCAGAGTTGCCAGCGACCGCGGTCAAGTACATTCGCCGCATCGAAGAGTTGATCGGCGTGCCTGTAGCTCTCCTATCCACCAGCCCCGAACGGGAGGACACGATCCTGGTCCGCGACCCGTTCGCGGAGTAGCTCGAAGTGCCCAAACCGTGCCGGTGTGGCAACCTGCCGCGGACCGGCAGGCGTCTCGCGCCATGCTCGTTGAAGGGGAGTGCACCATGGACCTCAATCTCAGCGGCCTGACCGCGCTTGTCACCGGCTCGACCCGGGGTATCGGATTTTCGACCGCCATCGGCCTCGCACGCATGGGCGCCCGTGTGGTGCTGCATGGCCGCACCGAAGGTTCAGTTGCAAAGGCGCTGGAGCGCTTCCGCGCTGCAAGCGGTGATGCAGGCGAAGGGGTGGCCGGCGACCTCGCCCATGCCGACGGCTGTTCCGCGGTTTTTGCGGCAGTCCCCGAGGCCGACATCCTCGTCAACAACATGGGCATCTACGACATGCGCCCGTTCGACGAGATCGACGATTCTGCCTGGCTTCACTACTTCCAGACCAATGTCATGAGCGGGGTCCGGATGGCCCGCCACTATCTCCCCGGCATGCGGCGCAAGAACTGGGGCCGCATCGTGTTCATCTCGAGCGAGTCGGGCGTCTTTATTCCGCCCGAGATGATTCATTACGGGTTCACCAAGGCGGCCCAGCTCGCCATCGGCCGCGGACTGGCGGAAACCACGACCGGCACCGGGGTCACGATCAATTCGGTCTTGCCGGGCCCGACCTGGGTCGAGACGCAGGAACAGCGCCTCGGACAGCGCTCCAAGGACGAGAGCCGGACAGTCGAGGATCTCCAGAGCGATACGTTCCGCCTGCGACGCACCTCGTCACTGCTGCGCCGCTATGCGACCGCTGACGAGGTGGCAAATCTCGTGTGCTACGTGTGCAGCAAGGCGTCGTCGGCGACAAACGGCGCCTCGCTTCGCGTCGACGGCGGAATCGTCCGCACGTACATCTGACCGAGGTCGGAAACCTGGCGGGTGACCGTCTGCGTGTTCCTGGCGCCACGCCCATGCGCGGTCCGCCCGCTCCCTACTTTCCCTGAATAGGCGGCCGCGCAGCAGGGGCCAGTTCGGGGCTTTATCCCAGCATGTCTTGCCAGATGGCGCGCGCCCAGTCCCAGGCCTGGGTGGCCACGACTTCCGAGCGTTCGCCGGAAACGCTGCTCGAACCGGGCCGGGCCTGCAAGAGCCCGGACTCAGTGTCGTAACTGTAGACAGCGCCGACCGACGCGCCTTCGTCCGGCGAGACCAGGCTGTAGCACGTATTGATCAGGGACGGCGGCGGAGGCGGCTGCCCGTTAATGGCGGCGACCGCTGCGTGTGCGGCAACCTTGCCCATTGAGTTCGCGATGAAGCCCGACTTCGGCACCTTGCCGACCGAAATCTGGTCGGTGGCGTCGCCGACAATGTGCACCTTGGGTGCCAGCACCGACGTGAAATCGTAGGGATCGACCGGTGCCCAGGTTGCGCCCTCGGGCACCAGCCCGGCTTCGCGCAGCAGCCCGGGGGCCCGTTGCGGCGGAATCACGTTGCCGACATCGGCGACCACATCGTCGAAATCGCTGGAGAGCGTGCCGGTTGCAGCATCCACCTGCACCAGCGGGCTGTCCGGGCGGTAGTCAACGATGCCGGGATAGAGTTCGTCCCATGCCGCCTGGAAGATCTTGCCCTTCGAGACGATTTTCTGGTTGGCGTCCAGCACGGTGATGGTCGCTCCCGGGTGGGCGCGCCTGAGGTACGCGGCGACCAGACTGATGCGCTCGTATGGACCCGGGGGACAGCGATAGGGACTCGCCGGAATGGACACGGCAACCCGCCCTCGGGAAGGGAGTGCGGCGAGTTGGGCACGAAGCAGGGCGGTCTCGGGGCCCGGGCTCCAGGCCGCGGGAAATCGGGCGGCCGCGTCGCTGTTCCAGCCAGCGATTGCCGAATGGTCGAATTCGATGCCTGGGCTGAGGATCAATCGGTCCCCGGTCACGGTCCCTGCGGAGGTCACCACGGCTCCGGCATCGACATCGACCGCTTCGACCTCGGCGTGAAGCAGCCGGACGCCGTGCCGGTCGGCCAGCGCGTCGTAGGAGTGGGTAATGGCATCGACGGTCTTGAGATGACCGATCACCCAGTTGCTGACGGGACAGGACTGGAACTCTGTTCGCCGTTCAACGAGCACCACTTCGATTCCGGGGTCGAGCAAACGGATGTATTTGGCGGCGCTCAGGCCGCCCCAGCCCCCGCCGACCACGACTACACGGGGCCCCGACGCAGGCAGAATGCGTTGGGCGCGCACAGGCACTGGCGCCATCACGGCGGTCGCGACCCCGCCGGCCAAAAGATGGCGGCGCGTCAGACTCATGGCATTTGTTCCGGTGCCTGCGCCGCGAACCAGGCAGCAAGAGCGGCGATTTCGGAATCGGTGTAACCGCGGGCGATTCGCCCCATCTCTTCGCTGGCACGCTCGCCGGACCGATACGCGTTGAACAAACTGACGAACTCATTGGCATTCCGGCCTGCAAGGCCCGGGATCACGCTGCCGGCCGGGGGTCGGCCTCCGGTGCCATGGCAACCGGCGCACGGCGCAGCCAGACGAGCACCCTCGTTCCCCGCGCTGTCGGCAGCGGCCGCGCCTGTCGCCGCGAAGCCGAGTCCCATTGCGATCACCAGCAGACCGGGAACGCCTTGTGAACGCCGGTGTCGCCGCCCGTGCATGCCACTTTCCATCACCAGACTGTCCGGGCCTCCCTCATGGTCGACGGCTCATCGCAGGGTCAACGCGATGTGGTTGTGATTTGCCCCTGCAGACCATGCTGGTCAGGCGGAAATATAGAACGTTTGCACCGAGGGCGAGGCTGTCTTCACGGACCTTCTAGATGCGGCCTCAACTGACGCGGCTATGCGTGCGGTGCGGTGAAGGATTGACTCCTGCTTCACACGGCGCTGTCCCGTGCTTGGCAGTTGCCGCCCGAATCTCTTGAAATCCGCCAGTGCGTATCCATTAGTCCAGTGCGCGATCGAGCAAGGCTCGGTCAATTTCATTGTCAAGCTGGTACGGGTGCCGTTCCAAGAAGACATCCCTCGCGACCTCCCAGGGATCGGATTTGGGCTGGACGTCGGCTGCCGCGCCCCACCAGTTGAGGCCCTGCAAGGAAAGGCGGAAGGCCAGGAAATTGGCCAGTGCGCCCCTGTCCACATTGCGCGACTCCGCGACTTGTCGAACAGCGCCGGTCAATCGGTCGACCTTCTTGCATGCCAAGGACATGCAATCTTGCGCGAGCGCTTCCGCGTTGCAGTCCAGCATGACGTTGCCCGCGTACTCGCCGGCGGTCGCCGCTCCGTTTGTTTCCCGGATTGTGCTGGTGGTTGCTTCCTTCGTTACGAACGCAGAAGCGTCCTGTTCCGGCCGCTGTCCGGCGTGGAACAGCTCGTGGAGCAGATCGAAGGCCCAACGCGCTTCGTCGTTCGAGGGCTGCTTCAGAACGATCGCGTTCCGGCCCTCCGAGTGCCAACACGCCCGGTGGAACCTCCCCGGTCCTTTCAGAGGCAGAACGACCACGCCGAGATCCCAGACAACATGGAGGATAGTCCGCAGGTCGTCCGCCCCGTCGTCGTGTGCGAGGATCCGCTTGCGCATCTCGGCAGGATCGATCGGAATCGCCTTCGTCGGACGGTCGTCCATCCCGCGCATTGCGGCAACGGCCAGGTGGCGCGCATACGCGGCAAAGAGGTTGGCCTCGCTCTCGCGACGACCCTTCCGCATCTTGCAGTGCGCAGTTGCCGGCCCGTTCCACACCTCCGCCAGCGCCTGGGCTCCTAGGATGTTCTCGCGCGTCCAGCCGAACACACGCTCCAGCGTGCCCGTGGCTTTCTCGGTCAACTTCTGGTCGTTGCGTTCGTCGGGGAGTTCTCCCTCGGCGATTGCTGCGTCGGCCTTAGACAACAGGCGACCGACCACAAACTCGCGATTCAGTCCCACTTGCGCAACTTTCGCCAAGAGCCCCTCGAAGTTTGCGGGCACAACTGGCAGCAGGATCTCGTTCTCAATCCGGACCCCAAGTGCGTGCGCGATCTGGCACATTCGCCTGTAGCTCGCCGATTCGTACCGCCCCGCCTCGTAGCGCTGGATCTGTTGTTCCTTGAGGGCCAGCCGCTGCGCGAGCGCACGTTGGCTGAGCCCCGACGCAATCCGTGCCTTGATCAGCCCATCTGCGAGGCTGTCCAACGATGTGACCGAGATCACGGAAAGATCGGCAGCCTTCAGTTGCTCGTACTCATTCAGTTCGTTCCGGAGATCAGCCAGCTGACTTTCCATCGCGTCCAGTTCGGCCTTGACCAGTTGCGGGTGGATGCCCAGCCGTTCGCGCGCGGCGGCATCGAACTCCTCAATCGCCCGAGCAAAGCCCTTCGCGCTGTTCCGCGTGATCCTGTACTGCTTCTCATTGGTAATCATGGCAAGCTCCCCAGATTGACCAGTACAACACCCTTTGCGACGCCGTCGCGATCTGTCATGAAGAAGTCGCGGTAGATGATCCCCGGTGCCGCCCGAAACGACGCCGGGAACAGGTCTCCCAAATATTTCGCCTTCATCGCTGCGCGGCGATTGCTGAAGTCGAGCAGGACCGGGTCAAGCCGGTTGGGATCCACTCCGTTTGGCTCCCAGGCCGCGTCATAGTCGCCTGGAAGGACCTTCGCAGTAACAAAGCTGCCATCGAGCAGTAATTCGAGACAGCCCGCCCTCGCCAGATTCAGGCAGGCCGCCAACAACCCGTCAGTCAAGCGGGCTCGGTGGCTGGTCGTTGCGTAGCAGTCAGCGATTTCGTCCCAATCAGCTTGATGGACCCCCGGCGGCAGATAGCCAGTCAACGGATCTGGGGGTGAAAGCATAAAACACAACAATATTGTTGTGTAAGATCGAGGTCAATCCCTTTGGGCTTCACGCGGCTCTTCCCACTCCCGGCCCACTCCAAACGTCAGCCCTCCACGCAATCCACTTGGCTTACCCGATCAGGCCAGCAGCGGGCTGCACCGGTGTCTTGGTGCATCAGTCGTATCGAAGCTACGTCCGGACACTGCAAACTCTACGTACTTGCCTTCATGCGTGTAGACCGAGGTTAGGGATGCGGCATGGCAGACGTCAGAGTTGCCGTCGGAGGCCCGGTTCCAATCGGGGTCTCACGGGACGAGCACAGTCGCACCGAGCGTGGCGCCGCTTTCAATGGCCTGATGGGCCTGGACAGCATCCTTCAGCGGGTACTCGTAGTTGATGTTGGCATCGAGGACGCCGTCACCGATTGCGCGAAACAGATCGTTTGCCGTCCATTCGAGATCGGAGCGCTTGGCGACATAGTGCATGATTGCCGGGCGCGTGATGAAGAGTGAACCGCGGCGGCCGAGGTCCTGAATGATGTCGATCGGATCGGGTGGTCCGGAGACGTGCCCGTAGGCCGCACAGGTGCCCATCGGACGCAGACAATCCAGCGATTGCTGCAGCGTGTCTTTCCCGATCGCTTCGTAGACCACAGCCGCGCCCTCGCCGTCAGTCACCTCGCGGACTTTCTCCACGAAGCTCTCCTTGCTGCGGACGACAGGAAAATCGCAGCCCGCTTGCGCAGCCACGTCGGCTTTTTCCTCAGTGCTGACGGTGCCGACAACCGTCGCGGCGAGCGCCTTTGCCCACTGGCAGAGAATGAGACCCATGCCCCCGGCTGCCGCATGTACGACGATCGTGTCGCCGGGCTGGACTGCATACGTGCGGTGCAGCAGGTAATGGGCTGTCATCCCCTTCATGAGAAGCGCCGCGACATCGCGGTCGTGCAATCCGTCAGGCACATGAAGAAGCTTGTCCGCCGGATAGTTTCGACGCTCTGCGTAGCTTCCCAACGGGGGGATGCCGTAGGCAATACGGTCGCCCGGTCGAAAACCGCTGACGCCGTCACCCACGCTCTCGACAACACCCACACCCTCGAAGCCGATGACCACAGGACACGGCGGCACCGGCCAGGGATGGGAAATACCCCCGCGGTGGTACGTGTCGGCGTAGTTCACCCCAACAGCCGTGTGCCGCAACTGCACTTCTCCGGCTGCCGGGTCAGGAACCGGCCAGTCCTCCCACCGCATCGCGTCGGCGGGACCGAGTTCATGGATGACCTGGGCCTTGGACATAGGTTTCCTCATGCGTCTGACACTGGACTCGCTCCCGGAGTCCGGTCGGGATGACCCCGGGCCCCGGATCACTCGACTATGGGGCGGAGCTGGACAGCGTACTGATCAGCGGTTTGACGCAGGGAGCTTACCCGCGAGGGATCGGGTCCTGTCATCGTCGTCGGCGCGCAGCGCGGCTTTTTGGGCGTGAGAACCTGCCTTCGTTCCCAAACTGGGAAATGGCGAGACGATAGGCTGGACCCGTGCGATGGCCGTGGCGGCGGCATGCCGGTTGCGGAACCGGTTCGGGGGCCAGGTGCCCGCGTCGGATAGGATGGCGGGGAATCCACTCCATGCGAGGTTGCTCGCTGCCGGGCGCACGGGTCAAGGACGGGTTGGGGTCGTACAGGCGGTTGCCAGGGGGTAAGCGTTGAGATCATGCGGCAGCGCCGTCACCCGCCGGCCGAACTGGCGATTGTTGCTACCGGTGGGGCTTGGGTTGGTGCTTGCCGGCGTCGCGGACCGGGCAAGCCCGGAGCCCCCGCGCGACACCGTGCCTCAATCCGGGTACGAGTTCGCGCGTCCCGAAACTCAGGCCATGCAGGATGACGAGTTTGCCAATCCCGGTTGGTTCTGGGTCCAACGAGGTGCCGAACTGTGGGATACACCAGCCGGGAGCGCAGATCGGGCCTGCAGCACATGCCATGGCAGTGCGGACTCGTTAGCCGGCGCGGCACCGACCTACCCTAAAGTTGATACGCGGACCCGCCGGCTGATCAACCTCGAACAGCGTGTCAATCTCTGCCGAGAGAGGCACATGGGCGTCGAACCCTACGACCTGGAAAGTGACCCTCTGCTCTCGTTGAGCATGTTTCTCACTCACCAGGCAGCCGGTCGTCCGCTGCAGGTCCAGGTCGACGGCCTGGCGCAGCCATGGTTCGAACGCGGGCGGAAACTCTACGCGCAGCGGGTAGGACAAATGAATTTGGCCTGCACGCAATGCCATGACCAGCGTGTCGGTCACTATCTCCGCGCGGAACGGATCAGCCAGGGACAAATCAACGGATTTCCGTCCTACCTATTGCGTTGGGGAACGGTGAGTTCGGTCCATCGCCGGTTTCAGTTCTGCAACGAGCAGGCCCGTGCCGAGCCATTGGCGATCGGGAGTGACGATTACAACTCCCTGCAGCTCTATGTTGCGTGGCGGGGGAGCGGATTGGCGATCGAGGTGCCCGCCGTGCGGCGTTGATCTTCCCGGAACCTGGCTTGGAGCGCGTCAATCAGGATGAGGCAAGACGACCAAACCAAGGGGCGTTCCTGGATGAGGCAACACGGTCTCACCTTGATTGTCGCGCTACAGCCGCCACTTTTTTCAAAAGTGCCGCGTAGCCAACATTCGAGTATGCAGAACCCGCATAACCTCGATGCCATAATCGGTTTCTCGGTAGTAAATCACATGTCGCAAGACGGAATGTCTCCGATAGCCTGCCCTTATATGCTCGCTCCTCGTCCCTGATTTCGGGTTATTGGCTAGAAGTCGAAAAGCGGCTGTCAGATCGTCGGTGTAATGATCGGCCTGCTCTGCGCCCCACTCAGCCAATGAGTAGAGCCAAACAGCCTCCATGTCCTCGAGTGCTTTGGGGGATAATCTGTATTCAGCGGATTTTGTCGGCATGTTTCGCAGCCATTTCTTTCTTAAATTGGCTGCTATCGAACGGCTGCGGCTTTCCGCTTTGTTCGCCTTCGAATAGCGCGGCGCGAATTGCCTCAATATCGGCTTGTCCGGCTTGATCACGGCGGATCAAATCGCGGAAATACTCGCTGTCATTAGTGAAATGGCCCGCGGAAATTTGTGCCTTAACCCAGTTATCTTGTTGCTCTGTGAGCGTAATTGTTTTCCGTCTTGTGGCCATGAAACAGTCTCCAAGGCTCGCAGATTTCATACTATTGGTGCAAATTAGCACAGTTTTTCATTCATTCCCTTGGAAGGTCCGCCAGGCGCGCGAGCTTTTCGCGTTGCCGACTCTCCCTTCGAGCCCAATTACAAAGTAGCGTGGGCAACATTAGTCACCCCGTGGAGGTCGCAAGGAACGCCGCGCAGTGCAGAACCGCTTGCGGTTGACAGCGTGGGCACGTTTGCATGCTTTTGGAGCGCTTCTGGATGAGCCTCATCGACTTCGCGCCGGGGATGAAACGTTCCGGAAGTGCCGGCTCCTCATCCGTCGGTGCATCCGCCCCGGAGCCGGTCGGTAAGGCGTGCTGTCCAGAGTGTTGAGTCTCGGCTCCCCAGATCAGGATGGTTTGCGCTATTGGGCAGCGCAGCCGAGATCCTCTCCCGGCACGGTTGCGATGGATCGCATCTTGGACCGCTGCCCGCTCGCTGCGTGATCCCGTTCGTGCCTCCCGCCCGCTGCCGGTGCCGGGCATGGGATTGCGGCGATGAACCTCGCCGTCCTGTCTGCGTGCGCTGTCCGCGTGCCATCGGGCGGGTCTTGCGTCAACAGGACTTCCAACGAAGGCGTCCACCGCACGAGGTGACGCCGCCTCGTTCCGCTCCAGGACGGGCTGTCAGGCCTGCGCGGTTGGCACCTGGATCCTGTCCGTTCCGTAGTAGAGTGTCGAAATATGCTTGGCCTCGGCGAAGAACAGCCAGCGTTCGACAACGACACCGAACGATGCGCAAAGCGCTGCGAGAACGGTGGCGGTCACTGAGACCGCCGCCGGGGTCACCAGGCTGAGACCTGTCAGCAGGAAGGGCAGCGTGAAACAACTGATCATGGCAATTCGGCGCAGTTTTTTCGCGTGTTTTCGTGCGACCTGGTACCCCATCTCGCGCTGGACGAAGTTCTCGCGTGTATGGGGCGCGTCGAGCAAGCGGACCGGCTCTCGTTCCGCCAGACCGATGGCATGTTCGGTGCCGAGTTCGCGGCCGCGCCCATCGATCGCCCGCCAGTAGGCCTCCTTGACCAGCCAGGTGACGCCTATACCTGCCAGCACCGTCACAGCGACCGTGACGGACCGAAACCCGAAGGCACCGGCGATGGCTTGAAACCACAAGCCTCCGGACACCCACGCGAACAGCAGGTAGAGGGGCACGGTTGTGCGTTGGCGCCATGCCGGCACCGTGCGGAGTGTGGCGTAGATCATGCCGGTCGCGACCACGGTCAGGACCGATACGCCGACGAGCGCGATCGCCGAGATGCGGTACACGCCTGCAAGGGAGCCCTCGCCAATCCAGCCCCACATGGTCAGGCCCAGCGGCACGTAGGCCACAACTGCCAGGACTCCTTCACGGGATAGCCAGGATGACCGCCACTGGGAAAAGGCCCGCCAGGCGCGTTCGGGGTGACCCAGATGGAGGGTCGAGGACAGGAGCCCGCCGGTCACGAGGGCGGTTCCCAGGCCGAGGGCGACCGCGCCGAGTCCGCGGTCCACCGGTACGGCGCCCGTGAGGCCGAAAAGCGCGGCCAGCGACACGAGCCCGTAGCCGGCGCCTGCCGCCGTTGTGAAGAAAATGACCGAGTAGGCCGGATTCATGCGTGTGCCCAGGCCGAAGCGGACTGGATCATCGGGACAGGATCCGGTCCATCCAGCGTGCGAACCGGTCCGCCGTGCCCGGGGTTGCCGGGATCAAGGGAGTGAGGGGCGCGACGTCCTCCTCTCGTGCGGAAGCGGTGGCGGGTGCGCGAGGGGGCAGGTATCGGTTGACCGGGCGGTATCCGAGTTCCGGCATCAGTTCGCGGCCGTCGCGAGCGGCGACCAGTTGCGAGACTTCCGATTCAGGATCGGCCAGGTCTCCGAAATGCCGCGCATTGGCAGGACAGGTTGCAACACAGGCCGGAATACGTTCTTCCTGGGCCAGGTTCGGATCGTCCAGTCGATCCACGCATAGCGTGCACTTCTTCATGACTCCGGCATCGTGATCGTATTCGCGGGCGCCGTAGGGACAGGCCCACGAGCAGAGCTTGCAGCCGATGCAGGTCTCCTCGTTCACCAGGACAATGCCATCCTCGGCGCGCTTGTAGGACGCGCCCGTCGGGCAGACGGTGACGCAAGCGGCGTCCTCGCAGTGCAGGCACGAGCGGGGAAAGTGCACGGTCCTGCTCGCTTCGCCTTCTCCGGCCTCAAACGTGTGGACCCGGTTGAACCAGACGCCGGACGGGTCGTTTCCGTAGGGATCGAAGTCCGGAAGCGGTCCCGCCTGGCCGCTCGTGTTCCACTCCTTGCAGGCAACCGCGCAGGCGTGGCAGCCCACACACGTGTCGAGATCGATGACGAGGCCGAGTCGGCGCGGCCCGGGTGGTGGCAGCGATGTCACGAATTGCGCTCCGGATTCGGGACTGGCGTGTTCTGGGTGCGCACTGTTCGGCGGGCACCGTAGCGGAGAATTGCTGGATTCCGGCGATCACGGCTTGGCGGTTGGGTCGGAAACTGCGGGGCTGTTTCAGGCGCTTCGTCGGGCGTGGCTTTCTCGATGCGGACCCGCAGGTCATACCAGGCGGCCTGCCCGGTGACCGGATCCGCGTTGGCGTACCGGTGTCCGTCAGGCTGCGGTGGCAGTAATTCCGAAATCACGTGGTTCAACAGGAAACCGGTTGCAGCTTCGGGTGAACCGGGCGCGAGATTCCAGGCCCCCGACCGCTTTCCGATCGCGTTCCAGGTCCAGACCGTATCTGCCTGGGTGCCCTCCATCAGCCGCACCTGCGCCCGGATGCGGGCGTGCCGGCTGATCACCCAGACCCAGTCGCCATCGTCGACATCGATGGCGTCGGCGCGCCGGCGATTCAGGTAAAGCCGGTTTTCGGCATGAATTTGCCGCAGCCAGGCGTTCTGCGACCCCCACGAATGGTACATCGCCATCGGCCGCTGCGTGACGGCGAAAAAGGGGTAATCCTGCTCGCTGCCATCCTGGGCCTCGATGGGCTGGTACCAGATGGGAAGCGGATCGAAATAGGTCTGGATCCGAGACCGGTGCCGTTGGGGCGGCACCACCTTCCCGTGGCCGCTTGCGGCCAGGCGAAAGCGCTGCAGGGGCTCACTGTAGAGCTGCAGCAGAATCTGCTCGTCGGAGCCGATCCATCCCATGCTGGCCGCGTAGCGCAAATAGTCGCGGTTCGCGTGCTTGTAGAAGCGAAGATGTTCGGGCATCTCCTCGCGCCAGAAGCAGCCGTTGTCGATGTAGCGCTGGAGCTGGTCAGGGTTGGCGGTACCGACCCCATGCTCGTCGCCGGTGGCGCCGCGCCAGCCCGCCAGCGGGCCAATGCCTGGCGCGCGTTCGTGGCGGACCAGATAATCCGGATAACCGCCGGGATACGTCGGGGCTCCGTCCGGCTCGGCCATGCCGGGGAGACCCAGCCTGGCACCGATATCGAGCAGCACGGTCTGGAACGGCCGGACATCCCGCTCTGTCGCGATCACGGGCTGGCGAATGGCGTCGGCCGGACCGTCGGCATCGCCGATTGGCCGGTCCAGCATCGAGATGCAGTCCCACCGTTCCAGATAGGTTGTGTCCGGAAGGACGATGTCTGCGTACGGGACCATCTCGGACCAGAACGCGTCTGAACAGATGATGAAGGGGATGCGGTAACTGTCGCTGCCCGGCAGCCGGTCGGCGAGCATGTCCATGACCCCGGCTGTGTTCATGGACGAGTTCCAGGCCATGTTGGCCATGAAGAGAAACAGCGTGTCGATCGGGTAGGGCGTGCCGTTCCAGGCGTTGGTGATGACCATTTGCATGACGCCGTGGGCCGCCAACGGCGCTTCCCAGGAATACGCCTTATCGATGCGCAGTGCCTCTCCGTCGGAGTCGACCAGAAGGTCTTCAGGCCCGACAGGGAATCCCAACGGAGGTCCGGAAAGGGGCGTATTGGCGCGGGTTTCGCCTGCGCGTCCGGCCGGTTTCTGGGGCGGGGGACAGGGTCGCGGGAACGGCGGCTTGTACCGAAACCCGCCTGGCACGTCGATCGAGCCCAGCAGCATCTGCAGCAGGTGAATGGCCCGACAGGTGTGAAATCCGTTGGAGTGGGCCGAGATGCCGCGCATGGCGTGCATCGCCACCGGGCGCCCGACCATCCGGTCGTGCCGCCGCCCCGCCCAGTCGGTCCACTCCACGTCCAGGACAACTTCCTTGGCAAATGCCGTGTGGGCCAGCTCCGCGGCAATCCGCCGGATGCGCTCGGCCGGAATTCCGGTCTTTTCCGATGCCGGGTCGGCGCTGTACGACGGGTCAAGGTACCGTTCGGCCATGATCTGGAAGGCGGGCCGGGCCCGGCGGCCGTCCGCCAGCGTGGCCTCGCCGATGACCGCCGGCGCCACGTCGGCCGACCGCGCATCGGCCAGTTGCCCCGATGTCTGATCCAGACAGAGTGGCTCGCCGTCGGGTCCGCGTGCGAACAGGCCGTCATCGGGCGCGCCGGGGTCCTGGATCACAAGCCAGGGCGCGTTGGTGTAGCGGACCAGGTAATCGAGATCGATTCGGTCGGCGCGCAACAGTTCATGGATGAGGGCGAGCACGAACGCCCCATCGCTTCCCGGCCGAATTCCAATCCACTCGTCTGCAATGGCGGAATAGCCGGTCTTGACCGGGTTCACGGACACGAACTTCGCGCCGCGCGCCTTGAGTTTGGACAGACCGATCTTGATGGGGTTGGAGTCGTGGTCCTCGGCGACCCCGAACATGATGAAGTACTGGGTACGGTCCCAGTCGGGCTCACCGAACTCCCAGAACGACCCGCCGATGGTGTAGAGACCGGCCGCCGCCATGTTGACCGAACAGAAACCGCCGTGCGCCGCGTGGTTGGGGGTGCCGAACTGGCTCGCCCACCAGGCCGTAAGCGACTGGCTTTGGTCGCGTCCGGTGAAGAAGGCGAGTTTGCGCGGGTCGCTGGAACGGATGGATCGCAACCGTTCCACGACGATGTTGAGTGCCTCGTCCCAGCTGATCGGTTCGAATTCGCCCGAGCCCCGCGGGCCTGTACGACGCAGGGGACCGGCAAGCCGGGCCGGCGAGTACTGGTGCATGATCCCGGCCGAGCCCTTGGCGCAAAGAACGCCGCCGTTGACCGGATGATCGGGGTTGCCTTCGATGTATCGAACCTGGCCGTCCCGGGTGTGCACCCGGATGCCGCACCGGCAGGCGCACATGTAGCAGGTGGTAGTGCGAATTTCGTCGGTGCCGGATGGTGACGGGTTCACGCTTGGAACGTGCGATGGGCGTTGGGCGGACATGGCTTGGGATCGGAGCGGGGCCGGTGGTACCGGCAATGACGAAGCCTAGGAATAGGCAAGGGCATTGACTCAAGCAAATTCTGCACGATGGTCGTGGACGATAACGGTGGCGGTGGCGGTCGCGCGATGAGCCTTTCCATCCGGAGATCCCGATGAATCCCGATGTGCACTGCATCTTTGACGAGGAGACCGGGAGCGCAAGTTACCTCGTCCGGGATGTGACCTCGGACAAGGCAGCGATCATCGACCCGGTGCTGGGCTTTGACCCGGTGGCGGGACGAACGTCGACAACCCTGGCGGAACAAATGCTGGGCCGGGCGAAGGAATGCAGCCTGGACATCGAGTGGATCCTGGAAACGCATGTGCACGCCGATCACTTGAGTTCGGCGTCGTTCATTCGGGAACGGATCGGCGGGCGCATCGGGATTGGCCGGCGAGTGGCCGAGGTCGCGCAAAATTTCGGGGAAGTCTTCGGGATGGATCCACAGGTGACGGACGAAACCTCGCCGTTCGACGTCTTGTTTGACGACGGCGATGAATTCGCTCTCGGCGCCCTTCGCGGGCGCATCATTGCAACCCCGGGCCATACGCCAGCGTGCTTGAGTTACGTGATCGGGGATGCGTGTTTCGTCGGGGACACCCTGTTCATGCCGGATTCGGGAACGGCCCGCTGCGATTTTCCCGGAGGGGACGCGAAGCAGCTCTACCGGTCCATTCAGCGCATCTTCGGGCTTCCCGACGAAACGAGGCTCTTCGTATGCCACGATTACGGCGCCGGAGGAACGCGGCCTCCGGCGTGGGAAACGTCGGTTGCTGCTCAGCGCACAGACAACATCCATGTCGGCAACGAACGGACAGAGGCCGACTTTGTGGCCATGCGGGAAGCCCGCGACCGGACTCTCGACTTTCCCCGTTTGCTCATTCCCGCGATTCAGATCAACCTCTGCGCTGGTGCAATGCCCGCGCCCGACCGCAACGGCGTGGCCTATGTCAAGATTCCCATCAATTCGCTGTGAGAAAGGCAAGAGCGCGTAGGGGAACTCCGTGAGGCCGACCCCGCCGTGGGGGTCAGACGCCGACAAGCACCGTTGCGATGGGTGCCTGTGCAGGCATGGCGCTGACGGTTTGAAGGCAAGCTTGTGTCATGAGGTCATCCTGACTGTACGCCATGGCTCGGGTGGGTTTGTCGGTGGCGCAACGTCCGGAATCAATGCAACGAAAGCGACTGGCCCGGAGCAGGCATCGTTGCCGGCAACGGCAATCGCAGTCCAGGGCGACAAGGCCCACGGACCGCTTGCGACGGACCAAGATGAGCTACCCATCGGTGACCAAAGCAGAGAAATTTCGCCAATGGTCCAACGGACTCGTATTATTGGGCTGACTGTGGCGAAGGTTGCCCCTTGGGCACGTCGTCACATGCATTACCACATGGGAGGGTGGCATCGATGACTGTTATCCGAAACATCGGTCTGATCGTGGCTGCGTGGTCGCTGGTCCTGGCGGCAGGAGCAGCGCACGCGGACGTTTCCGAAGCGGATCTGGCGCGCCCCGCCGGCGGCGAATGGCTCCATATCAATGGCAGCTATGACGCGAACCGCTACAGCACGCTGACGCAACTTACTCCGGACAATGCGGGCGATCTCACCGTCAAATGGATCTATTCGGTGGGGGGCGAAACCGATGCCCAGGCGACACCGCTCTATCACGATGGCCTGGTGTACTTGCCGCAAGACAACGCAGTCCACGCGGTGGATGCGCGTTCGGGCAGCCGCGTCTGGAAGTACGACTGGGAATTGCCTGAAGACTGGGGCGGACAGTTCGTGCCGTTCTTCACCGGCAAGCACAAAGGCGTCGCGATCTACGGCAACAACATCTATCACATCTCGAACGAGTGCACGATTATTGCGCTGAACGCAAAGTCGGGAGAGGAAGTCTTCACGCACAAGATCGATCGGCCCTATCCGAAAGATTTCGAAGCGGCTGATGATTCGAACGGTTACTTCTGCACCTCCGGCCCGATGGTGGTTCCCGGTGTGCTGATCGTGCCGATGAATGCCACCGACACGGGTGGTTTGCAGGGGTATGTGCACGGTCACGACCTTGAGACCGGTGAGCAGCTCTGGGCCGCGAACATGATCCCGGGCCCGGGTGAGCCCGGTGCAGACACGTGGCCAGGCGACAGCCGTGAGTACGGCGGCGCCGGACCGTGGATCGTTGGCTCCTACGATCCCGAGCTCGGCCTGTATTTCACGGGGACTGCCAACGCGTATCCGTGGAACCCGTACACCGAGCGCGATGGCGCCGGAGCCGGCGGTATGCGCAACGAAGGCGCTGCAGCGATTGTTGCCGTGGATGTGGAAACCGGCGAAGTCAAATGGCGGTACACCGCTGTGCCGGGTGACCCATGGGACTACGACGTTCCACAGGCGCCCATGCTCACCACCATCGACGGCGTGAGAACGATCGTTCAGCCGAACAAGACGGGATACACGCACTATCTCGAGGCCGCCACCGGCAGGTACCTGCAGGCGCCGGCACACGCGGACCGGATCAACTGGGCCAACGGCTACGATGCTGGCGGCAACCCGATCTGGGCCGTAGCGGTCCCGCCGGAAGGCGAAACCGTCGAGATTTGGCCAAGTCTGTTGGGTTCGGTGAACCTGTCGCCATCCGCGATCAACCCGGGCACGGGAATGGTCTATCTGCCGCGTCGCGAGAATTTCATGAGCTACGTGCTCGAAAAGGTGCAGGTGACGAGCAACGTCCAGAACCTTGGCGCGACGTTTGAGATCATGGCTGGCGGCTCGCAGGTCAACTCGGCGCACGATCTGCGGACCGGTGCCGAGATCTGGCGCATCACCGAATCACGGGACGGAGACGCGGGCGGCATGCTGACCACAGCCGGCAACCTGACGGTCTTCGCAAGTCAGGGCGGATTGGTGACGGTCGCGAACGCCACGACCGGGGAGGTGGTCTACACGTTCAATACCAACTCCACGTCACATTCCGGCCCCGCGACTTATCTCGTTGACGGGAAGCAGTACATCACGTTTGCGCTTGGTGGATTGCCGCAATTCGGCTCGGCGCCGGACGACAACCCAGTCAATCACTCGAGCATCATGGTGACGTTCGGACTGTAGTTCCCGTCACCACGACCGGGTAAAGGCCATGGGGAGGGGCGGCACGCCAAGCGGTGTGCCGCCCCTTGCCACAAGAACAGGAGGTTCGATGGCATGATGGTTCGATGGCTAGTGGTGGCCGGCTGTGTTGCGATCGTCGCAGGAGGAACCTGGCCGGACGGCATTACGCCCGCGCAAGCAGCGGGCGAGGAGGGCAGGACATCGTCCAACCCCTTGTCTGGCCAAGAGGAAGCCGTAGCGGCGGGGCAAACGATGTACCGCGCGAATTGCGGGCTCTGCCATGGCATGCGCGCGGACGGGCGTGGCCGAGGACTGCCCAACTCTGCCGACCTGCGCAAGTTCAAGCGCGGCTACTCGAAATTCGTCCAGGCGGTCAAGGAGGGTTACAAGACCATGCCGGCCTGGGGCGGCATGGGGGCAATCAGCGACGAACAGATTGCGCAGATCGGGGCCTATCTGGAGACCCTCGCCGGTCGCCGCGCAAACTGGGTCGACCCCCCGGACACGTCGGAGGCCGAGCCCCAGGCAGCAATTACGCCCGCTGCCACGCCGCCGCCGGAGCCCAAGGACTATGAGGTCCACCTTTCCCACATTCTGAACAGCTGGAGCGACGCTCCTGGCGAGGTCGGTCTGACAACAGTCCTTGAGCAGGAAGCAAGCATCGCCGGTGAGCACGCTGCTTATGCGGTGACCGATCTGGAGGACCTCGCGAACATTCAGGTGCACACGCGCCACGTGCGGCACGCAATCGATCCGATGACCGAGTCCGGCGGAGGGCCGGGAGCGGGATACGGAATCGTCAAGGCGGCGGCTGACATCATCGAACAAATCGAACTTGCCCGTGACGCGAAGGACGCCAGCGACAGCGTCATCCTCCACTCTGAGCACGTGCTTGCCTCCATTCGGAATGTGCAGTTCTGGGCTGGCAAATCCCTCGACAAGGCAGGGCAAATCCTGGGCGGGGCATCTCCCGTCGCGTCGGCCTTCTATGCTGAGGAAATTGTGGAGCGGATCGAGTGGATTCTGAACGGCCGCGACGCTGACGGCGACGGCAACATCACGTGGCATGAGGGCGAGGGCGGTCTAGCCCAGGCCAGGGAGCATCTGTCCTACATTGAATAGACCGAACGGACCCCAGCGGCTCGCTTGAGCGCGCACTCGGACTTTGCAGCATTGGGGCGCCGTGCCCCAACCCTTCCACCCGAAGCACAGGCAGGAGGCCACACGCATGCGACCTTCTCATGGTGTCCTGGTGCTGGTGTTGATCGCCGGCACAGCGTTCGGTGCCGCAGCCGCAGAACACGAGCACGTGGTGCATGCCGACACCACAAGCTGGCAGGCCGAATTCAACACGAAAGTCTCAGAGCGAAATCACTGGCGCTGGACCTTGCGTCGTGTCGAACGGACTGGTGACCAGCTGACAGTCTCGCTTCGCTACCGAAACAATGCGTCAACCGGAAGGCCGATTCTCCTGGAAGATCAGTACCTGGAGACGATCAGCCTGATCGACGAGGCGACGCAGGAACGATTTGCCCTAGTCAGCGCAGATGGCATTGCGCCGGACATCACCCCGGTTGATCGGAAATCGAGCAAGACCGCGGTCTTTGTGTTCATGTATCCGGAAGGGGCGTCGAGCGTACGATTTACCAGCAGGTGGATTTCCATGCGCATGGGCGGGCAGGCCTCGGTCATGCCGGTCGAATTTTCTCTGGACCTGCCGCCCGCCAACGCGCGGGCGAGCAACCCTTAGCGCGCCTACATTGGCTGGTGACACAGAAGGCCTTGGGTCGACTGCCAGGGCGGCGGTGATCCGGCCGGGGCGGAGGTGCCCGTGATTGGAAGGTTCATCGGCCGCTACCCTGGAACCGTCACGACGCTGATTCTGGGGATCTTGGCAGTGTCGATCTGGCAGGCGACAGTGTATGTCGAAACGGTTGTCCGCCCGCGCGAAGCGGCCGAACGCAAGGCGATGATTGCGCATGAGATCGATCGGGCCGACAGGCTGTTTGCGAGAACCGATTACGAAACCGCACTGACAGAATACGAATACGTCCTCGCCGGCTTCATCGACGAACTGACCACGGAGACCGAACGCAGGCTGCGAGGCCGTGTCGGAACTTGCCTCGTTGAGCTGGCGAGCGCGGGACATGCGAAGGGCAGTTTCGAGCGTGGCATCGAATCGTATCAGGCGGCACTGGACTTGAGTCCGGACGGCCTCACGCGCGCGCGCAGTCTGATCGCGAACCGCATTGGCGATGCCTACCTGCTCCAGTCACGTGTCACGAGCGACCCCTCCCATGCCATGGCGGCAATTGGCGCATTCGAAGAAGGCCTGTCCAACCTTTCCGAAGAGAGCGACGCCGGCCTGTATGCGACCGGCTTGCGCTTGATTGGCAACGCCCATCGACGGTTGCACGAGATGGATCCCGATGGGAATCCGATGGAAAATGCAATGCAGAGCTACCAAGAAGCGTTGCGGCTCGCGAGTCCGCTCCAGGCGCCGATCGCCCGCGGCGAGACCCTGGAAGACATTGGCCGGGCCCATGTCCTGCTTTCCGAGCGCGGCTACCGGCGTCGAGAGTTGCAGGAAGCCGTCAAGACCTACGAACGCGCGCTTGCGATCTTCACTGTCGAAGATTTTCCGAAGCGCCATGCGGCGGCGCACAAGGAATTGGGGGACGCATACATGCTGCTGGCCGAACTCGGGCCCAGGAACCGTTCCGACCGCGCCGCACACCTGCAGCGAGTCCTGCGTTACCAGAACAAGGCCAAGCAGTCGTACCGGATTGCCAAGAGTTTCGGTTTCGAACCCGGCTTCTTCGTGGCCAGCGCCGAGGCGGAACCAATTCCGGTTGAAGACGAAAAGAAAGAATAGCGACGTGCGCCCCACGGCAGCCGTGTGCCGCGCCTTCACGTCGCCGGTTGTCGGGTATTCCTTCCGGCCCTCCAGTCCCGGGATCCTCCCCCGCCCCGTCGCCAGTGGGGGCAGTTACCCGCCAACAGCGAATCTTGGCAGGTAAGGAAGCGGCGTTTCAGCCAGCCAATGCCCGGCACGAAACAAACGCCGGACGTGACCTCACGATTGAGATCACCAGCGAAAGACCGCATGCCCGGGCCAAGGCATTTGCTGAAATTCGAAGCTAATCGGTTTCGCGGGGTTCCGTGTAACCTCGCATCAGGCCGTCCTTGAGCAGGTCCGGCGGCTCATAGTCGACATAGACCACTTCGTAGTCTCCGCCCGCATCATCCCCGACCCGCATTACGACCGCGCTGTAATCGACATTCTGCGCCATCCGCTCGTAGCGGCTCTTGTCGAAGTGCATGCTGTAGACCCGGGGTGTCGCTTCGCGTCCCAGAGTATCGACAAATACGTACAGGCGTTCCGCGTCCTGATCGTATCGCGATGAAATCAGGCGGTAATCTCCCAACGGCGGGTAGGGATTAGGCAAGCCGAGCGTATCGAGAAACGCGAACAGCGGCAGCCACAGGCTCACGGCGCCCGCAACAACCGCGACCGGCTTCAGCCAGCCCTTGCGCCACACGATTGCCGCCAGCACCACCCCCACACAGGCGATGTGGGCAAGCAGGAGCGTGCCCCAGTTCCCGCTTGTGAGGTCAAACGGCATGCATGCGGCTCCTGAACTGCCGGCGGAAGGCGTGGCTATTCGTCAACCTTGAAGACCCTTTCGATGTTGAACGCGTATTTGGGTCCGTGCTCGGTCGATTCCGGGAAAATGTCGATTGTGATCTGCTTGTAGATGCTGATTTCCTGGGCCACTTCCTGGAGCTTGAGCGCGGTGCCGAGGTCGAAGGGTACCCGCAAGTGGTACGGTTCCGATCCATCGGGAGCCATCGTGAACAGGTACAACGCCTCCCCCACCTCATCGACGTCCCAACCCAACACGTCGTAACGCCCGGGCTCGGGCCATGGGTCGGGGTAGCCGAGGGTATTGCCGGCAAGGCCTATTGGCAGGGCCAGGGCGACCAAGCCGAACGCGAGCGTTGCGCCTCGCAGCCACCACCGCCGGAACTCACGAATGAACAGCATGACGAAAAGAAAACAGACGGTAGCCGCGTACAGCGCATAAATGATGATGAACAGCAGCAGTTCCGTCACGGTTCAACGCTCGGACAAGATCGACCTGTGCAGGTCATGCACGCTGTCTTCGACGACCTTGCCGTCATCATCAAGGGTAAAGCGCACCACTGTGACCTCTTCCTTCCGGCGTTTCAGGAGGATCTCCGTCGCAAAGATCTCTCCGATGTCGCCCTTGCCGGTCACCCGCACCTTCACCGGCACTGGCAACGGTTCCTTGTACTCGTTGTACAAGTGGATATTCACGATGTATTCACCGGCATCGCGTGTGCGGATGGACATCCACTCATAATTGAGCGTGGACACGTCATTGATCTTTCCGCGGTCGTCACGTTCAAGGTTGAGGGCGGGGCCGGCTTCGTAGATGCCCCACCCGACCGGAACGCCGTCGGGTCCCATGCCCCACAAGTCGACGTCGTAGGCGGTTCCCGAAGGCCAGGTCGCCTCGATCAGAATTTGGGTGCGAAGCGGCACATCGTCGGGTTTGGGTACCGGATTGATCAGGAAGGTCAGCAGAAAGATCACCACGACCAGGCTGAACACCATCAGGAACAGGATGTCGCGAAACGCGATCGCTGCGGGGTCTTCGTGCTGGCCCCCCAACACATCGAAGTCTGTCATGGCCGTCGGAGCGTCCGGGGCTAGTTCGCCGGGACTTCGGCCGTTGGTTCGGACTCGAAACGGCGAATTTCGGGAATGATCTCGATGTCCGCCCGCTCAACGATGTCGACGACGAGGCCACCGGCCGCCCGTACCAGCATCTGGTAGTGAATTTGCAGCCAAAGACCGCCCAGAATCGCGCCGAGGAGTGTGGTGAACAGCGCGACCCCCATGCCGTTGACAATTTGGCCAAGGACGCCTTGCACCCGCTCAATGTTCGTGCCCCCTGCGATGCTGTCTCCGAGTCCGCTGACAGCGATCACAAAGCCCACGACCGTTCCGATGAGGCCCAGCAGAATGAGCACGTTGGCGACATAGGCGACGATTTGAATCGGCAGAAACATGCGCGCACGCAGCGTGCTTGCCAGAAGCGTCTGGTCGACTTTCTCGCCACCCAGGTTGGCGCCCTTGCGGCGCAGCCTTCCGAAATAGTCCGCGGCGACGCCGGTTTTCTGTCCGGCGACAAACAGACCGATCTCCCGGTTGACGGTCAGGATGCGGAATGAGCTGATCAGCCAGAACACCAGGAACACCACGCCAATGACGAGGCTCAGTGAGCTCGCATCGCTTTCGACCACCAGGCTGATCCAGTCACGCAGCCAGGCGATGTAGACGAGGAGGAGAGCAAACGAGTTGATGACCAGCCACTTGTAGAGCAGTGCGTTCGGATTGTTCATCAGTCCGCCCATATGACACTCCTGTTGCCCGACCGTCACTGTTCCTGCAAACACTGGACTATTCGAGGAGGTCCCCGTTCGGGGCGAGATCCCCGCAATCCGCGATCAGGGAGGGCTGGAGCACGTCCGCCCGAGATTGCTCGCTGCTGAACCCATCATGCGCGGGATGAAGCGAGCGCACGACGGGGCGTCACCATCCAAACGTCCTTCGCCTGAGCCCACCGTCCGCACTTTGTGCAAACGAAGGCACCGAGTCAATGTAGGGCCGCTGTCGACCGCGTGGTCGGCGCCAGCTCGCAGCATTGCCAAGTGCGTACGCTCCGGGCACCACTTGCCCGCGGTCGCCGTCACGACCGGCGGCTCTTCGCAGCTCGCTTCCGCATCGTGTTTGTCCGTGCCGATGCGCCTGCCGCCCAGCGGCCGGGGCACCACATAGCTGATGACGATCGTATCGTTGAACAAATGATTCCGGACCAGCTTGGCATCACCGGCAGGGGCCGAACGAAAGCGCGTGATCCGGATCGACCCGCCGTACCAAAGGAGAGGCAAATCCGCATCCTTCTCCGTACGGTGCTGGGTTTGGGTAATGGAATCAGGCTCTGGCGATGCTGTTTACTTGATGCGACTCGACTGAAACTGGCCCGCGGGAAGGCGCTGCTCTTCCACCGCGTGGCATGCCACGCGGTGGTCACCGGTTGGCTGGAGTTGGGGAATTTCCTGGCGGCAGCGCTCGTTGGCGTATGGGCAGCGCGGGTGGAACGCGCAGCCCGGTGGCGGTCGGAGCGGATTGGGGACTTCACCGCGGATGGACGTGCTGGCGCGTCCGGTCATCGCAACATCAGGGATCGCATCGAGCAGGAGCCGGGTGTAAGGATGCCCGGGCCTGTCGAACAAAGCCTCGGTGGACGCAATCTCGCAAAATCGGCCGAGATACATCACCGCGATCCGGTCGGAAACGTGATAGATGACGGCCAGGTCGTGGCTGATAAACAGGTAAGTCAGTTGCAGCGTTCGCTGCAGATCCTTCATGAGATTGAGGATCTGTGCCTGCACCGAGACATCCAGCGCCGACGTGGGTTCGTCGCACACCAGAAAGTCGGGACTGCCTGCGAGTGCACGGGCGATGGAGATTCGCTGGCGCTGTCCGCCTGAAAATTCATGCGGAAACTTGCGCCGGTCCTCGGGTGCCAGTCCGACCTGCAGCAGCAACTGGATGACCAGTTCCGTACGGTCGGATTGATTCGCCACAAGTCCGAATGCGTCCAGGGGTTCCGCCACAATGTCGGAGACGCGCCAGCGTGGATTCAGGCTGGCGTACGGGTCCTGGAAGATCATCTGCATGCGGCGGCGAATCGGCGCGGCGGCCGGGCGTGCGCCGGCGTCCGCGAGATCCACGCCGTCAAAGAGGACGCGTCCACGGGTAGGGGCATCCAGACCAACCGCCAGGCGCGCGACAGTGGACTTTCCGCAACCGGACTCGCCCACCAAGCTGAACGTTTCTCCGCGCCGGATGGCGAAATCCAGCCCGTCAACTGCTTTCAGCGTCTGGGTTGGCAGTCGCTCGATGGCCCGGGTCAACCACGGCTTCGATACATCGAAATGCCGCGCGAGGTCCTGGACCTCGACCAGGGATCGGGCGGGTTCAGCCATGCGGACGTTCGCTGCCATAGAGCCAGCAGGCAGCGGCCGTGGCATCGTCGGTTGCTTGGAGCATCGGTTGCCGGGTGCGACAGCGGGCCATCGTCTTCGGGCAGCGTGGATGAAATGCGCAGCCCGATGGCAGGGCATGCAAGCGCGGCATGGCGCCGTCGATTTGCGCGAGCCGGGCGCGCCGATGCCCAGGCCGGGGAATCGAGTCCATGAGCCCGGCAGTGTAGGGGTGCCTGGGGGCTTGCAGTACTGACCGTACCGGCCCGATTTCGGCGATGCGGCCGGCGTACATCACGGCAACGCGGTCGGCCATCTCGGCGACCACGCCCATATCGTGCGTGATCAGCATCACGGCGGTGCCTTGCTCACGGCAAAGGCGTTGAAGGAGCGCGATGATCTGTGACTGGGTCGAGACATCAAGCGCGGTCGTCGGCTCGTCGGCAATGATCAGGCTCGGGTTGGCGCACACTGCGAGCGCGATCACGATCCGCTGGCGCATGCCTCCCGAGAATTGATGGGGGTACGAATCCATCCGCGTTTCCGCGCCGGGAATGCCCACGTCGTCGAGTAGGTCGACCGCGCGCCGGCGAGCGGCGGCGGGTCCATGGGCTGAGTGCGTGCGGATCGTCTCCACCAGCTGGTGGCCCACGGTGTAAAGCGGATTGAGGCTGGTTAGCGGGTCCTGGAACACCACGCCGATCTCATTGCCCCGTATCTCCCGCAAGGCGTGCGGGGGCAGGTGATCGATGCGCCGGCCATGCAGACGAATTTCACCGGCAGTGATCCGCCCGGGCGGTTCAATGAGCCCGACGATAGCCGCGCTCGTCATCGACTTGCCAGCGCCGGATTCGCCGACGACACCGAGAACCTCCCCGGCCTCAATCGACAACGACACGTCGTCGATCGCGATCAGTGGCTCCTTGCGGGTCGGGAATTCGACGCGCAGATGGTCGACGTCGAGCAGGGCCATGCTCAGCGCAGCTTCGGGTTGAGCACGTCGCGCAGCCAGTCACCCAGCAGGTTGACAGCAAGCACGAGGACGGCGAGCGCCGCTCCGGGGAAAATCGTAATCCACCATTCGCCCGAAAACAGGAAATCGTTTCCGATCCGGATCAGGGTGCCCAACGATGGTTCCGTAGGCGGCACACCGACACCGAGAAACGACAGGGTCGCTTCGGTCAGGATTGCGGTTGCGAGATGAATCGTGGCGATGACGAGCACCGGCCCCATGGTATTCGGAAGGATGTGCTTCGCCATGATCCGCACCGGGCGGATCCCGATCAGGCGGGCGGCCTGGACGTAGTCCTTGTCCTTTTCCACCAGCGTGGAGCCCCGGACCGTTCGCGCATACTGCACCCATCCGGAGATGCCGATCGCCAGGATCAGTACCGGCACAACCAGTTGATCCTGGATGGCAACCGGGGCGAGGCCGCGCATGATCCCGTTGAGAAGGAGTGCAACCAGGATCGTCGGAAACGAGAGCATGATTTCGGCGATGCGCATGATCAGCGCGTCGACCCGGCCGCCCACATAACCCGAATACAGTCCGAGCCCGACTCCCAGGACCATGGCGAAGGCCACAGAGGCCAGGCCGATCCCGATGGAAATGCGGGAGCCGTGCAGGATGGCGGAGAGGAGGTCGCGTCCTTGATCGTCTGTGCCCAGCAGAAACCGTGGATCACCGCCAGCGTCCCAGACCGGGGGGATGTGGGCGTCCAGGATGCTGAGCGATGCAAGGTCGAACGGGTCTTGAGGTGCGATGACAGGTGCGAAGAGGGACGCCAGCATGATGGCGACCGTGACGATTGCTGCAGCAACCACCAGGCGTGAGCGCGTGAAGCTGTACCACAGCTCACTGTCGCACCATCGACGGTAAGCCTCGCGTGGATCAGCGAACATCAGCGTCCTGGGCAGCAGCGGCTTCGGGGTTACCGCCCGTCAACGCTCCGCTCAATGCGGAGGCGAGGATCGATGGCGAAATAGAGGAGATCAACGATCAGGTTGATGGCGACGACAAGGAAGGCAATCAGGATCAGATACGCAGACATGACCGGAATATCGACCGATTGGATGGACTGCAGGAACAGCCGTCCCATGCCGGGCCACTGAAAAACGGTCTCGGTGATGATGGCGAAGGCGATGATGGCTCCGAGTTGCAGGCCGGTGATTGTGATGACCGGGACGAGCGTGTTCTTGAGAGCGTGCCGGAAATGCACGATGCGGTCCGGCAGCCCGCGCGCCCGCGCGAACTTGATGTAATCGGTGCGCATCACTTCCAGCATCTCCGAGCGCACCAACCGCATGATCAGGGTCATCTGGAACAACCCCAGCGTGATCGACGGCAGAATCAGGGCCTCAAGCCCCGAGCGCGTGAGAAGCCCGGTGGTCCACCACCCGAGGTCAACGACTTCGCCGCGCCCGAACGAGGGGAGCCAGCCGAGAAGCACCGAGAACACAAAGATCAGCAGAATTCCGATCAGAAATGTCGGCAACGACACTCCGATCAGGGAGATGGTCATGAACAATCGGCTGAGCAGGCTATGGCGATGCAACCCGGTATAGACACCCATTGGAACGCCCAACACGAGCGCCAGCACTGCTGAGAGCAGCGACAGTTCGAGGGTGGCTGGCATTCGCGCAAGCAGGAGTTCAGCAACCGGCTTTTTGTGCTGATAGGAGATGCCAAAATCAAACGTGAGCGCATTGCGTACGAAGCGTCCGAACTGCACGAGTACGGGATCGTTCAGTCCGAGCCTCTCTCGGAGCTGTTCGCGTTCGTCCGGCGTGGTCTCGATTCCAACCATCTGGTTCACCGGGTCGCCGACGAACTGGAACATCGCGAACGCGGTCAGCGCCACGAAAAACATCACGAGGAGCGCCTGAGCGAGTCGGCTGACGACGTGCGCGATCATGCGAGTTCGGCGATCGGCGCCTGCCTGCCTTCGGATCTTGGCCAGCCAGGTGAACGCACAACAAACTGCCCTGCCGCGGCGCACAATCCGAGTGCAACAACGTCGGCCGAATTCATACGAAATGCAGCCAACGGGCAGCGGATGCGCGGCAGCATGCTGCAAACACCCGGTGTTGCGCCGGCATCAGGGCGTTTCGGGTCAATGGATCGGGGCGCACGTTCCGGGGAAGGTTGCTGCCTCCCGGGCTGTCCTTCGCGACGAATTCCGGGGCCACCGATGTAGGCGCTGCGCCACGCGACCGAACTCCATCTCCGTTTACGCCACTGGTCCGGTGATCTCGGCCGATCCGGTGTCCTGCCAGCCGGGTGCAAAGGTCTGCTCCGTGATCGGACATCATTCCGGTGTCCCGGAACATGCGCATCGGCTGATTCAGCCTCGGTTGCGCGAGGCCGCTTGGAAGCAACCGGGCCATGTTTGTTGACACCGCCGCAGGAGGCTGAGGATGCGAGCAGCAGGCGTCCGATGGTGCGCCAGAGCTCCCATCTCCACCGTCGTGTGCCTCTTGGCTCCTATTTGACGGTTGCCCGGAAGAAATGGAACGCGTTATCCGCTCGCTGCTTCACCTCGACGCGGTCGCTTACACCCCATGCGAGGCCTTGCTGGTGAAGTGGGATGTAACCGAAGTCTTCATGGAGGAGTTGATACGCTTGGGCGATCATCGCGTTGCGGCGCTGGGGGTCGGCTTCAACCAGGATTTGTGCTGTTAAGGCATCGAGATCCGGATTGCAGTAATTGCCCAGATTGAACTTGCCTGCCCCGTCGTCCTGCCGACAGTGAACGAGGTTGTAGAGCACGTTCCAGCTGTCAAAATTACCGGGCGTCCAACCCAGCAGGTAAAAGCTGGTCTCATAGGCAGGGCCGAGCACCTTCTTGAAATAGAGCGCCTTCGGTTGGGCCAGCAGCTTCGTCCGGATTCCGATGCGGGCGAGCATCGCGGTCACCGCAAGGCAAATTCGCTCATCGTTGACGTACCGATTGTTCGGGCAGTCCATGCCGACTTCAAATCCGTCCGGATAGCCGGCCTCGGCAAGCAATGTTTTGGCCATGGCGGGATCGTAGGCATGGCGGGCCAGGGCATCGGCGTAGTCGAAGAGTTGCGGCGAGATCATGATGGCGGAGGGGGTCGCGAGGTTTCGCATCACCTTTTGCTTGATCGCCTCCACGTCGATCGCATGGTAGAACGCCGCCCGCACACGCTTGTCCTGGAAGGGATTGACACCCTTGACGCTGGATTCGAGAAGTTCCGCTCGGCCCTGATCAAATCCCAGAAAGATCGTCCGAAGTTCCGGCCCCTGGAGAACCGACGTGCCGTCATGCTCGTCGACTCGGCCAATGTCCTGGACGGGCACCGGAAACGCCACGTCCACCTCACCCGACAGCAACGCTGCAACCCGGGTTGCGTCAGCACTGATCGGAGTCATGACGACCTCGGTCAGGTTATGAACCGGGTCATCCCACCAGTGCGGATTTGGCCGGAGGACCGTCCGCACATCGGTCTCGCGTTCGACAACTACGAAGGCACCCGTGCCGTTGGCATGAAAGTTGGCGTAGTTTTCGGTGCCGGCTGTAACGCTGGCCGGCTGAACCGAATTGTTCGCTTCCGTCCACTCCTTGTCCATGATGAACCAGGTTGCCCATTCCGAGTGGAGAATCGGATTCGGCGTGGCAGTGATGAAGTCGACTGTGTGATCGTCGACCTTGACGACCTCAACGTCGTCGCCGATGCGGGTCTTGAGGTCGGAGCCGTCCGCGCGCACGCGCGCGGCGGAAAACAGCACGTCGTCTGCGTCGAACGTGTTTCCGTTGTGGAATGTCACACCACGGCGGAGGTAAAACCGCCATCGTGTCGGCTCCAGTAGCTCCCAGCGTTCGGCCAGCGCCGGCTCGATCTCGAGATCGGGGTTACGCCGGATCAGGCCTTCGTAGACGTTGCCGAGAAACCCGAGAGTGAACGATTCATTCAGGACATACGGGTCAAGGCCCTGGGCATCGCCCTGGAACGCCCACCTGAGGACGTTTGCGTGCGCCGGTCCTGCGACCACCGCTGCAATCGCGGTCGCGGCCAGAACGACCTTCAACCGCACGGACCGCGCCCTGTGGTGATTCCTCGCCTGCGTTGCATCGATCCACCAACGGACGAACGGATTTTGGTGCGCCATCACTCTACGTGACGACCGTTGGCAAGACAAAGGTTTCGCCGGGCTCCAGGCGTGGGATTGGGCGGGTCATGGCTGGCGGCGCATGACGTTGCAGTTGGGCCCGACAGTTGGCGCATCACTCGACATCCACGACCGGCTCCGCGGCCGGAAGGGCCTTGATCGCCATCGGTACAGGGTCCTGATGCGCAACCGCATCCTGAATCGACGCCTGCACTTTCTGGAATGCCCGCACTTCGATCTGGCGGATTCGCTCCCGGCTCACGCCGAATTCCCCGCTCAGAGCCTCCAGCGTGCGCGGAGGTTCGCGCAGCCGGCGTTCCGTGAAAATTCGGCGCTCGCGTTCATTCAGTGCGGCAAGCGCCCGGCCCAACAGCGCACGACGCTGAGCCAGTTCTTCCGAATTTGCGAGGTTTTCCTCGATGTCGACCTCGTCGCTCTCAACCCAGTCGAGCCATTCTGAACCGTCCTCAATATCGCCCACCGGCGCATTCAGCGACTGGTCCCCGCCCGCAAGTCGCCGGTTCATGGAGACCACTTCGCGTTCGGGCACGTTCATGCGTTCGGCAATCGTCTGGACCTGTTCAGGCGGCAGGTCGCCGCTGTCGATCAGCTTGAGGTCGTTTTTCATCCTCCGGAGCCCGAAGAACAGCTTCTTCTGGGCGGCGGTTGTGCCGATCTTCACGAGCGACCATGAATGCAGGACATATTCCGTGACGGCTGCGCGAATCCACCACATCGCGTAGGTAGAGAGGCGAAAGCCCTTGTCGGGATCGAAGCGTTTGACCGCTTCCATCAGACCGATGTTGGCTTCCTGGATGAGGTCGGTCACCGGTAACCCGTAGCCCCGATATCGCATCGCGATCTTGGCGGCGAGGCGCAGATGGCTCGTGACCAGCCGGTGGGCCGCGTCGATGTCCTGATGGCTCCGCCACGCCGTGGCATCCATGTACTCCTCTTCCCGGCTCAGCATCGGAAACTGGTTGATGTCTTTCAGATACCGGTTAAGGCCGGAGTGAGTAAGTGCCGGTAGGGCAAGATTGGCCATCAGCAGGTTGACTCGTGGGAGAAGGGCTGAACGCCCCTATACATGTCGGTTGCGGTGCGGTGGATCAAGGTTTTCGGACACGGACGCGCGTGCGGCGCGCATGGCCGCCACGAGGTGTTGGAGGTCCGGAGGCGGTTTCGCCTCGAATTCGTGCCTCGATCCGGTGGCTGGATGCGTCAGGACAAGGCGGCAGGCATGGAGCGCCTGCCGCCGGAACGCTCCGATCCGGTCGCGGAGCGCCGGATCCAGGGCTACCGGAGGCGTGCGTTGACCGCCGTACAGGGAGTCACCGACCAGAGGGCAGCGAAGGGAGGCCATGTGGACCCGGATCTGATGGGTGCGCCCGGTGCCAAGCTGGCATTCGACGAGGCTGACCTCTCCGGCGACGTCGAACACGGTGCGATAGTGGGTATCTGCGGCGCGACCGCCGCGCGTCACAACCGCCATCCGGGTGCGGTGGCGCGGGTGCCGTCCGATTGGCCGTTCGATCCGGCCCGTGCGCGGTCGAGGCATGCGCCAGCAGACGGCGTGGTACGTGCGGGTGATCTCGCGCGCCGAAATGGCAGCCGCAAGCTGCACATGCACGCGATCGGTCTTGGCCGCGATCAGCAGACCCGACGTATCCCGGTCCAGCCGGTGCACGATGCCGGGTCGGGCGACACCACCGATGCCCGACAGGCTGTCCCCGCAGTGAGCAAGCAGGGCGTTTACGAGTGTGTCGCCACGGTGCCCGGGTGCAGGATGCACGACCAGGCCGGGTTGCTTGTTGACGATGATCAGGTGCTCGTCTTCGTAGATCACGTCGAGGGGAATATTGCGCGCAGGCTCTGCGAGGGGGCGTGGAGGCGGGATGCTGACAGTAATCTCCGCACCGGGCGTCACCGCGTGTGCGGCATCCTGTACGACCACGCCGTTGAGGGTTGTGAGGCCAGACTCAATCAGCGCCTTGGCCCGCGTCCGGCTGATGTCGTCGACGTACGCAGCGACGATGCGATCCAGCCGCATGGACGGCTGGTTCTGCGGTACGATCCAGTTGACGGCACGGGGACCAGTGGTTGGAGACACGTCAGTTGAAGCTCCCTGAGGACAGGTCCACCCGCCTCCTTCTGATCCTGGTGATCGTCATGGGGGCGACGATACTGATTGGGACCGCGATCCTGATCGTAGCCCTCTTCGACATTTTGGTTGAGCTGGGTGCAAGTGCCTCCTTCCCGCCAGCCGGTGCAGGCGTCGGGGATGCCTGACTCCGGGCGCTGCGTCGTGGCTGATGCCAGCGTGCTAGAGGCGATTCGAGGGGCCGCGCAAGCAGCTGTCCCCAACGAGGCGTGCGGCCTGCTCCTCGGCCACACCGACAAGGACACGGTTATCGTTCGGGCGTGCGTTCCCGGTGCGAACGTGGCCCCCGACCCGGTGCGACGGTTCGAGGTGGACCCTGCCGTCCGGTTCCGTGTGGAACGGGAGGCGCGGACGGGCGGCCTGCCGATGATCGGGCTGTACCACTCGCACCCGGCGAGCAGCGCGGAGCCGTCGGAGACCGACCGCTCCAGCATCCTCGAGCCCGGCCTCTTGTGGCTTATCGCCGGGCCGCATCCCGAATGGGAGGTGCGGGCCTGGCGCGCCGGGCAGGGTGAATTCCGCGAACTCGCGCTCTCGGTCTCGCGCGGCTGACGCCCCGCTTGGTCCGTCAGGCGTCGGTGCCGCCTACCGTCATCCCCTCGACCAGCATCGTGGGCTGCCCGACGCCGACCGGCACCAGTTGCCCCTGCTTGCCACAGGTTCCGACACCAGGATCAAGCTTCAGGTCGTTGCCGATCATGGTGGCCTTTTTCAGAACCTCGAAACCCGACCCGATGAGCGTGGCCCCCTTGACCGGAGCCGTGATCTTCCCGTCTTCGATCAGGTAGCTTTCGCTTGCCGAGAAGACAAACTTGCCGTTGGTGATGTCGACCTGCCCGCCACCGAAGCTTTTGGCGTACAGGCCCTTCCGGACAGAGCGGACGATCTCGTCCGCGTCCTGCTGGCCGGCGAGCATGATGGTGTTGCGCATGCGTGGCATTGGCTGGTGCGCGTAACTCTGCCGCCGCCCATTGCCGGTGGAGGCCGTGCCCATCAGCCGTGCGTTCTGGCGATCCTGCATGTAGCCGACCACGCGGCCGTTCTCGATCAGGGTTGTCCGTTGCGTGGGCGTCCCCTCGTCGTCGATCGTGAGCGAGCCACGGCGATTGTCGAGCGTCCCGTCGTCGATCACCGTGATCGATTCGTTTGCGACGCGCTCGCCCATCAGTGAGCTGAAGACGCTTGTTTTCTTCCTGTTGAAATCGCCTTCGAGACCGTGGCCGATGGCCTCGTGCAGCAAGATTCCAGGCCACCCGGGCCCCAGTACGACCGTCGTCTCTCCGGCGGGTGCGGCGCGCGCATCCAGGAGCACGAGCGCCTGACGGAGGGCCTCGTCGATGTGATGGGTCCATGTTGCGCGATCAAGCAGCACGGCGTAACCGTGCCGTCCTCCCGATCCGTAGGTCCCGCTTTCCATGCGGTCGCCGTCGCGCACCACAACATTCACGTTGAGGCGCACGAGCGGGCGCACGTCCGTCACCGTTGCGCCATCGGCCCGCACGATTCCAACCGCCTGGTGGGAGCCGGCAAGCGTGGCCGACACCTGCTGCACCCGCGGGTCGAGCTCCCGCGCATAGGCATCGATTGCCGACAGCAGTTCGACTTTCTGCTGAAAGGGCACCGCCCCGATCGGATCCTCGTCTCCGTAGCGGCGGGCGTTGGGACGCGGCGGCGCGAGATCCGCAGTGCCGGAGGCGCCCCGGGTCACCGACTGCACGGTTTCGGCCGCCCGCTTCAGCGCTTCGACGCTGAGGTCGGAGGCATGGGCGTAGCCCGTCCGCTCGCCGACCACCGACCGCAGGCCGAACCCCTTCGAATGCTGGAAGGCGGCGGCACGAATCTGTCCGTCGTCGAGGGTGAGGCTTTCCGAGCGCGCGTTTTCGAGAAACAGCTCGCCGTCGTCAGCGCCGGAAAGTGCGCGTTCTACGACTGGCAATGCAGTCTCGCGATCAAGACCGCCGAAATCGGCAAACACATCGCCGGAGAGTTCGGGATTGGCCATCGGGGCTGGCTCCGCTAAAGGCACGACCACCTCACCATATAGAGGTTCCTGAGCGCTTCTCCAGAGCCTACGTGCCGACCTGCGATGACGGGCGTGCGTCGATGGCGGACCGCCACCGTGCGAGGTTCCGGAGTGTCTCATCCGGCTGGACCTTCACCATGCGTGCGAAATTCACGGCAATGTACGCCGAAATGTCCGCCATCGAAAACGTATCGCCGGCGACGTACTCGCTCTCGCCGAGTCGGGCATCCAGGTCCTTGAACCAGTGGTCGGTACGCTCGAATCCACGCTCGGCGAGGGCCGGAATCTGGGCGAACGGCCGAGCGCCAGCGATGGCGCGGTTCTCGAACCGGGGACTGGTGTTCCGGAGCGCCTCGCCGATCGCCTGCATGCCCTCAAGTTCCACGCGCCGATGCCAGTTTTCGACCATGCCCTTCTCGAGCGGAGTGGTGCCGAACAATGCGGGTTCCGGTTGCACGGCCTCGAAATAGCGGCAGATCGCAACGCTTTCCGTAATCTGCTGCCCGTCATCCAGGACGAGAACCGGAACCGTGCGGAGCGGATTCAACTCTGTAAACGGCGGCTCCAGGTTGGCACCGTCACGGATCTTGACCTCGACCTCATCAACCTTGATGCCTTTTTCGGCGAGAAACATGTGAACGCGGCGGGGGTTGGGTGCCGGGGCAAAGGTGTAAAGCTTCATGATGGTCTCCGACGGGCCGAAAAGCGCCCCGGGGCTCCACAGGGCGTAACAGGCCGCAATGTAGCAAGGGTGCGCCGGTTCCGGCGCAGGCACCCCTATTCGAGAAACTCGGCCAGGGCGGTCGTCAGGGCCCGGTTTTCGGATTCCAGGCCGACCGTGAACCGGAGATGGTCCGGAAGTCCGTACTCCGCAACCCGGCGCCCGAAGATTCCTCGGTCGGCGAGGTACGCATAGGCGGCTTCTGCGGTCCGCGGACCTTCCCGATCAAACCGTGCGAGTACGAAGTTTGCGACGCCCGGGCGCACTTCAAGGCCGAGCCCTCGGCAGGCGTCTTCGAGCCACGGGCGCCAGCGGCGATTGTGCGCCTGCGCGCGTTCCAGGAACTCGAGGTCGCCGATGGCGGCAACGCCGGCCGCTTGGGCTGCCGCGTTGACATTGAAGGGCCCGCGGATGCGATGGAGGGCGTCAACGACGGCGGCGGGACCGTACGCCCATCCAAGGCGCGATCCTGCCAGCCCGAAGATTTTCGAAAATGTCCGGGTGACGGTCACATTGGCTCCGTCTTCGACCAGCCGGAACCCGGCATCGTAATCCGCCACGTCCACGTATTCGGCATACGCGGAATCGATCACCAGCAGGCACTGCTCCGGCAGGCCTTCGCGCAGCCGCCGGAGAGCCGCCAGGTCGACCGCGGTGCCGGTCGGGTTGTTGGGGTTGGCCACAAAGCAGACCCGGGTCCGGGGTGTGGCTGCCGCCAGGAGGGCCTCCACGTCGATCGTGAGATCGGTTTCCGGCGCGGTCACGGGCGTCGCCCCCGCAGTCCGGGCAGCAATCGGATACATCAGGAAGCCGTGCTCGCTGTACAGCACTTCATCGCCGGGGCCTGCGTAGGCCGTCGCGAGCAACCCCAGGAGTTCGTCCGATCCGTTGCCGCACACGATCCGCGCCGGGTCGAGACGGTGCGCCTCGGCCAGCGCCTCGCGAAGTGGCGTAGCTCCGGGTTCGGGGTACCGGCTGATGTCTTGGGCCGCATCCCGGGCCGCCGCAATGGCGGCCGGACTGGCGCCGAGCGGTGTTTCGTTGGAGGACAGCCGGATAACCGGGCCAGCGTGGCCCCGGCCCGAACTTCCGGGCTTGTAGGGCGAGATTCCGAGAATGGATGCGCGCGGAGAGGGGGCCACGATTCAGACCTTCGCCTGCTGCTGGACGAGCTGTACGGCTGCACGCAGCGCGAGGTCTGCGGTCCGGGCTCCGAACCCGTGGACCACCGCGGTCGCCAGCGTTTCGGGCTCCCCGGCCCGGCCCGAGTCTCGGTGGCCCGGAGAATCATGCAGTTTGCGCGCAGAACAGAGGACAGTGGGAACTGCTGAGCCCTCCAGAATCGCTGTGATCACGGTGCCGGAGGTGTCTTGCGGGCGCTCCGCAGGAAGGATGACAACCACGGCTTCGGCTTGACCATCCCGACACGCGGCCATTGCGTGTGCCACGGCCTGATCGGGTGTGTGCTCGTTATTAGGCAATGGCATACCTGTGAGCGTCACGCCCTTGGGCGCAGTCGGGAGCGCGCCGCCGCGCTCATGAACCACCAGGATACGGGTCATGCGGGCTCCAGCAGCGCGTTCGCCTCGCCGAGGTGCGGCGCCCGGGTTGGCGGGCCGCCGGCCGCGGTGCGACGGGCGAGACCGGGGGCGAGCGGGACCGGGACTGCAGGAAGTTCGCCCCCATCTCCGATGGCGACCCGCGAAGCAAAGATCCGGCGTTCGGCAAACTGTGGGTCCTCGACGGCGTCGGCGAGGGACGGGATCAAGGTACAGCAGAGGTGCCTGGCGGCTCGGAGTCGGGGCTGCCAGTGGGAGGCGGGGTGAGCGCCGACCGCGCTCCGAATGCCCTCCCGCGTTGCGTCTGGATCCAGAGAGTCGTCCCGAAGACGCTCCGGGAGGTCGATCAGGTCGCAAAAATTGGTCCAGAACCGGTCCTCCAACGCCCCGAGCGCAAGCATGCGGCCGTCGGCCGTGGGGTAGAGCCCGTAGCGCGGACTGCCGCCGGTAAGCTGCAGTTCGTTGGGGCCGGCCATCGCGCCGGTCGCCCAGCCGTGGGCCAGGGCCTGCCAGAGAAACGGAAACATCTGTTCGGTCATGGCAATGTCAAGAAACGCGCCTGCACCCGTCGCTCGGGCGCGATACAGCGCGAGCAGGATATTGATCACCGCGGGATAACTGCCGGCGCCGATGTCCGCGATCTGTGCATGCGGCATGACGGGGTTGCCGTCCCGATCCGCCGTGACCGCGAGGAGGCCCGCTTCGGCAACATAGTTGATGTCGTGGCCGGCCACATCCGCTCGCATGCCTTGCTGACCGTATCCGGAGATGGCGCAGTAGATGCAGCGCGGGTTGGCTCGCTGGATCGCAGCGAAGCCGAGCCCCAGTCGGTCCATTACCCCGGGCCGGAACTGTTCGATGACCACGTCCGCTGTTTCGGCAAGCGCAAGGACCCGGGTTGCGGCACCGGGTTCCTTGAGATCGATTTCGATGCTCCGCTTGCCGCGGTTGAGCATGGCAAACGGGGCACTTTCGCCGTTAACGAAGGGCGGCGACTGGCGGATCGGGTCACCGCCCGGACGCTCGATCTTGATGACTTCGGCGCCGGCCTCCGCCAGCACAAGAGTTGCGAGAGGGCCGGGCAGCAACGTCGTGAAATCCAGGACCCTGACGTCCTCCAGACAGCGCATGCAACCGCCCCGCTTCAACTTCCGCTCGCCGGGCACGATACAGTGCATGGCAGGATTGGCGACGGGGAGGAGTCGGTGATGTCTCGACCGGGCGAGATGCGGGTGGCGCGCGGATGCCAGGTTCTTTTCGTGGCATTGCTGGCCGTGGGTCCGGCCATGGCCATGATCGAATACGGCCCGCTCGCGCGCGATGCGGCAGTCGAGGCCGGTTGTCTGAAGCCAGAAATCAATCGGCTTGGCAACGAGGGTGCTGCCATCGTCTACACCGTGACCTGTGCCGAGGGCTCGCCCGTGCCCGAGGGCCGGATCCGATGCGACGTGCAGGCGTGCGCGCTTGAGGAGGAACCCCCACCGGCGCCTGAACCGCAGTCGGGTTGAGACACCGGACCGGAAGCGAGGTCCCGGGCGCGATTGCCGGTATCGCAGCGTGAAACGGTGTCGGCGCCCGTCATCCTTTCCAATGCCTCCGCGTCCGCGTACCTTTCGTTGGTTCGGACTCCGGCTAGGACCACTGCATTAGCCCGAGCATCTGTGTCGCACCTCCGTGTGCGGCCGTTTTCGTGGGGAGGCGTTGAAAGACCACCATGGATCGCCGTGAAGTCGTCCGTGGGACTGCCGGTCTCGCGGCAGCAGCGCTGCTTCCGGGTGTTGCGCTTGGCCGCGAAGAGCCCGGCAGTCAACGGCAGATTCCCTCCAGTGGCGTTCCAATTCCGGCCGTGGGCCTCGGCAGTTGGATCACGTTCAATGTCGGCTCTGATCCGGTCCTGTTGGAGCGGTCCAGCAAGGTCGTCGCTGCATTTGTGGACGAAGGTGGCGGGGTCATTGATTCATCACCGATGTACGGTTCGTCCCAGGCCACCATCGGCCATGCGCTTCGCAATCTGGGGTACCCGACGTCCGTGCTGGCCGTCGACAAGATCTGGACGTCGGCGGCAGAGGGCCAGCAGCAATGGGGCCAAACCCGCGCGCGGTGGGGGATCGAACGGTTTGACATCCTTCAGGTCCACAACCTCATTGACTGGGAGGCCCACCTCGACTTCCTGTTTGCGCTGAAAGACTCGGGTGAGCTTGGCTATGTGGGTGTGACGACGTCGCACGGACGCCGTCATCGCGAGCTGGAACAGATCATGGCCGCGTATCCGATCGATTTCGTGCAGTTGACGTACAACCTCGGCGATCGTGAAGCCGCGCGTCGCTTGCTGCCGCTGGCTCTGGAGAAAGGCATAGGCGTCATCGTCAATCGCCCGTTCCGGCGCGGGGCTCTGGTCGATGCCCTTCGCAATGAACCCATTCCGGGCTTGGCGCGGGAATTGGGGGCGACCTCCTGGGCCCAGATGCTGCTGAAATTTGTCTTGGCCCATCCGGCAATTACGTGCGTTATTCCGGCAACCACCCGCGAGGACCACGTCCGGGAAAACAAAAGGGCTGCGCTCGGGCCGCTTCCCGACGCCCGGATGCAGCAGCAGCTCGTGGAGCAGTTCGCCCAGCTCTGACGATGCCGTGGCCGGAGTACGGACTGCAGGATTTCTTGCTTTTCGCGCCCGACGCCTACTGGCGCTTGTTCGAGCTGTCCAATGCGGCCATCTGGCCGGCGCCGCCCCTGGTTTCGTTGCTTGTTGTGGTCGTCTTGGCGGTGAGACCTTGGCGCAAGGCTGTTGCTGACTACGTGCTTGTCGCCCTCTTCGCTGTGGCGTGGTTCTGGTCTGGTGCGGAGTTCATGGGCCAGCGTTATGCCGCGATCAACGGGTACGCGTCTTACGGCGCGCCACTGTTCTACCTCCAGTCGCTGCTTCTCCTGTGGCTGGGACTGGTGCGGCGGAGCTTTTCCGCCGGCTCGGCAAGCCGGGCCCGGAATGTCACCGGTGCCGCACTGATCGTCGGAGGGACGGTCCTGTATCCGGCGCTGGCACTGGCGCGGGGGTATGGGGGCGGTGAATTTTTTGGCGTTGCTCCGGACCCCACGGCCATTGCAACCCTGGGGCTCTTCCTGCGGGCCCGCAACGGTGCAGCATCGTTGGGTCTTCTGGTTCCCGGACTGGTGTGCCTCGCGGGATTTCTGACCTTGCTCGCAATGGGCAGTTGGCAGGCGCCGCTTCCGCTTGCTGCAGTCGTCTTGACCGTGGCGGCATTGACGTGGAGCACGCTTCGCGGACGCACGACACCACGCCCCGCCCGCTGATTCCGGGTGCGTGCAAGGTATCCTCCCTGCGGTTCGATACCCTGCAAGCGGCAATGCGTTTAATTCTTGCTAACAGCATCACGGGACTCGTGGCGTGCCTTGTGGCCGTCCCGTCCATCGCCGTGTCTGAACCGATTGCTCCCTATCGGATCGTGGGCGACTCGATTCCGGAGGCATTGAACGGCTTGGAAGGGGATCCTGACCGTGGCCGGGGGATCGTCGCTGGCCGGGCCGGAAACTGCCTCGCCTGCCACCAGGCCCCGATCTCGGAGGAGCCGTTCCACGGGGACCTGGGCCCTCCGCTCGACGGAATCGGAAGCCGGGCTTCGGCTGGCACTCTCCGGCTGCGGCTGGTAGCACCTCAAGCCCTCAATCCGGACACCGTGATGCCGGCGCTCCACCGTGTGGATGGCCTGAAACGGGTTGCAGAGGGGTATCGCGGCCGGCCGATCCTGGACGCGCAAGCAGTTGAAGATGTGATCGCATACTTGCTCACGCTTCGCTGATGCCGGAAGTAGCGGGGCAAACACCGATACGCTATATCCGCAACATGACCGCCGCAGACTCGATGAAGCCCAAACAAGCAGCGGATGGCGCCGGAATGACGCAAGGCGCGTTGGGTCGGGACCGGCGCTCGCTGCTGAAGTCCGGTGCCGGCGCTCTTGCCATTGCCGCGCTGTCCGGAACCCGCGTGCAGGCGGACGATTCAGCGGGTAATCCGTTCCGCGATCGGTTCCAGAGCTTTCGCCAGACGTTTCGCGTGGAGCCCGATCCCGAGGAAGCGGAGCGTATCCTGCGGAACATTATCCGTGGGCGCGCGGTCGTCGATGACCTGGTCGACCTCACCGCGCCAGACATTGCGGAGAACGGTAACGCCGTTCCGATCACGTTCCGCGTGCAGTGCTCGATGACGGGCGAGGACCGCCCGGACATCGTTCACGTGTTGGCGATGGGCAATCCGTTTCCTGAAGTGGCGAAATACCATTTCTCGCCTCAATCCGGACGAGCAGAAATCGCCATGCGCTGCCGTATGCGGCAAACTTCGGATTTGGTGGTTGTCGCGGACATGGTCGACGGACGCGTGGGGGTTGCACGCGCCCGCGTGAACGTAACCCTCGGGGCCTGCAGCTGATCGTGGCTTCGCGGACTGACGATCGCCGCCTCAAGGTTCCAGAGCAAGCGAGGCAAGGCGAGGTCATCGTCGTCAAGACGCTTGCCCGGCACCCGATGGAGCCGGGAGTGCGGCGAGACCCGCAAAGTGGCGTCATTTATCCACGGTTCATCATTCAGTCAGTCGTCTGCCGCTTCAATGGCGTCGAGGTCTTCCGGGCGCAATGGTATTCGGGCGTATCCGAGAACCCCTTTCTTTCGTTTCCGCTCCGGATGGACGAGTCGGGCGTGATCGAAATCGAATGGACCGACGACTATCTCAAGTCCACAACGCGCAGCGCGTTCGTCCAGGTCGTGGATGCGGAAGGGCGTGAGGTCTGGCCGGTGACAGCCTGAAGGTTGCCTGTCCTTCTGCTTTTGCACCTCGGGGCCTCATGACGAAGCTGAGAGCCCTTAAGGCGCGCTTCACGGAAGACCCGGAATTCCGGGAAGGATATGCGCGCGTGGATGACAAATAAGCGCTCATGGAGGCGCGGGTCCGCGCCCACGCAACGGCGAATCTAACGCAGGCAGAGCTTGCCTGACGCCTTGGCAAGACGTAATCGGCGGTCGCGCAACGGGAAGGCGACCGGGTGCTGCCGTCCTTCTCCTCCTTATGCCGCTATGCCGACGCAACCGGGAGGCGGCTAACCATGGATCGCGTGCCTAAGGAAAACTGACGATTGGCCCAGCGTGCAAAATAGCTGACTGAGTCCTAAGGTTGGATGCACATGCGCTTGTCGGTTGCTTGGCGGTAGTCTCGACCGGTATCGCAGCGCGCTTAGAAATATGTTCGAGTTGGACGAACCTGTTGAATGAAAAATTGTTCAATTCTCAACGGTTTTTGGCCTAATTTAGCACTTTCGGCATAAGCCTTGGAGCCAATTCGGTAGGCGAAAATGACAGAAAAAGAGAAAAAGAAGCCGCCAAATTGAAAAAGGGCTTATCGTGACTCAAGTTAGATGATAGACAGGCTTTACGCTCCTCGGGCGTGACTCTCACCGTTACCTCGCTTTGCAAATGCCATAGGCGCTTCATGGAAACAGCTCTTGGCCCCCCCAACGCCGACACGGCTCGTCAAGCAATTTATGCTATTCGAGGGTATGAGTACCAGATTCTTGCTGCAGCACTCGCGTGGGTGGACGTGGAGGAGAATGGCCTCATTTATCTGGAAGTCGCCGAGGATTACGCGCATGTAATCGGCGGCACCATCGAAGCTGTTCAAGTCAAAGATACCAGTGGTTCGAGGACCGTAACGCTCAACAGCCCTGCGGTTCGCGATGCAATTAAGGCTTTCGTTGACTTAGTGGAAAGAAACCCTGGCCGTGACGTGCACTTGCGGTTTCTCACAACTGCAAAGATTGGCCGGGAGAAATCTCCAAATGATCGGCCTGGTAACCGTCCCGGCCTCAAGTATTGGCAGCAAGCGCGGACGGTTGACGAAGATATCGGTCCTCTGCGAGCATTACTCGAACGCGAACCAAGCCCAGAAACTGTCCGTGAGTTTTGCAGAAGGCGCACGGATGAACAACTTCTGGCAGATCTCGTTCGTAAGATTACTTGGGACTGTGGTAGCCCCGACACGGCAGATTTGCGCCGAGACTTGGAAGAACGAGTCTGCGTATTTCTGGGAAAGCGGTTTGGTGTACCTTCTCAAGACGCACGACCATTTGCCGACGTGCTGGCCTCTCGAGTCCTTAGTTGGAGCGCGACACCCGACGAGCAAGATCGTGCCTTATCCTACCCAGCATTGCGCCAACTAGCGGAATCCTTCTCAAGCGTTTCCCTTCCACGCACGGTCTTTGAGGCTCTGCTGAGTAAGTCCCTGAACCTACCGGACCCTCTGAGACCGGGCGAGGCCAAAGTCTATGCTTGGGATCTCGCGCGTCCACCGTGGATCGTCGACGCAGCAACGCTGCCAAAACACACAACTCTCGTCCGCCGAGAATCCCTAGAGACCCTCGTTCGGTCTGCCTTGAGGGACGCAGGCCTCTGTTTCGTGGTGGGTCCCACCGGGACCGGAAAATCGATTCTTGCTCGGTGCGTCGCCGGCACTTTTGCTGGTCCTTGCTTCTGGGTCGACCTACGGGATGCCGACGTCTCAGAAACTCAGAAACGTCTCAAACAGGTCTTCATTCTTTTAGCTGAATTAGGCCCCGCGACGCTCATGTTGGAGGATATCAATTGTCTAGCGGAACCATCGGTGCAAACTTCGCTCGGCGAAGTTGTTGGAGGTGCAAAACGACGCGATATGCGGATCATCGTCACAAGCAATCGCCGACCCTCGGCAACGCTTCTGAACGCGCTCGCCACCGATTCTAGTAGTATCGTCAAATCACCCCACTTCACTCTGGAAGAAACCCACGAGCTGATCAGAGATCACAACGGAGACCCAAGCGTTTGGGGTCACGTTGCTCATCTGGCTTGTGGAGGCGGTCATCCGCAATTGACCTATGTTTTTGTTGCCGGCATGGCAGCACGCGACTGGCCAAACTTCGAAATTGATCGTCTAATCGTAGGAGGACTCACTAATGCCGACTTAGAAGATGAGTTTCGTGCGGCGAGAAACAAACTGAGAAACACCCTCTCTGAACCGACACGAGAACTCCTTTATCGATTGAGTCTCGCCATTGCACCATTCGAACGATCTCTCGGTGTCGCAGTTGGAACAGTCCAACCCTCAATCGAGCGTGCAGGTGAATGTTTCGATGAGTTAGCGGACCGTTGGCTGGAGCCAACAAAGTCAGATCGCTATCGCCTCTCGCCTCTCATGCGTGGTGTCGCGCAAAACATGCTGACGACAACACGGCAGCGCCTAGTCCACCGCGAATTTGCAACAGCCTTAACCGCCCGCAAAACGATTAGTGTGTCCGATATCGACCCCATCCTACATCATGGCCTTTTCGGAGCGTCACAGGATGTTCTTGTAGAGCTAGCCAAGGCGATAAATTCAGCCGATGAAAAGACGCTTAGATACATAGCGAAGCACGTCGTAATTTTTCCTTATCTTGACTCAACTAGGCCGATCTATCCGGCGAACCTGCCTACCTCTGTAATGCTTCGCCTCATGCAGTTGAAGCTACTCATAAAGGGAGAGGAATCTGATGATGCCGATAGAGTAGCAGGTGCCCTGTTTTCCGAGATAGATGCCATGCCTAATGACTTAGATCGGGCGGACTTCGAGGGTGCGGCGCTCGGCGTTTCTCTCAACAATCTCGGTGTCGCGCGTCATCTCTCCGACTGGGTGAGTTTGCTGTCTCGTTTCCGTCACTTCGCAAACTCAGAGCGAGCTACAGTTGCTATGCCTGATCCTCAGTTTCCGTTGGGAGCAGTGATGTTCAACATCGGCATTGCTGGTTTGGACTGTGTGAAACGTCTCGAGACTATTTTTGACGACTTGTCTCGGCTGGATGACGACGAACGGACTGATCTTTTGACTCCTATTAATACTAATTCCCAAGAATATTTCCTTTTGGTTCACTATCCATGGACGTCGCGGGCTCGCCGACCTGACTTTGATGCAGCTGCTGCGATCGAAAGCTACACAAAGATGGGTCAACAAGCAGAGTCGTGGGACTTGGCTAGTCTGAGCATCCAGTGCCATGTGGCCGTCGCAATGATTCTCCATGAGCAACTCAACGATTCAGCTCGTGCGATTGATGTTCTCGGTAACGCCGCAGGCAGGTTTGGTCGCGAAGCGGTTCTGGTGCGGGCGCTTGCGAAACTTTACCAGCGTATTGGGCGGGGCTCGGAAGCTCTCGACTGCTTCCGTGACGCCGTCTCTCAAATGTCGAAGTTTGGCGCTGTTGATGGCGTGTTCGTGGTACGTGAAGCAGCTGTTTGCGCGGCAGAATGTGGAGAGTGGGAGGTAGCTCGTCAATGGTTTCTTCGCGGAGCCTCAGCCTCGACGACACTCAATGCAGCTGATCTTGGTGCAATAGACGTCGGACTTCGCGCGGACGCGGCCGTGGCGAGCTTCCAGGTAGGAAACCTTCGTGAAGCAATAGTGTTGATGAAAGATGCGATGCTGGGCCTAGCTAAGTTTGGCGCTGATTCGAATTTGCAGGCGGCTCACTGTCACCGACTGGTCAGACACGCGATCTTGTGGTTGAAGGCGATGGTCGAGGGGGAGTGTCCCCAGATCGAAGGCAAGCCGATCACAATTCTTCCCGGAGCATGTAGTAACCCAGAGCCAGCGCCTGCGATTGAACAGCACCCTCTTGGTCACATTGACTTCGGTTGGTACATGCTGGCAGAGATCGAACTAGTAAATGGTTTCAACACGGGTGTTCGGGAAGTTGTCGAGAAATTTGGTGCGCAAGGTCATATCCCATATTCCGAACATTGGTTTCGAACTTACGTTATTGGTGCAATGATTTCTGAGCAAAACGCTGTTGGTTTTTCGTCCTACCTGCTGAAATATTTGCAATCGGCAACTTATTGCTCTGTAAACTCGACGAATATTCGTCAATCATTCAGCGTCCTTAATCCCGAGAGGGTGATCTTTCCTAGTTTGCCCCTCAATGGCCCGTACGATCCTGCTACAGACCAGTTTGCTCGGAACGCGATCCTTGCTTACGGCATCCGATCGATGCTTGATGAACGTGCAGTTGGTCTTGAGCAGTTGCGCGATGCTCTTAGGCAGGAATTGGGCCTGTCCCATCCCGGGATCTCGTTGTTCGACAGTTGGGATGCTGGATCTCCTGGTGGTATTGATCTTGATAATGAAGTAGCGATTATTCTCGGACGTTTGGTTAAGGGAGCGGTTCCGTCACCGGATCTGATTTTGCTCGCAGGCATACGTCTGTTGACATGGATCGCTCAATCTGACTTCAAACCATTCGTGCTGCCGAGCCTTAAGCCTTGGCTAATGGCGCGCTGGAACCGCATTCTTCAGAAGCAGCGTTTTCGATTGCGTGCGCCTGCAACGACCACTCCACCCGTCTTGGAAGCGCTCGGTAGCGAGCTTGAAGGCGAACTGTTTGCGGCTTGCCTCACCCTAGCGGCGGAGGCCGCCGTTGGGGTGCCATTCGACCCGGGGCTCCGTCAGGAGTTGGAGAAATTAGCAGGTGGTGCATAGGTAGGGCTTCAGGCGAGACATAACGTGTAGGCGGTTCGCGATATCCTCTGTCGTGGTTTCCTTCTCGGTTTGTACGTCGGTATCGCACCAAGGGCTCGACCGAACCTCGGCTATGTCGCGACACGGGAGCACCTCAGGGTGCAGGCCGTTTACCAAACCGGTGGATCACCTGTCTCAATCGGTAGGCACCTTGAAGTCCTCGATCACGGTGCGCCTCTCGACGCTTGGCTTGGATCAAATTCCGATTTCCTAAACCGGGCCGCAGGGCTGCGGATCGGCGGCCTGAGGGGCAGTGTCTGGCGGATGCGGCGGTGATCGGTGCGGTGGAGTGCCCGGTGACTCTGCAAACCGGCATGCATGAGACATTCCGGGTGACGACCTATCCGGACTATTTCGAGGAACATGCCGAAAGCCTCGAACTCTGGTCGCCCGGCAACTCTCTGTTCATCGCGCCCGAAATCATTGATGGCCCCGGCGTTGGACCCGCCTCACGGGACGCTGAAGGATATTCTTGATGGGAGGTTAAGGGGGCGAAGGCTCCGCTTCGCCGCAAGGTTAGCAATTGCCAGCGTATTCAGCGGATGCGAAAACGGTTCCGTAAGGTTAATAACAGGAGGAACAGCAGAATCGGACCGAAAACGGCCTGAAAGGTGCCTGTCACTGTGAGCAGACACGGAATCGTATCCAACAGGCCCTCCCTGGCTTCTCTCAAATATCCGCCTTGCGAGCCCAGCCCAAGGAAGGCGTGAGCATTGGAGAAGCTGACGGCCATGCTTTGCAGGACAAGAGGCCACCATCCAACATCCGACAACGCATGAGCGCGACATGCGAATAGCAAACTCGGCAAAAGCCAAACAGCAGACCAGAATCCGAGCGATCGCCTAACGCTCCAGCCATACGCAGCCAACACCTCAAATAACCAGTTAGCCAGCTTAAACAGCCTTGATTGGCTCCTAAACCGTCGAGCACGCATGGCGAATCGGAAAAACTTGTGCTCCTCAGCGTGGTTTCCAATCCCATTCATTATGACTGCAAGACGTTCCCAAGCTCGGATGGCGTGATCGATTTCCCGATCTCTATCGATAAAGGTTGAGGTCAATGGAGGGTGCGTGTCCGGGTAAAGGCGCGATGCCAGTTGATTTTGGTCTTCTGACTTGCGCTCTCCTATCGAAGGGATGAGGGTGTATCTGCGCTCCGCCTCGCTCCAATCCACTTCGCTGAAATCCGTATCCTCGTGAACACGCGTTTGGAAATATCCTGGCGGACGATGGAATTGAGCCCTCCGGAACGACGTTGTTGCATGGAAATGGGCATCATGAAAGGTCGCGGCGTTCTTGAATCTCGAATCAGAAAAACTCGCCTCGGCTGCGAAATTTGAGCCCAAAAACGATGCCTGATTTGCGAAAACTGTCTCAACGAAATATGTGGAGTCGCGGAAGTTAGCGCGATCGAAAAAGGCGTTAGCCTCAAATCGCGCCTTCTTGAAATCAGCACTCAACCTAAATTTGCAAAACTTAAATCCCACACCGCCCGATTGCACCAATTGCTCTCCTAGGCATCTATCGGTGTACGAAAATTTTGCGCCCTGAAAATACGCTGCGCCCCCAAAAGTCGAGTTGTTGAATACCACATCACCACAAAATGCCGCGCAATTGAAGTACACCGTGTTTCGAAACCTTGAGCCGTCGAATCTGGTTCGGCATCGGAAAACCGCTTCGTTGAAGTCTGTTGAACCTAGAAACTGCGCACTGCTAAAATTTACGGACTCGACGAAAGTTGCTTTTTGGAAATTGATGCCGTCAGACGTCTCAGAAGCATCGAAAGTTGCACCATTGAAGTTGGCTTGGACAAAGATCAGTCCAGCAAAGGAGAAGTCGGCGCTGAATTCCTCGTCTGCGAAATTCATATATGGAACGGTTTGGTCCCCTTGCTCATATCGGGGAAGGCCAGAACTATCGGTGGCGATACCTGCAATATGATGCTTTTCGTCTTCGGTGAGTGTCGGACAGTTCACGATACCAAGCTCTTGTTTTGTCTCCTCAGGGAGTTTCCAAGCGAGGTATCCATTCCACAGGCGCTGTTTCTTGGCGTGTTCGGGCAGCTTCAACAAATGAAGCCAGAACTCTCTATTCGGATGGCTCATCTCGTGTCGACGCCTGTCTTGAAGGATCCTACCGCATTTGGCTGCATCACGGAAAGCCCTTCTGTGGTGGCCGCTTCGGCGCAAGTGTGCGGTATGTGATGTTCGAGCAACCCTGAACACCTGTTCTAGTTATCAACAACCAGCGGGCTCGTGCCGGAGGTTGCGGGAATAGATCTTTGACGCCGCCTTCCGGCAGTTCATTGAGGAGGTCGTGGAAGCGGTCGGCGAAATTTGAGTCTTGCCTTGGCTGCATGATCTGGTGGAATACATGTTGTCGGTCGGCAAACCAAGAGGCTATTTCTCAGCCTTGACGCTACAGGAAAACGATTTGTGAGCGCGTCGGACCGGAGGCAGTATTTGTTCTGAGCTCTTCTCCGAACGGTCGCTTGAAGGCTTGGGGTTATTTGGAACGGCGCGAGGATTTCGTGCAGTTTTTGTTGAACAGACAATCAATTAATGTCTCTGCGCTAATTTCTTCTGCCACGCTGGCTCTATGGCTCAACCCGCACGAAAGCCGCTCTAGCGCGAAAAGAACGCGACTGGATTGCAGAAAAGGTGGCTGCCGGACGACAAGCCCTGCGGGAATTTGCCGACCGATGCCGGAGCGGGGGGCGTTGCCAGGTGGAATTCCGGCCAGCGCGCGACCGGCCGGGTGTGATGATTCGATCCGTGGTTGCGCGATGACCCCGGCTCAATAGGCAGCCGAAGGGACGGTCACCGGAATCCGATCCACCGCAGCTCGGTCATCGATCGAGAACACCGGGCCAGTTCTCGTCTCCGCGCTGGATGTTCCCCGGAATATCCTCGGCCCACCGCGCCCGGACGGACAGGCTGTAGTTCAGGTACAGCTTGCCATCGACAAGTGACCAGGCTTCGGGATCGGTCGACGCCGTGTATCCGTTCGCGACTGCCCAGGCGCAATACCCGCCGTACTGCGGCGCGTAGCGCTCCGGTTCGGCGCGGAAGGCGTCGCGGTTTTCCTGACTGCTGAAGCGCCAGGTCGCGCCCTGCCAGTCAACAGTGAACTCCCGGCTGCCGGCAACCGGCCGCCCCTCCAGGAAGTAGGCGACCGGATCGGTGCCTCGAATTGCGACCGACGAGAAGCGTTCCGTGAATACAGGCTCCTCCGCGGCCGTTGCAGTCCCGACGCCCAGCGCCAGAACACAGCCGAGGAGGGCCGCCCGAAGGTTACTCATTCGCTTTGGCGACGAGTTCCTCCAGATAAATCACGTAGTCGTCTTCGGCGAACGGAAGATGACACTCCATGCAGGGACGCGTGTCGGTGTCCGCCTTGAGGGTGCCGTCAGTATTGAAGAACCCGTACTCCCAGTCGCCATTGCGGATGTCTTCCGGATAGCTCTCGCCCCAACCGGGTTGCTTTTCCATGACTGCAATGGCTTTGAAGTCGGCTTTTTGCATGCGCCCGTTTTCGTCAAGCACCGGTTCGCCGGCGTCATCGACAACCGCCCCATAGACCTCCATCACGAACTGCGAACCATGATCCAGTGGGGCACCGTCCTTGGCGCTCTCCAATGCGGAAAGGTTGGCGTAGAGGTCGCGGACCTGATTGTTGTCAAAGCGGTCGGACGTAAAGAAATACACGAAATCCGACTTGTAATTCGGCGGGAACGTGATGCGTTCCGCACCGGCCAGCACGTGGCTGGCTGAGGCCAGAATGACGACGAGCGCCAGTGGTAATCCGAAAATACGCATGGTGACGAGTTTCCTCCCCGGTGCCGACTGCCAGCAACCAGCCACCAATCATACATCATCCCCTTCACCGCGCTGAAACTGGCTGCCCGTCAGTATTTCGGCATCGGGCTGAAATGCATGAAAAACAAAGGCGAATGTCACGTGGTGCGGCACGTCTTCCGGAGGATTGCCCTTCGTCCGCACGGTGACGCTTCCAACGTCCCGCCCCTCCGCAATCATGCCTACGTCAAGGGCCGACGACTGCCCCGGGTTCCAGGTGACGATGAAGTCGCCCGTATCAACGGTTCGCACGGCGCGAAGGTACGCAAAGCTCCACGCCCGGTTTCCTACTGCAACGACGCGCTCCATGGGAGCAATGCCCTCCGGCAGCTCGCCATCGAAACGGAACGGGGCCGGCCGGGTGTCGTAGCCGACGTAGGGATTCACCCCGTAGCGGCGCGCCCTCGGGTCGTTGGGCACGAGAACCAGACCATCCGGGTGAGCCAGGCGGAACGCGTCCCAGGAGGTCAGGCGCGATGCCAGAAGATCCAGCGATTGTCCGGTCAGTTCCCCGACGATCGCTTCGCCAGTGTACTGCTGCCACCAGCTTTCGGTCTGCCGGTCGTACATGATCAGATCCGAATGCCGCAGGTTGCCTGTCGTGCCAAATTCGAGAAGCTGGTCGCCGAGGCGGCGATCGAAGACGAGTGCGGCATTGCAGAGCGGGCAATAGGTCACGGCCACCGGTACGTCGCCAACCACATCGTTCACGATCTCGTGCCACATGAGTACGCGGAGGGGATACGCCCGCGCGTCGCCTGCGAAGTCCACGCTGATGACCGGATCGCCGGGCGCGAGGTTGGCGATTTCCGACACAGGAACGAACGCGGGTTCGTCGATCGAAGGAATCCCGTCACGCGGTGGACCGCCCGAACGGATGGATTGCAGATCCACGGAATGGCTCGTGAAGTCGGTGTTGGGCCAGGCGTATTTCCAGCGTTCCGGATCCGCCCAGGCCGAGCCTGCAACCAGCGACGCCAGGCAGCTGAACAGCAAGGCCCCGCAGGCGGCCCGGCAAGGATGAAATCGGTGTCGCAGTGACATGATCATGGTGCTCCAGAACACCGCCCTGGGACGGAAGCCAGATGGCACCGCCCGGCGCGGTCGGTTCGACCACGATGTATAGTCATTCGTTGCGCGATGTGTACTGATCAGGAGGCGCGCATCTCGGTGCGGCGTTGACGACATGCGAACGAAGGTTGTTCCTCGATCCGGCCTCAATCGGCGGCGCTTTCTTGCGCGCGGAAGTGCGGGCGTCGCCGGCGCCTCGGTACTGCCGTGGATCCCGTCGATTGTGCAGGCGGGCGAGGTGTGTGTGGATGGCCGGGCCGAGCGAACGCCGGCGCAGACAGCAGGTCCGTTTCACGTGCCGGGCGCGCCAGACCGCGACGATTTTGTTGTCGAGGGGATGGAGGGTGATGCGCTCACAGTACAGGGTCTGGTCCTGAATACCGCGTGCCAGCCGATTGCCGGTGCAACGCTGGACGTGTGGCAGGCGGACCCGAACGGGGTCTACGACACCAAGAGCTTTGACCTCCGAGGCATGGTCCATACGGATGCCGATGGGCGGTTCCGGTTCAAGACGCTGAAACCCGGAGCGTACGGCCGGGGGTTTGTACGGACTCCCCACATCCATGTTCGGATCCACGCAGAGGGGCTGCAGACCCTGACCACGCAGGTCTATTTTCCCGAAGAGGAGGAACTGAACGCGCAGGACGCGCTTTACCGGCCCGATCTCCTTCTGAGTGTGTCGAAGAATTATGCGGGCCTTTCCGGAACGTACAATTTTGTGCTGAACCCAGCCTGATCGAACGCCTTCGGGTCCCGGCCAGAGGCGGCCGTCCCCGTCGGCACGCGTCGCGTTGCGAGCGCGTCAGGTCTTTTGAAAGACCTCGAACCGGAGAGAGAGTTTCTGTCCCATCCAGAGGGACCGTTCGCCATGGTCCCCGGCAGCATCCCCGGTTTCGGGGTGTACCAGGACTGTCAAGCCGCGCCGATGCAGCATCAGCCACTGCACGATCGGGCCGAACTCCTCCACGGCAAACGCCACCTGGTACATGGACTGGGGGTGGGGGCCCACAGGATCGTCGCGCCATCGGCCAAGCCGGACGTTGAAGCGGCTGGCAATCTCTTCCCGCACCGCTGCGGCGGCGGCTCGGCTCTGGTCGTCGTAATAGATGTGTGCGTGATATCCGGATACGGCTGCCATGTGTTGCGCCTCTGTCGCTAGGGTCTGGTTGGAACTGTGGCGGATGACGCGCGCGGCGAAGGGCTGGCGGGGTCCCTGTTGCCCCTCCGATTTGCGGAGGCTTTCGGCGCTGCCCTGTCATTGCACCGCCCCGGCTGTGGCGATCAGGTCCGTTCGGGCGCCAATGTTGCCATCGAAGCGCGATTCCGCCACATGGCTGGACCCGGACCTGCGCGTGCCGGTCACTGGCATGCCGCGAGGGAGTCTGCGAGGACCTGTGACACGTGAAGCGCGCGGCGGTTCGTCCCATGGGCGATCTGCTGACGACAGCTGGTCCCGTTTGCAATCACGAGCGCGTTCTGCGGCGCGGACTCGAGTGCCGGAAAGAGGTCCAGGCCTCCGATCCGCATCGATAGATCGTAGGTTTCAGCCTGGTAACCAAACGCTCCGGCCATGCCGCAGCAGGTTGACTCGATGGGCGTGACATCGAGTTCCGGTATCCACGACAAGACTTCGGTCGTTCCCGAGGTGGCGCTGAACGCCTTCTGGTGGCAGTGGTGATGAAGGAACGCGGCGCGGCTTTTGATCGGGCCAAGGCTCAGGGTCTTGCTGGCGGGCCCATTCGCGAGAAGATCCTCAAATGTCACCGCCACATTTGCAGCCATCGTCGCCCGCTCCCCGGGGACCAGCACCGTCCACTCGTCACGCAGGGTGAACAGGCATGACGGCTCGAGCCCGACCACCGGAACCCCGCGCTCCAGGTACGGTTCCAGCGCCCGGAGAGTCCGCTCAGCTTCGGCGCGGGCTTCCCTGACCGCTCCGACCGAGAGGAAGGTCCGGCCGCAGCACAGGGGGCGTTCTCTTGCCGGATCGTCCGGCGCGGCGCGGGCGACCGACACCCTGTAGCCCGCGGCCCGCAACACGGCGAGGGCGGACCGCAGGATCCCGGGTTCAAACCAGGTGGAAAACGTGTCGGGCAGCACGACGATGTCTGGGCCGTCGCCTTCCGGCTGCGGTGTCTCGACGAACGGCTGCCGGTGCCACTCGGGCAAGGCCCGGCGGGAAGCAACCCCGAGCAAGGTCTCGCTGGTCCACCGCAGAAACCCGGAGCGGTTCCGGAGGTTGACGATCTTGCGCAGGCGCGCGGCGGCGGGCGCGTACCGGGGCAGCCAACCGACCGCGCGGTCCCGCATGCCGAAGCCGTGGAGGCCGACGCGCTGATGCTGGACCTCGATCTTCATGCGGGCCATGTCGACACCGGTCGGGCATTCGCGCTTGCAGCCCTTGCAGCCGATGCAGAGGGCCATGGAGTCGCGCATCGCGTCGCTGGCCACGGCGTCCGGACCCAGCTGTCCCGTCAGGGCAAGCCGCAGGCTGTTCGCCCGCCCCCGCGTGACGTGCTGTTCGTCGCCGGTCGCGCGGAACGATGGACACATCACGCCTCCGCGAGCCTTCCGGCAGGCGCCGTTGTTGTTGCACATCTCCACCGCACTGAGGAAACCGCCGCTGCCGGTCCCCCATTCGGACCAGTCGAGCACGGGTGCAATCGGCACCGGGTTGTAGTCCGGCGGGTAGCGAAGCAATGCGCGGTCATCCATCCGGTAGGGGCGGACGATCTTGCCGGGATTGAGCAGTGCGTCAGGATCAAAGCACGTCTTGATGTCTTCGAACGCCCGCACCATGCGCGCGCCGAACATGGCCGTGTGATGTTCGGAACGGACAATGCCGTCGCCGTGCTCGCCCGAGTGTGAGCCCTTGTAGGCACGCACCAGCTCGAACGCTTCCTCCGCGATTGCCCGCATGGCCCGGACGCCGTCCGCGCTTTTCATATTGAGAATTGGACGTACGTGAAGGCAGCCCACCGACGCGTGGGCGTACCAGGTGCCGTGCGTCCCGTGCTTCTGGAATACGGCGCTCAGCCGATCCGTATACGCGGGCAGGTCATCGAGCGCGACGGCGCAGTCCTCGACGAAGGAGACAGGCTTGTGGTCACCCTTCATCGACATGACGATGTTCAGGCCGGCCTTGCGCATCTCCCACACTGCAGCCTGGGCGCCGGGTTCGACCACCGGCGTGACCGAACCGGGATGGCCATGGTCACCGAGCATGGTGGCTAGTTGCGCAAGGCGCTGGCGGGTGTCGTGGGCCGTGTCCTCGGCGAATTCGACCAGCAACACGGCGCCGGGTGAGCCCTCGATTAAGGTCTCGACGGTCCCGCGGTAGAGAGGCACCGTTCGCGCAAGATCGATCAGGTTGCGATCGGCCAGCTCGACCGCCGATGGGCCGAGGCTCACGATTGGCTTGGTGGCTTCCATCGCTTCACGGAGCGAGGCAAACCGGCAGATGCCAAGGGCCTTGTGGGGCGGGACGGGCTGGAGATCGATCTCGATCCGGGTGAAGAAGGCGAGCGTCCCCTCCGATCCGACCAGCAGGTCGGCCATGTTGTGGCCGGTGGCTGCGATCGAATCGATGTTGTAGCCGCCGACCCGTCGCAGCAGGTCGGGAAACCGGGCGGTGATTTCGTCGGTCTCGCGGGCACCGATCGCGCGTACCCGCTGCACGAGGTCCATGTACCCGGAAGGGGCCCGGAAGCTGCCGAGGTTGCCCGGAACCGGAGCAAATCGGTACGTGGCTCCCGAGGCGAGCACGGCATCAATGGCGTGCACGTTGTGGACCATGTTGCCGTAGCGAATCGAGCGTGCGCCGCAGCTGTTGTTGCCGGCCATGCCTCCGAGGGTGGCCCGGTTGCCGGTCGAGATGTCCACCGGGAACCACAGCCCGTGCGACTTCAGTCGGTCATTCAGCGAGTCGAGCACGACTCCCGGTTCGACGACCGCGCGCCGCGCAACCGGGTCGACCGAGAGCACGCGGTTGAGATGCTTGGTGGTGTCGACCACCAGGGCCGGGCCGACGGTCTGGCCGCACTGCGAGGTGCCCCCTCCGCGAGGGAGCACCGGCACCCCCTCGTCGCGTGCGATCGCCAGCGTGGCTTCAATGTCGCTGGCACGGCGCGGGATGACCACGCCGATGGGCGTGATCTGATAGATGGAGGCGTCGGTGGCATAACGCCCGCGGCTGAAGGCGTCGAACAGCACCTCGCCGTCCACCGCGTTTCTGAGGCGGGCTTCAAGTCCGGGACGGGCTCGGGCTTCGGTTGCGGGAAAAACGGCCATGACCTGTCAGAAACACCGGCTCCGGTCGCCTCGACTATAGCCACGATCGGCCGTCTGCAGCCGTGCACCGTTCGCGTGTCCGGCCGCAGGCGGAGATCGGCTCCCGGTTGGAGGGTGGGCTTGCGGCCGTTCTGCACCGGCCTTCGCATGCCGATCCTGTGCGATCGCATTGCCACGGCACAGGTCCCTTTGCGTGCCTGCCGGGAAACCGGCGTGGGTCGGGGATCAGCGGTGACCGGGTTGGCCTCGACCTGCAGCCATGGACAGGCGGCCGCAGGCTGCGAATCCGCTGAAGCCGCGGACGTTGGTGGAATCCAATGGCGGTGCGAGGCAAGTCTGATGCGTCAATCCCGAACGTGGACGCCGACGCGGAGTTCCCCTATACCCAAAGGGGGAAAACAGGGACTTAAGGGGCAGCAGGCCATGGATGGATTCGTTTCGGGCAAGGGGTTCTCCACCTGTCCGCACGATTGCCCTAGTACGTGCGCTCTCGAGGTGGAACTGCTTGAGGACGGGGACGTGGGCCGGATTCACGGAGCGCGGGACAACACGTACACCTCGGGTGTGGTGTGTGCCAAGGTCGCGCGCTATGCGGAACGCGTCCATCACCCGGACCGCATTTTGCAGCCCCTGCTTCGCACCGGCCCCAAGGGCACCCATCAGTTCAAGGAAATCGGCTGGGACGATGCGCTCGACCTGGTGGCCGAGCGGTTCCAGGAGCAGGCCGAGCGGCACGGCGCGGAGACGGTCTGGCCGTACTACTACGCCGGAACCATGGGCCTGGTGCAACGGGACGGAATCAACCGCCTTCGCCACGCGATGGGGTACTCCGGCCAGAAGACCACAATCTGCACAACTCTGGTCGATTCCGGCTGGCTGGCGGGCACGGGTGCGCTGCGCGGGCCCGACCCTCGCGAGATGGCCGAATCAGACCTGATCATTGCCTGGGGCGGAAACCCGGCCTCCACACAAGTCAACGTGATGACCCACGTGCAGCGGGCGCGGAAGACTCGCGGTGCCAAGCTCGCGGTGGTGGACCCCTATCGAACCCGCACCGCGCAGGTCGCGGATCTCCATCTCTGTCTCCGCCCGGGCACTGACGGCGCTCTGGCCTGCGCGATCATGCACGTCATGTTCCGCGACGGCCATGCAGACCGTGACTTTCTCGCACGGTTCAGCGACTGCCCGGACCGTCTGGAGGCGCATCTCGCCAGCCGGACGCCGGCCTGGGCGTCCCGCATCACCGGTCTGTCGGAGGCCGAGATCGAATCCTTTGCCCGTTTGATCGGCACGACTGACCGCACCTATATGCGAATCGGGTACGGGTTCTCACGGTCCCGGAACGGAGCCGCCAACGTGCACGCGGCGGTCTCGGTCGCCACGGTGGGCGGCAAATGGCAGCACCGGGGTGGAGGTGCGTTCTATTCCAACCGCGACGTCTACCACTGGGACAAGACCTTGATCGAGGGACTGGATGTTCGCGACCCGAACATCCGCTCACTCGACATGTCGCGAATCGGTCCGGTTCTCGTGAATGACCCGATCGACATCGGTGACGGGCCGCCGGTGACGGCGATGCTGATTCAGAACACCAATCCCGCGGATGTGGCGCCTGAACTCGCGAAGGTGCATGCAGGGTTTGCACGGGATGACCTGTTTGTGTGCGTGCACGAACAGTTTCCCACGGAAACCGTCCGCTATGCGGATGTGGTGCTGCCGGCCACGACGTTCCTTGAGCACGACGACCTGTACCAGGGCGGCGGGCACCAGCATGTCATGCTCGGCCCGAAACTGATTGAGCCCCGGGGCGAGGCGCGGGCCAACCACCGTGTCATCTGTGACCTCGCGCACCGTCTCGGTGCGGAGCATGCCGGCTTCTCCATGACCGAGCGCGCGATCATCGATGCAACGCTCCGGGCATCGGGTCACGGCACGCTGCAAAACCTTGAATCGAACCGGTGGATCGACGTTCAGCCCGACTTTAGCCACGCCCATTTCGAGACTGGTTTCGGGTTTCCGGACGGGAAATTCCGGTTTGCTCCGGCCTGGAACACGATAGGTGCAGACCATCAAGTCATGCCGCCCCTTCCGGATCACCTCGCCAACATCGAGGAGAGTGACGCGGAACACCCGTTCCGGCTGGTCACGGCCCCCGCCCACAACTTTCTCAATACGTCCTTTACCGAGACGCCGACCTCGCAGACGCAGGAAACCCGCCCCTCGGCGCGCATTCATCCGGATGATCTCGCAGCGCTCGGGATTCGCGACGGCGATCCGGTGCGGCTCGGCAATCGGCGGGGCGATGTGCTCGTCCATGCAAAGTCTTTCGCCGGCCTCCAGTCCGGGGTCGTCGTGATCGAGGGAATCTGGCCCGGGCACGCCTTTGTCGAAGGGCGGGGAATCAACACCTTGGTGGGGGCGGACGCCGGCCCGCCGGATGGTGGCGCCGCCTTCCACGACACTGCAGTTTGGCTTCGCGCCGCCTGAGTCGGGCGGCCAGAACCGGAGAACGAGATGGCAATTCACCGTCCACGGGGCTGGGAACTTCCCGAAAGCGCCGTCACCCCGGAACCTATTTTCCTCAACCGCCGCCGGATCGTGCAGGGCCTCGCTGCCGGCGGCATCGCCGCTGCGGCCCCCGGACTGGCGTTCGGGGCGGGCACGGAAGATGACCCGAGTACGGGGCTGTATCCCGTTGCGCGCAATCCGGACTATCTCGCGGGCGAGGGCCGGGAACTGACAGCGGAGGAAACCGCGACCCGGCACAACAACTTCTACGAGTTCGGAACCAGCAAGAAGATCTGGAAGGCAGCCCAGGCGCTCAAGATCCGGCCATGGGAGGTTCGCATCGATGGCGAGGTGGAATCGCCGCAGACGATTGCGATCGACGACCTGCTCAGGCAGATGCCGCTCGAGGAACGGGTGTACCGGCTCCGGTGTGTGGAAGCGTGGTCGATGGTGGTCCCGTGGTCGGGCTTTCCGCTTCGGGAACTGGTTCGCTTCGCCAATCCGACCGGCAATGCCAAATATCTGGTCATGAAGACGTTTCTCGACCCCGACACCGCCCGCGGGCAGCTCCAGACCCACTACCCCTGGCCGTACACCGAAGGCCTCACCATGGAGGAGGCAACCCATGACCTCGCATTCATGGTGACGGGCCTGTACGGAAAGCCCCTGCCCCGTCAGAACGGGTCGCCCCTGCGGCTGGCGGTGCCCTGGAAGTACGGATTCAAGTCAGTCAAGTCGATTGTGCAGTTCACCTTCTCGGCGGAACGCCCGTTGACGTTCTGGGAAGAAGTGAATCGGAGCGAGTACGGGTTCTGGGCAAACGTGAACCCGAAGGTCGATCACCCGCGCTGGAGCCAGGCCACCGAAGAGGACATCGGGACCGGACGGCGGATTCCGACCCAGCTGTTCAACGGTTACGGGGAGTGGGTGGCGGCGCTCTACGCCGGCAACACGGACCCCACATTGTACAAGTAGGGGGGCGGGCCCGGATCTTGACGCCCACTGCCGGCGCCTTGTGCCGGTCGGGCTAGAGGCGGATCTCCCTGATCTTCTCCAGCAGAAAGTCCCTGAACACGTTGATCCGGAGCGTATTGCGGAGGACCTCGGGGTACACGAAGTAGGCTTCGATCGGCGGCCCTTCGATGTCCCGCATAATGTGTTCGCAGCTGCCCATCTGGTGAACCAGAAGGGTCGGCAATGCGGCGATACCGGCGCCCCATTCCACCGATCGCACGATGCCGACAAGATTGTTCAACGTGAACGCGGGCTCGAAGTGCGGATCGAGTTCGCGCAGGGCATCGCTGAGCCAGTTCACGTCCGGAAACGGAACTGCGACCTGCTCGCCGTAGGCCACGATCCGGTGTTCCAGCAGATCTTCAAGCGTTTGCGGCGTCCCGAAACGCCGCAGATACGCTGGTGCTGCGTAAATCGCGATGTGCCCGGTGAAGAGGTGCCGCTGAATCAGATTCGGATGGCGCGGGGGCGCCATGCGAATGGCCACGTCTGCCTTGAGGAGATGAACGTCCACTTCCGAGTCGTCGATCAGCAGGGACAGGTTGATTTCCGGGTACCGGTCGAGAAATTCGTTGATCTGCGAGGGTAGCCAGACCGAGCCGAATCCGACGGTCGTGGTCACCCGGAGTGGCCCTCTGGGGCGCTCCCGGTTGTGGTCGAGCTGCGCCTCCATGCGGGAAATGCGGTCGAAGACGTCGCGCGCTGTGCGCCGGAGAATCTTGCCCTGCTCGGTCAGCACCAGGCCGCGTGCATGGCGCTGGAACAGGGTGACGCCAAGGCTGTCCTCAAGAGAGCGGATCTGTCGGCTGATGGCGCCCTGCGACAGGCGGAGCGTGTCGCCTGCCCGAGTGAACGAGCCGGCATCGGCCACAACTCGGAAGATCCGGAGCCGGTCCCAGTCGAGGTGCGGAGGCTCGGTCACGTGAAGGCTATCCGGCGGGGCTTTCGACCAGGAAACGCTCGGCTTCCAGGGCCGCCATACACCCTTGGCCTGCAGCCGTGACCGCCTGCCGGAAGATCTTGTCCTGGACATCGCCGGCGGCAAAGAAACCGGGCACGCTGGTTGCGGTGCTGCCGGGGCGGGCCTGGATGTAACCATCGGAGTCGGTTTCAACCTGCCCGCGCACGAGGTCCGTATTGGGATCGTGCCCGATCGCAATGAACACGCCATCGACCTCGAGGTCCCGGACACCGGACCCGTCGGTTGACCGCAGCCGGACACCGGCGACTGTCTGGCCGTCCGAATCGCCCAGGACTTCATCGACCACGCTGTTCCAGGCGATGGTCACCCGGGATTCCGCCATCAGGCGGTCCTGCAGGATGCGTTCCGCGCGCAGCTTGTCGCGCCGGTGCACCAGCGTGACCTTGGACGCGAACTTGGTCAGGAACAGCGCTTCCTCGACGGCTGTATTCCCGCCGCCGACAACGGCCACCTCCTTGCCCCGAAAGAAGAATCCGTCGCATGTTGCGCATGCGGATACGCCGTGCCCCCGGTACCGTTGTTCGGAAGGCAGGCCCAGCCATCGCGCCGTCGCGCCTGTGGCAAGGATGACCGCTTGGCCGCGGTACGCCGCGCCGGTCTCGCCGGTACAGGTGAACGGCCGCGACCCAAGGTCCACCTGGGTCACGATGTCGTCGACAACTTCCACGCCCACTGCGCGGGCCTGGGCCTCCATCTGTTCCATCAGCCAGGGGCCCTGCACGACATCGGCAAAGCCGGGGTAGTTCTCGACATCGGTCGTGATCGTCAGCTGGCCGCCGGGTTGGAGGCCGCGAATGACGACAGGCGATAACGCTGCCCGTGCGGCGTAAATTGCGGCAGTCCAGCCGGCCGGCCCCGAACCGATGATGAGGACGGGACAGTCACGGACCCGGCTCATGGTCGTTGACTCACCGGCGATAGGTCACCTCGGTGACCGTGTAGTTCCGCTGGCCGCCCGGGGTTTCGACCTGGACGGCCATGCCCTTGCGCTTGCCGAGCAGCGCCTTGGCGATCGGCGATTCGAGCGAAATCTGGTCGAGGTCCAGATTGGCTTCGTCGCTGCCGACAATCTGGTACGTGTCCTCGACCCCGTCGGTGACGTCCCGGATCGTGACCCAGGCGCCAAACCGCACCTCATCTCCCGAGAGCTCTTCCGAACGGATCACCTCTGCCATGCTGAGCCGTTCGGTCAGGGTGGCGATCCGCGACTCGATGCGCCCCTGTTTCTCCTTCGCGGCGTGGTATTCGGCATTTTCCGAGAGGTCGCCATGGGCCCGCGCCTCCGCTACGGCGGCAATGACGGCCGGCCGTTCGGCATTCTTCAGGCGGTCGAGCTCCTGCCGAAGGGTGCGGTACCCGTCCTCGGTCATGGGAACTTTCGGCATCGCGTGCTTCCTGCGTCAGGGTCCGTAGCCGGGAGCGGAACGGTCGGGGGACGTCAGCCCAAGTAAGACTGCAACGGGGTCACGTCAAGAGAGGCCGATCGCATCGCGTCGATGGCGTCGACGACGGCCAGGCTTCCTGCAAGCGTGGTGAAGCAGGGGATGCCCGCGTTCAGTGCCTCGCGCCGCATCGACAGGCTGTCAGCGATCGACTGTGCCCCCTCTGTGGTGTTGAACAACATGTCCACATCGCCGCTCCGGATGGCGTCCACCACGTTCGGGCTGCCTTCGTAGTACTTCTTCACCGGTTCCACCTCAATTCCGTGATTGCGCATGTACCGCGCGGTGCCCGCCGTGCCCAGAAGCCGGAACCCGTAGCGCACAAAGGCCTTGCATACGGGCACAAACGCTTCCTTGTCGACATCGCGCACCGAGAGAAACAGGTTGCCGCCTGTGGGCAGTGCGGTGCCGGCCCCGACCTGCGCTTTGGCGAACGCCTTCGCGAACGAGTGGTCAATCCCCATGACCTCGCCGGTCGATTTCATTTCAGGGCCAAGGAGGGTGTCGGCTCCCGGAAACCGGCGAAACGGAAACACGGCTTCCTTGACTGCAATATGACCGCTTCGCCACGGATGAAGGTCGAAGTCGGCGATCTTCCGGCCGGTGGCCATCACCAGGGAGGCCATCCTTGCGAGCGGGTTGCCGGTCGACTTGGCCACGAACGGCACGGTTCGGCTGGCGCGCGGATTCGCTTCCAGCACGTACACCTCGCTGGGTCGCTCGGAACTCGCGCGGGTGACGGCGAATTGCACATTCATCAGACCGACCACGCCAAGCGCCAGTGCGAGGCGTCCGGTTTGCTCCTCAATGCTTGCAATCACGGGTTCCGGCAGCGAGTGAGGGGGAAGCGAGCAGGCGGAATCGCCGGAATGAATTCCCGCCTCCTCGACATGCTCCATGACCCCGCCGATCGTAACCGTGGTTCCGTCGGAAAGGGCGTCCACATCGACTTCGATTGCGGACGGGAGAAAGGCATCGATGAGGATGGGGTCGCCGCTTCCGTGCCGCCGGACGGCGCGGCTTACATAGTCCACGAGGGATGGCTGGTCGTGCACCACCTCCATCGCACTTCCGCCCAGGACGTAGGACGGGCGCACCATGACCGGATAACCGATTCGATTGGCGATCTCGACCGCTTCATCGGGTGTGCGGCACGAGCCGTTCTCCGGCTGGCGCATGCCGAGCTCCAGAAGGAGCCTGCTGAACCGGTCGCGATCTTCGGCCAGGTCGATCGCATCGGGCGGTGTTCCGATGATCGGGATGTCGGCCTCCGCAAGCGCCTTTGCCAGGCGCAGCGGGGTCTGGCCGCCAAACTGCACGATGCACCCGACGAACTCGCCGCTGGACCGTTCGGCCTCGATGATCTCGACGACATCTTCGCCCGTGAGCGGCTCGAAATACAGGCGGTCGGATGTGTCGTAATCGGTCGACACCGTTTCAGGGTTGCAGTTGATCATGATCGTTTCGAGGCCGGCGTCGCTCAGCGCAAGGGCAGCGTGCACACAGCAGTAATCGAACTCGATTCCTTGACCGATCCGGTTCGGGCCGCCGCCCAGGATCGCAACCTTGCGCCGGCTGCTCGCCGATGCTTCGTCGGACTCGGAGGCGCCTTCCTCGTAACTGGCGTAGAAGTACGGTGTCGTCGCTGCAAACTCGCCCGCGCAGGTATCCACCCGGTGAAAAATCGGGCGAACGCCGAGCGCTCGCCGCTTGGCGGCAATGGTGGATTCACACTGCCCGGTTACGCGCGCGATCTGCGCGTCCGCAAATCCGAGTGACTTGAGGTGCAGGAAATCCTGCGCGGTCGCCGGTGCGCCGGTGTCGGCAAGCGCCTTCTCGGCGTGGACGATGTCCTTGATGCGGGCGAGAAACCACGGGTCGATCCGGGTGGCGGCATGCACGTCTTCAAGGGTCAGGCCCTCGCGCAGGGCCTGCGCAATGAGCAGCACACGCCGCGGTGTCGGCTGCGCCAAAAGGGCGAGCAACGCCTCGTGGTCCGGTTTACCGGAACGCTTCGGAATGTCGACCGGGTCGAAACCGGTGAAGCCCATTTCCAGGGACCGCAACGCCTTCTGCATCGATTCGGCAAAACTGCGTCCGATTGCCATGGCCTCACCGACCGACTTCATGGATGTCGTGAGCCCGGGGTCCGAACCGGGGAATTTCTCGAACGTAAAGCGCGGGACCTTCGTCACGACATAGTCGATGACCGGCTCGAATGAGGCAGGCGTGGTGCCCGTGACGTCGTTTGCAATCTCGTCAAGGGTGTATCCCACAGCCAGGCGGGCTGCGACTTTGGCGATGGGAAAACCGGTCGCCTTTGACGCCAGTGCGCTCGAGCGTGACACGCGCGGGTTCATTTCGATCACGACGATGCGCCCGTCGTCCGGATTGATCGCGAACTGGACGTTGGACCCGCCCGTCTCGACGCCAATCGCCCGAAGGACCGCGATCGAGGCGTCGCGAAGCGTCTGATACTCCTTGTCGGTGAGGGTCAGGGCCGGCGCGACCGTGATGCTGTCACCGGTGTGCACCCCCATGGGATCCACATTCTCGATCGAGCAGACGACGATCGCGTTGTCCGCCCGGTCGCGGATCACCTCCATTTCGAATTCTTTCCAGCCGATCACGGACTCCTCGACCAGCACTTGCGTGACCGGCGAGAGATCCAGTCCTCCCTCTACGATCGAGCGGAATTCGTCTGCCGTGCGGCCGATGCCGCCACCCGCGCCGCCCAGCGTGAAGGAGGGTCGCACGACCGCGGGCAGGCCAATGCGCTCGACGATCTCTTCGGCTTCCGCCAGCGTCCCTGCGGTCGCGCTCTCCGGGGTTTCCAGACCGATCGACTGCATCGTGGCACGGAACTGTTGGCGGTCCTCGGCGCGCTGGATGGCCTCAATGGAGGCGCCGATGAGCTCCGTTCCGTGGCGTTCAAGGGTGCCGTCCCTGGTCAGGGCGAGGGCAACATTGAGGGCGGTTTGTCCGCCCATGGTCGGGAGCAGCGCATCCGGCTTCTCGCGCGCGATAACCTGACGTACCGTGTCGGGAACCGTTGGCTCCACGTACGTGACGTGAGCAAGTTCCGGATCCGTCATGATCGTGGCCGGGTTCGAGTTGACGAGGATGACGCGGTAGCCCTCTTCCCGCAGCACCTTGCAAGCCTGCGACCCCGAGTAGTCGAATTCGCACGCCTGGCCGATCACGATCGGGCCGGCGCCGACCACCAGGATCGATTCGATGTCGGTGCGCCGCGGCATCATCGCCCTCCGTCGGTGATCTGGGACCGGAAGCGGTCGAACAGGTATGCCGAATCGCGGGGACCGGGCGATGCCTCGGGGTGGTACTGGACACCGGACACCGGCCGCCCGCGGAGTCGGATGCCTTCGACCGATTGGTCGAACAGGGACGTGTGGGTTTCGTCCAGGGTTTCCGGCAGGTCGTCGCGACACACCACGAAACCATGATTCTGGCTGGTGATTTCGACCTTGCCGGTGGCCCGGTCCAGCACGGGCTGGTTGGCGCCCCGGTGCCCCTGGTGCATTTTCTCGGTTCGGGCGCCCAGTGCCCGAGCGAGGAGCTGGTGGCCAAGACAGATTCCGAAAACCGGGAGGCCGGAATCGATCAGCTTGCGAATGTGCGGGACGGCATAACGGGCGGTGGCGGCCGGGTCGCCGGGGCCGTTCGAGAGAAAGATCCCTGCCGGCCGCCGCGCAAGGATGGCCTCGGCCGATTCCGTGGCCGGAACCACAGTGGGCGAGAGGCCGCGGTCGACAAGGAGCCGAAGGATGTTGCGTTTGACGCCGTAGTCGATCGCAACGATAGGGATAGCATCGCGCGTTGTGGCGGGTCGGCGTCCGAGCCCCGGCCACAACCCCTCTGACCATTGGTACGGCTCACGACACGTGACGTCCTTGGCCAGATCCATGCCGGCGAGGCCTGACCACGCCGCGGCTTCCGCCATCAGGCTTTCGATGTCGAAGGTTCCAGCGGGGTGGTGGGCGATGACACCGGCCGGCGCACCGCCGGCACGGATTCGAAGGGTCAGGGCACGGGTATCGACGCCTGACAACCCGACGATGCCTTCCGTCTCCAGCCAAGCAGGCAGAGACTGCTCGCTTCGCCAGTTGGACGGCGCGGTCGGGTGGGTGCGAAAGATGGCGCCTCGAGCGGCCGGTCGCGAGGCTTCATGATCGTCGGCATTGCACCCGACAATGCCGATGTGCGGGAACGTAAACGTGATGATCTGGCCCGCGTAGCTCGGGTCGGTCATCACTTCCTGGTATCCCGACATCGAGGTGTTGAAACACACCTCGCCAACGGCCTGGCCGATTCTGCCCCACCCGCGGCCCCGGAATACGGTACCGTCGGCAAGCACCAGAATGCCCGAGTCCGTGCGTCCAGGAACTCGAGAGGGAGATCCGGGTTGGGTCATCGATTTCCTGGATGCCCCGGACACTCCGGGATTGGCTAGAAACTACGAGCGGCCCCGGAAAATGCAAGATGCGGGCCGTCGCTCCCCCCGCGCGCCGCTCTTCGGCGAGTCGCTGTATAATTTCCGGTTGCAGTCGCGACCGGGCCGGGCCCTTCAACATGCAGCAAGATGATGTCCGTGGGCGGTTGCAGGCCGACCTGAAAGCGGCGGTGCGGGCCCATGACAGTGTGCGGGCGTCGACGCTGCGCCTCGTGCTTGCCGCGCTCGCCGATGCCGAGGCGGATGTCCCGGACGGGGAGGCGGGTCTGGACGACAATGCCATTCAGGACCTGATTCGTCGTCTTTGCGGCCATTGTGACCAGGCAACCGCATCGAACCGCGTCGAGAGCGCCAAGGTAAGGGAGTTACGGCGGGCCGAACGCGCGGTGCTCGCCGAATACCTTCCCGAACCGATGGGCGATGCCGAGGTGGCGCAGGCAGTGGAGCAAGCGGTCACCGCGGCGAAGGCATGTTCGATCCGCGATCTTGGCCGGACGATGGCAGAACTCCGCAAGATCTGTAGCACCGACGAAGACCTCGCCCGCGCCCGGCGTGAAGCGCGCCGCCGGCTCGAAACCTGATCCGTTAGCCAGTGAGACTACCGGAGCAGTTTCTCGAGGAGTTGAAGGCGCGCGCGCCCATTGTGAACATCATCAGCCAGAAGGTGCGGCTGAAGCCGGCAGGGTCAGGCCGGTATCGTGGGCTTTGTCCGTTTCACGAGGAAAAGACGCCGTCCTTCAACGTGGACGAGACCAAGGGCTTCTTTCACTGCTTTGGCTGCAAGGCGTCGGGGACCGCGGTCCATTTCGTCATGAGGACCGAGAACCTCGGATTTCTTGATGCGGTGCGCAAGGTGGCACCTCTTGCCGGCATGGAAGTGCCCCGGACCGGTGCCCGGGTCGACCCCGGGCGTGCGCGTCGCATGGCGCAGGTGCGCGACGCATTGACGGCCGCCCACGACTACTTCCGCTCGGAGCTTGCGGCCGAGGGTGGTGCCCGCGCGCGCGCCTACCTGCAGGGGCGCGGCGTGCGCGATTCGCACATGTCGCAGTTCGAGCTTGGTTTTGCCCCGAACCGAGGAGGCGACCTGCCCCAGCGTCTGCGCGCGGCGGGCATTGCGCTGGATACCCAGATCGATGCCGGCTTGCTCGCGCGCGACGATCAGGGGAGGACGTACCCGTTCTTTCGCCATCGCGTCACGTTTCCGATCGCGGACCACCTCGGCAACCTGGTTGCATTCGGCGGCCGTGCTCTCGATTCGAACGCGCGCGCCAAGTATCTGAACTCGAGAGAATCGGTCGTCTTCAGCAAGGGCCGTACGCTCTACAACCTGCACCGTGCCCGCGAGGCCGCGCCGTCGGCCCGGGTGCTCTACATCGTCGAGGGGTACATGGACGTGATCGCCCTCGCCGCTCACGGCGTGGGCGCAGCAGTGGCCCCGCTCGGGACAGCGCTGACTCCCGACCAGGTCCGCATGGCTTGGCGTCTCCACGATGAACCCACGGTTTGCATGGATGGCGATGACGCCGGGCGGGCTGCTGCCGTCCGTGCGATGGAGAACGTGCTGCCGTTGCTGGGTCAGGGCCGGTCGCTTCGTTTTCTGTTCCTTCCACCAGGAAGCGATCCGGATTCGTTCGTACGTGATCAGGGCCCGGAGGCGCTTGAGGCGTTGAGCGACGAGGCACAGCATCTGGTCGACCTCGCCTGGCAGACCGAATACGAACGGGAGTCGTTGGACACGCCGGAGCGAAAGGCGCACTTTCAGGAACGGCTGAAGCGGATCGTGCAGACGATCGAGGATCGGACGGTGCGGAATGCGTACCACGACGAGTTTTCCCGGCGTTATCAGGACACGTGCCAGGGAACCCTGGAGTCGGGTGAGGCGCGTTCCGTGGCGGGGTCACGTCGTAGCTGGCCCCGGGGTGGCGGAGTGCGCCAACCGTTCGCTGCCCGTGGCCGCGACCGGCTGGTTGCCGAACGTCATCGTGACCGACCCCAGACTCAGGGGGCTGCGCATCGTGAACGGGCGATTATCCAGGCCATTATCTGCGTACCGGGGCTGATCGACCGGGTGGAGGAGCGGTTCGCCGGAATTCCGTTTCGTGCCCTGCCAGGTCTTGACGAAGTGCGCACTGAACTCCTACATAGACATGCGCGCAGCGATCCCTTTGACCCCGAAAGCGTCCGTCCGTGGCTGGACAGCCATGGTTTGGGCGACGTGCTTGACGGGGGTGTGTCGTCTGACCGTTGGGACCACCGCCTGGTGGAGCCGTTTGCGCGGCCCGATTGCGGCCTCGAATTCGCGCAAACAGGTTGGGAGGCCGCCGTCGAACTGCAACTCGAATGGGTGCAACGCACCGATCCGCCGACGTCATCCAATCCGGGTGATGCGGCCCCGCCACCATCTGACGCGATTCCGTGGAGCCCGTCACACTCATGAGTGAAGCCAACACCAGCACAGCGGACGCGCGGGACGCGGGAATGAAGGCAGTTCGTGCCCTGATCGAGAAATCGCAGGCACGCGGTTGGGTCAGCACGGAGGAGATTGCCGAGGCCGTGCCGGCCGAGTTTGTCGAAAATCTCGACAAGATCCACGGCTACTTTGCTGCCAGTTCGATTCGCGTACTCCAGCCGAACGAGGTGCCCCGGAACCAGGCCGAACCTGTGTCTGGCGGTGCGGTTGGCCCGTTGCCGCGGACGGCACCGGCTGCAAACGACATGACAGGCCGGACGGACGACCCGGTTCGCATGTACCTGCGCGACATGAACGGGATCGACCTGCTGACACGGGAAGGCGAAATCGCCATCGCCAAGCGGATGGAGATTGGCCGCCGGAAAGCAGTTGACGCCTTGATCGAAAGTCCGCGCACCCTCGACCGCGTGATCGAGTGGCACAAACAGATCGAGGACAACGAAGTGCCATTCCGCGAGATCATTGATCTCGAAGCGACGCATGCGCTCATGTCCAATCGCGCGTCCCCGGCCGCGCCCTCGACGAAGGATGGCAAGCCGACCCCGACGACAGGCGGGGCCAAGCAATCGGTGGCCTCCATGGAGAGGACTGTACGCCCGGTGGTGATGGCACTGCTCGACGAGTTGGGCGCCCTCGGGGAAAGGCTGCGCAAGCTGCATGCGCGGCGGATTCGGTACGCGGTCGAGGGCAAGCCCCTTCCGAAGACCACGGAAATCCGATACCGCCGGGCACGCACCCGGTCTGTGGCTCTGCTGAGTGAATTTTTCCTGACGCCGGCCCGGACCCGCGAACTTGCCGATGAGCTCTACATCTGGAATCGCAAGCTCACGCGGGCAGAAGGAAAACTCCGGGGGTTGATGGAAAAAAGCGGCGTCACGCTTTCGGTGTTCCTCCGCCAGTATTCCGCCAATGAGTTGCACGTCGCCCAGTTCGCGGAACTGGCCGGGCGTGAAGCTTCCGAGGTGGCCGACCCGGCCGAGGACCGGCTGCACATCTGTTGTGACGCGATCCGCAAGGTGGCCGAACAGAGCCAGCTGGTTCCTCAGGAATTCCGGACGATCGTTGGCCGCGTGCATCGCGCTGAGCAGGAATCGGAACAGGCCAAGGGCGAGATGATTGCCGCCAACCTGCGGCTGGTGGTGTCAATTGCGAAGAAATACACCAACCGCGGCCTGCAGTTTCCGGATCTGATGCAGGAGGGGAATATCGGCCTGATGAAGGCCGTCGAGAAATTCGAGTACCGATTGGGCTACAAGTTTTCGACCTATGCAACGTGGTGGATTCGACAGGCGATTACGCGATCCATCGCAGACCAGGCGAGGACCATCCGGATTCCGGTCCACATGATCGAGACCATCAACAAGATCATTCGCACCCAGCGTCAGATCCTGCACGAGAGCGGTCATGAGGCGTCGCCGGAAGAGATCGCGGAAAAACTCGGAATGCCGCTCGAGAAAGTCAGCCGCGTGATGAAGATTTCCAAGGAGCCGATCAGCCTCGACAAGCAGGTGGGAGAGGACGAGGACACCAACTACGGCGAGTTCATTGCTGACGAAAACGCAATGATGCCCGACGAGGAGGTTGTCCGCACCCAGCTTGGCGAGCAGGTGTCCTGGGCGTTGTCGTCGCTGACTCCGCGCGAAGACCGCGTGATCCGGATGCGTTTCGGCATTGGCACCCAAACCGACCACACACTGGAGGAAGTCGGCAAGCAGTTCAATGTGACGCGCGAGCGGATTCGGCAGATCGAGGCCAAGGCCCTTCGCAAGCTGCGGCACCCGTCTCGCCGTGAGAAGCTCGAAGGGTTCCTTGACGGCCGCTGAACCAACTGTGCTGGGCCCGTAGCTCAATGGTTAGAGCTGACCGCTCATAACGGTTAGGTTGCAGGTTCGAGTCCTGCCGGGCCCACCGCACGGGCGTTACTCGTCGCGGTAGGTTCCCGATCGTTTCTCGAAAAACGCGGTCAGGGCCTCCTGGTGGTCGGCCGTCTGGTGGGATACGCCCTGATAGACGGCACACGTGTCGAGGAACTGGTCGAGCGGCATCGACTGGGCCATCCGCAGCAAGCGCTTTGCGTAGCGCACGGCGAGTGGCGGCTTGGACGCTATCTCGGTGGCAAGTTCCAGCGCCCGGTCGCGTAGCGTGGCGTCTGGAACCACTTCGAGCAGAAGGCCGATCGTGCGGGCTTCATCAGCCCGTACCATCCGTCCGGTAAACGAGAGTTCGGCGGCACGTTGCATCCCGACGGCACGGGGCAGGAACCAGGCGCCGCCGTCCCCGGGGATGATCCCGAGGTTGACAAAGCTTTCTGCGAACCGCGCGGCTTCACCGCCGATCCGAAGGTCGCACATGCAGGCCAGGTCGCACCCGGCACCGATGGCGGCTCCATTGACTGCAGCGATCACAGGGATGTCGAGTTCCGCGACCGCCCGCGGCATGCGCTGAATTCCGTATCGATACGCGTGTTCGATGTCCTGAACCGGCCCGGAAAAGTTGCTCGTGCGCGCCTGCATGTCCTTGATATTGCCGCCAGCCGAGAACGCGCTACCGTTGCCGGTGAGCACCAACACGGAGATACTGCGCGACCGATTGATCCAGTCGGTGACGGCCAAGAGGTCGTCAACGATCTGGGTACCGGTCAGAGCGTTGCGGACATCGTCCCGGTCAAACGCGAGCAGCGCGACGCGGCCTCGGGTTTCGATGGTGCAGTCGGCGAGGGCAGGTGGGGCAGGATGCGACACAGGTGCCATGAGGACATGTTTCCGGGTACGGGGCGCAGGTGTCCAAGTCCGGCACCGGACACTCGGTCTTTCGATACCGGGCTTCCGGACGGGGCGCAACCCCCACGAGGAGAAGCGTTCGTGGCGGAATGTGCTGCCAGAGCCTTATCCTCCTCGGGCCGGACTCATACTCGGAACAGCCGGTTGGCTGTGAGTCTGGCCGTCGGTTCGGATCGATTCAGCACGGATCCAGGGCGCATGGAGCAGGCCTCGCCCCTTGATGCGACCGGATGATTCCTTGCCAGGAGCAGGGGCAAATGTTCGTTTGGACCAGCCGATAATGCACCCGATTACCCGGGCGTCGCCCGAGCACCTGAGAAGCGCACTCCACGATGCGCGTCAATTCCGGCGCATTATCGGAAGTTGCCTTGATACAGGGCGGATCAGCTGCAGCGACATACGGACGGCAATCGATGGTGTCACCGTCGAGATGAGAGCATGACCGTCATGGGTGCTGTCGAATGTGTTCTGCGTCGCGCAGGTCGGAGCCTGCTGCCGCTGTTGAGCGGACTGGTGCTTTCAGTTTCTGCCAAGGCGGCATCGCTTGACGACGTCGCGCGGCTGATCGAGGAACTCCAAAGTCCTGATACCGATGAGCGCGCCCATTCCGCCGTCCAGTTGGGTGCACTCGGATCGAATGCGAACACCGCCATTGATGCACTGATCGTGGCTGCGTTGCGGGATCCGGATCTAGCGGTACGGATTCAGGCGATCCGCGCGCTCGAACGGATCAGCGGCCAGGCCCACCGCACGATTACGGCCCTGGTTGAACTTCTTGACGATTCGCACCCGGACATTCGCTGGGCCGCTGCCGGCGCCATGGAGAGCTTTGGGCTGAAGGCAGCCGTGGCGACGCCCGCTCTGATCCAACTTCTGGACGATCCCGAACCTGCCGTTCGTGCTTCTGCCGCGTCGACCCTCGGCAAGATGGGGCCGGTGGCGGTGGCCGCCTTGATGCAGGTGCTCGACGATCCCAGCCTAGAGAAGCAATTCAACGCTTTGAAAGCGCTGGCCGCACATGGAGCGCGAGCCGGGGTTGCGGTTCCCCGCGTCACCCCGCTTGCCCGGAATCCGAACCCGGAGCTGCGAGCCGCAGCAGTGCTCTGCATCCGCCGGATTGCGGGTGACAGGGACTGGCCTGGGGAGACAGGATGGCTCACCGATCCTCAGGAGGAGGTCTGGCCGAAGGCAATGACATCGGCGGAACGGATGCGGGGCTATCCGTCTCTTCGTCGGGCCATCGTGGAAGCTGCGCTCCAGGTATTTCGCGAAGCCGTGTCCGACCCTGAGCCCGTGGTGCGCTACGAGGCGGTCAAGGGGTATGCGGATCTCGGCGATGCGGGTGTGTCCGGGGCAGAGCAGGTGGCGCCGCTCCTGCGTGATACCGAAGCGCGGATCCGCCGAGCGGCGGCCGACGCTCTTGGTCTGATGGGGCCGGGAGTGGGACCGGAAATTACGCCGGACCTGGTATCGGCGTTGGCCGATCCGGACGAGAATGTGTCCTGGGCAGTTGTACAGGCGATTCGAAATATGGGTGCCGACGCGGTTTCCGAACTTGCCGTGGTGCTGGAGTACGGTGACCCCCTTCTTCTGACCGGTGTTCTCCAGGCGGTGATCGAGCTTGGTCCAACTGCGTCAGCGACAGCGCCCCACATCCTTTCCTATCTTTCGGCTTCCGATTCACAGGTCCGGGCGCTGGCGGCTGAAGCGCTGGGAAGTGTGGGCGCCGACCATGCGGTCGATGCCCTGCGGGCCTCCCTGGACGATCCGTCGGAGAATGTCCGTGCGGCGGCGGCATGGGCGCTGGCGGCATTGCACCCGGACGAACCGGTGTCCCGATGAAATTTTGGCCGACACTTCTGTGCGTGGGTGTCCTGCAAACTGCGGGATTCCCGGTCGCGGCTGAATCCGTGGACATGGAACTGATTATTGCGATTGATGTGTCATCGAGTGTCGATGAAAGGGAATATCGCCTGCAGATGGGCGGCATTGCAGCTGCATTCCGGCACCCGGCGGTGCTTGACGCCATTGGTGCGATGGGTCCGGGCGGTTTGGCTGTGACGGTCGTGCAATGGTCCGACAATCGGGAGCAGGCGTCGGTAACGGATTGGCAGATTATCCGGAGCACAGCCGATGCCGCGGCGTACTCGCGCCTGCTGCGAAGCGCGCCCCGGGCCATTCCTGGAGGTCAGACATCAATCGCGGGAGCGATCGCATTCGCCATGCAGGAGCTCGAGAGCAACGGCATTGAAAGCAACAGGCGGGTGATCGATGTGTCAGGCGACGGGCGGGCCAATAACGGGGTGCACCCGATGACCCTTCGTGATCTGGCGATCGAGCAGGGTGTGACCGTCAATGGTCTTGCAATTGTGAACGAGGAGCCGTTTCTCGACAATTATTTTGAGCACAGCGTCATTGGCGGCGTGGGCTCGTTTCTGATGGTGGCCGACGACTACCGGGACTTTGCCGCGGCCATCCAGCAGAAGCTATTGCGGGAAATCGGTTTGCCGGTGGCGCTGCAGAACCGCACGGGATCGGAACCCGCGTTCGCGGCCGCTGACACCACAGCACCCGGCTCCGCGACTGAAAGCCAAATCCGCCCCCATCTGCCCGACGGCGGGTCCGGTGCAACGCCGTGATCGACGCGAGGTAAGGTTCTCTCGCGGCCAGGTGCGGCCGCTTCAGCGGCCGGCTTCGGCAGCGACGGGGTTGTAGCCCTCTTCGAACTCACCGGCTGACCGCCGGCTCTCGTACTCGTAGCGCAAATAGGCGATGATCGCCCAGATGTCTTCATCCGAAAGCGTGCGCGAGAATCCCCCCATTTGGGTCGGACGACCGTTGATCGTCAACCCGCCGGCAATCACCGAATAGATATCGAGGTTTCTTCCCCCGCCCTTTTTGAATTTGTTGCAACTGAGGCAAGGGCCTTTGGCTCCAATTCCTCGGCTGCCGTGACAGAATGCGCAGCGCGCGCCGTACCGTTCCTTGCCGTGCTCGATTGCCGCAGGGTCGCCCTCAAACGGATTTTCGATGTCGTCCTCGCCTCCGTATCCCAGATCCTCGGCGGCAATTCCGTGTGGCGCGGACAGTATTGTGAGAACCGCTGCGGTGGCAATGACGGTTGACAGACGGCGAATTAGATGAAGGTCCATGGTGGAGTCCTGAAATGCTGCGGTGGTCAGTCCGGGAAGGGCGGGAAAAAAGGAATTTGATATTCGGACACAATTGCCTCGATGGTTCCGTCATCAAGCATCGTGCGCAACTCGGCGTTTACCAGTTCAAGCAACCGGGTCTCGGCCCGGGGAATTGCAGCGCCGATGTTCCAGCGCAGGCCCTGAATTGGCTCGAAAGCTTCCACCAGCGCAAATTTTGAATCCTTGTGGCGTCGATTTTCAATGGCCAGCGCCGGTGCCCAGATCATGACGGCCTTGGTTTCTCCGTTGCGGAGTCCATCCAGCGCCCGCCGGTTGCCGAGATAAAGCTCCCGTTCGATCCCGTTGTCGATCAGGTACCCGTCCATCACTGTTGACATCGCAACGCCGATTTCCGTCTGTTCGGCAATCTCTGCCAGAGAGGCCAGCCCGGAAAGCTGCGGGTCGACGACGGGGACGTAGGCGAGGCCGAGGTATGGTGCTGAAAAGGTCAGGTCCTTTTCGCCGATCTCGTCGATCGAATCGGGATCGATCGCGATCCCGGTGAACACCTGGCACCGTCCCTTGGAAATCGAATTCCGCAGCGCCCGGCCAAGCCCGCCGCGCGTGCCTGTATTGGACCAGTACATCTCGACACGCCAGCCCTGGTTGGCTGCGATCTGCGAGAAGATCTCCACGTCGAAGCCGCGGGGATAGTCCGAGGACGAACTGTGCGGCCAATTGTAGGGGTCCGCGCAAATCGTGAAGACGCCGCGCTGTTCGATCTTGTCGAGCGCGTCTTCGGCCATGCTGCTCGCCGATGCTGCCAACACGAAAGCAAACGCAGCGGCGCAGGTGGAAATAAGTTTCACAGGGGTCGACTCCGAAAGGGGAATTGGGCGGTCCAGTGCAATGCAAAATGGGAAGAAAAAGGGGAAGGCGGACGAGCCGCCTTCCCCCGAAACAAAGTAGGGCTAAGCGAACCTACTCAGTCGATGCCAAAGGCGAACAAGCCGCCGCCCTTGGTGTGGTTCTGGAGCCACTCGCCGAACGTAAGCGGCCAGATGCCGCCACCGCCAGCGCCGACCACGATGGTGACGTACTGCTTGCCACCGACCGTGTAGGAGGTCGGGTTGCCGTGCACGCCGGTTCCAACGTTGAAGGACCAGAGTTGCTCACCCGTGTCGTCGCGGACTGCGTGGAAGAAGCCCTCGGCGTCACCGTAGAAAACCAGGCCCCCGGCGGTCGCCATCATGCCGCCCGTCGCGGGCGTGCTGTGGGGGCGAATCCAGGTCAGGTCACCTGTGGACGCGTCGTACGCCTTGACGGCGCCGTTGCCCTTGTTGAACGTGAGGACCTTGGCACCCAGGTACCATTCGCCACGACGCCATTCCATCTTCTTCGCCTGGAGATCCATGGAGAAGTTGTAGGTCGGCACGTAGACCATGTTCACCCGCGGGGAGTAGGCCATCGGGTGCCACTCCTTGCCGCCGTCGAGCGACGGAGCAATGTCGTTGGTGCGCCGGTCGTAGACCACGTCCATCATCGGATCGCCGCCTTCTTCCCAAGCCATGATGGGACGGCAGTTGTCCTTGAACCCGGGGGTCCAGTTGATGCGGCCGAGCGGGACTACCCAGTTGCACTTACCGTTGGTCCGGTCGATGGAGTAGAGGTGGCCGTTGCGGTCACCGTGGAGCCAGACCTTCTTGCCGTCGATGTCGGCCAGGATGACCTCGTTGACACCGTCGTAGTCATACGGGTCGTTCGGCGTGTACTGGAACCAGAACTTGATCGCGCCCGTGTCAGGGTCAAGGACGATCGTCGAGTTCGAGTACAGGTTGTCACCCAGACGCACGTGCCGGTCGAAGTCCGGACCCGGGTTGCCGACAGGCCAGTACAGCAGGTGCAGGTCCTTGTCGTACGAACCGGTAATCCATGCGGATCCGCCACCGTACTTCCACGATTCACCGGCCCACGTGTCGTTGTTGGGCTCGCCTTCGGCCGGGATGGTGTAGGTGTTCCAGACGGTGTCGCCGTTCTCTGCGTCAAGGGCGCGGACCCAGCCACGGACACCATACTCGGCACCCGCGGTGCCGATGATGATCTTGCCCTGCAAGGCCATCGGCATGACGGTGAACGTTTCGGCGTACGTGTAGTCGCCAACCGTCTTGTCGAAAACGACATCGCCGGTGGCGTTGTCAAGCGCGACAAGGTGAGCGTCGAGCGTGGCGAGGTAGACGTTGTCCTTGTAGGGAGCAACGCCGCGGTTTACGACGTCGCAGCAGAGCTGCGGATAAACGTCGGCCGGCAGCTCGTGCTCGTACTTCCACTTGATGACACCGGTCTGGCCGTCAGCAGCGATAACCCGGTTGAACGAGGTCGTGACGTAGACCGTACCGCCAACGGCGACTGCCTGGCTGTCCTGCCCCTCAAGAGTTCCGAACGACAGGTACCACTCCGCCTCGAGATCCTTGGCGTTGTCCTGGTTGATCGCTGTCTGCAGCGCGTACCGGGTGCTTTCGTAGTCGCGGCCGTAGTGGAGCCAGTTCATCGGGTCCTTGTCGGCGTTCATGAGCATGTCATCCGACACGTAGTTCGGTTGCTGCTTAGGAGCCGCAAGAATGTCGATGCCCTGCGCGAATGCGGACGTCGCAAGCCCAAGGCTTACAGCGGCGCCGACCGCGGCCATCGTCAGTTTCGAAAGAAGATGCATTAGGTATTTCCTCCCGTTCAGCATCCAAAATGCGAGGCCGGGTCCAAATAACGGAGTCTGACCGACATCCACTGCCGGCCGCACAACAACGCAAATACTCCGCTGCTTACGCCACGAAGTCTGGGAGGGCCCTTCCTCTCGTGAGGGCGGAATATAGAAGGTTCGCCATCCCTCGCCAACTTCAAGCCGGTTCGCCGAGGCGTCTAGCCAGACGCGGAAACACTCGGCGTGAGCGAGCGGCGGAGCTGCGCGAGCGGCGGGCAGCGCTGGTCGTCGTGATACTCGACCTGGCAGTCTAGGCACTGGAAGCATTCGTTCATGTTGATGGCGCCGCTCGCCGGAATGGCCTGGACCGGGCAGGCGCGTTCGCACAGCCGGCACGGGTTCCCGCATTCCGCCCGGCGCACCAGGTTGCCGAAGATGCGCAGCTTGCCGATGACAGCCACTGCCGCGCCGAGAGGGCACAGAAAACGGCAGTAGAACCGCTCCACGAACAGGCCCACCGCCAGCAGTGCGCCCGCATAGGCGACGTACGGCAAACTGCGGTCGAAACGCAGCGTAATGGCGGTCTTGAACGGCTCGACTTCTGCCAGTGCCTGCGTGCTGCCCATGCCCTGCGTCACGGCACTGCCCACGAGTGCCGCCAGCACGACGTATTTCAGCGCCCACAGCCGCTCGTTGACGGTGTCTCCGAGCGTCAGCGTCGGCAGCCGCAGCGTACGCGCCAGCCGGGCCAGGAGTTCCTGCAATGCGCCGAAGGGGCAGAGCCAGCCGCAAAACACGCCGCGGCCGAGCATGAACAGCGAGACCAGTGTGTAGACCGCAATGATGACAATGAGAGGCTCGTAGAGGAAGCTGATCCAGCCACCGGTGAATACGGCCTGGCCATACGTCAGCACGTTGACGATCGTCAGTTGGGCGTTCGCGCCCCAGCCGAGCCAGCCGATGACGATTGCGAGAAATCCGAGCCGGACCCAAAGATGGACACGCCGATTGCGTGAAATGACCTGGGGCCAGGCGACGAGCACTGTCAGGACGGCCAGCAGCCCGACCAGGCCCATGATGGCTTCGTCGTGTTCCGCCCAAACCCGTTGCCAGCCTGAGAGTGCGCTGGTGCGGACGAGTCCGAGGTAGGAGGTCTGGAGAGGCCGCAGTCCGGCGTCTTCGAGGGCTATCGGATCGCCGCCGATGAGTTCCTGCGGCAGCCGATACTCAATCGCTACAGCCCCTCCGCCGGCGTTCTCGGGAACATTGAGTGCCAGCGTCCACGGCTCCAGGGGGTTGAACTTCCACTCGCGCGGGATCCGGAACAGGCCGGTTTCGGAGAACAGGGGGCGACCCTCGGTCCGCACCGCAGTGGCCGTCAGCGCCTCCGATTTGGTGAATTGGAAGGACTGCTCACCCTGGATCAGGCGAATGCGGTCGTATTGGCCGGATCTCCGGAACGCGTTGCCGCGCCAAGAGATGCTGCCGGCGCCCAGGATGGCAAGGAGCTGGTCGCCGTAGCCGATTTGCGAGACGTGGTGATTGAACCATTGGCCGCCGAATAGGTTGCGTCCGACCTCGGCGGGCGTCGCCAGTGCCGCGTACAGGGAGAGCACCGGCTCACCTGCGTCGCCAGCGTCGTCGGCGGCTGCAAGGCCGAGGTCCGAGGCCGTGAAGCGGCCGCCAACCACCCCGCCCCAGTCGAGAAGCGCCTGCCAGTCACGCGACTCGAAACGGTCGAGGTCAAGGTGGAACGGGCCGCTGTTTTCCTCGTCACCCAGCAGCCCCTGCATCCGTGCCATCTTGCGGGCGGAGAGGACGATCGCGTTGTAGGTGAGGGTCGCACTGATGGTCGCGCCGCGAACGCCGTCCACACCGCGCCCGGAAAAGCGCACAGGCCTCCGCACGTCGAGGTTCCGAAGCCCCTCGAACAGGTCTTCGAGCTTCGTCTGGGGGATCAGGCTGGGCCCGACCATGGGTTCGTGGAGCTCCAGCACGGCGGACCCAGTGATGCGTCCTGCGCGATCGAGACCAACAATGATATCAAACGGTTCGCCCGAATATCCGCGAGGGTTGACCGTCTCGAAGGTCGAAAACAGCCAGCCCTGCACAGCATCGCCGTCCACAACTGCCGCCGCCGGAGGGTCTCCGGCCGGCGCCTCCACGCTCGCAGCCCCGGGAAAGGTTTTGGCTACGACGCCGGGCGTGAGTCGGGTGGACAGCGGGTCGTACATGTCGGCGGAGGCCTGATCGACGGCTATCAGACCAAGTCCGGCCACCAAGACGGCCGCGGCTGCCTGTCCGGCAGTGCGTGATTGCCTCTTGGGCGGTTTGGCTGCGGGGCAAAAGGCGGAATCGAAATACGCTTCCTGGCACCGGAGGCACTGGATGCATTCCGAATGATCGATCGTGCCGTCGGTGCGGATGGCGCGAGTGGGACAGATCGGCTCACAGTTGGTGCAGGTGGTGCCGCATGCACGGTGCCGCCGCAACCAGTTCAGCATCCGCAGTCGCCCGCCAATCGCGAGGCCTGCACCAAACGGGCACAGGTACCGACAGAACGCGCGTTCGGTGAACAGCGCAATGCCCAGGCAGACCACCGCCCATGCGACATACGGCCATGGACGCAGAAAGGCATGATTGATCGCCGTGGAAAACGGCTCCGCCGCCAGGACCGGGCCGAGCATGGCGGGCGTGAACACGGCGACAAACACGATGCCTGCGAGGACCGCGTACTTCACGAACCGCAGTGTGTGGTGGACCCGCCCCGGCGGTTCGTAGCGGGGAATGCCCAGCAGGCGGGCGATCCGGTACAGGAAATCCTGGAGCGCCCCGAACGGGCAAAGCCAGCCGCAGAAGGCGCCGCGTCCCCAGAGCACGAGCGCGACCAGAGCAAACACCGTGATCAGGACAAGTGCGGGAATGCCCAGAAGCGGCCGCCAATCACCGGCCGCCGTGGCGGTCGCAGCGGCGTTGGCAATCTCCTGCAGGCCGGGCTGCACGCCAAACCAGCCGCCGAGCCCGATCAGCGTCGCTGCGAGCAGCCCGACCCGGACGGTGCGGTAGAGCCGCGGCCTGCGGGTGAGCGGGTCTGCGAACGCGAGAGAGGCGATGACGGCCCCGATCAGAAGCGCCACCGCCAAAACACTCAGCCCCGACGTGTGCCAGACGCGCTTCCATGGTGGTCCCCACGCGTCCACAAAACCCTTCCGGTTCGGCATTTGCACGGCCCGAAGCGTCTCCGCATCCAGCACGACATCCTGACCCACAATCTGATTGGTCCACAGCAGATACGCTGTGACCGCATAGGTTTCGTCATCCGTCAGCGACAGCGGCGCGTTGTGGGGCATGGAGCGCCGGATGTAGTCGAAAAGGGTCGTCGCGTAGGGCCAGTAGGATCCAACGGTCTTCACCGGCTGTGCGGTACCGAGCGTGCCCACACCGCCTGTGAGCATGTCGGCGTCGCCACCGCCGCCCTCGGCGCCGTGGCAGGCGATGCACTGCGCCTGGTACACCGCTTCACCCTCCGCGACCGAGCCGGAACCGGGGGGCAGGGTCGCCCCGTCCGGGCCGATCGAAATGTCCATCTGCCGGACGATTTCCTCAGGGGCTTCGCGTCCGAGATTTGGCGAGGTCGGCGGTTGGTCGCCCAGCGCTGGCAGCGACCAGCTGCAGGACAGCACCAGCAGCAGTGCGGCGTGAGGTCGGGTCACAGGTGCAGGGTAGGGACGGGGCGGGTCAGAGGTAGATGTTGGTCACGCTGCCATCGCTGCTGATCTGCCAACTCTGAATGGCGTTGCAGTGATAGAGGTGGCCGTGGGCATACTGCGATGACCATTCCGAGCGGAGTTCTTGCCGGTTGCCGGCCCGGTCGGCCGCCCGCGACAGAATCGTGGTCGGGCTTCCGTCCCAGTTCCAGTTCAGCCGGAACCGGACGGGCGCCCGGTCCGGAGGCCGCCCATCGAGTGCCGCCGGCTGCCACGACGCTCCGCCGTCGGTGGATACCTCAACCGTCCGGATGGGGCCATGCCCGGACCAGGCCAATCCGGAAATGTGCTGAAAGCCGGGGACGAGGGTCTGTCCCCCGCTGGGCCGGACGATGACCGATTTGACATCCATGGGGAAGGTAAATTTCAGGGCCCGTCCGCCGGGCATGAGGTCACTGTACTTGGAGGTCTCGTCCCGGGTGTACAGGGGCGCTTCGACCACCTTGATGCGGCGCAGCCACTTGATATTGAGGTTGCCCTCCCAGCCCGGCACGACCAGCCGCATCGGATAGCCCTGTTCCGGCCGAATCCGCTCCCCGTTCTGGTACAGCGCCACTAGGACGTCGTCCAACGCCTTTTCCATCGGCAGGCTGCGGCTCATGGCGTTCGCATCGGCGCCTTCGGCGACCAGCCAACGGGCGCCCCTGCGGGGGTTGGCTTCGCCGAGGAGGAGCGACAACGGGACGCCGGTCCACTCCGCGGTCGAGACCAAGCCGTGAATCATGCCGCACGATTCGTCCACAGCCAGCGGAAAGGCATTGGAGTTGAAGAAACTGTTCCCCGCGCATTCAATGAAAAGAGTCCTGGTCTCCATCGGGTATCGGAGAAGATCGGTCGGGGCGAAGAGCAGGTCGCGTTCGACTTCGCCGTGGATCAGGAGTTCGTGCTGCAGGGGGTCGATGGCGGGTACGCCGTTGTGGCTCCGCTCGAAGTGCAGCCCGTTGGGTGTGATCGTCCCCTCAAGATCTTCGAGCGGCGTCATCGCCACGCCGGCGCCCGGGGACACGTCTTCATACGGCTGAAGGATCTCGCGGCCCACGTCCGTCTCTTGCGGGGCTGGCGTGCCGTACTCGCGAAACACGCGTCCCGGGACGAGCATCCAGTCGGGCGCCCCCGCGCCGGCACGCGCCGCGAGCGCGGCGCCGGGAGCGAGTGTTCCCGCCGCCGCCCCTCCGAGAAGCGCGCGGCGGTTAAGCCGGATGCGGCGATCTCGATTCACAACGCGGCGTCGCCGAAGCGTTCCTGCAACCGGCGCATGCCGCGAAGCCAGCGATCGGGGTCGGACGCCTTGCGCTGCACGTACTCGGCCACGCTCGGGTGCGGCAAGATCAGGAAACTGCCCGCGGCGATCCCGTCGAATGCGGCACTGGCCACGGCCTCGGGCTCAAGGATTCCGTCGAGACCCGCGACCCCGCCGTCGTCGAGGCCCGCGATCATGTCCGTGCGCACGGCCTGCGGACACAGTGCCGATACCCCGAGGCCGCGATCACCCCAGGCAATCGAGAGCCATTCGGCGAACCCGAGCGCAGCGTGTTTGGTCGTCGCATACGTCGCGGATCCGATCTGCGACAGGAGCCCGGCCGCGGAAACGGTGATCAGGAACCAGCCCCCGCGTTCGGCCAAGCCCGGTGCCAACTGTCGTGCCGCATACGTGTGGCTCATCACGTTGACGTCCCAGCAAGCCTGCCAGTCGTCCAGGGACGTCTCGACGCCGCCCGCGCGGTGGATGCCGGCGTTGGAGCAGTACAGGTCGATCGGTCCGGCAAACGCTTCCGCAGCCGCAATGAACCCGGCTACTGACGCGTCGTCGCCGGCATCCATCGCCCAACCGCGACCGCCGCAGGCGGTGCCGCAGGCCTTGGCGGCGTCCTCGTTGATGTCGCCCACCACCACGGTGCGGGCACCGCGCCGATGCGCTTCGAGCGCCAACGCACGGCCGATCCCGCTGCCGCCGCCCGTGACCGCGACGACCTTGTCCTGAATGTCCATGCTCACTCTCCGAGCGGAGCCAGAATAAGTTGGGTAAAGATCCCACCAATGGTGCTGCGGTCAAGAATCGCGAGACCGGCGTCGGCTGCGAGTTGTTCCTGTTCCTTCGCAGTCGGCACGACGTTGCCCCAGGTCATTTCGTTAAACTGGGTCTGGACGGCGAGGGCAGCTTCGGGCGCGCGGAGATCGCTGTCCTCGGGAAACGTTTCGTCAAGAATCACCAGGCGTCCGTCGGACCGAAGGAGGCGCCGGCACTCCTGAAGGGCCGCGCCGCGTACCGTTTCGGGGATCTCGTGCAGAACCTCGACCATTGCGATGACGTCGATGCTTGCGGTGTCACCGCGCCAGTCGTTGCCATCGTGAATCGTGACGCGGGGGTCAAGTCCGGCAGCGGACACGGCCTCTCGCGCCTGCGCGAGGCCCTCGCTGTGAATGTCGACGCCGGCACAACGGGCGTCAGAAAACGCCTTGGCGACCCGGATCACGAGACCGCCCACGCCGCACCCGTAATCGAGAAACGTGCCGCCGTTTTCGAGGGCGCCCCGGACTTCTTCGATCGCCGGCAGGAGCCGGCTCGCCATCAGCGCATGCAAGCCGGCGGTGGTGTCGCCGATCGCCTCCGCAAACGCGTGTCCATGCTCCTGGAAGGTCCGCGTGGCACCGTTGGCCATTGCGCCTGCATGGCTTTCGAGATCGGGCTGGAAATGGTCGAGGGTGGCGATCACGTAGGGCAGGAGATAGCGCGGGTCACCGGGCCGCGCGAGGATCGAATCGAAGTGCGGTGCGAGGCGGGCCCTGCCATCAGGCAGGAGATCCAGAAGCTCCCATGCAATAGCGGTCTTCCACCAGATTCTGACATAGGGAAGGTGCAGGCCCTGCGGGGCAGCGAGGTCTTCCGGCGTCAAACCCTCAGGCCCGGCGTCGGCGAGCTGCCGGAACCAGCCAAGGTCAGCGCCTGTGCGAATGAGATGGAGCACGTGCAGCCCGCGAATGTGGCCCCACAGCTTGTTGATCTGGGTTTCAAACGGGACGTCTTGTCCGGGCACGCGCGCACTCCCAGAAACGGGTCGCCGAAGCGTCACTGGATCATGGTGCCGCCGGAGTGAATTGAACACTCGACCCCACCCTTCGCACCACTGCCGCTTTCGCGGCCGCTGGCAGCTCCTGCGCGGGCTGTCAGCGTTTGGTGGTCCGGACCATCCCTTGACCCCTAGGGGGTCCCGCCCGTCTGGCCTCTACACCTTCCTGCCCGGAAAGGCAGGCTTGGCTCGGGATTGGCATCGGCTTCACAGCCTGCAGCGTTCCCCGAATTTGAGCGGTTCAGTCCCGGCGATTTCGCACCGGGCAGGCAAGTACTTACCAAGGGTGTGCTCTACCACTGAGCTACGGCGGCACTGGCGGTGGACGCAAGCGTCCAACTCCAAAATAGACCTTAGCACGCCTGCCTGACGGACGTCATGCGGAGGTAACGTGAAACCGCTACTGCGGGCAGGAGAGATCCTGGGTCGGGTGCATCGGTCTGCGACGTAATGGGCTCCCGAGGTTGGAGTCGCACGGTGCTACCGACGGGCATCGTTGCCGGGCAGGCCGCTCCCTAGCCGGATAAAGACACTTCCCGATTATGTGCGAATGATTTGCATTCGCGTTTATGATCATGCATTCTGACAAATATGCGAATAGTTCGCATTTGCAATTAGGAGTCCCACGATGCTCAAACCGTTCTTTCCAGTCGGCAGGTTTCGAAAGATCGCCCTGTTCGTCGCAGCGGTCGTTCCGATGTCGATTGGCTCGGCTCTCGGCCAGGAACTGCCTTCTCCGGAAGACATGTGGCAGATCATTCAGAACCAGCAGCAAGAGATCGACGCCCTGAAGCAGAGAGTCGCTGAGAACGAAACCCGGGATGTGGAGACCAGCCAGGCGATCGAAGCGGTGGCCGATTCCATGGACGCCCAGGCACCCAAAGTCGGGTGGTGGGAGCGCACATCGGTGGGCGGCTACGGAGAGTTGCACTTCAACAGTGGGGTCGAGGGCAAGAAGGACATGCTCGATTTCCATCGCTACGTCCTCTTTTTCGGCCACGATTTCAATGCCACCACACGCATGTTTTCGGAGTTCGAACTCGAGCATTCGCTGGCTGGCGAGGGCAAACCGGGCGAGGTCGAACTAGAGCAGGCATACATCGAGCATGACTTGAGCGACACGCTCACGGGCCGCGCTGGGGTGGTGCTGATTCCCGTAGGAATCCTCAATGAAGTGCACGAGCCGCCGACGTTCTATGGTGTTGAACGCAACCCTGTTGAGAAAAACATCATTCCCACGACTTGGTGGGAAGGAGGCTTTGGCGGGACCATGACCACAGCGGGCGGCGTCCAGGTCGACGCGCTCGTGCACGGGGGGCTTGGAGGCACCAAGATTCGGGCGTTGAACGACGACGGGATTGCGACCAGCTTCAAGCCGCGCGACGGCCGGCAGAAAGTCGCAAACTCGGAGCTGGACAGCCCGGCGTTTACGACCCGGATTCGTTACACGGGCATGCCCGGAATCGAACTCGCCGGAACAATTCAGTATCAGTCGGATCTGACACAGGGCGATTCCGCGACGGACGATGCCTCAGCGATGCTGTGGGTCGCCCATGCCGATATCAACCGACCGTTGAGCAACGCCCTGTCGCTGGGGCTCCGTGCTCTCTATGCGGCGTGGTCGATCGACGGTTCCGACGCTGAAGCGATTGGCCGCGATTCGCAGACTGGCTGGTATGTGGAACCTTCGGTACGGATGGCGCTGGAAGGCCAGAGTTCGGTGGGTCTCTTCGGACGGTACTCGACCTACGACAACAATGCCGGCAACAGTGCGGACACCGAAGTCAGCCAGTATGTCGTGGGATTGAACTATTGGCTGCACCCCAACGCGGTGCTCAAGGCAGACTACGAAAGTCTTGATGCTCCCGGGAAGGCAAGCGACAAGATCTTCAATTTTGGCGTTGGTTATCAGTTCTGATCCGAGGCCAATGCCGCAGGGCGGGCTCCGGCGCCGATCGTTCACCCGAATCGGCGTGGGCTGCCTGCTCCTTGCGGTGTTGGCCGGCCCGCTGGCCGGCTTCGCGCACGCTGAGGACGTCTATCTGGCGCCTGTCGATTTTGTGTCGGAGGCGTTCGACGGTGACCCGCCCGCGAGTCGCAACCTGTGGCTCCGAGGCAAGTTGCAAGAGGAGATCACGACGATTCTTGGGCACCGTTACGGAGGTCTGCGCCTAAAGTATTGGCGGAACGCCGGTCGCACGGTCTGGATTCTCGAGGAAATCGGGAAATACGAGCCGATTACCGCCGGCTTCATTGTGGCTAACGGTCAGCTCGTCGATGTGCGCATCCTGATTTACCGGGAGTCCCACGGCTGGGAAGTCCGCTACCCGTTTTTCACGGATCAGTTCCGGAATCTTCGGCTGAGCGAAAATCGACGGCTGACGGGTCCCATTGACGGTATTGCCGGAGCCACCTTGTCCGTTTCGTCCATCACGCGCCTGGCCGCGCTGGCGCTCTTTCTCGATACCCAGACCCCGGCTGATGCCCTCCCCTGAAACCGCGCGTACGTCCATTCGTGCGCGCCGGCGCCAATGGCCGGCGACGGTACGCCTCTGGCACCGGCGCATTGGCCTCGCTGTGTCGGTGCTTCTGGCGATCCTGGCATTAACGGGGGTCTTGCTGAATCACAGCCAGAGCCTTGGCCTCGACCGCACCAGAATCACGTATTCCTGGTTGGCCGACTGGTACGGGCTGCGACCGGTTGCGCCCCCTGTCCATTACCGCGTGGGGGAGGCATGGGCCAGCTGGATCGACGGGGCGGCGTACCTGCACGGCCGAAGGGTGTCCACGATGTCGGGAGAGCCAGTCGGCGCGGTCGAGATCGATTCCTTGGTGTTGCTTGCGACTTCGACCGCGCTGGCCTTGGTCACACCGGATGGCGAACTGGTGGAGCGCGTGGGAGTCGAATTTCTCCCCGGCGCTATCCGTCGGATTGGCGGGACACCGGATGGCCGTGTGGCCATCCAGGCTCCCTCGGGGCGCTTTGTAGGCGACTCGGAGCTCCTGACCTGGAACGAGCTTCAGGTCGATGCAATCTGGTCGGAACGCGCTGAACCGCCGAAAGCCGTACAGGATTTGCAACTCGCTGCGTTCCGTGGCGGCGGTCTCCCGGTCAGTCGCGTGTTGCTTGACCTGCATTCGGGGCGGCTGTTCGGGTCCGCTGGTGTGACTATCGTTGACATCACGGCGATTCTGTTGGTGGTGCTTGTCGGCACCGGCCTCGCCAACTGGGTGGGGCGGAGGACCCGTCGCCGCTGACAGCAGGTAAACGCGCGTTTCACCCGTGCGGAGCGCCTTGGGAACCGGCCTGTTTCGCAAATGGCGCTGGCGCAATCCACAGGCTCTTCGCCGCGTGCTCCACTCGCCGTTGCCACGGCTAACGTCGCGCGCAGTCGGATGCCGGCGCGCACTACCCGCAATCTCGACCTCAGTTGCCTGCGGGGCGGCCTACTTCCGCGATGATCACGACGCGGAACCCGGAAAGATGCGGGCCGCGCCGGCCGGGCCCGGTGCGGCGACCTGTGTGACCACCCGTGCGAGCGAAGGTGCCGAAACGCTTGACCTTGAACCTTGTGCAGGCCTTTGCAAGACTTGATTCACCATGCTGAGTTTTGTCCCGGAAACCGCTCGAGCGAAGTTCCCCGCGGTCGTGGTGTGCGGGTCTGATGCCCGTGCCCGCACCGAAGTCATCGAGCGCTTGCTCGCCAAGGGTGGCGCTAACTGGGCGGTGATCAGCAACGAAACCGTCGGACCAGAGTTCCCAGTTGCGTCGATTGAACGCATTGCGGGGCAGATGGTGCCGCACGCGGTCGGATGTCTGTGTTGCGTCGCGCGTTCAGGGCTGGTCAGCAGCCTGCGCCAGCTGTTCGCCCGCCGGACACAAGGGGAAGTTGAATTCGATCATGTGCTGATCGAAACCCTGGCCGACTCGGATCCGGCTCCGGTCATGCAAACGCTGCTGAACAATGCCTTGGTCACGGACTACTTTCGCCTCGACAGCGTGGTGGCAGTCATAGCCCGAGATGGTTTGCAGACACTGGCAACGTCGCAATTTGGCTTCAAGCAACTTGCTGTGGCGGACCGTATCGTGCTGGACCCGGCGTCGCTTGCCGCTCCGGAAGCCCGCACGCAGTTGCAGGGATTGAATCCCGGCGCCGAACTGGTGTCCTCCGACCAGCCCTGTCTGGCGGACGCACTAACCGGGGCGGGCCTGGAAACACGATTGCTGAACGGGGATCTGGGCAGTTGGCTAGCGTCGTCGCACTATGCCAGTCGAGACAACCTTGCGAACGGACTGCACGGATTTTCCATCGAAGTTTCACATCCGTTTGAATGGGAAGCCCTGCACGGTTGGCTGAATGCAGGCACCGAATCCAACGGGGACGTCATGTACCGGACCAAGGGGGCGGTCAAGATCAAGGGCGTGGACGGACCCGTCATTCTCAATGGTGTCCAGCATGTCTACCAGCCTCCGCAGCGGGTGCCGAACATTGAGGTTGATCGTTCACACCTGCTGTTCATCACTTCCAACCTCGACCGTGGCGCCATTGAGCACAGCCTTCGCCGCGATCTGCCTCATTTTCAGCGCTTGAGCGAAGCGCGTGCTGCCCGGCAAGCCCGGGCCGCCCAGGATCCGTCAATACCGGTCTAATTCCGCGGTGCCATTCGCAGGCGCTGCGTTACGGCGACATCGGTCAGGCGATATGTGATCGTTCGAGGGCCCTCGGCGAGCTTCGGGCCGGTGGGTAAGGGTGCGCGGAAGCGCCACTCCGGAGGCGGGCCCGGACCCTCGGGCGACCGTGCGACCTTGCCGCACTCAGCACCACCGAACTTGCTCCGCCCACCGTCGATCAGCTGGTTTGGTCGTGGCCTCTCAATGCGTCAGGCCAGTTCCCAGGCAAAGCCGCTTCCTTCAGCGGTACGAAACGTTATACCTAAGCAGTCTAGTTATGCTATAACGTATTCGTGCGTTGCGAAAACCACGCCAAGGAGGATGCACAATGGTTGAAAAAGCCAACGTAGACCAGTCCGTTGACCAGGAAATGGCTACGGATGGTCCCGCTGAGGCCCAGACTGACGATGCAATGTCGTCACAGTCGCGCCGTGATTTCATCAAGACTGCGACAGTCGCCACGGGTGCAGCCGCCGTCGGGGCTATCGGCAATGAAGTGATGCACGAGCTTGATCTCGTCAAACCTGCACACGCCGCCGAAGGAAACATCGAAGGAACACCAGTCGCCGGGAAATGGTGGCCGTCCCGTTGGGGCGAGGGCGACCAGACCGGTGCGACCAACCACATGACTCCCGAGGTGGCCCTTGATGCGGCAAGCCTGATCAAGACCGGCAAGGTGTACAGCCTGGGTCGGGTTTACGAGTACGGCATGCCGTTGTTCGGGCAGCGGGTGTTCGCGTTGCGCATCCCGGGCGCCCCGACCGGAGGCGCATTCGGCAAGAACCAGGTCATCTGGCACGACGAAATTCTGACCACAGAGATCGGTCAGGTGGGCACGCAGTTTGACGGACTTGCCCACATCGGCGCACGCCTCGGTGAAGCAGGGGATCTGTCCCAAGAGGTGTTCTACAACGGTTTCACCACCACGGACCTGCACAACAACGACAACGAGCAGGGATCCACAACCGGTCCGTACGGATTGCAGAAGCTCGGCATGGAGCACGTCAAGCCGTTTTTCTGTCGCGGGATCATGTTCGACGTCAAAGCCCTGAAGGGGCGCATGCTGGACAAGGGTGAAGAGATCACGGTCAGCGACCTGCAGGCCTGCCTGGAACGCCAAGGCATGAGCGAGGATGACATCACGGAAGGCGCTGCGGTGATGTGGCGCACGGGCTGGGGCGAAGAGTTGTGGATGAAGGACAACGCTCGCTTCAATTCCGGCGAACCCGGAATCGGAGTTGGTGCAGCGGAGTGGCTTGCGGCCAAAGGGGTTTCCGTTGGCGCTGCTGACTGCTGGGCGATTGAGTGCGTGCCCAATCCGGACCCGAACCTCGCGTTCCCGGTGCACCAGATCTTCTTGCCGAAGAACGGCATCCACATTCTTGAGAATGTGCGCCTCGACCACCTGGCAGCTGATGGCGTCTACAAGTTCGCCTTTATTTTCTCGACGCTGCCGATCAAGGGGGCCACAGGCTCACCGGGTAACCCGATTGCGGTCGTCTAACGTCTAGGTGGTGTGGGCGGCCAGGCGGGCCAACTGTTCGGTATCGAAACGGTATGCGAACACTTGCCCGCCTGCGTCGCCGCCCACCAGACAATCTCCCTCGGGCGACCAGGCAAGACCGGTAATCGGCTTGCTTGGCGCGGCCACGAGACTTTGTCTTCGTGGCCGCGCCGCCAAACTCACCAGTTCCAGGCCGCCATCGTTGTATCCGGCGGCTGCCAATGCGAAGCCCGGATTGGCACAAACTTCACTGACCAGTTGATCGCTGTAGCGGCCCAGCATGCGCGGAGCGGCCGCTGGCAGGCGGCCACCCGAGAACGACCAGGCGCTCACGGTATCGCCTCCTGAGGCAAGCAACCATGCGCCGTCGGCGCTCCAGGTCAGGGCTTTCACCTTGTTGATGCACGGCCCAAGACTGGCGTCTGCTCCTGAAACGAGGTCCCACGCGTGCACCGTTTTCTCTTGGGTTGCGGTGACCACGAAGCGTTCGTTCTTGCTCCAGCTGACTTCGAGGTGCGAGCCCCGGTGGAATAGGCGCTGGGGCTCTTCGCGATGTCCGTCCAGGCTCCAGATGCTGACCCCGTTGTAGTGCGAGACAGCAAGGCGCCGGCCGGTGTTGTCGAATTCCAGTCCGGCAACGGTGCTCGGATGCTCTCCGAGCAGGCGGACCAGTTGGCCCTTGGCGTCCAATAGGCGAACTGCGGGACCATCCGAGAGAGCCCGCAGGCCACAGGCGTGTGCGGCAAGTTGATCAGGCCACGAGCGGGTGCCTTGCGCCAACTCCTGAGGTCCGGTCTTGGCGTGGACCTGGTAGACCGCGCTGTCGTCAGTCCCGCACAGAAATCCCTGTTTGAGGCAATCAGGGGCCAGCTCGAGCACGGCGCCCTGGGTCAATGACCAGACGGAAAGCGACGGCTCTTGATCAAGAAGGGCGACAGTGCGGACGCAACCATCCCCTCCTGCGAACGCTGCGTATCGCCCGCTCTGCTCGACCCCGACACCCGTCAGGGGGGCCTCGACCGGCCAGCTATTAAGTTGAAACTCCGTCATTGCCCGACACTGCAGCGCCGATTCACGACTATTCGGCGGCCGCAGCGGATCATGGTATTGGACAAGAAGAAGCCGTTAGGTCACCGAAAGCAAGGTTCATCAGAGGGCAGTCGTGGGAACCGCTTTTTCCCTGGGAACGTCAACTGTGCCACGGGGGAGCGTTGCGCGAGGTTGCAACGCGAACGTTCGTCGGGCGGGCTGCCCGAGCTGGTGGCCTGACTGCAGGTCTCGACCCGCACGGTCCGCCAGCACTGCGGTGACCATGATCATTGCACCCTGCAACCGCGCAACCCCTGTTCCAGCGCTGCTTCATCGAGATTTCGGCCAATGAAGACCAACCGGCTTGACCGGGGCTGGTCGCCCCAGGCGTCGCCGGGCTGACCGTCGAACAGCATGTGCACGCCCTGAAACACAAACCGCTGGTCTTCTCCCTTGATTGCCACAATACCCTTCATGCGGAAGATATCGGGGCCTTGGGTCTGCAGCAGCCGGCTCAGCCAGGAAGTCAGTGCGGTGCCGTCGATTTCGCCATCGACCTCCAATGCGATCGAACCGACGGTGTCATCGTGTGTGTGTTCGGGGTTGAAGAAATGCTCCGCGGCCAGAGGCACCTCGGCGTCGGCGGCATCGAAGAACCCAGCGCCAAATTCCTCCGGCGTGTGTTCGGTAAACAGCGCATAGAGACCGGGCTGTTCAATGTGGACCGCATACTCATATTGATCAGCGCCCGTAAGCTCCAGCATCCAGAGGGTTTCGCCCGGAGACATCGCAGCGCCTGGCCGCAGCAGTTCATGAGGAGCAGAGAACCGGGTATAGATGCGTTCCGCGGCCTCCATTAGTGCTTCGGTTGTGGCCTCCCCGATGGGCTCCACAACCGCCGCCATCACGGGGTCGGGGCCGTTCTGGAGCCTGAACGTTGCGCTGCGGTCAAGTCGCAGCACGCCACCCCACTCGAAGGGGTATTCGGGCTCAAGGAAGCTTGGCTTGAGTTCGAGGGCGCGGTTGAGATCGAATCCGCCGACATCAAGCACTTGTTCCATGGGCGTATCGGCCATCTGGACCCGCTTGATTCGGGCCATCGCATTCATCGCTCGGAGTCTCCGCTCGAGGGCGTCGAGTGTTGCGGAATCCACCAGGTCGATCTTGTTGATCAGGATCACGTCCGCGAAGGCAATCTGCGACGTGGCCTCTTCGCTGTCGTCGAGGTGTAACTCGGCGTGTTTCGCATCGACCAGGGTGACAACACCGTCCAGTTCGAAGGACTCGCGGGTGTCATCGTCGACGAAGAACGTTTGCGCGACCGGGCCCGGGTCCGCCAGGCCGGTCGTCTCGACCAGGATCCGGTCGAACTTGTCGCGCCGCTTGACCAGATTGCCCAAGATCCGGATCAGGTCGCCCCGCACGGTGCAGCAAATGCAGCCGTTGTTCATCTCGAAGATTTCTTCGTCGGCGTTGATTACGAGGTCTTGATCAACGCCGATCTCGCCAAACTCGTTCTCAATCACCGCGATACGCTGACCGTGGTTTTCGGTCAGAATGCGGTTAAGTAACGTGGTTTTGCCGCTGCCCAGAAACCCGGTCAGCACGGTTACAGGGATCTGCTGGGTCATCTCGCAATCCTGAACGTAATAAAATTGCACGTTAACCCGAAACTTCGCCAAATTCGACGGTTTTTTCCAAGACGTGCGCCTTGCCCTGCGAACGGGCCTTTTGGTGGTTGTCTCAGTCGGCCCGACTAGAGAACAGAATCGGCGCGTTGGCAGCCGGCCAACCGTTGGCCGAAACCGAATCCAGCAACCCGAAACGGGGTTCGATCTGGACTAGTGCGTTTGTAACCCTCAAGCCAATGCTTCGGATCACAGGCGGCGCTGTGGGTTGTGGCGTCCCCCGCGGGCGAACGCTCATTCATCGGCCCATTAAGGTGAAAGCGCCTGCGCAAGCGTCGTGGCGTTGTATCGCATCATGCCGAGATAGGTCGAAGCGGGGCCGTCAGGACCGGAAAGCGCATCGGAGTAGAGCGTCCCACCGATGGAAGCTCCGGTCTCGTTGGCAATCTGTTCAAGCAGGCGCGAGTCGGTGATGGACTCGATAAAGACGGCGCTGATTCCCTCTTCGCGAATCTGGCGAATCAGTGCAGCGACTTCGGCAGCGGAGGCCTCGCTCTCAGTGCTGACACCGGTGGGGGCGACAAATTGAAGACCGTAGGCTTCGGAGAAATACCCGAAAGCGTCGTGGGCGGTTACGACCGTGCGTCGGTCGTCAGGCAAGGCCGTGGCGATCCTGCGGATCTCGCTATCCAGAGCCTGGATTTCGGCTGCATACGCCGCCCCGTTCCGTCGATAGGCGGACGCGTTTGCAGGATCGGCCAATGCCAGAGCGTTCGTGATGTTGTCCACGTAGATCAACGCGTTGGCCAGGTCTTGCCACGCATGCGGGTCAAAGGCGCTGTGGTCGTGGTGGTGGTCATCCTCGAACGCCAGAGGCTTGATCCCGTCGGTTGCCACTACGCGGCGGCCGCCAAAGTTCGACGCCTCGACCAGCCGGTCGAGCCAACCCTCGAATGCGAGGCCGTTGAAGACGAGGATGGCAGCCTCGCTTATGGCACGGGCATCTTCCGGAATTGGTTGGTAGACATGGGCGTCACCCTCGGGCCCCACAAGCGTAGTGACGGCGACGTGGTCTCCGCCGATGCGTTTGACCATATCGCCCAGTATCGAGAAGGTGGCAACAACCGGAATGGGGTTGTTGGACCAGGCCGGTGTCGCCGGAGATAGCGAAAGGCCAATCAGCGCAGATGCGTACGTCAGAAAGGTTCTGCGGTTGAGCATCGACGTGTCCAATTAGGTTTCAACGTGGCGTGGCGGCAAGACAGGCGCAACTAAACTGCCCAATGGCCCGAAGATCAGAGAAAGTGCGTAGGCGAGGCCGGCCACGAGGATGATCGCCGGCCCTGATGGCAGGCCGAAATGGAAAGAGATGAGGAGACCGCAGCCGCTCGACAGGATCGCGATTGCGACCGCGGCAAGGATCAGTCCCCCGACATTGACAGCCCAGAACCGCGCGGCGGCGGCCGGGACGATCATGATTCCAACGGCCATCAGCGTGCCAAGTGCATGAAATCCACTGACCAGATTCATGACCACGAGCGCGAGAAACGTGAAATGGGTTGCTGCGCTGAGCCCACTCACCGTGCGCAAGAACTGAGGGTCTGCACACTCGATGACCAGCGGGCGGAAGAGAATCGCGAGAGCCACAAGGGTAAGGCTCGTGATGCTGCACAGCAGTACCAGCGCCGAGTTGTCGAGCGCGAGCACGGTGCCAAACAGCACGTGCATCAGGTCGACATTGCTGCCTCGGGTGGACACGATCAGCACACCCAGCGACAGTGAAATCAGATAGAAGGCCGCAAGGCTGGCATCCTCGCGTAGCGCTGTCACGCGGGTGACGAAGCCTGACAGCAATGCTACTGCCATACCGGCCAGCAGACCGCCAACCGTCATGGCGCCGAGCGAGAGCCCTGCTACGAGATAACCGACTGCTGCACCGGGCAGAATGGCGTGCGCCATTGCATCGCCGGTCAGACTCATCCGGCGCAGCATCAGAAACACCCCGACCGGCGTCGAGCCCAGGGAAATTGCAATGCAGCCCAGCATGGCGCGGCGCATGAAGCCGAATTCGGCAAACGGCTGAATCAAGGCTTCCCACACTACGAAGCATCTCTTCCGCAGTCGTGGAGCGGGCCGGCACAGGCTTCACACATCTGACGGGCACGGAACTGGTTTGCTGCTGTGAGTACCTGTGACGTGGGCCCGTGAGCCACGAGATCCCGGGCCAAAATCAGCGTGTCCGGAAAATAGGTGCGGACGGTCTCCAGATCATGAAGAACGGTGATGACGGTGCGCCCTTCGCCGTGCCAGCGCTGCACCACACCCAAAAGGTCCGCCATTGTCTTGGTGTCGATGGCCGTAAAGGGTTCGTCGAGCAGCACGAGCTTGGCGTTCTGAAGCAAGAGCCGCGCGAATAACGCGCGCTGCAACTGCCCGCTCGAAATCGATCCGATGGTCCGGGACTCAAATCCTGTGAGGCCAACTGCAGAAATGGCATCTTCGACTTGCACACGATGTGCGGCACGCAGTCCTGAGAACCCGCCGATTTCGTTCCAGAGGCCCATCGCTACCAGATCGACAACCGCGATTGGGAACGACCGGTCGATGTCCGATTGCTGCGGCAGGTAAGCGATGTCGTTTCGCGTGCAGGTTCCGAAGTCAAGACGCCCCGCGAGTGGACGCAGGTCGCCGATCACCCCCTTCAGCAATGTCGATTTGCCTGCGCCGTTGGGACCCACAATGGCCGTCAAGCTTCCGTCGGCAACCTCCCCGTCGACCCGCCGCACCGCCGGATACCGACCGTATCCCAAGGTCAACTCCTGGAACGCAACAGCGTAGGTCATAGGCTCCCCGGCGTGGAGGTTACCCAAATCAGTCCAGCCCAAAGTCCCAGCAAAATCAGGGCCGCAACAAGCAGACGCGGACCGACACCGACGAGAACCATCCTTCGCGCGGCATTGCGCCCCAGTCTCATGCTGGCAGCTGCCCGGGCGCGCCCCGCGTGCAAGGGTGCCGGTCAAGAAGATTCGCGCTTCCGCGACGCGTTGGGCCGGGTGCCTCGCTGTCGAATGTCGGCGAGGAGTGCTGCTGCGTGCTCGCAAGCGGCTTGGACTGCACGGTTTTGCAACCTCTAATCACGCAACCCTCGCACCAGAGCCTGAGCTACAATGTTACATTGTATCAATACCGGTCTCAAGAGTCTGATCAGGGTTTTGATTACCCCTTGCATGATCGACATTCTACCGTCGCTCCCATGCATAGCTGGCGCCGGTCGCGCACCTTGGTCGGGTCGTCGCTACCCGCTGCTCATGAAACCTGTGAGGCTAGGCGGCGCAACCTACTCGGCCGTGCTCGTTCCCCTCGGGAATTGCGGCATGGCAAACAGGATACCGTCTGCCCAAGGCAATGCTATATCATTCGACGCCGATTGTTCATGTTAGCCGACGCGTGAACGCGAGCTGCTGGGAGGGTGTGGAGTGGCAACCGTTCGGAATTCGGCATCCAGGTACCGGATGTTCTCGGGGACGATTCTGGTGCCGGCTGTCCTCGTCTCTGCGACATGGGCGGCAGATCATGAGCACCGTGAGCATGAAGCCCATGCCCACGGTCATGGAACGCTTGATGTGGTCGTCGAAGGCGAGACAGTGCTCATCGAGCTTCGTCTGCCCGGGGTGAATGTCGTCGGATTCGAGCATGCTCCCAAGAATCGCGCCGAGCGCGAGGCGGTGGAACAGGCGCTGGAACCGCTCAGGGACGGAGCAGCCCGCTTCATGCTCGCACCGGAGGCGAACTGCGACCTGGTGGACGCCACAGCCGACATCTCCGCGATCGCGCATGACCATGAAGACGACCATGTCGCGCACGAGGACGATCACCACGAAGACCGGGCGACCGCGCATGACCACGAAGAACCCGATGCCCATGCCGGCGAAGAAGAGCATTCCGAACTGCACGCAACCTATCAGTTTCGTTGTGGACAGCCGGATCAGCTTGAGAGGATTGAGACTCGCGTACTTGAGCATTTGCATGATGTCGAGGAACTTGACGTGCGGGTGGTTACGCCGACCGCGCAGCTGGCGGGTGCCCTGCACGAGGGGTCGAATGTCGTGCATCTCACGCCCTGACGCCGGCATTTCAGCTTCTGAATTTGCGTTTCTGACGCCCCGATGATTGGGTCATCCAGACAGGTGGGCCCGCATTGACGATTACGCTGGCGACGACTGACTGCATTGCTTCACCGGCGGAATTGAATAGCCGCGAGGCCGACAACGACGGCTGCACGCGGCAGCCCGGCCTCTGCAAGTCTTGCGGGATTTGGGTTTCAGGCGCTTGAGTGCGACCACCCATGGCGCGCGGGAGCACTGGGCCTGAGATGCTCGTTCACCTTGACCGGATTCGATTTGCTTGGAGGCAGGGTCAACGCGACATTCTCAACATCGCCTCCATGCAGATTGCTGCTGGAGAACGGGTGTTCATCGAAGGCCCAAGCGGGAGCGGGAAGAGCACGCTCTTCAGCCTCTTGGCCGGGGTCGTGCGCCCGCAGACGGGAACCGTACGGATCCTTCAAGCAGAGCTGTCACAGATGTCGGCGCCGAGGCGCGACCAGTTCCGCGCCGACCACATCGGCTTTGTGTTCCAGATGTTCAATCTCGTGCCGTACCTGTCGATGGCGGACAACGTCACATTGCCTTGCCGCTTTTCGCCACGTCGAAACGAGCGGGCGACGGAGCGGTCGGGCTCACCCGAAGCCGACGCTCGGCGTCTTCTCGGCCGCCTTGGCCTTGACGCCCCCGAACTGCGGGCGCGGCCTGTGACCGAACTCAGCATCGGTCAGCAGCAGCGTGTGGCCATCGCGCGGGCGCTGATTGGCACGCCGGAACTGATCATGGCCGACGAGCCGACCTCCGCATTGGACGAGGGCGCACGCCAGCGGTTCCTCGACGTTCTGTTCGAACAGTGCAGCGATGCCGGAGCGTCCCTCCTGTTCGCAAGTCACGATGTGCGCTTGAGCCCTCCCTTTGACCGCCGGATTTCGCTTCCCGATCTGGTTCGGGGATGACCCGGCATGCGAGACGATCCGGCAACCGGGAGCGATGAATCGCGACCCCCCAACGTCTGTGGGGCGGGTTCCCGACCGCGGGCTTGACGCGTTTCCACTGTTCATGCCTCGGGGACCTTGCCGAGGGACTACCATCGGCGCCAGCCGGACCGGAATCCTGGCCATGCATGCACCAGACCTGCCACTGGCGAAGAGATCCGCGCCAGGCCCCTTGGAGGCACGTTCAGGTGGCGCTGGATGTGTCTTTGGCTCTGGGGCCGCCCTCCGCAAAGGGGGCGTCGACCCTAGGGTCCGAACTTTCAGGTCCGGCTCTGAACCGATGAATTCGCCGGGTTAACCTGCCCCATGGCGATTGTCCGACTTGCGATTCGCAGCCTGTTGAGCCGCCGGCTGACAGCGGGATTAACGCTCGTTGCGATCGCGGTCAGCGTGGCCATGCTGCTGGGAGTCGAGAAGGTTCGCGGCGACGCCCGGGGCGCCTTCGCCAATACCATCTCCGGCACCGATCTGATCGTCGGGGCCCGCAGTGGCGCGATACAGTTGCTTCTCTACTCGGTTTTCCGGGTGGGGAACGCCACGAACAACATTTCGTGGGAAACCTACCAGGACATCGGGAGCTTCCCCCGGGTCCGCTGGACAGTGCCGATCTTGCTTGGAGACTCCCATCGCGGCTTTCGGGTCATGGGCACGTCGCCGGGGTATTTCACGCACTACCGGTACGCCCGGACCCAGTCGCTCCGGTTCTCTGCCGGCGGGCCGTTTGAGGACGTCTTCGATGCTGTCGTTGGGGCGGAGGTCGCCCGACGGCTCGGCTATGCGCTCGGTGATGAGATCATCGTCTCCCACGGTACGGGCGCCGTGAGCTTTCTGGACCATGACGACAAGCCGTTCCGCGTGGCCGGAATCCTTGCTCCCACCGGCACGCCGGTCGACCGCACGGTCCACGTGAGCATCGAGGGCTTCACTGCCATGCATATCGACTGGGGTGCCGGGGTTCCGATGCCGGGAATGGAGATCACGGCCGATCAGGCCCGCAGCATGGACCTCACCCCGCGATCCATCACCGCCTTCCTCGTAGGCCTCGACAGCAAGATCGCCATCTTCGACGTCCAGAGAAGGATCAACAACTACAGGGAAGAGCCGGTTCTCGCCATTATTCCCGGGGTGGCCCTGCAGGAACTTTGGGACATGATGCGGGTCGCAGAGAACCTGCTGCGCTTCGTGTCGGCCATGGTCGTGGTGACAGGAATCCTCGGAATGCTGACCGTCATCCTCTCGAGTCTCGAAGCGAGGAGGCGGGAAATGGCAGTGCTCCGGTCGGTCGGAGCGCGCCCCCTGCACGTCTTCGCGCTGTTCATGAGCGAGGCCCTGGTGCTTGCCCTGTCCGGGGCGGTTGCGGGAGTGGCACTGCTCTACGTTGCGTTGCTGGTCGGCCGGCCAATCGTCGCCCGCGAATTTGGTCTGGACCTGCCGCTTGCCATACTTGGAACCATGGAATGGCGAATCATTGCGGCTGTCGTCCTGGTTGGCACCGCGGCCGGCGCCGTTCCCGCAATTCGGGCCTATCGGCTGTCGCTTGCCGACGGCCTTTCAATGAGGATGTGACCATGCCGGAACGGCGATCACGCACCATCGTGACACTGGCTGCAGCCGTATCGGTTGCCCTGCTAACTTCGGCCAGCTTCGCCTGGGGGGCACAGGACGGGGCACGCGAACTCAACTGGGACGACCTCATCCCTGTTGGCTGGGATCCGCTCACGGTTTTCGAGGCATTTGAGGACGAGGCGCTGCAGGACCTGTCCGACGACAGCGACCAGGCCATGGCCCTGCTTGAGGCCTACCGCGAATCCGCCCGTTCCGCACCGGTCGTCGCTGAGCTTGACGGGGAGCGAATCCGCATTCCCGGCTACATCGTCCCGCTCGATTTCGACCACTTGGCGATTTCGGAGTTTCTGCTTGTCCCGTACTACGGCGCCTGCATTCACGTGCCGCCACCGCCTGCAAACCAGATTGTGCACGTGACGACCGATGAGGCGTATCCGATGACGGAGGCGTTTAGGCCAATCTGGGTCACCGGGGTCATGACCACGCAGGCGTACAACCACGAGGTCGGTGATGCCGGGTACAGCATTCAGGCGATGCGCATCGAACCCTACTGATCAGAGGTACTGCTCAGCCCGGTCATTCGGGTGGGCAGCCGTTGGCACGGCGATGCAGGTGTGCCATCACGGCCCGCTCACTCTCACTCCAGCCGGGCGTCGCCCTTTTGCCCCGCCTGGTTGTCGGCCTCGGTAACGCAGTCGGGGCACCGGCCGATCACTTCTAGAGTGTGGGTCTGGACCTCAAAGCCTGACGTGTCGGCCAGTTGCGACACGGTGCGACGGACTGCTGCTGCACCGGGTTCGGCAACCAAGCCGCATTGGGAGCACACCAGCAATACTGTGCCGTGCCCCTCGCTTTGGTTGCTGCAGGCCACGTAGGCGTTTCGACTGGCAATTCGGTGCACCAGACCCATGGTCTCAAGGAAGGAAAGTGCCCGGTAGATCTGCACAGGCGCCGGCTTTCGACCCTTCCACTTGAACCGCTTGAGGATGTCGTAGGCTCCGGCCAGACGGTGCTCCGAGAGAAGGAGTTCCAGAACCTGTCGCCGGTTCTCGGTCAGTTGTTCCTTCCTGCCCCTGCAGATCTCTTCCGCCCGCGCAAGGCCGGCCGCGATACATGCGTCGTGGTCGTGCCGGGGAGACGGGAACAGGGACGAATGCATGGCCATGGGACTCCCAGGCTCAAGGATCTGCCGGAAACACCGGTCGACAAGCGACTACACCCCGATTATACGGGCCCAGCGTAAATCCGCCTGCATTCACGGAATACCTTGCAATCCCCGTGGTGCGGGCCGCTTCCTCGGTCGGGCAGGGAAGGACACATTGTGCGCAAGGCCGAAATCGCGGCCCAACCGGTAGCCCATTCGCTCCAGCGGGACCGGAACCAAGACGGGTTCCGGTGCGGGGCGGTCGCGACGGCACGCGAGTTGGGCGGCGACGTCCGGGTGAGCACGATCCGCCCGTACGTGGAATGGCGCTGGTACTTCATGTGGAAAGGCGCAGCAACACCTGACACGCGAGCTCACGCGACGGCAACGTCGGATGGGTGAGCATCAGTCAGCGGTCCGGGTTCAAGTGCACCAAGGCTGACCCTCCTGATTCGCCGCGTCGGACCGGTTGGCGGCAAAGTTCGCGAGCGACAGGCCGCTCGTCGGCAGGTGGTCGCACCCGAGCACAACTGGATGCCAGGAGTTCCGAACTGAGGTCTATGCCTTCTCCGGCACGCTCGCAGAAGGCAGGGGTGCCGAACAACAAAGAGGTGGTGACGGCTATGCCTCTGATCAGTGCAAGGCGGCCTCAGAAAGATGCACAACCTGACCCGAGAGATAGGGATGGCCGTTCACCTTGTCGCGAAAACGTTGGTCGGCGGTCACCAACGGATATTGTGTCTGGATGGCGAGCGCCAGATAGAAGCATTCATACACCGTGTGATCGAGGTCTAACGCCAAACGTGCTGCCCCGGGGGTGAGTTGCGGCATGGTAAACGGGATCGAAAGCGGCGCTTTCAGCAAGGTTTCGGCGGCGATGCCCAGATCGTCCATTCCGATGTTACCGCGCCGGCGCATGGCCCATAGGGCATGGGCGACCTCGGCGAATACCAGCGCGGGAGCGGCCAGTGTCTTGCTGCTATCCAGAAGTCCGGCGGCTTCGTCGGAATAGTCCTCGCTCACCAGCCATTTCACGACCACGCTCGCATCTACGACACGGCCGGTCACGCCGCTCCGTCCCGCTCGCGGCCTGCACGGATCACTTCGGTGCTGTCAATCGATGACCGCAAACGACGACGCAGTGCAGCCGCCCTTGCAGCAAAATCGGCTTCATTGCCAAGAAGTGCTGCGCGAAGTATTTCCCGATGCTCAGCCTCAGCGGAGCGTCTGTTGGATGCCGCTCGCTGTTTGAGCGCGCCGACCAGTTCGTCACTGATCTTTCGCACAGTTAGTTGCGCCATTGGGTTTGCCTTCAAAATATCGCATGCATTGAAGTCCACATCATTGTATCACACTGCAGATAAGGGTCATTTAAGTGACGCCGTCACAGTGGAGCGCCAAACGGGATGCTGTTGGTGTCGGCGACCAGATCACTGCGGGCGGCAGGTTGGTTCGCGGAGAGCACAAGGAAGGTGCAATCGACCAGGCCGGCCGGGGCCTGCTCGATCAGCGCTTTCAACCGGCCGCGCGCCGCTTCTGCCCCGTGCCTTCGCCTGTCCTGCGGGTTTGGTTGGCGCTTTGCCGAGAATGATGCACGCCCCGTGCGGGCCATCCAGTCCGGATGGGGCGCTCATCGGCGCCAAGGGGGTGCGCCCCTGAACTCCGACATCTCCTTGCGGGGATTCGAACCTTCTCGGCCCCGAAGCCTCCATCCCTGGATGCGAGTACTGCCGATGGGTGATCGGTTCGATGCAACCATCCAGATGAATGGATGATTGATCCGGACTTCAAAGGATCTACGAAGAACAGAAGTTGGTGCCCAGGGGCGGAATTGAACCACCGACACCGCGATTTTCAGTCGCGTGCTCTACCAACTGAGCTACCTGGGCGTGCCGCCCGTATACGGGATGAGCAGGGGTGCTGTCCAGATCGTCAGGGGCCGTCAGTCGTCGGCGTCCGGTTGGGCGGGGATGGCATATTCGCCCCCAAGCCATCGATACAGGTCGACTTGCCGGCAGCGGAGGCTGCAAAACGGGTGGTGTTCCGCAACGGGAGGCCTCCGGCATACGGGGCAGCTTTCCCGCAGGGCGGGTGGATCCTGAGCAGCCGCAGGCGGGACGTGCCCGTCCACGTGATCTTCCTTAGGGGGTGTCATCTGAGAGGCATTCCGAGCCCGCGAAGCACCATCTCCGCCTCGGTCAGCGGCAGTCCCACGACGTTTTCGAACGATCCGCTGAGTCTGCGCACGAAGATCGCAGCGCGACCCTGGATGGCATAGGCCCCGGCCCTGTTCTTCCATTCGTTGGAGGCGAGGTAGTTCTCAATCTCGCTGGTATCCAGTCTCCGGAAGCAGACCCGGGTGCAGACCAGCCGCCCGGTCTCGCCGCCGCCGGGAGTTCGGACCCGGACAGCGCCCCAGACTCGGTGGCTGCGCCCCGAAAGCATGCCGAGGTGCCGGCGGGCTGTCTCAAGATCGGCGGTGGCGCCAAGAATTCGCCGCCCGCAGGCCACGACCGTGTCACCCACCAGAATCCAGGCGCCGGGATGTGCCGCTGCCGCCGCGCGCATTTTGTCCTGCGCCATGCGCAGTGCGTAGGCCTTTGGCGGCTCCCCGGCCGCGGGTGTTTCGTCGATGTGCACGGGAGCAACCACGTCGGGTGCACGACCGATCTGCTGAAGCAGCGTCGCGCGCGCGGGCGAGCGCGACGCAAGCACGAAATCTGCCAAGAACGTTTCCGCCTCGTGGTGGCCCGGACCGCGCGCAGGCGCCTTGACGACGGGCTTACTTGTGCCGGTACGTAATCCGGCCCTTCGTGAGATCGTAGGGGGTCATCTCGACCGTGACCTTGTCGCCGGCCAGCACGCGAATTCGATTCTTCCGCATCCGACCGGACGTATGCGCCAGAACCTTGTGCTCGTTATCGAGCGTGACGCGGAACATCGCGTTGGGGAGGATCTCGGTAACCGTTCCGAAAAACTCCATGAATTCTTCTTTTTCCATTGTGCCTCCCTGGCTGAATGGGGAGCGTACCATGGGGAGAGGGACGCCTCCGGTCAAGCTGACCGGGTGTGCCGTGATGGCTGGCTCGGCTCCGGCGCGCCGATCCGCGGGCCGATCTCAAGGTCTGGCGGGCGCGCGGCAGGTGGCGGGAAAGGGTTTAGCGGGTCGACGGATCCGGCGATAGCCGGCCGGGCGCCAACCGCGAGTCGCTGCGCATCTGCATTACGGCAAGAAGCGTGAAGAGACGGCGGGCGGTGTCGAAATCGGTCCCCACCCGGCCCTCCAGGCACGCGGCCATCAGGCTCGCGCCCTCGTCGTGGAGGGCCCTTCTTCCCATGTCGATGGCTTCAATCCTGGTGACCGACGCACGCTGCAGGGCACGGTAGTAGCTCTGGCAAATGGCGTGGTAGTCCCGCACCAACGGCGTGAGATCGCCGACCGGGACGGCGACCCGAAATGAGCTTGCCCCGGTCTCCAGCGGGCTGACGTTGAAGAGCATCCGCTCACCCTGAAGTGTCACCACGGCCGCATACGGGCCGGGTCCGGCACCGACCGGGGCGAAGCGGTTGGATTCCAGCAAGTTCTGGATCGCCAGTTGCCGCTCGCGGGCGATCTCGGGGGGATCCTGCGCGCCCCCGGTGTCCTGCAGTACCACCTCGACGAGGCGGTTCGGGCATTGGGTTTCAGCGCCCGAGTCGGACATCGATGGAGAGGCGGTGGGCGTCCAGTCCCTCGGCCGCCGCCAGTGCGGACGCTGCGGGGCCGATGGCGGCGAGGCCGTCGGCGCTGCAACCAACGACGGACGTCCGGCGAATAAAGTCGCGAACCGTCAGCCCCGAAGAAAATCGCGCGCTGCGGGAAGTCGGGAGGACGTGACTGGGCCCGGCCACGTAATCGCCGACGGCTTCGGGCGTGTAGCGGCCGAGAAACACTGCACCCGCCGTCTGAATCCGCGGCAGCATGGCTTCCGGATCGGCGATTGCGAGTTCCACATGTTCAGGTGCCAGGCGGTTGACCACCGCGGGCGCGTCATCCAGCGACGCCACCAAGACGACCGCACCGAAATCACGCCAGCTCGCACCCGCAATGGCCTGGCGCGGCAGCGCGGCCAGCCGCCGTTCCACCGCGCTCTCCACGGCCGTGGCGGTCGCCTCGTCGTCCGTGACAAGCACCGCTTGCGCGGCCGGGTCGTGCTCGGCCTGCGACAGAAGATCCAGCGCGATCCAGTCCGGGTCGCTGGCGGCGTCGGTTACCACCAGAATCTCGCTCGGACCCGCGATCAGATCGATTCCGACGGTTCCGAATACCTGGCGCTTGGCCTCGGCGACGTAGGCGTTGCCTGGCCCCACGATCTTGTCCACGGGCTTGATCGCGTCGGTGCCGTAGGCAAGGGCGGCCACGGCCTGGGCGCCGCCGACACGGTAGATCTCGTCAATGCCCGCGAGTTGGGCTGCAGCCAACACGAGAGGCTGCACGTCTCCCTCGGGGTGGGGGATGACCGCCGCCAGGCGCGGCACGCCGGCGACCTTGGCCGGAATGGCATTCATGAGCACGGAACTCGGATAACTTGCCGTGCCGCCCGGGACATACAGGCCTACAGCCCTGACCGGCGTCCACGTTTCGCCAAGCGTGACCCCCTCGGCATCGCGATAGGACATGTCGGAGGGAAGCTGCCGGGCGTGGTAGTCGCGAATCCGTTCCGCGGCAAATGTCAGCGCATGCAGGGCTTCCGGGTCGCAGTTGGCACGGGCCGTCTTGAGCGCATCGGGGCCGACGCGAATCGCTTCGGCGTCGATCGCGAACCGGTCGAATTGCCGCGTGAAATCCATGACAGCCACATCGCCGCGTTCGCGGACCGCGCCGATAATGTCGCGGACGGCGCTGGCCACGGCCTCGTCGTTCGCACTTCGCGCCGCCATGAGCGGCGCAAGGGCCGCGTCAAACTCGCCGCCGCGGGCGTCAATCCGCAGCGCCATCAACCGCAGCCCGAAACCGGTCCACAAGCGCGCTCAGCAAGCGCGGGCGCAGCTTCATGGCCGTCCGGTTGACAGCCAGCCTCGACGAGATGTCCGCGATCGTCTCCATTTCCACCAGTCCGTTCGCCCGCAGTGTGGATCCCGTATCGACCAGGTCCACGATTCGGCGGCAGATGCCGAGCTTGGGGGCCAGCTCCAGCGCGCCGTTGAGCTTGACGCACTCGGCCTGGACGCCGCGGGCCGCGAAGTGGCGGCGCGTCGTCGCCGGGTACTTGGTCGCGATCCGGACGTGGCTCCAGCGGTGGGGGTCGTCCTGGGAGGCGAGTTCGGCGGGTTCGGCCACGGCCAACCGGCAGCGCCCGATCCCGAGGTCAATCGGGAGATAGAGATCGTCGTAGTCGAACTCGAGCAGTACGTCGAACCCGACCACGCCGAGGTCGGCACCGCCGAACGCGACAAAGGTCGCTGCATCAAAGCTCCGGACGCGGATCAGCGAGAGCCCGTCCACGTTCGTACGGAAGGCCAGGCGCCGGGATTTGGGATCCGCGAACTCGGGCTCGGGGGTGATGCCGACCCTGGCGAGCAACGGGCCCGCTTCGCTTGCGATACGACCGCGCGGGACCGCCAGCACGATCTCGTCGGTGCGTTCGCGGGTCATGCGAGACCGTGCCGGTGCCCGGGTACGACAGGCGGTGGCCGTCCCGGCCCGAGATCTTCGAGGTGACACGCGATCTTGGCCACGTCAAGCCGGATCGCCGCTCCTTCCGCCAACACGACCAGGAGCGTTCCCGCCTCGTACGTCAGCGAGGACACGCTGAAGATGCGTTCCCGGGCAGATGCGCCAAGCCCGGTCTGGGCCACGCGCGTGACATGGTCGACAACCAGCCTGCACGGCACCTGCAAAAGACGGCTGTCGTCCCCTCCGGATGCTTCCCAGGTAAACCGTTCAAACGCCATGACAAAGCGGCCTGCCGTCCGATCGAACTGCATGCCGGCCGGTAGCACCACGGCCTCAAAGAGGCACTCGGACAGGACCTCGACCGACGCCTCATCGGCGGCCCGAAGGCGCAGGAGCTCGACTGTTTCCGCTTGCTTCTCGGCCACGTGTCAGTCGTCCTCCGTTATCCGCTCGATGGCCGCCCCCACCGCGCGCAACTTGGCTTCCAGGCGACTGTAGCCACGGTCCAGATGATAAACGCGCCCAATCATGGTTTCGCCTTCAGCAGCCAGGGCAGCAACCACCAGGGACAGAGAGGCGCGGAGGTCGGTGGCCATGACGGGAGCCGCCCGCAGCCGGCGGACGCCCACGATGTCGGCGATTCGCCCCCGCACCGTGATGCGGGCCCCCATCCGTGCCAGCTCGGACACGTGCATGTAGCGGTTCTCGAAGATGGTTTCAACGATCCGTGAACGTCCGGCTGCGAGCGTCAGCACCGCCATCAGCTGGGCTTGCATGTCGGTCGGGAATGCCGGATGAACCCCGGTCTCGACGTCGGCCGGTGCAAGGGTGCCTGTGCCTGCCACCGTCAATCCGCCCGGCGTGGCGGTGACCTCCGCGCCCACTGCTCGCAGTACATCGACGGTGGCGGCCATGGTGTCGGTGGGGGCTCCCAGCAGTTTCAGCCGCCCGCCGGTGATGACCGCAGCAGCGGCGTAGCTTCCGGCCTCGATCCGGTCGCCCAGAATGCGGTGCGTCGCGGTCCGAAAGGTCGTGTCGCCGGCAATTTGAAGCGTGTCGCTCCCGGCGCCGTCGATTCGCGCCCCCATCGCCACAAGGCAGTGCACGAGGTCGGTCACCTCGGGTTCGCACGCCGCGTTTTCAATTCGGGTCTCCCCGCGCGCCAGGACGGCCGCCATAAGGGCGTTCTCGGTCGCACCCACTGAGACGCGGTCAAATCGGATGCGCGCGCCTTGCAGGCCGCCCCTGGGCGCGCGGGCGCGCACATAACCCCCTTCGAGATCGATTTGCGCGCCGAGACAGGAAAGGGCCGTGAGGTGAAGATCGATGGGTCGCGGGCCGATGGCGCAACCGCCCGGCAGCGAGATCTGCGCCTCGCCGGCCCGCGCGAGGAGGGGCCCCAGGACCAGGACGGACGCTCGCATCTTCCGGACCAGGTCATAGTCGGCGGTTGTGGAGACGAGGGAGGGCGTTGCCATTTCGACCGCCCCGTCGCCCGGCCGGAATTGGGTTCCGAGGCGCTGCAGCAGCGTTGCCAGCGACTGGGTGTCGCCCAACCGGGGATAGCGGGTCAGCGTGATGGTCTGGTCCGTCAGCAGGGATGCCGCCATGAGGGGGAGGGCAGCGTTCTTGGCCCCCTCGATCTCCACCTCGCCGCGCAGCGGCTGACCGCCCCGTATGCGGATGCGGTCCACGCCGGTCAGACCCGCGGTAGCGTGACCTGCCGCTGTCCCATGTACTTGCCCATGCGGTCGGCGTAGCTCACCAGCGGCGGTTCCGCGCCCCGGAAGAAAATGAACTGGCAGGCGCCTTCATTGGCGTAGATCTGCGCTGGGAGCGGTGTGGTGTTCGAAAACTCGAGCGTGACGTGGCCTTCCCATTCGGGTTCAAGCGGCGTGACATTGACGATGATTCCGCAACGCGCATAGGTGGACTTGCCCAGGCAAATCACCATCACGTCGCGGGGTATCCGGAACAACTCCACGGTGCGAGCCAGGACGAAGCTGTTCGGCGGAATGATGCACGTCGCGGCCGAGCGCGAGACAAAACTCCGGTCCGAGAAATTCTTGGGATCGATCAGGGCGTTGTCGACATTGGTGAACACCCGGAACTCGTCGGCGACGCGAGCGTCGTAGCCGTACGAACTGAGGCCGTACGAAATCGTCCCCTCGGACTGCTGGGAATCGACAAAGGGTTCGATCATCCCGTGATCCCGAGCCATGGCCCGAATCCAGCTGTCCGGCATGACACTCACGGCCGCCGCCTCCCGACGTCCGTCTGCGGCGACGGCGCGGCGATAACGGCCCTAGCCACGGTCGTCCGGACCGGAGCGGTCTTGCTGGGCCTGTTGGTCCGCGCGGGTGGCCGAGTTTGCGAGATTCCGCACCTGTTCCTTTCGCCGCCTGAGATTGGCGCGAAGGGCCCGGGCCTCGCGTTCGAAACGGTCCCGCCGGGGTCCGGGGGCCGCGTCGCGCGGCCGGACCTCACGCGGCATCGGCGGACTGTTCAGCAGTGCGGAGCTGCTGGAACTCGACAAGCCGACGGTAGGCCGGCGCCTGCTCGAGCAGGGCCGCATGGGTGCCTTCGTTCACGTTGGTTCCGTTGTCCATCAGAATGATCCGGTCAGCGTGCACGACCGTCGACAGCCGGTGTGCGATGGTAATCGTAGTGCGTCCGGCTGCCAGTGCGGCGAGTGCAGTCTGGATCCGGTGCTCGGAGTCCGCATCCAGCGCGCTCGTCGGTTCGTCCAGGATGAGAATCGCCGGGTCACGCAGTACCGCGCGTGCGAGCGCAACCCGCTGCCGCTCTCCGCCTGACAGCAGCTCGCCCCGGTCACCGACGATCGTGTCGAGCCCTTCGGGCAACCTGTCCACGAAATCCAGCGCTGCGGTCTCAAGCACTGCGTGGATCTCGGTGTCGCTGGCGTCGGCGCGGCCCATGGCGATGTTGTCGCGCAGCGAGCCGTGGAACAGGGTGACATCCTGGGCCACCAGCGCGAAATGGCTGCGCAGGGACTGGAGCTGGAACGCGCGAATATCGGTGCCGTCCAGCAGAATGCGCCCCTGGCCGGGGTCGTACAGGCGCAGCAGCAGGTTGACGAGGGTGGTCTTGCCGGCACCGCTCGGCCCGACCAATGCAACCCGCTCCCCCGGCTGGATGCAGAGGTTGACGCCGCGAAGGACGGGTCCACCGGCGGGATAGCGGAACTCGACACCCTCGAACTGAATCATCCCGCGCGGCCGCGGGCAGGGCTTGGCGTCGGGTCTGTCGGTGAGGACCGGGTGCTGGTCGAGCTTTTCGAACACCCGCGCGGCGGCGGATGCTGCCTGCTGGAATGTCACGCTGAAATTGGCCAGGGCGCGCGTCGGTCGGAGCGCGAGCAGAACGGCACTCACGAACCCCGAGAACGCGCCGATCGTGCTTGCGCCTTCCAGAATTCGCCAGCCGGCCACGAGGATGATGAACGCGACGACGATTCCTCCCCCGACCTCGAGCACGGGCGACAGCTGGGCCCGGCGTCGCTCAATCGCATACTGCAGCGCGTAGAGCCGTTCGATCAGCGTGCGACCGTGCTTGCTCCGCGCCCCCTCGAGATTGAACGCCCGGATAATGCGGATGCCCTGGAACGTCTCGGCCAGGAACGCCGCGAGCGAGCCGTGGTGTTCCTGCACGTCGGTCGTCACGCTGCGGGTGCGCCGGCCGATCGATACGATCGGCCGGACATTGATGCTGTAGACGGCGATCACGATCACCGACAGGACCCAGTCGAGGTAGATCACCGACGCCAGAAGAGCAGCGCAGGTCACGGCGTCGCGGACGACCCGGCCTGCCATCTGCGTGAGCGCGGCCGTCAGCAGATTGGTGTCATGAAGCACGCGCGACTGCAGGCCCACGGCACGGTCGCCGGCCACGTCGCCAAGATCCATGCGGAGCAGGGCGTCGAACAGATCGGACCGCAGGTCTGCGATCATGCGGAGCGCAATCCGGCTGGCCAGCACCGTCTGGGCATAGAGTGCCGCACCCTTGGCGGCGGTCAGGACGAGCACCGCAATCGGCACCGTGACGAGGACGGCGCGCTCTCCCGCCTGCAGCGAGTCGATCAAGTGGTCAATCAGGAGCGGGTAGCCGGCAGTGGCGCCGGCAATCACCAGCACCAGGAGGTTGGCAGCGACGAACGTGCGGAAATGCACCGGGCCCCACCGCCGGAGCAGGCGGAGGACAGGGTGCCGTGCCGCGGTCGGCGCGGCCGGAGTCTCGGTTACCACGCGGCGGGAACGTGCATCGTGGTCAATGCGAGATGTCCTCCGGGGCGATCCGCGGGGAGACCGCCAATGCAGTGTAGACCCGCCCCGGGGGCGCGCTGCGTGCGCACATGCAGGACCCGACGGGCGAACGGGTTCCGCTGGCGGTGGCCCCTGCCGGTTGCCGCGTCGCGGGCGGACGCATCGAGCCTATCCGGGTAAGGTTATCCTGCATGGGTAATTCACGATTGGTCAACCGCATGCGGACAACCCCAGCGCACGCCACAATCCGCACGCATAGGGCGTGCGCACAGCGTTCTCGCGCCCGGTTCCGCCCCGAGGCCGGTTCGGGGCGATGACACCGGGGCCGGGGCTCGCGCACGCTGAACCGTCCGCAGGCAGCGTGCGCCGCTCGCCGGGGTCCCATCTCGCCCGTGCCCGCACCGCGGCCGAGGTGATCGCAGCCGCGGCCTCCGACATCGAGGCCCAACAGTGTCTTCCGGCGCCCGTGCTCGCGGCAATGCATGAAGCCGGCCTGTTCCGCCTGAGTTTGCCCGCGTCTCTCGGCGGCCCCGCGCTGCCGCTTGTGGAACTCGCGGAAATCACCGAGCTGACTGCCGCGGCGGACGCCAGCGCCGGCTGGTGCCTCGGGCAGGCGTTGGGCTGCGCTACATCCGCGGCGTTTCTGGATCCCGCACCGGCCGCCCGCGTGTTCGGACCGCCGGACGCCGTCCTGGCCTGGGGGGCTGGCGCCGTCGGCACGGCGCGCGCCGCCACGGGCGGTTTCTGTGTGAGCGGAACCTGGCGCTTTGCGAGCGGCAGCCATCACGCAACCTGGCTGGGCGGGCACTGCCAGGTCACGGAGAGTGATGGAAGCCCACGCCTCGATGCCGCGGGCGCGGTCGTGAAGCGCACCGCCCTCTTTCCGCGCGCGGCGGCTGCCATCCATGACGACTGGCACGTTGTCGGCCTGCGGGGAACGCGCAGCGAAGGCTACTCCGTCGACGAACTGTTCGTGGCCGACGAATGCACCTTGAATCGCGACTCCCAGGCCGAACGCCGGTGCGATGAGACGCTGTTCCGGTTTCCGCTCGTGAGCATCTATGCATCCGCGTTCGCGGGCGTGGCAATCGGCAACGCGCGGGCCATGCTGGATCAGTTGCTGGCGCTTGCACGGACCAAGACGGCGCGCGGCGCACCGACCGCGATGCGCGACAGCCCGGTCGTGCAGTCGCGGCTCGCCGTGCTTGAGGCACGGCTCGGAGCGAGCCGCGCATTCCTGCGAACGGCTCTGGAAGAGGTGTGGGACCAGGTCGCGGCGGCGGGCCAGATCACCGCGGACCAGCGGGCGCCGCTCCGGCTCGCGACCACCCACGCCATTCACGAGGCCACCCGGGTCGCCGAACAGGCGTACCGCATGGCCGGCGCCACCGCAGTGTTCGAGGGCCGTCCGTTCGAACAACGCCTCCGCGACGCCTACGCCATTTCACAGCAGGTGCAGGGCCGGCACGAGAACTACGAACTGGTGGGCCGCCATCTGCTTGGCCTGCCGGTCGATTCGCTGTTCTTCTGAGATCCGGATGAAGCAGCAGAACCGGCACCATCCCGGCGCGGGGCGCGGCCGGGGGCGCATTCGGCCTAAGGGCCGGACTGTTGAGCCGGAGGCTCGCGCCGAGGTCGCGGCCCTGCTCGGTGACCGACCCCGCCGCCGCGATCTGCTGGTCGAGCATCTCCATCTGCTACAGGACCATTACCGGGGGCTGGCCCCGCGCCACCTTGCGGCACTGGCCGAGGCCATGCGGCTGTCCATGGCTGAGGTGTACGAGACGGCCACGTTTTACGCCCACTTCGACGTGCTTGCCGGCGACGAACAGCCCGCCGACGTCACTGTCCGCGTCTGCGACGGGCTGCCCTGCGAGCTGGCCGGCGCACCCGCGCTGTGCACGGCGCTGCGCGAGGCTGTCGGGGCGCATGCCCGGGTGGTCCCGGCGCCGTGCATGGGGCGCTGCGACCACGCACCGGCCGTCGCCGTTGGCCACCGGCACGTCGAGGACGCAACGGTGGATGCCGTCATGCGCACCCTTGATGCGGGATCGCTGGAACCGGCGATGCCGTCCTATCGCGACCTGCCGGAATACGAGTCTCGCGAAGGAGGCTATCGGGTGCTGTCCAGCTGTCTGGCAGGCGAACGCTCCTTCGAGGCGGTCACCGAGGAACTGGATGCGGCAGGGCTTCGCGGGCTCGGGGGTGCCGGATTCCCGACCGGCCGGAAATGGCGGGTGGTGCGCGGTTACGCGGGGCCGCGGTTGCTGGCGGTCAACGCGGATGAAGGCGAACCCGGCACCTTCAAGGACCGGCACTACCTGGAGACGGATCCGCACCGCTTCCTCGAGGGCGTGCTGATCGCCGCGTGGGCCGTGGAAGCCAAGGCCACCTACATCTACCTCCGGGACGAATACCCGGGCATTCGTGCCCTCCTGCTCAAGGAGCTTGGGCGCCTGGAAGCGCGGGGCCTTGCCGCGCACACTCGGATCGAGTTGCGCCGGGGCGCTGGTGCGTACATTTGCGGTGAAGAGTCGGCGATGATCGAATCGCTCGAGGGCAAGCGCGGCCTGCCGCGCCACCGCCCTCCTTACGTGGCCGAGCGCGGCCTGTTCGGGCGTCCCACTCTGGTGCAGAACGTGGAGACACTGTTTTGGGTCCGCGACATCCTCGAGCGGGGCGCGACGTGGTTTGCGGACTACGGGGGTGAGGCTGGCCGGGGGCTCCGGAGCTACAGCGTCTCGGGCCGGGTGCGCCGGCCCGGAGTCAAGATTGCAGCCGCAGGAATCACGGCGCGTGAGCTGATCGACACCCAGTGCGGCGGCATGGCGGAAGGCCACCGGTTCAAGGCCTACCTCCCGGGCGGTGCGTCGGGCGGCATCCTGCCGGCGAGCATGGCGGACCTGCCCCTCGATTTCGGTACGTTGGAACCGCACGGGTGCTTTGTCGGCTCGCACGCCGTGGTGGTTCTTTCCGATCGCGACCCGATCGGCCCGGCTGCCCGCAACCTGCTGCGGTTTTTCGAGGACGAGAGCTGCGGGCAATGCACACCCTGCCGGGCCGGCACGGAGAAGGCCGTCGCGCTGATGGAGCAGGCCTCGTGGAATGAACCGCTGCTCCGCGACCTTGCGGCGGCGATGGCCGATGCCTCGATCTGCGGTCTCGGGCAAGCCGCTCCCAACCCGATCCTCTCCGTGCTTCGCCACTTCCGGGATGAAGTAGGTCTTGGCGATGAGTGAACGCATCGTCTTCACGCTGGACGGCGCCGCGGTTGAGGCGGCCCCGGGCGAAACCCTCTGGCAGGTGGCCGGTCGCACCGGAATCGAATTGCCGCATCTCTGTTTCGCGGATGAGCCCGGCTACCGGCCCGACGGCAACTGCCGGACCTGCATGGTCGAGATCGAAGGTGAGCGCACGCTGGCTGCCTCGTGCATTCGTCAGCCGTCTCCGGGCATGGTGGTCCGCACCCAAAGCCCGCGTGCGGTCCAGGCGCGAGCGGTCGTGATGGAACTGCTGCTGGCCGATCAGCCGGAACGGGCGCGGACGCCCGACCGGAATTCCCGATTCTGGCGGTGGGCGGACAGCCTTGGCCTGGCGGACAGCCGGTTTCCGCCGGCGGAGCAACAGCCCATTGCCGACTCCAGCCACCCGGCGATGCATGTGCGCCTCGACGCCTGCATCCAGTGCACCCTCTGCGTGCGCGCGTGCCGCGAGGTCCAGGTCAACGACGTGATCGGCATGGCTCACCGTGGCGCGGGATCCAAGGTGGTGTTCGATTTCGACGATCTGATGGCCGACAGCACGTGCGTGGCCTGTGGCGAGTGTGTTCAGGCCTGCCCGACCGGCGCGCTGGTCGAGAAAACCCTGGTGGATTCCACGGGCGCGGACCGTGGAATCGAGCTGCGGGACGTCGACAGCGTCTGCCCCTACTGCGGGGTCGGCTGCCAGCTCACGTACCAGCTGGCCGACTCCGAGATCGTGGCGGTACGCGGACGGGACGGCCCGGCCAACCAGGGCCGCCTGTGCGTGAAGGGGCGGTTCGGGTTCGATTATGTGCGCCACCCTCACCGCCTGCTCGAGCCGCTCGTGCGTCGCGACGACGCGCCGCCCAAGGCGGGAACCACCGAGATCGACCCGGCAGCGCCCTGGGAGTGGTTCCGGACGGCCTCGTGGGATGAGGCGCTCGACCGGGCGGCGTCCGGGTTCGTTCGAATTCGGGACCGCTTCGGCTCGGGTGCGCTCGCCGGGTTCGGGTCCGCCAAGGGATCAAACGAGGAGGCGTTCCTGGTCCAGAAGCTCGTGCGGCAAGGATTTGGCACCAACAATGTCGATCACTGCACGCGCCTCTGCCACGCGTCGTCGGTGGCGGCCCTGCTTGAGGGCATCGGGTCGGGCGCGGTCACCGCTCCGTTCGCGGCTGCGAAGGAGGCCGATGTCATTGTGGTCATCGGCGCCAACCCGACCGAGAACCACCCGGTTGCCGCGACGTTCTTGAAGCAGGCGGCGCGTCGGGCCTCCCTGATCGTCATTGATCCGCGCGGCCACGATCTCTGTCGCCACGCCAAACACGCGCTCCGGTTTCGGCCGGGAACCGATGTCGCGCTGCTCAACGCCCTCCTGCACGTCATTGTGACCGAAGGGCTCTACGACCCCGAATTTGTCCGGGACCGCACCCACGGCTTCGAGCGTCTTGCGGCCCACGTCGCTGCCTTTTCCCCGGAGGCGATGGCGCCGGTGTGCGGGATTGATGCGCCTACCTTGCGGGCGGTCGCACGGGAATACGCCAGCGCCGAGCGCGCGATCATTTTCTGGGGCATGGGAATTTCCCAGCACGTCCACGGTACCGACAATGCGCGCTGCCTCATTGCGCTGGCGCTGATCACCGGGCACGTCGGCCGGCCCGGAACGGGGCTGCACCCGCTGCGTGGACAAAACAACGTGCAGGGTGCTTCGGATGCGGGTCTCGTCCCTATGGTCTACCCGGACTATCAGGCGGTCGAGAACGACGAGATTCGTGACCTTTTCGAGGATCTCTGGGGGCGGCCGCTGGCCAGGGAACAAGGCCTGACTGTTGTGGAGATCATGAATGCCGTTCATGCCGACACGATCCGGGGCCTCTATGTCATGGGGGAGAATCCGGCGATGTCGGATCCGGACACGGCCCATGCCCGGGGCGCCCTGGCCAAGCTGGACCACCTCGTGGTCCAGGATCTCTTCCTGACCGAAACCGCGTGGCACGCGGATGTGATCCTGCCCGCGTCGGCCTGGCCCGAAAAGGATGGCACCGTGACCAACACCAACCGGCAGGTGCAGCGCGGGCGCCGGGCACTGGAACTGCCGGGCAACGCCCGCCAGGACTGGTGGATCATTCAGGAACTCGCCCGGCGGGTTGGCCTCGACTGGGACTACAGCGGTCCCGCGGACGTGTTCGCCGAAATGAAGGCGGTGATGCACTCCCTGGACAACATCAGCTGGGAGCGGGTCGATACGGAAAGTTCCGTGACCTATCCGTGCCGCTCGCCCGACCAGGCGGGCGACGACATTGTGTTTACCGACAGGTTTCCGACTGAAGACGGGCGCGGCGTGCTGGTTCCTGCCGGGCTGGTCGATCCGGCCGAGGCCCCGGACGACGAGTACCCGCTGGTTCTGATGACCGGCCGGCAACTCGAACACTGGCATACGGGAGCGATGAGCCGGCGCTCAAGCGTCCTTGACGCACTGGAGCCGGAACCGGTGGCCAGTCTGTCCCCAGCGGAACTGCGGCGCCTGGGCGTTGAGCCGGGAACAACGGTGCGCCTCGCGACCCGGCGCGGGACGATTGCCGTCATGGCGCGGGCAGACGACGCCGTGCCGGATGGTGTCGTGTTCATGCCGTTCGCGTTTGCCGAAGCTGCCGCCAACCTGTTGACCCATTCTGCGCTCGACCCGGTGGGCAAGATTCCGGAATTCAAGTACTGCGCAGTTCGGGCCGAGCCTCTCGCCGGACCGTAATCCGCAAGCGTTCCAAATCGGCCAACCGGAGGTTTCTACCCCGACGATTGCGCCCGTGCGGGCACGGCAGCCGTGCCTGGGCCGAGGGCAGTCGCGACCATGCCAGATGCGCCGGTGTGCACTGGGAATCCCCGGGGTTCCGGTGGACGAATCCCCCAGCCCCATATGGTTGCGGAGATCAGGTCAGTCTGCAGTTTCGCGCGGTGAATCCAGAAATCCCTGCAGCATCCAGACGGCTGATTCCGTATCGATTCCACGGTGCCGCCGCGCCCGCGAGACGTCTGCCTCGATCATTCCGCGTTCAACTGCCTGGGTCGAGAGGCGCTCGTCCCAGAGGACGAAGGGAAGATCCAGTTCGTCAGCCAGGATGCCCGCAACACGCTGGGCACTTTGGGCCCGCGAACCGCGCCGGCCGTCGAGATGCAGGGGAAGGCCGACAACCAGCCCGACGGCCGACCGCTCCCTGACGAGAGCCCGGAGGCGCTCCACTGATTCGGTTGGCCGCGCGACTCGAATTGTCTCCACTGCAACAGCGATGCATTGCGCACGGTCCGAAACCGCAACCCCGACCGACCGGGCGCCGAGATCCAGCCCCAGCAGCGGGCCGTCAACAGGCAACATCAGCGGTACGCACAGAGCCGGCCCGCTGGCCGGATGTCCGGGACGCGGGCGTCGCGGGCGCATCGGAGCGATCCCGGCAGCCGGGTCAACCGAAGCACCCGAACACCGGCCACGGTTTGCAGGAGCCCGTCTACATCCGCGTCCGTCGGCGCTATGGCTCCCAGGACCGGGCCTGGAAGTCTTGCAAGGCGTGTTGGTTGCATAAGGTGCCCGGAGGGATCGAGGGGGTGGCAGGAGTCTACCGCCCGGCCTCGTGGCTGTTCGTGGATGTTGCGTGTCCCGTCAGCCATCCTGAGGCTTGGCGTCCGCTCGCCAGCGGGCTCTTTTCCGGACACCTGGCAGCCGCTTGCCCGTTGTCTCACGGCTTGTCGCCGTGCAGGACCGGTGGACGGTCGCCACATCGTCCGTCGGGGTCAGTCGCGGTCTGTCCGTTACGGCCTTGATTGGCTGACCCGAATCTCCTCGGGCGTTCTGGACGCTCACGTGCGGTACCTCGACGCCGCTTCCGAACGGAAGCATGCTAGCTTCTGTCCTCGCCGGGTTCGCATCCCGCCTCGCGCTCGAACCGGTTCCGGGTTCGCTGGTGCTGATGGTCCTGCAGCTCCGGCCCCATTCGAAATGACAGCCCGCAGGAACGTGGACGAATGGCTCTGACCGACAGCGACGTCCGCCGCGTCGCCGAACTCGTACGAATTCGCCTGGACGCGGACGAGATCGCTCCGTTGCAGAGCGAACTCTCCCGAATCTTCGAGTGGATCGAGGCCCTTCAGGAGGTTGATGTCGAAGGCGTCGAGCCGATGACAAGCGTGGTGGCGATGGAACTGCAGGAACGCGATGATGTGGTGAGCGACGGCGATTGTCGCGACCTAATTCTGGGCAACGCTCCGGCAGACGAAGACGGGTATTTCGTCGTGCCGCGGGTCATTGAGTAGGGCCATGTCCGACTTGACCCAGCTCGGAGTGGCCGATGCAGTCGACCGGCTCACGTCCGGGGACTGCTCTGCAGTCGAGCTTGTCGACGCGCATGTTCGCGCCCAGCAGGCCGCCGCCGCTCTGAATGCCGTGGTGACGGATACGGCCGAATCGGCCCGGACCGCCGCCGCCCGGGCGGACGAGCGGATTCAAAGAGGAGAGGCGCGACCCCTTGAAGGGATACCGGTCGCCGTCAAGGACCTTTTCTGCACGCGCCATGTTTCCACGACGGCCTGTTCGCGCATTCTGGACGGCTTTACGCCCGATTATGAATCGACCGTGACAGCCCGGTTGTGGGATGCGGGGGCCATCCTGCTGGGCAAGGCAAACATGGACGAATTTGCGATGGGGTCGTCCAACGAAACGAGCCGGTTCGGCCCAGTACGCAATCCCTGGAGCGCAAGCGAAGGCCCGGCGCTTGTTCCCGGCGGAAGTTCCGGAGGGTCCGCAGCCCTCGTGGCCGCACGGGCGGCCCCGGCCGCGCTGGGCACGGATACGGGGGGATCCATCCGGCAGCCCGCATCCTTTTGCGGGGTCGTGGGCCTGAAGCCCACGTACGGGCGCTGCTCGCGTTGGGGCATCGTCGCATTCGCGAGCTCATTGGATCAAGCAGGCCCGCTGACGCGGTCGGTCGGTGACGCGGCCCTGGTGCTCCGGCACATCGCAGGCTTCGATCCCAAGGATTCGACGTCGGTCGAGAGAGCGGTTCCCGATTTTGCCGCGACGGTGCGAGCCGGGGTGAAAGGGCTGAAAATTGGCGTTCCCGATGAATACAGGCTGGATGGGCTTTCTGACGCGATCGGCGATCTCTGGGACCAGGGCATCGCCTGGCTGCAGGCCGCGGGTGCCGATATTCAGCAGGTTTCGTTGCCGCACACCCGGTATGCACTGCCTGCGTACTACATCGTGGCACCGGCGGAAGCCTCCGCAAACCTGGCACGCTACGACGGGGTGCGCTACGGAAACCGCGTGCCCGGGGCGGATCCTGACGAGTTGTATGCGCGAACCCGACGCGAGGGTTTCGGCGCGGAAGTTCGGCGCCGCATCATGGTCGGCGGCTACGTGCTGTCGGAGGGGTACTACGATGCCTACTACCTCCGGGCGCAACAGGTCCGCACCCGAATCGCAGCCGACTTTCAGGAGTGCTTTCGAGAGGTCGATGTCCTGCTGACCCCGACTGCACCGAGCGCGGCGTTTGCGGAGGGAGCCAAGACCGACGACCCGCTCGCCATGTACGCCAACGACATCTTTACGGTGCCGGCGAGCCTGGCGGGCCTGCCGGCGATGTCCGTGCCGGCAGGCCTCGACCAGGACGGGCTGCCGCTCGGCCTGCAGTTGATCGGACGCGCCTTCGATGAGGAAACGGTGTTGCGGGCAGCGGCCGTGATAGAAGACGCCGCGGGCACGTTCACACCGCCTGGTGTCCGTCCGTGAGCGGCGCGCACACCATCCAGGGCGCAACCGGCACGTGGGAGATCGTGGTCGGCCTTGAGGTGCACGCCCAGGTCGCAACCCGCTCCAAACTATTCTCAGGCGCGGCGACCGCCTTCGGAGCGGACCCCAACTCCCAGGTCAGCCTTGTGGATGCCGCCATGCCGGGCATGCTTCCCGTCATCAACGGCACCGCGGTCGATCACGCCATCCGCACCGGCCTCGCACTTGGCGCCGAGATCAACCGTTTCTGCGTGTTTGATCGCAAGAACTACTTCTATCCCGATCTGCCGCAGGGGTATCAGATTTCGCAGTTTCGCCATCCCATCGTGGGCCAGGGCCAGCTTCGGGTCGAACTGGAAGACGGCCGCACGCGGATTGTGGGAATCGAGCGTCTCCACCTCGAACAGGACGCAGGAAAGCTGGTGCATGACCGGCGCGAAGGCGCCTCGCATGTTGACCTCAACCGCGCCGGCATTCCGCTGATGGAAATCGTCTCGAAACCGGACCTTCGTGATTGGGAGGAGGCCGGCGCGTATCTCCGGAAACTCCGCGCGCTGCTGCGTGCAGTCGGAAGTTGTGATGGCAACATGGAAGAGGGGTCCCTTCGCGCGGACGCGAATGTATCGGTGCGACGGCCTGGAGACCCGCTTGGAACCCGATGTGAAATCAAGAACCTGAACTCGGTGCGTTTTCTGATGCGCGCCATCGACGTCGAGGCCCGCCGCCAGGTCGAGGCCCTCGAGTCCGGCCAGGTCATCCATCAGGAAACGCGTCTTTTCGATCCGCAGCGGAATCAGACCCGCGTCATGCGGAGCAAGGAAGAGGCGCATGACTACCGTTACTTCCCGGATCCTGACCTGGTGCCTCTCCGGGTCTCGGAAGCACGTATTGAGCGCCTCCGGGGGTCGCTTCCGGAACTTCCTGACGAAACGAGTGAACGTCTGGTGCGGGATTTCGGGCTGACACCGTATGGCGCTGCGGTCCTGACGGCCGATCCCGACGCGACCCGCTATTTCGAAGTGGCAGCAAAGGGGCGGAATGGCACGCGGGTAGCCAACTGGATCGTGACCAACCTGTTCGGCGCGCTGAACGACGCCGGGAAAACGCTTGCCGACTCACCGGTCACCGCGGAATACCTCGGCAGGCTTGTCGACCTGATCGACGATGGCACGATTTCCGATCGCATTGCGCGCGATGTGTTCGACGAAATGTTCCGCAGTGGCGCGGCGCCGGCCGACATCGTCGAATCGCGTGGTTTGCGGCAGATCGACGATACGGCGGCGATCGATGCCGCGATCGAAGCCGCCATGGAGGAAAACCCGCGTCAGGTGGAGCAATATCGCGCAGGCAAGACCAACGTGCTGGGATGGTTTGTCGGGCGGGTGATGAAGGCCACGCGCGGCCAGGCCAATCCCAAGCTGGTCAACGAGCGTTTGCGGCAAAAGCTGGCGCCCTGAGCGATGGGCTGAGCACCGATCCGCCAAGCGTTATCCTCGCGTTGACCCTCTTTTTCTGACTGGACTTGAGTTTGTGTTTTACCGCACCGACCGCCGTGACCACGGGCTCCCGCACGATCCGTTCAAAGCGTGTGTGGTGCCGCGCCCGATCGGCTGGATCAGCACCGTATCGTCGGATGGCGTCCCGAACCTCGCGCCGTACAGTTTCTTCAACGGGGTGGCGTCTGCGCCACCCATGGTCATGTTTGCGTCCAATGGGCGGCAGCCGCACGGTGGGAAGGACTCGTTGACCAATGTGGAGGACACGGGCGAGTTCGTGGCGAACCTCGCGACGTGGGATCTCCGGGATGCGATGAATCGAAGCAGCGCCCCGCTCGGTCGCAATGTCGATGAGTTTGAAGATGCGGGGCTCGACACGCTGCCCGCCAAACTCGTCCGGCCCGTCCGGGTCGCGGCGGCTCCGGTTCACCTGGAGTGCGTGCATCACCAGACGGTGGATCTCCCAACCGACAAGCGGGAGGCACGGAACGCCGTCGTCATCGGACGCGTCGTCGGCGTCCACATCGACGACCGACTGATCGTGGACGGCATCCTCGATCTCTCGCGGGTCCGGCCTCTGGCCCGTCTCGGTTACATGGATTACACGGTCGTTGACGAGATTTTCTCGTTGCCCAGACCTACACAACGACAGCCGTCCTGAGGGTTAACCCATGATCGATTTGTACACCTGGTCCACGCCCAACGGCCGGAAGGTTTCCATCTATCTTGAGGAAGCGGGACTCGACTACGAGGTCCACCCGGTCAACATCACGAAGAACGAGCAGTTTTCGGCCGAGTTCCTCGAGTTCAGCCCAAACAACAAAATTCCGGCCATTGTCGACCGGGAGACCGGCCGCGGCATGATGGAGGCGGGCGCGATTCTTCTCTATCTCGCTGAGAAAACGGGCGTCTTGCAGCCGAAGGACGAGGACTCGCGGTGGCGCACGATGGAATGGCTGATGATGCAGACCGGCTCCGTGGGCCCCATGCTCGGCCAGACCCACCATTTCCTGAAGTTCAATCGCGGGGTCTCGAGCTACGCAGAGGAGCGTTACGGGCGCGAAACGCAGCGCATCTATGGTGTCCTTGACCGCCGGCTTGAGAAGACGGCTTATCTGGCAGGTGCCGATTACGGCCTCGCGGATATCGCGACCTGGCCATGGATCGCCCGTTACGAGTGGCAGGAAATTGATCTGCCCGCGTTTCCGAACGTGTGCCGCTGGTACCGCGAAATCGCGGCGCGGGACTCGGTGCGCCGCGGTTACGATGTTCCAAAGATCAACGCGGAGATTCCGCTTCCCTAGCCGTCCGCACGCCTAATGCCCCGCCTGTTTGTGGCGCTTCCGGTACCACCAGCGTGTGCCGATGGGTTGATGCACGGGCGGGTCAGCTTGCCTGGCGTTCGCTGGGTCGCGCCCGAGTACCTGCACCTCACGCTACGGTTTCTGGGGGACGTGAACCACGCCGTCGTTCCTGACCTCAATGAGGCACTTGGCGAAATCTCGGCAGCACCCGTCTGCATTCGCTGCCAGGGCCTGGATCTGCTCAACGGCGCCGACAAGCGCCCCCGTGCAATCGTCCGAAGTGTCGAGGCCAACCCGGCGTTGGCGGGTTTGCAGCGCGCGGTGGAACGGGCCCAGGCCTCCGTTGGCCGGTCTGAACGTCGCCGATTCCGGCCCCACGTGACACTGGCCCGGATCAGACGTTCGGCACGCCTACGGCAGCTTCGGGACTGCATCGAAATGGCAGGCATCCTGCCGGCAGTGGCTTGGGTAGCTGACAGTTTCGTCCTCTACGCCTCGCATCTTGGCAGAGATGGAGCCGCGTATACCGAAGAGGCAGTGTTTCCCTTGGGCACGATGGAGTGACGGGATCCAGTCGCGCCTTGACACGCGACACGGTGGAAAGGCTTCGTGGCCATCTCCGTCCGGCGAAACAATGGCGCCGGGCCCCGCGGGGTCACGCGGATTGTCTGCGGTCGTCCTGAGGCAAGGTTCTGCTTGCAACTGCTTGGGTTCAAAACCGACAGCCAGCGGTCGGACCGTGTGTGATGTTTCGGGGTTGTCTGCCCATGCCAATCCTGCGTTGACAGCCCGGAACGAAAGTCCTGCCGGCAAACATCGCGGCACAATTCGTGACGGCGTATCGGCACGGAAATCTGGTAGTCTGTCCGAAGTGCCGGTCAACGTTGGCAATCTGCATCGGCGGGGTAACCGGGTTGCCGGAAGCGCGGGTCCGCGCGCCGCCCATGAACTGGCCCAGTTGCACGAGATTCCTGCATGGTCCCTGATTCCCGCTGGATGACATACGGCCCCATCGCCGCCGGGGGCCTGCTGTACGTCTTTGCTCTCGCGGCCGTCTACGACATGTCCAGGGACGACGCGCTGTCGCGCGTCGCGGAGCCACAAGACGCGGCGCCTTCGTTGGTGGAGGAGGAGCCGGAACCAACGGAAGGTACTCCTGAGAGCCGGTCGAGTCCGCCGGACCCGGGCCGGACAGGGGCAGACGGTGAGGATTCCGGCAATCAAGTTGCTGCGGAAGCCGATGTCCCGGGCCAGAACACGCAGTCCGCGCCGATCTCCGAGCAACAGGAAGCGGCCGCCCCGGATGCACCGAGTTCACCGGATGCGGAGGCACCCGTCGACGGAGGCGAGTCCGCTCAGGAAGCCGATGGAACGGCGACGGATGAGACCAGCGCGGTCCCGGGTCCCGACGCACCGGTTGTGGCGGAGGACAGTCAAGAGGCTCCCGAACAACCGCCGTCTGATGGAATCGTCACCCCTGCGGATGACACAGCGGGCACGCAGATTTCGGCTGCTGAACCGCCGGTTGAGGAAACCGCGCCTGTACCGCCCCCGACGGCGCCATCGACGGACGACAGCGAGGCCCAGGCATCCGCCGCACCGGGTGCCAGTGAAGTCGAAGACTCGGCCACAATCTCGACGGAGAGCCCCGAGGTAGCTGATAGCCCGCCTCCCGCTTCCGTGCCTGAACCCACCGAGGCCCAGGCATCCGCCGCACCAGGTGCCGGTGAAGTCGAAGACTCAGCCGCGACCGCGACGGAGAGCCCCGACCTAGCCGATGGCACGCCGCCACCTTCCGTGCCTGAACCCACCGAGGACCAGGCAGCGAGCCCTGCACCGGCCTCGGAGCCGGATGTTGGTGCTGAACCAGGGTCCGTCACGTCTCCGCCTGGCGAAACGGAGGCGCCGACGGCTGGAATGCCTGGCGACGAGCCGACGGCACCGCAGGCCATGGCAATGGACGATGCGGAGGCGCCCCCGCCGGCCGCATCGGAACCCGCAGAAACAGAGGTTCCAGAATCGGACCCCGGCCCCCGCGCGTCCTCGGAAACAGCCGAGCCGGTCGGCAGCCCTGGTTCCGACTCACCCGCCAATGATGCGTTGGAGACGCCCGACAGCCAGCCGGCGCCCGAGGGCGGACCGGACCGCGTCGAGCTGGCTGCAACAGACCATGCGATGCCGGCAGGCACCCCGGAGGATCAAGACTCAGGCGCGGTTTCGCCTGAGGCTGCGCCTTCCCTGCAACCCGCGGACAGCGCTCCAGCACCCGAGGTGGTGCGCCCGTCCACGGGCGAGAGCAGCGAAGTCGAGAGAAGCGCAACGGATCCGAGCCCGCCTGCGAGTGATGCGCAATCGTCCGCGTCCGCAGACGTGCCGGCCAACCGGCGAGCGGACACCGCCATTGACAGTGATGCTACCGCGCAGCCCGACGGTGACGACGTGGTGGCTGCTGTCGCCATTCCGGATCCGGTCAGTCCGCCCCCCGCCGACGCTGAAAGCTCGCCGGCAGACGATGTTGCCACGTACGATGTCGTGCAGGTTGCTCCCGATGGACGCATTGTCGTTGCCGGCCGCACCGAGCCAGGATTTGTCGTCGACCTCCTAAGCGACGGCACGGTGATTGGAACGGAACGTGCGAACCGCTCTGGTGAGTTCGTGTTCGTTCCGGATAAGCCTCTGCTTCCGGGAACGCGGGAATTGTCTCTGGCCGTCCGCCCGTCACAGGATTCGGACAGCCGCATGACCTCAAGGACTGTGGTGGCCGTGATTCCTGACCGCGAAATCTCCACCGTCCAGGCGTCGGAACCCGCCGCTCAACCGTCTCCAACCGAAGGCCCGGTTGCCCTTCTGATCGATGAGGAGGGGGAGACTGTGCGCCTCCTCGTGGGAGAGGCAACGGAACCGGACGGTGCGCTTTCTCTCGCCACCGTGACATTCGACGAGGCCGGATCGCCCTCGATTACAGGAAGAGGTGCACCCGGGCAGCAGGTAACGGTCTATCTCGATAATGAAGCCGTCGATTCAGTGATGATCGGCGACGATGGCTACTGGAACGTGCGGACCGAACGGCGTCTGTCCGAGACCGGCACATACAAGTTGCGTGTGGATCAATCGGCCCCAGACGACGATGCTGTGACCGAGCGGATTGTGGCCACACTTGTCCGCGCCGGTGGCAGGCTAATTCCCTCCTCGGCGACAGTCGTCACCGTTGAACGAGGTATGACGTTGTGGGGAATTTCCCGGCGGCATTACGGCCGGGGGATCCTGTACACGCTGATCTACAACGCCAACAACTATCAGATTGCGGATCCGCACTGGATTTATCCCGGCCAGAAGTTCTTGATTCCCAACCAGGAGTGATTCGAAAGCGGGACTGCGCAACTTTGTTTGTCGAGGGCAGGGCGCTCCAGCCTCCAACCCGCTGCAGCCAAGGGTCCGGTGAGCGGAGCCTTGCATTCCGGACCGCCTTAAGCCGGCTCAGCCATGCAAATCCGTCATGGCTATGGGTCCAATTTTGGCAGGTGTGACTTGGCGCATCCAAATTGATCCGCTAGATGCGAGGAAGGCACGAGTTCTCGTGTTTTCCTCCTCCCGACGGGGTCTCGTTTCCGAACGGGATCCCGGTCGGGACCAAGAGACCCGTTCGGCGCGCAGCCCCAGGCGGGGTCTGCTGGAATGCGACGTTCGTGGGGGTCCGGCGGGCATGCGGTCCCGGGCGAACGCGCAACGAAACTCCGACATCCCGATCGCATCGGAGCGTTGCCTGCATGGCGGGGAGCGCACGGCGTCCGCTGAACGGTTACGCCCTGCCGTCGTTCAACCCGTTCGACGTTTTGAAAAAGCGCAAACAGACTTCCGGGTTCTTTTCCGAAGATCTGCAGTTTTCGATTGCAATTCCGCACAATGTTCGACTGCCATGGGCACCGTCTGCAAGACGCGTGATCCCACGGGGGTGCCGGCCACCTGAAATCGGTACGCCGTGATCGGAGAGCGAGAAGCGAACATGGGCCTGTGGGAGCCGGACGGTGGACCCCGAGTGCAAGCACCGGCCTGCGCTCCGCATCCTGAGAGCATCGTGCTCCCTTCCGACACGGTGATCGCGCCCCCTTGGGACCGGCGATTTGGCGAGTGTGGTTTGCGGTCAAGGCATTCCTAGCCCGGGCGCTGACCCGTGCCGATGAGCGCGTGGTTATACTGTGGGACAAGGTCGTGTTGCGGAACGTCGGGGCGTTCCCAAACCGAACGGATGGGGAATAGTTTAACGGTAGAACTCTCGGCTCTGGACCGAGCAATCCTGGTTCGAATCCAGGTTCCCCAGCCAGACCGCCCACGCATTGCGGCGTGCCCAGCGGCCAACCGGTTCCCGCCAGAATCCGCGCATTGCGTTAATCCAGAAGATGTTTCACCAGCCACGCCATCGGGGCGGAGCCCGGAACACTCGCAACCGCTGGCGTGTCCGCGAACTTATCGCCTGCCGGTCGTAGCCCCTTGGAGGTTGCAGGTTGGGCCAAGACCGTGCGGAAAACCGGCTCCCCACCCAGCAACGAGACAGCCCTGCAACTCGGCACGGATTGGAGGGTGTAGGCACGAAGTTCAGGCCACCAGGCGGTCTCACGGTCGGGGACACCGAAGGCGTTGACCCGGGCGGCCTGGGTCGTGCTGCTTCAAGCGCGCGCGTCAGTCGCGGCGCGGTGAGTGGCTGTTGGTTGGCCGCGTTAATTCTTCGGCAATCGACCGGCGTCCTGAAGGAGGCGAGTGGCCAGCTGGTTGGCCTGGTCGAGATCATCCACGAAATGCTCGGCCGGGATGCGGCGGAGAACCGCGAGCGAATGCAGTACATCGGCCACGTTACCCGTCAGGCCCATCACGATGCAGTGGGTGTCCCGATCCAATGCGGTCTCAATGAGGTCTTCCATCGCCAACGCCGCACTGTCATCCACATCGGTCGTGGAGGAAAAGTCGATAATGACCACGTCGTGATCTTCGATGTCCGCAGAGATTGCGCGGGCGAGGTCGTTCGCCGAACCGACCGAAAAACGTCCCTTAAGCCTGACGAGCCCGACCGGGAGACGCGAAGGATCGGCTTCCTCCAGGCTCCGAACGAAGCCGGGTTGGAGGAGCGGCACGGAAAGCACATTGTCCATTTCGCTCTCCGCCAGGTCGCGCGCGCGCAGGATTCCCGCCGCGATCAGCCCGAGTGCGACTGCCGTGATCAAGTCAACGAACACCGTCGTGGAAAATGTGAGCAGCATCGTGAACACGTACTCGCGACGAATCGCCCGCAACCGGACAACGAAACGCCAATCGATGATGTCCCAGCCGATTTTCACGAGGATGCCGGCCAGAACGGCAAGCGGAATGGGTTCCGCAAGCCACCCGAATCCCAGCAGCAGGGCAAGCAGGAGCGCGGCGGCCAGAGCGCCTGCCAGCGGGCTACGTCCTCCGGCTCGAATGCTGGTTACGGTTCCCATGGTTGCCCCGGCGCCTGGCAACCCTCCGACCACGCCGGCCGCCAGGTTGCCGAGACCCTGCCCCATGAGTTCACGGTTGGGATTGTGGCGCGTGCGAGTCTGCGAATCCGCCACCAGTGACGTCAGCAGACTGTCAATCGAGCCTAGAAGGGCGATGATTAGCGCCGCCCCCAACAACGCTCCGACAGAACCCCACGCAAGGTCCGGCGCGTAAAGATCCGGCAAGTGATCGGGAATCGCGCCGATCGTCCGAGCCTCAGTGAAAACAAGGAGCGCGACGCACGTACCGACTGCCAGGGCAGCCAGGGGGGCCGGCAACATCCGACGTATCCGGCGGGGCCAGAAAACAGCGACTGCCAGCGCGATCGTTCCGACAGCGAGATCGTCCAGACGGAAATTGGCGATAGCCTCTGGCCAAGCCTTGATATGGGCGAGCGGACCTCCCGAAACCGGATCGGCGCCCAGAAGGGGCATGACCTGCAAGACCATGATGATCACGCCAATCCCGGTCATGAACCCGGAGATCACGGAGTAGGGCGTGTAACTCATGAATTTGCCGATGCGCAGAAAACCGAGCGCGATCTGCAACAAGCCCGCCAGCATGACGATGGTGAACGCGACCGCCAGGGTGTCCGCGTACAGGGCAACGACTGCCGCCATGGCGACCGTCATCGGCCCTGTAGGACCGGAAATCTGTGAAGGCGTGCCGCCAAACACGGCAGCAATCAATCCGACCGCTATGGCACCGTAGAGTCCGGCAGCGGGTCCCAGACCCGAGGCGACGCCGAAGGCCAATGCCATCGGCAGCATGATGACCCCTGCAGTGACCCCGCCAAACAGGTCACCGGGGAAAGCGACCGGGCGTTTCATGAGACCCTCGTGAACCAGCACGGCATGGCGTTCCGGTATCGGCAACGTGCACCAAGCACTACCAGCACCCCCTCTATGGGTTCTCCCGCCATTCGTTCACGAGCACTGCTCCATCGCAGACGTTCCCTCTCACTATACAGTTGGATCCTCGATCGATCGTGCCTTTCGAAAAGTTCGAGATCATGTCATAGCGGGATCAGTTGAACCGCCAAGCGCCCCCATCACTGGAAACCAGAACCGCTGCGTTCGTCGGCTGACGCAGCCCGGGCCAGCGTGTGAACGTTGCCGGCAGTTCGCCTATTCGCTGGGCATCCAGCCCGCCGGCGTGCCGAGCTTGCGGCGGAAGAGCTGGTGCATGCGTTCCCAATGCCGCTCAGCGGCGTCCCGGTGGTAGACCGGCCGTTTCGAGAATGCGAAGCCGTGTTCTGTCCCCGGATAAACCTCCACGCGATGGGGTTGGCCGTTTCCGGTGAAGGCTTTCCGGATGGCTTCCAGCGTGTCGTCGGGAACCCAGTGATCGCGTTCAGCGAACGCCAGGTACAGCTCACCCTTGATGGCGTCGGCCATCAGATGTGGTGAGTCGTCCTCGTCCGTGAGAATTCGAACTCCGTAGTAGGAGGCGCCACACGCAAACGCGTCGGGGTACGCAGCCATCACCGAGACCACGTACTGTCCGCTCATGCAATAGCCGAGCGCACCAATCGAGTCCAAGGCGGAGTCCTCGCCGGCGACGCACGCGAGCAACGCTTCGGTATCCCGGACGACCATGGCGTTCGTCGTCTGGGCCATGGTATCGGCCATCGCCTGGCGTTCCTGAGGGTCCCGCCGGATCGCATTCTGATCGAACGGATAGTTGTTCTCCGTCCCCACCCGATAAAACAAGTTTGGAAGCAACACGTAATATCCAGCGCTTGCCAGCCGTCGGGCCATGTCGCGGAGTTCTTCACGGATTGCCGGCGCGTCCATGTAGAACAAGACGCTCGGAAACGGACCTCCCTCCTCTGGATGTACCGAGAAACAGTCCATCGACCCGTCACGGGTCTCCAGATAGAACCGACGTTCAATCATGAGCCTGAATCCCTCGCCAAGATCCGGAATTGCCGCCGTCTAGACTGTCGTGCAGGCTAGCACACCGGTTGGCACCGGCGACCGTGTCCATATGGAGTATCGCATGACCCGACAGCTCAAATTTTTCCTGGCGTTGAGTTCCCCCTGGACCTACCTGGCGACCCCACGCATTCGAACGCTAGTCGCCGATCACGGCCTTGACCTCCAGTTGCGTCCCTTCGATATCTTTGCCGTATTCCAAAGAAACGGAATCAAGCTGCTTGGTGACCGGCCGGCTCCCGTGCAGAAAAACCGCCTTAACGAACTCCGGAGGTGGCGGGCCCACCTCGGCATGGATCTCACGCTTGAGCCCCGGTACTTTCCGGTCGATCCCACCCTGTCCGGGAAGATGCTGGCAGCTGCCACCGGCGAACCGGGCGACGCGCCCGAGTTTGCATGGCGGGTGATGCGGGCGTGTTGGGCCGAGGAGCGGAATATTGCGGCTCCGGAGATTCTGACTGAAATCGCATCGGAGTGCGGCTTCGATGGCGACGCCTTGCTGCAATCGGCCCAGGGCGGAAGTGTTGACCAGACATTTGCGAGCAATACCGAGGAAGCCATTGAGCACGACGTGTTCGGTGCGCCCACGTTCGTGTACGGCGATGAAGTGTTCTGGGGGCAGGACCGCATCGAGTTTCTTCGCCGGACGGTGGAAGCCTCGACGTGATGCGCAGGGCGGCCGTCGGACTGCTTCTGTTCGCTTGCTTGGAGGCTGCCACGGTCAACGCGGAGGAATCCGACGGTCCGGGCCTTGTCGTCAGCGTCGTGGGAGCCACCTTGTCGGGCGACAACTGCCACCTTTCCTTCCAGGTGCGTAACCGGCTGTTGTCGGATCTGCAGCGGTTTGCCGCCGAATTCACCGCTCGAAGTGCTGCCGGTGCAGAGCTCGGGCGCGGGGTGTTTGCGGCGGGGCGGATTCGCCGGCTGCAGCCGTTTCTGCGGGCTGCCGCCTTTGAAGTCCCTCCGGACGAACCGGCGGCATGCGGGTTGGTCGCTTCGGTGGAACTGGATATCCAAAGCTGCGTGCTCGCTGGAACCGGCGATGTGGGTCCCGCCTATTGCCGTACGGCGCTCCGCGGCGGTCCCGAGTCGGGCGACGGCATTCAGGTTCATCTGGCCGGGCGTGTTCCCGACGGCCCCGCCGAGGAGCTGACGGTGAATTCCCTGGGCGTCACGTTCTCCACGCTTACTCAGGCCCTGGCAGCGGCCCACGGCATTCCCGGAACGGTGGCCGGAGTTGTGGTGGTGGGTGTCCCGCAGCCGGCCGCTGTCCGCGGGCTGCAGGAAGGGGATCTGGTGATCGAAGTCGATCAGGAACGGGTTCCGACGCTTGCGGGACTCACCGAACGTGTGGACTTAGCGCGCGCGGCCGGCCAGGCGTCCGTGTTGTGCATGGTGTTTCGGGATGGCCAACGGCATTGGCTCGTCGCTCCGTTTCTGGCGGAGGCGGGGGCGGCCGCGCCGGATTCTCCGGGTTGAGTTGGTTGAAGGACAATTGCGACTGCCGTACCATCGAGTGGCTCAGAGAGTGGCGTGATGCTTTCGATTCCTGAAGAGATCCTTCTCCTGGTACTCGACGACGAGACAGGCACGCCGGTCGATATTCCGACCTTCCAGCTTGATTGCGCCATGGCGGGTGCAATCCTCATGGATCTGGCACTCCAGTGCCGCATTGATACCGGCCTTGATGAACTGTTTACCGTCAACACCGATCCGACCGGCGATCCGGTGCTGGACACGGTGCTTGAACGCATTGCCGCCGATACCGAAAAGCACGATGCGGCCTATTGGGTGCACAAATTGAGCTACCAAGCCGACGAATTCCGGGAGCAGATCGCCGCTCGGCTGGTGGACGCCAAAATTCTGCGGCGGGTCGAAGAGAGGCTGATGTGGTTCTTCGGGTCCCGTCGTTACCAGCAGATCGACGGTGGTGAAGAGCGGGAAGTCAAGCGGCGGATTGTGAACGTGCTGCTTGACGACGGAATCCCCGATCCGCGCGACATCGTGATTGTGACCCTGGCGGACACTTGCGGGGTGCTTGACCGGATCCTGTCTGCGCGCGAACTCCAGAATGTGGACGACCGGCTCCGTCAGCTGGCACGAATGGACCTGATCGGGCAGGCCGTGACGCGAACCATTTACGACATTCGCTCGTCCATTCCGCCACTGGTTGCGCCTCTCATGTAATTTCCCGTGCACGTTGCCGGCCTGGGGCGGCAGCGTTCGGACTGGCGCGCACACATAGTGGTTGGAACGATGGAGCGACACCGCAACTCCTCACCCTTGCTTCGTGCCCTCCGGGCCGCTGGGGTCACGTGCCGTCGCGCTAGCGGCGGGTGGCGGCAACCGACATCTGCACGGATCGATGCGGTGCGCGTTCGGTTCCTCGGCGTGATCCTCCCGCGTGCTCTTGTGGGTGTTGCAGTTGCCTGTGTGATCGGTCTCCCGGGGGTCGGGGTTTCCGCCCGGGACACGCTGACCATCGGCATCACGCAATTTCCGTCGACGTTTCATCCGGCGATCAATCCGATGGCGGCCAAGGAGTATGTCCTGGCGATGGCCCTGCGCCCCGTCACGGATTACGGTCACGACTGGAAACTGCGGTGCTTTCTGTGCACCCGCCTGCCCACGATCGAGAACGGGTTGGCGAAGCCGGTTGTTCTCGAGGACGGCAGCACCGGCGTCGAGGTGACGTACCAGCTGCATCCGGACGCGACATGGGGCGACGGTACGCCTGTCACCAGCGCCGACGTGGTCTTCACCTGGGAAACCGCGCTCCGGGAAGGAACCGGGTTCGCGGCGCGGCAGGAATACGCCCGCATCCTCGGGATTGAAGTCGTGGACGCGAAAACGTTCACGTTGCGCATCGACCGGCTGACCTACACCTACAACGCGTTCGGGGGTGCCATCCTGCCCGCGCACCTCGAGGCCGAGCCGGCGGAAGAGTCGACCGAGTACCGACACCGCACGCTGTACGACACCCGACCGACCGAGCCCGGCTTGTGGCACGGTCCGTACCGGATCGCCGAGGTGGTGTCGGGCAACTATGTGGTGCTGGAGCGCAATCCAACCTGGTACGGCCCGGAGCCTGCGTTCGGGCGCATCGTGGTCCGGGTGATTGAAAACACGGCGGCACTGCGCGCCAACCTGCTTTCCGGGGCGATTGATTACGTGTCCGGGCAGGTTGGATTCAATGCCGACGAAGCACTCGCATTCGAACGCGAGGAGTCAGGCGCTTACGACGTCCGGTTTGTGCCAAGTCTGATTTACGAGCACGTGGATTTCAATCTGGACGGCCCCTACTTCTCGGACCGCAAGGTGCGTCAGGCCCTGATGCATGCCGTGGACAGGCAAGCGCTCGTGGATGCTCTCTTCGGGGGCAAACAGCAAGTCGCGCACTCCCTGATGCATCCCCTGGCTCCGGGGTTTGATCCGGACGTCCCAATCTATGCCTACAGCCCCGAGGACGCGCAAAGGCTCCTGGACGAAGCCGGCTGGCTTCCGGGCGCGGATGGAATCCGGCGCAATGCGTCCGGCGAGCGCCTGACGTTCCCCCTGATGACCACGTCCGGTTCCCGCGTGCGCGAACTTGTCCAGCAAGTACTGCAGGCGCAGTTTCGTGAGGTGGGCGTGGAGGCGCTCATCCGGAATGAGCCGGCGCGGGTGTTCTTTGGCGAGACGGTCACCAAGCGGACCAATCCGGGCCTAAACATGTACGCGTTCCTGTCGACCCCGGAAGGGGTGCCGGTCGACATCCTGCGGTCTGATCGCATTCCGTCCGCTGACAACGGGTTTTCGGGGCAGAATTTTCCCGGCTACCGGTCGGAGCGGATGGACGCCCTTCTGGACGCCCTCGAGCTTGAGCTGGATCCGGATCGGCGAAACGCAATGTGGTCGGAACTTCAGCGGCTGTATGCCAGGGACCTGCCGGCCATGCCCCTGTATTTCCGCGTCGAACCGTACGTCGTGCCGGCATGGCTCAGCGGGGTGCGACCGACCGGCCATCAGGTGTCGGCCACCATGTGGATTGAGGAGTGGCGCGCGACGGACTAGTTGACCGAGAAGAATCGTGATCAGCTATCTCATCCGCCGCACCATCGGGATGATCGTCGTACTGGCGACGATGTCGGTGGTGCTGTACGCGCTGATCGGTCTGATGCCGGGCGATCCGATCGACGTGATGGTCCAGGCCGACCCCGATCTGACCCCGGCCGACGGAGCCCGGCTGAAGGCGTTGTACGGCCTCGACCTCCCGCTGCATGAACGCTACCTGAACTGGCTACAGGCAGCTCTTAGCGGGGATTTCGGGTATTCGCGCCTGCATCACCGCCCGGTGCTGGAACTGCTGTGGCCGCGGCTGGGTGCTACCGCAGAACTGCTTGGACTGAGCCTGCTCCTGTCACTTGCGATTGCTGTTCCGGCCGGCGTGCTCGCCGCCCGCCGCGCCTATTCGTGGCTCGATCATGCGATGAGCCTGCTTTCCCTGGGCGCGTACTCGGTACCGGCCTTCTGGCTGGCGCTCCTGCTGATCATGGCGTTCTCGGTCGAACTCGGCTGGCTGCCCGCGAGCGGAACCGGAAGTTTGGCCAACGACGGGACGGCGGCGTGGCGGCACATGGTGCTCCCGATCATCACGCTGAGTGCCGCCACCGTCGGAGGGTTCATCCGGTTCGTGCGCGCCGCGATGATGGAAGAACTCCGCCGCGACTACGTCCGCACCGCCCGCGCGAAGGGGCTGGCAGAGAGCCGGGTGGTGTTTGGGCACGCGCTCAGGAACGGGTTGATTCCGGTGATCACCCTTGTCGGCCTGTCGCTGGGAACGCTGGTGTCCGGTGCCCTTGTGACCGAAACCATGTTCGCGTACCCGGGCATGGGAAAGCTGATCTACGATTCGGTTGTGGCCAGTGACTACAACCTGGCGCTGGTCAGCCTGCTGTTCGCCACCACGTTCGTGTTGCTCGGCAATCTGGCGGCGGACCTCCTTTATGCATGGATCGACCCGCGGGTGCGGATCGGCGGGCGCGCCGCATGACCTTGTCGCTGGCGGGGATGGCGGGACTAGGGCACCGGTTTCGCCGGCACAGGCCGGCGGCACTTGCCGGCGTGATTCTGATTCTTCTCGGAATCCTGGCCATCGCGGCTCCGCTGGTGGAACTGGCTCTGGGTGTGAAGGTGGAGGACATCAATCTTCTGGCCCGTCTGGAAGGTCCCAGCCTGGCGCATCCGATCGGGACCGACGAACTGGGCCGCGACCTCCTGCTTCGCCTGCTCCAGGGCGCCCGCGTGTCCCTGTTTGTGGGGCTGGCAGCAGCGCTGGCAACGACCGTGTTCGGCGCGGCGCTCGGACTCGCGGCCGGGTATTTCGGCGGCTGGCTGGATGCGGTGCTCATGCGGATTACCGACTTCGTGGTGGCGCTTCCGTTGCTCCCGCTCCTGATTGTGATGGCGGCGGCGGACCTGTCGCGGCTGGGGCTCGACTCTGATCGTCCCGAGCACGCGATGCTGCGAATCATTTTTCTCCTGGCCCTGGTCGGCTGGACGACTGTTGCCCGGCTGGCGCGCGGTGCAGCGCTCGTCGTGCGTGAACGGGAGTACGTCCAGGCTGCCCGCGCACTGGGTGCGGGCCCGCTTGCCGTCCTGGTTCGGCATATCCTTCCGAATGCGTTGTCCCCGATCGTGGTCGCGGCCACGCTGTCGGTTGGCAACCTGATCCTGACCGAATCGGTCCTGAGCTTCCTTGGCCTCGGCGTGCAGCCGCCAATCGCAAGCTGGGGAAGCATGTTGACCGGTGCGCAGGCCCTGATCCGGGATGCGCCGCAACTAGCGATCTGGCCGGGCCTTCTGATCTTCGTCACCGTTGTCGCTTTCAATGTGCTGGGTGACGGCATCCGGGACGCATTTGACGTTGAGGCCGATAGCGTCGGTTGGCGACGCCCATAGCAGGGCAGGGCCGGCGGAACGGATTCATCCGCGTTGAACTCGGTTGACTGTGCGGATTGCAAGGCACCACATCCGGAGTGCGGCCCGCGGGTTATGGCCCACCGCGCAGTGAAGAAGCGAACATCCCGCTGGCTGGCCACGGCGACGATGAACCTGGAGCAGATGTCGCCTTCGGAGAGGCTTGTCCGGTCCATCAGCTCACCCTTTCCGCCCCGTCGGGCATCCTGAGGCGCCGGCCTTCCTCCTCGGCGACGGCGGCATCGAGGAAGGCGTTGCAGTTCTCCAGCTCGCGCCGGGTGCCCGCGACCGAGCGCCAGTTGACAGCGGCGGTCCAGCGCTGGGCGTAGTCGAGCATGCGGACCAGCGGTTCCGGCCGCCTGCTCTGCGACAGCGCCTTCAACGCCGAGAGATAGTTCGCGCGGTAAACCGTTGGGATGACGATGCGCTCCTCTCCGGCGGCAATCAGTTCCGCGTTCATCATCACGCGGGCAGTGCGACCGTTGCCGTCCGCAAAGGGGTGGACCTCGGCGATCAGGAACATGATGAATACGGCGCGCTGGAACGGGGCCTCCAGGCTGCGGCAGAGCGTGAAGCCCTGCTCCAGAGTACCGGCCACTAGGTCGGGGGCGACAAACACGGTCGAGCCCGCACGGTTCTCCGACGTCTTGAACATGCCCGGGCTCTTGTCCGGCCGACTTTCCATGATGGCGGCGTGACGGGCCCTGAGAAGCCGGGTCAGGTTCTCTTCGGTTTGCGGCGTGCGGGTCATTTCCCTGTCGTCGGAAACGATGCGCCAGGTGCCGAGCACGTCATGAGCATCCTGAGGGCGCTCGTTGGGGATGACGCCGCGAAAGACGATGTCGGCGGCCTCCTCGACAGCGAATTCGGTGCCTTCGATGAAGTTCGAAAAGTAGGCCTCGAAGAAGGCGAGCGTGGCGCTGCCTTCGGGGTCTCGGTCCGGGGCGATGCGGGCCAGCGGCGGATGATCACGAAGCACCGCGTGGAGGCTCTGGAACAGCGCAATTCGGTCCGGGTCGAACGGGCGGCCCTTCTGGCGGGCAATGGCGGCGGGTGCGCTCAGTTCGGCCTCGCGAGTGCCCAGCAGGGAACCGATCAGGGCATCGAGTTCGGCCACCTCGTCTTCCATATGGAGCGTCTTGCCGGCCGTGCGGATGTCATCGCGCAGGCGGTTGGCGGCATCACCGCCGTATCGCCGGATCAGGGTGTCCAGGCGTTCCTCGATCTCCTTGCGCGACAGGGTGCGTCCAACCAGGCCGCCGCGCGCACGCGACGGACGCATGTTTTCCAGATAGGCCCGTGCCGTCGAACTCAGGAACAGTCCGGCGATGAAGGGACGGTCTGCTGCAAGAGGGGCACGGCCGCGCCGGGGGCGCAGGGTGTGCCCGGGCAGCTTGATGGTGCGCCCCCTGTCGGAAACCAGGCAGACAGAACCGTCATCGGCAGGGGCATTTTCCAGTGCCGTACGATCGGCGACCAGCGCGCCGGGAAAGTAACCAGCGACAATGTTCCAGAGATTGCGTCCAATGACCGCGTCGGGCGAATCGGCCAGGTTCCGGGTATAGAGCCGGGAGGCGAGCTTGCGCAGCCTGCCCGCCTTGACCGCGCGCGACACCTCACGGCTGATCGTCGTGTCCGACACGAAGGCCTCGGGCATCTCGTCGATAGCTCTAGCAGCGGAAATTTCCGGCATTAACGGACCTCCGAATGCGATAGTACGGATAAAACATCGAATAAGGAAGGATTTTTGAGAATTTTATTCTATTAAGACTGAATCTCGCTCAAAGACTCTCCATGCCCCTGTTCAAGAAGGGTGGTGAATTTCCGCGTGAACTCGTGAACTGACGCCGTGCAGGCTTGCCAACGCCCGCATCAACGATTGATGCCAAGCAGGAAGCCCGTCAGCCGACGTACCCACCGTCAGACCGCGTGACTGCAATCACTGCCGACCGCGGCAATGCGCTGCCGCCGTCCGGGAAATGGCTTCCCCCCCTTTCACCTGGATGCTGAATGCCCACGAACATGGTCTTTCGGTCTGCACTCCAGGTCAGTCCCGTGACTTCGCATTCCTTCGGCCCGACCAGGAAGCGGCGGATTTCGCCCGTGGCCGGGTTGCCCTGAAGCATCTGGTTGTTGCCCTGTCCGGCGAAATCGTCCGCGTTGGAATAGTTGCCGTCGGTCTGGATCCAGAGCATTCCGGTGCTGTCGAACGCAAGGCCATCGGGGGAATTGAACATGTTCTCGGCCGTGAGGTTCGCGGACCCGCCGTTGGGGCCGGAATGCACGGCCGGGTTTCCAGCGAGGATGTACAGGTTCCAGGAAAAGGATCGGGAGGCGTGGTCGCCGTCTCGGGGCGACCACTGGACGATTTGTCCGTAACGGTTCTCTGCACGCGGGTTGGGGCCGTTGACGGGTGTGGGGTCTCCTCCCCGGTTTGGTTTTCTTCCGCGGTTCACGTTGTTGGTCAGGCAGCAGAACACCTGCGCAACATCGGGGTGCGCTGCAACCCATTCCGGGCGGTCCATGGTTGTGGCACCCACCGCCGATGCCGCCTGCCGGGTGTGCACACAGATCTCTTCCAGGGACCGGAACTTCGTGGTTTCCGGGGTCAGTTCGAGCCAGACGCCGCTGCCGTCGGCATCAAAGCGCGCCGCATACAACGTCCCCTCGTCCAGCAACCCGGCATGGCCAGCCCCTTCGCGGTACGGCTCTCTGGACACAAATCGGTAGAGGAACTCTCCTCGCTCATCGTCGCCCATGTAGACGACAACTTGTCCGGAGCGGGCCAGGACAACTTCGGCATTCTCGTGCTTGAACCGGCCGAGCGCAGTCCGCTTCTTGGGCATCGCTGACGGGCTCAGGGGGTCGATCTCGACCACGTACCCGACGCGATTGGGCTCGTTGGGATGTTTGGCGACGTCGAACCGCTCGTCGACCCTGCTCCACCCGATGCGCCGGTCCTCTGACTTGATGCCGTAACGGGCCAAGGCTTCCGGAATTTCAATGTCAGATTCACTCGACGCAAAGTAGAAGTGGAAATTTTCTTCACAGGTCAGGTACGTGCCCCAGGGGGTCTTGCCACTGCCGCAGTTGTTCCAGGTCCCCAGGCTGCGGGTTCCGGTCGGATCGGCGGCAGTCTGGAGAAGGGGGCTGCCACGTGCCGGACCGGTGATTGCCATGGGAGTGTCAGCGGTAATTCGCCGGTTGTAGGGAGAGTCCTGCACGATCGACCAGATACCGTTGTCTTGGCGAATCTCGATGATGGAGACCCCGTGTGCGGCCTTGCTTTTCCGCACGTCGTCTGCAGTGCGGGGCTGGCCGTCTCCCGAAGTGCCAAACAGGGTCGGATTGACGTATTCATTGTTCACCGCAAGCAGCGTGCGCCCGTCCACCGTGAACAATTCCATGCCGTCATTGTTGTCGCCAAAGGCGCGCTCCTGACTTGCGGCTGTACCGCCAGTGGTCGGGTCGAATGGGCCCTGATCCGACCACAACGGGTCGCCCCACAGGGCAACGATGTGCCACCGGTAACCGACCGGTACCGTAATGGTGTCCAGGACATTGGCGGGTACCGGATCAAACCGGTGGCCATTGCGAGCACTGTCGGGGTTCGCACGTGCAACAGGGGCGCCCGTCGCCAGAATGAATGCGCTGCCGCCAACAGCGGCCGCACCTTCAAGGAAGCGCCGTCGTGACAGAATGTGCTCGGTCAGGGCTTCAAAATCTGTCGGTGTGCGATCCCCTGTGTCGGTCTCATGGGACTCGTCTTGCTTGGTGGCCGGAGGCGAAAGCGGTCGTTGGAACTTCATGGTGGCGCTTGCTTCGCGGTGAGACGCTGGTGGCGCAGTTAGCTTAATGCTGTAGCTCGCTTCCGGTCATCCGGTGTTCCCGTCGCGCGTGTGACGATTGTCTCCGGGTTGTCCCGCCCCGGGGATGCATGGCCGGGCGACGTGAAGCGGCCGGGCCGACAGGTTCGGCGGCCGGATCCTCGCGCGTGCTCAGTTGGGTTGTTTTCGCATTAAGGTGGGCGTGTGCAGAAGCGGAACGCGGGTTGGCGCGACCGCGGGGAGAATGCGTGAAGTGAGCAAGGTGAGCGAAGGGATCCCGGAAGTGGAGGACCCGTTTGCACTGTTGCTGACATGGAAAGCTGCCGCCGAGCGCGGCGAGTCGCATGATTCGACAGCTGCGTGTCTTGCGACGAGCACTTCGGAAGGCGCCCCGTCCGCGCGCATGGTGCTGGTCAAGGCCATCGATTCCCGAGGACTGGTGTTCTACACAAACGAGGAGAGCCGAAAGGGTAGGGAACTCGCGGCTAATCCGCAGGTCGCATTGACGTTTTACTGGCCTAAGCTGGTGCGGCAGGTGCGGGTCGAGGGCGCGGCGGAAGGGATCGAAGGAGAGGAAGCCGACCGATATTTTGCCTCGCGGCCACGCGGCAGCCAGATCGGCGCATGGGCCAGCGCACAATCGTCCGTGCTGACGGACGGCCTCGACGAACTCACGCGACGGTTCGAGGCCGAGACCGAACGGTTCGCTGGTCGTCCGGTGCCTCGGCCACCGCACTGGGTCGGTTATCGAGTCATCCCGAACAGCATTGAGTTCTGGCAGCATCGTGACGACCGCATGCACGAACGGCTGGTGTACCAGCGCGACAACGGAACGTGGACCTGCGCCCGCCTGGCACCGTGACCGGCTGAGCGTCCGCCATTCCGCATCGCCGGCGAACTCCTAAGGCAGACGGCGACGGTCAGCAGCGCCCTTTCGGATCTCCTTGGCCTCGGTCTCCGGCAGAGCCCAGACTGCGGCCGCCATCATCGGGCCGAGCGCCAGAGTCAGCCAGCTGGCGAACCCTGTGGCTGGATCGACGAAGTACACCGCAGTACAGACACTGAGGGCGAGGATCGAGACCAGGATTTTGTAGCGGGTCGGCATTGCGGCTTTCCTCCAGACTCTCAGTCGGCGGCGAGGGCCTCGATCGCTGCAGTCACGTCGTCGCTGGTCATCTCCCACGTATTGCCGAAGTTTGCGACCACCGCGCGCATGAACGGCTCAACCAGCAATCGGGCGCGGTCCGGGTCACCAAGGTGGTCGGCAAGCATCGCGAGAGCGAGTTGCCGGGATTCCGCACCTTCGTAAGTCCATTCGAACCCGTTTTCCGTGTACCGGTGCAGGTCGAGTCGCAGGTCGAGCGGCTCTCCGTCTACCGTCACGACGATACCGTCAATGGTTCGATCACCTGCGTACGTCCGCACGGAGTGACTCCAGAAAGACAGTGAGTGCATTTATCGTATGTCGATGGGGCCGGGAGTGCCAGCAGGTCGCAAACCGGTCCATGCGTAGCTTTTTCGTGGTTGCCTCCGGCATCAGAGCATTGCGATGATCCTGCCATGTCACTAGGCCGAATGCCGCCCGAAGCAGGTTTGTGCACGCCAAAACAGCGAAGCGCTTCCCTGCCAACCGGAATGGAATGCCCGCGCTGCACGTGACCGAACCGCACCAAATGTCTGGCTCCAAGTTGCACGAGAATCGAAAAGACAGCCTTACAGATCAGGCCTACGTGGCGCTCGAGGAGATGATTTGCACGCTTCGACTTGAGCCCGGCACGGTGCTTTCCGAAAGTGCGCTGTCAGAGCGGCTCGGTATCGGGCGCACACCCGTGCGCGAAGCGCTGCAGCGCCTCGCCCGGGAAGGTCTTGTCGTCGTGTTGCCACGACGCGGAGTGCTTGTTTCGGAGTTCAACGTCAAACAGCAACTCCAAATGCTGGAGGTGCGCCGAGAACTGGAACGGCTGATGGCGCGCAGCGCAGCGGTGCGCTCGACTGGCGAGGAACGCGAGCGGTTTGGAATGATCGCGCGGGCAATGCACGAGAGTGCAGATGCCGATGACGACATCCGGTTCATGCGGCTGGATCGGGAATTCAATGTGCTGGTAAGTGGGGCCAGCCGCAACGAGTTCGCCTCGGAAGCCATTTCGCTGATGGCTGGCCTGTCACGCCGGTTCTGGTTTATGCACCATCAGCAGGATGGTGCCCTTGCCAGGATTGCGAGGCTTCATGCGGACATTGCTGAAGCGATTGCAGCGCAAAACGGAGACGCCGCCGCGGCCGCCAGCGACGCGTTACTTGACTATGTCGAGACCATCACCCGCGCCGCGTTGGACTGGTAGGCTGGCTGCAGGGTTGGGCCGGCCACAAGCCCGTCCCGGCGGGTTTGTGGAAACAGTGATATATCTGTAACATATCAATAGCCGGCGCACTAAGGAGGACAGTGTGATGGAACTCGCGAAATCGCCCATGAGTGAACGCCAGCGGACCTATCGTGAGGTCTACCGGGACCGCATCGCTGCCTGGTACAACGGCTATCTCCACATCGCGATCATCTACACCATCGGTTTCTGCGCGATGGCTGTCTACATTTCCCACCTTGAGGGCGTGTTGTGGTGGGAATGGCTCACCATCCCGGTCGTGCTGTTGATCAGCAACGTTTTCGAGTGGTGGCTGCACATGCGGGTGATGCACCGCCCGCTGAAGTGGAAGGGCGCCCGCGCCGTCTACACGCGCCATATGCTGATGCACCATCAGTTCTTTACCAATGAGGAAATGCGATTTGCTGGCGCTCACGACTGGCGCGTGACGGTGTTTCCGCCGTACGCACTGGTGGTGTTTGTCTTGATGTCGACACCGCCCGCGCTGGCCGCTGGCTGGATCGTGTCCGCCAATGTTGGCTGGCTTCTCATCGCCACGACGACCAGCCTTTATCTGATTTACGAATTCATGCATTTCTGCTGCCACATCGACGACAACTGGTTCGTTCGCTACTGCCCGCTGGTGAACACGCTGCGCCGACATCACACGGCGCATCACGACCAGTCGATCATGATGGAGCGCAACATGAATCTCACGTTTCCGATCGCAGACTGGCTGTTTGGCACCTCCGACCTTAATCGCGGCCTGATCGGACACCTGTTCAACGGTTATTCCACGAAACACGTCAAGTCCGACATGCGGAAAAGCATGAAAACCCCGACAGTGAAGGCCCGCAGTTCAACAGCAGCAGCCGAGCCAGGCTAGGCGGAGGTCCCCGCACGATGGCCAGCAGGCGGTGAACCGGAGGACTGCCTTCGGCGACTGACTAGCCCGCGGTAGCGCGTGCGCGCGGCCTTGTTTGAAAATGCGTCACGCCCGGGTGTTCCGAACGTCGCGGCACGGGGAAGCGCGGCTATAACGCAGTACGCCCCCGTCCGATCGAGGAAGTCCTTCGCAAGCGCGCTGGGTCCCCATATTCGGGCCTTTTCTGCGCCCTGCGCCGCATTCCACCATGACCTTGTGACCGCTTCGGCAACGACGTGCGGCCAGGGTCGCGTCGCGGCTGGAGTTGCAGCCGCATATCGGCCTCCATTTGCGGGCCAACGGTTGATCGGTCGTCCGCAATTGGCCGTTCTCTGGTTGACGGCTATGCTGCGCTGGCTCGATTTCTAATCCAGCCCAGCGACCGGCCCCGTCCTCGAGTTACCAAGGCCGCTGGTACAACTGCCGGACTTTCGGAAAGGCGAGTTGGTATATAGGGCTTCGTTGCCGCCCAAACCTGACGGGCCCTGCCGCAACTTCCCCTACTTGTCAGCCATGCAGAAGGAGACCCGCTACCTATGTCTATGGACAAGTCTGGGGGTACCCCCACACCGGCGATGCACCCGTTGGTGCGCATCAGTCTCGCGTTAAACCGCGGGCTCTGTTTCGTGGGGCAGCTCGGAGCGTGGCTGTCGATTCCGCTCATCTTCATCATCATTTTCGACATTGTCACTCGAAGATTTCTGGTGCTGGGCTCAACCAAGCTGCAGGAAATGGAATGGCACCTGCATGCAGCGCTGTTTCTGCTGGCGCTGGGCTTCGGTTATCTCCGGAACTCCCACGTCCGGATCGAAGTGGTCAGGGAGCGGTTTTCCCAACTCTGGAAGGCGCGCCTTGAGGTCATCGGCGTTTCGCTGTTTCTGCTTCCCTATGCAGCACTCGTGATCTGGTTTGGCATCGACTTCGCGCAGCGGTCGTTCAGCATGAACGAGGTGTCGTCTGCGCTGACGGGCCTTACTCACCGCTGGATCATCAAGTCCTTCGTCCCGATTGGAATGTTCCTTCTCCTGTTGGCGGGAGTGGCTGTCCTCCTCCGAAACGTCGCGTACCTGATCCTTCTGGAGACTGGTCGGACGGACGCTGCCCACACGCTGGCCAAGTCGCTTCCCGAACTCCGGAATCCTGACGAAGAGTTGCGGGCAGCCGCTGCCAGGGAAGCCCGTACGATCAAGGGAGCACAGTGATGGACACTCTGATCACCCTGATGCCGGTGCTGATGTTCCTGGCGCTCGCACTTCTCCTGTTCAGTGGGTTCCCGGTGGCATTCGTGCTCGGCGGTGTGGCGCTGGGCTTCGGGTTTCTTGGACTGGCAGCCGACGTTTTTTCCTTTATCGAGTTTTTCAACATCATTTCGCGCATCTGGGGCGGGGTTTGTGAAAACCTGATCCTGGTGGCTGTCCCCATGTTCATCTTCATGGGCACGATGCTCGAGCGCTCGGGGGTGGCCAACGATCTCCTGCATTGCCTGCAGGTTCTGCTGCGTCGGGTCCCCGGCGGGCTGGCCATGTCGGTGACCATCATGGGCACCATCATGGCTGCGACCACCGGAATTATCGGTGCGTCGGTGGTGATGATGACGCTCCTTGCGCTCCCCGTGATGCTGGAGCGGAATTACAACACCTCGCTGGCCACCGGGACGATCAGCGCATCCGGTACGCTCGGAATTCTCATCCCGCCGTCGATCATGCTCGTCATCATGGCGGACCTGTTGTCCATCTCGGTGGGCACCCTGTTCGTGGCGGCGGTATTCCCCGGGCTGGTCCTCGCCTCCCTCTACATCGTCTATCTGTTCTTCCGCACCCGTCTCAATCCAACGCTTGCACCTCCGCTTCCCGACGACGAAGGCCCCGAAAGCCAGGCCGAACTCGTGAAAATGGTGCTGCGTTCATTCTTTCCGCCGATCTTCCTCATCATGCTGGTGCTGGGTTCGATTTTCGCAGGCGTCGCCACCCCGACCGAGGCTGCGGGAGTGGGTGCGTTGGGCTCGATTCTGCTCGCGCTGTTCAACCGGCGTTTACGGAAAGACGTACTCACCGATGTGGTTTCGCGCACCGGTCTCACGTGCGCCATGATCTTCGGCATCTTCATCGGCGCTACGGCGTTTTCGTACGTCTTCCGGTCGCTGGGCGGGGATGACCTGATTCACGCCTTCGTCGAGCATCTGGGACTCGGTTCGTGGGGCATCCTGTTCCTGATGATGGGCATGGTGTTCCTGCTCGGGTTCTTCTTCGACTGGGTAGAAATCACGCTGATCGTGCTTCCTCTCTTTGCACCGATCATGGAGACGCTCGACTTCGGAACCCATGTGGCCCCGGGCCTGATCATTCCGTGGGTGGCAGTCCTTATTGCCGTGAACCTGCAGACGTCGTTCCTGACGCCTCCGTTTGGATTCGCGCTGTTCTATCTCAAGGGGGTCGCGCCCCCGAGTGTCAAGATCCAGATGGTGTACAAGGGCATCATTCCGTTCGTGTTCCTGCAGTTGCTCGGGCTCGGAGTCGTGATCGGCTTCCCCGAGATCGCGCTGTGGTTGCCGGGCGTTCTGCTTGACTGACACCGTCGGTTCAACGGGCGAGAGTCCCGAACCGCCCCGGGCCTGAATGCCGGGGCGGTTCGCCCGCCTCATTTCGGGTCCCTACTGCGATGGCGGTCCACGTTTTCCGTACGCCGGACGACCGGTTCCAGAACCTGCCGGACTGGCCGTTTCAACCCCGGTACCTCGATGCGGTGCCCGGGTTCGATGCCTGTGGGCCGGTGCGGATGCATTACGTGGACGAGGGCGACGCCCGGGCGCCCGAAGCCGTCACGTTCCTGCTTCTTCATGGGCATCCGACCTGGGGGTACCTGTACCGGAAGCTCATCCCGGACATGGTGGGCGAGGGCCATCGGGTCGTGGCGCCGGACCTGCCGGGTTTCGGCCGTTCCGACAAGCCTGCTTCGCTTGAGGCCTATTCGTTTGCCGGGCTCCGTGATGCGCTGCAGGCCCTTGTCGAGCAACTGAACCTTGCCGACATCGTCCTGGTGGTGCACGAGTGGGGCGGCACGCTTGGTCTGACGTTGCCGCACGTGATGCCGGAGCGGTTCGTGGGGGCGGTCTGCTTCAATACGTGGCTCGCAAGCGGCGGCCGGGCCCTGCCGCAGGGCTATCGGAACTGGCTGTCCACGGCACGCTCGGAGACGGACCTGAACGTCCGGTCGCTGATGGCCCGGACCAACCGCATTCTCACGCTGGCCGAGTGCAACGCCTACCACGCGCCGTTTCCGGACGCCTCCTACAAGGCTGGATTGACCGCGTTGCCGGGACTGTTGCCGCGTTCGCCCGACGACCCCGGAGCGGAGATCAGCAAGGAGGCCGAGGAATGGTGGAACGGCGGTTTTGGCGGGTTTGCGATGCTTCTGGCGGGCATGCGGGACCCGATTCTGCCTCCGGATGCCATGCGGGCGCTTGCCGCCCAGATTCCGGCGATCGATGCGCCTGTGGCCATCGGCAACGCAGGGCACTTCGTCCCGGAGTGGGCGCCCGAGTTCGGGCGTGATCTGGTTGCAGAAGTGACCGCGCTTCGGCGCCGGCAACTGGCAGCCGGCGAGGGTGAGCCGGAATGAGCCGCCGTTCCAGGGTCGTGGTGGCCATGTCGGGCGGGGTCGACAGTTCCGCGGTGGCAGCGCTCCTGGCCGCAGCCGGCCACGAGGTCATCGGCATTACGCTGCACTTGTACGCCCAGGGAAAGCCCACAGCCAGGACCAAGACCTGCTGCGCCGGGCAGGACGTCTACGACGCCCGCCGGGTAGCGGATCACCTGGGCATTTCCCATTACGTGCTGGATTACGAATCACGGTTCGAGGACGGGGTGATGCGCGAGTTTGCGGATCGCTATGCAGAAGGCGTCACGCCCGTTCCCTGCGTGCGTTGCAACCAGCGGATCAAGTTCCGGGACCTTCTGGATACGGCGCTTGAACTTGGCGCCGACTGGATGGCGACGGGCCACTACGTGCGCCGATTCGACGGTGAGAGCGGGCCTGAACTCCACCGCGCCGAAGACGCTGCCAAAGACCAGAGCTACTTCCTGTTTGCGACCACCCGGGCCCAGCTCAAGCGGCTTCGGTTTCCGCTCGGGGCCTTTACGAAAGACCAGACCCGCGCCGCTGCAGTGCAGGCCGGAGTCCTTGTGGCCGAGAAACCGGAGAGCCAGGACATCTGCTTTGTGCCGCACGGAACCTATCGTGACGTGGTGCACGCTCTGCGTCCGGATGCAACCGCACCCGGTGAACTGGTTCATGTGGATGGCCGGGTGCTCGGGACCCATGGCGGGGTGGCCGGTTTCACTGTCGGTCAGCGTCGCGGTCTTGGCATCGCCGGCATGGATCAACCGCTCTTTGTGGTGCGGATCGACGCATCCGAGCGGCGTGTGATCGTCGGCCCGAAGGAAGCGCTCGGCGTTGCCGGAATCAGCATCGGGGATCTGAACTGGATCGGCGACGGCACCCCCGGGTCGGGCAGCGAGCTGCCTTCGGTTCAGGTTCGGGTCCGTTCGACCCACCGGGGCGCACCTGCACGGGTCCGGTTTCTTCCCGAGAAACGCGCCGAAATCCTGTTTGACGCTCCGGAGCGGGCAGTGGCTCCCGGCCAGGCTGCCGTGCTTTACAGCGGGTCCCGTGTTCTCGGCGGCGGCTGGATCGAGCCGCGTGCAAGCTGGCCGGACGAACAGGGTCGTGATGGGGTCAGGCCGGCATGACGGGCAGTCCGGACCTGACCCTCGGCGTGGAAGAGGAGCTCTTTGTCGTCGATTGCGACGCGTACGATCTGGTCGCGGACCCGGAGCCCGCACTGCTTGAAGCGTGGTCGGAAGTCGACGGCCCCTGCCGCGTGGTCCCCGAGCTGCTCCGTTCGCAACTCGAGACGAACTCGAAAGTCTGCACCTCGGTTCGCGACATGCGGGAGGTCCTGTGCGCGTCGCGACGGGCAATTCTGGAACTCGCTGATCGGTACGGCGTCGACCTCATCGCCTCATCGACGCATCCGTTCGCGTCATGGCAAACACAGGTCGTGACTCCCAGGGACCGTTATCGCGAGTTCGCAACCAAGTACCAGTCGGTAATTCGTCAGTTGTTGGCGAGCGGCATGCATGTGCACGCAGGCTTTGGAACCCGCGACGAGCGGATTCAGGTCATGACGGCAATGCGTCAGTACCTTCCTCTATTTCTGACATTTTCGGGATCATCGCCATTCCATAGCGGCCAGATCACGGGGTTCAAATCCTGGCGACTGAACCTGCTGGCTGCGCTCCCACGTTCCGGAATGCCGCCCGCACTGCATGCCTGGCAGGACTTCGAAGGGATCATCGAGACGTACCGCAGTATGCAGTTCATCGCCGACGGCTCCGAGATCTGGTGGGATATCCGCCCGTCGATCAAGTATCCGACGCTTGAACTGCGCATTTCCGACATCTGTCCCCGCGTCGACGATGCGATGTGCGCAATCGCTCTCTACGCATGCCTTGTGCGGCATCTGCTCAACCGTGCCCGCGCGGGAACGCTGCCAGAGGACCCGCCGGCCGAAATCATTGCGCAGAACCGCTGGCTGGCCCAGCGCTATGGCGTGGTCGCATTCTTTGCCGATCACGCTGCCGGATCCCGTATCGACCTGGTCGACTATGTCGAGGCCGTGCAGGAGATGCTGGCCCCGGATGCGGCTGCACTCGACTGCGAACACGAACTGGCCCATATGCGGACAATTGTTCTGGAAGGGAGCAGCGCAGACCGCCAGCTGGATCATTACCGCCTCTGCCTCCTGGACGGGGCTGACGAGAAGGAGGCGCTTCGGTCGGTGACGCAGCTGGTTGCCCGGGAGACGCGGGAAGGCGTGATGGACGGCGCGGGCGGAACCGCGCACCCTACGGGTTGAATTGCTCCGCGAGGATCCGTTCTTCGAGATGATGCTCCGGGTCGAACAGGAGTGTCAGCGCAGTCGTGCGATCCGCCTTGACCGCAACCGTCCGGACGTGCCGAACCTCAAGCTGGCTCGCGGTTGCGCTGACCGGGCGGTTGTCGGGCTCTAGGACTTCGAACGTAACTGCTGCTGCTTCGGGAAGCAGCGCTCCACGCCAGCGGCGTGGCCGAAATGCGCAGATCGGGGTCAGCGCGAGGAGCGGGGTGCCGAGCGGCAGGATGGGGCCGTGGGCGGAGAGGTTGTACGCGGTGCTGCCGGCGGGCGTCGATACCAGGACACCGTCACAGACAAGTTCAGGCAGACGTTCCCGGTCGTCGACCAGAATCCGGATACGGGCAGTCATGCGGGTTTGGCGCAGAAGCGAGACCTCATTGATCGCAAGCCCGGTATGGCGGTCCCCGGCGGTTGTGACCGCCTCCATGCGAAGGGGGTGGATGATGGCATCGCGAGCGTCCGCAATGCGCGCGTCAAGCCGCTCTTCCTCGTAGCGGTTCATCAGGAACCCGACAGTTCCCCGGTTCATCCCGTAGAGCCGCTTGCCCGCGGGTCCCCACGAGGACAGCGCGCTCAGCATCATGCCGTCGCCCCCGAGGACGACGATCACATCGGCCTCGTCGGGCGGAACCTGTGGGTAGCGCTCTGTCAGACGTTGCAATGCCCGCTGTGCTGGCGGGGTTTCCGATGCAACGAATGCCAGTGAAGTCGTCATGGCCGCAGCGTACAGTGTGACGCTGCGCGAGGCTTAGCCGCCGGTTACGCTCATGTGCCGTTGCACCGATGGCGCGCGTTCCCGGCGGCTGATCACAAAGTCGTGCCCCTTGGGTTTCCGGCCAATGGCTTCGACGATTGCTGACCGGAGCACGTCGTCGTTCTCCGTGCTGCGGAGTACATCGCGCAGGTCCGCGCTGTCATCCTGTCCCAGGCACATGTACAGCGTGCCCGTACAGGTCAGGCGAACCCGATTGCAGGACTCGCAGAAATTGTGAGTCATGGGTGTGATGAAGCCGACCCGGCCACCTGTTCGCGTGGCGCGGAAATAGCGGGCGGGGCCGCCGGTGCGGTGGCTGATCTCTTCCAGGCCAAAGCGGTCGCGGAGACGCGCGCGCACCATTGAGAGCGGAAGGTACTGATCCGTGCGATCGCCCGTGATGTCACCCATCGGCATCGTCTCGATGAGCGTGAAGTCGAACCCCCGGTGATGGCACCATTCAAGCATCGCCGGGATCTCGTCCTCATTGGTGCCCTTGAGGGCGACCGTGTTGATCTTCACGTGCAGTCCGGCCGCCACTGCCGCCTCAATCCCGTTGAGCACGCGGTCAAGGCGCCCCCAGCGTGTGATCTTTGCGAAGCAGTCGGGATCAAGGGTGTCCAGGGACACATTGACGCGCCGCACGCCAGCGGCGTGGAGGTCGGCGGCAAACCGGTGGAGCTGGGACCCGTTGGTCGTCAGTGTGAGTTCCTCAAGTCCGCCGTCGCCCAGCATCGTTCCGAGGTCGTTGAACAGGTGCATGATGTTTTTGCGGACCAGCGGTTCACCGCCGGTCAGGCGGAGTTTCCGCACCCCGAGGGACACGAACACACGGCAAAGGCGGCTGATCTCGTCGAGGGTCAGGACGTCCTTTTTCGGAAGAAACGTCATGTCCTCGGCCATGCAATACAGACAGCGGAAATCACAGCGGTCGGTGACCGACACCCGCAGATAGGTAATGCCCCGGCCGAACGGGTCCACCACAGGATCAATCCGTTCTGCAGCCAAACTGCTGGGCATGAGCAACTCCGTGCGCAGGTGAGCGCGAACTATATATCTGCGTATATAACGTTAGCAACTGATCGGGGCCGCTTCGCATCGGCCTGCCCCGGACGAGGATCCCGGCATCCACGCGCGGCACCGTCAGGTTCTTGGTTTCGCCTCAAGACCTTCAATGGCCTGCGAGCGTTCATGTGTTCGTGACTGGCTGGGCGGGCTGGACTCGAACCAACATTTACGGGACCAAAACCCGCCGTCCTACCATTAGACGACCGCCCAGTCGGGATCGCGAACCGTGGTCGGAGCGGCCGGATTTGAACCGGCGACCCCTTGTCCCCCAGACAAGTGCGCTAACCAGACTGCGCCACGCTCCGATCGGTCGAACGTCGAAGCATATACAGCGAACGGGCACCGACAAAGCCGCGCCGCGCGATCCGTTGCCTGGCGACGTCGTGACTTGCCAACCTCACACCCCGAACTTGCTACGGTGTTGACCGCTGGCTGTTTCCGTGGGAAACGCAGCTGGCTGGCCGACGCTCAGGACCGCGACCCGGCGCAAATTCAGGTCCAGGTCTGGCGAACGTGCGACATCGTCTCGCCTGGCCGGCTCCGATACATTCACGCCTTCGCTTACGGGGACCTTGTTCATGGCTTCCGATTATCAGACTCTCAACGTAACCCGGGACGGCAGCCTGATGCGCATCGAAATGACGCGACCGGAGAGGCTGAACGCCGTCGCCATGACCGGGGCCCACGAAATGGTCGACGCCGCGAGGCGTGCCGCGGCAGACGATCAGGTGCGCCTTGTCGCAATCACCGGAGCCGGCCGCGCGTTTTCCACGGGAATCGATCTCAAGCACCTCGCCAGCGGCCAGATCGATCAGTCCTACTTCGTTCTTTGGGACACGGCGCTGCGCGAGTTCGAAACCATGGACAAGCTGGTGGTGTGCCTGATCCACGGCTACGCAGTGGGCGGGGGCCTGCAACTCGCCCTGGCGGCCGACATCCGGGTTTGCACACCCTCTGCCCAACTCGGGCTTCCGGCCATCAAGGAAGGGCTGATCCCGGGTCTCGGAACCTATCGACTGGCACGTTACATCGGACTGGGCCGCGCCAAGTCACTGATTATCCGGGGCAACATGATTTCGGGCTCGGAAGCCGAACGCATTGGCCTTGTCGACCATCTGGTGGATGAGGCTTCGGCGTTCGAGGAGTTCGAAGGCTGGCTCACCGAATACGCGAAGACGAATTCGGAGGGGTGTCGTGCCTCCAAACGATTGCTCCTCGACTGCTTCGATCTCGGATGGGACAGCTTTTTTCACAAGTATCAGGTGCTGCAGGCCAAGGCGACCGGATCCCCGGACTTTGCCGAGGCGATGGCGGCGTACAAGGAAGGTCGCGACCCGCAATGGCGCTGAAGCGCGTGACGGGAGTCAGGCGTGCTCCGGTTTTTTCGTGACCACAACCGACGTGCCCGTCCAGCAGCACGGAATGCGCACGGGCCTGCGGCCGGAACACGATCCCTTTTCCGGCAACGCTTGGAGCTGAAAGCGGATGGCGCGCCCATGCACTGGTGTCACCCTGAGCGTGGCTGGCGTGGCGATCGCAGGTCGGGTTGCGTTCCGTTGGCGGACAGCGTGCTGGGCGTCTACGGGCCTTTTGTCCGGACAGTGGCGCAGCCCAGGGGGGCATTGATTGGGCGACGTCTGGGTATTTGGATACGGCTCGCTGATCTGGCGGCCAGGCATTCCGTATCGCGAACGCCGGATCGCCCGCGTGCGGGGATGGGCGCGCCGCTTCTGGCAGGGCTCGCACGACCATCGCGGAGTGCCGGATGCTCCGGGGAGGGTGGTCACCCTCGTACCGGATCCTGGCGGGTCCTGCGAGGGCGTGGCCTATCTCGTCGACGGGCCTGTTGCGGATCGGACATTCGAAGGACTGGATCACCGGGAAAAAAACGGTTACGAGCGGCGTCGGGTGCACCTGGAGTTTTCGGCGCATCAGGCGAGCGCCGGCATCGTCTACATCGCCCCGGCGCAGAACCGCGCCTTTCTCGGTCCGGCCCCGCTGGATCAGATGGTCACGCAGATTGCGTCGGCCGCGGGGGCGAGCGGCAGTAACGCGGATTACCTTCGCGAGCTGTCCCAGGCACTGGACACGCTGGGAATCCGCGACGCGCATGTAGCGAACCTGGCGCACCGGCTTCGCGAATGGCGGCGGTCGCGATGAACCTCAGCCGGAATCCTGGTCCCGATGAGGAGTTGGTGGCCTGTTTCGGCGGGCGGCAGAGTATCGGGCCACAGTTGCCGCAGGCTTCAAGCCAACACCGCGAGCGCCAGTACGCTTGGCATGCCCTCGCCACACTGTTCCCAATCTGCGCTGGCGCTGACGCGCCATACCTCTCCCGTGTCCGTGCCGACCAGCACCCCGCCGGCCACCTCCGGGTCCACTGTGAGACCGTGGAAGTTGGCGGCGCTCGGAGAATGCGCCTCGTCGCAGAGCGAACGCCACGAGGCGCCGCGATCCTCAGACCGGTACAGCATGGCCTCCGCGCCGTTTATGTCGCGATAATTTGAGAATGCCGTGGGGGCGCTCGCGACGGTCAGTCCGTACGGAGCGCGCTGATCAATGCACATCGGCCGGGCGTAGCGTGGCGTGACACCCTTCCACGCGTAGGTCCAGGTGCGTCCGCCGTCGGCGGAGCGAAATACTCCGGCGTTGCCCTCCAGGCTCGGAGCAATCCCGTCCAGACGTCCGTACCCGGTGGACACGTACAGGGTGTCGGGCTCCCCGGGTTGGACAGACAGCACGTGCGGGTCCGGGTTGTCGCCCGGCAGGACCACCGACCAGGTCTCGCCTGAATCCTCGGACCGGACAATGCCGCCGACTTCGACACCGGCCAGGATCCGCGCGCCGTCGACGATCAGCGCCCGCGTCCGTGAGGGAGCGGGCGGGTCCAGCGGCAGCCCCCAGTTGTCGGCAGCAGCCAACTGTGCAATTCCCGCGATTTCCGTCCATGTGCCGCCCTGATCGTCACTTCGGAAGAGGCCCGCCGGGGATGTGCCGGCGTAAAGCACTCCGCCACCATTGCCGCGGACCTGCCAGACCTCCCTTCCTTCAAGGCCCGACGGTGCCCAGGAGGTGCCGCCGTCGTCTGACACATACAGGCCATCCTCGGTTCCGGCGAAGAAGCGCCCGTCAATGCGGACGAGTTCCCGAACGGGACGGCTCTGCAGGACCTCCCTCGTCACCCCGTCCGATACGCGGTAGACGCCCTCGCTGGTTCCGGCAAAAAATTCCATGTTGCCCCTCCTCGGTCGATATCCGGTCGGTCGCCGCCGACTCTTCGACGCCTGGCCTGCACTGCCGGGCAGTGCCGCCCCCCATGATGCCCATCCGGGCGGAAGCTTCTAGGACCCGGCTGATGAATGCATGGCATGCGCGTGTGCAAGAACCGTGTAGCGCGCGCGGATGCGCGTCGCGAGTGTGGCCGGCCATTCGCCCGCATCAAGGAGGTCGAGGAACGCGTCCAGCACCATCGCGAAGTGCGCTTCGTGCGGCGTGCGAAGCGCGGAGGGGATGACGATCTCGTGCCCGAGAGAAGACGGGCGGTGCGACAGGCCCGGAAGTTCCGGCGCCCACGCTGCGAGCCGCTCTGAAAGACAGGCCTCGAAGCCCGATCCCGGCGCGCGCGGTGTGACATGCACCTCGCCCAGGAAGCCGGTCTCCGGCCCACATCGCGCAACGACGGTTGCGTGCTCGCCCCGCACCACCGTCCGCTGCGCGTCCCCGCCTCCGGCGGGCTCGCGCTGCCCCCATTCCGCCCGCTGGCGAACCGGAACACCCCGCAGCCGGTACCGGATTTCGCCATTGCAGGCGAGTTGCAATACCCCGGCGTCGACCTCTGTTTCCAGTGGCTCCGGAAACCCGTCAAGGCCGGTGCTGGAACGGAAGAGTGCGCGCGGTACGGGAGTGTTCCAGCAGCGTGCCTCCTCGACCTCGTAGTCCCGTTCGAACACGAAGCCCGGACCATCGCCGAGCAGCCACTGCGCCTTGTCGGCCATGTGGGACTGGATATCCACCAGCCCGTTGCCCTGGATGCGGGTGTCGTAGTACCAGGCCGGGCGCCGGAGCGGCACGCCGTTGACCACCTTGAGCAGGTGATGCACCGACTTGAGGTCGATGGCGGGCTCGTCCGCATGGGCTTCGAGAGTGCCAACCAGTGAAGGGTCGGCGGCGAGCTTTTGCGTGATTCGTGCCGTCGCCTCGTGGCGGACCGTCATGATGTCCATCGCCAGCGGCCAGCCCGCTGTTGCCTGGACGAGGCTCGGCAGGTCCGCGCTCTGGGTGAGCCAGGGCTTGTCCGCAAGGACGTGCAGGCCGGCTGCGTGCAGACGCGCGATGGTCCCGAGCTTGGGCAGGGTGCGCCCGGCAAGCACGACGATGGTCCCGCGCCGTTCCTCAATCAGCGCGCGCTCCGGGTCAGCCGGGTCGTGAAGCCGGATCTCCCAGTTCGTCGGATCGTCGCTTCGGGTGTTGAACGAGTGGACCATCGCCACGAAGGCATCCCGCTCCGGGCCGGGACGCGCGTAGAGATGAATGACCGGGTCGATGCGGGGATTCGCCACGCGCAACGTGAGGGCCGCGTGAAAGTGCCCTGGTTCAAGAAAGAGGAGCGTGTGCATCTCTGACGCGTGCGGGTCGGCGCAAGGCTGCGTTAGCGGCCGCCAGGCGCGCGTTCTGCGTCACCGAGCACGCTCGTGACCGCCAACTGCGCGAGGCAGGACGCGGTGCGGCGATCAGCCGCGACCAAATCGATCCACCCGATAGGGGTGGAGGTCAATGTTCGGGCGGCGTCCGGCAACCAGATCGGCGATCAGCCGCCCGATCTGCGGGCCCATCGTCATGCCGACGTGCTGCGACCCGAAGGCGAAGAGCACGCCTGGTGCATCCGGCAGGGGTCCGATCAGGGGCAGGCTGTCGAGCGTGGAAGGCCGCTGGCCCATCCACGTCGTCTCGGCCCGCCATGCGAGCCCGGGAAAAATCCGCCGCACGGTGCGCCGCAGAGCCCGGATCGGGGCTCGGCTCGGGGGCTTGTCGACAGGGGCTATTTCCACGGTCCCGGCGAAGCGCAGGCCGTCATCCATCGGCGTCACCGTCGTCTTGGCGTCGGTCACCATCATGGGGCCTGACGGCATGTGTGACACACCCGACAGCATGATGTGATAACCGCGTTCGGCGACCATCGCCGCCTTGTAACCGAGGCGCTTCGCCAGTGCTGCCGACCAGACGCCTGCGGCGAGCACAACCCGATCGGCGTCGTGGCGGTCACCGTCCGCCAGCGTGACCGACGCCCGGCCACCCTCACGGGGCGCGATGTCGACCACCTCGCCGGAGAGAAACTTTCCGCCTGCCTTCTGGAAATGGTCCGCCAGCGCTGAGACATAACCGCTCGGCGAGCTGATGAATCCGTGGTCACGGAACGCGGCTGCGAAGCTGTAGGCGTCAGAAAGCTCCGGGGCGTGTGCCAGCAGTGCCGGCCGGTCCCACTCGTCCCAGTTGCTGCCCAGCTCCCGGCGCAGATCGAAAGCGAAGGCGTCGTTCTCGAATGCCCTGCGGTCACGGTAGATCGCCGCGTGCCTGGCCGCGCGAACGTAGGGCGCCGCGCCGGTTCCCTGCGCCAGGGCGAGATGCTGCGCAAGCGTGTCGCCGACCAGTGGCGCGAGCGCCCGCGCAATCGGTTCCACCCTGGCGCGCCTGCCGTTCCACAGGAAACGGAGAAGCCAGGGTGTGAGTTGCACCAGGCTTGCCCAATGCACATGCAACGGTGCGTCACGGTCCAGCAAGTAGCCCGGCAGCTTCTGCACGAGACCCGGGACCGGGACCGGAATCACTGAACTCGCGGAAAGCACACCCGCATTGCCCCACGACGCCTGGCCCGGGTCACCGGGACGGATGCGGTCGATCAGGGTGACGTCATGCCCGTCACGGCGCAGCAATTCGGCCGAGGACACGCCGACGATCCCGCCCCCAACTACGGCGATACGCACCGGATCATTCCTCCCGCGATGCAGTCGAGCTCCTGGAATAGCCGGGCCCGCCGTGATCGCTGCCGGTCGCGCGCATGCAGATCCTCCGTGCCCTGATGTCGTCGCCGGTGGGCAGGCTCCGACTTCCTGTCGCCGGTGTCAATTGATGCCGAATGTCCCGGTCGTGCAGTGTCGGCGAACGGCCGCATGGAATCCCGATATGATTTCGCGGTTTTGCCGAGAAGTGGGGGCCGGGGCGTGCCAAACCTCCCCAACACGATCGCACTGATCGGGTACGCCGATCGCTGGTCGGCACGCGCCGGCGAGACCATTGCCTTCAAGGTGAGCAGTCGCTCCGCCGAGCCGTACCAGGCACGGCTCGTCCGCGTGATTTCGGGGGATCCGAACCCGGCCGGCCCCGGGATCAAGGAAGTCCCGGTTCCGTCCGCCTTCGAGGGGAACTGGCCGTCGCGCGCGCAGGACGCCGAGCTTGGCTCGTACATCCGGGTCCGCGACGCATCCGTGAAGGCCGAGCCATTGACGGTGGCGGCGACGATTTGGCCGACGCTCCCCGGCCAGTCGGAACAGGGAGTCGTGTCGTGGCTCGGCGACGCGGGCGGGGCGGCACTTCAGCTCGACGGTGAACGTGGGGCCGCGGTACGGCTTGCCACTCAACGCGGGATCGAAACGGTTGCCGTCGGCAAGCCGCTTCGTGCACGCGCGTGGTACCGGATCTGGGCAAGCATCGATCCGCAAACCGGAACGGTTGAGGTCGGACAGCATGCACTGCACCCGCTGGCCATGGTGGACGACACCGGAACGGCGAGCCGGTCGGTGCCGGAGCCGATGCCGGGAGGAGACGGCGACATCTTCATTGCCGCGCTCGGCGGCACGCCAGCTGGTGGCCACTTCAACGGAAAGATCGAGCGGCCAGTCATCGCGCGCGGCGCTGCCGGCGCGGACGACCCGCAGTTGCGGCCTCTCACGGCCGGAGCCGAGATCATCGCCGACTGGGACTTCTCGGTCGACATGCCGTCGCGCAGGGTGGTCGATGTGGGCCCGCACGGATGGCACGGGGAGCTTGTGAATCTCCCCGCACGGGCGATGACGGGATCGAACTGGAGCGGACGGGAGCATTGCTGGCGCCATGCGCCTGACGAATACGGTGCCATCCACTTCCATGAAGACGACCTCTACGACTGCGACTGGGCCACCGATTTTTCGTTCACGATCCCGGCTGACCTCCAGAGCGGTGCCTACGCCGTGCGGCTCACCTGCGGTGAGCATGAGGACATGATTCCCTTTTTCGTGCTGCCACCGCGTGGATCCCGCCGGACGCCGATCTGTGTGCTGATTCCCACCTTCACCTACACGGTGTACGGGAACTACGCGCGCGGCGTCACGAATGATGCGTATCGGGCACGCGCGGGTGAATGGGGGGCCCGCACGGCCACGCCGGACGATCACCGGGAATACGGACTGTCCACCTACAACTTCCATACCGACGGAAGCGGCATCTGCTTCGCATCCCACCGCCGCCCGGTCCTGAACCTCCGTTCCGCCTTTCTGAGCTACGTTGACGCTAGGGGATCCGGTCTTCGGCATTTCCCTGCCGATACGCATCTTCTCGACTGGCTCGAGGAGAAGGGCTACGTGTTTGATGTCGTGACCGACCACGACCTCCACCGCGAAGGCCACGACCTGATCGCGCCCTATCGCGTGGTACTCACGCCGTCCCATCCCGAATACCACACGGCCAACACGCTCAACGCGCTCCGAGATCATCTCGATCAGGGTGGACGGCTGATGTACCTCGGTGGCAACGGGTTCTACTGGCGCGTGGCGCTCAGCGACGCGGCGCCCGGCGCTGTCGAAATCCGGCGAGGGGAAGGGGGGATCCGGGCGTGGGCAGCGGAACCCGGCGAGTACTACAACGCCTTCGACGGGGCGTACGGTGGCCTCTGGCGACGCAACGGCCGTCCACCACAAGCGCTTGTCGGAGTAGGGTTCACCGGGCAGGGACAATTCGTGGGGTCCTACTACGTGCGGACTCCTGGTGCCGACGACGCCCGTGCGGCCTGGATTTTCGAAGGGGTATCGGAGCGCATCCTCGGTGACTTCGGGCTCTCGGGCGGGGGTGCCGCCGGATTCGAACTCGACCGGGTCGACTTCCGCCTCGGATCGCCACCCAACACGATCGTTCTCGCAACCTCCGAACAGCACGACGATTCCTTCATGATGGTTCCGGAAGAGCACCTGACCCACCTCATGACATGGCCGGGCGAACCGCCGGCCAACCTGATCCGCTCGGACATGGCGTTCTTCGAAACCGGGCTGGGTGGAGCCGTGTTCTCCGCAGGCTCGATCACGTTCTGCGGAAGCCTCTCCCACAACGGTTACAACAACAACATCTCCCGCATCGCGCAGAACGTTCTCGACCGCTTCGTGGACCCGGCGCCCTTCGAGGCCTGAGGAAGGGATGCACGCACGACTCTCTCTCCGGGTGCCCTTTTCGTCGCATGCCTGCAGGTGACCACCATCGCCACGCAGGCACGCCTCCACACCCAACGCAACCCGTAGCCTGGTCGGGGGACGCCACTCTGAATGGAGCCGGATCGCCGCACACCAGACCTGCATGGATCACGCCGCCCGGCGCTGTCGGATGATCGTCATGCAAGCGGGCGGCCCCGACCTACAATGGGGTGCCCATCATCAAGATCCCTCGCGACGCAGCACCGGTGGCTTCGATCGTCGCCCCCCTCTTCGGCTACGGCCGGAGCGTGGGATGAGCTCTCGTTCCTGTTGTTCCCGGGCCATGGAGAACGGTTGCCCATGACGACAAGCCCCGCTGATCCCGTTCGCGCAGTCAGGGTCGATGGAACCTGGCGCACGACCGTCGACCACGACATCTCCCTGGAGCCCGTCGGGCGGCGGGTGCGGGGCTACCTGGGCGGCGTTCCCGTCGTCGATTCACTGGATGCGCGGGTGTTGCTCGAGCAGGGGCACCTCCCTGTCTACTACTTCCCGCGGGAGGACGTTGCCGAGGAATGTCTCGTCGCGACCGATCACAGCACCTTCTGCCCGCACAAGGGCACCGCCAGCTACTGGTCGGTCTCGACGGGATCCAAGACGGCGGTCAACGGGGCGTGGGGGTACCTTGATCCTTTCCCGCACCTTGCTCCGATCGCAGGCCTGGTCGCCTTCTACTGGGACGCGATGGACGCATGGTGGGAAGAGGACGAGGAGGTGTTCGTCCACGCCCGCGATCCTCGCAAGCGCGTTACCGTGGTCGAATGTTTTCGTCCCGTCGAGGTGGTGCTCGACGGGATCGTGATCGCGAACACGCGCCGCGCACGGCAACTCCACGAGACCGATCTTCCCGTGCGGTACTACATCCCGCCTGAGGATGTGCGGACCGATCTGCTTGTGCCCAGCGCGACTCGCACGCGCTGTCCGTACAAGGGCGAGGCTGTGTACTGGAGTGCCCGCATGCCGGAACGGACGGTCGAGGATGTGGTGTGGAGCTACCCGCGCCCCATCGCGGAGTGCCCGCGCATTGCATCGCTGATGTGCTGCTTCAACGAGGTGGTCGACGCCATCCTCGTCGACGGCGTGGCCGCGCCCGCAAGCCGCACCAAGTGGTCGAGAGATTGACTGCCGTCAGCCGTCAGTGACGACGGTTACCGCAAAGCGGATCACGCCCAGGCACAGATCCCGGTCCGCGGAGGCCGCGGTGCCAGCTCCGGACCTGGTCCTTCGGCGCTGCCTTCCCGATGCCTCCCGGCAACCCGGCGGGCCCTGCACACGCTGATAGGGGCGGGCGCACTGGCCTGCTATCGTCGAAGAAGGTGCAGAAGAGAGATGCAGAAGTGGGCACAACGCCAGATATTTCTGATCACTACACCAGCGGCGATCTGCTCGCACGGCTTGAAGAGAGCCTTCGGCAGGACGGAATCGATCCCGCTCGGCCAACCCAGGAGGCGCTTGCCCCGTATGATCATTTCCATGGTCGGGGCATCGAGGCCACGGAAGAACTGGCGCGGGACCTTCGCGTGGCCAGATCCGACCATCTGCTTGATGTCGGAAGCGGAATCGGCGGGCCGGCGCGGTACTTTGCCGGGCGTTTCCACTGCCGGGTCAGCGGAATCGACCTGACACCGGAATTCTGCGACGTCGCCCGGCATCTGACGGCGCTACTCGGGCTCTCGGAACTGACCAGCTTCGAACAGGGCGATGCGCTGGCAATGCCGTTCGGCGATGCGGTGTTCGACGGTGCGTACACGATGAATGTCTCCATGAACATCGCTGACAAGGGAGCGTTCTTCCGGGAAATTCACCGTGTCCTCAAGCCCGGTGCCTGGTTCCGCTTGTCCGAGATCGCGCAGGGGCCAGGGGGCGAGCCAGACTTCCCGACGCCATGGGCGCGTACTGCCGCATCGAGCTTTCTGGTCACGCCCGCCGAAACCTACGGGCATCTGGAGGCGTTGGGGTTCGCGATTGTCAGCTGGCGCGAGACAACCGAAGCGGCGTTGGCCTATGCGGCCCGTTCGCGCGCCGTCGTCGAAGCCGGGGGGCAGCCGCCGCACCGGGCGGTCACACTGATCCATGGGGCACTTGCCGAAGTGGCGATCGCCAACACGGGACGTGCACTCAAGGAGAGTCGTACGGTGCCAATCGAGCTGGTTTGCCGCAAACCACCTGCATAGAGGGTTGAGCGGACCGCTACACGCGGGTCACGCGCCGCTGGAAGCGAGGTGATGTGCTCGCGACGGCCGGTCGGCTGCCGCGATGGGTGCGCACGACATGCAGAGCGCCGGAGCACGCGGACCTCAAAAGGGTGCCTCGGGTGACCGGGCACCTCGGCGTGCGGACGGCTACGCCGATGCAGTTGAGGCTGCGGCGTCCTGTGGTCGGGCGGGCACGGCAGCAAGGCTTTCCAAGAGCTGCTCGGCGCGCTGGCGTTTGGCATCGTCTGGGTCGCGCTGCACGATCCGGAGCAGCGTATCGCGTGCCTTCAGGTCACCCCGCTCGGCCATCGCAAAGGCCATCTGATCACGACGCTCGTAGTAGCGGTTGTCGAACGGCATGATCTTGGGAGAAAGGGCCCGCCAGTAATACTGCTGGTCGTCGGACGACCAGTCCGCATACACCTGCTCCCATGTCCCGCAGCCGGAGTACGGACGCAGGTTCCTTTCGGCGATTGGTTCGCTCGTCGGCTGGTAGCGTGCGTCAAACGATTGCCGCAGTGTGGCGGAACGATTGGGCAGCGCACAATGCACGGTGGTATCCGCAAAGATCAGTGCATCGCCCGCCAGGAACGAACCGGTAACCCATTCGCCCGGGATCGGCACGCTGATGTCCATGCCGCCTGCTCCGCTTCCCACCTTGGTGTCAAGCACACCCGCATGGTGGGATCCGGCCGCCACCGCCAGTGGCCCGTTCTCGAGCGGGCAATCGCCGAGCGGTACCCACATCGCGTAACTGGTGGCTCCGCCGATATGGACCTTGTCCTGATGCGCCCCGGTGGTGAAGTCGAAATGCTCGCTCCGGGGGAAAATGTTGCGCTGGACGAACATCGGATGTGCCAGGGCCGGTTCGCCGAAGATCCGCCCAAACACGCCGAGCACCTCCGGGCGGGTCCGGAGGCGATGCAGCGCTTCATCGGCCCAGATGCCGCGAAACACCGCCATGTACCGGTCTTCGGGGTCCTTGCAAGCAGCGGCAGGGTTCGCAATCGCATCATTCACCGGGTATGCGGGGTCCAGCCAACCTCCAGAGGCCGCTTTCTCCAGAAGGCGGTGGCGGACGGCCAGGACCGCGTCCCGCTCCAGCAGGCCGCGGAGGAAAAGGTAGCCGTCGCGCTGAAGCCGCTCGGCGAGGGCCGGCCCGTTGTCCAGGAGCTCGGTTGAATCCAGAAAATCCCGCATCATGCCCCTCCCGACTCCTACTCGTTCGAAAACGAGATTGCGGCAGACGGCCCCGGTAGGTCAAGGCGCCCCGGCACAACCTGGCAAGCCCTGGTCTTGCGATCCGGGATCAAGGGGAAGACCCTCCGCCCGTGTGGTTGAACCCGCCGGCTGCACTCTCTTGCCCGTACAGACCGATTTCGAACGGTGCTTTGTGATGCTGGCTGGTTCCTCGCACCGTCCGACCCGACCGACCTCAGGCCGCGACGGGTCCGCCCCAGCCGGCCTCCGTCAATGTGTCGCGCGGAACGATCAGCCGGGCCGCCATGATGGGGCGCGGTGACGTTCCGATCCGCAGCTCGCCGACAATGCTGAGGAGCATGTACGCCTCCTCTCGGTCGAGCCGGGTGTGCGAAGCGACATAGGTGACCGCATGTTCCGCCGCCGACTCGGTCGCGGTCTCGACCGACGGACCGGTACCCACGAACTGGATCGTGTCGCCATACTCGATGATGGGGTGCGCGACAGGGTGGTCGCGCACCAATGTGATACGGGCCGTAACCGTGGCCGTGCACTCGACACCGGTTCCCGTGATGATGCCGTCGCTGATGGCCGCGTGCGGGTCGGCAAAGAAGACCATGGCGCCCGGCACCATCACCGGCAGATGGATGCGACTCCCGACCCGGGCGTCCTTCTGGTCAAAATCACCGCCATATGCCCCTGCATAGGAGGGCTTGTAACCCTCCGGCGGCATCGTCGATACCGTGCCGAGGTTGGGATTCAATGACACGGGTATGCGGTCGGCGAACCACGCCTTGCCGTCGCGCACCGGACAATGCAGGAGTTTCGGGTCACCGAACTCCTCGCGCAGCACGCCGAAGTCGCGAAGAATCGCGGTCATACCGTCCTCGTGAACGTCCATCTTCACCAGGTCAATGAGCACGGCGTCACCGGGCTCGGCTCCGTTGACCTTGATCGGGCCGGACACCGGTGCCAGCGGATGGCCGTCGGAAGCAGGTGTAAACGGGGTTGGAACCGTGCGAATGTCCTCGATGTCGGCGAATGCGCCGCGAACGACAAGCGACACTTCCGCACCAGACTCGATCGCTTCCGCGGGCGGCGTGTCCGGCGAGACGGAAAACAGGTAGACGGGCTTCATCGCAACCTCCCGGGGCAGGACGTGCCCGGTCATCCGAGCGGGCCGCCGTGACCGCTGACTGCACTGTGCGTGCCACTGCTGGCTTCTGGGAAGAGCCAGTCGGTCTGCGATGGAACCATCCGGCGCGGAGTGTTGCAAGCGTCCGGATGATCTCACGATCCGCGATCAGGCCGGAGGATGGGTGACTTGCCTACATCGTTCGCCAGTCGCCGATCTGTTCGAAGGCGTGCGCCGCCTGGTAGATGGTGGCCTCACTATGCAGGTTCCCGACCAGCATCATCCCGATCGGCAGTCCATCACTCATGCCGCAAGGAACGGTCATCGCGGGCAGTCCGCCGTTAAAGGGCGCCGTGTTGCCGATGTTCTCGAATGCCCGCTGGATGTACAGCTCAATGGAACAGCCCGGGGGCGGGATTTCCTGCGCCTTCATGGGAAGCGTGGGAAGCAAGAGGAGGTCGTGGGTCTCGAACGCGGCTGCATAGGCGGCGTTGGCTTTTCGCATCAGATTCTGCGCCTTGCCGTAGAAGCGGCCACGGTACTGTTGGCGAAAGTGTTCGCCCAGAAACATGCACACCCTGAGCGAATGGCTGAGTTCGTGGGCGCGGGTTCGCCATTGGGCCATGTGATCGATCATCGACGGCAGGAACAGACCGCGGGAGTTCGTGCCAGCGGAATTGCCGTGCATCATCTGGTCCTGGAGTCCCTCTACGGCGATCGCCGTCCAGCAATCGAGCGCCAGGAAATGCTCGGGGATGGAGATCTCCTCCACAACTGCCCCAAGGGCACGAAAGCGCTCGGCCGCATCGCGGACTTTCCGGTCCACGTCGGGTTCGCTTTCCGGCCGGCCGAAGCCCTCCTTGAGGAGCCCGAACCGGAGGCCGCGCACACCGCGTCCGAGCGCGTCCGTATAGCGCCCGACCTGCGGGTTCCGCTGTCGTGGGTCGAGTCCGTCGTCGCCTGCAAGTACTTCCAGCAGTGTTGCGTTGTCGGCCACGGTGTTGCTGACCGGGCCCACGTGATCGATCGTGCGCTCGATCGGCATGATGCCGGTATACGGGACCAGTCCGTGCGTGGCCTTCATCCCGTACACCCCGCAGTTCGCCGAAGGAATTCGGATGGAACCTCCCTGGTCGCCCGCGATGGCCATGTCGACCTCGCCGGCCGCCACCAGGGCAGCCGAACCGCTCGACGATCCACCTGCCATGTAGCCGTGTTTCCACGGGTTTTGGACCGGCCCCTTGGCTCCCGTATGCGACCCGCCTGACAGGCAGAAGTTCTCGCAGTGGGCTTTCCCGACGATGATCGCGCCCGCGTCAAGCATGCGGGTGACGATGGTCGCATCAATTTCCGGCGTGTAGCCCTCCATGATGGAGGAGCCGTTCATCATCGGCACGCCGGCAAGACACACGGTGTCCTTCAGGACGATCCGTTTGCCGCTCAGCGGCCCGGCTGACGCGCCGCGTACCTCCGTCTTGACGTACCACGCGTTCAGGGGGTTCTCGGAGGGCTCGGGGAACTGGCCGGGAGACCGCGGATAGCGGACCTGCGGAAGGTGGTCCGGTGTTGCGTCGAGCCGGTCGTAGGACTGGATGTAGGGTTCCATCACGCGCTGGTATTGCTCAAGTTCTTCATCCGCGATGTCCAGGCCGAACTGTTCGGCCATGGTGCGCATTTGCGCGAGCGTCGGTCGGTTGACTGTCATGGTGGATGCCGTGGGAATGTGGCCGGGATCGCCTTGCGGGCGGGACGGTTGGTGCGGTTCACCCTCCTGGTCGCTCGGCCGGTGTCCGGCCGGAGGTCCGGGGGAGACGTGCTCGGGTTCTGGTGACCGTGCCGGCGGGGATTGCGCAGGGGAGGGCTGCGCCGGAGCGAGACCCAGCAGCGAGTCGATCCCGGCCGGGTCAGAGAGGTCGGAACGATCCAGTTCGTGCGCAATTCGGCCCCGCTCAAGGACGAGGACCCTGTGCGACAGATTGGCAATGAAATCAAAATTCTGCTCAACGAGCAGGATGGAGAGACCGGTGCGTTCCTGTAGCGTGCTCAGGGTTTCCGCGATCTCGTCGACGATGGAGGGCTGGATGCCCTCGGTCGGCTCGTCAAGCAGCACGAAATCCGGCTCGCCCATCAGGCACCGCGCCAGCGCGAGGATCTGCTGCTCCCCGCCCGACAGGGAGCCGCCATCCCGGTCCAGGAGATCGGCCAGGCGAGGAAATGCGGCGAGCACGGTGGCAAGTACGTCGCCCTCGTCGTTGTCGGTAAAGCCCTGCCAGCCGAACCGGAGGTTGTCACGCACCGAGAGCTGCGGAAAGATCGCGCGTTCCTGGGGGACATAACCGATCCCGAGACGGGCCCGTTCGAACGCCGGGAGAGCCGTGATCTCGGCCCCGCGGTACCGCAGCGTGCCGGATGTTGCCTGCAGCAGCCCCATGATCAATCGCAGCAGGGTCGATTTTCCCATGCCGTTATGGCCGAGGATCCCGACGACCTCGTTTTCGGCGACTTGCAGCCCGACGCCGTGCAGGACGGGAACCTTGCCGTACCCTCCCGTGAGGCCCCTCACCTCAAGGGCGGCTTCAGGCTCCGGGTTCGTGGTCATGCCGCCTTACCGAGGTAGATGTCGCGGACCGACGGATCGGCCATCACTGCATCGACGTGGGCTTCGAGCAGCACGGCGCCGCGGTGAAAGACGGTGACCGTCCGGGCGATTGAACGGACGAACTGCATGTCGTGCTCGACCACCACGGCTGCCGCAGTCCGGGTCAGTTCGGTCACGATTTCGCCCAGACGCTCGACCTCGGCCCCGGTCATTCCGGCCGCCGGTTCGTCAAGGAGGACGAGCCAGGGATCGCCGGCCATGACCATCCCGAGTTCGACCTGCTGGCGCTGGCCGTGGGCCAGCTGCCCGGTCGCGGTGCGTGCGATGGGTTCCAGTATCAGTCGGGTGATCGTCTCGTCGGTCTTGCGGTTGGCATCTTGCGGGGGGAGAAAGCGGCGGGCGGCGAGCCAGATGTTCTCGTAGACGCTCAGTCCATCCATGACATTCGGTACCTGCGTCTTGGTGCCGACGCCGAGGCTGGCGATCTGCTGGGGAGACCAGCCGGTGGTGTCCTGGCCGCGCATGAAGATCTGTCCGTCGGAGGGCTCGAGCAAGCCGGTCACGCACTTGAAGAAGGTTGACTTTCCGGCTCCGTTGGGTCCGATAAGGCAGCGGAGTTCACGGGCCTCCAACCGGAAATCGACCTGGGCAACCGCGAGCACACCCCCGAAGCGCATGGTCAAGCCCTGCGTTTCCAGCACCGTTTCAGGCATGGCCGGATAGAGGTCCAGCGTCCGGCCGCGCGCCGGATCGTCGCCGGCGTGCCGGGCGCCGCCGCTGGAGGAGCGAACGCCAGGCGTCGGTCACGACCGGCACAACGCCCCCGGGCAGCAACAAGACGAACAGGACGAGGATGATCCCGGAGACGACCGAGTTGTGGACCACGCTTTGCTGGCCGAGCAGGAACTTGAGATAGGAGAGGCCGGCGGCACCGAGCACCGGGCCAAGGCGGGTCCCCAGGCCGCCGGCAATGCACCAGATGATGATGTCCGCGGACTGGCTGAGGGAAAACAGGCGGGGGGTGACGATTTCGGCCCAGTTTGCAAACAGGGCGCCGGCCAAACCCGCGATTGCGGCGCCGGCCGTGAACAGAACGGTTTTCCGGGCGGGCACGTCATAACCCATCAGCGCCGCGCGTGTCTCGTTCTCGCGGATTCCCACCGCGATCCGTCCGAACGATGAGCGAAGGAGGGCGCTCACGAGCAGGTACACCAGAAGCAGGCAGGCCGCACTGACGACGTAAAGAGAGTCGCCCCAGATGTAGATGTCGGGGTATCCCGGGACATTGAGCGTCTGAAAGCCGGGAATTCCGTTGAACCCACCGAGTCGTGCCGCGCCGACCACGTATTCGGAGCCGGCAGTGGAGTTCATGAACCGGTGCAGGATCAGGGTCACCACAAGGGTGATGACCCCGAGGTAGACGTCGGTCAACCGTCCATAGAACATCATGGCGCCCAGCAGCGCCGCAAAGGCGGCCGGCACCGCCACTGCGAGCATCATCGGCACCGTGCTTTCGCCGAGGTTGACCGCGGCGATCGCATAGGAATAAGCGCCAAGGCCGAAGAACGCTGCCTGACCGAAGCAGAGGATCCCCCCAAATCCCCAAACCAGGCCCAGACTGAGGCCAAGCATTCCATAGATGGCGAGCACGGTCAGCGTGTAGGTACTGACAAGCAGCGGCAACACGCCGAGCGCGGCCACCGCCACGACCAGCGTGAGGGTGAGCTCGCGTCCCCAGCCGGACTCCCTCACAGCGAATTCCTGAACAGTCGGTCCGTGATTCCCCGAGGAAGGAGACGAAGGAGGATGACGGCGGCCACCAGCAATGCGACTTCCCCGGCAACCGGAGAGAACGCAAAGCTGAATATCTGGTTGATCAGCCCGAAGACGCCGGCACTGCTCGCGAGGCCCGTGATCAGGGCGGGTCCTCCGGCAATGACGGTGATGAACGCCTTGGCGATGTAGGCGCCGCCCGCGGTCGGAACCAGCCCGACGAGCGGTGCCAGGACAGCGCCGGCGAGTCCGGACAAAGCGGACCCGCACGCGAAGGTCAGCATGTAGATGCGTTCAGGGTTGTAGCCCAGCGCTGCGGCCATCTCGGAGCGTTGCATCGTCCCGCGCGCGATCAGCCCGGACCGGGTGGACCGGAGTACTGCCAGCATCAGGACGACCAGAAGGGCGGCCACCAGGACGATGAAGAAGTTGTAGCCGTTGACCTGATAGTTCCCGAGCCCGAAGCCGGAGATCGGGGTCGATATCCCCGTGGTCGTATTCCCGAACAGCATCGTGATGACGCCGATGAAGAGCAGGCTCAACCCCCATGTCGCGAGCATCGTGTCGATGAGGCGGCCATAGAGATGCCGGATCACCAGACGTTCGACGATGAGGCCGATGGCGCCTACCACGGCCGGTGCCAGGACCAACATCGCGAGAAAGACGTTCACGCCGAGATCGACGGCGGTGATTGTCGCGTACCCGCCGAGCATCATGAATTCGCCGTGCGCCAGGTTGATCACGCGCATCATGCCGAACACCAGCGCCAAGCCAGCGCTGATCAGGATCAGGCCGGCAACGGCGTAGAGCACTTCGACAACGATGACGAGAAAGAGATCCATGGCCGCTGCGGGTGATCGTCTGGGGCCGGGCAGCGGGGCCGCTACGACAGGTCGTGCAGCGGCCCCGTGTTCCGGGTATCAGATCTCGATTTCGTACTGCTGGTTGTCGTCCGGGTTGGCCTCCAGATCGCAGACAAGCTGCGTGTCGATCGGTTGGCGTTGCGGAAGGGACTCGATGACCGTCATGCCCTGATTCTCGATTTCCATCACGTGGACGTCGAGGACGGCGTGATGTGTTTTCGGATCGACGGTCACCTGCCCGGCGGGACCCGTGATCGACAGGCCGGTTTCAAGCGCCGCGATGACCGCTTCGCGTTCCAGCGACCCGGCTTGCCGCACGGCCGCGGCCCAGGTGAGCACCCCCTGATAGTTCGACACGGCAATTTCGTGAATCGCCGTGTCGTCGCCATAGGCTGCCGCCCACTTCTGCTTGAACGCCGTGTTCTCCGGTGTCTCGAGCTCCTGGCTGTAGTTGTAGGCCACCATGATCCCGTCGCCCTCGTCGGCGGTCAGCACCTTGTGTTCGTTGCCCACCCCCAGGGTCGTGGACGCGAGCGGGATCCGGTCTTTCATGCCGGCGGCGGCCCATTGCCTGAAGAACGACAGGTGGGCTCCGCCAACCAGCGGCGCAAAGATCAGATCCGGGCCCGTGGACTGGATTCTTGCGATGGTGGAGCCGAAATCGGAGACATCAAGCGGGAAGAAGTCGACCGAGACGGATTCGCCGCCGTTGTCGGCCACGTACTTCTGGATCCACTTCGCCGTGATTTGCCCGTAGTTGTAGTCCGCCGCCAGAATGTAGACGGTACGGGCGCCGACCTTGTTCATCGCGTACGGTACGAGCACTTCGACCTGCTGGGCCGGCGTCACGCCATTGATGAAGATGTTTCGGTCGCAGACCCCTCCTTCGTAAAGCACGTTGTAGAAGTACAGCGTTCCGCTCCTGCGCATGGTCTGACGAATCGCTTCGCGGGACGCCGACAGGATGCCCCCGTGGACCACGTCGACGCTGTCCTGACGGGTGAGCTGCTGTGCGTACTGCGTGTAGAGCGCCATGTCCGACTGGGTGTCGTAGGCAACGACCTCGACCGGCCGCCCCAGCAACCCTCCGGCACTGTTGATCTCGTCGACGGCGAGGCGCATCGCCATGTCCATCGGCTTCCCGTAGGCATCGAAGATCCCTGAGGTATCGAGGATGGATCCGAGTTTGATGGAGTCTTCGGCTGCGGCCGGGTACCCCAGCATGCCGGCCCCGGCCAGCGCGATGCTGCCGCCAATGAATTCGCGACGGTTGATGGACATGTGGAAATCCTCCTGGCAATGACCGCGTGTGAGCCGGCCACGCATGAATGACGGGCGAAGGCTCACTTCTGGTCTTTGTTCTTGGCCTTGATTCGGTTGGCGTGATCGGCGGTACGACCGGCCAGATTCGCGTCGAAATCAAGACCGATGTCCGCGCCCATCTGCTTCATCGCCGGCAGGCGCACTGCCATGGAAAGGATCTGTTCCATCGCAGAGCCGAAGGCGCTCTCGGAAGCGTCGGACGTTCCTGACGAAGGGCCGCCGCCGATCTGATTGATTCGGATGGAGTCGATCTTCTCAACCGGCTTCATCATCTGGGTCATGATGTCGGGCAGACGGTCGAGCTTGCGTTCCTCCAGCCGCATGCGGATGACTGCATCGCTCAGCAGGTTTTCCGCCTTGTGCAGTGCCGTGCGACCGTGGGCTTCAGCCTCCATGCGGGCTTTTTCTGCGGAGGCAGCGGTGGCGGTCGCGGTGGATTCCGCCTCGGCTCGTGCCAGAACCGTGTCCACGTCGGATTGCACCCGCGCTTTCTCACGCGCGAGATCCTGCTCCTGGCGCATCCACGCGATTTCGCCTTCGCGTTCGGCAATCGCCCGCTCCTGCTGCGACTGCACGTGTTCCGACGCCAGAACCAGCTGGGTCCGTGCCTCCTCTTCCGAAGCTTTCGCGGCGGCTTCCTCCGCCCGTTTCCTGGACAGCGCGATCTCGTTGGCGAGTTTGGCTTCTTCGAGCGCCAGAAGTGCCCGCATCTCGACCTTGCGGAACTGTTCGTCGCTTTCCACCTGTGCGGCCTTCGCGTGCTGGGCACGCTCGATCCGGGCGGTTTCGGACGCCAGCTCGGCGGTGGCCTGGGCTTGCTCGGAACGCGAGCGCGATTCGGCCTCCAGCTTGTCGAGGTGCTCCTTCTGGGCGATTTCGGCCTCGCGCTCGGCACGCGCAAGCTCGATTTCGCGCTGGTGCTGGGCCAGACGGCTCTCGCGTACGGCGATTTCAGTGGCGGTCTCGATCTCGACCCGCGCCTTCCGCTGGGCGGCGACGAGTTCTGCTAGCCGTCGTCGTCCCTGGGCATTGAATGCATTGGATTCATCGAGTTCCGTAAGGTTGGTCTGATCGACCGATATCAGTGCGACCGAGATCAGGGAAAGCCCAAGCTTGGCCGCTTGCGCGCGGGCAGTCTCCGCGACCTCCTCCGAGAACCCGGTCCGGTTGAGATGAATTTCCTCCATCGTTCGCTGTGCAGCGGCGTTCTGGATCGCATCGACCAGCACGCCCGTGAGCACTTCGTGGACGGCGCTGCCGCCCCTCGAGATTCGGCTGCCCAGCGATTGGGCTGCGGTCGAAACCCCTTCCGGTGAAGGCTCGACCCGAAGTTCGAATTCCATGCCGACGTCGGCGCGCAGCTGATCGCGGCACAGGACAGCCTCACTGCCCGACTGCGTCGCAGAAATCGAAATGGCCGCCATGGAGACGCGCTGGAGCCGATGCACGATCGGAAGCGCGATGCAGCCGCCATCGAGGACCACCTTGCGTCCGCCGAGGCCGGTGCGCACCAGCGCGGTCTCCAGCGTTGCCTTCGCGTAGTAGCGCTGGAGAAACCAGATCCCCACGGCGAAAACCGCCAAAAGGCCGGCGAAGGTATAGAACCAATCCACGCGTGTTCCCTGCAATCAGTCCCAAAGGTCGGCCGGACCGGCCGGTGAACCGAAGTGACAGGGTAGGCAAATTAGTTGCCGATTCAAGTAATATGATTTAAATTACTGATCTGTAAGTGTATCGATGATCTCAAATTCCATTCCGGTCGCTCTGGCAAGATACGTTGGGAGAGGGAGCGCATCTGCTCCGGTGCGTGTCAGGCGGCGAGCGCTCTGGTACTGGCCACGGGATGCGAAGTGCACGCCCTGGACTCTCCACTCGTCGGCATGCGCGGCCACAAGGGCGGCAAGGCACTGAATGCCCTCGTACGTCGACTGGCCCAGGGTGTTCAGCAGCGGGGCGTAATCGCCGTGCAGCGCATGATATTTCTCACGGAACGCTGCGTTGGCTTCTGTTTGCAGGGCTCCGAAATACGAGGCGGAAGCGTAGAACCGCTCAAGGGATTGCGGCCCGCTGGCGAGCAGCCCGTTTTCCTCGACCGCGCACGAAAGCCGGACGGCGTGCCGATGCAGTTCCGCTTTCCCGAAGGCGCGGTTGAACATCACGGCGTCCTGGCCGATCAGGGAAATCAGCACGGCGTCGGCGCGACAGCGACGAATCTCTTCCACGAAGGGGCGCATGTCGGCCAGGCCGAAGGGCAGATAACGCTCGTACACGAGCGACGCGGATTGTGCTTTCAGGACCTGTTTGGCGAAGGCGTGCGACAAACGCGGCCAGACGTAGTCGTTGCCGATCAGGGCCCACCGTCGACACCGGTACTTCGACTGGAGGTACCGGATTGCCGGTTCCAGTTGCTGTCCCGGGGTCTCGCCGATGGCAATGATTCCGGGAGTCGTCTCGCCGCCTTCATAGAGGGGGGTGTAGATGAACGGGATGCGCTGCCTGACCACCCGGCTCAAGCGCTGACGGACCGCGCTAATGTGCATGCCCACGATCGCGTCGATCGTCTGCGACTCGATCAACTCGTTCACGATCAAATCGACCGGCATCGCCGCTTCCTCGGCGGCGTCCACCATCAGCAACTGGACCTGACGACCGTCGATGCCGCCAGCCCGGTTCACCTCTTCGACTGCAACCTGGGCGCTGGCGATGCACGAAGGTGACCAGATTCCAGCGGCACCGCACAACGGTACGAGCAGCGCGATGCGATAGTGTGTGCTGTGCATCGGTACGAGCGACTGAAAATCGCGGCCGTACTCGAGCGGCAGACTCGCTAGGTCGCATCGGGAAGTGGGAAGGCTCCGTCCGCTCAAGCACCGCTGAAGCATGCGCCAAGTACAGTTGAACGTGCTTTCCAAGTCAACTATTTCTCACGTGTCAGCAGCGGATTACCTCATGGGCAACATTCCAAACACCGGCTACCTTTCCTACGTGTTGGCTTCAGCACACCGGGAGGTGCAGACCTCGCTCTCCCAGCGACTGAAGGCATTCGGTGTCCAGATTGAAGCATGGCGGGTCATGGAAACCCTGGACTCACGTCCGGCCGCGACCATGCGTGAACTTGCCGACACGGTGCTGATGAACCCTCCGACATTGACCAAGCTGGTCGACCGGATGGTGTCGAGCGGGCTGGTGCATCGTCAGATTGCAAGACAGGATCATCGCCAGATCAACCTGATCCTGACGGATCTCGGCAGAAAACGGATGTCGCAGATTCGAGCGGAAGTCCAGTCCCAAGACAATGCGATCCTTGCCGCCATCGGCTCGGAAAACGCCGAATTGTTCGTGGACATGCTGCAGAGGATTGCGCCGGCGCGCGCGCGTTCGTCGAAGGTGGCAACCCCCCGTCGGTGATCCCGGGCTCGGCAGGCGGGTACTCCATGGAAGCGTGAACGGAGTGCCCCCCGCTCGAAGCTTCATGCCCACCATGCCGAAGGGTTGCACGGGACCCTGCACGATGCATGGGGATGCGATCGAACTGACCAACACGACCGAATGCGTGCCGGTCATGGGCGCCCGCATTGACGAGGTTGCAGCCCGGCTGCAGGTTGCAGGCACTCCGGGTAATCTCGGCCGGCTCCCTGCGTAGCGCCTAGTCCCCTGGCCGTGCCTGACACGGGCACAGCAGTGCATCGCCCCGGGCGCCAGTGCATCGACATCAAAAGCAAGCAAAAGGATCCGTCATGACTGCCACGTACCGTGCATTTGTCGTCGACAAGGATGGCGATAACGCCAGTTTGAACTATGAACAGCGCCCGTTTCCCGAGCCCCAGGACGGGGAGGTCGTGGTCCGGGTGGCCTGGAGTTGCGTGAATTACAAGGATGGCCTGGCCACGCTTCCCAAGGGTGGGGTGGTCCGCGCTTGGCCGCATGTTCCGGGAGTGGACATGTCGGGTGTGGTGGCCGCGTCACGGGACCCCCGCTTTCGCGAGGGGGATTCGGTCGTGTGCACCGGGTACGACTTTGGAGTCAGTCATGACGGTGGATTCGCCGAAGCGTGCTGCGTGCCCGGCGACTGGCTCTTTCATCTCCCGGACGGCCTTGGCCTTCGCGACTGCATGGCGTACGGCACGGCGGGGTTTACGGCGGCTCTGGCGGTTCAGCAGATGGAGCGCAACGGGCTTGCACCCGGTAACGGAGAGGTGCTCGTGACCGGAGCAACCGGCGGTGTCGGGAGCATGGCCGTCGCCATGCTGGCGCGGCTTGGTTACCAGGTCGCGGCCGCGACCGGCAAAGCCGACAAGACGCCGTTCCTTACCGACCTGGGCGCATCTGCCGTCCTGAGCCGCGACGAAGTGAGTGCGGAGCCCCGACCGATTGGCAAGGCGAGATGGGCAGGTGCGGTGGATCAGGTCGGAGGCCGTATCCTCGCCTGGACGCTCTCCACAATGGCCTATCGCGGAGTTTGTGCGTCAACCGGATTGACCGGTGGCGCGGGGCTGGAGACAACCGTGTTCCCGTTCATCCTTCGCGGTGTATCGCTGCTCGGAATTGACTCGGTGATGTGTCCGATGCCCGAACGCGAGGCCTTGTGGGGTCGAATGGCGGATGACCTGAAACCGCGTGATCTCGAGGCCATGACCACGGAGATCGCGCTCGACGACATTCCAGCAACCGTGAAGACGATCCTGAAGGGGGGCGTGACAGGTCGTACCGTCGTCCGTCTCGCCGGCGGCTGAGACCCTCCGCGTTACATGGGCGGGCGCCGGTTCGCGAGCCCGAGTTCGCGTTCCAGGGCGCCCGCAGCCCGAAACACGACGGCGTCGCCGTAAAGCGGCCCGACCAGTTGTGCACCAATCGGCAGCCCGTCCGAAAATCCGGCATTGACTGACGCTGCGGGGTGGCGTGTCAGATTGAACAACGGAGTAAACGGAACCCAGGCGAACGGTTGTTCCTCCCATCCTGCCGGGCAGTCGCTGTCCGCGGCGAACGGAAGGACCGGCATGGTCGGCCCGAGGAGAAGGTCAAACGGGGTGGCTCTGAACTGTTCGCTGAGCCATTCCCAAAGGATCTCCCGCCCCTCCTGCGCTTCGTAGTATTCGGCAAGACCGCATTCCCGTCCTGCCACGCAGAACGATTGAAGACGAGGGTCCAGGCGCTCAAAGGCGTCAGGTCCCAGGTCATCGGCAAGTTTGGCGGCGCCCATGGTCCAGACCAGACGGAAAATCCGGGTGGGGTCGCGGGGCCAGCTGAGGTTGACTTCCTGCACGTCCGCTCCGGCGTTGCGCAGTGCCTCGGCGGCGTTACGGACAGTCTCGGCCACGGCGGGGTCGATCTCGTGTCCTTCGAGTGCTTTCCTTACACCGAAGTCGGGCGTGTAGCCGATGCGCAAGCCCTCCACTCCGGCCGTGACCTGAGCGCGATAGTCCGTGTCTTCGGGAGGAAGAGCGTGGAAATCACGGTGATCGGGTTCCGAGATGGCCTGAAAAAGGAGAGCGCCGTCATCGACTGAACGGGTCATCGGGCCGACGTTGGCCACTGTGCCGAATACGGACAGCGGCCACGCCGGAACACGGCCAAACGACGGCTTGTGTCCAAATAACCCGCAGAAACTCGAGGGAATCCGTACGGACCCGCCGCCGTCGGTTCCGAGGCCGAGCGGCCCCATGCCGGCTGCCACTGCGGCTCCGGCGCCACCCGATGACCCGCCCGGAGTGAGGTCGGGGTTCCAGGGATTTCGGGTAATGCCGCACAGTGCGCTCGTCGTCGTGGCCTTGTGGCCAAATTCGGGTGTCGTCGTTTTTCCCAGGAGCACAGCGCCGTGCTCACGCAGGCGGGCCACGGCGGGCGCATCGTCGTTCCATGGCCCATCGGGGGCAACCGTGTAGGAGCCCTTCCGGGTCGGCCAGTCTTTGGTGAGGAGCAGGTCCTTGATCGAGGCGGGGACACCGTCCAGCAGGCCGCAGGGGGCCTGCTTTCCCCAACGTTCCTCGGACGCCCGCGCCGCGCTGAGGGCACGGTCGGCATCCATGGTCGTGAAGCAGTTCAGCGTCGGGTTCAACGTGTTGATGCGGGTCAAGACCGCATTGGTAACCTCGACCGGTGACAGCTGCCTGGTTGCGTAGAGGGCGAGCAGCTCAGTGGCTGTCGCAAAACACACATCATCCGGGATCGGTTCCTTGTGTGTTGGCAATGTTCGAGAACTGCTCAAATCAGCGTCTCCGGCCGAAATCTGGCTTAGGTTCGGTGTGGATGCAGTCGGAGGATGGGAAGCGTCAGCCTACCGCGTGAACTAGCTTGCATACAGGGGGTCATGCCCGCTGGATGCGGGGGCTCAGCGCGTGAGCGCCCTCCGGGTCGGAAAGGTTTCGGATCGTTGCCGTGACCCACATCCCGTGGTCGGCCTCTCCGAAGATTATGCAATGCGCCGTTCGTGATGCGTCTTGCGATCTCTTGCCGATGTAATGCGAATCAGTATCATTTGCATATGATCTGACGAGGCATGTGTTCCGCCCGGAAGCGACGACGCCAGGCGGGTGCCCACCGCGGACCGGCCCCAGGCCTAATTCATGCAGCTGAAAGGCGATGTTCATGCTTCGAGCCCAACAAGGCACTGGTTCCGTGGCATTTGCCGGAACTCTCGTGGCCATCGCGTTCGCGCTACCTGCAGATGCTGCCAATCCTGAAGATGTGATCGCGACATATGCCGACATCGCGCAAGCCGGTTACGAAGATTCGGCGGCTGAAGCGCATCGACTCCTGAACGCTGTCGAACGGTTAATCGCCGAACCGTCGGCGGCCACGCTGGCTGCCGCGCGTGATGCTTGGGTGCGGAGCCGCGTTCCCTACATGCAAACGGAGGTCTTCCGCTTCGGCAATCCTGTCGTCGATGCCTGGGAAGGCAAGGTCAACGCCTGGCCCCTTGACGAAGGACTGATCGATTACGTCTCCGGCACCAATGCCAACGTGAATGTGATTGCCAACCGCACCTTCGAATTGAACGGTCGCACGGTCGAAGCGGAGCTCATTACATGGGAACTGCTTGAGGAGACGCTGCATGAGGCGGCCGGCATTGAGACCAACGTGGCCACCGGCTACCACGCGGTCGAGTTCCTTCTTTGGGGTCAGGATCTGAACGGCACGGGTCCCGGGTCGGGAAACCGCCCGGCCAGCGACTTTGATCTGAGCCAGTGTTCCGGAGGCAATTGCGACCGGCGAATCGCCTATCTGCGTGCCGCGACCACCCTCCTCATTCGCGACCTCGAGTGGATGGCGGCCGCGTGGGGAAGTGAGGGGGAGGCACGTGCCGCCCTGTACGCGCAGGGGCCGGTCGGCGGGCTGCGAGCCATCCTGGCGGGTCTGGGCAACCTTGCGTCCGACGAGCTCGCCGGCGCCCGGATGGAGGTGGGACTGGCGCTGAACGACCCGGAAGAGGAGCATGACTGTTTTTCCGACAACACCCACGAGTCCCACTACTGGAACGCTGCCGGGCTGCGCAACGTCTACTTTGGCGAATACACGTCCACTGACGGCGAGCTGGTTGCCGGGCCCTCAATCGCCGACCTGATCACGACCTCGAGCCCTGAACTGGCTTCGCGGCTTGAGGCGGGGCTCGATCTGGCCCTGCAACGCGTGGACGCTATTCGGGCGCGGGTCAACGAAGGCAAGGCGTATGACCAGATGCTGGCGGAAGGCGATGACGACGGAAGGCAGCTGATCGGCGCCACCATTGTGGCGCTGCTTGAGTTCAGCGAGGAGTTGCTTGCGGCCGGAACGGCTCTGGGGCTTGGGAACCTGGAATGGAATGAGGCGGGGTAGGCCCCTGTTTGCGGTTACCCGACGCAGCTGGAACAGCGTCCGTTGAGAATGCGCGCATTGGCGGTCCGGCTTGTCCGTGCACCGATGGCAGGCATTCTGGTGTGTATGGGCGGGCTCGCCGCGGACGCAGAGATGCGCAGGGCGGCGGCGGATCCGGCACCCGAAATGACGCACACTGCGGGTGAAGGAACCATGCCGGCGTTGCATCCCCGCGAAACGTTCGCGGGCGGCGATGGCACCAGTTTTCGTGCCCCGGACCGCAACGCGTTTTCGCACCCGAACGGAAACCTGAAACCGGCGGGGCGGCATCAATTTCGAATTGGCGATGCGATTTTCCGGAAGGCATGGGTGAGTGCGCCCGCGTCGACGCGGGCGTCGGACGGGCTGGGGCCGCTGTTCAATGCGCGGTCATGCCAGTTTTGTCATCGGAAGGACGGTCGCGGCCGGCCGCCTCTTTCGGCGGACGACCGGGATGGAACGCTGGTGCTTGCCCTCGTGCATCCGAGTGGCAAGGACCCGCAATACGGACTGCAACTGCAGAATCGGGCATTGGCGGGTCTGGCTGCGGAAGGGGAGGTCACGATCAACTCCGTCGAGAAGCGGGCACGTTTGGAGGATGGCACCGAGGTCGTACTGCGGAAGCCGCAGTACACGGTCTCGAACCTCGGGTACGGCCCTCTTGCGCCGGAGACCGGGCTGTCACCCCGGGTGGCGCCACCCATGATCGGGATGGGTTTGCTGGAGGCGATTCCCGCGGCTGCAATTCTGGCCTTGGCGGATCCGGACGACACGAATGGTGACGGGATATCGGGCCGGCCGTCGTGGATCGAGAACGACGATGGAGGCAGGGCGCTCGGGCGGTTCGGCTGGAAGGCGTCGACACCCTCGATCGAGATCCAGACGGCAACGGCATTTGCCAACGACATCGGGATCGGCAACCCGCTCGTGCCTTCCGCAACGGGGGACTGCACGGCACTGCAGCCTGCGTGTCTGGCGTTACCGACCGGTGACCCGCGGGGCGACGGCCTGGAAATCGATCAGGAGGTGTTCGAGCGGGTGGTGTTCTATTCCAGGAACCTTGCGGTCCCCACACGCCGACAGGCAGAGGACCCCGACGTGCGTCAAGGCCAGGCGTTGTTCGCGTCGGCCGGCTGCGCCTCTTGCCACACCCCCCATTTTGTCACCGGCCGGGTGCCGTCCCGTCCCGAACACAGCAATCAGGTGATTTGGCCGTACTCGGACCTCTTGTTGCACGATATGGGGGAAGGTCTCGCCGACGCCGGGCCGAATGGGGGCCCGCTGCGGCGGGAGTGGCGGACGGCGCCACTTTGGGGCATCGGCTTGACAAAGGTCGTGAGCGGCACGTTCCGCCTGCTCCACGACGGACGGGCGGACGGCTTGCAGGAGGCAATCTTGTGGCATGGCGGCGAGGCGGCCGAAGCGCGGAAGCGCTTTGCCGCGATGTCTGCCGAGGAACGGGGACTCCTCCTCAGGTTTCTTGAATCGCTCTGACGCGCAGAACCCTGAAATCCGGTGTGCGGCGGAGCGTGCCGGGCCGGGCTCGTGGGTAAGTGTGCGGGCACTTCTCGCGAGCGTGCTGCGCAGATCGCGGTCCAGAGGAAGGGCCGCGTCGATGTCACCAATGCAGCGCAATGCCCGAGTGCGAACGGCGTCTGCCACCGCGCGCCCTGGCTGAAGGCTCGGGGGCGGCGCAAAAAGTCTCGGTGGCTCGCACATTGCTGGTTCGCACCGCGCATCGGCCTCGCCTAGTATTCCGCAACCGGTCAGGAAGGTCGGCAGGAACATTGGTCAGGGGGAGGTTGGATCATGGCGAAAGGCAGCGGGCACGCCGAATACCGGAGCCACGCGTGGTTCGGTGGCGACGAAATGATGAATTTCGCGCACCGGTCATGGATGAAGAACCAGGGATTCGCAGCAGAGAACTTCGACGGACGGCCCGTCATCGGGATCTGCAACACGGCCAGTGAAGTCACCCCGTGCAACGCGCATCTCGGGCGTGTTGCCGAGGCAGTGAAGCGCGGCGTCTGGAAAGCGGGCGGTTTTCCCCTGGAGTTTCCGGTGATGAGTCTGGGTGAGCCCGTGATGCGGCCCACCACGATGCTGTATCGCAATCTCACCAGTATCGACGTCGAGGAGTCGATCCGCGCCAACCCCTTTGACGGGGTGGTCTTGCTCTGCGGCTGCGACAAGACGACTCCCGCAACCATTATGGGGGCCTCGTCGGTCAACATCCCGACCCTCGTGGTGACCGGCGGGCCGATGCTGAACGGAAAGTACCGGGGCCGGGACATCGGCTCCGGAACCGATGTTTGGCGCCTTACCGATGACCTCCGTGCGGGTGTGATCTCGCTTGAGGATTACCAGGAGGCAGAAGCCTGCATGTCCCGAAGTTCGGGACACTGCATGACGATGGGCACGGCCTCCACCATGGCCAGCGTCTCCGAGGCGCTGGGACTGCAACTGCCCGGGTCCGCTGCCATTCCTGCAGTTGACTCACGCCGCTACGCGCTTTCGGAGCGTGCCGGGATGCAAATCGTCGCGAACGTCGAGGCTGGCCTCAAGCTGTCAGACGTTATTGACCGGAAGGCGTTCGAGAACGCGATCAAGGTCAATGCGGCAATCGGCGGCTCGACGAATGCGATCGTCCACCTGCTCGCGATCGCCGGCCGGATTGGGGTTCAGTTGCGCCTGCAGGATTTCGACGACCTGATCCGCGAGGTGCCGTTTATCGTGAACCTGCAACCATCGGGTGAGTACCTGATGGAGGATTTCTTCTATGCGGGCGGTCTGCCGGTCGTGATGCGGGAAATCCTTCCGCATCTTCACGGGGATGCGATCACGGTCACCGGGAAAACCGTCGCAGAGAACGTATCGGACGCAAAAAACTGGAACGAGGACGTGATCAGGCCGGCAGGCCGGCCGATCAACGTCGGGGCCGGCACGGCGATCCTGCGCGGCAACCTCGCGCCGGACGGTGCGGTCATCAAGATTTCCGCAGCCGATCGCGAACTGATGCAGCACCGGGGTCGCGCGGTCGTCTTCGAATCGGTCGAGGATCTGCACGCGAGGCTGGATCAGCCCGATCTAGACATTGATGAATCATGTGTGATGGTCTTGAAAGGCGCGGGCCCCAAGGGGTATCCGGGAATGCCCGAGGTCGGGAACCTGCCGCTTCCCAAAAAGGTTCTCCAGAAGGGCATTCGTGACATGGTGCGAATCTCTGATGCCCGCATGTCCGGAACCTGCTTCGGTACCGTCGTCTTGCATGTGGCGCCTGAGGCTGCGGTCGGCGGCCCACTGGCGTTGGTGCGGGACGGCGACATGATTGAACTCGATGTCGAAGGGAGGCGTCTGCACCTTGATGTGAGCGACGCCGAATTGCAGCGCCGGCGGGAGGCGTGGCAGGCGCCAGAGCCTGCATCCGATCGCGGATGGGTCAGTCTCTACACAGAGCGCGTCCTGCAGGCGAACGAGGGCGCTGACCTCGATTTCCTGCGCGGGGCCAGCGGGTCTGCTGTACCGCGTCCCTCGCACTGAGAGGTCGGTGCGTTGCACGTGCTGCTGTACCCGGATTCGCTCGCCACGGACGGACTTGCGCTGGAACGGGACGAGGCCGGCGGCAACGCCGACATCGTGGTCCATCCGGGCCATGTGCGAGGCGACGTTCCGGAGGCGGATTGGGCCCGCGCAGATGGCCTGGTCACCGGCCTCCAGATGCCGATCAGCGAGGAGGTCATCGAAGGCCTTGGCCAGTGTCGGATCATTACCCGTCTTGGAGTGGGGTACGACCTGATTGATGTCCGTGCTGCCGGGCGGCGAGGGATTGCGGTTTGCAACGTTCCCGACTACGGGACAACAGAAGTTGCAGACCATGCGATGGCGTTATTGCTGACCTTTGCGCGCGGTATCGTGCAGTACAACACTCGCTTCGCGCGGGCCGACGATCCGGTTTGGGACTACTCCGCGTCGCCCACGGTCACACGACTTTCCGGCAAAACGCTTGGCGTCGTGGGGCTGGGACGGATCGGCACAGCTGCCGCCATGCGCGCCAAGGGATTCGGATTGCGTGTCGTGGCCTACGATCCGTATATCCCTGACGGTCAGGAGCTCGCACTCGATGTGAAGCGCTTCCTCGATCTCAAGGCCATGCTCAAGGTTTGCGACTTCGTGACAATCCACTGCCTCGCCAACGAAGAGACTGCAAATCTGATCGATCGCGCCGCAGTGGCTGCCATGAAGCCGGGTGCGGTTCTCGTCAACACTGCCCGGGGCGCGATCGTGGACCTCGATGCGGTGCACTGGGGGTTGCAGAGCGGCCCGTTGGGCGCGGCGGGACTGGATGTGTTTCCCGAAGAACCGCCGTCCGAAAGCCACCCGCTTCTCAAGGCGTGGCGGGCTCAGGACGATTGGGTTCGGGACCGCCTGGTGATCACGCCCCACGCCGCGTTCTATAGCGGTGAAGGCTTCGAGTTTCTGCGGCGCAAGGCGGTGCGAACGTGCCTTGACTTCCTTGAAAAGGGGAAGCTGAACAATTGTGTTAACGCGGCATACCTCTCCGCATCCTAGAGCGCAGCGGTTCGAGTGCCGGCTGTCGGCAGGCCTGCGGTCCGTGCGTGTCGCGGGTTTGGGTGTCGTGGCGGCGTCCCTGCTTGTTGCAGAGATCGAAGCCGCTGACACGGAATCGGATTTGACGGCCGGCGGTTGCGTGTCGTTCGCAGCAACGGTTGATCGGGCTGCAGCGCAGTGGCCAAAATCGCCGCACTACGCGTTGGACCACCAGATCAGTCGCTCGTTTGTCGCGGGCTACAACCGCGTGCGGACAGGGGGCGAGAAACTTGTTGCCGACGAGGTGGAAATTTTTCCAATGCTTGCGCACGACACCTGGTACGTGCTCGCCGGAAACAAGGGATGCTTCGTATTCTGGACAGAACTTGCCCCCGACCTGATGCAGAAACTGATGGACAACGGGCCACGCGGGCCCATCGATCCCAAGGACGAGGCCTTCTGAGCCCGGCCAGGGCGGGTATCAGGAGCGGCGCAGATGGGTCCGACCCTCGAGTCGGGCCGGCGACTGTTCGATTCCCCTAAAGCAAATCAGGAGAATGACTTCATGAAACGCATGCTGTGCGTCCTGGCGACGGTTGTATCTATGCCGGCGCTTGCCGAAGAAGTCACGCTCAATGGGTTGAGCGCCTTTGCAATCGGAACCACGTTCTCCCGGCCATTTGAGGCATTTGTGGATTGGGTGAACGAGCATGGGCAAGGCACCATCCAGATTGAGTTGCTGGGGGGGCCTGAAGCAATCCCGCCGTTTGAACTTGGCAATGCAGTGGCGAGCGGCATTGTCGACGTCGCCAACGTCACCAGTGCCTATTACACAACCCTGATCCCTGTCGCGGAAGCCCTGCACCTTGCGACGAATACCGTGCAGGACCAGCGCCAGAATGGCTGTTTCGACACGATCGACGCCATTCACCAGGAGCAGATGAATGCCAAGTACTTGGCGCGCACAGGCGATCATGTCGCGTTTCATCTGTACTTGACCAAGCCGATTGACGAACCGGACCTGACCGGCCTGACTATTCGCACCACCCCGGTGTACCGGGCCATGTTTGAAGCGTTGGGAGCAACGCTCGTGAACACGGCGCCGGGCGAGGTCTACTCCGCTCTCGAACGAAATGCGATTGATGGTTATGGCTGGCCCATTCAGGGAATCCTTGATTTGGGCTGGGATGAACAGACTCGATATCGAGTGGATCCGGGCTTCTATCAGGCTGATGTCAATATCCTGGTCAATCTTGAAACGTGGAATGCACTGGGGGCCGAGCAGAAGGCGGTCCTGGAGAGCGCTGCCGCGTGGGTTGAGGAGCAGAACAGCACCAACCTGGTGATCAACGAGACCGAGGCACAAAGGCAGGCGGATGCGGGTATTCAGGTTATCGAGTTCGACGGCGCAGGGACTGAGCATTGGCTGCAGACGGCGCAGGCGGCCGGTTGGGCGGCTGTGGCAGAACTTGACGGTGCGCTAGCCGAAATCCTGAAACGGTGCCTGGATCCGTCGAGCGAGTGACTGGAGCCTGAGGAGCGCCAAAGGCCCGTGGTGCACGTCTGATGGGGCGCCTTGACCGGGCGTTCGACGTTGTTGTGCGTGCCCTCGCATGGCTGGCCGCAGGCGTCATTCTTACGATCGCCGTTCTGATTCCGCTTGATCTGGTGCTGCGGAACGTATTTCAGGCATCGATTTACGGGTTGCTGGAAGCCGTCGAGTACGGCCTTCTGGCCGCAACGTTTCTTGCGGCCCCCTGGGTGCTCGCAATCAACGGCCACGTTTCTGTCGATCTATTCGCTGGAGCACTTCCTGGCCGGTGGCGTCGCATCGCGGACACGGTTGGAAACCTCGTGGGCGCATCCGCTGCCGCCTTATTCGTGTGGTTTGCCGCTGTCGCCCTGATCCAGTCCATCGAGCGAGATGCCTTCATTCGCACCGCCTTCACGATCCCGGAGTGGTGCGTGCTGGCTGTTGCACCAGCATCCATGGCGCTCGTTCTCATCGAATTCGGAAGGAGGCTGGTTCGGGGTAACCGCACGCCGGACAGGCACATCACGTAATGGACTGGATCGTGGTCCTGTCGCTGATGTTTGGTGGTCTGGCCTTTCTGCTTCTTGCCGGGGTGCCGGTCGCATTTGCGTTCTTGGCCGTGACCATTGTGGGCGCGTGGGAGGTTCTCGGAGGCGAACGGGGCCTGGCTCAGCTTGCCCGCAACGTGGCACAGAGCGTCACGAACTTTCAGCTTGCCCCCATACCGCTCTTCATCTTGATGGGGGAGCTCTTGTTCCAGACGGGTGTTGCCCGCCGAGCGATTGATGCGGTTGAGCTTGTGGTTGCACGCGTACCTGGGCGGCTTTCGATCGTTACGGTTTTCGGAGGCACGATTTTTGCTGCCCTTTCAGGCTCGACGATTGCAAACACCGCCATGCTGGGCTCGACCCTGCTTCCGCGAATGCTGGCCAAGGGGTATCACCCGTCCATGGCGATGGGTCCGATCATGGCGTCGGGCGCCATCGCAATGCTCATTCCTCCTTCAGCGTTGGCCGTACTGGTCGGAAGCCTCGCCGGCATTTCCATTGCCGGGTTGATGGTGGCCGGGGTGCTTCCCGCACTCCTGCTGGCTTTGCTGTTTGTCGTCTATATCGCTGTTCGTTGCACACTGTCGCCCGAACTCGCTCCCCCGGACGACCTGCCATCCATGTCTCTTGGCCAGCGTTGGCGGCCGTTTGCCATCTATGCGGCTCCTCTCTCGCTGCTGTTTGCCGTGGTTATCGGGAGTCTGCTGCTCGGCGTGGCGACACCGACCGAAAGCGCTGCGCTTGGGTGTGTTGCTGCATTGTGCGCAAGCGCTGCGTACCGCTCCCTGACAATCGAAGGGGTCAGCCGAGCGCTTCTCGAGACCGCGAAGCTCACGGCGATGATCTTGCTCATCATCGCGGTGAGCCAGACGTTCAGCCAGGTGTTGAGTTTTTCAGGGGCGACTTCCGGGCTGATTTCCACGATTCAAGGCTACGCGTTGACGGAAATCCAGGTGCTGCTTGGGATGATCCTTCTGTTGCTGGTTCTCGGCTGCTTCGTGGACCAGGTTTCGATGTTGATGGTCACGGTGCCAATCTTTGTCCCCCTGGCCGCCCAGACCGGCATTGATCCCCTGCTCCTCGGGGTCGTGTACTTGCTCACGATGGAACTCGCACTATTGACGCCGCCTTTCGGCCTGCTTCTGTTTGTGCTTCGGGGCGTGCTCCCCGAGGGCTTCAGCATGCGGCACGTGTACGCCGCAGTGGGTCCGTTTCTGATGATCAAGCTCTTGGTGCTGGCTCTTCTGGTTTGGGAACCCGGAATTGGTACCTGGCTTCCCGGATTAGTCAGATGATGGCCGTGTCCAAGCTGGCCGCTTTGTCGAGCCAGCGCGCCTCCCCGCCGGGCACCAGCAGCCTTGGTAGAGGGCACGAATGGAAGTGCTGGCACCGGATGACCGGGGCCCGGCGTAACCCCGGGTTTGCCGCTCGTCACTGAGCCTCTCAAACCCGTCGCACTTCCTTGCCGGGAAGCATCCGAACGCCTGCAATTCCCTTAGCAGCAGCGAACGGCCGGACTGAGACGCCCGCTTCCCATGGTGCGCACCAGAAGGTGCGAAACCTTGCAGCCCCGGCCAGGGCCAAGCGGGTGGTTCCGCGATTACGACAGTTGCGTTGCCGTACCCATGCGTTGCAGTTCGTTGTCCAGGGCCGTGCCCTCCTCGTCCTCAAGCGCTGCATCCCGCAGCCGACGCAGCCGGTTGGCAGCATCGTCGTGTCCTCTCAGGGCCGGCAGTGCGCCAAGCACCTTGTCCAGCTTGGCTTCACTGCGAGCGTGAGTATCGGAATACCCCTTGACCAACCGTTGGCATGCGAGGATTTCGGTTGCCAATTCAGGCGTTTTCTGCGCGGCTTCCAACGCGAGGCTCATCCAACGGCGAAGATGTGCTGCCTCGACCCTGTGACGAAACGTGTGGCGTCGCCATCCCTTCATTCCAGCCAGCAGGTACAGCACGACGAACCATGGCAAGGCGCTCGTTCGCACCTTTTTCCCCCGGTTGACCAGCCGGTCAACCATGCGAAGCACGCGAGGGCGGGCGTCGACCCAAGCTCCCAGCCGGGCAGGAAGCAATCCGCACGCCTCTTCCGCCCGCGGGTGCATGAACTCGGTAACGCGGGACACATTTTCGCTTGCGAGCCCCATGGTTTGTCGTACGCGGCTGAAGCGGGATGCCCGGGTCTTCAGATCGGCAACCCGAATCACGTCGTCGTAGGTCATTGCGTTGGCAACATATTTTGCCGCGGTCACCGACATTTGATAGTCGCCGCCGTCAAGCGCGACGAACCTGTCCAGGTGATCGAGGTACTCACTCCCGTACGCGACGTCCTGAAAATCGACAACGCTTTCGAGACCGGCGAATACCATCGACTGAACCGGGTTCGGCATGGCGGCTGCACGATCGGCTAACCGTGACCATGCCGCTTTCAGTCGCGCAGGACCCCGTGGAGAACTTCTGTTCGTCTTTCTTGTGGTTTGGGACGCGGTCTGCGACGACGTTCCTGCCACCACGGCTTCAAATGCCCTGAGGCTGGCGTCTGCGCCATGCCCGGACGCCTTGATCACGTCAGTGAAGGTCGTTCGTGGAAAGGGGAGAACGTCCGCGGCGGCAAGGGCGCCAAAGAGACTTGCTGAGATCACCGATCCGGCCTGAACTGCAATGTCCTGATAGTCCGCCATCTGAAGGTGTTTGGCCGCTTTTTCAATTGCTGCCAACACCTTCGGTTGCGATGCCTGCCCGTCCCCCGGGACGACCTTTTCGGACACGGCGTGAATGCGATGGGTTGAGGCGATCAGGGTTGTGCGGTCCGGGGTCACGAATCCCCTGAGCACGGCACGTCCGGCCTCCATCAGTTCTGCGGCGATCAAGACATCCACATCACCGGCGGAGGGCGCAAGCGCGAACACGGGCGCGCGTCCCTGGCCTGGCGACATTTCCAAATAGTAAATCGTGGCCCCGGTTCGTTGCGCCACACCTGCCACCGCGGTGGACTGCACCTGCCAGCCATTGGTCTCGGCAAGCGTGACGATCCATTGGGTCAGAACTCCACCACCCTGTCCGCCAACCGCGAGAATCGCGATCTTGATGATGTCCGGAGAGCTCATTGAAAATTCAAGCGATTGCGGTCGCGGAGCGACTGCAGTGATCGGATGACCGCACGATTGAAACGGGCCACAAACCGGTCCCATGGGCGGGGATTGTGGACCGTGTCCACCCGGAAGAACGAGGGGCAGAGGATGGCGGCGTCCGCAACCTCGCCGCAGTTGCCGCATCCCACGCAGCTTTCGTCAATGGACGCGACAGGATCGTCGCGCAGGGGGTCGTCGAGAGTCTTGACCGACAACGAGGGGCATCCCGAAAGCCGCATGCACGCGTGGTCGCCCGAACAGACATCTTCGTCGACACCGAAGCGGCTTGTGACGATGCGCTTTCCGTCACTGATGGCCCGGTTGCGAGCGGGCCTCTCGCGCCGCTGCCGGTTCAGCATGCATTCGGATGACGCGACAATGACCTTCGGGCCCGTTTCGGTTGTCGTCAGTGCCTCGGTCAGCACGTCCCGGAAGCGCTTCACATCGTAGGTTCGGTCCAGTTGTCGTACCCATCGGACGCCCATTCCCCTGACCGCGTCTGCGATCGCATGATGTGTCGACTTCGAAGTTCGGTTGGCGCGAGACGACAGAAGGTCCTGTCCTCCCGTGGCCGCTGAATAGAAGTTGTCGACCACAACGATGACATTGTCACTTTTGTTGTAGACCGCGTTCCCGATCGAGGACGTCAGTCCGTTGTGCCAGAATCCGCCGTCACCGATGAAGCTGATGGACCGCTTGCTGCCCTTGGCACTGAGCGCCGATGCGGAGGCCGGCCCGAGACCGTACCCCATGGTGGTCGATCCGATTTCAAACGGCGGAAGGATCGAAAACAGGTGACAACCGATGTCGCCTGCGATGTGGTGAGGACCAAGCTGGTCCTGCACGAGCTTGGTCGCGGCGAAAATCGGACGCTCCGGGCAGCCTGTGCAGAACCCCGGAGGCCGGACTGGCACCGTTTGGGCAAGATCGGCGCTGCCAGCGGCAGGGTTGGCGTCGGACGGCTGAGCGTCCTCGGGCAAGTAGTCGGGGCCGAACTCGCGAAGGAACCGGATCACGCCGTCCATCACGACGGTGCCGGTGTATTCGCCCGCTTTGGGGAGAATGCCCTTCCCGAGCAGCTGGCATGATGCCTGATTCCGATACAGGAGCGCGGCAACGGCGTCCTCGATATAGGCGGGTTGCCCCTCTTCAACGAGCAGAACTGCGGTCTTTCCGGTACAAAATTCAAGCACCTCTTCATCTATCAACGGGTAGGTCACGTTGAGAACATAAAGTGGAATCGTGCATTCGCCGTAAGCATCAGCGAGGCCTAACCGCTGCAGTGCCCGAACCACACCGTTATACATGCCTCCCTGCAGGATGATTCCGATATCGGCGTCGGGACCCGTGATTTCGTTCAGGCTCTTCTCGCGGATGTAGCGTTGGGCCGCTGGCAAGCGGTCGGTCACTTTTTCCTGTTCGTGGCGGAACGTGTACGGCGGCAACGCAATCCGGTCGGTCTGGCGCTGCGGATTTTCAAGTGCGTCACGGACCGTGTGGGGAGGTCGCTGGTTATCTCTCGCCTCGAAGCTTCCATAGACATGGCAGGCGCGGATCCGCACTTCAAGAATGACAGGCGTTTGGGATGCTTCCGATAATTCAAACCCGTCGCGCACTGCCTTTACGATCGATGGAAGATTCGGACGGGGATCAAGCAGCCAAAGCTGTGACTTGGTAGCGAACGCATGCGTCCGTTCCTGCATGATGGAGGAACCTTCGCCGTAATCTTCTCCCAGGATAACCAATGCGCCACCCGTGACACCGCCGGATGACAGGTTCGCGAGCGCATCGGCCGCGACGTTCGCACCAACAGGTCCCTTGAAGGTCACTGCCCCCCGGATGGGGTAATTGACCGATGCAGCCAGCATCGCCGCCGCTGCCGCCTCCGACGCATTGGCTTCGAAGTGGACGCCGAGGTCGTCGAGAATGTCCTCTGCATCCGAGAGGACGTCGATCAGGTGCGAGACGGGTGCTCCCTGGTAGCCGCCGACGTACCCGATTCCGCATTCGAGCAGGGCCTTGGTAATGGCAAGAATCCCCTCCCCGCGAAACTCCTGCCCGTCCCCGAGGCGGAGCTTCTGCACTTCTTGGACGAAAGAACGTTCAGCCATCGTCATATTTCCTCAACGCACCAGGAGAGTATGCAAATTTGCAGGCTATGGGACACGCCTCCGCATGCGCGACCAACCTTTCCGCGATCCAGGAGCGGCCGGGAACCACGAGTCCGCACCTAACAAGAAACCCGGAACCCAATGACAGGGATAGTGAATTCTGCTAGGGTTCCGTCGAGTCTGCTTGGGGAGAAGGCAAGCATGTTTATTCTTGGCCGTGACCGCGTCGTGGCGGTCTTGATAGCTTCAATATCTATCACGCTATGGAATCCGACCAGCACCGCTGCGCAGGATGAAGACGGAGCCTTCGAAGTTGAGGACATCGTCGTAATCGGTTCGCGCCGACCTGTGCGTTCCGCCTCGGATACGCCGGCGCCAGTCGACTTGGTCACCGGCGAAGACTTCACGGACCAGGGTGTCAGTGATATGTCAACCCTCTTGCGTAATCTGGTCCCGTCGTACAATGTCGGTACCCAACCCATTTCGGATGCTGCGACCTTTGTGCGGCCTGCAAACCTTCGTGGGTTGGCACCGGATCAGACGCTCGTCTTTGTCAACGGCAAGCGGCGTCACCGGGCGGCTGTGATTTCGTGGCTCGGGAATGGAGTGTCCGAAGGGTCTCAGGGACCCGATATCAGCGTGATTCCTGCAATCGCGCTCAAGCGCGTGGAAGTGTTGCGCGATGCCGCGTCCGCGCAATACGGGTCCGACGCCATTGCCGGCGTGCTGAATTTTGTTCTCAAGGACCGGCCCGACGGCGGAATCATCGAGACCCAATGGGGCCAGACCTCGGCCGGAGACGGTGAAGAGTACCGGCTGGCGACAAACGTGGGACTGCCCATCAGCGAAACCGGCTTCATCAATCTGAGCGCCGAATGGAGCGAGTCCGACCCAACCGTCCGAAGCGTTCAGCGAGGAGATGCTCAGGGCCTGATTGAGGGTGGAAACCCTCATGTCCGTCAGCCGTATGCGCAGATCTGGGGGCAACCGACCGTCTGGGACGACTACACCTTGTTCGTGAATTCAGGCATCGAGTTGAACCCGACGACGGAGTTCTATGGCTTCGCCAACCACGCATCCCGAACCACGGAAGGCGGCTTCTTTTTCCGCAACCCCAACACCCGGTCGGGGGTCTACTCGTCGGGAGGGTATCGTCTGGTCTTTGACATCGACGAGACTGACGCGACAACGTGCCCGAACAAGGAAATCAGGGTCGAGGACCCGAGCGAGTACTTTGATGTCGCGGCGTTCAAGCAGGCATATCCCGGATGTTTCGTGTTCAACGAACTCTACCCCGGAGGCTTCACGCCTCAGTTCAAGGGTCAGATGACGGATACCGCCGGCACGGGAGGGCTGCGTGGCACGCTGCCTTCGGGTCTGACCTACGATGTGAGTTACACGTTTGGCCGAAACGAGATCGAATTTTCGATGCGGGATACGGTCAACGCCAGTCTCGGACCCAACACGCCGACGCAGTTCGAACTGGGTTCCTATACACAGAGCGAAGAAACGGCAAATCTTGACTTCACGAAGTCGCTGGACGTCGGAGCCTTGGCCTCGCAGCTGCATGTCGCGGCGGGTGCCGAAGTGCGCGAGGAACAGTTCGAAATTTCGGCAGGCCAGACGGAGTCCTGGATTGCGGGGCCCGGTGCGGACGACGGATTTGGTGTCGGTTCGAACGGCTTTTCCGGTTTCAATGCCGAGACGGTTGCGGGCAAATGGACGCAATCCAATGTCGCAGGATACGTTGACCTGGAAGCGGACCTGACTGAAGACCTGACTCTTCAGGCGATGGGTCGGGTCGAACATTTTGATGATTTCGACACCACGACGGACGCCAAGGTCGGTGCGCTGTTTCGGCTGACACCTGAAGTCGGTTTCCGTGGTTCTGCGAGTACTGGCTTCCGAGTTCCGACAGTAGGCCAGCAAAATACGCTAAACGTCACCACGGCGTTTCTCGAAAACGAGACGACCGGCAGGCTGGAATTGACCCAAGACGGAACCATCCCTGTTCGCTGTGCTGAGGCGAGGGTTAATGGGGCCAGGCCCCTTCAGCCTGAAGAATCCGTCACCTACACGGCCGGAGTCGTGGCAACCCTCGGTCCAGTTTCCCTGACCGCCGACTATTACAATATCGATATTGATGGAAGGCTGGGGTTGTCGTCCAACTTTACGCTGAGTGCAGAGCAGAAGGCGGAGATTGGTGACTCCGGCTGCCTGCCAAACGCGGATGTATTGACGTTTGGTTATTTCGGGAACGGGTTCAATACCACGACCTCCGGCGTTGATATCGTTGCGGCCGTGGACATTTCCGGTTCCGTAATGTTCTTGGATAGCGGCCAGACTGAAGTTGTCTTCGTGGGCAACTGGAACAAGACCGAAGTCAAGGATGATTACGATCGGGCATTTCTCGACGAGAAGCGGATCCTTCAGTTGGAAGACGCGCTCCCCAAGGAGCGGTTCAATGCGACCCTGCGCCACCAGCAAGGGCCGTGGAATGGCCTTCTCCGCCTGAACTATTTCGGGTCGTACAAGGAAACCCACGTGGACGCGTTGAGCTTGCTGATCGAGGCGGGGTCGGAAGTCACCATGGATGTCGAGCTGGGTTATGACGTGCAGTCAAACATCGAACTGACTGTTGGCGTGCAGAACCTGCTTGACAATTTCCCGGACGAGAATCCGTACGCGACGACTGTGGGAGCCAAGTATCCGGAGTCCTCGCCAATGGGATTTGCGGGTCGCTTCTACTACGCCAGGGCGCGGTATCTCTTCTGACCCGGTGGCGCGAGCGATCGGGCGACGGGGTGTTTGCGGGTAGGGGCCTATCGGCTGGAGACTGCGACACGACACCGTTCGGATCATGAACTGAAGTCGGGTTCGACTTGCGAAGGCCGTGGCGCGGAACCGCGTCGCGGTCTTTGCGATTCAGGCCTCGGTTGCTGCAGGTGAATTGTCCGGTTGGGTTGGCACGGCAGGTTGCTCCGACCGGGCCGTGAAGTACGTTGGTCTGGAGTTACATGTGCTGAGGCCCTGCCTTTGTCGTCCGATCACAACGTATAGCGCCCTATGCGCACTGTTTACGGCCATGTTCCATGCGCCGCGCCGCGCCCTTCGGTCAAACTTGCGTCCGTTTGGCCACCTGCTTGGATGTTCCATTGGCACAGCCGGGTACCTGCCTTAGTACCGGAAACTAGGCTGAGGAGGAGCGCTTGGCTGAACGGTCAGCAGACGCAACGGCCAGCGAACCCTGCGATCCTTTCAACGTATTCAACACTCCATTCTGAATTCTGACTCATGGGCACCATGCGATGTGTATGCTCTTCGGCCGTTTCCCTGCGGGTTCGGGCGGAAAGCGCTAAGTATCATGGGTGCTCGGGAAACGGTTGAACCTGCGGACGTTGTTCTCTGTTGACCTTATTTTTCGGGTTGCCAAGGAATAATGACCAGCAGTGCGGCCATCACTGTGGCGCCCATGGCGTCGGCTCGCTGATGCGGTTTGTCCGTCGATTGAAGCACTGACAAATCGCGCTTATTAGTGCCGCTTCGGAACTGTCTTCGTTCGGCGACAAATCGACATTGTCGTCGATCGATGAAATTGGATGGTTGACACCAATCGGCCACGGATGGAGGAAACGATGCGGATCCGGACTCCAGTAGAGCTTGGCCTCGTCATTCGTGAGCGGCGCCGCAAGCTCCAGTTGAGCCAGGCTGATCTCGCTTGCAAAGCGGGCGTCGGGCGACAATGGGTCGTGGCAATCGAGCGCGGTAAACCTCGTGCCGAACTCGGACTGATGCTGCGCACCCTCAAGGCTCTCGATCTGTCCTTCACAGTTCATGCTGATGATGGCCTTCCTCCCTCGAGTGGCGACTTGGTCCCCATCGACATCGATGCCGTGATAGATGCCGCCAAGCAGGGCTGAAATTGACCTACGTCCTCCAGTTCGAGGACGAAATCACCATCGTTGTCGAGCCGTACGACTGCGGCCAAAATCTCGATGCGGTTCGGCGTAACTCTCAGGATGATCGTTGTCAGGTATAGCGCGACAATCAAGGTGAGAGTCCGTGTTGCCTCATTCTGATTGACGCGCTGTAGTCAGCCGAATTCCAAGCAAATGTGGGACCTGACCTGCCGGTTTGGTGTCCATCTTCCGATCAAGAGACGCGGCTGCGGATACCCGGAGACGTGAAGGCGCCGAGATCGGCAGGTTGGAATGCCGGTCTCCGCCTCGTCGCCGCTGGAGTGGAGCGGAGAAGCGTTGGATCTTTGCGAGAAGCCACCAATCCGGTGTTCTTCGAGAACCTCTGGAGGTGTGGTTTGGTTGAAGCTAAGTTGTCTTGAGTTACCCGCCGGCAGCGTGCTGTCGGCTCAAGGGCCGCTCCTCGGAGTGGCCCTTGCATTTTGCCGGGGGTGCAAGTGAAAACGCAGGTCAATGTGGATGGCTTCAAGCTGCACTATTGGGCAGTCAAGGTAACTTCGTCCGAATGGCTCGGCGCGGCTCGTCTTAGCGGAATCCGCTCCAAGGGAGCGGAAGACCACGCTGGGGTCGGGCGTGTCGAAGGCGGTAGACGGCGTTTCGGAAACGTTGACAAGAAATCCCCCGAGGACAGGTTTTCTCGCCCACCAAAACACGCACAGGAAGCCAGCTGGCGTCAACAACCGGTCGGGAATGATGGCGAAACCGAGGGCTGTCATGTCGATCCCTACGTGATAACCCGCTGTAGCGCGCGCGATTGGATCGATGCTGACGGCGTTCCGTGCCGTTTAGAGCGGATTCGTTTCAGGTTGAGCCATTTTCGTCGCGGCGGAAGTGGCCCGCGCATTCATCGTGCTCGCCGGATTCAAGCAGCTTGCCGACGGTCCCCAACAGGGAATTGATAGTGCGCGCAGCCGCCTATTCACATCCTCGATCCATGCGCTCGAAACTTGCTCAAGGTCCGGCGTAAGCGGACCGCGGGCGGCCTATTCGTGCACAGCGGTAGCACCCTCCTCGTCAATCTCGCCAACACCGCCAAGTTCCCGCTGGCGGCCCACCCGCCAAGTGTACAGCTATTCGACATTCTTTCCCGGGTCACCGAACTTCAACGCACCGCCTTCGAATTGCTGAGCGTACGTACCCGGCAGATTCCCCAGCACCGGTCCGTTTATTTCTCGCTACCTGACCGAAAACCAGCACGCTGTGCCCGAGCGTTTCGGGATTTCGGTCTAGTCGAATAAGCGGCAGTATGGCGGGGTGTCACCAACCAATTCAGTCGGGTTGCAACACGTCTGCAAGCCGCTTTCGAGCTGTACTGGAAAAACAACCACTGGCTTCGCCTCTAATCCGCTTGAATTCCTCATAGAAAATGTCGAACCCATCGACAATTCGGGATACGCGTGGTTTCTCAAGGCGGGGTAGCGTTATGCCTAACAATTCGCAGTCGGCCGGTGTGTTGTTGCGGGCGATCTCGAAGAATTCGTTTGTCTCAAAGTTGAAACTTAACTGGTTTGTCCGACAGGCAGAATCGTCGAGCGGCACGGCGTCAATCTGTGCTTTTTCCCATCGGGTTATCCGGTAGGTTGCGTCAACGGTTTCTGCGATGCTGTACCCTTCTGACCAAGAGCCTTCATCTGGAAGCATCAACACGATTTGGCGGTACTCGCAGGTACCTCTATCGCGCCTGCACTCGATATCAACATGGTTGAGTGGATACGCGTTCTGCTCATCGATAATTTCTAAGGTCCCCTTTACTTCAGCCCAATCGCCGACCATAGTCCCGCCGGAAGGAAACAGAAAACTAACCTTGGTCAAGTTCACACGAGATGCACAAGCTACGAGGGTGTGGATCTGCCCGACTGTCAACTCTCCGGTAGTTTCTTCTCCTTGGTCGGCCTGGAAAGCCTTCTTCGCACTCAGATAGTCAGCCAATCCGGAATACATCAATGTGTTTAGGTAGAATTGCAGCATGAAATCACCTACTTCGGAATTCGCCAGATGAGCGGCTGCAACGAGATCGACGGGAACTGATTGTGAGAGTTCCTGTTCAGACATCTCGAGGATTTGTAGCGGGAGATAATCCTTGAAGACACCAACCGCCTCCTCCGCCACCCAGGCAGGGCCGGCGGCAAAGACGGCGCAACAAAAAACCAAACACCTAAACATGGGGCTCCCAAGAACAATTCGTATGTTCAAGCAACCTGCATAAATTGATGGAAGAAAGAAGTCAATTTCCCGCAAATCTAGCGTGCAAACAAGAAAAGCGAAATTGTCAACTGTGATCCTTTTGAAATGGATTTCTAGATCGTTATTTTATACAAGCCCCACAGTGGGTCATCTCTGGTCCGAAAAGAGTAAACCAACCATGCTGATTGTGATGAATTGCTTTCTGACATCGGACTATTGAAGGATGTCGTTCACTACTTTGGTAGGGAAAGGTTAATTTGGTCTGGGCAGTTTGCCCGAGTTTTTCTTCGTCATATCTCAGAATGCGGAAAAAAGGAGAGGTTCGAAGAAAAAAAGCAAAGGTACCTGAACGCATAATCCACCCGTTAGAGCGGATTCGGTTCAGGTAGAGGCATGGCTGGCGTGGCGAATGTAGTTGGCGCACTTGTCGGGCTCCAAGTTCGCGAGGAGCGCGCCGATAGTCGACCTTAGGCTGCTGAAGATGCGGGCAGCAGTCTTGCTTAGCAGCGCCTTTAGTTTGGCGAACAGTTGCTTGGTGGAGTTCAGGTCGAGGGAGTGCGGCGGCAGGTAGACCAGCTCGGCACCGCGCGCCTCGATGGCCGCACAGGTCCCCTCTACCTTGTGCGCAGGGAGGTCGTTCATGATCACAAAGTCGCCTGCCTGCAAGGTCGGCTCCAGCATCTTGTTCACATAGACCCGGAACCACGCCCAGTTCATCGGCCCATCCAGTACCAGCGCCGCCGCCCCCGAGGTGCTTGTCAGCGCCGGATGAAAACTCCCCAATAATGCCGAAGAAAAAGCCCCCAGTCTGGCGGCTGTGCCACCATCCCGGGGGCATGCCCCCGGGGCCGCGTCATCACGGTCAATGCGCAGGTCTCGTCGATGAAGACCAGTCGCTTAGGCGTGAGTTGCGACTAAGCCTGTCGCCAGCGTGCGCTGTTTTTTTCTGATGCCGTGTCCGGAGGAAAAACCGCCGGACCGAGGCCCGCTCGGAACCTCGCTAGGCGGGTTTAGCGTCGCGCAGATCTCGTCCTGCATCATGTCCAGTTGCGCTTTCAGCAATTTCCGGGTGCGCGGACCATGCTCCTTGGTTCCGCCCTGATGCCGGTCTCCGCCCGTCATGTGCTGGCGCCACGCTGCCGGTCTGCCGCCAGCGCTGATGGACCTTGCTCACCGAACTTGGGCTGGCCCCGCACCGGTTGCCGACGGTGTGGATCACACCACCTACCCCCACAGCCTGATCCGCATGTCTTCCGACAAAGGTTTGTGCACGGTTTCCTCCCGGAAACACTACCTCCACCATGCATATTGCCACATAACCCCACGTCTGGCGGGCCGAACATCCGCTTTTTTGCTCGAATCCACGCGCTCGAAACCCGCTCTAATATCGGCACCCAGTGCAGGCAGCCAGGATGTCCTTGGCCACATCTTCGCCGGTTTCCATTGCGCCCTCCATTCCCCGCGCCGAACGCGCCAGGTGTTCGCCGCAGAAATGAATCCGCTCGTGCGGCGTCGCCAATTCTGAGGCAAAACGCGAGATCTGGCCGGGTTTGAAATAAGCCCAGGCGCCGCCGGCGTAAGAATCTTGCCCCCAAGCCTTGCAGCCAACGTAGTCAAGTTGACCTTTGGCAGCAGGCCGCACGGTCTCGATTGCCCCGAGCACCGCCCGTGCAGCATCGGCTTCCTGTAACAGGTCCAACTGCCGCGCTTTTGGGCCCATCACCCAGGCCGTAAAGCTTGTGATCTCCCGGGGGTCAGATCCGTTTCGGGCGGCCGCGACCATACCGGCCGGGCCATCCGTATACATGCTGGGCGCATAGCCGTCGTCTTCCCAGAAGGACGACCGGTGGGAGAAATAAAATTGGGTGACAGGTTGCGATCCCAACGATTGCAAGGCGCTGGCTTGGTTGGTGGGCAACGGTGGATCGAACGCGACATTGCGCAACGGACCAGGAGGGAGAGAGCAGACGACTTGGCGGCCACGATAGATCGCACCGTCATTGCAGCGCACTTCCACGCAATCCGAGCTGCTAGTGATCGCCTTGACGGGACGGTTGAAGTGCACTTCGCCCTGGAGGAGTTGCGTCATCGCCTCCGGGATCTTCTGCATGCCATCGCGGACGGTGTAACCCATGACGCCCGCGGGTGCAGACTTTCGTTGCGCGAGCGAGAAGGCTGCGCGAAAGAACAGGAAAAGTGCGGATATGTCGCTGGCGTTGTCTCCGAAACTCGGATTGAGATCGTAAGCCAGACCGATAGCGGATGGACTGAGTCCGAGACCGGCCAGCCAATTCTCCACCGACCCGTCATGACATTCGAATTTCGGGTCGCTCCAGTGTCCGGGTGACGGAAGCGGGTTTTCTTCCATCGCCATCACGCGGGAGAACGCCCAGGGCATCAGCGCACGCCTGGATTCAGGAAACGAATTTCGTGGATGCTCCGGCCAATCGGACTGCCGGATGAGTTCGCCGTCGAGTACCAGATCCTGCTCCCGGAAGAACGCCAGCATCGGTGTGACGTCTACAAGCTCAAGCCCGCTCCGCTTGATGATCGCCGCGAGACGCTGGTATCCGGCTCCGATGTAGGTCCCGCCGGCTTCCTGGGGATGGCCGACCTGGAGCATGGACTGAATCCGGCCGCCAACCTGGTTACGGGCCTCGATGACTTGAACACGGGCGCCTCCGGCCTCCAGATGCAGCGCCGCGTTGAGGCCGGACAACCCGGCGCCAATCACGATCACGTCATGGAGCGGACTTGTTGTCATCGGTACCACAACGGCCCCGGATCAGCGCTTTCGCCGATCGCCGGTATGGCGGGGTTGCCAGAAAGGCAGCAATTGGAGGGGCACAGGTCTGGCATCGGTCCGTGAGTCCCGAGCGCGCGTCGTTCGGGATTCGCCAAGGCGCGCTCCTGCACCAGGTCGGCGATCATCGCGACAAACGCCGGGTGGATATCCACGGTTCCGGCGCGCACGAAGTTCAAGCCGATCTTCTCTGCAGCAGCACGGGCGTCGTGATCAAGGTCGAGCGTGACTTCAAGGTGGTCGCATACGAATCCGATTGGTGCCACGACGACATCGCGTACTCCGTGCGTGTGCTCCTCTTCAAGTGCGTCGGAGATGTCCGGGCCCAGCCAGCGTTCACCCCCGTAGCGCGCGTTGTTGCTCTGGTAGACAAGCCGCCAGCGTCGAGGATTGCGGTCGTGGAGAGCGAGACAGGTCAGCCTGCAAGCCTCGCGCAATTGCATCACGTATGGCGCATGGCGGGCTGCCTGTTCCGGAAGGCTGTGCGCTGTAAACAGAATGGAAGTCTGGGTGCGGCGCTCCTCCGGAATGTCGTGGAGGGCGGAGCGAACGCGGTCGCTGAATGCCCGAATGAAGCCGGAATGGTTGTATCCCAACCGCAGGCGGTCGACGTGCAGCGTGCCCGCCAGGGGTTCAAGAGCTTCCTGCACGTCCTCCCGATAGCGGCGGCATCCGCTGTAGGAGCCAAACAAGCTGGTGACGAAGGCCGCCGCCCGGGTGACACCGTCAGCTTTCATGGTGTGCAGCGTGTCGCGCAGGAAGGGGTGCCAGTTGCGGTTGCCCAGGTAGACGGGCAGCGGATTCCCTTGCGTGGCCAGCTCCTCTTTCACGGCATCGACCAGATTGCGCGTGTGGGCGGCGATAGGGCTCACGCCGCCGAAATCGTAGTAACGCTGGGCAATACGCCGCCGGGCCGTGTCGGACAGGCGCAGGCCACGGAGGACGTTGTCGAGGAACGGCTCCACGTCCTTCGGGCCCTCGGGCCCACCAAACGAGACGATCAGTAGTGCGTCGTAGTTCCGTGCGCGCTCATCAGATCGGGAATCCGCTTGGCCTGCGGTCAATGGCTGCCATCCTCGTTGGATGCCTGCCACGCAACCCGGCCGACGAAGAATGGCCCGAGGCTGTCCAGGTATTGTGACGTCTGCTCCGTGCCTCGCATGGTCTGGACAACCGCGGACAGCGGATGCAGCTCGCCCCCCAAGAGACCGACAACGAAGTCGTTGTCGTCTTTGTCCAGTCCGTGGCAAGCCAGCCGGATGTCGTAGGCCAGTCCGGCCGACCCGAACTGATGTCCGAGCGTGCCATGCTCGGCCAGTATTCGGCGCTGATGGTCAGGCTCAAGGGTGGCAAAACTCTTGGCGCGACGCAGCGGATACCACACCGCCCACCGAAGCGCCGGGTCGGTAATGCGAGAGATGGGCCTGGTCAGGAGCACATGCTCAAGGTCTTGTTCGTACCCGATGGAGTAGGTGCGGCCGAACATCTCGAACTCCGGTTTGCGGTGCAGGCCCGAAAAGGGCTCTTGATTGAGTAGTACTCTCAGGTCGTCAACGAAATAATCCGGATCTTCGCTTGCGACCACGATTCCGATTCCCGATGGGTCGCTGACCTCCAGGTACATGGCTCCCGTGATCCGGCCGGCTTCCAGAGCGTTCGCGACCGGGTCGGGGTCGGCACATCCTCCGAAGGCCATGAATCGAACAAACAGGCGGCGATTGAGGGAGATGCGCTCGTTTCCGCGCATGCCCTTCTCACTGATGTCCGGGCGGTCCATTGCCTACGCTCCGCGCCGTCGTGCAGCCGCTGGCTGCCTCATTGTGAGCGTATCCACTGTCTGCTCACGGTGCGGTGGGTGAACCGGTCAAACAACGTCGTTGCGCTGGCCAAGCAGGCGAGGGGAGACGATGGCGCACTGATGATCCTCGGCGCTCAGGTTCGTTCGCCTTGAACAATCTCGATGAGTGCATCCACACTTTCAAGCGGGGTATCGGGCAGGATTCCATGGCCCAGATTGACGATGTGCCCCCGGGGTTCAACCCGAGACAGGAGTTTGGTTGCTGCTGCCCGGGTCGGGCCGGGTCCCGCCGTGAGGATTGCAGGGTCGACGTTGCCTTGCACCGCAAGGCGGTCACCGTAGCGATCTTGCAGTGAGCCCACGTCGATGCGCCAGTCCACGGCCAGCCCCTCGGCCGGCAGATTTGCGTAGCAGTCGACAAGGTGGGGCGCGTTGTTCAGGAACAGGATGCGCCTGACCCCGGCGTCGCCCACGGTGTTCAGCATATTTTCAAGGTGCGGTTTCACGAGGTGTTCCCAGTCGGAACGCGGCAGCAGTCCGGCCCACGAATCGAACACCTGCACGGCGCTTGCCCCGGCCTGCGCCTGGCGAATCAGGTATTCGGCCATCAGCACGGATAGACGTTCAATGAGCCGTTCAAGGGCAACCGGTTCGGCTGCTGCGAATGCCCTGAGTGTCGGGAAATCCTTGACGCCCCGGCCTTCAACGAGATAGGCAGCCAGCGTCCAGGGCGCCCCGCAAAACCCCAGCAACGCCTTGCCGGCAGGCAACGACGCCCGGACCTTCACCATCGCCTCGATGACCTCAGGTGCCAGGGCCTCTGGATCCACATCGGGCAGGGATGCGACCGCCTCGGCGCTGCGAATCGGGTTTTCGACAACCGGGCCAGGGGCGAAATCGAATTCGATGCCGAGCGCGGGTAACGGGCTCATGATGTCGGCAAAGATGATTGCGGCGTCGAAATCGAACCGGCGCATCGGCTGCAACGTCACTTCGGCAGCCAGATCGGGCTGGCTCGCGAGATCCTTGAAGCGGTGCTGTTGGCGGAGTTTTCGGTATTCGGGCAGGTACCGTCCTGCCTGCCGGTTGAGCCAGACCGGGCGCCGTGGGCCCGGTTGGCGGTCGAGCGCAAGATCAAACAGCGCCGATTTCTCTGCAGGCGACACGGAAGCCTGACGGACTGTCGACATCATGCGTTGACCCGGATGAATGCGCCCGGCCTGGCGACGTCCTGGTACGAGACTCGGTGCGACGTCTGAATCTCGGTATGCCGACCTGCAGGCAGGGCTGTCAAAGCCATTTCTCCCGCAGGGCGTCGCGGCAATGGTAGGTAATGATTTGGTCGGCGCCGGCGCGACGGATGGCCATCAGGTTTTCGCGAACGATCCGCGCTTCGTCGAGCCAGCCGCGTTCGGCCGCGGCTTTAACCGCTGCGTATTCGCCCGATACGTTGTACGCAGCAAGCGGTTTGGCTGTAGCGGAACGCACCGCAGCAATGACATCGAGGTAGGGCAGCGCCGGCTTCACCATCAGGATGTCGGCGCCCTCGTGTTCGTCCAGTTCGGCTTCCCGAATCGCTTCCAGGGCGTTGCGGCAATCCATCTGGTAACTCTGGCGGTCGCCCGTCGCGGGAGCGGAATCCGCGGCATCCCGAAATGGCCCGTAGTAGGCTGACGCGTACTTTGCCGTGTAGGCCAGGATTGCCACCTGCTGATGCCCCTGGTCATCCAGGGCATCGCGAATGGCGCCAACCCGGCCGTCCATCATGTCTGAAGGCGCGACGATGTCCGCGCCAGCGCGGGCGTGGCTGAGCGCTGTCTCCACAAGCGGCGGAAGCGACCGGTCATTGTGCACGTCATCACCCTCGACCAGGCCGCAATGCCCGTGGTCGGTGTACGCGCACAGACAGACATCCGTAATCACAACAAGCTCGTCGCCGAATTCCGCCTTGATCCGCGCCACCGCGCGCTGCACCGTCCCCTGGTCGTCAGCCGCCTCGCCTCCATGCGGGTCCTTGGTGCCGGGAGCCGGTTGACCGAAGAGCAGAATGGACCGGATCCCGAGCCCGAGATCGGCCTCGACCTGCGGCAACAACCGTTCGATGCCCATGCTCTTAATCCCGGGCATTGACGGAATGACTTCCTCGCTGCTGTCGGCCGGAAGGACGAAGTGCGGGAGGACAAACTGGGACGGCGAGATATGCGTCTCGGCCACGAGTTCACGAATCGCGCCCGTGCGCCTGAGGCGCCGCGGTCGGTCCCGCCCGGGCAGGGAAACGGTCAAGTTGCGCACCGGAGTGCCTCCATGAGACCCGACAAGCTGGGATGCAGGGACTCGCCCTTGACGTGGATCCCGGCAGCTTGGGCCGCTCGTGTCGTTGTGGGCCCGATGGTGAAGAAGTTTAGCGCGCTGTCGAACCGCACTTGATTGCAGAAACCGGTGACCGCCGAGGGACTCGCAAGAAATACATCCCGCGCGCCCAGGTCCGACGCGGCGCGGCGGTTGGACGGGGCTGGTACCGGGATCGTTTCATAGACGTCGACCCTTGCGCAACAGTGCCCCCGCCCCCGCAGGCATTCGGAGAACTCGCTCCCTGCATTGGCTGCGACCGCCAGCAGAACCCGATCGGACGGCGAGAGGATCGGGGCGAGTTCTGCGGCCAGTGCCGCGGCCGTACCACCGGTCCCCACCAGATCAACTCGCCCGAGAAGGCTCCGCGCCGCTTCGGCGGTTGCCCGCCCGACCGTAGCGACCTTACTGGCAAGGCCCTCCGCCGCCGGTCGGGGATCTGCCCAAATTCGCTTGAAGGCGCCAACCCCTTGTGCCGACGTGAAGGCGATCCAGCTGGCGCGCGGAACCTCGCGCGCGAGCCGGACGCGGGTCTCGTCTGTTCCTAGATCGCGACAGGTGATGCACGGGAACGGTACAGGGACGGCGCCACGGCATCGCACTGCAGCCGCCCATTCGGCACAGCCTTCCACCGTACGTGTGAGCAGGATCCGGTGTGGTGCAACCATCGTCAGCGAGCCCGCTCTGCTGCAACGCAAGGAATCGTGCCCTGCGCCGCTGACGTCCCGGCGTGGCGAGGGGTCACGGTCCCGCCTCTCCGGTGCGGCGATCTCCATCCAGTCGGCTCCACAGCGTCTCGGCCGCAGCGTTCGGTGATTCACCCTGGCAGGTCATGGACAACACATTCTGATCGCGTTCGAGCATGGCGTGCATGACCCAGTCCGTGCCGTCACCACGACAATACGCACCGAATGCAAGTTCACATCCGCCTTCGAGGCGCTGAAGCAACAGGCGTTCGGAGTCGATGACGGACCGGGCGGCCGGACTCTCCAGCGACATGAGCGCGTTTCGCACATCGCTGCGTTCGCGTCGGCATTGCAGAGCGAGGGCCCCCTGGGCCGGGGCTGGAACAAATTGGTTAGGAGGGAGGCGCACCACCACCACCCCGTCGAGGTTGGCGATTGTGTCGGGGTGAGCCGATTCTGAGACCAGGCGATGGAGCCCCGCAGCGGCCAGCACGATTGCGTCGTACTTTGCTTCCTGAAGGCGTCGAATCCGGGTCACAACGTTGCCACGAAGAGGAACCGTGCGAAGGTCGGGTCGAAAATGGTTCAGCCATGCCTGCCGCCTGCTTGAGGATGTGCCCACGCGAGCCCCCTCCGGCAAGGGAAGAAACCCCCGAGAGTTGTCCGCCAGAGATGCGCGTACCAGAAGGCAATCCGCGGGATCGAGCCGATCCGGAACGGCTGCGACGACAAGTTCGTCGGGACCGGCGGTAGGGAGGTCCTTGTACGAGTGGACAGCCACGTCAATGGTTCCCGCCAGAAGTGCTCTGTTGATCTCTTGGACGAACACTCCCTGTGGTCCGATGCTGCCGAAACTGGGTGCCATGGAGCGATCGCCGGCGGTCACAATGGGCACGAGTTCGGTCGCGTAGCCCGACCGCTGCAAATGGGTCTCCACGCCGGCAGTTTGGGCGCGGGCCAAATCGGAATTGCGTGTACCGATGCGGAGAGTCATCTGCAGACCCGGGCCCGGTTCGTCGCACCTCTACCCAAATGCCAACCCGACGCCGCTGACGGAGGTTTTTGCTCAGGCCTCCTGCAGACCCGGCCTGCAGCGACGTGGATCGCCCTCTTTGATTGTGCGAGCGCCGGCAGCGTGCATTGTGGGCTGGCGACTGTCATCGAACCGGTCACCAAACAGGCGGCCTTGCGCACAAAGCAACTGCGATTGATCACGAAATCCTCGTGGGTTTGCCAAGGCCGGACTGATGGCGAATTTGAAACCGGACCGCGGTTTGTCGCTCCGCCAATCTAGCCTGTGCTGGTGGGTAATCCGGTTCTCTGCAAACGCGTGACCGATCATCTGCTCGCCTGCTGCCGGAGCTATGTGCAGCCGATCAATTGTCCGACCGTCGCATATGGCGCTAACGGACAGCATCTCACACGCTCGCCCGTGCACACCGATGGCGACATTGACGATCTGGTGGCGGCACTACAGGGCACGTGGCAGAGCTTTGCGATCAGCATGCCCGGAGCGCCACGAGCCCGGCGCCAAGCCTTGGGCCGCTTACGGCGCCTCCCACTTCACGATTGCCGAAGCGCCTGGTCGAGATCGCGAATGAGATCGTCCGCGGTTTCCAGCCCGATCGAAAGCCTGACCACGTCAGGTCCCGCGCCGGCGGCCAGTTTTTCTTCGTCGGTCAACTGGTTGTGGGTTGTGGATGCCGGATGGATGATCAGGCTCCGGGTGTCGCCGATGTTGGCGAGGTGGGAAAAAATCTCGACGCGTTCGACGAGCCGCACGCCGGCTTCGAAGCCGCCCTTGACCCCGAACGTAAAGACCGCACCAGGTCCGTTGGGAAAGTACTTCTTGGCAAGCTGGGCGTAGGGGCTTGAAGGCAAGCCGGCGTAGCTGACCCACGCAACAGCAGGGTGCTGCTCCAGAAATGCCGCAACCGTCTTGGCGTTGTGTACGTGCCGCTCCATGCGCAGCGGCAGTGTTTCGATTCCTGTGAGGATGTGAAAGGCGTTCTGCGGTGCAAGCGCCGGACCAAGGTCCCGCAGCGCGTCCGCCCGAACTTTCATCGTGTATGCGAAATCACCAAACGTTTCGGCAAACCGAAGGCCGTGGTAGGACGGTGTGGGTTCGGTCATCGCCGGGAACCGGCCGCTTGCGAACCAGTCGAAGGTTCCCGACTCCACCACGACCCCGCCAAGGGAGTTTCCGTGTCCGCCCATGAATTTGGTCAACGAGTGCACGACGATATCCGCGCCGTGCTCGATGGGTCGGTGCAGCCATGGAGTCGCTAGCGTGTTGTCCACGATCAGTGGCACGCCGTGCTCATGTGCCACATTGGCCCAAAGCTCGGCATCGACGATCACACCGCCGGGGTTGGCCAGGCTTTCGATGAACAGGCATTTGGTCCGTTCGGTGACGGCCGCCCGCACGGCGGCTTCGTCTCCGGGATCCACAAACACCGCGCGCCATCCGAACCGGCGGAACGTGTGTGTGAATTGCGTGACCGACCCTCCGTAGAGAAATCGGCTGGCGACGAACTCGTCACCGGCCTCCATGAGGGGATAGAGCGCAAGCTGCTGCGCCGCATGGCCGGACGCGCAGGCGACCGCTCCACGTCCTCCCTCGAGGTTTGCGACACGCTCTTCAAGAACCGAAACCGTAGGGTTCGTGATGCGTCCGTAAATGAACCCGAAATCCTGCAGGTTAAAGAGTGACGCCGCGTGATCGGTGTCGTCGAAGACAAAACCCACGGATTGGAATATCGGCGTCGAGCGGGCGCCGGTCGTCGGATCGGGTGCTGCTCCAGCGTGCACGGCCCGGGTTTCGAAGCCGTAGTCCGGCGGGGTGTCGGTATCGTTCATTGTTGCCTTGTGCGGGTTCGAAGGGGGCGGCGGCGGTTCGAGAACAGTCCAGAGTTGATCCCACCCCAGCCCAACTCTCCGAAGAGGCGCCCGTACTCGATCTTCGGGCAGCGGTTCATCACGACATCAAGCCCGGCGGCCTGTGCCCGGGCGGCGGCCTCGTCATCCCGGACCCCAAGCTGCATCCAGACAGTCCGGGCCCCGATACGAATGGCGGCGTCCGTGATCGCCCCGGCTTCGTTGGAGCGGCGGAAGATGTCGACCATGTCGACGGGCACGTCGATGGCCTCCAGGTCGGGAACGATGGTCTCGCCTAGAAGCTCCTCTCCGGCGGCGGGCGGGTTGACGGGAATGACCCGGTAGCCCCGTTCGCGCAGGTACTTGTAGGCGAAATAGCTGGGGCGCCGGATATTCGTGCTGGCGCCTACCATGGCGATCGTTCGGGTGCGCTCCAGAATTTCCCGCAAGAGGGAATCGGGGTAGTTGAGCGGCGGCAACGCGGGTTCAGGTCCCGGTCCAGACCGGCGCCCGCTTTGAAAGGAACGCTTCAATTCCTTCGGCTGCGTCCCGGGCCAGCATGTTTTCGGTCATCACTTCACTGGCGAACGCGTAGGCCTCATCCAGACCGAGTTCTGCCTGCCGATAGAAGGCGCGTTTCCCGATCTTCAGCGTAAGCGGAGATTTATCCGCGATCGAGCGGGCGAGATCGGTCACTGTTTCATCCAGTGCTTCTGCCGCCACTACGCGGTTCACGAGGCCTATCTTTCGGGCCTTCTTGGCGCTGATCATCGTGCCGGTCAGCAGCATCTCCATGGCATGCTTGCGGCCCACGGCGCGGGAGAGGGCGACCATCGGTGTGGAACAGAAAAGGCCAATATTGACCCCCGGCGTTGCAAACCTGGCCTCGCGCGAGGCAACCACCAGATCGCATGACGCAACCAGCTGGCATCCAGCGGCTGTCGCGATGCCGGCGACTTTCGCGATCACCGGCTGTGGATGCCGCGTGACGGACACCATCAACTCCGAACACACCGCGAACAGCTTCTCATAGGCTTCGCGACCCGGGTTGGCGCGAATCTCGCGCAGGTCATGACCAGCACAGAACGCGGGCCCGGCCCCCTCGATCACGACGACCTTGACCGTTTCGTCGCGGGCGGCTGCGTCGAGTTCCTCCTGCAGGCGCGCCATCAGCTCATTCGACAGCGCGTTCCTTGCTTCAGGGCGGTTGAGCCGCAGGGTGCAAACCCCGGCGGCATCCCGCTGGACAAGCAAGGTTTGGGTCCGCACCCGTTCCATGGTCGCAACCATCACACAACTCCGGCTTCGTTCCGGGGGCAGAGTATAGGAACGTTGGGCGTCCGGCGGTTCCTGTGCACGTGGCAGGCACCCCGAGGAGGCGTGCGAATGCTACCGGGCGTGGGTGCGTCGAAACCGTTCGAAGCCCGTGCGCTCGTCGACATCGTCCAGCACGTCATCCAGGACCATGGCGCGAAGCGGCGGCCTGATCGTCCGCAACGTGTCTGCGAGGGCCTCAGGCGTCGACCACCGCACACCTTCCATGACGTCTCTCACCCGGCGGCGGTTCGCGAAGCCGGCAAGCCAGTAGCCGCCATCCTGGGCCGGGCCGAAGACCAGATCGTGGGCCCGGAGTGCCGCGAATGCCGTTCGCAAATGGCGGCACTCCAGCTCGGGAATGTCACTTCCGACAATCAACGTCGGGCCGGGTTGCCGCGCAGCGGCCCGGCGCATGCGCGCCCCGAGGTCTCCCGGACCCTGCGGGAAGGCGGGCACCCCGTGGATTCGTTCCATTGTGAGCCGGGCAGCGTCCGGGGTTACCGCCAGCAGCGTGCGCCAAGACGGATCCGACGCAGCCCGGCGCACCAGCCGCGCCAGCGTCGTGCGATAGAAGCGGAGTGCCTCAACGTGCCCGACATCGGCTGCAAGCCGGGTTTTGACGGTTCCAAGAACCGGTTGCCGCGCGAAGATCACGACCGTTCGAGGCGGGCTTCCATGAAGCAAACCCCGACGTTGGATGTCTCGGGCGGCGCGCCGACGGCGCGCAGCGGGGGCTCGCCTCGTCACCGGGTCAAGGCCTGGTTGCTACACACCAATCGCTGGACCGAATATTGGAGCGTGAGGTTGCAAGGCCTGTTCATCCGATCAGACCCATGGCCTCGCTATCGCGCCCCGGCGGCATCGTGGGTGCCGGCGTAGCGCTTCATGATCGATTCTGCGGATGCGCCACCAAACCACAGGGCCAGGCACACAAGGTTCCGCAGATTCCGCCGCAACCAGCCGTCCCGGCGGTACCGCTCTGCCGACGTCCGAATGGTACCGCGCAGCCTGCGCAGGCGAGCACGCCCGATTCTCTGAATCATGTCGACATCTTCCATGATGGGCAGAGCCCGCATGCCGCCGATTTCGTCGTACAGCAGGCGAGAAATCAGGAGGCCCTGGTCTCCGTACGGAAGCGCGAACAGCCGCGTTCGCAGGTTGGCGAAGACGGCGGTTCGGCGAGCTCCCCAGGACTGATCATCAAAGGCGAGCCTGAACGCGGCTGCACAGAATCGGTGTTCATGCGCTGCGATGAACGTGCGTACCTCGTCCGCCCAGTCTGGAGGGAGCGTCGAGTCCACGTGCAAGATCAGTATCCAACTGCCGGAAGCCGCGGCACAACCGGCACGGATTTGCTGCCCCCTGCCACGTGCGGAAGTGATAAATCGTGCACGGCTCGCCCGCGCGAACGCTGCCGTGGCAGGCCCGTCGCGGGAAATGCCGTCTACAACAAGTACCTCGCCGACCTGCCGTCCGACGGCTCTGAGCAGCGGGCCGAGACGCGCGGAGGCGTCAAGGGTCGGGATGACAACAGAAAGTTCCGGAATCGGGTTCGACCGCTGCTTGGTTATGGACACGAGCACACCTCGCTGCTGGCACCCCGATAACCAGAATAGGCAACTGCATCCCGATCGGCTGCGCGGCTTTCCCCGCGGACGGGAGATGAGGGCAAAGCTGTGCAAGGCCGAGAGGCCGGCCGGACGGAGTGGCTGAACGACGGCAGGCCCGTGCCACGGCTTTGTAGCGATAATGCGTCGAGTGTGAGAACACGCGCAGAAGGGCGTCTCTACCGCGCTTGTTAACTGCTCGATTTGTTGGGCACTGAAATCTGTTGTGTGACAGTTACTTGGAAGCAGTGACGCTTGAGCAGAAGTGCCCGTCTGGCACTTGCCGAGACAGTTCCCGCACCAACCCACAGCTTCGCAGTGGAGCATCCGGGCCTCGCACAACTGGCGGGCGGTGTTCCGCTTCGAGAACGGCGAGGCGGTGGACGTGGGCCTGATCGACTGCCACCGAAAGAAAAGGAGCGATGACCATGAACGACATTGCGTACGAACGCGTCGGCCCGATGAGGAGCCCGCCGCACCTTGGGGAACTCATTCGCGAGAGCATGAACGATGCGGGCTGGAACGTGACCGAGACGGCGGCGCATCTCGGTTGCGAGCGCGGTACATTGTCGCGCCTTCTGAACGGCAAGGCGGGTGTGTCGGCGAACATGGCGCTCGCGCTGGAAGGCATCGGCTGGGGCACCGCCGATCATTGGATGCAGATGCAGGCTGCTTACGAGCTTGCGCAGGCGCGCCTGGATCGAGCCGCTGCTGCAAGGTGCGAGGGCGCGTCGCACACATGATCGGGCCGTGCGCCGTGTGGTTTTCTGTCGCTCTTGCGCTGTGTGGCAGCGGGAGACGGCAGCTGATGCGCCTGTCGTGGAGTGAAGTCCTTGCTTGTGTTGCTGCGTTCGCCGAGAAATCGAAGGATGCGGCCCACACAAGGGTGAGACGCAAAGCGTCCATCACGCGTTCTTCGATGTGTTTTGGGGTAATGCGCCGGTCCGTTGCGCTAGGGGGTGCGTGTGTCGAAACTCGACAACCGGCGGGAGGACAACTCGCCATGTTCTCTTTTAGGCCATATTTCGGGCGCACGGTGATCTCGAAATACTCGGCAACAATGATAAACTGGAGGAATGGCGCGGAACGTTTCTGCGAATGGATTTCGCTTTACCCCGCTGGGGTCCGGCACGGGTGACGTCCGGGGGCGCGGAGCCCGGACCAATCGGAGTGGCCGGTTCGAAAGTTTCACTCGAGAAGTCGACGCCATCGCGTTGTCGGATCATCCGGCTCCACCCGCGCAATCCGACACAGTGGTCCAGTTAGCGGCGTCGCGAAGCGGCCTGACCTGGAACAAATCGCCTGACCTTGGGTTCGATCGCTCGATCAACCCGTACCAGGGCTGTGAACACGGGTGCATCTACTGCTATGCGCGTCCGACCCATGCGTACCTGGGTCTGTCGGCGGGTCTCGACTTCGAAACCAGGATTTTTGCCAAGGCGACAGCGGTTGACCATCTCGCTCGCGAGTTCGCGCGCACCGGGTATGTCTGCGCGCCCGTCACGCTTGGCGCCAACACCGATCCCTACCAGCCGGTCGAGCAGCGGCTCCGGTTGACCCGCGGCATTCTCGAACGTCTCTGGGATCACCGGCATCCGGTGAGCATTGTCACCAAGTCCTCACGCGTGCTCGGCGATCTGGACGTGCTGCAAGACCTTGCATCAAAGCGCCTGGTGAGGGTTCTGGTCTCGATCACCACCCTGGACCACCGTCTCGCCAACCGCATGGAGCCCCGGGCCAGCACGCCCATGCGGCGCCTGGAAACCGTCACGCGCCTGCGGGAGGCTGGCATTCCGGTATCTGTCCTCAATGCCCCGGTGATCCCCGGCCTGACCGACCAGGAAATCGAGCGCATTGTTGCAGCCTGCGCCGAGGCGGGTGCGTTGACGGCGCGCTATGTGCTTCTCCGCTTGCCCGGAGAAGTGGCCGACCTGTTCAAGGAATGGCTGCAGACCCATGTTCCCGACGCCGCCAAGCGCGTTCTGACTCTCATCCAGGATACTCGCGGCGGTGCCATGTACCAGTCGGAATTCGGGGTGCGGCAACGGGGAACGGGCCCGTACGCGGAACTGATCCGTACGCGGTTCAAGGCGGCGCTCCGGCGTCATGGGCTCGACGTCGGGGAACCACGGCTCGATACCAGCCTGTTCCGGCCGCGCCCCGGGCAGGGCGAACTTCCGTTCACGGAGTCGCTGTGAATTGGGCGAGGACGATGTCGGCGGCAAGACCAGCGAACCAGACGAATGCCGCGGGATGGGCGGCCCGGAACGCGGCTCCGCAGGATGTCGGTTCGTCGAGGTTCACGTTGGCAGCTTGCCGGGCCAGCATCAGGCCGAATCCTGCCAGGCCGAGCCAGCCGAATAGACCTCCGTCTGTGACTCCGAGCGCACAAGCAAACAGCACAATTGCGACGCCATACGCTGCGACCACGAACCTGCGCCCGTGGGCTCCCAGGCGCGCGGCGGTGGAACCGATACCGACCGTCAGGTCATCGGTGCGGTCCTGGTAGGCGTACAAGGTGTCGTAACCCATGGTCCAGGCGACTGCCCCGACATAAAGCAACAGGGCACCAAGCGCCGGCCACGCCCCTGTAGCGGCGGACCAGCCGACCAGGGCGCCCCAATTGAAGGTGACGCCGAGCCAGAGCTGGGGCAGCCAGGTGAACCGCTTGGCGAGCGGGTACAGCGCCACCAGCGGCAGTGACGCCGGGATGAGCCATACGGCGGCCGCCGGCAGAAACGTGAGCAGGGCCCCGGCCGCAGCGATGTGGACTCCGATATACACGAGCGCTGTCGCCGGCCTGATTCGGCCCGCAGCGAGCGGCCGGTTGCGGGTTCTCGCCACCGCGGCGTCCAGTCGCCGGTCCATCAGATCGTTCCAGGCGCAGCCGCCGGCTCGAGCGAGCGCAGCACCGACGAGGAACACGCCACAAAGCATGAAGAGGCTGCGCAAGGAGGGTTGGGCCAGCGCGACCCCCCAGCAGCAGGGCCACGCCAGCAGCCAGGTGCCGATGGGCTGATCGTAGCGGCCAAGCGCTACAAGATCGGCCAATAGGGACGGCCGGATTGGGCTGTCAGGGTTCATGAGAGAATGCGCGTGATTTTCGACGGAAGGCGCTGAACATCATTCGCACGACACAGAAAACTCTCACATCACTAATGGTTGTCCGCCTGTTTTCCCACGACCATTCGCACGGTCATGCCCCCGGGAGCTGTCTCTGTTTTGAGGGCGCATCGTAGCACCGCCGCGAGCACCGGGCGTGCAACCGCGAGGCCGTCGGTACATCCTTATCCAGGCCGGAAGGATGGTGCCCGGCCTGTGCCGCAAGGGCCGGGGTCCGCTGCCACGCTGACGGAGATCGCAATGCCGAAGATGCAGGAGACGAGGGGCGCCTGGCTGCTGTTCACACCGACCGCCGAATCGGCTCCGGTGCTTCAATTTGCCGCTGAACTGGGCATCGAGCGGATCATTCCCGTGCGCCCGTCGTCCGGATCGGTCCAGGGTCTTGAGGACCGTATGGCGCACGCGGCGATCGCGACCGGGACCCAGCGCAGCAGGCGCGCCTCGGCGCCGGAATACGCGCCGTGGAGCCCGTTATCGGATGCCCTGGCGCAGGTGCGTGCCACAGGTCGAGTGGTGTTGGTGATGAACGAGTCGCGGAGCGACGTGTCGCTGGTTGAAGCCTGCAGCGGCTTGTCAGCTGCCGAGACCGCGCTGTTGGTCGGACCCCGCCATGGGTTCGCAGAACGAGACCAGCACGTGTTTGACACGTTGGGTGACGATCTCCGCCACGTAAGCTTGGGCCCCCGGCTGGTGTCGCCCGAAGCGGCTGCAATGGCGGCAGTGTCTGTCGTGCATCAGATCGCAGGCCTGACGCGAGCGGATTGAAGGGGAGGACGGCCGCGTCTTGACCGCCCGTACGGTGCGGTCGACCACCCGTCCCGTTTCGCGTTCAGGGAGCGCGATATAGTCTGTGCCGCTCCAACCCCTCCAGTTTGCGGGAATTCATGGTCGAAACGCCAGCGGCCGCCCCGGCGGTCGGCCATGTCCGGGACCTTGTTCGCTGGCTCGAAGAGGGCTCCAAGCCAAAAGCGGACTGGCGGATCGGAACCGAGCACGAAAAGTTTGTATTCACTCCGGGGTCGTTTTCCCGCGCCGATTACGATGGTCCGTCCGGAATTCAGGCAGTTCTGGAGCGCCTCGCGGCTGGCGATTGGGACCGTGTCGAAGAAGAGGGGCGGCTCATCGGGCTGCGCAAGGGAAGGCAGTCGATCACGCTCGAGCCGGGAGGGCAGCTGGAACTCTCCGGTGCGCCGCTGGCAACCATTCACGAGACTTGCGACGAGATCAATTCCCACCTCCACGAGCTTCGCTCCATCGGCGACAGCCTTGGCCTCGTCTTTGTCGGGATCGGTGCCGACCCACTAACGCCGGTCTCCGCGGTCCCGGTCATGCCCAAGGGCCGCTATGCGATCATGCGCCGGTACATGCCGACGCGCGGCGCATTGGGTCTCGACATGATGACCAACACCGCAACCGTCCAAGTGAATCTCGACTTCTCGGACGAGCGCGACATGGTTCGGAAGTTCCGTACGGCGCTGGCCCTGCAGCCGGTCGTCGCCGCACTCTTGGCCAACTCACCGTTCCGGGATGGCCGAAAAACCGACTTTCTGAGTTGGCGCAGCCATACGTGGTCGGACACCGACCCCGACCGGTGCGGACTCCCCGAGTTCGTGTTCGAGGACGGGATGGGGTTCGAGCGTTGGACCGAGTACGCGCTCGATGTCCCGATGTACTTCGTACGCAGGGGCAGCCAGTACATCGATGTGGCCGGGACCCCGTTCAGGAGATTTCTGGAAGGTCGGCTGGATGCCTTGCCCGGCGAGCGCCCGACCTTGGACGATTGGGAAGACCACCTGACTACGATCTTTACCGAGACCCGCCTCAAGCGGTTTCTGGAGATGCGGAGCGCGGATGCAGGGCCGTGGAAACGACTGTGCGCCCTCCCGGCGCTCTGGACCGGCGTGCTGTACGACTCGACTGCGCTCGCGGCTGCCGAGGACCTTGTCCGCGGCTGGGGGCCCGAAGACAGACGGATGCTGTTTCTCGACTCGCCACGCCTGGGCTTGAGACTCGAGGTCCAGGGACGGGCCCTGGGGGCGGTGGCCACGGATCTGGTTGCAATCGCCCAGGGCGGACTGAAGCGCCGTGCGCGAACCAACGACGCGGGCGATGACGAATCCGGCTTTCTCGACATTCTCACCGCCATCATCGAACGCGTGGTGACACCTGCGGAGGTGCTCGTTGAGTCGCTGCAGACGCGGTGGAACGGTGATCTCCGGCGCATGCTGGAGGATGAGGCGTTTTGACCGCTGCGCGCCTGAGAGCGACTTTGCTATGGTGGCGGCACAAGAGTGGTGTCCGTACGGCGTCGGTTCCGGGGACGTTGTGGGGGCGCGTGCAGCGCTGACGGGCACGCGTGCTTTTTGCCCGCTCTTGTTCCTTACCCTGTGGCGGACGGCTTCCCGCGGTTGCAGGCTAGGGCGTTCGGCAGTGGCCGGTCGCTCCAAGGCGGCAGACTGGCGCCGTGATCGCATGGGCGCCTGATGTTCCGTGCCGGCCTGGTCCGGCGCAAGATAGTTGACGGTTGAGGCTTTCTGATGCACCGACGGTTCCTCACCAAGGCACCCGAGAGGCAAGGGCTTTACGACCCGGCCAACGAACACGATTCGTGTGGAATCGGATTTGTCGCCGATCTCGGGGGGAGTCCCACTCCGGACATCATTGCCCAGGGGCTTGAACTCGTCGTCAATCTGACCCACCGGGGAGCGGTCGGCGCCGACCCCACGGTGGGGGACGGGGTCGGACTGCTGATGCAGATTCCGGACACCCTGTTCCGCTCGGTGTGTCCGGACTCCGGGTTCGATATTCCGGAGGGCCCGTACGGAGTCGGGCAGGTATTTCTGCCGCGCGATGCTGCCGCACGACAGCGCTGCGAGAGCGAAACCGAGGCTGCGCTGGAACGGAACGGCCTGGAGGTTCTGGGATGGCGGACTGTGCCTGTGGATCGGTCGGTGTTGTCCGATGTCATTCGGGCGGGAGAACCGCTGACCCGGCAGGTGTTTGCGACATCCGTGGACAACCGCGATCAGGATGCTCTCGAGCGGGCGCTGTTTGTTGCGCGCAAGCAGCTCAGCAATGCCGTGCGAAATTTCGGTTCCGCGTGCGAGAGCTTCTATGTCGTGTCCATGTCATCCCGGACCATTTGCTACAAGGGGATGATGCTGCCCGACGCGCTGGGGCCGTACTACCGTGACCTGACCGATCCCCGCACCGCCAGCGCTCTGGCGCTGGTTCATCAACGCTTTTCGACCAACACGTTCCCCTCGTGGAAGCTCGCCCAGCCGTTCCGGATGCTTTGCCACAATGGCGAAATCAACACGGTACGCGGTAACTGCAACTGGATGGCGGCGCGCCGGCATGCCTTGCGCTCGGAACTGTTGGGTTCCGACCTCGAAACGGTCTGGCCGCTGATTGCCGAAGGGCAATCCGATTCTGCCTGCCTCGACAACGCACTCGAATTTCTGCTCGCGGGCGGTTACTCGCTCAGCCACGCGCTAGCACTTCTGGTCCCTGAAGCCTGGCAGGGGCATCCGGGCATGTCGCCGGGCCGCCGGGCGTTTTATGAACGGCACGCGGTTCTGATGGAGCCCTGGGACGGCCCCGCTGCTCTGGCCTTCACCGACGGCCGGCAGATCGGAGGGCTTCTCGACCGGAACGGTCTCCGCCCATCGCGGTATGTCGTGACCCGTGACAAGCGCGTCATTCTGGCATCGGAGGCGGGTGTCCTGGCACTCCCGGAATCCGACATTGTGTCCAGCCGCCGCCTGGAACCCGGCCGGATTCTGCTGATTGATCTCGAGGAAGGGCGGATCGTCGACAACAGCGAGGTCAAGGACTCGCTTGCTTCCATGGCCAACTGGGGGGCTGTGGTGGCGTCGACCACGCTGCGAATGACCGAACTTCCCCCGGGCAGCCCACCCGCCGCGACGAACGTTGCCCGCCTCGACCGCCAGCAGGCCTTCGGGTACACGCAGGAAGATCTCACGTTCCTGATCTCGCCGATGGTGGCCACCGGAGCCGAGGCGGTCGGATCGATGGGGACCGATACGCCGCTTGCGGCTCTTTCCCGCCGCTCCAAGCTCCTCTACCAGTACTTCAAGCAGAATTTTGCCCAGGTCACCAATCCCGCGATCGACCCGATCCGGGAACAGATGGTGATGTCGCTGATCACCTTTGTCGGCCCACGCCCGAACCTCCTTGGTTTGGGCGAGCCCGACACGACGACGCGGATCCAGTTGGAGCAACCGGTACTGACCGATTTGGAGCTCGCGCAGATTCGGTCCCTGGGGGCTGATAACGACACCGGGCTTCGCGTCACTGTGCTCGACATGACCTACGAGGCCGCCGCGGGCCCGGCTGGCCTGGAGGATGCCGTCGCCACTCTTCGGCGAACTGCGGAGGAGCACGTTCGGGCCGGCGCGACGGTGCTTGTCCTGTCGGACCGGGCAGCGGGCCCGGACCGGATTCCGGTTCCGGCCCTGCTGGCGACCAGTGCTGTCCACAGCCACCTGATCCGGAGCGGCCTCCGGACGTCGACCGGGCTTGTTGTCGAGACAGGAGAGGCCCGCGAGGTCCATCATTTCTGCATGCTGGCCGGTTACGGAGCCGAAGCGGTCAACCCCTATCTCGCGTTCGAAACACTGGCGGAGATTTGTGATCGCCTGCCCGGCGAGACCACGGCCGAGGACGCCCAGTCCGCCTATATCGGCGCAATCGGCAAGGGCATTCTCAAGGTCATGTCGAAAATGGGGATCTCCACCTACCAGTCGTATTGCGGTGCGCAAATTTTCGACGCGGTCGGCCTCTCCCGGGCCTTTGTCGACGAGTACTTCCCGGGAACAGCGACCGCGGTCGAGGGCGTGGATATTGGCGTGATCGCCGCTGAGACTGTGGCCCGTCATGAAAGTGCATTCGGCAACGCCGAAATCCTGCGCGACGCGCTGGAAGCCGGCGGCGAATACGCGTTCCGGTTACGCGGTGAAGACCACATGTGGACGCCGGACACCGTCGCCGATCTTCAGCATGCGGTACGCACCGAAGCGCCTGAGCGTTACGAGGCTTTTGCGGCTGCCGCGAACAGCCAGGCCGAGGATGCGAAGACCCTCCGCGGGTTGTTCACGTTTCGCAAGCGCGAACCGGTGCCGCTTGACGAAGTGGAGCCTGCCACCGACATCGTCCGGCGGTTTGCCACCGGGGCGATGTCGTTTGGTTCCATCTCGCGAGAGGCGCACACCACGCTCGCCATTGCGATGAACCGGATCGGGGGGAAGTCGAACACCGGCGAGGGTGGCGAGGAGGCTGACCGGTTCGTCGTTCGCGACAACGGCGATTCGATGCGTTCCGCGATCAAGCAGGTCGCGTCCGGGCGTTTCGGCGTGACCACCGAATACCTGGTGAATGCCGACGATATCCAGATCAAGATCGCGCAAGGGGCGAAGCCTGGTGAGGGCGGACAGCTTCCCGGGCACAAGGTCGATGGTGTGATCGCGCAGGTACGGCATTCAACGCCGGGTGTCGGCCTGATTTCGCCTCCCCCGCATCACGACATCTATTCGATCGAAGACCTCGCGCAGCTCATTTTCGATCTCAAGAACGTCAACCCGGATGCAAGGATCAGCGTCAAGCTCGTGTCGGAAATCGGAGTCGGCACTGTTGCTGCGGGGGTGTCGAAGGCGCGCGCGGACCACGTGACGATCGCGGGTTACGACGGCGGCACCGGGGCAAGCCCTCTCACCTCGATCAAGCATGCGGGCTCGCCTTGGGAAATCGGGCTGGCCGAAACCCAGCAGACGCTGGTTCTCAACGGCCTCCGCGGGCGAATCGCGGTGCAGGTTGACGGGGGCATCAAGACCGGCCGCGATGTCGTGATCGGTGCAATTTTGGGCGCCGATGAGTTCGGATTCTCGACAGCACCACTGATCGCCGCCGGTTGCGTGATGATGCGGAAGTGCCATCTCAACACGTGCCCGGTCGGAATCGCAACACAGAATCCGGTCCTGCGTGAGCGCTTTCCCGGGACTCCGGAGCATGTCATCCGGTATTTCTGGTTTGTCGCCGAAGAGGTGCGCCGAACGATGGCAAGCCTTGGAATCCGGAAGTTCCACGACCTGATCGGGCGGACGGACCTGCTGGACACTGCCCGGGCGCTGGAGCACTGGAAGGCGAACGGATTCGATTTTTCGCGGCTGTTCCACCGACCCGACGTGGGCCCCGAAATCAGTCGGTGGAACGCGGAATCGCAGGACCATCCGATCACGGATGTGCTTGACCGCCGAATCATCGCCGCAGCCGCGGACTCGATCGAGAACGGTACCCCGGTTGATCTTGAATTCCCCATTCGCAACACAGACCGGACGACCGGTGCGATGTTGTCGGGCCGTATCGCTGCACGCCACGGGCATGCCGGCATGCGGGAAAACACCCTCAACGTGCGTTTTCGCGGCACCGCCGGCCAGAGTTTCGGCGCTTTTCTTGCCCGGGGGGTTGCCTTCGAACTACAGGGAGATACCAACGACTACACCGGCAAGGGGTTGTCGGGCGGCCGGCTCGCCATTTTTCCGGCTCCGGACAGCGGCGTAGTTCCCGAAGAGAGCATCGTTGTCGGTAATACCGTGCTGTACGGCGCGATTGCGGGCGAGTGTTATTTCCGGGGCATTGCAGGCGAACGGTTCGCGGTTCGCAACTCCGGCGCGGTGGCGGTCGTGGAGGGGGTCGGCGACCACGGATGCGAATACATGACGGGCGGGGTGGTGGTCTGTCTCGGGTCCACGGGCTGGAATTTTGCCGCCGGTATGTCCGGCGGCCTTGCCTATGTGCTGGACGAAGAGGGCGCCTTTGCGGACCGCTGCAACCAGAGCATGGTTGAACTGGGGCCTGTCGCTCGCGATTCCGGCGGACGATTGACCGACGGCAACGGTCTGGAGCTCGCCCCGGTTCTCGCGGATATGCTCGCGGACGACGAACGGCGCCTCTACACACTGATCGCCCGCCACCGGCATTTCACGAACAGCCGCCGCGCTGCAGACCTGCTGGCGGATTGGGACCGGGTCATCGGCAAGTTCGTGAAGGTGCTTCCTATCGACTACCGGGCCGCGCTGACGCAGGCGCGCGCAGCCGCAGATGCGTCAGGCCCGCAGGCTGAAGAAAGACTGTAGGCATGGGAAAGGTCACCGGTTTTCTGGACTACGAACGCAGTGACCGGACATACCGGCCTGTGACAGAGCGGATTGCGCATTTCCGAGAGTTTGTTGAACCCCTGGGCGATGCGGAACTGGCCGTGCAGGGTGCGCGGTGCATGGACTGCGGGATCCCCTACTGCCACCAGGGATGTCCCGTGAACAACATCATTCCCGACTGGAACGATCTCGTGTACCGGGGCGATTGGAAGCGGGCGAGCGACGTTCTCCACTCGACCAACAACTTTCCGGAATTCACGGGACGGATTTGCCCTGCCCCCTGCGAGGAAGCTTGCACGCTCAATCTCCAGGACGAGCCCGTGACCATCAAGTCGATTGAGTGCGCAATCGTGGACCGGGCTTGGGATGAGGGCTGGCTGGTGCCACAGCCGGCCCTAGCGTCGTCCGGGCGGAGCGTGGCGGTGGTGGGGTCGGGGCCGGCCGGTCTGGCCGCGGCCCAACAACTGGCGCGTGCAGGCCACGCGGTGACCGTGTTCGAGAAGAACGAACGGCCAGGCGGCCTGCTTCGCTACGGCATTCCGGATTTCAAGATGGAGAAGTCGCACATCGATCGCCGGCTTCAGCAGATGGAGGCCGAAGGTGTCGAATTCCGGTGTGGGGTGCACGTGGGCGTTGACGAAACGGCGTCGCACCTTGCGGACGGGTTTGACGCGCTTCTGCTCGCCGGAGGGGCGGAGTGGCCGCGCGATCTGGAGGTGCCTGGGCGCGATCTGAACGGGGTTCATTTCGCGATGGAGTTCCTGACCCAGCAAAACCGCCGTATCGCTGGTGACGCCCCGGGTGCTCAGCCTCCCATCCTGGCTGAAGGCCGGCATGTGGTCGTGATCGGGGGCGGCGACACCGGCTCGGACTGCATCGGAACGTCATTCCGTCAGGGAGCAGCATCCGTGACGCAACTCGAAATCCTGCCGATGCCTCCTGAGCACCCCGACAAGGGTGCGACGTGGCCGCACTGGCCGTTGCGGCTCCGCACCTCATCGTCACAAGCTGAGGGTGCCGCCCGGGATTGGTCGGTGCAGACACGTGCACTTTCGGGCGCGGACGGGCGCGTTCAGGCTTTGGAGTGTTTGCGGGTTGATGAGCAGTTCAAGCCGATTTCCGGAACCGGGTTTGCGCTTGAAGCTGATCTCGTGCTGCTGGCGATGGGATTTCTCGGCCCGGTGCGTAATGGAATGCTGGAGGAGCTTGCGGTCGAACTTGATGCGCGTGGCAACGTGCAGGCGAACCCGGTGGACTATCGAAGCTCCATCGGCAACGTGTTTTCAGCCGGCGACATGCGGCGGGGCCAGTCGTTGGTGGTATGGGCGATTCGGGAGGGGCGACAGGCGGCACGGGCCATCGATGAGTTCCTGATGGGTCGGAGCGACCTGCCGAATTGAATTGGCCGGCCGGGTGCCCGCCTTTGAACGCACGTCGCCATGGCGCCTCGACGCACCGGATGACGCACCCAATCCTGCTCGACGAGCCTGCGCATGAACATCTTCTATCTTGACAATGACCCGGAGACTGCAGCCCGGTATCACGGCGACCAGCACGTCGTCAAAATGGTCCTCGAGTCAGCGCAATTGCTTTCAACCGCCCATCATGTGCTGAATCCTGACGGAGTGAGTAGCGCAAGGCTGTATCGTCCGACCCACCAGAACCACCCTTGCAGTGTTTGGGCGCGATCCCACGCTGGCAACTATTTGTGGCTTTTTGCCCTGTTTACCGAACTCTGTGCGGAATTCGGATTTCGGCGTGGCAAGGTCCATCGCACTTCGAGACTGGCCGAAGACCTGTCGGCACCCCCGGACACCATTGCGGGATACGCCGCAGGGTCAATTCCGCTGCCGCACGTTCCGCCGCCCACGGTCATGCCAGACGAGTTCATTCGGGACGATTGCATCAGTTCCTATCGCGCGTATTACGTGCTCAAGTGGCAGTCCGGCGCGGTGAAATACAATTGGGGCCGACCGCCGCCAAACTGGCTGACTACAAGGATCAAGGCCGCGCAGGGTACGCCCTTGTAGGTTGCTGCCTCATCGGGTTCGGTCAGGACGGCCCATCACACGACCAATCCGGTTGTCATCTTCCAGCGTGGCCGGTGTCTCGATCTCACGCGGGGTTGGCAGCAGCTTGCGCGGCTCGGGCTTTCAACTGAGCGACGAGCGGCGGACATCGGGTCTTGTCGTCGTGCAGAACCTGGCAGTCCAGGCAGTAGAAACATTCGCTCATATTGATCTTTCCGGACGGCGCAATGGCACCGGTGGGACAAACCGGGCGACAAGCGTGGCACGGACTTCCACATTCGGGACGGCGCCGAAGAAACGAGAACACGCGAACGCGGCTGAGAACCGCGAGGCCTGCACCAAGCGGGCAGAGGAACCGGCAAAACGCCCGCTCGACGAACAACGCCAAAATCAGGAGTCCTCCCGCCCAGAGCACAGCCGCGACTGGTGCGTCGAACCGCAACGTAATCGCGGTCTTGAAGGGTTCGATGCCGGCTGCCCACGCAGCCCATTCGAAATCAACGAAGGTCAACACGAGGAGTACAGCAAGCACGCCGTACTTCACCTTGGACAGCCTCGTGCTCCAGGCCTCCGGAATTCGCGGCCTCCGTACCCGGAACGTTCGGGCCAGACGGCCAAGAAGCTCCTGCAGGGCACCGTACGGGCATAGCCAGCCACAGAACAGTGAACGTCCCCAGATTGGAAGCGTCACGATGGCGGCGATACCCACAATCGCGATCAGGGGTTCGGCGAGAAATCCGGCCAGGCCACCCCCGTAGAAGGGCACCTGCACGACATTCATCAGATGCAGGACGGTCAGCTGGCCACCCGCGACCAACCCGAGCCAACCGGCAATCCAGACCAGGAGGCCAACCCGGATGACCCGGTACAGGGCGCGGTTGCGCACAATCCACTTCTGGAACGCGAGGGTCAGAATGACCGCGAGCACGGTCAAGAAGCCAAGAACGACGGTTACAGGCTGGTCACGCCACAGTTGCTGCCAGTTCAAGCCTCCGTCAAGGGACGGCAGGGATGCATCGAGCACCGGCAACGGCAGCGGTTCCGCACGCACGTAGTGCGCCGGCAGCGTGTACGGGATCGTGAACTCTGCACTTCCTGGCACCGCATCATCCGGCGCGCCCCGTGCCAGGTCACCCGTGACGACAAACTCGAGGGTCCACGGCCGCGAAGGATCTGGCCCGGTGCCCGGAACAAAGTAGAACAGGCCCTGATCGTCCATCGTCGGTGCATCGGCGATATGGTGGAACGGCAAGGGCTTAAACAGTTCGGGCGTCAGCGCGAATGTGCGATCGTCCTGGCGAATGCGGAGCCGTTCGTAGACATCGGGTGCGACCGCGGTGGCTCGGGTGTCCCGGAACCCGACGGGCCCCCTGAACCCGACCCAAACCACCGTGTCGCCCACCGACCTGCCGGCGGACACGTACTGGTCATACCATCTGCGATCGAGCAGATTGACGCCGATGCCGGACGGCGTGACGAACGCCGCGTACGCTTCCGAAACCACCTCTTCGGGTCCCGCGTAGCGCACGTCCCGGGGCAGAGTCGTGTTGACGTCATCCTGAAATGCCGCTTCGAGGTCCGAGACCCGAATGGTGAGGGAAGCGATCGAACCGTCTGCGAGCAGGGACGACCAGTCCTGGGGGCTGAACACTTCGAGATCGAGCACACGGCCCAGGTCGTCCGCGGAAAGGACCGATCCTCGGTCCCGCATCACCTTGCGCGAGCCGCGCATGATGGCGTCCATGAACAGCAGCGAGGACGTGGTGATTCGCGAAATGGCGTCCACCGGAACCAGATCGGACGTGTCGCCTGCCGTTTCTCGCATCGCGACAGCCTCACCCTCCAGTACGGAATCGGAGAGCCCCAGTCGCATGCTGATTCCGCGCGCTGTATCGATGTCGCCGAACTGGGTCAGGTACTGGCGGAAATCATCGTCCGTCCGTCCGAGGATGGCGATGGGCTCCACGTGCGCGAGCAGACGCACACCGGACAACACTCCGTCGGTCCGCACGCCAACCAGCAGGTGGAAGGGACGCCGGGAATAGCCTAGCCCTTGAACAGTGTCGTACGTCTCGAATGCGTACCCAATGAGCTCTCCGTTCTGATAGATGTCGGCGCTCGGAAACTCGCCCTCAACGATCTCGAACGAATCCGCACCGGGAAAAACGTGCTGCAGTGCCTCGCTATCCAGAAAGGTCGCAAGAAATGAGTCGGCACCCGCGCCGATGGTGGCCTCTTCGGGGGTGTCCTCCTGAGCCTGTTGCAGGATGGTCGGCCCTTGCGCCGCGGCGGGTCCCTCCGCCACGAACACGCACAGAACCAGCCCGAGGGCCGCAGCCAGTGATTTACGAGAGCCAGCGTTTCCGGCGACGGTAGTGCTTGGCATCACGAAATCCCTTCCTGCCGGCCTCACCGAGGCCCAGATAGAACTCTTTCACATCGGAGTTCTGAGTAAGTTGTGTGGACGTCCCTTCCAGGACGACTCGCCCATTTTCAAGAATATACCCGTAATCCGCGCACTTAAGGGCAGCGTGGGTATTCTGTTCTGCGAGCAGGAAGCTCACGCCTTCCTGCTGGTTCAACTGATCGACGATATTGAAGATCTCGGCCAGCAATTGCGGCGCGAGGCCCATGGAAGGTTCGTCAAGCAGGATCATCCGGGGACGCGCCATGAGCGCCCGCCCGATCGCTGTCATCTGCTGTTCGCCGCCGGAGACGTACCCCGCCTGGGTATGGCGGCGGTCTCGAAGGCGCGGGAAATAGCTGTATGCCTTCTCCAGCTGCGCGCGCCGCTCGGCGCGGCTTTCGCGTCGGGTATAGGCACCGAGGAGCAGGTTCTCTTCGACTGTCAGGTGTTCGAAACAGTGCCGCCCTTCCATCACCTGCACAAGTCCGTGCCGGACCAGATCCGAGGGCGTGAGAGATACCGTCTCGACACCGTCGTAAATGATGCTGCCACGGGTGACTTCGCCCCGCTCGCCCTTGAGGATATGGGAGATCGCCTTGAGCGTCGTGGTCTTTCCGGCCCCATTGGCGCCCAGAAGCGCGGTGATGCCGCCGCTCGGGACACTGAGGGACACGCCCTTCAGGACCAGGATGACCCGGTTGTAGACAACCTCGATGTTGTTGGCGGCTAGAAGCGGTTCCGGTGCTCCGTCCGGAACCGCTTCCGTTGTGGCGTCTGCCATCAGGACTCGCAGGTCCTGGGCGTGATTCCCTTTTCTGCTGCGTAGCTGGCCGCGGATTCCTCAACCATGGATCGGACCAGGGCCCGGTCGGGTTCCAGCCATTCGGACGCCGGCTCGAACGTCTCGCCGGTCCACCGGACAAACAAGACCCGTCCGCCACCTTCGTGGTCTGCGCAGGTTACGCGGAGCGGCGGCACCAGATTCTCGGCCCCGGCCGCGCGAATGTCCGCCATGTCGATGTTGAGATTCTCGATACCCCAGCGCACTTCCTCGCCGCTGAGAGGGCGCGCGCCATATTCCATCATGCCGGTCCGGATGGCTTCGACGACGACGAACGCATTGATCACCCCGCGGTTGTAGGACGCGGTCCCGATCGCATCGCTCGGCCCGGTTCCGTCACCGGCATCGTGGACAAACCGGATGATGTCCTGAATCAGAGGGAACTCCGCCCCGGTACCGTGGAATGTTGCGCAGGTGTACCCGATCGCGGCATCGCCAGCGGGCACCGTGTCCTGTTCGGCGCACGACCACCAGACGCCGACGATCTTGTCGCTGGGAACCCCAACGCGCCGTGCCTCCTTCAATGCCGCCTGGTTCATCACGCCCCAGCCTCGGAGAATGACGTAATCCGGGCGGTACCGTCGGACGTTCAGCCAAACCGCCTTTTGCTCAATACCCGGATGGACAACCGGAAAGTGCTCGACCTCAAAGCCGTAATTCTCGGCCTGCCGGCCCAGCACCGGGATGGTTTCCTTGCCGTAGGCCGAGTCATGATGGACGTTGGCAATCTTCAGCCCCTTCAGGTTCTCCACTCCGCCTTCAAGGCCCGCGATGTAGAGAATCTTGGCTGTGCTCTGGCTCCAGTAGTTCACTAGCAGCGGGAAGACGTACGGGAACACCCGTCCGTCACTGGCGTCGGTACGCCCGTACCCAAGTGTGACCAGAGGGATCTTGTCGGAAGGAAGCCGGTCGATGACCGCGTAGGTCAGGGGGGTTCCCAGCGGATTGAAGACCGACGCACCCCGTTCGCCACGGTTCTTCAGGCGTTCGTAGCATTCGATGAACCGGTCCGGCTGATACGCCGTCTCGCATTCTTCGAAGCTGATTCGCACCCCCTCGATTCCACCGTCACGCGCATTGACGAGCTTGAGATAGTCCACAAAGCCGTCCGAAAACGGGGCGCCGCCAACCGCGTAGTCTCCGGTCCGATAACTCGTGACCGGAATGAATTGCTCGCCAACGGATTCGTCGGTCTGGTCCTGCGCCATGACTGGGCTGTAGCCGGTCAGCATCAAGCCAACCCATACGGCAACGGCAATCACCGCTCTTTGCATCTGGTTTCTCCCGAAGGGCTAGGTCAATAGGGAAACGGCCACAGTCTGAGCTTTTCCTTGATGATCTGCCACAGACGGGCCAGCCCCCGTGGCTCCACGATCAGGAAGAAAATGATCAGGCTGCCGAAAATGACGAACTCAAGGTGCGCAATGGTCGCGGCCGACAACGCGTCCCCGAACACCCCGCTGGCGTTCGCGATGAAGATCGGAAGCAGCACAATGAATGCGGCCCCGAGAAAGCACCCGAGAATGCTTCCGAGGCCACCGATGATCACCATGAACAGGATCTCGAATGAGCGTGTCACGTCGAATGCCTGGGGCTCGACGGTGCCAAGGTACACGTAAGCCCAGAGGGCACCAGCGACACCGCAGTAGAAGGAACTGACCGCAAACGCGGATAGCTTGGTCCGCATCAGATTGATTCCGATCGCCTCGGCCGCGACATCCATATCGCGGACAGCCATCCAGGAACGGCCCAGTTCACTCCGAACCATATTCTTGGCCATGAGCGCCATGCCGGCCACGATGCAGAGGGTGATCATGTACCGCGATTCGGCACTATCGAACGTGTAGCCCAGCAAAGTCATGGTCGGCGCGGTGATGACGCCCGAACTCGAGTAGTTGGTAAACCAGGAAACGTGCGTGAACAGCCATTCAACAAAGAACTGGGCCGCCAGTGTGGCCACGGCCAGGTAAAACCCCTTGATTCGGAGGGATGGCAAACCGAACACGATGCCAACACCCGCCGCTGCGAAGCCGGCGAACAGGAACGAAACCAGAAAGGGGAGTTCCGGCACGCGCACTTCAAGGTTGTAGGCGGCAAATGCGCCCACGGCCATGAACGCCGCCGTTCCGAGCGACAGCTGGCCCGTGTAGCCGGTCAGAATGTTGAGGCCGATCGCGGCAAGCGAGAACACCAAAACCGGCGTCAGTACCGAACGGAGCCAGTACTCGTTCGCGACCAGTGGCACGACGACAAAAAACACAACCACGAGAATGGCCAGCCCGATCCGGTCCTGGCGGATCGGGAAGATGGCCTGGTCGGAAGCGTACGTCGTCTTGTACTGACCTGTTTCGCGATAAAACACTATCCGACCCTCACACCCGCTCGATGATCTTTTCGCCGAACAAGCCTTCGGGGCGAACCATCAGGACCAACATGGCCAGCATGTAGGGGAACCAGTTCTCCAGCCCGCCGCCGACAAACGGTCCCAGATAGACCTCGGCGAGCTTCTCGCTCGCACCGACGATGAGGCCGCCCACGATGGCGCCGGGGATCGAGGTAAATCCGCCGATGATCATCACGGGAATCGCCTTGAGCGCAACCACGGACAGGGAATACTGGACACCGAGCTTCGAACCCCAAACCAGCCCCGCAACCAGTGCGACAAAGCCCGCCACCGTCCATACGGCAACCCAGGCGTGGTGAAGCGGAATTCCGATGGAAAGGGCCGCCTGGTGGTCGTCGGCGACGCCCCGAAGGGCGCGCCCCATCGTGGTTGTGCGAAAGAACACCGCCAAACCGGCCACCAGGACCACCACCACGAACGCGGCCGCCAAATCAAACAGGCTCAAAAGGATCGGTCCGACCCAGATTCCGCGATCCGGAATTCCAAGGTCCACGACGTACACTTCGGTACCCCATACCGTCTGGCCAAGCCCTTCCAGAAAGTACGCCAGCCCAATTGTCGCCATGAACAGGATGACCTGAGGCTGGTTCACCATGTGCCGAAACACGACGCGTTCCACCGCCACGGCGAGTGCGAACATGACTCCCAGCGTCAGCACGGCCGCCAGCACGGCGGGCACGCCCAAGTCCACGAGCCCCACGAATGTCAGGGCCGCGAACAAGACCATCACGCCCTGAGAGAAGTTGAAGATCCCCGATGCCTTGTAGATCAGCACGAACCCCAACGCGACGAGGGAGTAGAGGGTTCCGGACAGCAGGCCGCCGATCAACACCTCAAGAAAGAAGTACACGCTGTCCATATGGAGGCTCGCGTTCAGGTTTCGTGTGCGGTGCCGAGATAGGCATCAATGACCATTTGGTCGCGGCGCACGTCATCAGGGTGTCCATCCGCGATCTTGCGGCCGTAGTCGAATACCGCGACCCGGTCGGAGATATCCATGACGACGCCCATGTCGTGCTCGACCAGGATCAGCGTTGTCCCCTGGAGTTCGTTGACATCGAGGATGAACCGGCACATGTCCTCCTTCTCCTCGAGGTTCATGCCGGCCATCGGCTCGTCGAGCAACAACAGCTCGGGTTCCGCGGCGAGCGCCCGTCCTAGTTCCACTCTCTTCTGCATGCCGTACGGCAGTTCGCCAACCGGTGTGCGCCGGACCGACGGGATTTCGAGAAAATCGATGATCTCTTCGGCGCGCCGTCGATGCTCAATCTCCTGGCGGCGCGCCCAGCCCAATTGCAGGGCTTCCCCGAAAATTCCGCGACGCATCAGACTGTTCCGGCCCGTCATCACGTTGTCGAGCGCAGACATCCCCGAAAACAGCGCAATGTTCTGAAAGGTCCGCGCAATGCCCAGCCGCGCCACCGCATAGGGCTTCATGCGTGCCGGTCTGGCCTCGCCCTTGTGAAAGATGGAGCCGGCAGAGGGGGTGTAGATGCCGCTGATGATATTGAACAGGGAGCTTTTGCCCGCTCCATTGGGTCCGATAATCGCGAGTCGCTCACCGGGTTTGACCGCGACACTGACGTCCTGCAGCGCCTGCAACCCACCGAACGAGAGCGAAATGTTCCGGAGTTCGGTAATCGGCGGCCCGTCCCCGATCTCGCGCTTCATGCGGCCTTCGCCAACGGGGGAGTTTCCGGGACATCCCAGATCTGCACGTCCGCCTCGATCGTCCCGCGTCGGCCGTCCTCGAACGTCACCTCGGCCGCGACCCGGCACGAGGAGCGTCCCTCATACAGGGCGTCCACGAGATCGCCGTAGTTCTTGCTGATCACGGTGCGCCGGACCTTGCGGGTGCGGGTCAACTCTCCGTCGTCGGCATCGAGTTCCTTGTGGAGGACCAGAAAGCGCCGGATCTGGGAGCCGCGCAACGCCGGATCGCGGCTGAAATCGGCATTGACCTCGCCGATTGCATCCCGCACCAGGTCATACACTTCCGTTCGGCCGGCCAGATCCGTGTACCCCGAATAGGCGATGCCGCGACGCTCCGCCCAATCCCCCACCGCTTCCAGGTCGATGTTGATCATGCAACAGACCATGTCGCGGTTGTCCCCGAACGCAACAGCTTCGCGAATCGAGGGGTGAAACTTGAGCTTGTTCTCAATGAATTTCGGAGCGAACAGCGTCCCATCGCTCAGGGCGCCTACATCCTTGGCCCGATCGACGATACGAAGGTGCCCGGCTTCATCGATGTAGCCGGCGTCTCCTGTCCGCACAAACCCGTCACCCGTGAGCGCGTCTTCGGTCGCGGCCTCGTTCCGGTAATAGCCCTGAAACACGCCATCGCCCCGAAACTGGACCTCCTGGTCCTGGATCCGGAGTTCCACGCCGGGAAAGGCGGGGCCGACCGTATCCTCCCGCGCTTCCGAATCAGCCTGGATTGTGACGTACACCGATGCCTCGGTCTGTCCGTACAACTGCTTGAGGTTGATGCCGAGTGAGCGGAAGAACCGGAACACGTCGGGGCCGATTGCCTCGCCCGCGGTGTACGCAACGCGCACCCGCCCAAGCCCCAGCACATCGCGGAGCGGAGCGTAAATCAGAAGGTTGCCAGCGGCGTAGAGCAGGCGCTGGAAGAGCGGGACGCGCTTTCCGTCGTGAATGTCGCATCCCACCCTGCGGGCGACCCCGAGAAAGTACGAAAACAGGCGCCGCTTGATCCGGGCTGCATTCTCCATACGAACCGTGACGGATGTGAGCATGTTCTCGAAAATGCGCGGCGGCGCAAAGAAATAGGTCGGCCCGATCTCCCGCAGATCGGTCAACACGGTCTCCGGCGATTCCGGACAGTTCACACAGAAACCGGCGATGTGGCACTGCGCAATCGAAAACACGAAATCACCGACCCAGGCCATCGGAAGATAGGCAAGTACCTCGTCACTTTCGGAAAGCCGATCGAATTCAACGGCACGCTGCGCCGGACCAATCAGGTTTGCGTGTGTGAGCAGCACTCCCTTGGGTCGGCCTGTGGTGCCCGAGGTGTACAGGATTGCCGCGATATCGGCCGCGCTGCCCCGATCGATCTCCCGGTCAAAATCTTCCGGATCTCGACTGTGTATGGCCTTGCCCTTCTGGGCGATCGTCTCGATGTCGACGAGACCCTCGATGTCGCCATAACGCTCGAGGCCGCGAGGGTCCGTGTAGACAATCGCCTCGAGGGAGGGGAGACGTTCGCGGGATTCCAACAGCTTGTCGACTTGCTCTTGATCCTCCACCACGGCCACCCGGACGCCGGCATGCTCGCAGACGTAGGCAATCTCGTCGGCCACCGAGTCCTGATAGCACGGTACCGGAATGGCACCGATCGCCTGGCCGGCGGTGAATGACCAGTAAAGGTGCGGACGATTGTCCCCGATGATGGCGATCCGGTCTCCCCGCTCCAATCCCAGCGACCGGAGGCCGAGAGCCAGATTGCGAACCTGGTCCCTGACCTCGGTCCAGGTCCACGTCTGCCAGATGCCGAACTCTTTCTCGCGATAGGCCGGCGCATCCGCAAGCCGTTCGGCATTGCCGCGCAAAATCTTCGGAAATGTGTCGCTGGCTGCAGGAAGTCCGGTCATCGGCATCGCGTCGGGCAACAGGAAAACGACAGGCCACAGTGTCGGGAGTCGAGCAAACCACCGGCCTGTTTAGTCGCTGGCCGGGGATCACTGCCGTGCCTCGGTACCTCCCGCTCGTGCGGTAACGACCGAGAAACCAAACCCGACAGCAGCGCAGCGGTCAGCGCCACTTCCTACCACACGCCCGACGAGTTTTCCATGAACTTCGAGCCTAGGTGCTGATCTGTGGCATAATTTTCCGCGTCCAGGGCGCGGTGGCGTCAACCGGCATTCGGGGTTCCGACCATGGCACGACTACTGGCCACTCTTCTGGTGGCGCTCGCAACGCTCGCAGCTCCGATAGCCGTGTCCGCCGACACTTTCGTTCGCATGGTTTCGGGGCCGGCTGGCGGGAACTGGTACCCGTTGGGCGCCAAACTCATGGAAATCGTGGGTACCGGTCTTGAAGGGGTCGTGACGTCGAATGCCCCGGGCGGAGGCGCCGCCAACGTGCAAGACGTCAATCGGGGTGAGGCCGAGATCGGCTTCAGCTATGGCCATACGGTCTACCGGGCCTTTACGGGCACCGGCCGGTCAGGCAAGGAGCACCCAGATATCCGCTTCGTTGCCACGCTGTACCCCGCGGCCTTGCAGACGGCAGTGCCTGCCGATTCCGATATCGCTTCCTATGCCGACCTCCAGGACCGCAACATCAGCCCCGGCAAGGCACGCTGGTCGGGCTACGAGGCGATGGTGCTTCTGCTCTCGTACTACGGCTTTGGAGTCGATGATGTGCGGGCCAACGGCGGCACCGTGCATCATGTTTCGTACAGCGACTCCGTGGCCCTGATGCGCGATGGTCATATCGACGCGTTCTCCGGCCTCACCGCAGTACCGCAGGCGTCCTTCATTGATCTGAATTTCAGTGTCGGCATTCGGTTCCTGCCGGTCGAGGATTCGATTCGCACACGCTTCCTTGAGGAAAACCCGGGCTATGTGGACAGCGTTATTCCTCGTGAGGCGTACGAAAACCTCGCAGATGATGTGCCGACCATCGGCGCGACCACGGTGTTGATTGTCCACAAAGACGTCCCGGACGACGTCGTCTACGGGATCACCGACCTCCTGTGGAAGCATCACGCCGATTTTGTGGCGGTAAGTCCGACCTGGAATGCGGTGGATCGCGACAACGCGCTCCACACCATGGTCAGTCCGCTGCACCCGGGTGCCGAGCGGTACTATCGCGAACACGGACTCCTCCAGTAGCAGGGCCGAGGGTCCATGAGCCAGCAGGGGCAGCCGAAGCCCGAGGGCCATTCGTTTCTTGAACACGCGCTTCGGCTGCGTGGCGTCAGGATCGCGAGGGGTGTGGCTTGTGTGGTCGCGGTTCTCAGCGTGTCCCTTGCGCTGTTTCACCTGTTTTCAGCCCTGTTCGGAACTCCGGAATCGCGCGCGTTCCGCTCGACCCACCTTGTGGTCATGCTGGTGCTCGCCTTCCTGCTGCGCCCTCTGTTCCGGTCATCTCCTCTCGATCCAATCTGGCTTCCGGGTGATTCCGGCAATCTCAAGCGCCTTGCCGGATTCGTGGTCGACCTGACGCTCGCCGGCCTGGGGATTTTTGTTCAGGTCTACACCCTCATCGATCTCGAAGCATTCCTGATGCGCCAGGGCGACATCACCGAAACCGACATTGTGGTCGGGACCCTGATGGTCGGGCTGGTTCTGGAAGCGACCCGCCGCCTGGTAGGTGTCGCGATGGTGGCCGTCGCGGCATTCTTTGTCGCACACGCCCTGTTCACCCCGTACTTCCCCGCCTTTCTGTATGGCCCGCCGACTTCGTTTCGGAAATTTATCGATTTCGTATTCATGCGGACGGAAGGGATCTTCGGAATCCCGATCTACGTGGCGTCGACCTACATCCTTCTCTTCATCCTGTTCGGCGCGATCCTGCTGCGTTCCGGTGCTGGCCGGTTCTTTATTGATCTGGCCGTATCGCTGACCGGCCACCGGATCGGTGGCCCTGCCAAGGCGTCTGTGGTTGCCAGCAGTTGTCTCGGGACGGTGTCCGGTTCCGCTGTCGCCAACGTGGTGACAACCGGCCCATTCACGATCCCCCTGATGAAGCAGCTCGGTTACCGCTCCCGGTTTGCCGGAGCCGTGGAGGCCTGCGCATCCTCGGGCGGCCAGATCACGCCGCCCATCATGGGGGCCGCCGCGTTCCTCATCGCCGAGTTCCTCCACATCAGCTACCTCTGGGTCATTGTCGCGGCCATCATCCCGACCGCGCTCTACTTCACGACCGTCTATTTCATGGTCCACCTGGAGGCCGAGAAGCACGGCATCGGCCGCATCGACCGCGAAGACCTGCCGAGATTCAGGGATGTCCTGGCACGAGGCTGGCATCTCCTTCTTGCGCTCGGAACACTCCTGGGCCTCCTGTTCGCGGGCTATACGCCGATGCTCGCGGCGTTCTGGTCGATCGTCGCTCTCGTTGGCCTGAGTTTTCTTCGCCGCGACACGGCGATGACGGCGGCCGATCTCCTCGCGGCGCTGGAGACCGGCGTTCGCAACACGGTGCCGGTTACGATTGCCTGCGCCTGCGCCGGAATCATCATCGGATCGATCTTTACCTCGGGACTGGGCCTCAAGTTCACCTACTCTGTGATCGATATTGCAGGCGGCAGCCTGCCGATCCTGCTTCTGCTTACGGCGGTCGGTGCGATTGTCCTCGGCATGGGCATGACGACCACCGCGGTCTACATCACGGTTGCGGCCCTCGTCGTGCCGGCGCTGATCGAGATCGGCGTCGTGCCCATCGCCGCCCATTTTTTCGCGCTGTATTTCGGTGTCGTCTCCTCGATCACGCCGCCGGTGGCCCTTGCCTCTTTTGCCGCCGCGGCCGTCGCGAAAGCGCCGCCCATGGCAACCGCCGTGGAATCGGCGCGAATCGGCATTGCGAAGTACCTGGTTCCCTTTGCATTCGTCTACAACCCGTCGTTGCTCCTGGAGGGGCCGATCTGGCTGACCGCGATCTCCCTGCCTCTGGCTGTGGCGGGAGTCTGGGCGTTGTCGCTGGCACTTGAGGGGTGGTATCGAGGACCGCTTGGGGCCGCCACGCGAATCATGCTCCTTGTGATTGGCGGCCTGCTGTTTCTGCCGCCGTTGGTCACGGTGGCCGGTATTTCCGCCTGGTGGCTGGTTGCGGCGGGGGCGGTCGGCCTTGCCGCGATCGTCACCACCCGGCGTCAGGGATCGCTGTCGAGGGCGCGGCCGTCATGACCCGGCCGGTCCTTTACTGGTGCCTGTGGGCGCTGATTCTCGGAACGCTGGCCTATCTCGGCCACACCAAGATGCACGTCAGGGAGTTCATCGTCTTCATCGGTGTTGTCGCCGGCGTGTCCGCGCTGGCGATCGGAGTCATCGTGGCGACCTACCGCGAGGGAGACCGGATCACGCGCGAACCCTTCGACGAATAGGGGTTGCGAGGCAAAAACGCGGTCGGGAACGGCGCCACGCTCCTGCCATTCGCCGGTTCTGGCACGGCCGCCCGTCTCGACCAACCGCTCGCGTTCAGCCGGTGCCTAGGCGCACCTGGCGGCGGTTGCCGCCGATGGTGTGCGGTCTCGGCGACCGGGTGCGCTCCGGCACGACGCCCGGTACGGCGCCTGACGTTTCAGGTACGGACCGGTTCTCGTGGGGCGCGGGGTCCATGCAGCGCAGTGCACTTGCCCCGGCGCCCTTCGAAAGCGGCTTACGGAAGCGTGACCCGTCCGCCGCTAGCGACCATGGTCTGCCCGGTTGAAAAACTTGACCGGTCGGAAAGCTGGAACAGGACCATTTCGGCAATTTCTTCCGGTCGGCCCATTCGCTGCAGGGGCGTATTTTCGATCACGGACTGGAGCCAGGCCGGGTCCGATCCCGAGAGAATATCGGTGTCGGTAAGGCCCGGGGCCACGGCATTGATGCGCACTGCAGGCGCCAATGCACTGGAAAAATTGCGGGCGATGGCAATCACGGCCGCCTTGGACACGGCGTAATCAATCATCATGGGGCGAGCGAACAGACCGGCGATCGAGGCCACGCACACGATTCGGCCATAGTTGCGTTCCAGCATCCCGTCCTTGACAGCCATGATCGGCAGAAACACGCCATCGACATTCACCGCCATCGTGCGTTTCCACTTGTCGTAGTTGAGCTCCGAATGCGGCACCGCATCCCCAATCCCTGCGTTGGCGACCAACAGGTCAACGGGGCCGAGACGCTCTTCCGTTGTCGCGACCATCGCCGCGACCTGGTCAGGAGACGACACATCGGCACGGACGACGACCGCCTCTGCGCCCTCTGCCTCCACCATGCGACGTGTCTCTTCGGCCGCGTCCTCCCGGCCGACATAGTTGATGGCTACTCGCGCGCCTTCGCGAGCCAGACGGACACAGACCGCGCGGCCGATTCCGCGGGATCCTCCTGTGACCAGAGCATTTTTTCCGCTGAATTCCTTGTCAGCCATACGCGCCTCCGTTCGTGCCGCATTCCGGACGCCGCGTGGGAAAGGTCAGCGGCGGCCTGCTTTGTACCGGGAACTGTGGCGAATTCCAGTATGGCCGCCAATCGCGCGATACCTGCGGCCTGAACGCCCAGGTCGGCCCTGCGCCGGACACCGGGGACTGGCAGGGCCGTCGACAAGGAAGAATCCCGTTGCGAACCCCCTGTCGGCACCAGTTGCTTCGGGGTGCGTGGACCCCTAGCCAGGGGTGGCCAGATGCCCGACCCCGAATGTGCATCACCGTTCCGGGGCCGGGCACGCACGCAGTGCCCGCATCAGGCCGAAATCCCGATCCACCCGGTGGTGACCCCGGTCCAACCTGTCTCGGCTGCAGGTCGGGTTGCCGTGATCAGCACTCGCGACTTGGCGCCGCCCGATCAGGACTGACCCGCACACCCCCTATGCTAAATTATCGGGCGCTGTCCCCGCCCCGCACTGTTCGAGAATCCGATGGCTGGCCACTCCCAATTCAAAAACATCATGTATCGAAAGGGTGCGCAGGACGCCAAGCGATCCAAGATTTTCTCGAAGCTTTCCCGCGAGATTACTGTGGCCGCCCGGTCCGGCCTTCCCGATCCCGAAAAGAATCCGCGGCTTCGAACTGCTGTCCTGGCGGCGCGAGCCGAGAACATGCCCAAGGATCGCATCGAGCGATCCATCCAAAAGGCACAGGGACCGCAGTCGGGTGACGACTATCAGGAGGTGCGCTACGAGGGGCGCGCGACAGGAGGCGTCGCCGTGATCGTCGAGGCGTTGACTGATAACCGAAACCGCACGGTATCCGAGGTCCGCGCCGCGTTCGGTAAGCATGGCGGGGCGTTGGGGGAAACCGGGAGTGTTGGCTTTGCATTCGCCCGTCAAGGCGTGATCCGCTATCCCGGCGAGGCCACCGATCCGGACACGATGCTGGAAGCCGCGGCCGAGGCTGGGGCCGATGACGTGCTTTCGGATGACGAATTTCACGAGATTCGCACCGCGCCCGATGTATTCGGGACGACGCGGGATGCGCTCACAGACCAGTTTGGAACCCCGACAAGCGCGCGCCTTGAATGGGTCCCCGAGATCACGGTACCCGTGAGCGAAGATCAGGCCCGGACAGTCTTCCGCATGATCGAAGTACTCGAAGACAATGATGATGTGCAATCGGTTGCCTCGAATCTGGAGGTCTCGGACGAGGTTCTCGAGAAATTGCGAGCGGCAAACTGACATTGTGGAGGCCGCCTACCGTGTTGGCGCGGTTGGCTGGAAACGGTGCGTCTGATCGGCATTGATCCCAGCTTGACTCGAACAGGTTGGGGGATCATCGATGTGGAAGGGAAAGTTCTGGCCTTTGTGGCCGCAGGCGCTGTCCGAACCAAATCTACGCAAAGCATGGCCGAGCGGGTGGGTCGCCTGGACCATGAACTCGGAAAAATCCTTGAAACACATGCTCCGACAGAAGCCGCGCTTGAGAAGATCTTTGTCAACCGCAATCCCCGTTCATCGCTTGCCCTGGGGCTGGCACGCGGTGCGATTTTCGGTTCGGTGGCCCGACGCAAGCTGCAAGTCCACGAATATGCGCCAGCGACGGTAAAGCAAGCCGTGACCGGTCACGGCAACGCCAGCAAAACCCAGGTGGCGACCTGGGTCGGAATGCTGCTTCCGGGCGCGACCATGGACACCCACGACGCATCCGATGCCTTGGCCGTTGCGATTTGTCATGCAAGCCATGCCCGAGCGTTCGGCTCGGCGCGTACTGTCGGGGGTCGGGCATGATCGCCAAGATCCGAGGCCTCCTGGACGCCACTGGCGTGGGCTGGGCAGTGGTGGATGTGGCCGGCGTCGGCTACCAGGTGGCGTGTACGAGTCGCACGTTGAACTGGCTCGTGAACACCCAGCCCGAGGTTGAACTGCTGGTACACACCAGTGCCCGTGACCATGCGATCGAACTGTTCGGCTTTCGCGACGAGGCAGAGCGCGCCTGGTTTCGCGCCCTGCTCACGGTTCAGGGGATCGGAGCCAAGACTGCCCTTGCCGTGCTGGACGCGCTGGGCCCGGCCGAACTCGAACAGGCGATCGCTGCCGACGATTCGAAGGCCGTGGTGCGGGCCGAAGGGGTTGGGGCGAAGGCGGCATCTCGCATCATTGCCGAACTGAAACACCGCATTACGTCCCTGGCGAAGGTGACGGACAGCGCGCAGAAACCCGGTGACCACGCGTACCGCGACGCGGTCGAGGCGATGGTCGCGTTGGGATATGGCCGGCTGGAGGCGGTCGCAGCCCTGACGGCCACGCAGGCTGACCATCCCGAGGGACAGGCTGAAGAGCTCGTGAAGCATGCCCTGCGGACGATCGGGCGGTGAGCGCGGATCCGCAAAATTCTGAGATCCGGGTGGTGTCGGGTGACGGGCGTCAGCCCGCAGACCGGGCGCTCCGCCCCTCCCGCATCGACGACTTTGTCGGGCAAGAAGCCAACCTCGCCAACCTCCAGGTGTTCATTCAAGCCGCACGAACGCGTAACGAGGCGCTCGACCATGTCCTGCTTCATGGTCCGCCAGGCTTGGGAAAGACCACGCTCGCACACATCATCGCGCATGAGCTCGGGGTCGGCATTCTGGCTACCTCGGGGGCGGCATTGGCGAGGCCGGGGGATCTTGCTGCCGTGCTGACCAATCTGGACCCGCGTGACGTCCTGTTTGTCGACGAGGTGCACCGCCTCCCGATCACGGTCGAGGAAACGCTCTATCCCGCCATGGAGGACTACAGGCTGGACATCTTGATCGGTCGCGGCCCGACCGCACGGACCATGCGCATCGAACTGCCTCCGTTTACCCTGGTCGGCGCCACCACAAGGGTTGGGCGGGTGTCGAATCCGATGCGTGAGCGATTCGGAATCCCGTTTAACGTCAACTTTTACCGGCCCGAGGATTTGCAGAAGATCGTGGTGCGGGGGGCAGGGCTTCTGGGCCTTGATCTGGATTCCGATGCCGCGGCGGAGATTGCGAAGCGGGCGCGGGGTACCCCCAGGGTCGCGGCGCGCCTTCTCCGGCGAGTGCGCGACTTTGCCACGATTCGGGACTCCAATTCGGTGCGGCGGAATGACGCGGAGTTCGCGCTGCAGCAACTGCATATCGATTCCGACGGTCTCGACGCGATTGACCGGCGCTATCTCAAGCGGCTTGTGCTCGAGTACGACGGTGGTCCCGTGGGAATCGAAACGTTGGCGGCAGCGCTTTCCGAGGAGGTCGAAACCCTTCAGGACGTGGTTGAACCGTTTCTCCTGCAGGCCGGATTTGTCCAACGGACAGCCGCGGGCAGGGTTGCGGCCTCGTCGGCCTGGAAGCGGCTGGGCTTGAAACCACCGCATGCCGACACGCTTCCGGGCCTGGAGGAGGCGGACGACAGCGCCGCCGGAACGGCGGAGAGTGGCTAAAACACCGGTCCCCTCGGGATGCTTCCGGAACGGCACACATGTTTTTCCGGTGCGGGTCTATTACGAAGACACCGATGCCGGGGGTATCGTCTATCATGCCGACTACCTTCGTTATGCAGAGCGAGCTCGCACCGAGATGTTGCGCTGCCTTGGCATCGAACACGGGCCGCTGTTCGACGCGCACCAAGTATTCTTTGTGGTCCGTGACATGCAGATCCGCTTTCTTGCTCCGGCCCGACTCGATGACGCGCTGGAGGTGCATACCGAAACCGGGGCATGCACAGGAGCACGGATCCAGCTTCGTCAATTCATCCGCGCGCCGGGGCGCCTGCTGGTGGAACTGGCGTTGACGCTGGCTTGCATCGCCGAGGACGGACGTCCGCGGCGATGGCCCACGCCGGTTGCGAATGCGTTTTCCGCCCTGACTCGTCGCCAATGCGCGTGATTGACTGGCTCTGATGGACGAACTTCTCACGACAACGGGTGACATCGACCTGACGATCTGGGGGCTGGTTCTCCAGGCCGATATTGTCGTCAAGGCCGTGCTGGTCGTCCTCATTCTGGCGTCCATCTGGAGTTGGGCGGTCATCATCAACAAACTGGCACGACTTCGTTACCTGAAGCGGAGAGCAAATCAGTTCGAGCAGACGTTTTGGTCGGGCGGTTCCCTTGAGGAACTTCATCGGCATCTGCAAAGCCGCCCCGACCACCCGCTTGCGGCCGTATTCGTGTCCGGAATGAACGAATGGCAGCGATCAGTCACCCCTCAGGAGCGAAATCGTACGATTTCGGCAGGCCTGAACGAGCGAATCGGACAAGTCATGCACGTGACGGTCACGCGGGAAATGGACGGGCTCGAACGCAACGTGGGGTTCTTGGCGACGGTCGGATCGACCGCCCCGTTCGTGGGTCTGTTCGGTACCGTCTGGGGAATCATGAACAGCTTCCAGTCGATCGCCGTCAGTCAGGACACGTCGCTCGCCGTCGTGGCCCCCGGAATCGCCGAGGCGCTGTTTGCAACGGCGCTCGGACTGCTGGCCGCGATCCCGGCTGTGGTGGCCTACAACAAGATTTCAGGCGACCTCAATCGTTACGCGGCGCGGCTTGAGACATTTGCGAGCGAACTTGGCGCACTCCTGTCGCGCCATATCGCCGAGACCGAGAGTTGAACATCGAACAGGCCAGGGGGCAGGGGCGCCGAAGTCGCACGGCGCGCGCGCCCATGTCGGAAATCAATGTCACGCCGCTGGTTGACGTCATGCTGGTCTTGCTGGTCGTGTTCATGATTACAGCGCCGTTGTTGACGTCGGGAGTCAGCATCAACCTTCCGGAAGCCGACGCCGACCCCATTCCCGGCAACGATGAGCCGATTGTCGTGTCGGTGCGAGCGGACGGGAGCGTCCTGCTCTTTGAGACTGAGGTGGAGGCCGACACGCTGGCTGCGAAGCTGGCCGCAGTGCAGGATGCACGCCCCGGGCAGCGGATCTTCGTGCGTGGCGACCGGGACGTCGATTACGGTCGGATCATGGAGGTGATCAGTCTCATTTCCGCTTCGGGCCATCATCGCGTTGCGCTCGTGACGGTCCCGTACCAAACGGAGGCTCCCTGATTCGGTGCGCGCAAGCGTCTTTCTTTCGGTCCTGCTGCATGTTCTGGTCCTCACGCTCATCGTGATTGGACTTCCGACGTTTTCGCGACCGGTCATGATGCCGCTGCCAATCGACGTGGAGTTGGCAACGGACCTGAACCCGGAACCGGAACCTGTTGCTCCAGCGACCCTGCCGCCACCGGAGTCGCCCACTCCGGAACCGGCCCCCGATGACGCGGTTCCGCCACCATTGCCTGAGCAGGCGGCGACCGCCAGTCCGCCGCCGCCGGAACCGCCCGTGCAAGCGAGTGAACCCGCACCCCCTGCCGCGCCCCAACCTGAACCCATCGCGACGGCACCGTCCGCTCCGCCTCCCCCGGCTCCGCCAGATTCCGAAACAACGTCTCCGCCGGAGGAGCAGTCGATTGCTGTGCCGGCACCGGTGGACGCCGACACCCCTGCGGCGCCGGCGGAACCGACCGAAACACCCCCTCCGCCCACATCGGCACCTGCGCCTCCACCGCCGCCGCCGTCCCAGTTCGACAACATGCTGCGTGATCTGGCCGCGCAGGACCTGCCTGCTCCCAGCCCGCAGCCGGCCGCGAGTCTCGACGAGACGCTTGACCGCTACGCTGCACTGGATCCGGAACCGTCGACACCGGAGCAGCAATTTGCCCGAGCACGCATCTACGACCTAATTCAACGGCAGATCCAGGCCAACTGGAGGCGTCCACCGGCACTTCAGGAGACCGAGGACATGTCTGTCATTCTGGAATTCCAGCTGCAGCCGGACGGGACCATTCACGACCTTCGGATTTCGCCGGCTGAGCGCGACCGTATCGATCGCAATGTGCACCTTCGGCCGCTGCTCGACAGCGCCCAGGTGGCAATTCAGAGGACTGGCAGGATTACGGGTCTACCGACCGGGGACTATGCGTTATGGCGCCACGTCCGGCTAAACTTCCGCCCATCGCGTTAGCGCGTCAGGTGCTCCCCATGTCGTTTTTCGTCCGTTTCGCCTTCGCGTGTGCTCTGGCTGCCGCACTTGGCCATTCGGCCGTGGCTCAGGATGTGCCGCTGGAGATCGACATCACCGAGGGAAGGATCGAGCCTGTTCCCTTCGCCCTGACGTTGATCGTGGACGAAACACGTGCCGAATCTCCGGTCCCTGATATCGCCGGTGTGGTTGCGAACGATCTCCAGGGTTCGGCCCTTTTTCGCCTCATTGATCCCAATGCCTACATGCAGGACGCAGCCGACGCCGTGGAACAGCCGCGGTTTCGTGACTGGCGAATCATTGATGCGCAGGTCCTGGTGGCGGGCACGGTTCGGTACCTGGAAGGTGACGTCGTGGAGGTTGCTGCTCGGGTGTGGGACGTGTACGGCGGCCGTGAAATGCTGGGCGTGCGTCTGAACGGTCCGGCCTCCCTGGCCCGGCGCATAGCCCATGTGCTGGCCGATCGCGTGTATGAGCGAGTCACTGGCGAACCAGGCTATTTCGACACCCAAATCCTGTACGTCGCCGAAACCGGTCCGGCGACAGACCGCACAAAGCGCCTGGCCATCATGGACCAGGATGGCGCCAACCACGCTTACCTGACCGACGGGTCCTATCTGGTCCTGACCCCTCGGTTTGCTCCCGACGGACAGAGCGCACTGTATTTCAGCTATCGGGGCAGCAGCCCCAGTATCTTCCGGTACGACTTCGATGCGGGCGTCAATGAAGAGTTGGGCGAGTTCCCCGGCATGACGTTCGCCCCCCGGTTCCATCCCGACGGCGAGGCCGTCGCCATGTCGCTCGCCGAGGAGGGGCTGACAAATATCTTCACCCTGAATCTTGGCACCGGGGATCTACTCCAGCTGACCGACGGCAGGGCCATCGATACGTCGCCAAGTTACAGTCCCGGCGGCGATCAGATCGTGTTCAGTTCTGACCGATCAGGAAGGCCACAGCTGTTCGTGATGGACGTGGATGGCAGCAATACTCGAAGGATCAGCTTCGGTAACGGAAGCTACACAACACCAGTCTGGTCCCCGCGTGGTGACTACATCGCGTTCACCAAGTTGACGGGCGGGCGCTTCTACATCGGCTTGATGCACCCGGACGGAAGTGGCGAGCGCCTGATTGCCGACGGGTTCCTGGTTGAGGGTCCGAGTTGGGCGCCGAGTGGTCGCCTGCTGGCCTTTGCGCGTACCGAACCCAGCCCCGGAAACACCGATACGATCCGGATCTTCACAATCGACATTACAGGCAATCGAGAGCGCGAACTTCGCACGCCGACGGACGCTTCCGATCCGGCCTGGGGGCCTCTGCGGTCGGCGGAGTCCTGACATCCCCCGGGTCTCGCAGTTTGGGCCGGTCTGGCCTTGATGCAGGCCGTGGCGCACGGGCGGATTGTCCCCAAACAACCGATCGATTTGAACCGGCGATCAGGCACCGGCAAGGGGTGCGTGCTCCTAAGGCGCGCCCCGGTGGCCCGTGTCAGCAAGGCCGGGTTCAGTGCGATAGACGCGGCCCGGACATGCCGCTAAATGGGCAAGCACTGGATGTGGACGCGGTAGACCTTGTGACAGCGGTCTGAACCTGTATAACGCGCGCCCGTCATCGCCGTCTTGCCTGAAGGCGTCCATTCGTGGCGCGAGGTTTCCAGCCATGCTTCGTTCTCCAGACGACCGCGGCACCGCGACCGCAGCCAATGCCGGCCGTACGGTGGCGGTGGACAAGTTCGTCACCGAAGGGGGGACGACCTACGCCGGCGTCCACCTGATTGCCGATTTCTGGGGAGCAAACGCCCTCGACGACCCTGATGCCATTGAGAAGGCGTTGCGCGCCGCCGCCAGTGCCGCCGGTGCCACCATCCTTCACATTTATCTCCATCGCTTCGGGGACGAACAGGGTGTATCGGGAATGGTGGTGCTGGCCGAGTCACACATTTCCGTGCACACGTGGCCGGAGCGCGGATATGCGGCATTTGACGCATTTCTGTGTGGCGCCACAGACGCCCGCGCCGCACTGGCCGAGCTGGAGCGACACCTACGCCCGGCCCGCGCAGAGGTGGAGACGTTGCGTCGTGGTCGATCAGGCCACAATGGCGACCCGACGTGAGCGCTGCGGCAGAACGCTTTCTCGATTCCCGGCGCTATCCGACACCGTGCCTGGTCATCGACCTTGGGCAGATCACTTCCGCGTATCGGCGGATCGTCCGGGCACTGCCAAATGTGGACGTTCATTATTCGGTCAAGGCGAATCCGGCTCCTGAAATTGTTCGTCACCTCCATGCCATCGGTTCGTCGTTCGATGTCGCCAGCAGGTCGGAGATTCAGGTCTGTCTTCGACAGGGCGTGCCCGTCGAGCGCCTGGCCTACGGAAGTACGGTCAAGAAGAGCGCGGATATCGCGTGGGCCTGGCGCCGGGGGATCCGGAGCTTCGCGTTCGATTCGCTCCCCGAGCTCGAGAAGATTGCTGCCAATGCTCCGGGTGCTGCAGTCGTTGCCAGACTGGCTGTCGACAACTCTGGCGCTGCCTGGCCTCTCGATCGAAAGTTTGGTTGCACTTCCCCTGCGGCTGTCGACCTCATGGTTCGTGCCGCAGGACTGGGGCTGCGGCCGCACGGGTTGTCGTTTCATGTGGGTTCTCAGCAGACCGACCCGGCGGCCTGGTCGCGGGCCGCGGCCGTTGCGCGTGACGCAGTTCTCGGACTTGAGGCGGGAGGGGTGCAGATCCAGTCGCTCAACATCGGCGGAGGCTTGCCGGCACCGTACAACGCCGATGCTCCCCTCATCGACGATTGCGCACAGGTGATTCGTGCGGCCTTGTGCGAGCAGTTCGAAGACCGTCGGCTGAAGCTATTGATCGAGCCCGGCCGTTACTTGGTGGCGGAAGCCGGAATCATTGAATCCGAAGTCGTCCTGGTTGCGCGAAAAACACCCAGCGACCGGCATCGCTGGGTGTTCCTTGATATTGGCCGCTTCGGTGGCCTGGCCGAAACCGAGGGCGGTGCGGTCCGCTATCCCATCGAGGCGGAGGACCCGAGCCGGCCAACCGGGCCGGTGATTCTTGCGGGCCCTACTTGCGACAGCGCGGACATCCTGTACGAAGCCGTGGATTATCGGCTGCCGCTTGACCTCGCGGCTGGTGATCGGGTCCGGATCCGGTGCGCTGGCGCGTACACCACAGCCTACGCATCGCGATTCAATGGATTTCGGGTGCCTCGCTGCTACTTCGTTGAAGGCGATGAAGCAGCCGGGTCGCCCTCCGGAGCCTTCATGAGGCGTTCGATCCACGCGGGCAACGCGTAGGCCGCCCGGTGAACGTCCGGCGTGTAGGTCCTGGTTGCGGGGCATGCGGCCCTGGCTCGCTCGACTGCTGCGTCAAGGTCGTGCGCAGTCAGTGGTTGTGTTGAGCCTCGTGTGATTGCCATGAGGCCGCCGGTATACGTCGGTGTCACTGTGAGATAGGTGACAACCTCTCCCCAAACGGAGCGCATTTTCCGGCAGGTGTCCTGATATTCGTCGTGCTGAAAGAACGGCACGCCGCTCTGGAACACAGCGATGCCATGCTCTTGAAGTGCCGCGGCGGCCTTTCGGTAATAGGACTCCGAGAACAGGCGTTCGGCCGGTCCCACAGGATCAGGACGATCCGAAATAATCAGGTCGTAGCGGCGCGGGTGCATGTCGAGAAATCGGGATGCGTCAGCAAAATGCAGATGGAGCCGTGGGTCCGAAAATGCCGCTCCGTGGACTGACGGGAGAAACTGGCGGGCCAATTCCACCACGCGCGGGTCGATCTCCACCAGGTCGACATGCTGCACCGAGGCGTGTTTGAGCACTTCTTCTGCGACGGCACCATCACCACCGCCAGCGATCATCACCGTCTCGACTCGACCGTGTTCGAACATGGCCGGGTGCACCATCATTTCCGAATACGTATGTTCGTCGCGCTCCGTGATCTGGACGATTCCGTCAAGGACCAGAATCCTTCCAAACACCGGGTTGTCGAACAGCTGAATGTGCTGAAACTCACTCCGCTCGTCGGCCAGCATCCGCTTGACGGTGAACGCTTGCGTGTATCCCGGATGGAGAGTTTCCGCGAATTCTTGCATCTCGGGTTGGCCTCGCAATCAGCATCACGGCTGATCAGAATGTGTGTGCGTGCTCACGGATATACTGACGGTTCGGTGTCTCTATTGGTTCTGCAGCACGACCCATGAATAGCCTTATCGCGCTCATCGACAAGATTCTCGACCTTGTGATCTGGATTGTGGTGATCCAGGCGGTACTGAGTTGGTTGATCGCCTTTGACGTCATCAATTTCCGGAATCGGTTCGTGTACAGCCTGCACCAGGCGCTTAGCCGGTTGACCGAGCCCTTGCTGAGGCCGATCCGCCGGATCTTGCCCGATACCGGGACAATCGACATCTCGCCCCTGGTTCTCATTTTGGCCGTGTGGTTTGTGCGAAGCTTGCTGTCCGAGGTTGCGTACGGCTAGCGCGCGTTTCGTGCGCGAAGAATTGAGAGTCGGTGCAGCCAACTGGAGAGGCCCACGCCGGGAATTCGCCCGGCCTGCCAGATTGCGGTTAGTCAAAATTGACTATTTCCAGTGCCTGCGGGGTCTCCAAGAATGGCGGGGACCTGGCTGTGGTGTTCGATCCATGTTCGGATTACCGGGGATATCCATTCCGCAACCTCCAGAATGCGGTCATGGTCGGTCAGGAGTTTCCGCCCGAATATCGGTTCATGGTGAGCAATCCGGTTACGCAAGGTCCGCAATTCGTTCAAGGGTCTGTGAGCCTGCTTGCGGGTCAAGGGCCTACGATGTGTGAACACGTAGCGCAAGGCCGGCCGCCAGAGCGTCATCTCGTAGTTGGCCTTGCCTCTTGAGGCTGCTCGGCCCCCAAGGACCGAGCAAGGAAACCCAGAATCCGAATGACAGCGCCGCGACAATCCTATGCGGAGCGTCGCGATGCCCGTCTCGCTCCAACTCGGACCTCGCATTCGCGATCCGTGCTCGGGCACCCTTGTCGAGACCCGCATGACTGTTATCGTACCAAGCCTGACCGTATCGTTCGCCGAGCTTGTGGTTCACGGCATTGCGCAGTGAGACCTCAAGTATCTGCAACGGTAGTACCTGCAACGGTCCATAGAAGGCAGAGCTAAGTGCGGTGTTTCGGACATGGAGGCGCACTGCCGCTTCCCGGTTTCCCCGAGCAGCATCAAGATAGGTGCTCAGTCGCTCGCGCGAGAGGCACTCGTCGAGTTCGTTGAGGACCTCTGTGGTGTAGCGGAAGCCATAGACGCCTGCTCCCCGGTCCGCCATATTCATGACGTACGCCCCGGACCCGCCTCTGCCATTCGGTATGCGCCCGGGGTTTTTGTTTGCAAACCGGGTTTGGTCAGCACGTTTTGGCCTCGTTACTGCTTGGTCTGGGCGGTTTTGCGTTGTTGCACCGGGCAAAGCGGGGCGCCAGCGACCTGCTGTTTGTTGCCCGGATTTGTTCTGAAGTTGTTCCCAGCCGTTTACATGGCGATCCGGCTGGCACGTGTCGATTATTCCTTGGCAGGCGACCCATGAGGCAGGGTTCCCTGCAGTTTCGGGCGATATCCCTTGATGCGGGACTGGCCCGACTGCTATGACCCGCTCGCCATGCAATCGAGCCAGTGCGGCACATCAACGACCTCTGGCGCGCCAGCAATGGCTCAATCTGACGAGAATTTGCTCTAGCGGGCCTTCTGCGTCCGCTGCCGCTGCTGCAGGCGGAGCGCGTGCAGGCGGATGAAGCCTTCGGCATCCTGCTGGTTGTAGACTGAATCGGCTTCGAACGTGGCAATCGATTCGCTGTAAAGGCTTCTCGGCGATCGCCGACCCACGACGCGGACGGATCCGCGATAGAGCTTGAGACGCGCCGTCCCCGTGACGTTCCGCTGCGATTCGTCGATCAACGCCTGGAGCATCTCGCGCTCGGGAGCAAACCAGAAGCCGTTGTATACGAGCGAGGCGTAACGGGGCATGGCCTCGTCTCGCGTGCGCATCGTTGGCCCGTCCAGCGTGAGCGACTCCACAGCTCGGTGCGCGGCCTGCAACAGCGTTCCTCCCGGTGTCTCGTAAATTCCCCGGGACTTCATGCCGACGAACCGATTCTCCACAAGATCAAGACGGCCGACTCCATGGGCGCCCCCCAGCTCGTTGAGGCGCTCCAGCAATTGCCCCGGACTCAACCGCTTGCCGTCAACGGCGACGGGATCGCCCTCTTCAAAGTCCACTTCAACGTATTGGGGGTCCTCTGCTGCGGCTTCGGGACGCACTGTCCTCTGGAACATCGCTTCGTCCGGTTCGCGCCAGGGATCTTCCAGAGCCCGGCCTTCGTACGAGGTGTGGAGGAGATTCGAGTCGGTGGAGTACGGAGGCTCGCCGGCACTGGCACTTTCGATCGGAATCTGGTGTGCCTCGGCGTAGGCAAGCAGATCGGATCGCGAACGCAAGTCCCACGTTCGCCAGGGCGCAATGACCTGAATCTCGGGATTGAGCGCGTAATAGCTCAACTCGAAGCGGACCTGGTCATTGCCCTTGCCTGTCGCGCCGTGGGCGACGGCGTCGGCATCGGTTTCGCGGGCAATCTCGACCTGACGTCGGGCAATCAACGGCCGGGCAATGGAGGTTCCCAGAAGGTAGGTCCCTTCGTATAGCGCGTTGGCGCGAAACAACGGGAACACGTAGTCACGCACGAACACCTCGCGGAGATCCTCGACGCGAATGTCCCGAACCCCCATCTGGTCTGCCTTGGTTCGGGCGCGCTCCACCCCTTCATAACCAAGATCGGCGGAAAAGGTGACCACCTCGCACTGATAGGTGTCCTGCAGCCATCGCAGGATGACCGAAGTGTCGAGCCCGCCCGAATAGGCGAGCACTACCTTGTTCACGTCAGGCATGCGGTACTCCCGAGCAGGGCCTGCGACTGGCGATCACGGTCGAACGGCCGCCGCGCGTAGGTCACGGATATAGCACGCCGAGCAGCCCCCATGGACCTTGCGGCATTTGACACCAGTGTGGCCGCATGCCAGACAAGCGTTCTGGCGGGGCCGTAGCTCAGTTGGGAGAGCGTCGCGTTCGCAATGCGAAGGTCAGGGGTTCGAATCCCCTCGGCTCCACCAGCAATCGTGGCGCGCCCGCGGCTGAACGCGCCCACGATCCGCGTTGGGTGCAACCAGGCTTCTTCGGCAACACGCCAGCGCGCGACGGTGGTCGGCTCCGATGCGCGGCATCATCCGCGCTGGTTGGCGCAACGCTCACTGCCCGACATCGAACACTCGGTAAACCTGCGCGTCCGGGAACCCACGGGCGGTGACCTGTCGTGCATCAACGTCACGACAAGGGTGGGCGGGAAATTGTGTCGAATGGCCGCTGTGGGCGCGTCAGTCGGTCACGGCATCAAGCTCTTCTGGACTCAACGCCTCATATCGGCGGTAGAGCTGGAGGATCGCCCGGCCAAATGTGGCTTGTGATTCTGCGAGCCCCTGGTACGGCTGCGGCACGCCCGGGTCCAGTATCTCCGCGGGGCTTTCTCCGGTCTGTACGGCACTGACTGTGCGGTCACGAAGGAACCGGATCCAGTCGCGCGTGTCCGCAAAACTCTCGCTGTCGGTGACTACTGGCCCATGCCCCGGGACACCGATCGACCACTGAATTCCCTCCAGGCGATCCAGATGGTTGAGCCAGACACCGATTTTGGCGTGTGGCACCGTGGCTGCCCTGCCGACGAACAGGAGATCCCCAAAGAAAGCCGTGCCGGTGAGGCGATCAAGCACAACCAGATCACCGGCGGTATGCCCGCCCTCAAAAACGAGCACGTCGACAGCACGGTTACCCAGATCCATGGAGACGTCAGTGCGTATTTCCGAACTTGGCACCTCGATTTCCGTGCCTTGCGTCCAGTCCTCACCGATCAGAGTGGTCATGAGATCGAGCAGCGCGGGCCCTTCTCGAGCCAACCCCTGGGCCTCGAGGGGGTGCATGAGAATGCTCACTCCGGCTTCACGGAAGGCACCGATTCCGAACGAATGGTCCGGGTGCCGATGGGTCACCACGGCGCGCCGGATCGGCAGGTCGGACACTGACCTGATGGCCGTGAGCATCTCTTTGGCGTAGCGGTGCGTGGGGCCGGTTTCGATCGCAAGGATCTCGCGCGATCCCACAATGAATCCGGTGTTGGCGATATTGGCGCCGTTAGCGGGCGTCAGGCCTTCCTGCCGGCCTGTGAAGACGTAGACGCCGGGTGCAACCTCAAAAGGCTGCAACCCATAAGATTGTCCGGCTGAAGGTGAGGCGTACGCCGCACAAAGGAAGAGGCAGGCTGCAGCCAGGCCGGAACGCGTTGCCGCTACGTCACATGACAGGCGTGTTTTCGAGTCCTTCAAATGTCTGGCCTTCCGAGTCGTTTCCCCAGACACGCAGCGACTGCCCTTGTTCCAGAAGGTCAAGTGTGATCACGGGATCTTGCGACATGGCTGCCCAGGTCAGCATCTCGGCGATGGGGCCCCGCTCATCTTCGATTTGCACCTTTTCTACATAGTACGGCGGCACCACATCGCCATCATCCAGGACAACGAACCCTGTATCCATTGGATGGTTGATCCGGACCTTCAGACGGCTGGCCCCGCCATGCCGATCGAAGCGCTTGATCTCGACGTCGCCAACCGTCGCCATGAGGTCGCCGCCGGGCGAGGGGGATGAGCAGCCGCCTGCGCTCATCACCAGTACGGATTTGGTGGCAACGTGCCAGATCCCGTCTTGGCCGCGCACGGCTGCGCGCACGGGAGTCGATTCCTCAAGCCTGATATTCATTCCGACTGACTCGATCGGACGATGCGGCATGATCCGCGCGACCTGCTGGATGGGGTTGCGGTCCACAAGCAGGACGAGTTCTTCCATATCCCGCAGTTCATGCGGGATTTTCACCATGATTGGAACCTCGTGGGCGCTCTCCACCCGATCCGCCATCATGACCCGAATTGAATTATCGAATGTCACTGTCGCGTCTTCGCCGAGGTAAGCTCCGCTCAGGTCTTCCCAGAGTTCGGAGCCTGCGGGATCCACGTCTCGCGCGTGCGCGACCGTGATCGCGAACGTCGCGGCAAGCAACCACATCGTAGTAGTGCGCATCAGTTTCTCCCGTACGCAAATGCGACGAAACATTCTAGCGTGCGTGACGCCGGGGACCAAACCGAACAGCGATCCGCATCGGTGCATCTCGAGGCCTCGAAGTGTTGCCGCCGAAGCTGCAACGTTAAGGAATGCGCACGTGTAGGCTTCCGGGGGCCATGGGCCGGCAGTCGTGCGGCGCCGTCCCACGCTTTCTCGGACTCCTTGCTTGCATGGTGCCGCAAGTGCGCTTCGGGGGATTGACAGCCACAAGTTGCTGCGGAGGAACGAACCTTGGGTGATGACGCATTGCGCCTTGGATACATAGGACTTGGGTTGATGGGAGCGCCGATGGCGACCCGCTTGCTCGAGGCGGAGAAACCGCTTGCGGTGTGGGGGCGACGCCCCGAAAAGCTTGTCCCCTTCGAGAAATCCGGCGCGCGACTTCAGGCAACGGCCGCGGATGTAGCCCGGTCGGCAGACATTGTCTTTACCTGCCTTTCGGACACCGAGGCAGTGGAAGCTGTGGTGTTTGGCCCAAACGGCATTGCCGAGGGGGCGTCCGAGGGGAGACTCCTCGTCGATTTGTCATCGATTCGGCCGGACGCGTGCCGCGCGATGGCGGAACGGCTGGAGCGACAAACAGGAATGCACTGGATGGATGCACCGGTATCCGGAGGTGTGGTTGGCGCCGAGAACGGAACGCTTACCGTCATGGCCGGTGGAACCCGTGGTGATTTTGAGCGGGTATCCCCGCTCATGTCGATACTCGCCCGGCAGTTCACGTTAATGGGCCCTGTGGGCTCGGGACAAACGACCAAACTGATCAATCAGACGATTGTGGGCTGCGGCATCGCCGTGCTCGCCGAAGCGGCGGGGTTGGCGTTGCGTGCCGGCATTGACGTGGACCAGGTTCCCAGTGCGTTAGCCGGAGGTCGTGCTGACTCCCTGTTGCTGCAGCAGTTTTTTCCCAAAATGGGCTCTGGTGACTTCAGCATCGAGTCACATATTCGGACAATATTGAAGGATCTGGATACCGTGGTTGAGCTCGCGCGTCAGACTAACTCGGCCATGCCTATGGCCGGAACAGCGGCGGAACTGCACCGGCTGATGGTGCAGCGGGGTCACGCGGATTCGGACGTGACTGCCTTGGCAAAGTTGTACCGAGACGACGCCGTGTGACCAAGCCGATCAGCCGTGGTTGGGTTGCCCGCCCGGACTGGTTTCTCATTGCGATCAAGAGTGGAGATCGGGTGAGATACAGGTCCAGACATTGTATGGCGACCCGGCCCGCTGAGCTTGGCGCACATATCGCTACCGGCGTCAAGGCAGCTGGCGGCCAGCATCCCGGTCGTAGTCTCCAGTCCTCAGGCATGCACGGCGATGCCGTGCTTGAGTGCGATCCAATCAGCCGCAAGGTCGGGCAATTGGCCGGAAGAGATCACGACGTTCATGCGTAGGTTCAATCCAGGAAACTCCCAGCGGGCTGGGATGTTTTTCTTTGTCTGCATGTTGCTTTCGTTTTCGACGATGGAAGCGTACGGAAAATGGCTATCGCTTTCCTTTCCGGTCCTGCAGGTGGTCTGGGCCCGCTATACGTTCCATTTTGCGCTCATTGCCCTGGTCGTTGCTGGTCTGCGGGCTTCGGGACGCGGTCGGACAATCTATCGGAGTCGACGGCCGGCTGCGCAACTCATCAGGTCTCTGTTCCTGTGCGCCATGACATTCTTTTACTTTCATGCACTGGCTCGCCTGCCGATTGCTGAAGCGACGTCCATCATGTTTACCGCTCCCTTGATCATGTCGGTGCTTTCAGGTCCAATTCTTGGCGAGCGCGTGGGTTGGCAGGAATGGTGCGCTGCACTTGTCGGATTCGCAGGCGTTCTCGTGATTGTGCAGCCAATTGCTGTGATGGCGGCCCTCATGGGAGATACGGGCGCCCTTCCTGCAGGGACATTGACCGGAGTAGCGTCAGGATTGATCGGAGCGGTCATGTTCGCCTTGTATATGATCTCAAGCCGCACTGTATCCGTGGTCGACAAGCCCGAAACTGGCCTTGTTTACACATCAGTAGTGGGGTTTATCGCCTTAAGTATCGCGGTGCCGCTAGATTGGCAGGCTCCCGATGCCGCGGGCTGGGTTTTGCTGGTCATCATTGGTTGCTTCGGTGCACTCGGGCAGTACCTTGCCGGATTCGCGTTTGCACGGGTGGAGGCCAGCAAACTCGCGCCCTTGACATATGTTCAACTCCTGTTCGCGGTCAGTTACGGCATTCTCCTGTTCGGAACGGTGCCCGGAACGCACACATTGATCGGAGCCGGATTGATTGTAGGCGCCGGCGTTTATACCTATCGGCGTTCAGCGGACGCTTCAGTGCCGTAGTCCGGCACACTTGATGTGGTCGCGTGCCGTTGCTTGGTGAGAGCAATTCCAGACGCATGTCGATCTCGCTGGACCGTAGCATCCTCAGATCACCCCGAGCGGATATCCAGCAGCTCTCGAGCTTGACCGCGGGCACGACTCGGAGGTCAGTTGAAATGCCGAACACTTACAACTATCCCGCCCACGTTGAACGAGACGGGGGCGGCCGGTTCGTTGTTTCCTTTCCTGACTTCGGATGGGGTGCTACGGACGGCGCCAGGCAAGATGAAGCCCTGACCGAAGCCAAGGACCTCTTGCGCGAACTCCTCGCAACCACAATCCGAGACGGTGATCGTCTGCCAGCGCCGTCACGCAGTGGCAGGGAACAACCCGCAGTTGTACCATCAGTACAGATCGCGCTGAAGGTGGCTCTTTACGAGGCATGGCGCAAGACGGGCATGTCGAAACAACGGTTCGCCCGCGAGCTTGGAGTCGCAGAGGGCGAGGTACGGCGGATGCTGAATCCGGAACACAGTACCAAGGGGGCTACAATTGACCGAGCATTGCGGCGATTGGGGAAGCGGGCAAGTGTGTTTGTCAGCGCGTCTGGTTCCGATACGCCAGCTTCCATGACTTGACCTCTTGGGTCGACCGGCGCCCAAAACCCACTGCCTCCAGTGGGCCCAGGTGATTGAAACCGGATTCGCCAGTTACACGTCGCTCCAGTGCCGGTTCACTCGGCCAAACTCCTCTGGCGATCTGTGAGGCCGATTCATCTGCTGGGAAAAGCTCCCGCCCGAAAGCAGAAAAATTCGCGGAAATTGGCAACACGGTCGGGCTGACCGAATTTGCATTGCTTACGGCGTGGCGGCTGCAGCCGCCGCCTCCGAGAATTCACGACGAGAATCTTTTCCCAAGATCTGCAGCACGTTGTGAACGATGTGTTCGGAATCGAGTCCCGCGCTTCGAACCTGTTGTGCGGGCGCGTCTTGGTCCAGAAATCTGTCGGGCATGACCATGGGACGAAACTTTGTCTTCGAAGAATCAAGCACCCCTTCATGAATCAGGAAATGCATGATCTGCGTCGCAATCCCACCGATAGATCCTTCTTCCACGGAAACCAGGACTTCATGATTGGCAGCCAGACGTTTGACCAACGCCTGATCGAGCGGCTTCGCAAAACGAGCGTCAGCGACGGTTGTCGAGCATCCGCATGCGTCTAGCTTGTCGGCGGCTTCCAGACAATCACCCAGCCGCGATCCGTACGAAAGCAGCGCCACGGTCGTGCCTTCCCGAACGATTCGGCCCTTGCCAATCGAAAGCGCTTGCGGTTTTTCCGGAAGGCTTGCACCCGTGCCACTTCCCCGTGGATAACGAAACGCACAGGGGCGGTCGTCAATCCCAACAGCGGTTGCGACCATGTTGACAAGTTCCGCCTCGTCGGCCGCGGCCATCAGCACAAATCCCGGAAGGCATCCAAGGTACGCGATATCGAATGCCCCGCAGTGGGTCTGACCGTCGGCGCCCACGTAACCGGCGCGATCAATTGCAAAGCGGACCGGAAGACTTTGGATGGCAACGTCATGCACAATCTGATCGAACGCTCTCTGCAGAAAGGTCGAATAGATTGCCGCAAAGGGCTTCATGCCTTCGGCCGCAAGTCCGGCGGCAAACGTGACCGCATGCTGTTCTGCCAGGCCGACGTCGAAGGCGCGGTCGGGAAACACTTGTTGGAACCGATCAACTCCCGTGCCTGAAGGCATGGCCGCCGTAATGGCAACAATCTTGTCGTCGCGGCGAGCTTCTTCAATGAGGGCGTCTGAAAAGACGCGGGTAAAGCTTGGCGGGGCGCCGGCCTTACTCGGAGCTTGGGTGCCGCTGACAACATCGAACTTCCCAACCCCGTGGTAGGCATCGTGTGATTTCTCCGCCGGTGGATATCCTTTGCCCTTTGTCGTTACGACATGCACCAGGACAGGGCCGTCTGCCTGGTCGTCGCGGACGTTGCGAAGAACCGGGATCAGATGGTCCAGGTTATGGCCGTCGATGGGACCCACGTAGTACATCCCAAGGTTTTCGAACAACGTACCTCCAGTCAGCAAACTTCGCGCATAGCTTTCGGCTCGTTGGGCTGATTGTTGTACGGTCGCAGACAACCTCTTAGACATATGCAGGCCGATATCGCGAAGCGACCGGTACGATTTCGATGAAATGAGACGCGACAAATAGGCTGATAGCGCGCCCACGGGCGGTGCGATCGACATTTCGTTATCGTTAAGTATCACGATAGTCTTGTTTGCCATTGCACCGGCATTATTGAGCCCTTCGAATGCCATCCCTCCGGTCATGGCGCCATCACCAATGACCGCAATGACCCTGTGATTTTTCTCGCTCAAGTCACGGGCCACGGAAAAACCGAGGGCAGCAGAAATAGACGTCGAGGCATGGGCGGCACCAAACGGGTCGTACTCGCTTTCGGCGCGTTTGGTGAAGCCGGATAATCCTCCGCCTTGCCGGATTGTGCGTATGCGATCGCGGCGCCCTGTCAAGATCTTGTGTGGATAGACTTGATGGCCAACATCCCAAATGATGCGGTCTAATGGTGTATCAAACAGATAGTGCAGAGCAACCGTCAGCTCGATAACTCCCAGTCCCGCACCAAGATGGCCTCCGGTGACGGAAACAGCGTCGATGGTCTCGGCTCGCAACTCGTCAGCGACCTGTCGCAATTTTCCCGGTGCCAGCTTTCGAAGGTCTCGCGGTTCGCGGATTTTGTCCAGTAGCGGTGTATTGGGCATCAATTTCGATTCCGGTAACTTAAATCACTATGTTTATAGTGTATTTGTTGGCAGGTTCGTATTTCAACCGGCGGGCGAATCGGCTTGCCAACGTTAGCCAAACGACGATACACGTCGTAGGCGAATCCGGCACTTGACGGGAGTGCAACGGGCTGGCCGGGAAAGTTGCATCGTCGTGCAAGTAGCGAACTGTCCTTGGTGTCTATCGGCTGGACGTGCAGCACGACGATTTCGTTCCAGATGCCGCTCGGCTCTTCGTCAGCGACCATGGTTGCAACGGTCCACGCCATCTAGAGGAATTCGGCTAGCGGTTACTCAAGTGGCTGCACCACCGTGAACGCCCCCCTGAGGTCACCTACGGCGTAGCCACGAGCCTGATCCTCCGGGTACAGGTCGTCGAGTCGGGCAGCGACGTCCGGTGCCAAGCTGGAACCGTGGCAGTTTAGGCACACCGGCATGGTGACGATGGCCTTCATGTACCGAAAGGATCGGAGTCCGTCGGCGGACACGATTTCGGCGTGGTCGAGGGTCTCGGGTTCCGCGCCTGCAGCCTTGCGGGCCTCGAAACGTTTGAGCACTTCAAGTTCCCATGAGTCAGGAGTGTTGGCGGGATTCCGGACCTTTAGGCTGGTCCGCCCGGTCTTCCAGCCACGTGCCAAGGATTCCGCCTGGGCAATTTCCGGGGCCACCAGATTGCAAACCTCGATCGCGGAACTCACCCCGCCGGCCGCGATAGCCGTGGAAAGGTGTTCCTTCAGCGTACCCGCGAGGGATCTGATGGCCTCTTGGCTGGCAACCGTACGGGCTGGTAATTCGTCGTCCGCGTACGTCTGCGTAGCCGGAACCAAGACGAAAACAAGGCCGAGAACGGTGCGTGAAAATTGCATGAATGGCCCTGGCCGCAGGTTGGAGACGAAGTGTACCAGATCGGGTTTTCGAATCGTCTGGCGCGGCCACATCATGGGCTCGCCTGGCAAGGCCCCCTGTAATCAATGCGCTTCGCTTGTTCCTTGCGTGGCAGAGAGCACGGTCCTCGTTTTGTGACAGCCCCAAGATGCCGAGAAGGCACATCTGCCACCGTGGGCGCGCGAGTCAGCGCGGAGGACATCTGCTCCGATGCTTTCCGGCTGCGGTGGTCACCCGGCCCGGTGCGCCGTCCCGGGCTGCGGGGAGCGTCGCATCGGAGTGTGGAGGCGGGAACGGGGGCAGTTTTGCGGTCCCATGGCTGGAGTTGTCTAGGCCGGCGCGATGTGTGTGCGCGTACCGTGTGGCTCCGGGGCCGGGCGGGTGCTCGCACGGTCCAATGACCAGAGTGAAGCCATATCAACCGGCACGATTGTGCGCATAGGGATTGGTCCCTTTGCGTACCATGATGCGAAGCGGCACACCATCGAGGTCGAATGTATCCCGCAATCCGTTGGCCAGGTACCGCACGTAACTTCGTGGAAGACTGCCGGGATGGTTGGCGAACAATGCAAACGTGGGCGGACGAACATTGACTTGGGTCATGAACCGGAGTCGCTGCGCCCCGCCTGGAGCGCGAGGCGGCTGATGGGCATCGGTTTGGGCCCTGAGCCAATCGTTGAGTGCCGGTGTGGGTACCCGCCGGTTCCAGCGGATGTGAGCGGCGAAGATGGCCTGCATGAGGCGATTGGTTCCGAATCCGTTCAGTGCGGAGAGTGGAACACATGGAACGCCACGTGCCTGCGCCAGTGTGTCATCGAGGCGCATCGCCAATGCGCGGCGGACGGCGCCAGGGCGCCGGACCAGATCCCATTTGTTGGCGGCCACGACGAGGGCTCGGCCTTCCTGCACGACTTCATCGGCGATCGCAAGGTCTTGATCGACGAGCGCCTCACTGCAGTCGACCACCAGCACGGCGACCTCCGCAAATCGGAGTGCCCGGCGCGTTGACGACACCGATGCGGCCTCGGGTTTCGAATCGATCCGGCTTGCGCGCCGGAGACCGGCAGTGTCCACGAGTTCGATCTGTTGGCCGCGCCACATCCAGGTGTGCCTTACCGAATCGCGCGTGATTCCTGGTTCGGGCCCGGTGAGCATGCGCTCCTCGCCCAGCAATCGATTGACAAGTGTGGACTTTCCGCCGTTGGGACGTCCGATAATCGTGATGCGAACGGCGGGCTTTGGTGCTCCGGGCAACTCGTCCGTCGATGGTCCGGCGGCTACCCGCGCCACAATCTCGGCCTCAACGTCAGCAAGCCCTAGTCCGTGTTCGGCGGAAATCGGCAACGGACTGCCAAGCCCGAGCTCAAATCCTTCCACAGCCTGGTCTGCAAGCGCGGCGCTGTCGCATTTGTTGACCACGAGGACGATGTCACGGGCCCGCGACCGCACGAACTGCGCATATTCCTTGTCGGCCGGCAAGACGCCCTGCCGTCCGTCGATCACGAACAAGACCAGATCGGCTTCGGCGACCGCCGCTTTGCTTGCCTTCGTCATGCGCTCCGCAAGCGTGCCCGGATCGGCAGCGTCAAGCCCGGGTGTATCGACAACCTCGATTTGGCCAATGCCAGCCTTGCTGGGCAGCACATGCTGATCGCGGGTCATGCCGGGCATCGGGTCGACCAGGGCCGCACGCTGCCGTGTCAACCGATTGAAAATCGTGGATTTGCCGACGTTTGGACGTCCCACGATCGCGACGCGCAGCCGCACAGGATGGGCGCTTAGCGAAACGCGGCGATCGTGCCTTCGCGGGTCAGCACGTACAAGGTGCCGTCGGCAACGATCGGCGAGCTCGCTGCATCAGCCGGAATGGAGGTCGCTTGCACAAGCGATCCATCAACCGGGCTGAGCTTCGCAACGTGGCGTCTGCCGGCAACGATGACCGATTCGCCGGCGACGACCAGACCCGACCAGGCGGTTTCTTCGTCTTCCTCGAGACCGAGGACTTCGGCCAGGTTCACCCGCCAGCGGATACTGCCGTTGTCCAGACGCAAACAAACGAGATCATCCTGCTCGGCCAGCGCGTACATCCAGTTTCCGGCGATCCGTGGAGTTTGGGTGATGGAAAGCGGGATTTGCCACAACGGGGTGCCGGTCTGGATACCGAAACGCCCGAACACACCGGTGGTGCTGCCGGCTATGACAGCGTTGCGGTCAATGACAGGACTTCCCGCGACATCCTCGACCTCGATCCGGGTTGCTCCCTGCAGCGTATCGACCAACGCCACCCGCCAAGCTTCCCTGCCGTTATCTGCCCGAAGCGCTACCAGTTCGCCCGTCGAGTACGGAACGACGACGACATCATCGTTGGCGGCAGAAGTCGGTGCATTCAGGATCGAAGGGCCTTCCTTGTACGCCCCTTCGTGTTGCCAGATTTCGCTTCCATCATTGCGGAGAAGTGCAACCGTCTGATCGGTGACCAGGCTCGCATACACGCGCGGCCCCTGAATGGTGGGTGCGCCTCGGAACGGGATTCCGTAGCTCCGCTGCCACTCGACGTTTCCGCTGGCGCGGTCGAGCGCCAGCACGTCACCATACCCGGTCGTGACGAACAGCCTGTCAGCATCCAGGGCCACGCCGCCTCCCACGCTGCGGCCACCATCCTTGCCCTCAGGACGGACTGATTGTTCCCACGTGACCCGCTGGGTTTCGAGCGAGAGCGCAACCACATGACCATCCCCATCGAGGACGTAGAGGTGGCTGCCGTCAACGATCGGCTGGTTCAGGATCCGCGACGCACGGCCTTCCCCGCGACCGACCTTCACATTCCAAATCGAGGAGAGAGAGCCTGAATAGGCAGCGTGCAGAGGCCGATTGTCGGCATTGCTGTCTCCCTGGCTCCAGCTGGCGATCGGCACTGGCTGATTGAGGGTGATGGGAGCTTCGGACGCATCGGTGGGCGCCAGTTGATCCTCGAAGGCGAGAATGGAAATTCGCTCCCCGGGCAGCACCTCTTCGTCGTCTCCGCCCAGCCACGAAGTACATGCCGACAACAAAACGGCCATGGCGAGGAGGGCTAGAGGACGCACTTACGCCTCCGGTTCAGGCCACATCTGCAACATCCGGCTTGCCCGAACCCGGACGCCGTTTGGTGCGCTGGGATCGTCCGCCAAGGCCTGAAATTGATCTCGTGCCGCCGCGATGTCAGCGTCACGGTAGGCGAGGTGGGCATCGATCTCGCGAGCGAGAGCGTTCCACGGGCTCGCGGGACGGTCCAGAAAACGCTGAATCCGACCGCGGATGACCTCGGTCGCACCCTGGTCAAGCAGCAGGTACGACGCAAGCAGATCAGCAACGGCTTGGTAGTGCGGAGGCGCGGAGGTGTCGGCTGCAATGGCATCATAAATGCTGATTGCGCCTGCGGTGTCACCTGTTGCGGTGAGCGCCGCAGCCTCCGAAAGCCTAGCAAGAAGGGCGTAACCGGGCTCCGCCTCTCGTGCAAGCGTGGCCAAGTCGGCGATCGCCAGGCCGATGTTGTCGGTCTCCAACGCCGCGACAGCGGCGGCGTATCGATCAGCGTCCTCTGCGCGCCGGTTTTCGAGATGGCCCTGCCATACGAACCAGCCCCCAACAAGCGCCCCGACGAGCACAAGTACCCCTGCTGCCATCGGGCCGTAGCGGCGGCCGAGACGGCGCAACCGTTCGATGCGAAGATCTTCATCGATCTCGCGCAATAGATCGCTCAACAGTTTCTCCTAGGTCGGGTCGATTGACGTGCCGGGGGAGGCCCCCGTGTGCGGACCGGATCGTTGGGTCTGCAGCGGGCTCCGATAGTACTACGATCAGTGTTCCGCGATGCGAAGGCAACCGAAGACGGGATCAGCCTCCCGCTTCAGCCGTGCCACAAGGTTTTCAGATACGCGGCCGCGTCACGGAAGGGGCGGCGAGCAGGCTCGGCCCACGGGGCGAGCATCAGAAAGCCGTGAGGCATCCCCGGATAGACGATATAGCTGTGTGGCACGCCTGCAGCCTGAAAGTGTGATCGCAGTGCTTCGGAATCATCAAGCAGGGGATCAACGGCAGCGGCTGTCAACAAAACCGGTGGAAGACCGCTGAAGTCGCATTTGAGTGAGCAGAACCGCGGGTCGGATGTTCCGGCCTGGTCGCCCAGGTAACTCGCGTAGAAATACCGGATGAGCGGCAATCCCAGGCCATAGCGCCCGTCACCGAACGCTTCGGCGGCCCTCCCCAGCGGATAGCCATGCTCGGGCAGATGTCCGTAACTGCCGTAGAACAGGACCCCGCCTGACAGCGGGTCCCGCCGCTCGTTGAGGACCGTCAGGGCGAGATTGGCCCCCGCGCTGTCGCCGCCAACCGCCAACCGCGCCGTATCGACACCGATTTCCGAACCGTGGGCAACCAGCCAGTCGCAGGCGAAGATGCATTCTTCCACCGCCACGGGAAAACGATGCTCTGGGGCAAGTCGGTAATCCACGGCAACAACAGCCGCGCCGGTTTCGCGTGCCAGCAACCGGCACACGGTGTCGTGCGTTTCGAGACTGCCGAGCATGAACCCGCCACCATGGAAGTAGAGCAGGCCGGGACCGGGTTCGGAGTGCGGGCGGTATACGCGCAAGGGGAGGGCGCCGTGCGGACCTTGTTTTTCAAGGTCGACCACGGATTGGACCGTTGGTGGTCGGCTGTTCCAGTACGAACAAATAGCATCGTACGCAGCGCGCAACTCCTCTGCGGGAGCGTTGACTAGTGTCCGGAAATCAACCACTGGTACGGCCTCGGCGGCGCGCTTGCTTGCGGCGACGATCGCGGGGTCAATGGGGCTCTTGTCCGTCATGCGGGCGCTCTAGTCCGGGTTCAGGATGATGGCTGCGTCAGGGTCCTTTTGTAAAACAACCGGACGGCTGTGCCAACGCTTCGATGATCTGGTCGGGGTCAATGACGCGTTGGCGGAATTCCGAACGGATTCGACATCGGCGTTGCAGCCCTGTTGGCGAACCCTGACAACGGGCCGTGCGCTAGGGGTTTCGGCCGTGATCCCTGACCTGAGCAGGTCTGCTCGCACCGCTCAGCACATCGGAAAGAACGAGGGGCCCGACGGGACGACCGCGAGGCATGAGCGTGCTTCCCAGAATGGACGCGCTCATTATTAAATCGAATATTTATGGGACACAACAATGGTCGTTCAGTTGCAGCCGGGACAGGCCAACTGCAAGGTCAGCGGATCGGGAAGCTTGGGGATATTGATTTCCGTGAGCCCGATGTCTAGATTTCTTCCTACACCCCCTGTGGTTTCGACCGCAGGGCGCGGGGCCTCTTCGGAGGCCCTTGCTTTTTATGGCTGAGAAATGCGTACTTTCGTTTATGTCGACGGCTTCAATCTCTACTACCGCGCGCTGAAGGCCTCCCCCTGGAAATGGCTGGATCTGCCCAGCTTGCTTGCAAAGGTTCTCTAGCCCCACCACGATATCGTCACAGTCAAGTACTTCACGGCTCGGGTATCGAGCACGTCGGCCGATCCATCGATGCCGCAACGACAGGATGTGTATCTTCGCGCCCTTCAGCGCTACCGGCCCGAGGTCGAGGTGTATTTCGGGCACTTCATGAGTCACAAGGTCAGGGCGCTGCTCGCACGACCGATCGGCGACCAGCGCACCGTCGAGGTGATCCGGACCGAGGAGAAGGGCTCCGATGTCAACTTGGCTGTCCACCTGGTCAACGACGCCTGGCTGGACGCCTACGACTGCGCAGTCGTAGTAAGCAATGACAGTGACCTCGCAGAAGGAATGCGCCTTGTGAGACACCATCGTGACAAGCGGATCGGCCTGTTGACGCCTGGTACCAGACGGCCATCCCGACAGCTCATGGCGCAGGCAGATTTCGCGAGGTATATCCGGCCCGGCGCGCTACAACGATCGCAGTTGCCGAACCCGATCCCCGGCACGACGATCAGAAAGCCGCCGCAGTGGTAGGTGATGCAAGGTCCGGGAGCGGGACTGAAACACGAACTAGTGTCGTGTCCCGGAAATAAACGAGCTAATCCGTTCGACTTTGGCAAGGATGGAAGCGACAGTCGCGACCCAGACGAAGGAGTTGGTTTGCGCACTGTGCTGGTCCACGAAGGTGTTGATCCTGAGGGGCAGTTCCTTGACGTTGGAGAACGAGCCGCGGCGGATGGCCTGTTGCGCGATCAGCCCGAACCAGCGCTCAACCTTATGGATTCAGGAGGCGTAGGTGGGGGTGTCGTGCATGTGGTAGCGGGGCCGGCGAGCCAGCCAGGCGTTGACCCCGGGATGCTTGTGGGTGGCGTAGTTGTCGACAATGAGATGGATGTCGAGCGTCGCGGGCACGTTGGCGTCGATGCGGCGCAGGAAGGCGAGGAACTTCTCGTGCCGATGGCGTTGTTTGCACTGCGCGAGTACGTCGCCGGTGCCCACGTCGAGAGCGGCGGACAGCGTCGTCGTGCTGCGGCCGACCGGGCCGAAGTTCGTCGTGCAGTCCTTCAATGCCGAGTCCGAGGTAGCGGCGACGCCATTTGCCGACGGTCATGTTGCTCAGGCCCAAGCGTCTGGCGATGGAGGCGTTCGACTCGCCCTGGGCGCAGTCGAGCACGATCCGGGATCGCAGCACGACCCCATGCGGCAGTGAGCGGGAGCGGGCGATCGTGAGCAGCTGGTTTTTCTGCGCATCGGAAAGAACGATGGGTGCGACAGGACGACCGCGAGGCATGAGCCTGCTCCCCGGAATGGACACACTCAGTATTATTTCAATTATTTATGGGACAGAACACTAGAGTGTAACAATTGAAATGATTATTGAATGGCGGTCTGCAGATAGTGCCGATACAGTGCGGCCGGTCGCATCACGCACCGAACATCGAACGATTTTCTTCAGGCGGAAGGGCGGATCCTCCGTTTGCGGCACAGATGTCCGCAAACAGTGTGTCGCATCTGCTCGCTTCCCCCGGGTACGCCATGCACGCAGTCGAACATACCATCGCAAATCCGGTTCATTTTGAAGATAAAGGGTTGTTCACCGGGGATCCGGTGACGATGGTGGTCCGCCCTGCGGCTGCGGGAACAGGGATTGTGCTGGTACGCACCGACTTGCCCGACACTCCCGAGGTCCCTGCCCATTGGGGACGGGTGGCCGACGCGGAAAACCGGAACATGATGTTGGGGGTCAGCGCGAACGCATCGATCTGGACCGTTGAACATTTGCTGTCCGCGCTCGCTGGCCTTGGTATCGACAATGCGCGGGTGGAATTGGACGGTCGCGAGGTTCCGATTTTTGACGGATCGGCAGCCTACCTTGTTGAGAGGCTGGAAATGGCTGGCCTCGTTTCACAGGAGCGCCTGCGATCGTGGATTCGGGTCCAGCATCCCGTGGAAGTCTCTGAGGGGGCAAGCCAGGTGCGCATCGAGCCGGCCGAAGCGTTCGTGGTGTCCGGCACCATCGACTACCCAGAGACCGCGATCGGGCGACAGAGTTACGACTTTACGCTGGATGGTACGAGTTTCAGGGACGAACTCGCACCTGCACGAACCTTTTGCACGGCCGCCGATGCTGCCCGGTTGCGTATTCAGGGCCTCGGTAAAGGCGGGAGTCTGGACAACGTCATTGTTGTCGACGGCATGAAGGTTCATGCCCAGGGAGGGCTCCGGTTCCCGGACGAATTTATCCGGCACAAGGTGCTGGACTGCGTCGGCGATCTGTACCTGGCCGGAGCACCGCTACTCGGCCGCGTGAACTTTGTCCGGGGCGGGCACCGGATGAACCGTCGCCTTCTGACCGCGATTTTCGAGAGCCCGCGAAATTGGGAACGCAGTACCCGGCCCCCCAAATCCGGGGCTTGGGCACAGGTCACGGAGCAGGTGGCGGTCGCCTGAAGACACCTTATCGCTTGCGGTCTGGTTCAACTACACTCTGACCCATGACTTCCCTTGTTCTTCGAATTCTCGTTGTGGTGCCGCTCGCGTGTTGGTTCGGTACCGCACTGCCTGCGTCCGCCGAGGACGATCTTGACCCGGTCACAAGTCCGGCGCCGGCACCTCCGCCGCTTCCCGACGACAGCGTTCGGGAGGGTGAAATCCGATTTGCCGACGGCAGCCAGTACGTCGGCGAGATTATGGGCGGAGCAATGCACGGTTCCGGCACGCTCACGTTTGCCAACGGCGACGTCTATGAGGGTGCATTTGTCGAAGGCATCATGTCCGGCGAAGGGGTGCTGACGTTTGCCAGCGGCGATGTCTACGAAGGCATGTTTTCCGAAGGCAGGCGCGAGGGACTGGGCGTATTCCGGTTTGCCAACGGATCCCGCTACGAGGGGGAGTTCCGGAACGGGGCGCGGTCAGGCCAGGGCGTGCTCGTGTTCGAGGACAACTCGCGTTATGAAGGTGCCTTCGAGAACGACCAGTTTCACGGGCAAGGCACCTACACCGATCCTGACGGCAATTCATTTTCGGGCATCTACGAAAACGGCCAGCGTAGGACCGGCACGGGCACCCGGATCTATGCGGATGGAAGCCGATACGAGGGCGACATCGTCGACGGCCGGCAAACGGGCACCGGGACCCTTGTCTTCCAGACAGGCGATGAATACGAGGGCGAATTTGTTGACGGAAAGCGCGAAGGTCGCGGAGTGTTCCGGTTCGTGGATGGCAGCATCTACGAGGGCGCATTTCAGGATGACCTGTTTCACGGCGAGGGGCAGTACAGGCATCCGGACGGCACCGCCTTCACGGGTATGTATGTGAACGGCCGACGGCAAGGACCGGGCACGCTGACGTTTGCCGGCGGCAACGTGTACGAGGGAGAATTTGCTGACGACGCGATGTCCGGAACGGGTACTCTGACGTTTGCGGACGGAAATCGATATGAAGGTGAATTCGTCGCAGGCGCAATGTCAGGGAAAGGATCGCTGTCGTTTATCAACGGGGCGTCGTACGTGGGCGATTTCGTGGGCGGCAAGCGTGAAGGACAAGGCATCTTCCAGTTTGCCAATGGAGCGGTCTACGAAGGCGCCTTCTTGGACAACCAGTTCCATGGCGAAGGGTCGTATCAGCACCCCAATGGCAGCTCCTTCACGGGCACTTACGAGCAGGGCGAGCGCCGCGACGGCTCAGGCACCTTGGTCTACGCCGACGGCACCCGCTATGAGGGCGAGATCGCCGGCGGCCAGCAGACCGGGCAGGGTGTACTCGTCTATCCCGACGGCACCCGCTATGAGGGCGCATTCAGGGACGGCACGTTCCATGGCCCGGGCATCCTGACCTACGCCGACGGGAGCAAGCTTGAGGCCACCTTCGAAAACGGAGAGGCGCAGGGCCGCACGGTCTACACCTATCCGGACGGGACGCGCGTCGAGAGCGAATGAACACGGCCCCGTAAACAGCTGAAGCCGCTACCCCAGCCTCATTCGTCACCCACGTAGCGAATCCGATAGATCCTGCCGGCCTGATCATCCGAGACCAGTAGGGATCCGTCCGGCGCTTCGAGAATGTCTGCCGGGCGCCCCCAGTTCTGTTCACCGCGCAGCCAACCGTCGGCGAAGACCTCGTATCCGAGCGACGTCCGGTGATCGTCGGCAAGCCGCACCAGCGAGATCCGGTAGCCGATCTTCCGGCTCCGGTTCCACGATCCGTGCTCGGCGATGAACACGGCTCCGCGATAGGCACTGGGGATGTTCGTTCCCGAATGGATCGCCAGCCCGAGGGGGGCGACGTGCGGTCCGAGCGCCTGGGCGGGCGGAACGGTGTCCTCGCATTGGCCATCGGCGCCGAGGTCCGGGTCCGTAAGGGTACCGGCGTGGCAGAACGGGAAGCCGTAATGCTCGCCTGGCCCCGGCGCACGGTTCAACTCACACGGAGGAAGATCATCGCCGAGATGGTCGCGCCCGTTGTCGGTGAACCAGAGATCGCCCGTGACCGGGTGCCAGGCCAGCCCGACCGAGTTTCGCACCCCTGTGGCGTAAACCTCAATGTCTGAACCGTCCGCATTCATGCTGAGCACGGTGCCGTAATACCCGCTTAACCGGCAGACGTTGCACGGGGCGCCCACCGGAACGTAGAGACGACCGTCCGGCCCGAAACCCAGAACCTTCCATCCATGGGATTGGTCGGAGGGCAGCGCGTTTGTCACAATGGCGGGTGCCGGCGGTTGGTCCAGATGGGCTTCGATGTCGTCAAACCGAAAGATGGTGCTGATCGCAGCGACGTACAAGGCGCCGTCCCGGAACGCGACACCGCTGGGCAACGTCAGCCCAGACGCGATCTCCCGCACTGCATCGGCGCGCCCGTCGCGATCGGAATCGGTGACTGCGTACACGCTGCCGTGTCTTCGGGTGCCGACAAATAGCGTTCCCTGATCGCCGAGCGCCATCTGTCTGGCGTTCGGGACCTCCGCGAACGTTTCGATGATGAAGCCTTCTGGAAGGCGGATGGACGCAAGTCGGTCATCGGCGGTCGCGTGGCTGTGGAGAAACACCACGGTCGCGGCGAGCAATGCGGAGAGGAAGAAGGCCGGCATGGCGAGTCTCACATGTTGGGGTAACGGGGGCCTTCGCCTCCCTGTGGCGGTACCCACGTGATGTTTTGGGTTGGATCCTTGATGTCGCAAGCCTTGCAATGCAGGCAGTTGGCAGCGTTGATCCGAAGACGCCGCTCGCCTTCTTCCTCGACGAACTCGTAGACGCCGGCCGGGCAGTAGCGCTGCTCGGGTCCGTCGTAGCGGGCGAGATTGACCGCCAGCGGGGTGGCAGGGTCCCCCAGCTGGAGATGACACGGTTGGCCCTCTTCGTGATTGGTTCCAGAGAACGCGACGTTCGTCAGGCGATCGAACGTGACCACGCCGTCGGGCTTCGGATAACGGATTGTCGGGGCGCCGCCTGCATCATCGAGCTTGGTGTGGTCAGGCTTTCCGTGGGGCAGGGTCCAGGGTGCGCGCCCCCTCAGCAGCAGCTGATCGAAGCCCGCGTGGAGGGTTCCCCAGAACCGCCCGTAGCGAAAGCCGGGTCGAACATTCCTGCCCCGCTGCAGTTCGCGGTACGCCCACGACTTGCGGAAGTTCGTCTCGTAGTCCGGGCACTCGTGGGCCTCCGACTCCAGTGCGTCCGCGACTGCATCGGCGGCGCAGAGGCCTGACTTGATCGCCGTGTGCGTGCCCTTCAGGCGCGGGACGTTCAGCGTTCCCGCATCGCAGCCCAGCAGCGCACCGCCCGGGAAGACAAGGCGAGGCAGGCTCTGGGGCCCTCCCTCGTTCAGAGCACGCGCGCCATATGCAATGCGTCGCCCGCCCTCCAGCATCGGCCGAATTGCGGGATGGGTCTTGTAGCGCTGAAATTCGCCAAATGGGCTCAGGTGGGGATTGGAGTAGTCGAGGCCGACCACGAAACCGATGGCCACCTGGCGTTCCTCCAGGTGGTAGACAAAGCCGCCCCCATACGTGTCGGAAGGAAGAGGCCATCCCGTGGTGTGCAGAACCAGCCCGGGCTGGTGGTGGCCGGGGTCGATCTCCCACAGTTCCTTCAGTCCGAGGCCATAGGTCTGGTGGGCGCTGTCACGATCGAGTCGGAAGCGCCGGATCGCCTGCTTCCCCAGGCTCCCGCGACAGCCTTCGGCCAACAGTGTGAAACGCGCCCGAATTTCCACTCCGGGCTGCCAGGCCGGGCCCGGGGACCCGTCCGGGTTGAGACCCATGTCGCCGGTCGCGACACCGACCACCCGATTCTCTTCGAACAGCAGCTCCGTGGCCGCAAATCCGGGAAACACGGCTGCCTCCATCTCTTCGGCCCGGCCGGCCAGCCAGCGGCACAGGTTGCCGAGGCTGATAATGAAATTGCCGTCGTTTCGCATCGCGGGCGGTAGCAGCATGTGCGGCCACGCGAAGCTGCGTTCCGCACCCAGAAACAGGAGGCGCTCCTCCTGGACCTCGGTTCGCACCGGTGCATCAAGCGACCGCCAATCGGGGATCAGCTCGTCCAGGCCGCGCGGGTCGAGGATGGCTCCCGAAAGAATATGGGCGCCGACTTCGGGACCTTTTTCCAGGATGCACACCGTGATGTCACGCCCCGTCTCCCCGGCCAGCTGACGCAGTCGGATGGCAGCGGCGAGGCCGGCCGGCCCGGCACCGACGATGACCACGTCGAACTCCATGGTCTCGCGTTCCGGAGCCGGGCGATCGGATGCGTTCATGGCACGTGTTCCGAAAGATTCTGAGCGGTGGCGGCGCGCTAGAGAGCGGCGAGGATTCGCTCTGCGCTCGACACCTCGAACGCACCAGGCTCCTCCACGGCGAGATGGGAAACGGTCCCATCGTCCACGACCATTGCGAAACGCTGGCCCCGCTGACCAAGTCCGAAGCCACTACCGTCAAGTTCCAGCCCCAGAGCCGTGGTGAATTCGCCGTTTCCGTCAGCGAGCAGGGTGACCGCGTCACCGGCCTGCTGGTCCTTGCCCCAGGCGTCCATGACGAATGCGTCATTGACTGCGATGCAGACGATTTCGTCCACGCCCTTCGCCTTGATTTCGTGCGCGCTCTGAATAAAGCCGGGAAGATGCTGGTTGGAACACGTGGGTGTGAATGCGCCCGGTACCGAGAACAGCACCACCTTTTTGCCCTTGAAGAAGTCCTTCGTCGCGATGGCTTCCATCCCGTCCCCGCCCAGGCGGCGGAGGGTGGCTGCGGGAATCGGGTCGCCCTTGGAAATGGCCATGATGACCTCCCGGTTTGAATTCGTGGAACCGCGTGCCGCTGCGCAATGGATCAAGGCGCACGGTCGGAAGCAGATTACCTGATCGCGGTTCCCTTGGCGCGGTCGATCGCCTCCAGCACGGTATCGGCATCGAGCAGTGTGGGGAGGATCTCCCCGCCAGGCTGGCCCGGGCCGTAGACGGCATTAAAGGGAATGCCGAACCGGTTCTGTGCGGCGAGAAACGCCGCAATTTCGGGATCGGGCAGGGTCCAGTTGCCGCGGACCGCAAGGACGTCCCCTGACTCGAAAAGGTCGCGCACCGGAGACCGGTCGAGGACCAGGCGCTTGTTGACGATGCAGGTCACGCACCAGTCAGCGGTGACATCGACCAGAACGACCTGATCGCGCGCGAGGGTGCGGAGTGCCGCCGGCTCCAGCCGATGCCAGACCATGTCGTCGGGCGCTGTTGCGTGGGCTGCAGGGCGGGTGCCAACAAGCGCTGGTACCGCGACCGCAAGCACCATCGCGCCCACTCCACCGGCTCGAATCCACGCAGTCCGCCGGCCGAACGGCATCACGGAGAACGCGAGCAGAACAAGGCCGCTGAGAGTTACCACCGCCGTCGTGGCGGCTAGTCCCGACGTCGCATAGAGGACCGACAGCAGCCAGACGGCCGTACCAACCAGCATGAGAGCGAGGACGAGTTTGACACCGTTCATCCATCGGCCGGGTTTGGGCAGGAATGCGAGCAGCCTGGGCTGCGCCGCCAGGCACAGCCAGGGCGAGGCCATGCCGAGTCCCAGGCCGATGAACAGGAGGACGATTTCCAGCACACCGCGCGATAACGCAAAGCTGACTGCGGTGCCGACCACCGGCGCCGTACACGGTGTTGCGAGAAGGGTGGCGAACGCACCTTCGGCAAAGGCGCCGGAATAGCCGGCAGAGCGGGTGTCCGTGGTCTGCAGCCATTGGCCGATGCGGCGCGGAAGGTGGATGGAACTTACCCCTGCAAGAATTCCCGCAAACAGAAGAACCACAACAACCAGAAACGCGATGAAGCCAGGGACGTGGAACTGGAAACCCCAGCCCACCGCTGTTCCGGTCGCGCGAATCGCTGCGACAAGAAGTGCGAGCGCCAGAAACGACGCGATGATCCCGGCGGCACTGGCAAGAAAGCTCAGCGAGACGGAGGATGCGTCGCGGCCAGCGGCATCGACCAGGCGGGCGACCTTGATGCCGAGGACGGGCAGGACGCAGGGCATGAGATTGAGAATCATGCCTCCCAGCAACGCCAGGACGAATGCGAATCCGAGTGACATGCCGGCCGACGCCGGAGCAACTCCGCGCCCAAGCTCAAGCGTTTCGAATGCGCTCCCCGCAGGGGTCACGAGCGTGATGCCGATGTCTGCCGCATCGAGGGCGTCGGGATCGAAGGGGGGCAGGACGTCGACCGCGACGGTCACGGTGTGACTGTCCGGAGACATTTTGACGTGCCCGCTGCGAAAAAAGAGGCCCTCGGGCCCTTCGATCAGCGCAATGATCCCATCCGTTTCGGCGGCCATGGGCAGTTCGCGTTCGGCCGTGACGTGAATGGTGCCCGCACCGTCCCACAAGGCATCAATGCGGCGGAATCCTGCCGCTGCGGGCGCAACTGGTATGCGCGCCTCGGCTTCGGCGATCAGGCGTGCATGCGGGCTGGCGTCTGCCGGGCCGGCGGGAATGCTGACCAGAAGCTTGGCGTGCACGGGAATGCAGATCTGCAAGCAGACCTGATAGTCGACGGCAACGGCCAGCTCGGCAGGACTCCGGGGCTCACGGACGCGCAGCCGAACCGGGATGACGACACTCCCGGAGTAGGTGCGTGTGACCAGTTGGCCCTGTTCGAGCGTCTGTGCCGGCGCCGGCCACTGCAGATCGAGAGAGTCAACATTCGAAGATTCAGGCTGCACCGTGATGCTTGGGGGCAGCCCGGCCTCGCCGGGGCTTCGCCAGTAGGTGTGCCAACCCTCCTCAAGCTCGATCTGGAGACCCAGCGGCAGCGAGGATTCCGCTCCCGTTCCAGTGACTGCGGCCACCATGCGGATGCGGCTGTGGTCGGCGCTTGCCCATTCGGATGCAAGCGCAGCTGCCTGGGCTCCACCGGCCGGGGCCCATGCACACGTCGAGATCATCAGGAAGACGCCCGCAAGGGCTCGACGGAAACGGAAGGCGGGGAAATTCAAGGCGACAGGGACGTGTGCTTTATCGATGCGGCAACGGGACGGCCGGTTGAACACATAGGGCATGGTCGGGCCACCCGTCCCGGCTTATGCAGCAGCCTCGCTTTCGGGTGCCGGCGCCTCCCACCGCAGCACCGGATGTCGCGCGGCTCGCGCCTCGTCCGCCCGCTGGCGGGGCGCGTTGGCGGGAGCGGAAGCCAGAGCGGCCGAATTACCGCCGTTGGCCTGGGCTGCAAGGTCGCGAACCGTGTCAATGAACGCGTCGAGCGTGGCCCGGCTTTCCGTCTCCGTGGGCTCGATCAGCAGCGCGCCCGACACCACCAGAGGAAAGTACACGGTGGGGGGATGGAATCCCCGTTCAATCAGCGCCTTGGCAAAATCGAGGGTCGTGACGCCTGTGTGTTCAAGAAACGAATCATCAAACAGACATTCGTGCATGCACGGGCCGGGATAGGCCGGTGCGAGCACGTCCCCGAGCGCGACCCGGATGTAGTTCGCGTTCATGACCGCGTCTTCCGCAACCTGCCGGATACCGTCGCCACCGTAGCTTCGGCAGTAGGCTAGGGCGCGCACAAAGGTCCCCATTTGGCCGTGGAACGCCCGCATCCGGCCGAAGGCCTGCGCCGCATCGTCGGCGGCCTCTTCATGCAGGTGAAACTGGCCCCCCTCGTCAGAAATCACCCGCGGAAGGGGAGCGAAGGGGGCGAGGGCCGCAGACAGCACGGTCGGTCCGGCCCCTGGCCCGCCGCCACCGTGCGGCGTCGAGAACGTCTTGTGCAGATTGATATGCATGGCGTCTACGCCGAGATCGCCCGGTCGGACCTTGCCCACCAACGCATTGAAGTTGGCGCCGTCGCAATAGAAGTAGGCGCCTGCGGCGTGGGTCGCGTCCGCCATGGCGCGAATATCGGATTCGAAGACACCGCAGGTGTTGGGGTTGGTCAGCATGATGGCTGCAACGTCGTCTCCAAGGGCAGCCTTGAGGCTCGCCGTGTCGACGCGTCCGTCAGCATTTTCCTTGATGGGTTCCACGTCGTAGCCGCAGAACGCAGCCGTGGCGGGATTGGTTCCGTGGGCGGACTCCGGCACCAGAATCCGTTGGCGGGACTCGCCCTTGGCGTCGTGTGCGGCACGAATGGCCATCAGGCCGCACAGTTCTCCGTGCGCACCCGCAGCCGGCCACATCGCCACCGCCGGAAGTCCGGAAAGAGCAAGCAGCCAGGCGGCCAGCTCGTCGATGATTGCAAGCGCTCCCTGGACCGTGTCCACGGGCTGCAGCGGATGGATGTCAGCGAAACCTGGCAGCCGGGCCAGCTTTTCGTGCAGCCGCGGATTGTGCTTCATGGTGCACGAGCCCAGCGGGTAGAACGCGGTGTCGATGCCATGGTTCATGCGGCTGAGGCGCGTGTAATGCCGGACGACGGTCGGCTCATCCAGGTCCGGCAAGCCGATGCCGCCCCGGCGGGCGGCCGTGCCAAGGCGCGTTGCGATACCGGCGGGCTCCGGCAGGTCGACGCCGGTTCGGCCCGGGGACCCGAGTTCGAACAGGAGGGGTTCGGCTCGGTCGGGTGCCCCTCCCCGCGCGCCGGTCACTGCAAGGTCTCCTCTAGAGCGGCCCCCAGGCGTTCGATGTCGTCTGCGCTCGTGAGTTCGGTCGCTGCCACCAGGAGGCAAGATTCGACATCGGCCCGTCCGGGAAACAGGCGTGCAGCGGGGACTCCGGGAAGGACCCCGTACCGTTTCGTGATCGCGTCGGCCACTTCCGCCGCCGGCCGCGCAAGCGACACCATGAATTCGTTAAAAAACGTCGTGTTTTGCACTTCGGCGCCCGGGACCGCATTGATCCGGTCGGCGGTCTGGACGGCAGCTTCATGGTTCAGCTGCGCGAGCCTCGCGAGACCGGTCTCGCCAAGGAGCGCGAGATGAATGGAAAACGCCAGCGCGCAGAGGCCGCTGTTGGTGCAGATATTGCTGGTCGCGCGGCCGCGCCGGATATGCTGTTCCCGGGCCGCGAGCGTGAGCACGAACGCACGTTCGGCGTCCCGGTCCAAAGTCTCGCCTGCGAGGCGGCCCGGCATGTTCCGGACGAAGCGCTGTTGGGTGGCGAACAGGCCGACATAGGGGCCACCGAACGCCAGACCGACTCCCAGGGATTGACCCTCGGCGACCACGATGTCCGCACCTTCCGCGCCGGGCGCCTGGAGGGCACCGAGGCTGACCACGTCGGGCACGGCAGTGATCAGAAGTGCGCCGGCAGCATGGGCGGCCTCCACCCACGGCCCGAGATCGCCGACGGCACCGAAGACGTCGGGGTACTGGATGATGACTGCGGCGCAGTCGTCGGGGAGGGCCGCGGTGTCGGCTGTCGGCCAGTGCCCTGGTGTTCCCGCTCCAAGGTCCGTCAACTCAAGGCGGGCGAAACGGAAGTACGTGGCAAGCGTTTCGCGCCAATGCGGATGAAGCCCCGGTACGACAGCGATCCGGCCACGGCGCGTGATTCGGGCGGCCATCATGGCTGCCTCGGCGCATGCCGTCGAACCGTCATACATCGAGGCATTCGCCACCTCGCATCCGGTGAGAAGTGCCACCTGTGTCTGGAACTCGAAGAGGGTTTGCAGGGTTCCTTGACTGATCTCGGGCTGGTACGGCGTGTAGGACGTGAGGAACTCGCCACGCTGGATCAGGGCGTCAACGCTCGCCGGGATGTAGTGCCGGTAGGCACCGGCGCCGAGAAAAAACGGTCCGTCTCCGGCAGCGCGGTTCTGTGCGCTCAGGGCGCGGAACGTGCGTTCGATTTCGATTTCGCTGGCGCCACCAGGAAGGTCCAGATCGGGGTCGAGGGAATCCGGCGGTACGTCAGCGAACAGTTCGTTGACCGAATCGACACCGATCCGGTCCAGCATCGCGCGCCGGTCGGCCGCGGTGTTCGGAAGCATGCGCACTGGATTACTTCCCGCCGATGAGTTCGGCGTAACCGCTCTCGTCGAGGAGCTGGTCGAGTTCTTCGGGGTTTGCGATGGCAATCCGGAAGAACCAGCCGGAGCCGGTCGGATCTTCGTTAACCGTCTCCGGTGCGGCGGTGAGCGCATCGTTGATCTCGGCCACGGTGCCGCTCACCGGGGCGTAGACTTCGGAGGCAGCCTTGACCGATTCCACAACCGCCGCTTCGTCCCCCGCGGCCACGGCCTGGCCAGTCTGAGGCAGCTCGACGAACACGATGTCCCCCAGCTGTTCCTGCGCGTACGCAGTGATTCCCACGGTTGCGACGTTTTCCTGAACGGTGATCCACTCGTGGTCCTTGGTATAGCGGTAGGTCGGCATGCGTTGGTCCTCAGCTAGATCAGTCCCGGCGGCGTTGACGGGGGAGAAACGGAACTGGCACGACGTCGGCGCGCAGCTGGCGGCCACGGCGCTCGATCGACAGTGTTGTGCCCGGCTTTGCGTGCTCGGCGGCCACGTATCCCATAGCGATTCCTCGCCCCAGGGTTGGCGAAAAACCGCCACTGGTGACTTCCCCGACCTTCCTGCCGGTGGGGTTGTGGATCGCTGCGCCGCTCCGGACAAGGCCGGGTCCGTCCGGCTGCAGACCCACGCGCCGCCGCGAGGGTCCTTCCGCGAGTTCACGTTCGATACGGGTCGCCCCGGGCACGTTCAGACCGCGTTGCCGGCGGTTACCGAAGGTCCATGCCAGACCTGCCTCGACAGGGCTGGTGCCGGCATCGATATCGTTTCCGTACAGGCAGAGCCCGGCTTCGAGGCGGAGGCTGTCCCGGGCTCCGAGCCCGGCCGGGCGGACGTCCGGCTGGTCAAGCAGAAGGCTGGCCACCGACACGGCGTCTTCCGGCCCGCAGCCGATCTCGAATCCGTCTTCGCCGGTGTAACCGGAGCGGCTTACCGTGCAGGGTGAATCGCCAATCGCGAATTCGTCGTATGCAAAGGACGCCAGCCCGGTCGCCTCTGGCAAGACCGCAGCCAGGGCCTCCGCAGCCTTGGGGCCCTGCAAGGCCAGCAATGCGCGCTCTTGGCGGTAACGGAATTCCATATCGGGCAGCCGGGCACGAAACCACGTGATGTCAGCGTCTACCCGGGCGGCGTTGAGGACGAGCAGCAGATCACCGTCGCGGCGCGTGACGAGCAGGTCATCGATGATGCCGCCGTCGTCGTTGGTCACGACGGCATAGCGGGTGCGGCCCGGCGCCAGACCTTCAAGGTCAGCGGCGATCACTGTTTCAAGGCGGCCTGGCGCGTCGGGGCCGGAGACCTCGACCTGGCCCATATGGGAGACGTCAAACAGGGAGGCGGAACTGCGAGTCCAATGGTGTTCGGCAAGAATCCCCTCGTACTGGAGGGGAAGCTCCCAACCTGCAAAGGGCACCAGCTTGGCGGTTCGCTCCACATGCAGGGCGTGAAGCGGACTGCGGCGGTGCGGACCGGAACCGGGATCAGACAGGAGCAACTCCGTGCGGCACGGTACGATCCCGTGCCGGGCAGGGCCTCCTCTGTCACGGTACCTGAGAGATTCGCCCGGTTCCCGGAACGGGTCGTGACTTACCCCTTCGGTGGGCAGAAACGAATCTGCCGCTCTCCAGAGGTGCTCCGTCCCCGCGGTCCCTTGCGCCTGAGAGGTTCCGAGGCCTTGTTGCTCCTTCGGCGTCGGCAGGATGGCCGAACTCTCCCGCGGGCGGACGCTCGAAGCCTAGATGTTCGAGCGGCCCGGTCAACCACGGGTTGGCGCTGGCAACGCGGTGGGAGCGCTCCGGCCCCTCGGGTTGCCCCTGCGCTCCCTGACGCCGGCGGTCGCCGACAGCCGGTCCTGTTGCCTTCTGCCGGGGATCGTCTCGGTTGCCCGGCCCTCTAGGCGTCGCTGGCTGGAAACCGGCTCAGGATGGTCGAATGCAGAGCCGGATCGCCGGCCGCCAGCGCTGTGCCGTTGGCGCCGGGCTGTGCGCCGCTCCAGTCGCCGATCGCGCCGCCCGCGGCTTCGATGATTGCGGCTCCCGGGAGGACGTCCCAGGGTCGGATGTCGGCTTCCACCACCACGTCGATATGGCCTGCAGCCAGCATCGCGTACCCCCAGCAGTCGGTTCCGTACCGCACAAACAACGCCTGGTCTCGCAGTTGGCGGAAGGCCGCCTGGCCCGCTTGGGTGCGAATCATGCCGGGCTCGGTCATCGCGACGATCATGCGCTCCGGGTCCGCTGGCTTGGCAGTCTCGATTGGTGTCCCGTTGAGACATGCACCGTCCGGGCTTCCCCAGATTCGCTCGCCCGTGATGGGTTGGTCGATCAGGCCGAGCTTCGGTTTTCCTCCCTCGAGAAGGCCGATCAGGGTGCCAAACACCGGAAGGCCGGCGATGAAGGCCTTGGTTCCGTCGATCGGATCCAGAATCCACGTGTGTTCGGCGTCCGGCCGATCGGAACCGAATTCTTCACCGATCACACCGTGGCCCGGGAATCTGCGGGAGATCGCCTCGCGCATGACGTCTTCCGCGGCCTTGTCGGTTTCGGTCACCAACTGGATCCGGCTGCCATGGCCACTCTTCACGTCAACCGCTTCGCGCGCCCGAAATCGCGGCCGGATGATCGCCCGCGCGCAGTCCGCGAGTTCATGGGCAAAGGTGAGGAATTGGTCGTCAGCAGCCATGCGATCGGTTTGCCGGTTTGCCGTGGTTCGAGCGAATGACCATACACGCCTGCTGCAGGAGCCCCCGGGGCCCCTGCCGAGGTCGAGCGCAAGGCCCGGCACACACAGAAACTTCACCGTCAGTCCCGTCGCGCCCGCACGACGGATCGTGCGTGGTATACACCTCGGATGCGCGTTCCTTCCTTCGTCTCGTTTGTCAGGAGACTACGGGGCTTGGTTCCGTTGTTTCCGGTGGTCCTGCTGGCCGGGTGTGCGGTCTTCCAGGGGCCGGAACCGGTCGTGGAACGCCCGGTGGACGTCATCTACAACGCCGCGCTTGATGCGCTGCTGGAGGGAAACTATCCCCTCGCGATTCAGGAATTCGAACAGGTCGAAGTCCAGTATCCCTACTCCGAATGGGCCACCCGGGCGCAAATGCTGGTGGCCTACGCGCACTACCTCAAGAACGAGTACAACCTTGCGGTGGGAGCTGCAGAGCGTTTCGTCGACCTCCATCCGGGAAGTTCCGATGTGCAGTACATGCGGTACCTGATTGCACTCAGCTATTACGAACAGATTCCGGATGCGCGGCGGGACCAGTCGGCAACGCAACGGGCCAGGAGCGCAATGGAAGGGATCGTGACGCGCTACCCGGGCACCGTCTATGCGCGGGATGCGGCCGTGAAACTCGATCTTGTGTACGACCACCTCGCCGGCAAGGAGATGGAAGTGGGCCGGACCTATGTCCAGCTTCGCCAATATCCGGCGGCTCTCCGTCGGTTTGCAACGGTCGTCGAGAACTATTCCCAGACGTCCCACATCGCGGAAGCTCTCGCCCGGATGGTTGAACTCAACCTTGCCGTTGGCCTTGATGGTGAAGCGCGGCGTTATGCGGCCGTGCTCCGACGGAATTATCCGAACAACCGGTGGTACGCGTACGCCTACGATTTGCTGGAAGGCCGCGGCCCGACGGTGAGCAGTGCGTCGTGGTTTTTTGGGTTGTTCTGACCCGGCAGGCGCCCTCTTGCTTGTCAGCCTCTCCGTCCGCAACGTTGTCCTGATCGAGGCTCTGGATTTCCAGTTCGGAGCCGGATTCTGCGTGTTGTCCGGAGAAACCGGCGCCGGCAAGTCGGTGTTGATGGAAGCGCTGGCTGTCGCGACAGGGCGGCGCGCGGACACGAGCCTGGTCCGCTCGGGCACGGACGAGGGGATCGTGACCGCTGCATTCGAGGTCGGCGCTGAGCATCCTGCAGCAGCGCTGGCGGCCGAACATGGAATCGAAGCCGACGGCCTGATCCTGTTGCGGCGAGTTCTGCCGCGGTCCGGTCGCGGCGGGGCGTTTGTCAACGATGTGCCGGTAACCGTCCGTCTGCTTGAGCAGTTCGGGCGCCTGCTGGTGCAAATCCATGGCCAGCATGACCGAAGAGGCCTGCTGGACGCCACCAAGCACCAGGATTTTCTGGACGCCTACGGAAGTCTTGGGGACCAAGGTCGGCGGCTGGGCGAGTTTCACGGAATCTGGAAGGCTGCTGCGGCTGACTACAGCAGTGCGGCGGCGCAGTTGGAAACCACGCTTGCCGAGGAAGAAGGGGCGCGCGCCCAGCTCGCCGAACTCGAGACCCTGGCGCCGGTTGCCGGGGAGGTCGAGAGACTGGCGCAGCGGCGTGAGCTGCTCATGAACACGGCGCAGATCGGGGCGCTGCTTGATGAATTGGCTGCCGCACTGGAAGACGACCAGCGGTCCGGAACGCCCGCGGGCGCCCTTGAGCGCGGTGCGGCAGCCCTGGAGAGGCTGCCGGATCTCGGCGGCTCTCTGGCCGAACTCAAGGCCGCGGTGCACCGCACGCTGGTGGAACTGGGCGAGGTCAGCGGATTGATTGACACCGTCCGTTCGGATCTCGAACTGGATCCGAATGAACTCGATCGGGTCGAGTCACGCGTGTTCGCGCTGCGTGCTGCGGCCCGCCGGCACGGGGTGCATCCGGACGAACTGCCTCGTGTGTGCGAGGCGTTGCGTAACCGTGCTGCAACGGTCGCGGCGGACGAAACGCACGTCGCACAGCTCAAGGACACTGCCGACCGCGCCCGACAGGAGTTCGAGGAGGCGGTGAACAAACTGGGCGAAGAACGCCGAAAAGCAGGGGCATTTCTGGACGAACGCATCGGCGCCGAACTTGACGGATTGCGGATGGGGCAAGCCCGTTTCGTCACCGAGTTCGAGCCGCTCCCGAGGGAAAAGTGGGGGCCGCGGGGCGGCGAGCGGGTGCGCTTTCGTGTCTCCACCATGCGCGGTGTGGCGACGGGCCCATTGGAGCGGATCGCCTCAGGGGGCGAGTTGTCAAGGTTCCTGCTGGCTGTACATATCGTCCTGGCCCGGGTCACCGAACCCGCAACCCTGGTGTTCGACGAAATCGATGCCGGTGTCGGCGGTGCGGTTGCCGACGCGGTGGGTGCACGGCTTGCACGGCTCGCACGCCACCATCAGGTGTTTGCGGTCACGCACCAGCCCCAGGTCGCGGCCCGCGGCCGACGCCAGTGGTTGCTCGTCCGGACAGAAGACTCGGTCTCCGCCTGCGAACTGGACACAGCGGCTCGCGTGGACGAAATAGCCCGCATGATGTCTGGGCGCGGACTGACAGGGGAGGCGCGGGCAGCGGCGCAGAGGCTTTTGCAAGAGGGCGTGGAATGAGCGCACCCACGGCGGCCGTCCCGGTAGAGGCGCTCGGCCGTGACGAGGCCCGGCGAGAGCTTGCACGGCTGGCCGCTGCAATTCTTCGGCATGACCGCGCCTATTACGTGGACGATGCACCGAAAATCTCTGACGCGGACTACGATGCACTCCGGCAGCGGAACGCGGCGATCGAGGCGCGATGGCCGGACCTGGTGCGAAACGACAGTCCGGCAGGACGGGTGGGGGCGCCACCGGCAAGCGGTTTCCGGAAGGTCCAGCACGAACAACCGATGCTGTCGCTGGATAATGTGTTTTCCGATGCCGAGCTGGACGAGTTTACTGGCCGGGTGCGCCGGTTCCTGAACCTGGCATCGGACGAGACAATCGAGGTTACTGCCGAACCCAAGATTGACGGGTTGTCGGCGTCCCTGCTCTACGTGGACGGTGCCCTGGAGGTGGCGGCGACACGCGGCGACGGACGCGAGGGGGAGGATGTCACGCGCAATCTGAGGACGATCTCCACGGTTCCGAAGCAACTGCGGGGAAACCCGCCGTCGCGTCTCGAGGTGCGGGGAGAGGTGTACTTTCCGATCGCGGCCTTTCGGAGCCTGAATACGGCGCAGCTTGCAGCCGGCAAGCGGGCATTCGTCAATCCCCGGAATGCCGCGGCCGGTTCCGTCCGGCAACTTGATCCCGCGATCACCGCCGAGCGCGAACTCGGTTTCTTTGTCCACAGTTGGGGGAAGGTCTCAAGCCCGCTTGGCCGGAACGTGAGCGAGGCGCGGGAACGGCTGGCCGGCTGGGGATTCGAGGTCACGCCCGAGACGCGCGTGTGCCAAGACCTCGAAGCCATGGTGGCGTATACCGAATATCTGTACGCGCGCCGCTCTGAGCTCGGGTTTGACGTCGACGGCATCGTCTACAAGGTCAACCGGCTGGATTGGCAGGAGCGCCTCGGAGCGTCGTCGCGCGCGCCCCGCCATTCCGTCGCACGCAAGTTCCCTGCCGAGCGCGCCAAGACCCGTATCACGGGTATTGAGGTTCAGGTGGGTCGGACAGGCGCCCTGACACCCGTCGCCATCTTGAAGGCGGTCACGGTGGGTGGGGTCGTCGTGTCACGGGCCACGCTTCACAACCGCGATGAAATTGAACGCCTTGATGTGCGGGTCGACGATCTGGTGACCGTGCAGCGGGCGGGGGACGTGATTCCCCAGATTATCGAGGTGGATCGTGACGCACGGCCGGAGGGCTCAAAGCCGTTTGTGTTTCCGGACCGATGCCCTGCCTGTGACCGGCCGGTCGCCCGGGAGACCGGGGAAGTTGCGGTGCGTTGCCCCGGCGGCCGCGCCTGCCCGGCGCAGGCGTTTCAGCAGCTTGTCCATTTTGTGAGCCGTCACGCACTCGCCATTGACGGCCTCGGGGAGCGTCAACTGCAGGCTTTCTGGGACCGAGGCATCATTCGCGAACCTGCCGATATCTTTCGGATGGCAGACAATGAGGAACGCCTGAAGGCACTGGGCGACGAGAAGGGGTGGGGGGCGACCTCGGTTCGAAACCTGCGCGAGGCCATCCACGCGGCCCGGGAGGTGTCGTTGGAGCGGTTCCTGTTTGCCCTCGGCATTCGGCATGTGGGGCAGGGGAATGCCTCGCATTTCGCGCGCTCGACCGAATCCTTGAGCAGGTTGATGGACCTCGCCGATAAGGGAGCTGATCGCGACAGCGCAGCCTTCAACGAACTGGTCGCGATAGACGGGATCGGCGAGGTGCAGGTCGAATCGCTGGTCGACTACTTCACCCAATCCGAAACGCGTGATGTGGTGGCCAACCTCCTCGACGCTGGATTGATGGTGCAGGACGCGGAACCGCCAGAAGCGGATACTGCCCTTTCGGGCAGGACGCTGGTGTTTACCGGCACGTTGGCTGGTCTCACCCGCAACGAGGCGAAGGCGCGTGCCGAAGCACGTGGTGCCAGGGTGAGCTCTGCAGTGTCTGCGAAAACCGATTACGTGGTTGCCGGTGAGGGCGGCGGGTCAAAACGACGCAAGGCGGAGGAACTTGGGGTCACGATTCTGGACGAGGCCGGGTTTCGGGAGCTTCTCGATACCTGATCCGGGTCTCCGACGACCTTGCCGGGATTCATGATTCCCTGCGGGTCCAGCATGTGCTTGAGCCCCTGCATCATCTCCAGCGAACCCTTTGGCGCAAACTTGCGAAGAGCCTTGCGCTTCAGCTGGCCGATGCCGTGTTCCGCGCTGAAACTTCCATCCATGCCGTCGGCGATGGCGAACACGATGTCCTCGATCGCTTCGCTGGCCGCCGGGAGTGCATCGGGACTGCTGTCACGCGGCGCAAACACGTTGAAGTGGACATTGCCGTCTCCGACGTGCCCGAACGCAAGCACCCGGTAGCCCGGCCAGTTTGCGTTGACCGCAGTGGTGGCTTCCTGAATGAACCGGGGGACGTTGGCGACCGGGACGGCGATGTCCGTCTTGAGGCTGGGCCCTTCGTGCTTCTGTGCTTCGCTGACGGTCTCCCGCAGGCGCCAGAGGCTGGCCCGCTGTGCAAGGCTTTCCGCCCGGACCCCGTCCAGCAGCAGGCCGCGATGTTCGGCCGCAGCGAAAAGCTGTTCGCCGGCGGCCCGCGCATGCCCCTCGACGCTGGCCGCAAGCTCGATAAGGACGTACCAGTCGTAACGGGCCGGGAAGGGGTCACGCGTGCCCTCAATATGCTGAAACACCATGTCGAGGGCGTGCCGGTCATTGAGTTCGAACGCGACGATCATGTCGCCCGCCACGCCACGGGCGATGCTGAATAGTTCCAGGGCGGCGGCGGGAGACTCCACTGCAAGAAACGCCGTGTCGACGTCCCTTGGCCGTGGAAACAGCTCCACAGTCGCCGCCGTAATGATTCCGAGCGTGCCTTCCGCCCCAATGAACAGCTGTTTCAGATCGTAGCCGCGATTGTCCTTGCGGAGCCCCCCGAGGTCATCCCAGATCGTGCCGTCTGGCAGGACCACCTCGAGACCGAGTGCAAGGTTTCGCGCCATGCCGTAGCGCAGGACATTGATCCCGCCCGCGTTGGTGGAAAGGTTGCCGCCAATGGTGCAGCTCCCCTCGGCTCCCAACGACAGCGGAAACAGGCGGTCGGATGCGGCGGCTGTCTCCTGCAGGGTCTGCAGGATGCAACCCGCTTCGCAGGTCATGGTGAAACCCTGGGCGTCAAGCGCCCGAATCTGTTGCATCCGCTCGAGGCTGACGAGCACCTCGCCACCTGCGGTCACGGGAACTGTGCCGCCACAGAGGCCCGTCCGGCCGCCTTGTGGAACGATGCCGACGCCAGCTGCGGCGCAGATCTGGACAACTGCAGCAACTTCGGACGTTGTCGCTGGCTTCAGCAGCACGGGGGCCTGGCCGCGGAACACACCCCGCTCGTCCACCAGGTTGGCCGCCAAATCCTGGGGGTCCGTGACAAATCCGGCGCTCCCCACCGCAGTCCGGAGGGAGTCAAGAACTGCACTGCCGACGTTCGTCACCATGGGTATGCCGGGTTGGAAGGTTCGCTGGGCGCGCAACCGCGGTTCACAGGATGAGATCGGTTTCGGGATCGATCAGGTGGAGGTGGTCCGAGCGGAACACGAGTGACGCAGTTTGCCCGGCCCGAGCACCGACCTCGGCTCCGACGCGTGCGCACAGCATCGTGTTTCCGAGCCTGAAGTGCACGATCGTTTCGCGCCCCAAAGGCTCGACAATGTCGAAGGTCACCTCATGGGTGGCACCGTCGCCCTCCGGCACCGCAGCTGCGCCTGCTTCCCGAATGTTTTCCGGACGCAGGCCTGCAGCCAGCGTCCGGCCGATGTAGCTCCGCACCCGGGCAGCGTGCTCGACGGTCAGCGGCAGGGCGGGGCCGTTCTCGAGCAGGGCGATCGTGCTGCCGTTTGATTCCTTGAGTTCGCAATTGAGGAAATTCATCGCAGGCGATCCCATAAACCCGGCCACAAATCGGGTCCGCGGCCGATCGTAGACTTCGCCCGGGGTTCCGGCCTGCTCGATTTCCCCGCCATTCATGACCACAACCCGGTCGGCCAGGGTCATGGCCTCGACCTGGTCGTGTGTCACGTAGATGGTGGTGGTGCGCAACTGCTGGTGAAGCCGTTGGATCTCAATCCGCATCTGGCCGCGCAACTTGGCGTCTAGGTTGCTGAGCGGCTCGTCGAAAAGGAATACCTGCGGGTCCCGGACAATGGCGCGCCCCATGGCCACACGCTGGCGCTGCCCCCCGACAGTTCGCGTGGCCGGCGGCCAAGAAGGTCGGAGATTCCCAGGATGCCCGCAGCCCGCTCGACTTTGCTCCGGATTTCCGCTTTCGCCACTTTCCGGAGACGGAGGCCGAACGACATGTTCTGCTCGACCGTCATGTGGGGGTACAGCGCGTAGTTCTGGAACACCATCGCGATATTCCGGTCTTTCGGCGGCACATCGTTCATGCGTTGGCCGCCGATCCGGATATCGCCGGCGGTGATGTCCTCAAGGCCCGCGATCATCCGGAGCACCGTGCTCTTGCCGCATCCCGACGGGCCCACGAGCACCACGAACTCGTTGTCCGGAATCGTGAGGTCTATGCCGCGGACCGCTTCGACCGTTCCGAACGTTTTGGCCAGACTGTGAAGTACGACATCGGCCATGGGTCTAGCCCTTCGTGGCTCCCGACGTCAGACCAGCGATGTAGTAGTCCATCAGGAACGCATAGAGAATCACGGGTGGCGCTGCGGCCAGCAGCGCGCCAGCCATCAGACCGCCCCAGTGAAATACATCGCCACGGATGAGCGTCGTGACGGTCCCCACGGTCAGGACCATTTCCGACTCCGAGTAGATGTAGGCCAACGGATACAGAAAGCTGGCCCAAGAGACCGTGAATGCGAAAATCGTTGCCGCAATCAACCCCGGTAACGCCACGGGAATGAACACTTTCAGCAGCATCTGCAGATGATTGGCACCGTCAATCAGGGCCGCTTCGTCCAGTTCGCGCGGGATTGAAGCGAAATACCCGATCATGATCCACGTACAGAAGGGAACAGTCAGCGTCGGATAAACCAGAACCAGAGACCAGTAGCTGTCGAGAAGGCCTAGCCACCCGACGATCTTGAAGAGCGGGATGAACAGCAGCGTGTCGGGAACGAGATATGTGAGGAACACGCCCGTGGCCATGACACCCGATCCCCAGAACCGCATCCGCGACAGGGCGTACGCAGCCAGAACACTCACCACCATCGTGATTGCGACCACGAATACCGACACCATGGCCGTGTTCCAGAAGAAAACAGGAAAGGAGGTCTCTGTGAGGAGCTTCTCGTAGTGTCCGAACGTGATTCCGTCGTTGACGATCCAGGGGTTGGAAGCGAGCTCGGCTATTTCTGCATTGGTCTTGAGGGACGTGACCAGCATGTAGTACGGCGGAAACAGGAAAAAGATCACGAACACGCCAAGACAGACGTAGGCGGCAATCAGCGCCCACCGGCGGTTGGCCTGCAGGCTGGGGGTGCCGGCGAGGCTGATCGCGGTCATGCCATGCTCGCGGCGCGGCGACGGACGTTGCGCAGGATGATGAATGCAAGGACGGCCAGCATGGGGAACATGAAGAGCGAAATCGCCGCGCCTAGCGGAATGTCTCCGGATTCGATCCCCATCCGGAAGGCGTAGGTTGCGAACAGGTGGGTTGTATTAAGCGGCCCGCCCTGCGTCAGTACCCGGACAATGTCGAAATTGGCCAGGGTGACAATGATCGAAAACAGGGTCGTGATGGCGATGATGTTCCGGATCATGGGCAACGTGATGTGGAACAGTTTTTGCCAGGGCCCGGCACCGTCAATGGATGCCGCTTCGTAGAGTTCAACCGGGATCGATTTGAGTGCGGCCAGGTACATGATCAGGAAGAACGGCGCACCGAACCACACGTTGACGAGAATGACGGAGAAACGGGCCCAGAACGTGTCGGATAGCCACGGAATCACTGGCAATGCGAATGTATTGAGCGCCCAGTTGATTGCGCTGTAGGTGGGCTCGAACAGCCACCACCAGCCGAGCGTGGACAGTGCGGGAGGAATCACCCAGGGGATGAGCATCATCCCGCGCCACTTGCGCTGCCCTCGGGCCGGAATGGTGTTGATGGCGTGCGCCGCAACGAGACCGATCAGCGCCTTGAATACGACGGCGACCAACGCAAACAGAAGACTCTGGCGCACCACCATCCAGAATGTTTCGCGCCCGAACAGGAAGCTGAAGTTGTCCAGCCCGACGAACGCGGTTTCGGCCCTGTTCAGGGTCGCGAGGTACAACGCGTGAAAGAACGGATAGGCCACCAAGCCCAGGATGATGGCAAACAGAGGCACGCACATCAGCACGGCGATCGCAGGCTTGCTGCGAAAAAGCCTGCGCAGGGGACGCATCAGCCGAAACCAGTTGCTCGTGCGGAAGGGATCATTACCGCGTCCGGCAGCTAGCCGCGGAGCACTGCCTCAAGTTCGTTTTCTGCCCAGCGGATCGCATCGTCGATGTTCTCGTTCCCCTGCGTGACCCGGGCGCCGAGAATGGGCAGCAGCTGCTGGCTGTTGATGCGCGCGCCAATTTCCGGAGGCGCGGGGTAACCAGCGAACACCGTTTGTTCGTCACCCCGGATCGCGTAGTTGTAGAGGACCCCTGCCGGCGGTTCGGCCTCTCCCCAGACGTCGCTTTTCTCGTAGTGCGACTTGATGAGGGGCAGGTCAAATCCCTGGGAGGCTCGCAGCATCCTGGTTACCACCTCGGGCTGGGCCACGTAGCGGATCAGGTCGCGGGCCGCGGACTGGTTTTCGGAAAAGTCCCAGATTCCCCAGAAGAACGATGTCAGTGAGCGAAAGCGTCCTGCCGGGCCCTGCGGCACATCGCAGTGCCAGATGTGACGCGCAACATCCGGGTTGTCACGTTTGGCGACGGCCCATGCGCTCGGAGGGTTGAAGATGACGCCCCCCTCGCCCGAGATGATCCAGCGGTTGTTGCTCGCGTCATCCCACGCGTAGATGCTCTCGGGCATGACTTCCGCCAGTCGGATGACAGTTTCGAGCGCTTCGCGCACTGCGTCCGAATCAGCCGCGATATTGCCGTCTTTGTCGACCAACGCGGCTCCGTACGAAGCGAACAACTGTGCGAGCCAAGCGCTGCCATCCGGAGCGGGTGCAAGGGGCGCGCCGAAGGACTTGCCCGCGCTGTGCAGTGCTGCCGCAGCGGTACGAAACGTCTCCCAGGTCCAGTTTTCCACTTGTGCAGGATCCCGGGTACTGCCGGCAGGAAAGATCTCCGTCAAATCAATCCCTGCGTGGTCCAGGAACAGGTCGCGGCGGGCGACCGTCGGATAGGACAATGTCCCTGTAGGAGCCGGACTGCCCTTCCATTCGCCGTCAAGGAAAGCGGAAAAATGACAGGTTTCAGCGATCGGTCCCTGCGACGAAAGAATGTCCTCGACGATGTCGTCGATACCGACCAGGCGATGCTTGAAAAGGGGAAGCATGGCCATCGAGTGGGAAATGATGTCGTGTCCCGAGCCGGCGCGGGACTCCGCTTGCGCGGTCAGGACGAGCTTGTTCCCGATCGACGTAATGAAGTCGACAGTGACTTCGACACCGTTCGCCTCGCCCCACTCGGTCAGAATTTGCCGTTGCACTTCGTTGGTTCCGGGAACCCAGTGATCCCAGAGGCCAAGTTTCAGTTTGCCGGCTGAATGGGCAGTCTTGACGTACGGTGCGGCAAACGTGCCTGCCGCAGCAGCGCCGGCAGTCTTGAGAAAGGTACGCCTCGATGCGGTGAACTTCGCAACCATGATCCCTTCCTTTCTCGGTCTGGTGACTTGGAAAGGATGCAGAGCATAGCAAGGCGTCCCCGCGTTGCCTCGATCCCCAGTGATGAGACCCCTCCAAACTCTCTGACCGCGTACAGGCGTATTGACAGCCCAGGGGTCTGCTCGAATTACCAGAGCGACAGATTGTGTGGTCGGGGCAGTGGCCGAGCGCCCAACTGCTGCACAAGAGCACAAAGTCCAAATGCACCCCTGCCCCTGCTCGCATTCCCGGTTCGACAGCGAACATCTCTTGAGCGCAACTCATGTCGGAAAGCCGACACTCTCGGCTTCGTGGAGAAAAAGCTAGAGTAAGGCTAAAGCCAATGATCTGACAGGACTCGATCCGTGTACTCCGAAACATTTTCTGTCGATGCTGCGCTGCTGCAGGAATTGGGTGAACGTCTTATTGGTCGGGCGCATATCGCCTTAGCAGAACTGATCAAAAACGCTTATGACGCCGACGCGATCAATTGCGATATTCAGATCGACGGGGACGGGATAACGATCACAGATGACGGCCACGGAATGTCGGAGCGGGAGTTTCTTGACCATTGGATGCGCATCGGCACCACACACAAGGTTCAGCAGGAACAGTCAAGGCTCTTGCGACGTGCCCTTACCGGATCCAAGGGTATCGGCCGTTTGTCGGCGCAATATCTCGCATCCGAAATGGAATTGTGGAGCACATCCGTCGATCAGCCGGATCAAGTGCTCTACGCAGTCGTTGACTGGAGGAAGATCTCTCGCGGCCGGAATCTTGACGCGTTCGAAGTGCTTTGGGAAACCCGAAAGGACACGCTGAGTTACTCCGATGGCCAGCGGACGGGAACGCGCATAGTTCTGAAAAGGCTCAAGGCCGAATGGGACACTCAGGCGCTGGAGCGTCTTGGCCAAGAGATCTGGATGCTGCGTTCGCCGTTCAAGGTCTCCTCACGGTTGCCCGGCAGTCGCACGAGTGGAGATTTCTACGTCGACATCGATGCGCCGGGCATAAAGGATGCACGCGCCGCGTTCGACACGAGGAGGTCGAATGTGTTCCGAAACTGGAAAGCGCGCATTACAGGGCATCTCGAACACGGACGGCGAGGCGGCGAGGCTAGCGTGACTGTCGAATTCAAGGAAGGGTATCCCAATGGGGCTGCGACAGCGACGTCTTTTGGCGAAACCTTCGCATTACCGGTTGGAAGGGATCGGAACGGGAAAGGGACCCTTATTGATCGGGCGAGGTTCGAAATCTTGGTGTTCAGACCTAGCGGTAGACAACCGTATGAAATTCCTGTTGCGGACATGCGGGAGTATCTGTCCCGTTTCGGAAATGTCTCGGTCTACGACGCCGGATTTCGTCTTCCGTACTATGGTTCTGGCGGCGATCACACAGGGCAGGACTGGCTAAACGTAGCGGTGGACCAGGGGCGACGGTTGAACGCGTCCGAATTGCTGCCGGAGCGTTTGCGCATATCGAATCGTTACATGCAGGATCTCCCGGCGCCCGGACGTCTGTTCGGGGCCGTGGAAATCGACACCGGTCATGAGACGGCCGTTGCGAAAGCCATCGAGAAATCACCTAACGAATGGCTGCAAATTCAATCAAGTAGGGACCGACTGCAAGCCAATTCAGCATTCTTTCAACTGCGAGACTTCGTTCGGTTTTCGCTCGATTTCTATGCGAACCGATACCGCATGCTGTCACTTCGGGCGGCCGAGGAAACGCGCGTTCGGAAACCGGCGTCCAGGGCATTCGAACGGGCTCTGAATGTCCTGAACAAAGGCAGGGAAGAGATGCCGGCTGCCGTATACCGGGGCGTAAAACGCGAGGTGGCGGAGGTTCGAAAATCCGTTGCAGCCGAGGAGTCAGCACTTGATCAGCGGGCCGCGCTCCTCGCACCGCTGGCGTCTGCCGGGATGATCGCCTTGGCCTTGACACATGAACTTGTTCGCGAAATTCGCATTCTTGAACGCTCGGGACAGAGAATCCGTCGAATCGCCAAAACCCACACGGTGCCCGAACTCGATGCGATCGCGCAGGAGTTCGACGGATTGCGTGGTCGCCTTGAAGCGGTACAGGAGTTGTTTTCGCCGCTCCTGTCAGAGGAGGATACAGAATCGACCGAGCGACTGAGAGTGCGGCCATTGGTCCAGCAAGTCGTGCGTTCGATGGGCCCGCTCGTACCGCGTGTCGAGTTCGATCTGAGCGGCATCGCGGGTTCCCTCCGATTTCCGCTTGGATCGTTTGCCGACTGGAACGCGATCCTGCAGAACGTTATCGCCAACGCATGGAACGCGATGCTGGATCGAGAGCGCGCGGCTATTTCCTTCGCCGGCGATAGAAGTCCAGGCGGCCGAGAATGGCTCCGCGTGAGCGATACTGGGCAGGGGTTGGGTGTGCCGCTGGATGAGTCCCGGAAGATATTCGAGCCTTTCGAGCGCCGTCTGAAGATCAGTCACGACAACCGGTCAATTGCCCTTGGGGGGCAGGGTCTGGGACTCACCATCGTCCGCATGATTGCCCACCGGCGGACCTCCAGTGTCCGTTTCGTCAAGCCGCCGGACGGCTTTTCGACGACCTTTGAGTTGTCGTGGAGAGGAGCACCGGTATGAAGGTACTCGTTTGCAATGATCTCCCGGACGAAAATCAGGATTTCGAAAGTGCGATCGACGAGGCCCGACTGCCGGAAATCGAAATCTCCAGACTGTCGGGTGCCGACCTGAAAGAACAGCTCGGGGTGTTAATCAATAGTGCCGACGCTGCCTTGCACGATGAAGAAGGCGCGATCGATCTTGCGAAGACCTCATTCGATGAGGCTGATGTCGTAATTCTGGACAACAACCTTGCGCATCTGGGAATTGAGGGTGCGCGATTAACTGCGGAAGCCGTAGCGGGCTACATTCGCGCCTTCTCGTCGGCCCCCTATATCGTGTCGATCAACAAGAATCCTGATGTCGATTTCGACATGCGGTTCCTCATCGGCGACTATGCCACCCGCACTGATTTGGCGCTGAACGCTCACCATCTGTCGAATCCGGCGCTGTGGACACGTGATCGTGAGAGCGCTAGAGGCAATTTCCTTCCTTGGTATTGGCCCGCGCTGCTGGAAGCGGGTGATCATCGCCGAAAGCAAATCGAGTTTGTCGTGGATCACCTTCGGAAGCCTGTTTGCGAAGCAATCGGCTTCTCTGCAGATGATTTCGCCTCTCTTTCCCGGCGGGCACAGGCTTTGCTATCGCAGGCCGAGGAAGAGAAAGGCCTGCAGCAGCGATCAACTGTACCCTCAGGAGCGAGCGGAACATTCCGGGAAGTGTTTCTTGCCTCCTCCCGCTCCCTTCCCAACAAGGTGGAAAGGAAGAGGCTAGATCGCAGGCTTGAAAATGGCGACACTGGCGCGGAGACCGTCATCGCGAGAGCAGTCGCGGCGGACATAGACCTCTGGTTTCGGCGAGACGTTCTCGGGCCTCAGGAAGTTCTGGTAGACCTTCCGCATCTGCTCATGCGGATGCCGTTTTTGCTGGGAGGTAACGCGAGCGATCAGCAACACTGGAACGCTGTAGTGAACGCCGGAGTAAACGGTCCTCCGTTTGGGCTTGATAGGCAGCTTTTTGATAAACACCTGAAACGGAATTTGTTTAACCTGGATGCATGGTCGACAAGGCCTTGCTTCTGGTGGCCGAGGCTGAGGGATGACGACGCCCTGAACGCACATTTTTCCGTCGACGACGCGGACTGGGCGGATGTGGTCTTCTGTGAAGATCGTTCGGAGTTCCTCCAGGCCAACCTGGAAAGTGGAAGATCTCCGCCTACTGAGTTTGTGGCCGAGTTCGAGGGCTCATGGAACCGGCGTTACGTCGCGGTGATAGCTGAAGTAAAATATGTTCCGAAGACGCGCTTTGCACGGTGATCGCGACACATGGATGAAGGCGAACCCATTCATGGTGCGAAAAGAAGTCATTAAGGGCATGGAAGCCTATGCCCTCCTTGGATTTTCGGAGTGGAATAACGAGACGGACCTAATCCAGAAGCGAGAGCGGCTTCGCCTAAAGCAGAAGGTGGTCGCCAACGAATGGGCTCTGCGTGCGCAAATTCGGAATGTAACCAACACAAACTTCGATGGAGATGCAACAAGCTTTATGCCAATCCGGCGATGTCGGCACGATGGGATCAACCGTTGTTTTTTTCTTCCGAGAAGAGTAGGGAATGATGGGTCATTGGCGTTCGACCTTGTTTTTTTTGTGACCCAGCACGAAGAGTTGGCATTTCGTTTCGAACCGGCTGACCCGCCGGATTACAGCCACAACTACCCCCACGTGCAGTTCTCCCGGATGGTGGCGGGAAGGCGGGTGAAGCTTGACGGCGTGCCGTGCTGGATCCCTGACAGCTACCCTGCGTTTCCGTTGCCGTCGTCCGAACCACTACGGCTGTTTCTCGCCATGCTGGTAACCGTGCACGGTCGCTCCGGTGGAGCAGAAAAGGTTATTCGGGACATGTTTCAACGGGCCAACCGCCCTAGGTTGGCTGTCGGATATCTTCAAACGCTGCGTGAAATGTTGGACCCGCGCGTCAACTGTCCGAAAGACGGATAGCAGACAGAAAACGCTTGTAACATCGCAGGTATCCGCCGTTTACTTTAGGAGAAATTCCTGCCAAGGCTTGGGCGAGCCTGCCGTCGCGCAACTTATCGTAGAGTTCCTCGACTTTGTCGTCCGGTGCGAAGATGGCGTACACGCCGTGGGATGGGATCGCACCCGAAAGGTCGATGGCTAGCCGTGGATACCTGGCGAGTTCCGGGACAACCAGCTTTGGCCGAGCCCAGTCTTGCGCACGGATGCGGTCGATGGTCCGGTACCAGACAGCGCCGTTGCGCACTATTGAACGTTGTTGGAGCTTGTCGACGAATCGATCCAGACGGGCAGCTAGCTTCGGGTAACGGTTAAGTTCGACGAGCCTGCCGTCGTCTCTATACATGGCGATGACACGACGGCCCTTCCATTCGACCGTACCTTCCGAAATGTCGGAGCCGTCAATCCAAGGGTAGAGTAATTCAGGTTCAGCATCGCGTTCGTCGGGCTGCAGAACGAAAGCGGGCGTATGGCCGAGTGCAGGGCCAACCTTCACCGAATAACCCAGTTGTTCAAGGGTCTTGTCCCTGACAACTGAGCGCCGGCACGACCTGAGCTTCCGCTTGGTCCTCTTGGAGGCGATCAGAATCGTCGGATAGGAGTTCACGTCAGAGGAAAATGCTTCGTTGGCTGGCAGAGCCTCTTCAGAAACCACGTCAAGAAGCGGGAGCCATTTGTTTCTAAAGGCTTCGGCAAATGCCATGAAGCGCCAGCGATCGGAACAAAGGAAGCCGCAATGGCCGTTGGCCCGCAACTGCTCTAGTGCCCGATCCAGAAAGGGCAGGAACAGATCACCACCGATCATGTCGCGCGAGAGGTGTCCAACGTAGGTGGCTCTCAGATTCTCCGGGATCTTTGACCATCTCATATAGGGAGGGTTACCGACGACATGCGTATAGCCTTCGGGAATGGTGTCGGCTAGCAGGAAATCGTCGTTGACGATCCATGCCTTAGCACAAGCAGAAGCCGCTCGATGGTGCAGTCCCATCGCCTGAAGTGTGGATCGCAATCTGGAGCGCGCCTGTTCGGCCGCAGCAGGGTGCAATTCAAATGACTTAATTCGATTGGATAGGGCCGCAGTTGAACAAATTACTTCGTGTTTTCGGCAAGAGGCCACGAGGCGTCGCGCCGCTTCGATGACGAACTCCCCAGTGCCAGCTGCTGGCTCTAGGAGCCGAGCTTGCGACAGATTGGTATCCCGGTTCCATCCGACAGCATCAAGAATCCGGCCGACAACTATGGGCCTTGTGTAAACGGCGCAGCGGAGGTGAAGGGTGTCGAGCTCGGTCTGAAGATTGTTGTCATGGTGTGCTGCCGGTCGGTTTTCGGAGCCACGTGGTGAAGTAGTTAGTACCATTCGCTCAAAGTGCCCGGATTTCGTCTTGAATGCGACGAGAGCAGATTCCTTTCAGGTTGAGCCAATACCGGCATGGCGGAAGTGGGTGGCCCATTCAGCCGGCTCGAAGGGGCCAAGCGGCTTGCCGATCGTAGCCTAAAGGGCATAGACGGTCCCCGCAGCCGCTTGCTCGGACCTTCGATTCTACGAGCATGAAACACGCTCTAGGCGACAATCCCGCAGAACGTCAAAATAGTCCAAGGTACATTCCGCCCCGCCCCGCCCGTTACACACCGACGGTGCGGATTACGCGTTGCGTTCTCCATAACCAGACTTTGGAGAAGGCGGTTGCCGAACTGACCAACTACATTTTGCTGCCCATGATGCCGACGGAAACGAGTATCGTGCACTTTGGGCAATCGTTGTCGGTCGTGATCGTGACGACCGCATTGTAGGATATCTGATCGATGGCTGTTGCAGGTCTGTTTTCAGGAATCGGGGGCTTCGAACTAGCTTTTTCGAAAGCCGGGTTCGCGACAAATATTCTGGTCGATATTGATCCGGCCGCCAGGGGGGTATTGGAAGCTAGGTTTCCGGGTGTAGAGGTTAGGTCGGACGTGCGCTCTCTCACCGCCCTTCCCTCCAATACGACGATCGTTACAGCCGGCTTTCCTTGCCAAAACCTCAGCATGGCAGGTGATAAGAAGGGTATCACTGGTCCCAAATCGAGTGTTGTGTCAAAGCTTTTCGAACTGATTGCAAGGCCTGATCCGCTCACCGTCGTGATCGAAAACGTCTACTATATGCTGCAACTCGATGCCGGCAAGGCAATGGAATGGCTGGTCGATCGTTTCGAGAGCCTTGAGTACCAATGGGCGTACCGGGTAGTGGACACCATGGGTTTCGGACTTCCACAGCGCCGCCGTCGCGTATATTTGGTCGCTTCGAGGCATGTGGATCCTAGAAATGTACTGTTTGCCGACAACGCCGAAGATGCAGGGACACCATTGCCTAGTCCTGACCGGCCTTTGGGGTTCTATTGGACAGAGGGACGATCCGGGATCGGATTCACCGTCGACGGCATTCCTCCGATAAAAGCCGGCTCGACTTTGGGAATTCCATCGCCACCCGCGGTGCTTTTCCCCGACGGAGAGGTCTTGCTTCCAAGCCTGAGAGCCTGCGAACAACTGCAAGGGTTTCCGGCGGGGTGGACGGCAGTAGACGGTAAGCCGGTAGAACGGAATCCCGAATGGCGGTTGATCGGAAATGCCGTTTCTGTACCGGTTGCAGCATGGGTTGCCGAGCGGGTTCGAGCCCCTGAGCAAATAGGTGGTTTTGATCTGGCCGCTATCGAGCGCGGAGCCCGGTGGCCGAAAGCCGGATGGAACGTCGGAGATGGTCGAGTGGGTGTTGCTGCTGGCGATAAGCCGCTTACCAAGAGTGCTCCCTCCATTTCCTGTTTTCGGGATGGTTCGTGGTCACGGCTTTCCAACCGAGCCCTAGATGGTTTCATTCGTAGGGCGGAAAGCGGTGGCCTCCAGATGCCACCCAAATTCTTGGATGCACTACGTAAAGCCAAGCGGAAGAAGTCGCAGACGGGGTAAATAAAATATGGCGGTTGAACGACAAAATACGTGTGTCCGAACCGACTAGCCGTATTTTTCCCTTCCAAATCTGGGAAAACCAACGGTGCCTTGGCTTTTCGAACCAAATTCCTAAATTGCGCCTCCTTCGCCGCTCAAACAACTTGGCCGACCACGCGAATGCCGGCGTTACGACGCCTGCGTTGGTTCGTCACCAACGCCCACAACTTAGGGTTTTCACTTCGGTTTTGACACCAATTCCAAGCTAACTTCCCTGATATTGTCGTAGGCAAGGCATCGTCGCACCTGACGCGGAACAGTTCTTCAAGCAGCCAAAATAAACATATAAGGGAGGTCAGCATGGCAGATGCTTCGGCCAAAGACCTGCGCAACCTATTAGAGCAATATTCACAAATCGTCATAAAAGCCTGCTTCATCATCAACGGTGGCGCCGCCGGAGCGGTCTTGGCGTATGTCGGGACCAGCGCTGGTGCAGTTGAAAAAATCAATCGTGACTGGGCGATAACCTCGCTGATCCTATTCGCCTTAGGTGTGTTTTGTGCAGCCGTAGTGACATTCTTAGCTCATCGCTCTGTATACTGGCTATATCAAGAGAAACAAGACCAAGACCAAGGTCCTAGCCACAATGCGGACAATAAACACAATGCCGGAAAGCGGAATTACCTGCTAAGCAACAAAGTAACCTGCTTATCGTTTCTCTTTTATCTACTTGGGGTTTGCGCTTTCTCTTGGTCACTGCTGGACAGCTCGTGAGAACCTTGAACCGCACGATCAATGTCCCCTTCGGGCACTTTAACGCCTCCCCTGCTTTCGAGATGGCAAACAGGTTACTCCCGAATCCGAGCCAATCAGGCGGTAACGCAGTTTCTCACTGGGATGTGTCTGGAAAGCCCGCAAACAACCGGACACTGGGTCTTGAGTAGCACATTCCATATATACGATCGCGATCCCGCCGGACTCGGACCGAAGACTACGCTCGACGGATTCTTGATCACAAGAGCGAGTTTGGGGCTCTTGGGATCGAGACTTGGAGCAAGCGGCTGGTGTTCCGTCAATGCCCTGTGGGTTGCCATAAGCAAGCCGCTTGGAATCTTCAAACCTGATGGATGCGCCAACTTCGTCCACCACGCCGGTCAGGGCTCAACGAGAAAGGAATCTGCTTTAGCGTTGCGCTCTATAGGCTCACGATGCGGCCCGACTGTGCCCGGATATGTGGCAGGCATCCGGTTGGCGAAGTAGGTTTGAGACAAGACAAGTTAGCAGTCGAGCGTCAGCTTCCAGTCGAGAAGCAGTCGTGAAGGCGAGATGTCCCCTGTTTGAGCCCTCGGAAAGCGTTGCCGGCGCGCGGCCCAAATCGAAGCTCAGCAACTCGGTAGCATTGTCCTTCTCACTCCGAAGTTTACGAAGCGTCTGAGAACCATGGTGGTGGAGACCGTTGGCGGTTGCTTGGTGCAGTACTCGCCGAGCAGGACTAAGTGGGCCGGGCCGTTTGTTGAGGCGCCGGCCAATGTTCGGGAAGACGAAAGCGCGTATTTTCGGGCTTCGCGTCGAGTTCGCGCACTTCGACGGTATGTCCGGCGATGGCCTGGATGCGCTCGATCACCGAATCCACGAGGATATCTGGCGTGGATGCGCCCGCTGTCACCCCGACCGTCTGAGCCTCGTCGAACCAGGGGGCTTCGAGCTCGTCGGCGTTCTGGACCAGGTAGCTCGGAATCCTGGCCTGCTCTCCGATTTCGCGGAGCCGCGCGGAGTTCGAACTCATGGCGCCGCCGACGACCACGATCGTGTCCGCCTGCTGCGCCAGGACTCGCACCGCCTGTTGGCGGTTCCGGGTTGCGTAACAGATGTCGCGCAGGTCCGGTCCCCTGATCGTGGGAAACCGCGCCTTCAGTGCGTCGATCATCTCGCGCGTGTCGTCCAATGACAGCGTCGTCTGGGTAACGTACGCAAGCTTTTCCGGGTCTTGAGGCTGGACAGCCGCGACATCCTCCAGGGTCTCCATGACGAAGATGCCGCTTTTCACCCGCCCGGTCGTGCCAATCACTTCCGGGTGGCCGCGATGCCCGATCAACAAGACCTCGAAGCCTGCCTCACGATAGCGGATGGCTTCATTGTGAACCTTGGAGACAAGCGGGCAGGTTGCGTCAATCACCTGCAGCCCCCTCTTGCCCGCAGCAGTCTCGACGCTGGTGGCCACCCCGTGTGCACTGAAGACAGTGATCGCGCCCGGCGGGATCTCGTCGACCTCGTCGACAAACACGACCCCTCGGTCACGCAGTGTGGCCACCACATGCTCGTTATGGACGATCGCGTGGCGAACGTAGATGGGCGGGCCGTAGACGTCGACGGCACGCTCCACGACCTCGATGGCCCGTTCCACTCCGGCACAGAAGCCGCGCGGGTTGGCCAGAAGAATGCGTTTCACGTCGACTCGCGCAACTGCGTTTTCAGGATCTTGCCGGTCGCATTCATCGGCAGTGCATCGCGGAACTCGACAATGCGCGGGTACTTGTAGGCAGCGACCCGTTCGCGGGCGAATGCAATGACGGCATCAGCATCAAGGGTGGCTCCAGGCTCCCGGACGACGAACGCTTTCAGTTCTTCGCCATATTCTGCATCGGGGACACCAACGACCGCGCACAGGGATATTTCGGGGTGCTCTATCAGCACTTCCTCGATCTCCCGCGGGTACACATTATATCCCCCGCGGATCACCATGTCCTTGAGCCGGTCCACGATGTAGAGATAACCGTCCTCGTCGACGTAGCCGAGGTCGCCCGTGTGGAACCACCCGCCGCGCATGGCGTCGGCCGTCGCTTCGGGCCGGTTCAGGTACCCCTTCATGACACAGTGTCCGCGAACCACGATTTCCCCGGTCTGGCGCGGCGGCAGGGGTTGGTCATCGGGGTCGACAATGCGCATCTCGACGCCCCACACGGCCCGCCCCGCGGACCCCACGCGTCGTTCCGCATCCAGACTGTTGAAGCTTACCGCGGGCGAGGTCTCGGACAGGCCATAGCCCTCCAGCACGACCACGCCGAAGCGCTCCTCCACCGCCCGAAGGACTTCGAGAGGCATCGCCGCTCCGCCTGTGGCACAGATGCGGACGGTAGCCAGAGCGTCCCTGGCGTCGAGCCCGGATGCGGCTTCGGCATGCGCAAGCAAACCCCAGTACATCGTCGGAACACCGGCGAGAATCGTCACCTTCTCGTCTGCAACCCGTTCGAAGACCTCGGAAGGTTCGAATCGCGGCATGACCACAAGACGCCCCTTGGCGAACAATCCGGCCAGCATCAGGACGACCTGCCCGAAGACGTGGAACAGGGGTAGCGCCACCAGAATTCGGTCACGCTCGGAGAGCCGGTTCAGCTGGACGCTGACGATGGTGTTGAGGACCAGATTGGCGTGCGTCAGTTCAGCACCCTTCGGACGTCCTGTCGTTCCCGAGGTGTAGAGAATGACGGCGGTGTCTTCCCCTGACCGGTCAACGGTGTCGAAGCGTTCCGAACTGCCCGCAAGGAGGCCATCGAGGGTGTGTGCGCCGGCAAAGGGTGCGGGAGCGTCCGGCTGGCTGGTGATCGACCAGAAAAGTCGGCATCCATCGGTCCGGTCGAAGGCTTTCCGGCCCGTGTCGCCAATCGGCAACTCCTCGGTTCCTTCAAAACAAAAGAATCCAACCGCCTCCGAGTCCTCAAGAATGTAGGCCAACTCATCCTCGGCCAGGAGGACATTGACCGGGACCACCATGCAACCGGCCTTCAGGATTCCGAAATAAATGAACACGAACTGCGGAAGGTTGGGAGAGCAGAGCGCAATCCGCTGGCCGGGCTGAATCCCGGCATCCCGGAGTCCGGCCGCAACCCTGGTCGCCAACGCGTCGGTTTCGGCATACGTGAACGTACGGCCCGGAAACGTGATGGCCGTCAGGCTGGGACAGGACCGGGCACTGGATTCGAGGACAGTGGCGAGGTTCAGCATGAACGTGTTCTCAGACGTGCTGCAAGGAGCCAGACGGCAGTGCAGTCTAACGGACCCACCGGCCATGATCGGCCTTGGCCGGCATCAAGGGAGTTCACCGAGAACTACCGCAATTCCCCGTTGCCCATGCATGCGGGAGATGCCGCCTCTTGCCTTGGGTATGAAAACGCCACACACTTCCGGCAAAGGCATCACTCTTGGAAGGAGAGAGCGCCATGCGTCATGTTGTGCAAATCGTCTTGGCGGGGCTGATCGCGGCCACCATCGTGGGAGGGCACGCCACAGCGGCCAACGCTCCCGAGCACGTCATCAAGTACCGCCAGAACCTGATGAAGGCGGTTGGCGGCCACACTGGCAATGTCGCGCTCCTGGTCAAGGGCCAAGTCGATTTCGCCGCGGGACTCGTTGACGATGCGGAGGCCATTGCCGACCTGCTCGAAAATGCGGGAATCGCGTTTCCTGAAGGAACTGCCGACGGCAAGACGCGCGCCAAGCCTGAGATCTGGCAGGACCGCGCCAAATTCGATGCGGCCCTTGAGGATTCGATCGGGAAGGCCCGCGAACTGGCAGCGGCGACAAAGACAGGAGACATGGCGCTCGTCGGAGCCGCTCTTGGCGTACTCGGCAAGAGTTGCAGCGCATGCCACCGTTCGTTCCGCATCAAGGATTAGGCTGCTTGGCGCTGGTGGTGACGCTAACGGTCGCCGCCACCAGCGCCCAGGCCCAATCTGCCGAACGAGGGGCGTATCTCGCGGCCTTGGCGGGATGCACGTCATGCCATACTGATTCTGAGAACGGCGGAAAACCCTTTGCCGGCGGGCCGGCATTGGAATCGGATTTCGGAACGTTTCGCGCCCCCAATATCACCTCCGATCCGCAGTATGGAATTGGCGGCTGGACGGAGGACGACTTTGTCCGCGCGTTGAAGCGGGGGGTCAGCCCGGACGGCTGGCCGTACTATCCGTCGTTTCCCTACACGAGCTACGCGCGCATGACCGACGAGGATGCGCGCGCACTCTTTGCCTACTTCGAGACCGTTGACCCGGTGGCCGAACCGTCGCCCGATCACGATCTGGCATTTCCGTTTTCTGTGCGGCTGGGCCTCTGGGCATGGCGGCTGCTTTATTTCCGCCCATCGGACGACGCTGTGGACACGGCTTCGCGCGGGGGGTACCTGGTCAACGCGCTTGCCCACTGCGGTGAGTGCCACACCCCCCGGAATCGTTTCGGGGCGTCCCGGACGACGATGGCAATGGCCGGCGCCGTCCTGGGAGATGGTGACGTTGCGGGCAATCTCACACCGGATCCCGAAACCGGCCTTGATTGGGGCGCTGCGGATCTCCGCTTCTTCCTGCAGACGGGTCTGACGCCCGATGGTGATGCCGCTGGCGGCGCCATGGCGCTGGTGATCGAACACAGCACCGGAAAAATGACGGTCGATGACCTTGAGGCGCTGGTTGCGTGGCTACAGGCTCTGGAGCCCGTCCACCATGCGGTGAGGGCCCCACAGGAGGATTGAAGGCAAACAGATCCACCGTAGCGGTGCTCTGGGCGGCTGCGGGCCGTCACGGCCTCAATGTGGTTGGCGCACCAGATCTCGCGGTTGGACAAAGGCCTTGAGCTGGCCATCGCCCAGGTCAGCGAGCGCCCAGTCGTCGACAGCAAACGATATGGCAGCGAGGGCGCCCGTCGGGAATTTCGCCCCGAATGCACTGCGGTCACCAGCCAGCAACTGACCGAGTTCGGCCGTCCCCGGATTATGACCGACCAGCATCAAAACCCGGGCATCGGTGACGGATCGGATGCGTTTCAGCATCTCCGCAGGAGTCGCAAGGTACAACGATGAGTCGGCGACGACCGGGGGTGACGGCGTCCAGCGGGCCGCCAGAACTTCAGCGGTTTCCAGCGTCCGGGCCGCAGTCGAGGCAAGCACCAGGCCGGGTAGCGGGAGTGACTGGTTGACGTAGTCCGCGATCAGCTTGCTCGCGTCCCGGCCCCGGCGGGAGAGTGGACGGTCGTGGTCGCGCAGCAACGGCCGAGACCACGAGGATTTCCCGTGGCGCACAAGATAGAGCGTCAACAAATTGCGCGAATCCGCGCGAGTGCCTGCTCCAGATCCGCCACCAGATCGGAGGCGTGCTCCAGACCGACAGATAGGCGAATGAGGCCGTCGTCGATTCCCAGTTCGGCACGGACCGCGGCCGGAACCGACGCATGGGTCATGAGTGCGGGATGCTCGATGAGGCTCTCGACACCGCCCAGAGATTCGGCGAGGGCGAACACCTGGCAGGCCGAAAGCATGCGCCGGGCTCCCTCCAGGCCGCCACGCAGCACGGCCGTGACGATGCCTCCTGGCCCCAGGGGCATCTGACGCTGGGCGAGGGCATGCTGGGGATGGCTGGGCAGGCCGGGATAGATGACCCGCGCGACGTCGGCCTGGTTTTCAAGCCAGTTGGCGACGGTCAACGCGTTGGAGACATGGCGCTCCATCCGCAGGGCGAGGGTCTTCAGGCCACGGTGGGCAAGAAACGCGTCGAATGGCCCCTGGATGCCGCCCACGGCGTTCTGAAGGAACGCCAGCCGCTCCGCGAGGTCGTCGTTGTCCGTCACGGCGATGCCGCCGACCATGTCCGAGTGGCCGTTCAGATATTTGGTGGCGGAGTGCACCACGACATCGAAGCCCAGTTCCAGCGGACGCTGCAGGTAGGGTGACGCAAACGTGTTGTCCGCGACAGCAATGGCTCCAGCGCGGTGAGCCAGTTCCGCAATTCGTGCGAGATCGACCAGCTTGAGCATGGGATTGGTCGGGGTCTCGACCCAGACCATCTGCACGCCGTCTTCGATGGCGCCTTCCGCCAGCGAACCGTCAGCCAGATCGGCGAACGAGAAACGCAGGTTTGAGGCGCCGCGACGGACCTGCTCAAAAAGCCGCCGCGTGCCGCCGTAGAGGTCATCCATCGCCAGCACGTGGCCGCCTGAATCAAGCAAGGTCAGAACGGCGTCGGTGGCGGCCATTCCCGATGCGTACGCAAATCCATAGCGGCCACCTTCAAGGTTGGCGATGCAGGTTTCGTATGCGGCTCGGGTCGGATTTCCTGTCCTGGAGTATTCGTAGCCCTGGTGAACAGCCGGTTCGCTCTGGACGTAGGTGGAGGTGGCGTAAACCGGCGTAATGACCGCACCGGTCGAAGGATCGGGCTCCTGACCGGCATGGATCGCCCGTGTTTCGAAACGCAGGTTATGCGTGCTCAAGGCTTCGATCCGCCTGGGTGTGTTCGGCGATGCGGAGCAGGTCCAGCGCCGTCACGACGCCCACCAATTTGCCGCCATCGGTGATGATCGCATAACCGTCGCGTCCGACAGCCTGCTCAAGTTCAGCTGGGCTCGCGCCCGCATCAAGACTGGAGGCCTTGCGCATGACTGTCCTGCACGAGGCTTGGCCTTGATTGGATCGGATCGCCTGCAAGGCGATAGCCGTGTCAATCACGCCGAGGAACGCGTCGTCCTCGCCGAGTACGGGAACCGGTTGGCCTTCGGCGTCACGGAGGCGAATGCAAGCGGAGGTCACTGGCGCGTCACCGCGGACTGTGACCGCGAGTCCGTCCTGCTGGCGACGCGCAACCAGATCGCGAAGGTCACCGTGTGCAGTGATCGATGCATATCCTTCCTCCCGCAACCAGCCATCGTCGAAAAACCGGTTGAGGTACTTGTTTCCAGTATCGCATGCGAGCGTGACCACGCGTCGCGGCTGGGTCTGGCGACGACACCATGTCAGGGCTGCAGCGAGCAGCGTGCCGCTGGATGATCCGACCAGGATGCCTTCCTCTTCAAGCAGCGTCCGGGCAGCCCCAAACGCTTCCGTGTCGGGAACCGCGATGGCTTCGGTGACCAGGTCGAGATCAAGAATCGGTGGAACGTAATCTTCGCCAATGCCTTCGACGGCCCAGGTTCCGACCGATTCGGGCATGGTTCCCTCCGAGACCAGCGGCGCCAGAATCGACCCGACTGGATCTGCCAGCACCAGAGCGACATCCGGGTTGACGCGCCGGAGGGCCCGACCGACTCCGGTCAGTGTGCCTCCGGTTCCCACTCCGGCGACGAAGGCGTCGATCTCGTTGTCCATCTGGGCCAGGATTTCGGGCCCGGTGCCCTCTTCATGGGCGGCGACGTTGGCGGGGTTGGCAAATTGATTGATGTAGAAGGAACCCGGGGTTTCCTGTTCGAGGCGCGCGGCGAGGTCCGAGTAGTACTCGGGATGCCCTTTTTGGACGTCTGACCGGGACGGTACGATTTCGGCACCCAGGGCGCGCAGGTGATGGGCTTTCTCCCTGGCCATCTTGTCCGGCATCACGACGACCATGCGGTAGCCCTTTTGTCGGGCGATCAACGCGAGCCCGAGACCCGTGTTGCCGGCTGTTCCTTCGATGATTGTCCCCCCGGGCTGCAGTCTCCCGGACCGCTCCGCTTCGATGATCATGCGCAGCGCCGGCCGGTCCTTGATCGATCCGCCGGGGTTCTGACATTCGAGCTTGAGAAAGAGTTGGCACGGACCGGTATCCGTGCGCGTGAGCTCGATCATCGGCGTGTTGCCGATCAGATTGATGGCCGAGCGAACCGGTGGCGGTGGTGGCATGGGTACTCCGCGGGCCGGGGCCAGGGCAGGTCAGGTCTGAATGTATTCGCGAAGTTGGTCGGCTTCGGCTAGAGCGGCTCCGAGACGGGTCCGGACGAGGTCGCGGATGCTGACAATGCCAGCCAACCGACCGTGTTCCATCACCGGGAAATGCCGCACGCCGCGCTGGGTCATGCGTTCCAGGACGTCGTCCACGGCCTCGTCGGGCGAGCACGTTGCCGGATCGGGCGTCATCAGTTCCTGCACCTGGCGAGTGGAAGTGCGGACTCCCTTCACACCGACCGAATATGCGATGTCACGCTCGGAAATAATGCCGACCAGGTTTCCGTCCTGTAGCACCGGCAGGGCGCCGATTCCAAGGCGAGAGAGCACCGATGCCGCTTGCTGGATTGTTTCCTCTGGACCCACTGTGGCGACGTCAGCCCCTTTTTCCGTGAGGATGTCCTGAATGCACGCCATCGTTTCCTCCAGTAACCGTTCTTCTCTTCGTCCGACTCCCGGCATCCGGCGACGCCGGACGGATGGCAAGCGTAAAGGGTTCGGTTCGGGGCTCCAACCGGGGCTCTTGTCTGCGCGCGTCAGCGTGGTCTGCAACACAGCCCTGTGGCAATGCGGGACTCACCGCCATTGCCGCAGCGGCGAACGCCGGGCGGAATCAAGTCCACGCACCATCGGCTCCGGCTTGCGCGGCTGCAGCGGATGGCAGCAATCATCAAGACCTGCAGTCGTGCAGTGACTCCGGAGACCGTTCCCTGCCCGCGTGGCAGGCGTCAACCAGGTTGGTCGGTGCGCAACGATCCTGTCGTTCGAGGACCACCGCCCGCGTCCTGGCGTCACCGTGACCCTGCCGAAGCGGGTCGGGTCACGGGACACGGAGTCTGTCGCGGTGCGGGGTCAGGCGTGGGCCAGAACCGCCAGCAACAGCAATGCCACGATGTTGGTGATCTTGATCATCGGATTGACGGCAGGTCCGGCGGTGTCCTTGTACGGGTCACCCACCGTGTCACCGGTCACGGCAGCCTTGTGCGTTTCGGAGCCCTTGCCGCCGAGGTTGCCGTCCTCGATGTACTTCTTCGCGTTGTCCCAGGCACCGCCGCCGGCGGTCATGCTGACAGCGACGAACAGGCCGGTGACAATCACACCGAGAAGCATCGCACCGAGCGCCGAGAAGGCGGCCGCCCGGCCAGCGATCAGGTTGACCAGTACGAAAAACACGATCGGCATCAGGACCGGAAGCAGGGACGGCACGATCATCTCGCGGATGGCCCGCCGGGTGAGCATGTCAACCGCACGGCCATAGTCGGGAGTTGCTGTGCCCTCCATGATGCCGGCGATCTCCTTGAACTGACGCCGCACTTCGAGCACGACCGCACCGGCGGCGCGACCCACAGCAGTCATGGACAACGCGCCAAACAGGTACGGCATGAGACCGCCCAGCAGCAGGCCCACGACCACGTATGGATTGGCCAGCGAGAAATCGAGCGTGAGATTGGCGAAATACGGGTAGGTCTCGGGGTTGTTGCCGAAGAACTCGAGGTCGGCCGTATAGGCGGTAAACAGCACCAGCGCTCCAAGGCCAGCGGAACCGATGGCGTAGCCCTTCGTCACCGCCTTGGTGGTGTTGCCGACCGCGTCGAGCGCGTCAGTGGTCTTCCGCACTTCAGCGGGAAGGTTTGCCATCTCGGCGATGCCGCCGGCGTTGTCCGTTACCGGACCATAGGCATCGAGGGCCACCACCATTCCGGCCAACGCCAACATGCTGGTCACGGCGATCGCGATTCCGAACAGACCGGCGAGGAGGAAGCTCACCACGATTGCGGCACAGATCACGACAGCCGGAACCGCGGTCGCTTCCATGGAGATTGCAAGCCCCTGAATGACGTTTGTGGCATGCCCGGTCTCCGAGGCCTTGGCCACGGCGCGCACGGGACGGTAGTCCGTGCCGGTGTAGTACTCGGTAACCCAGATGAGGAGCCCGGTCACTACGAGCCCAATCACCGCACAGCCGAACAGTTCGCCGCCGGTGAACCCGCCCGAGGTGCCGCTGACCGTTTGGCCGAAGCCCACCAGCCACTCGATCGCGATCCCGATTCCGATCAGCGACAGAATCGCTGCGGCTGCGAATCCCCGGTAGAGCGCGCCCATGATCGAGCCACTGGACCCGAGCTTGACGAAAAAGGTGCCGAGAATCGACGTGATGACGCAGACACCACCGATCACGAGTGGCAGCGCCATCATGGTTGTTGCGTCGGAACCGGCAAAGAAGATCGAGGCGAGGACCATCGTGGCGACCACGGTTACCGCGTAGGTCTCGAACAGGTCGGCCGCCATCCCGGCGCAATCGCCGACGTTATCACCCACGTTGTCGGCAATCACGGCGGGGTTGCGGGGATCGTCCTCGGGGATACCGGCTTCGACCTTGCCGACCAGGTCGGCGCCGACATCGGCTCCCTTGGTGAAGATGCCGCCTCCGAGACGGGCAAAAATCGAGATGAGGGATGCGCCAAAGCCCAGGGCGACCAGCGGATCGATCAGGCCTCGACCGGTCGCGCCCATCTCCAGCAGGACCATGTAGTAGGCAGTGACGGCGAGCAGTGCCAGTCCCGCCACCAGCATTCCGGTCACCGCGCCGGCACGGAACGCCAGCGACAAGCCAGCGCCCACGCCCTGCCGCGCTGCTTCGGCGGTCCGCACGTTGGCTCGCGTCGAGACAATCATGCCGATATAGCCGGCAGCCCCGGACAAGGCGGCGCCGATGAAGAATCCGATCGCGACCGGAATTCCCAGCACCAGCGCAAGAACGACCAGTACGACCAGCCCGACACCTGCGACCGTGCGGTACTGCCGGTTGAGGTACGCAGCGGCCCCCAACTGGATGGCACTCGAGATCTCTTGCATCTTGGATTCGCCTGCGCTCGCGGCGAGAACCGAGCGGGCGGTGAAGAGGCCATAGACAAGCGCAAGGGCGCCGCACGCTACTGCGAACCAGAGTTCCATACTCATTGGGCGATCTACCTCAAGGTGGCTTCGGTCGTGTCCGGAGCCATCGGGTCCGGCCATGGCCTGTGATGCGGGAAAACAAACGGGTGGCCGGCAAGTGCAGGCCGCGCCAGAAGATAGGAATTGTGGTTACCTGACGCAACGGGACGGGACATCCCGGCACGCTATGGCGGCGACCGATTCCATTCGTGTTGGTGTCCGGATCGGGCGATGGCGATACGGGTGCCCCGGGAATCGAGTACGGCCAGGGGGCCGGATTTGGTGACCTCTCCGATCCTGGTGAGGCGCACTCCGCAGGTATCCGCAGCCGCCATCGCCGCCGCAAGGGATTGGGCCGGCACGCTGAACAGCACTTCGTAGTCGTCGCCGCCCGTTACCAAGTCCGACCAGGTTGTCGCGCCCGCGCGGAGCAGGCCGTCAGCCGCATTCGAGAGCGGCACCTGGTCCTGAACCATACGGGCGCCCTGGCCAGCAGCGGAGCAGAGCTTCTCGAGGTCGGCAACAAGGCCGTCCGAGATATCGATGGCCGCGTTCGCCAGCGGCGCCAGCAGGCGGGCCAATTCAAGGCGAGGCGTCGGCAAGGCGAACCGCTCCGCAAGAAACGCGCAGTGGGCGCCCTTCGCGAGCCGCCCTTCCAGTTGCCATCGCCCGAGCAAGGCATCACCGATGGTTCCCGTGAGCAACAGGACGTCGCCCGGTTCGGCCCCCGAGCGGTCAAGCGCGCGCCCGTCGCCCGCTTGTCCTACCGCTGTCACCGCGATTGCGAGGGGGCCTGGCGTCCGGACGGTGTCACCGCCCGCAAGCCGGATATCGAAGAGGTCCTGATCGCGCTTCAAACCCGATGCGAAGTTGGTCATCCACACATCGTCCGTCTCCGGCGGCAACTGCAACCCCAGGAAATAACAAAGGGGCTTGGCGCCGGTTGCGGCGAGGTCGGAGAGGTTCACGCGCAGTGCCCGCCTCGCGATCTGTTCCGCGGACAGCGACCGGACAGGAAAGTGGACCCCCTCCACGGAGGTGTCCGTGGTGACGGACAGGAAGCCGGCGTTGTCGAGGATGGCAGTGTCGTCCATCAGACCGCGCGCCGGCGCAAAGCCGCTGGTCAGCGGCCGAAGGTGGCGGTTCAGGATTTCGCGTTCATCCACGCCGGACTACTTGAACTCGCTCGCGCGCGCAGATCGGGCCACCCGATCCAGCAGGGCGTTCGCAAAACGCGTTTCGCCGTTCTCGGCAAAGCCCTCCGAGATCTTCAGATACTCCTTGATGATGACGCGCGCAGGGGTGGTCGCGGGGCCAAGGAGGAGTTCCCACACTGCACAGCGCAGTACACAAACAAGTGTCGTGTCCATGCGCTCAAGCGACCAATGCTCCCCCAGCAGCGGACGGATGGTCTGGTCGATTTCCGCAACATTTGTGGCCACGCCCACGACGATCTGGCGAAACCGCGTTTTTTGCTGGAGTTTGGTGTTGGTGAGCGGTCGGTTGAGGAACTGGTCAATCACGCGGCCCGGGGGGGTTTGGGCAATAATGATCTGAAAGAGCGCCTGCACTGCAGCCTCTCGGGGCGATGAACGGCGCGGTCTTCGCGACCCTCCGTTTGGGGTCATGACGCCGCAAACCGGTTGCGGAGGCCCGCCATGGTGATTGCCGCAACGGCAGCGCTCGCACCCTTGTTGCCTTGTTGCGGGTGGGCGCGTTCGACGGCCTGGCTCCGGTTTTCACACGTCAGGATTCCGTTGCCAATGGCGAGACCTCGGTGAACCGCGAGGTCCATCAGGCCGCGGGTGCTTTCGGTGCAGATATGGTCGTAGTGTGAGGTTTCGCCCCGGATGATGCAGCCGAGCGCAACATAACCCGCAAAGCGGCCTGGACCGGCTGCCAGCGCGATGGCGCCCGGGATCTCGAATGCGCCCGGGACATCAAGCCGTTCCCACCGATGCCCCGTATCCCGAAGCACCGCTGTCGCACCGTCCTCGAGCATATCGGCGAGGTCCGCATAGAACGTGCCGCGGACGATCAGGAACGGGTCCGCAGTCACGTTGGATAGTCCGGAGGCCGACGCTCAACCACCCGCAGGTCGAAACCCTCAAGCCCCACGATCGGGCGGTCGGTGTGGGTGAGCAAAATCATCTTCCGTACACCGAGGTCGCGGAGGATCTGCGCTCCAACCCCGTACTCCCTGAGATCGCCGGACGTCTCGACACCTGACTGGAGCCGCTGTGCCAGGCCCGCTGTCATGGACTCGCGGATGAGGACGACCACACCCCGGCCGTTGGCATGAATGGTCTGCAACGTTGCCCGAAGCGTGCCGGCTCGGCGCTGGCCTTCGGCGTCCACACCCCCGCCAAGCGCATCGGCCAGGACATCGAGGGCATGGACGCGAACCGGAACAGGGGTGTCGCCCGACACCGTTCCCTTGACGAGAGCGACGTGCTCGACGTCGAGGACCGTGTTCCGGTAGACGAAGAGTCGGAATGCGCCGGCCTCGCTGGAATGGAAATCGGTTTCGAGGACCCGCACCACGATGGGATCGTGGCGGACCCGCCAGGCGATGAGATCCTCGATTGCTCCGATGCGAAGCTGGTGCTGGTCCGCGAACGGGATCAAGTCGTCGAGGCGTGCCATCGTGCCGTCGGCCTTCATGATCTCGCAGATCGCGGCCGCGGGAACCAGGCCTGCCAGGCGGGCGATGTCGACGGCTGCTTCCGTATGCCCTGCCCGCAGCAGCACGCCGCCATCCCGGGCCGCCAGAGGGAACACGTGGCCCGGAGTCCGGAGGTCGTCGGCAACGCTTTGCGGGTCGATGGCGACCTGGATCGTTCGGGCCCGGTCAGCGGCCGAAATGCCGGTGGTGACACCGTCGCGTGCCTCGATGGGAAGCGTGAAGGCGGTGTCCCGGGGGCCCGGGTTGCGCCGGTCCAGCGGCGCAAGCCCAAGGTGACGGGTCCGTTCGCTGGTCAATGCCAGGCAGATCAGACCGCGCCCGTGCGTAGCCATGAAATTGATGGCGTCGGGAGTCGCCATCTGCGCCGGAATGACCAGATCGCCCTCGTTCTCGCGGTTTTCGTCGTCCACCAGGATGAACATCCGGCCATTGCGGGCCTCGTCGAGCAATGTGTCGACGGACGCGAGCACCTGCTTCGGGCCCGACGCCGGAGCCGGAGCGGTCACTGGGCCGCGCCGACACCGCCTCCGCCACACGCTCGGGCGACGTAGCGGGCGAAGATGTCAGCCTCCAGATTGACGGCGGTGCCTGGTTGCAGGGACCCGAGGGTGGTGACACGGCACGTGTAGGGGATCAGCATCACGGAAAAGGTGTCATTGTCGACGGAGTTCACGGTCAGTGACGTGCCGTCCACCGCGATCGAGCCCTTGGGGGCGACAAGGTTGGCAATCGCAGGCGGCATCGTGATTCGCACCGTGACGCTGTCGCGGGCGCTCGCGACGTCGACAACCTCTGCAACGGCATCGACATGGCCGGTCACGATATGTCCGTCCAGCGGGTCGCCGGCCCGCAGCGCATACTCCAGATTCAGGCGTGTACCAGCCTGCCAGGACCCTGCAGTCGTTCGGGCGAGTGTTTCGGGCGACAGATCGACAGCGAAGCCTGCCTCCGTCACCGACGTCGCGGTCAGGCAGATTCCGGCGCAGGCAATCGAGGACCCGGCACCGATACCATCGTGCCGAGCCGACGGCGCGACTCCGATGGTCCGAACGGGCCCCTCGGTGGCCTCCGTGACCGTTCCCGTGTCAACGACGATACCTGTGAACATGGGATACGTGTGCCTATTGCCCGAACGCCATCGCGCGAGTGTAGTGGGTAAGCGCTCTGGCCGTTCCGCCGGCGACTATGCGACCGGTTCCAGGAAGCGGACATGGTCAGAACCGAGCCAGCGCTCCGAAATTGTACGGAATTCTCGACTGTCGGCGAGGTTTTGGCGCCCTAACGGGCCGAGCGCAGCCAGCCCGTCTCCGCCAAGGACAGCGTCCGTGCTGTACCACACCACGGTGTCGACGAGGCGGTTCGCCAGCAGAGCCGTTGCGATCTCCTGCCCGCCTTCCACCAGGACCGACGTCAGCCCGCGGCTTCCGAGCGCCTCGAGTGCAGCCTGCAGCGAAGGCCGGCCGCTCTGGCCGGCCGCGACCTCGAGCACTTCGGCGCCGGCCTGTTCGAGGTCCTTCACTGTGCCGCGCCGGTCCGGCGTGACAATCAGCCATAGGGGAGGGTTCTCTTCGGTCTCATTGCCGGCGTTAATGAAGAGCGAACCTTCCGGTACGGTGCGGCGCCCGCCCACGACGACGATCCGGACCGGTGATCGTGCCGCGAGTCCCGGAAGCCGGCAGGTCAGTTGCGGCTGATCATCGATCGCCGTGCCGGCGCCCACGAGAACGGCGTCGTGACGGGCGCGCAGCAGGTGTGCGTGCTGCCGTGCTTGCGTCCCTGTAAGCCACCGGCTCGCACCGGTGGCGGTCGCGATCCGTCCGTCGAGTGATGTGGCGAGCTTCAGAGTCACCTGCGGTCGGCCTGTTTCGATGCGCCGGAGATGGCCAAGGTGCAGGCGTCGCGCCTCGGATTCGCAGCACCCGCTCGTGACGGCAATACCGGCGTCAGTCAGGAGACGGGTCCCGCTTCCGTTGGTCCTCGGGTCCGGGTCGGCCACACCGATCACGACGCGAGCGACGCTCGCCTCGACGAGCTCTCGGGCACAACTGGGTGTGTCCCCCTCATGGGCACACGGTTCAAGGGTGACAAAGGCCGTACCGCCGCGGGCCCGCTGAGCGGCTTGGGCCAGTGCGCGCAATTCGGCGTGCGGGCGGCCGCCTCGGCCAGTGGCGCCATGACCCGCCGGGTGCCCCTCGGGATCGAGTATGACGCACCCGACTGCGGGATTCGGCCATGTGGTCCCCAGTGCCTGGCGTCCGAGCGCGAGCGCCGTACGCATCCGGGCCGAATCAGAGACCGGACTCATCGTCCCGCAGGCTCTCGACTGCGCGCTCGAACTCCTCCACCTCCCGGAAATTGCGGTACACCGACGCATACCGCACGTAGGCAACCTGGTCGATCTGCTTCAGGGTCTGCATCACCAGTGATCCGATTTCGCTGGAGGGAATGTTCGAAGAGCCTGACGTTTCCAGGCGGCGAACAATGCCGTTGACCGCCTGCTCGACTCGATCTTGTTGCACATCGCGCTTGCGCAGGGCGATCTCCATCGATCGGAACAGCTTTTCCCGATTGAATGGAACCCGGTTGCCGCCTTTCTTGACCACAGCGAGCTCCCGCAGGTGTACGCGCTCATACGTGGTGAACCGGAGGCCGCAACCGTCACAGGCTCGGCGCCGGCGGGTCACGGTCTTGTTCTCGTCGGGGCGCGAGTCCGTGACACGCGTATCGTCAGCCCCGCAAAACGGACAACGCATCAGGACGGGGTCCCGGAGTTGTAATCAAGGTCGGGATACAGCGGGAACCGGCCGGTGAGCGCGTCTACGCGCCGTTTGACGCTCGCTTCTGTTGTCGAGTTGTCGGCGTCCCCGGATCCGTTACTGCGCAGGCCCTCAAGCACGTCGGCGATCAGATGCGCGACCGTTTCGAACTCCGGAACGGAAAACCCGCGCGTGGTCGCAGCCGGGGACCCCAAACGGATACCCGAGGTCAGCACGGGAGGCCGCGGGTCATTCGGGACCGCGTTCTTGTTGCAGGTGAGACCGGCCCGTTCAAGCGACTCTTCTGCAGCCTTTCCGGTGATGCCGTGCCGCCGGAGGTCGACCAGGACCATGTGGGTGTCGGTGCCGCCGGAAACGATGTCAAAATTCCGGGTTTGCAGGACGCGGCTCAGTGCCTCTGCATTGGCACACACCTGGTCAATGTAGGTGCGAAAGGCGGGTTGCAGCGCTTCACCGAATGCAACGGCCTTGGCGGCAATCGCATGCATGAGGGGCCCGCCCTGCAGTCCCGGAAAGACAGCCTGGTTGATGCGCTTGGCCATCGCCGCGTCGTTGGTCAGCAGCATGCCGCCACGGGGTCCCCGCAGGGTCTTGTGGGTTGTCGTCGAGACAATATGCGCGTGCGGCAGTGGCGAGGGATAGCGCCCTGCTGTGATAAGGCCTGCGTAATGGGCCACGTCAGCCAGCAGGAAGGCGCCCACGTCATCAGCGATGGCGCGAAACCGTTCGAAGTCGATGGTGCGGCTGTAGGCCGACGCACCCGCAATGATGAGTTTGGGACGGACCTCGGCGGCCTTGGCGGCGATGTCGTCGTAATCGATCCGTTCCTCGGCGTTCAGGCCGTAGCAAGCCGATTCAAACCATCGGCCCGAGACATTGGGGGCGTTTCCGTGCGTCAAGTGGCCGCCGGACGCGAGGCTCATGCCCAGCACCGTGTCTCCGGGCTTGACCAGCGCCAGGAAGGCCGCCTGGTTGGCAGCCGACCCGGAATGCGGCTGCACGTTCGCGTGGGCACAGTCGAACAGCATCCGGGCGCGTTCAATGGCGAGGTTTTCCACGACATCCATCGCGGCGCATCCGCCGTAATACCGGCGCCCCGGATACCCCTCTGCGTACTTGTTGGTCAGTACCGACCCTTGGGCCGCGAGCACCGCCGGGCTCGTGAAGTTCTCGGATGCGATGAGTTCAATCGTGTTTTGCTGGCGCTCCAGTTCGAGGTTCAAACCCGCAAGAACCTCCTGGTCGGGAATCGACGGGTGATTTGCATTCGGATCGGGACATGCGCGCATGAAGGACGACTTTCCGGGGCGTTTGAGTTCAGCCGAGTTTGTGGACACGGATCGCATGGCGACCGGCGTCGAATTCGGTGTCGAGAAACGTGCGCAGGCAGTTCCAGGCGGTCTCGTGATCCACAAGCCGCGCGCCCAACGCAAGGACGTTCGCGTCGTTGTGGGCGCGGGCAAGGCGCGCCGTCTCGGTATCGTGGGTCGGAGTGCACCGGATGCCTGGATGGCGGTTGGCAGCGATGCTGATGCCCAATCCCGTACCGCAGACGGCGACACCGCGCGACGCCTGCCCGCTCAGCACGGCCTCGGCAAGAGAGCGGCCGAAATCAGGATAGTCCACCGCGTCCTCCGAACCGGTTCCGAGATCCAGGACGGGTGTCCCGGCCTTCGCCAGCCGGGAGCGCAATACTTCCTTGAGCCCAAAACCCGCGTGGTCAGCAGCAAACGCGACGGTTCCCGCATATGGCGGGTTCACGAACAAGGCACGGCAACGCCTGGCGTCACGTCATCTAGGCCCCGGGCTCAGCTGACATCCGAGGCCGACATGCGGCCTTGCCGGGCAAGCGCCTGAAATGCGTGGAACGTGCTGTCAATTCCGTCGGTTGGATCGACGGACCCGTAATCGCCCAGGTAATCCCGAACAGGTATGTCCGAGAGGTCGGCGGGAAACGGCAGCGGCGGCCCGTCGATCGTGATCTGCGATGCCGGTTCCAGGTCGCGCACGCGCGCGACAATCGCTTCGACAGTGGTGGCGGTGCCGTTGATGTCGAACACCGGTGCGCCGTCGCCGTCCCGGGCCACCGACCGGATGAATGCAGACGCCACCTCCCCGGCGTGCAGGAACCCGACCGGGCCGCTGAAGGGGACCGTGTAGGGCACCCCCAGGGCTGCGGCCTGGATTGCGACCGTGGTTTTCGAGGTCACGCCCCGGTCGCGCCCGACGCCTTGCACCACACTCGGCCGCATGCAGACACTCGGCACGCCCCAATCCTGCCAATACACCGCAGCGATCTGCTCGCCGCACGTCTTGTAGGCCCCGTAGAGGGTCTTGAGGTAAGCGCTGTCCGGAAAGAAGCCGTGCGCCGCAATCGAGCTCGCGTGACCCAGCCGCCGAATGCCCTCATGCCGCGCGGCCTCGAACACGTTGGCGGTGCCGACCACGTTAACCCGGGCTCCCGCGATGGGATCCGCCGCGCAGAAGGGGACCTGCAACGCCGCGAGATGGATGATGGCCTGGCAACCTGACGCCGCCTTTCGGACGGCTTCAGGGTCGGCGATGTCGCCCGCTATCCAGTCGATGCGGTCGAGCTCCTCCTCGGACATGAGAAGGCCCGGACGGCGCGGTTCCGGGTCGAGGTCCAATGCGGAGACCGTGACACCTGCGCGGGTCAGCAGTGCCAGCGCCCAGGCGCCGATGCAGCCACCGGCGCCTGTCACGAGGATCCGGCCGGACCAGTCGTCGCCGTTGACGGGAAAACGTTCCAACATCGGTTTGTCCTTCCCGGCACGATCAGGGGGCCCGCATTATGGCCCCCCGATGCATGTCCGCAATGCGCTCACATGCGGCTCAGGCCCTAGGTTGCCGCGGCTGCGGCCGCCAGTGCCTGACGCAGGTCAGCAATGATGTCATCGATATGTTCAATGCCCACCGCCAGGCGCACGTACCCGGGCGTGACACCGGACTTGAGCTGATGTTCGGGCGATAGCTGCGAGTGGGTGGTGGTTGCCGGGTGAATGGCCAGACTGCGCGCATCGCCGATATTGGCCAGATGATAGTGCAGTTGCAGTGAGTCAATGAACGCCCGCCCGGCGGCCGCACCGCCTTCCAGCTCGAAGCCCACGAGGCCGCCATAACCCCCGTTCAGGTACGTGTCGGCGCGGCGCCTTGCCTCGCCGGTCATGCAGGATGGATGGATGACGGTGGACACTCCTTGCGCCTCGCGCAGGAACTCGGCGACTTGCAACGCGTTCCGCGAATGCTCCCGGATTCGCAGCGGCAGCGTCTCGAGCCCCTGCAGAATCAGGAAGGCGTTGAACGGGCTCAAGGGTGCACCGAGGTCGCGAAGCAGGGTTGTCCGTGCCTTCAGAATGTAGGCGATGGGGCCGAGTGGCTTTGCTGCCTCGGCCCAAATGGCGCCGTGGTAGCTCGGGTCGGGCGTGTTCAGCGCTGGCTGCCGGTCGGGGTGTGCCGCCCAGTCAAAATTGCCGCCGTCGACGAGCAGCCCGCCGATCGAATTGCCGTGGCCGCCGATATATTTGGTCGCCGAATGCACGACGACCGCTGCCCCGTGTTCGAACGGCCGGCAGAGAATCGGGCAGGCCGTGTTGTCCATGATCAGCGGGATGCCGAACTCGCGTCCGATGTCTGCGACCTCGCGGATCGGAAACACGTTGAGCTTCGGATTGGGCAGGGTTTCCGCATAGTACGCGCGCGTGCGCTCGTCGGTGGCGCGGCGGAACGCTTCAGGATCGGCCGGGTCGACAAACCGGATGTCAAGTCCCTGATCCCGAAGCGTATTGGCAAACAGGTTCCACGTTCCGCCGTAGAGGTCCGTCGAGCTCACCACGTTGTCGCCGGCGCGGGCCAGGTTCTGAAGAGCGTACGCCGATGCCGCCTGGCCCGACGCCAGGGCAAGCGCAGCCGCTCCTCCCTCAAGGCTGCTCACCCGCTGCTCAAGGACATCGCAGGTCGGGTTCATGATCCGCGAATAGATGTTGCCCAGTTCACTCAGCGCGAACAGGCTGGCTGCGTGTTCGGTGTCGCGGAACTGATAGGAGGTGGTCTGGTGAATCGGCACCGCAACCGAACCCGTGGTCGGATCTGCGCGGTGTCCCACATGCAGGAGCTGTGTTTCCGGGTGCGAACTGGCGGCGGGACCGCCGTCGGAATTGGCCATGGTATCTCCCGTTGATTCGCCCACTGACTGGAGTGGGCACGGAACGATCCAGCTCTAAACAGCGGGCCGAGGGAGATTGATGGAGGAGGGCCGGCCGGCGGAATGCAGCACCGAAGCTTCCTCGGTGGCATCTCCTAGGCCACCGCTTTAGCCGTACTTGTAAAGCGCCCGCAAGCTGGAACTCAAATCGGCGCTTGAGTGAACCTAATGTTGTTCCGGCAACGACGCAACTTCAAGCGCGCGATGGCATCAGTCGGCCCGCACTTCGACGACGGCCTTTCCCTTCACTTCCCGGTTGCGAAGCGCGTGCAGTGCGTCGGTGGTGTTTGCGAGGGGTACGCTCATAGCGATGTGGGGGCGGATCTGGCCTTCGGCCTGCCAGCCCAGCACGCGCTCCATGTTTGCCCGATGTGCGGCAGGCGCGCGCTCGACCCAGGCTCCCCAGAACACGCCGACGATTGCACACCCCTTGAGCAGCGGAAGGTTCGCCGGTGCAGAAGGAATGGTCCCGGAGGTAAATCCGATCACCAGAAGCCGCCCGTTCCAGTTGATGCAGCGCAGTGATTGGTCGAACACGTCTCCTCCGACCGGGTCGTAAATCACGTCAGCGCCGCGGCCACCTGTGAGTTCCTTCACACGATCCTTGAAGGGGCCGTCTGAATAATTGATTCCGTGATCCGCGCCGCGCTCTTGGGCAAATGCGACCTTGGCGTCCGTTCCGGCCGTCGCGATGACTTCGGCACCAAGGGCCTTGCCGATTTCAACCGCAGCAATTCCCACCCCTCCCGCGGCTCCGTGAACGAGCAGGGTCTCGCCGGCTTCCAGGCGCGCTCGCTGAATGAGCGCGTGGGCGGACGTGCCGTAGGTCAGCAGGAGTGTGGCGGCCTCCTTGAACCCGACTTGGGCGGGAAGGTGAACGGCCTTGCTTGCCGATGCACATACCTCCTCGGCGAATGCCCCATGACTGGTCGGTGCCATTACCCGGTCGCCCGGGGCGAAATCCGTTACGTCCTGGCCAACCGCAATGACCTCACCCGCACATTCGGCTCCGGGAATGAATGGGAAGTCGGGGCGAAATTGGTACTTGCCTTCGACGATCAGAATATCCGGAAAGTTGACGCCGGCCGCGTGCACTCGAATCCGGATTTCGTTGGGCCCGGGTGTTGGCGGGTCGATATCACCGATGGTCAGCGAATCAATCGAACCGAATGCATGGCAGAGGACAGCTCGCATGGAACCTCAGGAGGAATGACGAATGAGGATGCCGCGTCAGTGACGTGGCCAGCATGACCCGGCAGGACGTTCCGATGACCAGACAGCCTGCGCTGGCTTGCGCCCGGCGAGCCTACCCGGCAGGTGGGTGAAAGTGAAAGACCGCTGTCCCGACCGGTGTCGGAACTTGCAGGCGGGCCGGAACGAGGAGCGTTTCGCCGTACGGGCGAAACCAGATTTCCCCCTTGGCAGTCGGCTTCCCCTGGCGCAGCTCGCTGAATCCCGCGATCCGGAAGCTCTCGAACACGCAGCGTTTTTCCGGGGGGATCCCCGCATCCGGGTTCCCGCTCGGTGGATCTGGCTCGCGATAATCGGCCAGCACCACGTCGTTTCTTGTATTGCCATCAAAGATCCGCAGGACCTGGTCGCACGTGCCTGTATGGGCCAGGGCCAGCCCCGCCGACAGCAGGGCGCTGGCCGGATCGAGAACATCCTTGAGTTCGTCGGGCGGAATCGGATGCGGATTGGGGTCGATGCCTTCCGGCGGAACAACGAGCGCGGTGCCCGCCTGGAAGGGGACGCGCCGCACGACGAAATCGTCCCTCTTCCGGCGTCTTGACTGGTAGTCAACTGGGTGCACGCCGGGCGAACTTTCGGTTTGCAGCGTGCCGCTCGCTTCGAGCTCAAATGCCCAATCGAACAGTAACCGGACAAACCCCCGCGATTCAGCATTCAGGCGCACCGAGTAGTGCCCATCCCCAATGCGATACGTCAGTGCCGTATCTCCGATATGCAACCCCCCGACGAACGTGGGGCCCGACATGACGATCGGATGCTGCTTGTCGTGTGTGCGGACGCCATCTGCGATCGCATCCGCCGCGGTCATGGCCAAAAGGAAGGCAAGCAGCGATCGGGTTTGCGGCCCAAGGCGTGCTGCGCGCGCGAGGTCAATCCTGACCATTTGCTTCACTTTGCAGCGCCACCGACCACGGTGCCGGCAGCGCAGCTCCCTGCCGCCCAGCGCCGGATGGTGGTGATGGGCTTCGGGCAACGGCTTCTGCTGTGGAGGTGACGGGACGGGCAGCGAAGTCTAGAGGCGGTCTGCCGATACGCAATGTGACGAACCGAATAAGGGTCCGAACCAGCCCATGTGCCGTGCTTCAGGATCCGGAGTTCGAGGCTTCGACCAGCCATCCCGCCTGCTTGGGCTGATCGCCTGGTACATGGCGATGTGCAGTCGCCATCACGCCGCTGAGGTCAGCCCGATACAGGTCGCAGGTCGGGCGCGGCCACGCGCGAAATTCCTCTCCAGGCCGAAGTCGTGATCGAACGAGGTGGATCACCACTTCGCGCAGCGCGCGCGTCCTCGATGTGTGCAGTTTTCCGTTGCCATTGAACGCGTGACGCCCGGATCAGGCTCTAGGCACACCCAGCCTTCCAGAGGCGTCTCTGCGACGCAGGGGGTGTCTCACTGCCGATTGCCATTTGACGGCCGGGAACGTTCGTCGCACACTAATGTGCGCGTAGTTCCGAAGGGGTGCCCGGACTGAGTGCCGGGGCTGAGATCCGTCTGGCGGGGACCCTTCGAACCTGAACCGGGTGATACCGGCGGAGGAATCGGAACGCGTCCGGGGCTTCCCCGGTTCACTCGGCCCCAAGTCCCGACACTGCGTTCGGGCCGTGGCCCTGTGGCCGAGGAGACTGTTCATGGACGCTGACACGCCGATCCCGATTCAAATCACCGTCGGTGCCCTGCCGGGTTCGCGAAAGGTCTTCACCGGTGACGCGGCGCGTGGATTACGCGTTCCGCACCGTGAGATTTTGCTGCATCCCTCGGCGGATGAGCCCCCTCTGAGGGTGTACGACACCTCCGGTCCGTACACGGACCCCAATGCCGAAATCGATATCGATGCCGGATTGCCGCGTTGGCGCGAGGCGTGGGTCGCGGAGCGTGGCGACACCGAATTGGCTGAGGGTCGACCAGTCCAGGCCATGGACAACGGAAATCCGTCGGCGGCCAACCGGGTTCCGGAGTTTCCGGTTCAGAGACAGCCTCGGCGCAGCACGGGTGCGGCAGTCACGCAACTGGCTTATGCGCGACGAGGTGTCATCACGCCCGAAATGGAATTCATCGCAGAACGTGAAAACCAAGGGCGCGAAGCCGCAGCGGGACAGGCGGAACCAGGCGGCGAGGCCTTTGGCGCGCAACTTCCCGAGCGCGTGACGCCGGAGTTTGTGCGCGACGAGGTCGCCCGGGGCCGCGCGATTATTCCGGCCAACATCAACCATCCCGAACTTGAGCCGATGATTATCGGGCGCAACTTTCTTGTGAAGGTGAATGCCAACATCGGCAATTCTGCAGTCACCTCGTCCGTGTCCGAGGAAGTCGACAAGATGGTGTGGGCCATACGCTGGGGCGCCGACACGATCATGGACCTCTCGACCGGTCGGAATATCCACAACATTCGCGACTGGATTCTTCGGAACTCGCCCGTTCCGGTGGGGACAGTGCCGATCTATCAGGCTCTCGAAAAAGTGGGCGGTGTGCCGGAAGAGCTAACGTGGGAGCTGTATCGGGATACGCTGGTCGAGCAGTGTGAACAGGGCGTGGACTACATGACGGTGCACGCGGGCGTACGCCTTCCGCACATCCCGCTGACCGCCGAACGTGTAACCGGCATCGTGAGCCGGGGCGGTTCCATCATGGCCAAATGGTGTCTCGCGCATCACTCCGAGAGCTTTCTGTACAAAAAATTTCCCGAGATCTGCGAGTTGCTGGCGGCATACGACGTGAGTTTTTCGTTGGGCGACGGACTGCGCCCAGGGTCGATTGCCGATGCCAATGATCGGGCGCAATTTGCCGAACTGGAAACCCTCGGTGAGCTCACGAAGATTGCCTGGGATCAGGATGTTCAGGTGATGATCGAAGGCCCTGGGCACGTGCCCATGGACAAGATCAAGGTCAACGTAGACCGGCAGCTGGAGGTCTGCGGAGAGGCTCCGTTCTACACGTTAGGACCTTTGGCGACGGACATCGCGCCTGGATACGACCACATCACCAGCGCCATCGGTGCGGCCATGATCGGTTGGTTCGGCACCGCGATGCTTTGTTATGTGACCCCGAAAGAACACCTCGGATTACCCGATCGGAATGACGTCAAGGAAGGGGTCATTGCGTACCGCCTGGCTGCGCACTCTGCCGATCTCGCAAAGGGGCATCCGGGAGCCCGTGCTCGCGACGACGCCCTGTCGCGGGCCCGATTCGATTTCCGGTGGGAGGATCAGTTCAACCTCTCGCTGGATCCCGACACTGCGCAGTCCTACCACGACCAGACCCTGCCCAAGGAAGCCCACAAGGTCGCCCACTTTTGCTCCATGTGCGGACCGAAATTCTGCTCGATGAAGATCACGCAGGAGGTACGGGAGTACGCCGAGCGCGGCATGCGTGAGAAAGCGGAGGCGTTCCGGGCGGGCGGAGGAGAGATCTACCAGGAGCCAGCCTAGGGAGCCGGCCTCGTTGCGGTCGGTTGGGTGCCGGCCGCAGCGCGGGCGACATCCATCGGGAGAAGCTTGGCGGCGACCGGGGCGGGTTTCGCGAGACCCCGCCAGACGAGGCCGCCTCGTTTCGATCGGCGCTTAGGAAGCCGGTCAGACGATCGTGGTTTGTACCGTTCCGATGGAGCCAAAGTCGGCAACGACATGATCGCCCGGCTTGATCGGGGAGGGTTGTCCGCACACGCCCGTGGTGACGATGTCGCCTGCCGCGAGAGCCGTGCCTTGCAGCGTGTGGTTGTTCGCGATCCAGGCTAGCGCAGCGCGCGGATCACCGAGTGCGTCAGACCCGGTCCCGGCCGTGACCTCTTCGTCGTTAATGATGAGCCGAACCCGGTGTTCCTTGAACGCGACGTCGCGAAGAACGACCTGCGCGGGCGGACCCAATACGAACTGATTCGCACAAGCATTGTCGGCAATTAGTTGCGGGCCTCCCACTTGGGTGAAGTCCGAGTAACGTGAATCGGGAATCTCGATTGCCGGATGTACGGATGCGACAGCGTCAAATGCCTCGTCGATGGAGTAGGGGCTAGGCTTGGCGGGCAACGACGCACCCAGCACGAACGCGAATTCGGCTTCGGCAACAGCCATCCGATTGGAGCCTAGGCGCAGGGCGCTGCCGGTAGCGTGAACGCGGCTCTTCAGGAGTCGGCCTGCAATCGGGCCATCGACGTTGATATGCCGCTGTCCAGCAATGCTCGTGGCTGCGATTTTCCAGCCGACTGCAGCCTCTTTGGTCTGTTCAATGAAGGCCTCCTGAATCGCGTAACCTGCCTCGACTGTTGCAGGCCGGCACACCAGGGGGAGGGACGGGATAATCGTGTTCGCGCTCCAGCAGGCGTGGATCTGCCTTGCAGCGTCTTGCGCCTTACTCGCGCTCATCCCCGGCATGCCCGGTGCAGAGGGCGTGCAGAGTCCGGAGCACCGCTGCCGTTTCGGTGCCGCCTCCAATTTCTGGAAACCCTGGCCATCACGCGCGTCGCATCATTGATTGCGGTATCGGTCGATCTCGTGTTCAAGCATGCGGGCTACTGCGGGCAGCGCTCTTCCAGCGTGGCTAAAGGTGCAGCCTCTTCGGGAGTCAAGGACACCGAGGCACGTACATTCAAGTCCGAAGCACGCACAGTGATTTCCAGCGAGCTACCGGCATGGGCGGCACGAAGCATCCGTCCGGGCGAAACGAGGCTGGAAGCAAGTTCCATTTCGTACAGGGAGTCACGCGAAAACCGCTGTCCGGCCCGCTGAACCACCACCGGGCCTTCGGCGTAGCCTCCGGTTGCGGTGTCGGTAACGCGTGCGAAACCTTTGGTGTCAACAAATGGGGGCGGCTCACGTTCCAGGAAATCGTTGGCAAAATTGGTCGCCGACTCGATCGAAACCGCGGCTCTCGGATCAGCGAATCCGCGCGAAATCCAAGCATGGACCTGCAAAGGTTCTCCTGGATGTCCTATTCCGCGCTCATGGCACTGGTACTGGAGTACCAACCGTGTCGTTACCCGGAAGATTCCCTCCGGGGTTTCAAGCCGAGTCGTGTCGGTGGTGACGCGAAGTTCATGGCGATATCCATCGAAATCCGTCGTGTATCGGACCATCGGGTCGAGAAGCGTTTCCGAGAAAGCCGGAGCAGCGAACAACAGACTCAATGCCACCGCTGGCATTCGGACGCTACGTAACATGTTCATCCTCCGGAAATCGTTGCAGACACTGGATTCGGAACCATTCCACAGACGCACGGCACAGCGAATCTGGCAGGCCGGCAACGTTGATGCGTTTGAGGTCCGTTTATCCTCGATCGGTCAGGAAGGATAACGCGACCGGAGGCAGCTTGCCTCGCCCGGGCGCCGGTTCTGAATTGCAGCACCCGCGGCGCGGTAAAACGGCCCCCTCAAGGTGACGTTTGCTGTGGCTAGTCGATCAGGCCGGCAAGGACATCGGCATCCAGCCGTCCACTGATTTTTGTGCCGTTGAGGAAGAATGTGGGGGTGGAATCCACCTTCAGTCGATTTTGACCGTCCAGACGTGTGGCGAGAATGCGCTCGAGCCGGGTGCGGTTCGAATCGGTCTCGGCAAAGCAAGCATCGACATCTTCACTGCTGATTCCGAACTGGAGCAGCAATTCCTTGAGAATGTCCTTGGGCGACTCTGCGGTGGCCCATTTCGCTTGATGAAGGAACAATTGGTCCAGAACCGGAAAGAAATGGTGATCAGGCTGGCAGTGGGCCAGCATGGACCCCGTGAGGGCGGGCCGGTCGAGAGGGAAGTCCCTGAACACCAGCCGCACCTGCCCGGTGTCGATAAACCGGGACTTGATGTCGGGCAATACGTTGGTGTGGAAATGGGCACAATGCGGGCAGGAAAGAGAGGCATACTCGACGAGTTCGTGGGGGGCGCTCGCGTCTCCCATGACCTGTTCGAGGATGTCGGTGCCCGAATCTTCGGCTGCAACGGGCAGAACGAACAGCGTGGCGATCAGAACGAAAACGAGACGCATCGGTCGTTTCTCCTGCAGCCATATTGGCTTGGCGCACCGTGATCATGGCGAAACCGTCGCCTCGGCACATCGTTGATGGCCGGGACAACATAGGGCATCTGCACGCTTCAGGAACCAGTCACCGTTCGCGAAAGACGTCCAGCGGCCGACATCGTACACCTACGCTGCACAGGCGATCTATTCCCAGACCGGCGGCCTGGGGCATAACCTGCAGGGCGTGTGTGGCATGTACGGGTGACTGCTGCCGCGAGTCCGATGGCAAGGAAGGCAGCCAACTTATCGCTCTCGGGCCGTCGACGGCCTTTTTCAGGCTAGGTCATCCCTCATCGGAGAGGCATCACGTGCGTCCCGGCTAGGGGCTCGGATGCCAGCACCTCGGCAAACACTTCCGCCAGACAACCTGCCCACGTTCGTTGGGATTCCGGGGACTTCAGAAGGTCGTGCCGGATTTCGATCAACAGATTGGGCAACCCCCGCGCTTCACCGTGGGCATCCGCGGTGTATCCGAATTCAGGAGTCTGCGCGTACGGCACGTTGTCGCCGATTTCGAGGTCGGTCAGTCGTGCGATGGAAGTCCGCACTCGCTGCGCGAACTGTTGCTGCCTCCCTCCCCAAAGAACCGAGGCATGCCAGGGCCGGACCACGCTGTCGCCGTTGAGCGCCGGCGTAAAGCTGTGAACGCACAGCAACGCACGAACATTGGAGCAGGGTTGATCAAGAACCGCCTCGATCGCGTCGTGATATGGCTTGAAGCAGGAGGCAATGCGGTCGGACCGCGCCTGCGGATCGAGTCCCAGGTTACCAGGAATCACCGTGCCGTCGCTATCTTCAAGGATGGAAGTTTCCGAATCAGGCGATCGATTCGGATCAATGACAAGCCGCGAATAGCCGGCCATCAGGGCCGGAGCGTCAAGGCGCTCGGCAAGTTCCAGCGTGACTCCGCGGGCTCCCGGATCCCACGCAATATGCCGGTCGAGTTCGCATTGTTCCAGCCCCAGATTGTTGAGCTCGGCTGGTATTGTGTTCACCGCGTGGTCGCACACCAATAGCGCCGGAAACTTGCCGTCGGGATTGATGTACTCGTATGGCTTGAAGCCGTTGAACGGTTTGGTCACGGGGTGAGTAGTGCATCGGATGCACGAGCTTGAAGGGAAAGGGGTCCGACCGGCCCGTGCAGAGCGGCAACAGACTTCGCAAAAGCCGGCCGCAATCCGGCGATCTTCAGGATGCCGCCTCTGGAATGGAGGCGGCAGGCGGCGTTCATCAGAACCCTGATCGCGGGATCGGCCAAACACTTGACCTGCGAGCATTCCAGCACAATGCGATTCTCGCCGCTGTCGATCTGTCGGGTCAGGTATTCGGAGAATGCCTTCACGCGCGTCCCTTCAAGGCGCCCTGCGATAGAACTCACCAATATGCCGCCGGATCGGGATTCCGTGACGTTCATGCAAATACGATACCAACCACTATTTGATGGGGCTCAACAGACGAATACGGTTCCGGCCATTGACGTGTTCGTGGCTTGACTCGTCTGAAAACGAGCGGATCAGGTGCACACCTAAACCACCTATCGGGCGATCCGACAGTTCCGACGAGAGGTCGGGAGGCGGTGTTTCCGTAAATGGGTCGAACGGAGCAGCATTGTCTTCGTATACGAGCTCGACGTGACCATCCGTACAATTTAGGGACAGGATGATTTCGGGGTCTCTATCGCCAAAATCCCCATGGATGACACTATTGGCCAGAAGCTCTTGAACCATCAGATTGACTTTGAAGGTGGCGGCGGTTGGAACGTCGGAAGAAGCGCAGAATTCCTCAATCTTGGTCGTTGTTTCACCTAAGGAGTCCATCTCTGCCGGGATATTCAATCGGAAAGACTTGCCCATCTGAAACACCGGTCCGAACTGTTGGCTCGACTTTCGCAGGAATTCGCCAGACTGAACGAATTGGCAATACCGCGTAGGCGGTTACCTACATAATTACGTTAGGATTATAGCACTTTTTTAGGCGACATTGGAGGTGACATGGAATTTTCAGCAAGCGAGCTACTGGGTCGGTGGGAGTTGATCGAAACCTACATCGAATCTCCAGGTGGTGACCGTACTCCCCTATTTGGCGATAAGCCCCGAGGGCTCATCCAATACAGTGGCGACCAGACCGTATTCGCAATGGTGGCGGATACCAGCATTTCACTCCCTGACGATCCGATATCCGAAGTTGGGGCCGCGCGAGCGTGGGCCGGATTTCTGGCGTACTACGCGTCATGGACCCTTGTCGGTTCTCAGGTCAGACATACGATCCTCTTGGCGCACGATCCAAGGCTCGTGGGATCCACGCTCAAGCGCGATGTTGTATGGAATGGCAGCACGATGCATTTCCGTGGACCGCATCCGTCGGCCGGAACGGAAGGCAGTGTGATCATCGTGTGGCGGCGTCCTTAGTGCAGAAACACGTCCGGTCCGGCCTGCTGTCGATGACGCAGCCTGTGACTTGCGATTGGAAGCGATCGTGTACCAGTCGATTCGAACGCAATGTGGCGTTCGGAACGGCCGGTCTGCCAGCCAGTCCGGGAGTAGAAACCGGCCTGGTCAGCCTCCACCGATGGCAATCTTTGGGGATCCTCCAGCGCCACGCCGGATATCGCCCCGGGGGCCGGCCGCGTCCATTTGGCCGTGATAACGGCGCTTTCAGACGCTTCCACTCCGCATCGTCGGTTCACTCCCATCGCGCTCCTTCAGCCGGGTATACTGCTAGCGGAAGGCTTCGTTCCAGAGTTCGGCATGCCTCCAGGGCGTGTCAAGTGGTCTGCCGCGACACATCGCGTTGAGACAACTTTCAATTTCGTTCAGGTTTTCCGGGATTTCAATCAACGTGAACTGACCGGAGCTGTTGATGCGAGACGACCCGTCCGCCGATCTTTCTTCGCGTCCTGCGATGCCACACGCTGATCGCGAGGTGGGCGCCAGATTCCAGAAACTTCTGGAGATCATGGCGGCACTGCGTGCGCCGGAGACGGGTTGTCCGTGGACTCGGGCGCAGTCGTTCGAGACGATTGCTCCGTACACCATCGAGGAAGCTTACGAAGTGGTTGATGCCATTCGTACTGGAAGCATGGAGGAGTTGCAGGACGAACTCGGGGACCTCTTGCTGCAAGTGATTTATCACGCACGTATGGCGGAAGAAATTGGAGCGTTCGCAACTGCAGACGTCATCGCAACGCTGACGGCCAAGCTAGTGCGCCGGCACCCGCACGTCTTTGCGGATGCTTCGGCCGCGGACTCGGAAACAGTCATGCGCAACTGGGAACGCATCAAGGCGGAAGAGCGGCCGCGCCGGCGTGCTGACAAGAGTGTATTGGATGGTGTTCCTCGGTCGGTGCCCGCACTGGTTCGCGCGCGCAAGCTTCTTGAAGTGGCCGAAGGTGCCGGTTTGGTGCGGCAGTCTTCGACCGGAGAATGCGCAAATGATGTTGCCGGACACGCGGATCGACTGGTATCCGGCATGGCCGAGCTTCCGGACAAGCGCCGCACCATTGGTGACGCGCTGTTCAGCTTGGCGCGCCTTTCCAGGGCCTACGAAATCGATCCCGAGGCCGCTCTCGATGAGGCCAGCACCCGATTTCGCGAACGCATGGCGGCGCGGGAGCAGGCGCAGAAGAACGCCGGGAAGAGGTCGGCCGACGCTCCCTCCGACGCTCGGGATCCCGTCTGAAGCGACCGCTAGCGCTAATCTTGTTGAAGGAGGTGAATGAGGCTGGAGGTATCCCAGCGGTTGCCGCCACGTGCTTCCACCTGCGCATAAAGCTGATCGACCAGCGCCGTCACCGGAAGCCTCGCCTTGTTTCGCTTGGCTTCATCAAGGCAGATGGCCAGATCCTTGCGCATCCACTGGACGGCAAATCCGAAATCGAACTTGCCCTCCAGCATCGTGGCAGCACGATTTTCCATCTGCCACGACTGTGCCGCTCCCTTGGAAATGACTTGAATGACCTGGTCGCCGTCGAGACCGGCCCGATCGGCAAAGTTCATTCCCTCGGACAGCCCCTGGAGAAGCCCGGCAATGCAGATCTGGTTAACCATTTTCGTGAGTTGGCCGGCCCCGGCCGGCCCCATCAGCGTCGTAGCCCGGGCGTAGCAATCGATTAAGTCGCTCACGCGTTCAAACGCTTCGGATTGACCGCCGACCATCACCGTAAGCTGGCCATTTTCGGCTCCGGCTTGTCCGCCGGAGACCGGCGCATCGAGAAACTCCACTCCAGCAGCAGAGCAGGTAGCAGAAAGTTCCCGTGCGATGTTTGCCGATGCGGTGGTGTGGTCCACCAGGACCGAGCCGCGGCCCATTCCCGAAAGAGCTCCTTGCTCTCCGGTCACCACGCTCCGGAGGTCGTCGTCGTTCCCGACACAGACGAACACGCAGTCGGCCCCCTCGGCGGCGGCAGCAGGCGTGCGGCGTGATTCACCACCGTGCTGTTTCGTCCAGGCGTCGGCTCGCGCCTGCGTGCGGTTGTACACAACCACTTTGTGCCCGGCTGCTGCAAGGTGTCCGGCCATCGGATAGCCCATCACTCCAAGGCCCAGAAAAGCGGTCTGTTGCGGGTTGGCCATGACGATCCGTCTCCATCGTGGGGTTCAATTGCGCCCGGATGCCGGGGTCCGGCCCCGGCACACAAAGTGTACCTGCTGCCGAAGTCCGGCTAGTACCGGCAAGCCGGAAAACGGTATTGCTGGTTGAGGTCAGAGTTGCGCATTGGCCTGACAAAAGAAAGGGGGCCGTGCGAGGCACGGCCCCCTTCGAAGCAGGAAGAGGAGGAGATGGATCAGAAGTCCATCCCGCCCATGTCCGGCATCCCGCCACCGGGCGCCCCGGCACCGTTCTTGGCTTTCTCCGGCTTTTCGGCGACCATTGCCTCGGTCGTGATCAGGAGACCAGCCACGGACGCGGCGTCTTGCAACGCGGTGCGCACCATCTTGACAGGGTCAATGACACCGACCTTGAACAGGTCTCCGTATTCACCCTCCTGAGCGTCGAAGCCGAACTTCTCGTCCTTCGACTCCATCACCTTGCCCACGACGATTGAACCGTCGTATCCGGCGTTGGAGGAGATCTGTCGGAGAGGCGTCTCAAGGGCACGACGGATGATGTCAATGCCAACCCGCTGGTCGTCATTGTTCGGCTTGCATTTGTCGAGAGACCGGCGCGCCGCGTAGAGCAGGGCGACGCCACCGCCGGCGACGATCCCTTCCTCAACTGCAGCACGGGTCGCGTTCATTGCGTCATCAACGCGATCCTTGCGTTCCTTCACCTCGACTTCGGTGGCACCGCCCACTCGGACGACGGCCACGCCGCCGGCCAGCTTGGCGAGCCTTTCCTGCAATTTTTCCCGATCGTAGTCCGAGGTGGATTCCTCGATCTGCGCCCGAATCTGGTTGCAGCGGCCCTCGATGTCGGCAGTGTCGCCGCCACCCTCGACAATCGTCGTCTCTTCCTTGGTGACAATCACGCGCTTCGCGCGACCGAGCATCCCGAGGTCGACGTTCTCGAGTTTCACGCCGAGCTCCTCGCTGACCACCTGGCCGGAGGTCAGGGTCGCGATGTCAACCAGCATCGCCTTGCGTCGGTCACCAAATCCCGGTGCCTTGATGGCCGCGACCTTCAAACCGCCGCGCAGACGGTTGACGACCAGCGTTGCCAGTGCCTCGCCCTCGACATCCTCCGCGATGATGATCAGCGGCTTGCCCGACTGCACGATCTTCTCGAGGATGGGCAGGATCGGCTGCAGGGACGACAGCTTCTGTTCATGAATGAGGATGAATGGATCCTCGAATTCCGCCGTCATCTTTTCGGCATTGGTGATGAAGTAGGGAGACAGGTAACCACGGTCGAACTGCATGCCCTCGACGACATCTAGTTCGGTTTCAAGCGACTTGGCTTCCTCGACGGTGATGACGCCTTCCTTGCCGACCCGTTCCATGGCCTGTGCAATGAGGTCGCCAATCTCGCGCTCGCCGTTGGCAGAGACCGTTCCCACCTGGGCGATCTCGTCGTGTCCCTGGACCTTCCGGCTCATTTTGTTGAGCTCGGTTACCACAGCGTCGGTGGCCAATTCGATTCCGCGACGCACATCCATCGGGTTCATCCCGGCGGCCACAGCCTTGGTGCCTTCGCGGACGATTGCCTGAGCGAGAACCGTGGCGGTAGTGGTGCCGTCGCCAGCGACGTCATTGGTTTTGCTGGCCACCTCGCGCACCATTTGTGCGCCCATGTTTTCGAACTTGTCAGACAGTTCGATTTCCTTGGCGACCGTCACACCATCCTTTGTTGTACGGGGTGCGCCGAACGACTTGTCGAGCACCACGTTGCGTCCCTTCGGACCAAGCGTAACCCTGACCGCGTTGGCCAGGACGTCGACACCACGGAGCATCCGCTCGCGGGCGTCACCCGAGAATTTCACTTCTTTCGCAGGCATATTTCAGATTCCTTTTCTGCGAGGTATCGGGACCGGGCCTAGCCCAGGACTCCCATCACGTCGGACTCTTTGACGATGACGTATTCCTCGCCATCCATCTTGACTTCGGTGCCCGACCATTTGCCGATCAGGACGACATCGCCCTCCTTCACGTCCAACGGCGTGATCTTGCCGTCTTCGCTCCGGATACCGGTTCCGACCGCGATAACCTTGCCCTTCATGGGCTTCTCTTTCGCGGTGTCCGGGATGATGATGCCGCCGGCGGTGCGCTCGTCGTCATCTTCGCGCTTGACCAGGATGCGGTCATGCAACGGCCTAAGTTTCATGCGTTCGTGCCTCTTAGATGGGATCAACTGGGCTGCGCGTCGGGCGGTTGCCGTGGGCGCGGAACAGAATTGGCACTCTAAGGCTTCGAGTGCCAGACGCTGTCGTGCGTAAACGTGGTGGCGGGCCCCGCCGATTTCAAGAGGCCATGACGAGGCCTCAAAAAGTCGCGTCCCGATGAACCGTCGGCAAGCCGACTGGTGCGTCAGATTCTGGCGTCAGGCCTTCCGCATGCGTCTTCCGCAGCCAGGCGCGCGTTAAGGCGACCCAAGTCGGCGCCATCGAGCTTTACGCGCAGATGCAGTGAGTCTGCTTCCGTCCTCTGGTCGATCACGGCGCCAATCTTGTAGAGCCAGGCCAGAGTGGTGGTTTGGGTCGGCGAAAGCACAACGTCCAACTCGGTCCTGTGCTGCCCGAAGTGGCGATCCACTGCCTCCAGCATTTCCGCCACGCCGGACCCTTCAAGGGCCGAGATTGCAACGGCGTGGGGTTGTTCCCTCCGCAATCGCTGGACTTCGTCGCTCGTAAGCTGATCCACCTTGTTCAGGACTTCAAGGACGTCCGTACCCTCGTCGGGCACGGCTCCAAGCGCCGTAAGTACCTCAAATACATCACGCCTCTGCGCGGCGGTTTCCGGATGGGTGATGTCGCGTACATGGATCAGGAGATCGGCGTGTACGGCCTCTTCCAGGGTTGCCCGAAATGCAGCAATCAGGTGGGTAGGAAGTTCCGAGACAAATCCGACCGTGTCCGAAAAGATTGCGCGTTGTCCCGACGGAAGGATGCGGGCCCGCATCAACGGATCAAGGGTCGTAAACGGACGATCCGATGCGTCAGCCGACTTGCCAGTGAGTCGGCTGAACAGAGTGGATTTGCCGGCGTTGGCATAGCCGACCAGCGCAACCGTGGGATAGTGTCGATGGCGACGATGAATCGCGCGCCGTTGGCGCACGGTCTCAAGCTCCCGACGGATGAGCGAGCAACGCTTGGTGTTGAGGCGGCGGTCGATCTCGATTTGCGATTCGCCAGGTCCCCCGAGAAACCCGAACCCTCCTCGCTGGCGCTCAAGATGGGTCCACGATCGGACCAGGCGGCTTCGCTGCCATTCCAGATGCGCCAGTTCGACCTGGAGCCGCCCTTCTCGTGTTGCTGCGCGCGCACCGAAAATCTCGAGGATCAATGCCGTGCGATCCAGCACCTTCGTCTGCAGCGTGGTTTCGAGGTTGCGCTGCTGAACGGGGGAGAGATCGACGTTGAAGAGGAACAGCTGCGGTGGTTCGGAAGCCCGGTTTCGCTCCGCGTTGAGATGATCCAGGGCCCCGCCTCCGAGGAGCGTGCCGGGCTTCGGGTTGCGAATGCGGATTTGCTCTGTTCGGGTGACATTCAATCCTACGGAGGCAGCCAGTGTGCAGGCCTCGGACAGCCGACCGGCGTGGCTTCGCAGGGGCTGCTCGTTGGATCGAATCACCGGGTGGACCACCCAGGTCGGGGGAGAAACCACTGGCGAAGCCGTCACTGGCCCTCAGGGCCCGGTTCAGGCGCCGGTGCGGGTTCGGTCTCTGTCGCAAGCTTGATCGGCTTGCTTGGAACGATGGTGGAAATCGCGTGCTTGAAGACCAGTTGCTGGTTGCCGGAGGCGGAAAGCCAGATGCAAAACTCGTCAAACGCCGTGATCGTGCCCCGGAGCCGCACGCCGTTGGTCAGGTGAATCGTGGTCTGTATGTGCGACTTCCGCAGTCGGTTAAGGAATGCGTTTTGAAGCGCTCCTCGATGCTGGACGGCCATGATCTGCCTCGGTAGTCGTTGCGGGTTTGGCATCGCTCCAGGGATCGTGAAGCGACACCTCCGGCGAGGGGATTGCCGGCGGTAAGGCCCGAAGTATTGCCAGACCAAGCCCGGAACCAGAAAACCCCTGCCAAGCATAGGCGTTCTGTCGCATGTTTCCGGTTGGCACGGAAACGACGGTCTCCGGTAGCACTATTTTCGGCACCGGTCATCCGACCGAATGGTAAGGCGCGGCGCATTGGCCGCAGCCAACACGCTAGTCTGGTGCGCGGTGAGGCGACAAGCCACCGCTGAGCTGCCGTCCCGTGGGCGGCGGCCCCACGCGGTTCCAGTGCGGCGCTGGCGGCGGCAGCCGGTGCCGACAGAACCTGTTCTCTCTATGCGCCGCAGAGGATCTCGCATGCCCAGTATTTCAGCTTCGGATCTCGAACGTCTCGCGGCGTGGGATACGCCCACGATATGCAATGCGCTTGAAATCGTGATTCCTGAACGGCGGGGCACAGGATTTACGGTCAACCCGGTGGTTTGCGCGAATCCTGCACTCAAGCCCATGGTGGGATGGGCCCGGACGGCCACCATTCGGGCGAGCGAATCACCGTCCGCACCGCTTGCGGACCAGCAGCAGAAACGCATCGAATACTACGAGTACGTGGCGAGCGGCACGCGCCCGACCATTTCCGTCATTCAGGACCTCGACCCCAATCCGGGCTTCGGGGCGTTCTGGGGCGAGGTCAATACCGCCATCCATCAGGGACTTGGCACGTTGGGCGTCCTGACCAACGGCTCGATCCGCGATCTCGATGCGTGCGCGCCAGGGTTCCAGTTGCTCGCCGGGATGGTTGGCCCAAGCCACGGCTTCGTGCATGTCGTGGAGATTGGCTGCTCAGTCGACGTATTTGGAATGACGGTGCACCACGACGCAATCATTCATGCAGACCGTCACGGTGCCGTGGTCATCCCGCCGTCCGCGGTGCGAGAGCTTCCCCAAGCGATCGATCTCCTGACCCGGCGTGAAGCGGTCATCCTGGATTGCGCGCGCTCTCCGAATTTTGACGTTGAGCGCCTGCGTCAGGCGATGGGCAATGCTCGGGACATCCATTAGCGGCGACCATCCGGGCAGGTCGGCTAGACCAGAGGCGCCTGCCCGGTCGCGCCACCCTTAATCGAACAGGAACACTCCCTTCCCGGTCGTTTGCGTATCGAACAGCTGATAAGCCTCGGTGGCCTGGTCGAGTGTGTACCGTTGCGAGAAGATCTTCTCGAGCGAAATCTTGCGATCTGCAATAAATCGGGCGCACTCCGCCTGGCCTGTGGCGCTGAACGTCCAGGAGCCAATGACGGAAAGCTGTTTCCTGATCATGTCCCGGCTAACGTCGAGTGTGACGGTGCCTCCCTCGCCCACAAAGCACACGGTTCCCCATCGTTTTGCCGCCCGCACCGCAGACGAGCGTGCTTCGGACGCTCCACTGCAGTCAATTGCGAGATCGACGCCGCGGCCGTTTGTGAGCTCGTGCAGGGCCTCAACTGCGTCCACGGAGGCCGCATCCACCGCTTCGTCGGCACCGAAGTCTTTGGCTAGCGCAAGGCGCTCCTTGCCGACCTCCACCGCAATGACACGGGCCCCCATCGTGTTGGCCAACAGAGCAGCGCTCAGTCCTACCGGACCCAGTCCGAAGACTGCGAGCGTGGAGCCGCCGACTTTCGGTAGGCGGGAAAGCGCACCGTAAGCGGTACCAGTTCCACAAGCGACGGCAGCGCCCTCCGCGAAGCTCAGCTCGTCGGGGAGCCGGACCAGACTGCTGGCTGGCACCGCGATGTAGTCTGCGTGCGCGCCGTCAGCGGTAACCCCGTAGACCTTGAACGTTCCGGTGTCGCACATCTGGGACCAGCCGACTCGGCACGAGTCGCACAGCCCGCACCCGGAGTAATGGTGATTCATGACGCGTTCACCAATCGGTGCGGCGTCGTGGGGAACATTGGCGCCTCGTTCAGCAATAACTCCGCAGGGCTCGTGGCCGCCGATAATCGGTGGCGCATTCTCGGCGAGCCCCAGAGCGCGTTGAGCCTCGCCCGGCGCTGCCCGGTAAAACTTCAGATCGCTTCCGCACATGCCGGAAGCCTTCAGCTTGATCACGACGTCCCCCGGCCCGGGTGTTGGGTCGGGAACATTGCGAAGGTCGAGCTCGCGATTACCGAGAAAAAACAAGCCGCGCATAGTCGTTGATCCTCATGTCCGTGCTAATGGAACGACAGGCATCTCGGCCCGTGACCGACAGTATGCCAATCTGGCCGTCGGACGATCGTACGGTGCCGGGTCCGCAAACCGACATGGTCGAAACAGAGGAACTGCCAGCACTCCGGACAATGCATCTGGCAGGATTGGCCTAGTGGCTGGTCCCGTCTGCGGATTCAATGAATCGGTGTTCTAGGAACGCGCTTTTTTCTTCTGCCGGATTGGCCATGGGCGCCCCCGCATCGTCGATTGGCGTTTCATGTGAAGCATTGTGGAATGGGCATTGCTGCGGTCGCCAGGACGCCCCGCTGCCTCGGCGAGGTCTTTCCACTTCTTGCCTTCCTCACGCATCCGATAGAGACGCTCGAATAGACCGTCGTTATCCGAGAACGATTTCCAAGCACGGCGGGTACTGGGCGATCTGCGTCCATTTCTGCTGGGTTGTCGCTGGGTCGATCGCAGCGTGGCCTGTTTCCGTCCGCGTGCCGATTTCAGCGCGTCTCTGGCGCCTTGGTAGTCTGGCATCGATTTCAATAGTTGCTGGACTCGCGAACCGGAAATACCAAAACGTTCGCCCACTGCCCTCAACGATGCCCCTTCCCGATAAGCCTTGAGCATCTCCGCCTTTCGGTCGGACGGAGCAGGTTGGCCGCCGCGTTGCTTGCCCTCGTCGATGATTTGCCGGACCTCGGCAAGCATCGCGGACACGACGCGCCGGACATTTGTCGGGAAATTCCGAATCGATAGGCCGCTGTTAGGCATCATAACTTCTCCGCTCGATCTGCGTATGGCGCCACTCGTGACGCCTGCGATAGGCACTGCTGATCACCTCGTGAGCCGGTCCACCGCGCATCGGCGATACCTGCTTTGTGACGACCAATACCCGGGGACACAGTGCAAACACTCCCGTTCCTGGCGCTATTGTGATTGACGATATGATCTCGAATCCCATCTAGATCAACCACTGCACTGCAGAACTGGACACATCAAGTTTGAACTCACATTGATGTTAGGGGGTATTTATCAATTGTCAAAAGAAGGGCAGGTAGTCAACTTGAATAGTGTTGGTGTTTTCTGATGCCTCTCGCGCTAGGGGCGTCAGTACGTATAGGTGCGGGCATTGCCCTCCGCAGGAGTGTTTGACGTAAACCTTGATGGCAGGCTCTGATTGCTGCCGGGTACTAACTTTGTGTCAGAAAGGGATGCTCCCGCGGTCGTCCTGCATTCAGGTGCGTTCCTGTGGCGGAGTTGCCGTCCCGGTTCCGGTTGTCGGTATCCCAGCCTCGCGCTGGCCGAAGTCTTCCAGGGTGGCGCGATAGTGTGTCTCACTCTGTCCGGGCACAAAGTCCGCCGGACGACGGCGAACACTCGCCCCGACCGAGAAGACCCGGCAGAACCGTGTGGCAATGGCGGGCGCGGGCCGGCAGGTTGGCGTTCGGGCGCCAACCGACCGGCTGACGACAAGGCCGCGTGGTGGGCCGGGCCGTCAGCGCATCACGAAGGGATTCGGGACTTCGCTGGCGGTGCTGATCCAGACGCTCTTGGTCTGCATGTATTCCTGGACGGCGTCGATTCCGTTCTCGCGCCCAAGCCCGCTCATCTTGTAACCACCGAATGGGGACATGAAGCTGACTGCCCGGTACGTATTGACCCAGACCGTTCCCGCTTGCAGGCGATCGGCAACGGTGATCGAGCGGCGGACGTTCTGGGTCCAGATGCCGGCCGCGAGCCCGTAGACGACATCGTTTGCGATTGCGACCGCTTCGTCGTCATCACTAAATCGGATGACTGACAGGACGGGGCCGAATACTTCCTCCTGAGCGATGCGCATGTCGTTGGTCACACCATCGAAAATCGTTGGTTCGACAAACCAGCCATCGCCGCATTCCGGCCGCTGTGCAGCATGGCCCCCGAGTAGACACTCCGCTCCTTCGCTCTTTGCGATACCAATATATTTCAGAACCTTGTCAAATTGCGGCGGCGTGGTGACCGGGCCAACCTGTGTGGCCATGTCCATGGGGTCCCCCATACGGGCTGTCTTCGCGGTCTCAAGCAGTTTGTCCACGAATTCATCGTGGATTCGGTCGTGCAACAACAAGCGCGACCCCGCCACGCAGGTTTGGCCAGAGGCCGCGAAAATTCCCGAAATGGCACCCTTTACTGCGTCATCGATGTCGGCATCCTCAAACACAATGTTCGGTGATTTTCCTCCCAGTTCGAGGGTTACGCGCTTGAGACCGGATGCCGCGGTTTCATAAACGTGGCGGCCCGTGACACTGCCTCCCGTAAAGGCAACTTTGGCGACGTCCGGATGGGAGATCAGCGCTTCGCCGATTTCGGACCCTAATCCGGTTGCGACGTTCACGACTCCGGGAGGAAATCCCGCCTCGGCCACGAGCTTGATGAATTCCAGCGAGGATGCGGAGGTAAACTCGGATGGCTTCAATACCACTGTATTGCCGGCGGCCAGTGCGGGTGCCAGCTTGTAGGCGGTCAGCAGGAGCGGTGAATTCCAGGCCGTAATGGCGACAACGACACCGAGCGGCTCGCGGCGGGTGTAGTTGAACATATCGGGCTTGTCGGAGGGAATCACTGAACCCTCGACCTTGTCCGCGAGCCCGCCGAAATAGTAGTACCACTGCGGCACGTATCGGAGCTGACCGAGCATCTCGGCACGTAGTTTTCCATTGTCCCGGACCTCGATAGCGGCAAGGCGTTCCGCTTCGCGGGCAACCAGATCACCCAGCCGGCGCAGAAGTGCGCCGCGAGCCGTTGCACTCAGGCGCGGCCATTCGCCGTCTGAAAATGCAGCCTTTGCCGCCGCTACTGCCCGGTTTGCATCGTCCTGATTTCCACGCGGGATCCGCGCCCACGGTTTGCCGTCATAAGGATTGTCGGATTCGATCCAGGCGCCTGAGAGCGGATCAACTGATTCACCACCGACATGCATCTGATAGGTTTGCAATTGTGCCATGGTTTCCTTCCTGCGAGGGACTGCCCTGATGCGGTTCAGGAAAGTCTGAAACGACCGTAAAGAGAACCGAACAAACTAACGCTGCACGTTGGAATACATGTATTCGCGATCGCGATCTCGATTCTAGCTCTCTCGATGACAATTGCATCCGGCGGAAGAATCGTGTTGGCCGCAATCCCATATGCACGCCCGGTTCGAAGGCCGGATGGCGACCTTTCTCTGCTTGAATGCTGGTCCTGCCAGGTTCGGGCAGATGTCGGAACTGGTCCAACGTTCACACTTGAGGCGGGCGGCGATGCCTTTGCTATCCCACCTCGTAACTGGAAGTTCGTAGGTTCAAATCCTACCTCCACAACCGAATAAGATACTAAAATTACAGCGAAAAATCAAAAGCCCTGGTCCTCACGGACGGGCTATTGCCGTTCAAGCGCAATTGAGGCACGTCTAGGAGTATTGAACGCCAGCAGTTTTCACTTGGCTTGAACACCGTTTCCGGGCGGTGAGTCGTGTACGTGTGCCCCGGACACAGCGTCAGAAGTCCTCACGACCCTCAAAAATGTAGGGGTTTAGGAATATCCGATCCCAGAACAGGTTGCGGTCCACGACTGAGAGGCCTGCCTCATTACAAGTTGCGTCCCATTCGGTTCGCACTGTTGCCAGCACCTCCTGAGCAATTCCCACAGCAGTTTGCTTGTCGAGCAGGAAGTTGGGTGCCGACTCTATGCAGCTCGCCAGGGTACTGTGCCGATTGTTGCCGGTAATGAACATGGCTTGGCTGGCCTCGTTGCCAGTTCTGCTTTGCGGGCAGATGTCATAAGCGGGCGTCAGGCCGAGCGTCTTGCCATCCCAGAAGGCGGCATGGTTGCGGGCATGGTCGTCCGTGTTGCCGCAAACGATGTTGAGCACCAGCCGCCCGAACAGTTCGCGCAGCGTGTCCCTTGGTTGGCTGAAACGATGCCGGATAACTTCGGTTAGATCGGCATAGCTTGCATAACGGGCCATCATCTCATCGAGCCCGAAAATCGTGAGCGCTGACACCATGGCTTTGCGCTGCCAGCCGTCAGCTGTGTGCAAGCGGTCGAACCGTTCGACCAACAGCACGTCCTTTCCAGCGACATGGGTCAGGTGCACCAGCGCAACGTCGAGCCCAGCCTTGGCGGCAAGCCGCATGGCGATGAACTCTGCCTTGACCACATTGTAGGTATCCGAGGAGGAGGAAAACTTGGCAATCAACTTCTTGTCGCCGTCCTCAATCATGGCCTTGGGCCGCGCGCCACCAAGCGAACTGCCATGAAACAGGGCCTGATCCAGCTCAGGGTTGAGGGGAATACCCTTTTCGACCTTCTCAGCAGCGGTGAGCAATTCTTCCAGCGTAGCGGCTTTGGTTGCGCGTGGGACGTATGTCGTGGGGGACAGCTGAAAATCGAGAGCGCCGATGCGGTCGGAGCCTGATTCAAGCAGATAGGTCAGCTCGTCAATTGCCCCGATATCGGCATCCTTGCCTTTGATTCCGAAGGCCCTGTTCAGGATTACTCGCCGCCCCCAGGCGTCCGGTGCCCCATCGCGCAGGCACCCCGCCATGCTCAGCCCCGCCTCAGGGGGAATCGCGCCAGAACGCAAGGGCAGCTCAGGCAGATAGAGAGGTGTAGCCCCCTCAAGCTCCAGATAGCTGCGGCCATAGTTAAAAATCAGGTTTTCGCCATCACGGGCGAGGCGGCCAGCGACAACGGGTTCGGTTGCGCCGGGGAGCCATACCCAGACATAGGCCTCCTGATGGCGGGGCTTAGAAGTCATCCTTCACCGCCTTTGTGCTTTCGCGCACCCTTTTCGGCAGCAGGGTCAGCTTGCTCCGTGCTGTCGAAAGGTGTTGGGTCGGGGTTGAGGGCTCCGCTTCAAAGAGCGGAACGCCAACAATGGCGGCTAGCTCGAAGGCCGCACCGATGGAACATCCCATCTCGCCCTTCTCAATCCTGTGGACCAGCCCGCGCGAAATGCCTGCGCGCTCCGCCGCCTTCGCTACGGTCAGCCCGCGCGCCGTGCGGGCATCATGGATCAGTAACCCCAGCAGCTCTGCGGCTTCCAGCCCATAGCGGGAATAGGGTCGAGTGTTTGGCTTTGCCATGGCTGGTCTTCCTGTTCCATTAACAGGGCGTAAGAGCCCTTTAAACATCATTTATGGATCAGTGCAGCATATTTCAAGTCAGTTTCGCAACACCATGTTCGATCAACAGGTCGTTATCTCGCCTAATGCCCTATTTATAGGTCACTCATTAGGGCCGGGCGGCGGTGTGCCCACTCTCTGGATCGCTATCGGTTGTGTCCCACCGCGTGGTGTAACAGCGAAAACCCCGCCCGATACTTCCGCCGATGGGTTTGGAAGCCGCACGCCTCATTTAGAAAGTACCCCAGTTCATTCCTAGGGCCGCGCGAGTGCAGGAGAGGCTCTGGTCTATCGAATCGCCTTGCGGTTCGGTTGCGACTATTGTTGGTGACGCTGAGAAACCAAGGATTCCCCGCCCTTAGCGATGCCATCGCCGAACCACCTTCTCGAGCCATATCTGTGCGTCATTGGTGCTGGGTCCGGAGGGCTGAGTGTCACCGCCGCCGCCGCCCAGTTGGGCGTCAGTACCGTGCTCATCGAACGCGGTGAAATGGGGGGAGACTGTCTGAACTACGGGTGTGTGCCCTCAAAATCCCTGATCGCAGCCGCCCATGCCGCCCACACAAGCCGACACGCTTCCCGCTTCGGAGTTGAGGCGGCTGCACCGCGTACAAATTTTTCTGAAGTCCGCGAACATGTCCGGGGCGTGATCGCTTCCATCGCCCCTCACGATTCCCAAGAGCGCTTCGAAGGGCTTGGTGCGACCGTTCTTCGGGAAACGGCGGCCTTCACCAGTCACGATCATGTCCAGGCCGGTGCGTTTCAGATTCGAGCCAAGCGCTACGTCATAGCCACCGGATCATCTCCGTTCATTCCGCCGGTTCCAGGATTGGATCAGGTCCCGTTCTTTACGAACGAAACGATCTTCGAAAACGATGTGCAGCCCGGCCATCTGCTTGTACTCGGTGGTGGCCCCATCGGATGCGAGCTGGCGCAGGCGCACCGTCGCCTCGGCTCCGAGGTCACAATTGTCCAGCGTGGTCGGTTGCTTCCACGCGATGATCCGGAATTGGCCCGGGTGGTCGCGCAACGGTTTCAGGACGAAGGCATCCGCGTCATCGAGAACGCCACTGTGTCCAGTGTGTCCTCAGTGGACGGGATGATCCGATTGGCGGTCAACGATGGGCAGACGGACAGTGACGTGACCGGCAGCCACCTGCTGGTTGCGGTTGGCCGGAGGGCTAACACCCAAGACCTGAATCTGGATGCTGCCAGAATCCGGTGTCATGGCAAGGGCATTGAAGTCGATCACGGTCTCCGCACGTCGAACCGTCGCGTGTACGCGATCGGCGATGTGATCGGTCGTTTGCAGTTCACGCACGTGGCCGGCTATCACGCTGGAATCGTGGTTCGCCGAGCATTGTTTCGGATTCCGGCGCGAGTCGACGAATCTGCAGCTCCGTGGGTCACTTATACCGATCCGGAAATCGCCCAGGTCGGGTTGAGCGAGGAACAGGCTCGCAAACGTTTTGGGGTTCGCGTGCGGGTGGTGAAACTGGATCTAGCCGGCAATGACCGGTTTCGGGCGGAGCGGGAAACCGACGGTTTCGTCAAGGTTATTGTTTACCGAAACCGCGTTGTTGGAGCCAGTATTGTTGGCGCGCATGCTGGTGAATTGATACAGCCATGGTGCTTGATGGTCTCGCAACGCATGAAGATCCGCCAGATAGCCGGTGCGATCCTGCCATACCCCACCAGAGGCGAGATCAACAAGCAGGTTGCGGGGTCATATTTCACGCCAGCGCTGTTTGGGCGCCGAACGCGCAGGCTTGTCGGGCTTCTCACCCGACTTGGCTGAGGCCGCAACCCACAAGGTAGTTCCCCGCCGCGTTCGCCGGTCGCTAACGGCGCGGGTGTTGACCCATGCCCTCGGATTTGCCGCGCTCTGGGCGGCCGTGTCGTTTGTGACCTCGGTTTCTGCATTTTGGCTGGCGGAAATCGAAGACCAGCTCGATGGCGCCTACCACACGATCCGGTTGGTGCAAGTGGTTGCGGAAGGCAAGCTGGACCCGGACCTCCGCCAAAGGTTGCTCCGGTTTACGGACACGCAAGCCGTCATTCAGAGAACCGGAGATGCCTCGACGTTGGTCGTCGGAGTTACCCCTCCTGCCGTGGACAAGACCGTGCACCTTGGAACGATTTCCTGGACCGGCCGCGTGAGGCATGCCTTTGACACGTTGATCAACGGGAAGGGACGAATCATTCGCATCGTGGGGCCGGCGACCCGATATCCCAACATGTCGGTCGAGGTGGTGACTCCGGAAGCCCCGCTCGTGGAGGCGATACGACAGCACTCGTGGCGTTTTGGGGCCAGCGCCATCGCACCTCTGATCGCTGTCGGATTTCTGCTGTTTTTCGTGTTGCAGCTGCAGCTCGTACGACCGGTGACAGCGATCATCGACCGTCTCGCCTGGTTTGCGCGGAATCCGGACGATTCAGGCACCACGGTCGTAACGTCGGAGCGCCGTGACGAAATCGGAGACCTTGAACGCAGTGTCCTTTCGATGCAGGGCAGCTTGCGCGCATTGCTCCATCGGCGAGACCGTGAAGCGGCGTTAGGGGCGTCCGTCAGCCGCATCAACCACGATCTTCGGAACGTTCTTCAGACGGCGGCCATGACGTCCGACCGCATCAAGGCCAGCAATGATCCCGAAATCCGCAAACTCGTGCCGCTCCTGGTGCGGGCCCTGGAACGCGCGGTGCAAATTTGTGCCCGAACGCTCGACTACTACCGTTTCGGAACGACACCCATCAACCTCGCACCAACCAAGCTCCGGGAGATCGCTGTCGAGGTGGGCGATTCGGTGGGTGCGATCCACGATGGACAGGTTGATTGGCGGGTGGATGTGCCGGTCGACATCGTCGTCGATGCGGATCAGGAAGAACTGTTTCGGGCTCTGCTCAACCTGGTCCAGAACGCAGCGGATGCAATGGCTGAACAGGGAACGGTTACGGTCCGGGCACGCAGGGGGCTCAGCCAAATTGTGGTTGAGGTGGAAGATAACGGGCCGGGCCTGACAGACGAAGTGCAGGCGTTTTTCCAAAAGCCGTCCGCCGAAACCGCGGTGAACACCCACGGTCTGGGTCTCATGATCGTGCGTGACATCATGGCCGCACACGGTGGGACCTTCGAACTTGGCCGCACGTCACCAGCAGGCACACTCTTCATTTTGAAGTTTCCCGGCTGATCTTCGGCGTTCATGCGCATGGTGCGCTACGGTCGACGGTGGCGTGGCTGGCGGTCAGTCAGTGGTACAACCGAGTAGCCTTTTTCGGATTTTGCCCCATTTCGGGTGGCAGGAGGTGCGAACAGGACAAGCCGTACGGAAAGCTCGGCGCCGCACGGCAGTCACCGAACCACTTCGTCACGGGACATGATTTCTTGGAACACAACACACAGCCTTTGGTCCCGCGAAAAATGCGACACCAACAGCTTCCAGCGCGATGGCCCGGGACTGCGTGTCGCTCGCACCCCGGAACCGCACTCGACCTTGGCGGCACGGTTGCCCAACCGGTCGGGTTTCGCTTCGGGTCCATACATTTCCTCCGTTCGCTGACGTAGTGACCACGTATACCCAACGCTTTGATCTCGTCATCGAAGGCATGACGTGCAGTGCCTGTTCGGCTCGTCTTGAACGCGCCTTGAACGAGGCGCCCGGTGTTTCGGACGCTGTTGTGAACCTGGCCATCGAAAGGGCCATGCTGCGCACCGATCCGGAACAGACCGACCTTGAAACGGTCATGGACACCGTGCGTCGGTCCGGTTTCAGCGTGGGCACTGAGACCAGGACGTTCCACGTGGACAATCTCGGTGATGCCGCTGTTGCCGGCCGCGTGGAAAAGGCGCTCCGTACTGTCCCAGGTGTCATCAACGTCGAAATCGACAGACGGCTCAAGCACGTACGGGTGTGCTGTGCGTCGCGCATGGGCCCGGACAGGGTCCTGAAGAAAGCGGTCGCGGATGCCGGTTATGAACTCTTTTCTGAGGCCGGCGGCGAGAAGGCGACGGCGCTGCGCGAGAGTCAGCAGGACCGGCGCGAGCGCATCACGTTACTTATTGCCCTGATTCTGAGTGCGCCGTTCCTCGTCCAGATGGGTGTCATGTTCGGTTTCGGTGAGCAGGCCATCCATCTTCATATGCCGCCCTGGGCCGAGTTGGCGCTAGCCACTCCGCTTCAGTTCGTGATCGGTCGGCGCTTCTACCGAGGTGCCTTCAGTTCGCTACGGGGCGGCGGCGCCAACATGGATGTCCTGGTGGCGATGGGCACCACAGCGGCGTTCGGATACAGCCTTTGGCAAATGATTGCACTCGGCGATCTGGCACGGGGGCAACTCTATTTCGAGACGTCGGCGATCATCATTACTTTGATCCTGGTCGGCAAACACCTGGAGGCGCGCGCCAGACGCGGTGCCGCGGTGGCCATCCGCGGATTGATGGCGCTCAGGCCGGACACGGCCACATTGCGCCTTGAAGACGGTTCACTGCAGGAGCGTCCGGCGCAAGACCTTGAAGTAGGGGACGTCATTGTGTGCCGTCCGGGCGAGAAGATCGCTGCTGACGGCATCATTCTGCGCGGTGCCGCGGACGTCGACGAATCATTGATTTCGGGTGAGAGCAACCCGCTTGCCAAAGCGGAAGGCGATTCAGTGACGGCAGGTTCGATCAATCTCGACGGTTTCATCGACGTCGAAACGCGTGCGGTCGGCGACGATTCAACGCTGTCGCGGATGATCCGCCTCGTTGAAAACGCGCAGGTGAGCAAACCCGCGGTCCAGCGGTTGGTCGACCGGGTCTGCGCCATCTTCGTGCCGGTTGTCGTCGGCATCGCGACGCTGGTGTTTTTCGGCTGGCTGCTCGCCGGGGCCGGCCTGGAGACGGCCTTGCTCACAGCCGCCGCCACCCTGGTGATTGCCTGCCCTTGTGCGCTTGGGTTGGCGACGCCCACCGCCATCATGACCGGGTCTGGCGCTGCCGCACGCGCAGGCATATTGATCAGGGACGTGGGTGCGTTGGAACGGGCTCACGCGGTCACTCATGTTGTGTTCGACAAGACCGGCACGCTTACGGAAGGCAGGCCGAGACTTTCTGAGATCGAGTCGCTGGCTGGACTTGACGAAAAGCAGGTGCTGACCGCTGCTGCATCGCTGCAACAGGGCAGCGAACACCCTATTGCGACTGCTTTCAGCGACGAGATGGAGCGGCGAGGGCTGCAACTGGAGGCAGTGACAAATTTCCGCAGCATCGTGTCTCGTGGTGTCGAGGGCGAACTGAAGGGGAGTCACTACCTGGTTGGCAACGACCGGTTATTTCGCGACAAGGGCCTGGACCCGCCTGAGCGGAAAATGCATCGCGGCGGCACGGAAGTCTGGTTGGGAGGAAAAATACGGGGCCGCGACGCGTTGCTGGCCCGCTTCGCACTTCTCGACGAGTTGCGACCGACCTCAAAATCTGCCGTCTGGCAACTTGCAAAATTGAAGGTCGTTCCGTTCCTGGTCTCTGGCGACGCCATTTCGGTTGCGCGACGCATTGCGGCGGACCTCGGCATTGACGAGGTCCGAGGCGAAACCCGTCCAGAGGACAAGTCAGCCATCATCGCCGAACTCGAGGCGGGCGGGGCCAAGGTCGCGATGGTCGGGGATGGTGTCAACGATGCGCCGGCACTTGCACGGGCGACAGTCGGAATTGCGTTGGGCTCAGGCACTGACGTCGCAATGGAGACGGCATCCATCACGTTGATGAGGCCGGACCCAAGACTGGTCGCTGCGGCGATCGACGTAAGCCGCAGGACCTTTCGCAAGATCAAGCAGAATCTGTTCTGGGCGTTTGTCTACAACGCGGTTGGCCTGCCACTGGCGGCACTTGGATTTCTGAGCCCAACCCTTGCGGGCGCCGCGATGGCGTTTTCCAGCGTAAGCCAGGTTCTCAACTCACTGATCCTCCGTGCCTGGAGACCCGATTTTCCGCGAACGGAAGCCTGAGAAAGGGTTACGTTCAAGGGCCAGATGGGGTTCAGCGTGACCGGGAGGATCTGGCCTGGCTTCTCGGTTACGGTTCAGCAGGTCTTGGTGAAACTGCCCGGCGTCGGTGGGGCGAGCGCCGACCGCGAACGTGGCAGCACAATGGTTCGGCACGGCGCTTTGGTTGGCAACGAAGCATGTGATTCGGCCATCTGGGACGCCGGCTTCGGGGTTTCCGATTGCAAGTGTGGTGCGATATGCCGTTGCGATTCCCGCGTGTGTGCGACCGACCCGGCCGGTGGCGGCTTGCAGCCCGCCCTAACCATGTCGGCGGGTGGACTGAGGCGGATTTCGCCCTAGACGACTGCGCAGGGACGTGCCGACGTGGCGGGATGTCATCCGCGCGGGTTCCGAAGTCTCGGGGCCTGGCATCTGGCCATCACCTCCAGACGGTGCGAGGGCAACGAGCCAGCGCGCAAGCTTTCCCGTGCGAATGTGTTGTGGACGGGTTACGATTGGACAGTTGAAATCCGTTTATTGCATGCGGAGTAATCTGGATTTTTGGTTCGATCAATGCTGAAACGACGAGACTTTCTGCGCGCATCCGTCGGCACTGGCCTGACGCTCGCCGCCACCGGGCTCCTCCCTTCCTGGGCCAGGAGTGCCTCCCAGGGGAATCTTGGTTTGCGGGAAGTGACGGGCTCCCGTTTTGATCTGACAATCGATCGGTTTCCAATTCGCATTGACGGGCGCCAAGGCCATGCCTTGGGAGTCAACCGCACGCTGCCAGCTCCGCTGCTTCGCTTTCGCGAGGGCGACGATATCGTCATCAATGTCGTCAACCGGCTGGACGAGGACACGTCGATTCATTGGCATGGGCTCTTGGTACCGTTTTACATGGACGGTGTTCCAGGTGTCTCATTCCCTGGGATTCGATCGCGCGAGAGTTTCAGCTATCGGTTCTCGGTGCCGCAAAACGGAACCTATTGGTACCACTCGCATTCCGGCCTACAGGAACAGGTCGGGATGTTCGGTCCGCTGGTGATTGATCCGCGTGATGTCGATCCGGTTGCTTACGACCGGGAATATGTGCTCGTGCTTTCCGATTGGACGTTTGAGAACCCCCATACCATTTTCCGAAAGCTCAAGGCGATGAGCGAATCGTTCAATTTCGCTCGGCGAACGGTTACGAGCTTGCTTGAACAGGCTGACGAGAGCGGGATGGAGGCGACGCTTGAGGACCACGCCATGTGGACCGGAATGCGCATGTCGCCGAGGGATATCGCTGACGTTACGGGAGCAACCTACACTTATCTGATCAACGGTCATTCGACTTTGGACAACTGGAACGGTGTCTTCAAGGTCGGCGAGCGTGTGCGGCTTCGGATTATCAACGCCTCCGCCATGACCATTTTCAACGTGCGGATTCCGGGACTTCCGATGTCCGTCGTGCAATCCGATGGACTGAATATTCAACCGTTGGCAGTCGACGAATTCCAAATCGGTGTGGCGGAAACCTACGATGTGGTGATTCAGCCCGAGGAAGAGCAAGCGTACGCAATTGTGGCTGAATCCATCGATCGTTCCGGACAGGCTGTTGCGACGTTGGGCCCGCGGCCGGGAATGCGTGCCGATCCGCCCCCCATGCGCGAAACACCCAACCTGACCATGAAGGACATGGGGATGGACCACGCGGCGCACGGGGAGATGGACCACAGCGCGCATGGCGAGATGGACCACAGCGCGCACAGGCAGATGGACCACAGCGCGCATGGCGAGATGGACCACGCGGCGCATGGCGAGATGGACCACGCGGCGCACGGGGAGATGGACCACAGCGCGCATGGCGAGATGGACCACGCGGCGCATGGCGAGATGGATCACACTGCGCATGGCGAGATGGACCACGCGGCGCACGGAGAAATGGCCAACATGCAGCGCATGCTGGATGGCTCCGGTGCTTCGCCAGTCAAGCGGTCCCCGGGAGTGGCAAATATCGCCGAGATGCCGTCCAACCGCTTGGATGAGCCGGGGACCGGACTCGAGAATGTCCCGCATCGCGTCATGCGCTACAGCCAGCTGCGTAGCCTTGAGCCCAACCCGGATACCCGACAGCCTGGCCGGGAGATTGTCGTCCACCTAACCGGCAACATGGAACGCTACATGTGGTCCTTCAACGGGGTGAAGTTCTCCGAAATCACTGAGCCGATCGTGTTGCACGAAGGTGAACGGGTGCGCCTGACGATGGTCAATAACACCATGATGAACCATCCGATCCATTTGCACGGAATGTTTTTCGACCTGGTGAATGGTGGCGAAAACCACCGTCCGAGAAAGCACACAGTGATCGTCAAGCCGGGGGAAAGGCTGTCGGTCGATGTTTCAGCTGATCATGTAGGCGATTGGGCGTTTCACTGTCACCTTCTATTTCACATGCATGCAGGGATGATGCAGGTCGTTTCAGTGATGCCACGCGGAGATGCGGACCTCACATGATCCGGAGAGCCGATTTGGCGATGACGGACTGGCAGTGGTGAGCGATAGCGTGGCTCCCCAACTGTGGTCAGCGGGAGCGGTTCCCATAAAGGCTTCTGTTGTTGCTGTTGCAATGCTCGGAGTGGCATACCTGTCCTCCGTTGCACCTTCGTCGGGAGCGGAGACGGGTGTCGGGCCGGCGGTCTCGGACGGTTCGGTGTGGTCTCAAGCCGATCGCTATTTTGATCCTGACGACATGAAGCTGGCGCGGTCGCGTCTGCTACATGGACACGGTGGCGTTCCGTCGTGGTTTGTCATGCTCGAGGAATTGGAGACCCGTATTGGCGCGGATGAGGATTTGCTCGTCTTGGACGGAGAGGCCTGGTTTGGTGACGACCTGAACAAAGCACGGCTGGGCGTGCATGGCGTGCGCTCGCTGACCGAGGACGAGTTCGAGGACGTCCGTGCACAATTCCTGTGGTCCCGAGCAGTTTCCCCGTACTGGGACATTTACGGGGGATTAACCCACGACTTCGAACCAAACGATTTGTCTTTTGCCACGGTCGGAGCGGAAGGCCTGGCTCCATACCTTCTTGAAGTCGATGCATATGCATTGCTCAGCGCCGAAGGTGACGTCGCCTTGCAGGCGCACGTCGAGCACGACCTGTACATCACCCAGCGACTCGTCCTGGGGGCTTCGGCTTTGGCTTCATATTCGCTCCGGGACGCTCCTGAACTGGAGGAGCGGAGGGGTTCTTCGACAGTTGGTGCCGGGCTGCGGCTTCGGTACGAGTTCATACGAGAACTCGCACCTTATGTTGGAGTCCAGTGGGAACGTGCGACCGGCCCAGCCTCGCACCATGCGGGGGAGAATGCGGACGGCAATAGCAGGTATTTTTTCGTCGCGGGTCTGCGCATCTGGTTCTAGGCGCTTCGACGACGCGGACCCCACCTGGTCGCTGCCAGCTGGTTGGCTTTCCGGGCGGGAGTAGTGTTACTTGAGCACCTCCGGACACCACCCGGCTTGCTGAATTCGAAGTTTGTGAGATATCACCGCGCCCGTCGATACCTCATGCAGGCTTCACGCCAAACAGTCCCTCATAGCCATTGGGAAAGGGTCGTGAACCCGCAACGGTGCCCCACCTGAGCGATGGAACCGTCAAGCATTCACTGCAGTTTTTCTGACCACAGCGCACATCACGAGGCTTGCGGGAATATTCCGGTGGCGACAATTCAATCGACAGACAATGCAAGTTGGCTGGGGGCTGCTCCGTACGGGAAGCAGCGGTCGCCAGACCGGCCTGGGCTGTGCTTCGGTTTCCACGACAGCAAGCACTCGCATGATGCAAACCGCGCCATTCCCGACAGCAATCGGGTTAGGGAGCCCCTGCTGTACCTTCCCGACGGGGGTCGCCCGCGCCCGTTAACCTGCCTTGTCCGTCAACCACAATTACGTTCAGTCCGCTCGTCATTGGGCGAGCCCTGACTTCATGGCCGAGGGCTTCAAGTGAAGAGGCGAATTCGGAAAAGTACGTTTCTGCCTCCACTTCGGTCGATCCGTTTCGATTGCATATGTGAGGGAAGCTAACGATGGCACCGGCGTCAAGATTCCAGTCGATATGGAGAATCAGAGCTTGTGCCACGTAACAGATAATCCTGGATCCGCCGGGGGACCCCACGACAGCCCGAAGAGTCATGTCTGGACCGGTCACGATCGTTGGGGCCATTGAGCTCCGGGGGCGTTTGCTTGCTTCCACTCGGTTTGCCACCGCACTGCCTTGCCCCTCCGGGTCAAACGCGAAGTCTGTCAACTGGTTATTAAGCAGAAACCCTTCGACCATGAGGCCGGAGCCGAACACGGTTTCGATGCTGGACGTGAATGCAACGGCATTTCCCCATCGGTCAACGACCGACAGATGGGTTGTGGATGGTTGCTCCATCAGGTGGCCATCACTAGCGCCGTCGGGGGCTCCGGGAGGCATTCCCGGTGGTACGCGGCCTGCGGCAGCCGACCCCGGTCGAATGGCGCGGGCGCGCTGGAAAAGGTAGCCCGGCTCGATCAGTCCCTCGGTGGGCACGGATGCAAACTCGGGGTCGGCGACGTAGCGGTCGCGGTCGGCATAGGCGAGGCGTGACGCCTCCGAAAAGAGATGCCACGGTTCGGGCGTTGCCGGGTCCATGCTCTGCAGATCAAAGGATTCGAGCATGCCGAGGATCGCCAGCACGGTGGTGGCTCCGGAACTAGGCGGGCCCATACCGCAGATCCGAAATCCACGGTAGTTGCCACACACCGGTGCTCGATCACGGGATCGGTAATCAACAAAGTCGGACACGGCGAGCGCGCCGGGTCGTTCAGGATCACCAATGACCTTCCATGTGATCTCTCGAGCCAGCTTGCCACGATAAAATGCCGCTGCGCCGCCACGGGCGAGACTTTCGAGCGTTTCTGCAAGATCCGGATTGCGCAGTCTGAAACCAATGGGGTGAGGCTCACCTGCCTCGCCGAAGAAGTACTCCCGGGCGACTGAATCCCGCTGAATGTGGGGTGCTCGCCGGAGGAGTCCGTGCAACCGTGGCTGCACCTCGAAACCTTCGCGAGCAAGACGGATAGCAGGCTCGAAAAGCTTGCTCCAGGGCAGTTTTCCAAAGTCTTGATGCGCGGTTTCCAGCAGGTGCATCAATCCTGGAACACCAACCGAACGACCGCCAGCAACGGCCTCCCAAAATTCGAGTGGGGTTCCCGAAGCGTCCAAAAACAGGCGGGGTCCGGCTGCAGCGGGTGCTGTTTCGCGACCATCCAGACTCCGGATGACGCCGGTTGCACCGTCCCGGCGCAAGAGAAATCCGCCACCGCCGATTCCAGACGATTGCGGTTCGACAACGCCGAGGACGAGCTGGGCGGCGATAGCAGCGTCCGTGGCCGAGCCGCCGGCGTTTAGCATCTTGAGGCCGGCATCCACAGCGCGTGCGTCTGCTGCGACCAACATGCTTGTGGCGCTGACTGACTGCCGGGCGTCCGTCGCGCCGAAGCCGGGTTCCGGTTCTGCCCGTTCGTGGTGGTCTGCCAGCGGCTGGACACCAAGCGGAAGTAGGAGCGCCAATACCCAGAGCATCCGGGCACTGACGCGAGCGAGTGACGGGTCCCTCGTCATTTGTGAACAGACCGGCCACTTCCTTCAGGTCATGCTGGAGGGCGCACAGGGACTCGAACCCTGGACCCGCTGATTAAGAGTCAGCTGCTCTACCGACTGAGCTATGCGCCCCCAACTTGGTGCAGAAACGATACGCGCACAGTGGGCTGGCGGCAAACACGGGCTGCTGCCTGATTCTCGTGACCGTTGCCCTGGATTGGGGCGCCGGCGCGCAGCCGCAAGGACAGCCGAGCGGGGCGGGGTAGTCTCGAAAACTCGGTGGCCGCCTCGAAGTTGTGGTCAAAAACCGATACCGCTTCGATTTTTTCCGTGGCTCCGCGGAATGCGGCAAGCAGGCAACCGTTTTGTGTCAAGTAACGAATTGGACGCTGCTTCCAGGCACCTGCCATCCCACGACCAAAGCATCTGAACCGAAAATTTCTGGATGGCCCGGCCGTCACAGCAAATGAACAACTTGACACGACAGGACGTTTTACACGCGAACCACGTGATGCGGTACCAGGTCCACGGACGGCGAAGGCCGCCATACAATTTTTGCGCGGAAGGCAGTGGAGCGGGTGATGGGAATCGAACCCACGTAACTAGCTTGGAAGGCTAGGGCTCTACCATTGAGCTACACCCGCTGAAACACTACATGCAGGCAGTTGAATCCAGTAGTAGATGGTGCAGGGGGTAGGATTCGAACCCACGTAGACTTCCGTCGCCAGATTTACAGTCTGGTGCCTTTAACCACTCGGCCACCCCTGCTCAAATTGACCTGCAAGCTCCTCGACGCCCCTTGCGTATCGCACCGCCGTCATTATGCAAGAAAAACTGAGGTCCTGCAAAAAGTGTCAGGCAAGAAAATCCGGGTCGATTCGGCCCACGTGCCGGCCCCAACGCAAGGTCAGAATGCCTTCACGGGGCCGCCCCTCGAGTCGGGGAACCGGGAGCAACGGCGTGTCGCGGGGGGAGGGATCGGCTCCCCATATCAACTGGTTCCCTTCGCGGCATGCACGTCATCCTGGTCCGGCATAAGCACAAATTCTGGGTAGGCCTCGATTCCAAGCTCCGCGACGTCTTGCCCGAGCGCCTCAACCCGATCCGTCACCCGGACGCCGATCAACAACTCAAGAATCTTCCAGGTGACAAACGACGCGACGAATACAAAGGCACCGATGGCTACGATTCCGATCAGCTGAACGCCTACATTGCCACCGGCGGCGATGCAGACTGCAATTGTTCCCCAGATTCCGGCCACCAGATGGGCGGGAACAGCCCCGACCACATCGTCCAGCTTGAGCAGTTCCATTCCACGCATCGACATGGTGCACAGCAGCCCCCCTACGCCGCCGATCAGCACAGCCCAGTAATGATCAACGAAAAGGGGTCCGGCCGTCACCGAAACGAGGCCGGCGATCGCGCCGTTCAAGCCGGCCAGCAGATCGATCCGCCCGAACAGCGGCCTTGAGACCGCAATGGCGACGATCACCCCCGCCGCCCCGGCAAGGTTCGTATTGACCAGAATGATGCTCATGGATAACGCATCGGCCATTCCGGCGATGGCGAGCTGGGATCCGCCGTTGAACCCGAACCAGCCAAGCCAGAGGATAAAGATCCCCAGCGTCACGGCGACGACGTTTGACGGAGGGGTCGGCTTCACGGTGCCGTCTGACCGGAATTTGTTCAGACGGGCTCCAACCACGAAGATTCCTGCAAGTGCCGCCCAGCCCCCAGTGGAGTGCACCACGGTTGACCCTGCAAAATCCTGAAACCCCAAGTCTGCCAACCAGCCGCCGCCCCACGTCCAGGCGCCGACGATGGGATAGATCAACGCTGTCAAGATCAGCGTAAAGGCGAAGAATGCCCAGAGTTTGACGCGTTCAGCGAGCGTGCCAGAGATAATGGATGCCGTTGTTGCCACGAACACCATCTGGAAGAACCAGTCCGACATCCTCGAATGGCCATATTCCGCAATCTGCTCTTCATCGACTTGCGTCCCCGAGAGGAGTGCAATTTCCTCGGGCGACGATCCGCGGAAGAGTTTCAGAGTTCCTGCAAATTGATCCACGTCGACGTACATCAAGTTGTAACCCACGAAATAAAACGCGAGACCTGCAATCGAATAGAGACCGATATTTTTCAGACAGATCATGGACGCGTTTTTTGTCCGGACTGATCCTGCTTCGAGCATCGTGAATCCGGCACACATCCACATCACCAAGGCGCCCCATATCAGGAACGAAAAGGTATTGAGTACGTAGTCGGTCGCTGCAGCGGTAGCCGCATATGCCACAGTGGGACTGAGGGTAAACAAGAGGACTGCGGCAACAGAAACAGCCCGTTTGGCCCTGGCCGATAGCGGCGAAATGTCGGAGACTTTCCTTGCCGTGTATATCATCGAAGATACTCCAAAAGCACCGCCGGGGTTCGCACGTCGACTTGCATGCGTATTGCCTCACGGGACCAGTGTTTCAGCTCGACAGAGCACAACACGACCCAAAAGCACAGCAGAAGTACAACAATTTCCGCTCAATTTACAGCCCGCCAACACAACCTGAACGAGATTGCGCAGACCATGGCCCCGGCCAGTTACCACAGGCCCACGTTGCCACGGATGACGCGCTGGATGTCAGCAGTTGATGCCATCCGTGCCCGGGGAGGCGTGTTGAGCGGCGGCTACGGCGCTACCATGGTTTCACGTCAACAACGATTCGACGGATGCGTCGAGGGGAGTTTCTGGCATTAGAACTCCGGTCAACGGCGCTCCGAGATCACGATGCAAACGCGGGCAGATAGGTTGCAGGGGACCCTGCGGAATGTCCGGGAGACGCCCAACCGAACGCTTGACTAATTTGCAGGCTGGCTTATGTATGTCGGGTTACCGATCCGGAAACCCGGAGCGGTTCCCCAGCAGGCAGGAGATGGTGCGGTGGCTCGCTTGGCCGGTGTGAATGTGCCCGCAGAAAAACGCGTGGATTTTGCGCTTACCCACATTTTCGGGGTGGGCCGTACGACGGCCCGGCGGATTCGCGAAGAAGCGGGTCTTCCGGAGGAGCGGCGAGTACGAGACCTCACCGAGGCCGAGCTTGGTCGTGTGCGCGAAATTGTCGACCGAATGCCTTTGATCGAAGGATCGCTCCGACGTGAGAAAGCCATGCAGATCAAGAGGCTGATGGACCTCGGCTGCTACCGTGGATTGCGGCACCGGCGAGGATTACCAGTTAATGGTCAGCGCACCCACACCAATGCTCGCACCCGCAAGGGTCGAGCCCGGCCGGTGACCGGCAAGAAGAAGGCCTGACTCGGCCCGACTCGTTCCGCAGCCCCTTGGAGTGACACGCTATGGCCCGCGATCGACGTCGGCGCAAGCAGAGAAAAAACATCACCGCAGCGGTCGCCCATGTGAGCGCGACATTCAACAACACCATCATCACCATTACGGACCACCAGGGAAACACCCTTGCTTGGTCATCGGCGGGCGAGCGGGAATTTTCAGGCTCGCGTAAGGCAACGCCGTACGCATCGCAGATGGCTGCCGAATCGGTTGGCCGGAAGGCACAAGAGCACGGGGTCAAGACCCTGGAGGTCGAGGTGCGTGGCCCGGGATCAGGTCGCGAGGCGGCGCTGCGAGCCCTGCAAAGCACGGGCTTCGTGATCACTGCGATTCGTGACGTGACGCCCATTCCTCACAACGGCTGCCGCCCGCCGAAGCGTCGCAGGGTCTGAAACTCTGAAACACTGATTCGGCTCGAGGCCCGATGGGCCTGTCCCGCGCCCCGGGAGCCGTGAAGTTCATCGCAAGTCAGGAGACACAGTTCGCATGAGCGAAATCGAGATGAGCACCGAGTACTTGATCAAGCCCTCCGCCCTTGATGTGCGCCCGGGCGCAGACCCAACGCGCAAGGCGACGTTGGTGGTTGAGCCTCTGGAACGCGGTTTTGGGCTTACACTTGGAAACGCGCTACGCCGGGTTCTGCTTTCGTCGCTGCCGGGTTCCGCAGTGACGGCGATTCGCATCGAAGGCGTCTTGCACGAATTTTCCTCGATACCGGGCGTCCGGGAGGACGTCATTGATCTCGTCCTCAACGTCAAGGCGATCACGCTCCGGGCGCATTCCGAACGGCCCCGGCATCTCGAGTTGCGGGTCAAAGGCCCGAAAACGGTTACCGCAGGGATGATCAAGCCCACGGCCGATGTGGAAATCGTCAATCCTGATCTGGTGCTGTGCCATCTCGACGATGGTGCGGAACTGAACATGGAGCTCACGGTTGCGTCAGGAAAGGGCTATCAGCCCGCGGCGCAGAACCAGCCCGAAAACCTGTCCGTCGGATTGATTCCCGTCGATGCGATCTACAGCCCGATTCGATCGGTTGCGTACAGGGTGCAGAACACCCGGGTCGGGCAGGTCACCGATTACGACAGCCTGTCCCTTACAATAGAAACCGACGGGACCCTTACGCCCGCCGATGCTGTCGAGCAGGCCGCACGCACGCTCAACGACCAGCTTGCTGTCTTTATCGCGACCGGCCCGATGGTCACGGCGCGGTCGGCGGTGGCCGCGGCCCCCGAGGGAACCACGTCGCTCAATCCGCATCTCCTGAAGAAGGTCGAGGAGCTCGAACTTTCGGTGCGGGCGGCCAATTGCCTGAAGAACGACAACATCGTGTACGTGGGTGATTTGGTACGGAAGACCGAAGACGATCTCCGAAAGACGCCGAACTTCGGTGCCCGTTCGATGAATGAAATCCGGGATGTGTTAAAGACCATGGGTCTTTCGTTCGGAATGCAGGTCACCGATTGGCCACCTGAGAACATCGAAGAGCTGGTCCAGGCACAAGCCGACGCTCGCCTGGCGCGCGTGCGTTGACCTCGGGAACGCGGAGAAAGTCATGAGGCACCGGCATCACGGTCGCAAACTCAATCGCACCAGCGCGCACCGCAAGGCCGTATTCCGGAACCTGGCCGCTGCCTTGATTGAGCACGAGCGCATCCAGACGACGGTCCCGAAGGCCAAGGAGCTGCGGCCGATCGTCGAGAGACTGGTGACCCTCGGAAAGCAGGACACGCTGCATGCACGGCGGATGGCGATGGCACGCCTGCCCCGCCACGCCGACGTGTCCAAGCTCTTCGGATCCCTTGCGGGACGGTTCGCCGACCGGGCGGGTGGCTACACCAGAATCGTGCGATCGGGTCATCGATATGGCGATGCGGCGGCGATGGCGTACATCGAATTCGTGGATCGCGCTCCGGATGCAGTAGTGCCTGCACAGGTGGATGAATCACAGCCTGCCGAGTCCGAGGTTTCGCGTGACGCGCCCGCCAAGGATCGCTCCGAGACCGGCCCCTGGTGGCGTCGACTGGGGTCCAAATGGAGAGGCGGCGAACGGGGTAGCTGACGGTGCCTGCATCGCTTGCGCCTGGTGGGGGTGAGGGCCGCGACCGCTGACAGATCTTTTCCAGGCAGCTGATTTGGAATCAACCGCACCGGCGCGCCCCCTGGCCGACCGGATGCGCCCCCAGGTGTTGGCGGATCTCGTGGGCCAGGCGCATCTGGTGTCAGGGGATGGCCCGATCGCATCGATGGTGTCGTCGGGTGCGGTCCGTTCGGCCGTGCTGTGGGGCCCGCCTGGAACGGGGAAGACCACCCTGGGCAGGCTATTGGCGTCGGCAGGCGACCTTGAGCTGGTGCAGGTGTCGGCTGTCGGTCAGGGTGTGAGCACCCTTCGGCAGGCTTTCGCCGATGCCGCCGGCCGGCGTGCAGAAGGCCGGGGCACCCTGCTGTTTGTTGACGAGATTCACCGCTTCAACCGCGCACAGCAGGACGCGATGCTGCCTGCGGTGGAGGACGGCACGGTCATCCTGATCGGTGCCACTACCGAAAATCCGTCGTTCGAGATCGGCTCGGCCTTGTTGTCACGGTGTCGGGTTCTGCGGCTCTTTCGCCTCGATGAGTCGGCTCTTGAGGGGCTGCTGCGCCGAGCCGAAACCTATCTCGGCGCACCCTTGCGGCTGTTGGACGAGGCTCGATCAGCGCTGCTCGCGATGGCGGATGGTGACGGGCGCATGCTGATCAACCTCGCGGAAGATCTTGCCGCCGATCCGCCCCAGGAACCGCTGGACCGGGCCTCTCTGGTATCGCGAGTTCAGGCCCGGGCGCTCCTTTACGACCGGGCGGGCGATCAGCACTACGATCTCATCAGTGCGCTGCACAAATCGGTGCGCGGCTCGGATCCAGATGCCGCGCTGTATTGGCTCGCCCGCATGCTGACGGCCGGCGAGAATCCGCGCTACATCGGACGTCGCCTGATTCGAATGGCGGTTGAGGATGTCGGCCTCGCGACTCCGAGCGCCTTGGCCCACGCCGTGGCCGCATTCGACGCCTATGAGCGCCTCGGATCTCCCGAAGGGGAGCTTGCGCTGGCACAAGTGACGATCGAACTCGCATGTGCTCCCAAATCGAATGCGGGTTACACCGCTTTTCAGGCGGCTGAGGCCAAGGCTCGGGAATCCGGGTCGCTGCCACCGCCGCTGCACATTCGAAATGCTCCCAACCGTCTCATGCGCCAGTTCGGACATGGGGCCGGCTACGTGTACGACCACGATACGGCGGACGGATTTTCCGGCCAGAACTATTTTCCGGATGCACTGGAGCGCGCCCGTCTGTATCGGCCGCAAGGCCATGGCTACGAACGCGAAATCCGTGAGCGCCTAGACCGTTGGGAACAAATGCGGGTGGCGCGCAGGGCCTCGTCCGACTCCGAGTAAGCCCGCTCGATCATCGGGGTCTGGGCGTCGGGCCAGCCCGGGCTCGGCCATTGGCCACAGGGATTTGCAGTTGCACAAAGAATACGTTGCAGAACAGGGTTGGCGCAGTTAACTTGCAATGCTTCTACAGGCGGTGTCGGCCTGTAACGAACGACTATGCAGGAGATGTTCTCTTGAACAAGAGCGAACTCATAGCCCAAGTGGCGGCCGATACCGGCCTTAGCCAGGCCGATGCCGGCCGCGCCGTGGAAACGGCATTGCGCACGATTTCCAATTCCCTGTCTTCGGGCGATGAGGCCCGGTTGGCCGGCTTCGGAACGTTTGTCGTGTCGTCCCGAGGCCCGCGGACGGGGCGTAACCCGCAGACGGGAGCGGTAATCCAGGTCGCGGCGTCGAAGTCGGTCCGGTTCCGCCCGGCCAAGGCGCTGAAGGATGCCCTGAACTAAGCAACGGAAGCGAAATCTTCTTCGGAAACTCGGCACGAGACAGAGCAGCCGCCGGGCTCGCAGGCCCGAGCCGCCAGCACGGCTGGCGGTTCGTGGCGTGCCGTCTGCTGCGACGCATCGGCGATCAGGTTCCACTCCGCAAGAATCCGCTGGCAGGGTGTGGACGGGGCCCTGCGGACACTGCACGGAAGGCACTTCGTGCCGGTAGTTGACTTCAAGTATCGGCAAATCTAGAACGACAGGGGGACCAACCCCGCAGCCTGTCCGTTTGGACGGGGGTGTAGCTCAGCTTGGTTAGAGCGCTGGCTTGTCACGCCAGAGGTCGCGGGTTCAAGTCCCGTCACTCCCGCCATTATGCGAGCCTTGGTGCATGCACGCGTTTTTGGCGGACTACGTCCCGATCGCCTTGTTTTTTGTGATTGCAGGCGCCCTCGGCGGCGCAATGGCGTTCGGAGCCTGGCTGATCGCGCCGCAACGACCGGACCCTGAGAAGACATCCGCCTACGAATGCGGCTTTGCCCCGTTCGACGACGCCCGTGGCCGCTTCGATGTGCGGTTTTACCTGGTGGCGATCCTGTTCATCATTTTTGACCTTGAAATCGCGTTCCTGTTTCCCTGGGCTTTGGCTTTGGGAGATATCGGAATCTACGGTTTTGGTTCGATGATGATCTTTCTGGCACTTCTGACGGCCGGTTTCGCATATGAATGGCGGAAGGGGGCGCTCGAATGGGAGTAACGCAATCCGCCGGGACGGCCAATCCAATGGCCGAGAATTTGTCGAACCGGGGCTTTGTCGTCGCCCGGCTCGATCAGCTTGTCAACTGGGCGCGCACGGGCTCGCTCTGGCCGATGTCGTTCGGCCTCGCGTGCTGCGCTGTCGAAATGATGCATGCAGGTGCAAGCCGTTACGATCTCGATCGCTTTGGCGTGCTGTTTCGCCCCAGCCCGCGGCAGTCGGACGTCATGATTGTCGCTGGCACGTTGACGAACAAGATGGCTCCCGCACTCCGCAAGGTCTACGACCAGATGGCTGAGCCGCGCTGGGTGATTTCGATGGGAAGCTGCGCCAACGGCGGGGGGTATTACCACTACTCGTATTCGGTCGTCCGAGGATGCGACCGGATCGTGCCGGTCGACGTTTACGTTCCGGGCTGTCCACCGACGGCTGAGGCGTTGCTGTACGGCATTCTGCAACTGCAAAAGAAGATCCGGCGCACAGGGACGCTGGCCGGAGCGTGAACCTCCGCGTAGATCCCCGCTCGGTGCCCTGCGCTGGCTGGAGCCGGATGCCGGCATGAACGAGCGCTCCGGAGACGCTCCCGATGCAGCGGAGCCGACGCTGCTGGCACGTGTACTGCGTGAATTTCCCGCTGCGGTGGGCAGGGTGCGGTTCGGCGACAACGAGCTCCAGATTGCGATTGACGAAGTCCGGCGCCTCCTGACCTTTTTGCGCGATGCACACGACCTTCGGCTCCGGCAACTGATCGACATCTGCGCAGTTGACTACCCGGAGCGCAAGAGCCGGTTCGAGGTCGTCTACCATCTGCTGAGCGTGCAGCACAATCTCCGGCTGCGGATCAAGGTGGCGGTGGCGGAGGACACGGCGGTCCCGTCCGTGGTGGACATCTTTCCGGCTGCAGGATGGTACGAGCGTGAGATCTGGGACCTGTTCGGCATTTCGTTCAGCGGCCATCCGGACCTGCGGCGACTTCTCACGGATTACGGTTTTCAGGGCCATCCCTTGCGGCGGGATTTCCCTCTTTCGGGCAACGTTGAAGTGCGCTACGACGACGGCCTGAAGCGCGTGGTGTACGAGCCCGTGCGCCTGCCACAGGCATTCCGGGCGTTCGATTTTGAGAGCCCGTGGGAAGGCGTTCCGGACTCGGAACCTTCCGGGGATCCCGAGCGTGGCTGACGTCCAGATCCAGAACCTCACGCTGAACTTCGGACCCCAGCACCCGGCGGCGCACGGAGTTCTTCGTCTGGTCCTGGAAATGGATGGCGAGGTTGTCGAGCGCGCAGACCCGCATATTGGGCTGCTGCATCGTGGCACCGAAAAACTGATCGAGCACAAGACCTACCTTCAGGCCGTGCCCTACTTTGACCGCCTCGACTATGTGTCTCCGATGGCGCAGGAGCACGCCTTTGTGCTTGCTGCGGAGCGTCTGCTTGACCTGGACATTCCGCCGCGGGCGCAATACCTGCGGGTGCTGTTTGACGAGATTACGCGGGTCCTGAACCATGCGCTGCAAGTCGGAGCCCAGGCCCTAGACCTTGGAGCCACCACACCCTTCCTGTGGCTCTTTGAGGAGCGCGAGAAACTCATGGGGTTCTACGAGGCGGCATCCGGGGCGCGGTTGCACGCCGCCTACTACCGGGTCGGCGGAGTGCAGCGGGACCTCCCGCCCGGGCTCACCGACGAGATTCTGGCGTGGGCGGATGGCTACGAGAAGATTCTGTCGGATGTTGAGGAACTCCTGACCGACAACCGGATCTTTCGACAACGGACGGTGGATATCGGCGTGGTCTCGGCCGATGACTGCCTCGCGTGGGGATTTACCGGCCCCGTGCTCCGAGCGTCTGGCATTCCCTGGGACCTGCGGCGGGCGCAGCCATACGAGGTCTACGGTCAGCTCGACTTCAAGATCCCGGTGGGTTCCAACGGCGACTGCTTTGATCGCTACCTGGTCCGTCTGGAGGAGATGCGCCAGAGCGTAAGCCTGATTCGCCAGAGCATCGCGCAACTTCCCGCAGGGCCGGTACTTGCGGGAAACCCCCGCATCCGGCCTCCCGAGCGCGGGGAGATGAAACATTCCATGGAAGCCCTCATCGCACACTTCAAGCTGTTCACCGAGGGCGTACGCGTGCCGGAGGGCGAGGTGTACGCGGCGGTTGAAGCCCCCAAGGGCGAATTCGGGGTGTACCTCGTGTCTGACGGGGGAAACCGCCCCTATCGCTGCCACATTCGTGCCCCGGGCTTTGCGCACCTCCAGGGCCTCGAGGCGATGGTGCGGGGACATCAGTTGGCAGACGTGGTGTCCTGTATCGCATCGCTTGACATCGTGTTCGGGGAGATTGACCGGTGACCGAGGCTGCCGAGCTGTTTCCGGGCCCCGACGTGGCGGCTGCCGAACGGATTCTGGAGCGTTATCCGCCGGCGCATCGCCAGAGCGCCGTTTTGCCGCTGCTAGACCTTGCCCAGCGTCGGCACGGCGGCTGGCTTCCACCCGAAGTCGTGGACGCCGTGGGCAGCTACCTCGGGATGCCAGCGATGCGCGTGCGCGAGCTGGTGACGTTCTATTCGATGTTCCACGACCGGCCGGTTGGCGAGTATCTCGTCCAGGTCTGTCGCACGACACCGTGCTGGTTGCGCGGCAGCGATGAAGTTCTTGCCGCTGCCCAGGACGAGTTGAAAATTGCGCCCGGTGAAACGACGCGCGATGGCCGCTTCACCCTCGTGGAAGTCGAGTGCCTCGGCGCCTGCGTGGCGGCGCCCGTGGTCCAGATCAACGACGACTACTTCGAACGGCTGGACGGGCCCGGGATGCGTGCGCGCCTGCACGCCTGTGGCCGGCCGGACCCGGACTGAACCTGTGCCCGACCGCAAGCGAGTGTTTGACAATCTGACCGGCCCGGGAGGATGGCAACTGGACGCGGCGCGCGCCCGAGGGGACTGGGACGGTACGCGCGAACTCATCCTGCGCGGACGCGATGCGATCACCGGCACAGTCCGCGAGTCCGGGTTGCGCGGCCGGGGAGGGGCCGGGTTTTCGACCGGCCTGAAATGGTCGTTCATGCCGAAGGAGCCGACCCGGGACGGGCCCCATTATCTGATCGTGAATGCGGACGAGAGTGAACCCGGTACCTGCAAGGATCGCGACATCCTGCGTCACGAACCGCACAAGCTGATCGAAGGCGCGCTGCTTGCCGGCGTCGCAGTCAGCGCCCATACGGGTTACGTCTATGTCCGTGGCGAGTTCGAGGCCGAGCGACGGTGCTTTGAGGCCGCGGTAGAGGAAGCCTACGCCGCGGGCCTGCTGGGCCGTGACGCCTGCGGGTCGGGGTACGATTTCGACCTCCATGTCCACCGCGGCGCGGGCGCGTACATTTGCGGAGAGGAAACAGGGCTGATCGAGAGCCTTGAGGGCAAGAAGGGGTTCCCCCGCCTCAAGCCTCCGTTTCCGGCAAGCGCGGGTCTGTGGGGCCGTCCCACCACGGTCAATAACGTCGAGACTCTCGCGGTCGTTCCGACGATTCTCCGCCAGGGGGCCGGCTGGTTCGCCGGATTCGGACGGCCGCAGAACACCGGCACGAAGGTGTTCTGTATCTCCGGCCATGTTGAGCGGCCGTGCACGGTCGAGGCGGAGATGGGGATGCCGCTCCGCGACCTCGTGGACGAGTACGCAGGAGGTGTGCGCGGCGGCTGGGATAACCTGCTGGCGGTCATTCCAGGCGGTTCCAGCACGAAGGTCTTGCCGGCGTCCGCGTGCGAGAACCTGCCGATGGATTTCGACGCCTTGCGGGAGGCCGGAAGCGCCCTGGGGACTGCCGGCGTGATCGTGATGGACCGCTCGACCGACATCGTTGCGGCGATTGCCCGGCTTTCCCATTTCTATTGGCACGAGAGCTGCGGCCAGTGCACGCCGTGTCGCGAGGGAACCGGCTGGGTGTCCCGCATCATGGATCGGTTTGTTGCGGGTGAGGCCGCACCGTCCGATCTGGATACCCTGGAGTCGCTGTGCGCCCAGATCGAGGGGCACACGATCTGTGCCCTGGGCGATGCCGCTGCCTGGCCAGTGCAGGGGCTGCTGACCCATTACCGCGACGAGCTTGAACGGCGCGTAGCGGCAACCCGCCGCGCCCGGGCAGCCTGAAGGACCGACCGTGCCGAAATTGCGTATCGATGGCGTGGAACTGGACGTTGCTGACGGAACAACGCTGCTTCGGGCCTGCGAACAGGCCGGTGCCGAGATTCCGCGTTTTTGCTTTCACGAGCGCCTGTCGATCGCGGGCAACTGCCGCATGTGCCTGGTGGAGCAGGTCGGGGTGCCCAAGCCGATCGCCAGCTGCGCGATGCCGGTCGCCGACGGCATGGAAATCCTGACACGCTCCGAACGGGTGCGGACCGCCCGCGAGGGTGTCATGGAATTCCTGCTCGCCAACCATCCTCTGGACTGTCCGATCTGTGATCAGGGCGGGGAATGCGACCTGCAGGACCAGGCCCTCTACTACGGACGGGTCCAGAGCCGTTTTCACGAAGACAAACGGGCTGTCGCCGACAAGGACCTCGGTCCGCTCATCAAGACGGTCATGACGCGTTGCATTCACTGCACGCGCTGCGTCCGGTTCATGGACGAAGTGGCTGGCGTGCCCGCGCTTGGCACCATGGGGCGCGGCGAGAACATGGAAATCGTGGCGGCGCTTGAGGGCAGCCTGCAGAGCGAACTCTCAGGCAACCTGGTGGATCTTTGCCCCGTGGGTGCACTCACGTCGAAGCCGTACGCGTTCACAGCCCGGCCGTGGGAGCTGACCCACACCGAAAGCGTCGACGTGATGGACGGAACCGGAGCAGCGATCCGGATCGATTCACGCGACGGGCGCGTGCTGCGGGTGCTGCCGCGGTTGAACGAAGCCATCAATGAGGAATGGATCGGGGACCGGTCGCGTTTCGCAATCGACGGGCTGGCGGTTCGCCGCATCGACCGGCCCTGGCTCCGGCGCAATGGTGCGTTCGAGCCCGTGACCTGGACGGACGCCCTGGACGCAGTTGCAACGGCCCTTCAGGATGCTGGTCCTGACCGGACAGCGGCGCTGGCAGGCGATCTGGTCGGCGTCGAGGCCATGGCTGCACTGGCCGACCTGCTGCGCCCGCTTGGCGTGACCAGCCTCGATTGCCGGCAGGACGCGGCGGCTTTTGCGCCCGGGGTGCCCGCTTCCTGGCGGTTTAACGCATCGATCGCCGGGATTGATGCGGCCGACGCCGTCTTGTTGGTCGGCACGAACCCGCGCCGTGAGGCGCCTCTCATCAATGCCCGCATCCGCAAGCGCTGGCGCGCCGCCGGCATCCCCATTGCGCGTGCCGGGCCGCCCTCCGATCTCACCTATCCGGTGGAGGAACTGGGCTCAGCACCGTCCGTCCTGACTGAACTTGCAACAGGCGCCCATCCGTTTGCCGCTGACCTTCGGGCAGCGGAGCATCCGATGGTCATCCTGGGTTCGGGCGCCCTGGCGCGGCCAGACGGCGAGGTCGTCCTGGGGCTCGGACGCGCGATCGCCGATTCCGTGGGGGCCATCGGGGCCAACTGGACCGGCTTCTGCGTCCTGCAGCGGAGTGCAGCACGGGCGGGCGGCCTCGAATTCGGTTTTGTTCCGGATGACGGCGGCCATGACGTGCACGGGATGATCCGTGCCGCGGATGGACGCCAGCTCGACTTCGTCTACCTCCTGGGGGCCGACGAGATCGAACCGGGCGTGTTCTCCAACGCGTTCACCGTCTATCAGGGGCACCATGCCGACCGTGGCGCGCGGCACGCGGACGTGCTGCTGCCGAGTGCCGCCTATACGGAGCAGGCCGCCACCTACGTGAATACCGAAGGCCGACCACAGCGCGCCCAGCCGGCCCACCCGCCGCCCGGAGACGCCCGACCCGACTGGAAGATCTTTGTGGCCCTGGCGGCACGGATGGGAGCGCCGCTGTCCTACGATTCGCTCGAAGGCCTGCGCCGGAGAATCGTCGACGCACACCCGCATCTGGGCCGCATCGACGCGCTGCCGGAGGCTGTTCCGGTCGGTGCGTTCGGGGACGCGTCAGGGGACCTCGCGTCCGCCCCCTTCGAGGAGGTCGTGCGGGATTATTTCCGTACCTGCCCGATCAGCCGGGCGTCTCCCACCATGGCCGCATGCGCGCGGAGTGCGTCAGATGGCTGAGGCAGCATTGTTCATCCTGAAGGTGACGATCGGCATCGTGTTCGTGATCGTCCCCCTGCTGCTGTGCGTGGCCTACTTGACCCTGGCGGAACGCAAGGTGGTGGCAGCAGCGCACGGTCGGCTGGGGCCAAACGTGGTCGGGCCTTTCGGCATTCTCCAGCCACTGGCCGACGGCCTCAAGCTTCTGGTCAAGGAAACCGTGATCCCGTCGCGCGCGAACCGCGTGGTTTTCGTGCTGGCACCCGTCGTGACCTTTACGCTCAGCCTGGCAGCCTGGGCGGTCATTCCGGTTGGCGAGCGCATGGTCCTGGCCGACATCAACGTCGGCGTGCTGTACCTGTTCGCGATTTCGTCGCTCGCCGTCTACGGGATCATCATGGCGGGTTGGGCCAGCAACTCGAAATATCCCTTTCTCGGGGCGCTTCGGTCAGCCGCCCAGATGGTGTCGTACGAAGTATCCATCGGGTTCGTGATTGTGACGGTTGTGCTGTGCGCAGGGTCGCTCAACCTCTCCGAGATCGTGCACGCCCAGGAGCACATGTGGTACGTCGTGCCGCTGCTGCCCATGGCCGTGGTGTTCTTCATCTCGGCGTTGGCCGAGACCAACCGGACGCCGTTTGATCTGCCCGAAGACGAGGCCGCACTGGTTGCAGGCTATGCCACCGAGTACTCGTCGATGCTGTTTGCCATGTTCTACATGGCTGAATACGCAGCGATGATCGTGATGTGTGCGATGGGGACGGTCCTGTTCCTTGGCGGGTGGCTGCCGCCTCCGGGAGCGGATGTCCTTCCGGTACCGGGAGTTGTCTGGTTTGCGCTCAAGACCGCGGCATTGCTCTTTGTCTTTCTCTGGATCCGGGCAACCTTGCCGCGGTACCGGTACGACCAGCTCATGCGGATCGGCTGGAAGGTGTTCCTGCCGCTTTCTCTCGCCTGGGTGGTGGTGACGGCCGGATTCCTGGTCGTGTTCGGCCTGTTGCCCGGACAGACGGCGTTCTGATGGCCGCCTCCACCGTGCTCATGCGCCTTCTGCAGACGTTCCGGACGGCGACCCTCGTCGAGGTGTTCATCGGGCTCGGCCGCACGTTGCGCCGCATGGTGAAGCCCTCCGTCACGCTTGCGTATCCGAACGAGAAAGGGCCGCTAAGTCCGCGGTTTCGTGGCGAGCATGCGCTGCGTCGGTACCCCAACGGTGAGGAGCGCTGCATCGCCTGCAAACTTTGTGAGGCGGTCTGTCCGGCACTCGCAATCACGATCGAGGCGGAGCCCCGCGCCGACGGTAGCCGCCGGACCACGCGGTACGACATCGACATGACCAAGTGCATCTATTGCGGTCTGTGCGAAGAAGCGTGTCCCGTCGATGCGATCGTCCAGGGGCCCAATTTCGAATTCTCGACCGAAACGCGCGAAGAGCTTCTCTACACCAAGGAACGCCTGCTCGAAAATGGTGATCGCTGGGAAGCCGCGATTGCCGAGCGTCTGGCTTCGGACACGGCGGGTCGCTGAGAGCACGGATGGCCGCCCCGGATCTGTTTTTCTGGCTTTGTTCGGCGGTGCTCGTGGCATCGGCGGTCTTCGTCGTGTCGTCGCGCAACCTTGTGCATGCCGTTTTCTTCCTGATCCTCGCGTTTCTGAATGCGGCCGGTCTTTTCGTCCTGCTGGGGGCGGAGTTTCTCGGCATGATGATGCTGATTGTTTACGTCGGCGCCGTCGCCGTCCTGTTCCTGTTTGTCGTCATGACGCTGGATGCGGGCACCCCGTCCGGATCCTTGCGGGCCCGATTGCCGGCGGCAGTCGCGGCGGGGGTGATCTTGCTGATCGAGCTCTCGATAGTGGCATTTGTGGGAGGTCCGTCGGGGCAGCCGGAACCGCTTTCGGGTGAGGTGTCCAACACCCGTGTCCTCGGCCGGCTCATCTACACCGAATACGCCGCGCTGTTCGAGCTTGCCGGTGTGGTGTTGCTCGTCGCAATGATCGGCGCCATCGTGCTGGCGCACCGGTCACGCGCAGGCGTGCGACGGCAGAACCCCGCGCGCCAGTCGGCGCGCCACCGCGGCGCATCAATCCGGCTCGAGGATCCGGAAGTCGGTGCGGGCGTGACGGAGCGCAGCCCGTGAGCGTGACGCTCGGCCATTACCTCATGCTGGGCGGTGCACTGTTCACCATCGGGGTGGTCGGCATCGTCCTGAACCGGCGCAACGTCATCATGATCCTGATGGCGATCGAACTTCTTCTGCTTGCCGTGAATCTCAATCTCGTCGCGTTTTCGGCGTATGGCGGCGACCCTGTCGGTCAGGTGTTCACATTGTTCGTGCTCACGATCGCCGCGGCCGAAGCGGCGGTTGGCCTGGCAATTCTGGTGGTCTACTTCCGATTGCGCGGGAGTATTGCGGTCGCAGACATTCAGGATCTGAAAGGTTGATTGCGACCGCCGCAGTTTTTCTGCCGTTGGCAGGGGCGGTGATTGCTGCGGCAACCGCACGGCGTGCGCCGCCGGCGTTCGCCGGGGTCATGACGACTGTCCTGGTTGTCGGCGCATTCGGGGCGTCCATCTGGCTCCTGACCACGCTTGGCGAGACCCCGGCCAAGGTGCCGCTCGCAACCTGGATCGCAGTGGACGGGCTGGTGATCGACTGGGCGCTGCGGCTCGACCCGTTGTCCGTGCTGATGCTGGTCGTGGTCAATGCCGTTGCTGCCCTCGTCCACCTGTACGCCATCGGCTACATGGCCGCCGATCCGCACCGGCCGCGGTTTTTCGCCTTTCTTTCATTGTTCACGTTTTCGATGCTGCTGCTGGTCAGCGCCGACAACTTTGTGCAGCTGTTTTGCGGATGGGAGGGTGTCGGGCTTTCCTCCTACCTGCTGATTGGCTTCTGGTACAAGCGGGCGACCGCCAACGCCGCCGCGATCAAGGCGTTCCTGATGAACCGGATCGGCGACATGGGGTTTGTTCTCGCCCTGGCCGCGATCGCTTACACCTTCGAAAGCCTGACCTTCGACACGGTTTTTGGTGCCGCGGCGCCGAATGTCCCCACATTGCTTGGCTTGCCGGCCCTGGAAGTGATTGGCGTCCTTCTCCTCATCGGCGCGATGGGCAAGTCCGCGCAAATTGGCCTCCATACGTGGCTGGCCGACGCCATGGAGGGGCCGACGCCCGTGTCGGCACTTCTGCATGCCGCCACCATGGTGACGGCTGGCGTGTTTCTGGTGGCGCGGTGCGCACCGCTCTACGAAGGAGCGCCTGTGGCCCTCGGCCTGGTCGCTGTCGTGGGGGCGGCCACGGCACTGTTTGCGGCGACCATTGCCTTGGCGCAACACGACATCAAGCGGATCGTGGCGTGGTCCACGTGCAGCCAGCTCGGGTACATGTTTCTCGCGCTGGGTGTTGCCGCGCCGGCGGCCGGCATCTTTCACCTGTTCACGCACGCCTTTTTCAAGGCGCTTCTCTTTCTCGGGGCGGGGGCGGTGATTCACGCACTTGCCCACGAACAGGACCTGCGGCAGATGGGCGGACTGCGCAGAAAATTGCCGTTCACGTTTGCGGCCATGGTCATCGGCAGCCTTGCTCTCTCCGGCGTGCCGCCATTTGCCGGCTTCTGGTCCAAGGACGTGATCCTGGAAAGCGCCTATGCGGCCCACACCCTGGTCGGGTCGGCAGGGTTCTGGGTCGGGCTCGGGGCTGCATTCCTGACCGGCCTCTACAGCTGGCGCCTCGTGTTTCTCGCCTTTGCGGGCACGCCCCGGGGCTCCGCGGATCGCCACGCCAAGGCCCACGAACCCGGCTGGGCGATGCGGAGCCCGATTCTCGTCCTGGCGGTGGCCGCCGTCTGTGCGGGCTGGCTGGGCCATGCGCTTGCGCATCCCGACGCTGCATTCTGGCGCGATCTCTTTCCGATGGCCTCCCATCCGTCCGTGCCGTTCTGGGTCCGTGCGGCCCCGACCGTGCTCGGTGTGGTCGGGATCGGTATCGCCTGGCTCCTCTACGGGGCACGTCTTCCCCTGCTTCTCCGAGGCGCGGACCGGTTTGCTGCAGTCCGCGAATTCCTGGCCCGCGGCTGGTACGTCGATTATCTGTATGACACGCTCGCGGTCCGTTCGGTGCGGCGCTTCGGGGAGTTCCTGGCGACGGCGATCGACCGGGGCCTGATCGACTGGCACGGCCCCGAGGGCGTCGGGCGCGCGGCGCTGTCGGGTGCGTCCCGCCTGCAGCGTGTGCAGACCGGACAGATTCATCACTACGCACTGGTGGTCCTCGCCGGTGCCATCGCGTTCGCGGCCTGGAATCTGGTCACGGGAGCGCCCTGGTGAGCACCTGGCCGATCCTGTCGCTGCTGGTGTTCGTTCCCGTAGCGGGAATAGCGTTCCTAGTGCTCACGGGCGGCTCGGACGCGCAGTACGCGCGCAATGCGCGCGACGTGTCGTTATGGACGTCGCTCGCCAACCTTGCGCTCGCAATCGTGCTCGCAACGCAGTTCGATCCTGCGAAGCCCGGATTCCAGTTTGTCGAATATGCGGCGTGGCTGCCCGAACTCGGCCTCGCGTACCACCTCGGGGTCGACGGGATTTCGGTACTCTTCATCCTGCTCACGACCCTGCTGGTGCCGATCTGCATCGTGGCTTCGTGGACCACGGTCGTCGAACGGGTGCGGTCGTGGATGGTGGCCTTTCTCGCCCTTGAAGCGCTGATGATCGGCGTGTTCGTTGCGCGCGACGCTCTTCTCTTCTACGTGTTTTTTGAAGCCATCCTGATTCCGATGTTTCTCATCATCGGAATCTGGGGCGGCGAACGCAGGGTGCACGCGGCCTTCAAGTTCGTGCTGTACACGCTGGCCGGCTCGGTGCTGTTCCTGGTCGCGATTCTGGCCCTCGCGGGCATGGCCGGCACGACTGACATGGGGCTCCTGGCAGAGACAGCGATTCCCGCGCATGTGCAGCGCTGGATCTGGATCGCGATGTTCGCGTCGTTTGCCGTCAAGGTTCCGATGTGGCCGCTCCACACCTGGCTTCCGGATGCGCACGTCCAGGCGCCCACTGCCGGGTCGGTGATTCTTGCCGGGGTGCTGCTGAAGCTCGGCGGCTACGGCTTCATCCGCTTTTCGCTCCCCATCCTTCCGGACGCAAGCGCGGAGTTTGTCCCCTTCGTCTACGTGCTGAGCGCGGTCGCGATCGTGTACACCTCCCTGGTGGCGCTGATGCAACGGGACATGAAGCGCCTGATCGCCTACTCCTCGGTAGCGCACATGGGGATCGTGACGCTTGGCCTGTTCACGGCGTCCGCCCGCGCGATCGCCGGGGCCATCGTCCAGATGCTGAGCCACGGTCTGGTTTCGGCCGCGCTCTTTCTCGTCGTCGGCGTGGTCTACGATCGCAGGCACTCGAGAGAGATTTCCGACTACGGCGGGCTCGTGCATTCCATGCCGCGCTATGCGGTTCTGTTCATGCTGTTCGCACTTGCGGCCGTCGGCCTTCCGGCCACCAGCGGCTTCGTGGGAGAGTTTCTCGTCATTGTCGGGGTGTTTCCGTTCAGCCCGGTATTCGCGGCGTGCGCCGCGGCGGGCATGGTCCTGTCCGCTGCGTACATGCTCTGGCTCTACCGGCGGGTGGTGTTCGGCGAGGTTCCGTCGGGCGCCGCACTCTCCGATCTCGACCGTCGCGAGACCGGGATGTTCGTGCCGCTGGCAGTCCTGGTTCTGTGGCTGGGCATTCAGCCCGATTTCGTCTTCCAGTTGATCGAAGGGCCGGCGGCGGACCTGGCGGCCGAGTTGTCCGCGGCCCAGGCGGCCCGGTAGCGCACGATGGCACTTGGTCCGGACTTCGTCGGGGCGCTCCCCGAACTGGTGCTCGCGCTCGGGGCGACGATTCTGACGGCTGCCGGCCCGTTCGTCGCCGAAGGAAGCCGCCGCTTGTTGACGTGGGCTGCCCTGCTGGTCCTCGGCTGCGCCCTTCTGCTGGTCCCGTTCACACCGGACGGCCTGGTGTTCGGCGGCCTGTTCGTGGTCGACGGTTTCGCCCGGTTCATGAAGGTCCTGATCCTGGGCGCGACCGCCTGGACACTCGTCATCGCCGAGGAAGGCCGGCAATCGGCAAGCATGCGCGCTTTCGAGTATCCGGTTCTCGTGCTGTTCTCGACGCTCGGCATGCTCGCGATGGTGTCCGCGAACAACCTGATGAGCCTTTATCTCGGGTTGGAGGCGATGAGCATCCCGCTCTACGTGCTGACGGCGCTCAAGCGGGAATCCCGTCACGCCGGCGAGGCGGGGATCAAGTACTTTGTCCTGGGTGCATTGGCCTCGGCGATACTGCTTTACGGCTGTGCCTTGCTGTACGGCTTCGCCGGCACGACCGATTTCACCGCGCTTGCCAGCGCGCTGCCCGGCGCTCCGACGTTCGGCATGGCGGCCGGTCTCGTGTTCCTGGTGAGCGGCATCGCGTTCAAGTTGTCCGCGGCGCCGTTTCACATGTGGACACCGGACGTCTACGAGGGGGCGCCCACGCCGGTGACGGCGTTCCTGGCAACCGCACCCAAGGTGGCTGCCGGAGCGCTTCTGCTGCGGGTCCTCTTCGGCCCGTTTACCGACCTTGCCCACGTCTGGATGCCGGCGCTCGCGGCGCTCGCTGTTCTTTCAATGCTGGTCGGCGCGTTCGGAGCGCTGAGGCAGACGGGCCTCAAGCGACTGCTCGCCTACGGAGCCATCGGGCATTCGGGCTACCTGTTTGTCGGAATTGCCGCGGGAACCCCGGCCGGGGTGCACGGAGCGAGCCTTTACCTGGCCATCTATGCGGTCATGACCGTCGGGGCTTTCGCGTGCCTTCTGGCGATGCACAGGAGTCACCAGCCGTTCGAGCAGACGGAACACCTCGCGGGAATCGCCCGCCACCGCCCACTGTTTGCCCTGGCGTTCTCCATCCTCCTGCTGTCCATGGCCGGACTCCCCCCACTCGCGGGATTTTTCGCCAAGCTCTACGTGTTTCGGGCAGCGGTGGACGCCGGTCTGATCTGGCTGGCGGTGATTGGTGTCCTCGCGAGCGCGGTCGCGGCCGCGTACTATTTTCGCGTGGTGTACGTGATGTATTTCGCCGACGGGGACGAAGACCTCGAGCGGGTGCCCGGTCAGCGGGTCGGGTGGACCGTGGCGGTGACTTCCCTAGCCGCATTGCTGTTCCTGGTGGTGGCGCCGCTGGTGGTGGCGGAGGCCGTCACGGCGGCGGGCGCGCTCGGATTCTGATCGCACGCAATGGTGCCTGAACTGCGCGTCGTGCGGCTCCACGCCGTGGACAGTACCAATGCCGAAGCGTGGCGCCGAAGCAGCCCGCCAATGCCATTCAACCTCGTGATCTGGGCGCTCCGCCAGTTGCAGGGCCGGGGCCGCCACGGACGACACTGGACGTCGCCACCGGGAAACCTGTATGCCTCGGTCGTGCGTCCGCTCGCCGATCGCAGCCGCCCCGCCGTTGAGGTCTTCCGGGCGGGCATTTGCCTGGTCGAGGCGGTTGGGGACGTCACCGGCGGGTCCGTCTCTGCAGAACTGAAATGGCCGAATGACGTCCTGGTGGGCGGCAAAAAGCTGGCCGGCATTCTGGCCGAGACAATGCCGGACGCCGGTGCCACGGTCATCGGTACCGGAGTCAATCTGGTGTCGCATCCCGATACCGCTTCCCTGCCGGCAACCGATCTGGCGGCGGAGGGTGTGCCTGGCGTCAGTCCGGGACAGTTCCTTGCGGCCTACCTGGTGCGTCTCGTCCAGCGCATGAGCGATTCCCCGGCGCAGGTTCTCGATCGCTGGCGCGAACTTGCGCTGGCAGTCGGGACCCGGCTTCGGGTACGAATCGGCGAGGAGGAAGTTCCCGGGGCGTTTGCCGGAATTGACGCCTCGGGCGCGCTGCTGCTCGATGGCATCGATGGCGACCGGAGGCGGATTACGGCGGGCGATGTCTTTCCCGTGCCGGCCAACGGATGAGCGGGCACCTGCTGGCGGTCGACGTCGGGAACACCAATACGGTGTTTGCCGTCTTCGAAGGCGAGACACTTCTCGTGTCCTGGCGGTTGGCGACCTCGACCGATCGGACCGCGGACGAGTACGCGGCCACGCTGTCGCGGCTGATGGAGCTCGACGGCAAGAGTCCCAGGGCGGTCGAGGCGGTGGTGGTCTCGAGCGTCGTGCCGGCTTCCTTGTTCGAACTTCGCTTGCTGTCAGATCGCATGTTCGGCTGCCGCGCGACGGTCGTGGGCGACGGCCTGGATCTCGGAATCAAGGTCAACATTCCAAGCCCGCGCGAAGTCGGCGCGGACCGCCTGGTCAACGCCGTCGGTGCCTACCGGCGCTATGGCGGCGGTGTGATCGTCGTGGATTTCGGAACCGCCACGACATTCGACGTGGTGGGCGATGACGGCGCCTACGAGGGCGGGGTCATTGCGCCCGGAGTGAACCTTTCGCTCGAGGCATTGCACGCCGAGGCGGCGCGCCTGCCGCGTATTGCCATCGGGCGCCCGGCCGCCGTTGTCGGCCAGGACACCATCGCCGCCATGCGGTCGGGGATCTATTGGGGTTACGTCGGCCTGATCGAGGGTCTGGTTGCACGGATCCGGGCCGAACGCGGGCAGCCGGCGATGCGGGTGGTGGCGACAGGCGGCCTGGCGGAGCTCTTTGCCCAGGCAACCGACGTAATCGGGACCGTCGACAGCGAACTCACGCTCTACGGGCTTTGCGTGGTCCATCAGCACAACGGGGCCCGCCGGAGTTGACGGGCCTTCCAACGCCGGGGCCGGACGAACTGTTGTTCGTCCCGCTGGGTGGAGCCGGTGAAATCGGCATGAACCTCAATCTCTACGGGCACGACGGCCGGTGGGTGATGATTGATTGCGGGGTGTCATTCCGCGACGAGACGATGCCGGATGCCGACGTGGTCATGCCCGATATCCGCGCGCTCGACGGGATGGAAGAGCGGATCGAGGCCATCGTGCTCACCCACGCCCACGAGGATCATCACGGTGCGGTGCACCACCTCTGGCCCCGGCTTCGCTGCCCCGTCATTGCCACCCCATTCGCGGCAATCCTGCTTCGCGAAAAGCTGTCGGACGCAGGCATCCGGGATGTGGTGCCGGTGGACGAGGTGGGACCCGGTGATGTCCGTCAGCTCGGAAAGTTCGGAATCGAGTATGTGCCGATCACCCATTCCATCCCGGAGTCCCACGCCATCGCCCTGACCACACCAGCCGGTGTGGTTCTCCATACGGGAGACTGGAAGTTCGATTCCTGCCCCGGCCTGGCCCCGGCGACGGATGCGCCGCGGCTCCGGGCGCTGGGTCAGGCAGGCGTGCTCGCGATTACGTGCGATTCCACCAACGCCCTGGTCGCGGGCGAATCGGGGTCCGAAGGGGACATCGGCGACGAGCTGTTTCCGCTGGTCGATGGCCGCGAGGGGCTCGTTGCAGTGGCCACGTTCGCTTCGAATGTTGCGAGGATCCGGACCGTGGCAGACATCGCGCAACGCTGCCGGCGGCGCGTGGCGCTGGTCGGGCGGTCGCTGTGGCGGCTGACGTCCGCAGCCCGTGCCGCCGGCCATCTCGACGGCGTTCCGGCCTTTGTGACCGAGGATGCCATTCGGTCCCATCCGCGGCACGAGCTTCTCGTCCTCTGCACCGGTTCCCAGGGCGAACCGCGCGCCGCGCTGTCCCGCATCGTCGATGGCCGGCACCGCGCCGTGGAACTGCAGCGTGGCGACCGGGTCATCTTCTCTTCACGGGTGATACCGGGTAACGAAATGGCCGTTCGCCGAATCTGGAACGGCCTGACTGAACTCGGCTGCGATGTGATCACGTCGCAGCAGGCCCGCATTCATGTGTCAGGGCATCCGGCCCGCGACGAGTTGACGCGGATGTATGAGTACGTCCGCCCCCAGATCGCCTTGCCGGTGCACGGCGAACCCTTGCATATCCGGGCGCATGCAGACCTGGCGCGAACGCTGCAGGTGCCCGAGGTGTTTGAACCCCGGAACGGCAAGGTCTTCCGACTGGCGCCCGGCCCGGCTGCCGAGGTGGGCACGGTGTATGCGGGTCGGCTGGTCCTGGACGGTGTGGACGTTGTGCCACGCGACGCCGCCCATCTGCAGGCGCGTCGAAGGATGGCGCTCCACGGTGCCGTGACGGTGACGCTGATCGTGGAGGATGACGATGTGGCCGTGGAGCCAAGGGTGACGCTGCACGGGCTCGACCCGCGATTTCGGCAGGCTCGGGACGACATCGCCGAAGCCGTGCTGACTGTATGGGATCAGTTGTCGGGCGAGGATCGGGCCCATGGCGACAGCAACGTGCAGGATGCGCTCGCGAAAGCCGTGCGTCGCGTCTGCCGCCGGACTCTGCTGAAGCAGCCCGACGTCGCCGTCGAGCTGATCCGAATGGAGGACTGATCGATGGAGAACCCGCTTCTCGGGGCGCTCAACCACGTTGCAATCGTGGTGCCCGACCTCGATGCGGCTGCCCGCCGCTACCGCGACGTATTGGGTGCGCAGGTGTCCGAACCCCGTCCGTTGCCGGACCACGGTGTGACCACGGTCTTTGTCGAACTTCCCAATACGAAGATCGAGCTCCTGCATCCGTTGGGCAGCGCGTCACCGGTGGCCACCTTTCTTGAACGAAACCCCGCCGGCGGCATTCACCACATCTGCTACGAGGTGGAAAACCTTCGCCTTGCGCGCGATGCGCTGCAGAGCGCAGGTGTGCGAGTCCTCGGCGACGGCGAGCCAAAAATCGGCGCACACGGGAAGCCGGTGCTCTTTCTCCATCCCAAGGATTTTGACGGCAGCCTGATCGAACTGGAGGAATGCTGATGTCGGCACTCGGTCTGGTGGTGGTCTTCGCAATCGTCTGGTGGCTGTTGTTCTTCATGGTATTGCCGATCGGGATCCAGCCGGCCCGGGACCGCGTGGCTGGGCAAGATGCAGGGGCTCCGGATCGGCCATTGCTGTTCCGGAAAGTCGGAGCTGTCACGGCCGCTGCCGTACTGCTGACTGCGATTGCCCACGTCGCCGCGCAGAATGAGTGGATTTCGCTGTGGTCGTTGCTGGGAACTGAGAACGGGACAGAGGCGGGCTCGAACTGAGCAGCCGGTTGCCGGGCAACGCAGCGGTCGCACGGAATCGGGATACGCAGACCTCCGTCCGGGCCGCTGCCCTTCGTCTTGACTCGATCCGCCCGGTGCAGCGTTGGCAGGAGCGACGTGCCAACGGCACGGTTGGCCAGTCAATGGCTTGGTCGAGCCCGATAGGGTGGTTGGTACCGGAGTGGAGCGTCACCTTCCGCCGGCATGGCGCGTCGGCTACATTGCGCGTGACGGACGACCCGGTCTGGGATCGCCCTTGCTGCGTGTTCCCGTCCCGGGGGGTTGAGAGTGGATGCTGCCGCCGCCACCCATGTCCTGTCGGTACTGGTCGACAACGAATTTGGCGTGCTGGCGCGCGTCGTGGGGCTGTTTTCGGCGCGCGGTTACAACATCGAAAGCCTGACTGTTGCGGAAGTGGATCGGGAGAAGGGTCTTTCCCGGATCACCGTTGTAACGACAGGGACCCGAATGACGGTTGAGCAGATCCGCAGCCAGATAGGCCGGATCGTGCCCGTGCACAAGGTCGTGGACCTGACGCTTGAAGGCGCATTCGTCGATCGGGATCTTCTGCTGGTCAAGGTTCAGGGTCGCGGCGACAAGCGGGTCGAGGCACTCCGGATTGCGGACATCTTCCGTGCCCGCGTTGTCGACAGCACCAACCGCTCCTTCATTTTCGAGCTGACCGGATCGGCCGGCAAACTTGATGCATTCATCGACCTGATGCGGCCGCTCGGACTGATTGAAGTGGCGCGCACCGGAGCGGTTGCGCTGGCCCGGGGCGATCGCGCCTCCTGATATTTCCCGCGGACCGGCTCTCGGCCGCGACTTCCAACTAACCTGGAGACAAACTCATGCGCGTGTACTACGACCGGGACGCGGACGCCAACCTGATCAAGGGCAAGAAGGTGGTGGTCATCGGATACGGAAGCCAGGGGCATGCCCACGCGGCCAATCTGCGCGATAGCGGGGTTGAAGAGATCCGGATTGCACTCCGGGAAGGTTCGGCGTCTGCGGCAAAGGCCGAGGCGGCAGGGTTCGAGGTTGTGACGGTGGCGGATGCCGCCAGTTGGGCTGATGTGATGATGATGGCCACACCCGACGAGCTGCAGGGGGGAATCTGGCGCGATCACCTCGAGAACAACATGAAACAGGGGGCTGCGCTCGGGTTCGCGCACGGATTGAATATCCATTATGGCCTGATCGATCCCCGTCCCGACCTGGACATCTTCATGCTTGCCCCCAAGGGTCCGGGGCATACCGTACGCTCGGAATACGAGCGCGGCGGTGGCGTTCCCTCGCTCGTCGCTGTCCATCAGGATGCTTCCGGGAACGCGCTCGAAATTGGGCTTTCATACGGGTGCGGGCTGGGTGCGGGCCGCGCCGGGATCATCGAAACCACGTTCAAGGAAGAGTGCGAAACCGATCTGTTCGGCGAGCAGGTGGTGTTGTGCGGCGGGCTGACGGAACTGATCACAGCCGGCTACGAAACGCTGGTGGAAGCCGGATACGCCCCGGAAATGGCCTATTTCGAATGCCTCCACGAGGTGAAGCTGATCGTCGATCTCATCTACGAGGGTGGAATCGCGAACATGCGGTATTCCGTGTCCAACACGGCCGAGTTCGGCGACTACACGAGCGGGTCTCGGGTGATAGGCAAGGAGGCCCGGGAGGCAATGAAGGGAGTCCTTGCGGACATTCAGAACGGCCGCTTTACCCGTGACTGGATGGCCGAATGCGCGGTCGGACAACCCAGCTTCAAGAGCATGCGCCGTCGGGCCGCGGCCCATCCGATCGAGTCCGTGGGCGAGCAGCTGCGAGCGATGATGCCGTGGTTGGCGGAGAACAAGCTGGTGGACAGGGACAAGAACTGACAGCCGCTCCGTTCGGCGAACCACGCACATCGTTGAAATGGATGCGATTTACGGCTAGGTACAGCCTGACAGCGCAACGACCGGCAGCCCTATCTGGTTAACCGGTTGACCTTACGGGTTGCGCGTCTGCCTCGGGGATCATCATGGCTACATCCGCCGATCATGTTGCGATCTTTGATACTACGTTGCGGGACGGAGAGCAGTCGCCCGGCTGTTCGATGAACCTGGATGAGAAGCTTCGGGTTGCGGAAGTCCTATCGAATCTGAAAGTCGATGTGATCGAGGCAGGGTTTCCTGCGGCGTCCAACGGCGATTTCGAGGCCGTGCAGGCCGTTGCACGAACCATTGACGACTCCGTGATCTGCGGCCTGGCGCGAGCCAGCCGCCGGGACATCGAGCGTGCTGCGGAGGCACTGAAACCGGCCCGGCAGCCGCGCATCCACACGTTCATCTCGACAAGCGCGCTCCACATGAAGCACAAGCTCCAGCTGGACGCGGAGGAGGTGCATGCACTGGTGGTGGACAGCGTCGGCTACGCGAGAAACTTCACGGATGACGTCGAGTGGAGCCCCGAAGACGGATCGCGTACCGATCACGACTTCCTGTGCCGGTGCGTCGAGAGTGCGATTGCAGCCGGAGCGAAGACCATCAACATTCCGGATACGGTCGGATACGCCATTCCTTCCGAATTCGCGGCCCTGATCACGATGCTGCGAAACCGGGTGCCCAACATCGACCAGGCGGTTCTGTCGGTGCATTGCCATAACGACCTTGGCCTGGCGGTCGCGAATTCGCTGGCTGCGATCACCGCGGGCGCGCGCCAGGTGGAGTGCACGATCAACGGAATCGGGGAACGGGCCGGAAACGCGTCGATGGAGGAGATCGTCATGGCGCTTCGCACCCGCAAGGACGCGATGGGCTACGAGACGGCGATTGTGACCCGGCACATCACCCGGGCGTCCCGCCTGCTGTCGCAGGTGACAGGGTTTTCCGTACAGCCCAACAAGGCTGTGGTGGGAGCGAACGCATTTGCCCACGAATCCGGAATTCATCAGGACGGCATGCTCAAGCACGCCGAGACCTACGAGATCATGACGCCGGAATCGGTCGGGCTCACGACCTCCAATCTTGTGCTGGGCAAGCACTCGGGAAGGGCCGCTCTGAGCGCCAAGTTGCGCGACCTCGGGATCGACCTCGCAGGCAACCAGCTGCACGACGTTTTCGTGCGGTTCAAGGAGCTTGCCGACAAGAAGAAGGAGGTCTACGAGGAGGATCTTCTGGCACTGGCCGACGTTGGACTCGCCAAGCGCGATGAACGGGTCACGCTTGTCGACCTCGCCCTTCGCTGCGGTACCGGCAAGGATTCCGTTGCGGAGGTGACCCTGGAGATTGACGGGGAGCGCCATAGCACCGAGCTGACGGGAATGGGTCCGGTCGATGCGATCTTCAAGGGGATCGAGTCTCTGGTGCCGGGAGCGTATCGTCTGGAGCTGTTTCAGGTCAGCGCCGTAACCGGCGGAACGGATGCCCAGGCGGAAGTCACGGTGCGGCTGGAAGAAGATGGCCGGTCGGTGACCGGGCACGCTGCGGACACCGATACCATGGTGGCGGCAGCCCAGGCCTACGTCACTGCACTCAACCGGCTCTTTACCAAGCGAGAACGCGGCCTTCCGCCGGCGCTTGCAGCCCAGGCCTGAGCACGGTAGGGGATCAACAGGATGGGGTTTTTCTCAGGCGTCCTGGATGCGTTCTCAAGCGAGTACGGCATTGATCTCGGTACCGCCAACACTCTTGTGTATGTGCAGGGTCAAGGGGTTGTCCTGAACGAACCGTCCATCATCTCGGTGGGTTATCGGGACGGCAAGCCGCATACGCTGGCTGTAGGGAAAGACGCCAAGCAGATGATTGGGCGAACGCCAGCGTCTATCAAGGCGATTCGTCCGCTGCGGAATGGTGTGATTGCCGATTTCGAGATGGCGGGCCTGATGCTCGCACACTTCATTCGAAGAGTGCATCGCAATCGGAATTTCGTTTCGCCGCGAATCGCAGTTTGTATCCCTTCGGGAGCCACGCAGGTCGAGCGCCGCGCAATTCGAGAATCGGCCGAATCAACTGGTGCACGTGACGTGATCCTGATTGAGGAGCCAATGGCGGCTGCCCTGGGGGCGGACATGCCGATTATGGAATCCAATGCGTCCATGGTGGTGGATATTGGAGGCGGCACGACGGAGGTGGGCATCATTTCACTCGGCGGGCTGGCAACCACGCGCTCCGTCCAGTTGGGCGGCGACAAGCTGGACCAGGCGTTGATCACATACGTCCGCAACAATTTCCAGCTCCAGTTGGGCGAGCAAAGTGCCGAGAACCTGAAGAAAGATATTGGATCGGTCTGCCTTCCGGACGGCGGTCAAGACGGTCGAACCTGTGCCGTCCGCGGAATGGATCTGGCAACCGGCCTTCCGCGCGAAATCGAAGTTTCCGAACGGCATATGTACGAGGCCTATTCGGAAACGGTGGAACAAATTGCCGAAACCGTTCGGGATGCACTGCGACATACCAGCCCTGAACTTGCCGCTGACCTGGTGAATCAAGGTGTCCTGTTGACGGGCGGCGGAGCGTTGTTGAAGGGAATGGACAATGTCATCCGAGATGCGACCGGGTTGTCGGTGGCCGTGCATGACGAACCGTTGTTCTGTGTTGCCTACGGCACGGGTAAGCTGCTCGGAAACCCGCAACTCCTGCGGCAGCTGGCACAAATCGGCGCCCAGTGACTCCCGGTTGTTCGGGTTGGCTTCGAATTTGGCCTGGAATGACTGAAGTTTGAGATGAGAGGGATTCACCGGTTAGCGGGAGTAGCTGGCAGGCTGCATGCCAACTACCGGCAATTTGCGGCGGGAATTCTGGTTCTGGGCTCGATTGCCCTTGTGGTGCTTGGTCGTGTTGAACCCCGCACCGTGCAGACGATCGAGGCGCAGTTGATCGACATCATGGCGGCGACCGTGTCGGCAGTGAACGTGCCGGTCGAGGGCCTCGGCATGCTAATTCGCGATTTTGACGAACTCGTGCACGCGCGGAAAGAGAATCAGCAGCTGAAGACCCTGGTGCAACAGCTTCAGATCCAGGTGAACTCCATGGCACGGGCAGAGAGCGAGAACCATAAATTGCGGGAACTGCTGGCACTGGTCCCGGTTCAGGTTCCGACGTACTTGTCAGTCGAGGTGATTGCCTCCGGTACTGCCGTGCCGCGCCACTCCCTGGTCATTAGTGGCGGCACCCGTGACGGGATCGCACCTGGAGATGCCGTCGTTTCCCTCGACCGGATGGTGGGGTATGTCACGGTGGCGGGCCGCCATGCCTCCCGGGTCCAGCTGCTGACCAGCCTCGCGTCGCATGTGCCGGTGTTTGGCGAGCATTCGGGGCAGGGGGCCGTGGTCACCGGCGGATCCGGCGGTGTTTTGCAGTTTGCCTATTTGGGTGCATCGCCGAGTACGGCCGGTTTTCGCGACCGTGAGGCGTTGTTTACGTCCGGTCAGGGCGGCATGTTTCCGGCAAATCTTCTTGTCGGGCGGATTGAGCGGGACGAAAGCGGCGTGCGTGTTAGGCCCGCCGTCGACATTGACGGCTTGCGAATCCTGCAGGTGATTCCGCACCAGCCGGTGGAGGTGGTACCGGCCGAGCAGTTGCTATGAAGCGACTTCCTCTCGGTGCATTTGGGCCCATTGCGATGGTGCTCATGGTGCTCGCCCAGGCTGTACTTGCCGGCCCAATGATTTCGGTGGACATTTCGGCGCCGATGCCGGTATTGGCGGTCGCCGGCTTGTGCTGCTTGTATCCGGCCCATACAAGCCGCCTTGGTCCCATGTTTCTCTTTCTGGTGGGCATTGTGTGTGACCTGTTGGCCGGCACAATGCTGGGAACCGTACCGTTGACATTGCTTGCACTTCGGTTTGCGATTTCAGCTCTGCGTTTCCGGTTTGCGACCGCGCCGCGATGGTTCTACTCGTGGATCTGGGGGCCGTTGTTGACAATTCTGGCTACGTTGGCTGTGCTTGTTGTGGGACTGGGGCCGGCCGTTGGTCTCCCGGACCGGCACGCAGCGATCTTTCAGATCGCGGTGATTCTGCTGCTGTACCCGATGATTCTCCAATCGTTTGTGTTGTTGCAGTACCTCTTCGAACCGCCGCCCCGCCGTCATGAAGCCATTTGAACGCAACCGCAAGCGGGAGTTTGATCGCCGCTCGCTTCTTGTCTTGGGCGTAAGCGGTGGCTTGCTGGCGATGTTGGCCGGACGTCTGTATCAGCTTCAAATCCTTGAACATGATCAGTTTGCTGCCCGTTCGGTCGACAACCGGGTCAAGTTGCAATTGCTGGTTCCGGAACGCGGGAGGATGTTTGACCGGCAAGGTGTGCTGATTGCGGGCAATCGATGGCATCATTATCTGCATGTCGAGCCGCCAGACGACGCCTCCAGCCGCCGGAGGATGTTGCTCCAGCTGTCGCAAATCCTGAAGCCCACCCGTGAACGCTTTGACCAGCTTGCTGGAATTTTCGAGTCGAACGCTGACGGGGCCCGGGACGCCCACAGCCTCGTTCGCCTGGAATCATGGGAAGACGTGACACGGATCGCATCGCATTCAGTCATCCTGCCTGGCGTTGCGGTGCAACGTGAATCTGAACGGTACTATCCATGCGGTGCCGACCTGGCGCATCTCCTCGGATACGTATCCTCCGCGACCAAGGAGGACGTCGAAGAAAATGCCGTCCTGGCCAACCTTGCCAACTATCAGATTGGACGGGTGGGATTCGAGCGGACGCTTGAGCCGTCGCTCCGGGGACGGATTGGGACGCGCCATGTCGAAGTGAATGCGCGTGGCAAACCGGTTCGGAATCTGCGCGAGAGGAAGGCGCTGCCGGGTAAGGACCTTCACCTTACGGTTGATTGCAGGCTTCAGCAGTTTGCGGCGGAGCGGCTCGCGGGCGAGACGGGTGCGGCAGTTGTTCTTGATGCGTCAAACGGGGATGCGCTCGCGTGCTGTTCGTCTCCAAGTTTTGATCCCAATTTGTTTGTTTCGGGATTGGATCCCGCGGCCTGGAAGTCACTGAGCACGGACCCATTGACGCCTCTTGTCGACCGCGCGCTCCGAGGGCAGTACGCCCCCGGTTCAACGTTTAAGCTGGTGGTTGCGCTCGCAGCACTAGAAGCAGGGCACGATCCCGATTCGTCGGTCTTTTGCACCGGCGTTCGGGAAGTCGGTGACCATCGGTTCCATTGTTGGCGGCGGCACGGTCACGGAAGCGTGGCGTTCAAACAGGCCATAGCGCAGTCATGTGATGTCTATTTCTACGATCTGGCGCTGACTCTCGGCGTGGATGCGATTGCCTCAATGGCGCGTCGGTTGGGGTTGGGTTCGCCCGTTGCCGAGCACGCTGCGATACACGAGCGGGACGGCATTGTCCCGACGAGGGAATGGAAACAACGGGCCCACAATCGATCATGGCGCCAGAGCGATACCGCCAATATCGGAATCGGTCAGGGCTATCTTCTGAGTACACCCCTTCAACTGGCCTTGATGGTGGCTCGAATTGCAAGTGGGCGCGAACTCGCGGTGCGGTTTATTCGTGAAGAGGTGAGCCCCGGAGCAGTGGTATCCGCGGGTGCCGATACGTGGCCTATCGACTTCGCTGTGAATCAATCAGCGGGCGCTCTCGATATCGATGCTGTGTCCCTCGCTATGGTCCGCGACGCGATGATAGCGGCGGTCAACGCGCCTGAGGGCACGGCGCGACCCGCCCGGATCGAGCAACCGGACTATCAAATGGCCGGAAAGACAGGCACCGTGCAAGTTCGTCGAATCACGGCGGAGGAACGGGAGACCGGAATCAGAAAGAACGAAGATCTCCCATGGAATGTTCGTGATCATGCGCTGTTTGTCGGATACGCGCCCCTTGAACGACCGCGCCATGCGGTTGCTGTCGTGGTTGAGCACGGTGGCAGTGGTTCTCGGGTCGCTGCCCCCATAGCGCGCGACCTGCTTCTGGAGGCGGAGCGGCTCAGAGGACCGGTTGCGGATCCCGATGGAGACCACATCACGTGAGCGGTGTCGACTTTGCGCGAGAAGTCGACGAGAACATCCCAAGCCTTTCGACACGCTTGCGGGCATTGATTGATACACCTCCGATCTATCTTGCTCTGGCATTGCTGGTCCTCGTTTTGGCCGGGCTTGCGGTTCAATATTCGGCTGCCGGAGGAGAGACCCAGCCCTGGTTTTGGCCGCACGCCATCCGGGCGTCGATCGGATGTCTGCTGATGGTGGCAGTAGCGCTGGTAGATATCCGGGTCTGGATGCAAGTTGCCTACGTCGCATTCGGGGCCACCGTTGCGCTCTTGCTGGTCCTCGAGTTTTTGCCTGATGGTGCAAACGTTGATCGCTGGATTCGGGTCGGCGCGTTTCAGTTCCAACCCTCAGAACCTGCAAAGATCGGCCTTGTGCTTGCTCTTTCGCGATACTTTCATGACCGGGCCGGCGATCGGCGCCTGGTTGGTCTCATTGCACCAATGGTCATGGTCGCCGTCCCCGTCATGCTGGTCTGGAGACAGCCGGATCTCGGAACAGCATTGGCGATTCTCGCCATCGGTTCGGTGACGACATTTGTTGCGGGGCTGCGATTGCGGTACGTCGTGGGCAGCATCATTGCGGCTGCAGCGTTGATCCCGACACTGTGGTGGCTGGTCCTTCACGAATATCAACGGATCCGGATCCGGTCGTTTCTCGATCCGGAGTCAGACCCGCTGGGAGCCGGCTACCATTTGCTGCAGTCGAAGATAGCCGTGGGATCGGGCGGGTTGTTCGGCAAGGGGTTTCTTGGTGGCACCCAGACCCAGTTGGCGTTTCTTCCCGAGCACCACACCGATTTCGCGTTCACAGTATTCGCCGAAGAATTCGGATTCGTAGGGGCCGTGATTTTGCTGGGAATTTACGGGTTCGTCGCACTGTGGGGAATCGTGCTGGCGTTGTTTGTGCGCAGTACGTATGGCCGCGTGCTGGCTGTTTCGACCACGTTCGTGATCTTCCTGTACGCCTTCATCAACATTTCGATGACGACCGGACGGCTGCCGGTTGTGGGGTATCCACTGCCGCCAATCAGCTACGGTGGCACCGCCATGCTTACGCTGTTCCTGGGTCTGGGATTGTTGTTGAACGTTTATCTGCACCGGGAGGCTTCACTTGGGCGCCGCCGAATTGGCCTCTCGTAACGCGGATCAATCGGGACCTGCCTCCAGTATTCCGGTCCCGGCCCGGCATAGCAGCAGCCGATGACCGGGGCCGACGCAATGCGGCCGACTTTTGTCGCCGTTGACGTGGAAACCGCGAATTCCGATCCGGGTTCGATCTGCCAGATCGGAACAGCGTCGTATGCCAACGGTCGCCTGGTCGACGAGTGGGCAACTCTCGTGGATCCGGAAGAGCCCTTCGACTATCGCAATATTGCCATCCACGGTATCGATGAATACCGGGTTGGGGCGGCACCGACATTCCGCGAGTGCGTGCGCACACTGAACCTCGTACTGGCTGGACAGGTTGTGGTGCATCACACGGCTTTTGACCTGCATGCATTGAGCCGAGCGTGCGCGGCCGTTGAGGTTGCACTTCCGCAATGCGATTGGCTCGACTCTGCGAAGGTGGCGCGCCGGGCGTGGCCGCAGTTTGCCAGACGGGGCTATGCCCTGGCGAACATATCGAGGTTCCTGGACTATCAGTACCAGCACCACGATGCACTCGAAGACGCGAAAGCGGCGGGCAATCTGATCATCGCCGCATGCAGGGAAACAGGAGTCGGCCTACCCGGCTGGCTGGCCTCCGTCAGGCAACCTAGGAGGCGCCCGATGTCTCCCCGTCCGCGTCGCGGGCGGCGTGCCGAGCGGCCTTAAGAGCGCGGGCATACCACTCAAGGTCATCGGCAAACGCACTGAAGCGTCTGGGGATGTCCTTGTCATCGGTGCTGCCGTCGGCCTCCAGCAGCTGTGCAATGTTCCCGACGCGAAACGGGGCGCCGATCGGAGGTGAGCGCAGGGTCGTGAACAGGCTGCGGAGGGGAATCGCGACGAGCGGGCCCCCGAGCGGCCCGCTCGAGTATGTGCAGACACCTGAGGGTTTTCGCGCAAATTCGGGCAGGTAGTGATCGAGGATATTGACGAGCGCCGGAGGAACCGAGCCGTTGTATTCGGCACTTACCGCAACGAACGCATCGGCGGCATCGAGGATGCGGTGCACGGCTTCAAGCGCGGGAGGCGCTTCGCCATTCGGGTAGTCCCGATAGCGTTTCTCGAGAAGCGGCAGGCGGTGCTCCAGCGGGTCGATGAGGGTGGCCTGCTGCCCGCGCCTGCGAAATTCGTCGGTGACAAAACGAGCCAGACGAATGCCGAGCCTCTGCGGGCGAACCGATCCAAAGATGACCGCGATGTGAAGCTGCATGACACCAGGCTCCCTCCATTCGATGGTTTGCCAGCGTAGCGCCGGGTCTCGGCTTGTGAAGGATCACGGCCCTGGCGGCGGAGCGTCCGGGCTTATGTCGACGAGTTCGACACGACGCGCATGGATGACCGGGTTGTGGCGCCGGAGGGCGCCGACACCTTCCGCGCCGCTTCGGCGCTCCCTGCAAATTACGGCTGCGCTGTCCAGGCCCGGCGCTGGCCGGTCGATGTTCACCATCAACGACGGGTTTCGCGTTGCTTTGGTGTGTCTGCCTGGCAGGTTCGGGAGCGGGCTGAGAGCCGATGGAAGATGGCCTGCAGCATCCGCCTGTTGCGTCATTCCCGTCGTCGTAAAATCTTGTTCCAACCACCTTGCGGCGCGCGTTGCATGCTGCGGCACGGTCTGCAAAGCCTGAACGGCGGACACGGCGCCCAGATGCAACGGCTTGCCCCAATCCCGCGCATCCTGACAATGGCTGGCCGGCACGTTCCGGCCCGCAGCCTGTCACTGTCTGATTCGAATGCAAGATCACCCTACGGGCCAAGGCCGCCAGAGCGAACTCGGCCAGCACGCCAACAACCTTCGTCGCGTGTTCTGGGCGATGCTGTTGACCATGACCTTCATGATCACCGAGGTGATCGGCGGGGTCATTTCCGGCTCGTTGGCGCTGCTGGCGGATGCAGCCCACATGCTGGCCGACTCCATCGCGCTATTTTTCGCCTGGATCGCCTTCAAGCTGCAGTATCGACCGTCGGACAAGAGGCGAACCTTCGGTTATCACCGACTGCCTGTTCTGGCCGCATTTGCCAACGGCTTGGGCCTTTTGTTCATTGTCGGCTGGATTGTGACTGAGGCGATCAGCAGGTTGGCGGACCCTCCCGCCGTGCTCGCGACACCCATGCTGATCATTGCCGGGCTGGGTCTTCTCGTAAATGCTGCTGCCTTCTGGATCCTTCACGGCGCGGATCGTTCCAATCTCAATGTGCGCGGAGCGCTCCTTCATGTCTGGGGTGACATGCTGGGGTCGGTCGCTGCTGTGGGAGCTGCGATCATTATCCTGGCCACCGGTTGGACGCTGGCTGATCCGTTGCTGTCCGTAGTGGTCGCCATCATCTTGCTGCGAAGCGCCTGGTTCCTCTTGAAGGATTCCGCGCATGTGCTGCTGGAAGGCGTTCCAGACGAACTTGACATTGATGAGCTGGGTTCGGACCTGGTTGCGGAGATCGCCGCAGTCGAAGACGTGCATAACCTGCACGCGTGGTCCCTATCGCAAGACCAGTACTTGCTCACATTGCATGCCAGAATCGAGAGTGGCAGGGACCCTGACACTGTGATCGCTGAAATACAGGCCCGCCTGGCAAAGCGGTTCGGCATTAGTCAGGCCACGATTCAGATCGAGTGGAAGGACTGTGCCGCCAAGAATGCAATCTCGCAGGGTTGAAACCGCATCTGTGTCAAGTCGGGACAACGGCTGTTGTCGTTTCCGTTATTTTTCCTCGGCTCTTTGGCCAGAAACGAGGCAAATCGAGACGCGACAGAAAGCAATTCAAGGCAGATCGCTCCACTAGGATCTGCATGTTTGTCACCACGACGTGATCAAGTGCCGGTAACCGCGCCCGCCTGACGCTCAGCGGCAACTGGGAACGCAGTCAAAACGGGACCATAATCTTGGACCGTCCGAAACTCGAATCCATTTCTGACCGTCACTAACACTAACCGACGCCGGCACCCGTTTCCGCTCCGCAGGGCAGCACTGGCCGATATGTCAGAGTGCCTTGACGGAACTTTGTATTCGGATCCTGCCCGGAAAAGCAGATAACCGACTAAACTCATGGGCTGCAGCAATTGAAGCGCAATTGCTCAACTGTCGAAAAACGAGCGGCGGCGAAGCGTAGGAGAGGCAAGAGGCCCGATCAATGAGAAAAACGACGCTCCGCTCCGAGTGGGAGGACATTCCGGGATTCGATCGGATTCGAGGCAAATACATTCGTCTTGATGGTGATGCTTGGCTCACTGCTCACCGGATCAGAGAGGAAGGTGAACGACGGGGAAAGCGAAACCAACCGGGTACCGACGAAAGCCAGCCCGATGGGATGTTCCAAAAGATCGAGAATTGGGTGCGCAAGCGGGCACTCGACTGCAAGGAGGAGGTCGGAAAGTACATTGGCGAAGAGCTTGCATACCTTCATGATTTACGCAGTTTCTGGGACAAGGAGAATCCCGAGATCGATCTCGATGCCCTCGTAACGCAACGATGCCAGGACCTCCAAGCCATCGCTGAACAGAGCTGGAGCGATCTCGACACACAGAGAGCGGAGTACGAGGAGGCTGCTCGCGACCTGAAGAATTTCCGCGAAAGGAATGGGCTTTCGAGGGTTGCACATTATCCGCACAGTCAACTTGCGCATTGGCTTTGGATACCTGTCGCCGGTGTCGTTGAGACATTTGTGGGTGCAAATCTATTGGGAAGTGTTTCGCGTGGCGGCGTGATTGAAGGATGGATGGTTGCTGCTGTGCTGACTGTCGTGAACATTCTTCTTGGGCTTTGGGCCGGCAAGGTGTGGCGCTCCACTCACTACAGGTGGGGTTTCGTCCGACTGTCCGCTTATGTGCAAAGCGGGGCCTTGGCTGCTGTCGCACTGGTCTGGAACGATGTCGCCGGCCATGTGCGCGACGTATACGTGAACGCAGAGAAAACCGGAACACTGGAGGCGCCGGATGCAGCATTTGCCTCCGCCTATCGCACCATGATTGCGAGTCCCGTGCCTTGGGAAAGCCTCCAATCCGCAGGGTTAGTTTTTGTCGGGAGCGCTGTATTTGCGATCACAGCTTACAAGGCGTACACCGCAGATGATCCCTTTCCGGGTTACGGACGGAAACACCGGAAGTTAGGGTCTCTTCGAGAGCAACACCAAGATGACCTAAACGATGCACTTGACGATCTGGAATCGGCGCGCAATGAGTCAAATGTGGCGATTGATGAGATCAAGAAACGCTGCGAGACAGACAAAGCCGGTTGGGACGCCGCACACGACAGACTGCGAATGATCGTTGAAGACTATCGGGTCAACCTTAGACAATACAACAAGGACCTTGCCTATCTTCTTGCTGCGTATCGAGACGCTAACCTCGCCGCCCGCACCACCGCGCCACCAGCGTTCTTCGACATTGAGCCAACCGTAGACGAAGGTGTACTTCAGCCCCCGGAAGTGCCTTTGCCGGACCCTCCCCGATGGGGAAATATTCCGGAAAAGGCGAAGGGGGGGTTTGAGCGAGTGCACGATGTCTACGCCGCCCTTCGTGAACGTTTTCGCATGCTTTACGAGGCGGTGGACGACTACGCCGAGGAGACCACATGAGACGGGAAGCCCGCCGCAGGGCCCAATCCCTGCAGCGCTGGCAGTCGATAATGTTGCCTCTGGTGGCGGGCGCTCTCCTACTGGTGGGTGTGGTCACGTTCTACCAGGTTGGTACGCGCGTTCCGGAGACCGACGAGCGACTCTGCCCCAAGGAAGCTGGGCCTGTCGGCGCTACCGTCCTGCTGCTAGATACCAGTGATCCGTTGACGCCGAAACACCGGGCGGAACTGGAGCGCCTCGCGGGCCAGATCGTCTCAGAACAAGTGGGCCAAATTGGGATTGCTGCAGGAGAACTCTTGGCAGTGTACGAGCTGACCCAGGATCCGGGAGCGCCGAAGAAACTGGTCGAGGTCTGTCGTCCGCCCGTTAACCCGAAAAACCGTAGCTGGCGGGACGACATTCATCGGGGTTGGCGTTTTCACGAACGTGACTGGGAGCGTTTCGAGGAAGCTCTCACGAACGCCTTTCCCAAACACGAAAGCCAACCACAGCAGACATCGCCACTTCTCGAAACACTTGCTGTACTGGCTGCTCGTTACGTTCCTGGGAAACGCGGGAATGAAGCCTTTGAAGTCCACTTGGTCGTTTTCTCGGATTTGCTTCAGCATTCTTCGAGGCTCTCGCACTATGGACTTTATCCGGACGCTAAAGAGATGCGTCTACAAGCCCGTGATTTACTTACTGACTTAACCGGCACGCGGGTGACTCTATTCCGCCTGGAACGACCTGAGTACGCAAAATGGCAGGACGAACGTCATTACTACTGGTGGACCGAGTTGGTCATGGAGCAGGGAGGAACGATTGAGTGGCAGGATTCAATCTAACCAAGCACTCTGAATTGAGCGAGGCAAGCGTGTCCCGGCGGATGCACAAGACACAAGGAGGTGCTAACCCGCAGGCAAGGGGCAGGTGGAGGGCACACACCATCGGCTTCACTGAAACGCCGAGCAGGAGAAATGCACGTTGGTTTTTCGTGGCTCTGGTCGGCGGCGGTATTGGTGTGTGGACGATCAAGAGCGTCGTGACCAACCCTTGGGTTCCTGCATTTGTTGCGGCGGGGGTGGTCATTACGCTAGCGCTGTATTACGTGCTCAACGACGAGAACGCTCCAGAGGAGGAAGGCGACAACGTCTACTATTTGGGGCTGCTATTTACGCTTATTTCGCTCATGTTCAGCATCCTGCAACTCTTTGGCACGGACTCCGGTGGAGAGCGAAACGAGGAGAACATCCGCGCACTACTAGAGAATTTCGGTATAGCGCTAACCTCAACCATTGTCGGCATCGCCGGCCGCGTCGCAGTACAGAACTGGCAGCGAGGGGAGGAGGCCGCAGTAAGCCAGACAATCCCGGGTCCTCAGGCGAGTCCCGAAGATCTGGAGAAGTTCAACAGGCATCTCCTTTCCAGGATCGCCCGCGACCTCACCCAAGGCGCGACAGCACTCGCAAGATTCCACCGCATTGTCCGAAGATATGCCAGTGACAGTGAGGCCAATCTGCGGGTACATGGCGAGACACTGAAAGAGCAGAGTGCCGCGTTTCAGTCTGCGCTGCAGAGTCAGGCCGAGACATTTGCACAAAATCTCAAGCGCCAAACCGAGACCATTCTCAAATCCGTTGTAGGGTCTTTCGGCGCGGCTGCGACGGAGACCAGTTTGTTCATACAGAGGGTATCTGATGCCCACGAGAAAATGAGCGAAATGTTGGACAACCTTAAATCCGGCCTTGATGACGCAGGAACTGCAGGCACTACGTTTGCCAAGCGCACCGAAGAGGCAGCTAAGTCCGCAGTAATATTGGGAACCGAGATTGACAAATTGCGTAACAACTTGGCAACGATGGAGCAAGTCAGTGAGAAACTTCGGACCATTGCAGTCGATGGGACTGCGGCTGCGAAGGAGGCCGAAAACGCGACGGACCGATTCGGTGAACTTGAGGACAGTCTAAGCGAGACAAAAGAAGAAACCCAACGTGTGACAGAAGCGCTTCGTGGTTTTTTCCTTGAAGTCAATTCTGGAACCGAGTCCCTGCGGCAAGGTCAGGGCGCAGGCACTACATTCGTCAAGAGCACCGAAGAGGCTGCTGAGTCAGCAGTTATATTGGGAACTGAGATTGACAAGCTTCGCAGCAATTTGGCAACAGTAGAGCAAGTCGGGGAGAAACTACGGACCATTACAGTTGATGGAAGTGCGGCTGCAAAGGAGGCCGAAATAGCAACAGACAGCTTCGGTGCACTTCAGCACAGTCTAAGCGAGACTAAAGAAGAAGCGGAACGTGCGACAAAAGTGCTGCGTATTTTTTTTCGTGAAGTCAATGCAGGAACTGAGTCGCTACGGCAAAGTCAGGGTCCAAGCCAGCGAAACTGGAAACGGCTTCGATTCTGGAAAGGGTTCCGATGAATGATTATCGGCGAGGCACAATCCTCGGCCTAACTGTCGCTGAAACATTCCTTCTCCTTACTTTCCTGCTGTTGATTTTGCTGCTGGGCCATCTTCAGACGGCTGAACCAGCGCAGAAGCGCAAGATTCCAGGCGTTCTTGAGACGTGGGTGACGCCAGATCGAATTGAAACTCTGAAGAACGACGCAGTTCAGGCCCGCGAGGTCGCGGAAGCGGCCATTCGAGATCGTGTCAGGGCGGAACTGGAGCGCGATCAAGCAATGAGGAGAGCCGAGGATGCGCACAATGCTGCGGAAGCAGCCATTCAAGGTCGTAACAGGGCGGAACTGGAGCGCGATCAAGCAATGCGGAAAGCTGAGGACGCGCACAATGCCGTGGAAGCAGCCACTCAAAGTCGTGCCCGGGCGGAACTGGAGCGCGATCAAGCAGAGCGGAGAGCCGAGGATGCGCACAATGCTGCGGAAGCAGCCACTCAAGATCGTGCCAAAGCCGAACTGGAGCGCGATCAAGCAATGCGGAAAGCTGAAGACGCGCACAATGCCGTGGAAGCAGCCACTCAAAGTCGTGCCCGGGCGGAACTGGAGCGCGATCAAGCGCAACGCTCCTTGGCGTTACTCCGGCACAAAGGTGAGAATCCCCCTTGCTGGTATCAAGTCGTCAGCCTAGGCGATGGGAAGACTCGCGAGAAGCCCTATTACTTATTTGACGTGGCAATTTATGAAGAAAGTATCGAAATGGCCCCGAGAGAAGCCCCTCCTGGAGGGGCATTCGATGACAGTGCCGTGGCATATGTGGACGAATGGAAACAGCTTGGTGTGAACGAACTGCCCTATGGGATAAAGTTGAGCGACAGTGAATTCATGGAAGCGGTTAGCACGCTAGTTGCTCAGGGTAGGAACCGCCAAGTGCGCACCTATAGCTGCATATTCAGCGTGATGGTGTGGGACAAAACTCCCACCTACGCGAAACAGCGGTGGAAAGACGCTCACGATCGGATCATTGAGAGCTCGTTCAGTGCATACACCGTGCGAGATCTAGAATGGAAGGGTGCCGGGTCTCAGAGTTCAAATGGAATTAGTTTCCCGGGCAACTGAGTTGGATTTCAGGGACTGAGTCAGGGTGGTCAAGTCCGAGAGCTGCGGGATATTCGCTCGGCGTGAGTTGAGGTCTTTGGGTGTTGGCGAGGCCTGCGTGCGTCTGGTATGCGACGTCAAGGTCATCCCGATTGGCCGCCACCTGGCGACACTCGAAGTCGGTGATCTTGATCGCCCGCTAGCGTTCGCTGGCATGGGTCGTCGCTGCAACCATCAGCTTGAGTGCGGGCCGTTCGCCGAACGCATGGGGAAGCGCCTTGAGGTGTCAGCGCTCCTTAAAGAACAACCGCTCCAACAGGTTCGTGGTTCGGATAGCCCGGTGGTGGTCGATTGGCATCCGGAGATGCCGACGCACGCTTAGAATTGATCCTCGAAACACTAGACGGCGCTCGGGACCTCCTTTGCGTTGTCGCGGGTCACGCCCTCGCCGAGATCGCAGGCGATCGTCCGTGACAGAGCTTGATGGGTGACCGTGACGCGACACTTGAATTCGGGTCACGCGTCCCCTGGCACCTTGCCCGCGAGGTCCCGCATTCGGTAAGGCAGCGCTGCCGCTCGGAGAGCGGGAAGCAGCTCTCGGACTTGACCCGCCTTGGCGATCCCCGGCGCAACGTCGGAGACCGCCGGCAGGAGGTCGTGGAGGCTGCGCTGGCGAATCTCTTGGAAGACCCCCCTCCGGCCGCCTTGGCATGCTCTTTCGAGCAGGTCGTCAAGTGCGGCAAGTCCTTGCAACCTTGGGACGGTAAAGCCCCAGGCGGCCAGCACTGGTTCGCGTTTGCTGTCCGGGCGGATCCTCGCCGCTTGCGCAGGTATTCGCGGGTGTGTGTCGACGCAGGTACTCTCTTCGATACGGGGTGCCTCCTGGTTTGTGCCGGCCCCTGCCGGCTTTGAGATATGTTCACCTCAGCAGGATGCACTCCTACGAATTTCCGGCAAATCTAGGACTTCACCCGTCGCGTTTATTGGTCGACCTTCCATGCAACGTGTCTAACGTGTTGTTTGATCTTCAAAACCGAACTTTCCTTTCTCAGTTTAAAAGTATTGCAAGTCAATTGGTCAAGCTTTCTAAGTCAATGACTTTCTTTTCGATCATCAAACTTTTTCTTTACTATGACTGCTATGCCGACGATCAATGCCAAGACCGCCATTACCGGGAATGCAAATATCCACAAGGCAAGCATAAGCATTCCGCCAATTGCGCCGCCGCCCCCATAGGCCCATGCGAACATGAGGCCGGCACCTACAACAAATATTCCAATCCCAACCACTGCAAGCCAAAAGAGCACGAGACCAGCACAAAGAATCGCGATCAGCAAAATAGAGTCATCCATGGACGATAGTCCTTGGATTTGCTGCATGGTGAGCAATTGGAAGAAGGAGGGGTTCTACTGTCAAAGGCTTGATTCCAATTGCCTGTGATTTAACGTCACGGCATAATTTCGTTCTCTAACGTTAGACGAACCAGAAAGCTCTGAGAATAGACAGATTGCTGATCCGAAGAAGTGATCACTGAGGAATTGGCCAGAGTCAAGCCTGAGTTGTTCCTGTCTCAGCACGATGTACCCCTACGCATTTCCAACAAATCTAGGACTTAACCTTCAGGTTCCAGCACTAGTCTGCATGCAGCGATGTCAGCTATGTGTGGATTCACTACTCATGATCCTTCGCCAATCAACCGCAGTTCCTGACACGGCAAAGAACCGTTCGAAAACCCAGTCGTGGGGCAAGACTGCGAGTCGTCGTTGAGCAGTGGGTTTGGGTGCGGTCTCCGGATCCACCGCTGTCGCCAACGGTGATTCCGCGTGGGTATGATCCCGCGCGTGTTCTATCGCCGCCGAGATGTAGCGCGGGCAATGACCCGGATGCGCGAACGATGGCTGACCGCCCGGATGTAGCGATCGCGGGCGGCGGCATCATGGGATGCGCTGTAGCCTATTTTTTGGCTGCATCCGATGCCTTCGACGGAAGCATCTGGGTGGTCGAGCGGGATCCGACCTACCAGACGGGTGCAGCGACGCGTTCCCTGGGGGGCATTCGCCAGCAGTTCTCCACGCCGGAGAACATTCGCATGTCCATGTTTGGCGCAGACTTTGCGAAGGCGGCCGCAGAACTCCTCGCCGTTGACGGCGATCCCTGTGACGTCACCTTCCGGGAACAGGGATACCTGTTCATGGCCACCGGCAGGGCGGCCAGCCTCATGGCACAAAATTGGCAGGTGCAGCGGAGTTTGGGAGCGTCTGTCGACCTACTGCAGGGCAGCCAGCTTGCGGAGCGATTCCCCTGGGTGAACTGGAAGGGCGTGGATAGCGCCACGTTCGGATCCGCGAACGAGGGTTGGCTCGATCCGTATGCGTTTCTCATGGGCTTTCGCCGCAAGGCGCAGTCTCTGGGTGTTCGGTTTCTGCAGGACAGCGTGACCAGCCTTTGCAGGGATGGCAATCGCATCACCGGCCTCGAAACGGCCGCGCAGGGTCGAGTGGAGGCGGGCCTCACGGTGTTGGCGGCCGGTTCCCGCGCCGGGCAACTCGCGGCGACCGCTGGCATTGTGCTGCCGGTCAGCCCCAAGAAACGGCATGTCTACGTGTTCCGTTGCCGCGATGACTTGCAACATGCACCTCTCACGATTGATCCGAGCGGTGTGACGTTCAGGCCGGAAAGCGGCCAGTATGTGGCGACCGTGTCACCTGCTCCGGACAGAGACCCGGACAGCGACCCGCTTGACTTCGATGTCGACCACGCGGAGTGGACCGAGGTCGTCTGGCCGACCCTCGCGACCAGGGTGCCGGCGTTCGAGGCTGTGAAGTTGACCAACGCATGGGCCGGTCACTACGACTTCAATGTGTTCGACCAGAACGCCATCCTGGGACCTCACCCTGATCTGGATGGACTGTTGTTCTGCAACGGGTTCAGCGGGCACGGAGTGCAGCAGGCGCCAGCAGCCGGACGCGCCATTGCCGAACTTGTGGCCTTCGGGGAGTACCGTTCGCTCGATCTGACCCGTTTCGGAATTGAGCGGATTTACCGCAAACAGCCGGTTACCGAGGCCAATATCTGGTAGGGCGGGTGCCCGGCATCCACGGTTCCGGGTGCGGGGGGAGCGGGCGTCGCCTTACCCGGCCGGCAGCTCAAGCCTGTGCAGGGGGGCGCAGATCCTTGAACTGCACGCCGCCCGATATCCGACGGGCCAGCAACGATCCAACCGTCCCGCTCGGAGTGCAGCAGGGCTGGGGCGAGTGATGGGACTTGAACCCACGACCCCCGGTACCACAAACCGGTGCTCTAACCACTGAGCTACACTCGCCACAGTGCCGAGGCGATGTGTAGGCGTGACAGGGGCGAAAGGTCAAGCCATTTCATTCGCCCCCGGCGCACACGGTGGCCGGTGGTCCGGAACTGACTGTCGAGCGGCGATTCCGCGCCGCCTGCGTGCGTAACGCCGGCCTTTACCGGGATACGAGCAAATTTCGGGCGCGGGTGAAGATCCGGTCTTCCAGTGCCGTCTCGGTTTCCGGTGCGACCGCAGCCGGTTCGGTCGTGCCGTCATCGTTCCGCACCCGGCGGTACACGCGCACGTGAAGGTTGTTCACCGCAAGCTCGCTTCCGCTGATCCGTGCGACCACCTTCATCTCCTGGTCCGGCGCATCAGCAAGTTCCGTCCACTCCGTGATGATGACGCCGCCAGCAGAATCGGCCGAGTCGAGGGGAAGAAAATCCAGAACCTCCAGCGTTGCCTGCCAGAGAAATGGATTCATGGCCATCGTCGGCCCACGGGCATCGTCGGTTCCGTCACCGAACAGGTTGGACAGCGAGAACCCGGGTGTGAGGCCCTGCGCCTCCAATTGTTCGCGCCGGGCTTTTTGCCCCGGGGTTTCGGGCGGTGGCGTCACTTCGACCGGCCCACTGCATGCCGTGAACGCGACCGGGCCGATGCCGGCGGCGAGGAGCGGGAGCGAGAGCATGATGACAGTGGTGCGGAAAGAATGGCGGCGCACGTCGTTCAACACTCCACAATGGCGGTGGCCCCGGATGGGCGGCTTGACGGTTCGCTTATATCACACACGGATGCAGCGTGGCGGGCAGACCTTATGCTATTGAACCTCTTCTGGTCATGAGGAAAAGGCGCGATGGCTCCCGTGGTGTTGGCCTACCGAACCTATCAGCCAACCCTTGCCGGGCCTCCGCAATGGGGATCCAAGGCCGCGGTGATCGGTCGCACGCGAATCGCGGATGGGGTGGTGCTGGAACCGCTCGTGGTTCTGCGAGGCGATGGCGAGTGGATCCGTGTGGGTTCGCACTCATGGTTCGGCTCGCGGGCGACCGTTCACATTGCTGATGCAGAGCAGGGGACGGATGTAGGCAACCGGGTGACCGTTGGCCGCTACGCGCTGGTACACGCATGTACGGTGGGCGACGGTGTCGTTATCGGTGACGCCGCTGTCGTCATGGACCGGTCAGTTGTCGGCGACGGGGCAGTCATTGCCGCTGGCGCCCTGGTGCCGCCGGGCAAGGCATTGGAGGGGGGATGGTTGCACAGTGGCAGCCCCGCCCGGCCGGTCCGGGTACTGGAGCCCGGGGAAGCAGACCGGATTGCGGAAGCGCTGCGCCGCGGCGAACCGTCCGAGGCCACGGCGACGATCGCCGATCCGCTTCCTCCTCTCGGCGATGCGCCGTTTCGACCGGAGTCCTCTGGTGGTCCGATGTTTTCCGGTGCGGGTATCGCGCCCGCGGTGTCGGCCGGCGCCTACGTCGCCCCGACCGCTGCGGTATGGGGCGATGTCCGCATCGAGACGGGTGCCAGTGTCTGGTTTTCCGCGGCGCTCCGAGCGGGAGGGGGGCGGATTGAAATCGGGAAGCGCAGCAACATTCAGGACAACACCATCATCGACATCACGCAGGCCGGAATGGTTGCCGAAATCGGGGACGATGTGACCGTCGGGCATAACGTGCGTCTTGATGCGTGCCGGGTCGGCGACCGGTGCCTGATCGGTATGGGGGCGACGGTGTCGGCCGGTGCCGTGGTGGAAGACGACGCGTTCGTTGGCGCGCGGGCGTGGGTGGAACCGGGAACGACCGTGCGGGCGGGCTGGATCTGGGCCGGCCGGCCGGCGCGGGCATTTCGTGAGGTGCGGCCGCAAGAAAGGGACTACTTTCGGCGCGGCAAGGAGGCGTACGAAGACTATGCAAGCGAGTATCTGGCCGGATCAGCCTGCGCATGATCCTCAAGTTAGCGTTCGCAATTCTCGTCGTGCTGGTTCTGCGCCTGGTATTTCCTGGACTTGTGCGGGGGTTGCTGAGAATCTTGTTGGTGATGACCTTTGCGGTCATCGTGTTTGGTGCGGTCGTCTGGATGATGGCGCAGTAGCAGGGAACGAAAGGCGGCTGCAATCCCTTGCCGCCGGAAAGAGGCCATGAGTAACCAGGAATATCGGATTGCCGTCATTCCCGGCGATGGAATCGGTCGCGAAGTGGTGCCGGAAGGCATCCAGGTTCTGGATGCAGCAGCGTCCCGGCATGGCTTTCGATTGCAGTGGGACGAGTTTTCGTGGAGTTGCGAGACCTACCGGGAGACCGGCCGCATGATGCCGGACGACGGGTTGGAGCAGATCGCCCGGCACGATGCGATCTTCCTTGGCGCGGTGGGGTTTCCGGGCGTACCCGATCACGTGTCCCTTTGGGGCCTGCTGATTCCCATTCGCCGCCGTTTCGACCAGTACATCAACGTACGTCCGGTGCGTGTTCTGGAGGGGATGGAATCGCCGCTCCGTGGCCGGGGTCCAGCCGATATCGATTTCGTCGTGGTGCGCGAGAACGTCGAAGGCGAGTATTCGGAAGTCGGTGGGCGCCTCTACGCGGGGACCGAGCGAGAAGTGGCGATGCAGGAGAGCATCTTCACCCGCCGCGGAATCGACCGCGTGATGGACTGGGCGTTCAAGCTCGCCGAGTCACGACCGGCGCGGCACGTGACGTCGGCCACCAAGTCGAATGGCATCGTCCACACGATGCCGTACTGGGATGAGCGATTCACCGCTGCGAAGGCGCGTTACCCCGGGATCGAAACCGCGCAATTTCACATTGACATCCTGACCGCCCATTTCGTGCTGCATCCGGACTGGTTCGACGTCGTGGTGGGGTCCAACCTGTTCGGTGACATTCTTTCCGACCTTGGGCCAGCCGTTGCCGGTACCATCGGCATTGCCCCATCGGCGAATCTCAACCCCGAGCGCGACTGGCCGTCGATGTTCGAGCCCGTGCATGGGTCGGCTCCGGACATCGCAGGACGCGGGATTGCGAATCCCATTGGCCAGATCTGGTCCGGAGCGATGATGCTTGAACACCTGGGTGAACGGGAGGCTGCGACAGCGGTGGTGCGCGCCATCGAGGCGGTTGTGGGGGATGGACCGCGGACACCCGATATGGGCGGCAACGCCACGACCCGCGACCTGGGTGCGGCGGTCACGGCGGCCCTCGCCTGACAGGAGGGCAGCGGTCGGTGCAATGGCCGGCCCTCGGGACGGCGAGGGCGTTAGCGGGTCGGCACGCACATCGTTGGCTGTCGCGGACAGGGTAGGGAACAGAAACGTCCTGCGCGTGGGTTGGAGCCGGTTCCGGCGCTTGTCCTGATCCACCGCGGCGGCAGATCGCCTGGCTTGCCGTGACACGGGCGGTGCGACGTTACGCGGACTATCCGGAATGACCGCCCCGCGGCGCAGGTTCAGTTGCCGCCAACATGCAGTTTGGATAGCTGTTTTTGGCGTCGGGTTGCACTTGCGGTCATGCTGCACTAGATTCCGGTGCAGGCGATGGCCCCGGACGCGTCGGGCAACTACGGATTGATTGTGCGGATACGCCGTATTCCCGGGCGGGTATGCGGTGTTTTTGCTTGCGCTCGCTGCGCTGCCCAGGGCGGCGCGCAGAGCCCGTGTCCGTGTTGTCCCTGTCCGGGCCTCCTTGATGGGCCCAGGGGACCTTGATGCCGACGAATTCCAACGATCTTTCCCTTTCTTTCACTGGCCGCAAGCGACTCCGCCACCGCTTTGGCCGCCAAACCTCCGACCCGATGCAGATGCCCGACTTGATCGGCATCCAGAAAGTCAGTTACGACGCGTTTCTTCAGCGCGATGTGAATCCTGCAGACCGTGAGGACGACGGCTTGCAGCGCGCCTTCACGTCTGTGTTCCCGATCACCGATGCTGCCGGCCGGGCCAAGCTTGAATTCAAGCACTACGAATTTGACCCTCCCAAATTCGAGGTGAGCGAGTGCCTGCGTCGCGGCAAGACGTACGCGGCCCCGCTGAAAGTCACGCTGTCCCTGATCATCTACGACGAAGATCGTGATGGAGCCCCCCGGACCTACAAGGAGATCAAGGAACAAGACGTGTTCATGGGCGACATGCCGCTCATGACCGAGAAGGGGACGTTCATCATCAACGGCACGGAGCGTGTGGTCGTCAGCCAGATCCACCGTGCCCATGGTGTGTTCTTCGACAACTACAAGAAGACGACCCAGAGCGGCGAGGAACTGTTGCCGCAGGCGCAGGTTATTCCTGCCCGCGGGTCGTGGCTCGCGTTCAAGATCGACGGCCGCAAGAAGGACGGTTACCGGATGAGCGTCCAGTTCGGGCGGGCGCTTGAGCGAATTCCGGTCACCGTGCTGCTCCGCATCCTCGGGATGACGTCGGAAGACATGCTGGCCGCCTTCTGCGACGCGACCACGTATTCCCATGGGGAGGTCGCCTCGGCCGACGGCTCCACCGAACCCGGCTGGTCCACCCGCCTCAACGTCGAGGAATTCCGGGGACGGGCCCCCCGTTGGGACCTGGTTGACGCGGACGACGGTCAGGTGATCGTGCCCAAAGACCGCAACCTGTCCGCCGGGGAATGGGCGGAGGTTGCGGCATCGGGCCATCAACGTCGAAGGGTCGGAACCGAGGAACTGCACGATATTCGTGTGGCCCGGGATGTGGTGAACCTCGAGAACGGCGAAATTTACTTCGAGGCAGGCGAGTGCATCGGCCAGATCGAAGACATCGCACCCGGAACGCTCGCCCGCATGCTGGAAGCCGGAATCACCGAGATTCCGGGGGTCACGATTCGGGAAACCGACGGCCCGTTCGTCTTCAATGCTCTCGAGGAGGAGTGCCGCCGGGTTCGTCCGGTGGATCTTGTCTTGCTGGAGCCGGGTACCGGCGAAGGACTTGAGGACATTGCAGAGGCTGTGGCGCGCATCCTGAAGGTGACCCCTCGGCGCGCTGAAGAGATGCTCAGTCGCGGCAAGGGGCCGGTCGTCCGCATGTTGTCGTGGGAGGAGGGGGAGCGGATCCTCCGGGTCCTGGGCGACGGACGCGGGTTTCGGCGCGAGAGCCCCTGTGTGACGTCCCACCGCGCGAGCGGCATGACCCTCGCGTTGCGCAACAGGGGTGTGATGTCGCGCGACCGCATCCTCGAGCGCACGTCGGGGGCCCTTCGGGAGGGCGGCGTCTGGATGGGCGAAGAAGGCGCCGAGCGTTTCTTCTACAACCTGTTCTTCGCGCCTGCGGTCCTGAAAGCCGATGTGGCGCAGGCGTACACAAAGCCATCGACCGATTCCCGGAAACCTTATGTGCTCGACCGCGGCGTGATGGGCGAATCGGGTGCATGGGTGCTTGACGAACACGACGACTGGACCTTGCTCGGCGTGTCCGTGGCGCATCGGCCTGCCGGCGCGCCCGCCACCGTCTGGGTCAAGTCCGACCAGGTCGAGGAGCGGCTATCCGAAAACTACGATCTGTCCGCTGTCGGCCGGGTCAAGCTCAATGGCCGGCTTGGCCTGGACATCGATGACACGGTGCGCGCCTTGCGCCGCCGTGATGTGATGTCCGTTGTCAGGACCCTGGTCGGTTTCCGGCCCGGCGCCAGCCATATCGACGATATCGACCATCTCGGAAACCGCCGCGTCCGCTCGGTTGGCGAACTCATGGAAAACCAGTACCGGATGGGTCTGGTGCGGATGGAGCGCGCGGTGCGCGAGCGGATCGGGTCTGCCGACATCGAGAAGATGATGCCAAACGACCTGATCAATGCCCGCCCCGTCGCGGCCATGGTGCGGGAGTTCTTCGGGGGTTCGCAGCTCAGCCAGTTCATGGACCAGACGAACCCGCTGGCCGAAGTGACGCACAAGCGCCGTCTCTCGGCGCTTGGGCCGGGTGGTCTCACCCGGGAATGGGCCAATCTCGAAGCGCGTGACGTGCATCCGACGCACTACGGCCGGCTGTGTCCGGTTGAAACGCCCGAAGGGCCCAATATCGGCCTGATCAGTTCGCTCGCGACCTTCGCGCGGATCAACCGGCACGGATTCATCGAAACCCCGTACCGGAAGGTGGAAGGCGGCCGGGTCACGGACGAAGTCCAGTTCATGACCGCGCTTGACGAGCGGGGCCATACCATTGCCCAGGCCAGCACGCCCCGGACGGCCCGTGGCGGCTTCGAGCGCGAGATTGTGAATTGCCGGCAGGGTGGAAACTTCCTCCTCGCTCCCCGTGAGTCGATCGATTACGTCGACGTCTCTCCGCGGCAGGTCGTTTCGGTGTCTGCAGCGCTGATTCCGTTTCTTGAGAACGACGATGCCAACCGGGCGCTGATGGGCTCCAACATGCAGCGGCAGGCGGTGCCCCTCCTGCAATCGGAAGCCCCGCTCGTGGGTACCGGCATGGAGATGCATGTTGCGCGCGATTCCCGGGCCGTGCAGACCGCGGACCGGGCGGGGGTCGTGGACCAGATTGACGCACGGCGCATTGTCGTCCGGGCGGTCCAGATGGACGGTGACGAGGAACGAACGATCGGCGTCGACATCTACAATCTCCGGAAATTCGAGCGCTCCAACCAGAGCACATGCATCAACCAGCGCCCGCTGGTGAAGGTCGGAGACCGGGTCCAGCAGGGCGATGTCATCGCTGACGGCTCAAGCACCGACCTCGGAGAACTCGCGCTGGGCCGGAACGTGCTCGTCGCGTTCATGCCCTGGCAGGGGTACAACTTCGAGGATTCGATCCTGGTGTCCGAGCGCCTGGTGCGCGACGACGTGTTCACCTCGATTCACATCGAGGAATACGAAGTCATGGCCCGGGACACGAAACTGTGGCCGGAGGAAATCACCCGCGACATTCTCAATGTGGGCGAGGAGGCCCTGCGCCACCTCGACGAGACCGGCATCGTGCATATCGGCGCCGAGGTGGGGCCACGGGACATCCTGGTCGGAAAGGTGACTCCGAAAGGAGAGACCCCGTCGACCCCGGAAGAGAAGCTGTTGCGCGCCGTATTCGGCGAAAAGGCTGCGGACGTGCGGGACACGTCGCTTCGGGTGCCTCCGGGGGTATCGGGCACCGTTGTCGACGTCCGGATTTTTTCGCGGCGGGGCCTCGAGAAGGACGAACGCGCAATTGCCCTGGAACGGGAAGAAATCGCACGCCTGACCAAGGACCGCGATGACGAGCTCGCGATCATCGAGGGCAACATCTACGACCGGTTCCGGACACTGATCCTTGATCAGGTGGCGACCGGAGGCCCGATCTCCGGCCCGATTTCCGCTGCGGCATTGGACGAGATTCCGCGATCCCGCTGGTGGCGGTTCAAGTTCGACGACTCGGAGATCACCGAACGCATCGAGACGCTCAACCAGGACCTGAAACACGCCCAGAAGAGACTGGAGCAGAGCTACACCGACAAGGTGGAGAAGGTACGCGCGGGCGATGAGCTCCTTCCGGGCGTGCTGAAGATCGTCAAGGTCTACATCGCGGTGAAGCGCAAGCTGTCCCCGGGCGACAAGATGGCGGGGCGCCACGGCAACAAGGGTGTGATTTCCAAGATCAATCCCATCGAGGACATGCCGCACACCGAGGACGGGACCCCGGTCGACATTGTTCTCAATCCCCTGGGTGTGCCGTCACGGATGAACGTGGGCCAGATTCTCGAAACCCATCTCGGCTGGGCGTGCACTGGGCTTGGCCGGCAGATCGGCGAGGCCCTGGAGGCCGGCCGCACGGTCGCGACGCAGGCGCGCAAGGCCTCGGCCGTCTTGCGCAAGATCTACGGGCAGACCGCGTGGAAGACCATCCGTCATGAACTGGATGATCCCGCCGTGGTGGAACTTGCCTCCAACCTCGAGCGTGGCGTGCCGGTCGCAACTCCCGTGTTCGGCGGGGCCGCCGAGGACGACATCCGGGCGATGCTCAAGGCGGCGGGGTGCGCCGAGTCGGGTCAGATGACCCTGATCGACGGCCGCACCGGTGAGCCGTTCGCGCGACAGGTCACTGTCGGGCACATCTACATGATGAAACTGCACCACCTGGTGGACGACAAGATGCACGCCCGTTCGACAGGGCCGTACAGCCTGGTGACGCAGCAGCCCCTGGGCGGCAAGGCGCGCTTCGGCGGACAGCGGTTCGGCGAGATGGAAGTGTGGGCCCTGCAGGCCTACGGGGCGGCCTACACGCTTCAGGAAATCTTGACCGTCAAATCGGACGACGTCTCCGGTCGGACCAAGATGTACGAGGCGATCGTGCGGGGCGAGGACACGTTCGAGGCCGGTGTGCCCGAATCATTCAACGTGCTGGTCAAGGAGCTGCAAGCGCTTGGCCTCGATGTACAGGAAGTTCATCATGAATGAAGTGATGCTGGCCGACCAAACCGGCCCCATGACGAATCTGGTACCAGCCGGGTCGGGCGTGCGCACCGAAGTCGGAACGCCGAAATCGCCTGTGCGATTTGCGGGAATCCGCATCTCGATCGCGAGCCCGGAAAAGATGATGTCGTGGTCGTACGGCGAGGTGCGTAAGCCGGAGACGATCAACTACCGGACGCTCAAGCCGGAGCGTGACGGGTTGTTCTGCCCGCGTATCTTCGGTCCGGTGAAGGATTACGAGTGTTTGTGCGGAAAGTACAAACGCATGAAGCACAAGGGTGTGTTGTGCGAAAAGTGCCAGGTCGAGGTGATCCAGTCCAAGGTCCGACGCGAGCGGATGGGGCACATCGAGCTGGCCGCGCCGGTTGCCCACATCTGGTTCCTCAAGGCGCCCCCGTCGTCACGCATGGGGCTGCTTCTGGACATGACGCTCAAGGACATCGAATCGATTCTGTATTTCGAGCGGTATGTGGTGCTGGAGCCCGGCGTTACGCCGCTGCCGAAGCGGGCCCTCCTGACGGAGGAACAGTACCGGCAGCTGCAGGCGGATTACGGCGCGGACACGTTTACGGTCAGCGTCGGTGCCGAGGCGGTTCGCGAACTCTTGGCCGAACTGGACCTCCATGCCCTGCGCACGGAAATCCGGGAAAGCCTGGAAACCACCCGTTCGGAGATGAAGCGCCGCAAGCTTGCCAAGCGCCTGCGGCTCGTCGAGGCCTTCATCCGGTCCAAGAACCGGCCCGAATGGATGGTGCTGACCGTGGTGCCCGTCATTCCGCCGGAACTGCGGCCACTGGTCCCGCTTGACGGCGGCCGGTTTGCCACGTCCGATCTCAATGACCTTTACCGCCGGGTGATCAACCGGAACAACCGGCTCAAGAGGCTCATGCAGCTCCGGGCCCCGGACATCATCATCCGGAACGAGAAACGCATGCTGCAGGAGGCTGTCGATGCGCTGTTTGACAACAGCCGGCGGCGGCGGCCAGCCAAGGGCGCGAACAAGCGGCAGCTGAAGTCGCTTTCCGACATCGTGACCGGGAAGCAGGGACGGTTTCGGCAGAACCTGCTTGGCAAGCGCTGTGATTACTCGGGCCGGTCCGTCATCGTGGTCGGGCCGGACCTGCTTCTGCACCAGTGCGGCCTGCCCAAGAAGATGGCTCTCGAACTGTTCAAGCCGTTTATCTATTCGAAGCTCGAGCGCTTCGGCCACGCCGCGGCCATCAAGAACGCGAAGCGCATGGTTGAGCTTGAGGTGCCCGAGGTCTGGGACATCCTGGAGCAGGTCATTCGCGAGCATCCGGTGCTCCTGAACCGGGCACCCACGCTCCACCGTCTTGGAATTCAGGCCTTCGAGCCCGTGCTGGTGGAAGGGAAGGCCATCCACCTGCATCCGTTGGTGTGCACGGCGTTCAACGCCGATTTCGACGGGGACCAGATGGCTGTCCATGTGCCGCTCTCGGTAGAGGCGCAGCTCGAGGCCAGGGTCCTGATGATGTCGACCAACAACATCCTCAGCCCGGCCAACGGAAAGCCGGTGATCGTCCCGACGCAGGACATCGTGCTCGGCATCTATTACCTGAGTCTGGATCGCGACGGTGTGCGCGGCGAAAACATGGCGTTCTCCGGGCTTGGCGAGGTTCGGCACGCGCTCGCGGTCGGAGCGGTTGATTTGCACGCCAAGGTCCGTGTCCGCCTCGCTGACCCGCAATCGGGCACCAATCGGGTCTTTGAAACGACTCCAGGCCGGGCGCTGCTGGGCGAACTCCTGCCGAAGCACCCGGAGATCGGGTTCGAACAGGTGAACCGCAAGCTGACCAAGCGCGAAGTGAGCGAGTTGATCGGACTTGTCTATCGGTGCTGCGGTCAAAAGGAGACGGTCATCTTCACCGACCGGCTCATGAAGCTCGGCTTCACCGAGGCGTGCTCGGCCGGCATTTCCTTCGGCAAGGACGACATGATCGTGCCGGCTGACAAAGGGGGGCTGGTCGAGGAGGCGCGCGACCGCGTGAAGCTGCTTGAGCGGCGGTACCAGGCTGGCGCCTTGACCGCCCTGGATCGCTACAACCGGATCATCGATACCTGGGGCAAGTGCACGGACGGTGTCGAGACGGCCATGATGAAGGGCATGGAGGGCACGGGCCAGTCCGGGCACGTGAACTCGATCTACATGATGGTCGATTCCGGCGCCCGCGGGTCGGTCATGCAGATGAAGCAGCTGGCCGGCATGCGGGGACTGATCACCAACACCTCCGGCGAGATTATCGAGACACCGATCACGTCGAATTTCCGTGAAGGTCTGGAGACCTCTGAATTCTTCAATTCCACGCACGGCTCCCGAAAGGGCCTTGCCGATACGGCCCGCAAGACCTCGATTTCCGGCTATTTCACGCGACGCCTGGTGGACGTCGCGCAAGACGTGATCGTCACGGAACACGATTGCGGGACCCGGCAGGGGATCGAAAAAACCGCCGTGGTCCAGGGGTCTGACGTCATCGAAACGCTGGGCGACCGCATTGAGGGGCGCCACGCCGCGGGCCGGATCGTGCATCCGGAAACCGGCGAGGTGCTCGTGAAGGCCGGGGGCTACATCGGTCCGGACGAGAGCCGCCAGATCGAAGCCGCCGGATTGAGTGTCGTGCGCGTGCGCTCGGTACTCACCTGCGAGACCATCCACGGCGTGTGTGCGCGATGCTACGGAACCGACCTTGCGCGCGGCACCGACGTGAACGTCGGAGAAGCGGTGGGAGTCATCGCGGCCCAGTCGATCGGCGAGCCCGGCACGCAGCTCACGATGCGCACATTCCACATCGGCGGTGTCGCGAAATCGGGTTCCGACCAGTTCGGAGTCGACAGTATTGCCGACGGAACCGTCCGGTTCCGCTCCAGTGACGGCGCCGATCCGGCGGATCTGGTGGCGAAGGGCATGGTCATGGCCCGCGGCTTCGAGCTCGTTCTCGAAAATGCGAAGGGTCAGGTCCTGACCCGGGCGCGGGTCCCCTACGGCGCGGAGCTCAAGGTCGAGGACGGGATGGCGGTGACCCGGGGTGCCCGGCTGGCTGAATGGGATCCGTACACCCGTCCGATTCTGAGTGAAGTCAGCGGCCGGGTCCGCTTCGACGATCTCCGGATCGGGGTTTCCCTGGTCGAACGCATGGACGAATCAACGCGACTGCCTTCGTTGGAGGTCGCGCAATGGCAGGGTGTGAAGCAAAGTCAGGAGAATCTGCGCCCCCGGGTCACGGTGGTGGCCGAGGGCAGTGAACAGGACTCTCCTGATGAGCGCAGCTACGAGCTGCAGGTCGGCACTGTCCTGGTCGTGAAGGACGAGGCTTCCATCGAGGCGGGCGATGTGATTGCCCGTGTCCAGACGGAAGACCGGAAGTCGCGCGACATCGTGGGCGGGCTGCCTCGGGTGATCACGCTCCTGGACGCTCCGAAGCCAAAGAAACCGGCGGTTCTGGCCGAAAAGGACGGCACGGTGCAGTCCGTGGAGGGGGCTTCCGGCAGGATGCGGATTACCATCGAGACCAAACGTGGCGAGGACACGCATCTCGTGCCGCAGGATCGGTACATTCTTGTGCAAAAGGGCGACCAGGTGCGCAAGGGAGACCCCCTGACCGACGGGAATCCGGTTCCGCACGACATCCTCCGTATTCAAGGAATCGACGCGCTGGCCCATCACTTTGTGGAGGAAATCCAGGACGTCTACCGCCTTGAGGGGGTTCGCATCAACGACAAGCACATCGAGGTCATTGTCGGGCAGATGCTGCAGAAGGTGCAGATTCAGGATCCCGGCGATTCCGAGTTCCTGCGGGGTGACGAGGTGGACAAGCGGTCCTTTCTCGAGACCAATCAGGCGATCGAAACAGAGGGCGGGCGTCCCGCCACCGGCGCGCCGGTTCTGCAGGGAATCACGAGGGCGAGCCGCGAGACGCAGTCCTTCATCTCGGCTGCATCGTTCCAGGAAACCACGCGTGCCCTGGCCGACGCAGCGCTGGCAGGCAAGACGGACGATCTCCGCGGGCTCAAGGAAAACGTCATCGTGGGTCGACTGATTCCGGCCGGCACCGGTCACAGTACGTCTACCTATGCTCTCGATGCCGCGAGCCGTGATCGTTTGGTGGTGGAAAAGCAGAAGGAACGCCAGGCTGAACAGGCGGCCCGCCGACTGGCTGCCACGGGCGGAATGCCTCCGCCGTCAAGTGTCGCCATTGCGGAGATGCTTCCGGTCGGAAGCTAGTTCCGGCGACCATGACTCCGGCCGCGGGGACCTTGCGACAAGGCATTCCCGCGGCCGGCGACATCCGGCAAAAAACCCTTGACGCGAAAGGGCGGACATCCTAGGTTGCGGTCCACTTCGCGGGCCGCACGCCGCCCTTGGCCGCTGTCCCGCGATTACGTCGAAGGAAACGTTGGGTGGACCGCGGTGGCACGCCAGCAGCGTGACCCCGAACGGTCCGTTTTCGCTTGGACTCCCTCGGAGTTTGGAATTGAGGCGCGCATGCCGACGATCAGTCAGCTGATCCGCAAGGGGCGAAAGACCCCCGACAAGCAGCGAAAGGTGCCGGCTCTCCAGTCGTGCCCGCAGCGTCGGGGAGTCTGCACTCGGGTCTACACCACGACCCCGAAGAAGCCGAATTCGGCGCTCCGCAAGGTGGCGCGGGTACGGCTCACCAATGGCTTTGAAGTGACGAGCTACATTCCAGGGGAAAGCCACAACCTCCAGGAGCACTCCGTCATCATGATCCGCGGGGGTCGTGTGAAGGATCTTCCCGGCGTGCGGTACCACGTCATTCGTGGCACCTACGACACCCAGGGCGTCTCTGGACGCCGCCAGCGCCGTTCCAAGTACGGCGCCAAGCGGCCCAAGTAGGCGGACGGAGTTCAGACCATGTCAAGACGGCATCGCGCGACCCCGCGGGAGGTTCTTCCGGACCCGCGTTACGGTGACACGATGGTCACCAAGTTTACCCACGCCCTCATGCGGGACGGGGCGAAGCCGGTCGCGGAACGTGTTCTGTACGGGGCCTTCGAGCGCATCGCCGAACGCACTAACCAGGACCCCTTGACGGTGTTTCGCCAAGCGATCGAAAACATCAAGCCGGATGTTGAAACTCGCTCACGGCGCGTGGGTGGCTCCACCTATCAGATCCCGGTCGAGGTCCGGCCCGCCCGCCGGCAGGCGCTTGCGATCCGCTGGCTGATCGAAGCGGCGCGAGCACGGCCGGAACGCACCATGCGCGATCAGCTCGCCGGTGAGCTCGCGGACGCAGCGTCCGCGCGCGGAGCGGCCTACAAGAAGCGCGAGAACACGCACAGCATGGCGCGTGCAAATCGCGCCTTCTCGCACTACCGCTGGTAGCGCTGGTAGACGCCGGAGAGCAATCGTGACGACGACCGTCCCACTCGACCGATATCGCAATATCGGAATCATGGCGCACATCGACGCCGGGAAGACGACGACGACGGAGCGGATCCTCTACTACACCGGGCGGTCGTACAAGATTGGCGAGGTCCATGACGGGGCCGCGACCATGGACTGGATGGAGCAGGAGCAGGAACGCGGTATCACGATTACCTCGGCCGCAACGACGTGTGCCTGGCGTGACCATCGCATCAATATCATCGACACGCCCGGCCACGTGGATTTCACCATTGAGGTCGAGCGCAGCCTCCGGGTACTTGACGGGGCTGTGGCAGTCTTCGATGGCGTGGCGGGCGTGGAGCCGCAGTCGGAGACGGTCTGGCGCCAGGCCGATCGCTACGGAGTCCCCCGAATCTGCTTTGTGAACAAGCTCGACCGGGTCGGGGCCAATTTCGAAGGCGCGGTGCAGTCGATTCGCGACCGGCTCGGGGCCGAGCCGCTCGTGCTGCAGCTGCCAATCGGCCTGGAGGCGGAGTTCGTCGGCGTCATCGACCTCGTCGCCATGAAGTCGATTGTGTGGGAAGAAGAGACCCTGGGTGCCACGTTCTTGGTCGGTGACATTCCGAGTGAGCTTGCGGAAGAAGCCGAGGTCGCCCGGGTGGCGCTGGTCGAGGCCGCCCTCGAGCACGACGACGCGGCTCTCGAACGCTACCTGGAAGGCGAAGTTCCCGACGACGACACGCTGCGGCGCTGTATTCGTGCCGGAACCATCGAGGGTGCGTTCACTCCGGTCCTTTGTGGATCCGCATTCAAGAACAAGGGGATTCAGCCTCTTCTTGATGCGGTCATCAGTTATCTTCCGGCCCCTCTGGACGTTCCGTCAACGCGCGGCACCCATCCGGACACCGGGGACGACGTCGAGCGGCTGAGCACGCGCGACGAGCCCTTCGCCGGGCTCGTGTTCAAGATCATGAACGATCCGTTCGTCGGGTCGCTGGCGTTTGTGCGGGTGTACTCGGGTGTGGTCGAGTCCGGCATGACGGTCCGGAATTCGGTCAAGGGCAAGCGCGAGAGGATCGGCCGCATGCTGCTCATGCATGCCAATTCCCGCGAAGACATCAAGGAAGCCTCGGCGGGCGACATCGTCGCGTTGGCGGGAATCAAGTCGGTGACCACCGGTGACACGCTGTGCGACCTGACGCGTCCTGTGATTCTGGAGCGCATGGACTTCCCCGAGCCGGTGATGGAGCTTGCGGTCGAGCCCAAGACCAAGACCGATCAGGAGCGCATGGGTCAGGCCCTGGCGCGGCTGGCGGCGGAAGATCCGTCGTTCAAGGTTTCAACGGACGACGAAACCGGCCAGACCGTTCTCAAGGGTATGGGAGAGCTGCATCTCGACATTCTGGTCGACCGGATGCGGCGCGAGTTCAAGGTCGATGCCAACGTCGGAGCGCCGCAGGTTGCGTACCGCGAGACGATCACCCGGGCAGCGGAAGTGGACTATGTGCACAAGAAGCAGACCGGTGGGTCAGGCCAATATGCACGCGTGATCATGACAGTCGAGCCTGGCGAGTCGGGTTGCGGGCTCGAGTTTGTCAGCAAGGTCGTGGGCGGCAACGTGCCGAAGGAGTTCATCCCGGCGGTCGAAAAGGGCGTCGAGAGCGCCATGCAGAACGGGATCGTTGCGGGGTATCCGGTCATCGATGTCCGGGTCAGCCTCACGGACGGCGCCTCTCACGAGGTGGATTCGAGTGCCGTGGCATTTGAGATTGCCGGACGCGCGGCTTTCCGGGAAGCGATGCAGAAGGCTGCGCCGCGCCTTCTCGAACCGATGATGCGGGTCGAGGTCGTGGTGCCGGAAGACTTTGTCGGGGACATTATCGGCGACCTCAACGGACGCCGGGGGCACATCGAGGGCATGGAACCGCAGGGCACGGCAACGCAGGTGCGTGCGCATGTTCCGCTGGCGACGATGTTCGGTTACGTCAACGCCATTCGGTCCCTGTCGCAGGGTCGTGCGCAGTTCACGATGTTTTTCGAGCGGTACGACCAAGTTCCGCAGATGGTTGCCGAAGAGGTGCGCTCAAAGCTTGCCTGAGCGCATTTAACAAGGAGAAGCTGGCAATGGCCAAAGAAAAGTTCGAACGGACCAAACCGCACGTCAACGTGGGCACGATCGGTCATGTCGATCACGGCAAGACCACGTTGACCGCCGCGATCACCAAGGTGCTCGCGGAGCGCGGCAACGCCGAGTTCGTGGGATATGACGAAATCGACCGTGCTCCGGAGGAGAAGGAGCGCGGCATTACGATCAATACCGCGCACGTCGAGTACGAGACCGATGGGCGGCACTACGCCCACGTCGACTGCCCGGGCCACGCCGACTACGTCAAGAACATGATTACCGGAGCGGCCCAGATGGATGGGGCGATCCTGGTGGTGTCCGCCGCTGACGGCCCGATGCCGCAGACCCGCGAGCACATTCTGCTCGCAAGACAGGTCGGCGTGCCGGCGCTGGTCGTGTACCTCAACAAGGTTGATCAGGTGGATGACGAGGAACTTCTTGATCTGGTCGAACTCGAGGTTCGTGAGCTTCTCTCGGAGTACGACTTCCCGGGCGACGACATTCCGGTTGTGCGGGGTTCAGCCCTCCAGGCTCTGGAAGGTGACGAGACCGGTGTCGAGTCCATCCTTGAGCTGATGAATGCGGTGGATGAGTTCGTGCCGGAACCCGACCGCCCGATTGACGGCGCGTTCCTGATGCCGATCGAGGACGTGTTTTCCATTTCCGGGCGCGGCACGGTCGTCACCGGCCGGGTCGAACGCGGCATCGTCAAGGTTGGCGACGAGGTCGAGATTGTGGGCGTCCGTGAGACCGAGAAGACCACGTGCACCGGTGTCGAGATGTTCCGCAAGCTGCTCGACCAGGGGCAGGCGGGCGACAACATCGGTGTGCTCCTGCGGGGAGTCGAGCGTACCGGCGTCGAGCGCGGCCAGGTGCTGTCGCGGCCGGGATCGATCACGCCGCATACCAAATTTCTTGCCGAGACCTACGTGTTGACCAAGGAGGAAGGCGGTCGGCATACGCCGTTCTTCAAGAATTACAGACCGCAATTCTATTTCCGGACCACGGACGTCACCGGAACGGTCGCACTGCCCGAGAACACGGAAATGGTGATGCCGGGTGACAACGTCGAGTTGCAGGGCGAACTGATTGCTCCGATTGCGATGGAAGAGGGGCTCCGCTTTGCAATCCGGGAGGGCGGCCGCACGGTCGCCTCCGGCGTTATCACCAAGATTCTCGCTTAGGGCGAGTTGGGGCGGAGAGGACGATGGAACACCAGCGCATCCGGATCCGCCTCAAGGCGTTCGACCGGCGGCTTCTTGACGAGTCCGCGCGCGAGATTGTGGGGACCGCCATGCGGACCGGGGCACAGGTTCGCGGACCTGTGCCTCTCCCCAACCGAATCCAGCGGTTCACGGTGAACCGGTCGCCGCACATCGACAAGAAGTCGCGAGAGCAGTTCGAAATCCGGACCCACAAGCGCGTGCTGGATATCCTCGATCCCACCCCGCAGACCGTGGATGCGCTGATGAAGCTGGATCTTGCGGCCGGCGTCAACGTCGAGATCAAGCTGGGCTAACGCGATGCGATCCGGGGTTCTTGTACGCAAGCTAGGCATGACACGCCTGTTTCTGGAAGACGGGCTGCACTGCCCGGTCACGGTGCTGTCTCTCGACGGCTGCAAGGTTGTGGGTCAACGGACCCACGAACGTGACGGTTACGTTGCGGTGCAGGTTGCGGCAGGCGGGGTGCCGGAGCGCAAAATCGCCAAGCCGCAACGCGCTGCGGGCGAGAAGAGCGGGATCGCGCCCATGCGGCACGTCCGTGAGTTCCGGGTCAGCGCAGAAAACCTGGTGGAGGCCGGCCGCCGGTTCCGCCCGAGTCACTTTGTGGTGGGCCAGTTCGTGGACGCCAGCGGGATTACGATCGGCAAGGGATTTGCCGGTGGCATGAAGCGGCACAACTTCGGAGGCCTTCGCGCATCGCACGGCGTGTCGATCTCGCACCGGAGTCACGGTTCCACGGGTAACAGCCAGGATCCCGGGCGGGTGTTCAAGGGCAAGAAGATGGCCGGCCACATGGGGGCGCAGCGTTGCACCGTCCAGAATCTGATGGTCGTGTCGACCGATGACGAGCGCGGCGTGATTTTGGTCAAGGGCGCGGTTCCAGGGCCAGCAGGCAGCTGGTTGACGCTTTCCGATGCGGTCAAGCGGGCGCTTCCGCCTGGCGTTCCGTTCCCGGCCGGCCTTCTTGAGGAGGACGCGAAGGGCCAGGAACCAGCAGAGGCTGCAGCTACATCGGAGGAACCCGAGGCTGCGGAGTCCGACGCCGGGGATGCAGACTCCGGTACCGGTGATGAAGCGCCGGCGGTGGACGAGGAGCAGAGCGGTGAAGCTTGAAATCCGCACGCTGAATAACGAGGCGGCGGGCGAGGCCGAACTCTCCGAAGCGGTTTTCGCCGTGGATGTTCGCAGGGACATCCTTCACCGGATGGTGAACTATCAGTTGGCGCGGCGGCGGCGTGGCACCCACAAGGCCCAGGAACGGGGTGACGTGACCGGAACGACTGCCAAGATGTGGCGGCAGAAGGGAACGGGTCGCGCCCGACACAGTTCGCGGAAAGCGGTCATCTTCCGAGGTGGCGGCGCCGTGCATGGACCGCGACCGCGGAGCCACGCGCACAAGCTGCCGAAAAAAGTGCGTCGCATGGCCTTGCGCTGTGCGTTGTCGGCGAAGATCGCGGCCAACAAGGTGATGGTTCTCGATTCGCTGAAACTCGATGCACCTCGCACCGCGACCCTGGCCGGCAAGCTCCGGGCGCTTGCAGTTGAACAGGCGCTCGTGGTGGGGGGCAGCGACGTGGATCCGGGATTTCGGCGTGCGGCGGCCAATCTGCCGGGAATCAATTGTCTTCCGGTCCAGGGGGCCAATGTCTACGACATTCTTCGGCACGAAATGCTGGTCTTGGTCCCTGAAGCGATTCAGGGGCTGGAGGAGCGCCTGTCATGAACGTGTCCCGTTCGTGTGAGATCGTGCTTCGCCCTCTGGTGACGGAAAAGTCGACTGCGGCGCTGGAGGCCAATCAGGTTGTATTCCGGGTCAGCCGGACAGCGACGAAGCCACAGATCCGTGCGGCAGTCGAACGCCTGTTCAAGGTGAAGGTGGTCGCCGTGAATACCCTCATCACCAAGGGGAAAGTGAAGCGCCTTCGGGGTGTGAAAGGCCGTCGGCAGGACATGAAGAAGGCCTTTGTCACCCTTGACGAAGGGCAGTCGATCGAAATCGGCAGCGAGATCTGAGCATGGCCCTGAAGCAGCATCGCCCCGTAACCCCTGGTCGCCGTCAACTGGTGCTGGTCGACCGTTCCAGTCTGCACCGGGGCAAACCCGAGAAGGGGCTGACAGAAGGGTTGTCGAGTACCGGTGGGCGCAACAATCAAGGCCGCATTACCACTTGGCATCGGGGAGGCGGACACAAACGCCGTTACCGCCTGATCGACTTCAAGCGCCGGCGCGACGACGAGCCCGCGACCGTGGTACGGTTGGAGTACGACCCGAACCGGAGCGCGTTCATCGCCTTGATCCGGTATCCGGATGGGGCCCTGTCCTACATCCTCGCCGCCCAGCGGTTGGCGCCGGGAGATGTGGTCGTTTCAGGCAGCCGGACAGACATCAAGCCCGGAAACTGCATGCCTCTCAGAAACATGCCGCTGGGTTCGATCATCCACAATATCGAGCTGAAACCCGGAGCTGGTGGGCAGCTTGCCCGGTCGGCGGGCAGCTATGCGCAGCTGCTCGGCAAGGATGCCGACCGCGTGGTGATCCGGCTTGTTTCCGGCGAACAACGACTGATCCGCGCTGATTGCCGGGCAACGGTCGGATCGGTATCCAATCCGGATCATCAGAACATGAAGCTCGGCAAGGCGGGCCGGAACCGCTGGCTGGGCCGCCGCCCGCATGTGCGCGGTGTCGTGATGAACCCGGTTGATCACCCGCACGGTGGAGGGGAGGGCCGGACGTCCGGCGGCCGTCATCCTGTGACACCGTGGGGCGTGTCGACCAAGGGACACCGCACTCGCAGCAACAAGGCCACCGACCGCTGGATTCTCCGCCGTCGGCGGAAGAAATAGGAGTCACGGCGATGGCACGGTCGGTCTGGAAGGGCCCATTTGTCGATGGTTACCTGCTTCGCAAAGCGCAGAGGGCGGTCGAGAGCGGTTCACGTGCTCCGATCCGGACCTGGTCGCGCCGCTCTACGATCATGCCGCAGTTCGTCGGCCTGACGTTTGCTGTGCATAACGGCAGAAAGTTCATTCCCGTGCTGGTCTCCGAAGACATGGTTGGCCACAAATTCGGGGAGTTTGCCCCGACGCGCACGTTCTACGGTCATGCCGGCGACCGCAAGGCGACAAGGCGCTAGCGGCGATGGGCAAACGAGCAGCCCCGCGTCGTTTGGGGTCCAATGAGGCCATGGCGATGGCGCGCGCAGTGCGGGTCAGCCCGCAGAAGCTGAATTTGCTGGCTGGTCTGATTCGCGGACTTGCCGTGGACGACGCGGCTCGGGCGCTCGAATTTTCTCGGCGACGCGTGGCCAATGACGTGCGGAAAGTTCTGTTGTCGGCCGTTGCCAATGCCGAAGCCGGTCGGCTTGATGCACGCAAGCTCGTGGTCGCCGACGCATCCGTTGGAAAATCGCTGGTTATGCGACGTTTCCGGGCCCGTGCCCGGGGGCGTATGGGCCGCTACCGGAGGCCGTTCAGTCGCCTCACGATTGTGGTGCGCGAAGAGGATTAGACGGGATGGGACACAAGGTTAATCCGATCGGCCTGCGGCTGGGCATCAACCGCACGTGGGATTCCCGCTGGTACGCGAGCGCCGAGTACGCCGATCTGTTGCACGAGGATCTCCGGATTCGCCGGTATATCCAGTCGGACCTGAAAGGTGCCGGGATCAGCCGGATCACCATTGAGCGCCCGCCGAAAAAGGCACGGGTCATCATCCATACGGCGAGGCCCGGGATGGTTATCGGCAAGAAAGGTGCCGATATCGAGCGCATTCGCAAGAAGCTCGCCACCATGACCGATAGCCAAGTCCAGCTCAACATCGTTGAGATCCGGAAGCCCGAGATCGAAGCGCAACTGGTGGCGGAGAACGTCGCGGAGCAACTTGAGCGGCGTGTGGCGTTTCGACGCGCCATGAAGCGCGCTGTGCAGGCTTCGATGCGACTCGGGGCCCTGGGCATCCGGATCACGGTCGGCGGCCGGCTGGGCGGGGCCGAGATCGCCCGCGTCGAATGGTACCGGGAAGGACGCGTTCCTCTTCACACCCTTCGCGCGGACATTGATTACGGAGTAGCGACGGCCCGTACGGCGTATGGAACGTGCGGAGTCAAGGTCTGGGTGTTCAGGGGTGAAATTCTGGCGCATGACCCTTCCGCGATGGAGCGGAACCGAAGCGAGCAACAGCAACGACCGTTGACCGGTACGGGTTCCCAGGGCGGGCGCACGGGCTCCGGTCGGGGTGGACGGTCTGCCCGATCAGCGCCCGCAGACGGGGCTTCAGATGGCTCTCCGGCTCCCGAACAGGCAGAGGGAACCGAGGCTGCAGTGACGGCCGAGCCAGCGCCACCCGACGAATCGGTCGCTGCAGCGGAGGCACCCGCCGCCGAAGTGCAAGATGAAGCGGCTGCTGCCACGGAGGCTCCCGCTACCGAAGAGCAGGGTGAAGAGGCAGCTGCTACCGAGACTGCGGCCGCCGAAGCCAAGGACGAAGCGGCTGAGGAAGCCGAGCCGCCCGCCGCCGCGACGCAAGGCGAAGAGGCAGTTGCCACAGAGTCTCCCGCTGCCGAATCCAAGGACGAAGCGGCTGAGGACGCGGAAGGAGCGGCCAAATCATGATGAGCCCGAAGCGGACGAAGTTCCGCAAAGCGCACAAGGGACGAATCCACGGGAATGCCAAGGGCGGAACGCGGCTCAATTTCGGCTCATTCGGAATCAAGAGCCTGCAGGCAGAGCGTGTGACTGCCCGGCAGATCGAGGCCGCGCGGCGTGCTGTGACCCGTCACATTCGCCGTCAGGGCCGGGTTTGGATTCGGATCTTTCCGGACGTACCTGTGTCCTCCAAGCCCACAGAAGTTCGCATGGGCAAGGGGAAGGGCGCGCCGGAATACTGGGTTTGCCGGGTCAAGCCGGGCCGAATTCTGTTCGAGCTGGATGGTGTCACGCCCGACATGGCGAGACGGGCGTTTGAGCTCGCCTCGACGAAGCTCCCGGTCCGGACCCGCTTCGTTACCCGGCTGGAGCAGTAGTCGTGGCTCTCCGAATTTCCGAGGTGCGGCAGAAGACCGACGACGAACTGGCGACGATGCTGGAAGAACGTGCGCGCGAACGGCTGAACTTGCGTTTCCGGCAGGCTACTGGCGAGCTGGAGAATACCGCTCGGGCCCGGGAAGCCCGGCGGGAGACCGCACGGATCAAGACAGTGTTGGCTGAACGTGCGAGAGGGGCCTGAATCATGCCGAGGCGCGTAATGCGGGGAGTCGTGGTGAGCGCGGCACCGAACCGTACGGTTGTCGTGCGGGTGGAGCGGTTGGTCCGCCATCCGCTCTACAAGAAATTCATTCGGCGGTCTGCCAAGTTCCATGCCCACGATCCTGACAACGCGTGCCAGCCGGGCGACATTGTCCGCATTCGCGAACGCCGGCCCATGTCCAAGCTGAAGTGCTGGGAGGTGCTCTCGCTTGATCCTACGAAGGTGCCGACGCAGTGATCCAGGCAGAGACAAATCTTGGGGTTGCCGACAACTCCGGCGCCCGGCGGATCCAGTGCATCAAGGTGCTGGGCGGGGCCGGCAGGCGTTATGCGTGGGTCGGCGACGTCATCGTGGTGTCCGTCAAGGAAGCGATTCCACGAGGACGGGTCAAGAAGGGTGACATTCACCGAGCGGTCATTGTCCGCACGGCCAAAGAGATCCGGCGCGCTGACGGTACAGCGATTCGATTCGATTCGAATGCTGCCGTGCTCGTTGATCGGGAAAACGAGCCGATTGGAACCCGTATTTTCGGGCCTGTCACTCGCGAATTGCGAGCCAAGCGGTTCATGAAGATCATCAGTCTTGCGCCCGAGGTGCTGTGATGGCGGGTAAATTTCGTATCCGAAAGGGCGATGAAGTTGTCGTTCGAACCGGTCGCGACCGTGGCCGCACGGGCGAAGTTCTCCGGGTGCACAGGGACCGTGCGCGGGTTGTTGTAAGAGGCGTCAACGTCGCCAAAAGGCACGTGCGCCCATCACCTGGAAATGCCGGCGGAATTGTGGACCGCGAACTCCCGATTCATATTTCGAATGTGGCCCTGCGTGATCCTTCAGATGGCGGTCCGACGAAAGTCGGGTTCCGGACGCTGGACGACGGGCGCAAGGTGCGGGTCGCCAAACGGTCTGGCGACCTCGTCGACGAATAGGGGCGATGATGGTTGCACGTCTGCGCGAACTCTACGACACAAGGTTTTGTGATGAGTTGCAGAGCGAACTCGGAATTCGCAATCGGTTCGCCGTTCCCCGCCTGGAGAAGGTGGTGCTCAACATGGGGGTAGGCCTTCCCTCGCAATCGTCGACGCGCGGCGGCCTGGCCAAGGAAGACGACAAGGGTGTCGAGGGAGCGTTACGGGATCTGGAGGCGATCGCGGGGCAAAAGGCCGTGGCCACCGAGGCCCGGAAACCGATCGCCGGTTTCAAGATCCGGCAAGGGATGAAGATCGGATGCAAGGTGACGTTGCGGTCTGCGCGCATGTACGAGTTTCTTGACCGGCTCATCAACGTTGCACTCCCCCGGGTACGCGATTTCCACGGTGTGGATCCCAATTCGTTCGATGGCAATGGCAATTTTGCGCTTGGATTGCGGGAACAGATTGTTTTTCCTGAAATCGACTACGACACGGTTGACCAGGTGCGCGGTCTTGACGTGGTGATCTGCACGACGACAGCCAACGACGAGTGGGCCCGGGCCCTGCTTCTCAAATTCAACATGCCCTTCCGAGGGCAGGGAGTCTGATTGCCATGGCGAAAGTCAGCGCCATTATGAAAAACCGACGCCGGCGGGCGATGGCGGAGCAGGGGCGGCGTGTACGGCTTGAGCTCAAGGCCAAGGTGCGAGACCGGGCAGCGGCGCCGGAGGACCGGTTTCGGGCGGTATTGACGCTGGCGAAGCTTCCCAGGAATGCGTCACCGGTCCGGATTCGAAACCGTTGCGAACTGACAGGGCGGCCGCGCGGCTATTACCGGAAGATGCGAATTTCCCGGATCGCGCTGCGGGAACTCGCGTCGATGGGCCAGATTCCGGGCATGACCAAGGCAAGCTGGTAGGAGAAGCGATCCCATGACGATGACCGATCCACTGGCAGACATGCTCACCCGGATACGCAACGGGCTGATGGCCGAGCGCCAGACCGTGCGCTGTCCGGATTCCCGCCTGCGCCGCAATGTGCTGGAGGTGCTGCGACAGGAAGGATACATCCGGGCGTGGAGCGTGGAGGAACTGGAGCCCCCGAAGCGGAATATCGTGATCGAGTTGAAATATCACAAGGGCGCACCCGCCATTCGCGAGATCAAGCGAATTTCGAGCCCTTGCCGACGTGTGTATTCACCGGCGGGGGAGATCCCGCGGTTTTTTGGTGGCTTGGGCGTGCAAGTGCTGTCCACGCCCGCGGGTGTGATGTCCGACCGCGCCGCCCGCGAGGCCAACGTGGGCGGCGAAATTCTCTGCCGGGTGTTCTGACGGTGTCGCGCGTTGGCAAGTATCCGGTGCCGGTTCCGGACGGGGTGACCGTCACGGTGAACGGCCCGGAGGTCACAGTCAAGGGAAAGCTGGGCACTCTCTGCCAGACGTTCCCGGCCGGCGTGGAGATAAGCCAGGCCGATGGAACGATCGTGGTAACACCGGGTTCGACGGACGGCAGTTCGAAATCTGCATGGGGTTTGACGCGCGCCGTGATCGCGAACATGGTGACAGGCGTAAGCGACGGCTTCAAACGTCACCTTGATATCGAAGGGGTCGGTTATCGGGCGGCCGTGAAGGACGGCATCCTCAGCCTGCAGCTGGGATACAGCCACGATGTGCATATCGCGATTCCGGATGACCTCGAAGTCACCTGTCCGCGCCAAACCGAGATAGAGGTCGCCGGAGCAAACCGGCAACGCGTCGGACAACTGGCCGCCGAGATCCGGGCGTTTCGTCCACCCGAACCGTACAAGGGGAAGGGGATTCGTTACCGTGGAGAGTTTGTCCGCCGCAAAGAAGGAAAGAGAAAGTAAGCCATGGCCATGACGACCCGTGAGCGCATGCTACGCCGTCGGCGCCGGAATCGCCGTCGGGTGCGGATCTCCGCGAAAGACCGTCCGCGGCTGTCGGTGTTTCGTTCGAATTGCCATATCTACGCCCAAGTGATCGATGATCGATCGGGCCGAACGCTGGCAAGCGCTTCCACACTCGACAGCCAGCTGCGGGCTTCTAAGGCTCCGCGGGGGCTTGACGCGGCGCGTGCGGTCGGAGCCCTGGTGGCTCAGCGTTCGAAGGATGCAGGGATCGACACAGTCGTCTTTGATCGCGGCAGTTATCTTTATCACGGTCGGGTGCAGGCACTGGCCGAAGGGGCGCGGGAGGGCGGTCTGGGGTTCTGACCCCGGGCCGGAAAGAGCTTATGGCGCGTAGACAACGCAATCAGGAGGAACGTCAGGAACTCACTGATAACCTGGTGAAAATCCGTCGTGTTGCGAAAGTGGTGAAGGGCGGGCGTCGGTTCGGCTTTGCCGCGACTGTAGTGGTCGGTGATGGACAGGGACGCGTGGGTTTCGGATCGGGAAAGGCCAAGGAGGTTCCTGAGGCCATTCGCAAGGCGACCGAAAACGCAAAAGGAAAGCTGATCCGCGTGCCGTTGCGGGAAGGCCGCACGTTGCATCATGACACCACCGGAAGACTTGGTTCCGCCCGGGTAATTCTGCGTGCGGCGCCGCCTGGAACCGGCATTATTGCTGGCGGGCCGGTCCGAGCGGTGCTGGAACGCCTCGGCGTGCAGGATGCTGTGGGCAAATCGGTAGGAAGTGGCAACGCCATCAACATGGTACGTGCGACGTTCGACGCGCTGCAGAATGTGCAGTCGCCGGCGGACGTTGCGGCCAGACGCGGCCGGAAAGTGTCGGAGATTCTCAATCGTCCGGATCGGCGGCGTCGGTCGTCCACGACGGACGAGAGCGATTCCGGGCGTGAAGCCGGGAAAGCCGGGTCCCGGGCAGCCAAGAAGAATGCCGAATCCGACGATAACCGCTCGGCGGCAGGCGCCGGCGAAAGCGGCGACACCGCCAGCCAACCCACTGAAGGCGCGGACTCCGCGTAACCTGTCATGTCGACACCGACTACCGACCGCATCCGCGTGACCCAGATCAAAAGCCCGATCGGGCGCAAACCGGTGCAACGGAAAACGTTGATCGGCCTTGGCCTGAATCGTATCAGCCGTTCATCGGTGCTTGAGGACACGCCGTCCGTGCGCGGCATGGTGGCGCGCGTTCGTCACTTGGTCAGGATTGAAACGATTTCTGCGGGAGAGACGGCGGAATGATGCTACATGAGCTTGGCCAGCGCGATGAAGCACGACGGAACCGCAAGCGCGTTGGCCGCGGGATCGGCTCTGGCAAGGGAAAAACCTCGGGGCGCGGCCACAAGGGCCTGAAGGCCCGGTCCGGATCAAGCACGTCCGGCTTCGAGGGCGGGCAGATGCCCCTCTACCGGCGCCTCCCCAAGCGCGGATTTCGGCCACCGTGTGCGCGTCATTTCGCCGAGGTCAATGTCGGACGGCTGCAGGCAGCAGTCGATGCCGGCAAACTTGACCCATCCAAACCGGTGGACGCCCAAACCCTGAGGGAGGCGGGCGTGATCCGCCGTGTCAAGGATGGTGTGCGGGTGCTGGGATCGGGACAGCTTACAGCCAAGCTCGAGTTGCACGTGGCCGGTGCCTCCCGGCCAGCGATTGCAGTCGTTGAAGGTGCAGGTGGGACCGTGCACCTCCCGTCCGTTGGCGAACCGGCGGTTGACGAGGCTCCGGAACCCGAAACGGCGAACCCTGCCCCCGACGAGTAAAGGTTGGTGCCCCAAACCGTGACCAATTCGCCTGCACAACCTGCGTATTCGAGGAGCGCCTCCTGATGGCATCCGCTGCCGAACAACTTGCTGCCAGCATCAACTTCGGTGCCATCGCCCAGGCCACCGAACTCAAGCGCCGCATCTGGTTCACGCTGGGAGCGCTGATCGTATACCGGATCGGAACCTACATTCCGCTTCCCGGAATCGAGACGAGTGCAGTGGCGGACGTGTTCCAGCAGAACTCGGGCGGCATTCTCGGGATGTTCGACATGTTCGCGGGTGGCGCGCTCGGCCGCATGACGATTTTCGCGTTGAACATCATGCCGTATATCTCGGCGTCGATCATCATCCAACTGATGACCACCGTGTCAGCGCACCTTGAACAGCTGAAGAAGGAAGGGGAGTCAGGACGCCAGCGAATCACCCAGTACACCCGCTACGGAACGGTGGTGCTGGCAGCCATGCAGGCGCTTGGGATTGCAGTCGGCCTTGAGAGTCTTTCCGGGTCGCAGGGGCCAGCCGTCAGCGATCCGGGATTCTATTTCCGGTTTGTGACCGTTGTGACCCTCACGGGCGGCACCGTGTTCCTGATGTGGCTTGGCGAGCAGATCACGTCGCGTGGCATCGGGAACGGGATCTCGCTGATCATCATGGCGGGAATCGTGGCCGAACTTCCGGCGGCGCTCGTGGCAACGCTCGAATTGGGCCGAACGGGTGCACTGTCGGGTGCGCTGATCATTCTGTTGTTGGTGCTGGCCGTGGGCGTGATTGCGTTCATCGTGTTCATCGAGCGGGCGCAGAGGCGTATTCTGATCCAGTATCCGAAACGCCAACTGGGAGCAAAATCGTTTGGCGGCGACACCAGCAGCTATTTGCCGCTGAAGCTGAATACGTCGGGCGTCATCCCGCCGATTTTCGCGAGTTCGATCCTGCTGCTCCCGGTCACGGCGCTGAGCTTCAACGCGGGGCAGGGTCCGTCATGGCTCCTGGACGTCACTGCGGCACTCGGACGCGGACAACCGGCGTATCTTGCTCTGTATGTGGCCGGGATCGTCTTTTTCGCCTTCTTCTATACGTCAGTTGTCTTCAATCCGGCGGACACGGCAGATAACCTGAAGAAATACGGTGGATTTATTCCCGGGGTGCGCCCGGGGGCCAATACGGCAGCGTACATCGATCGAATTCTGACCCGGTTGACCACCGCTGGCGCAGCGTATCTGGCTCTTGTGTGTCTTCTGCCGGAGGTGCTGATTTCCCAGTACGCGGTCCCCTTCTATTTCGGAGGAACGAGCCTTCTGATCGTGGTCAATGTGACCATGGATACGGTGGCGCAAATCCACTCACACCTGGTTGCGCGTCAGTTTGAAGGGTTAATCAAGAAGGCGAAGCTCCGGGGCCGGTCCTAATGCGTCTGGTGCTGCTCGGTCCACCTGGGTGCGGAAAGGGGACACAGGCGGCCGTCATTCGTGATCGATTCGGGGTACCGCACCTGTCGACGGGTGCCATGCTGCGAGCTGCAGTGGACGCCGACACCGAGATTGGCCGCCGAGCGGCAGCCATCATGAGCCGGGGCTCTCTGGTGCCGGACGAAGTCGTGCAGGGGATCGTGGCACATCGAATCGGACTGGAGGACTGCGCGGCCGGATATGTTCTGGACGGTTTTCCCCGTACCGTCGCCCAAGCCGAGGCCCTGCACGAGATGCTGGCAAGAGCCGATCAGACGCTGACACGGGTTGTCGAGTTTGTCATGTCTGAAGAGGAACTTGTCCGTCGCATCACGGGGCGGTACGTCTGCACGAAGTGTGACGCCGTTTACAACGAGCACTTCAAGCCGACCCAGCGCAAGGGCATTTGCGACGTGTGCGGTGGAACCGCGTTTCGCCGGCGCGAAGATGACAAGGAGGAGACAGTCGCCGAACGCATTACCTCCTATCGTGCAGAAACCGCTCCGCTGGTTCCGTACTACCGAACGAAGGGGCTCCTGACCCAGATTGATGCAGGCCAGCCGGCCGACGCGGTGACCGACGAATTGTTGCGGTCACTTGGCTGAATCGCGAGCTCCGCGAACGAATCGCGCGGTGCCGGTATCTCCCCGGTTTGGTATCGGCCTTGGCGAAGCATCGCCGCTGCATTTCGAATCAGGTGGTGGTCCAAGCCCCTGCCATTGAGTGGCCTTCGGGCACCTGGTTCAGAGACCTTGCAATGTCGGCGAACGCTGCCGGTCGGCGGGCCCCTCGTCGTGAGGGCTCACGCGACCTCTTTTCCTGGGAACGGAAACGCTGACGTTGGCGTGCAGAAGGCTTGCCTTGGCCTAGGACGTGAGTGGGGCGCACGCGGCCTGAAGCCAGGTTGAAGCGGCCTGAGGAAGGTTGGGTGCAAGGGTTTCCAGCACCCGCTGGTGGTAGACATCGATCCATCGGACCTCGTTGCTGTCGAGCAGTTCCGTGGAGATCAAGCGCCTGTCGATTGGTGCCAATGTCAGGGTTTCAAAGCTGAGCAGCTCGATTTCCGCACCGTCCGGAGCCGGACATTCTTCAACGAGGACGAGGTTCTCGATTCGTATTCCGTACGAGCCCTCACGGTAGTAACCAGGCTCGTTCGATATCACCATTCCTGGAACCAGCGGCTCGAGTGCCCCTCCGGAAACGCCACCACGACCATTCGAAGCGACCCGGAACGAGATCGACTGCGGGCCTTCGTGCACATTCAGGTAGCTTCCGACACCGTGTCCGGTGCCGTGATCGTAGGTGACCCCTGCCTGCCAAAGAGGCATGCGGGCCAGAATGTCCAATTGGCCCCCCGGAGTGCCTCGAGGAAAACGGGCCGTGGCGATGGCAATATGCCCTTTGAGAACCTGGGTAAACCGCTGGCACATTTCAGGCTGCGGTTGGCCGATCGCGACCGTGCGGGTCACATCGGTCGTCCCTCCCGGGTACTGGCCGCCACTGTCGACGAGGTACAGGTCTCCCATCCTCAGGGGCTGGTCGGTGTCCGGTTCCGCCCGGTAATGCACGATAGCCCCGTGCGCGCCGGTTCCGGAGATCGTGGGAAAGCTTGGCGATCGAAAAGCGGGGCACTCTCGCCGGAACTCTTCCAGCTTCCTGGACGCACTCAGCTCGGTAATGGCCTCACCGGATGCGTTGTCGTCAAGCCAGGAGAGGAACTTGACCAGCGCCAACCCGTCAAGTTCATGTACCTGCCGCATACCATCGACCTCGATCGAATTCTTGATTGCCTTGGGAAGCAGAACAGGATCCCTGGCCCGATGGACGCTGGCTCCAGCTTCAAGCAGATGCGCGCTGATCCACGCAGGTGTCGTGACGGGATCGATTTGCACCTTCCGCTTGTTGGCGCCTAATTCGGACAGGTAAGTCGAGAGTTGGTGGGCGTCTTCCACGCGTACTGCGGGGCCGAGGTGGGCCTGAACTGCATCCGGTACGTGTCCTGACCTCAAGAACAGCCGGACGCATCCGTCTCCATGGAGCACGGCACTGGCCAGCACTACAGGCGAATACGGAAGATCCGTCCCACGAATGTTCAGTAACCACGCGATTGATTCCGGTGCTGTCAGCACGACAGCGTGGACCTCCTGGTGGGAGAGCATTTCGGCGAGACGGGAGCGTTTGTCGGCGCTGGATTCGCCCGCTGCTTCCGCCGGGTGGGGGCGAATGTCTCCCGCGGGAGGCGGCGGGCGGTCAGCCCAGTAGCAATCCACAGGATTTTCCGAAACCGGGACGCAGTTGCCGCCCGCTTGTCGCACAATTCGATCCAGGCGCTCTGCGCGGCTGACGCTCATGAGCCTTGAATCAATGCCGATCCTGGCACCACCCGCGATGGTCTTGGCAAGCCAGCCCTCAGGCGTGACCGTACTCACGTTGAGGACTTGAAACGCGGCGGAATCGACCTGTGCCCGTGCCTGTATCGTGTATCTGCCATCGACAAACAGTGCAGCCTGGTCCGCCAGGACGACAGCCGTCCCTGCCGATCCCGTAAAGCCCGTGAGCCAAGCAAGGCGCTCGGCCGCTGCCGGAACAAACTCGCCGAGGTATTCGTCTTCGTGTGGCTGGACGAAGCCTTGAAGACCCTGGTCGGACAGCCAGCCGCGAATTAAATGTAGGCGTTGATGATCCATCTCGTCCCGTATCGGCCCGGTCACGTTTTAGGCTTGTGGTATACCAGCTTCACTCCCGCTTTCGCATGATGGCCAAGGAATCTGCCGGGCGGAAACGCGTTTCGGGCGTTTCGGCATGACAGGAGCGTTGTGTGCCTGTCGTCCTGACGGCATGCCTTCGTGCCGATTACGATAGGGCATTGACGCCGGTACTTGCCGGCCCGTTTGGGTGCATCTGCAACTGTCCTGTTGCGCCCCCGGCGCGCTAAGGGGTAGATTCCGTGCAAACGTGGGGGCCGACGTGAACGGTTCCGTATTCCGCGCGGTTGGTCCATGAACAAATCCACTGGAAAGGACAGCAAGAACAGTCTGTTCTGCTCGTTCTGCGGTAAGAGCCAGCATGAAGTCCGCAAGCTCATCGCTGGCCCGACGGTCTTCATCTGTGATGAATGCGTCGAACTGTGCATGGACATCATTCGGGAAGACACGCATTCGAACCTGGTCAAAGGTCGGGAGGGCGTGCCCACACCATCCGAGATCTGTGCAGTCCTCGATGATTATGTCGTCGGTCAAGACCACGCCAAGCGGGTGTTGTCGGTTGCAGTCCACAATCATTACAAGCGGTTAGCGCACGGGACAAAATCGTCGGACGTCGAACTTGCCAAGTCAAATATTCTCTTGATCGGACCGACCGGAAGCGGCAAAACGTTGCTGGCCCAGACCCTGGCCCGGATCCTGGACGTTCCCTTCACCATGGCCGACGCCACCACGTTGACGGAGGCTGGGTACGTGGGTGAGGATGTGGAGAACATCATCCTTCACCTCCTGCAAAACTCTGACTACAACGTGGAACGCGCGCAGCGCGGCATCGTGTATCTGGATGAAATCGACAAGATCAGCCGCAAGTCGGACAACCCGTCGATTACCCGTGACGTGTCGGGTGAAGGTGTCCAGCAGGCTTTGCTCAAGATCATGGAAGGAACGGTTGCAAGCATTCCGCCTCAGGGCGGCCGCAAGCACCCGCAGCAGGAATTTCTTCAAGTTGATACAACCAACATCCTGTTTATCTGCGGAGGTGCGTTCAGCGGACTTGAACGCATTATCTCTGACCGGATCACAGGCACGGGCATAGGGTTTGGTGCTGACGTCCGATCGCCGGAAGAGGCCCGAAAGGACGATATACTCGCGAAGGTGCAATCCGAGGACTTGCTTCGCTACGGCCTGATTCCCGAGTTCATCGGACGACTTCCTGTGGCAACTACCCTCCATGATCTGGATGAATCGGCGCTGGTCGAAATTCTGACGACACCCAAGAATGCGCTTGTCAAGCAGTATGCTCGCTTGTTCGAGATGGAGGGAGCCAAGCTCTCGGTAACGGAAGGCGCAGTGGGCGCCATTGCGCGAAGGGCGATTGCGCAAAAGACCGGCGCACGTGGCCTGCGTTCGATCTTCGAGGACATTTTGCTGGACACGATGTTCCATCTGCCGTCTCGTAACGGGGTTCAGGAAGTCGTGGTCGATGCGGAAGTGGCGGAGGGTCGTCGACAGCCGCTGATGATTCTCGCTGATCGCGCTGAAGCACCAGAGGTCGATGCCTCTGAGCCTCTGGCCATCTCTGGGGCGCGTGGCGGGTCTTGAAACTGGGTCGAAGAGGCCACACTTCTGGCTAGCGGTTCGTTCCCCGCACCGGACCTGTCGACGAGGATTAACTGAGCATGGCTGAAGACGCAGAGACGGGGGCCCCGCCCTTACCGGAGCAAACAAAGTCGATTCTGCCGGTGCTTCCGCTCCGGGACATTGTCGTTTTCCCCAACATGATTGTGCCGCTCTTTGTGGGGCGCGAAAAAACGGTTCGCGCGCTCGAAGAGGCAATGGGGAGCGACAGGCAAATTCTTCTTGTGGCACAGCGCGAGGCGGGCGAAGACGATCCCGGGGCTGACGACATCTATTCAGTAGGAACGGTTGGCAAGATTGTTCAGCTGCTCAAGCTTCCTGACAACACAGTCAAGGTGCTTGTTGAGGGCGTGGAGCGCGCTTCCATCGACAGTTTTGTCAGCACGGACAAGTTCCTGGAAGCCAAGATCACGGTACGGCCTGATGAGACGCCAACGCCGGACAGCACGCTTGAGGCCCAGATCCGCGCGGTGCATGCGCGCTTTGAGACATTTGCAAAGCTGAGCAAGAAAATCGGCCAGGAAATGGTGGCATCGATCGCGCAGATCGACCCTTCCGAACCGGGCCGGATTGCCGACGCTGTCGCTGCGCAGGTCGGTTCCAAGATTGCGGACCGGCAGAGCCTGTTGGAGACGACCGACGTCAAGAGACGGCTCGACATCATCCACGCCATGATCGAGGCAGAAATCGAGGTTCTCAAGGTCGAGCGGAAGATCCGGACTCGGGTCAAATCGCAGATGGAGCGGTCACAGCGCGAGTACTACCTGAATGAGCAAATGAAGGCGATTCAGCGGGAGCTCGGCGAAAGCGGAGAACGCGACGGCGACGACGCGGACAACCTCCGCGCCCGGATCAAGGAGACCAAGTTTTCCAAGGAAGCCGAAGCGAAGGCGTTGTCCGAGCTCCAGAAGTTGCGATCCATGAGTCCGATGTCCGCGGAATCGACCGTTGTGCGGAGTTACATCGAATGGTTGCTCGACATCCCGTGGAAGAAGAACTCCCGTCTCAACCGCGACCTTACGAGGGCTGAGACCATTCTCAATGAGGACCACTACGGTTTGGAGAAGGTCAAGGAACGGATTCTCGAGCACCTGGCCGTACAGCAGAGAACAAGGCAGGCTCGCGGGCAGATCCTCTGCCTTGTAGGACCGCCCGGTGTGGGCAAGACCTCACTGGGCGAGTCGGTTGCTCGGGCAACAGGACGAAAGTTCGTCCGGATGGCTCTGGGTGGCGTGAGGGACGAGGCCGAGATTCGCGGACATCGGCGCACCTACGTCGGTTCAATGCCCGGACGAATCATCCAGGGCATGAAGAAAGCCAAAGTATCCAATCCGCTGTTCCTGCTCGACGAAATTGACAAGCTGGGAGCCGACTGGCGCGGTGACCCCACCTCCGCTCTGCTGGAAGTCCTCGATCCCGAGCAAAACGTGACATTCAACGACCACTACCTGGAGGTCGATTACGATCTCTCGAATGTCTTGTTCCTGACGACAGCGAACACCCGCAACATGCCACAGCCTCTGCTGGATCGGATGGAGATTATCCCGTTGCCGGGATACACGGAACGGGAAAAGATCGAGATTGCGAAGTCTCACCTGATCGCCAAGCAGATGCAGCGCAACGGGCTGCGGGAGCATGAGTGGTCGATCCAGGACGGTGCCCTAGAGGAAATCATCCAGCGTTACACCAGGGAGGCTGGTGTTCGTGGCCTGGAGCGGGAAATTGCGAAACTCTGCCGCAAAACGGTGCGGAAAATTGTGAGCGGAGAGACAGAGAGCGTCGCGATAGATCGTGAGGATCTGTCCGAGTATCTCGGACCCCCGCGTTTCCGTTACGGTGAAATCGAAAGCGAGCAGATGATCGGCGTGGCAACAGGTCTTGCCTACACCGAGGTCGGGGGCGACCTCCTGACGATCGAGGCCGTAACGATGCCTGGCAAGGGGCGGCGCCAGATTACCGGTCAGTTGGGTGACGTGATGCAGGAATCGGTCAAGGCGGCGGTCTCGTATCTGCGTTCGCGGGCGCCGCTCCTGACCATAGATCCCGACGTATTCGATGCGCGTGACATTCACTTGCATGTGCCCGAGGGGGCCATTCCGAAGGACGGGCCGTCGGCAGGCCTGGCGATTGTGACGTCGATCCTGTCAGCGCTGACCGGCATGCCGGCCTCGGCGCGGGTAGCGATGACTGGCGAGGTGACACTCCGGGGACGGGTCCTTCCCATCGGTGGCTTGAAGGAGAAGCTTCTGGCAGCGCTTCGCGGTTCGATCCGTACAGTGTTGATTCCGAAAGACAATGAAAAGGATCTGGCGGAAGTACCGGACGAAGTGAAGGACAATCTCGAGATCGTACCTGTCAACGAGGTTGACGAGATTCTGCCGCATGTCCTGCCGGGGTTGTCGCCTCGGGAATGGAGTGACGACATGGGCCCGCTGAATTTTCCTGCCGGGCCGCCACTCAAGCCAATTGGCGACGACGTTATCCGCCACTGAGGCGGTGCGACCGCGTCAACCCGGAAACATGGAGCGATTTCGTGGATATCAGTAAGGCGCATGCGTTTGTGACCGGAGGTGCTTCGGGTCTTGGAGCGGCGACCGCCGAAGCGGTTGTCGCCGCCGGCGGTTTTGCCAGCGTCGTGGACGTCGACGCTGCGCGCGCCGAAAGCATGGCGACGCGCCTTGGAGAGCGCTGCCGGGCGGTGGCCCTTGATGTGACTGACGAAGCCCGAACAGCCGAAGCAGTTGCAGCGAGTGTGGATGCGTTTGGACCGCTTCGTCTCGCGGTCAACTGCGCCGGCGTGGCGACTCCCGGCAAGGTGCTCGGGAGGGATGGTCCGCTGGCGCTCGACGATTACGTGCGGGTGATTCAGATCAATCTCGTGGGAACATTCAATGTCATGAAGGCAGCGGCGTCGGTGATGCAAGGCAACCCGTTGGAAGGGGATGACCGTGGCGTCATCGTGAATACTGCCTCCGTGGCGGCATTTGACGGGCAAATTGGTCAGGTGGCCTACGCCTCATCAAAGGGTGGTGTCGCCGCTCTGACCCTTCCGGCGGCGCGGGAACTCGCTCGGCACGCGATTCGTGTCGTGACGGTTGCGCCCGGGTTGTTCGAGACTCCGATGCTTGCCGGCCTTCCGCCGGCGGCCAAGGAGTCGCTCATCGCCTCCACGCTCCAGCCTTCGCGTCTCGGCCAGGCGGAGGAGTATGCGGCTTTGGTCCGCCACATTTACGAAAACCCCATGCTCAACGGTGAAACCGTCCGCCTTGACGGCGCGGTTCGTCTGGCTCCCCGTTAGAGGCTGGCCATGCCGGTGTTATCTGGAAAAACCGTTCTGGTAACCGGCGCGAGCCGCGGTATCGGGAAGGCCATTGCGTTGCGGTGTGCCCGCGACGGGGCAAACGTGGTGATTACCGGCAAGACGGAGGAGCCGCACCCGAAGCTTCCGGGCACGATTTTTTCGTCAGCGGAGGAAGTTGAGCAGGCCGGCGGGAAAGCCCTTCCCATTGCCCTTGACGTCAGAGCAGAGGACCAGGTCGCGCATTGTGTTCGTCGCACCGTCGAGACGTTTGGCGGACTCGACATCCTGGTCAACAATGCGAGCGCGATTCATCTTGCCGGGGTCGAATCGACGCCCGCCAAGCGGTTTGACCTGATGTTCGGGATCAACGTACGGGGCACGCATATGGTGTCCCATCACGCCATCCCGCATCTGCGGCAGGCCTCCAATCCACACATTCTGACTTTGGCGCCGCCGCTCAATCTCAACCCCGCGTGGTTTGCGCCGCATGCTGCATATACGGCTTCGAAATACGCGATGACCATGTTGGCAATTGGCATGGCCGGTGAACTTGCGGAAGCGGGTATTGCGTCGAATGCCCTGTGGCCGCGAACGACAATTGCAACGGCGGCCGTGGAGTTTGTCGTTGGAGCCGAACTGATCGAGCGAAGCCGTCGCCCCGAGATCATGGCGGACGCAGCGCATGCCATTGTGACTCGGCCCTCTCGGTCGTGCACGGGAAGCACCTTCATCGACGAGGACGTTCTCAGGGACGCCGGAGTGCAAGATTTCGATTCGTACGCTGTGAATGCGAACGCAGAACTCAAGAGAGACATTTTCCTCGACTGACCTCGTCCCTGTTGATCAGGGACGCTACGGTTCACCCATCCCGGTCGACTTGGGCAGTTGGCATGCCAGTGTGCCGCGACCTGCGTAGCCGCCGGAAGGATCCGGGTTCCAGACCAGACGCTAATTCGTGACTGTCATGGCAATGGCGGGCCAGGTGCCGCGTGACCCGCGCCATCGACAGGGCACGGTGCAGAAGCCATGCAGTTTATGCATGATGGGGCGGCCATTTTCCCTATAGGTAGATCGCCTTGCATTACCTACATGGTTAATCAGGCACGAAGCATGCGTGCTTGAAAGGAAGTTGGCGATGTACACTACTCAAACCCCCAATATCACTGTTCGGACAATCGCGCACGGCGCGCCGGTTACGGATTACGAACAGTTGCTCGCTGCGGGCCGCACCCACCAGGCCAGAGCGGTAGGCGAAGCGTTTGTCGGCGCCATTGAAAAGCTCCGGTCGGGATACCGGGACCTGGCAGTGCTGGTCGGAGTTTCGCGGCACGCATAAGGCGCCCAGCGAGACGGTTCTGGTTCCGGGCGGTCGCATCCTCGTCACGCGGCCGCCCGGAGGCATCCATGATTAGCCCAACCTGTCGTCCGGGAGCGGGAACCCCGCACGTTCGAACTGGTCTCGCATTGCGTCCGGCAAGGGCGCAGTAATCCGAAGTGTCAGCCCTTCCATGTCGGGAATCGCGAGTTCGCGCGCGTGCAACTGAAGAGGCATCGACGACGCAGGGGAACGTTCTCCGTACTTTGGATCGCCGCAAATGGGGCACCCGATCAGGGCACAGTGCACCCGCAACTGATGCGTCCGGCCGGTACGGGGAGACAGTTCCAGCCATGAGAGCGAGTCGGAAGAGGCGCGAGTACGGTAGTCCGTGAGGGCATCACGGCCGTTGGTTCCCGCCACGATCCGGTGCTCGCCTGCGATCACGGCCTTGCGCAGAGTGCCCCGAACCTGGCCGCGTCGCGGCCTTGGGACTCCGGAGACGATGGCCCAGTAGGTCTTGTCGGCAAGCCCATTTCGGAACACCGTCGCACAGTGTTGCGCGGAATGACGGCTTCGGGCCAGAAGCAGAACACCGGTGGTGTCGCGGTCAAGGCGATGGACCAGACGCGGCCGTTCATCGGAATCGAAACGCAAAAGGTCGAGCATGCCGTCGAGATGGCCCCGAATGTTGGTGCCTCCTTGCACCGGAACACCGGCGGCCTTGTTGAGTGCGATGAAGTGCTCGTCCTTGTAGAGAATACGTGCCCTGAGTGCAGCCGCGGATTGCACGGTATGAACCTGGGCGGGGCGACGAACACCCTTGTGTCCTGAAGGCGGTAATCGGACCATTTGGCCCGATGCCAACCGGACGCTGGGTCGGCAGCGTTGTCCGTCGACCCGAACCTGCCCGGTTCGAATCATCTTGTGAATCAGGCCGAATGGAACGTTTGGCAGCCGTTCACGCATCCAGCGATCGAGTCGAACGCCGTCGTCGGCTGCTCGTACCTCTTCCGGTTTGCGGCCGGGCGTCAAGAGAGGATTAGCCGAACGCTGCTCACGCCCAGGTAGAAGCCTCCTATGCACAGCACAACGGACAGCACGATGTAGAGCAGGCCGAGCATGATTGCCTGCCGATCGAAAAGTACCGCAGCGTCGAGCGCAAAGGTCGAGAACGTCGTAAATGCGCCGAGCACGCCAACGACCAGCAGTGCACGCACTTCATGTGCAAGCTTGAATGCGGTGGCACTGCCTTCAACGATCACGCCCATGGCCAGTGCACCGATAACGTTCACGGCCAGGGTTCCCACTGGAAAACCGGTTCCCAGCCACGCGTAGAGGCCAGAACTCAGCCCATACCGAAGCACGGCGCCTACCGCGCCCCCGACGGCAACTGCGAGGACTGTGCTCATTGACCGGCAAGGTACGGCTTGACGGCTGGATCCCTGCGCGGTTGCTCCGGCCGAGCCGGCGATCGATCGAGCCTTTGCGCCTTTTGTGGTTCCACTTCGATAGTGGCGCTTGCCATTGCCATGAACTCTATCGCCAATGCTGCACGTGCATTTGACTTCCGGTCCCTGTCATCGAGCCGGCAGGGCCTTCCAGATGGCCACCAAGAATGCGGGTACGAGCATCGAGGGTGGGTATCCGGCTTCGGCGGTTGGGAAGCTCTTGCGGCCGAAATCCTCGCTGCCATCGTAGACCACGTTGACCCTTGAGGATAGGACCGAGGCGGCAGGCGGGAGCGTGACCACGGCCCGCGTCGCGTCTGCTGGGCCGGTCGTGGCTACTGCTGGTGCAAGACCAGCTCCCGAATAGGGCATTTGTCCGTGCGCGGTGAATCGGGACATGCGTCCGGTAAACAGCCGTCTGTGCCACGTCATCCGCTTGGAGCACCGAGCTTGCAATCAGGCACGGTGGTCCTGCTTGAAATTCGAAGCGATGGTATCTTCTCGCCATGGTGCCGGCGATGCAGGTATAGACGTTCTGATGATGGCTCCGCGGGATACGTCGGACTCCGAAGCGAAAGCTGACCATACCGCGTCGAGTTCGCCAGATACCCAATCGGCGCCGTCCAAAAACCCAACAGAGGCGCAACGGAACGAATCTCCCCGGCAAGAAGGTGAGGTGCGTTCGGCGCCGTCGCGCGATCGTCAGGTTGATCGGCCGGAGGGCGACAGCCATACGCCTGCCCGCGGTTCGGTGCCACCGTCCGGGGCCAAGCGTCCGCAAACCGCAGCATCCGCATCCGCAAGAGCTCCGCGATTGTCAAGGCGACAGCGGGCGTGGTTCTTGGCGTTTTTCGTCGGATTTGTGCTGGTGGGACTGGCGGTCGCGGGCACGATGCTTGGCAAGGTGTTTTTTGACCAACAGAAGGAACTTGCCAACCGGCTGGATGCGGAAAACAGACTGGAAGCTCGAGTCCTTGCGGTTGAGCAGACGCTTGGTGAGGTCAAAACGCAGTTTGCGACTGCTGTGCAATTGCGTGCACTGGAAGCCGAGATTGAACGGATCGATGCCGATCAGGATGCCCGAGCGTTCCGTGCAGAAGTTGATGCGCTGGAGGAGGCATTGGCCCGCCAACTTCACAGGCTGGAAGACCGGCTGGGTGCGATGGTCTTGGTGCCTGAGATCGGAACGGATACGGCTGCCGTCGCCCGACAGGTCACAGGCCTCGCGCAGACAGTTGCGAATGCCCAGCAACGGCTAGGGGATAGCCTGGATGCGCTTGTGATGATCCGCATGGTGCAACGCATCGGCGCCAACGTTTCGATGGGAGTTGGCTTTCAGGAGGAATTGCAAGTCCTCGAGGGGCTGCAGCTGACCGGTCCCGAGGTCTCAGCAGGCCTTGCTGTGCTGGCACCGCATGCGGCGGAGGGGCTTCCAACAGCCGCGGACCTGGCGCAGCAGTTCGAGATGGCCACCGCACGCGCCGCACAAGTGGTCAGTCAGCCGTCCAGGGAAGGCGTGGTAGGGAAAGTACTTGAACGTGTGACGTCACTGGTCAAAGTCCGGCGAACGGCGCTTCGGGACGAGGGGTCTCCGGAAGCCATCGTTGCAGATATCGCGTTTCATCTGAGCAGGGATAATGTACGCGCGGCCTGGGACTTGGCCGGGACGTTGCCTGCGGAGACCCGGGAATTGCTTGGCGACTGGCTGGAAAATGCGGCCGCAGTTCTGGCCGCTCACGACGCTGTCACGGCGCTGGAACGATTGGCTGATCACCGCGTCTCAGAGTTGGCAACCGGTTCGTAGGGCTACGTTCCTCTTCGCGCTGATGATCCGCTCGCTCACACTGTTGGGATTGCTGGCAGCCATCGGCGTGGGTGCCGTCTGGCTGGCGGAGTTGCCCGGTCAACTGCGGATCGACTGGCAGGGCTGGCAGGTCGAAATATCACCCGGTGTGCTGATCCTGGCGCTGTGTTTGCTAGCAGGGATTGTCGCCGTCGGAACTTTGTTGCTTCGATTTGTTTGGAAGCTGCCGCGGCGAGCGATCACAGCCTGGCAAGCTCGACGCGCCAGGCGCGGCTGGAGGTCGTTGGAAATCGGACTGACAGCCGTTGCAGGAGGTGATGAACGAGGCGTCCGCAGTGCCCTCAAGGGCGTACGGGTGCTTCCGACCGACGCGCCGTTGCGCATGCTGTTGGAAGCCCAGGCAGCCGAGCTTGCTAACGACGAATCACGTGCCCATTCGGCGTTTTCTCGCATGGAGGAAGGACCCCGCACCCAGCTTGTGGCGCTCCGTGGCCTGGTGGCCGAACTGCGGCGCCAAGGCAATTTGAAGCAGGCACTGAAGTTGGCAGAGTCCGCGGCGAGCCGCCACCCTTCCGCGCGTTGGGCCTCTGAAGAGTGTTTGGATCTGAGCCTGCGGCTACACCGTTGGGATCAGGCCAAGTCGGCGGTCAAGCACCTGCAGCGCCGGGAATGGATGACGCCATCCGACGCGGTCAGGGCACGCGGACTGATCGAAGTCGAGGATGCCCGGGTTCGCAGAACCGAAAATGATCATGTGGCCGCCGCTCGCAGTGCGCAGGCAGCTGTGTCGCTGCTGCCCCGGTTTGGCCCTGCGGCAACTATCGCTGCGGAAGTGTGGTTGGATTCCGGGCGAGCAGGTGATGCCAGGAGGGTGTTGCGCGCCGCCTGGGCGTCGGAACCGCACCCGGACCTGGCCTTTCTGCTGTTGCGGGCGAGTGGGGCAAGCGATGCTCTAGCAAGCATGGAGGTATTGGAGGATGTGCTTGCGCAGACTCCGAATTCGATTGAGGGGTGTCTTGCGCTCGCCGAGGTTGCACTCAATGCAAAGTTGTATGGAGTTGCCCGCAAGTATCTTGACTTAGTACGGCATGGCCCGCACGACGAGCGGGTGTACCGCATGCTGGCGGAGTTGGAGCGCGCCGAAGGCAGTGATCCCGACGCGGTCACCAAATGGTTGGTGACGGCGCTTGATGCCAAACCGGCACCGGCATGGGTGTGCGCATCGTGCGCGAAGCGACATGAGCGGTGGCGTGCCGTCTGCGAACGGTGTGGTGCGTTTGATCGGGTAAGCTGGAGGACTGCCGCTCCGGAATGGAGCGGTGAAGCGCTGCCGCGGCTGCAGCATCAACCAGTTGAGCCCGCCGCTATTGCAGGAGCAACGCCTTGATCCGAAGACAACTTTTTGCGTGGTTGTTTGCCGGTTTGGCTGCGGCCTTGAGCAGAGCAGCGGCAGCCAAATCGATCGATCTGGTCGTAGTCGAAAAGGGCCAGCGGAAGCTGAGCCTGGTAAGTGATGGCCAAACGGTCCGTACCTATCGGGTTGCCCTCGGTTTCGATCCACTTGGTTCCAAGATGCGTGAAGGTGACGGGCAGACTCCTGAAGGACTTTATTCGATTGACCAGTTGATCTTCGAGAGTGCCTTCCACCATGCGCTCCGAATCAGTTATCCCAATGCTTGGGACCGGCGCAGGGCGGCAGACGCTGGATATGTCGCGGGCGGCAACATCATGATTCACGGACTCCCGAATGGTTCCGTCGCCGAGGATGTTGGCCACGGCACAGTGGATTGGACAAATGGCTGCATCGCGGTGACAAACGAGGAAATTCGGGAGCTCGTCAGACTGATTCCGATCGGAACGCCAATTCTTATCCGGAAATGACAGCGCCCGGTGTCGGGCTCCGGACACTGGGCCGCATTTCCCGCACACACGATCCCGTCGCAACCCAGGGTTTCGCGGGCCTCGCAGCGAGTCCGAACCCGCGAGCCTTGACCTCGGGTCAGCCCTATTCCTCGGGTTCCTTGCCGAATGCCAAACCATGTTGTTTTCGGCAAGCAATGCGGCCGGGGCGATGGCTCGGACGGTGACCGGGAATAGCGTATGCGCTTGCTTCGGAACCGGTTCCACCGTGGCGGAGGCCCCGCCAATCAACTCCGTTGCCGACTTGCTTTCTCAAGGCGAACAGGGCTCGCGTTCGGCTCAGCTGGCATTCGGCCCGGCTGGGAAATGCGGTGATGGTCTGAATCGGTAAATCTAGTTGTCGGGCTTCATGCGGGCGTTATATTGTCGGATGGCGCCGCCGGATGTTGGCTGTACCAGGTAATCGAAACCTTGGGCTGTCGTTCGCGCTGTCGGGCGATGCCCTCCATATGCTCTCAGGAAACTGCCAATGTCCTGTCGTGTACTCATGTATCTGCTCGCATTTGCTCTGGTCGCGGGGCCGGGAGGTGGGCTGCTTGCGGAAGAGGTCTCCTCATCGGAAACCGACGCCCGGATTCGCGCCCTTGAAGAGCGGGTCTTGCAGCTCGAACAGGCGCTGTCCGAGGCCAGGGCCCAGGCAGCCCCGACCCCAAGTGCACCGGCGACGGCCGCAGCGGAGCAGCAGGCATCCGACAGTCAGGCGCAAGGTGTAAGCGGAGGAGCGGGGGCCGGCGGGTACAATTACGACAAATCGATGTTTGGCCCACTTCGCCCACTTTCTTCAGCCGATGGGCGCTTCAAGTCGTTTCTGTTCGGCCATCTTCAAATCGACGCCGCCGCATATGGACAAGACGACGCAATTCCGCAAATCACGGGGCGTCAGGATTTCAGCGGCGGAACGAAAATGCGGCGCGTGAGCTTTGGCGTTGCGAGCATTGTTGAACAGGACTGGATTGTGTTCCTGTCCTACGCCATGGCCGACGGCGGAGAACAGGTCGACAGCGGGCTTCGAGCGGCGGCGATTGTCTATCGAGGAATCCGGCCGTGGTGGCTGATGGCGGGCCAGTTCGGGAACTCGGTTGGCCTCGAGTCGTCGACGTTCAACCAGTACACCTCGATGGTCGAGCGCCCGATGATTGCGAACGCATTTGTGTATGCGCCGGGAGCACCGCTGATGGCCTTGATTGCGGCCCATCGCGGAGAATTGACCTATGTCCGTGGCGGGATTTTCGGCAAGAATTCAAAGGTTGACAGTGAATTCGACGAAGGCTGGGGCGTTCACGGCCGCTTTCTGGTGCAACCTCACAGAGAGCGAAGGCTGAGTTCGCAGTTTGGTGTAAGCGGTTACTGGAGGAACGCCGATGAGGAAACCGTCGGCAGTGACCATTTGACGTGGTGCAGGCAAGGGACCACGGGCGATTCCTTGCGGTATAACGCGTTCGGAAGCTCTGCAATTGACGGAACATCGTTGGTTGATACGGGTAAGTTCTGCGGCCTCGACGACAACTACTATGTGGCCGCTGAGGGCGCGTACGCGAACGGTCCGTTCTCCATACAAGGGGAGTGGGGCACGGCGCGCGTCAACACAAAGGACGATGGTGCGTACAACTTCAGCGGCGGTTACGTCGATGTCGGATACTTCCTCACCGGAGAAAGCCGAAATTACAATCCCTATTTCGGACAGTTCTGGAGGGTTAAGCCCACCCGAGACCTCGGAGAAGCAGGCTTGGGAGCATTTGAACTACGGGCGCGCTGGCAAACGATCGACCTGAATGATCGAGTCCGGCTCACCGCGGACGGGCTGGGGGGAGTCGCGGGCGGCGAAGCCAGCGGGTTCACCTTGGGGCTGCATTGGTATCTCAACGCCTTTACCCGTGCGCTGTTCAATGCAGGCCGCACCAATGTGGAGAAACCCATCCTCGATAGTGATGGACAGCTTCGGAATTACGAAGGAAGCGTGGACGAATACGTTGCTCGTCTCGAGATGACGTTCTGATCATCTGAATCCTGTGGTTCCGTGCTTGTGCGGACCGCCTCAGGCAGGGTGACAGGCTGCGTTGCAGGCCTTGGAACTTGGGCTATTCGGCGTCCTGCAGGGCCGTTACGGCGGAACCGCGCTTGACGAGAAGGCTTGATCTGCCCCTGCCTTTTGCGCGCATGCGTTCTGCCGCCGCGTCGGCGGGGTGCTACCGCCCGCTAGGGTAACCCTGCGAGGCACCAAGGCCGAACAGCATTGCGCCTAGCCCAAACTGTATGCTTGGCCGCATGTACTGGCCGAAATCCGGTGTCACAGACACTGAACCGTGGTCTTCGTTCTACGCATGAATCTCGGGACCGTCAGTTCAGCGTTCGCAGGCGATAGCTGCGCGTTTCCGAAGTTCGTGGGCGTTCACCGCGTTTTGTGGCCCTTGGCGCCGGCGAACCGAACAAGGGCCTAATCTCGAGAGGCGGATTGCGTGAACGATGAGTTCTGAACGCCCCATTTATCTTGATTGTCAGGCTACGACTCCGCTTGATCCCAGAGCTCTCGAGGCGATGCTTCCCTATTTTCGTGAACAGTTTGGGAATCCCCACGTCGATGTGCATCTGTTTGGCCGGGAAGCAAGTTCAGGAGTGGAGGCAGCGCGAGCCGATGTGGCTCGACTGATCAACGCCGAGCCTCGCGAAATCATCTTTACGTCCGGAGCCACTGAATCCAACAATCTGGCGATCAAGGGCGCTGCGTGGCACCGGAGGCGGCATTTCGGGCAAGACCACGTGGTGACGGTCGCTACAGAGCACAAATGCGTTCTCGAATCGTGTGCACGACTGGAGCGAGAGGGATTTCGGCTAACCGTTTTGCCGGTCAAGCCTTCTGGAATCGTCGATCTTGGTCATCTTGAAGACGTTGTGGATTCATCCACTGCATTGGTAACCGTGATGGCCGCCAACAACGAGATCGGCACGCTGCAACCGCTGCGCGCAATCGGGGAACTGTGCCGGAAACGATCCGTGGTATTCCACACGGATGCCGCACAGGCCGTCGGCAAGATTGCGTTCGATGTGGATGAATTGAACGTTGATCTTGCCAGCCTTTCTGCCCACAAGGTGTATGGCCCCAAGGGCGTGGGGGCCCTGTACGTCCGGCGCCGCCCGCGGGCGCGTCTCGAACCATTGTTTGATGGTGGAGGACAGGAACGGACGCTGCGTTCGGGCACTGTCCCGGTGCCATTGGTTGTCGGATTTGGCGTTGCGGCCCGGATCGCGGGCGAAACGCTCGTTTCGGAAACTGAGCACGTACGGACACTGCGGAACCGGATGCTCAAGGAGCTCACGGCACGCCACCCCGATGTGGTGGTCCATGGGACGTTGGATGCGCGGCTAGCCGGAAATCTGAGCGTCGGTTACCAGGATGTGGTTGCCGATCAGCTTGTTCGCGGACTGGACGGAGTTGCGTTGTCGACCGGGTCCGCGTGTTCCGATACCACAGTGGAGACAAGCTACGTGCTGCAAGCGATTGGTGTCGACGACCGGCTTGCGGCCGGGAGTTTTCGAATTTCGCCCGGTCGCTTTACAACGGAGGCGGATATCGTTCGCGCGTCGAAAGCAATCGCGGACGGCGTCGATGCGCTCCGGTCGTCATCATGAGGTCGATGATCTTGCGATGCCTCGAGTAATTTTCCGAAATGCGGACGGTTCGGTCCTAGAGGTGGACGAGGCGCCAGGGCAATCAATCCTGGATATTGCGCACAAGCACGGTATTGATCTGGAGGGGGCGTGCGAAGCGTCACTTGCGTGCTCGACCTGCCACGTGATCGTGGACCCAATCTGGCATGATCAACTTCCCACGCCGACCGATGATGAGGAGGACATGTTGGACTTGGCTTGGGGAGTGACCCCGACATCACGGCTTGGCTGTCAAATCGAGCTCACGGAACGGCTCGATGGATTGGTGCTCGATGTCCCAAGCGGCACACGCGACGCCCGAGGTTGAAGCGCAAAGCCGAAAACGTGGGCCGGAGTTACCGTTTCTTCTGAGTTTGCCGCAAATCGTGCCTGATCAAACTCAAGCTTTCGCGAGAGCGAGTGATCAAGAACACCAACGTCCTATGTGGGAGCCCGTCCAGCAGATACGTTCCCGGATTGCGGCCGTTCGACACGAGCGAGGACGATGGGACGGAGTCAATCGTGCTTGTGGAACTCACCCTCGAGTGACTTTATTCGTTCTTTCGGTTGCTCCTTTTGGAATTCCGCTTTCCATTTGGTGTACGGCATGCCGTAGATTGTTTCCCGGGCACTCTCGTAACTGATCGTTTCGCCTTGTTCACTGGCCGCAGCGCTGTACCACTTGGACAGGCAGTTTCGGCAAAAGCCAGCAAGTTCCATAAGGTCAATATTCTGCACGTCGGGATTATCTCGCAGATGCTCGACGAGTCTCCGAAGCACGGCGGCTTCGATCGCGGTGCGCTTGTCGACGTCCATGTAGGAATTCCTTAACCATCCATTCCGGGATCACCCCGTGCGCGCCAGAGAATACGGTGTTCCCAGGATATTGGGAACCAGCGCTTCCCGCTGATTGCTGGTTTCTCCCGATGCCTGCGCTTGCCGAACCGCGCCAAGCGTCTGACGGAATTGCCCGGTCAATTCCAACGGCGTGGGGGGGCCTTTGATCGCCGGCGTCCAGACCCGGAATGCGCCACAACACGGGATGCGGCTGCAAACGGACCGAGTGCTACATTGGGCGCGCGATGGGTTTGGTTGTTGTCTGCTCACCGTATGGCAGGGCGCGCTCCTCAGGCCCTTTTTCCAGCTGACTTGGCGATTTCAGATCGCGTTGACGAAGAACACAGTAATCCCGCCGAAGGGATAGGCGCGTGGCCAGAAAGTCGAATTCACGGAAGACCCGCCGACTGACGAATCCGGCCTCGACAGGGTCCCGGTCAACCGAAACGCGTGGGGCCAGGACCGCGGGACGGCCGCGGGTTCCATTGCTGGACGGGTTGCGGGGAGGTGCCCTGATTGGAATGACCGTATTCCATTTTGCCTACGATCTCATGTATTTCGGTTTTCGGGAGCCGGGCTACACAACACAATTCCATTGGTGGGCGCTAGCCAAGGTCGTTGCTGTGACGTTTCTCGCCACCACCGGCGCAAGTCTGTACCTTGCCCATGCCGAAACGTTCCATTGGAAGCGGTGGGCCCGGCGATTGGCCTGGGTTGGATCAGCAGCGCTTGCAATCACCGTTGTCACTGCGCTGGTCACGCCGAATACATTCATCTTCTTCGGGATTCTGCACCTGATCGCGTTCGCAGCGATAGCCTGCCTGCCGTTTGTGCGCGCGCCGTGGTGGGGGGCGATCAGCGTGGCGGTGGCGATCCTGGTCGTCAACGAAACCGTCCGTACTGAACTCTTGGATGCTCCAGTCTGGCACTGGATCGGTTTGTCGGTCGTTACCCCGGTTTCTGGCGATTATTTCCCCGTATTTCCTTGGCTGGCGGCGGTGCTGGTCGGGGTCGGTGCCGCGAAATGGGCGGATCAGGCAGGAGCAATCCGCGTACTTGCACGGCCCAAGCTGGCGGGACATGCCGGTCGTTTTCTTCGCTTCCTGGGTCGCAACAGTCTCCTCTACTATCTCCTGCATCAGCCCGTCATGATGAGCCTGTTCTGGGCTTGGCTGCAGGTGTAACGCGGCCAGGGTTACCTGCCAAAATGCGGCAACAGTATCGTCCCAGAGCAGCAATTCTGGCCATCCGAACCGGTTGGGTGTCAGGCGGTGAGATGTTGGCTCCGAACGACGGGTTTGGCGTCAGGTCCAGAGCTGTCTTCACATTCCTGCTGCCTGATTGGCAACGCCGGTGGCACCAGTCCCACAGCGATCGTGTCCGCGACCCTGCAGGTGGCAGGGTTTCGAGTCGGCAGACCGTAAGTGGGCGGATCAGTTGTCGACATGACGAGTCTTGATTGGCACTTACCGATGATGCGGGGGATCAGATGAATGGCCCCCGCCGTTGGTGTGGCGGGGGCCTCTCATTCGGCTATCGCTCTTGCACCAGGGCGATTACCACTTGTACTGCCAACGCATTCCGTGCACCCAGAATGAATCGGAAACGCCGTTCGTCAGCACCCCGTTTTCAAATGTGGCAGTTTTGTGCACTGCGTCGTCAAGATCGACCCTGATCGTGTTCAGCATGATCCGGCTGTTGTTGTTCAGGTACCAGTTCAGACCGAGCGTGATGTTTGATTGCGAACCGGCGTGCGACGGCTCGTCAGGGTCAATCCCGAAGTCCACCACGCTGTAGCGTGCAGCAAGTTCGATGACTCCGATGCCCTTGCCAGGAAACGGGTTTTTCACCTTCGGGGCAGACCATGCTCCCTTGCTCATGCTGTAGCGCTTGGCGCCGCCAATCAAGTAACCAGCCTGAACGTAGTAGCCGTCTCCTTCGACATCGGGCTTGCCATCCGTCTGCTCAATCGTGCCATTGACATACTCTGCCTGCACCCAAAACGGCCCATGGAGGTACGCTGCCTCAAGACCCCAGTGAATCATGCCGTCTGACGACCCGCTCACGCTGTTCCCGCGCAGGATCTTGTAGTCGGCAACATTGAGTTCGGTCCGGTATCCCCAGTAGGTGTCCTTGTTGCTGACCGAACCGGCAGAGCGGTCCAGCCAACCGCCGAGATGCAGGGCCGATGTCGTGGTCTTGATCGGAGCGTAGACGCCACGAACGGTAAAGCCGAGATCTTCGCCCTCGTCTGCCGTGCCGTCGTTATCGGTGTAGCTCTTGCTGCTTCCAAGGGAGGTCTCGGACTGCAAGTGGACGGCCGCCTCAATCAGGCTTTGCTCGCCGTACACCCAGACCTGGGCGTTTACCGCCTTCGGGCCCAAGGTCTTGTCTGAGAACATGTCAACCGGCATCGACCGTTCGATGAAGTTGAGGTCATTCGACGACATGCTTTCCTCAAATGTGATCGGAATCTTCATCTTTCCGAAGCCGAATTTCAGATTCTTCGACGGTGAGTAGTAGATCGCCGCTTCATGGATCGCCGCTTCATTGTTGTCGTCGGCTGACCCGCCCACATCGATGGTCAGGTTGTACGAAAACTCGTCGGACTTTCCCTTAATTCCGAGCCGGCCACGACGCAAATTCGCACCGGTATCGAAATTCTCACCTTCAAATTTGTCAGACGGGTACAGCCCAACATCCCAGTGCAACCGGCCGGTCAACTGGACGGACTTCTTGCCGTCAGAAACCATGAGGCCGGGGCCGGGGGAGATTGTGAGGCCATCACCCTGATCAGCTTGAGCTGCCTGAGCTGCTTCAAGGCGTTCCAGCTTGATCTGGAGGTTCTGGATCGCCTCCTTGATTTCTTCGATTTCGGCATTCTGCGCCAGGGCAGCGCCGCTGGCAGCGAAAACGACCGCCAAGGTGGCGGCAGCCGCAATTGCAATCGGCGTGCGGGTCATGGACGAACACTCCTGGTGGTTCACAGTGGCTCTGGGCCAAAGCCCGATTTGGGTGTGAGGGTGCCGGCAGTGGCCGGCCTTTGCCCGGATCCGACCTTGCCCGCGGTTTGTTGCAGCTTTCTTGCAAAGTCTTGAAGATTGCCGATGCACAAGACGAGGGTATTGGTGCAAAAAGCTGATAACTTTGCCGAAATATATGATGATTGTGACCCGTGGGAATCGGAACCCTTCTGTTGAGTGGATGTCAAAGTCCGGACACGCGCACCGGAATCGCGAATGCCCGGCGCCATCCGCCGCCTGCGAGACGGGGTTAGGCTCTCGCGTGGACAGGCGGTTTTTCGCGAGTAATGCAGCAAGCGGGTAGGGGGCATTAGGCATTGATGCGGTTGATGTCATCGAGTACTTCGCTGCCTCCGGAAATCCTTTCCCTCGCACAGACCGCTGCGGCGGATCGCGCCGCGGTCGATGCCGGCCGTCCGGTCCAGGCCCTCATGGAGTCAGCCGGGCGGGCCATTGCGGAGGTGGTGGCTGCGCGCTTCCCGCAAGGGCAGATCGCCGTATTGGCAGGACCGGGCAACAACGGCGGCGACGGTTTTGTCGCGGCCAGATTTCTTGCTCTCCGAGGTCGGAATGTCCGTTTGGCACTGTTGGGAAACCCTGAGAAGCTGAAGGGCGAAGCAGCGCATGCGGCAGCCCGGTGGGATGGTCCAATTGAGAGTTTGACCAGGGAGATCATTGGCGGGGCGCAGGTCGTGGTCGATGGAATTTTTGGTGCCGGATTGTCTCGATCACTCCCTGACGTTGTGATCGACACGCTGAATGCCGTCCGTGAACGGGACCTTCCTGTGGTTGCAATCGATCTTCCCAGCGGAGTCAACGGAGATACCGGGACAGCCGTTGAAGGTGTATTGCCGGCCGATGCGACCGTTACGTTCCATCGGCTGAAACCGGCACACGTCCTTTTTCCGGGTCGGGGGCTGTGCGGCGAGCTGGTGTTGGCCGACATCGGAATTTCCGATGATGCTGTTGCAACGCAAACATTCCTGAATGGCCCCGTGGTGTGGCAGGAGCAGGTCGTGCGGCCGGACTGGAGGAGCCACAAGTACGAGCGCGGCGCCCTGGTGGTGGTGGGCGGCCCCATACGGCGCTCTGGTGCCGCACGCCTCGCAGCTTGTGCTGCTCTCCGATCAGGTGCCGGGGTCGTCACCATGGCGGTCCCGAGCGAGGCTGTTAAGGGTTATATCGGCAATCCAAGGGCTCTGATGATCGAACCGGTCTCCGAACTTCAGGAGATGCGGACCCTGTTTGAGGACGGACGCATACGTGCTGCTGTTGTTGGGCCCGGCAACGGCGTCGGAGCCAGGACCCGCTCTCTCGTTGAATTGGCTGCAGCAGCACGACTTTCCGTGGTTCTGGATGCGGACGCATTGACGAGTTTCGAACACAACGCCGAATCCTTCGCCAGCTTCTGCAGGCATGCCGAAGCCGCGGTCCTGACACCGCACGACGGAGAGTTTCATCGGATATTCCCGGACCTGCGTGGCGACCGCCTTTGCCGTGCACGAGCCGCAGCCGCAAGAACAGGCGCCATCGTTGTCAGCAAGGGCCCCGATACAGTCGTCGCGCACCCAGATGGCCGGACGGTGATCAATGCCAACGCTCCAGAAACGCTTGCGACCGCAGGGTCAGGGGACGTGCTTGCCGGGATTATTGGAGGTCTTCTGGCCACCAAGATGGACCCGTTTTCCGCGGCGGCGGCAGGGGTATGGCTGCACGGTGCCGCCGCCCAAGCTCACGGTTCCGGGTTGATCGCCGATGATTTGCTCACGTGCCTACCTGAAGCATTGCGGGCGGCGGGTTTCTGAACGCTTGCAAAGCGATGGCATCAATCAGGTGCAGACATTCATGTACGGAACAGAGTGCTGGAGAAGCGTCAAGGATGCGGATGGGCGTTCGCTGGGCTCACACCTAGGCAGGGGAGAACGCGTGCTTGAGGCCCTTTTGGAAGGCGGCGGTAGCGACGCAACGATGTGAACGTCCGCTGGTGACGGACAACAGGGGGACACCTCGAATCCCGTGCCGCTCATTGAATGTTCCTGTCACATTCACTTTTCACGTCAAGTGGGCATCCCGGTAGTTCACGGTCGAGTTCGGTTGCTCTGCTGGCTTGGCACATCGGTACGCGATCGAGTTGCGCTCCGACGGCTGGTTCGAAGGCATTGCAGAACTCTGAGGAGGGTCGGCTGTCCGGCGACGATGCGTCGGGTAGAACGCACGGCCCAATTATTGGCCGAGATCCGAGATCTACGCCCGCTCGGCGGTTTTTGTTGCAGATTTGGAACATCTAGTGTCACCCAATTCAATTTGGGCTTGTCTCAGAAGGCTTAAGGAATTTGGTGAGTTGACGATGGCCAGGGATCAAGACACCCTGTGTAACGACGGGCTGCCTAAATTTACAATTCAGGTGCAAGATCCATGAATTTGAACTTGAGTGCGGTGCGCCGATGGGGCGTACCGGCGGCAGCTTTTGCTGTGCTTTTTTCCGGGCTTGCGGTTCCGTCACACTCCGTCTCGCAGGACACGTTGCCGGAAATCGAGGTCATCGGCGTATCGCCAATGCCGGGAACGGGAGTCGACCGCGCCAGGGTTCCGGCCACTGTGCAGACGATCAGCGAAGAAGAGATGGACAGGCTGCAGCCACGTAATCTGACGGATCTTGTGGAGCAGACACTGCGTGCAGTCAGCGTCACTGACGTACAGAACAGCCCCTACCAGCAAAATCTGTCGTACCGTGGCTTCACCTTGTCACCGCTTCTCGGCGAGGCTCAGGGGATCGCCGTCTACATGAACGGTGTCCGCGTCAATGAAGGCTTCGGGGACACGATGCAGTGGGATCTGGTACCAGAAGCCGCAATACAGCGCATCGATCTTGTCGGTGGTAATCCTGCGTATGGGCTTAACGCGTTGGGCGGCGCTCTTGCGCTTCAGACCCACACGGGTCTGACGTTCAGCGGATCTGAGTTCGAGGTCAAGGGAGGATCGCATGGCCGGCTCGACACCGCGGTGCAAGCCGGCGGGCAAATGGATGCTCTCGGTGTATACGTGGCAGCAGAGCGCGGAGCTGAGGACGGTTGGCGGGACCGCAGCGACAGTGAAATCCTGCGATTTTTTGGCGACGCAACATACTTATTCGACGAGGGTTCCCTTTCGTTCGGTGGGCTCGTTGCCCGAACCGAAATCACGGGCAACGGGACGACCCCCGAGGATCTCCTCGGGGTGCGCCGGGAGTCCGTGTTTACCTACCCTGACATTACGGACAACGATTTGAATATGTTCACGCTTGGCGGCGATTACGAGCTTGCTTCCGACCTGCGAGTGTCAGGGCTTGTGTATCACCGATCCTTGCAGCGCAATACCGTCAATGGCGATGAGTTTGATGGCGAATTTGATGAAGACAGATATTTGCGGGCTGGCGAAGGAGAGGATGATGACGACGATGAAGGCGGAGACGATCTCGCCGAAGACGATGACGACGAAGAGGAGGGGGAGCAGACTGTGTTGTTCGGCTCGCCCAACGCGGGTCAACCGATGGCAATTCGCGCAGATGACGACGACATCACGCCCGGAGCGCACAACCTCACATTTACCGACACCGACACGATGGGCTTGTCACTGCAGGCCGACTGGACTCCCGGCGCCCATCAAGTCGTCGTCGGAATGGCATACGATCAATCCGACACAACGTTCTCGGGCCACACGCTGGTGGGCGCAATCCAGGCCGATCGGGGAGTTCCTCCGCTCGACATTGGTGGTCAGACCTACATTGTGACCCACGCCTGCGAATTGGATGGCTTTGACGCCGCGACGGGTTCTTGCGAAGAAGACGAGCTTGAGGAATCTGAGGTTGCCCCCCTGGATGTGGTTTCCGACACGCGCGCGTGGGGCCTCTACGTCGCAGATACGTTCGGGATGTCCGCGACTACGGATGTGACCGTGAGCGGGCGCTTCAACCACGTGGCGGTTGATCTCAGCATCTTCGACTATGACGACGGCAGTTGGGAAAGCGAATCGCACACGTTCCGGCGCTTTAATCCTGCGGTAGGCCTCACTCACCGTTTGTCAGGCGACCTGGCCGTGTACGGTGGTTATCGTGAGGGCAATCGGGCTCCTACAGCGGCAGAACTCGGATGCGCAGATCCCGAGGAGCCGTGCCGCCTGCCGAATGCGTTTGTCGCAGATCCCCCCCTTGACCAAGTGGTCGTTCGATCTGTGGAGGCGGGGCTCCGTGGCCAGGGTTCGTCGATGCTGGGTGTCTTTGCCTGGGATCTCTCGACGTATGCGAGTATCAACGACGACGACATCATTTTTGTTGCAGTTCCGGAAACCGGTTCCCAGCCGGGCCTCGGATATTTCCAGAACTACGGCGAAACCCGCCGGGTCGGAATTGATGGCCAGATCGGTGGGCGGTTCAACCGCTGGGATTGGACCGCAAACTACAGTTACGTGAAAGCTACATTCGGAGCCGACGGAGAACTGCCTGGGGCCAATCATCCTGAGGGCAGGGAACTAGAGGGTGACGAAGAGGCCAAAATCATCGACGTCGAATCTGGGGATACAATTCCGGGTATTCCCGAACACTCGTTGAAGTTCGGAGTTGGTTACACATTGGACAACGGGTTGCGGGTCGGAACCAACTGGAACGCTCGAACCGGTGTGTACCTCCGGGGCGACGAATCAAACCAGTTGGCGCAAACCGACTCGTACAGTGTGGTGAACCTGACCATCGACTGGACATCCGGACCATTGACTCTGTTTGGACGTGTCGAAAACCTTCTCGACCAGGATTACGAGACGTTTGGTATCTTGGGAGAATGCGAGTTCGAAGAGGAGGGCGAACCCTGTGAAGGTGAAGTGGTGATCCTGGGGCACGGACTGGAGGACGACGTCCACCACACCAGTCGATTCCTGTCTCCTGGGGCGCCCCGCTCCATCTTTGTCGGTCTTCGCTATCGCTTCTAGCGTGTAAGGTAGGCCGCGACTTTGGGCTGGACAGGGATCCGCCGCCGGGAGTACCCGGCTGTTTGTTGGGTCCCTGTCCAGTTCAGCGGCTGGGAGTGTTGTGTGACGAGAGACTATGCCTGAATTTAGCCTGGAGCACTGGGACGCGGCCGCAGATCTGCTGCGCAAGGGCGGCGTTGTCATGTACGTGCTTCTGTTGATGTCCGTGTCTTCCCTCACGATCATTCTGTTGAAATTCATTCAGTTTTTTCGACTGGGGGAAAGCCGTTCCAGCATGATGGAGTTGGTGTCGACAGGCTCAACACACGAGATTCGCCGACGCCTCGCTCACTCACGCCATCCAGCTGCCCGCGTGGTGGAGGTTGCGCTCGATACCGGGCATTTGCCCCGCGAGTTGCAAGAAGCGGAAATCGATCGAATCGGATCGATCGAGATTCGATCGCTTGAATCGTACATTCGGTCCTTGGAGGTTGTGGCGAATCTGAGTCCTCTGGTGGGGCTTCTGGGTACGGTGATCGGCATGATCAAGGCGTTTGGTCGTCTTGAGGAAGCGGGTGCCAGGGTCGATCCGAGCCAGCTGGCGGGAGGAATTTGGGAAGCCCTGCTGACGACCGCATTCGGGCTGATCGTGGCAATCCCGGCACTGGGCGCGGTGCATTATCTCGAACGCAAAATCGAGAGTGCTCGTGCATTGATGCGGGACCTGGCCGCGCGGGTCATCGCCTCGCAATCAGTCTAGTTCGGCGTTAGCTTTGAACTGCATCTGAGGGACACGCCATGAACTTTGGCGAAAAGGAGCGCCCTAGGCAAGAACTGTCGATTGCTCCACTGATCGACATCGTGTTCCTTCTGCTCGTGTTTTTCATGCTGGCCGGGTCATTTCTCAACCTAGAATCTCTGGACATGGACAGTCCAGGTACAGCGGATTCCTCAGGTGCATCCGGTGAGACAGAATCGCTCGTTGTCCGGCTTCATGAGGATGGAGCGGTGACGGTAAACGAGGTGGTAATCAGTCCCGACCGAATTGGCGACAGAATGCGGCAGGCGCGGCTTGCAGACGACGATTTGCGAGTCCTAGTGGTCGCACCATCCGAAGAGGCGGTCCAGCGACTGATCACGGTCGTCGACGACATCCGAGAGGCCGGAGTGTCAACGATCGGGGTCGCTGTCGATGAAAGCCCATGAACTTCCTGGAGGCCCCCAAGACCCGGCATCGCGAGATCAACATGATTCCGTTGATCAATATCGTATTTCTGCTTCTGATTTTCTTCATTCTCACCAGCACTTTTCGCACGGTTGACCCGATCGATCACCAAATTCCAGAGGCTTCAAGTGGGAAGACGGGTGTCGTAACAGAGGCGATTCTGACCTTGGAAGCCGACGGGGCGATCACGCTGGACGGGGAGCCGTTCACGCAAGCCGAACTGGGTTCGGTTTTGGGCGACATGGCGGCGGCAGGGAAATCGAAACTGTTGATCAAGGTGGCTCAGCTGGCATCGATTTCCATGCTCCGCGATGTGATGGCAAGTGCGGAGGCGGCAGGATTTGGAGAGATCCTGCTGGCCACGCGCCGGGCGTCAGCCAGCAACCCGTGATTCCCTACGCGGTTCCACACGGTTCCAACGATGTTGGCATTCTGGAAATTAGCGGTGCGCTCATCATTTCCGGCATCCTGCATGTGCTTGTCCCCGCGGCGGTCGGCATTTGGGCCCTGACCGAACCTGACGAGGAATTCGTGCCGATCATCAGCCTGGAGGTCGGCCATTTTGTCCCGCACGGAGAGGTCCCTGATACGGTCGAGGGGGCGGAGCTCCCCGATCAGGAACAGCAGCTGACGGAAGAACCTGCACCTGTTCGGCCCGTCGAGCCGCCGGCTGACCCGCAGGTCGCGGCTCCGGTCCAGCCTCCTCCGCCCGTGACCGACGTTCCGGACAGCCCGCAGCCACGTGCCGAGATCAACCCTCCTCCCGTCCCTGACACCCTTCGACCACCGGCACCAGACGAGATCCCGCAGGATCAAGTTGTCGTGCAAACACCAGAGATGGTCCGGGTTGCAAGCGTACCGGTCGCGGAACCCCAGCCGGACACCGAGTCGGTGCTCGATCCTCCTGTTTTGCCAACACCGCCTCCTGTCTCTTCGCAATTGATCGCCGTCACAGAAGTACCTCAAGCCGTAACTCCTGACACGGAGACGCCGCTCTTGGCTCCTGTCAGGGCGCCAAGCGTGGTTCCAGTTCCCAACCAGGAGATCGCGGCCGCAGAACCCATACCGGACCCGGATGCCGTCGTCGAAGCCGCACCGCCCGCAGCCGCTGCCCCCCGGGCGCCCCCTCCCCGCCAGGAGTCAGCCTCAGCCATCGCTGCGCGGCAAGCGGGTGTACCCGAGGACTACTACAGGCGCTTGCGCGGGAAAATCAGCGAGATAGCTGGACAGAGTTACCCCCCAGCTTCTCTTCGAAGAGGAGAAGAGGGGGAAGTTCTCATGATCATCCGGTTGCGGGAGGACGGCACGGTAATGGACATCAGTGTCGACGAATCTGCGACCGACGCCCCGCTCCGGTTGCAGCGCGCTGCCCAGCGGGCCGTCCTGCGAGCGGCCCCATTCGAACCTCTGCCGCGCGGTGCGGGTGTCAAGACCATTCGTTTGCCGGTGAAGTACCTAATCGAATAACGGTGCCTGATCGGGACTTGTCGATCGACGCATCCTCCCTGTTTCAACGGCTTTCCTGTCCTTGTTGCGTTGATCCTGATTGCGAAGGTTGTCGAACCTTTGTGAATTCAAGTTGGATTGCCGGCAATTCGTGGAAGCGATGGACGAAGAGGAGCGGGACACCGCGTTTCGGGCGACAAGATGCGACGGCAAGCGTATTGGCCAGACCAGGGTCGCTCCGGAGCGAACTGGTCAGCTCTCGATGGTTCGGCAACGGTCTGTAGTCGAGCGGGACTTTGCAGAAGCCACTTGGTTTCGCTTCAGTATGTGCTTGCCTTGAGTCAGGAGCTGGCCACATTGCCGGTCAGCAGGCTTGGTGCGCGTTCCGGACATACCCCGGCCGGCATCCCGATCCTGCTCATGAGCGCTCCGGTAGCCAGCGGAAATCCAACCAACTCGACCACCTCAAGAGGCTCCGATCTCTTCATCACCTTACCGGCCTTGTGCCGGCCGGAGCGTGCATTTTCAGTCGTTTTTTAGGTGACGCAGCGCCTTTCCAAAAATTCGACGAGTTCTCGAGCGCATTGAGCGCGGGACCGGTGGACATCTGCCTATCGTTCTCCCCCCGATGGGTGATGCGATGCACACGATTTGGGGGCTTGCCTGGTCTCCGGCGCTGGGCTAGTTACGGGTCCTCGCGATGTTTGTCGTAATCGATTCCGCGCAATGGTGATCCTTGATGCAAAGACCAGGTAGTTTCCGACGGGCGTGCTTGGCAGGCCCCTTATGTTTATTCGTGGCAGTTGGCGCCGTTCCGGTTGCTGCCGACGATGTCACTGACGAGATGCGGGCGCGGGCCAACGCTGCGGGGGTCGAAATTCAGTATCCGCATAGTCCAAAACGCCCGTACCAGAGCACCGATTACCTTCTGCGGGACACCAATGTTCGGTACATGCAGGGTCTGCGGTATGCATCTGTTTTTCAGCTAGGGGATGCATTTGACATGTTTCTGCTCGGAGCACGGCGAGGCCATGCGCTGTCGCAGGTTCATTTGGGCAAGTACTACGCCAACGGCCAAGGTACCGAAACGGATCTCGTTGAAGCCTACAAGTGGTTCCGTCTGTCCGAAGAAACGAATGCGGACTACTACATGGAAGTTCTAGCGGAAGAGATGACTGCAGAAGAGGTCAGCGAAGCCGAGCAACGGGCGCGGAACTTCATTGGCACCTACGAATAGGCGGCCTCTCTGATCTTGGCCGGCTCGAAGTAGCGGTTGGCTGCAGAACGCTGATTTTCAAAGATTGAGCCCTGGTGCAGGGCTGGCGGAAGCGGCATCCGTACGGGGACGCGTTCCATGCGAGGCGCGACGGTTGGTCGGCCGCGCACAACGCGATCGTCAAACTCGTCGATGTCTCCAGCCCCCATGAGCGGCCATGCGTCAGCCGCAGCATATTCCCACAGCAGCAAACGTCTCGGCCTTCCCGAACGGTTGGCGCTTGAGCCGTGGACGAGGCGAGCGTGGTGCACGCTGATTGATCCTGCCCTGCCCGTAACGGTTTCAGCTTGGGAAAAATCGAGGTCGCAACGGTCGAGATTGATCGCACCCGTGAACTTCCCGTCGAGGTGGTGGTCGTAGACCGGTCCGGTGTGCGTGCCCGGCATCATCATGATGGGGCCATTCTCGAGATCCATATCGTCCAGCATGACGCCTACAGCCAGAACACAGTCGTTGGTGTGGGGGTAAAACGCCCAATCCTGATGCCATTCGACAGCGTCCTCGGCGCCACCCGGCTTCAAGTTGATTTTTCCGCCGTGTAACCGAATGTCCGATCCCAGGAGATCGGCCATGATGTCCACGACGACCGGGTCCTCCGCAAAGGCTCGGTATTCGGGGTGGGCCTTGTGCGGAAGCTTGATGCGGCGCAGCAGGGGTTTGTCCGGGGAGTGGCCGTGGGCGACGTCGTAGACATCGGTATGCCCGGGCACGCCCTTCGCGTTTTCGACATGTTCCTGGGTTAGAGCTTGGAGCCGGGCAAGTGTTGCGGGCGGAACAACATCCTCAATGACAAGGTAACCCTGTTCGCGGTACGTATTGATCTCGGCGGGAGTAAGCATTGGCCGTGTTTCCCTCCGTGCCGTGAACGTCAGCGCTGTTGACCGGTCAGGCCGAGCAAGGCTGTTCCGCCGTAGCACTTTGGCGTCGGTGACGGTACGCCATTTCAAGGTCGCCTACTATACTAACTGATCACCATCCCGTGAGCGTGGAACGACGGTTGACCATGTACAAAGGTTCGTTCTGTGCGTTGATCACCCCGTTCCAGAATGGCGAGGTCGATGAGGACGCATTTCGAAGGCTTGTTGAGTGGCAAATTGCCGAGGGCACGCAGGGGCTGGTGCCGTGCGGAACGACTGGAGAATCGCCGGTACTGTCGCATGATGAGCACGACCGCGTCGTAAGCCTGACGGTCAAAAGTGCTGCCGGTCGCGTGCCGGTGATGGCGGGCACCGGATCGAACTCGACCGAAGAGGCAATTCGCTTAACCCAGCATGCCTATGAGGCTGGGGCCGATGCGGCGCTCCTGGTGATGCCGTACTACAACAAGCCAACCCAGCACGGGATGTACAACCACTTTCGTGCCGTGCACGACGCGTCGAAACTGCCACTGTACATTTACAACATTCCCGGCCGTTGTGTCGTGGATATGTCCGTCGAGACGATGGCCCGGTTGGCGGATCTTCCCCGGATTGTGGGAGTGAAGGACGCGAGCAATGACCCCGTGCGCCCGCATCAATTGCGGACTGCGCTTGGCGGAACCCCGTTCAACCTGCTTTCCGGTGAGGATGCTTCGCAGCTCGCCTTCTTGGCCTGCGGTGGCCACGGGACGATTTCGGTTACGGCGAATGTGGCGCCGAAACAGTGCGCAGCAGTGCATGACGCCTGGATGCGGGGCGATCCAGCGAAGGCGCTTGAACTGCAGGACGACCTCATGCCGCTGCACGAGGCCCTGTTCCTGGAAACAAGCCCGGGACCCGTCAAATTTGCTGCATCGCGGTTGGGCCTGTGCAGTGCGGAGATCCGTTTGCCGCTCGTGGAACCGGAGGCAGCCACGCGTGAAGCCGTGCAATCGGCTATGGCTAAACTGAATCTGGTGACGGCCTAGAGCGGATGGCATGACCCGACTGGTCGCGGTCAATCGTCGTGCCCGTCACGACTACGAACTCGGACAGAAATATGAGGCGGGCATGGTCCTGTCCGGGGGCGAGGTCAAATCCCTCCGCGCCGGCGGTGCAAACGTGCGGGATGCCTACGCAGAACCCAAGAATGGGGAACTCTGGCTCCTGAACGCTCACATTGCCCCCTGGCGAGCGGCTGCGAAAGGGCACCAGCATGAGCCCAAACGTCCCCGCAAACTGCTCTTGCAACGGCGCGAGATCGACAGAATCACAACTGCGGTCAACGAGCAGGGGATGACAGTGGCGCTGCTGTCGATCTACTTCAATCCATCGGGCCTTGCGAAAGCCGAGATCGCCCTTGCGCGTGGCAGAAAGCACCATGATCGACGGGAAGAGTTGCGGAAGCGCGACTGGAAGCGCGAACAAGCGCGTGTCATGCGCGAGCGCGGCTGATGCACTCCTCCGGCCGCAGCCGGTAGATTGCCCGCAACAGGTTGTTTGGGAAACGGATTTGGACTACCAGACAACTTGCACCCAGCGGTTGACTGGTTGGAATGCCCCAATTGCGGTAATATTGGGGTTGTAGTGGGCAAGCAGTTTCAGGACGGGACGGTCGCCATGATCCGATTGTTTACCGGAAGCACGGTTGTTTGTTCGGGCTCGGTTCAGGGGGTTGCGGCTCTCGGCCGAGGTTTGGCTGTCGTCGGAATCGTTTGGCTCGGGGCTGGCATAGGGCCGGCGGCCGCGGTTGACCTGTCAGAAGGTGAAGTCACAGGTTATTTCGACACAACAGTATCCGTCGGTGCGGCTGTTCGAACGGCCGACCAGGACTCAAGTCTCGTAGGGCTGCTCGACGATGGCGACCCCTCCAACGACGGGGAGATGAATTTCGACGACGGTAACCGGAACTACGACAAGGGAGACCTCGTGTCGGCAAACACGAAGGTCACGCACGAACTGTCACTGCAGCGAGGCACCCTCGGGGTATTCGCACGGGCCAACTACTTCTACGACTACGCTGTCGCCGACCAAACGACGGCCCGAACCCCCTTGACCGATACGGCCCGGCGGATCGCGGGGCGCGATTTTCGACTTCTTGATGCATATCTGGCCGGGGACCTTGACGTCGGCGACAAACCGGTATTTGTCAGGGTCGGAAATCAGGTCATCAATTGGGGCGAGAGCGTGTTCATCCGGAACGGTGTCGGCTCGGTCAATCCAATCGATGTCGCGAGATTGCGGGTAGCCGGGGCCGAATTGCGCGACGGACTGCTGCCCGTTCCAGCCCTCAGCATCAATCTGGGCTTGACTGGCAATTTGTCGGTCGAGGGATTTTATCAGTTGGGCTGGGACCATACGGAAATCGAGCCGTTGGGAACCTTTTTCTCGACCAACGACTATGGGGCTCCGGGCGCCCAGGTTGCCTACCTCGCCGATTTCGCCCTTAACGACACCTCAGGACCGACGGAATGCAACGGGGCATTGCGTGTTCCGGGATTGCCCGGGGTTGCGTTTGATACGTCCGAGTTTCAAGGTCGCACGGCCCAGCAGGTCGCACAATTGATCGCTCAGCGGGTTCCGCCTCTGGCTGGAGACCCCGCCACCCTCGGCCTGCTGGCTCAAACAGGATGGTTGCTGAGTCCAGTCTGCGCCAACGTGCCACGAGGACCCGACCGTGATGCCGGCGACTCGGGTCAGTTTGGAATCGCGTTCCGGTATTTCGCAGAAGCACTGAATGATGCGGAAATCGGGGTTTATCTGGCCCGCATCCATAGCCGGTTGCCGGTTGCGTCCGCACGTACAGGGAGCGCGGATGCCATAGGGATCCGTCTTCTTGACCCCAACGGCGACGGCATCCCCGATCTTGTTGACAGCAATGGGGACGGAGTTCCGGACTCTCCACTGGTTGTCCTTGAGGGGCAATATGCTTTGTCGGCCACATATTTTCTCGAGTATCCCGAAGACATTGACATCGTGGGTGTGAGTTTTAACTCCGAGATTGGCACGACCGGTTTTGCATGGCAGGGGGAGCTCTCCCTGCGGCAAAATCAGCCCCTGCAGATTGATGACGAAGAGATCTTGTTGCAAGGCCTTTCGTCGCTGGCCAACATCAATGGCCCGACTCTGCCGCCGATACCGCAGTTGCAGCAACTGGGACTGGCCGTCGAGAACTCAGTGCGGAATGCTTATCGTTCCGTGTTTGGAACCGGCCAGCTAGGAGTCGCCGGTTTCGATTCTGCCGTCCAGGGTTACAGGCGCAAGGATGTGTTCCAGCTTCAGAGCGCGGTGAGCAAGGTACTGGGGCCGCGCCTTGGAGCCGATCAGGTGTCGTTCCTGGTGGAGGGGGGAATCACCCACGTGCCCGACCTCGAGGACAAGGCGGTACTTCGTTATGAAGGTGAGGGTTATGCCGATCCGACGTCATGGGGTTATCGAGTAGTCGCGAGAGCGACCTACAACAACGCAATCGGAGCGGTCGCGTTGACTCCGGGCCTGGCCTTCTACCACGACGTGAATGGTACGGCGCCACGGCCAATCGGCAACTTTGTCGAAGGGCGCAAAACCGTCAGCCTTTCACTTGACGCAGAATACCTCAACGTCTGGACTGGGCGACTTTCCTACACCAACTCGTTTGGCGCGGATCGCTTAGTGGATCGCGACTTCGTGGCCCTCTCCGCGAGTTATTCCTTCTGAACCGACTGGGGAGAAGTCTGATGCGGAATCTCTGGGGCATCGCTGCCGTAACGCTTCTTGTTCTCTCGATCGCCTCGCACGGTTCTGCCGATGTGACGGCCGAGCAGGCGGCGTCACTCAATTCGGAACTCACCCCGCTCGGAGCAATCCGGGCCGGTAACGATGAGGGAACGATTCCTCCGTGGGAGGGTGGTATTGAAGCGCCTCCCGCGAACTACAGCCCGGGAAGCCACCACGTCGATCCGTTCCCGAACGATGAACCTCTGTTCACGATCACGGCGGACAACGTGGATGCCTACGCGGAGTTTCTTTCTCCCGGTCAGCTGGCCCTGTTTCGACGTTACCCAGCGACATTCCGCATGCCTGTGTACCCCACAAGGCGATCTGCGTCCGTTCCACCCAGAATCTATGAAAAGACGATCGCAAACGCGACGACCGCTGTACTTTCGGAGGACGGTAACGGGGTATTGAGCACGGCTGAAGGTGTTCCGTTCCCGATCCCGCAAAACGGGCTCGAAGCGATCTGGAATCACCTGCTGCGCTACCGCGGGGATTCCGTATGGCGGGTTGTGGGGCAGGCCGTTCCGACAGCAGGTGGTGACTACACACTGGTCCGGCTTGTGGAGAACGCCCTTTGGGCCTACCACCAACCTGGTGCCACAATCGATTCGATTGACAACAAGCTCGTGTATTTCCTGCAGGAAATTACGGCTCCACCACGTGGTGCGGGCAACATCGTGTTGGTTCATGAGACACTCAACCAAACGGTCGAGCCTCGCAAGGCCTGGGTTTATAACCCCGGAAGGCGGCGGGTGCGCCGGGTTCCGGAAATTGGATACGACAACCCTGGAACAGCGTCGGAAGGGCAACGGACGGCGGACCAGAAGGACATGTACAACGGTGCTCCCGACAGGTACGATTGGGAGCTCGTAGGCAGGCGGGAGCTGTACATTCCTTACAACAGTTATGTTCTGCACAGTAGTGATACGCAGGTTGCCGACATTGTTCAGCCCGGGCATATCAATCCCGACTTGACGCGGTACGAGCTTCACCGGGTGTGGGAGGTGGAAGCGACGCTGAAGGACAACACCAATCACATCTATGGGCGGCGCACGTTCTACCTTGACGAAGACAGTTGGCAGGCAAGCGTTATCGACTTGTACGATGGTCGCGGTGAACTTTGGCGCGTGAGCGAGGCTCATCTGATTAATTTCTACGAAGTGCCAATGATCTGGGATACGGTATTGACGGTTTATGATCTGCAGAACGGGCGGTATATCGTGGATGGCCTCGACAACCAGGATGAGCCCTACCGGTTTGACCAACCGATGAGCCTTGAGTTGTTCACACCGGAAACCTTGCGCAGGAAAGGTCGCCGCTGAGTCGTTTGCGTGGGGGTCGGAGAACCGGGCCGACCCTCGCGATCTTGACTGTGCTGGCTTTGCAGCCAGCGTCCGCGGATCCGCTAGATGAACCAGCGCCGGCGTTGGGTGTGCCTGACAAGGCGCTCTTGCTGGCGATTGCCCAACTGGGATCAGATGAAGTCATTGCCGTCGGCGAGCGTGGCCTCGTTGTCCGGCGTGCGGCCGACGGTTCCTGGGATCAGATTCCGATGCCAGTGCGCAGAGCCTTGACCGCTGTCGCGTCCGCTCGTGACGGCCGAGTGATCGTCGTTGGCCATGATGCGTTGGTCTTGGGCAGTTCCGATTTGAACACGTGGGAGGTTCTCTGGTCAGAGCCGGAGCTTGACGCCCCTTTCCTTGATCTCTGGCTGGGGGATGACGGGCGGGGATTTGCCGTTGGAGCCTATGGACTGGCTTTGGAGACCCGCGATGCTGGACGCACTTGGGTGCGGCGAGACGATATTGATCCGACGGAATCCCACCTTTACGCGGTGCGCGAAGCTGCGGGCGGAACTCTGTTTATCGTTGGTGAATTCGGCACGATTCTGCGATCCCGGGACCGGGGCGCCACATGGGTTAGCCTGACCGCCGACACGGACGCCACATTCTTCGGGCTGCGGCCAGGTCCTTCTGGCCGCCTGCTGCTGTACGGGTTGACCGGGCGTCTCTACGAGAGTTTCGACGAAGGCGAGAGTTGGCGGCGCATTGATATGGTGACGTCGGCACCACTCTACGACACCCAATTTCTTGAAGATGGACGCGTCGCGATCGTGGGCGGCAATGGCACTCTCTTGGTCGAGAGCAGCGGGGGGGTGTTCAACCCGGTTCCGGTGGGGCACCGAGGTGCGGTTGCTGCAATCCACGAAATGGAATCCGGATCGGCGCTGATTGTGGGGGAACGGGGGGCGAGGCAGATTGAGATCCCCGGCTCACAGGCACGCTGATGACCGGAACCCTTGCGCGGCTGGAGGGATGGCTATTCGACCGGCGAACGGTCTGGATTGCGTTGTTTTTGGCGGTGAGCGGAGGGCTTGCCGTACCTGCGGGCAACGTGAGGGTAGACGCAGGATTTGAGAAAACGTTGCCCTGGAGCCATCCGATCATGGGTGTCTTTGGTCAACACCAGGAGGAATTCGGCAACGCGAACCGGCTCCTGGTCTCAGTCCGGTCGGTCTCTGGAAACATTTTTTCCAATTCGTTCATGGAAACACTTCGTGGCGTCACGGATGAGGTGTTTTTTCTGCCCGGCGTGAACAAGGCATCGGTGCAATCGCTGTTCACCCCCAATGTCCGTTTCATCGAAGTTGTCGAAGGTGGCTTTACAGGCGGTGACGTCGTTCCGGCTGATTACCAGGGAACTGAAGCGGATCTCGACGAGGTCCGCACCAATGTATTCAAGGCCGGGATTGTGGGCCGATTGGTCTCGACTGACCTGTCTGCAGCGATGGTTAGCGCGGAACTCATCGAAACGGATCCCGTCACGGGCGAGCGGATCGACTACATCGCGATGGCCCAGCTGCTGGAGGAGAGGGTCCGGATTCCGTTTAGCGATGAGGTCGCTACCGTGCACATTTTGGGTTTTGCGCAGGCGGTTGGAGACATTGCCGATGGCGCCCTGGGCGTTCTGACCTTCTTCGGCATTTCGTTTCTCCTTACAGCCGTCTTGGTCTACGTCTTCACCCACTCGGTGCGGTACACCGCGTTGTTGCTGACGTGCTCGGTCATTGCCGTCGTCTGGACGCTGGGACTCCTGACATTACTCGGCTACGGCGTTGACCCGATGTCGGTGTTGGTACCGTTTCTTGTATTTGCCATCGGTGTCTCGCACGGGGTCCAGGTTGTCAATGCGGCGGGTATCGCGACCGTTGAGGGGAAGAGTGCTGACGCGGCTGCGCGTTCGGCATTTCGCCGCTTGATCGTCCCGGGGACGGCCGCGCTTGCCAGTGACTGCGTGGGGTTCCTGGCCATTTTGTTCATCGATGTGCAGATGATCCGCGAGCTTGCATTGACGGCGAGTCTCGGTGTAGCTGCGATTCTCTTCACCAACTTGCTGTTTTTGCCGTTGCTTATTTCGTATGTCCGGCACGACGAAAAGTACCGGGTGCGAATGGAACGTGCAGCGCGTGCCAAGCAGGCAATCTGGGACCGGCTGGCGGTCTTCGCTACAGGCCGGACAGCAGGTGCGACTCTGGTGGTCGCCACGGTGATCGCGGGCGCCGGCTTTGTCGGAGCGCAGGGTGTCGTGGTCGGCGATGTGCGCGATGGAGTACCCGAACTTCGACCCGACTCTCGGTACAACCAGGACGCAAAATTTGTCGCTGACCACTTTGCGTTTGGTGTTGATGTGCTTCAGGTCATCGTTGAAACGGTACCGCAGGCCTGTCTTGAGTTTTCCCTCGTTGATCGAATCGATGATTTCGCCGTTCGGATGGCGCAAGTCGACGGGGTGCGATCAACGATATCGTTGCCCCAGGTCGCCCGGCGGCTGAATGCAAGTTTCAATGAAGGTCATCCGAAGTGGAACGCCCTTCCCCGAACATCCGCCACGCTTGTCCAGACTGTCGGTTCAATCCGGCCGGATACGGGCCTCCTCAATCCGGACTGCTCGATCATGCCGGTGCTGATCTTTACCGAGGATCACCGCGTTGAGACGATCGACCGCGTGATTGAAGCGGTGGAGGAGTATGCCGACCAGTACAACACGGACACACTCCGGTTCCGGTTGGCCACCGGTAACCTTGCGATCATGGCTGCAACCAACGATCTGGTCCGCGACACGCAGGTCGAAACACTGTTCTGGGTCTATTGCGCAGTCGTGGGACTTTGCCTGTTGGCATTCCGCTCGATACGTGGCGCGATATGCGTTGCACTGCCGCTTGCACTTGTGTCGATTCTGGCTTACGCACTGATGGCCGGGCTTGGGATCGGGCTGAAACTTTCGACGTTGCCCGTCGCAGCCTTTGGTGTCGGGATCGGGGTCGACTACGGGATCTATATTTTCAGTCAGATGCAACGGGCGTTGCGGCGCGGAGCCGCGCTTGTCGACGCATATCGCGAGGCCATGGCTGTCACAGGCAATGCGGTGTTGATCACAGCTCTCACACTTGCCATCGGGGTTTCGACGTGGATGTTCTCGTCACTTCAGTTCCAGGCGGACATGGGAACCCTGCTGACGTTTATGTTTCTCGCCAATATGGCGGGCGCGGTACTGCTCTTGCCCGCCCTTGCCTGTGTGCTATTCCGGCCTGGTACAGTCAGGGTTGATCGTACCGATTGATTTGCCGGAGTGGAGACGGCCACATTGGAGGCCGTTGGAGGCGTTCCGAACCCTTGATTTGGGTCTGGATGCACGGAGCCACACTGTGGTGATTCGCCGCACCAGACGCACTGCATCCGCCCTGGTCCCGAGATGTTGAGTGAAACCGGAACGAATCACGCGGCGTTTGACCCGGGCGCGCAATCGGGTTCGGTTCTCTGGGCCACCGGTCCCCTCAGGACGTACGGTACTGATTGGAATCGGTGCCAACTTGCGCCGGCCCGGTCTTGGGGCGCTGACGGCGCTTCCTGTTCTTGCTGCGGAACGGCTGCGACTCGCCGGATTGCGCCCTCGGCGATTGTCTCGCATCTACCGATCACGCTCGTTGCCAAGTGGACTGGGGCCGTCCTACGTCAATGCGGTGGTGCTGGTTCAATCCGGTCTTGAGCCCGCAGCGATTCTCGCGCGCCTGCAGGCGATTGAGCGTGCCTTTGGTCGCAGGCGCGGCAAGCCCAACGAACCGCGTCCACTTGACCTTGACTTGCTTGCCGTCGGTGAGCGCATCCTGAAGCGGGATGGCTGCCCTGTTCTGCCTCATCCGAGACTCATCGCACGGGCATTCGTCTTGCGGCCCATTCAGGACGTGCTTCCGACTTGGCGTCATCCCGTCAACCGGGCTCCGCTTCGGTCCTTGATCGCGCAACTACCCCTCTCGCATGAAGCCTGGCTCTGGGCTCGGTCTGAACGACCGGTCCGGCGATACCGGCGGTTGAAAACGCACTAGTTTCAGGCTAAACGAACCCGTATTGGCAGTGCGCGACCGAGGGGCGCGATCCTGTCACTACCCAGGAGGATGCTGTGGCGCGTGTAACGGTGGAAGACTGCATTCCGGTTGTCAGCAATCGTTTTGATCTGGTGCTCTATGCGGCCGAACGGTCGCGGGCAATTGGCCGCGGGTCAGAAATCACGGTGCAGAAGGATGACGACAAGGACTCCGTTGTAGCGTTGCGCGAAATTGCGGAGGGCAATCTCGACCTTGCTTCGCTGCAAGAGGGGATCGTGCGTTCTCTGCAGAAGCATTTCGAACGGGATGACGCCGATGAGGATCCGGTCGAGGCCTATGCCCGATCCCTTGGGCTGGACCAAGTCGCGGTGACCCCTGATGCCGACATTCTTTCGGAGAGTGAAGTTGAGGCTGCCAGCATGCCGGATGCTGAGAAAGCCGGGATGCACGTGGCGGAGTCTGCGGCTGATCTTTCCAGCGCTGATGGCGCAGACGAAGAGGAGATCGAAAGCGGGTTGGACGACGTGGATCAGGCGGTTGATGAAATGGGACTCGGAGCAGACCACGAGGACGCTGCGATTGACGATCCCGCTGATGACTAGATCGTCCGACGATCGGAAGTGATGACCCCAGCAGCGGAGGAGCAACCATTCGCCAGGAAGAACTGATCGAACGGGTTCGCGAATACGACCCGTCGGTCAATGTGGCGATCCTGAACCGCGCATTTACGTTCTCGATGGAGCGGCACCAGGCGCAAACCCGGGAGTCCGGGGAAGCCTATTTTTCGCACCCTCTCGAAGTTGCCGGAATTTTGGCGAGCTACCGGCTGGACTCTGCCACCATTGCGACCGGTCTTCTTCACGATACGATCGAAGACGGAGTGGCAAGCGAAGAAGAAATTCGGAGCGAATTCGGCACTGAAGTCTCCGAATTGGTAGACGGGGTCACAAAGCTATCGAAGATCGAACCGCGAACGGCTGCCAATCGGGGCGATCTCGGCAAGTTCGTCCTGGCCATGGCCAAGGATATTCGGGTCCTACTGGTCAAATTGGCGGACCGGCTTCACAACATGCGCACCCTGCAGCACGTGCAAGGCGAGCAACGAAGGCGCCGTATCGCCCAGGAGACTCTCGATTTATACGCTCCGCTTGCCCGGCGCGTAGGGATCATGGCGATTTGCGAGGAACTTGAGGATCTGGCCTTTTCCGAATTGCAGCCTGCCGAGCACGATGCGATTAGTCGGCGGCTTGAGTTCCTGAAGCGACGTTCTCCCGCTCAGGTTGGGCGCACCCTCAACGAATTGCGCGAAGCCTTGATTGCGGAAGGAATCGAAAGCGAGGTGACAGGGCGCGAAAAGCGGCCGTATTCGATTTGGCAGAAAATGCAGCGCAAGCATGTGACCACGGAGAGAGTCACCGATCTCTTTGCGTTCCGTGTGGTAACCGAGTCCGAGCGTGAGTGTTATCGCACGCTGAGTGTGGTGCACAGCCGCTGGCGATTTGTGCCGGGAAGTTTCCGTGATTACATCAGCTTGCCAAAGCCCAACGGCTATCGATCGCTCCACACCGCGGTGATCGGACCCCACAAACGCGCAATCGAGATCCAGATTCGGACAACGGACATGCACCAGGTGGCCGAATATGGACTGGCGGCCCATTGGCGGTACAAGTCCGAGGGCAGTGGTCCTGAGCGACTGACCACCGGGACTCTTCAATGGTTGAGCGGATTGCGGGAGATTTTTGAGAGTACGCCCCATCACGCCGAAGGCATTGAGGATACCAAGCTTGAGATCTACAACGACCTCGTATTCTGCTTTACCCCCAAGGGGGATGTGATCTCTCTTCCCGAACGCGCGACACCCGTCGACTTCGCGTATGCAGTGCATTCGCGTATCGGTGCGACTTGCGTCGGGTGCAAGATCAATGATCGGCCGGCGCCCCTGGATACACAATTGAAGAGCGGTGATCAGGTTGAAATTCTGCGCTCGCGAAGCCAGCAGCCGAATCCTGTATGGCAAACGTTTGTTCGCACCGGGCGCGCACGAAGCCAGATCCGGAAGTCGCTTCGCAGGAGCCGGCAGCGGGAACACCAGAAGCTGGGCACGGCCATCATCGAGCATGAGTTCGAACTCGCTGGCAAGGCGTTCGATCCGAAGATGCTTTCGCCGGTGCTCAAGGTCTTCGGCTACTCGAACCAGCGGGCACTCATGACGGCGGTGGGAGCCGGGCAACTCGAAGGCGCCAAGGTTGTGCGTGCGGTGTACCCGGAAGCGCACAGAAAGTTTGCGGTTCGAACCCGTAAAGGACGGTCCGTCAAGGGAGTCGCAGTCGGTATTCGAGGGCTTGCGCCGGGCATAGCAGTGCATCTCGCCGAATGCTGTTCGCCACTCCCGGGAGAGCGGATTGTCGGAATCATGACAGAAGGGCTGGGTGCACGGGTTCACACAATTGATTGCGAGACCCTGGAGCGCTTTTCGGGCGATCCGGAACGTTGGTACGATTTGAACTGGGCCGAGGGCGACGACCTTCCGGGTCAAGTCGGCCGGCTACGCGTGAAGCTGACCAACCGCCCCGGAAGCCTGAATACCCTGGCGGCCTGCATAGCGCGCACCGGCGCCAATATCTCGAATTTGCGCGTGCAGCGCCGTTCGACAGACTTTTTTGATCTGGATGTGGACGTGGAGGTCGAGGACATCCGACATCTCAACGAAATTTTGGTCTCGCTGGAGGCCTCAGCGGAGATTTTTTCGGCCGAACGGATAACCAAGCGGTGAGTCCATTCCTTGATGACTCCGAAATCCTGGCAGAATTTCAAGACGCAGGAGCCATTCGCACGGGCCATTTCATTCTGACGTCCGGGCTCCACAGTCCGACATATCTGCAATGTGCGTTGGTGATGCAGCATCCGGCCCGCGCTGAGCGGTTATGCGCGGCGCTTGCGGCAAAGGTGCGGTCCGCCTTGCCGGAAACCCGGATCGACCTCGTTGTGGGGCCTGCCCTGGGGGGGATTCTTGTGGCCTACGAGACGGCCCGGCATTTGGGCCTGCCGGCGGTATTTGTTGAACGGGTGGAGGGTAGTTTTGCCCTTCGTCGCGGCTTTTCCATTGCGCCCGGCGCGCAGGTCCTGGTGGTCGAGGATGTCATCAGCACAGCGCTGTCTTCACGGGAATGCATCGCCTGCGTGCAGGCGGCGGGCGGGGAGGTGGTTGCTGAAGCCTGTCTCGTTGATCGCAGCGCGGGAAAGTCTGATCCGGGTGTGCCACTGGTGCCGCTCCTGAGTTACGAAGTGCCGGCATATCCTCCCCATGAGTTGCCTGCCGAACTGGCTGCGCTGCCGGCGGAAAAACCCGGCAGTCGCGGCCTGTCCAGTTAATGCTTTTTCAGTCCCGGCATCGCTCTCCATGGTTGACCCGAACGCTGGCCTGGATCTGGCCCCGTCGTGGGATGGTCCGGTCCACGCGGTATCTATTGCGGCGCTTGCAGCGGATTCCCGGCACCCCGCACCGGCTGGCCACAGGATTCGCATGCGGTGCAGCGCTGTCGATGACACCGTTCGTTGGCCTGCATGGCGTTGTCGCGGTCGTCTTGGCGTGGATTCTTGGCGGCAGCTGGGTAACCGCATTGATTGGCACAGCTGTCGGCAACCCGTGGACGTTTCCGCTGATTTGGATCGTGAGTTTTCAGACAGGAACGCTGATCCTTCCTGGCGCTACGAATGTCGGCATGACTGTGGGTGCGGTAACCGACGAATTGCTAGCGCTTGTGTCGGCCGCTGCAAACCTGGTCATCCGATGGGATTTCGATACGGCTGTTCGCGACCTCGAAAGCCTTCGGTTGCTGCCCACGATGACGGTCGGATCCATCCCATTCGTCGTCGCTGCGTGGATCATCGCGTATTTCCTGGTTCGATCGTCGATTGCGCAGTACCAGAGACTTCGGTATCTGCGCATCCGGTCGGTCCGGCAGAAACGCCTGGCCCGGCGTCGTCACCATGACGGTGCGTTGTGACGAGGTCCCGTATTCGGCTGGGCGTGAACATCGACCATGTCGCGACGATTCGGAATGCCCGTGGTGGCGGGCACCCGGACCCGCTCCGTGCCGCACGAATCGCTGCGGCTGCCGGCGCAGACGGCATTACGGTGCACCTTCGGGAGGATCGCAGGCACATTTCGGATGCTGATGTCGTGGCACTTCGCCAGGCCGTATCACTGCCTCTCAACCTTGAGATGGCTGCCACCGACGAGATGATCGATGCTGCTCTCGCTGCGCGCCCTGCGCGGGTCTGCCTGGTTCCGGAAAAGCGCGCGGAACTCACGACGGAAGGCGGCCTCAATCTTGCCTCTGCGCGCGCGGACGTGGTTCGCACGCAGCAAGCGTTGGCCTCGTCAGGCATTCCGATCACGCTGTTTGTGGATCCTGACCTGCAGATGGTTGAACGGGCAGCGGAGGCCGAAGTTGATGCTGTCGAACTCCATACAGGCCGGCTTGCAAATGCCGCGCCATCGGAGAGGCCCGAGGCTCTGGATGAGCTGGGTTCGGCGGCGGCGGCAGCGGCGAACGCCGGCCTTGCGGTTCACGCCGGGCACGGACTTGACTACGAGACAGCCGGGATGGTTGCGATGATTGACGAGATTTCGGAACTCAATATTGGCCACTTTCTTGTTGGCGAAGCTGTGTTCGTCGGACTCGATGCTGCGGTTCGTGAAATGCGGGGTGTCCTTGATCGTGCAGCCGGCAGGGAATCGTGATCGTCGGGCTGGGACACGATGTGTGCGACGTTCGTCGAATCGAGGCCACGCTGGCGCGTTTTGGCGAACGGTTTACGCATCGCGTGTTTACTGAAGGCGAACGGGCGAAATGCGATCGCCGGCGGGCGCGCGCGGCCAGTTACGCGCGCCGGTTTGCAGCCAAGGAGGCCTGCTCAAAGGCACTTGGAACCGGACTGCGTCAAGGAGTACGCTGGCGCGACATGGAGGTACGCAATCTGCCCAGCGGCCAGCCAACGTTGCAGTTGGCGGGTCCAGCAGCCGAGCGCCTTCGTGCACTGACTCCGCCAGGCATGCAATCGGATCTTCAGTTGACGATTTCCGATGATCGCGAGCTCGCGTACGCAATTGTCATCATTTCCGCTCACAACGTTTGATTGATCGTTTCCGTGTACAAAGTATTGCGCCGGTTGGCGTCATCAAATCTCGGCACGCTTGTCCTCGCCCTGCTCGCGGCTCTGGTCATTCGTTCGCTCGCGTTCGAGCCGTTCAGCATCCCTTCGGGATCCATGAAGCCATCCCTGCTCGTGGGCGATTATCTGTTTGTGTCCAAATATGCATACGGATTCAGTCGGTACTCGTTTCCTTGGCAGATCGTTCCCATTTCCGGGCGGGTGCTGGAACGCAGTCCGGTACGTGGGGACATCGCTGTTTTCAAGTTTCCACCCAACCCGGAGACCGACTACATCAAGCGCATTGTCGGCTTGCCCGGAGACCGGATTCAGGTCCGTAATGGGTTGCTCTACATCGATGATGAAGTCGTTCCACGCACCTCGTTGGGCGAACAGCGCGTGACAGATCGGCATGGCGTTACCCACACATACGAGGTGTTTCGGGAGTCCATTCCCGGCGGGCGCGAATACCTCATCTACGACGCGACTCCGAACGGTGCGCTCGACAACACGGACGAGTACATCGTGCCCGAAGGCCATTACTTCGCATTGGGCGATAATCGGGACCAATCGTCAGACAGTCGGCTGCTTGGACGAGTCGGGTTTATCCCTGCTGAAAATCTCGTGGGTCGTGCTGAGGTGGTGTTTATTTCGTTTGATGGCTCGGCGCAGTCCTGGAAGTTTTGGACATGGCCCGGAGCCATCCGGTTTTCGCGAATCGGCACCTGGTTGTGAACACGCGGGAACGTTCGGCCGTGGAGCGCGTGCTGGGCCATTCCTTCCGGAATTCTGCGCTCCGCGTCGCCCTCTTGCCGCAGTCACAGGACCGGCCTGAGTTCAAGCGGTTCCAGCGGCTTGAATTTCTGGGCGACCGGGTTTTGGGCTTGCTGGTGACGGAATTGCTGGTCAATGCGTTTCAAGATGCGTCTGAAGGGGAGCTGTCTTTCCGACTGTCGTACCTTGCAAGTGGAGAAGTCCAGGCTGACGTGGCCCGCGTTTCAGGCTTGGCGGACGCGATCGCCGAGGACATGGCGCCGGAATTGTTCCCGGACCATCGGCGCGCCCTTGGAGATTGTGTCGAGGCCGCTCTTGGAGCTCTTTGGAGTGACAACGCGGAGACGGCAGCACGCGCGTTCGTCAAGAGGCACTGGGCGGCCCGGATTGCCGCGCTGACCGAGCCTCCCCGGGATCCGAAGAGCGCTCTGCAGGAATGGACGCTAGCGCGACGGTCTCGGTTGCCAAGGTACACGTTGCTGGATCGCCAAGGCGAAGATCACGAACCCGTCTTCAAGATCGAGGTCATGGTGGAACGGGACAGAGGCGGAGCAGTGACTGCCCAGGCTACCGGGCCAACGATTCGGGAAGCAGAAAAGAAGGCAGCCGCGCGCGTCCTGGAGCAACTGTCGCGCCGGCGGTGACCGGAAAGCGTTTCGGAGTGATCGCGCTCTTGGGTGCACCCAACGTGGGCAAGTCCACGTTGGTGAATGCACTGGTTGGGCAGAAGGTTGCGATTGTCACGCCCAAGGCGCAAACGACGCGCTCGCGACTGCGCGGCATTGCGCACCATGCCGATACGCAGATGGCCTTGATCGATACGCCGGGAGTCTTTGCGCCGCGTCGGCGCCTCGACCGGGCGATGGTTCGGTCAGCCTGGCGGGAAAGTCGCTCGGCGGATGTCCGGTGTGTGCTGATCGACGCCACGCGCGGCCTGACTGCGGACAACGAGCCGATCCTCGCCGGTCTGAAGAAGCGAAGGACGGAAGCGGTTTGTGTGATCAACAAGATCGATCGCGTGCGCCGGGACAGCCTCTTGTCCCTGGTGGATTCGCTGCGGTCGAACTCTCTATTGACCGACTTCTTCATGATTTCCGCGTTGCGCGGTGACGGGGTCGATGATTTCCGGCATGCGCTGGCGATCCGCTGCCCACCGGGGATCTGGCACTATCCTGAAGACCAGGCCGCAGACCTGCCGGTACGACTACTGGCTGCCGAATGCGTGCGCGAACAGGCATATTTGCAGTTGCATCAGGAGATCCCGTACGACCTGGCCACTGAAACGGTGAGCTGGAAGGATCTTCCCGACGGTAGTGCCCGGGTCGACGTCTGCATTCTTGTACGCAGATCCAGCCAGAAACCCATTGTGGTAGGCCGGAACGGGACACGTATCCGTGCGATTGGCATTGCGGCCCGCCATGAGCTCGCAGAGGCGACAGGGTGCACGGTGCATCTGTTTGTGCATGTAAAGGTCGATCCGTCGTGGCCCGAGCGACGGGAGCACTATGACCTCGTCGGCCTCGAGTTCGGCACATGATGTGGTGCTCGCCATGAGATGGCAGGACGACGGCATGGTCCTTTCGTCGCGGAACTGGGGCGAAACCTCCAAGATCGTACAAATTCTCACGCGTTCCCATGGCCGGTATGCGGGCCTGGTCCGTGGTGCAGCAGCGGCGCGCGGCCAGATTTATGCGCCGGGAAATCGGGTCAACGCCCAGTGGAGCGGGCGGCTGCCCGAGCATCTCGGGCATTTTGTGTGCGAACTGGTTGATGCCCGCTCGGCTCGTGTCCTGCATTCCCGTTTGCGGCTGGCTGCGGTGTCGTCGGTCTGCGCACTGGTTGAATGGCTGCTGCCCGAGCGGGAGCCAGAGCCCGTTATCCACGCCCTGACCGAGGTGCTACTTGATCAGCTGGCAAATGCCGAAGAGTGGAAAAGCGATTACGTGCGTTGGGAACTCAATCTGCTCCGCGAGACCGGAGCCGGATTGGATCTGACACGCTGCGCAGTCACCGGCATGGATCGCAATCTCGTGTATGTATCTCCCAAGTCTGGCCGGGCGGTATCCCGTGAGGGAGCCGGCTCCTGGGTTCCCCGGCTGCTGAATTTGCCCGGGTTTTTGCTGTCGGGCACGAACACGACAAACTCCCGCGACCTTTCCGCCGGGCTAAAATTGACTGGCTATTTCCTTCATCGGAACGCATTGGCACACGGCCGGCGGGCACTTCCCGCCGCGCGCGCGCGTCTTGTCGAAGCGTTGAATATCGACAGCCCTGGTGCCTTGACCGAGACGGCTTCCGCATGAGCGAGGCTCGCGAAGTCCGGCAACTGCCGCTGGCTGATGCGCTGGGCGATCGATACGTCAGCTATGCGTTGTCGACCATCATGTCGCGCTCTCTGCCCGATGTGCGTGATGGCTTGAAGCCGGTCCATCGGCGCCTGCTGTTTGCCATGCGGGCACTTCGCCTCGATCCCAGTTCGGGTTTCAAGAAGTGCGCGCGGGTGGTCGGCGACGTGATCGGAAAGTACCACCCGCACGGGGATCAGGCGGTCTACGACGCCATGGTTCGGCTTGCTCAGGATTTTGCGATTCGTTATCCGCTTGTGGACGGGCAGGGCAACTTTGGCAATGTCGACGGCGACGGCCCCGCGGCCATGCGTTACACCGAGGCCAGGCTCACGGCAGTTGCCGATGCAATGCTTGAAGGCCTGCACGAGGATGCGGTCGACCTTGTTGATACATACGACGGCGAGCATGACGAGCCGAAGGTGCTGCCGGCCGCATTTCCGAACCTGCTGGCAAACGGAGCGCAGGGAATCGCGGTCGGGATGGCAACCTCGATACCACCGCACAACGTTGACGAGATTTGTCAGGCCGCGTTGCATCTTCTCCGCACGCCCGGGGCACGCCTATCGACCCTGCTTGAGATGTTGCCCGGGCCCGATTTCCCGACCGGCGGGGTGATCGTCGACGACGAGGAGACCATTCACGAAGCGTATCGCTCCGGCCGCGGCAGGTTTCGGTTGCGTGCCGCCTGGAAATCGGAGCCCCTGGAGCGTGGTCGAACCCGGCTGGTGGTGACCGAGATTCCCTGGGGGGTTCCGAAGGCGCGCATCGTCACCCAACTCGACGAACTTCTTCAAGCGCGGAAACTGCCTTGGTTGGCGGAGATTCGAGATGAGTCCGCTGATGACATTCGCATTGTGCTCGATTTGCGTGGCCGCATCGCGAACCCGGCGGAACAGATCGAAATCCTCTGCAGACTGACGGACCTGGAGACCAGGATATCCCTGAATCTCAACGTTCTGGACCGCAACAGTGTTCCACGGGTCATGGGGCTGGTTCCCGTCATTCAAGCGTGGATCGACCATCAGCGGGACGTATTGGTGCGACGAAGCCGCCACCGGCTGTCGAACGTGAACCGGCGCCTCCACGTGCTGGAGGGCTACCTTCTGATATTCGCGGATCTCGAGACGGCCATACGAATCATCCGGGAACACGACGAACCCCGGTCGGGGCTGATGACGGCGTTCGCGCTGAGCAGGGAGCAGGCGGAGGCAGTTCTTGATTTGCGTCTCCGCACGCTGCGGCGGCTCGAAGAGGCGCGGCTCCGTACCGAGCACGACCAGCTGGCCGCCGAGCGTGTGGAGTTGATGGCACTGCTGGAATCCGAGGATCTGCAAACGGACCGGATTGAAAGCCAGATTCGCGAACTTCGCGGACGATTCGGAGTCGATAGCCGTGACGGAGCCCGAAAGACCCTAATCGATTCGGGTCGGGCCTCGAGCACCGCACCCACGCAGGTGGCGGAGCTTCCGGCCCCCGTGACACTCATCTGTTCCCGCCGAGGCTGGGTGCGAGTGGTGCGTGGTCACGTGGAGGACGAGAGGGATCTTCGTTATCGGGAGGATGACGGCGCTCAGTTCGTAGTACGCACAGAAAGCACCGCTGACGTGCTGGTGGCTACGACAAAGGGGCGGACGTACACGCTGCCGCTCTCGCGCTTGCCGGGCGGACGAGGGTTCGGTGAACCGATCCGCCTCCACGCCCAGATCGGAAACGACGAAGATCTGGTCGCGGTGTGGCCGAAGGACCAAAATCCGGTCTTGCTGGCGAGCGACGATGGGCGCGGGTTCGTCGCGCAGATCGGGGACCTCGTCGGAAGCCGAAGCGGCCGGCAAGTTGTGACGGCTGCCGATGGTGCCGAGCTCGTTGTCTGTCGGAGTGCCGTGGGTGATTATGTTGCCGTGGTAAGTACCACCGGAAAAATGCTGGTGTTTCCGGCTTCCGAACTTCCGCAGCGGAGCAGGGGTCAAGGAGCGTACCTGCAGCGACAGGGGAGAGGACGGTTGTCCGATGCGATGGTGTTTTCGGGGGAGGCTGGCCTGGTTTGCCGGACCGGAAGCAGGCTCCGCACTTTTTCGCTTCACACGCTTGCGCCGTGGATCGGAAAACGTGGGCAAGTTGGACGAAAAGTCCCGAAGGGATTTCCGAGGGCGTTGCGTTTCGACTGAGTGTCGGGTTTCCCGTGTGCACATTGCCAGGAAAGCAGGGTATCCTGCAGACACGTTGAGACGAGATCATCTCTGTCGATAGTCGCCAGCAGGCTGCGCGGCACATTCCCCCTGGTATTGGCGGCCTGCATCCAGAACATCGAATCGAAACGGCGACTTACATGCATTCAATTCGCGGTACATCGGTCTCGTGATTCGCGGTCAAACGATCGTCGGTGCGATCAACGCGCTGAATGAGTGGACGGGGCGCACCATCGCCTGGCTTACGTTGTCCATGGTTCTTGTGACCGTCGTGATCGTGGTTCTTCGATACGGCTTCAGCATTGGGTTTATCTGGATGCAGGAGTCCGTTCGGTTCATGTACGCCGCCGTGTTCCTGCTGGGGGCGGGTTACACGCTGAAACACGACGGACATGTCCGGGTGGACATGCTCTACGAACGCATGCGGCCCCGGCAGCGAGCGTGGGTGGATCTGCTGGGCACGGTGTTTTTTCTGTTCCCGGTCTGCGTCGCCGTCATCTTTTTTTCCTGGGATTACGTCTTGAACTCGTGGGCCGACTTCGAAGGGTCCATTGAGGAGCGGGGCCTGCACGCCGTTTATCTGCTCAAGACCTGCATATGGCTGTTTGCGGGATTGCTGATCCTGCAGGGAATCGCCATCGTGATCCGGACCATGCGCCTGCTTGTTCTGGGCGAAAGCACCGAAGCGTGACACCAGAACTTCTCGTCAGCGGAATGCTGCTGGCCCTGATCACGGCGCTCCTGGCCGGGTTTCCTGTTGCGTTCACGTTGTCGGGGGTTGCGCTTCTCGGTGCCGCCGCCGGCGCCACCGTAGGGCTGTTCGACTTCAGCTTTGTCGCTGCGTTTCCGAACCGCATCTACGGGATTATGACCAACGATCTCCTGATCGCGGTTCCGCTGTTCGTCTTCATGGGGGTGATGCTCGAACGCTCAAGGATTGCTGAAGAACTTCTCACGACCATGGGGTTGCTGCTGGGGAGCATGCGGGCAGGACTTGGCATTGCGGTGACCTGTGTGGGTGCACTCCTTGCTGCATCGACCGGCATCGTGGGTGCAACAGTGGTCACGATGGGTCTCCTGTCGCTGCCGACCATGTTGAAGCGCGGTTACGAACCCTCCATCGCGTGTGGCTCGATTTGTGCGGCGGGGACGCTGGGACAGATTATTCCCCCCTCGATCGTCCTCATTCTGCTCGGAGACCAGATTTCTGCGGCCTATCAGCAGGCACAACTGGCGCAGGGAAATTTCTCGCCCGAGGCCGTGACCGTCACAGACCTTTTTGTCGGAGCGCTGCTCCCGGGGCTAGTCCTCGTCGGGCTGTACATCGGCTGGCAGTACACCTACGGGACCATCAAGCCCGATGCGATGCCGCCCATTCCGAAGGATGAGCGCTCTGCGGTCTCCGCAGCCGAACTCCGCGCCCGGGTTGTCCGCGCCTTGCTTCCGCCGCTGGTACTGATCGTCGCCGTCTTGGGCTCAATTCTCGCGGGATTGGCGACGCCGTCGGAATCAGCCGGTGTCGGCGCAATCGGTGCCATGCTGCTCGCGATTCAGCGACGACAGTTCAATTTGACCATTCTTCAGGATGTGATGCGCGCCACAGCTCGCATGACCGCCATGGTGTTCACCATTCTTGTCGGTGCGGCGCTCTTTTCGCTCGTGTTCCGGGGGTTTGGAGGCGACGAGATGGTGGCGGAATTCCTGGGGGGTCTTCACGGCGGTGTGGTCACGGTGCTCATCCTGACCATGTTGCTGATGTTTTTGCTCGGGTTTTTTCTTGATTTCATCGAGATCACGTACGTCGTCATTCCGATTATCGGACCTCCGATTCTGATGCTCGGCGTGGATCCCGTGTGGTTCGCAATTCTGGTCGCGGTCAACCTCCAAACCTCGTTTCTGACCCCGCCGTTCGGCTTCTCGTTGTTCTACCTCCGTGGCGTCGCGCCAAAGAGTGTTCCCACGGCTGCGATTTACCGCGGGGCGATACCGTTTGTCACGATCCAGTTGCTGATGCTGGGGATCCTTGCATTGATCCCTGAACTTGCGACCTGGCTGCCAAAAGTCATCTATCCGCAGTAGGAAGCAAGCGCAGCCAGCCCAAGCGCTTCCCGAGGGTAGCGCCATGCACGTCGGAAAGCGTGAGCGCGTTCCGGCTGGGTCGAGCTGAAAGCAGGATGGAGGACGCCGTTGGCAGGTTCGACGGGCCCGGAGTTCGCGAACACCGCGCCGATGCCCGCGGGCAGGTTGCCGACGGTGCGTTGCGCGGCCTCGCCGATCGGCGCCTCGCGCTTGCACCAACGACTACCGCCTCCTCGATCTCCGTCCAGATCGGCAAACCTGTCCACGGATAATCGGCGGGCAGCACAGGGAAACCGGGCTTTCTGACCCATCCGGCCTTGAGCCCTCACACACTCGCTCCCATCGCGAGAGCATCGCGCCAGCATCGCCTGAGGGTGGCGGGATCGGTCAACTTCCGCCGCGCACAGGTCTCCAAATGGGCCTGCCCGCGAAACTCAGGCGATGCGAATGGGGATCAACCCCGCAACTGAAGGTAACCCTGTTCGGCGTAAGGGTTGCGCGCACGCGCCTCATCGCGGAAGCGCTCCCAGCTTTCGAAGATGCGTCGCGCGAGATCGCCCTCGTCGGCGGTAGCGCGCACCACATCGTCACTTTCGCGAAGCATGGTCTTGAACACATCTTCGGGGAACGATTTCAGCTGGACACCGTGTTCCTCGACCAGTGCTCGCTGGGATTCGTTATTGGCTGCGGTGAACTCGGACAACATGCGGACGTTGGTTGCAGCCGCTGCATTCTCGATGATTGACTGCAGGTCGTATTCGAGATCGTCCCATGCCGCCCGGTTCATCATGAGTTCCGAGGCTGTGCCTGGTTCGTGGAAGCCGGGGCCGTAATAATTCTTCGTAATCTTGTAGAACCCGAACGCCAGGTCATTCCAGGGCCCGACCCATTCGGTTGCATCGATGACCCCCGATTGCAGGGCCGGCATGATCTCGCCTCCGGGAAGATTGACAGCGGTCGCGCCCATCCGATTGATGACTTCGGCTCCGAGGCCGGGAATCCGCATCGTCAGGCCTCTGAAATCGTCAACCGAGTTGATTTCCTTCTGGAACCATCCGCCCATTTGGGTGCCGGAATTGCCGGCAAGAAAGGCCTTCAGGCCAAATTCCGCGTAGAGCTCGTCCCATAGTTCCTGGCCCCCGCCGTGATACACCCATGCGTTGTGTTCCTGGGCGACAAGCCCGCCCGGAACGGCCGCATAAAAGGGGGTCGATCGGTGCTTGTTGATCCAGTAGTACGCGGCACCATGGCTCATCTGCGCCTTGCCTTCGCGAACGGCATCAAAGTTCTCGAACGGAGGGACGAGTTCGCCTGCGGCATACAGCTTGACGGTCAGCCTGCCCTCGGAGGCCGCCGTGATTTCGTCGGCCATGCGCTGCGCCCCGGTCCCGAGGCCGGGAAAGTTCTTCGGCCAGGTGGTGACCAACCGCCACTCCCGTATTCCTCGGTTGAAGTTGGGGGCCGCACCCGGATCCTCGGGGGTACCCGTTTCCAGCGTCTGCTGATTGTCCTGTTGCTGGTCTTCGCCACAGGCAGCCAGGGCGATCGACGCACTGACGACAGTGGCACCAGAAATAAATGTTCTGCGGTCCAACGCTGAAGCTCCTTCACACGTATCGCGAGCGGTGCCGGGCACAAATGGGGCCCCGACCAATCCAGCATAGTCGGAAATCCGCCGCATTAGGCGATCTGCCTTCTACGCCGGCGTTTGAGGTTCCGGCGTGTGGACAAGAGGGCGCCAGCCAGCCTCGGTGAGTTCCTCAAGCGGGCGAAAATGCTGCTTGTAGGCCATCTTTGGCGATTCCGCGATCCAGTAACCAAGGTAGAAATACCGGAGTTCAAGAGACCGTGCGCGTTCCACCTGCCAGAGGATGGTGGCCGTGCCGAGGCTCTCGCGCCTCTGGTCCGGGTCCCAGAACTTGTAGATTCCCGACAATCCATCAGGCAACCGGTCCGTGAGAGAGACGGCGACCAGTCGGTTGGTTTCGTCGCGCGCCTCGATGACCCGGGTATCGACCGGTGTCTCTTCAATCATCGCCTGATACGAACGGTAACCCATGTCTTCCATCTCGCCGCCAAAATGGCGGGCGGCCTGGTAACGACTAAACAGATCGAACTGCTCGCGGGTCGCCACCGGGTCGCATTCGCGCCAGGTCAACTTCGCGCAAGAAATGCGGGCTCGCCTGAACCGCCGGCCGGCCGAGAAACGAGCCACGTCGATCCGCACTGGGCGGCATTCGTTGCAGGATGGACAAGCCGGTCGATAGGCCATTCCATGGCTTCGGCGGAAACCGGCGCGGACGAGATCGGTGTGGATCCGGTTTGCTGAATGGGAGCTTATCCGGGTAATGGCTTTGCGCTCGATTCGCCCTGCGAGGTAAGGGCATGGAAGTGCCGACGTACCCACGAATATTGCGACCGGGCGTTGGAGCGGAATGGACATTCAACCAGGCATCCCTATCCAGACAGAACGGCATGCTACCAAGGAGAACCCTTGGATTGGCGGCACACGCGCTGGGTGAGGCACCGCACGGTTCCGCCGCTGCGGCTGTCAAGTGGGTTTATCCGATCCCGTAGTACCAGGGAACAAACAGAGTGAATGCTGCCCAGCAGATCAAGGTCAGAGGCGGCCCGCTCCGGAGGTAATCGAGGCCCCGGTAGCCGCCTGGCCCCATCACCAGAAGGTTGGTTTGGTAACCGATCGGGGTCGAAAACGACATGTTGGCGCCAAAGATCACGGTGACGGCAAAGGGGAAGGGATCAACTCCCAGAAGTTGCGCGATGCCAATCGCAATCGGCATGTACAAGACGGCGGCCGCATTGTTGGTCAGAAGGTCCGTTGTCACAGCGGTGACCAGGAAGAGTGCGGACATCACCCCGACGGGGCCAAAACCCAGCGCACCCATTCCCTGGACGACGCCGTCAGCCACCCATGCTGCAGCACCACTCATCTGCACTGCCACGCTCAGGCCGAGCATGGCCGCCACAGGGAGGGCGACTCGGCCGTCGATCGCCCCGAGCGCTCTGCTCACGGATAACGTGCCTGACGCCACCATGGCGAATGCGCCGGCCACGGCCGCGACTACGACGGGTACCAGGCCGCTGGATGCCGCAAGAACAGTGCCAACGAAGATGCCGCCGGCGCGCCACCGGAACCTGACCGGAGGAAGTTGGCTCTGGCGCCATTCGGTCGGCACCACGATTCCGCTCCGCCGCAAGTCGCTGACCGCACTTTGCGTCCCTTCCACCAGCAGCATGGTGCCGCTCGGCAACGGACCCTCCCAGGGGCGCTTGTGGCGGTCCGTCAATCGGGTTCGGCGGACACCCAGAATGGTGCAACCGGTACGGCGACGGAACGTCTCCGGTGTCAGTGGCGGGGTGCGCGTGAACGGCGAATCCACGGTCACCACAGCTTCGGCGAAGAACGTGGCCTCGTTTTCCGCCCGGCTTCTGGAACTTCTGAACACACCGCCAAGAGCGTGCATGATGGTCGGGAATCGCGTGCGGGAGAGCGCCACCACCAGGACGTCTCCAGCTTCGAGAATCACATCGTCAAACGGTGACAGGAACGTTTCGAGGCGCCGCCGGACAGAGAACACCGTCATTTCCTGAATGCCCGGAAACATCCCGCCGACGGATGCTTCGCCGACGGCGGGAGAGTCGGTGCGCACTTCGAGTTCGGTAACAAACTGGCGCGATTCAGCGGGTGCCGTGAGGTCAGTCTCTCGGTTGGGCAGGAGCCAGGGAAGAACGCCGACCACGTAGATCAGACCAGCACCGGCAATGACCAGCCCCGGTATCGTGAATGCAAAAAAGTCGAACGGAGGGAGCCCGAGGTCCACGGCTACCCCGGCTGCAATCAGATTGGTGCTGGACCCGACCAGGGTTGTCATGCCGCCGAGAATGCTTGCATAACTGAGCGGAATCAGGGTTCGCGACGGCGAGAGGCGAGGGGATGCGATCAGGATCAGAAGAGGAATGAAGATGAGGACAATGGGCGTGTTGTTGATCAGGCTGGAACTCAGGGCGGCAAACAGGACGACAAGAATGAAGACCACCCCGCGCTGACTGGTCGGCGTTTGGCTGAGGAAATTTGCGAACCGACTGAGCGCCCCTGTTTCAGTCAGTCCCCGCGCCACAATCAGCAACGCCATCAGGGTGATTAATCCGGTATTGGCGAAACCGGCCAGTACCATGCTGGGCCTCGCGCCCGGGTCCGGCATGTCGACCCACGCGAACAGGACCAACAGCGCGAGCAACAGCCCGATGGCGACGGTCTCCAGTCGAAACCGGCCGGATACAAATGCTCCGACGCCGGTCACAGTAATCAGCAATGTCAATGCAATCGGAACGGTCATCGCCGGTCGATGGCCTCCAGCCGAACCCTGGTAGGGGTCACTCGCCGGTACCGGTGCCCCGTTGAATTAATTGGGCCCGGAGCTGATCCGGAATGGGCACACTTGCGGCTCGGGAACGGTCAGCCAAAACCATCACGGAACGCGATCGGGCGGTGCAGGTGCCCTCGTGAAATGTGGCCTGGTCCCAATGCAACGATGTCCGTCCGAATTTTGCGATTCGGGTGCCGATGATGACTGTGCTTGGCCACTGCAGTTGTGTGAAGTAGTCGATTGCAATGTGCGCAAGCATGAACACCGGATCTGCGGTGATCGGATCATTGATCCCGAGCAGGTACGTCAGTCGCCCCTCCTCGAAGTACCGTGCAACTGCAGCGTGGTTGATATGCCCCACGCCGTCGAGGTCGAAGAACCTGCTGGCCCGTTCGACACGATGGGCGTAGTCCTCGAGCGCCGGAGTGCTCGGCTTGTTCGACGTTTCAACCGAGGGTTTCATGCAGCCGACTATGCGAACGGCGGCCGGTTCGTGCAACCGGCGTTGTCAGTGTTGCATTCCCGCGGTTAGTTCGAGGACCGCAGTCCTCTGGATCTTTCCGCGATCTGTTTCGAACGGGATCAACTCGCCCCGGAACCAATACTCGGCCTGGTCCCGATACCAGGGTGACAGCGGATGGCCAGCCTGGCCAGTCGACAGGACAGCCAATGAGCGGGAAGCAGTGTCGAGATCATGCACAAGCCGAACGCCAGCCCCGTGAATGCCGGCAAAGGGCTGAGATTCGTCACTCCAGTCGGAATACATGCGAAGCAGGGTGTGCGGCCCTCCGCGATGGGGGCGCACGATGCTGGCCAATCGGCCGCCCAACGGAACCTGTTCCAGGATCCGATGAGAATGACGGCCTGGCGCCGCCCTGTCCCAGCGCATGGTTGCAAGGTCAGGACCGTGGTGCTGCCGCAACCAGGACGCAGCATCCTGAAGGGCGTCTCGCACCAGTTGAAGGCAGTCAAGGCCTCCGGGGCCGCACCCCGGTATTTCCTGACTGAGTAGCGCAACAAGGAGCTGGGGCCGCGGCTCGATGGGGACACCTCTGTCGTGGAATACAGCAGGGGTCAGGCGCTGCATGACGCTTCGGTGCCAGGCGGAGTACAGCAAGGGTTCCGGGCGGCTCGGCTCCATGCGGAAGTCCCAGCCGCCCAGGATCCGCGGAATTTCCGCATCGGGCTCGGGAAATGGACCGGCGGACAGCAGCAGCGGCAATACGGCCCGGGCGGCCCGGGATATGACATCCGTCTGGAAGTCTGCGAACTGGGCCGGCGTAAATCCGTTCGCGGGGGTGGCTGCGAGCAGCTCTTCCAGCCGGTCCGCCCGGTAGCTCTCTGGACGGTCGCGCATGATGAAGTGCGGATAGTCAGCGGGCGCCAAGTATTGATTGGCGCTTGCCACGTAGCCGCCGGGCGGATTGTGCGCGGCTGGAAGTGCTGCACCGGCTAGGAATCCAGACCACGATGCGCCCGGGTCCAACGCATCCACCGGAAGGAAACCGTCGCCGCTTGCGCGAACTGGAACGCGTCCGGTCACGAGATAACCGATGTCCCCCCTGGAGTCCGCATACACAACAGTTTGCGAGACGGATTGCAGGTCATGCATGGCATCGCTAAACGCTTCCGCGGACGTTGCCCGGACACTTCGGAACGCCGCTCTCTGTGAACGGTCGGAATCGGCCAGTTCGTACGATCGAAATGCCACCGCTTGGCCCGGCCGGGTAATCGCATAGTTCGGAAGGTCCGATACGACCGGGCCGTTGCGGGTTGCCTTTACTGTGAGCTGCACCGGTTCGCGGCCCTTGACGACAATGGTCTCCACACGCGTGGCGAACGGCTCCACGCCTTCCGGCGTCAGGTAGGTGCTGGCGTCTTCGGAACCCAACGTTTCGATGTAGAGATCCTGGGTGTCGGCATAGACCGCCGTCATGCCCCATGCGACATGGGCATTGCGACCAATCGGAACGGCAGCGATTCCTGCAATCGTCGCTCCCCAGACGTCGAGGTCAGGTGCATGCAGATGCGCGAGATACCAGATCGATGGAGCGGAAAACCGGAGATGGGGATCACTTGCGAGCAGGGGCTTGCCGCTGGCGGACAGGTGGCCCGCCACAGCCCAGGCGTTCGACCCTGGCAGGGGGCTCGAGGCTGTGGTCCAGAGTTCGCGAAGCCGCGGCTCATCGAGGTCATCCAGCAGGCGTGCCCGGTCGGCTTCCTGTTGCGCATTCCCCGCGAGCAGGACTCCCATCATCTTGATCGCAAGAATGCTGTCGGCCGGCACCCAAGGATCCGGCTTGATTCCCAATGCGCGGAGTTCGGGCGGAAGGTTTCCCGCATCAAGGGCGGCATTGACGCCATCCGCATAACCCTCGAGGAGTCGTCGGGTTTCGGCATTGAGTGAAGCGGTTACGGCCTCCGCAACACGGGCGTAGCCAAGCGTGTGAAAGCTCCGGTCCGAGGCGAGCGCTGGCGGCCCGAATGCTTCCGCAAGCCGGCCGCGTCCGATTCTTCGCGTCAGTTCCATGTTCGTAAATCGATCTTGCGCGTGCACGAACCCCAGACCGAACCAGGCATCGCGTTCGCTTGCTGCGAAGATGTGCGGGATTCCATGTTGATCCCGAATGATTTCGAGAGCGTGCTCCAGGCACGGCGTCGAAATGGATCCATTGATCTTCGGGAGTGTCGACCACAGAGCGACGAGGGGCACGCCCAGCGCGATGGTCAGCCCGGCGACGCCTCCGGTCAGTGCGATGACCAGCGACGACCGCACGATGACCGAACGGCGATGTCTAGGGGGCACGGAACATGTCCAGGATGCGGTCCCGGTCGCCATCAAGTTCCGGCACGGGACCGCGGGCGGTTGAATCCGGGTGCCCGGACATCTTGATCGGATTGCCGGCGACCTTCAGGCCGGCGAGCGTGCCGCCGACGATCTCAACCAGCATATTGCGCTCTTCGAGTTGTGGGGACGCCACGGCGTCAGCCACGTTGTTCAACGGGCCTGCTGGAATTCCGGCCGCCTCGAGTCTGGTCAGCCAGTCGTCGCGCGTCGCGGAAGCGAAGGAGGTGTTGAGCTCCGATTCAAGGCTATCGATATTGTCCACACGGTCCTGGTTTGACCGGAAGCGAGAGTCGGTGCCGAGTTCCGGCCGCCCCACAACGCTTGCCAGCGCCTGGAACATTCGGTCGTTGCCGGCGGCCACGACGAGATGTCCGTCAGCAGCCTGAAAGCAGCCGAATGGCGCAATCGCGGGATGCCTGGACCCGGAGGGAGGTGGAGCAACCCCGGTCGCGAAATAACGGGCGATGGCGTTCTCGAGAATTGCGATCTGGCAATCCAGCATCGCGACATCAATGTGCTGGCCGACACCGGTATGGTTCCGCTCGTGAAGCGCGGCCGTGACCCCGATCGCCGTAAACAGCCCGGCAGCGATATCGCCGATCGATGTCCCGACACGTGTGGGCGGACCTCCTGCGTGTCCCGTCAGCGAAAGGAGACCTCCCATTCCCTGGACAATCATGTCGTAGGCGGGTCGGGCTGCCCAGGGCCCGGTTTGCCCGAACCCGGAGGCGGACGCAAGGATCAGGCGGGGGTTGGCCGCATGCAACGTGGACCAGCCCAGCCCCAAGCGTTCGAGCGTGCCGGGCCGGAAGTTCTCCACAAGCACGTCGGCCCGGACAACCAGACGCTCGAACAGTGCGCGGTCTGTGTCGTTCTTAAGGTCAAGCGCGATGCTTTGCTTGCCACGATTCAATGAGCCGAAGTACGCGGATGTCCCGTTGACCCACGGACCGAAGGTACGCGCGTCATCACCGGCCGGAGGTTCCACCTTGACGACGCGGGCACCGAGATCGCCAAGAACCATGGTTGCGAAGGGGCCGGCGAGTACCCGTGTCAGGTCCAGAACCAACACATCGTGGAGCGGTCCGTTCGGCGCGGGTTCGGTGGTGGACAGTTCGGTCATGAATCGACTCCGGCATCTGGAAACCAGTGCGGTAGCACGAGTGCCAGACACGGACAACTCGCAAACGCGTGTGGTGCCGTCTGGAAACGGCGTGAAGCGCGCGTTCGCTTTACATCTGCAGCTGCCTGTGTTCCGCTAGCGGACCGTGCCCAGCACTTGAGGACCCGCTCAATGGACATCGAACTGACCAGCGCGGACCGTGCATTTCGCGACGAGGTGCGCGAATTTGTTGCGGCCAATCTTCCCCCGGACATCAAGCGGCGGGTGGAGAACAATCTTGAACTTGGCCGCGACGACTACGCCGATTGGCACCGGATCCTCTATGAGCGGGGCTGGATCGCACCAAACTGGCCTCTGGAGTACGGCGGTACTGGCTGGACTCCCCTGCAACGGTACCTTTTTGAGGAAGAGGTGGCATCCGCAGGGGCCCCGCGAGTCATGCCCTTTGGCATCAACATGGTGGGTCCGGTGATCTTCACCTTTGGCACTGACAACCAGAAAGATCGCTTTCTGCCCCGCATCCGTTCAGGCGAGGACTGGTGGTGCCAGGGCTACTCCGAGCCGGGTGCGGGCTCGGACCTCGCCAACCTGCGCACCAGCGCGGTGCGGGACGGTGACAGCTACGTCGTCAATGGCCAGAAAACCTGGACGACCTCCGCACACTGGGCCAATCTGATTTTTTGTCTGGTGCGCACGGACGCCAATGCAGCGAGACCCCAGAAGGGCATTTCCTTTCTGTTGATCGATATGAATTCGCCCGGGGTTACGGTGCGACCCATCATCACGATGGATGGCGGTCACGAAGTGAACGACGTGTTTTTCGACAATGTTCGCGTGCCGGCCGAGAACCTTGTTGGGGACGAAAACCAGGGCTGGACGTACGCGAAGTTTCTGCTGAGTTTCGAGCGGGCAGGGATTGCGGACGTCGGACGTTCCAAAAAACGGCTGGCCGGACTCAAGCGTATTGCGGCTGCGGAGCGTTCCGGCGGACAACCGCTTTCCGAAGAGCCCAGGTTTCGCGAGAAGATTGCTTCGCTTGAAATCGATTTGCTGGCCCTTGAGTTCACAGAGCTGCGAGCGCTGAGCAATCAGACGGCGGGAGAGGTGCCCGGCCCGGAAGCAAACATTCTGAAGATTCGCGGCACCGAGATCCAGCAGCGCGTTACCGAACTCGCGCTTGAGGCTGTCGGCAGTTACGCCAATCCCTATGTGCCCGAGGCGTTGCGAGACGGGTGGAACGAGGACCCGATCGGGCCGGATTACGCTGCCGCGGCTGCTCCGCAATATTTGAATTGGCGGAAGGCATCCATCTACGGTGGTTCGAATGAAATCCAAAAAGGAATCATCGCCAAGCTCGTGCTGGAATTGTGAGCCCGTCTGATGGACCTTTCATACAGCGAAGACCAGACGCTCCTGTCGCAGAGCATTGCCCGGTTCCTGGAGAACGAATACGCATTCGAGACCCGCTCCCGAATCGTTGCGTCTGCGGACGGCTTCGATCGCAAGTTGTGGACGCGGATGGCGGAGCTCGGATGGTTGCGGATCCCGTTTGACGAGGACCATGGAGGTCTGGGAGCTGACCCGGTCGCCGTGTTGGTTCTGATGGAGCAGTTTGGTCGTGGGTTGGTGGTCGAGCCCTACATGCCGAGCATCCTGCTCGGAGGAATGCTGATTGCCACAGCGGGAAACGAACGCCAGCGGGACCTGTTTCTCGGCGATCTGATGGACGGCCGGACGCAGCTCGCATTCGCGCATGGAGAGCCAGGAGGCCGCTATACGCTCTCGCACGTCGCGACGCGCGCAGACACGAAGGCTGGTGGATTTGTGCTGTCGGGCAACAAGGCGGTGGTCCATAACGCCGAGCAAGCGGATTACATCGTTGTCTCGGCGCGCGCGTCGGATGCGACAACGGCGCCGGAGGGGATCTCGCTGTTTCTGGTACCGCGCGACGCGGATGGGCTGCAGTTGCGCCCCTACCGCACGATCGACGGATTGCGGGCCGCCGAGGTCACACTGGATGATGTGCAGATTGATCGGGATGCGTTGCTGGGGGACGAGGGGACGGCCTATCCGGTGATCGAAGCGGTCACCGACCGGGCCATTGTGGCCGCATGTGCGGAAGCGACGGGCATCATGGATGTCTTGCGTGAGATGACGTTGGATCACTTGCGGGGGCGCGAGCAGTTCGGCCGGCCACTGGGATCATTTCAGGTTCTGCAGCACCGCGCCGTCGACATGCTCATCGCGTGCGAGGAAGCCCGTTCCCTGACGCTTATGGCGACTCTCAGTCTCGACAAGGCCGAGCCCGTCCGCCGGCGTGCGGTCTCGGCCGCCAAATCCTGCATTGGCAGGGCAGGACGCAGGCTGGGTCAGGAGGCCGTGCAGTTGCACGGAGGCATGGGCGTCACCGACGAACTCATGGTCGGCCATTACTTCAAGCGGCTCACGATGATTGACACGTTCTTCGGGGATTCGAGCCACCATCTCGACCGATTTGCTGCCAATCCAGGTGACGACGGGAGTTAGCACAGGTCTCTAGGTTGGAATGGCCGTCAATCCGGGTGCGCGCAACCCGTTCCTGGTCCTCTGCTTGCGGGAAACGTTCCGATTACGTGCGCTCTGATTGCAAAAAAAATCGGCGGGGCATCAGTCAGAAACGCCGGCATTCGAGAGCTGTCGTAGCGGATCAGGGAAGGCTTCGCGCGATCTCGCGCGGCGGACGGAACCGTTCCTTATAAAGGGATTCCATCGGAATCAACCAGGGGTACCGCGTGCTCCAGGAGGATCGCTTCAATCGCACTTTGGTTCTCGTCCAGCAACGCTTGAAGTTTCTCAAGCCGTGTACGGTCTCCAAATCGTACCCCCAATGCAATTCCGAAGTGCATGCGGAGATCGGGTTCTGAAGCCACCGGAATGATCCGGATCGGGACGTCGGGATTGGCGAGGAGAAAATGCCCTGCGATGGGGCCCCACATGAACGTGGCGTCGATCGTTCCCTCAAGCAAATCGGCTTGTTCGAACTGACCAGGACGAACATTGGGATCACCCTGCTGCGATGCATAAGCGACGGTCAAGCGGTCGAGCATGCCGTACTTGGCAAGCCAGAGCGTTCCCGGATTGCGTTCGGCCAGGCCGAAGCGGAGTTTGGACCGGCGCTCTGCATCGAGTTCGAGCAGGTCCTCAGGCGAATCAACCGAGTCCAGACCGCGTCCCGCGATGTACACGAGCGCATAGGTTGAGTGGTAGTACGGTTCCGAGGTCAATGCCAACTCAAAGCCGGCAGGCAGGCCCATGACGACATCGCACGGGTAGGCTCCGCTTTCGTCCTGGGACCGAAGCGTATTTCGGATGAACCCCATGCGCTGCGGAAACCATGTGTACTCCACGGTCTGGCCTAACTGCTTGGCCAGCAACGCTGCGATTCTGTTTTCAATACCCTCTAGTTGGTCGTTCGACCACGGAAGGTAGTGGGGGTCGGCGCAAACCCTGAATGACTCCCGTTCATTTGCTTCGGCGGGCGCTACCGAAAGGCAAATGCTGGCACTTATGAGAGCGAAGGCGAGCCATCGACCCGCACTCATGATTGCCCGGTTTGGGTCATTCGATGCCAACGTCATCGGTCAAAGCGCTTGAGCCTGCCCGGGGGCAGGACGCCATCGGATCTGGCCATGAGGTAGGCGTAGAGCTGGTCGATGTAGTTCATGACGTTGGGATTGGTCCCCCAGCCCGGCATCACGCCAATCTGTCCCTCGTAGCCGTTCACGACGACTTCCATGAAGCGGTCGAGATCGATTTCCTGCAGCTTGTCGAGCAGGCTGGGCCCGATGGTGCTCCCTTCGCCGGAGAGCCCGTGGCAGACCTGGCATTGGCTGAACGCCCGATAACCACGGGTCAACCAGAGGTCGATTTGACAACTCGTACGGTCGTCCGGGCTTTCGCACTGGATGTGCTCGTCATAAGGGGGCGGATCGTCCGCCAGTGCAGGAAGTGGAGTAGCCAGCATGACAACACCGGCCAAGAGTCCCGAATGCCATCGGGCGAATGCACGCAAGAAGGTCTGAAGCAATGCTGGAGTTCCTCGTTTGAATGTGCAGGCCGTTCGCGGTAACCGCGTCAATCTGCCCGATTCCGAATTCAAAGAAAACCGGTTGCGGCACGATGGCCGCAACCGGTGAACAAGGCCGCAGGACAGCAAGTATGCCGTCAACCGACCTTTTGCACTTCAGCTTTACGGAAGTGCGAAGACAGTGAGCACGCCACCGAGCTGGGTGTGCCGGTTCAGACCTCGATAGGCGCCGACCGCACCAAGGCCGTCCGTGTCGCCTTCAAGTCCGGCGGCCATGCCGATGCCGGCCCAACCTCCGACGCCGGAGAGGACGCCGACATACTGCTTGCCGTTGAAGGTCCAGGTGTTGACGTTACCGATGATGCCCGAGGGTGTCTTGAAGCTGTACAGCTCCTCGCCTGACTTGGCGTCGACGGCCTTCAGGTGTCCGTCCAACGTTCCGTAGAACACAACGTCCCCGCCCGTGGCCAATGCGCCACTCCAGACAGAAAACGTTTCCGGCAGGGACCAGACGATCTCGCCGGCTGCGGCATCCCAAGCGATGAAGTTGCCGAGATGATCCGTACCATCGCCGGTTACCCGGCCGGCCGGGAACATGCTCAACGTCGCGCCGACATAGGGTTGTCCAGACACGTACTCGACCCGGAACGGCTCGTAGTCCATGCAGACGTGGTTAGTCGGGACGTAGAACAGGCCAGTACGCGGTGAATACGCTGCCGGCTGCTGGTCTTTCGAGCCCAAAGCAGCGGGGCAGATGTTCTGCGTGTTGACGTCTTCGCCCTGCTGGTGCGTGCTGTATTCCGGAACCACCTGCGGCCGTCCGGTTTCCATGTCAACGTGGGTTGCCCAGTTCGTAGCCGGATCGTACTTCTCGGCGACCAGAAGTTCGCCGGTAGCGCGGTCAAGCGTGTACGCAAACCCGTTGCGGTCGAAGTGCACCAGCACATTGCGCATGACACCGTCAATCTCGATGTCAGCCAGGATGCTTTCGTTGATGCCGTCGTAATCCCACTCGTCGTGCGGGGTCATCTGGTAGATCCAGCGGGCCATTCCAGTGTCAGCATCGCGGGCCATGATCGCCATCGTCCACCTGTTGTCGCCTGGGCGCACCACAGGGTTCCACGTGCTGGGATTGCCGGTCCCGTAGTAGATCAGGTTGAGGTCGGGGTCGTAGGTGTACCAGCCCCACGTCGTTCCGCCACCGATCTTCCACTGGTCGCCTTCCCAAGAGTCAAGACTCGAGTTGGGGCCAACCGGTTCAAGCATGTGGGTCGTGTTTTCAGGGTCGACCAGCATCTCGTCGTCGGGGCCCGTGCTGTAAGCCTTCCAGACCAGGCTGCCGTCGTTGATGTCGTAGGCTGCGAGGAAACCGCGCACGCCGAACTCGCCACCGCTGATTCCGGTGTAGACCTTGTCGTCGATGACGATGGGGGCGTTGGTGTTGGTGGAGCCAGCCGACGGATCACCGTTGACCACACTCCAGATCACCTGGCCGGTGTTTGCATCCAGGGCCACCAGCGTGGTGTCGGCCTGCTGGAGGAAAATCTTGCCGTCCGCATAGGCGAGACCACGGTAGACCGTGTCACAGCACATCACCGGAATGGTTGCCGTGTCTTGCTTCGGCACGTAGCTCCAGTTGATCGTCTGGTCAGCAAGGTTGATGGAAAACACCTTGTTGGGGAACGGGGTATGGATATACATCGTGTCCCCGATCACCATCGGTCCACCTTCGTGACCGCGCAGCACGCCGGTCGAGAACGTCCAGGCTACCTGCAGGTCACCGACGTTGCCGGCGTTGATCTCTGAAAGCGGGCTGTATCGGGCGCCATCGTACGTGCGGCCCCACATGACCCAGTTGTTGGGATCTGCGCTCAGCGCCATGACTTCGTCGTTGGCCGACGTGGCAGCAGGCACCGCAACGATTGCTCCCATTGCAACCGAGGCGATGAGCGAGAGAAATCTAATGTGCATAAATCTCTTCCATTCCAAGAAAGATGTAGGGCGCCACCTTCCTTTCTGTCAGCCAGAACTGGCGTTGAGTTGCGATAGTGCGCCCGTCGTTTCGACCAACCCAAGCCACTGCTGAGGCAGTGAACGCGGTCGGTCCAGCATCGCAATTAAAGCACTGATCGGCGCACTTTGCATGTTTCAGCGGTTGCGGTTTCATTCTGCCGCTGCTTGGGCTCTAGCGCCCTGGGCGAGGCCGAAACCGAGGGGCGCTGCACGACTGGGCTTGGCGCTGGCGTATGGGCAGAGAAAATGGATTGCCGGGAACGGTCTGGCCTCGCCGCGATTTCCGCGTCGCGGTCGAATCGGCACGGAGTTCCGCGATTACCCTGCGGATAGGGCAGGTGGCCAGGATAAAGGTCAGCGCCGGGGCGCGTTGGCCGCGCTCAATCGTCAGGCTCGACGGACTTACCCGCGACAAAACAAGCGGCTTCGGCTTCCCGGTTGACCGCTTGAAAACGGGCGATCCTGGCTCGGGCTTCGGGTGCTGCGTCGCGGAATACGCCGCCACGTTCACCCGGGGTGGCGTAGAGGAAACTCAAGGTTTCAGCAGTCGTGTACTCTTCATACGGCATCTGCTCCGCGATGTGATCGACCGCACAGACACACGGATACAGGGTGTCGTAGCTCTGTCCACCGAGGGCGCTCATGCAGGCCAAAACGAATTCCACACGCGCCTGCGTCGGGAAGTCGTTTGCCGATGCTCCGCTCAATGCGGGTGACAGGATGATGGCCGCCGCAAGGATGACCTGCTTCATTGGGAGCGCCCGCCAAGAAGGAATTGCGCACATGATAACGAAGAGCCGGGAGGCGGCGAGAGCAGGTTTCCGTCGTGCACTAGCGCCGCCGCGCCGAGAGAACTGGTCGCTGGCGAGCTCGTGTTGCCGGTTGGCGGCAGCAACGATCATGGCGATTGCCCTGCCTTCGCACGCGCCTGCTCAGGATCTCCCAAAGCGCGTGGTGGTGCTCGACATCGAATTGCTCAAGGCCGACTACTTGCCCGACTCCGACATCATCACCCCGGCCGAACGCCAACGGCTCGATCTCGTGGCGCAACTTCTCCGCGAACGGTTGCAGGCGGAAGGCTACGACGTGGTGCCTGAAGCCCAGACCCAGGCTGCCATCGAAACGTTCGGCGCGCGCCAATATCTCCACGCCTGCAATGGATGCGAGCGCGATATCGGCCGCCATGTCGGAGCCGACTGGGTCATCGTGGGGTGGGTTCAGTTCGTCAGCAACCTCATTTTGAACCTGAACGTCGTTGCGACGGACGTGGCCACCGGAGGACCCGTGGCGCACGCGTTCGTCGACCTGCGCGGAAATACCGAACGGTCGTGGCGGCGCGCAACCACGTACCTGCTGGATCACATACTGGTGGAGAGGCTGGCCGGGCGCGATTGAGCCCGGCATCGACGGTTCGGCTAGTTTCCGGAGCCGCGCTCCACCTCTGCAACCTCGACCAACGCGAATCCGGCTTCGGTCCAGCCATCGGTTCCCTGCGGGTACCAGACCACGGACTCGTAACCCCAGATCAATGCCCGCCTCGCAGCATTCCAAGACATCCAGCAATCGGCCTCGCAGAAGAACACCACGGTCCGGGTTTTTTCACCGCCGGTGAGCCGCTCCAGATTTGACCGGAAATAGATTTCTTCTTCCACAGGAAGCACGCCAAACCCGATATTCGGAAGCCAGACGGCGCCGGCAATGGTGTTTCGCGTCGGCGCGAGCCACAGGTGTTCGTCATCGCTTCGTATGGCATCAGGCTGACGCGGAGCCGGGAACACATCGATCAGCAGAACAGTGCCCCGTTCGACAAGATCGCGCAGGCCGTGCGTGGAAATGACCCGGGCTCCAGCAAGCGTGCAGGGCACGGTTGCCCGATATTCTGATGTTCGGAAGGATGCCGGTTCATCCGGGTTGCACGAATGTTCGGAATTGTCGGCCGCCCCGGCGGTGGCTTGGAGAGTCGTGACCGCAAGAAGTGCAAGCGCGAGACCTACAAAAAGGTGCGGGATTGGTCGGTGAAGGGTTGCACCCAACCGCGCTGCCAGACGCCGAATCGGCACCAACGGTTTAACGTCGCTTGCGGTAACCATGGTGCCCATTATGTTCCGACCAATGTCCCGTCGCACCATGACAGACGCGATGCTCGACCCGGGACGACCCAAGCGCCTCGCTCGACGGCATGCGATGCCGAACTCGGCTCTGGAGGCCAGGAATGCTTGACACAGCTGTGGGTGGGAAGATCGATTCCGCTGGGCGGTCGGGCTTGGTGAAGCGGATCGCACAAGTCGGCTGCGGAAAACCTTTGGCGCTGCTAGCTGCCCGCGGAAGGTCGAGGCCATTGGCTTGGATGCTCGCACTGGCAGGCACAGCGTGGTGCGTGGACGCGGCTTGTGTCGCTCATGCCGACCCTCTCGAGTTGCAGGAGGTAGCTGAAGGCATTCATGTCTACACCGGCCCTCACGAGGATGCCGGCACCGCCAATCTGGGATCCGTGGGAAACCTCGCAGTTGTGATCGGAGGACGGTCGGTCGCGGTCATCGATTCCGGGGGCAGTCGAAGGTTTGGAGACTGGTTGCATGCGGCGATCAAGGTCTTGACGCCATTGCCTGTCAGCCATGTCGTGAACACGCACGCCCATCCGGACCACGTCTTCGGAAATGCTGCGTTTGAAGAAGCCGATCCCGTGATTGTCGGGCACCGAAGACTCCAGGCGGCCTTGGCCACAAGAGGGCAGCATTATTTCGACGCGTATGCACGCAGGATCGGTGATCTGTTTGCGGGCACCAGGGTTGTGCCGCCCACACTTGAAGTGAGTGACACCCTGCAGATTGATCTCGGTGACCGGATGTTGGAGATCACCGCGTTCAATACAGCGCATACGGACGCCGACGTCACGGTTTTCGACCCCCAGACGTCCACTCTGATCGCAGGAGATTTGGTTTCTGTCGGCAGATTGCCGGTCGTGGATGGCAGCCTCAAGGGGTGGCTGGAGGCGATGGACAGGTTGCGTGAGGTGCCTGCGAAGCGTGTTGTGCCTGGGCATGGACCGCCATCGGTGGCATGGCCGGACGCGCTCGGCCCGCAGGAACGCTATCTCCGGGCGTTGTTGCGCGACATTCGGATTGAACTTGCCGCGGGTGGAACGATCGAAAACGCAATCCGCTGGGTAGCCGCCAGCGAGTCCGGCAACTGGGCCCGATTTGAGGAGGATCATCCGAGGAACGTCACGGCGAGCTTCACAGAGCTTGAGTGGGAGTAGCGGACGTTTCCAAATCGGTGCACTTGGACCGGTGGCCAATGCTACAATGTGGAGGATCAAATCCTGGAGTGAGGCAGACATGCGCATTGCGGTCTTTGCCGTCCTGATCGTTACGGTAGCTGCACTTCCTGCCAAGGGTGCACAGCAAGATGAAAGCCGTTGGATCGAGTTGCGCGAAGCGCTCTTCGGTGACCAGCCGATTCACGACGGTTCCGAGCTGATGGTTTTGGACGCCCCCACGCGTGCGCACGATGCCGCGGTGGTGCCCTTGCACCTGGAGCCGGCTTTTTTTCAGACTCCGGAGCGGTACATCAAGACGGTGACGTTGGTTGTGGACGAGAATCCGTTACCGATGGCCGGGAAGTTTCACTTCACCCCAGCAAGTGGCAAGGCCGCAATCAGCACCCGGGTGCGGATCAACGCCTATACCCATGTGCGTGCGATTGTCGAAACCAGTGACGGCGACCTCCACATGGTCAAGCGTTTCGTCAAGGCATCTGGCGGATGCTCCGCCCCTGCGGGCAAGGATCCCGAGGCCGCGTTGGCCAACCTTGGACGACTGAAGCTGCGCCGCCCGGAAGCCGTGGTATGGGGTCAACCCAACGCTGCGCAAATCCTCGTCAGTCATCCCAATCACACAGGGATGCAGATGGATCAGGTGACGTTTCACTATACGCCCGCGTATTTTGTCGAGACGATCGATGTGCGCTTTCGCGGGGAGTCCGTACTCACGGTCGAGTCGAATTTCTCGTTGAGCGAGAACCCGAGCATCCGCTTCCACTACCTGCCTCAAGAGCCTGGCGAGCTGTCGGTACGGGTAACCGACAGCAAGGGCGATGAATTTGCCCGAGTCTGGACCGTTTCAAATGCCACCGCCGAAGCGAATGCGGCGCGGTCGGCGCAAGCGTCCGCCGCTGCCATCGCGCACTGACCCGGAGGCCTGATCGCGCGAACTTAAGGAACGGACTGCGCGACCGGCGCGGGAGGCTCTGCCGGCATCCCTCTGTGTGGCAGATAAGCGAATATGTCTGACAGCGATGCCGGGTGACGCAGCGGTCGCATTGCGTATGTGACCGCTTGCGCGTATTGCCTCATATTGGATGAGCGACCGAGCCTCGCGAAGAGGCCCAATGCGGAAACCCGTTCGACACGAGCGGCCTCGTTGATCGTGCGCTTTGATCAAACAGCTTCCGTTTTTTCCGCGCGTCCGGAACGTGGGCAGCGCATCAACCGGATGCGTGCCGCCTTTATGCTGGACCGCCTGCTGCCATAGCTTGAGCTCCCAATGACCGCATCCTCTGCTGCCGACCCGGGCCGGACCCAGGCCAATTTCGCGCCCCTGTCACCGATTGACTTCCTCGAGCGAGCTGCCCGCGTTTGGCCGGATCGCCCGGCCATTGTCTATGGGAACAAGCGCATTTCCTGGAGCGAGTTTCGGAATCGAAGCTGCAGGCTGGCAGATGGTCTGCGTTCGGCCGGGATCACAAGCGGGGATACGGTTTCGATGCTGCTTCCGAACATTCCGGAAATGCTTGAGGCGCATTACGGCGTTCCGATGGCGGGGGCGGTCCTGAATCCGATCAACATTCGCCTTCAAGACCGGGAAATCGCCTTTGTCCTGGAGCATTGTGGAGCCAAGGCCCTGATCGTCGACGCCGAGTTTGCCCCCCTGGCGCAAAGAGCCCTGGCCCTTCTTGACCGGCCGCCGCATGTCATCCTGGTCCGGGATTCCGAAGCTCCCAGCAACCAGGAAATTCCGAAGATTGCCTCGGCGGACTACGAGGACCTGATCGCCACCGGGTCCGCCCGATTCAGCCGGCATGTGCCATCAGACGAGTGGGACACCATTTCGATTTCCTATACGTCGGGCACGGTGGGCAACCCCAAGGGCGTGACGGTTCACTACCGGGGCGCGTATCTGAATGCGTTGGGGCAGGTGCTGGTCACGGGCATGCGTTCAGATACGACGTATCTCTGGACCTTGCCCATGTTTCATTGCAACGGCTGGTGTTTCACGTGGGCGCTGGCGGTTGTGGGGGGCCGGCACGTTTGTCTCCGGAACGTTGACGCGGGCGAGGTCTTCAGAGCCATTGCAGACGAGGGCGCCAACATGCTGTGCGGCGCACCGACGGTTCTGAGTGCGCTTATTCACAGCCCGGCTGACGTTCGTCGCAAGTTCACTGAGCGGTGCGACGTTTTCACGGGAGGTGCGCCACCCGCAGCGGTGGTGATTTCGGACATGGAAGCGTTGGGGTTCAACGTGGTTCACCTGTACGGACTCACGGAGACATTCGGCCCTGCTGCAGTCGGTTTGGTGCAAGATGGCTGGGCAGATTTGCCGCTGGCCGAGAGGTCCCGGCTGATGGCGCGGCAGGGGGTGCCGTATCCCACAGTGGGCGACCTCATGGTCGGTGATCGGGAAACGATGGAGCCCGTACCCGCTGACGGCGAGTCCATCGGGGAAATCCTGATTCGCGGAAACACCGTCATGAAGGGGTACCTTCGAAACGCTGACGCCAATCACGAGGCGTTTCGGGGTGGGTGGTTTCACAGCGGTGATCTCGCAGTGGTGCACAGCGACGGTTACGTGGAGGTTCGGGATCGGGCAAAGGACATCATCATCTCCGGCGGAGAAAACATCTCGAGTGTCGAGGTTGAGGATGTTCTGCATGCGCATGACGCCGTCATGGAGGTTGCTGTGGTGGCGCGGCCGGATGCCAAGTGGGGCGAGCGTCCGGTTGCGTTCGTGACGCTCAAACCGGGCGCGGACGCACCTCCCGTTGAGCACCTGCGTGCGTTTTGTCGCGAGCGTTTGGCCGGATACAAGGTCCCGGACGCGTTTGTGTTCGAAGACCTTCCCAAAACATCAACCGGAAAGGTACGAAAGACCGAGCTTCGGGAGCGTGCGGCCAACCTGGAACCGTAACGCGGCAAGTCCGGCGTAACGGTGCGTTTTGCCGGACTGCATTTGTTGGATACGCACCACGACGTCGCTCATTTGCAGCCTTGGGGAACGTGACGGCAGAACGCCATGGCAAGGGCGGCGCCGAGCAAGGCCGGAATTCGACCGACAAGGACTGGTGACAAGCGATTCCGACCAGCAGCCTGTCGTGTCGTACAGCGGCTTTCAGCAGCGGTCGGCGCGACAGACGAAAAACCGCGCGTCTGTTCCGTCCCGCATAGGTTGCGGCCAAACGGGAGAAAACGGATCGGTACGCCACCATCGATGTCCATGCGCGGTGCGGAGGGATGCCGGCGTGTGTAGTGCAATGACCGTCAAGGCCGAGGGCACAAGCATGAGCATGCCCGGTCAGGGGTGCCGAAATGGTTTGACGCCGCGGGGATCGGCGAGGCGCTGAAAATACGGATCTGCCGGCGTTCCGGCTCGGCTCTCCGGTCCCGAATACCTGGGAGCCCGGAATGCCGAGCTAAGCTCGCATAAACGCCACAGGTTCCCTGGCTGGAGGAAGCAGCAAGGCTGCCAAGAAAACCAATGCCGCCGCCATCGCCAGAATCAGAAACAGGACGTCAAAAGCCCACACCCCATGCACCCAGGCGACAAGCGGGACGGCCGTTGATGCGGCAAGAAACGAGACAATAAACCGGAGAGCATAGGCGCGACTCCGCCACCCCTTCGCTGCAATGCGGCTGACAAGGACGTCGTTGATTGGAATTTGGCCGAAGACGGCCGACATGAACCCGGCTGCGACCAGAGGCACAAGGATGCCGGTCAGGTCTTGCATCAACCCGAAAAACACGATCTGCATGATTGCGGTTGTCGCAAGCACCAGGCGAAGGGACAATCGGTCAGCGAGATGGCCGACAAGAAGCTGAGCCCCTGCCGCCACGGTGAAGATCAACGCGGCACACCAGCCAATCGTTGACGCATCCAGCGTCAGTGTGGCCAGGCGTTCGCTCAGAATCTTTGGCAACGCAAAGGTGGTGCTCTGGAAGATCACACCGCCAAGAGCGGTCGTGACAAGGACGATCGCCATAATCCGCACCGCGTTCGGCCGAAGCCGGGCCGGCTCAGCGACGGTTGATCGCGGCTCTGGACGACCGGCGCTTGCCCGTCGCTGCTGCCCGAGATCCGCACGCACGAGAAGCCAGTAGGCACAACCGAGCGCGATACAAGCAATGCCTGGAACGAAAAATGCCGACCGCCAGCCCCAGACGTCGAGGAGGAGGCTGGTGGACAGAGCCGCGCAAGCAACGCCCAAATTTCCGTAGACGCCGTTGACGGCAAGCGCAATGCCCGTCCTGGGTTGCTTGTCAACAACCAGCGCGAGGCCGACAGGATGGTAAATCGACGCGAACACGCCGACAAAGAACAGCGCGACGCCAATTTCAAAGGGAGTTCGCGCAAATCCCGTACCGGTCGCTGCAATACCGAGACCTAGGAAGAACACGATCATCATGCCCTGGCGGCTCCATTTGTCGGCAATCCATCCCGCCGGCAGAGCACCCACTCCGAACGCAATCAACCCCGGTGTCGCATAGGGGATGAGCGTTGCATAGCTCAGGCCCCATTCTTCAGCCAGCGCCAACGCGGCCACAGTCGCGAAGACCAGCATGATCAGATGATCAAAAAAGTGACCGATGTTCAGAAAGATGAACTCGACGCGGTCACGAGTCACGGTATGATTCCACTTCGTTATCGGTTGGCACAGCTTACTCGGCTGTGCGGCCGCGGCTTGGTCGCCTGCAGATTGCACAAAGCGGTGGGCAGTTTGCCTGCCTTGCCGGACACCGTAATCAGGCCCCCATCAGGGCCAGGCGCAATCGCGACGCGACCCGAACGTGCGTTCCGAGCCTGACAAAAGGAGAGCGGATCTGTGACAGAGCTCCATTCCCCCGGCGGTGCGTGCGGCGATGGCGATGCGGCAATGCAAGCCTACTTGCGTGAAGGGGAGCAGAGAGCCCTCGCGCTCGGCAATCGTGGTCCGATCAGGTTCGGCAAGGATGGGAGTCTTCACTCCGACATCATGGAGGCCTACAGCAAGTACGGCTTCTATGTGTTCACGTCCGTGATCAAGGCTGATGAACTCGCTGATATCGAAGCAGATTTCCGGGACATTCTCTCACGCCTCCCGATCGCCAAGGACTCGAAAGTCGACTCCAGGGGCAGGCCTGCACTTGCGCTGGATTGCGAGGCGCCGACGCTGTTCTGGGCCAAGCCGCTTGGTGATCCATTCGGTGGAACAAGCCTTGCTGCCAATCGTCATCCAGTGAAGATGCGCGAACCGCAGCCGGAACCTGATGCCCCCTCTGAGGTGGTTTACCTCATTCTGGGCTCGCTGCAGTTTTCGGAAGCATGCCTTCGGGTGTACGGCCACCCGCAATTGCTCTCGGTTGCCGCTGCAATCAACGGCGACGATTTTGTGCCGTTCAATGAAGCCCTTTTCCTGAAGGAACCGGGACGAGGGGCATCCGTCGCGTGGCACCAGGACGGGGTAACCCATTGGGATTCACCGAACTGGGATGAAGGCTCGCACGGATTCAATTTCATGGCGCAGCTTTACGGTTGCACGGCAGCCAACGGCGTCTGGGTTGTGCCGGGGTCCCACCGGCTTGGCAAAGTGGATATCGGGTCGCTGGTCGAGGAGGCGGGGTCAGACAGGATCAGGAGCGCGGTTCCTCTCATTTGCGATCCCGGTGACGTGGCGATTACCAATCGTCAGGTCGTGCATGGCTCGTTTGCAAATACCAGTCGCGACTGGCGCGTCACCGTGAATTTCGGCTTTCACCGGCGAGCCTCGGTACTGGGGGTGACCGGCGGGGGCCTCCACAATGCAGTCGCCCATTATGACGAGGAACGAATCCGGACCCGGTCTCGAATGATCGGCTACGCCATTGACGCGAGACGGCAACGCTTTCCGACGGAGACACCGTTCCGGTACAAACCTCTGGAGGACAGGGGTACGGCGTACCGATGGACCAACGAAGCCAAGGCCGACATCCGGGACTACAACCTGCTTGATCTCGGAATCTAGTGCGCGACCGAAATCGCATCTGCGTTCAGCCTGTTGATTGTTGAAGGCGCCGCCCTCCGGATAGTGTCGTCTGCTCCCTTTTCGAACGGGACGATCGAGCAGACCGGGTCGAACCATTCTGGTGGCTCCTGGTTCGCTGTCGCGTCGTTTGTCAGTCCTTCATCCACCAGGTTTCCGGAACGTATCCGTACAGAGGGGTTGTCTCCGGACGCCCGAATTTGTTCCAGTATGCAACGCGATCTTCGTTGAGATGGTAGAGCGGAATGAAGTGGTGCCCCCAGAGCAGCACCCGATCCAGGGCGCGAACGATGGCAACGAACGTGTCGCGTGTCCGGACCTGGGTCATGCGGTCGATCAAATCGTCCACGACCGGGTCGCGGATGCCCGAGTAATTCCGCGTTCCTGCCTGCGTGGCCGCCAGGCTTCCCCAATAGTAGGCCTGCTCGTTTCCAGGAGAGAGTGAAGTCCCCCATCGATACATAACGGCGTCGAAATCAAATACGTTTAGCCGGTATTGGTACTGCGGTGTATCAACGGTTCGAATTCGCACATCAACGCCCAGTCGGGCCAGATTTCGGGCAATCGCGAGGCCGATTTTTTCGAGGGATGGATCGACCAGGAGAATCTCAAATGCCATCGGGGGTCCATCGGGTGACTGCCGGAGAGCCCCGTTCAGCACCTCCCATCCCGCCGATTCAAGCAGGCGTGACGCCTCCATGAGATTTGCACGAAGCCCCTTGTCAGCCACCGGCGGACGGTAGGGAAGCTGAAACAGTTCTTCAGGCAGCTGGTCGCGGTAAGGCTCCAGTACTTCAAGTTCAAGCCCTTCGGGAATCCCGTCCGCCGCCAGCTCCGAATTGTCGAACACACTCTCCGTCCGGAGATAGGCACCATGCAACAGTGTCCTGTTGACCCAATCGAAATCAAAGGCGTGCGCGAGCGCGCGGCGGACCGTCCGGTCGCGAAAGATGGCACGCCGGGCATTCAGGGCAAGCGCGAACATTCCTGACGGTCGGCCGTGCGGGAACACGGCAAGTTGGACGCGGCCATCGCGTACTGCAGGAAAATCGTAACTCAGCGCCCATCGTTGTTCAGAATATTCCTGGCGAAGGTCGTATTCGCCGGCCCTGAACGCTTCCATCATCGCGTTGTCGTCGCGGTAATAGTCGTAGGTGATCTGATCGAAGTTGTACTGGCCGACGTTGATCGGCAAATGCCGTGCCCAGTAATCGGGATTGCGCCGGTAGGTGATTCGCCGACCCGGATCAACATGCTCAACGAAGTAGGGGCCACTGCCCAGAGGGGGATCCAGCGTGGTTTTCTCGAACGTGGCGTCGGCGAAATAGCTTTTGGATAGAAGCGGCATCAACCCGATAATGAGGGGCAGCTCCCGATCCGGTACTGCGGAATCAAACGCAAACCGGATCGTCAACGGTCCCAGGCGTTCGATGCCGGTCACCTTGCCGTAGTAGAAGCGATGGTTGGGCCGGCCGTGGTCCTTCAAGGTTTCCCAGGAAAAAATGACGTCGTCCACGGTCACGGGGCTGCCATCGTGGAACCGCGCTTCGGGCCGGAGAACAAATGTCGCCGATGTGCGGTCGTCCGGCACCTCGACCGACGAAGCGACCAGCCCGTAAAGCGAAAAAGGTTCGTCCCAGCTGCGCTTCAGGAGACTTTCGAAAACCAGATGTCGGCCCCGGGCGGCGACTCCCTTGAGAGTGAACGGGTTGAGATTGTCAAATGTGCCGGCCACACCATGGCGAATGTGTCCGCCCTTCGGCGCGTGGGGATTGACGTATTCAAGATTCTCGAAGGTTGGCTGGTACTTCGGATCCCCATGCATGGCGAGGCCGTGCTGGTGCGCAAGGGCCGGATGACCCACGCAGACAAGGAGAGTTGTGAACGTGGCAACAAAACAGCAGTTGGCAAGGCGCACGAGAACCGTCGTCACGTCAGCCACCGGAGTCAGGCTCAGCGAGCAGTTGTGTGTTCGCCGCCTCAAGAGAGGCGCGCCCCTTGCTGGTCCTGAAGGTGTAGGCATGCAATGACAGCAGCAGCATTCCCGAAATTCGGAAGGTGTTGGCCGGTTCTGATTCGGGTACGAACGTGAATCTACAGCACCAGATTTGCCCCGGCGCCAGTGCCCCAGGCTCTTGAAGCGCACCGCGAACCGCCCGGAGGTCAATGGCAAGGACGCAACGCGGCAGGATTGCGGGCTATCCGGATTCGTCGGGCGCGTCCATCCGTCGGAACTTGGGGTGTACGTCGCCCGGAGGCGAAGCGATTGGAGGTCGAAACGCATGGCCGCTGGACGGCCTGGAGAGATCGCGGCCGATGGGGTCCGTAAGGAGGCCGCCTCGCTCATCGCGCGGTTCCCAAGCCGAACTACCTTGACACATCGACACGCACGGATGCCCCCGCGTCGCACAGGCCCTGAACGAGAGCCCGGTTTGCCATGGCAAGCGCGCCTTTCTAGGCTTTTCGGGCGAGTCGCCAGTTCGAGCGGGAACCGTCCGAAACGCCAGCGGAGCAGGAACATGTGGAGAATGCGAACGATGTGGAACGCGGCGGCCATTGCGACGGTCGCGGCAGTCGCTGTCATGTCCGGAACTGCCCATGCTGCATGCGGGAAGGTGACCATCGCCGAAATGAACTGGGCGTCGGCAGGCGTCGCCGCTCATGTCGAGAGCATCATCCTTTCCGCGGGTTATGGCTGCGATGCCGAACTGGTGCCGGGCGACACGGTGCCCACAGTGACGTCGATGACAGAGAAGGGTGAGCCCGACATTGCGCCCGAGATTTGGATCAACTCAGCGCGCGAGCCGATCGAGAAAGCAGTCGCCGAAGGACGACTCAAGATTGCCGGCGAGATACTCTCGGACGGTGGCGACGAAGGCTGGTGGGTGCCAACCTACTTTGCTGAAGAGCACCCGGAACTGACCACCCTCCAGGCGGTGCTCGAGCGGCCCGACCTGTTTCCGGACAAGGAAGAGCCCGGCAAGGGTCGCTTCTACACGTGCCCGCCGGGATGGGGGTGCGAGATCGTCAACGCCAACCTCTACAAGGCCTATGGCGTCGACACGGCAGGCTTCACTCTATTCAATCCCGGCTCGGGCGAAGGCTTGGCTGGCGCGATCGCCAGGGCTTACGAGCGCAAGCAGCCGATATTCGCCTATTACTGGGCACCGACGGCGCTGCTCGGAAAGTATCCGATGGTGAAGCTCGGCGGGATGAAGCACGACCCGACGACATGGCACTGCGTCATTGAGAGGGATTGCGCCGACCCGCAACCCAACATGTACCCCAAGAGCGTGGTCTATACGGTCACGACTGCAAGCTTCGCCGAACGGGCGCCCGACGCCTTCGCGTTCGTTTCCAAGGTATCGTGGTCGAACGCGGTGCTGCAGGAACTACTGGCGTGGAAGGAGGAAAACCAGGCTCCGTCGAACGAGACTGCCGAGCATTTCCTCAAGAATTACGACGCGGTCTGGACGAAGTGGGTCCCCGCGGATGTGGCAACGAAGGTGATGGCCGCGCTCTGATCCGGCGTATTGAACGGCGAACGCAACCGGACCTGGACACGGAACCATGGCGCAATGGTTTCGGGAGTTTCCAACTCTCGACGTGGACGCGCTGCGAGCAATCAAGAAGTCGTTCGATTCCGCATATCGCGGGTTTTCGAGAGAGTACGGCGAGGTAATCGAGAGTTTCTTCGACCCTCTGCTCTATCTGCTGGTCTGGTTTGAACGCCTCATCCTCGCCGCTCCCTGGTGGCTGGTCATCATTGCGATCGCCGGGCTCTGCTATGCCGCCGGCCGAAGCATTCGCCTCACGATCACAGTGACAGCGATCTTCCTCGTGATCGGCTATCTGGGCATGTGGTCAGACACGATGCGCACGCTCGCAATCATTCTCGTGGCCACCCTGCTCGCGGTCTCGCTCGGCATACCGCTCGGTATCGTGATGTCGCGGTCGGACAGGGCGCAGGCCCTGATGACACCGGTGCTGGACGTCATGCAGACGATGCCGATCTTCGTCTACCTGATTCCGGTGGTGATGCTGTTCGGCTTGGGCAAAATTCCCGGCCTGATCGCGGTCGTGGTCTATGCCGTGCCACCGGTCATCCGGTTGACGAATCTGGGCATCCGGCTGGTGGACAGGGAGGTGATCGAGGCGGCCGACGCGTTCGGCGCCGACGCACTCCGAAAATTGTGGGGCGTGCAGCTACCGCTGGCCCTGCCCAATATCATGGCCGGGGTCAACCAGACGATCATGATGGCACTGTCAATGGTGGTCATCGCATCCATGATCGGGGTCAAGGGCCTCGGGCAGCCGGTTCTCCAGGCGGTCACCAACCAGTATTTCGCGCTCGGCCTGTTCAACGGCGCCGCCGTCGTGGCGCTGGCGATCGTGTTCGATCGAATCACTCAGAGCTATGCAAAGCGCGTCCAAAGCAACAGATAGCGCCGCCGGATCTCCGGCTTCCAATGTCGAGATCACGTCGCTTTACAAGATCTTCGGTGACCGGCCGGCGACCGTCATGCCGCTGGTCGAGGACGGGATGGGCAAGCAGGAACTGCTCGCTTCCCATAACCACGTCCTGGCGCTCCGCGATATCAATCTGAGGATCGATCAGCGCAGCGTCCAGGTCGTCATGGGGCTAAGCGGTTCGGGCAAGTCGACACTGGTGCGGCACATCAACCGGCTGATCGAACCGACCCGTGGAGCGATACAGGTCGGTCACGACAACGTACTGGCCTTCAGCGATCGGGAGCTGCAGCAGTTCCGGCGCCGCAAGATCAGCATGGTGTTCCAGCGGTTTGCGCTGTTTCCGCACAAGACCGTCATGGACAACGTCGCGTACGGCCTGGGCATGCAGGGCGTCCCGCATGCGGAGCGGTCGGATCGCGCCGCCCGCTGGGTCGAACGCGTCGGACTCCAGGGCTACGAGGCCTCGCTTCCCGGCCGCCTTTCGGGTGGCATGCAGCAGCGGGTCGGGCTGGCTCGGGCGCTGGCGACGGACGCGGACGTCCTGCTGATGGATGAACCGTTTAGCGCCCTTGATCCACTGATCCGGACCGACATGCGTGCGCTGCTGCTCGACCTCCAGCGGGAATTGTGCAAGACGATCGTGTTTGTGACTCACGATCTGGAGGAAGCCTTCGAGGTCGGTGACCGCATCGCGATTCTGCGCGATGGCGAGATCGTCCAGAACGGAACCTCCCAGGAGATCGTCCTGGAACCGGTCAACGACTACATCGCCGAATTCACCCGCGATATCGATCGCGGCCGCGTCCTCCGCATCGGATCGATCATGGAGCCGGTGAGGAAACACCTGGAAGGCCCGCCCGACGTCTCGCCGGACATGCTTCTGGACGAAGCGCTGCCGCTGGTCATGACCGCGCCCCGCAAGGAGGTCCCGGTGGTTGCACGCGAAGGCGTCATCGTCGGTTCGGTCTCGGTAGCCGGGATGATGAGAGCCCTTGGCGCGGGGCGCGGCGACGAAGGCGCGCCGCCGCCTCGCGGCCGCTGACCGAGGCGTCCGTACCGCCGGCTCGTTGGCCGGTTCCGGTGCGGCTACCTGAGAATGAGAATCCGCAGCACCGCCCACATCCAAACCGCAGTTGTACTGCAGTTCCAGATCAGGGCGGCGCGGTGCCAGGACGGGCACGATGGGCGACCAACATCGATCTGCGCAGCACATGGAAGAGCACCCTCCCGGGTGCCGGCCTGCTCGTTGATTTGCCTCAACACCAAGCGTGTTTCCTTGCCATCTTCGACCCTCTTCGTCCATAACGCGACGGATCCAGGTCAACCTGCGACGGAATGCATTGATGACGCCTCCATTGTTCTCACCCTTGCGAATGCGTGACCTCACGTTGTGCAACCGGATCGTGGTATCGCCCATGTGCCAGTACGCAGCGACGGATGGCTGCGCGAATGACTGGCATCTCATGCACCTTGGGCAGTTTGCGATGGGTGCTGCAGGGTTGGTGATGACCGAGGCGACACATGTGTCCCCCGACGCACGTATCTCCCCGAAGTGCCTCGGCCTGTGGTCGGATGCAAACGAAGCAGCGCTCGCCCGCGTGGTGGCCCTGTGCCGGCAACATGGTGTCAGCGCGCTTGGTATCCAGCTCGCGCATGCCGGGCGCAAGGGATCCGCACATCCTCCGCAAGATGGCGGGCGGCCACTCTCGAAAATGGAGGGTGCGTGGACAACGGTGGCACCGTCTGCCTTGCCGTGGGCGTCCGACTGGCCCGCACCGGATGCGCTCGAACCGGAAGGCCTTGCTGCCGTACGTGCAGATTTTGCGAGTGCCGCTGAGCGCGCGGCGCGTGTCGGTTTCGACCTTGCCGAACTCCATATCGGGCACGGTTATCTCCTGCACCAGTTCCTCTCGCCGCTGAGCAACCGGCGCAGTGACGCTTACGGCGGCGGCATCACCGGTCGCATGCGGTTTCCGCTTGAAGTGTTCGACGCTGTGCGCGCTGCATGGCCTGCGGACCGACCTCTCGGTGTGCGAGTCTCGGCAACGGACGCGGTGACGGGAGGCCTCGAGATCGATGACGTCATTGAATTCTGTCGAGCCCTTGAAGCCCGGGGCTGTGACTTCGCGGACATTACCTCGGGCGGCCTAGATCCGGCGCAGGTCATCCGCGTCGGACCTGGATATCAGGTGCCCCTTGCGGCAGCCGTACGTGCGGCAGTGACGAATATGGCAGTCTGGGCTGTCGGCATGATTACCGACCCCAATCAGGCCAACGACATCGTCGCTCAGGGACAGGCTGACATGGTGGCCATCGCCCGTGGAATGATGTGGAATCCGCGCTGGGCATGGCACGCGGCGGAGGCACTTTGCGCCGAAACGCCGTATGCGGAACGCTATCAGCGCTGCCATCCCGGGCGCTGGCCGGAGGTTTTCCCGCATCGTCGGGGACAGGTTGCCAACGACCAACGCTGAATCACCGGTGGTGGATCCCGCGGGCATCGCCGAGGATTGCGCGGAGTTTCGGGAAGAGGCGGGACGGCTTGACCACGGGCGAACCCGGATGCCCGCTTGCTGAATTGGAGTAGACGCCTTCGACTCCGCACCTAGGGGTCACGGACAGGAGCGGCGCCGATTGTGTCGGACGAGTGCTGGCGTTGCCGGCTCCCGCAATGTGTTCACCTCAGCAGCATGCACCCCCAAGAATTCCCAGCGAATTTCGGACTTTACCAACGATTCCTGTTCCCATGACACGGCTTCGGCATTCCGCGTCCTTGTAGGCAACACCCGCATCGGCGACGCCTTAGACGCCCGGAGCAGTGGTGATCACCCGAAAGGAGGACTTCGCGTCCGCCTCGACGCGTCGACCTTTGCCGGGCTCTTCATCGATGCCTTATGCCTCTCTGAGGAGGAGTACCGGGCGCTACTTAACTGGAACAGTCACCAAGAAAGCCGAACTGCCCTAGTTTGCCTTTATCCGAATTTATTCGCAAAAGACTTCAAAATAAGAAAGAAAATGTTCGCGATTTCGGAGATTCTATGTCGAATGCCAGAAACTACATCGACGGATTGGCCGCGGTCGGCCGGTATCACTTCACGCCGGAGCAAGCGCGAGAAGCGCTCGGTGGCACCAAGGAATCCGTCATGCTCGCCCTGTACCGGCTCGCCCGGCAGGGGCTGGTGGCGCATCCGGCTCATGGATTCTACGTCATTGTGCCGCCCGAGTACAGGCGGCTCGGATGCCTGCCTGCTGATCAGTTCATTCCGGCACTGATGGAACAGCTTGGCCTCGGCTATTACGCCGGGCTGCTTTCTGCTGCTCAATATCATGGTGCCGCCCATCATCGGCCGCAGGAATTTCAGATTGTCACGGCCACGAAGCGTCGTGGAATCGTATGCGGAGCAGTCAGAGTCGTCTTTGTCCTCCGCAAGCGCCTCATCGATGTACCGATTCAGGTATTGAACACACCGCGCGGCATAATCCGGGTCTCGACCGTCGAAGCCACGGCAGTTGATCTCATCGGCTATCCCCATCACGTGGGCGGACTCGAGCATGCAGCGACAGTCATCGCCGAATTGGCTGAACTGATCGACCCAGAGCGCCTGGTCGCGGCGGCCCGAACGGCGCCTATGCCGTGGGCGCAGCGGCTCGGCTATCTGCTGGAACTTTCAGGGGAAGCCAACAAGGCCGAGCCACTTAAACTTTACGTTCAGGAGGAAGCACGGGACATCGCGCCGCTCATTCCCGCCATGCCGCGCGAGGCTGCGGTGCGTGACGCTGGCTGGAAACTGGACGTCAATGCGGACCTGGAGGTCGAGGCGTGATCCCGCGCAATTTCATCACCGAGTGGCGCACGCGAGCGCCTTGGGTCGAGGATTTTCAGGTTGAGCAGGATCTGGTTCTCAGTCGCGCGCTGGTCGAGGTGTTCTCCGATCCACATTTGCGCGAGAGTCTTGCCTTCCGCGGCGGCACCGCCCTCTACAAACTGCATATAGATCCACCTGCCCGCTATTCGGAGGACATCGACCTGGTGCAAATCCGCGCTGAGCCAATCGGTCGGACGCTCGATACCCTACGCTCCGTTCTCGATCCTTAGCTCGGCAGGCCGCGATGGAAGCAGAATGAGGGGCGGGTCACGCTAAACTATCGGTTCGAGTCCGAGGCTTTCGTGTAAGAGACAACGATCAGGCGCGAGGTGTCGCGCGCGGCCAAGTTGGGCAGGCTGCGCAAGTTCGCCTCCCGGCTCTACTCGCGGAACTTGGGCGATCCGCCCGACGCGGACGTCGGACCCAATCTCTGGAACATTGTTGCCGATTACTTCTCCGGTGCACTTATCGCTGACCGTATAGCGCCGGAAAACGCCCCTGCCGCTGACGGTTCAGTCTGCGTGGTGTCCCGAAAAGGGGCGCGACACCAAGCTGCCGGGGCAAACCCTGGGCCCTCAATGCGGTCATTGCGCCTGTGGCGACAGACCGTCCCTGTATCGCCTCACTGGTTCCGGAGAGGCTGGCTCCGCGGGCAGGACTCGAACCTGCGACAAATCGGTTAACAGCCGATTGCTCTACCAACTGAGCTACCGCGGATCGCGTGGGAACATAGTCACCTTTGTCGGAGTCTGCGAATCGGCAAGCCCTGAATCAACCCCGACCAGTCGCGACCGGCATGACGTCACGCGACCCGTTGAAGGGGCACCCCGGCATTGTTCCTGCTCAGTAATTCGGCTACCTGAAACGCCACCTCCAGGCCCTGCGCTGCATTGAGGCGCGGGTCGCAGTGCGTGTGGTAGCGGAGACCGAGGTTCTCCTCGGTAATTTCCTGCACACCCCCGACGCACTCGGTCACATCCCGGCCGGTCATTTCGAGATGAACGCCCCCCGGATGCGTGCCTTCGGCGTGATGCACGTCGAAGAAGTGACAAATTTCAGTGCAGATCCGTTCAAGATGTCGAGTCTTGTAGCTGGTCGTCGACTTGAACGTGTTGCCATGCATTGGATCGCAGATCCAAAGGACGGTGCGCCCCTCATCGCGAATCTTGCGTACAAGAGGCGGCAGGCGATCTGCGACCTTGTCAGCGCCCATACGCGTAATGAACGTCAAGCGCCCCGGCTCGTTCGCGGGGTTGAGCAGATCCGCCAGTTCGATCAGATCATCCGGCGCGGTTCCAGGGCCGATCTTTACTGCGAGCGGGTTACCCAGTCCCCTCACAAACTCCAGATGCGCCTCGCCTGGCGTGCGGGTGCGTTCACCGACCCATAGCAGGTGTGCGGAACAGCCATACCACTGTTGGGTCAGGCTATCGACGCGAGTAAGGGCCTGCTCGTATGGAAGCAACAGCGCTTCATGGCTGGTGAAGAAGTCCACGGTCCGAGTCACGGGAGCCGTCTCTGGCGTGATGCCTACAGCCGCCATAAAGGCCATCGCGTCGGCAATTCTGTCCGCATAGCCCTGGTACATCTCTGCCTGCTTGCTTCCGCGAACAAAGTCCAGCGTCCACTGATAGACCTTCTGCAAGTCCGCATAGCCGCCCTGTGCAAAAGCCCGAAGCAGATTGAGTGATGCGGCGGCTTGGGAATAGGCTTTCAGCATCCGGGTCGGATCGGGTGCGCGGCCGGCTTCGGAAAACGCAATATCGTTGATGATGTCGCCACGGTACGCTGGAAAGGTCAACCCGTCCTGCGTTTCTGTCGGTTGCGAACGCGGTTTGGCAAATTGTCCGGCGATACGGCCCAGTTTCACAACCGGCATGCGTGAGCTGTACGTCAGTACAACCGCCATCTGCAGAAGAACCCGGAACGTATCACGCAGGTTGTCGGCACTGAATTCGGCAAAACTTTCGGCGCAATCGCCTCCCTGCAGGACAAACGCACGGCCTTCAGCGGCGGCTGCGAGTTGCTCCTTCAGATTCCGGATCTCGGCGGCGAACACGAGGGGAGGGTGTTGCGCGAGCTCGCGTTCAACACGTTCAAGGGTACCTTGATCACTGTACTCCGGCATTTGGCGGGCGGTGAGCGCCCGCCAGCTATCCGGCGACCATGCGACGGCCATTGCGTTGTTTCCTGATTGCAATCAATGTCTAGCCTGAAGTATCGCCAATCTAGGCAGCAATTGCACCTTCTTTATCGGGAACCGGGCTACGTAATGTCAGGAACTCCTCGGCGGTGGTGGGGTGAATCCCGATCGTGGTATCAAAGTCGGCTTTCGTGGCGTTCGCGCGAATGGCTACCGCTACCATCTGCATGATCTCGGGCGCATCGTCACCGACCATGTGCGCGCCCAGAATCCGATCGTCATTCCGTCCCACGACCAGTTTCATCATGACCTGGGTGTCCCGGCCAGTAAGCGTATGAAGAAGTGGCCGAAACGATGTCCTGTAGATGTCGATTTCCTGTCCTGACGCACGTGCCTCGTCCTCGGTGAGACCGACCGTTGCAACCGGCGGCTGGCAAAACACCGCGGATGCCACTGCGCTCAAGTCCACCTGGCGAGCTGAGTCGCCAAACAGGGTGTCGGCCAGTGCGTGCCCCTGGGCCGTCGCGACCGGTGTCAGGTTCACCAGATTGGTGACGTCTCCGACTGCAAAGATGTGTGGAACCGACGTGCGCAGCTCGTGGTCCACAACGATTGCCCCGTCGTCGCGCACTTCCACGCCTGCGGAGTCAAGTCCCAGGCCTTTCGTGTTGGGGGCCCGACCGGTCGCCACGAGAACCTGATCGCTCGAAAACTCCGGTCCGGTCTCCATGCGGGTGGAAAGTCCATCAGCGGTTTGCCGGATTTCCTTCGGTGTCAGGCCGACGCGTACGTCGATGCCGCTTGCCTGCAATTCACGTGTGACGGCGTCACGAACATCGCCGTCGAACCCGCGCAAAATCCTGTCGCCACGGTACGCCAGCGTCACCTCTGACCCCAGACCGTTGAAGATGCCCGCAAACTCGACAGCGATATACCCGCCGCCAACTATGAGGATGCGTTCGGGGCGCTCGGGTAGAGCCAGCGCCTCGTTGGAAGTGATCGCAAGCTCGGAACCCGGAAACGACGGCACGCTAGGCCACCCGCCAACCGCCACGATGATCCGGCCTGCCCGGAGCGTTCGCTCTCCCACCCTGACGGTGTGCGGATCCACAAGAGTTCCCCGGCCCATCACGGTGGAGACTCCAGCCCCGTCCAGAAGGCTGCAGTAGATTCGATTAAGCCGGTCAAGCTCCGTGTCTTTCGCGCGGATCAGGGCACTCCAGTCGTGGCGAGGTTCGCCGACGGACCAACCGTAAGCCGCCGCGTCGGCGAAACCTTCCCGGTAGTGGGATGCATACACGAGCAATTTCTTGGGGATGCAGCCCCGAAGGACGCAGGTGCCGCCCACCCGCGTGCTTTCGCAGATGGCAACCCGGGCACCGTGCCCTGCAGCAATCCGGGCGGCCCGAACTCCGCCCGACCCCGCGCCGATGACGACGAGATCGTACGATTCGTCAGTGGTCACCGAATGGACGGGTCCTTCAACCGGGCTGGCCACTCAAATGCCGGCGAGGCAGAGGTATTTGGTTTCCAGATACTCATCAAGACCCTCTTGCGCGCCTTCACGACCTAGCCCGGATTCCTTCACACCGCCGAATGGCACGACCTCGGACGAGAGGATACCGGCATTGACCGCCACCATGCCGTATTCCAGCGCCTCCGCCACTCTCCAGATCCTTCCAACGTCCCGGCTGTAGAAGTATCCCGCGAGGCCGAAGCAGGTGTCGTTGGCCATTCCGATGACTTCCTCCTCGGACGAGAATCGGATGAGGGGGGCGACCGGACCGAAGGTCTCCTCGTGGAAGATTCGCATCTTGTCGCTGACTTCGGTCAGTACCGTGGGCTGGAAGAAATTCCCGCCCAGCTCATGCCGCGCACCGCCCGTCGCAACCACTGCGCCGCCGTTGGTGGCATCGTGGACGTGGGTTTCGACCTTCTCAACCGCGCTGCGGTCGATCAGCGGCCCGACTTCCGTCCCGTCCGTCAAGCCGTTTCCGACCGCCAACGCACCAACCCGGCTGGCAAACCTTTCCGCAAACGCGTCGTAGATTCCGTCCTGCACGAAAATCCGGTTGGCACATACGCAGGTTTGGCCGCCGTTCCGGTATTTGCATGCCATTGCACCCTCGACTGCGGCATCCAGATCCGCGTCGTCAAAGATGATCAGCGGGGCGTTGCCGCCGAGTTCCATCGAGACGTTCTTGATGGTGCTGGCTGCTTTCTCGATCAGGCTCCGTCCCACTTCGGTCGAGCCGGTAAAGGAGATCTTGCGCACGTCGGAACTCGCGCAAAGCGTATCTCCGATCTCTCTTGCGGAGCCCGAAACGAGGTTCATGACCCCGGCTGGTACGCCGGCCCGCAGCGCGAGCTCGACCAGCGCGGTTGCGGTGAACGGCGTCGCGGACGCTGGCTTGATGACCATCGTGCATCCGGCTGCGAGCGCGGGGGCGGCCTTGCGGGTGATCATGGCGGCCGGAAAATTCCAGGGCGTGATCAGCCCGCAAACACCTACGGGTTGCTTGATCGTCAGAAGACGCCGGTCAGGCAGCGTCGTGGGGACTGTCCGGCCATATGCACGTTTGCCTTCTTCAGCAAACCAGTCGACGAACCAGGAGGCGTAGGCAATTTCACCCTTCGCTTCCGCCAAAGGCTTGCCGTTTTCAAGAGTCATCAGGAGGGCAAGATCGTCAACGTTATCGAGAATCAGATCGTGCCAGCGGCGGATAATCGTGCTGCGCTCCTTGGCGGTAAGGGCGCGCCACGCGGGCCAGGCTTCGGTTGCGGACGCAATGGCGCGATTCGTCTCGGCCGCGCCCATTTTGGGCATGGTCCCGATCTGCGCGTTGTCTGCTGGATTGGTAACCGGGACGGTTTGGCCGGAGTCTGCATCCAGCCATTTGCCATCGATACAGGCCTGCTGGCGAAAGAGTTCCGGGTCGCGAAGGGTCAGCAAGGGCTGCGCGAGATCGATGTCCATTCCGATGGCCTCCGTCGTCGTTCTGGTGTCGGCACCCGAGTCATCCAAGACTATAGGCGATTGGGTGCCAGCGCCGGCGACCTTCGCCATAACCAAAAGCCGCCTCCAGCTGAAACTGCAGAACCTGCAGCCGGCTATGGAGGAAGTAGGGCGCCGATTGAATGCTGAGGGTCCTCAGACCGGTCTGGCCTGAACGGGACGGATTCCGAGTTGGTTCACTGGCCACGACCGCCAACCGGGGCTCGGTTGCCTGACGGGTGCAATGCATGGGCATCGCAAAAGGAACCCAATTGTCCGTCAGACAACGGACGCCAAGGGCGTCACGCAATGCCCGAACGACCGCTTCGGCGATGCGGACGTTCCTCAGCGATCCCAGTTCAACGCGACCGGCTGAAGAGGACGTGCGAGTTCCATCAATCCATCGAGCACCTCAGGCGGCAACGGGGCAAGGGGTGCACGCACATGGTCCGAGCGAATCACACCCCCGGCCTTCATGAGGGCCTTGCAAGCCCGCAGGCCGCACTGTCTGTTTTCGTAGTTCAGAAGGGGCAGAATTCGACTGTACGCCGCGAGCGCATCGTCGCGTCGCCCGCTGCGATGGGCCTCCACGATGGGCCCGAGGAGATCGGGAACGAGCGCGCTTGGCATGGTGCCTGTCGCACCGGCATCGAGGTCCGCCAGCAGGGTGATGGCCTCTTCACCGTCAAACGGCCCTTCGATCGCGTCGCCACCACGCTGGGTCAGGATTCGAAGCTTTGCCGCCGCTTGGGGGGTTTCGATCTTGAAGTAGGCCACTTCGTGAATTTCCTTGGCAAGGCGGATCAGAAACGGGACGCTGAGGTCCACTCCCGAAAGAGGGGCGTCCTGCACCATGATCGGAAGCCCGGCCTCGGCCGCCCAGGCAAACTGCTCAAACGTCTGGTCTTCGGTGCCCTTGAGCCCCGCCCCGTGGTAGGGAGGCATCAGCATCACCATGGATGCGCCGAGGTCAGCCGCCTTCTTGCATCGCTCTGACACAATTCGGGTGGAATAGTGAGAAGCGGTCACGATTACGGGGACGCGCCCCGCGACATGCTCGATGCATAACCGGGCGAGAATTTCGCGTTCGTCATCGGCGAGCAAGAATTGCTCGGAGTAGTTGGCAAGGATGCATACGCCATCGACCCGCTGATCCACTATGCAGTCGATCACGCGCTTCTGGCCCTCAAGGTCAAGATCGCCGTTTTCGGCAAAGATGGTTGGCACGACCGGCCAAACACCGCGATAGGGTCGTTCCATCGCTTGATGCTCCCTGTATTCGCCATCGAATGACCACCGGTGGGTGGATGTTGCCAGAGTACCTCATGGTGCCGAACGGCATTCGAGACTCTCGATCTGTCCGGCGGAGATGCACGGGCGCAGTGCAACCTGCTTTTCGACTCGCCGCTTTTCTGAGTACACCGCCAGGATGGCTGATGCAGGGCCGGTCAATTGCCTTGGCAGGGCGTGGATCGGGCAGTCTTCACGAGGGGCGCGGGTTGCGATTGATCCAGATGAACCAGACCCGCTAGGTTTCCAGGCGATGAATCGTGGGGAGCGCCTCACGGAACCTGGAACCACAAGCGTTTCGGCTCGCAGAAAGAGTTCGATGACCCGACTTCCTGACACACTTCTCGCCGGTCACCGACGGTTCAAGAGCACCGGTTTGGTCCGCGATCGCGCGCTTTACCATTCGCTGGCCGAGCGCGGACAGGCGCCCGACGCCATGGTGATCGCGTGCTGTGATTCCCGCGCTGCCCCGGAGACCATCTTTGGTTTAGGGCCCGGGGAGATCTTTGTGTTCCGAAACATTGCCAACCTGGTTCCCCCGTACGAAGCGGACAACGTTGACTGCGGCACTGCCGCTGCCGTGGAATACGCTGTGCAAAGTCTGCGGGTAGGCCACATTGTCGTGCTTGGCCATCAGCATTGCGGCGGCGTTAAGGGTGCGCTTGACCGACTGCCGGAACGGGCGCCTCCGGACAGCGCTGTAGCGAAATGGGTGCACCAGATTCAACCTGCTCTGACGGAGGTGGAAGGCGGTGAAGAATGGGCAAATTGCGACCAGGCCACCACTCTCGAACGGGCTTCAATCTGCCATTCCATCACCAATCTGCGGTCGTACCCCCATATCGCAGCCCTTGAAGACCAAGGGCAGCTGGAGCTTCATGGTGTGTGGTTCAATATTGCCAGGGGCGAAATCTGGACCTTGAGGCCGTCGTCCGGCGAATTCGAGAAGGAGACATAGAAGGACGCGGGGTACTCCCGGCGTCAGTTCAGGTTCAGGTCGCGGCATCGGACGCCGGATCGACTGCGGTGTGCATTTTTTGGATCTGGTTCGGCTCGGAAGGATCGGACGTCAGACGGTGTGTGTTTGAGCGTGTTTCGCCTGCGAGATGGAAGAGAACGCCGGGAGAATGACGAGAGGCGAGAAAGGGGCTCTGCAATCGGCGGAACCGGGGGTCTCAACCGACGGTGACGGTCTTCGCCAGGTTGCGCGGGGTATCCACGTCCGTGCCCTTCAGCACGGCGGCATGGTAGGCAAGCAGTTGCAACGGAACTGCGTACAGGATCGGTGCTACGAACGGATGTGAATCAGGGACCTTGATCGTGTGTCGAGCCGTTTCCCCCAACTCACCAATCCCCTGATTGTCGCTCACCAAAATGATTGGCCCGTTCCGGGCGCTGACCTCGGACAGGTTGTGCGTGTTTTTCGTAAACAAACGGTCCGAAGGCACCACCGCGACGACGAGAACATGCTCGTCAATCAAGGCCAATGGGCCGTGCTTGAGTTCCCCCATCGGATACGCTTCAGCGTGCAGATAGGAAATTTCTTTCAGCTTCAGTGCCCCTTCACGGGCGACCGATACCGCTGGCCCTCGCCCCAAATAAAGAATGCTCTGGGCCCGGATGAGCTCTGACGCAATCTCCTGGAACCGGTTCTGGTGCGCGAGAATGTCTGCAATCTTTGCCGGAACAGACGTCAGCTCATTCACAAGTGCGGCTTCCTGGTCGGGGTCGAGCAGACCCCGGGAGCGGCCGGCGGTGAGGGCCAGGCAGGCGAGGGTGGCAAGCTGGGCCGTGAACGCCTTGGTGGATGCGACGCTGATCTCGTGCCCTGCATGCACCGGAATCACCGCGTCCGCCTCATTCGCCATCGTGCTCGAGAGCGAGTTGACCAACGCGACGGTGGGCATTCCCGTCGCGCGAAGCTGGCGCAGGACTGTAAGTGTGTCGGCGGTTTCCCCCGACTGGGAAATGAGGATGGCCGCCGTCCGCTCGGGCGTGCGATAGATCGAGGCTCGATCCTGGAACTCGGAAGCGATGTCGACATCGACGGGCAGGCGGGCAAGGTCTTCAAACCACCAGCGGGCCACTCCGGCCGCATAATGCGAGGTGCCGCACCCGACCAGAATCAGGCGATCGAGATCCTTGAAGTCGAATGGCAGCGTTTCGGGCGCATCCGAGCGCATCGCGCGGGTATCCACCATCGCTCGCAGGGCGTCACCGATCACGATTGGCTGCTCGTGAATCTCCTTTTGCATGTAATGCCGGTAGCCGGCCTTGCCGAACACAGCCGGAGCGACGTTCGACGTCACCCGGGGCCGTTCGACAGGCAGGCCGTCCACGGTTCGAACCGATACCGCCTCGACCTGGACGGTGGCCCGGTCGCCCTCATCGAGGTGCATGATGCGGTCGGTAAACGGGGCCAGTGCCTGAGCGTCGGACCCGATCCACGTTTCCTTTTCTCCGAATCCGATTGTCAACGGACAACCCTGGCGGACGACGAAGATCGAGCCTGGCGCGGTTCCAATGATGGCCGCCACGGCAAACGCGCCCTTGAGGCGCCCGAACGCCGCGTCGGCGGCCGCCGACGGGTCCAGTCCCTGGCGAAGATGATGGACGATCAGGTGGGCAATGGCTTCCGAATCGGTGTCCGTTTCGAACGTGTGGCCTTCTGCAGTGAGTTCGGCACGAAGAGCGGAAAAATTCTCGATGATGCCGTTATGGACGATCGCCGCCTCGGCGTTCCCGTGCGGATGTGCGTTGGTTTCGTTGGGGACGCCATGCGTTGCCCAACGGGTGTGGGCGATGCCGGTGTCCCCGGCCATGGGCACCTCATCGAGCACTGATCGCAGGTTTGCAACCCGCCCGGCTGCACGTCTCCGCTCAACGCGGCTTTGGTCCAGTGTGGCGATGCCGCAGGAGTCGTAGCCTCGGTACGTCAGATACTCGAGGCCGTCGAGAAGCTGCGGTGCAGCACCGCCCCGGGTCGCGCCGACCACACCGATAATGCCGCACATCGCCGGTTCAGCCGCTCCGTTGCGAAGCGTGTCGTCGGGGCCTTACCGGGGTGATTTGGGTCGTACTCCGTTCAACCGCCAGGGATGAGTCCGGAACATCCTCGGTAATCGTGCTGCCTGCTCCGATGACGGCGCCCCGGCCGACGCGCACCGGTGCGACCAGCGCTGTATTCGAGCCGATGAAGGCATCGGCACCGATCTCGGTGCGGTGCTTTTCTGCGCCGTCAAAATTGCAGAAGATCGTGCCGGCGCCGATGTTGGCTGCAGCCCCAACCGAACCGTCGCCGATGTAGGCGAGATGGCTGGCCTTCGCGCCTGCACCGATCACCGCGTTCTTCACCTCGACGAAATTTCCTACCCGGGCCCCGTCTTCGAGCCGCGTTCCGGGGCGCAGGCGCGCAAACGGTCCGACCCGGCAGTGTTGGCCAATGTCGGCTCCCTCAAGGTGGCAAAAAGCGCGGATCTCGCTTCCTTCGCCAACCCGGACGCCGGGCCCGAAATACACCTGCGGTTCAATGCGGACGTCGGGCGCCAATTGCGTATCCCAGCAGAGCCACGTCGTGGCCGGGTCGACGAGGTATGCGCCCGCTTCCAGCGCCGCATGGCGGAGGCGCGCTTGGGCCACTGCCTCGCAAGCCGCGAGCTCGCGGCGGGTGTTGATGCCAAGCAGTTCTTCTGCGGGTCCCTCGATCCACGCCATGGTCTGGCCAGCCGCGGCGGCGAGAGCCACCGTATCGGTGAGTTGCAACTCGCCCGCCGCGTTAGCGGGCTCAACCTGTGGCAGGAGGGTGCGCAAAACCCGGGCATCGGCTGCGATGATTCCCGAGTTACAGAGGTTGGACGCACGTAGATCGGCGCTGGCGTCGCGATCTTCGACAATTGCCTGCAGTTGGCCGTCGCCATTCAGAAGCAACCGGCCATATCCTGCGGGCTCTTCGGGCCGGAATCCGAGAACCACGAGGTCAGGCTGGTCAGCGTGTGTGATGCGTTCATGCACCGTTGCAAGCGTATCCGTGGAGATCAGCGGCACGTCGGCACAAAGGACCAGCACGGGCCCGCCAAACGTACCGAGAGCCTGCAGGCCAGTTTGGGCTGCATCGCCGGTACCTCGCGGTTCGGGCTGCAGGGCAAATTCCGCCTGCGGCGCGCCCGCGGTCACGGCTTCTTTCAGGGCATCGGCATTCGGGCCGTGCACCACGATCACGCGATCCGGTTCGAGACCGTTTGTGGCGGCCAGGACATGGAGAATGGAGGCCCTGCCGGCGATCGACTGCAACGGTTTTGGCTTTCGGGAGTGCATTCGGCGTCCTGCGCCGCCTGCGAGCACGATGATTGCTAGGGGGGATGCGGACATTGTGGGAGATTCGCTTAACCACGGGCGCGAATAGCGCGCAAGACGAGGAACGGGCATTCTGTATACAAGGCACGCAGTCTATCGGGGGCGGAGCGAGACTGTCCATGAATCACCAGCCCGAGCGATGCACGGTCGTATTCGATCTTGACGGCACGTTGATCGACAGTGCGCCCGACCTCGCCGGTGCCCTGAACGAGCTCTTGACCGAAAACGGCCGACCGCAGATCACCCTGGCAGACGTGCGAATGATGGTAGGCGATGGAGCGGTGGCACTGATCGAGCGCGGATTTGCCCAATCGGGGGGTCTCGACGGTGTCCCGATGGCGAATTTGCGAAACCGCTTCCTTGATCTTTACGAGCGTCGCATGACGACGGAGACCGTGCTCTATCCCGGAGCCGTCGAAACCCTTCACGCACTGTCCGGACATGGATGCCGGATTGCACTCTGCACCAACAAGCCGGTGGCCATGGCTGCGTCGATTCTTGATCACCTCGGCATCCTGGACCGATTTGCCGCCGTTCTCGGGGGCGATTCGCTGCCGGTTCGAAAGCCGGATCCTCAACACTTGCGCACGACCATTGAACGCGCGTCCGGGAGCACGAACCGGGCGGCCATGATTGGGGACAGCCAAACCGACGTGTTAACCGCGCGCCGTGCCAATGTCCCCGTGCTGGCAGTAAGTTACGGATACACGTCGGAACCGGCGCACGACCTCGGCGCTGACGAGGTGGTGGATCGCCTGGACGAGATTCCCGCTATTCTTGTTCAAATGGGAGTACTTGAGTAGAACCAAAAGCAGCGTTTCGCAACGCTGGAATCCGGTTTTCGGGCGGTTAGCTCAGTGGGAGAGCACTCGCTTCACACGCGAGGGGTCACTGGTTCAAATCCAGTACCGCCCACCACCCAAGCGTGGTCACCTTTGGAGACTTGGCGAAGGAAGCGGCATTCGGGGCGGTTAGCTCAGGGGGAGAGCGCTCGCTTTATAAGCGAGAGGTCACAGGTTCAAATCCGGTACCGCCCTTCACCTACGCGTAGTCATCTGTGGAAGTCCGGCGGAGGAGGCCGCATTCGGGCGGTTAGCTCAGCGGAAGAGCACTCGCCTTACACGCGAGGGGTCACTGGTTCAAATCCAGTACCGCCCACCACATCCACGGACAATCATCCGGCCAACGCGGCGCCTTGGGCGCCTTGGGCTCAATGCGGTTGCCGATTGCCGCTTTCCCGACGAACGGCTGCAGATCTTCTTCTACACAGGCCTTACCGATTCTGGACGTCAATCCGAGGCAGATTGTTCGCGTAACCGAGCTGGGTTGATCACAGCCTCTTGGCTTGCGAAGGGGCCTTCAATCAACAACTTGCAGAGTTGTTTCGCGCCATCCTCCGCGGAAAAAGTTCCGCTTAACTTCCCCAGGAAGTCATTTTCTGCCGCGTTACCAAATCGCTCAGCCAGAGTCTCGTAGTTGTCAGAGACCGGATGGGGGAGGGTCGGCCAAAATCAAGACCACTTGCTATTTCTTCCAAGCCAAGACCTACTCAAGCACTTCAAGGCCGATACACCAGTTCGGGAAGCACGACGCTCCAGCGGTCCCGGCGCAGAAGGGACTGGAAGTCCTCTCCGGAATCCGACCGATATCGCGTCATGATCGCATGCACACTGCCTTCCACGAAGGTGGCCCCTTCCGGCGGCACGAACTTCCTGGCCAAGCGCCCGATCGCAACGCCATCCGGGTCGACGATCAACCAGCGGTCGCCGTTTTGTTTCAGGCCAACGCTATCGCCCGCCGCAATTTGCTCAAGGGACCGCAGCGCCCGATGTGCATTGCCCAGCCGTCCCGCGAAACTCAGATCGACCTCCGAAGGGTTGAGCGTGCGGTAAATCTTGCCGCAATCAGCAGCGTTGAGGCTCTTTCCGTCCACTGTGCGATGCATCACCGCAGGTTCGTCCAGACTGCCGATAAAGGGATGGCGGTTACCCATCGAGAGCAGAGCCAGGCTCCGGCGGGCACGCGTCATCGCGACATAGTAGAGGCGGCGCTCGGCGTCCTTGTCCTCGTCCTCGCGGTTCGACGGCCGGTTCCAGCCGCCATCGAGGATCGCCACATCGTCGAACTCAAGACCCTTGGCCCGGTGCGCCGAGAGGAGCAGCAGGCCAGACTGGCGTTTTCGGGCGTCGCTACACCATTCGGCAAGCCACTCGATCACGTCCCCGCGGTCGGTCTCACGGTCGCCGAGTTCGTGGAAGAGGTCTTCCAGACCCTCTCTCAACAGTGACCACCAGGGACCGTTCGGCTGTCGGTCCAGCCAATCGGTGATGTCTGCGACCCGGATTGCGGCGCCGGACCGGGCCTTGAGCCAGTCGACCAGACTCAGGGTTTCCCGCAGCCTCCAAACGTTTGGGGGGTTGTCGGATGCAACCTGGACCGGAATGCCCTGCGCCGCGCAGTAGCTCCGGACGGGCCCGAGCTGACGCCAAGTGCGAGCGATTATGGCTGCCTTGGCCCACGACCAGTTCGGCGTCTGCACCTTGAGGCGCTCCAGTTCGCGCACCGCTAGGGCGGCCTGAACGGCTTCATTCCTGGGCACATGCAGCACCTGCACCCGGCCCCGCCCGACAGCGTCGAACCGGTCAAGGTCGCCGCCCGGTCGGTCTTTCTGCCGGCTCCGGTTAACCACAATGTCGTGACCGGCCTTCATGCGATGCTTGGCCGGTGCGATAAGCATGTTGGCCGCTTCGACGATATTGGCCGTCGAGCGGTAGTTCTCGATCAGATAGACCGGGCGGGCGGCATAGTCCTCCTCAAAGCGTCGAATGAACGCAACGGAGGCCCCCTTGAACGCGTAGATGTTCTGGTCGTCATCGCCGACCGCAAAGAGACTGAGGCGGTTGTCCTCGTCCTCGGTGGATCGCCCGGCGATGGCGGCGATCAACTCATACTCGTCGGGTCCGATGTCCTGGTACTCATCGACCAGGATCCAGCGGTATCCCTCGATCAGCGTGTCACGCTGCGCCTCGGCTTCGTCGCGCGACAGCCCGTCGCCCTTCAACAGCGCGACCGCCTGCTTGAGGATCCTGTCAAACTCGCCCTTCGCGATGTCTCCGGCCCGTCCGGCTAGGCTCGCTCCGACCAGGCGCATGGCCAGTCCGTGGCAGGTTAAGACTGTCACGCCGCGCGCGTCCTCGCCGAGAAGGTCGAACAGCCGGTGCCGGATCTCGGTCGCGGCGTGGCGGTTGTAGACCAGGGCCAGGATGCCTCGCGGATCCTCCCGCCGGACGCGGAGAAGGTAGGCGATGCGGTGCACGAGAACGCGTGTCTTGCCGGAGCCCGGTCCGGCCAGCACGAGGACACTGGTCTGCTCGCGGTCATCAGCCACAATCCGGGCCTGATCGGCATTGCCCAGGGACTCGACGATCGCCCGCCAGGACTCGGGCGTGGTCTGGCGACGCAACGCGGCGGCGCTGCGGGGGAGCCACTTTTCAACGAATGCCTGCCGGTCGAGTGTGAAATAGTCGTCCGTTAGACGGAGCGCATCCCGCATCGAGGCAAGGCCGCGCTCCGCATAGGCCGCCATGATGTGGGTCTGGAGCGTCTGCTCGTCATAGTGGATGCGAAGCGGCTGGAAATCGGTCTCTGAGAATTTCCGATTACCTCGCTCGAGACGGACGGTGATCGCTGGTCGAAAGATCGTGAGACCCCGGCCCAGGGTCACCACCCCCTGCTCGTGCAACCAAAGCAGTGCATGGTCGAGCAGGCCCGAGGGGTCGCTGATCTCCTGAGCTAGTTCGACGTCGCTCGCAAGCGCCGAGATCAGGGTGCCGAGGGTGGTCGCGACCTGCACGTCCTTGCCGCGGGCTTTTGCCGGTGCGGACCATGTGAGCGAGTCGAGTAGCACGGAAGCGGCCTGGCGGCGAAGGCGGGCGGTAAGTGTCAGCTTTTCCCAGCTTCGTTGCAGCCGGAGCGAGAGGCTGTGACGGTTGATCTTGCGGACCTGGAAGCTGCCAATCCCCTCCGTATCCTCACGGCCGTCACGCGCGATTCCGCGAACGAGCTTCTCGACGATGTCGGGTCGGACCGTTGAGTGACCCGCATCCCGGAGCTGCTGTGAGGCGCGCCTGAGGTTGAGAGTCGACCTCTCCCCGGGCTCAAGGTCGGGTGCCAGTTCCCTGAACCGGTCGAGCAAGTCACCCTCCAGACCGGAGGCCTCGGCGAGGCGCTTCCTTGAGGAATCCTTCAAGGCGAGATGGATGAATACGGTGATCGCGGTGTCATTCGAGGCGATCCCCAGCGCCTCAAGGAAGTGGAGCGCTTTGCGCAGCCCTGCCGGCTTCAGGCCGGACTCCCCGCAGAGATCGTCCGTCGAGATGCCGCGATCGGGAGGGGATTCGAGCAGGCAACTGACCAGCCGGAGAAGCCTGGCGCGGTAACCCGGGGTGGCATCGGCGGCTTCGATTCGCGCGCGGGCTTCGTCGATGGTCCGGACCTTTAGCGAGGATGGAAACACCCGTACGACGTTCTCGTCGCGCTTGAGCAGCACTGTCTCTTCAAGCCAGGAAACAGCGATCTTTACGCGCGTATCCTCGGTGCTCTTGTCCCGGCCGAAGTCGCTGTCAACGTCTTCCCTGACGATCTCGCCGGGCGTGGCGACGACCTCGCCTTCCCTTTTTTGTCGTCGTTCGAGCCGGCGCAAGGACTTCAGGATCGCCTTGATCTCCTGCTTGTCTAGGCGCGACCGTGCCGAGAGCGTGAACTGCCTCTCAATGTCGTGATCGCTGTAGAGCAAAACGCAAAGGGCCGGCTCGCCGTCGCGCCCGGCTCGCCCCGCTTCCTGGATGTAGTTCTCGAGCGAGCCCGGGATGTCGGCATGGACGACGAGACGGATGTCGGACTTGTCGATACCCATGCCGAAGGCGTTGGTGGCGGCGATCACGCGAAGGCGTCCGTTGGCGAACTGTTCCTGCGTTTCGAGCTTGGCCTCTGGCTTCAGCCCAGCGTGGTAGTGGTTGACGGCGTAGCCCTTCTCCTTGAGGAACTCTGCCACCCGCTCGGTTCCGCTCCGCGTCGCGCAGTAGATGATCGCGCCCGAGGTACCTTCCTTGGGAAGCGCGTTCTCGAGAACCGACACGATGTCGCCCAGCTTGCCCGTTTTGTCGACCTGGATGACCTCAAAGGAAAGATTGTCCCGTTGCGCACCGCCGTCGATCCGGGTGGGATTGATCCCCAGCCTTCCTTCGAAATGCTCGCAGATGTCGTCGACGACGCTGGGCTTGGCTGTGGCGGTCAGGCATATCAGGGGTGCCGGCTCGCTGTCGCCCGAATACTCCTGGATGAAGCGGGCGATGTAGCGATAGTCCGGCCGGAAGTCGTGGCCCCATTTGGAGAGGCAATGCGCCTCATCAATGACCCAGTATCCGACTTCCCGCTGCTCCAGGATCGAACGCACCGAGAGGTTTCTGAGCTGCTCCGGGGAAATGAGCAGCATCGAGGCATCGCCGAGGCGGACACGGGTGAGCGCGTCTTGCCGCTCAGGCAGTGACAGCAGGCCGTTGACCGTGACGCAGGACGAAATGCCCTGGCGCTGCAGGCTGGCGACCTGGTCGGCCATGAGCGCGACGAGCGGCGAGATCACCACCGTGAGCGCGCCGGTCCGGTGATATTTTGCGAGCGCTGGCAACTGGTAGCAAAGCGACTTGCCGGTGCCGGTCGGGAGGATTCCGAGGACCGAAGACTTGGCGAGCGCCGAAGCGACGATGGTTTCCTGCAGGGACCGTCCGTCTTCGCCGGCAGGCTTCGGTCGGAAACCCTCGAAGCCGAACCACTGGTTGAGGAGCTTCGCCGGGTCGCTCCAGGAGCGGCACCAGCCGCAGGCGGGATCGGTGCATGAGGTGTCGCGGAGCCTTCGAACAAGCGAACTGGCCTCGGGAAACTGGTGGCGGACCCAAGGCGGCATGACGGAGTTTTCGCCGGCCACCGAGATCCAGGAAAGCGCGAAGGCGAGCGACCAGCCGGCGCGTCTTGCTCCCGGGATGATCAACTCGATCTGGCCGGTGCAGGCCCGGCCGGCGAGAACCTGCCGGATTGCGTCTCGCGCTTGGGGGCTATCCGGCCTTGGCGCACCCCTTGCGGACCCGAAGACCGACTCGAAACCCTGCGACTGCTGGGTCGATGTAGCGAGCCAATGAAGCGCTGTCAGCAGATGGGGGTGGTCCCGTGCAAGGTTCCTGAATTCGGAGAACTGGTTTCGGAGAACGGTCAGGACGAGGCGGGCATCGAGTTCCGGGTCGCTTGCCTTCCCGGCCTGGAGGCGTCCGTCCTTGTAGTGCTTGACCAGGCGGTGATACGGGTTGCGGGGAAAGGCGAGCGGATTGAGCCAGAGTGTGTCGATCGGAGGTTTTGCGAGGATCTTCAGACTGCCATCCGCTTCCCGAAGGTGGTGCAGGTCATGCTTGATCAGGTTGTGCCCGAGCATGAACTCGGCACCGGCGGCGTATTCATCCAGCGCGCGCAACGCGGCCGCAAGGTTGCCTTTGCTATAGGTGCAGGTGTCCGCAGTATCCGAACGGATGGCGGCGAAGCTGAAAATTCGGCCGGAGTTCGGATCGACTTCGAGGTCGACCGAGACGCATTTCGAAAGAAGCGGCTCTATCTCCATGGTGCCAAGAGCGGTCGGCTTGAAGCGTCGGAGACGCTACCAGTTGTAGGTCATTGCGATGTCGAACCTGAAGTTCCGGCCGGGTTCCAATGCTCCCGAGTAGACCCGTTCATATTCCGCATCAGTCACGTTATCGATTCCCGTGCTGAGATTGAGGCCCTGCAGGCATTCGCAAATCGAGTGGGGTTCCCAGTTCAAGTAGAGGTCGAACACGGTGTAGGCAGGTCTGACGTCGTTCGGATCTGACACCTTGTCGAAGCGCTCTGCCGAATGAAGTTGGGCGCCGAGCAATGCACCCCACTCGTGTGCCTTCCAGGCCAAATCGACATCAAGCAGGGCGGGTGTCAGCACCCCGAGCTTGCGGCCGGAACCGGACGAGTCCTCCCCGTCAACCGTTGAGTAGGATGCTTTCAAACGCACCCGACGGTTTTCATAAATCAATTCGATTTCCTGACCGCGCAACTCGGCACGCGGCACGTTGTAGAACTCCGTGACTCCGCCATTCGCAACGGGAATGGTCACTGGAACCGGAGGCGCTTCGGAATAGCCGCCCGGAGGAATGAGGCGCACAAATTTCGGGAATACCGTCACCCGTTGATCGATAAAGTTGGTCGCTTCGGTTCGATACGCGGTTGCCTTGATTTCCAGATGGTCGCCGGAGCCCAGCACGTCACTGCGCCGAAATCCGACTCCTGCCTCGAAGGTGCTGCTCTCTTGTGGCGCGAGCGAAGGATTTGGCTGGAACCGATTGGGGACAAAGTTGCCGGTGGGCCTGGGCCCGTCGGTAAATTCGGGAGTCCAGAAATGAACCCCATACGCGAAACGTTCATCGAACGTGGGTGCCCGAAACCCTTCGTTGACACTCGCGAACAGAAGGTAGGAGTGCGTTGGGAAGTACGAAATACCAAGCTTCCTGGATAGAGCGCTGTCGCTTTCTCGGTCGGACGGTCCGGATAATGCGCGTGTGCTGAATGCGTCGTAACGAACGCCGGGAATCAGGAGGAGTCGTCCCGGAACGCTGCCAAGGGACTCGACCGAGAGTTCCATCTGCGCAAACGCAGCCCCGAATTCGGCACGAGCATCGGGTACGCCGTCGCGCTGGTTGTCGTGCGAAAGGTCGAAACGGTCGGCGCTCGAGAAGCCGGCCTGTTCAGTACGATATCCCTCAAGGCCATATACGAATCGTGCGGAGTGGCTGCTTGAACCGTCGTGTTCCGACCGATTCTCGGCGCGAAACCCCGAGGTCTTGATTTTCCGGCTCAGTAGGGCGCCCTCAGGCTGGCGCAGGACTGCCTCCAGGCGGCGTTCCTCGACTTCGGCGGTATTGTGGTAAATCGTGGCGTCAATATCCCAATGCTCACTGCTGTAGCGGTGGGAAATCCTCCACGTGGCATTGGTCGACGTCTTTTCGACCTCGCCGAATTGCACTCCGGCGAAGTTGCAGAGAAAACTGGACGGGCGCCCGGCGCTGTCCACCACAAAATCCTGTTGCACATCGCTTTCTTCGGCACACTGACCATTGTCGGGCTCACGCGCTTCGTTGACGAAGCGTTGCACCGAAAGTTCGGTCTCGTGACCGTCGGCAATCGCAAAACTTCCGGTCAACAGGCCGGTGAGAATGTCGTCCTGACTCGGTAGCTCGAAGTCATTCCCCAGGCGGATATTTCCGGATCGGCGATACGAGACCAATCCGAGAATTTCCCGATCGGGCGCAACTCGTGTGTATCCGGAAACAGTGACCCGCTGCTCGTCGTTTACTGCCTGGTTGCCTGCGGATATCCGCGTACCTGCTGTCTGGCCGGGCGCCAACAGGTCGCGAGCGCGCAGTGTCCGGAATTCAATGACACCGCCGCCGCCGCCGCTTCCGTAGAGTGAGGAATGCGCACCGCGCAGAACCTCGACACCACGAAGCAGACTCGGGTCGATAAACAACCGTCCATCGTGCACCGACCCAAAGTTTTGCCGAACCCCGTCAAGCAAGATCACGACATTGGCGCTGTCGACTCCGCGGACGCTGGGGGTTTCCCCGGTCCGGCGTGGACCTCCGGTGAACTTCACTCCGGGGATCGTGTCGAGTACGTCATCGAGACTCGAAGCCTGCCGCTCCTCCAGGTCACCTTGCGTCGTGACCGAAACCATGCCCGGAAATTCGAACGCCGCAATCGGGCTGCGGGTCGCGGTCACCGTAATGGGGACGAGTTCGGCGTCGGCGGACTGCGCCCAAGCCTGGTTGTTCGCGTTCCCTGCCAGCCAGCACACCGGCGCAAGAATTACAAGCCCGGCGATGAATGCGGAGCCAAGTGTCCGCACAGTGCGACACCGTGCGCTGAGCTGGGTGGTCATTTGCCTTTGTCCTTCGCCCGGTTCCGGGTCATGCCTTCATGCGCCACAACGCCCCGTCGCTCGGCAATCGGGTAGCTCATGCCGACGTTCTGAACCTAATTTGTGCGAATCGCGCTGCAACCCGGGCAACGCCATACTGAGAGAGTACCCACCCGACGGCAAGCAGCAATCGTGATCGGTTCTTGACCGGCAGATTGGTCCACGATCAGACGGGCAACGTGCTCATCGGGCCAACGGTTCAATCCGGCCGTGCAGGTCCAGAACGCGGGTTGGACACCCCAATATATGGACCGATCGCAGGTGTTGGCCATATCCGTCCTTGCGCAACCAGAACTCCGCAGGACATCGCTGTGCCGGTCCGTGCTCCCGGGTGGCAACGTTGAGGGGTTGGCGCAGGATTGCTGCGTGTCGCGATTTCGAAGGTGGCCCGACCCTCAAGGCGACGGTTGAAACGTCGAGTAATGCGGACCAGAATTCGCGCTCGGAAATTGCGTGTAGGCGGATACCGGCCATGTTGCCTCGCATGAGTCGCGTCGAATCTGCTGTCCTGGCGGCGCTCGTGGGGATTATCGCCGCCACTGCAACGCCCAAGTGGGCGGCAGCGGATTTTCGGGAGGCACAGGCCTTCATCGAAGAAGGCGCCCTGGAGGCGGCCCGGGAGGCTTGCGCATCAAGCGCGGTTGCTGGTGATGCCGACTGCCAAACCGTGCTCGGTTGGCTCGCGCTGCAAGGTCCGGAATTTGGCGGACCTGAAGCCGCGCGCCGATGGTTCGAACAGGCCGTGGAACGCGGGCATCAGCGCGCCATGGCCAACCTGGCCTTCATGTGGGCCCGGGGCCTCGGAGGGCCGGCCGATGTGGAACGGGCCGCCGCGTTGTACCGCAGGGCCCGGGCCTCGGCGCCAACCGATGCCGCATCTCCGGCGCCGGCCCGCATCGCTTCGGCAGAGCAGGTTCCGGTCGACCGGTTGGCCTTGGCCCGGTATCGCGGTGCGTATGCAGCCCTGCTCAAGCTCCGCGCACTGCACGCATCGCGAGTTGGCAAGCCGGAGGCCTACATCACAAGTGAGGAACTTGAGTCGGCCGAGGCGGCATTCAGGCGGATCGAGACCGCAATCGTGGCGACCAGCGAAACCTTCACGGGCATTCGCGTTACCGTCGAGGAGGAGCAGGCAATCATGCTTCGTTTACTTGGGAGCGACGCGGGCGCGTTTGTCGAGGATCGACGGACCGATGCGCTCGACACCCTGGCCCGCATCCTGGCGATCGCTGATTCTCTGTAACGGATGAATGGTCTGGGAAGCCGCACCGATACCCGTGCCAACCGGGTCAAGAACCATCAACGGCGAGGCAACTCCACAGCGACGAGGGGTGGCCCGGCAGGCAAGGTGCCGGCAGCTGGGCGCCATTGAAAGCGGAATTGAGGAACGGATCTGGAGGCCGGGGTCGGAATTGAACCGACCTACAAGGATTTGCAGTCCTCTGCATAACCACTCTGCCACCCGGCCATCTCGAGGGCGACACTTTATATCCTGTGAACAGTCCCTTCGCACGCGTGCCCGCATACACTGTGCACCGCCGGCCGCGACACCTAGATGGTAACTCCACCCGCAAACAGAGGATCCGTGCGATGACCGACTTTGCTGGAATGCGAAGGAACATGATCAATGGTCAATTGCTTCCCAATCGCGTGACGCGGCCGAGTGTCATCGAAGCGTTCGAAAACGTGCCGCGCGAGCGGTTCGTGCCTGAACCGCTTCGGTTTCGCGCCTACACGGATGCGGATCTTCCGCTCGGCCAGGGAAGGCATCTGCTCAATCCGCTGATATTCGCCCGGATGGTTGAGGAGGCGGACATCCAGAGCCGGCACGTGGTGCTCGATGTCGGCACTGCAACGGGGTATTCGGCGGCTGTGCTTGGACACCTGGCATCCGCGGTGATTGCATTGGAGAGCGACAGCGCGTTGGCCGCGCAGGCAGAGCAAATCTTGACCGAGCTTGGTGCCGATAACGCTGCGGTTGTTCAGGGACCATTGCCAGAGGGTTGGCCGCGTGGCGGCCCCTACGACATCATTCTCATTCAAGGAGCGGTTCCGGAGCCGCCTCGCGCACTGATCGAACAGCTGGGGCCGGGAGGGCGTCTGCTCGCCGTGGAAAGTGAAGGAGAGGCTCCGGGCCGGGCCATATTGGTCGACACCGCAGGCGGTACGCCCGTCAAACGCGACCTCTTTGATGCGTCGGTGCCGCCATTGGCCGCGTTTTCTCGTCCGGCTGCTTTTGCTTTTTGACGATGTGACTCGCGCCGACCATTTCGGGCACACGATCTCGTGACGGTGCTTTGCCCCGCATCGGTTCTCGCCGAGACGATCAATCCGCTTCATCTGCACTTCGACGCAGGACGGTGTGGGTGCCAACCGAAAGCGGATACCGGACGGGCGCGCGTTTCTCCTGGTGGGCCGCAACGCTGAAACCTGTCAGACCGGACCCGGATCAGTGGGGAGCGTAGTGCGGTAGGCAGTTGGATGTGTCAGGGTCCAACTGCAGCTTCAGGCGGCGTGCGGCGGACCAAAGGTGCCGGCCGCCGGGCCACGCCGGGAAAGAACAGGCCACCGCGTCACGGTCCAACGATCCGCGGTGGCTCCAGACATCCGCTATCCGTGGAAAACTGCTCGCCCGGCGAGGTAACCGAGGGCGCTGTAGGGCTGAAGGACAAGCATCCGGCTCCGAAAGGCGTTCCAGCTCGCGTACGTCCGCTGCGAGATGTCGTCGGCAGCGCCTGCTTCTGCCACAACGTCCTCCGCATGCGTCAGCATGGCTTGCAAGACCTCATCGGGAAAGTGGCGCACAGAGACGTTGTGCTTGTTGATCAACGCATCGAGTGCTTGGGCGTTTCCGTGCATGGTTTCTGCGTACATGCGCATGTTTTCTTCACCTGCGGCGATGCGCACGATGGCTTGAAGATCGTCGGGGAGCGCTTCGTACGCGGCTCGGTTAATGGTCAACGCGAGGCCTGGTCCCGGTTCATGGATGCCAGGGCCGTAGTAGTAGGGGGCGATCTTGTAAAAGCCCATCGCGAGGTCGTTGTACGGTCCCGCCCATTCAGTGGCATCGAGAACTCCCGCTTGAAGTGAAGGCAGGACCTCGCCTCCCGACAAATTGACGGTGACAACGCCAAGCCGGTTAAACACATTGGCGCCAAGCCCCGGAATACGCATCTTCAGCCCATTCAGGTCGGCCAGAGAGTTGATTTCCTTGCGGAACCAGCCCCCCATGTTGGGACCTCCGGTTCCTGCGAGAAAAGCCTGAAGGCCGAAGTCGGCATAGAGCTCGTCCCAAAGGGCCTTACCGCCACCGTATTGGATCCAGGCGTTGTGTTCAGGCGGCGTCAAACCGCCGGGGACCGAGCAGAAGAAGGGGATCGCGCCGTGTTTCGCGATCCAGTAGTAGGGCGCGTCGTGGCAGCAGTGGGCTGTTCCGTTGCGAACAGCGTCGAACGCCTCAAATGCCGGAACCAGCTCCCCGGCAGCGTACAACTTGACAGTGAGGCGGCCATCCGACATCTCGGTGATCGCATCGGCAATCCGCTGCGCCCCCACCCCGAGGGCGGGCAGGTTCCGAGGCCAACAGGTAACCATGCGCCACTCGATGTGGTTTCGAGAAATCGCCGGCGCGGGTGCCGCGCCGGCAAGCGCTGCTCCGGCGCTTGCAGCTGCTGCCCGAAGGAACCGTCTGCGCTTCATCATCACCTCTCCCGTGCGGACTGCCCGCGTAGTGCCGAATGGCAGTACCATGGACGCCAAACATCTGGCTGCGATTACGTTACATGGTCCCGGTGCGGGTTGCAGCGTGGATTGCGCGGATAGCGATGGCTTGGAGCAATCGGCAAAGTGCGGGTCCGTGCCCGAAGTTTCGACATTGCTGCCGTCGGTCGTTGAACGGCCGGAAAGGCCGCGTTTCGCCGGGATTCGACAATGGACCGGTTCGCCGCGCACAATCGGCAACGGCCCCTCAACTGTCGAACGGATCAAGGATTTATCGTGTCTGCTGAAGCGCCCAGAGAACCTGCTGTTCCCGCCTCCTACGAACCCCCAAAAGTATGGAAATGGGAGAAGGAAAGTGGTGGTCGCTTTGCGTCCATCAACCGACCTGTGTCTGGAGCCACGCACGAGATGGAGTTGCCGCGCGGGCGCCACCCTCTGCAGCTGTACTCGTTGGCAACCCCCAACGGAGTCAAGGTCACCGTCATGCTGGAGGAATTGTTGGCGGCAGGCCATCGCGGCGCCGAGTACGACGCGTACGTAATTCGCATTGGGAAGGGAGAGCAGTTCGGATCCGGTTTCGTTGCAATCAATCCGAATTCCAAGATTCCGGCTCTCGTGGATTACTCGTCAGGGGAACCCATCCGCGTATTCGAGTCCGGCGCGATTCTGCTTTACCTGGCGGAGAAGTTCGGCGCGTTTCTTCCTGAAGACCCTCCGGAGCGGGCTGAATGCCTGTCGTGGCTGTTCTGGCAAATGGGTTCGGCACCTTACCTCGGCGGCGGCTTCGGGCATTTTTACGCCTACGCACCGGCGAAGATGGAATACCCCATCGATCGATACGCCATGGAGGTAAAACGCCAACTCGACGTCCTGGACCGGCGCCTGGCCGATAATCGGTACGTTGCGGGTGGCACCTACACCATTGCCGATATCGCGATCTGGCCGTGGTACGGCGTTCTGACGACGGGCAAGCTTTACGGCGCTGCCGAGTTTCTGTCCGCCAGCGACTACACGCATGTCGTGCGCTGGTACCAGGAGATCGCCGAGCGCGAGGCAGTGGTGCGAGGACGCAAGGTCAACCGTGTGAGCGGGCCACCGGCAGACCAGCTTCACGAACGCCACGAAGCGACGGATTTCGACCTTCGGACACAGGACAAACTGGAGGGCGCCTCCTAGCTTCTCCTGTGCGGTGCTAGCGTGTATGCGAATAGTGGCGGTCAGCAATAGAGGTTGCGATCATCAGAGGGGGACAGCGCCGGGGTGTTTTTCAGCAGACTCAAAATCGGGAATGCGGCTCTGAATCGGCGCTTGTTACACGCTTTTGCTTGAGGTGCCTTGACTGTGCCACTACCGAATTTGAAATGCTTTTCGGGCACAAGGCATGATTCAGTTGCGTGCGCCACAGAACCCGACCTGCCGGGATCCATGTGCTTACGCATTGACAAAGTCTGGTCCCTTACTGCACGGACGTACGTTGGCGTTATGTGATTGGTTCTGATCCGCCAAGAACGAACGGCGCATGGCTCGATAGCAGTTGCCCATGATTGCTTCACGCGCGCGAGGGGACACCAAAGAACTGGCGCAAATCGCTTTCGCGTGCGGCAAACGACTCCCGGCCTAGGTCAAAGATTTGTTTCAGTAGCTCTACGTCACTCTCAATGAAGTCAGTTTTGTATCTGCTGCCTGTATTCCCATCATTGATCCGTAGAGTGAGAACATCTTTGAACAAGAGATTTTCTAGAACTTCAACGGTGTTGGAACTGGTCTTGAGGAGCATCGTTATTGTCGGTGCAAATAGCGACAGCGCCCGATTCAGCAGGCGAAAGCGCTCAGGGAACTGCCCTGTACCAATACTAAGCAGCCGCACATCGCCTGGAGAGAATCCAAGCGGCCCGAGCGCATCAGTTAGGGCGAACAGCGCAGGGTTGTTGGCGCAATACCCGCCGTCAACAACGGTCCAGATACCACCATTTTTCGTATCTATACGCTTCCTTGAGAAGATTGGGTAGGCAGCCGAGGACGCAATGACTGCATCGGCGATCGTGCAGCCGAACCCTGGTGAGAAGCTGGACGAGCGACCGTGCGCTTGCGAGACTGTTCGTTTAAACACCATCGGCCGGTTGTATTCAACGTGGGTCGCAACGATCCCAACGTTGGTAAGGAAAGCATCGAACTTCTTGTTTTGATACAACTCGGAAGCATGGCGATGTAGCGCACGGCTTCTGCTCCAAGGAAAGGATTTACCCATCACATCAGGGATGATCTCGAAATAGCGAGTCTGGATGGTGGTCTCGACGTCCTCGCCTAGCGCAATCATGGACGCGATGATTGCGCCCGTGCTCGTTCCATAAATAAGTTCGAATACTTCGTGAAGGGGGCGGTCAAGCATACGTTGTACTTCGACGAGTACACCGAGCGTATAGACACCAAGAGATCCTCCTCCGTCCAGAGACAAGACGAAGTGCGACCTACTCATTCCTTGCCGTTCCAAAGATCGATCAGGTCAGCAATCAGCACGTGAGCATCATTAATGGCGATCTGATGTTTACGACGGCCAAATAACTTCTGCTGGCGATTCTGGCAGTACCAATCGCTCATTGAGCCGTCTTTCTTTGCGTCGTTTAGGTACTTTAGCACCTCGAATAACGTACCAGAGCAGCTGCTAGTGAATTTCTGGTTCGGCACGTTGTAAAGCAGACATTCGAGGAAGTAGGAAGGGAAATTGTTCTGGGCACGGTTTCGAGCGTTCTTTAGGAGGCGGATGTTGGGCTTGTAATGCTGGCCGCAATTTGAGTTTTTCTCAGAGCCATTCGACAGATGGATTTTCGGGAAATTGACCACTTGAACGTTGTCAGCCCGTGTCCAGAAAGTGACACCCTTTGCGAAGGATCTATCTGTATAGTATTTCCGATACCGGACGCATGGGACGACATCGGCATTCAAGCGCTTATTCTCGCCAGCAATTTTGATGCACTTGTTGTCCGGGGTGACGACGTTGTGTCCGTAGTATCGACGCAGTGCAGCGAGCACTTCTGCCTTGTATTTTGGCCATCCGTACGCTCCAGTTTGGCGCTCCGATAGTCCGTATTGTGCGCGCTGATCATCCGGCACGTTGTGATAAAAGACTCTCGAAGTCTCGGCGACGATGTCTACGTCGCTGTCGCCGTAGATGTTGGTGGAGTTCGGGTAAGAGCCTTGAAGATAAACTTCTGGCTTACCCATCTCGGCTGGCCAGTCGTAGCTTTGTAGGGCGTTCTTAACCGAGGTATAGGTGGCCTGGGAGCGCTGTTGCGCGCCCAAGTGCGACCACGTTTGAAGTTGTTGTTCCGGGAGTCCCATCTCTGGCTTACTCTAGGTTGTTTCTGGATGGGCCTTCCGGCTTGCTGCTCTCGGTCACGCGTATTCTGGGCATAGAGCTAATCCGTTTCTGCCGATTACTCCTGCAGCAAGTGGAGATTTGTCCCCTTGATTTCAAGCCTTTCGGAAACTAGGTGCATGATGTCTAGTGGTGTATTTGCATTAGGTTTAGCCGTTCTGGATCGGTCTTTCCTAGATCCAAGGTCTTTCGTGACTACCAATTATTGGGATAGGGCGGCCTGTGGGTCACAGCGCAGGCTTTCGAGTTGAGCAGCCAGTCGGACTTGGAGATTTTTCGAGACAAGTATGGAGTGTGTGTGTCCGCGGTACCGTTCCCAGATATTGGGCCAATTCAAGAAGGCATAATCAGCGAGCCGGTCGGTCGGCACGACGGCGTTTCAATTTCCGTCTTCGATGTGGGAGACAACGAACCCACGCAAAAAACCACCCCTTGTAACCAAATCATGCCAATCTTATGTCGTTCAATCGCTTAGAGGAACAAGCCGGTTTTGCAAAGGCCCAATCCGCCTCCACCTTCTCCATTCCGCACAACAAAAAACTGCCCGCATCTCATCGCCTTCTTGACGATCCAAAACATCGGCATCACCGTCTGTTCGCGCGACCGATAGCGCGCACGATTTTTCGTCGCGCGACATCCTCTCCTGCATGCGCTTGAGCTCTCTGCAGCGTGTTGCCGAAATCGGCCCGTCGAAGCGTCGAGATGCAGAAGGCGCTTATCCGAGTTCTTCGCTGGGGACACTACGATGCACGAGTAATTCCAGTATTCTGCTAGCAGTTAGTGTTTCCGAGTGCGCATAGCATTGATCAAATCCGCGTTCGAAATGCTTACGCTTCATTTGTTCGACAAATTTATTTCTCGAAAGAAGTATTACTATGGCGAACGACGATGACACATCGCAATCGGAACAATCCACGCGAATACCATGCCACCACCGAAAGCCTTCATATCCTATTCGTGGGATGACGACGAGCACAAAGTATGGGTCTCTAAACTGGCCACTGACCTTCGCCGCGATGGCGTAGAGACGCGGCTAGACGAATGGCACGCTGCATTGGGCGACCAGGTCACCCACTTCATGGAGACTGAGATTCGCAAAAGTGATTTCGTTCTCATCGTCTGCACTCCGAACTACAGGGTAAAATCCGACAAACGAACCGGCGGTGTCGGATACGAGGGTGACATTATTACTGCCGATGTCGCCACCAGGGGCAACCACCGCAAGTACATTCCCGTCCTTGCCCGAGGTTCCTGGTCCGAGGCTGCACCCTCTTGGCTGAAGGGAAAGAAATACGTCGACCTTCGTACTGAGGCGGCGTATTCGACTAACTACCGTGTGCTGGCTTGTACGCTTCTAGGGAACGCTGCAATTGCCCCGCCCATTGGCAATCCGTCCAACGCCGCCATTGACGCCGGCGCAATCACGGGTCGACCGCACTCAAGCGATCAGGCTGCAACGACTCGGTCTGATGTTTTCAGCGATTCCCAACCCGCTAAGCACGATATCAACCCAATCCGGATCTTAGGTGTCGACACGGACAATGTAACGGAGCCTACCCTTAACGGCAGTCCAGGCTCGGCGCTCTATTTGGTACCTCTGCTTCTCAATCGTCGACCTTCTCCGCAATGGTCCCAGATCTTCGAGAAAACTTGGAACCGTCCGCCGGGGGGATGCTCCTCAATGCACCGCCCTGGCATTGCGACCGTCACCGGGTCCCGGATAGTCTTGGACGGAACCACACTTGAAGAGATTGAAAAATACCACCGAGGCACGCTGAACCTGTGTGTCAATGTCGCCAACCAGACGGAGGCCGAATTCCTCAGAGATCGGCAACGAGCAGAAGAACGCCAACAACAGCAGGCCGACGATCATCGCAGGGAAGTCGAGGAAAGGTCCAAGAGGATATGCTTCGACTGACTCCAAGGCGACTGTTTACGTCTGGCACCCAACCTGGGGGCTGGCAAGTCTGCGCATCGACGGCGCTTACGTTCGCCCGATTTACCGATGCATACTCACTAAGACTGTGTGCAGTTTCGCAAGGCCAACTGCTCGTCGTTTGGCTTACGATTGCCTGACTGGCTGGCGATAGCAGCTTTTTTGTCGACGGTCCCGACACGACGTACGCAGATAGCCACATCGCTCCACTTCCGCATCCCCGCAATGCTTGTGGCGAGATCTGAACCGAGGCAAATGGACTCTCACGGTTGCCCACCACAATCGAGGCTCGGCGAACCTTATTTTGTCGCCGTCGATATTTCCAAACTTGACCGCCACGAGCTCAAAAACTGAAACGCTTCATCAGGTAAAGCGAAAAAGAGAACGACGTGGAGGATGACAAAAACTAAAGGTTTCCAACGTTCTATATCGGTTACGGCGCGGTACGGGCGGCCTCTTCCCTGCTTAACAAGGAACCACTCCCGCGCAAAAGGTGCTGTTGGAAACCTTTCTTCAAGTGCGTGAATAATCGCAAATTTTATTCCATTCAAGTCACTATGCGATTTTATGATTCGGTACCAAAGGATTGACACTAACACGCCTAGGATCGGAACGAGCAACGCCCAAGAGTTCCAGCCAAGATCAGACGATTGAAAACCGTAGAGGGCAACGAGCGCGACGTTCAGGGCTAGGAGGTGCCGGCTCGAAGCCACCCGTCGGGCGCTCACGTTCTCGGCCGAATGACCATAAAGCTTGTACTGCTCCAGTAAATCCGTGCTGAAGGACCCCTTGTAAGTCTCCTCCGAATGACGAAAAAGCACCACGTCTGACGGTCTAGCCATAACCCGCCGTTATCTCCTTCCAGAGATGAGGCTCTTTAGGCCGTCCCAGCTCCACCTGTAGATTTGATCCGAGCTTAGCGCGGTGCCGGGCTTATGGCAGATTTTGTTGGGGCGTCCCCACAACAAAAAGTAGGGTTTTCCTTCTTCTCTGGTGATGCTCAACTCAGATGCTACGCCCGCTGCCTGATGCGTGTGTTCCCCACAGATGACGATTGTTAGATCAGTACGACGGATGCGGCGTCGGACCTTTTCCTTCCAATTGCTCTCAAAGCGCTCCCGTACGGACCAATCGGAGATCTCAAAGGGCGAATCGCGATTCTTCGCTTGACCGACCAGCAGGTTCCGAAGTTCCTCGTCGTGGTCGAAGTCGAAGCTGATGAACGTCCGCTTCATGGCCACATTTCAACCTCCCGTTCTCGATCTATTTCAGGCCGGCACGACCGTTTGTCTGCTACCCACATTTTGGCAACCGTGTGGGCAGTCCGGCTCCCGCAGATCAGCGGTTCGGGCCTTGGTCGGACATGTCTCAGCTGCGTTACTTCGCGTCGCCACACGAAAACGGCACCTCCTAAATCCGCAGGTACTTACGCTCGGAATATCGCGACCGCAAAAACACATCTTGCGTGAGTCCGGTCACCGCGACGCCTTCAAGGATTACGTGCTGGCGTTCGACCGCACCGCCACGCGGGCCTAAGCCGAATTCGCGGCCACACGCCGTTTGGATGACCGACTGCCAGATCGCTGCGGCCGCCCGTTCGCACGGCATGGCGGTGGCCGGGGGCGATGTTCGGGACTTCACGGAGGTGAGGGCTGAAGTCGTCAATCCGTGGACAGCGCCATGATCAGCGTCACCAAAGCCTTTGGGGGTGCCAAAACCGACCCCAGTGCAGGTGGGCCGAAATGGCAAACACAATGAGCGTATGCATTAACAAAGATGCGTCCGTAACGGAGCGAACTGCACCGATGGCCGCGCTTTCCGTGTTGCGTGCTGTGTCCAGGCGGTCAGCTCGTCACGAAGCCCTGCATTCAGGAACGACGACAAGCGGTGAAATCGGTATCGCCTTTTTGTCGGTGAGTAGCTGGCAGCCAAGTACCCGCTATTCGAGTGGAATGGTTGGCCGCCCCTCGGCAACCCATTCGGCGATGCCGGCACGGGAGTTGTAGATCTCTATGTCGTGCACATGCTCCGCCAGGAGCCGGCTGGCGGCGCGGCTGCGGCCGCCACTCTGACAGATCAGCACGAGGGGTTTTCCCGGTTGCGCCGCGGACCGGATTGCCGACAGCCAGGCGAGGGTGTCGTAGTTTCCTTGCGCATCAAAAAAGGTCCGAAGGTGACTTCCTTCGATGACGCCCGTCTCCTCCCATTCACGGGGTGTCCGGATGTCGATTACGGACGCGCCAGTTGCGAGCAACTGCTGCAAGGTTGCGTTATCGACGTGAGACACCTGGGCCTGAGCCGGTGTGCCGATGGCAATGAACGCGATCGCCAGAAGAGCCGGTTTAAGCATGGCTTGATCTCCGAGGAACCGGTCCTTCAACGTGCCCGGAACGGGCCGCGGAGGCCGAGGTGGCGACCCTGCAGTGGGCGGTTGCACGCCACCATCGAGAGAGACGGGTCCGCTGATCTGGAGCGGGGGGCGACCCAGGAGCTCCAGGCACCTCAGGCGGTGCATTGTAAGCCATTGAACAGGCGGTAACGGAACGGACCAGCGCGCCCGCATCGTCCCCCTGTCCTTCGGACCGCAGAAGGCGGCTTGACGGGAAGCCGATTGTAGAATTTTGCCTGCATTGATGATCGACACGCGGTAGCGTGAGGCTTCAACGCGTTGGCGCCGCGGGACATTGCGGTGGATAACACCTGCCCGTGCTAGAGATGCGGGGGATCTAGTCAATGTTGAGCGGAGCAAAGCCTCGGGTCCGTTACCGAGTGTTCGATTGACCCCAGTGACGTAGAGCTGCAAAAATTCTCTTTCGGAGGAGTGCGCGCGTTCAATCGTGCGCGAATTCAGCCGCCTTTTTTGCGATAGGCCTGTTCGGCGTGTTCTTCACAATACGATTGACCTGGAACGACCGGCGCCAGACAAAATTCGAAATCCGGGTTATCCGGTTCTCCGTGCGGCCAGTGGCATTCGTTGTATCCGGGGAAGCGGAAGTCGTGCACACGGTTTCCGCTGGCCTCGGCTCTGACCGTTCCTGGTGCACGAATCTGCGCGTCCGCAACACCTCCCGGACTGGACCCGGATTGGGCGCCAGGGCCGGCACCTGTACTCGTTGGCGTTGACGCGAACGCATTGGCAGCTGCCTGTGTTGCGTCCTCGTGGTCCAGAGCGCCCGGACTGTTGGTATCCGTCAGCGACAGTGCGTCGTCAGGATCAGTCGTGGCGACGTCCACGAGATCGACCGTTGCACGGTTGGCCGGAGCGGCCGGTTTTTTGGATTTGTTCTGCTGTCCTGCAGTGGCGGACCCAGTTGCCGGTTTAGCAGAGCGCGCCGGATTTGCAGCGGCTCGCTGACGCTTGGGCGCTGGGGTGCCAGTGATGGAGGCAGCGTCCCGCTTCAGACCGAGTCTTCGGACTTTGCCTTTCACTGCCGATTCCGTGATCGGCGGCCCAAGCGCTTCCGCGACCTGGGCACGGGTCATGCCCGCCATCCAGAGTTCGGTAAGTTTTCGTTCCCGCTCGGGGGTCCACGGATTGGTCATCGCTGCAGAATTTGATCCGTTGCACGAGAGCACCTGAGCACTTGGTGCTTGGTTCGACTGAATACAACCCTGGAACGCCTTGCAGCAAACATCCCGATGGTTGGAAGCCGGGGGCCTGAAGCCTCTCAGCCTGCCGCCAGCGAACCGGATTGCCGGTGCGGCCGGTCCGCAAGACTGACCAAAGCCCTGAGCAGCACGTTGGAGCCCTGCACAATATCGTCCGGAAGCGCGTTCTCGATTTCGTTGTGGCTGATTCCGTCAACGCACGGAATGAAGATCATCCCGGCAGGCGCCACCCGTGCAACGTTCATTGCGTCGTGGCCGGCTCCACTCACGATGTCGCGGTGTGCGTAGCCGAGGGCTTCCGACGAGGCGCGAACGGCCTCGATGACCTCCCTGTCGAACGGCACGTGTGGCACATCAAGGATCTGTGTGAGTTCGCAATTCACGTTCTCGCGGGCTGCGCACTCCTGTGTGTCAGCGCGCAGAAGCCGGTCCATCTCCGCGAGTATGTCCGCGTCAGGGTGTCGCATGTCCACCGTGAGAAACACGGAACCGGGGATCACGTTGCGCGAATTGGGGCTGGCGTCTAGGACCCCGCACGTTGTTCTGGCGTCCGGGGCGAAGCGAAGGCCCAGTTTGCGAACACCGGAGACGACAGCAGCGGCTGCCACCAGCGCATCGCGACGAACGGGCATCGGCGTGGTGCCTGCGTGCGACTCCATTCCGACGAGAGTGATCTCATACCAGCGTTGCGCCTGGCCTCCTGAAACCACTCCGATCGCAAGGCCCTCGTCTTCAAGCAGCGGGCCCTGCTCGATGTGCAGCTCGATCAGGGCCTCCGTCGGGTTCTTCTGATGGCTGCAAGGTTCCGAACCGCGATAGCCGATCCGCTGGAGTTCGTCGCCAAACGTCAAGCCATCGGGATCCTGCGTTTGCAATACGGCATCCGAGTCGAGCAAACCCGCATGCACTCCAGACCCCATCATTGCGGGGGCAAATCGGCAACCTTCCTCGTTGGTCCACATCACAAGTTCAAGCGGCGCCTCGGTCTGGTAGTCGGCATCGTTCAAGGACCGCATCACTTCCAAGCCGGCAAGTACTCCAAGCGCGCCGTCGTATCGCCCTCCGGTCGGCTGGGTATCAAGGTGACTCCCGGTCTGCACAGGCGACCGCGTGTTGTCGCGTCCTGCCCGCCGGGCGAAGACGTTTCCCATGGCATCCACGCGAACCTCCAGTCCTGCTTCACGGCACCACGCGGAGAACAGGTCACGGGCTTCCTTGTCGAGGTCAGTCAGTGTCTGACGGTTGACGCCGCCCTTCGCGGTCCGTCCGATCGCCGCCATGGTTTCAAGCGAGGCAAGCAACCGGTCACGATCGACGGTCAGGTCGATGTTGGATGGCGGTCGTGCGTTGGTTGATGAGGGCATCGCAGGGGTTCAGTCAGAAGGAAAACTTGTTCGGAAAGCCTAACGGGAAGGCGGGGGATTTTGGAAGGGCCGTCCCTGGACGCCGCCGGCCGTCAACGCCGGGCATCCGGGCGGGGCACTGCTCATCCTCTTTCAGCTATGTCCAATCGAGACAACATGTACTGAACTGGTTCCTAGACTTGTGAAGCCGATTGAACGCACGGATCAGAGGACTATATATAGATGCAAGTCAAAAACTCGCGCCCCAGGCGCCTATTCAACCCAATCAACTGTAGAGGACATACACTTCATGGCGGATTACTCAAGAAAATCAACGGTGGAGATTACTGGCGAAATTGTTGCTGCATACCTTGGAAACAACACAATCAGTGCCGGGAGCCTGCCGGATCTGATCAAGTCGGTGCACAGTTCCATTAGTTCTGTTTCTGGGTCATCGGTGCGGGATTCCGAGGAAGGTGCACAATTTGCAGCGGCAACAGGGAAGGCTGAACCGCGCCGTTCGGAGAATACGGGCACGCAAGGCACCACTTCGGCGGGATCGTCTCCGGCCCCCCAGTGGAAGGGTCGGTCCGTCAGCGATCCGGCGGTGCCGATCGCAGAGTCGGTCAAGCCCGATTACCTCATCTGCCTGGAAGACGGCAAGCAACTCAAGATGCTCAAGCGCTACCTGCACACCAACTACGGCATGACGCCTGCCGATTACAGACGCAAGTGGGGCCTTGCACCGGATTATCCGATGGTCGCCGAGAATTACTCGAAACGCCGGTCGGAAGCGGCCAAGCGGTTTGGGCTGGGACGCAAGGGCTTCCGGCGCAAAATTGCCGACCGGAGTTAGCGAACCGCTACGATCGTCTCTGGAGTTCCGGGGCGACAGCGGAATTGGTGTCGCGTGTCGCGGCCAGGCAAACTGCAAGAGCGTTTGCCGTTGGCAGGCGCTCTGAGCCCGCCGGACTCGCGTGCGTAACCTTCTGTTTGCCCGGACCGCATAGGTAGGTCCGATGAAGCAACGTCCCGGATCTGCAATTCCGCCCGCGCTCGACGAAGTCAACGATGTGCATAGCGCGTTGACCTTTATCGTGCCGCAGGCGACGAAACCGTATTTCGAGAGTTCGGCCCTCACGGGTGGGGAGCCGAAAGTGTATTTCGAAACGGTCGATTGCCGTGTGGCGGTTCGCGATATGCGAGCCATTGCGGATCAATTGTCGCTGGATCAGCAGGGGTTTGTCTTGATCTCCCACGCGACCTCGGTCAAAGATCTTCACGACGACGCGCTGTTGTCCGCGTACGACAAGGAACTCGAGAATCTTTTGCAGCGGGTTCTGGATGCCGACCGGGTGGTGGTGTTCGATCACACCCGCCGTTCGGACAGTCGCCATGGAGCGATGAATCCCGACGGTCCGCGCGAGCCGGCAGGGCGGGTGCATGTCGACTACACGACGGCGTCCGGCCCGAAGCGGGCAGCCGATGTACTCGGATCCGAGGAGGTTGAGCGTGTCCTGGCATCGGGCGGCCGCATCATGCAGATCAACGTGTGGCGGCCGATGCGTGGGCCGGTTCTGCGCAGCCCGTTGGCGCTTGCAGATGCCAGCACCATTCGACCGACTGAACTTATCGCCACCGATCAGCGGTTTCCCGATCGAGTGGGGGAGATCTACCAGCTGGCCCATGACAAGGACCAGCGTTGGTACTGGGTGCCGAGGATGACCCGCGACGAGGTGCTGCTGATCAAGGGGTGGGACAGCCGGGAGACCGGTTGTGCCCGATTCACGCCGCACGGCGCGTTTCGTCTCGACGACCAGCCTGCTGACGCACCTCCGCGCGAAAGCATCGAGGTCCGGACCTTCGTCGTGATCGAGGGGAAGTAGCACCCAACGCTTTCGCCTGAGCGTGGACAATTGGCCCGGCCGATTCGGTTCTGCACCGGGCTTCGCTCAGCGCCGGGGCCCATACACGAGCCTGCTGCCGCCAAGCTCCTGATCCGTTTGTCGACGCGCTGCGCGACTGCACCGAGGTTCGCACGTCCCTTGCGTGCCTGCCGAGCGTTTACGGCCCGGTGGGGCCCATCACGCAAAGCTTGCCCACATGTTCTGCGGCACCCAGTTGATCCAGCGCTTCCGGAAAGGAATCGAACGGATACGTTTGGTGGACCACGGGCCGCAGTGTTGTGGAGTTGATTGCCCGTACCATGTCCCGGAGGTCATTGCGCGACCCGCAGGTCACCGATTGAAAACGGATTTCCCGGGTGACTGCCGGTCCGAGAGGAACTTCGGCGGTGCCCCCGGAAAGGACGCCGATGAGTGCGATCGTCCCGCCTGGCCGCACAGCTCGGAGGGCCTGGGGAACAGTCTCCGCTCCACCAAGATCGACCACGAGGTCGGCACCACCCGTCTCGTCGCGGATGACCCGCCCCCAGTTTGGGTCCGAGCGATAGTTCAGAAGAAGATCCGCCCCCAGATCTTTCGTTCGCGCGAGCTTTTCGTCGCTCGATGACACCACGGCCACGTGGGCACCGTGCAGCTTTGCAAACTGAATGGCAAAACACGCCACACCGCCAGTTCCTTCCACGACCACCACATCGCCTGGGCGGGTGTGGTGCAGTCGCGAGATTGCGCTCCATGCCGTGAGTCCAGCGCACGCCAAGGTGCTGGCCTCGAGAGCCGACCAATCGTCCGGTGCCGGGACGACCCCCTCAGCATCCAGAACCATTTGCTCCTGGGCGACCCCATCGATGGGCCCACCCAGGGCACCGGTGACGGCGTCACGGGGAAATGGGCCGCTCAGCCAGTGCTGGAAGAACGAGGGAACGACGAGCTTGCCGACCAGACCCGGATCCACACCTTCGCCAACAGCGCCGACGCGACCAGCACCGTCGGAGAGAGGCACGATCGGAAGGGTTCCGGCGGTTCGGCCATAACCGCCAGCGACTAGGACCAGGTCCCGGTAGTTCAGCGAGGTGGCCTCGATCGTGACCGCAACCTCGCCAGGCCCCGGCTGGAGGAGGGGACGCTCGACGAGACGGAGGCCGTCGCGCGACCAGGCCGTGAGCTCCCATGCGCGCACGGTCAGCGCACTGCGGCAGCAAGATTGCCGCCGTCCACTGTGAGGACTCCCGCCGTCGTCCTTTTCTGCCGCGCGAGATGGACAAATGCCTGGGCGACATCTGCCGCCTGGACTTCCTGATGAAGCAGATTTCCGGCCATGTAGTCGTCCTCGTTCAAACCGCGTTCGGCCGCACGGGCCCTGATCATGCGGTCGTCCAGGATCCCGCTCCGGACCCGGTCCGGGTTGACAGCGTTGGCGCGAATGCCATCGCGTCCGCATTCCAGCGCGTACTGCCGCATCAGCGCAAGCGTCGCTGCCTTGGCGGCGGCATAGGCTCCGAGTTTCGGACCGGGATTGATCGCCTGTTTGGACACGTTGAACAACAGACATCCGCCGAGGCCCTGGGCCCGGAAAATTCTAACCGCAGCCTGGGCAACCCGTTGATGGGCAAAGAAGTTGACTTCAAACGTTTTTCGAACTTCGGCTTCATCAACCTCTGCGATCGATGCCGGGTAAGCGACGCCGGCGTTGGACACGAGAACATCAAGTCCGCCAAACGTGCTTGCGATCTTGTCAAAGGCAGCCATGACGTCACCGGACACGGTCAGGTCGGTCTTGATTGCTGTTCCACCGACCTCGTCGGCCGCGGCATCGAGCGAGCGCCCGTCGCAATCAAGAAGGACGACCTCCGCGCCCTTGGCCCGAAATGCGCTTGCCGTTGCTTTGCCGATGGCACCGGCGCCACCCGTCACCACGACGACATGGCCGTCGAACGGAAGGGTTGAGCGGCGTTTCAGCTTGGCCTGCTCAAGAGGCCAGTACTCGACGTCGAACAGGTGGGAGTGCGAAAGCGCCTGAAAGGTTCCGACCGACTGGGCCGCACGGATGACGTCCGAGGTCGCATCGGCGAGATCTCCCGTCATCTGCGCCGCGGTCAGGCCGGAGCCTGCCGCGAAAACTCCCAGTCCGGGGGCCAGCAGAACGCGCGGTGCCGGATCGAGCGGCGAGACAACCCGCCGCCGCTGTTTCGAATTCTTGTCCACGTAGGCCTGGTAGCGCTTTGCATAGCGATTGAATGCCTGGGCCGCCGCCTTGCGAAACTCGGCACCCGGACGTCGGCCGCAAGCGGGAAGAACCAGCGGGACAGGCTTGGTCCGGAGCACATGATCCGGTGTAGCGGGTCCGGTAGCCAGCTCCCCGTGCTCCGCGTACCACCGGGCGCGGCTCCCGGACCGGAAGGTCAACACCAACCTCCGCTCGGCGTCATCACGCCGGCCGGCATGCAAGGCGCGGCACAGCAATCCCCGAAGCACGGGCGCCACCGAGGCCGCTGCGGGGTGAGCCTGTTTCCGCTGCCGCCCTGCTCCCGAGCGGTGCCCGGCCGCCTTGAGGGACACCTCTGCGTCGGATACCAGCGCAATCATGCGGTCGTAGGCGGTACGCGCATCCGGACCGAACGTAAAGATGCCGTGACCGAGAAGGATCAGCCCTTCGGCGTCAGGACACTCCTCATGGGCGTCCGCACAGGCCTTGGCGAGCGCGAAACCCGGCATGACGTACGGGACGATGCCCACGCGTGATCCCCAAATTGCCCGTGCGCGGGCAGGACCATCCGGTTGATTGGTTGCCGCCAGTACCGCGTTGGCGTGGGTGTGGTCCACGTACGCGTGCGGAAGAAAGGCGTGCAACAAGGTCTCTACCGATGGCGCGGGGGAGGCAGGGTCGATCAGGTTGGCCTGGAGCGCCTGGACCATGGATGCATCGTCGAGCTTCCGGCGGGAGCGAAGGGCGCGAAGCGGATCAAGGGTCAGGGCAGGAAGGCCATCGGGATCAATGGTGGCCATCTCCCATCCACTGCCCTTTACGTGCAGCACCTCCCCGTCGTGCTTCGTTCGAATCTTGACCGAGGTGTTCCCGCCACCATGCAGCGCGAGGGCGGGCTCGCTGCCAAGCAGACGGGTGGAATACACACGTAGAGCAAGTGCTTCCGAGATACCGCGTTGACCGAGTTGGCGGACCAGGTCATTGGCCTCGCGGGCGCGCCATCGGTTTTTCACGACTGCGGATCCTTATCTGCCGGGCCGAACAGGGTCGCAATGCCCTGACGGGAGGCGGGCGCGATTCCCGCCTCGGTGACCAGACCACGTACCAGGCGGGCAGGTGTGACGTCGAACGCCGGGTTGAATGCTGTGGTCGCTTCGGGGGCGACGGCAATGGAATCCTGCTGCCCTGCGGCGTTGCGCCCCGTCGCGTTCAGAACTTCCCGGGAATCCCTCTCCTCGATCGGGATCGCACGGCTTTCGGTCGTGGATCGGTCGATGGTCGATTCCGGGGCTGCCACGTAAAACGGGACGTCGTTGTCACGGGCAGCCAGCGCCTTCATGTAGGTACCGATCTTGTTGCAAACCGTACCGTCAGCCAGCACCCGGTCGGCGCCCGTAATGGCGAGGTCAACCCGGCCCTCTGCCATCAGGTGTCCTGCTGCGCTGTCGACCGTCAGGGTATTGCGTATGCCGCGGGCCTGGAGTTCCCAGCAGGTCAGCGCCGCGCCCTGATTGCGCGGGCGGGTTTCGCCGACCCAGACGTGGACGTCGCAGCCGCGCTCTGCAGCCACGTACACCGGAGCGAGTGCGGTTCCCCATTCCACGCAGGCCAGCCAGCCGGCATTGCAGTGCGTGAGTACGTTGACCGTGCCGCTTCCCTTGGCGTCGGCGGTCTGCTGGATGAGATCTGCGCCATGCTCCCCGATGGCGCGGCACGTGTCCGCACATGCATCTGCCAACTGGTCGGCAAGTCTCCACGCCTCCTGTCTGCGGTCGGCGGGTTGCACGGCCTTGAGCTCCTCGTGCATGCCTTCAAGCACTGAGAACAGGTCAAACCCGGTTGGACGGGTCCCGGCGAGGGAACGGACGACCCTGTCCAGGGCTTCATCGTCGTCATCACGAGCGAGCCCGATGGCGACGCCGTAGGCAGCGGTCACACCGATCAGGGGTGCGCCGCGAACCTGCATCGCGGTGATCGCGTGAACCACGTCCTCCAGCCGATTCAGCCGTCGGGTCTCGATCGCCGCCGGTAGACGGGTCTGATCAATAATTTCGACGGAGTCGCTGTCCGGAGAGCGCCAGATCGTGCGCTGCGGTGCGGGGTCTCCCGGCATTGTCATGCGCTCCGTGTCGTTGACGCAATGAGGGGTCAGATTAGGATGGCGCATCGAATTTTGCCCACCGAGGGTTTGCAGATGCCTGATCCAGGGCTCGTGACCACGACGGTGGGACCGTTGATGGCCGGCCGCAGGGGCGTGGTGCTCGGAGTCGCCAACGAGCGCTCGTTGGCGTGGGGTGTGGCCCGGGCGGTTTCTGCGCACGGCGCACGAATGGCCTTCACCTATCAGGGCGATGTGCTGTTGAAGCGGGTGCGCCCGCTTGCCGAGCGTGCCGGATCGGACATTCTGCTTGCCTGCGATGTATCAGAGGAAGGAGCGGTCGAGGCCACTATTGACGAGGCGGCGGAGCGTCTTGGGGGCCTGGACTTTCTCGTGCACGCAGTGGCCTTTTCGGACAAGGGCGAACTGACCGGCAGGTATCTGGACACCACGCGCGAGAATTTCTCGCGCACGCTCGATATTTCCTGCTTTTCGTTCACAGAGGCCACTCGCGCCGCGGTTCGACATATGAATTCCGGCGGCAGCATCCTGACGCTGACGTATATCGGCGCCGAACGCGTGGTTCCGCACTACAACGTGATGGGGGTGGCCAAGGCAGCCCTCGAGGCGAGCGTGCGCTACCTTGCCGTTGATCTGGGAGGCTCGCAGGTACGGGTGAACGGAATTTCGGCCGGCCCGATGAAGACCCTTGCAGCGTCCGGAATCGGTGATTTTCGTTACATTCTCAAGTGGAACGAGTACAACTCTCCGCTGAAGCGCAACACCGATCTGGACGATATTGGCGGCGCGGCACTGTACCTGTTGTCGGATCTCGGGCGCGGCACCACGGGCGAGATCGTGCATGTCGACAGCGGTTACCACGTCGTCGGCATGAAGGCGGTTGACGCTCCAGACATCACTGCTGTTTAGCTCCTGCGGTCGGATACGGTATGGCCGGCAATAGCTTTGGCAGCGTGTTCCGCTTGACCACATGGGGCGAAAGCCACGGCCCAGCCATCGGTTGTGTGCTGGACGGCGTGCCGCCCGGAATCGATCTGAGCGCCTCGGACATCCAGCGAGACCTTGACCGACGGCGCCCCGGAACCTCGCGGCATACGAGTCAGCGCCGCGAACCGGACACCGTGCGCATTGAATCCGGCGTGTTCGAGGGGCGCACCACCGGCACGCCGCTCGCCCTTGTGATCGAAAACCGCGATGCGCGCTCCGAAGACTATGCGCAGCATCGAGAAATCTTCAGACCTGCCCACGCCGATTACACCTACTGGAAAAAGTACGGCATCCGCGACCACCGCGGTGGCGGACGATCGTCGGCCCGCGAAACCGCCATGCGCGTCGCTGCGGGGGCGGTGGCGAAGAAAGTGGTCGCACCTGTGCGGATCCGGGGTGCATTGGTCCAGCTCGGCACCGAGACCATTGATCGGGACCGGTGGGACTGGAACGAAGTCGACCGCAATCCGTTTTTTTGTCCAGACCCGGACATCGCGGACTCGTGGGCATCGTATCTCGACACCATCCGCAGCGCCCGCTCGTCGTGCGGGGCAGTCGTCGAAATTCAGGCTGAGGGCGTGCCGGCAGGGTTGGGCGAGCCGGTGTACGACCGTCTCGACAGCGATCTCGCGCGGGCCATGATGAGCATCAATGCAGTCAAGGGGGTCGAGATCGGGGCCGGGTTTGCGGCGGCAGGCCAGACGGGTGTCGACCACGCGGACGAGATGCGCGCCGGCCCGGAGCCCGGCCAGGTGCAATTCCTTTCCAACAATGCGGGCGGCATTCTGGGAGGCATTTCGTCCGGCCAGCCGATCGTCGTGCGATTTGCGGTCAAGCCCACGAGCTCGATTCCGCAACCCCGGCGTACCGTCGATGCCGCCGGTCATGACGCCGAAATCGTGACGACCGGGCGGCATGATCCCTGCGTCGGCATTCGGGCAGTCCCCGTGGGCGAAGCCATGATGGCATTGGTGCTCGCCGATCACTTCCTCCGCCACCGTGGCCTTGTCGGGGATTTTTCTCTCGCAGCCGATTGAGCGCTGGCCGGTTGGTGCAGCACGACACCCTGGAGAACGAAGGTGACCAAGAATCAGGACGTACATGCCTCAACGGCGCCTCCGGAACGCCTCGACAGCAAAGGCATGGCTGACCCGGAAAAGATCTGGGATCTTGGTCTGGCACCGAACCTGGATGACCTTGACGACGATCTCAAGCGCTACATCGAGATCTGCCAGGAACGGCTCGGACTGATTCCCAATGTAATCGCGGCGAACGCCCTGGACAGCGAGCGCCTCCGCACCTTTGCGGACGGCTACAACCGCTTGATGCTGGCTGAGGGGCGTCTGTCGAAGGCGGAGCGCGAAATGATCGCGGTCGCCGTCTCAAGCACGAACCGGTGCTTCTACTGCCTGGTCGCGCACGGGGCCGCGCTTCGCGAACTAACGGGAGATCCGATTCTCGCTGAGGCGATCGCGTTCAACTACCGGGCCGCGGACCTTTCGCAGCGGCACCGGGCCCTCCTCGACTTCGCGGTGAAGCTGACCGAAGACCCTGCGGCCATGGACGAAGCAGACCGCGAGCTTCTGCGCGATGCCGGCTGCGACGACCTCACCATTCTGGAACTGTCGGAGGTCGCCGGCTTCTTCAACATGTCGAACCGGATCGCCGCCGCCACCGGAATGCTTCCGAACCCGGAGTACCACGCACTCGCCCGCTGACGGCTCTCCGGGCGCCTACAAAGTGACGGGTGGCGCGGCCCTCCGGGGCGCCGCCACGGGGTTCTCTTCAACCGTGTGGGTGCAGGGTGCGGGCCGGCGGATCAGGCAGGGCCCATTGTCCCGGCAATGCGGCTCCGTTTTTCGGGCGCGGCGGGGAGGCGGCATGACCGCCGGCAGCCGCAGCCTCAGCGCCGGCTCCTTGTCCTGGGGTTAACTGCGCCGCGCTGCTATCAGGATCTCGACATTGCCGTCGGCACCGTGAATGGGGCTTTCGGTTTGACCCAGGTTCTTCCAGCCCAGCTCGTCAGCCAGGAAGCGCAACACCTGCTGTACGGCCTCGTTGCGTGCTCGGGCATCCCGCACAATGCCGCCCTTGCGGACCAAGTGCCGCCCCACCTCGAACTGGGGCTTGACGAGCGCAATCAGGTTGGCATTGGGCCGGGTGAGCAGCAGTGGAGCCGGCAGGGCCTTTGCGAGACCGATAAAGCTCACGTCGATCACTACCAGGTCTGCCGGATCCCCGACGTGAGAGGAATCGAGATGGCGTGCGTTTGTGCGCTCAAGGACCGTGACCCGTGGATCTTGCCGCAGTTTCCACGCCAGCTGCCCGTAACCGACATCGACCGCGTAGACGCGGCGGGCGCCCCGCTGCAGCAGAACGTCGGTAAACCCTCCGGTCGAGGCACCGATGTCCATGGCAACGGCACCGGCCGGGTCCAGTCCGAAATAGTCGAGCGCATGGGCAAGCTTCACCCCGCCGCGCGAAACCCAGGGGTGCGGGCGGCCGCGTACCTCCAATACCGTATCGCTCGGAACCGCCGTGCCGGCTTTGTCTATTCGCGTGTCCCGGTCATACACACGCCCGGCAAGGATGAGAGCCCTGGCCTCGGCACCGCTCCGGCACAGGCCTTGTGCGACGAGGCGCCGGTCGGCCCGCACACGTTCTACGGCCATCGCGCCAAAAGCCCGGAACCCTAGGCCCGCGCACGTTTGCAGGGGACGCCGCGTTCCGACATCCGCGTCCGGAGACCAGACGTCCCCGGTCTGGCCGCGTTCATCGTCCAGGCGCAGGTGCGAACGGGGCCGCATGCGGTAAAGCTTCGCGCATGTCGGGGCCCGGAATAGCTCCCGTCAGGACAGGAAATTGAGGGCGAGCCCAGGGCGCGGCCATCGACACTCGACCAGTTGTCCGCTCGCCGACAGCGTGATCCTGGCGGCGTGAAGATCCGGACCACCGAAACAGATATTCGTGCAGTAGATGTCCGGAAACGGGATGTGTTCGGTCCGGGAGCCATCGGGTTCGATCACGGTGATTCCGCCTTCGATGAGGGTGGCCACGCAGATGTTGCCATTCTCCTCGACTGCAAGGCTGTCGAAGCGGCGATACCGGCTGGATCCGGCCAGAAACCGGCCGCCGTGCGGCGAGGGCCAGGGCAGGCGGCGCACCTCGCCCGGGCCCGTGATTTCAAACTCCCACAGACGCGCAGCTTCCGTTTCGACTACGTACAACCGGGATTCATCCGGTGACAGGCCGATACCGTTCGGCGTGACCATGGGGTGGCACACTTCGGTGATCGCGCTCCCGTCCGGTCGCGCGTACAGGACCCGACCGCGGTCCCAGTCGCGCTCTCGAACTTTCCCGAGGTCGGTGAACCACAATCCGCCGTCCCTGTCGAACACGATGTCGTTGGGGCCCTTCAGCGGGTGTCCGTCCGCCTCGGTGTAGAGGACCTCGACGTCACCGGTCGCAAGATCAATGGCTTCAATCCGGCCGCCGCTGTAATCCCGCGCCTGTGCCACAGGCCGCGCTCCAAGCGGCGTGTCAGCCCACTCGAAGCCGCCGTTGTTGCACACATAGCATCGGCCATCGGGGCCGATGGCCGCGCCGTTCGGTCCGCCTCCCGGCGTGGCCACGACTTCCTTGCCGCCGTCGGGCCAGACTCGTGTGAGGCAGCCCTTCCGGATTTCCACCAGCACCGTGCTCCCGTCGGGCATGGCGACCGGACCTTCGGGAAACTCCAGGCCGGTGGTGATGACGCGAAATTCAATTGGATCTGCGGTCATGGCAATGTGATCTCCAGTCCGAGAAGCAGGCTGCTCCAGGATTTTCCGTGGCCGTCAAGATTCAGGGACTCGTTGACGCCGCCTTCGAGAGCGTTGTCGAGCACGAAGTTCAGTCCGCCCAGGGTCGGGAGTTCGTACCGGGTTACGGGACCACTAGCCAACGCCCTGAAATGCTGCCGGACGCGCTCTGCCGTGACCTGCTCGACGATAACCGGGTAGTGCTGCGGGTCGTAGACAAACAGGGCGATGTTCGAGCGATTGCCCTTGTCACCCGCCCGCGCGTGCGCGACCTCCCGAAGGGTCACCTCCCGGGTCATGCCTGCAGCACCGTCACACTTGGATCGATCAGGTTGCGGTCGACGGAGGCCGAATAGGTGATGACGGCCGGCGTGATGTGGCCCCGGTAACCACCGCCTCCGCTCGGGCCGCAGCAGAGGAGCGATTCAACTTCCCACAGGAGGTGCTCGGCGTCCTCGCGTTCAGCCGCGCGCAGCGCGCAACGAAGGCGGACATCCTTCGCGGCTGTGGCGTACTCGCGCGATGTGGCGTGCAGCGACTTGGCTCCGATCAGGTCGATGCGAACGGGGCAGCGGATTCCATGCACGTGATTCAGACGTTCTGTCACGATTTCGCCCGCGAGGGCTGCGCGTTCCTGCGCACCATCCCCCGCGTAGGAGATTTCGCCCTCTGCCAGCCAGCCTCCGTCGAATGCCACCGTCGCCTTGAGTTGCTCCGGTTGCCTGGTCCCGTTGATTCCTGCGACGGCCACGCAGTCCGGCTGTACCACTGTGACCGAAGCAGCGGAAAAATCAGCCGTCACGTCGGGGGTGAGATACCGGGACGGGTCGTGGACCTCGTACAGCAGCTGTTCCTTGACCGTGCGTTCGTCGATTTGCCCGCCGGTGTCCGGAAGCTTGGTGATGGATACGGTGCCGGCCGGTCCGACCTCGGCGTAAGGGAATCCCACTTCGGCCAGTCCCTGCACCTTCTTGAAGGCAGGGTCAGCAAAGTATCCGCCGGTGACCTGGGCGCCGCATTCCAGGAGATGCCCGGCCGCAGTGGCGCGACCGAGAACCGTCCAGTCGTCGGCGGTCCACCCGAAGTGGTGGCGAAGCGGCGCGACGAACAGCGACGGATCCGCTACCCGGCCAGTGATCACGACCTCCGCACCGGTGGCAAGTGCCGGAAGGATCTCGGTGGCGCCGAGATAGGCGTTGGCGCCGATGTACGGGCGGTCGATCTCTCCGAGCGTTCCCCCTTCCCAGAGCGGAGTGCCTGGCTCAAGGTCGGATCCCACGTCGTCGCCGAGGAGAACGGCGACCCTGAGCCCGTGAAGTCCGAGTTCGCGGGCAACGGCCACGGTGCAGTGGCCGGCCGCGAGAGGGTTTGCCACCCCCATGTTCGTGATAATGCGGGGACCATGCGGACGGACCAGCGGCAGGACGGCGCGCATGCGGCGGGCGAGCAACGGCGAATATCCGTGTTCCGGATCGAGTTTTCGGTCGCGGTGCCCGAATGCCAGCGTGCGCTCCCCCAAGCATTCGAACACGAGCACATCGAGATCGCCGCGCCGCGCGAGGTCCATGGCCGGGTCAAGGCGGTCCGAGGAGAAGCCGGCGCCACAGCCAATGCGAAAACTTCGACCCATGGAAATCGTGCAACGTCCGGTTGGCAGATTCCGATGATGCCATATCGCGGTGGCGGGCGACTTGGCATTCCGGCATGGACTGCCCGGCAGCGGGTGCATCGCAGTGTTGGCACTGGATCAATTGGACGTCCTGCGCGAAGGTCAGTGGGGCCGCGATGGTGTGAATGGTCAATTCGGAACTGGTACTGTGCTCCGGTCGCCAACGCATGGATGGAGATCGAATGTGCCCCAGACGATCCTGCGCTCATTTCGAGACCTGGTTGCCGAAGCCAATGCGGAGGTCAGGACTGTGGGTACCGAGGAAGCCTCGGAGATGCATGGGCGTGACGACGTGGTGTTCGTGGACCTGCGCGATATTCGTGAGGTGGCGAGAACCGGGATGATCGCCGGCGCACTCCACGTCCCGCGCGGCATGCTCGAATTCTGGATCGACCCCGAGAGTCCGTACCACAAGCCGGTATTTGCTGAGGACAAGACGTTTCTCTTCTACTGCGCGGGAGGATGGCGCTCGGCGCTCGCGGCCAAGACGGCGCAGGACATGGGCCTCAAACCTGTTGCTCACCTCGACGGAGGGATGTCGGCCTGGATCGAGGCCGAGTTGCCGGTTGACCCACCCCCGAGAAAGAAACCAGCCAAGTCGTAATGGCGTGATCCGCTTGGGTCAGAATCTCACGATGACGACGGGACTGCCGGCCCGCAAAGGGTAGGGGTGCCTTCGCAACTGGGGGCTGCCGTGTCGCGGCCGGGACCCGCGGTGTGCGCGTACTATTCCTGCCGCCGCATGCCCTCCTGACCATGAGCAATCAGCTTGCGGGTGAGCGACGGTAGGCGGAGGTTGTCGTGGTCAGGGTGAAGCCAGCGTTCGCCCGGACGGGGTGTGCGTCGGGTGACCGCGACATGCACTTCGACACGGAGTGCGAGATGGCTCAGTTCATGTTCGACCTCTCCGGGGATCCGGGTCCACGATGCGGCTTCCGGGCGGGCCGTACGGACCACTGCAGCCGTGGGAGACGCCGCGCTCCAATCCGTCGCGGGCAATACAAGCATGCCGCGAAAAGGGCCGGACCCGGATTGACGCGTGAGCAGGATTTCACCGCGCGCGTTCAACAGCAGGAACGCAGCGCTGTAGCGAGGCTTTCGACCAATCCGGGGGGATGGGCGGGGGAACTGCTCGACGGTCCGGTTGCGAAAGGCGAGGCAGGCTCGTTGCCAGGGACACGCCTCGCATCGCGGTTGACGCGGCCGGCACACGAGCGCGCCGAGCTCAATCAGGGCCTCCGCAAACTCCCGGCAATTTCGAGCGGGCGCCAATGCGGCCCCGAGTTCGCGGCAACGCCGGACCGTGGTGCCGGGCGAAGCGTTGATTGCAAACACCCGCGCGAGCACCCGGGTGACGTTCCCGTCGATGGCCACGGTGCGGGCACCAAAAGCGAATGCCGCGATGGCTGAGGCCGTGTAGTCGCCAATGCCTGGCAGGGTCTTGAGTTCGGCCACAGTGCGCGGGAAGCGCCCGTTCCAGGCATCGACAAGCATGCGCGCGGCCCGGTGAAGGTTGCGGGCTCTCCGGTAGTAACCGAGCCCGGCCCAGGCATCGTGCACATCGCCGGCGTCCGCATTGGCTAGTGCTTCGATGTCCGGCCAGCGGCCGACAAATGCCGTGAAGCGCGGTGCGACCACTTCGGCCTGGGTTTGCTGCAGCATGATCTCGCTGACCCAGACGTGGTACGGATTGCGCGGCTGTCCCCACCGACCGCGCCAGGGCAGGTCGCGGCGGTGGCGCCTGAACCAATTCAGGAGATCCGCGGGGGCCGCTTGAACGGGTTCAGGCATCGTTGGGCGCTGGTCGGGATGGCATGGGGAAGGCCGGTTGCGCGGATTCCCGGACTTGCGTAAACAGGCCTCCGGTAGTGCCACCGACCAACCTCCATTGAGTTCTGCGATGCAGTCTGTTGTGCAGCGGTCCGATGCACAATTCAGCACCCCCTGGAGGCGGCTGGTGCGTGAGGTCGCGGCACTCGCGCGCCCCCTCGACATGCTTGCGCGCTCGACGCGCGCACGTTCTGCCTACGAAGTGAGGGAAGTCGAACTTTCCCCGGCGCTGGTCGGTCTCTGTCAAGAGATTATGGACCACATTCGGCCGCACGAGGTGATCGATCGCATTGAACCAGAGGCGAGTGGGGGCAAGCCTGAGGTGAAACCGTACCTCCTCCGCTGGCACCTCCGCCCCAAGCAGACCGGACGGAGCGAGTTTGCGCTGTACCTCCATCACTTCTTGCAGCCGGACGGGGATGTGCTTCACGATCATCCGTGGCCGAGCGCATCGTGGCTGCTGGCGGGCGAGCAGAGCGAGCTCTGGAAGGCTTCCGGAAGTATGGATGGGCCGCCCGCGCATCAGAGCCTCGCGCCTGGAAGCCAGGTTCTGAGGCCGGCAACCCATTCGCATAGCCTGAGTTTGCCGCGCGTCGGCGATGAGGCGTGGGGCCCGGCAACGACACTGTTCGCGACCGGAAAACGGGTGCGCGACTGGGGCTTCTGGCCGGACCAGAAGTTTGTGCCGGAGGCCGAATATCAACTGGAAAAGAGGACCGTCCGCGATCCCGTCTGAGCGTGCCACCACACGCGCGCCACGCAGTCGTGGAAAGCCAATGGGCCGTGGGGTCCGGCGCGGCTCGCTTTCCCTGGGCCAGGCCGTCGAGCAGACCGTCCGGCCGCTTTTGCGAAAGCGGGGCTTTCGTGAATCGGCGCTTGTACGCCACTGGGCCGAGATCATGGGGCCGTACCTTGCACGGCGGGCTGCCCCGGTCCGGTTTGCTGGTGGCACCCTGACGATCCGGGTGGAGCCGGCGTTTGCGACGGAAATGCAGCACCGGAGCGCGATGATCGCTGAGCGCATTGGCACGACATACGGCGTGATCGTGAAACGAATCGTGATCAGGCAAGGCCCTGTGCACGGCCGTCGCCACTATCCCGCAGTGCCAAAACGATCCAAACCGCCAACGGAGCAGGTTCGGGATACGGTGGCAACGTGGACCGCCGACGTCCGGAACCGGCCGCTCCGCGAAGCACTGTCCCGTTTGGGAGAAACCGTTACAGGCGGCAATTGAGCAGCCCGAATCACCACCGCCAAGCACCGCACCAACGCCTGAAGGTCGCACAGGTCCGCCCATCATGCACCCGGCCAACGCGAGTTCAGTCGGTCAGGGCAACCAGCTTGCGGAGCACGCCCTCGACTGCGACATGGTAGGCGACTGGTTGGCATGCAGGTCCCACGCAGCAGCGCCATTGTCGTCGGTTACCAGCAATTTCAAGGTCGTGGCCGGGAACAATGCGAGCGCCTGGGCGTCGCCGATGGGTCCGCCGGCTTACTGGACGATGGCGGCGACAGTTCCGATTTCCTTTTCATGAAGGACGCTCCAGGGGACGAGGCGGTCCATGCCTCGCCGCTGAAGCTGATCACCGCCATAGACCACGACGACAGGGCACGATTCCTCTGGATGCGCCAATTGTTTTCGGACACGTCGTGCACCGTGGAATAGGCTGGACGACGGTGTCTTGGCGGACCTGGCTTCAACAAGCGTGGTGCCGGGTGAGCGTTTTAGGCAGTCTGGCTCCAGCCGCGACGGGTGGGTTTTCTCCTCAGGCGGTCACGGGATCAATCGGGTTGGCCACCTTGCGCAGGTTCATTACCGTCACCTTCTTCGTTAGCTCCGCTTCGTGAACGAGTTCGATGTCGGGCTAGCAGTTGATGACCGCAAGCTGCGCTGACATGACGACGATCATTTGGGCAAGCCACGTTTGTCATACAGCAGGTTGCCGTGGTCGATTTCCGACGATCCCGCCTGCATGAGCGCCGCGCAGCGTTCCGCAATCGCCTCTAGTTTGCGGGCACGACTCGCGAGGTCGCGCTTGCGGTGCTCACGCTCCAAACGTTCGCGCAAGGCAACAGTGATCGCGCCCGTCTTGGTCTCGCCGGTCAGATGGGCCAACTCACCGGCGAGCATGCACGTCTCGATGTTCTTGATGTTGAGACTCATGACTTCTCCGGCAATAGGGACGAGACAAGTCGGCGAATTATGGGTCCACGTTGCCCGCATCGCACTACAGGTTGCCGCTGCGGCGCATTGCACTGTTTGTCAGTGGCGGGAGGGGTGTGCGTGATCATCTCCACTTGAATCCCGCTCCCTTTGCCTTCCACACGCCATGTGCAGGTGCATCCAATCGATCGCCACGCAAAGGCATCGACTTCCGGCGCTGAGACTCTGGGCGCATCGCCGAAACCTATGTGACGGCTGCTGTGGCATCTCGCCCGCCAGTGCTCAAGTAGCAGTTCCTTCTCGTTCCGAACGTTCCTGGTGTGGAAATCAGTCAGGGCGTTCGTATTCCAGCAAGGCTGATTTGCCCATCATCTCAATGAACCGGACGATCCGTTCGAACCCGTCGACGTCCGTGAGGCGAATGGGCTGGTGCAGCTTGAAGTGAACCGGCTCTGGTTTGCCGCTGTCGATGGCAAGATCGGTTGCATACAGATACATCCGGTCCAAATGGTCGAGGATGGGATTGAGGCGCCCTTTGAAGCCCGGCAACTGGCCAGTCTGGTCGGTAAATATGGTGGAGCCTCCGGATGGCAGAGGTGTGAGCGCTACGGCAAGCGGTTGCGGCGGCCGCCAGTTGTGCCTTACCCCTCCTCGATAGCCCGGCGCAGCGCAGAACACGGTAATGGGTAGTTCCGAATGGAACTCGAACCCCGCCCGGCCCGCTTCGTCGGTCGCCTGCTCCATCCGGGTTTTGTTGGGATAGAGCGCGACTACCCGCGCTCCCTTGAGCGGGTGCCCGTCTGCGGACACCGAGACTTCACCTTCGATCGCCGCTGTTGGCGGCTCCGCAGATGGAAGCGTGAGCAGCAATTCTGCGCCGTCTAGCAACTTGTAACGGGGGTTGCGTCCCGTTAGTTCGCGGGTTTCCTCATAGATGATCGGCACGCCTTCGCCGCGCTGCTCCAGAAAAAATTGCCGGCCTCCTGAGCCCGCGATATCGCCGACCTCAAGTTTGTGAAGGATGGACGCGAGCGTTTCGTTACGGGTTACTTGACGCTCGCGCATGGCCTCGATGGACAGTGTGTTGGGAGGGGCGCCCGGCGAATACAACTCTAGGCGGTCGTCGAAAATGAAGAGGCGTATCTTCGCGGCCGTCATCGCATAGTCGCGATGCACGACAGCGTTCACGATGGCCTCGAAGACGGCGCGCGGACTGAATTGCGGTGTCTCCACCCGGCCGGGTGCCTTGCGCGCTGCCACTCGCGAGTTAAGCCGGACGAAGTTGACGGCATCGCGAATCTGCCGGTCAAGAGGGCCGCTGATAGTCATTGAGTCATGCTGGGCGGCACGGCCGAGGACAGTGCCGTCGTAGCGAACCGCTTCGATGATCGCACCTCGAATAAGCGTATCCGGGCGTTCGGTGCAGAGAAGAGCGCCGGCGAAGGTGGCGCGTGGCACGCCGGCATCGTCGTCCCGGACCAGCCCCAGCTTCTGCAGCTGAACCTCGACAGGCTCGGTCGCTCGCGAGCTCAGGAGTCGATCCAAAAGTCCTTTGTCGAGCGTGCCCGGTCCGGTATGCGGGATAATTGCCTCGTCAGGACCGAGCAAGCCGGAACGGCCGCGCTGCTGAATCAATCGTTGCAACGCGTCCGGCGACAGTTCGCGTGTGAAACTGCCCTGCCTCGAAAGGTAGCGGCCGTGGCTTCGGTGCACCCGTGCGCTCGGTTCGACTTCAACGATCAGAACAGGCGAACCGCATGGCAATGCCAGTCGATGGGTCAGGAAGGGAAGCGCCGGCTTGATGGGGTCCGCACAAATCTCGCTAACAAATTCTTCCAGGGTATCCATCTCCCGCCTGTTCATCAGCTTCGCCGAACCGGCATGCGATACGCTGAAGATCAACGTGCCACCCATAGTGTTGCCGAAGGCGGTCAACTCGTCGGCGATCGTCTCCCGACGAGGCTCGCAAACCCGGCCGCCATCGAACCTGGCCTCCTTGAATTGGACGCGGCTGTCCTCGCCAAGATTTAATCGGGTTAGGACCCTCTCGCTGGTCCAGGTCACTACGCGCTCCCTGCGCTGTGCATCATCGTTAGGTCAGTACCTCGCGAAGTGAATTGACAGTTGGACAGTGGAAGAAACTGCGGTCATTTTCCGTGTCAATCCACCCCGGCCGTTGCAATCAGGACGAGTTGCCAAGAAGCACTACACAGGGCGTTACAATTCACCGTAATTCTAGCGCCATATTGAGCGCATACGTCGGCAGGCGTCCACGGACAGCAGCGGTGGCAAACCAGCCTTGCAGCGGGTTGTGTCCAGTCGCGTGGCAAAACAGCTGAAGCACCGCCGGTCGGTGCCGGCGAGCGCGACCGAATGGCGCCAAGCGACTTTGGTCTCCGACGTCTGGAGACAGAGTTCCGCGCGCGCGGTGCCGTGTTCGGCCGATTAAGACGACTTCAGAGCGGGTGCGGGTGATTGAAGGCGGTGCAATTCAGTTGGGCGGAAACGCCGCAAATCAATCCACCGGTACCGATGCCGGGCGTGCGGTTGCCTGAGGCGCCAAGGCGGTCGCTGATCGTGTGGCCCGGTTCGAAAGTACTGCAAAAGTGATCGTTGTGTTCGCTGATCCGGATGCGGGTGAGAGCAGGGCCGATCAATTTCCGCCTCGCCGGGCGTCGAGAAGCCGGCGGACAGTCGCGAAGGCCGGCAGCCCGCCCTGCATGAGATAGGCATGGGGTGTCCTGCCGCCGAAGATCCGGTTCCGGATCGGTAGCTGCATCCACTGGTCCGCCAGCTCCGCGTCGTGGAGAACGTTCAGTGCCTTGAAGATTCCCACGAGGTAGGAGATTCGGCGGAGCCGGTCCTCATTGAGGGTGCGGTCGCTTCCCTTCTTCAGGGCGCGATAGACGCTGTTCGACATGCCCCCGAGCAGCCGGCGGGCATCTTCGTCCCGGATCTTCCAGTGCGCCATGACGTTGAAGAAGGCGCGCGCCGCGGCGGCACTGAGCCGCTCGCGCTCTGCCCGGTCGGACAGGTCGACCGACGGTTCGACATCGCGGCGGGTGCCTGGATAGGTCTGTGTGCTTTGCATCGAACCAACCGTCTTTAATGCAATCTACCTAGCTCACCAGGCCCGTTCAAAAGTTTGCGAGTTGCCGGTGGCGGGGCGGAATCATCACGGCGGCAGGTGGTTTCGCTGGTGAGATGCGTGTCCGTGCGGCTAGCTTTGTGGTCTGTCGGCCCGCCGGGAGTGCAGATTCGGGGTGTTCGGACAAGGCGGCGCATCCTGAGCCGGAGACCCGCGGAGCGACGTTCGGCGAGATCCGGCGCTCAGCCAATCGGCTTTGAAGGCCTACTGTGGCCGGATAGCGCAATTCTGGTCAGCAGCTGGCAGATTCGGGAAGGATGATCGGGATAACCGGGCGTCGGGACGGCCCCCCCGGAATCCGGTTTCCATCCCTGCAGGTCGGCCGACGGCGAGGTAAGGCTAACTGGTATCCTGATCACGCGACGGAGCGTAGTGAGGGGCGAGGGTGCTGCATGGTCAGGCGCTCCGGAACCTAGCTGCTAGCCCGGCCGCTGGAGTGGGCACGTGACTGGAGATGGGCGGCGCGCGCCGAAAGGAACGTCCATGCACCGACGCTCTTCCATCTGGAACTTCGCCATAAGCCTCGCCTGCGTGGCGGTCGTTCTCGCCCCGGAACGCGGGAGCCCACAGACGCTCGATGCATGCGTCGATTACGTGGAGGCCAAGCCAGGCAGCAGGGTGTTCCTGGTCAATCGCTGTGACCAGGACCTAACGGTGCGCTACTGCTGCCTCGGCGACGACTTGTTCGGCTGTGAGGGCGGCCGGCAGCGCTACAAGGGCGGGCACCAGTGGATGCAGGCGACACCGCCCGGGGCCGAACCCGAGCGCTACGCCTTCGGCTGCGACCCCAGAAAGGACGGCTGGTTCCGGGTCGCTTGCCCTGTCACGGACGGTAATTTCGGAGAGACAACCGGGCCCTACAATTGGGACGGGACGTACCCTGATTCGGGGACTTCGTGCCTGGACGACCGGGCGACAGCGGGCCTGAACGACGATGGGCAGGTCCCGAAGGCAGGGCCGTCCGAGGCGGGACCGGGCACGGTCGCAGCACAGACTGCGCCATCCCCCGTATCGCCTCAGGCCGAGCCGGACCCGGACGGGGTGTCGACACTGCAGCTGCTGCTCCAGAACGTCCGGCAGTTGCAGCAATTGCTGGCTGCGAAGGGATTCGACCCGGGGCCGCTCGACGGCATTCTCGGCGGGCAGACGCGGGCCGCAATTGGCGCCTGGCAGGAGGCGCGGGGATTCTCGCCCACCGGTGATCTGGGCCCGGACCAGGCGCTGCGCCTGGTCACCGAAGGGGATCTGCAACCGCGCCCCGATCCAACCGAGACGGCGGCGGAGGCGCCGGCAACGCCGTCACCTGAGACCGCTGTCGAGGTGCTCAACGACGAGCGTGTGACGACACCGCCGCAAGCCAGCGGTTCGGCGTCCGACCGGACGCCTATATGTCTCGCCCCCGATGGAAGCTCCGTTGGCGAGCAGCATGCGGCCTGCTGGTGGGAGACCACAAATCAGCCGGGATGCTTTCTCTGGACGGATCATTTCGCTTCCGATCGAGTGGTGAACTGGGATGGTGGCTGCCGGGACGGTGTTCTGGGAGGCAATGGGACCCTTTCGGAAACTGGCGGGAGTGACCGCGGAACCATCCGTGCAACCGGGTCGTTCAAAGGCGGGCGGAAAGTCGGCCACTGGGTGGAGCGGGCCGAGTACAGCGAGGGCGATACGGCTGTTGTTGTGCAGGAAGGCCCGTATGTGGACGGCGAGCAGCAAGGCGACTGGGTGCAGCGCACCGAATACAGAAACGGTTCGGTACGCGTCATTGAGGGTCCGGTTGTCGGCGGGAGATTGCACGGCCGCTGGGTTGAGCGCGTCGAATTCAGCGAAGGTGGTGGAAGGGTCGAGGAAGGCCCGTATGTCGAAAACAGCCGGCACGGGCAGTGGGTCGAGCGTTTCGAATTTAGCGACGGCGTGTTGCGGGTCCGGGAAGGCCCGTATGTCGAGGGTGACAGGAACGGCCTTTGGGCCGAGCGCCACGAATGGCCGGGAGGCGATGTATCGGTTGGGGAAGGCCCGTACGTGGAGGGCGAAAAGCACGGGCGCTGGGTCAGTCGTTTTGAGGGGAGCGACGGCGACGTATTCGTTACGGAAGGCTCGTACGTCAACGGCAAGGAGCACGGTCGATGGGTGAGGCGCCCGGAAGGGACCATGCGCGGATACGTTGAGTTATTTGAAGGCCCGTATGTCGAGGGCAGCCGGCACGGGCACTGGGTCGAGCACACGCATTGGCCCGAAGACAAGGTATGGGTCGAGGAAGGCCCGTATGTCGAGGGTAAGCGGCACGGCGAGTGGGTCGAGCGCACGGATTGGCATGACGGTCGTGTATGGGTCGAGGAAGGCCCCTACATTGAAGGCAAACGGCACGGCGAGTGGGTAAGCCGCAGGGAATCGAACGAGGGCGATGTCCGAGTCAGTGAAGACACGTACGTCGACGGCGAACTGCACTCCCAGTGAGTCGAAGCTTTCCTGAGTGCGTCGCGGCGAGATGCGCGGACCTGCATGCGCGCGCTGCGGATTGAGCGCGGATTGTCCTTGTGCCCGAGAACATCGGCCGGGACCTTTTTCGCGAGCAATTCCGGGGCGGCGTGGTGCAGGAGTTCCGGAGTTGGGAGTGAGCCACGGTGGCCCGGCGTGTCCGAGCACCTGGAGAGCCAGTCCTGGTGCTTGCGCGAGGCTCTTCGGCTCGACGCCCTGCACAAGCCACACGTGAAGCGGGGTGGGCGCCCGGCAGATTCGGGAATGACGACCAGGATGATTTGGCGTCTGGTTTCCGGCCCGCATGGTCGGCCAATGGCCGTATACGGCTAACTGCTACCCTGTTCACCCGACGGAGCTTGGCGAGGGGCGGCAGCGCGGCGCGGTCCGGCGTTCCCGTGGCCAACCGCCACCCTGGCCTCTGGAACGGGCACGGGCCTAGCAATGGGCGGTGCACACGAAAAGGAGCGCCAATGCAACGACGCCCCTGCATCTGGCACATCGTAATGGGACTCGCCTGCGTGGCGGCTGGTCTCGCTCCGGAGTACGGCAGCGCCCGGGCGATGGATGCGGACGTTGAGCTGACCCAGGGCCAGGCGGTGCGCCTGGTTTCCGATGGGAAGCTACGGCCTCTCTCCCAACCGACTGAGGTTGTTTCAGCGGACTCTGCAACGACGGACCCGATGCGGTCTGGACAGTGGCCGGCAGGGATGCCCATGTGCTCCGACCTCGAAGAGAGGTACCCGAGCGACGGGGACGTGCACGCGGCGTGCTGGCAAAACGTCCGGGGTCAGTCTGGGTGCCATGTCTGGAATGAGCACTTTCATTCCGACCGGCCGATCGACTGGACTGGATCCTGCCGCTCCGGAGTGCCGGACGGCCAGGGCACCCTATCCGCCCCGCGAACCGGCGCCGATGGCACCGGTCACGGACCAAGTACGGGGAGCGGTGTCTTTGTGAACGGCAGGCGGGCTGGCCGCTGGGTCGAGCGCGGAGAATGGAGCGAAGGCGGTGTATGGGAGAGCGAAGGCCCGTACGTCGAGGATGTCAAGCAGGGCCGCTGGGTCGAGCGAAAAGAATGGAGCAACGGTGATGAATGGGAGGGCGAAGGCCCGTACGTCGAGGGCGTCAGGCAGGGCCGCTGGGTCGAGCGCGGAGAATGGCGCGACGGCGGTGTATGGGAGGACGAAGGCCCGTACGTCGAGGGGGTCAAGCAGGGCCGCTGGGTCGAGCGCGGAGAATGGAGCGACGGCGGTGTATGGGAGCACGAAGGCCCGTACGTCGAGGGGGTCAAGCAGGGCCGCTGGGTCGAGCGGGGAGAATGGAGCGACGGCAGCATAAGCGTGTACGAAGGTCCGTACGTCGAGGGCGTCAAGCAGGGGCGCTGGGTCGCGCACGCAGAATGGAACGGCAGGGCATGGGTGGAGGAAGGCCAGTACATCGAGGGTGTCAGGCAGGGCCGCTGGGTGATCCGGTACTCCGATGGCGACACATATGCATTGCTCTACGAAGACGGTGAAATCATTGGCGTTGACGAATGACAGCGTGTCTTGGCAAGCGGCGGGCTTCCTATTCCAATTCCATCCGGTTCATCATGAGGTGGGAATGATGTGTGGTGGTTGTTGGTAGGGACCCCGGAAGACAAACGAGGTTTCGTGGCGCACATAGCACCCAGAGCGGCGCAAGCTTGGCCGGTCGAACGCGTCCGTCGCCGGCAGGCCGGCATCGGCAAGGACGATCCTGCCGTGGAGCCGCCGGATGAGAATTAGGTCCACGTTCACCGCAGCGAGCGCGCCCCCGGGTCCGTCGATCAACGCTTCCGCCCTGCAGAGGACATCTTCGGCTGCCAAACGGTCAGCGACGGGGCGCATCGACCGGTCGGTTGGACGAACTCACCTCTGTGCGTCTGGTCTGCCCCGATCGGACCGTTGTCCCGCAGCGATGCAATGGGAATCGGCCGACTTCATAATTGTCTCGAAATGCAGTCTTGAAGGCAGGCTCGTGAACCGCACCGACGTGGGTGCGCGGCGTCAAGAAGTTGCCAACGGATTCGGGTACCCTGTCTGAAGCAACGCGTTCGCTGCCACAGGTCCGGGAGCCCTTTTGCATGAGAGCACTGATTTGGCACATTCGAGGCACGCTTCTGGCATGCGTGGCCATCGCGCTTGCGCTCGGCGCGGCGCATGCCGATAACCATGACGAACCACGCACGCTCCGCATCGGATTTGTAGCGTTTCTGTCCGGCCAGGCAGCCGCAAGCTTCGGCATTCCGAATTATGAGGGCTTCCAGTTCATGGTCGACGCCATCAACGCTGGAGAAGTGCCTCCCCCGTACGACACGCCGGGCATCGCGGGTGCCCAGATCGAATACTTTGCCGTGGATGAATCCGGAGGACCAACCAAGCAGGTCACCGAGTTCCGGAACATGGTCGAGCGCCGGAATGTCGACCTGGTCATGGGGTACATCTCGTCGGCCGATTGTCTGGCTATTCCGCCGGTGGCAGAAGAGCTTCGTCAGCTGACCGTCCTGGTGGACTGCGGCACGCCCAGGGTGTTTGAGGACGCATCGTATCGCTACGTCTTTCGAACTGGACCCCACGCAGCGATGGACAACATTGCCGCGGCCCGCTACCTGCATGACATTGATCCGGAGATTTCGACCATCGCCGGCATCAACCAGAACTACGCTTGGGGTCTTGACGCCTGGGCGGATTTCGAGGGTGTGATGGGGGTGCTCTATCCCGGTGTGGACACGGTGACCGAGCAGTTTCCCAAGCTGTTCGCGGGCCAGTACAGCACCGAGATTTCGGCGCTGACAGTCCGGGCGCCGGAGGTCATTCACACCTCGTTGTGGGGATCTGATCTCGAGGCGTTTGTGCTGCAGGCAGCCCAGCGCGGCCTGTTCATGAATCGGCACGTGGTCATGGTTGCCGCGGATCACGTGCTGCCGGTGCTCGGGCGAAACGTGCCGGACGGGGTGATTGTCGGCGCACGCGGACCGCATGGCGACTTTTCCCCCGACACTGAACTCGCAAGCTGGTTCCGGACCGGATTCAAGGAGCGGTTCGGGAAGCTCACCACGCAACCTCCGCACAAGTCGGCCATGGCGATCCTTGGGGTCAAGGCCGCGTTCGAGAAGGCCGCTGCAGCGTTGGGGCGGTTCCCCACAAACGAGGAAGTGATCGATGCGTTCGAATACCTCGAATGGGACACACCGTCGGGGCCGGTTGAACTCGCACTCGGCGGAGGCCATCAGGCGATTCAGGATTCGGCCATCGGTGTGAGCCGTTGGAACGACAGTGAAGATCGCGTTGAACTCGTCGAGATTAAGAGATATGCCGCGCGGTGTGTCAATCCGCCGGAAGGGGTCCGGGCTGTTGAATGGATCGCCGATGGCATGCCTGGAGCAGTTTGCGAATGAAGGAGGTTTTGCTGATGGCCGGACATGCTGTCGTGACGAGGGTTCGTCAAGTCTGTCTGCTAGTGGCCGTTTCGGTCGTTCCTGTCGCGTCGGGCGCGGCGGCTGAGAGCCTGAAGCAGGCTCTCGCAGATGCGTATGCCTGGCATCCGAGCATCCAAACGGCTCGCGCGGGTGTGCGGATTGCGCAAGCCGCAGTCAGGTTTGCCGAAGTCGGAAACGGCGTGCTTGCCACCGGAAATGTGAACGCATTTGTAACAGAACGCAGTGTTTCCCCTGGCCCCAGCGAGACCAAGCCAGTCGCGTCCGCGCGGGTCGGGCTGACCAAGCGGCTGGTTGATTTTGGCCGTGTTCGGGAAGATGTGCTGCAGCAGCAGGCCATGCTCGACGCCGCTCGGTACCAGTTGCAGGTTGTCGAGCAGCAGGTGCTGTACGAAGCTGTTGTCGCGTACCTCAATGTGTTCCGTGCCGAAGCGCGCCTCCAGCTTGCCCGAAAGGGCGAAGAACTGGTCAGGAGCGATCTCCAGGCGACGCAGGAACGGTTCGAGGTTGGTGACGTCACACCGACCGATGTTGCGCAAGCGGAGGCCCGGTTGGCGGACCGGCGGGCGGACCGCTTGAACCGCGAACAGGACCTAGAGCATGCCCACCGGGAGTACCGGCTGGTGACTGGCTCGAATTTCTCCGAATCCGCGGCGTATCCGACCGAACGCCCCGCACTGCCGGCGTCCGAGCAGGAAGTTGAGAATGATGCGACGACGCTGCATCCAGCCGTGTTGATGCGGCGTGCACGTGTGGCTGCCTCCACGCACAGCCTGGACGCAGCGGTTCTTGAAGCCCTGCCGACGTTTCAACTCGAGAGTACGGCGACGTATTCGGAGAACCCCAACACTTTCTTCGATTCGTTGACGGACTTGTCGGTCGGCATCACCGGAACGATTCCGTTGTTGTCGGGAGGCCGGCTGGGTGCCGGAATTAACCATCGCGAGGAGACCCTCCATCAGTCTCGACGTGAACTCGACTCCGAGATGCGCGCGGTTCGATTCGAGGCGTTGGGTGCCTGGCACCGGTTCCGGAGCGCCTCCGAAACCATCATGGCCCTTGAGGCATCCACGCGCGCGAACCGCATCGCCTCGGAAGGAGTGCGGCGGGAGGCGGAGGTCGGCAATCGCACGACGCTTGACGTCCTCAACGCGAATCAGGAACTGCTGATTGCCGAAGATCGGCTCGATGAAGCGCGCCATGCTGTCGAGGTGGCCGCGTACGGCCTGCTGAACGCGACCGGCCGAATGACCGCCGAGCATTGGGGTTTATGAATCGCAGTGATGGCGATGTCGGAAAACAGGCTGGAAACCACGCTTGCCGCGATCCGTGCCGATCTGGAGCGGGTGGGGCCGCGACCGGACGGTCCGGTGTCGCCGGCGTTTACCTCGCGTCCAGAGAATCCGCTGGACGAGTACATACGGCGCCGGGTTGATGAGCTGATCCGCGCGTGGCTGCGCGAAAATCTCCACCTTACGGTTCGCGAGCTGCTGGAACGCGATGTCCGGCTGCCGGCGCCGGGCGCTGACACGGACACACCGACTTAACGATGACCGAACCGCGCATTGGCCGGACGTACGTACCGGCCGACGTCGAAGCACGCATTGACCAGTCTTGGCAGGACGCGAACGCCTTTGCGTGCGATCCGGCATCTGTGGCTGATCCGTTTGTCGTGATGATGCCGCCTCCCAACGTGACCGGGAGCCTCCATATCGGGCACGCCCTCAACATGACGCTCCAGGATGTTCTCAGCCGCTACTGGAGGATGCGGGGCCGCGACGTCCTCTGGCAGCCGGGTTCCGATCACGCGGGAATTGCGACGCAGATGGTGGTCGAGCGGCAGCTCGAGGAAGAGGGCGGCAAGGATCGGAAGGCGCTGGGCCGGGATGCTTTCGTCGAACGGGTCTGGGCCTGGAAACGCGAGTCAGGCGGGATGATCGGACGTCAGCTGCGGCGTCTGGGCGCTTCCGCCGACTGGTCGCGGGAACGGTTCACTCTGGATGACGGCCTGTCCGGTGCGGTACGGCAGGTGTTCGTCCAGCTGCATCGGGATGGGCTGATCTACCGTGACAAGCGGTTGGTCAACTGGGATACCAAACTCCGTACCGCGATCTCCGACCTCGAGGTCAATGCGACCGAGGTGAAGGGCGGATTTTGGTACATCCGGTATCCGTTCGCGGACGGTGATGGAAGCCTGACGGTGGCAACAACACGGCCGGAGACCATGCTGGGGGACACGTGCGTGGCGGTCCACCCGGAAGACGAGAGAGCGGCGCATTGGGTCGGTCGCGAGGTCCGGCTTCCGCTTACCGACCGCGTGATCCCCGTGGTGGCCGATCCATACGTGGATCCGGAGAAGGGAACGGGGGTGGTGAAGATCACTCCCGCTCATGATTTCAATGACTTCGAGGTCGGTCGCCGCCACGAGCAGACCCCGATCAATATTCTGGAAGCGGACGGATCCCTGAACGCCAATGTCCCGTCCGAATATCGGGGTCTGGACCGGTTTGACGCCAGAAAACGGATCGTCCGGGATCTCCGCGAACAGGGTCTTCTCGAGCGCGAAGAGGAAATCCTGCACACCGTGCCGATTGGCGACCGGTCGCAGACCATCGTGGAACCCTGGCTCACGGACCAATGGTTCGTCGATGCAAAGACTCTCGCCCAACCCGCGATTCGTGCCGTCGAGGAGGGGCTCACGCGGTTTGTGCCCGAGGGCTGGGCCAACACGTTTTTCGAGTGGATGCGGAACATTCAGCCGTGGTGTGTCTCACGGCAGCTGTGGTGGGGTCACAGGATTCCGGCCTGGTATGGCCCGGACGGCAAGGTGTTTGTTGCGGAAACAGCGGCTGCGGCCGAATCCGAGGCGGCGGAGGTGTACGGCAGCCCGGTTTCCCTGACCCAGGATGAGGATGTCCTCGATACCTGGTTCTCCTCCGCATTGTGGCCATTCTCAACACTGGACTGGCCCGAACGTCAGGATCTGGTGGAGCGCTACTACCCGGGGAGCGTGCTGGTGACGGGCTTCGACATCATTTTCTTCTGGGTTGCACGCATGATGATGCTCGGGCTGCATTTCCAGAAGCAGGTGCCGTTTCGCGATGTCTACATTCACGCTCTCGTGCGTGATGCGAAGGGGCGAAAGATGTCGAAGTCCGAGGGGAACGTCATCGATCCCCTCGAACTCATGGATCGTTACGGAACCGATGCCGTTCGTTTCACCCTGGTGGCCATGGCAGCGCAGGGACGCGACATTCGATTGGCCGAAGAGCGTGTCAAGGGGTACCGGAACTTTGTCACCAAGCTCTGGAACGCGGCACGATTCCTCGAACTCCAGGGGGCAGGGGAACCCGCTCCAACGAATCGCCCGGTTCCAACAGCCAACCTCAACCGATGGATCGAGGATGCGGCCGACGAGGCCCAGAATGCGGTCAGTGAAGCGATCGCCGCGTATCGCTTTGATGACGCCGCGGCAATTGCGTACCGCTTCCTCTGGCACATCTACTGCGACTGGTACCTTGAACTCGCCAAGCCTCTGCTGACGAGCGACCGAGCCGATCTGCGCGCGGAAACACAGGCCAGCGCGGCGGCCGCATTTGCCGTCATCCTCCGCATGCTGCATCCGCTGATGCCGTTTGTGACAGAGCGGCTCTGGGCGCTTCGGGAGGAGTCGAAATCACTGCTGGCGCTTACTCCGTGGCCAGAGTCTGCGCGCGAGACGGATCGCGGAGCGAAGGCGGAAATCGAGTGGCTGATCGCGTTTGTCAGCGAAGTGCGTTCCGTGCGCTCGGAGCTTCGGGTGCCTCAGGCGGCCCAGATCGACATTCGCTTCCAGACGATGACACCGACGGCAGAGGTCGCGCTTTCGATGCACGCGGAAGCAGTTCGGAAACTTGCCCGCATCGCCTCCATCGAGACCGGTGCGAGTGCCGCGGAGGGCGTTGCGGAACTTGAAGTCCAGGGCGTGGTTGCGGCTATGCCGCTTGCCGGCGCAATCGATGTCGAGGCGGAACGGACCCGTCTGGACAAGGAACTTGGCAGCCTTCGCACCGATATCCGCAAGTTTGGGGCCAAGCTGTCAAACCCTGCATTTGTTGATCGGGCACCACCGCACGTGGTAAACGAGCAGCGCGAACGCATGACCGCCGCCGAGGATCGCCTCAACCGAATCGAGCGAGCCCTTGCACGCCTCGGAAAGCCAACGGAAGCAGTGCAGTGCGAGGCATGATTTGAAGGCATCTGGCGTGAATCTCTGCAACACCCATGCAATGGAACCAGCGTTATGACCATCGACAAAAGCAGATTGCCCAGCAGGCACACCACTGAAGGTCCCGAGCGAGCGCCCCATCGTTCGTACTACTATGCGATGGGTCTCACGGAAAAGCAGATCCATCAGCCGCTGATCGGTGTTGCGACTACCTGGAACGAGGCAGCCCCGTGCAATATCACGTTGCGCCGACAGGCTCAGGCGGCCAAGGCCGGCGTCGATCAGGCAAGCGGAACGCCGCGCGAGTTCACCACGATCACGGTCACGGATGGCATCGCCATGGGCCATCAGGGGATGAAGGCGTCCCTGGCGAGCCGTGAGGCGATTGCCGACACCATCGAACTGACAGTGCGCGGGCATGCCTACGACGGTCTGGTTGGCCTTGCCGGCTGCGACAAGGCGCTTCCGGGAGTCATGATGGCGATGGCCCGCCTCAACGTCCCGAGTGTGTTCCTGTATGGCGGATCGATCATGCCGGGCCGGTTTCGCGGGCGCGACGTGACAGTCCAGGACGTGTTCGAAGCGGTTGGCCAGTACCAGGGTGGCCGGATGGATGCGGACGACCTTGACGAAATCGAGAGGGTTGCGTGCCCGTCGGCTGGCTCGTGCGGGGGTCAGTTCACCGCAAATACCATGGCGTGTGTGTCGGAAGCGCTTGGCATTGCCTTGCCGCATTCGGCAATGGCCCCAGCGCCCTACCAGACCCGCGACGAATACGCGTTCGCGTCCGGACAGGCGGTGATGAAGCTGCTTGAGCGCAACCTCCGCCCGCGTGACATCATTACGCGGGAATCTCTTGAGAACGCGGCCCGGGTGGTGGCTGCGAGCGGTGGATCGACCAACGCGGCCCTGCATTTGCCAGCTATCGCCCATGAATGCGGCATTACGTTTGACCTGCACGACGTTGCGGCACTGTTCCGCTCGACGCCGTACATCGGCGACCTCAAGCCGGGCGGCAAATATGTAGCCAAGGATCTCTACGAGGCCGGGGGACTTCCGGTTCTGATGAAGGCGTTGCACGACGGCGGATTCATTCATGGCGACTGCATCACGGTGACCGGCCGGACCGTCGCCGAAAATCTTGAGGACGTCGTGTTTCCCGAAGACCAGGACGTCATCCGGCCGACATCGGACCCGATCACACCGACCGGCGGCGTGGTCGGTCTTCGCGGCAACCTCGCGCCCGAAGGGGCCATCGTCAAAATTGCGGGCATGGAACGGCTGCGACACGAAGGTCCTGCCCGGGTCTTCGATACCGAAGAGGAAGCGTTCAAGGCGGTGAAGGAGCATGGCATTCGCGAGGGCGATGTGGTCGTCATCCGTTACGAGGGCCCAAAGGGCGGTCCTGGCATGCGCGAAATGTTGGCCACGACCTCGGCGATCTACGGCCAGGGACTGGGCGAAAAGGTGGCCCTCATCACGGATGGACGGTTTTCGGGTGCAACGCGGGGGTTCTGCATCGGCCATGTGGGGCCGGAAGCGGCTGTTGGCGGCCCGATCGGACTGCTCAACGATGGCGACATGATCACAATTGACGCGAAGTCAGGAGAGTTGTCCGTCGCGCTCAGCGACGATGAACTTGCGGCACGGCGCGCGTCATGGACACCGCGCGGCCATGAGTACACGTCCGGAGAACTCTGGAAATACTCGCAACTGGTTGGCGCAGCGGTCAGCGGCGCGGTCACCCATCCGGGCGGCGAGGCCGAAACCCATTGCTACGCCGATACGTGATCGGCGCCTGGCCTAGAGAATGCGGTACACCTCGTAGGTGGGGCCGGTCGGCTTGCGGTTGCCCTTGCCAACGCAGACGAGTCCGTTAAGCCACGCGTACGCCGGTGCTCCGGTTTCGAAGAACGGAGCAATCCGGAAATAGTACTCGGACGGGTCGACAGTTTCGCCTGCGTTAAGTCGGCGGATTACCTCTTCCGGCCCGTGACGGACGCCGAGGTAGGTCATGTAAACCAGCGCGCCATCGTGCGTGCGCAACGTGACCCGCACATCAAGGCGGAGCGAGTTGTCGGCCCTCAGGATCAGCCAGTCGCCGCCACCGGGCAACACATCCCCCCGAAACTCGGGGCCGTCAAACGTGCCGCCAGTGACATGGACGTTCAAGCGGCGTCCGGACGGCGTGTTGTCGAGCACAATCGGCGTATCGACGGTGAGATCGAATACGGCTAGCAGTTCTGACTCTAGTGCCATGAGGACCTGTCCGCTGAGGTGGAGACCACTGGAAGCGCACCAATTCGCGCTGCACGCCGATGGCGGCGATCAGAACCATACCAAGGTTGCGGTCCCCGATTTGCATGCGGTGGGTGGCAGCCGCGGTGCCAGCGCCCCTGACCTCGCTGCACCTCGGTTCTCTTGCCAAACGCCTCGCATGTGGCAGGGGTTGGTTCGGTGTCAGAAAAAGAGCATCATTCCAGTGTGCTAAGGACACAAACACGAGTGCTGTCATTGGTTGAACCGGCTCACTCTCAGCGGCCACGAAGACTGGTCACATCGTTTGACGTGGAGCGGCGGAGGTGATCCGTTTTGATGCGGGCGCCTTGATGCGGGCGATTCTCGTCGTGGCAGTCTGGTTTGTGGCCCAAGGAAGCGACGCGGCCGAGTTTCCCGCTCAAGATCGAGCAATTGGTGAGCGCGAGCATCCGCGACTCGTTAGAGCGTTTGGCGGGGCGTACGAAAGCCATCCCGGCTTGCTCGGATACGTAACCGAAATCGGTGAACGGGTTGCCGAACAGTCCCCCTACAGCGATCAGGAATGGGTCTTCACGATACTCGACACACCGTTGGTCAATGCGTTCGCACTTCCCGGGGGACGCGTGTACCTCACACGTGGAATCCTGGCGCTAGCGAGGAGTGAGGCCGAAATTGCTTTCGTGGTGGCTCACGAGATTGCTCATGTTGTGGCCCGTCACAGTGCCGCGCGTAACTCCCGAAGGGCACGGAGAACCATCTGGAGCGAACACGACAAGGCACCGCAACAAGCCAGCCAACATGCGCTTCTCGACCGGTTCGACCAGCGCGACGAACTCGAAGCCGATTCGATTGCGCTGCGTTACCTGCGCGCGGCTGGATACGATCCGGAAGCGGCGCTCCGGATACTTCTCGCGCAAGAGTCGCATACGCGACTGACAGGTTGGCAAGCCCGGCCGGGCGACCCACGGACATCGTCGCATCCGAGCACGCCGGAACGGGTCAAACAAGTTGAGACACTTGTGCAAGCGTCTGAAGGCGCAGCGTACATGGGCGGGAGGGAACGGTATTTGGCTGCCATTGACGGCTTACCCTTCGGCGAGCGTCCGGGCAGCATGTTGGTCCGGGATGGGGAGGTGTTCGCCAGAGGGTCGGGTGTACGATTCACGATGCCCGAGGGATTCCGCATCCGGGCCGGCCCTGGGCGTGTGGTGGCGCGTGCCAGGGACGGAACGCTCCTGATTTATGATGAAATCGCTGCCGGTTGGGAAGACCGGGTCCACGGATTTCTTCCACGTGGCAGCCGAGAGGTCGAGCTGCTTCGCTTCAATGGCATGGATGCGGCTACGGGTATTCGAAATCGGGAACGGAAGGGCTTCCGCTTTGAATTTCGCACACTTGTAATCCAGTGTGCAGCAGGCCGGATTTGTCGTTTCCGGTACGTCGTTCCAGTGGCAAAAAGCCTCACCCGGCATCGTGACCTTCTTGAAACGGCGCAGAGTTTCCGGAAATTCAACACAGAAGATCACTGGAAAGCACGACCGCATGCAATTGAGGTGGTGACGGTCGGTGCGAATGACACCCTGGATTCGATGGTCGCCCGGATGGCTCTCGGTACGGCATCCGGTCGATGGTTTGAGCTGCTGAACGACCTTGTTCACGGCGAACTGCCGCCGATCGGCACCCGTTTGAAATTGGTCACGCATCGGGACTCATGATGCGCGTGGCCGTTGCGGGCTTCGTCCACGAAACCAACACGTTTTCGCCACAACCCGCAACCCGGGCGCGGTTCGAGGAAGCAGACGGCTGGCCACCGCTCGTCACGGGCGAGGACCTGGTGCCTGCGTTGGACGGAGCCAATTTGGCTGCGGCGGGGTTTCTGGACGCTGCCAGGTCGAACGGGGCTGAGGTGGTGCCGTTGTTGTGGTGTTCAGCCGTACCCTCCGGACCGGTAACCAAGGACGCTTACGAGACCATCGTTGCCCGCATTCTTGAGCACCTGAAGGCAGCAGGTCCGGTGGACGCGGTCTATCTGGACCTGCACGGTGCGATGGTGGCCGATCACGCCCGGGATGGCGACGGTGCGACGTTGGCGGCAATCCGCTCTGCGGTCGGGCCCGACCGGCTTGTTGTTGCCAGTCTCGACCTGCATGCAAACGTCAGCCAAACCATGCTGGAGGCCAGTGACGCGCTGGTCGCGTTTCGAACGTACCCGCATGTGGACATGGCGGAAACGGGGCGCCGGACGTTCGAGACGTTGCAAGCGCTGCTTCCGGATGTCCGGCGCGGGAATCGTCCGGCCAGGCATCTCGGCCGAATTCCGTTCCTGATTCCGCTGGTTTGCCAGTCGACAGACTCGCAACCCGGCCGGCGCCTGTATGCACAGTTGCCCGAGGTCGGCGATTCGGCCGTCTACACGACATCGTTGGCCATGGGATTCCCGCCGGCGGATACGAGGGAAACTGGGCCGAGTGTCCTCAGCTATGCGAAGAACCCGCAGTCGGCCAGGGCAGCGGTGTCCAAGGTCCTGGATCAGGTTGTCGCGGCGGAATCCGAGTTTGCGGTCACGCTTTACGACCCAGAGGCCGCCATTCGCGAAGCTCTGCGTCTGGCAGAAGAAGCTGGTGGCCCGGTCGTAATCGCGGATACACGCGATAATCCGGGTGCGGGCGGAGCAGGGGACACGACCGGCCTTCTGCTGGCGGCAGATGAGGTTGGTGCCGAAGGGGTCACTCTCGGCGTTCTGGCAGACGAGGATACGGCGAGACAAGCTGTGGAGGCTGGTGTCGGTTCGGAGATTTCCGTGGTTCTGGGCGGCAGGAGCGATGGACGTCCATACCGTGGAACGGCTCGCGTGCTGGCCGTTGGTGACGGTCGATTCACTGCGACCGGGCCCATGTTTGGCGGATCGGAAATGAATCTCGGCCCGATGGCGGCGCTTCGTTGCGGGTGCGTGACCGTGGCGGTGTCGTCGCGTCGCATGCAAGCGGCCGACAGGTCGATGTTTCGCCACGTGGGAATCGATCCGGACGTGCAGAGCGTGGTTGTCGTGAAGAGTTCAGTGCATTTTCGTGCCGACTTCGCCCACGCCAAGGCGATCATTGTCGCGGATGCGCCCGGACTGAATCCGGTGGACCATGACCTCCTGCCTTATCGGCACCTCCGGCCTTCGGTTCGGCTGATGCCGATGGGGAACAAGACAGCGCCAGCAAGTGCCTGAAAAGGCGGATCGCCGGGATTTGGCTGATGGCCCCGGGAACCCTGCCGGCAAAGAAATGTAACTTTGACCTTGGGGCCGAATTTGGGCCGCGATCAATGCGCAGGCGCGCCACCGTCACGATGGACAGGTACCGGGGTGACTTCTCCGCGCTCGATTTCGTACGCGACGTCGCTGAAACCTTGGAGTAGCGCAGGGTTGGATTCCGTAATCAGCAGCGTGATGGACCGGTCCTGATCACGGAGACGCCGCAGGGCGCGCGCGTATTCTCTGGCGAGTGCCGGTGCAAGGCCCTGGAAGGGTTCATCGAGCAGCAACAGCCGGGTGCCGATCATCAGGGCGCGGGCCAGCGCCACCATTTTTCCCTGACCACCGCTGATTGACCCGCTTGGACGGCGACGGAGCTCCAGGAGTTCGGGAATGATGGAGAAAATCCGCTCAAGGCGGCGTCCGATCTCGGACCGGGGAAGGCGCGCAACGCTCGCCGGAAGCACGATATTTTCCTCGACGTCGAAGGCGGAAAACAATCGCCGATCCTGGGGTGCGTAGCCAATTCCGAGATGTGGCCGGCTATGCGACGGAACGGCCAGAAGGTCCTTTCCATCCAACGTAATCCTGCCGCTGGTGGTGCCGACCAGCCCCATGATCGACCGCAACGTGGTTGTCTTGCCTGCTCCGTTACGGCCCGTGAGTGCGGCTGTGGTTCCCGTTTCGAGAGACAGTTCCACCTGACGCAGTACATGCTTGGTTGCGAAATGCACGTTCACGTGCTCAAGCACCAACACGGCTAGACCCCGATTACGTTGCGCATCACCGAAGGGTCTCCAAGCACGGCTCGTGGCGGACCAACGGACTGGATTTTTCCCGCGTTCCAGACGGCGACCCGATCTGCATATCGTTCGACAATTTCCATGTCATGCTCGACGAATAGTGATGTCACCCCTTGCTTGTCGAGGGCCTGCACCAGCACATCCATGATTGGAAATTTCTCCTGCGAGCTGACACCGCTGGTCGGTTCATCCATCAAGAGCAACCGAGGGCGTGATGCCATCGCGACGGCGATATCAATCAGCTTGCGGGTTCCTTCAGGGAGGTCCGCAACGTCGTGCGAGTACGACTCCGTCAGCCCAAGAACATCCAGAAGCTGCGTCATTTCGTCGTGCTGGGGAAGGTGTTGCAGCGCACGAAGCGGATTCCAGGAGCGTTCCCGCGCCGCCGCAGCCAGCATCAGGTTCTCGATCACGCTCTGGTCATGAAAGAGCTGCGGCGTTTGGAAGGATCGTGCAATGCCCATTCGTGTAATCGTCCGCGGCGCCATTGCCGTGATCTCGCGCTCCCGAAACCAGACGCGCCCGGCCGTCGGAGTCAGATACCCCGTGCAGATGTTGAGAAACGTCGTTTTTCCGGCTCCGTTCGGTCCGATGATCGCAAGCCGTTCTCCTTCCATGACGTCGAGATCGACGCCGGAAGCTGCACGGACGCCGCCGAACTGGATGTGAATGCCTTCTGCGCGGAGCAAAACCGAACTCATCGAACAGACCGATCATTGCGTTTGGCCGCACGGGCGGAGAGTGTGGCGATAGCCCCCTGGTAGAGGCCCACAAGGCCGCGCGATGCAAACAAGATGATGCCAAGCAACGCCACGCCGAGAATCAGCTGCCAGGCATCAGCAGCCATCGCTGCCGCGTAAAATCGGATGAGTTCGTAGACAAGGACGCCGGCAAAGGCGCCCAGGGCATGGCCGGCGCCTCCAAGAATCGCAATAAACACGAATTCACCCGAACGAATCCAGTATCCGAGGTCGGGCGTCACGACACCCTGGTTGACGGCAATGATGGTGCCGCCGATGCCAGCAAGCACCGCGGACAGCACGTATCCGACGAACAGGACCCCCCGCGCCGAAATTCCCAGGTACTCGAGACGGGTTTCATTGGTGTGCAATGCACGCAGAGCCTCACCAAGAGGAGAACGCAGATAGCGCTGGACCAACCAGCACACAATGCCGGCCAGGACCAGGGTGGTATAGAACAGGACAATCTCGAACGCTTCGCGAGAGAGATCCATTCCAAGGTAGCTTGGCCGCGGTACGTTCATGCCGTCGCTGCCGCCCGTGATGTGGAAGAACTTCTCAAGAAGCGCGTAAAGCACCATCGAGAACGCCAGGTTCAACATGCCAAAAAAGATGTAGCGATAGCGAACAACAAAGACGCCGATGGCGGCACCAAGCAGGCCTGAACAGAGAATGCCGGCAAGGAGAAGCACAAAGAAATCGACACCCGCATGTGCCTGCAGGATGAACGCCGTGCTGTAAGCGCTTGCGGCAAAGAACATCGCGTGACCGAACGAGACCTGCCCGGCCCGCAGCAGAACGATGACCCCCAGAACGGCCAGCCCTTTTGCCAGTGCGACTGTAAGGACCACCTTCATCCACGGTACCGCCAACGGCACAACGGTCACGGCCAATGCTATGGCCAACGGCAGCAATCGAATGAGGCGCACGGTTCAGATCAGCCTTTTTTCGGCCGTTCCAAAAAGACCTTGCGGCCTGATGAGAAGGACCATGACCATGATCATGTAAGGGACAAGGACGTCGAGTTCCGGGGCCAGATAGACTGCGAACGAGCGGCCAAGGCCGATAAGCAGAGCGGTTACCGCGGCACCTTCAACCTGGCCAAGGCCTGCTGCCGCCACAACGGCGAAGGACAGGACAATCGTCTCGGCGCCGAGGCCGAGCTGGATCGCCATGGTGGGGGACGCCAGCGCACCGCCGAGGGATGCGAGTACCGCACCCAACACGAAGGTGAGTGTGAACACCTTTCGGGCATCAATGCCGACTGCTACAGCCGCCTCAGGATCCTCGGCAACCGCCACGATGACCTTGCCATGCACAGTGTGACGCATGAACCAGCGCAGACCGCCAAGAGTCAGCAAGGCGATGATTGGCAAAAGGATGATTTGGTACGCGTTATATGGAATTCCAAGCACATCGACGGTACCCAGCAGCCGCACCGGGTCTGCCGCTGCATAGGGTTGTACCCCCCATATCAGTCGTTGCAGATCCTCGAGAATCATGAACACCGCAAATGTCACGAGAAGCTGGAGTGTTTGTTCCTTCCCGTAGATGCGCCTGAGCAAATAGCGCTCGATCGTCAGCCCCAAAGCGGCGCCCGCCAGGACTGCCGCAAGCAAGAGCGATGGAAAGCTCAGCCACGGACTCAGTCCGCCCGTTCCCACAGCCAGCACCAGGCTTGAGGCCGAGTAGGCTCCGATGGCAAAAAATCCGCCGTGCGCGACGTTCAGAATTCGCATGACCCCGAAGATGAGGGTCAGGCCCACTGCGACCAGAAATACGAGCGCTGCATACGCAATGCCGTCGAGCACGGCCAGTACGAGCAAAATCGGATCCATGAACCTAGTGCCCGTCAGGCATGCGGGTCGTCAGCGAGGTCAATTGTCGTGGGAATAGGTTGCGACCGGGATATCCAGGATGCTGTTTGACAGAGATTCAAGCCATTCCGTGGAGTCCATGCCAACAGGTGTCGTGATCTGGCTGCCGGGAAAAATCATCATGTCGTCGATGACAGCAAAGTCGTAAGCGGGGTCCCGCTTGGTGACGCCGACCAACTGATCTTCGATCCCCTGATGATCTTCACGGATGACAACCGTTCGGCCAAGTCCACGGAATTCGAGTCCGACCATCGCTTCGGCGACCTGGCTGCTGTCGGGCCAGACACCGTCGTTGCTGGCGAGTGCCTTCTCGTACGCACCTTTCAGGGCTGCCAATGCCTGGGCAACATGGAACACCGGGTAAATCGGATAGGAGCCCGTATCGGCCCGGTACCGTTCGACAAACGCCGTGAAATCGGGGTCATTCCGGAACTCTGGATGCAGGAAATAATGATCACCGCGCGCGCCGACAATGACACCCTCGGGCATGTCGGTTCCCATGCGTTGCAGCGAGCTTTCCATCAGGGGCAAGACGAACGTACTGCGCTCGGTGAGGCCACGCTGGACCGACTGCCGCACGAAGTTGTCGAGGTCGCCGCCCCACGAGGTTGAAAGGATGACGTCTGGCCGCAGTGCCAGCAAGCGCGTGATTTCAGTCGAGAAATCGGGATTTCCGAACTTCGGAAACAATTCCGCGACAACCTGGACGTCCGGCTTCAGCTGCTTCAGTGCCGTGGAAAAGATGTGCCAGCTGTCACGCCCCCAAGCGTAGTCCTGGTTGACGACTGCAATCGTTTCGAAATCGGGATTGGTCTTGAGCAGGTAGAGGAGCGTTGACAACATTTCCGGCGTGGCGTGGGCTTGGGTTCGAAATACGTATCGATAGGTGTTTTCTTCGAAAATCTTTTGCGTACCGCAGTCCCACATGATGTTGAGGATCTGCAAGTCTTCAGCGAGTGGGGCAACTTTCTTGCAGTTTCCACTCGAAATGGAGGCGAGCATGGCGTCCACACCGACGTCTTGAACCAGGCGCCGGTATTCCGAGAGGACGTGTTCACCCCCGACACCCTCATCGACCCAGATTGCGGATACAGGCACGCCCCCGATTCCGCCTTCACGGTTCATGTCGTCAATCAATATCTCGGATGCGGCTTTTGCGGGCTCACCGAAAACTGATGCCGGGCCAGACAAAAAACCGGTAATCCCGATCTTGATTTCATCGGGAGGGGTTGCCTTGGCCGGTCCCGTTGCATGGATCGAGACCAGCAAGAATGAAAGCGCAAACATTAACCTGAACATGATTGTGGTTCTCCGCACGGCGACAGAAACAACGAGTCGGCCGGTTTAAGTTCGGCCGGAGAGTGCCGGAGGGAATCCGGTCTGCAATGAATGGGGCGTCCGGGTGCGAACGCCGGGCTTGTGGAAGGCTTGCGCTGGACTCAGGACAGTAGCTCGTGACTCGTGATGCTGGTCACTCCGGCGTCCGCAAATGCCTCACGGGTTGCGGAAACCGTCCCTGGGAGGTCGACCGACCGTGTTGCGTCCTCGATCACAGTGGCCTGAAATCCGTGCGTCCGAGCATCCACGGCCGACCAACCCACGCAGAAGTCAAACGCAAGGCCAGCAAGAAAGACGCGCTCAATCTTGAGCGTCTCCAACAATCCCGCAAGACCGGTGGGCGTTGTCCGGTCATTTTCGGCAAACGCGGAATAGGAATCGATCGCCGGGTTGAGCCCTTTTCGAATCACGGCGAGTGCGTGGTCGGTGAGCAGGTCCGGATGAAAGTCGGCACCGTATGTCCCTTGGACACAGTGGTCCGGCCAGAGTGTTTGCTCTCCGTAAGGCATCTGGACCGTGTCATAGGCCGCCTTGCCGGGATGCGCGCTCGCAAATGAAGCGTGGCCTGATGGATGCCAATCCTGTGTCAAGACAATGTGCCGGAATCGCGGCATCAAGTGGTTGATTACCGGAACCACGGCGCCCCCATCCGCAACGGCCAGGTTCCCGCCCGGGCAAAAGTCGTTTTGCACGTCGATCACGAGCAAGAGATCATGAGAAGCCATCATGGTTCTAGAGCGGGTTTGCCCGCGCTCGCCGCATCCAGCAGTTCGGCGTACTCGCGCAGACTCGGAAGATCGGAGCGCTCGCGCCTGACCTGTTCAGGTGCGCGGAACAGAAAGCCCTGGTGGGCAGCATCCAGCATTGCAAGATCGTTGTAGGAGTCACCCACGGCCATCACATGAAAGCCGAGAGTCTTGAAGCTTTCGACGGCACGGCGCTTGTGGTTGTCAATGCGCTTTTTCCAGCCTGTGAGCCGTTGGTCGGGCGATATTTCCAGATGATGACAAAATAGGGCCGGTCGACCCAAGGCCGAAATTAGCGGCTCGGCAAGTTCGTAGAAGGTGTCCGAGAGGATCGTGACTTGGTGGCGGGTCCGGAGCTGACTGAGAAAGTCGCGCGCACCTGGCAATGGAGCCAGCGTGGCGACGATGGCCTGGAGCTGGCAATAGTCGATGGCATGGGCAGACAGGAGGTCGAGCCGGTGCTGCATGAGCGCATCGTAATCCGCAACATCTCGCGTCGTTTGTTTGAACCCTTGAATGCCGGTTGTTTCTGCCACGGCCAGCCAGATCTCGGGAACCAGTACGCCCTCGAGGTCGAGGCAGATCATGCGCATCGTGAACGAAATGACGATCCCGATCAGGATGATCAGAGTGCGTCAACGATCTCCGGCACGATCTTGAACAAGTCTCCGACCAATCCATAGTCCGCTGTCTGGAATATCGGTGCTTCCTGGTCCTTGTTGATCGCCACAATGACCTTGCTGTCCTTCATCCCGGCAAGGTGCTGAATCGCGCCAGAGATTCCGACGGCAATATAGAGTTCAGGCGCCACAACCTTGCCTGTTTGCCCGACCTGGAAGTCGTTGGGCACATACCCGGCGTCGACGGCAGCGCGACTGGCTCCGAGGGCCGCTCCGAGCTTGTCTGCCAGCTGTTCGAGCAGCGCGAAATTCTCGCCACTCCCCATACCCCGGCCGCCGGACACGACAATGCGTGCGGCTGCGAGTTCGGGGCGGTCAGACTGACTTAGTTCACGCCTGATAAAGCGGGCCTGATCGCCGGAGGCGATCACAGGCCCGTCGATGACATCGGCATTGCCGGCGGCGGAATCGGCGACGTCGAATGCGGTGCCTCGCACCGTGATCACCTTGACCGGATCCCGGGACCGGACGGTGGCGAGCGCGTTGCCTGCATAGATGGGACGAACGAACGTTTCCTGGTCAACGATCTCGGTAATGTCGGAGATTTGCTGCACGTCCATGAGCGCCGCCACGCGCGGCATCAGGTTTTTCCCCCACGTTCCCGCCGGCGCGAGCAAATACGCATATCCCTCGGCAGCCGTGACCACAGCCGGTGCCAGGTCTTCGGCCAGGCCGCCGGCCAAGCCGGGACCACTGGCCTTGATGACCTGGCGAACGCCGGCAATCTTGCCTGCGGCAGTGGCCGCACTGTCAGGATCTTGATCGAGCACCAGCACATCGACGTCCGAATCGACCCCGAGTGCGGCTGTGACAGTGGCGAGGGTGCCCCGGGGCAATTCGGGGCCTTCGGTTTCGGCAATAACGAGTGCGCTCATCCGACCAGTCCTTTTTCGCGAAGGGCGTGAACGAGTTCGTCTGCGGATTCCAGCATCTGGCCCGCAGGCCTGGGGGGCGGCTGCGCCACCGAAACCGTTTCCAGGCGGGGATCGATGTCCACGCCAAAATCTGACGGCACTTTCGAATCGATCGGTTTTCGTTTGGCCTTCATGATGCCCGGAAGCGAGGGATAACGGGGCTCGTTCAATCTTAGATCTGTCGTCACGACGGCGGGTGCGTTGATGGCGATTGTCTCGAGGCCACCGTCGATTTCGCGCGTGATTTCAAACGTGTTGTCCTTGATTACAAGTTCCGACGCAAAGGTTCCTTGCGGCCAGTCGAGCAAGGCTGCAAGCATTTGGCCGGTCTGGTTGCTGTCATCATCAATCGCCTGCTTGCCCAAGATAATCAGATCAGGATTTTCGATGCGTGCGATGCCCGCCAACAGCTTGGCCACCGCAAGCGGCTCAGGGGATCGCTCGGTTTCCACGTGGATTCCCCGGTCACATCCGAACGCCAACGCGGTTCGAATGGTTTCCTGGCAGCGAGCCGGCCCAATGGAGACCGCGACCACTTCCGACGCGGATCCGGCTTCCTTGAGCCTCACCGCCTCCTCGACGGCAATCTCGTCGAATGGATTCATCGACATCTTGACGTTGTCGGTTTCGACGTCCGATCCGTCCGGGAGAACCCGGACGCGAACGTTGTAGTCGATGACACGTTTCACAGCGACGAGAATGTTCATGAGCACGCGATTCCCTTGAGGGGCGAATTGCCAAATGCAAACGGAAGGGTTGGGTTTACTTCGGGCCAGTGCGCATCACGGAGAAATGCACTCACGACTGGTTTTGTATGAATGCAGCAAACGCCAGAATCAACAGGACGGCTAGAGCCTGCAACACGACCCGCGCTCGCATGAGGCGATTCCCCCAGCGTGCATTGAATTCCCCTCCTCGAAACATGGAGGTGACACCAATTCCGAGCACAATAACCACAGCGGCAAGGCTGGCGCCCAAAATGTAGGGAAATATGGTCTGTAGGAATGTCACAACGCGGCCCGGATTACCAATCTCCCTCCATGATACCGAATAGAGCCCTTATCCGCCGGCGTTGAGGCGGGCAGCACGCATGCCCGTTGCGGACCATGTCCAGGCCGTTTGCGCATCGGACAGAACGCAATGGGTCAGTCGCGATTCCTGTCGGAGTAACCACGAGGACATGGCATGCGCGAGTGCCGGTGCCCGCGTCCGCGAGAGCCGGTCTGGCCGGCACGTTCGCGGACAATCTTGCGGTCAGTCGACCGCGATCCACAGCTCCCTGAGTCCGCGCAAGACCATCTGGTTCTGACGGACAGGTTCGGACGCCAAGCGAAGCGACGGGAAACGTTCGAGAAGCGCTTCAAACGCTATCCGCCCCTCGAGGACGGCAAGTGACGCGCCCAGACAGTAATGAATGCCGCGCCCGAACGCGATGTGGGCTTTTTCCTCGCGTGCGATGTCAAGCCGGTCGGGTTCGGAAAACACTGCGGGGTCCCGGTTGGCGGCGCCCAAAAGCGAGATTACGCGGTCGCCTGCCCGAATTTGTTTGTCCCCAAAAGTGACGTCTTCCCTGGCAATTCGCCCATCGAACTGAACCGGAGGGTCGTACCGGAGCAATTCGTTGATGGCCGTGTCCAGCAACTGGGGATCGGCGCGCAGCCGATCCAGCTGGTCCGGGTTCTTCAACAGTGCGAGCATCCCGTTACCGATCAGGTTGCGAGTGGTCTCGTTGCCCGCGACAAGAATCAGCATGAGGGTGGACAAGAGTTCTTCCCGGTCCAGTCGGTCACCCTCCTCTTCGGCGGCAATCAGGGCGCTGAGAAGGTCGTCTTGCGGATTTTGCTGGCGCTTCTCGATCTGCGTTTCGAAGTAGGCGAAGAGTTCGGCCGTTGCGGTCCGCACTTGCTGAACGCGTGCATCGTCAAGCAGCGGTTCCACCGTTAGCGCAATGGCGTTTGACCAGTCCCGGAACTGGTCGCGGTCTTCCGGCGGCACGCCGAGCATTTCGGCAATCACGATAACCGGAAACGGGAAGGCTACAGCGTCGATGAGGTCGAATTGCGTGCGGTTGCCAACGTTGTCGAGGAGTTCGTTAACAATCAGCCGGATCCGAGGCTCCAGCCTCTCAATGGCGCGCGGCGTGAATGCCTTGGACACCAGAGCGCGCATTCGCGTGTGTTTTGGAGGATCGTAATCGAGGAGCGTCAAATAGGACGTATATCCGTAATTCCGGCCTTCCGACGTGAAATGCTTGTGATCCCGGAGGAGCCTGTCGACATCCTCGTAGCGGGTAAGGGCCCAGGCCCGAAGGAGCCGCATGCGGTGCACCGGATCTTTGGTGCGCATCTTGGCCAGAAGTTCGTAGGGTTCGTGTCTCGTCTTGGGCGATGTGGGATCGTACGCAACACCTGATTCCAGGCGTTCCCACGCAAGCAGGGCTTGCTTTGCGATCGGCTGGATGGTGTTTTTTGCGAGCCGGGTAATGGCAGTCATCAGTCAGTTGCTCCGGTCGGTCGGGTCGTTCCGTTGGCCCCCGTGTGCGGGAGGCGTGCCGGTGACCGTCAACCGTGGTCGTTGATCGGAATGATTGCCCCGTCGGCTCGATTGTGTGCCGGCGGGCGAACGCGTTGAATGCGAAGGTGAGGGGAAGGCTGTCCCGTGACGCGAGGGAGTGCACGCAGCTGAATGAGCAGTGGCTCGGGCATTGGAAATCAAACCGGTGCCATCGTTTCGGAAATTTCCCAAAGGTGGCGCGCTGCCTCGGCATCAGCCGATTGCGCGGAGGATCGTGCCTCGCGTTCCTTGACGAAATATTTGCCGGTCACGTTGGAAAGGTCCGGAGACGTCGCGAGATGAATGGACGTTTTCGCGCCTTCGTTCACGTCGATCGCAAACGTGAAACGAAAAATAAGGCGGGCCAGCATGCGCCAAAACAGATTGTTATCGGTCGCCGACTGACCCAGGTGTGTGCGCACAAATCCGGGATGCAGGGCGTTGACTGTCGGTCCCGCTGGCCCCAGTCGCCGCGCAAGCTCATAGGTAAACAGCAGGTTACAGAGTTTCGAGCGTCGGTAGGATCTCAAGCCCTTGAAATTGTTTTTGGACTCGACGTCGTCGAAATCAAGCGTCACGCCCCGGTGTGCTGCGGACGCGACGTTGACGATGCGTGACCCCGGAGTCGCTTGCAGGTGATCCAGCAGCAATCGCGTGAGAAGGAAGGGTGCGAGGTGATTGAGGGCGAAGGTCATCTCAATGCCGTCAACGCTTAATTTTCGTGTCCCGAAGGCACCGCCAACGTTGTTCAGAAGGACATCGATTCGGTCGAACTGCTCTGTAAAACTCCGGGCAAGGCTACGAATATCGGATTGGCGGGATAGGTCGGCGCGCAGAAAAGAGACATCCTGGTTCGAGGTCTCCGCTCGCATGGCCGCGACCACCGAGGATCCCTTTTCGGAATCCCTTCCGACCACGACCACCCGTGCACCGCGTCTTGCCAGTTCGACTGCGGTTGCGCGCCCGATGCCATCCGTAGCGCCGGTGATCAAGACGACCTTGTTTTCCAATTCTCCGCTCCTCGAGAGAGCTGGGACGAAACGGCGCCGTCGCAGCCTGCGTTGTGCCGATTTGCGACCGCACCTGGCTGTTTGACGACTTCCTGAATCTGCTGCTGGAGCAGGGCGGCGTCAACAGTCCCGGGCGGGTTTGCTGTGCGTTCGAGCTTTTGATTCCTCAGCCCTCCGCGTTGCCTGGCAAGCCCAGCCTGGCCGGGAGCGCGGGTCGAATCGGTGGACGACATGCATGGACAGGTTTGGATTGCCGGCACGTCGCCCGGCATGACGGCGCATAGGCTGCCGGCGGTGGCCTTGGACCATCGTTGAGGCTATGTGTCACCCATGGACCAAGTCACTCCCGATGCAGCGCCTGCACGGCCTCTGTCCGGTCCCCGGATTCCCCCGTCGTCGGGGCGACCCGCGCGACACCTCGTGGTGTTCTTGCACGGCTGGGGGTCAAGCGGCGACGACCTGATTCAGCTGGGACCAATGTTTGCCCGAACGCTTCCGGATGCAGAGTTTGTGTCGCCGCACGGACCGGAACCGTGCGACCAGAATCCAGCCGGGTATCAGTGGTTCAGTCTGGCGGATTCGGGCACAGCCCGTGCCGCCGCCGCCGCCCGGGCTGCTGCGGATATAGGCACCTTCATCGACGGCGAACTTCAGCGCCTGGAATTGCCCGACAATGCGGTCGTGCTGGTCGGCTTCAGCCAGGGCACAATGATGGCACTTGAAGTGGGGTTGAGACGACCCATTGCCGGGGTTCTCGGCTATTCCGGCGCCTTGCTTCCCTCAGATCGGGAGCCCGCGACGACCGACATTTGTCTGATCCACGGCGCATTGGATGAGGTGCTTCCGCTTGAACAAATGTTTTCGGCTGTAGCCGGGCTGGCGTCCCTGGGTGCCCGCGTCCGGTACCATGTTCGGAGCCGGCTGGGCCATTCAATTGACGAGGAAGGGATTGCAGTCGGGTCCGACTTTTTGCGTCGTCAGTTGCTGGCTTGAGTGTGTTCGGGATGCACTCCGCCGTGTGCTAAGAATGCATATCCGTAGGAGGAGGATCCGACCATGAACGACGACCGGGTTCGCCGGGGCGACGACAGTTTGAAGGAAATTGCGGGGCTCTGGGAACGCACAAGTGCGAATGGACGCGAGTACATCGGCGGGCGGACATCCGACGATGAGGACATCACAATTCCGGCGGGGTCATTTGTCATGGTGTTCCCCAACGAGAGCGAAAATCCCCGCGCGCCTGCATTTCGCGTCCTGTTTTCTCCCCCGCGTGACGATCGCCCGCGAACCGCGCAACCGGCCACCGGGCGCTTTGAACGCTTCAAGAGTGGTGCCTCGCCCCAAGACGTGGACCCGAATGCGGAGCCGGTGGCACGAAGCCCCGTTTCGAATACGGCTCCGAGCCGCGCGATTGAGGATGACGATATTCCGTTCTAGCGCTTGCGCAGCCTGTCGCCCGCGTCGAATCAGGAGCCAGTGTGCCGGGTTTCGGCACGGTTCACGGCCGGGTACCCATTCATCATGGCTTGAATAAACCACCTAAATCACAACCGCTTGGATCGTTTTTCAAAGAGATCGTTGTACCGGAGGGGTGTGATCATTCACGGTCCCTCAGGTCCGCGCGCTGGCCGGTCAGATGGCGCCCGCGTTGCGCAGTTGGTCGATTTCGTCGGAACGTTTTCCAAGCAGGTCACGAAGAATCGTGACGGTATCTGCCCCCAGTGCAGGGGCCGCTCCCGAGTACTGGATCGGGGTGCGGGAGAGCCGGATTGGATTGCCGGGACTTGGCACCGTTCCGCCCTCTGCGTGCGGAAGGTCAATTCGCATCCCACGGGCCTGAATTTGCTCAAGGTTTAGAGCTTCGAGCACGGTGTTGACGGGCGCCACCGGGATGCCGGCGGCATGCAGGGCATTTTGCCAATGGGCAAAGGGCTGGGTGCGGAGTCGTTCGCGGAGGATCCGGTCCAGTTCCTCGCGATTTTGCAGGCGTTCAACGTTGGTGACGAACCTCGGGTCCGCAGCCAGTCCGGGTTGGCCGATCACGGCCATGAACCGGGAGAACTGGTCATCGTTTCCGACGGTAATGACAATTGGCTGATCGGCGGTCGGGTAGAGCCCGTAGGGAACAACGTGCGGATGCGCGTTTCCCATTCGGGGCGGTGACATTCCGGTCACCAGGCTGGCAACCGCCATCATGGAAAGAACCGCGACAGTGGAATCGAGCAGCGCCAGATCGATGTATTGACCTTTTCCGCTTCGCTCACGTTCCAGCAGAGCGGCCAGAACCGCCTGTACTGCATACATGCCTGTAAACAGGTCGCTTACAGCAAGTCCTGTCTTTTGCGGACCTCCGCCAGGCCGGTCGTCTGCCTCACCTGTAAGGCTCATCAACCCGCCTTCGGCCTGAATGATGAAGTCGTAGCCCGGCCGCGCGCGATCTGGTCCCGTCTGCCCGAACCCGGTAATGGAGCAATAGACGAGCCCAGGATGCAGGTCCCGAAGGGATGCGTAATCGAGGCCGTACTTGGCTAATCCACCAACCCGGTAGTTTTCGATCAGGACGTCGGAGCGGCATGCCAACTCTCGAACGATTTCCTGGCCTTCCGGTTTCATCAGGTCAATCGTGATGGATCGCTTGCCGCGGTTGGCCGATTGAAAATAGACCGCGTTGGCCGGGCTCGGGTTCATCCCTTTGGCAACCAAAGGCGGGCCCCATGTCCGCGTGTCATCGCCGCGGCCGGGCCGTTCGACCTTGATCACCTCAGCGCCCAGGTCTCCAAGACACTGGGCGCACCAAGGACCTGCGAGGATGCGACTCAGGTCCAGTACGCGGATACCGTTCAGCGTGGCGGTCACAGGCGTTCCCCGGCGTCGGTCCGGTGTTCGGTCCGCGCCATTTTGTTCATTGAGGCACTTCTATACACTCATACACGGTGGTTACCGGCACTGGAGTGGGAGTCACCTCGTGACGCTTGAACTCCACAGTCATCCCGCGTTGGTTCTCAACGCCGACTACCGGCCACTTCGATACTTCCCTCTGTCGTTGCTTCCCTGGCAGGACACGGTCCGGGCCGTGTTTCTTGACCGCGTGCGGATCGTCGCGGAATACGACCGGGAGGTCCGTGCCGCGACATTCTCCATGCGACTGCCAAGCGTGATCGCGCTGAAGCGTTACGTGAAAGGGAGTAGAACGCCCGCATTCACGCGTTTCAATCTGTTTCTGCGCGATCGTTTTACGTGCCAGTACTGTGGCGAGCGCCAGCCGGTATCCAACCTCACGTTCGACCATGTGACCCCCCGGTCCCGGGGCGGGCGCACGACTTGGAACAATGTGGTTGCTGCGTGTGCTCCCTGCAATTTTCTGAAGGGAGATCATCTGCTTCATGAGATTGGCATGCGCCTGATCCGCCCGCCCAAATCTCCCACGGAGCGCGAACTCCATGCCCGGGCCCCGGCATTTCCGCCAAACTATTTGCACGAGAGCTGGCGCGATTATCTTTACTGGGACTCGGTGCTCGAACCGGATTAACCTGCTGGTTCAAAATGCGTGTTGGGATGGAAGCCCCGAGCGCGCGGTGCGCGGGTGACCTTGAGTCGTGGCGTGTGATTCGCCAGCAAGCGCAACGGTGATCCGAGTTGGCCCTATCGGCGCTGTAGAGCACAGCGCTCGCGGGCCTTCTCGGGCAAATGCAAAATCGGAAGCCGGCAAGGCAGTGAAGCGGGCTTGAACGTGCCGGGCCAGCCGCGCAAATCAAGAATTCGATGTGGCCATGCCGAAAACGGAACCCGTTCTCGCGTACAATCGCGAGCGCGACGCATTCCGTTCCGGAATTCCCGTTCCTGGTAAAGGGAGTTCACGCATGCTGAAACTGACAGACGAGCAACGCCGTCAATGGGCAGTCGATGGCTACATCCAGTTGCCGCAAGTTCTCAGTCCGGAGGAGGTCGGTGTCTACAACGAGCTGATCGATGCGATGCGCTTTCAGCCTGGTTGGGAGCCCCGCTCCGACCTTCCGCTCGGACACTACGGCTGGGTTGACCGTAATCCCACAGCCGAAAACCCTGACTCGTTCATGGACCGGCGCGACATTCTGCCGTACGGCCAACCATTTCTGGACCTCGTGGACCGGCCGAATGTGTTTGATCTGATTGTGGACATTATGGGCCCCAATCTGGTTCTCAGCATGTCGCAGGCAATTGTCCGGGCTTCAACGAGCGAGTTTCCCGGATACACCCATACCGATGGCGGTGAGGCACTGCGGTTGATTCGGGTGACCGAAACAAGCAGGCCCCTGGCCATGAAGGCGATGTACCTGCTGAGCGACGTTGATGAACCCGAATCCGGGAATTTCACCGTGTTTCCCGGAAGTCATCTCAGGCAAATTCCATTCAATTCGGGTGCGGCCCCGACACCGCGAACACCGGGTGCAGTCCAGCTCAATGGGCATGCGGGCGACTGTTATTTGTTCAGCCATGCGTTGTGGCATGGACCCGCACCCAATCATTCCGGCCGCGCGCGCAAGACGTTGCTCTACAACTACGCGCAGATGTTTCTGAAGACTTACGATTTCCCGACCATGACCGGATGTATGGAACGGTGCACCCCGCGACAACGGCGCCTCTTGGGAGACCTCGGACACGAACCCCGGCCCGGGGATTTCTTCTATGTGCCGCGTGATCAATCGCAGCTGATCCTGGGAGAGGCGCCGCCACCGAGTAACCGGAGCGGCGCAGGCTCGGCATCCGGCTAGCTCATGTCAGCCTGAGAACTCTGTATCGGTGTTTTCCGATTGCGGTTCGTGACCGGCCCGACACCCTGCGTCGGGCTGGGCCTGTGCAACGCCAACAGGCACTGGTGGGGATCACTACCCTGCCTCTTCCAGCACCCGGATGCGCTCAGTGATCACCGGCAGACTCGGGGCATCCGGCGGGAGGGTTTCGAGGAGGCGGTCGAGAAGCTTGCGCGCTTCCGCGGGATCGTTGCGGCTTACGGCATCCTCGGCAACGACATACAGGGCAAGCGCGTGATCGGGGCGCAGCTCAAGAACCCGACGCAGCAGGGTGACGGCCTCCGCCGGCAGCCGGGCAGGATCCTCGGACGCAAAAAGGAGCGCCTCTGCTGCTCCGGCTAACGCGTCCGTGTCCTCCGGGCTTCGTTCCACGGCCTGCATGTAGGCCGCATAGCTGAGGTCAAACTGCTCAAGGACATGTCGGGACCTGCCGAGCCGTTTCCATCCCTCGATATCGTCCGGGTTCTGTTCCAGTCGGGCTGCAAGACCTTCGACCATCGCGCGAATTTGCGAATCGTCGGGGATTTCGGGGCCGGGCTCTGACGGGGGTCCCTCGGCAGTGATGCGCGCCGCAGCTTCTCGCACACCACTTTCGACGAGTTCATGGAATTCGGACTCTTCCGGAATGTCTGCAAGTAGCGCAGTCCAGGCCGTATGTGCGTCCGCCGCGTGTCCTTGCTGGAGCATGGTGAGACCGGCGTAGAAACGGGCGGGTACGTGTGTGGGGTCGAGCTGCAACACCGCATCCAGAAGCTCGCTCGCGCCGGGTGTGACCGCGCCGTCGGCCGCGACGATCAACGACTGGGCGGCCCGGGCCAATGCAAACGTTTGCTGATCGCCGCCGAGTGCTGCCGCGCGCTGCCAGACGGGTGCCGCGTCTTCGGGCCGGCCGGCCGCGTCAAGCGCTTCGGCGAGGTTGATCAGGGGACCAGGCAGGTTCGGCTGTGCGCCCGCCTGCCGTTCAAGCAGCCGGATTAGTGTGGGGCCGGCCTCCAGGTCAAGATCAGGATCGGCAAATTCCGGAGTCCCCACGAGAAGGTAGATGGCGGCCCCGGCCCCGGCGGCGGCCACGGCCGCGGCTCGCGCCGCAGCCTGCATCCTGCTGCGGGATCCCGCTCGCAAGCCGAACAGGAGCAGGGCGGCGACGCCGCATGCGAGCGCACCGACGACCAGCGGAAATACGACTGTCATGGCCGGTTCGTGATGCGGGGCTTGGCATCGTCGGACTGACGCTTTCGAATTCGTGTTCTGGCCAACGCCAGCGCAAAGACCAGAAACGCAAGAGGTCCGATCCAGAGAATCCACGTTGCCGGCTTGAACGGCGGCTGCAACAGGATGAAGTCGCCATACCGTTCGACCAGGAAACTGATGATGGCTTCATCGCTGTCGCCCGCATCGATGCGCTCACGGATCAGGATTCGCATGTCCTTGGCGAGATCGGCGTCCGAATCGAGCAGCGACTGGTTCTGGCACACCACGCAGCGCAAATCGGAGGCCAGTGCACGGGCACGGGCTTCCGGATCTTGCGCAGCAGACCCGGCACCCGCCATGGTGATGCCGCACGCCAGCAACAGGCCGGCCGTTACAGGCCTGCGCTTCAACGGTTACGGTCCTGCATATTGGCAAGCAACGGCAGAAACACCTGCTCTAGATCGTCGGAATCCAGCGGCCCCGCATGCCGATGCCGAATGGCGCCTTCTGCATCGACGACAAACGTTTCGGGAACACCGAATATTCCAAGTTCAATGCCTGCCCGCCCGTCTGCATCGATTCCGACCACACGAAACGGATTGCCGTACTCGTCGAGAAACGCCTGGGCCCGCTCCAGGCGATCCTTGTAGTTGATTCCGTAAACCGGAATTCCGTGCTCGGCCATGGTGACAAGGTGCGGGTGTTCGATCTTGCAGGGTCCGCACCATTCCGCCCAGATATTCAGGACATAGGGGGCGCCCTGAAGCGCCGTGGTGTCCAGAGGCGGCTCGCCCGGGACCAGAGGATCAAGCACGATCGGGGGCATGGGCTGATCAATCCGCGCCGACGGGGGGACGTCGGTGCCCTGATCAAGAGTGGCGAGGCGCCCGGCGAACAACGCGGCGAGCACCAGGACAGCCAGGGCGGGAACCGCGTAGAGGAGAAGACGACGAGGATTCATGCTGGCTGGACCTCCCCGGATACGAAGCCGGCTTGCCGGCGTGGGGCGCGCGTACGTTCGGCCAGGGAAATCACGCCGCCCAGGACCCCGAGAAACGCGCCACCCCAAATCCACCAAATGAGGGGGTTGAACGTCAGGCGGGTGACCCAGCCGTCTTCGGAGGCACGGTCGCCAAGCACGGCGTAAAGATCGCCGCGGAAGGTTTCCAGGATGGCAGCCTCTGTTGTCGGCATTTGACTCGGGAAATAGGTTCGGCGCTCGGGAAACAGCAAGGTCACGTCGCCACCAGGTCCGGTGACCCGCACCTGGCCCTGCATCGCCGTGTAGTTCGGGCCATCCACGGAATTCGCCCCCAGGAATTCGAGCGTGTGGCCTCCAAGTTGCACGGAATCACCCGGGTTCATGACCTGCTCGACATCAACTCTCCCGGAGCTTGATGCGGTGACGCCAACCACCATGACGGCGACACCCAGGTGGGCAAGCGCCATTCCGTGCACGGACGCCGGAAGGCCCCGAAGCCGTTGCAACATCGACCCAAATCCACGGGTGACCCCAAGCCGTATTGCCCATGTCCGGGCGGTACTGAACGCAAGGAACGCTGCCAGCCCGAAACCCGCCAATGTCAGCGGCGCAGGCTCGCCCACGACCATTCCGCAGATCACGACGGCTCCTGCAGTGCACGCCAGCACAAACCACATCCGTTGCAGTACGCCGCGGAGGTCGGCGCGCTTCCATGGGATCGATGGTCCGATGGCCGCCAACGCAACCGCGAGCATGGCAAGGGGAAGGAACACCGCATTGTAGTACGGCGGCCCCACAGACACAGGGCCAGTGCCCACAACCTCCATAAAGATCGGGTAGAGGGTTCCCAACAGGACGGTTGCCGCGGCGACACCGAAAAGGACGTTGTTCAGCAGAAGCGCACCTTCCCGACTCACGGGTTCAAACAAGCCTTCCGGTTGGATGTGCGGAGCCCGCACAGCAAACAACGCAAAGGCCCCGCCCGTGACCACTGCGAGAAATGCGAGGATGAACAGCCCTCGGGCAGGGTCTGTCGCAAATGTGTGGACGGAAGTGATCGCACCGGACCGGACGAGGAACGTGCCCAGAAGCGAGAGGGAAAAGCCGCAGATGCAGAGCAGCAGCGTCCAGGCTTTCATCGCGTTTCGCTTTTCAGCGACCCGAAGAGAATGGAGCAGTGCCGTCGCCACCAGCCAGGGGACGAACGAGGCATTCTCGACGGGGTCCCAGAACCACCAGCCGCCCCAGCCCAACTCGTAGTATGCCCACCAGCTGCCCAGTGCAATTCCGGCGGTAAGGAAACACCACGCCAGGAGGACCCACGGGCGGGCGAGTCGTGCCCAGGTCGGATCGACCTCCTTGCCGAGCAGGCCGGCGATCGCGAACGAAAACGCCACCGAGAGTCCGACGTATCCCATGTAAAGGCAGGGAGGGTGAAATGCGAGGCCCGGGTCTTGAAGAATCGGATTGAGTCCCATGCCTTCATCGGGCACCGGGATGAGCCGGGCAAATGGATTGGACGTGAATAACGAGAAGGAAAGGAATCCAGCCGCGATCAGAGCCTGAATTGCGAGAGCTCGTGCCCGAAGGGGGGCGGGAACACGGCGCCCCCATACGGCCAGTGCAGCCCCATAGATTGCCAGGATCAGCACCCACAACACCAAGGAGCCCTCGTGGTTCCCCCAGACGCCTGTGATCTTGTAGAGCAACGGTTTGAGTGTGTGCGAGTTCTGCCAGACGTTGACGAGCGAAAAATCGGATACGAGGTAGCCGTGGCCAAGCATCAGAATTGAAAGCAGAATCAGTCCGAACAGCGCCAGCGACGAATGGTCGGCCACGGCCATCATGGAGTTGTTGTTCCGGGCGGCACCGATCAGTGGAATGGTCCCCTGAAACAGAGCGACGCCCAGAGCGAGTGACAGCGCAAATTGCCCGATTTCACCACTCATCGGACCTGTCCTTCCGTTCGGAAGCCGGTTGCATTGCCGGCCTGCAGCGTTTGCTGTAACGCATCGAGCCTAACTTCTTGGTTCGACATCTGCCGACGTAACCGCAACAGCGGCATGGCGATTCCGGCACTCGCAACCATATCCTTGTCTCCGGCGACTGATCGGGAACGCTGGTCGTTGGCACGCGAATTATGGCACGTGTCCGCTCGCGTCCGTCGGCATGAGATGATGGAGGCCTTGCCAGGCCGCAAGGGCAGGAGGTCGGCTTGTTGCAACGGTGTTGCGACTGTCCTGATCAGCGCGGCCTGGCGACGAGCGAATGCAAACTTCGGTGTCGGCAGTGCGGTCGCGCGTTGGGAAGGCCAAGGGGCTAGACAAAGGCAGAGTACATGATCGATGCAAGCCACGAGCGTGCAGCCTCGTTGAAGGACGCAAGGCGAACCCAGCTTGGGCTCGCGTGCATCGTTGGCGGAGTCATCGCGCTGACGCTCCAGGATGCCCTGATCAAGTGGCTGAGCGGCACCTTCGCGCTTCACGAGGTGACTTTTGTTCGTTCATTGATTGCTGTGCCAGTGGCGTTGGTGATCGTTCAGCTGGAGGGTGGATTCCGGCTGTTGTTGACCCGGCGGCCCGGACTGCATTGTGCGAGAGCGGCTTTGTTCGTTGTCGTGAACATGTGCTTCTTCATGGCAGTCGCAAGCATGCCATTGGCGGAAGCCACCGCAATTTTCTTTGTGGCGCCACTGTTCATCACAGGCCTGTCAGCAGTGATGCTGAAGGAACGGATCGGTGCCCGACGCCTGATTGCCATTCTGGTTGGAATGGCGGGCATGGTCATCATTTTGCGTCCGGGATACGGAGCGTTTAACGCTGCGGGCCTCTTCTCGGTGGGGGCGGCGCTGGGTTATGCACTGCTTCAAATTCTCACCCGGCGCCTGGGCACCACTGATCGTGCGTCAGCGATGTCGTTCTACGTGCATGTCGCGTTTGTGGTCGTCAGCGCGGGAGTCGGTCTGGCGATTGGTGACGGCCGTTTCGCGCACTCGGATCATCCAGGCATGCAGTTTCTGTTGCGGGGGTGGTCCTGGCCCGAAGGGGCGGAATGGGCGCTTTTGTTTTGCTGCGGTGCGGTGATTGCTGCAGGTACGTACCTGCTCTCCCAGGCGTATAGAGTCGCATCCCCAACCGTCGTCGCACCGTTGGAATACCTCGCGCTCCCGCTGTCCGTGCTCTGGGGATTGCTTATCTGGGGGGACCGGCCAGACGCCGTCGCATTTTTCGGGATGGCTCTGATCGTCAGCGGGGGGTTGTATGTGTTCTATCGCGAGACTGTGGCTGCCCGTTCATCCGGGAAGGCGGCGTCAGCGGACCGGAAAGGGTCATGACCTTCTGGTTCTCAACACGGATTGAGCGCTCTTAAAGGTTAATGTCCCGGGGTCTGGTCCCATCGGTTGCATCCGGAGCGGCAGACGGTGCACGCTGCCTGTTCAATCAAGGCAGAACGAATAGGGATTTCTGACGCTGGTGCAGGACGCCAGATAACACATTCCAATCAATGCCCGGACAAGGGAAGGAGACACCATGCGAATTGCATTCCTTGGGCTTGGCAATATGGGCGGTCCGATGGCCGCGAATCTGCATTCGGCCGGACATTCCGTGCAGGGGTATGACATCGCCGCCGCGGCCAGGGAGCGGGCGGCGGGTTGTGGAATCGGCATCGCTGAAACTCCGGCACAGGCATGTGAAGAGGCCGATGCGGTTGTGACCATGCTCCCTTCCGGCCAGAACGTGGAAGATGCGTACACGGGAAAGGACGGTGTGTGCGAGAGCGCTCAAGAGGGCGCCCTGCTGATTGATTCGTCAACAATCGACGTAACCACGGCCCGAAAGGTCGTTTCCCGGGCTGCAACATCTGGTCTCCGCATGCTGGATGCACCGGTTTCGGGAGGGGTGTCGGGAGCTCAACGTGGCACGCTCACCTTCATGGTGGGAGGGGAGGCACCAACATTCCGTGAAGCTCAGCCCCTCTTTCAGGCGATGGGAAGCAATGCGGTACTTGCCGGCCCCTCAGGCGCCGGACAAGCGGCGAAGGCATGCAACAACATGTTGCTCGGTATCTCGATGGTCGGTTTGGCAGAGGCATTCACGCTCGGGAAGAAACTGGGACTGGAGGCCGAGACGTTGTTTTCGATCAGCTCGGCTTCCTCCGGCTGCTCTTGGGCGATGCTCAACCATCTGCCCGTGCCCGGCATTGTGGAAACGTCGGCGGCGAATCGCGAATTCAAGCCTGGATTTGCCGCGTCGATGATGCTCAAGGACCTGTCCTTGGCGCAGGAGGCCGCAACGGCAACAGGCACAGCGACTCCACTCGGGGCATTGGTGCAGTCGTTGTATCAGGAGTTTGTCGATAGCGGCGGTGGAACGCTGGACTATGCAGCAATCGTCCGGCTCATCCAGGAACGAAGCGCCTCGGGTTCGTGAGACTCCGAAGCGCTGTGCATTGAATCGCGAGGCGACTCACGCCCGCTGTTGGCACCGAGAATTTTCTCGCGTTTGCACGCGGAAGTCGCGCGGTACGCAGATCCCCCCTGTGGTCACGCATCTCGCACATCGTGAGCAATGCAGACCCGGGACCACAACCGGGGACCGGCTCAGAATTTGGAGCGGGTTGGCCCGGGAAATGGCGCGCCCACATACTCCGTCCAGAACCTCGAAGCGGGTAGGGGTGCCACCGTGGCACCCTGAGCCGCACTCAGCGTAAGTGCGCGTTGTCCTGACGGAGTTCCTGGCCAGGGCCCGCTGCACTCCGGTTGAACGCCCTAACGCGTTCGTAACCTTGCGGCTTGGAAGCGCCGCCCCGAATGCCGCAGACAGATCAGGGCTTGAAGGCCTGGATGCCGGTCTGGGTGCGACCAAGCACCAGGGCATGGACGTCGTGCGTCCCTTCGTACGTATTGACCGCCTCGAGGTTCACGACGTGACGGATGACGTGGTACTCGTCGACAATGCCGTTGGCACCGTGAATGTCCCGGGCCTGACGGGCGATCTCGAGCGCTTTTCCGGCATTGTTGCGTTTGAGGAGAGACAACATCTCGGGGGTAAATTTGCCTTCTTCCTTCAGCCTCCCCACCCGCAGTGCTCCCTGGAGGCCGAGTGCGATTTCTGTTTGCATGTCGGCAAGTTTCTTCTGCACGAGCTGCGTTGCACCGATCGGGCGCCCGAACTGCTTGCGGTCAAGGGCGTAGGAACGGGCAGCGTGCCAGCACGCTTCCGCTGCGCCAATGCAGCCCCACGCGATTCCGAAGCGCGCACTGTTCAACGAGGAGAATGGCCCCCGGAGGCCCTTTGCATGCGGGAGGCGATTGCCATCCGGCACGAATACGTCGTCCATCTGGACCATTCCGGTACTTGACGTCCGGAATGCGACCTTGCCGTCGATCTTGGGCGTTGAAAGACTTCCTTTGGCATCACGCTCGAACAGGAACCCTCCGATAACACCATCGTCATCCTTCGCCCAGACCAGAAAGAGATCAGCAATCGGTGCGTTGGTAATCCAGTTCTTCGCACCTGACAGGAGCCAGCCCCCCTGGGTCTTTCGGGCCCTGGTCAGCATGCTTCCGGGATCGGAGCCATGATCCGGTTCGGTGAGTCCGAAGCAGGCAATCAGCTCTGCTTTCCGGAGTTTGGGCAAATATTTGCTCTTCAGTTCCTCCGATCCGAACCGGTGAATCGCAGGCATCACCAGACTGGACTGCACGCTCAGCGCCGAACGGTAACCCGAGTCGACTCGCTCAATCTCCCGGGCGACCAGTCCGTACGTGACCCAGCCAACACCGGCACACCCGTAACCTTCGAGCGTTGCTCCAAGCAGACCGAGGCGGGCGTATTCCGAGTAAATTTCGCGATCAAATGTCTCGTTACGGAAGCTGTCACGTACGCGCGCCATCAACTTGTCCTGCGCATATTCGTGCACTGAATCGCGCATCATGCGCTCGTCCGCTGTCAGTTGATCGTCCAAACCCAACGGATCCGACCAGCGAAACTCTGGTTGGTACGTGGTGGATGCCTGAAGTGAAGCAGCGGTAGCCGTCATTGTTTTGGGACCTTTCCTAGAGGCGAAGCGAATTAGCGATCGTCAGCAGTTCCTGGAAGCGGCGCCGGTTTTGCGCCTGCGCGACGATTACGTACCAGTGCACCCCGGCTTGTTCGAGTCTCACCTGCAGATAGCTACTGACACCCCCAATCCAAAATATGCATTCAAGCTCGATCCGAAACCCTGCCGCGGTCGGGGATTCCGCAGGATTTTCGCAATAGTCAATCGGACTTGACGCAATGCGCCCGACTTCGGCGTGTACCGATTCGGGCTGGAGTTCCACTCCATTGACCCAGGTCCCGACAAGGGGGCCGTCAGGGTCAACCAGGACCAGGGCGGCTTCCACGATTCTGGCGGTCTCTCCCGAGACGCGGTCAAGAACCCACTGGCGAGGATCGATGGCGGCCTTTTCCAGCAACGCGACGTCAAGTCTGGTGAATGTCTGAAACGGACCGGGATACCGGGGTTCGATCCGGAAAAGGCCAAGCTCGCCTGAGTCCATGTCGAGAACAAGGGAGTTCTGAACCAGATCATCGGGCAAATTCGGCGTGTCGGCGCCGGCTGGTGTTGTCAGCAACACCAGCCACATCAGACACGGTGCTAGCCGGAGCCGGAGCACGCTATGTCCTGACTTCGTCCGTAAAGGACACAGGCTGGCCCACGGGAGTCCCCTGGACCTCATCGTCCTGCATGACGATATGGCCTCGTACCACGGTCATGACCGGCCATCCGTGGACTGTTTTGCCGTCATAGGGAGTCCAGCCCGCGCGGGTGGCGATCCAGTCGTTGCGGATCGTGCGGCGCGCCTTGAGGTCGACGATGGTGAAGTCGGCATCGTAGCCGGTGGCAATTTTCCCCTTCCGTTCCGCACCATAGATTTGCGCGGGCATGAGCGAGGTCAATTGCACCAGTCGGGGAAGCGAAAGTCGCCCGTTATGGACATGATCGAGCATGAGGGGAAGCAAGGTCTGCACGCCAGGCATTCCTGCCGGACTCTGGGGATAGGGAAGCGCCTTCTCCTCAAGCGTGTGCGGAGCGTGGTCAGACCCGATCACGTCGATCACGCCGTCGCGGATTCCGGTCTCCCAAAGAGCAGTCTGATGGGACTGGTCGCGCACTGGCGGGTTCATTTGCGCGCGCGCTCCTAGCCGTTCGTAGCAGTCTGGAGCACTTAACGTGAGATGGTTGGGCGTCGTTTCGGCGGTTGCGATGTCCTTGGCTGCAGCCAGCAACGGAAGTTCATCTGCTGTGGAAATATGAAGGATGTGGAGCGGTCGGTTGGCATCTCGCGCCAGTTTGAGGATCCGTCGGGTCGCGAGTGCAGCGGACTCCGGGTCTCGAACCCAGGGGTGCATCTCGACACCGGCGCCTTCGTCGAGCAAGCCAAGCCGCTCTCGCAGTCGCTCGTCATCCTCTGCATGCACGGCACAGCGGCGCGATCCGGAGGCCAGTACTGCTGCAAGCGATTTGTCATCTGGCACCAGAAGCGTGCCTGTCGAGCTTCCCATAAAGATCTTGACCCCGACGCAGCCCGGCAGCCGTTCAAGCTCTTCAAGGTCGTGGCTGTTGGCCGGCGTCGCGCCGACAAAGAACCCGTAGTCGGTCCAGGCGCGGTCGCGTGCGCGCCGGAGCTTGTCTTCGAAAGCGCCGGCATTACTGGTCGGAGGAGATGTGTTGGGCATCTCGAACACCGTGCACACACCCCCAAGAACCGCAGCCCGGGTTCCGGATTCAAGATTCTCCTTTTTCTCAAAGCCGGGTTCCCGGAAATGCACCTGACTGTCGATAACGCCCGGGAGGACCGTCAGTCCGTCAATTCTGATTTCCTTCCCGCCTCGGGAAGTGGTTCCAATGCCAACAATGGTTCCGTCGCGAATCGCGATGTCAGCGCGATGTACACCCTCGTGGGTGGCGATTTCCCCGCCGGTGAGGACAAATTCGGGAGCCGCTTGCATGACGGCTTACTCGCTATGCGGCGTAGACGGGCGGAGAAACGATGGGACATGTTCGGTGTCCCGAAAAAACCTTTGCGCCCGGGGGCGTTTTTGCGCAACAGGCGAACTGTCATCCTTTTCGTGCCGGAGCCGGTTCGAGCGAGAATGCGTCGACGCCTCCGGTTTGGGTGCCTTGCCGGTTGACACGCCGTCCCGGTTGCGGTGGCGGGCGCGGGTCAACGTCTCGCTCCAGGTGGGCGTCCGATGCACGCTACCGTCGGCCACCGCACTTTGCCGCTTTGGCTCCGCGGGCGTTTCTGGAGGTTGGCGAAGCGAGCCCAGAGCGCGTTCCAGGGCAGGGTCGTCGGCACCGCGGCGCCGGGGCGTCGAGCGGGCTTCCGCGCCTCGCTGCTTGCCTGCCGTCGTCGGTCGTGTGCGACCGACGTGTGCGGGCACTTCCTTCGCGCCGTTCAATCGCCGAATACGAAGCCTTTGCCGTGTCAGCCGCTCGATGGCGTCCACGTACTCCTGCTCAGCGGGACTGGCGAGCGTGACAGACACGCCAGACACTCCGGCGCGGCCCGTCCGGCCGACGTGATGGACATAGTCCTCCGGCTGCGTGGGAACGTCGAAATTAAAGACGTGACTGATGCCGCCGATGTCCAGCCCGCGACCGGCGACATCCGTAGCGACGAGGGTGCGGATTTTTCCGCTCCGAAAATCCGCCATCGTTGCCAAGCGCACGGCCTGGGCCATGTCGCCATGAATTGCATCCACGGCCACGCCGTCTCGGCGCAACGCCTTCACGAGGTCATCGACGGTTCGCTTGCGATTGCAAAACACGAGCGCGCTCTCCACGGCGGAATCGCGCAGCAGCTCTCCCAGAACCTTGAGCTTGTCGCCCGCGGAACAGCGGACGAGCGACTGCTCGACCAGCTCGGTCGTTGCGGACGGGGGCGCGACCGAGACGCGAGCCGGCTGTTGCAGGAAACGCTTGGCAATACGCTGGATTTCCGGCGGCATGGTTGCCGACAGCATCAGTGTCTGCCGTTCCCGAGGCAGCTTGGCGACGATACTCTCGATCTCGGGGATGAACCCCATGTCGAGCATGCGATCGGCCTCGTCGATCACGAGCATCTCGACGCCAATGAGCAGCAGGGCGCCGCGGTCAAAAAGGTCCAGAAGGCGGCCCGGCGTTGCGATCATGATGTCGATCGGTTTGGCCGCCTGCCTGAGCTGGGGACCGATGTTGACGCCGCCGATAAAGAGTTCCGAGGACAGATTGACGTGCGCAGAAAACAGGCGCACCTGCTCCTGAACCTGCAAGGCCAGTTCGCGAACCGGTTCTAGGACCAGTGCCCGCGGCATCCGTGCGCGCGCACGGCTTCCGGCAAGCCGGTCAATCATGGGCAGCGTGAAGGCAGCGGTTTTTCCGGTTCCGGTCTGCGCCGTGGCCAGAAGGTCACGACGCTCAACTACATGCGGGATTGCCGCACTCTGGACTGGCGTTGGGGTAGAGAAGTTGGCGTCGCGGACCGCCTGTAGTACCGGCGCGGACAGCGGCAGATCATCAAATGAGGATCCGTTGGGAGCAGAATCGTTCAAAGATCGAGGCCTACGGCTTCCGGCGCTCGGGTGCGGATGTACGCGAGGCGTTTCTCCGCATTCCTTCCCATGACGTCCCGGACAAACAGTCCGGTACTTTCCCGGGCGTCCGGGGGTAGTTCAATTTGAATCAAGGTGCGTTTCTCCGGGTCCATCGTGGTACTGCGCAATTGAGAAGCCGGCATTTCGCCCAGCCCTTTGAATCGGCTTATTTCGACCTTTTTGGCAGAATCAAACACGTCCGCAAGCAGCTCGGTTCGATGGGCTTCGTCACGGGCATAGTGTGTGGTTCCGGCCTGGGCAATCCGAAAGAGTGGCGGCTGTGCCAGATACAGGCGCCCCTGTTCGACGAGCGGGCGCATCTCTGAGAAGAAAAACGTGAGCAGCAGCGACGCGATGTGCGCACCGTCGACATCCGCGTCAGTCATGATGATAACCCGTTCATAGCGGAGTTGTCGAAGATCGCACGAATCCCCGGTGCCGCATCCCAGGGCGCGCACGAGGTTGTTGAGTTCCTGGTTGCCGCGAAGCTTGTCAGCACTGGCGTTGGCAACGTTGAGAATCTTTCCCCTTAAGGCCAGCACTGCCTGCGTGTCCCGCGCGCGAGCCTGTTTTGCCGAGCCGCCAGCCGAATCCCCCTCGACAATGAACAGTTCGGTCCCCTCGGCGGACGTGCGGCTGCAGTCGGCAAGTTTTCCGGGAAGGCGAAGGCGCCGGGCGGGTGTAGCGCGCGGCAGCTCCTTCAGGGTCTTGGTTCGCAGCCGCTCATCAAGCCGCTCAAGACAATGTTCCAGCAGCGCATCTGCAGACTTCGGATCGCCAGCCAGCCAGTGCTCGAACGCGTTGCGCACCGCGCTTTCGATCTGCTGCCGTACTTTGGCGGTCGTCAGCTTCTCCTTGGTCTGTCCCTGGAACTGCGGGTTTCGCAGGAATACGGAGAGGACTGACTGACACGTGCCGCCGACATCGTCTGCGGTCAGGTCGGAAGCGCGCTTGTGCTTGGCCAGATCCCCGTAGGTGCGCGCGCCCCGGGTCAGGGCAGCCCGGAACCCGGCCTCGTGGGTGCCCCCCAGTGGCGTGGGTATCGTGTTGCACCAGCTTTGCGTTGAGCCGGCACCGTACGCCGACCAGATTGCGGCCCATTCGACCCACCCCGCGTCAGGAAGCTCGGCGCGGCCCACGAAGGGTTCGCGGGTCACGAACACATCGCCCGTGCGGCCATCGCTGATCACGTCCCTCAGACCGCCGGGAAACTCGAGCAACTCCGTGGCCGGGGTGTCGCTGCCGGCTTCGATCAAGCTCGGTTCGCAATTCCAGAGAACCGTCAGGCGGGAAATGAGGCGCGCCTTGTCACGCGCCATGGCATGCAGCCTCGCGGCCCGAAACGCGGCTCCGGAATCGAACACCTGGCTGTCGGGAACGAAGGACACCCGGGTACCGGTGCGTCGACCTGACTTGCCGGTGTTGCGGAGCGGGCCCTGGGGGATGCCGCGCCGAAACGTTTGCACCCACCGGGTGCCGTCGCGTGCCACTTCGACAACAAGCTCGGATGACAGGGCATTCACAACCGACAGGCCGACCCCGTGCAGCCCGCCCGATGTCTGGTAAGCCGTCTCGCCAAACTTGCCTCCCGCATGCAGCAGGGTGCTGGCCACCTCCACGCCCGTCATGTTCGGCAAATCCGGGTGCGGCTCCACCGGTATCCCTCGTCCGTCATCGCTGACGACGACAAGGTTTCCGGCTTTCAGGGTGACTTCGATGCGTCGCGCATGGCCGGCCAATGCTTCGTCGACCGAGTTATCCAGGATTTCGGCCGCAAGGTGATGCATCGCGACCTCGTCGGTCCCGCCGATGTACATCCCGGGGTTTTTCCGAACCGCCTCGAGGCCTTCCAGAATTTCAATACTGGATGCGGTGTAGCCGGTCTGATTCACTGGATCCTCATTGGCAACACCGGTGAAGAACCGCGCCTTGTCGCATCATCGGGCATGGGCGACAGGCAGTCCGGGAGCGGGTCTGGTCCTTTTCCGTCCGGGCTTGGCCTGGTCACAATCCGGGGTTCCCCGGCTTTTCCCTGCTGGTCCGGTACATCAACGCATCAGCGGCCTGCGAACCCCGTCATGCCTCATCCAGCGTCGAAATGCCTCGGACGCGGGTTTGCCGCATGTACCGTCGATAGCGGTCTGCATCGTAGCCTGTTCCGCGATGAAGGAGGCATCGGTTATCCCAAATCACAAGCTGCTTGGGACGCCATGTGTGGGTATAGACGTGATCGTCGCCCACCGCGGTGGCGAGAAGGTCGTCAAGCAGACTGCGGCTGTCGCGCGCGCTCCAGCCTTCGATCGTCTTGACATGCGAGCCCACATAGAAGTTTTTCGCTCCCGTATTGGGATTTCTTCGGACAAGCCTCTGGCGAACTGGCGGCAGGGATTCAGCGTGCGATGGAGTGACCGCGTCCGGGCTCACCTTGCTTCGCGAATAGACGTAATCGTGGATCGCGACGAGAGGGTCGATCGCCCGCTGACGCGCGTCAGGAAGACGCTTGTATGCAGTGCGGGTACTCGCGTACTGGGTATGCCCACCGGTCTCCGGCACCTCATATGCGCACATGATCGAAACGTACGAGGGGATTTTTCGAAACGACGAATCGGAGTGCCACATGTTGTTGCCGGTCAGGAAAATGGTGCGTTTGTGACGGCTTCCCAACTTGCTGCCGTCCTCCTGGACATTCCCGATTGTTCCGAAATAGCGAATTTCCCCCGTTTGTCCCAGGGCAACATGATCCTCTTCCGGTTCTCCGAGGCACCGCGTAAACGCCAGCTGATGCTCGTCGTCGAAACACTGGTCGGGAAAACAGAGGAATGAAAACCGGTCGATCAGGCTGTGAAGTTGCTCGACTGTCGTTGCCGAAAGGGGAGGCCGAAGATCGACTCCTGTCACGGTTGCGCCGAATTCCGGATGAATGGGCTCAACGACAAACTCCTGGATCTGCTCGCGCATCAATCTCAAGGCCCCCGATTGCGGCCGGTGCATGCGTGCCGGCCACAGTGGTGAAATGTATCAGGAGTACATGGAATTGCGGAGTTGACGCGCTGTGGCGAGGATCTTTCCAACCCTGCGCCCGGTCTACAGAATGCAGTCCCTGCCGAACATGGTGCCAGGAAGGGTTCCGGACACGTCGATGCCGCCCAACATCCTGACTGATCTCCCGTTTTTTTCCGAGGCCGCAATTTCCAGTGTTCTGGATTGGTCGCGGCTGATCGAGGCAATCGAGGAAGGGTTGATTGCTTTTTCGAGCGGAAAGGTGGCGCAGCCCGTCCGCGAGATGATTCCAGTTCCGGGGAAGGATGCCTTCATGGCGGCAATGCCGGCGGTGGGTGACGCGATGGCGGTGAAGATTGTGACCGTCTATCCCGGCAACGTGGAACGCGGGCTTTCTTCGCATCACGCGGTCATTGTGCTCTTCGACATAGATGACGGCACGCCGGTCGCAGTCCTGGACGGGAGGCTGATTACCGAGATGCGCACGGCCGCCGCAACTGTCGCTGCCGCCCGCCGATTGGCAGCTCCCGCCCCCGACGTCGTAACCATCATGGGAAGCGGCGTACAAGCCCGGGCGCATGCCGAGGCGCTGGCCGCAGTCCTGCCATGCGGGGTCGTCCGCCTGTGGGCACGAAACGGACAACGTGGCCGCATCGCTGCCGATACCGTGGGTGCATCGTTCGTGGCCGATGCCGAACACGCGGTCCGGGATGCCGACATTGTGGTTTGTGCCACATCGGCAAAGGACCCGATCGTGCGGGGTGACTGGCTGAAATCAGGGGCCTTCGTCGCTGCTGTCGGCTGGAATACGCGTGATGGTTGCGAGCTTGACGACGCAGCAATGGCCCACACCGTTGTGGTGGATTCGCGCGATGCCGCCCTCGATCAGAGCGGAAACATCCGCCGGTCAGGCTGCGAGATCTTTGCTGAACTCGGGGAGATACTGGCCGAAACCAAACGCGTTCCTGAGGATGCAACCGTGATCTACGATTCGGTCGGAATTGCGATCATGGATGTCGCTGCCGCCCGCCTCGCGTACGATCTGCTGCGTTGAGGGTGCCGCTGGGTTTGGACGGACCACACCGGCAGGGGCCGGGTTTGAGCGATTGATGTTCCCACGGCAACCCCATCCGCATGTTGCTGCGGGTGCCTGCACGATCCGTGGATCAATTGGCGGGTAGCGGCTTGTAGACGCCCTGTTCCTGGAGCGCCTCGATCACTTCTTTCGGCATGTAGTTTTCGTCGTGCTTTGCCAGGACTTCCGATGCCCGGAAGGTGCCATCGGGCTGGAAACTTCCCTCGGTGACGACACCCTGACCCTCTCGGAAGAGATCCGGCAGGATTCCCGCATACGCGACGGCGACATCCCTCCCTCCATCGGTCACCACGAAATTGACCGTGAGACTGTCCGGAGCGCGCGCGACGCTGCCGGCCTTGACCAATCCACCCAATCGGATGGCCTCTCCCGGCTGGAAGCCGCGCTCGTGTGCCTGGCTCGGGCTGTAAAAGAACACCAGGGTGTCGTCCAGTGCGCGGAATACCAGCGTTGCGGCAATGCCCAGCGCCACCCCCGCCGCCACCAGCCCAAGCAAACGACGGCGTTTCGGGGTCATCGGTCGCGTCGCCTGGGTGATGCCGATTCGATTTCGGCGAGGTGAGCGCGCATGGATTGGCGCCGGCGCAGGCTGGCGATGACCAGGGCTCCGAGAACCAGTGCGGTCACACCATAGGCGGACCATACGTAGAGGCCGTATCCGCCCATCGCGAGGAATTCAGCCAGTTCAGACATCGGCAGGCGGGGTGGGCCGGATTGCTGCCCGTCGCAGGCCGATCGCACGCCGGCGGGCAAGTTCGGTTTGCATCCGGACGATGACGAGGGTCATAAACAGAAGCGTGAACCCTCCGGCCATGAGAAACAACGGCAGCAACATGGACGGATCGATCGAGGGGCCCCCGGCGCGCAGGATGCTCGCCGGCTGATGCAGCGTGTTCCACCAGTCGACCGAAAACTTGATGACCGGCAGGTTCACCGCGCCAATGAGGGCGAGCACTGTTGCTGCCCGCTCGCCCGTCTCCTGCTCGTCAAAAGCGTGGATCAGGGCAATGTACCCCAGGTATAGAAACAGCAGGATCAGTACGGACGTGAGCCGTGCGTCCCATACCCACCAGGTCCCCCACATCGGTTGACCCCAGATCGAGCCGGTTGCGAGCGCGATGACCGTGAAGCATGCACCGACAGGAGCAATGCATCGGGCCGCTACGACGGCCAGCGGATGGCGCCAGATCAAGGCGACTGCGCTTGCAATGGCCATGCCCGCATAGCCCGCAAGCGCATTCCACGCGGCTGGCACGTGCACGTACATGATCCGCGCTGAATCACCCTGCTGATAGTCAGGGGGCGAGGCCACGAGGCCAAACCAGAGTCCACACGCTATGCAAACGCCAGCGGCACCTCCCAACCACGGGGGCAGGGGGCTTGCGAACCGGAGAAACCGGGCCGGGTTTGCCAGCCTGTGCAGGGCATTGGCCATGAATCAGATTCCGGGCGGCTGCACGTCTGGAATGTCGCGCTCAGTCACGAACAGCACGCAATGCCGCGTGACCGGCGTAGGGAGCGAGCGCAATCACAGCGAGGGTGAGGGCACCCAAGACCGTCAAATAGGGTTCCGGCGAGCGTCCTTGAAGTGCTTCGGTCACAGCGACAGTGCCGAACACTAGCACGGGAATCGTTTGCGGCAGGACGATGAGAGCTGCGAGCACGCCGCCGCGCCTGAGCGGTGACGTCAATGCCGCACCGACTGAACCGATCAGCGACAGGGCCGGCGTTCCCACGAGGAGAGCCAGCGCCAGTGGCCAGATACCTTGCGAATCCATTCCGAGCGCGAGAGCGGCCATGGGCGCAAGCACGACAAACGGAAGCCCGGTGACCACCCAATGGGCGAGGCTCTTTGCAAGAACGAGCAGTCGGACTCCCGTTCCGTGGAGAAGGAGGAGATCCAGGGAACCGTCATCGTGATCTGGAGCAAAGACGCGCTCGAGTGACAGCATGGACGCAAGCAACGCGATCGCCCACACCGCGCCGGGGGCGATCCGGTTGAGCGTCTCCGGATCCGGGCCAATGCTCAGCGGGAGCATGGTGACGGCAATCCCGAAAAACATCCACACGCCGAAGAGGTCCACGACGCCACGCACGTAAAGGCGAACATCGCGCACGACCACTGCCCAGAGATAAGTCACCCGCTTGCCAGCGCGAAGCGATCCGCGTCACGGAAGGGGCTCTCGGTGGGAGCCGTCACGACGGCGCAGCCGCCCGCTGCGCAATGGTCCGCAAGCTCAGCCTGGAGGGTCGCCTCACCGGCAGCATCGAGATTGGCCGCCGGCTCATCGAGCAGCCAGAGACGGGTGTTCATGACCACGATGCGGGCAAATGCAAGGCGGCGAAGTTGCCCGGCCGAGAGCCAGGCTGCGGGCATCGTCGCATGTTGTGCGAGGTCAACCCGTTCGAGCACCGGTGTCACGCGGTCTTCGGCGTTCCCAAGCGTGGCCCAGAACGCAAGATTCTCGCGCACGCTCAGCCGCGGCTTCACCGCGTTTGCATGCCCGAGATACCCGATCAGGCCAGCGAATGGGCCCCTGTCAGGTGTCCTGTATGTGCCTTCCGTCGGGGAGAGGAAGCCGGCAAGGATGCGAAGCAACGACGACTTCCCTGATCCGTTGGGCCCGGTTACGACCAGAGTCCGACCGGTCGGCACGGTGAAGGAAATGCCGCGAAAAAGAAGCCGCGTACCCCGTTCACACGCCAGGTTCCGGACCACCAGGGCGGCGGGCGAATCATCCGTCATGGACGCGCGTGTCGTCGATGTACCGATTGTCGTCCGCAAGTGCATCGGACGATACGAATTTCACATCGGCGCGCACACGCAGAACCGCGCGGGCGGTCTCGGCGATGCGGGTGGAGAGGCCGGTTTCGCCGGAAGGGGCCGCGACGCGCAGTTCGGCCGAATCAAGATCGTTCTCGCGGCCGATCACCAGACGGAGCCCGGTGATCTCGGGATGCCGCTTGGCAATCTCCTGAACCTGACCAGGATGGACAAACATCCCCCGCACCTTTGTCGTCTGGTCGGCGCGCCCGAGCCAGCCGGCGATCCGGGGTGCGGTACGGCCGCACGGACTGTGCCCGTCGAGAAACCTCGAGAGGTCCCCGGTTCCAAACCGGATGAGGGGATAGTCCGGGTTCAGAACGGTCACGACCACCTCACCGATGCCACCCGCTTCCACCGGCTTGGTCCCGCCCGGTTCCACGAGTTCGACGATCACTCCCTCGTCGATGAGCAATCCGGTGCCGGGCACGGTTTCGTAGGCGATCTGGCCGACGTCAGCCGTGCCATAGCCCTGCAGAACGGCCACGCCACAGTCGTCGAACTGTTGTCGCAGGCTTGCCGTCAGTGCCTCACCGCCAACAAACCCGCTTTTCAGGGAGGAGAGATCCAGCCCGCGCGCGGCGGCTTCCTTGAGGAGGATTCCGAGGAAGGAAGGTGTCCCCGTGTAGCAATTGGGACGCAGGGACGCCATGGTCTGCAATTGCAGGTCCGTATTGCCCACACCTGCAGGAAACACCACGCACCCGATCGCGTGGGCACCCTGTTCCATCATGAAGCCGGCGGGCGTGAAGTGATAGGAAAACGTGTTGTAGACGAGGTCACCTGCGCGGAATCCGGCCGCATACATCCCCCTGGCCATCCTCCAGAAATCACCTTCATGCCCAGGCTCATAGATGGGTCCGGGCGAGGCAAAGATGTGCCGGAATGTGCGCGGTGCACGGGCCGTAAGCCCGCCAAACGGAGGGCTCGCTTCCTGCAGTGGAGGCAGGTCGGATTTCCGGAGGACGGGCAACCCGCTCAGCGCATCACGGTCCGTGAGTTGATCGGCATCCAGGCCGCCAAGGCGCTTGGCCAACTCCGGTGCCTCTGCCTGCACGGTTCGCCAGATTGACCGCAGCGTTTCGAACTGGGCCTGCTCACGCTCTTCCGCTGCCCTCAGTTCGAGGTTGTCAAAGTAGGTTTCGGACAAGGCGCTGTCGGTCATGCGTGCATCCTAGAGTTCAGTATCCCCGGGTCGGGACGATGCGGTGCCGGGGCGGCTCTCCCGCGCGAACCCGCTGCAGGTTATCTGCCAGCAGCTGCGCGGCGTAGGGGGTGGCAAAATTCACGCCCGCCGCATGCGGGGTGATGATGACGCGAGGATCGGTCCAGAGCGGACTTCCGGACGGCAGGGGCTCCTCACCGAACACGTCCAGGAAGCACGAGGCCACATGTCCTGAATCAAGGCATGCCTTGAGGTCGGCTTCCACGAGCGTGCTGCCGCGTCCGAGGTTGATCACGTGGGCCCCGCGCGGAAGTTGCCGGAACAGCGACAAATCGAGCAACCCGTGCGTCGCCGGTGTCGCGGGGAGAATGGAGAGGAGGACGTGCGTGCCGGCCAGGAACCGGCCGAGGTCCTCGGCCCCCGCAAAGTGCGTGACACGCTCATCGTCCCCCCAGTCGCGGCGGGTCCGCGACCATGCCCGCAACGGGAACTCGAAGGCTTGCAGCCGTTGCAGGATGGCGCGGCCGATTTCGCCGGTACCCATCACACCGACGGCCGTGGCGGCTGTATCCGCATAGGGCGGAGTGCCCCAGGACTTGTTGCGCTGATGGTCGAGATGCCGATGGAGGCTGCGATGACAGGCGAGCACCGACAGGACCGCGTATTCGACCATCTGCTCTGTGAGCGTGGGATCGACGGTGCGCGCGAGTACGACCGCGGGCGGCGGCGGATTCGCCAGCAGATGATCGACGCCGGTTCCGATTGTCTGCACAAACTTGAGGGCAGGGAGATCCGCCCACATCTCGGGCGGCGCCAGCCATACGAACGCCGCTTCAACACTCGCGGGATCATCGATCTTGTCCGGCCAGACCTGAAGATCCACTGAAGGGGTGGTGGCGCGGCACACCGCCCGCCACGACCGGACGGGATCGTCAGGGCTGAAATAGGCGACCTTGATCGGGGTATTCATGGCGCCTCCCTTGTCTCGCGCTGCAGTTGCGCTGCCCGGAGCAGCCGGCTGGTGTAATCGGTGGCCGGTGCAGTGAAGATCTCGTGGGCAGGTGCCTGTTCCACGGCCCGGCCGTTCTGCATCACGAGGACCTCATCGGCCATGGCCCGCACCACACGCAGGTCGTGGCTGATGAACAAGTACGCGAGCTGATGACGGGTCTGAAGCGTATTGAGCAGGGTCACGATCTGGGCCTGAACCGACAGGTCGAGCGCCGACGTCGGTTCATCGAGAACCAGCACCTTGGGCGTCAGCACCAGGGCGCGGGCAATCGAGATGCGTTGCCGCTGGCCCCCGGAAAACTCGTGCGGATAGCGGTCCATTGCATCGGCCTCGATGCCGACCTCGGCCAGCGTGGCAGCGACCCGCGTGCGGGCTTCCGGCACTGATTTCGCGAGTCGGTTGACGAACAGTCCTTCCGCGATGATTCCGAACACCGAGAGCCTAGGGGACAGGGACCCGAAGGGGTCCTGAAAGACGAACTGCATCTGGGACCGGTGGACGCGCAGGTCATGCCAGCCAAGACCGTCAATCGCTTCGCCGTTGAACCGGATTGATCCGCTACTGGCAATAAGCCGCAGCACAGCCTGTCCGAGGGTGGTCTTTCCACATCCGGATTCACCGACGACGCCGAGTGTGCGGCCGGCGTCCAACGTGAAACTCACGCCGTCTACAGCCTTGATGTGGCTTACGGTCCGGCGCAAGAGCCCTCTTCGAACCGGAAAATGCACACGGAGATCTTGCACATCGAGAACGGGTGCGCGGGCTAGCGCCGGCGCCGGGTGGATGGTGCGGTGTCCTGGCTGGTTGGCCAGAAGGCTCCGGGTGTAGGGATGGCTGGGTCGCTGCAGGATGTCGTCGGTGAGACCGGCCTCGACGATGCGCCCGGCCTGCATGACCGCGGTGCGTCGGGCGACCGACCGCACGATTGTCAGGTCGTGGGTGATGAGCAGCAGCCCCATCCCGGTCTCGCGCTGCAGTTCGGCAATCAGGTCGAGCAGTTCCTCCTGCACGGTGACGTCGAGCGCGCTGGTGGGCTCATCGGCGATCAGGTACTGCGGCTGATTGGCCAGCGCACAGGCGATCATCACGCGCTGGCGCTGCCCGCCGGAGAGTGTGTGCGGATAGGCGTCGAGCCGTTCGACGGCGGGGGTGATTCCGACACGCTCCAAGAGGCGAACCGCTTCGTCCCGGGCTGCATCCTTGCTGAACTTCTTGTGGAGGATGAGAGGTTCCGAGATCTGGCGCACCACCCTGTGAAGAGGATTGAGCGACGTCATCGGCTCCTGGAACACCATGGAAATCCGGTTGCCTCGGACGTGGCGGAGCACAGCGTCCGGCGCGCCCAGCAACTCCTGATCGTCGAGGCGAATGGAACCCTTCGGGTGCGTGGCAAGCGGATAGGGGAGGAGGCCAAGGATCGACAGCGCGGTCACCGACTTGCCGGATCCGGATTCCCCCACCAGTGCGACGGTTTCTCCCGGCGCAAGCGACAACGAAACGTCCTCGACTGCGTCGACAGCGCCGCCTTCGGTTTCAAACCGCACGGCGAGATTGCGGATATCAAGAGTCACGATGCTGCCTAGCGGGCTATCGGAAGATTTTCCGGGGATCAAATGCGTCACGCACGGCTTCGCCGATAAAGACGAGCAGTGACAGCAGCACCGCCAGTGAGACAAAACCGGTAAAGCCAAGCCAGGGTGCTTGCAGGTTGTTCTTGCCCTGGTTCAGGAGTTCGCCCAGCGAAGCCGAACCGGGTGGCAGCCCGAATCCGAGAAAATCGAGCGACGTCAAGACGGTTACGGAGCCAGCGAGCGTGAACGGCAGGAAGGTCAGTGTGGAGACCATCGCGTTGGGAAAGACGTGCCGGGCCATGATGCGCGCGTTGCTCATGCCAAGCGCCCGTGCTGCCTTGACGTATTCGAAGTTGCGCGCCCGAAGGGCCTCGGCGCGAACGACGCCGACGAGCCCCATCCAGCTGAACAGGAGAAGCAGGAACAGGAGCAGCCAGAAGCTGGGTGTGACGATGCTTCCGAGAATGATCAGGAGATACAGGACCGGAAGGCCGCTCCAGATTTCGATGATGCGTTGGCCAAGCAGATCCGTGAGGCCACCGAAGAAGCCCTGCACAAGACCGGCAACGATGCCGATGGACGACGAGAGCGCGGTCAGGATCACGCCAAACAGGATCGAAATGCGAAGGCCGTAAATGAGGCGTGCGAGCACGTCTCGGGCCTGATCATCCGTTCCGAGCCAGTTCTTGGAGCTCGGTGGCGAGGGAGCGGGGGCGTCAAGGTCGTAGACGACGGTCCTGTGGCTGTACGGGATGGGGGGCCAGAGCATCCAGCCGGCGGCAAGGATCAGCTCCTGCACATACGGGTCGCGGTAGTCGGCTGTGGTCGCGAAGTCGCCGCCAAACGCGGTTTCGGGGTAATCCACGAGGACGGGAACATAGAAGCTGTCCTGAAAGCGGAGGAGCAGGGGCCGGTCGTTGGCGATGAATTCGGCCGGAAGCGTTGCGAGCAGCATCGCGCCCATGATCCACACCGACACATAGCCCCGTCGATTTCGCCGAAAATTGGCCCAGCGACGGGCATTGATGCCGCGGGGAGCCGGCCGGGACGCTGTCAGTGCGGAGTCAGACATTCCGGTGTTCGAAATCGATGCGCGGATCGACCACCGTCATCGTGAAGTCGCCCACGATATTCATCACGAGACCGAGGAGCGTGAAGAAATAAAGCGTCGCAAACATCACCGGGTAATCGCGGTTGATCGCGGCCTCGAACCCGAGCAGGCCGAGGCCGTCGAGCGAGAAGATGACCTCGGTCAGGAGCGCGCCGGTGAACAGGATGCCCACGAAGGCCGCCGGAAATCCGGCAATGACAATCAGCATCGCATTGCGGAATACATGGCCGTACAGGACCCTTTTGCGGTCAAGCCCTTTTGCGCGCGCCGTGAGCACGTACTGCTGGTTGATCTGATCGAGAAACGAGTTCTTGGTCAGCATCACCAGGCCTGCAAACCCTCCGATCACCATCGAGAGCACCGGCAGGACCATGTGCCAGAGGTAATCGACGATCCGGCTCGGCCAGGACAGCTCGTGCCAGTCGGGCGACGTGATTCCCTGTAGCGGGAACCAGTCGAAAAACCGTCCTCCGGCGAAGAGAATGATCAGGAGAACCGCAAAGAGAAATCCGGGAATGGCGTTTCCGATCACGACCACGGCACTGGTCCAGATGTCGAAGCTCGATCCGTCCCTGACACCTTTGGCAATCCCCAGAGGGATTGAAATCAGATAGACCAGAAGGGTGGTCCAGACCCCCAGCGAAATCGACACGGGCAGCTTGTCCAGGACCAGATCCACAACCCGCCGGTCGCTGAAAAAGCTTTCACCGAAGTCGAACACCAGATACCGGCGCATCATGTCGAAGAAGCGCACGTGCGCAGGCTGGTCGAATCCATACATCTGCTCGATGCGCGCAATCAGATCGGGGTCGAGGCCCTGCGCACCCCGGTAACGCGACGTGACATCCTGGCTGACGGCACTTGGCTGCTGTTGCTCTGCACCGCCACCGGCAAACCGAGCGGTAGCGTCTGCGCCCACGCCCTGAATCTGGGCGATCAGGCTCTCGACCGGACCGCCCGGCGCAAACTGGATCACGGCAAAGTTGATCACCATGATTCCGAACAAGGTCGGAATCACGAGAAGCAGGCGGCGGAGGAGATAACTGACCATGGCGGATCGGCTTATTGCAGAGGCATTCCGCTCCGCGACGCGCGTTCGTGGTCATGCCACCAGGTCGAGGGGAAGCCCAGGCCGTAACGCGGCGTGATCTCCGGCAGGCCGAATCGGTCCCAGTAGACGATCCGGAACCGCGACAGGTGCCAGTGCGGAATGACGTAGTGACCGTGCAGGAGCACGCGGTCCAGCGCCCGTGTGGCCGCAATCTGCGCCGTGCGGTCGGGCGCCCGAATCACGGCGTCGACCAGAGCATCGACGACCGGGTCGGCAATGCCCGCATAGTTGAAGCTCCCGGGAATGGCCGCGGCCTCCGAAGTCCAGAAATCGCGCTGCTCGTTCCCCGGAGAAAACGACTGGCCCCTCGCCATGACGATCATGTCGTAATCGAATTCCCGAAGGCGGCTTTCGTACTGCGCACGGTCCACAGACCGGATCGTGGCTTCGACGCCGAGGCGTTGGAGGTTGTTGACGAAGGGAGACGTGATGCGTTCGAATGCGGGCGTGCCGAGAAGAATTTCGAACCTTACGGGTGTGCCGTCCGGCGACAGCAGCACCTGGTCTTCGATCCGATACCCGGCCGAACTCAATAGCTGCTGGGCCGTTCGGAGGTTTCTCCGGATGTTGCCGGACCCGTCGGTTGCGGGGGCCCGATAGGGCTCACCGAACACGGCGGGCGGGAGGCTCGCGCGATGCGGTTCGAGAAGGGCGAGTTCGGCGGGTGACGGTGTCCCTTCCGAAGCAAGTTCGGAATTGGAGAAATAGCTTTCGGTGCGCGTGTACTGGTCGTAGAAGAGCGTGCGGTTGGTCCATTCAAAGTCGAATGCGAATGCCAATGCCTGTCGCAGCGTCCGGTCTTCGAACACCTTGCGCCGCAGATTGAAGACAAAACCCTGCATGCCGGTTGGAAGTTCGTGCTCGACGGTTCGCCAGATAAGGAAACCCTCCTCGACCGCATCAATGGCGTAAGCGGTCGCCCATTCCTTGGCGATGTTCTCCGAACGAAAGTCGTAATCCCCCGCCTTGAGGGCTTCGATCATGACATTGGTGTCGCGGTAGTAGTCGTACCGGATCCGATCGAAATTGTGACGTCCGACATTGACCGGAATGTCGCGGCCCCAGTAGTCGTCCACCCGCTCGTAGACCACGGATCGTCCGGGATCGACGTCTCCGAAACGGTAGGGGCCGCTTCCAAGCGGCGGGTCGAGGGTCGTGGCCTGGAAATCCTTTCCGTCCCAGTAGTGCCGGGGGAGAATGTCGAATTCTCCCACGATAAGTGCGAGTTCTCTGTTGACTCCCGGCGAAAACGTGAACCGTACAGTGCGGGGTCCGGTCTCTTCGACCGCTGTCACATCGGCGTAGTACTTCGCAAAAAACGGATGACCCTGCGTGACAAGCGTGTTGAACGTCCAGATCACGTCGTCGGGCGTGATCGGAACCCCGTCGTGCCAGCGCGCTTCCGGCCTCAGTCTGAATTCCACCCACGCGTTGTCGGGGCCCAGCGTGATCGATTCCGCAAGCAGTCCGTACTGGGTGAATGGCTCGTCTTCGGACCCGTAAGTCAGGCTGTCGTAGATCTGGGCCGCACCGGCGACGACAATTCCCTTCAGTGTGAACGGGTTCAGGGTGTCGAAGGTGCGATCGGCAGCGAGGCGGATCGTCCCGCCCTTTGGAGCGTCCGGATTGACGTAATCGAAGTGCGCGAATCCTGCGTCGTGCTTGGGCTCGTCGAAGAGGGAGAGCGCATGCGTGGTGCGAGGCTCGTCCGCACCGGTTGCCAGGGGGAACGCCAGGACGCAGATCGGGAGGCATACCCGGAAAAACGAAAGGAACATGTGCATGCCGGTTAGTTCGCGGAGTTGGGAAGAGGCGCGGGATTGTCGGCCTGGAGACGCATCCAGGCGATCACGGCAGCCCGGACCTCCGGATCACGGACACCGGCAAAGCTCATGCTGGTGCCTGGCAGGAACGTCTTCGGATTGGCCAGAAACTGGTCGAGCGTTTCATAATCCCACCTGTCCTCGCGGCCTGCCATCGATGAGGAATACCGAAAGCTCTCGCTCGCGCCGAACTGTCGCCCCACGACGTTGTACAGGTTGGGCCCCACCCGGTCCGGAGCCCCGGCCGAAAACACGTGGCAAGCGGCGCATTTCCGACCTTCGCGTTCGCCCCGGGCAACGTCAGCAGCGGCAAGCCGGTCCGCGATCGGGAGGACCGCCGGGGTAACCTGATCCTCGGCCGGTGCCGGCTCTTCGGCATCCGGGACGGCAGCTGCCAGCAGGACGTCCGGTACGGGTTGCTCGGTGTACACAAGATTGCTGATTGTGGTGGCGATTCCAGCAGTCAGAGCAGCGGCGAGAAGTGCGCCGGCAATCTTGTTGAGTTCGAATACGGACAAGGAGTTATCTCCTGAAAACAGGCAGCAGAGAAGGGGTTCCAAGAAGCCTGCCCGAATCGGCAGCTGCCGAAGAGGGCAGGCGGCTGTGCAGCACCCTCGTGTCTGGAGTCAGGCCGGAGGGCACATGCAACGAAAGACTGCGTTGACAGGTCGGCAGGATGCGAAAGCCGTCCGCGGAGGCGATGGCTGCGGCTGCTGTACGGTCCACACGATTCATGGCAAAGACGGCTCGGTGTCAACCAGCGAAGCGGAGCGCATGACGGAAGGTGCCTTGAGGCCCAAAAGCCGGAGCGCTGTCGGCGCGATATCGGCCAGTGTACCGCCGGGAAGCAGCAGGCCATCGCCGGGATCCCCCCAGGCCAGAATCGGCACCGGGTTGGTCGTGTGGGCCGTGTGGGGCTGCTCGGGCGTCCCCATCTGTTCCGCATTGCCGTGATCAGCGGTGAGAAGCAGGCGGCCGCCCGTACTGTCCAGCGCGGACGCTAGGTGCCCGAGTTCACGGTCGACCGCTTCCACGGCTGCGATGGCTGCGCCCAGGTCGCCGGTATGGCCCACCATGTCCGCATTCGCATAGTTGACCACGCCGACGTCGAAGCGGCGGTCTGTAATCGCCTTGACGAGCTGGCTCGTGACCTCGGCCGCGGCCATTTCGGGCTTGGTGTCGTAGGTCGCGACCTTCGGGGACTCGACCAGAATCCGCTCTTCGTGGTCAAAGGGCTCTTCCCGGCCGCCGTTCAGGAAATACGTGACGTGGGCGTATTTTTCGGTTTCCGCCACGCGGAGCTGCCGCAAACCGGCTCGTGCCAGCACTTCTCCGAATGTCTCTTCGGGCACGGGTGCGGGAAACAGCGGGAGCACGATGTCCGCGAGGGATTGCGAACATGGGGTGAGTGACACGCTTGCGGCAAACTGGACCGGCCTGGCCGGAAATCCGTCGAAATGCGGGTCGACCAGCGCTGAGAGAAGCTGGCGGACCCGGTCAACCCGAAAATTCGCCACGATGAGCGAATCGCCATCTTCCATGCCGGAAAACTCGCCAATCACGCCCGGCTCCACGAACTCGTCAGTGACTCCGTTTGCCTCAGCCTTCGTCAGCAGGTCATCAATGGTCGCAAACCGTGGTCCTGCACCCGTGGCAATCGCTTCCCATGCCTTCCGGGTTCGCTCCCAGCGCCGGTCCCGATCCATCGACCAGTAGCGCCCAGAAGCGGTCGCCACGGTCACTCCCGACCTCGTGCCAAGCGTTTCAAGGAACGACCTGACATGCGTCCGGGCACTTCGGGGCGGCACGTCGCGACCGTCGAGGAAGGCATGGACATGCACCCGGAATCCGTGTCCGGCGACGGCATGGCAGAGTGCGGTGATGTGGTCCTGGTGTGAATGGACGCCGCCGGGAGAGAGCAGTCCCAGAATGTGGCATCCGCCGCCCGAGCGGCGCGTGGCCGCGATCAAGTCTTCCAGCAGCGGGTGTGCGGCGAGTGTTCCGTCGCGGACGGCGGCGTCGATGCGGGGAAGATCCTGGAGAATGATGCGGCCGGCCCCGATCGACATGTGGCCGACCTCGGAGTTGCCCATTTGGCCGGGCGGCAAGCCGACTGCTGGCCCGGACGCCTCAAGGAGGCCGCTTCGGCTGCCAGCAGTCAGACGATCAAGCACCGGCGTTCGGGCTTGCTGCACGGCATTGCCCTGAATCTCGGTGCGGTGCCCCCAGCCGTCCAGGATGCAGAGCAGGAGCGGGGCTGGCGTCCGGATTGCGGCAGGCGCCAACGATCAGACGTCCATGCTGGTCTCTGCCGGCAGAGCGCTCCACATTTTCTCAAGATTGTAAAAGAGGCGAATTTCGGACCTGAACAGGTGCACGATGACGTCGCCGACATCGACCAGGACCCAGTCGGCCTGGCGTTCGCCCTCGACCGAGAGGCGGGGCACGTCAGCGCGCTTCAGGGCCACGGTCAGGCGTTCGGACAAGGCAGCGACGTGGCGGCTTGAGCGACCGCTGGCGATAATCATGCAGTCGGCGATGGAGGATTTTCCCGTGAGGTCGATGGTGACGATGTCCTCGGCCGCGGCGTTCTCCAGAATTTGCTGGATCAAGGTCTGCAACGGCTGGGTCTCAGGCACCGGAACCGGTGCCGGTGCGCTCTGGCTCATGAACACGCGGTTTCGGGTGCATGCTCGCGAGCAGCCCTCAGGGCGGATGCGGATTCCGGATGGGCGGGGCCCGTCACGTAGGTCCAGCACGGCGGGCGATGAGAAGCCAATGCAGCCCGGTCAGCGGGCCTGATTCGCGCCCTCTGGAATCGTCTGAATGCCAAGCTCGTCAAAGCAGGGCGAGCATATGACGGGCGGGCAAACACCGCAACGGCTGCGCTGCGGAAAATGCGTTCCCAATGCTCCCAGACATGCACGGATGGAGGCAAATCTGCGCCCATCAGCCACACGAAACGCGTGCCCGGAAGCCGCCGGCGCAGAAGCGCAAGGGTGGCATGAGTGCGGACGGTTCCCAGCCGGTGTTCGAGGTCACTCACAATGATTTGCGGATGTGCTGCGATGCGCCGGGCGCCGGCCAACCGCGACCGGAACGGCAGCATGCCGGACGTCGGCTTGAGCGGGTTTTGCGGGGAGACCAGCCACCACACTTCCTGCAGCTGCAGTGCAGTCAGAGCGCGCAGGCTGATCCACCGGTGACCTGCGTGAGCCGGATTGAATGAGCCGCCGAGCAGGCCGATGCGTTGTCCGCGCCGCCGCATGAGCGCGACGCTGCGATTCAGGGACGCACTCCGCCGTGACCGCGGACGGCGTACTTGAAGGTGGTGAGCTGTTCCAGTCCGACCGGCCCTCGCGCGTGGAGCCGACCGGTCGAGATTCCGATCTCCGCCCCCATGCCGAACTCGCCGCCATCGGCGAACTGGGTCGACGCGTTGTGCAAGACGATCGCACTGTCGACCTCGTCGAGAAAACGTTGGGCCGCATCCTCGTCGTCGGTCACGATGGCGTCGGTGTGGTCCGAACCGTGGCGCCGGATGTGGGCGATCGCGGCGGCAAGGTCGTCAACGACGCGAATCGACACGATGGCGTCGAGGTATTCCGTATCCCAGTCCTCCGGCGTGGCCGGAACGACGCGGGAATCCAGCCGCTGCACATCCGGGTCACCGCGCACCTCGCATCCGCTCGCAAGCAGGCGCTCGACCACCCGCGGCAGCGCGTCACCGGCAGCCGCCCGATGGCAGAGAACCGTTTCCGTCGCACCGCATACGGAGGTCCGGCGCATCTTTCCGTTATGGACGATGGCCGCCGCCATCTCGGGGTCCGCAGCACCGTCGACGTAGGTATGGCAAAGCCCTTCGAGGTGGGCGAGAACGGGCACGCGGCTTTCCTGTTGTACGCGCTGAATCAACGACGGTCCGCCGCGCGGCACCACGACATCGATCCACTGTGATTCGGTGATCAGCAGGCCAGCCGCCGCACGATCCGTGGTGGGGACCATCTGCACGGCGGCAGGATCGATCCCGCCTGCCCGGAGCCCGTCCCCCAACGCTTCAACGAGGGCGGAACTGGAATGAAAACTCTCCGAACCGCCGCGAAGAATGACGGCGTTTCCCGATTTCAGGCACAGGGCGCCCGCATCCGCCGTTACGTTGGGGCGCGATTCATAGATGATGCCGATCACCCCGAGGGGTACGCGAATCCGGGCGATCTCCAGCCCATTTGCGGCATTGGTCCATTGGGCCGCCGTGCTGCCCACGGGGTCGGGCAGGTCAGCAACCTGCTCGAGGCTGGCCGCGATCCCCTCGATCCGCTCGTCGGTCAGCCGCAGGCGGTCCATGAGTGCGTCCGTGAGACCCCTGGCACCGTCGAGGTCGCGCTGGTTGGCCGCCAGGATGTCCGGGCTTCGTTGGCGGATGGCCGAAGCGGCTGCCGCGAGGGCGTTGTTCTTTGCGGTTGTCGATGTCCGGGCGAGCGAGCGCGCCGCGCGCCGTGCGGCGGCCGCAAGGCCCGCCATCATGGTGTGATGGGATGCGGTGCCGTTGGGCGAATCCGGGCGCGTGGGTGAAGATGTCAGCGTCATCCTTGGTCTGTCTCCGGACTGAGTACGAGGTCGTCACGGTGAATCAACTCGTCGCGCCAACGATAACCGAGAATGCGCTCGATCTCATCGCTCTTGTGTCCGATGATGCGCTCGGCCTCCGCAGCCGGATACGAGGCGAGGCCGCGCCCCAGAAGGCGGCCTTCGGGATCCCGAATCAGAAGCACCGCCCCTTTTTCGAACTGTCCTGCAATCTGTGTCACACCGGCCGGGAGGAGGCTGCGGCCCCGGCCCAGCGCGGCGACGGCGCCGGCGTCAACCGTGACGGTTCCATCGGCCTGCATCTGGCTCCCGATCCAGCGCTTTCGCGCCGAACGGGGTGATCCGGTTGCAACAAACCAGGTCGAGCGTGCGCCATCGAGCAGCTTGCGGAGTGCGCCCGGTTGCCTGCCATCGGCAATCACCATGGAACATCCGGCTGCCGTGGCGATCCGCGCTGCCTGCAGCTTGGTCACCATGCCTCCGGAGCCCGTGTTCGACGTGCTTTCACCTCCCATGGCCTCGATTTCTTTTGTGATGGCAGTTACTTCGGGGATGTGTCTGGCTTTCTTATCAAGTGTGGGATCGGCTGAATACAGGCCGTCCGTGGTCGACAGAAGGACCAGGACCTCGGCACTGACGAGCTGGGCAATGCGGGCGCCCAGGCGATCGTTGTCGCCATAGCGGAGTTCGGCCGTCGTCACCGTATCGTTTTCATTGATCACCGGGACCATGCCCTGCCGGAGCAGCACCTCCAGTGTGGCCCGGGCATTGAGGGCGTTCCGCCGCCTCTCGATGTCGTTGTGCCCGATCAGGACCTGTGCCGCGGTCACTCCCTCAGCCTCGAACTGGCGGCGCCACGCGTCCATGAGGGCGACCTGGCCTACTGCCGCCGCCGCCTGCCGCTCGTCAATCCGGCGAAGCTGAACATCGGCAGAGAGGAACGGCCGGCCCGCGGCAGCAGCGCCCGACGTCACAATCAGGATTTGCCGTCCGCTCTCGCGAAGCGTCGCAACATCACGGGCAAGCTCGCGAAGCCAGTCGTGATCGATGGCGCCGCGAGCGGGATCAACAATCAGCGCCGAGCCGATCTTGATGACGAGCCTGCGACAATCGCGCAGGCGCCGATCCGCGGTCACAACCGGCGCTCTGACCGTTCGGTGCGTGCCGAGGTCACATGCTGCGCCAGAGCTGCGATGGACGCATCGAGCCCGGTGCGGGCAAGAGCCGACAGGACAAGGACGGGGCCGGTTGTCACCTTCGCAAGGCGGGCCCGCTCGTGCTCGACGTCTTCCGGTGCGACCGCATCGGACTTGCTGAGCGCAACGATTTCCGGTTTGGCGGAGAGGTTTGCCCCGTACTGGTCGAGTTCGTTCCTGACCGTCCGGTAGGCCGCAACCGTGTCGTCGCCGCCGACATCAACGAGGTGCAGGAGAACGGCGCACCGCTCGATGTGGCCGAGGAATCGGTCTCCAAGCCCAATGCCGCGGTGAGCACCCTCGATCAAGCCGGGGATGTCGGCCAGGACGAATTCGCTGGCAATGCCGTGATGGACGACACCGAGGCCGGGCGTCAGTGTGGTGAACGGGTGGGCGCCGATCTTGGGCCGGGCTCCGGACACAGCTCCCAGGTAGGTCGACTTGCCCGCATTGGGAAGTCCCACCAATCCGGCGTCGGCGAGGAGCTTGAGACGGAGGCGAAGCCACATCTCGCGACCGGGTGCCCCCTGGGTCGCGGTTCGGGGCGCCCGATTGGTGGACGACGTGAACCGGACGTTCCCGCGCCCTCCGGATCCTCCCTCCAGCACGATTTCGCGAACGCCCGGACGCGTAAGGTCAAGCAGAAGGTCGCCTTCGTCGGTCAGTATTTCGGTGCCCACGGGCACCTTGAGGATCAAATGCGGAGCGCTGGCTCCGGTTCGGCGACGGCCTGCGCCGTCCTCGCCGCGACGCGCCCGAAAGTGCTGACGGTACCGGTAGTCAATGAGCGTATTGGCGTTTTCCACCGCCTCCGCTTCGATATTGCCACCGCGTCCACCGTCGCCTCCGTCGGGGCCGCCGTACTCCACATACTTTTCCCGTCGGAAGCTGACACAGCCGTTGCCACCGTCGCCCGAACGGACATAAATCTTGGCTTGGTCAAGGAACCTGCTCATGGCAACCCAGACTGTCAGGGACCGGTCATCCACCGCCGTTTCTGGAGCGGATTCAACAGCTGCTTTTGCAGATTAACTCAGTGCAAACGGGGCGTCTTCGATCCGTCCGGGGCTGGATGCGAGTTGCGTCCGCAACCACGGTTGGCCGAGATGGGAAATCGCGCGGCGACCGTCATCACACCGACCAAACGGTTGCCGGCTTCGGAGGGCGTTGGAGTGGAGGCGTAACCGCCGCCGGGGTGCGAACTGGCTAGTGCGCCGCTTCGATCGATACGTACGAACGACCGCCACTCTTCTTGCAGAACACCACCTGGCCCTCCGTCAGGGCAAACAGGGTGTGATCCTTCCCCATGCCGACTCCGGCACCAGGGTGAAACTTGGTTCCCCGCTGGCGGATGATGATGTTTCCGGCATTGACACGCTCGCCGCCGTATTTCTTCACACCGAGCCGCCGGCCGGCAGAGTCGCGGCCGTTGCGTGACGAGCCGCCAGCTTTCTTGTGAGCCATTGTGGAAACTCCTTACGCGGGCGAGTCTGCAGATGTGTCTGCAGGTGTCTCGGTCGGTGCATCCGGGGAGGGGGCAGCATCGGCGGGTTCAGGCTTTGCCACCTGCTGCGGATTCTCACGGAGCCCGGGAACGTTTATGCCGGTAATCCGTACCACGGTCAATTGTTGGCGATGACCACGACGCTTTCTGTGGTTTTTCCGGCGTTTTTTCTTGAACACGATGATTCGGGGAGCGCGGGTGTGCTCTTCCACCGTCGCGGCAACACTGGCTTCCTTGATCAAGGGGGCACCCACGATCGCCTGGTCGCCGTCGCTCGCCATCAGAATTTCATCGAACGTGACCGGATTGCCCGCTTCTGCGGCGACCCGCTCCAACGCCACCACATCACCGACGGCAACTCGGTACTGTTTTCCGCCTGTACGAATGACCGCGCGCATCGCCATGCACTCAAAAGATCTACGCCAATGGAGACGGCGGACATCTGGAGCCTGAAACAGGCATCGTGACTGTCTCGCCGAGGCGCGAGTATCCACCATTCGCGCAATTCGTCAAATTTCGTGCCCGGGCTGAAGGCGCGTTTCGCCGGCTCGGCGCAGCCTTGGTCGGGAGGCGGGCAGTTATGCCTCTCGCCAGACTGTCTGGAGAGCGCTGAACCGGTGCTTCAGCAGGAGCAGCCCGCGCCGCGCGGCATATCCAAATGGTCCACCGCATGATTGAAGATGCCCAACCCATTGGCGCCTCGCGCAGATTCAGGACGCGATGCCTCAAGCTGATGGCTGCGCGATCGTGGCCGGTCGGGGGTTCGCACCCCGGTCCCGTGATCAGTCGGCAGTCCCGTAGGGCGGCTGGATGGTGCACAAGGTCTGGGTATGGAGAGTGGTCTTGTCGAAGCGATAGCGTGGCCGCAACACCGCCCACAACTTGCCCGAGGGTGGTCGAAGAAATGCCTCACCGGTACCGAGGATCTGTTGTTCTTCAGAATAAAGGACGCAGCGCACCAGACCGGGATCGAACGCGCTGTCAGGAATCCGGACGGTAATTTCCGCAACATTGATGCAGGCGGCTTGATTGCTGTCGGCGAAACGGTTGCATAACGGCGGCGTGACCTCGACCACTTCGACCGGTTGCAGGTCCTCTGCATTGGCCGCGTGCATGAACAGGGCAGAGGCAAGCGAGCAGGCAACGACCGCATCCCGTACGCGGCGCAAAGATCGTTCCGACCGGGCGTGCGGCGAATTCGGGTGGCGTCCGGACACGCCAATCGTGGAGCACTTGGCCGGGAAAACGATTAAGGGTCCTGTTGCTTGCCCCACATGCTCGAGTCTGGTGGCCGTCGTGGGAGGTGACGTCCGCCTCGAAATGCACGAGGGAGACTGTAGCAGTAGAGGCCAATGACGGCCGTTTCCCCCAGACCTGGAGCAGTGGTGGGTTCATCTCGGCATCCCGAGATCGAACACAGCCGAAGGCCTGCAGGAGCGAACCGGTTAGAGGACAGTGAGCGTGCCCGGTGCCTCGGGATCCATGCCGACATGCGGCAACATCGCGGATTCAAGTGGAATGGCATGGGGAGATCGCACTTCCTGTACATTCCGGGATCCGGGCGCAGACTGCGATGGAATTTCCACCTCCCGTGGTCCCTCTGTGCCTGATCGTGGGCCCTATGCTCCGCACCCTTTCCCGCCCGCAAAGGAACCTTTGATGTCCCAACCGACGGTGTTGTACCAAAAGAGCGGAGGCACTTGCCGCGTCACGCTCAACCGGCCTGACGCGATGAACGCGCTTGATCTCCAGATGACCAAGGACCTTTATGAGGCTGCGCTTGCGGCCTCCAATGATTCCACGATCCGGGTGGTACTTGTCGATGCTGAGGGGCCCATGTTCTGCGCCGGTGGCGATCTCAAGCACTTCGCGCAGTTTCGCAGCAGACCGGATGGATTGAGTGCCGAGATCCTGCGGATGACGACGTACCTTCACGGAGCGATTTCGCACTTCAACCGCATGGCGGCGCCGGTGGTCTGCAAAGTTCAAGGCACGGCAGCCGGTGGCGGGCTGTCACTGGCGCTGAGCTGTGACCTGGTCATGGCTGCGCGCTCGGCGAAATTTTCGGTTGCCTACACTGCTGCAGGGCTGGCGCCCGACGGGAGTTCGACGTATTTCCTCCCACGCCTGGTCGGGCTGCGGCGTGCAAGGGAGCTCATGTTGACCAATCGACGATTCACGGCCGATGAGGCACTGACCATGAACCTGATCGATCGCGTTTGCGATGACGAACAACTGACTCGGGAGGTGGAAGACCAGGTTGCCCACTTTGCGAACGGTCCGACCCGAGCTTACGGCGCCGTCAAGCGCCTGTTGCTGGCGTCGACCGGCGGCACCCTCGAAAGCCAGATGGACGCCGAGTCCAGGGCAATTGCGGAAGTTGCGAGCAGCCCGGATGGGCTCGAGGGGGTAGCAGCCTTTACCGAGAAGCGGACGCCCGCGTTTACGGGCGCTTGAGTTCACAATGACTGGTGGATCTGACATTTCGGCCGCTGAACTGCCGAAGAAGCGGATCGAGGTGGACGGCCTCGCTCTGTCCTACGTTGACGAAGGGGAGGGGGCACCGGTTTTGTTCCTCCACGGAAACCCGACCTCGTCCTATCTTTGGCGAAACATCATCCCGTACCTGTCCGACAGGGCGCGATGCCTGGCACCCGATCTTGTGGGTATGGGCGATTCGGATCCGTTGCCAGCACCGGGCCCCGGGACATACCGGTTTGCCGATCACTACGGGTTCATTGCGAAGTTTATTGCGGCCACAGGTATTGGCGACAACCTCACGCTCGTGGTTCACGACTGGGGATCCGCCCTCGGGTTCCATTGGGCAGCGGAACATCCCGCTGCCATCCGTGGCATCGCATACATGGAAGCGCTGGTGCGCACCGTGGATTGGGATGAGTGGCCCGCGAGTTCGCGCGGTATTTTCCAGGGGTTCCGGTCGCCCAAGGGAGAAGAGCTGATCCTGGAGCGGAACATGTTCGTCGAACGCGTGCTGCCGGGGTCGATCCTGCGGACGTTGTCTGCAGCGGAAACGGAAATCTATCGCCGGCCATACCTGGTGCCTGGTGAAGCGCGGCGCCCGACCCTGTCGTGGCCGCGAGAGATTCCGGTTGGCGGCGAACCTGCCGACGTCTGCGCCGTGGTAGACGGCTATGCCCAGTGGCTCGCGACCACGGAAACGCCCAAACTGTTCGTCAATGCAGATCCCGGCGCCATTCTTGTCGGCCCGCAACGCGAATTCTGCCGTACCTGGAAGAACCAGACTGAAGTCACCGTAGCGGGCAGTCACTTCATCCAGGAGGATTCCCCGCACGAAATCGGCCGCGCTCTGCAGGATTGGTTCGGCCGGCTGCCGTAGGCCCGGTCGATCTGTTGCGAATGCGCACGCGCAACCCATGGCGGCGGATGGCGGTTCTTGCCGCCTGCGTCCCTGCAGTGGCCCTGCTGGTATGCAGCGTTGATGACCGCGCCCACGCAGTGGAAACCGCTGCCCACGGCGCGCACCTCGCGTGGTGTCTGGGATTAGCGACCGCCGCGGGCGATACGGCGTCAGAGGAATCGCACCAACGGCGCCGATTGATGGGTGAACTGCAACAAGCGATTGCGGAACTGGCGCTGTCGCCTGGTCTGGTTGATCCTGCTGTTGAACGGGGAAAACGCGCGGCAAAATCCTACCGGGAGGCAGGCCAGGAAGGACGCCTCAATGACGCGCTGGGCGGCTGCCGCACGTCACTCCTGACCGGAGCGCCGTAGCACCTCAGGACTGCCGGGACGGGCCCTCACGGAACCCGGTCCAGTCGGTGCAGCTACCGCGGGAGGGCCCTGCAGGACGCGTAGTTTCCAGTCCAGCCGTTCCCCTCCACCTTGAGATCGCTGTGGGTCACCCGCCGGAAGATCGAATGACATTGCCCACAGGCAAGGCTCAACTCGCACACCGCACGCTGGGCAGCACCAACTTCATCATTCGTGAGCGCCGCCACCAATCGATCAGAGGCATTCACCGTGTCGTCGAAGTAACGCTGGAACACCGACGGAAGAACCCAGATCACGGGTTCGGCACGGGTTGTACCCTGCCACGCCTGATTCGAGTTGGGCGACCACAACGACCGGACGTGCTGCAGCAGATCCGAAATATCGCGTGCATCGGTTGAAGGTTCCGTTCCATGCACCAGCGCGTAAACCTCGGTGGGGGTCATTTGGCCGGGCTGGACAATGAGCTGCTCGCCCGTTTCGTCAACGTCCGTGGTTGTTTCCGTGATCAGCGCGGAAAGACGGTCAAGCCGCTGCCACATCGCAGCCATCGAGTCGCGACGGAGGTCAATCACTTCGCTGCCCCGATCGGCGGTCTGTGCCTCTGCGAAGGATGCCGGAACCCAGGCACATGCCAGGACAAGTGCGGAAAAACAAAGGATGCGCATCAAACAGCCCTTTCGGCAAGACGACCCCGGGTTTGCGAGTACTGGAGCAGGGCGTCGACCGAAAACATGTGTCGAATGGCCGACCGAGTCAACGGCTTGCTGGCCCTGCATCGACCTTCCAGTCGCACGGGACCGGCGCAAACGGTGTCCGGTCGGGCGGGCCGGCCGCAAAGTGCCAGACAATGGGAACCGCGGGATTGGCCGGGATTGCAACGACGGCACTCGACATCGTGCCGAAGCCCCTGGAATCCTTGCGGACGAGCATGCCGGTATCGGGTGTTTCGGCGGCGGCCGGGGCATCTCCGAGCAGTGTCATCCACGCATTCCACCGCCCATGGTCCGGATCCGGGACTGCAGCATTCCGGAATAAGGGCCGATACTTTCTGATTCGGGCGTGGCTGTCCGCGTTGAGGTCCCCGTTGGAAAGCAGCGACAGCCCAGTTGGAAACTTCTGGTGGCCCATGGTCTTCTCCCCGCGAATCCAGATGGCCTCGTGGCGGTCAGCCAACACCAGGTTGAAGGGTCGCCAGCGTCGCGCATCGAGGCCGAGAATGGTGTCGGCAGCAGCGCTGGCAGACTTCTGTTCCAACGCCAGAAGCGGGAGTTCGCCACGCGTCCTGAATCCCGAGGGTCGGGGGCCGGGTGCGGGACGGTTGAGGAGAATTGCCAGAACGTGGGAATCGTTCACCGCAATCCAGGAACCGTTTTCCTGAAGATCAAGACCGCCGATCACGTTTGGCCGGTCGGCCCAATGACGGGCGGGGCTTTTCCATGGTCGGTGGAACAGCTCGTCGCGATTGGATGCGACGATAACGGGCCAGCGATGGTTCGGTCGTGCTAGGAGAGCGAGCGTGCACACGGATGATCACACTGGCGAAACGGCAAGGCAGGCAGTATCCGGATTGCAGGTGCCGTCAACTGTCTGTTTCACAATACTACCGGCACCGAACCAGGATAAAGGTTGGCGGGAAGCCGGAACTGCAATGCCCTTCAAGGCGCGCGAGAATGAATGGAGGCCGGGAGCCAGGAGGCACTGCTGGGGCGGCGCCTGTGAACTCCCGTCTGGTCCGCGGACCGGTGCCTGCGACTTCATTCACTTAACCGGATGCTTGGCAGGGGCGTCCCTTCTTCGCACCCGCTCGCGGGCCGACCGAAGTTGCAGATCGACTGTCTGGCCTCGTCCACGAGGGCATTCCGTCCCCATTTGCGGGGCCGTTCGCGGGTTACTGCATCCGCTTCGGCTGTGCACGGGCAGTCTCAGGCGCTAAAATTGGTGTGCAGCTGGGGGCATCTCATCATGAGTTCAAAACCGATCCAAAAATTGGCACATGCGAAGCTTGAGTCAGCTCCGCATGTGGAAGGCCGACGAGACTTCTTTGTCTATCGTGATTTGGGGGTTACCGATGCCAGTCTCGGCAAACTTCGGGCCCAAACCATGACCGCAGTCCGTGGCATGACCGAACCGACGGGTTGGCACTACCACGAGTGCGAAGGGCAGTTCATCTACTCATTGAAAGGGTGGGTGGAACTGGAGTTCGAAACCGGGGAAACCATCACGGTCAAGGAAGGCGAGTCGTTGTTTATTCCTGGCGGAATACGGCACAACGAAACGCGCGCATCGGATGATCTTCAAATTCTGGAGCTTTCGGTTCCGGCCAGGATGAAGACCGTTGCATGCGATCCGCCAGCTAACACGTCCTAGCGCTCGAGCACGCCGCCTGTGCTGCTCCAAGGCGACGGCCGGCCGGCGCTGGAAAGAGTGAGGGGTATTCGGCACCACCGCGCGGGTTGAACAGACGCCGTTCGATTGATGAACCGGCTGGGAACAACGGATGCCGCGTAGACGTTTCCGGTGCGTGGTGGCAGCAAACGCGTGTATTTGAAGGTTGAGCTGAGCGGCCGGTCGCTTGCAGATCGTTGTTGCTGCAGGCCCTGTTCATTGAGAGAGGAGACAGAATGACCACATTCGACGATCGAAAGGATGAAGCCGAAAAGAGGTACGTCCATGACCAGCAGCTGCAGTTCCGCGTGGCTGCGCGACGGAACAAACTGCTTGGATTATGGGCAGCAAAGGAAATGGGGCGTCCAGAGACCGAACACGCCAGCTACGCCCAGGAGGTAGTGACCGCGGATCTGGACGAACCGGGAGATGCCGATGTGGTGCGGAAGCTCCTGGCCGATTTTGAAGCGGCCGGAATGCAAAAGTCGGAGACGGAGCTTCGTGCCGAAATGGACCGCCTGCTTGAGCAGGCGAAATCGGAAATTATGGCTGAGTAGCCCGCTCTCGGAAAACACGCTCGAACACCGTATCAACGTGTTGCAGGTGACGTCTATCGTCGAATGCTTCGCTTAGCGTTTTCGCATCGAGGTGCTGAGCGATGTCTGGATCTTCAGCAAGAAGAAATTCGAACTTCCCTTCCCCTGCCCACGCCCGCATGGCGTTGCGCTGAACCATCCGGTAGGCCTCTTCTCGCGCCACTCCCGCATCGGCAAGCGACAGCAACACAGCCTGACTGGCATGAAGGCCGCCAAGGCGTCCGAGGTTGGCTAGCATGTGTTCCGGGTAGAGAACCAAATTCTTGACCACGGACGTCAAGCGGGCAAGCGCGAAATCAAGGGTTACGGTCGCGTCCGGCGCAATCATCCGTTCGACTGATGAATGCGAAATGTCCCGCTCATGCCAGAGCGCGACGTTTTCTAGGGCCGGACTGGCCATCGACCGGACCATGCGCGCCAGCCCGGTGAGATTCTCCGTAAGCACCGGATTCCGCTTGTGCGGCATGGCTGAACTTCCTTTTTGGCCCTCCGAGAACGCCTCTTCGGCCTCGCGTACTTCGGTTCTCTGCAGATGCCGGATTTCGACGGCAAGCCGCTCGACCGAACTCGCAATCACGGCCAGCGTTGCGAAGTACATCGCATGCCTGTCGCGCGGAATCACCTGTGTTGAAATGGGTTCCGGAGAAAGCCCCATGTGGTCAGCAACGTATTCCTCAACCTCCGGAGGGATGGACGCGTAGGTTCCGACCGCACCCGAGACCTTGCAGGTCGCTACCTCGTTCCGGGCAACAACCAGCCGGGCACGGTTTCGCGCAAATTCGGCGTAGGCCTGCGCAAACTTCAGACCCATGGTGGTCGGTTCCGCGTGCACCCCGTGCGATCGCCCGATGCACACCATGTCCCGCGATTCAAACGCGCGGTCCCGCAAGGCAGCCAGGAGTTCGTCGAGGTCCTCCAGGAGGAGGTCGCTCGCTCGGGTCAGCTGAACCGCGAGGCATGTATCCAGTACGTCGGACGATGTCAGGCCGCGGTGGACGAAACGTGCTTCGTCGCCAATCTGTTCAGCGAGACTGGTCAGAAACGCGATGACGTCATGTCGCACTTCACGTTCGATGGCGTCGATACGCGGGATGTCGATCTGGCCCCGCGCCCGCAGCCTGTCGGCTACACCCTTGGGGATCAATCCAAGCGCTTCCTGCTTTTCGCAGGCCAGGGTTTCGATCTCAAGCCAAATTGAATACCTGGTTTGCGCTGTCCAGAGGCTGGACATGGGTTCACGGGCGTAACGGGGGATCATGGGACAGTATTCCTATGGCGACAGGCACTTGGCCGGATTGCTGGCATTGAAGGCCCGATGCCAGGCCGCGAAGACACAGCAGGTATACACGTCGAAACGGGCCTGCGTGTCGCGTGGTCATGGGGAATGTTGGCCGACCAGTGATGTCGGCTGCTGCGCACGCCCGTCGCGCGGTTCGGCGCGCCGAGGTCACGCCGTCGCACATGGCGGCGAATGCGCATCCGACGAAACATTTGCAACTCGATGAACTTGACAGCCGATCGTTCGTTGATGGCGGTTTTCAGGTAATCCAAACGATCGTGACATCGATGCTTGTGAGCGCGGCAGGGAGGTGCCGGAGATTGCCCTCCGTAGGCGGCTGCAATCTTGGCGCACGACCGATCGGACGCCACACTGAGATAGCTGGGAAACGCGCGATCTAGGCGGCCACCGCCGTCGCAAGGGGTGAATGGCGATGGGCGGCGCCGACACAACCCTCCGCCGGCGCCACCGCCGCGCCGGAAGGCTGGGCGTATTGCGAGGGGAACACGGTAGGGGCCCAGGGTTTGGCTGGAGCCACGGCCTGAATAGCGGCAATCGAAGCGTCGTCCAGACGGCTGTCGTACACCAGGTGATCAATGCCGCTTGCATCGATTCGGGGGCACGCCAGCGCGGCTTCCAGGTCCATACCCCAGTCGTTGACAAATGAGGCCAGCTGAAAAACGGCGGGCAGGATCTTGCGTCCTCCTGACGCCCCAAATCCAAACCAGGGCTCACCGTTTCGCGTAGCAATCATGGGGCACATGTTGGAGAGCGGTCGCTTGCCCGGAGCAAGGGAGTTTGGGCGACCGGGCCTTGGATCAAACCAGTTGATCCCGTTGTTCATCAGGATTCCGCTCGTCGGGAGGACCAGGCGGGAGCCAAAAACCGACAGGAGGGTGGTCGTCAGCATTGCAATGTTTCCATCGCTGTCCGCCGCCGAAATATGGGTTGTGCAGCTCGGTACCGCGTCGTTGCTTGCATGGCCCAGGTGCTGCAATCGGCGCCGGTAGGATTCGATCAGCACCGATGCGTACGCTTCGTATGCCACAGCATCGGGTCGCGGCGAATCGAACTCGGGTAACCGAGCCATTGCGTCAGCAAATGTAGGCCCGGCGGTCAAGCCTGGAAGCAGATGGTACGTTGCCTCGCCGCGCGGAACCTGCAGGGGTTCCACCACGCGGGCGCGATAGCTCGCAAGGTCTTGTTCGGACAGGGTCCCTCCTGCCGCCTGTACGTCGGCCGTCACCGAACGCGCGAGGGCTCCGTTGTAAAACGTGTCCGGTCCGTCCGTGGCCAGAATGTCTAGCGTCTTGGCAAGCGCCGGCATGCGCAGATAGGCCGGAACTGGCTCATAGGACATGGTGGGCGGTAGCCCTCCGGGCAGCCATGTGGCAGCTGAGGTCGCATATTTCGCAATGAGAGGTGCCTCGGCAGCAACATGCAGGGTTGTCCACCAGGTGACCCGATGCCCCCGTTCCGCGAGAGCACGCGCCGGGCGGATCAGTTCGGACCACGGTTTACGGCCATAATTCGAGACGGCCAGCCCGTAGCCGGCAACGGCGCCTGGAACTGCAATCGACTTCGCGCCGTGGATGTTGGAATCACCCTGGACCTGCGGCCATCCAAACAGGTCAGCACCCTTGGCACCTGTCAACGGATAGTCGTCGCGGTTGAGCCCTTCGGGTGCGACCATGCCGAAGTCCACGACCCGAACCGCGCGCTCTGCGGCCACATAAGCGATGAGAAATCCTCCGCCGCCCAAGCCGCTCATCCAGGGTTCTGTCACCGCAAGGGCAAGCGCCGTGGCGATCGCGCCGTCGATGGCATTGCCGCCTGATTCAATAACCGCAGCCCCGGCTGCTGCGGCTTCCGGTTCCTGCGCCACTACAACGCCTCTGCTTCCCTGGCGCGCCGGCTTGGCGAGGTTCCACGTCTCGTAAGGAACTGGCTGGGACGAACTGTTGGTCATGGTCTGGTTTCCTGCAGGCCGACCATCGGGAGCGCTGACTCCGCGATTACGGCCTGAAGCATTCATGGGGCCAGCGCAGCGCTCTGCTCCTTGATTCGGGTGTTCAGAATTTCGTCATTTTCCGAGTAATCGACAGGACAATCGATGAGGTGAACACCTTTGGTGCGCAGACATCGCGCAAGCAATGGCGCCAGCGATTCGGTGTCTTCGACGCGATGCCCTTTCGCGCCGTAGCTTCGTGCGTAAGCCCGGAAGTCCGGGTTGCCGTACTCAAGCCCCCAGTCGCGGAACCCCAGATTGGCCTGCTTCCAGCGGATCATGCCGTACGCGCCATCGTTCAGGATCAAGCAGGTCAAGTCGATGCCGAGACGAACGGCGGTCTCGATCTCCTGGGAATTCATCATGAAACCGCCGTCGCCGCAGATGGCCAGCACCTTGCATTCGGGATTCACGAGGCGCGCCGCCATCGCCGAAGGCAAGCCTGCACCCATGGCAGCCAGGGCATTGTCCAGCAGTACCGTATTCGGCCCCCGCGCCCGGTAATTCCGGGCAAACCAGATCTTGTACACACCATTATCGAGACACACGATTCCATCGTCCGGCATCACGTTCTGGACATCGCGCACCAAGCGCTGGGGGTAGACCGGAAATCGCGGGTCGTCTGCGCCCTCGTCCATACTCGCATCGTGATGCATCTTGATGGTCTTCATGCGATCGAAGTCCCACGACGTCTCCTCGAGCTCCAGCAGGCGACTGATTCGCCAGATTGCATTGGCAATATCGCCAACGACCTCGATCTGCGGAAAGTAGACAGGATCGACTTCGGCTGAGCGGAAGTTCACGTGCACGACCTCCGTCCCCCTAGACACGCTGATCGGATCCACATCGGATTGACGTAATGCGCCGGCCTCCTCAGGGCCCTGTTGCATGAAAAAGGGAGGTTTTTCGATGACGTCGTGACCGACGTTGATCACGAGATCCGCGCATTCGATGGCACGATGGACGAAATCGCCGGCAGACAGTGCCGCACAGCCCATGAAGAGGGGATGGCATTCGTCGATGACACCCTTGCCCAGTTGCGTGGTGGCAAACGGGATCCCGAATCGTTCCACCATGGCCGTCAGCATGCGGCTGGTCAGTTTACGGTTGCCGCCGGCCCCGATCAGGATGATGGGTGACTTGGCTCGCGCAATCCTGTCGACGGCGGCTCGAACAGCCTTCTCCTCGGCAACCGGCCGCCTGACGTAGGACGCTGGAACCGGGAGTTCATCGGTAGTTTCGCCGGCAATATCTTCGGGCAACTCCAGATGCACGGCCCCGGGCTTTTCTTCTTCGGCCTGCCGCAGGGCCTCGCGCACCCGGCTCGGTATGTTGTCGCTGGCAACGATCTGGTGGGCGTACTTGGTAATGGGCCGCATCATCTCCACCACGTCGAGGATCTGGAAACGGCCCTGTTTTGAGCGCTTTACCGGTTTCTGCCCGGTAATCATCATCATCGGCATGCCGCCCAGGGTTGCGTACGCGGCGGCGGTTGTGAGGTTCGTGGCTCCGGGGCCCAGGGTCGATAGGCAGATTCCGGCCTTGCCGGTGAAACGCCCATAGGTTGCGGCCATAAATCCCGCCGCCTGCTCATGGCGGGTCAGAACCAGGTCGATCTGATCGGAGTGTGCCAACGAATCCAGAAAGTCGAGGTTTTCCTCGCCGGGAATCCCGAATACCGTCGTCACGCCCTCTTTTTCGAGCGCGCGCACCAACAGATCTGAGGCCTTAGCCATTCGTTCTCTCCAGCCAGTGTTGTTCGGCATCCGGGTGCCGGCCACGTGCCGGACCCAAGCCGAGTGAAGGCCCCACCCGCAATCGGAACACTCGAGTCATGGCGGAGGCCTGAGGTGCTTCTTGTGACCTGTTCACGGGAACCCGTAGGGATCATACCTGTGTTGGATTGTTGAAGACGCCGGAATCCCAGCAAGATTTTGCCCGGCCCAAAGAAGCATGGGTTGTTGTGGCGCCGGATTTACGGGAATGGGTGCCATAGGGACGTTAGGTCTGTCAGGCAGTGATCTTGAGAATTTCCAGCGTGATTGGACGAAGTACTTCCTTCAAGGATTGCAACGGTTATTCCGCAACGGACTTTCCTTGCAGGTTTACCGGAAACCTGGCCCTCCAGGGCTCCGGTACCGACAGAAAGAGAATCGGGCCGGATCGCCGCCTCTTGAGGGACATGACTCCATGCACGCAAGCGTTTGATGATGCCGCACTATGAACGGCCTCTCTCGTTTTGGACGCCTGACGGTCCGGTTTCGGTGTAGTTCGGCTGACCAGAAGGCCGGCGAAAACCCGTTCAATCGGTTGGCGCCGCTGGGGGCTTGGCTCGTGGAGCCAACGTCCGAGGCGGCGAAACCCACGGTCCGGGGCGCTCGGGTTCCGTTGCAAACCTGCCGGAAGGTGGAAACAAGGCTGCCGCTGAAGCCGATGGCGAGGAAGCTGCCTGTTGAGTCACCTGGAACGGCCCTTTGGCCTCCTGTGGGTGGGAACCGGACCGGTGCGGCAGGGATCCTGCCCACATGGAAGTTCTATGCTCTCGAACACGCCCTGAACGCGGTACGGTCAATCGCTGCAGTCAGGTTCGACTTTGCTGTTGATGTTGCCGCGACCGGCACTTTCCCGCCTAACTCATTCCGGGTAGCTTCGTTCGTGAGAATCGGTGGCTGCTTTGGTGAGAATCAGCACGAGAACGAAGTAGTCCGTCCGGCGATCGTCTTGCCCTGATCGATAGGCGAGAAAGACAAGCCGGCTTTTTTGGGCACCTGCCCCGCTGTTCGAGTTAGGCCGTTACTCCGTACGGCCCTCGGCCAGCATCACCAGCGTCGGCAGGATAAACAGAATGAACAGGGCGGACATGATTAGGCCGCCCAACATGCTCACGACAAACGGCACCAGAAAAACCAGTTCGTCGCTGCGTTCGTAAAGGAGCGGCGACAGTCCGAGAATGGTCGTCAGGCTCGTCAAGAACACGGCCCGAAAGCGATGTCGCGAGGCCGCGGCCGCGGCCGCGATCGCCGGCAACATCCGGTTTTCCCGACGCAGCAGGTTGTAGCGATCCATCAGCACCAGTGCATCGTTCACGACCACGCCGGAAACGCCGATCATCCCGAAAATCGAGATCGCCGTCAGATCCCAGCCCAGCGCCCAATGGCCGAATATTGCGCCGGCAAACGAGAGAAAAATTCCAACGACGGCCACCAACGGCTTCCAATAACTTCGGAGGAACGCCGCCATGAGCGCATACATTGCGATCAGAACGATGGGGACGAGCGCTCCCAGCGTCGCAAGCATCGCTCTTTCTTCCCGCTCGCCACCTTCCTTCTCGACCTTCAGATCGGGGTACTTTGCTTGCAATTCCGGGAAAAGTTCGGCGTTGAGCTTTCGTCGTGCCTGAATTGGAGTGATGACCGAAGGATCCGCGTGCGCGTTCACGACAGCCGCCTGTTGGCCGTCGATCCGCTTCAACGTACCGAGTTCGCGCGTTTCCGTGAGCTTCGTGACCAATGCCAACGGCATCTCATCCTTCCGAATCTTCTTCCCTATACCCGGGCCAACGCGAATGACGCGTTCTCGGCCCAGCTCTTCCAGGCTTGCCCGGCGCTCCGGCGGATATCGCACCATGACCTTGAGTTCCTCGTGTCCACGCTGGAGACGCTGAACCTCAATGCCGTGATAATTCGCCCGCAACTGCGCTCCGACCAACGCAGTCGTCATGCCCGCTGCCTCCGCCGCCGGGGTCAACTCGACCTCAATGTGCCGCTTTCCGAGAGATAGGCTGTCGGACACACCATAAACTCCAGGAACTGTGGCCAGGTATTGCCGGACCTCCGCAACCACCGCCTCCAGAGTTTCCATGTCGTTGTGCTTGAATGCATAGGCGACGCCGGGCCGCGTGCGAAGTCTCGTGATTTCGTATTCAACCGACTCCAGATAGGACGTATCCCCGACATTGTGGCGCCACAACTGGGCAATCTCCCACGGGGATGCGGTGCGAACCGGGCGATCGTTCAGATGCAGCTTTACGGACGCCACGTGACTGCGTGCGGGATCCTCTTCGCCGGCTTTCGAGGATGCAAAATTGCCGACCATCATGCTGATCGCATTAATGGATTCACTTCCCAACTCTTCGTTGATGCTTTCCGCCGCGCTCACGAATTCCTCGGCGAACCCGAGCGTCGTCTCGAAAGGCGCTCCCGCCGGCAGCGTGATGTCAGCTTGCACGCTGTTCATGGACACGGCCCGATTGTCCGTCACCACGAGGCGGACAGTTTCCGAACGGACCAGCATGACCGCCACGATCATGACCACTACGCCACCAGCGAGAGTCAGACCGATATTCCGGACAGACCAGGCGACGGCAGGAACAACCACACGGTCACGAAGATCCTCCAGCCAGCGGTGCACCCATTCCTGTACGTCCCTGAGCGGGGACAGGCTCCACCGCCGTTCGTGCGAAAGGTGCGCCGGAAGAATCAGGAACGCTTCTACGAGCGAAACCAGCAAGACAAAGACGGCGACATAGGGAAATACCTTGAGAACCTGGTAATTGCCGGCCGTGATGAATGCGAACGGGACGAGTGCAAGCAGAGTGGTGACGACGCCGATCGTGATCGGGCCGAAAACGGCCTTCGCGCCGCTGATGGCGGCATCCAGGGCGCCCTTGCCGGCCTCCCGCTCGGCGGCAATGCTTTCTCCCACCACGACAGCGTCGTCAACAACAATCCCAATGAGCAGGAAAAACGCAAAGACGGTGCCCATGTTGAGCGTGAGGCCTGCTGGACCGAAGAAAATCAGCGATCCGATAAAGGACAGTGGAATGCCGACGGTAATCCACGTGGCCACGCGCAGGTCGAACACGACCATCAAGCAAATAAAGACAAGCAGTGCGCCGATGATTCCATTTCGGACGATTTCCGTTAGCCGGTGGAAGGTTGGCGTCGCGCTATCGCTCCAGACCTCGATGGTGGCATCCGCATGCGCTTCGTAGGTATCCAACCATTCACTGATCTCGTCGGACATCGCGACAATTGACTGCTGTTTGGCAGCATCCACGCGGACCAGCACAGCCGGCTTGCCGTTAAACCGGGTCACGGTCTGCTCATCGACGAATCCGTCGCGGATCTCGGCAACGTCACCGAGCCGGAGAATCGTGCCGTTCAGCCGTGTCAGGAGGGGAATATCCCTGAAATCATCGCCTACCTCACGTTTGGCGATGGACTGCAGAACCACGCCGCCCGCGTCCGTGCGCAATTCACCAAACGTCACGTTGAGCGATTGTCGGCGCACTGATTCGGCAATGTGTCGAAGCGTGAGATCGTTTCGGCGCAGTTCTTCCTCGTTGATTTCGATCGAGATTTCTCGGTCCCGGGTACCTCGAAGCTCCACCTGCGATACCGTCGGCAGCTGCAACAATTCACTGCGAACGCTTTCTGCCTCGACCCTCAACTCATCCTCGGTCAGGCGGGACGACACAACGGCCAGTGTCAGCACTTCCGGTGTGAGTTCCTCAATCCTCACTTCAGGTTGTTCCGCATTAACCGGCGGGAAACGCTCAATGCTGTCTACCGCGTTCTGGACATCCAGGAGCACAGTGGCAGCGCTTGCAAACGGTGTGATCTCGACGTCGACCCGTCCAAGCCCTTGGGTGGCGGTGGTGACAACACGCTCCACCCCCGACAGGCCGAGCAAGCTTTCTTCGATCCGGCGGTTGATGTCCTCCTCCACTTCCTCAGGAGAAGACCCCGGTGCCGGAACGGTCACAGTAACTGTGCGAAGGTCAAGATCCGGAAATCGTTGGATCGGAATCAGGGATCCGGAAATGATCCCGCCGACGATCAGGAACACCATCAAAAGATTGGCAGCCACGGGGTTCCGGGCGAAATAGGCGATCATTCCCGTACCCGATGCTGCACCAGTCCGGGCCGTCGATTGAAAATCGGTGGTACTCATGTTGAGGCTTCCGTTATTCGGACGGGCCCGCTTTCGCTACTGTCACCGCCAACCCTTCTCGAGCTTCCGGAAGCGTGCCGAGAACCACACCCTCTCCGGTATCGAACGCCTCCACGATCAGGCCCCCATCAGCGCGCCCCAATGCCGTCGGCGTCAGCGAGGTCAGCGCGCCATCCGCGACGATCCACACACGGTTTTCCTCTTGGACGGCGGCCTCCGGGAGTACGTATACGTTCTCGAACGAAGGCCCCTCGACCTCGCCCTCGCCGAATGAACCGGGAAGGGGCAATGACGCGATCGTCTGATCAGGCGAGAACCTGAAAAACACCTTCGCCAGACGGCTGCGTGGCGCGACCACCGACGACACGCGTTCGGCCACCAGCCGGTGCGTTCCTGCTTCCGTCCGAATACTCGCGGAGCGGCCAACGATCGGCTCAAGAAAGGCCAGACTCGAGACCTCGATCGGAGCCTCGAACTGCAATGCATCAACGCGATACACGACGCCCATCCTGCTGGCGGGGCCCACTTCCTGGAATGAACCGACGACCTCACCGACTTCCAGCTCCGTGGCCATCACTCTGATCTCGTACGGCAATGAGATGCTTGTTCGTTCGAGCTGAAGCTCGGCAAGCTCCAGCGCGGTCTGTGCGCGGGCAACCCCGGCTTCAGCGAGCGCTACTCCGAACGCAATTCCCTCGGATTGCGCGATCTGCAACCGGGCCTCCGCCTCCGCGAGGGCATGTCCCGCTGCTTCCACCTCAAGCTCGTATTCCGTGCGGTCTATCTGAACAAACGCCTCGTTTGCCGGGATCACCCCTCCGTTGTTGAAGTCTGGCGATATCCAGGTAACGCGCCCCATGACCTCTGACACGACGACCGCCTTCTCTTCCAAGGTCACGGAGCCGGTCAAATTCAACGTCATCGATTGCTGAACGGGCACGGGATTGACCACGTGAACCACCGGATTGGCGATTTCAAACGACAGGTCGGAAGCTGAATCGACTTGGACGTAGCTAGGCGCCCGGGCGAAATACAGCGCCACAACAATTGCCGCCAGTATCAGCGCCGCCTGTACAAAGCCGAGCAAACGATTGGGCTCGGACCGCTGTGCTTGACCGTCAGTAGCCTCAGGCATGGTGATTTCCGTCCGCTGGTACGGCTTCCCCGGTGCACGGGGCGGAAACCCTGGGGGCGAACATTAGGGAACCGTGCGGTAGTGCACCGGCGTCCGAAACTCTTGAGCCCCCACTTATCCTCTCTGTATCCCCGGCCGGTCGAAAATACACGATGCGCCTTAGCCTGTCCATTTGAAGTCCGGCGCAATTGCGTGCGCCAATTTGGGCTTTCTGACTGCAATGATGAGGCGTTGTTGCTTTGGAATACAATTGGCCTTGGTCTGCCAGCCGCATTTTTATTTGTTCTCGGTAATCGCTGGGCCATTGCATCGACGTGTTTCCTTGCAAAGTCGATGCCGATTTGCTCGCGCCACGCTAGGCGGCAACCGTCGATGGATAAAGTTGCAGCGAGCCTCAGCTCGCGCGGTCATCGCCATCTGTTCGGGCGCCCGGCGCTTGGCAACAGCCAGGATTTTGGAGCGCGACAGGGCCCATGCCGGCATCCAAGGGATCGGCGACGGTCTGTCGGTGCACAACCTGCCAGGCCTGGTCGCCAATCTTGTCAGGCTGACTCTGAACGAGGTGCGTTGCCGGGTGATTCGAGTCATGCCTTCCGGGTGCCCACAAAGCCGATACCGCTCCAGCACTGCGCCTCTGCTCAGTCGCACATGACCCGGCTTCAAGTGTTGCCATGTAAGAGCCAGGTCCTGCCACGCACAAACCCATACAACCCATTGTTGCCGCTGAATTTGCCTGGCAGCACGCCGGATGAAATTACACTTGATCTCTGGCGGGGGCGTGCAGATGTCCGGCAAGCTGACGGCGGAGGTCGTCAGGGATCGGGGTTGAACTCATCGTGCCCTGGTCCGCATGCACCCACACGACGCTGCCCCGGGACAAGATGGTGTCTTGCCCGGCAGGGTGAAGCGCTGTCGCGAAGGTGACACTCGACTTCCCAATCCGGGCGACAGCTACCGAGACGTCGAGCTCATCGTCGAGCCGCACCGGCTGGACGAAATCGACGTCTGCGTGGATTACGTTGAAGTCGCAGCACGACTTCCGGGCGTAACCGAACAGATCGAAGGGCAGCGACCGCAGGAATTCGGTGATCGCGTTGTCGTAGTACGTCAGGTGCTGCGCGAAATACACCAGAGCCTGGGCGTCGACTTCGCTGTATCGGACGCGCATGCGCCAGCGGAAAGGCTCCGGCATGTGGTCGGATCAGCTCCGCCGCTTGCGGCGGGTTTGTGCCCTTCGCCAGGTGAGCGATCCGGGCCGGCTGGCCGGATGTCTGACGACCCGGACACGCCGGACGTCCTGCCGCACGAAGACCCGGGTGCCAGAGCTGCTGCGGACAATCCGGAACCCGGGCACATCACAGGCGTGGCGACAGACGCCGAATACGGTCAGGCCTGTACCGTGGTCGATCGCGTAATCGCACCCTGCACCGGCTTTCAGCTTGCGCAAAATCAACCCGAGTCGCCGGCCGACTTCGCGGTTCCGGAGGAAGACGTTCTTCGAGCGTGATCGATGCCTGCCTGGGCAAAACCTGCCCCGGGCTGTCCACTCACCGGGCGTTGTCCGAACCTGCCCATTCATCGATCGGAAGTATGGTGACGCGGGCAGGGCGATGCAACGAATTCAGGTCCATAACGGCAGGGCAGTTCAGGCTCGCACAAGCAGCGGCAAAGGAGTTGAGTCCCGGCGGCAGCTGCGCACGGATGCAGCGAAACCGGCCGACGCAGTGGAGTCAAAATCTCCTCCACGCAACTCTTCGGTGCAGCCAAGTAGGGGCGTCGAACAGGTCGAAGGCCAACTCGATGAGGCGCTCGATGCCAATGAATTGCCGGATGGCCTTGTTCATGGCCGCCTTGATGCGTTGGCAGCCGGAGACTCCAGATTTTCAGCTCCGGCACTCAATCGAGCCGGTTTCCAGCCAGGCGGCATGAAAAAATACCCAATCGCCTCACCGATGCTCTTCGATTTCACCATGTCGACCAGCAGGCGCCAGTAACCGTGGAGGAACACCTTGATCGGATTGATCGATGCAAGCGGCTTGGTCAGACCGTAAACGACCTGTTCCCCTTCAGGCGCGAAGCTGCCGAATAGCTTGTCCCAGATGATCAGAATGCCCGCGTAGTTTTTGTCGATGTACTGCGGATTGCTGCCGTGGTGCACGCGGTGGTGGGACGGTGTGTTGAACACGGCCTCGAACCAGCGCGGCAGTTTCTTCACAAGTTCGGTGTGCAGCGCGGTCTGGTACAGCTGCACCATCGTTTCGGCGAACAGAATCATCCACGGATTGAAGCCAAGCATGGCCATCGGAATGTGAAAGAACAGCGGCAGGATGCCATCGAGCGGACCGAAGCGGTACGCGACAGAAATATTGAAGTAGGGCGAGCTGTGGTGAACCGTGTGGGTGGCCCAGCCGAACCCGACCCGGTGCATGAACCGGTGCTCCCAGTAGTAGATGAAATCGGCCAAGATGATGGCCAGCCCCATGACCCATAGCGTGTTGGGTAGCTGGGTGACGCTGGCATTCTCGTAAAACCAGTACAGCGTTGCGACGTAAACGCCGAAGAACAGCAGCGCGATACCGAGAAAGGCAATGAGTGTGACAAAGTTGGTCACGGCATCGCCCAGGAGGTTCCAGCTAATGCGTTTCGTCAATGTCTGGCGCAATAGCTCCAGTGAGAAAATGCCGATCGCGATGTAGAAGAACCAGTCGTTGAACCAGGCTTCCAGGTAGTACAGATCGTCTTCGCTGAACAGGGTGAACAACCAGTCCATGCCTAACTCGTCTGAAAATGGGGATTATGTTCCACTGGCTTCCGCGCTGACATGCTCGACTCGGGGTTTGCTTTCGCCTGAGGAATGTTCGTTCGGCACCATTGGGGCGATTTCACCGGGCTCAGGCAATCGTCCGTCTGCCCGCGACACGCGCCTGGCAGCCGAGATGCCAGGCAAAAGCGGGTGTCCCGATCCGCGTAATGGTCGGACTGAGCTGCGTGTGCAGAGACCCTGGTCGGCCTAACGGGTGGCGGGCTCCAGAATGGGGGGAGGCCGGCGTCCTTCCTCGCGCGCACGATCAAGCCATGCCATGCCCTCGGCAAAGCACCCTGCCAGGAGTTCCGATCGATCGGCTCCTGTGCCCCCGTATTTTGGGTCGGGCAGCTTGTACTGCTCCAGGTAATTCTGAGCGGATGCCATCACATCAGCGCCACCGGGTGTGTGGGCGAGTTCCCACGCACTCCAACAGTCGACGCGAAGCTCGTCGCCGGTCTGCAGTGCGATGTGACCGTATTCGTGAAGAATGAAAAACTTCGATGCGCCGGGATATCGACGTTCGATCGCAACCACTCGCTGGAGACAGTAGTAGATCCGTCCACGCGGTTCTGCGATTGCGATTCCCCCGCGTGTTCGTGCACAGCTGGGTATCAGCCATGCTTTGGGAACGATGTCAGACCCGGCGAGCGGCACCGGGTCGTTGGCCCTTACATCGCGGGGCCACGCTGCCAAAGCGGCGACCCACAGGGCCAGCCCGAATAGCAATAACCTGGAGGTCAGGCAGCTTGACGGAAGCCATGGGCGCAGGAGCCAGGCAAGAGACAAGCGAGGGCACGTGCTGTCCATGTCGATCCTCGGAACTGGCTGGACCGCGCACCCGGCGAAAACTTGCGACAAGGAGATCATTCACGCAGTTGCAATCGGACCCGCCGGCACGTTAGCGGCGTTCCAGAATAGTGCACCGCCGAGGACATGTGGACTGCGCGCCGAGCTGGCACGAGATACAGCCCCGGCAACACCGGTGCTACTGGCTGCACGCCCGACTTCTGCGCCCGTGCAGGGCCCAGCAGGAGATTAGGCCGGCAGCGGCCAACTGCTCGTGGCCCGCGTGCTTGACTTGTAAAGCGGCAGGCCGAAAAACGTGACGCAATGCCCCGGGGCGCCTCAGCTCACCGCGTCTCACCCGGGATAGTGCACAGCAATGCCCTCGACGATGCATGCAGGTCGTTCAGCCCCTTCGATTTCCACAGTCGACCGGTTCTCGACCTTGATGCCTCCCTTGAACTCTTCGACGCCCAAGATTTCCAAGCGGGAGCGCACGCGGTCACCTGGTCGCACCGGGGTGAGAAATCGCAAGCGATTCGCGCCGTAGTTAATCGATCTGGCCACTCCCTCAACCTTGAGAATCTCGCTTGTAAAGGCACTTACCAGTGAGAGAGTCAAAAAACCGTGCGCGATTGTGGATCCGAACGGGCCCGCTTCCGACCGTTCGGTGTCGACGTGGATCCATTGGAAGTCGCGTGTCGCTTCGGCAAACTGGTCGATGCGTTCCTGATCCATTGTCAGCCATGAGCTGGTTCCGATTTCTTTGCCGGTGTAGTTCGGCAGGTCCTCAAGTGCAATTACGTTTGGCATCCAGGTCTTTCTCCAGTGCGCTAAGAAGTAACGTTGTTCGGCATCCAGACAGGCTGCTGAAGCGAGTACGTGAAAACGCTTCGCGGTTCCGAACAGCACGGACCGCAAAGCGCGAGGAACAACTTAGCAGGACAACGCCCGGGACGAACTGACTCCTAGGAGCCCGCTTGGGCGTATGAACCGAGCCTGTCACACCACGGTTGCTGTGCCGGGTTTTTCGGCCATTTTTCACCGCTACGAAATCGCTCGACAACGTGCCGCCTGCACCGGCATCTGCCGGGTCAATGGGCAACGGGCCTGACGGTCCTTGACCCGCTGTTTGATTCCGTCTGATTGCTCCGTCAAACGACTATAGTGCGCTCTCCAAGGGGGGCTCGATCGATGGAAAAGCAGGCACCTGGCCGGCAAGCGCCCGAGGCAAACTGGCGGGAAACGCTGACGCCGGAGGCCTTTGCAGTAACCCGCAAGGGGGCGACAGAGCCCGCCTTCACCGGCCGGTACTGGAACGAAGAGCGCGCCGGAACCTACGTTTGTGTCTGCTGTCAGACCCCGTTGTTTGAATCGAAGACCAAATTCGATTCAGGTACCGGTTGGCCCAGCTTTACAGAGCCCGTGTCGGATGCGGTTGTAGACGAACGTACTGACAGAAGTTATGGCATGGTCCGGACCGAGGTCCTTTGTGCTGCCTGCGACGCACACCTTGGCCATGTGTTTCCAGACGGGCCTCCTCCGACCGGACGCCGGTACTGTCTGAATTCTGCGGCACTTGTCCTCCATCCTGCGGATGGATCCCCGCCCGACCAAGCCGGCTGATCCGCCGGGCATCCGCCAGCGGGGCTGAACTTGGTGCCAATCACGGAAGGCGCCCGGGTGGGCGTGATCGGAGTAGGGCGCTGGGGGCGCAATCTGATCCGCAACTTCGACGCGATGGGGTGTCTGGCGGGACTCTGCGACTCCGATTCGGTCGCGCTGGACAGCATCGCTGCGCAGCACCCGGCGGCTGGCCGCTTTGTGGCCTTTGAAGAAATGATTCGCTCGGGAAACATCAACGCAGTCGCGATCGCCACGCCCCCTTCGACGCATGCGTTTCTCGCGCAATCTGCCCTGGATGCTGGTCTCGATGTATTCGTCGAAAAGCCGATGACGACCGATCTCGCAAGCGCGCGTGCTCTGGTGACGCAAGCCCGTGCTGGCGGCCGCCAGCTGATGACAGGACATCTGCTTCGCTACCATCCAGCCTTCCAGACGCTTCTGGAGCAGATTCGCACCGGTGCGATAGGCCAGGTGCAGGAGATGGCAAGCAGCCGGCTGGTGCCTGGGCCCGAAATTCCCAGGGAGCACGTGCTGTGGGAGTTTGCCGCTCACGATATTTCCATGCTGTTGGCATGTGCAGACGCGGTCCCTGTCTCGGTGCAGTGCATTGACGGCGAGGGTGATGCAGGTCAACCGGGGCGTCTGCATGCGTCCATCCGGCTCACGTTTGCATCGGGGGTGGAGGCGATCACCACCGTGTCCTGGAGGAGCCCCGCAAAGGTTCAGTTGCTGAGTGTGCATGGCGAGATAGGTTCGCTGGAGTTCAATGATGTGGCGCCTCCCGAGTCCAAGCTCCTTTTCCGTTCAGGCGGCGAGGCAGAAACGGCGATCAGTTTTCCTGCAGAGGAACCGCTGGCACGGGAATGTGCGGCGTTTGTCAGCGCCGTGGTGTCCGGTAAGCCACCCGCGAGTGACGCCCTCGAGGGCCTCCAGGTCATGACTGTTCTCGACGCTTGTTTCCGTTCCCTTGCCGACGGGCGGCCGGTGGCCCTGGAACCTATGGAAGAAGCGGCATGACGACGGCGTCCGACCCTGCGGTCACGCTTCTCGACCCCGTCAAGCAATATCGTCGACTGCAAGGCGATATCGACGCCCGCGTGCGGAACGCGCTGTCGCACGGGCGCTTCATTAACGGCCCCGAAGTTGCTGAACTGGAGCGCCAATTGGCAGAATTCGTCGGGGTCAAGCATGTCGTTGGCGTGGCCAACGGCACGGACGCACTGCAGGTAGCGCTTCGTGCCGAGCGCATCGGCCCGGGCGACGCAGTGTTTGTACCTGCATTCAGTTTTGTTGCCTCCGCAGGCGCGGTCGCACTTACGGGCGCGACGCCGGTGTTCGTGGATATCGATCCCGACACGTTCGTGATTGATCCCAAGCAATTGAAAGAAACGATCCGGCGGGTCCGGAGCGCCGGTGAGTTGCGCCCAAAGGCCGTCATGCCTGTCGATCTGTTTGGCCTGCCGGCCGAATACGAACTCCTTGAACCACTGTGCCGAGCCGAAAAGCTGTTTCTGATCGTCGATGGGGCCCAGAGTTTCGGATCCAGCCAGCACGGGCGCAGGGTCGGGTCCATGGGCGATGCCACGATTACGAGCTTTTTTCCGAGCAAGCCGCTTGGCGCTTGGGGAGACGGCGGAGCCATGTTTACCGACGACTCCGGGCGCGAGGCAATTTGGCGCTCCGTCAGCGCCCACGGAGCGGAGGCAAATCCCTACGATGCCGAGCGCGTTGGAACCAATTCGCGCCTGGATACCCTTCAGGCGGCGGTCCTGCTGGCGAAGCTGCAGCACTTTCCCGAGGAAATTGCACGCCGGAACGCCATCGCGCGCCTCTACACGGATGCGATGGGCGCATGGGCCCGGACTCCGCATGTGCCCGACGGTACCGTTTGCGTATGGGCCCAGTATTCCCTGCTGCTCGACGACCGTGAACGCGTTCGCGAGGAACTTGCAGACCGCGGTATCCCGACCCGGGTGTACTACCCCTTAACGCTGCCGCAGCAGGCCGCGTTCCGCAGGTATGCCCACGTCGGACTTCCGTGCCCGGTCGCGGAGGCGACGGCTGCCCGCATCGTCAGCCTTCCGATGCATTCGGAACTAGACGATTCCCAGGTGGAGCGCGTGATCGGCGCGGTCCGAGATGTACTCAAGCCGGCGTGTCGCCAGAGCGCGGTTACCGAAGCGTTGGATCCTCAACCTGACGCATAACGGCATCCTCCCCAACCTGCATGCCGAAAAATTGGGCGCACCCGTCTGGACAACCGATGGCGCTGGCGGTGATGCAGTATTCGTCTGCCCCCCTCTCAAGCGCATGAAGGAATAGCGGGAAATTGAACCTGAGCTCTTGTTCCTGATCAGTAAATCTTGCCCGCTCTTCAAGGAAGCGTCGGGAGGGTTTCCCGCACTCGGACGCGTCAATGACAATTTGGAAATCCAGGGGGGTTTCTGACTCCGTCTCGGCCCGCGTCAGTGCCATCGAGACGTTGTAGACACCCAGATCCGATGCTGCCGTTCCCGAAGTCTGAATTCGAACGGTGCAGACAGGATTGCCCGTCGAATCGGGTGTGCAGGTTGCGCGCTGCGAAAGGGCGGGTTCTGCCAGCGCGATTCCCGCAAGTACCAGAGTCGCGCCGACCAGGCGTTGCACTACGCGGCAGCCTCGGAAAGGAGTTCAGGCGCGGCGATGCCGAACCGTGCACCGGTTTCGCAAATCGACTGCCATGTGGTGTCGGTCAGAGGAATGCCGTTGGCGAGGCGGTCCCGGCGTGACAGGTTCTCGGGCTCTCCGGGCATCATGACACGGCCATCGGGTGTCAACGGCCGCGCAGACCGGAAAAACTCGAGATAACCCTTCATTTCCTTGGCAAAGCCTGTGTCCGAGTTCAAACGATCAGGTCGGAAATAGAACGAGAGCATGCCGTTGGAGAGCTTGGTCTGATCGGGCACGGCGCAGCCCGACCCGGTCAGGGCACCCGCCAGGATTTCACACAGGAACGCAAGCCCTGACCCCTTGTGCTCGCCCATGGCGCGGATGGCACCGGTACCGGAGCGAATGTCGTTCGGATTTGCGCCGGTGCCCACGCCGTAGATGAGTTCAGGGTTCTCGGAGAGGTTTCCCTCGTTGGACACCAGTGCGCCTTCCGGCAACGGCTTGCCACCTTGATGGGCCACCAGAACCTTGCCCTCGGCGACCAGCGAAGTCGCAAAATCGAGAATGAAGGGATCTTCCCCGGGAATTGGAACACCCGCTGCAAATGGATTCGTCGAGAAACGGCGGTCCGGAGAACCAAATGGTGCCACCAGGAGGCCCAGTCCCGACGTGTTCACGAAATGCAACGAAGCGATGCCTGCTTCGGCAGCCCGCTCCGGCCAATCGCCGATTCGTCCCAAATGCCCGGAATTACGGATCGCGATCATCGACAGGCCGTGTTCGCGTGCCTTGGCAATTCCCACATCGGTACTGAACGGGCCAACGGTTTGCCCGAAACCGAAACACCCGTCCACGACCGCGTGGGTCGGGCTTTCGCTTACGATTTCAGGAGTGATTCCAGCCTTGACGCCTCCGGTTTCCATCCAGGAGACGTAACGCGGCACCCTGATCACACCGTGGCTGTCGTGACCGGCCAGATTTGAGCGAACGAGATAGTGCGCGACGCGTTCTGCTTCGTCTTCCAGGCAGCCGGCGCCCGCGAAGATACGTGCGACAAAGGGTTCGAGGACGTTGGCGGCAATACGCATGGAGCGGTTCCTCACAGCAATCGGGTGACAGTGACCAGGGTGTGCAGGCAGCAGGGTAGCACCCAGAACGCAGCACGAGGGCAGGCAGCAACTACGGAATGCGGGCAGAACAAGGGTGAGCAAGCCGGGATCACGCGGACCCGATCATCGGAACAGGCACTGCGACCTCCGAATGGCCGGGTGCTCAAGCGGTCCGCGACAAATGAGATTGCGTGCCCGTTCCACGGAACAAGACATCCACGCGGAACCAAACCTTCGGTGGAAGGTTGCACCTGGATTTCGGAACCAACCTGCGAGCCGGGCACCGCTGGGCATAAGTCCTTAGGATGGGGAGCTTGTCTGTAGGGCTCATCGAGAGCGGACGGAAGGAATCATCATGAGATTGCAGGACAAATCCGCGATCGTAACCGGTGGCGCCAGCGGATTCGGAGAAGGAATCGCGCATCGGTTCGCGCAGGAAGGCGCGCGCGTGCTGATCGCGGACATCAACGGGGAAGGCGCGGAGCGTGTGGCCCAGGCGGTCGTGGCCGGCGGAGGGGTCGCTGAAGCGTGTGCCGTCGACGTTTCAAGCGATCAAGACACGAAACGCATGATCGACACCGCAACGCGCGCGTTCGGGCGGCTTGACATTCTGGTTCAGAATGCCGCGATTGGCATGAGCCCGACCCCCCTCATTGATGTCGACGAGGACTTTTTCGACCGCCTGTTTAGAATCAATGTGAAAAGCTGCTACCTCGGGGCAAGGCATGCGGTGCCTGTGCTGCGCAGGCAAGGCGGCGGCGGCGTCATCCTCAATACGGTGTCGACGGCGGCATTGTCGCCTAGGCCCGGTCTCGCTCCATACAACGCCACCAAGGGCGCACTGATGACGCTCAGCCGCACACTGGCGCTGGAACTGGCGCCCGAGAACATTCGGGTCAACGGGTTGTGCCCGGTAGCCGGCGAAACCGCCATGCTTGCGGACTTTCTCGGTGATGGTGATCCGGAAGAGGCGCGTCAGCGGTTCAGGGCCACCGTGCCGATGGGGCGTCTGTCCACCCCGAAAGATATCGCGAATGCGGCTCTGTTCCTGGCATCCGATGAGGCGGAATTCCTTACCGGGGTGATGCTGGAGGTCGACGGCGGCCGTTGCATCTGACGTCAGCTGCGCTCCACGTTCTTTGTGACATCGGCGATGCGTTCAAGCGATTCAGTTCGGCCTAACACATCCATGACCGCAAAGATCGGCGGCGATGCGGTCGACCCGGTCAATGCCGCGCGCAGGGGTTGGGCGACAGCGCCAAGCTTTCTTCCGGTCTCCTCCGCAAAAGAACGTGTGCGAGCTTCCAGTGCGTCGGAGGACCACTCCGGCACTGCCGTGAGGAGGTCAGCAAGGTCCAATAGAAGAGCCCGGGACGGCATATCGAGCAAGCGTTCTGCCTTGGGCGCCATGGGAAGCGGGCGAGGCAAGACGTAGAAGCGGGCCGACTGCGCAAGGTCGTTCAGTGTCCGCGCCCGCTCCTTGAGTCCGGGCATGCCGGAAAGCAGCCGTGCGTTCGCGTCTGGACTGACCGTCAGACCTTCGTCCGCCAACCGCGAAGCGACTGCCGTTGCCAGCGCGGCGTCGTCGGCCGCCCGCAGGTACACCCCGTTGAGGTGCTCGAGTTTCTTCAGGTCGAAACGTGCGGCACTTTTCCCGACTTCCTCGAGGCCAAACCATCGCTTCGCGTCATCGGTCGAGATGACTTCGTCGTCTCCATGCGACCAGCCGAGCCGCAACAGGTAGTTTCTGACCGCATCGGGAAGGTATCCGTCCTCCCGGTAATGCTCGACACCCAGCGCGCCGTGGCGCTTGCTCAGCTTCTTTCCGTCAGGGCCGTGAATCAGAGGGACGTGCGCAAACTGCGGCTTCGCCCAACCCAGCAGGTCGAAGATCTGCGCCTGGCGAAATGCGTTGGTGAAGTGGTCGTCGCCGCGAATGACATGGGTCACGCCCATGTCATGGTCGTCAACCACCACGGAAAGCATGTAGGTGGGCGTGCCATCTGCCCGCAAGATCACGAAATCGTCGATTTCCGAGTTATCGACTGTGACCTGTCCCTGAACAGCGTCGTCGATGACCGTGCTTCCGGTCAGGGGTGTCCGTAGCCGAATGGCCGGGAGAACACCGGGAGGGGCGTCTCCAGGATCCCGGTCGCGCCAACGGCCGTCGTACCGGAACGGGCGCTTGTCCTTGGCAGTCTGTTCGCGCATGGCCTTGAGTTCATCCGGTGTACAGAAGCAGCGGTAGGCGGCGCCCGCCTCGAGGAGGGTTTGTGCAACCTGCTGGTGACGCGTGATCTGTGCCGACTGAAATACCGGATCGCCGTCCCAGTCAAGATCCAGCCAGGACAGCCCGTCGAAAATTGCCTGCGTGGCTTCGGTCGTGCTTCGGGCGCGGTCCGTATCCTCCACGCGCAGGCGAAACTGTCCGCCATGCCGTCGCGCGAAGAGCCAGTTGAAGAGAGCGGTGCGGGCACCGCCGATGTGCAGAAACCCGGTAGGGGAGGGCGCGAAACGCGTGACGACCGTCATGATTTCCGCTCCCGCGGCAGTCCAAGAATGTCCAAGATGATGTGCGAGCGCAGACGCGATTGCACCCGGCGTGCCGGGCGGGACGGCGGCCCGGGCAGGCTAGAAGATATCGGTCCGGTAAAGGCCCTTCATGACACCCTGGATCTGCAGTGCACTTGGGTGCACGACAATCGGTTCAAGGGTCTCGTTGGCAGGCTCCAGTGCAACCGAATCGGATTTGGGACGGAAGCGCTTCAGGGTAGCTTCCTCGCCATTGACGAAGGCAACGATGATCTGGCCGGTTTCCGCCGTTGTTTGGCGCCGGAAGATCCCGACGTCACCGTCCAGAATTCCTGCATTGATCATCGAGTCACCGCGAATCCGGAGCGCAAAGTGCTCGCCCCGGCTCAGTCCCGGAATCATGGTCGGGGGGACCTTGATGAACGATTCCAGTTGAATGGCTTCGATCGGCGTGCCCGCGGCAATGGTCCCGAGAAACGGCACGTCGACGAGCGATCCCCATTGCCGCTCCCCACTGCTCTCCGAGCTCGCGGCGGCTTCTTCCGGCATCTGAATCACGCGAAGTGCGCGGGCGCGGTTCGGCAGCCGTTCGACAAACCCCCTTTCCACCAGCGAGGTCAGGTGGCGGTGAATCCCGGATTTCGACTTGAGCCCCAGAGCTGTCTTCATGTCCTCGAAGGAGGGGGAGATTCCTGTTTCTTCAATTTGTGAATTGAGATACACGAGAAGCTCGCGCTGTTTACGGGTAAGCACGCCGTTCACTCCGGCAAGGTTGCAGGAAATATGCCTCTATGTTCTACTTTGTTCGTATATGGTTGTCAAACTGACCTGTTCCTCTACATGTTGTGGAACGGGTCGAACACCGGGGCCACCGCCGCTACATGCGTATCGATGCGGCAGGAAACGGAAGGATCGGCACGCGATCCCCGCACCGGGCCGCTGGCGCGTGGGGCGGCCGCACAACCAGGCAGTCGGCGCGGGCAAGGAGGGACAGCACCGAACTGTCCTGCAGCTCGAAGGGCTTGACGTGCTCAACGCCTTGACCGTTGTCCCGCGTGGTGGCTCGAAGATAATCCTCGCGGACATCGTTCGCCGGCAAATCGCGTTCCAGCACGGCCTGGCGCAGCGGCAGGTCGGTCTCCAGCCCCAGCATTCGCTGCATGGCGGGCCACAGATAGACCAGCGCACAGATATAGGCCGAGACAGGATTGCCTGGAAACCCCAGTATAGGAGGACCATCCGGCAAGATTCCGAACAGAAGCGGCTTGCCCGGGCGCATCGCAATTTTCCAGAAACCGGGAGTAAACCCCGAATCCTTCAGTACTTTTCCGACCAGATCATAGCGTCCGACCGACACTCCTCCGGTCGTCACGAGCAGGTCGAAACGGCGCGCGCTGTCGAGAGCGGCCCGGAGCGCGTCAGGATCGTCGGGAACAAGGCAAAGGTCGACCGCATCGCCGCCCACAGCCCTGATCATGGCTTCCAGCGCGAACGTGTTCGAGGAAATGATCTGACCGAACTGGCGCGATTCGCCAGGCAGCACGATTTCGTCACCCGTTGCAAGGAGGGCGATCCGGGGGCGCCGGCGCACACTGAGCCACGGCCAGTTCGCGGCTGCAGAGAGTCCGATGTCCCGGGTGGTCAGGATGCGGTTTGCGGCGACCAGGACGTCGCCTGAAGCAAAGTCGATGCCCTGCGCCCGGACGTGTCGGCCCGGACCACTTCCGTTCAGAACGCGCACCGCGTTGTCTGCGATTGGCTCCGTGTTCTCCTGGATGACCACGGTATCGGCGCCGGAGGGCAGGGGCGCTCCGGTATAGATTCGGACCGTCTCGCCGGCGCTGACGCTCCCGCTGAACGGGTGCCCGGCGGGCGCCTCGCCGATCACGCGGAGTTCGCAGGGCGTCGCATCGACGTCGCTCGCCCGGACCGCGTACCCGTCCATCGCGGATACTGCAGCGGGCGGCTGATCTGTTCGCGCCGTCACATCCACAGCCAGCACCCGCCCGAGCGCTTCCGTCACGGGAACCCGTTCCGCCGCCACTTGCGTGACGGCGCTGAGAATGCGTGCACGCGCCTCGGCAACCGGAATCATGAGCCGGTATATGTTCCTGACCGACCGCCGGCTTTGTGGAGCAGTCGCACACGCCCGATGTGCATCGCCCGGTCCACCGCCTTGCACATGTCATACACCGTGAGGGCAGCCACGCTGGCAGCCGTCAGCGCTTCCATCTCGACACCCGTCTTGGCCGATGTCGTGCAGGTTGCCTGAATTGCAACTGCCCTGGCATCGGGTTCGCAGGTCAGATCCACCTTGACCGAATCAAGTGGCAGAGAGTGGCAAAGCGGAATGAGTTCATGGGTCCGCTTGGCGGCCATGATGCCCGCAAGGCGGGCGGTACCCAGCACATCGCCCTTCTCGTGGCCGCCGTCAATGATCATCTGGAGCGTTGCGGGTGTCATGGTGACCTCCGCGGCCGCCGTCGCGGTGCGGTGCGTGACAGGCTTGGCGCCGACATCGACCATGCGGGCATTCCCTTTGGCGTCGATGTGGGTGAATTCTGCGGTCACGGGGTGTCGTCTCCGGCCTTCATCAGATGTCGAACCGCCGCCTCCACGTCGGCCTGACGCATGAATGCCTCGCCGATCAGGAAACGCCGGATCCCGTGGTCGGCCAGGCGTTGAAGGTCGCCGGGGCCATGGAGTCCGCTTTCCGACACCACATCGATGCCTGCGGGCACCTGGCTCGCCAGGCGTTCGGATACCGAAAGATCGGTCTCGAAGGTGCGCAGGTTGCGGTTGTTGATGCCGATCAGATCAGGATCAAGTTCGATAGCCCGCTCCATCTCCTCCTCGTCATGGACTTCGACCAGAACGTCCATATCGAGCTCCCGGGCCGATTCGGCAAGAAGATGGGCGTCCGAATCGCTCAACGCCGCCAGAATGAGCAGCACGCAGTCGGCACCCAGTGCCCGCGCCTCCAGGATCTGGTACGGATCGAGCATGAAATCCTTCCGAAGTACGGGAAGCGCGGTGGATTCGCGGGCCTGCTCGAGATGGGAATCCGCACCTTCGAAAAACTGCTCATCGGTAAGGACAGACAAACACGAAGCGCCGCCGGCTTCCATCGCCTGAGCCAGTGCCTGCGGGTGGAATCCGTCGCGAAGCCGGCCGCGGGAGGGGCTCGCACGCTTGATTTCCGCAATGATTCCGTAACCGCCTTGCGCGACGCTGCGGGTGAGCGCTGCAGCAAACTTCCGGGGCGGAGACTGCCGCCCCATGATGTTCGCAAGCTCGGATTCGGAAACCTCCCGACGGCGTGTTTCAACATGACGACGCTTGGCGTCGAGAATGGCGCGCAGCCTGTCGTTCACGTCGACTCCTGTGTGCAGGCGATGAGGCGATCAAGCGCTGTCTGAGCAGCACCGGTATCGATCGAACGGCCAGCGGCGGCAATCCCCTCCTGCAGGTTTGCCGTGCGTCCCGACACGATCAGCACGGCGGCCGAATTCAACAGGACGATGTTGCGGAAGGGACCGGGCTCGCCTCCAAGCAGTTCCCGAATTCGTTGGGCGTTGGCTTCCGCATCACCTCCGGCCAGGTCGGCAAGGGCAGCCCGGGGAAGTCCCACATCCTCCGGCGCGACCGAAAACGCCCGCACGGTTCCGTTCTTCAGCTCCGCAACGTGGGACTCATCCGTGAGGGTGAGTTCATCCATTCCATCCCCGCCGTGGACCAGCCAGACGTGTTCAGACCCGAGTTCGCGCAGGACCTGGGCCAGCGGCTTCAACCATCGGCGCGCATACACCCCGATGACCTGGCGGCGAACACCAGCAGGGTTGCAGAGGGGACCCAGAATGTTGAAGAGCGTGCGAAGACCGAGCTCGGCCCGGACCGGGGCCACATGGCGCATCGCGGGGTGGTGGTTGGGTGCCATCAGGAATCCCACACCGGCTTCCCGGATCGAGCGCTCGACCGCCTGGGTCGAGGCGTCAATGTTGATGCCGAGCGCGCCCAGGACATCGGACGACCCCGCCTTCGAGGACACGGCACGATTCCCGTGCTTCGCGACCGGCACGCCGCAGCCGGCAACGACCAATGCCACAGCCGTGGAGATGTTGAGTGTGCCGGTGCCGTCGCCGCCCGTCCCGCAGGTATCCACGGCGTCCGAGGGTGCCTGCACCCCGTTCGCCTTGGCACGCATGGCCAGGGCGGCGCCAGTGATTTCCTCCACCGATTCGGTGCGCACCCGGAGCGCCATCAGGAAGGCCGCCATCTGGGTGGGGGTCACGCCCCCTTCCATCAGCAGCGTGAACGCACGTTGCGCTGCACTCCGGTCCAGTTCGGCGCCATCCGCGACCATCGTCAGGATGGCATGGAACGGTGAGTCGTCTTTCAATGCCCGCGCCCCGCATCCACCTCGCTGAGAAAGTTCTGCAGCACGGCATGGCCCTGTTCGGAGGCAATGCTTTCGGGGTGAAACTGAACGCCGAACAGCGGCAGTTCGGTGTGCTGAATCGCCATGACGATACCGTCCTCCGTCTCGGCATGGACCTGCAGGCAGTCCGGAAGCGACGACCGTTCGAGAATCAATGAATGATATCGTGCCGCGGTGAATGGCGACGGCAGGCCGCGGAACAGGGTTCCGCCGCGGTGCACGATCGGACTGGTTTTTCCGTGCATGACCTGCCGGGCCCGGACCACGCGTCCGCCGAATGCCTGGCCGATCGCCTGATGGCCCAGGCAGACACCGAGCACGGGGACTCGGCCCGCCGCTTTACGGACCAGGTCAAGGCAGATTCCGGCTTCGTTCGGAGTGCACGGTCCGGGCGACAGCACGATTCCGTCGGGGTTGCGGTCGAGCACGGCGTCAACGCTGAGCGTGTCGTTGCGGTGAACATCGACGGAAGCGCCCAGTTCTTCGAGGTAGTGCCAGAGATTCCACGTGAAGCTGTCGTAGTTGTCGATCAGAATCAGCATCAAATCGTTCCTGGCGAGACCGCCGACCTAGGTGTCCCCGCCGGCAAATCGCACGGCCTCTTCCGCCGCCTGGAAGAGAGCCCGTGCCTTGTTGACGGTCTCCTGGTACTCGGCCTCGGGATTGCTGTCGGCCACGATTCCCCCTCCGGCCTGCACGTACATGGTGCCGTCCTTCACGACCGCGGTGCGTAGGGCAATGCACGAATCCATCGAACCGTTGACCGAGAAATAGCCCACGCACCCACCGTAGATCCCGCGCCGCACAGGCTCGAGCTCGTCGATGATCTCCAGCGCCCGCACCTTGGGGGCGCCGCTTACGGTCCCTGCAGGAAAGCCTGCCATCAGGGCGTCGATGCTGTCCCGGCGGGGGTCAAGGTCGCCCTCCACATTGGACACGATGTGCATCACGTGGCTGTACCGCTCCACGATCATTTGATCGGTCACGCGCACGGTCCCCTTCACGCTGACCCGCCCCACGTCGTTGCGGCCCAGATCGAGCAGCATGAGGTGTTCGGCAAGCTCCTTGGGGTCGGCGAGAAGCTCACGCTCGTAGGCGATGTCGCGGGCCCGGTCGGTGCTGCGTGGCCGCGTCCCGGCAATCGGCCGGATGGTGACCTTGCCATCACGGGCGCGGACCAGGATCTCGGGGCTGGAGCCCACGACGGCGACGTCGCCGAAGTTCAGGTAGAAGAGAAACGGTGACGGGTTGAGGCGGCGCAAGGCGCGGTAGAGCGCAAACGGCGGCAGCCGAAACGGGGCGGCAAACCGCTGGGCGAGGACCACCTGGAAGATGTCACCGTCCAGAATGTACTCGCGGGCCTGTGCCACCATGGCGCGGTAGTCCTCCGGGGGCATGTTCGACACCGGATCGGGCGGCGGCAGTTCGGCGGCAAGCGGCTCCGCTTCCGGCTCCAGTGGGGCACCGAGCGACTGGATCGCCGCGTCGAGCCGCTCTTCCGCGGTGGCGCGCGCGTGCTCGGGGTCCAATGCGGGGTCCGGATAGACGGGAGTGGCCACCGTGACCGTGTCGGATACGGCGTCAAACACGGCCATCACGGTCGGGCGGATCAGCAACCCGTCAGGCACTCCCAACGCCGGTGCACGGTCGGTCGGCAGGCGCTCCACGAGACGCACCGTGTCGAAGCCCATGAATCCGACCAGACCCGCCGCCATGGGCGGCAGTTCCGGGGGGAGTTCGATCCGGGACTCGGCAAGCAGACTCCGGAGGGAATCCAATGCGCTGAGGGGTTCCGGCTCGAATGCGTCGGGCTCGGCAAGCGCACGCCGGTTGATTTCGGCGGCGTCGCCCCGGCACCGCCAGATCAGGTCGGGTGCAAAGCCGATGATCGAGTACCGGCCTCTCGTGTCGCCTCCTTCGACCGATTCAAGAAGAAAGCTGTTGGCGCGGTGCCTGGCCAGTTTCAGCATGGCCGAGATCGGCGTCTCGAGGTCGGCGATCAGCGTCCGCCACACGATCTGCGCGGTTCCGGCCGCATACTGCCGGCTGAAGCTGTCGCGGGCCGGGTGAAACGGCATGGGCCGCGCCCGGCTCAGAATGCCGGCGCGGCGCGGTCGGCAATGACGCGATCAAGGACGGGCCGGTTGACCGACACCTCGTGGGCGTCGCGCAGGGCCGCTAGGAAGGCCACCACCAGATCGTTGCCGAGATTGGCTCCGAGGGTCCGACGGTCAGTATCAAGGACGTCCGCTTCGGGCTCCGATGCCGGCACGATCTCGTCGAGGGTCACCACCACGTAGCCGCCGCCAAACTCCCGCGGACCACTGGTCTCTCCGGCGGCGGCGAGCGCGAAGGCAACCTCTTGCGCCACGGCGGGGAAATCGGCGGCAGCGCCGGCGCCGGCCCGGTTAAAGGGTTCCGACGTCTGGAGGCTGCCGCCGTTCGCAATCGCGAGCGCTGACAGATTCGCGGTGCTGGAGGCGGCATTCGCATAGGCCTCGGCGCGCTCGCGCGCAGCCTCGAGCCGGCTGGCCTCCGCCAGGTCCTCCAGAATCGCATCGCGCGCTTCGTCCAGTGTCATGGCCCGCGCGGGGATGTCACGGTCGACGCGAACGGCAATCATCCGGCCGTCGTTGAGTTCTTCAAGATCGGACGTCGCATCCGCGGTCACGTTGAACCCGAGCGCGAGGAGCGCAGAGTCAGGCGCGTCCGGATGGGCCTCTCCCGCGCTGTTCCGGCCTTGCGCGTCGATCTCCGACACCGTCGACACCACGGCGCCAGCTGCGCGGGCGGCTTCTTCGAGCGACGCTCCGCCTGCGCGCTCGTCATAGAACACCTCGGCGCGGTCATGCAGCAGGTCAAAGGCGCGCTCCAGCTGCAGTGTTTCCGTCAGCTCCGGTCGTACCTCGTCAAGCGTTGCTCCCTTGGCCTCGCGCACCTCGACGACTTCGAATACGCGCCATCCGAACCCGGTTTCTGTTGGGCCCTCGATTGCATCCACAATGGCCGAGAACGCGGCTTCGGCATACGATTCCTCTAGTTCCTCGCGCGTGACAAAGCCGAGGTCGGTCGTTTGGTCGTCCAGCAACTCCTCGACGGCCGCGGTCAGGCCAACGCCTTCCCGCGCGCGCGCCACCACGCGTTCGGCGTCCTCCTGCGAGGCCGCCAGATACTGGCGCACGTGGCGCTGTTCCGGTTCACGGTATTCGTCGCTCCGCCGTTCATATTCGTCCACAAGCTCATCGTCCGTCACGACCACCGTGCTCTTCAACGCATCGGCATCCAGGACGGCATAGGTCAGCGTGCGCCGTTGCGGGGTCTGGTAGCGCGCCCCTTCCGTGTCGAAATGGGCGCGTATGGCCTCGTCCGTGGCGGGCTCGGGAGCATCCGATTCGGTAGCCAGAAATACGCCTGCGCGTGCGCTCCGCTGCTCCTGATCCAGCGCGTGGAACGTCTTCAGCCAGCGTTCCGGCGGCCGGGCGCCCGAGGCAACCGAGTCCACGAGGAGTTCGCTGGCCCGCGCTTCACCGAGCAGCGCGAGAAATTCGTCCTGGTCAAGGCCCCGGGAGCGGGCTGCGAACGCGAACAGGTTGCGGTCAAACTGGCCGAGATTGTTTCGGAACGCGGCCTGCTGCTGCAGCCACTCCCCAAAATCGGTCTTGCCGGCAGAGAGTCCGAGGTCCGAGGCTTCGACCTGGATCACCAGGCGGCTGATCATCTCGTCCAGAACCTGCTGTGGAATTCCGAGTTGCTCGAACAGTTGGTCGTCGATGGTGGCCCCGAACGTTCGGCGCAGTTCGGCCTGGCGCTGGTTGTACTGGTTGAAGAACGCGGATGCGTGGATGTCGCGGTCCCCGACCTCGGCGACGACGGGGTCCTGGTAACCGCTGAAGATGTCCCCGACCCCCCAGAGGGCAAAGCTGGCCGCAAGAAGGACCAGAAAACCCTTGGCAACCCAGGAACCGGCTTGGCGACGCAACGCCTGCAGCATTGCAGAATCTCTCGACGAAAAAGGAGTGACTGGCAGACTATAGTGCAGCCTGACGACACGGCCACCCAACCGGTCCAAGTTTGCTGAGGGTCACGCCTTGCCCGCATCGCCCGCCCTCGTGGTCGGCAACTGGAAAATGCACGGGACCCGGTCCATGGCGTCCACATGGATCCGTGATCTGAAGCAGTTTCTGGGCGCCTGCAAGGACCTCGGTGCCGACAGTCCCGAACTTGTGGTCTGTCCGCCGCATTCGCTGCTTGACCTGGTTCGCGCGCAGTCGGCAGAGACGGCGCTGCGCCTCGGAGGCCAGGATTGCTCGAGTGCGCCACCGGGCCCCCGGACGGGCGAGGTGGCAGCGATGATGCTTCGCGACCTGGGCTGCAGCTACGTTCTGCTGGGACATTCGGAACGGCGGTTCCACGTTCGCGAAACCGACGCCGATGTGCGGGCCAAGGTGGACGCGGCACACGCCGAAGGCCTGATGGCGATCGTCTGCGTGGGGGAGGACGCCGACGTGCGCCAGGCCGGCCGGGCGGATGCGGTGGTGGAAGCGCAGGTACTGGCCTCCCTGCCGGATGTTGTGACTCCGGCGACCGCCGTGATCGCGTATGAGCCGATTTGGGCAATCGGGACGGGCCTCGTTCCGGAACTTGCCGACATCGAGGCCATGCATGCGACGATTCGGTCCGTGCTCACGCGAGAGCACGGCGCGGGCCCGTGGCGAATACTCTATGGAGGGTCCGTGCGTGCACAAAATGCCGGAACCATTGGAGCGGGCAGGGGGGTCGATGGGCTGCTGGTGGGCGGTGCCTCCTTGCACGCCGATGAATTCTGGGGCATATCCAAAGCTCTACGTTCGTCCAGAGTTGTCCCGTCATGACCGCTTTGCTGCTTGTGATCCATGTGTGCGTGGCCGTGGCCCTGGTGGGCACCATCCTTCTGCAGCGAAGCGATGGCGGTGCACTGGGCGGTATCGGCGGCGGTTCGGACCCCTTCGGCGGTGTCATGAGCAGCCGCGGCTCCGCCAACCTGCTCACCCGTACCACGGCCATCCTCGCGGTCGCGTTCATGGGGATCAGCCTGCTCCTTGCCGTGCTCGCGAGCATTCCCGAGGAAGACAGTTTCCCGGTCCTCCCGGCCACGGAAGAGCTTCCGGCATCCGGGATCCTTGAGCCGGTCGACGATGCGGTCGAGTCCGAACCCGCCCCGCCGACCGGAGATTGACGGCGCGTCGACCGCGGGCGTTCCCGCGCACCGCGTACCGGCCGCCGGCTTGCTGTGATGGCCGCGGCTAGCCCGCGGTTCCTGTTCATTACGGGCGGCGTGGTGTCGTCCCTGGGCAAGGGTCTGTCGGCCGCGGCACTGGGGGCGTTGTTGCAGGCCCATGGCTATCGCGTCAGGCTGCGGAAGCTGGATCCGTACCTGAACGTCGACGCCGGGACCATGAGCCCCTATCAGCACGGCGAGGTGTTCGTCACCGATGACGGTGCCGAAACCGATCTCGATCTTGGACATTACGAACGGTTCACCGCGGTCGACGCGCTCCGCAGTGACAACGTGACCTCCGGGCGGGTGTATGAGCGGGTGCTTGCGCGCGAACGGCGCGGCGACTACCTCGGCGGGACGGTGCAGGTGATTCCGCACGTGACCGACACGATCAAGGAGTTCATCCGGGCCGATACGGACGACGAGGATTTCGTGCTGGTCGAAATCGGCGGCACCGTGGGCGACATCGAGGGCCTTCCGTTCCTTGAGGCCATCCGGCAGTTCGGCAACGAAGTGGGGCGCGACCGGGTGCAGTACCTGCACCTCACACTGGTTCCCTACCTGGAGACGGTGGGGGAGCACAAGACGAAGCCGACCCAGCATTCGGTCAAGGAGTTGCGCGGCATCGGAATCCAGCCGGACATCCTCCTCTGCCGGTGTGACCGGCCCATTCCTGACTCCGAACGCGCCAAGCTCGCATTGTTCTGCAACGTCGACCCCGACTGTGTGGTTCCGGCGATCGATGCCGACACCATCTACGAGGTGCCGGCCATCTACCAACGGGAAGGGCTGGATGCGAAGGTCTTGACGCGGTTCGGCCTGCCTGCCACCAACCGCCCTGATCTCGGCCGCTGGAACCGGGTGGTTGAGTCGATTCGATTGCCAGCCGGCGAGGTCAACATCGCCGTGGTCGGCAAGTACACCGGCCTGCAGGACGCGTACAAGTCGCTGGTCGAGGCCCTTGTGCATGGCGGAATCGCGCATCAGGTCGGAATCAAGATGCACTGGCTGGATGCGGAGCGTCTCGAGCACGATGCCGAGGCCGATGATGCGCTGCTCAGCCTGCAGCAAGCGCACGGCATTCTTGTGCCCGGAGGATTTGGTGACCGAGGAATCGCCGGAAAGATGCGCGCGATCGAGTTTGCACGGACCCGGAAGGTTCCGTACCTCGGGATTTGCCTGGGGCTCCAGCTGGCCGTGATCGAGGTGGCCCGCGCCGTGGCCGAAATCCGGGAGGCCGGTTCGACCGAGTTTGGCGCGTGTGCGGAACCGGTTGTCGGCCTGCTGACCGAATGGCTGAACGCCGGACAGGTGGAGACGCGGCAGAAGGGTGACAACCTTGGCGGGACCATGCGGCTTGGCGGCTACGACTGCGTCATTGATCCTGCCACGCAGGTCGCGGAGATCTACGGCGCCACCCACGTCCGTGAACGGCACCGGCACCGCTACGAGGTCAATCCTGCGTACGAAACCCGCCTGCGCGACGCCGGCCTCCGGTTCTCGGGAAAATCGCCTGATGGCGAACTGTTTGAAATCGCGGAACTCGCAGACCATCCATGGTTTTTTGGCGTCCAGTTCCACCCCGAACTGCGGTCGCGCCCGTTCGCACCCCATCCGCTCTTTACGGCGTTCGTTGGCGCTGCCATCCGCCAGGAGCGTCTGATCTGATGCCGCCACGCCATGTGCAGGTTGGGCCGGTGGAGTTCGGCAACGACCGGCCGCTGTCCCTGATCGCGGGACCGTGCGCCATGGAAAGCCGGGATCACGCCTTCGAGACCTGCGCCGCCTTGCAGGAAATCGCCCGCAAGGCGGGCATCGGTTTCGTCTACAAGACGTCGTTTGACAAGGCCAACCGTACGAGCGCATCCAGTCCGCGCGGCCTGGGCCTTTCGCCTGCTCTCGACGTGTTCGGGGAACTCCGGGAACGCCTGGATGCAACCGTCGTCACCGATGTCCACGAACGCGAACAGTGCGTTCCGGTCGCCGAGCATGTGGATCTGCTCCAGATCCCCGCGTTTCTCTGCCGGCAGACGGATCTCCTGGAGGCGGCGGCAGCGACCGGCAAGCCGGTGATGGTCAAGAAGGGGCAGTTTCTTGCGCCCTGGGACATGCGCAATGTCGTGGCCAAGTTCGATCGCGCGGGAAATTCCCGGGTTCTGGTCTGCGAACGCGGCACATCGTTCGGCTACAACCGGCTTGTGAATGACATGCGGGCCCTGCCCATCCTTCGGGAGACCGGGTGTCCGGTCGTGTTCGACGCCACCCATTCCGTGCAGGAACCAGGCGGGGAAGGGGACCGGTCGGGAGGGCAGCGCGCCTACGTTCCGGTTCTGGCCCGCGCTGCCTGCGCCGTGGGCGTGGCCGCCGTGTTCATGGAAACCCACCCCGACCCCGATCGCGCTCCCAGTGACGGACCCAACATGATTCCGATGACTGAACTTCCCGCCCTGCTAGACACGCTGGTCGCGTTTGACCGGCTGGCGAAGGACGTCACGCCATGACCTCGACCGCGCTCCGGGCGCTCCACGCCTGGGAGATTCTGGACAGCCGGGGCCGCCCCACAATCGCAGTGGAAGCGTCGCTCGAGAACGGCGCACGGGGCCTTGCCGCCGTGCCCTCGGGGGCATCCACCGGAAGCCATGAAGCCCATGAGCGGCGCGACCGCGACGACGCGCGCTATGGCGGCCGCGGCGTCCGGGAAGCCGTGGCTGCGGTCGAAGGCGAGATTCAGGATGCGGTGCTCGGATTTGACGCTGTGGAGCAGCGTGTGCTCGACCGCGCACTCATCGAACTGGACGGCACTCCGAACAAGTCGCGTCTCGGAGCGAATGCGCTGCTCGGGGTCAGCCTGGCGGCGGCCCGTGCCGCGGCCGAGGGGTGCGGAATGCCGCTCTACCGGCACGTGGGCGGCCTCGGTGCAACGATACTTCCGACACCTCAGATGAACCTCCTGAACGGCGGGGCCCATGCCCGGAACCGGCTCGATGTCCAGGAATTCATGATTGTCCCCGGCGGAGCGCCGACATTTGCGGAGGCGCTGCGCTGGGGGGCCGAGATCTTTCACGCACTCGCAGACTTGCTGCAGGATGCAGGACACGCGACCGGGCTCGGGGACGAAGGCGGGTTTGCGCCGGACCTCGACACGACCCGATCCGCCATGGATCTCCTCCTTCAGGCGATCGAGCGGGCCGGGTACCGGGCCGGCGAGGATGTGGGCATCGCGCTCGATGCCGCGGCTGGTGAGCTTCTGCAGGACGGCCGCTACCGCCTCGCCGGGGAAGACCGCACGATGGAGGCCGGGGAATTGGCCGACTACTGGGTCGAACTGATCGAGGGTTACCCAGTGGTATCCATCGAGGATCCCTTTGCTGACGACGACTGGGCGGCCTGGTCGGCGTTTACCAGCCGGGTGGGCAAGCGCCTCCAGATCGTGGGCGACGACCTGTTCGTGACCCATGAGGAACGCCTCGCGCAAGGCCTTCGGGACGGCGCAGGCAATGCATTGCTCGCAAAGGTCAACCAGGTCGGGACGCTGACCGAGACTTTGGACGCGATTCGAACCGCCCTGTTTTCCGGGTGGGGTGTCGTGGTGTCCCATCGCTCCGGTGAGACGGAAGACACCACGATCGCGGACCTGTCCGTCGGGACCAATGCCGGACAGATCAAGGCTGGGTCCCTGGCCCGCAGCGAACGCACCGCGAAGTACAACCGGCTGCTGGCGATTGAAGAGCACCTGGGCCCTGGTGCGCGATACGCGGGCTGGCCACGAGGTCCAGGGAACCTCTGATCGGGTCAAGCCCGCGTTTCAACCACATGCCGTGATTGCCAATTCGCGGTGGTTCCGTTGGATTGCGATTGGATGCCGTCTTTGACTGCGGACGGACACCGAGATCCAAAGCAGCGTAGCTTCGGCAATCTGGCAATCGCCTGGCTTGGCCTTTGGCTCTGACAACTTTGAGCATGGGGGCGTGAGTTGGATTTAGGCCCTCAAGCACAGGCGGTGATGCTACTCACGGTTTCATTCGGGAGTTACGACAGGTGCGGCGCGAAGCCACTCTCTGCGAAAGAGTGGGCGCGGTTTGCAGTGTGGTTGAAGGAGCACGGGCTCGAACCATCAATCCTCTTGAAGGGTGACATGAAAGTTCTGCTTGCCGGGTGGAGCGATCGATCCATAACGCTGTCGCGGCTAGAAAGGCTTTTGGATCGTGGGGCAGCGCTTGGCCTCGCACTGGAGAAATGGCAGCGGGCAGGTCTTTGGGTCGTGACTCGATCAGCTCCGGAGTATCCGGAACGGCTGAAACGCCGGCTACGACTGGAATCCCCACCCGTCCTATTCGGCTGCGGCAACCGGACAATCCTTGGCCGCGGCGGGATCGCCGTGATCGGTTCTCGAAATGCTGATCAAGATGATCTTGCCTTCGCCGAAAGTTTCGGTGACGCCGCGGCAAGGGAGGGATATTCGATCGTTTCAGGCGGTGCGCGCGGTGTTGATCAGAGCGCAATGCTCGGGGCTCTCAAGAACAAGGGAACCGTGATCGGCGTGGTCGCGGATAGCTTGCTGCGTACGGCGACATCCGCCAAATATCGGCGATATCTCCTTTCGGGCGATTTGGTGTTGCTTACTCCGTTCAACCCTGAGGCAGGGTTCAGTGTCGGCAATGCGATGTCCCGGAACCGCTACATCTATTGCCTTGCCGATGCGGCGGTCGTGGTCAGCAGCGTCTCCAACAAAGGAGGAACGTGGAACGGGGCCATCGAAAATCTCAATGCCGCATGGGTTCCTCTCTGGGCCAAACGCCCGGGTAGCGCAAAATCAGGCAATTCGGAACTCGTCGAGAAGGGTGCACTCTGGATTCCCGACGACCTTGTTTCGCTCGCCTGCCTGCTGAACGTCGAGCGCGCTACGGCCGCTTCCCCGCTGGGTTCACGAAACGCTTTTGGAGAATTTCCTCGAAATTAGCCGGTCCAGCTTCCAGAGGGGCGAGTCAGGAACGACACTGGTGCTGCACGGCACGGAGCCGGATGCCGCCAGGGACGGAGCCGGTCAGTCTGGCGTGGTGGACAATCCCTTCAGTGGGCAAGCAATCAGGCTGAAAATGTCTTCAATCAGGGCGAGGAATACGCCTCACCATCGCGCGCGTCGACGGGGTTGAAGCGGCGCCGGCCCACATGATCCATGTTCACGCCTTCCACCCGTAGCAGCCGGGTTGCGTTCTCGCGCCGCGGCGAATGGATATCCCCTTCGTGGTAGACCACGGCCTCGCCCGGTTGCAAACGATACCGTCGCACCTTCTCTACGAGTCCTGGAGACACTTCCTTCCATTCGATCATCTCGGTCTCCCCCGCGACCTGTCCGTACACAGCCCAGCTGGGACCGTGGTCGTGGGGCTGGCTGTTCGCGACACCCTTGTTGACATGGGCCAGGATGCAGAATCCCAGTTCCGGATCTTCGAAGAGAATTTTGCGCACATCTTCGTTATCTGGTCCGAGGTGGGCACGCACAAACTCCGGATCGGTACAGGCGCGCGCAATGTGTTGGCGGACTTCCTCGCGTCCGGCTCGACCCGGGTCACGCCGAAGTGCATTCCGGCAATCCGCTGCAAGTTGCTGAAGTTCGTACGCCATGGCCCGTTCCCCATGAATGGTTCGCCTGTTTCGGGTCGAACACACAGTTTTTACTCCGATGGGTTGGCAGTTGTCACCTGACCCGGGTGACGAGAGGGGTTTCCGCTTGATCTCGCGTACGGGATGATGGGGATGGCGGCATGGGCCTCGGAGCCCTGTCACCCTTTCTGCGTACGCGCGCCGCACCGGAATACCTGCAAACGGAAGAGTGCCAGGGAATGGAGCCCACGCATGCGTAGAGGGAGTCGCCTGAGTTCAGGGACCTGGACTGGAGTCGCGTCGTGATCCGGCGCGTGCCACAAGCGCAACTGCGGAAATTGCTCGCGGAATCGGGCGAACTGGCGCTACTCGACGTTCGCGAGCAGGGGGTGCACGGGCGAGGCCATCCGTTCCATGCGTGTTCGCTTCCGCTCTCGCAGTTGGAGATCAGGGTGGCTGATCTGGTGCCCCGCCGGACGGTGCCGGTCGTCGTCTTCGACAACGGCGAGGAGGGCTTGGCTGACCGGGCGGCGGCCAAGCTGGGCGAAGCGGGGTACACCGATCTTTCGGTGCTCGAAGGTGGATGTGACGGTTGGAAGGAGAGCGGTGGCGAAATCTTCAGCGGTGTGAACGTGCCGTCGAAGGCGTTCGGCGAGCACATCGAACATCGATTTGGGACGCCAGCAATCCGCGCCGAGGAACTCAAGGCGCTGTTCGACCGTGGCGAACCGGTGACCGTCCTCGACTCACGACCGTACGACGAATACCACCGCATGACCATTCCGCAGAGCACGGATGTCCCGGGCGCCGAACTCGTGTACCGCGTGCATGACCTGGTGCCCGACGCTGACACGCTTGTGGTCGTGAACTGCGCCGGGCGCACGCGAAGCATCATTGGTTGCCAGTCGCTACGGAATGCAGGCATTCCCAATCGCGTTGTCGCCCTTGAGAACGGAACCATGGGATGGGAACTCGCCGGTTTCGCCTGCGAGCGGGGTGCAACACGCGTCGCAGGCCCTCCGTCTGCTGAGGGATTTGTCAAAGCAGAGGCGGGGGCACGCCGGGTTGCCAAACGTTTCGGGGTCGAGTTCGTCAGTGGCGACATCGTCCGTGCCTGGGAACGTGACACGACCCGAACACTCTTCCTGCTGGACGTGCGCACGCGAGAGGAATTCGAAGGTTTCCGGATTGCAAGTTCGCGCCACGCACCGGGAGGGCAGCTGGTCCAGGCGACCGACGAGTACATCGGGGTGCGGAACGCAAGGGTGGTACTGATTGACCCGGTGGGCGTCCGCTCCGTGCTGACGGCCTCATGGCTCAACCAGATGGGGCTACGTGATGTCTACGTCCTGAAACCGGAAGGTGACGACGGTTTTGCCGGCTTTGCAACCGAGCGCGGGCGGCCTCGGCAGGCGCTTCTTGGGTTCTCACTCTGGCGCACACTTCTGCCCGAGGAACTCAACGGAATGCTGCGGGACGACGGTGTCACGGTGGTCGACCTCTCCCGCAGCCTCAGCTTCCGGAATGGCCATGTCCCCGGGGCGTGGTGGGGTGTGCGGTCTCGCCTGGATGAGGCCTATGCAGTGCTGCCGGAAGTCGGGCACCTGGTGCTTACCTCTTCTGATGGCGTGCTTGCCCATTATGCGGCGCTCGAAGCAGCGAAGCTCTGGCAAAATTCGAGAATCAGCGTGCTGGAGGACGGGAACGCCGGTTGGATCGATGCGGGATTGCCGCTTGAGACCGGGTCCGAGCGAAGGACGACCGCGCTGGATGACATTTGGTACAAGCCTTACCAGCAAGCGGAGGATTACGAAGAGCACGCGCGGGAGTACCTGCGATGGGAGGTGGCGCTACTCGAGCAAATCAAGCGTGATCCCACAGTGGAATTCCGCAACGACCGCTCGACGTGATGGATTGACCGGCAACGGCCTCGACGTCCGTGGGTGACGTTGGGCTTAGCACCTTCATGGCGGAACGGTCTCGAGAGCGGGTCACGGGCGGGTCCAGCGCCTGCGTGGGTTCGGCGTCACCGCCGGCATCGCACGCGGCGGCTACGCAGTCTCGGGCTACTTCGAGCTCTCCACCAAAACTCGTTATGTCCCAACCCGGACCGAAAATTAGGACGCCCGAATCAACGGCAGGAACGCCTGGACCCACACTCTCAACGCGCGCCTGAATGCCCAACTCGGCCGCCAGTCCGCCACTCGGACACCACCTTGCGGATGCACAGCTGCCGGCGCGGCACGATTGAGCATCAGCTTGCGGATTGTCCCCAATCCCCAGGCAATTCCGAGATGTCATGACATTCGGATCACAGCACGTTCCCGCGTACATCCCTAGCGCGATTGGAATCCGCCGCGGAGAGCGGACTCCGGAATGCTGTCCTCTGCAAAATGGGAGGACGATCCTTCGGCGCTGGACGCGAGGCAGATGCGGATTTTTTCGAGAGTGTCATGCGGCAGCCCGAATCCTCTATGGTTTTATACCGCCCGGATGTCTCGCAAGGAGCATTGCCGACCGGGTGAGGAAGAACAGATGAGGGTGTGCAAGAAATGAACACCAAGGCTAGCCTTACGACTGCAATGCTGGTGGCCGGATGCGTGTGGGCTCTTTCGGCCTGCACCGCCATTGAAGAGGCCATTGATGCCCTTAAGGACGAAGGGCTGGGGTTCAGGCCGCCGGACATCAGCAGTTCACGGGCCATCGCAGTCACGGGCGGTAATCAACCGGACTTCTCGTCCGACGAGGCAAAATCGAGCCAGTTGGCCATCATCGACGAGTTCAATGTCGGGCACGTGACCGACGTCTGGGACGTAAACTGGGACGCTGAGGTCTACCAAAGGTCCGGCTACTGCAGTTCTTCTGGTTCGTGCGAACGTGTTCCAGCCCTCTATGGCAGCGCAGAATTTCAGCCCATCATGACCGCAAACGGGGTCAGAATTGCGCGCTTGTACAATCGGGCTTCAATCGGTGACGGTGGTGTCGCAACGACACTTGGTTATGGTGGATGGATGACGCACAGTCTCTTTGCAGTGCAGATCCAAACCGATACCTTCGACGGCGGTACATTCGTAAATGGGGTAACCGGCTTCGGCGTGGCTCTTGGCGATGCGCCCGAAACCAATCCGGCTGTCGGGCCATTTGTGTGGAACGGGGTCATGGTTGGGAGAAACACTGATATCTCCAGCAGCGACAGGGGAAATATCGTCCAGGGAGATGTTGCCATCACCGCCCGATCGTCGGCTGCCGATGGCATGCGGCTGGATGTTGAGTTCACCGACATCAAGGACTTGAATGACCGGAGCACGCTTTCCGACATGCAATGGTCCGGACTGAGAGTCAGCGAAGGAACCTTCGAGTCGTACACCATCGAAGGAAGTTTTTTCGGGCCGGGACATGAAGAGGTAGCGGGAACCTTCGAAAAAGCCTCGATTTTAGGAGCCTACGGGGCGCGTCGTTGATTCTCGGGACCAGCAGGCACTGGTAATTCGTAGCGGAGTTGTCCGTTGACGTTCTCGTGCACTTACCCATTGGACGGTTTCAAGCGGCGCGCTTTGGGGATTGGCGCACGCACACCATGATCGCCGTTCTCTAGGTCTTTGCCGCCGATTAGGCCGAAGGCAGGCCGCGACGCGCATTGCTGCAAATCGAGCCGCGTCCAAGCGTCCGGGCGGGCGACCCTGACACCAATCTCCCGGTTTGGTGGGGTCGCGCAGGCCGTTCTGGTGCGCTAATTAGCGGTACCTGGATCGGTCGTCGTGACCTGCTCCAAACCCTGCCTTTCGGTCGCAACAAAGCACACGCCCGCCGCCCCCAGATGCCGATAGAACCGGGCTTCCGGATGGGCGACGAGATCGCCGAACAGCTCCGGAATCCACGATTCAATATGGTCGGCAAAGAAGATCTTCTGGTCTTCCAGCGTGGCAGGCTTCTGATGGCTTCCCGTGATCAGACCTGCCATCACCTCCAGGATGGCCGCCGCATGGTCTTCGGGGTCGCCGGTGGCTCGGGTTCCTCGAAGCCCCAAGTGCTGGAAATCGCGGCGGACATTCGCTAGCGGCTTCTCGTACATGAAACCGGTCCGATAGTACGACTCATACGGATTGATGCCCGTGTCGGCCAGGCCGATAAACAGCGAGTCGTACTCGTGGCGAATGTCCGTGCTTGTCATTGCTTGCCCGCAACGTCCAAGAGTACCGAGCGCGTCGAGTAGGGGGGTGCCCCGGCTTCCGGCGAGTGCGCAGACCGCGCCTAAAAAGGATTCGTCCGGTGGTGCATGCAGGAGTCCTGCGAACAGCAAGTAGCACCGGGCACGGGCCTCATCTTCCGGTGCCAGGCTGGTTTCGGAATTGACGGAAACCGTGCTCTCGGTCATCCAGTTTGTTCCTCTGGCCCTGCCTCTGTTTCCGAACCCTGTGCAGTTTCCAGCCCGGAGGGTTGAACGGGCTCAGGGTCCGCGCCGGTTTCGGCCGTCGCATTCGCCTCGGGCTCGTCGGGCTGGAGGCCGGGGCTTCGCGCATATTGGCGGCCGGCCCGCACAGCAGCCGCAATTGTTTCGGTCCCCGTCCGGTGCAACGCAGCAAAATTCTCGTCGTAGTCGTTCAGGCCATCAAGGTTGGAGAAGACGGGGTCGCTTCGCCATAACCGTCGCAGGGCCAGGCGGCGCAACGCAGGCGCGACGGTACGTTCGAGGAACGGTCGATAATCGGAATCTGGCCCCAAGGTCTCCGGATCCGGAAGCTCAAGATCACTCGTCGTGTTTTCAGAAATGTCAGGAACGTCAGAGTCGGCATCCACAACGTCTTGTGATCGCTCCTCAGTCCGGCGAGCTTCTGCAGCGCGGCGTGACCAGCGCGACAAGAACGTTCTCATCTGCGGACCCTGGGCGGACGTGCAAACGCGTCGGGCTGGACGGCCGGCTGGCGCTTTCGTTTCCGGAACGGCTCGTCCATGTGATGGCGCCGAACAAATGCCGTGAGCCAGGCTGCTATGGAGTCCGGCATCGGCACTGCGTCGACACGTGAATCCGCGTCGTCGACATAATCCTGGGCCTCGAATGCGCAGACGGTCGCCCGAAAAGGTTCCGATAGCGTCCCATCGCGTCCTTCCCGCAAGATCACATACACGGCGCGGGCACTACCGAGATTGGTTCGATAACCTTCTGTTTCTTTGCGATGAAGGGTGAGAAGCAAGTGGTGTCCGTCTTCTCCCTTCAGTTCCGGATCCGGACGGACAGACACCGCACGCCAATATGCGCTTGCCCAGGGTCCTGCGGTCTCGACACGTTCAAGCTCAACCCTAAGCGGTAACGCCGTCCGCATGGAAATGCTCCAAAAAAGCCCAACTCAACCGTTGATTGTACGCGTCCGTGGAACGCTTGTGCTGGTAGGGCTTCATCTGGATGAATTTCTGGGTTCGATGACCACAGCAACGATTCGGCGAAGCACGTATGAAGCTGAGCGAATTCGCCCGAGCAAACCGACCATGCCCTGGGATTTGATCCAGCCAGTTGCGGGCCCGAAGCATGATCCCTGGGTGCGTGGCGGCAGGCGTGTGATGTCGGCGCCCCAATGCCTAAATCACCGTTGGCGCAGAAAACCGCAGCGATCAGTCAACTATGACTAGCCCCTCAACTATTCCAGCCGACCTCCAGGTTCGCGCAGGCGCTCTTGAGCCTTAGGCGAACAAAAGTCTTCGATACGGGATTGTGCGCTCGTCGACCATCCTGGTGCAGGGGAGCAATTTGCCGAACCAGCAACTTGGGCGTGTTGTTCGCTCTGCGGAGTCGATAGTCCCGGGAATGATGTAGCCTTGCTTCCCCACGCGCTTGATCACCGCCGAGTTTTAGAATGTCCGTTGCGTCGCACCGACATCCGTCCACCGAATCAGGCGGTTCGGGAGAAATTGATTCAGATCTTGGCCCGATCGCGGGCTGAGCCGCAGGCTAGGACGTGGGTACCTGGCTGTACGATCAGGTTGACGCATAGCAGTGCAGCGCAGCGCATGGTGACCAGGGTTCGATCGTGTCTCCTCTAGATGCCGCTCTGGCGGCCGCGGCCCGGGAGGATATGGGGACCGGCCGGGCCCTGAGCGTAACCGGGCAGGGGCGGGTACTGGTGATCGGGGAGGCATCGCATGCCCTGGCGGCTGCGACTGACCTGACGTCGGGCAATTCGGTCACCGTTGTAATTACCGATCACAAGGAGGATGCGGCTGACCTCGGACCCGGAACCGCAGATGCAGTCGTAGCCGGGAAACCGGTCCGCCTCCGCGGTCACTTTGGTGCCTGGGCACTGGAGGTGGAAGGGTATGAGGAGGCTCTTCAGGCCGATGCCATCCTCGATCTGACCCGCGAAGCGGCCCTGGTTCCAGCGCCAGCGCTGAGGCGGGGGTATGAGCGTTGTGACCCGCGACGTCCTGCAGCACTTCAGGACGCTGTTCGTGCGGTCGCGGACTGCCGTGGCGACATGAGCCATCCGCTGTACCTGGCCGTGCAACAAGACCTTTGCGCTCATGCACGAAGCGGAATTCAGGGCTGTACGCGCTGTCTGGACACGTGTCCGCCGAGCGCACTCGCGCCGGCCGGCAATCACGTGGTTTGGGATCCTTACGTCTGTGCGGGTTGCGGCGCCTGTGCCGGTGCATGCCCGACAGGCGCGCTCCGTTACGGCCAACCGGCGGAAGAGGCCACACAACGCCGCCTCCGGGCAGCGCTTCAGGCGTGGCGAAACGCTACGACCCAACCACCGACACTGCTTCTTCACGATGAAGGCCATGGGACTGAAGTAATCAAGGCCACTGCCGACTTCGCCGATGATTGGTCAGAGACTGTGTTGCCGCTACCCCTCGGGGTGATCTCGCAGGTTGGTGCCGAGTTGTTCCTGATGGCGACAGCGTGGGGCGCCGGGCGGATCGTGTGTCTTTGCGATCCTGCCCACCCGGAGACCCTCGGTTCGCTTTCCGTTCAGGCGACGATCGTGAACGCATTCACCACAGCTTTGGGATTCGGTGAATGTGTGGTTCACGTTGCCACCAATGACCCTGAAGAACTGGTTTCAAGCATCGGGAGTCGAACCGGTTTTTCGGAACGGGAAGCTGCAGATTTCCTGCCCTTGGGGGACCGCCGGTCCGACGCCCTGCAGGCGGCTCGCCACCTGCATGCGCAGGCCCCGAACGCGATCGATGTGGTCGAACTTCCGGCGGGTGCTCCATTTGGCGCTGTGGAAGTCGCCCCGAAAGCCTGCACCCTTTGCCTTGCTTGCGTCGGTGCGTGTCCGACGGGCGCGCTTCGGGACAATCCGGATCGCCCGTACCTCGGGTTTCAGGAAGATGCATGCGTGCAGTGTGGACTGTGCCGGGCTACCTGCCCGGAAGACGCGATCACGCTGCATCCCCGCCTGCACCCGTCGGCACCGGTCGGCGAGGTGCGGACGCTTCACGAAGAGGCGCCCTTTGCCTGCATCTCGTGCGGCAAGGCGTTCGGGGTGCGGCAGACGATCGAGCGGACACTCGACCGTCTTGCCGGTCACCCGATGCTTGTCGCAGACCCGAGGCTGGCACAACGGGTCAAGATGTGCGCCGACTGCCGCGTGATCGATCAATTCCGCGATCCACTGGCGACCGGTGCCAATCCACGCCCACGGGTGCGGACGACCGATGACTACAAGTCCGGCCCAGGCCCGCTTCGACGTGACCCCTCCACGAAAAGTGATCCTGAATAGTGGTTTGCGTTGGAATCGTCGGCTGGCAGGGAAGCGGCAAGACGTCACTCATTGTCCGGCTGATCCCTGAACTGGTGAGGCGCGGCCGCACCGTATCGACGATGAAGCACGCGCACGCCCATTTCGAGATCGACCGTCCGGGCAAGGACAGTTTCCTGCATCGCGAGGCCGGTGCGCGCGAGGTTCTGATCGCGTCGAAACGCCGCTGGGCGCTGCTTCACGACGAGGAGAACACGGACGGCACACCGGAGCCGCTCATTGCACGCATGGAGCCCGTTGACATCCTGCTCATCGAGGGATGGAAAGGCGGGAGCCACAAGAAAATCGAAGTGCACCGCCCAGCCCTGGGGCGGCCGCTTCTTGCCGCTACCGACTCCCGGATCATCGCCGTCGCATCGGATACCCACGTGACAGGGCACGACCGACCGGTCCTTCCGCTTGGCGACACCTCGCGCATTGTCGATTTTCTGCTCGCAGAACTCTGTCCGCCTGTCCATGCAGATTAGCGACGACCGCTTTGCGTTTGGTGGCGGGCTCATGCCGTTGGCGGATGCTCACGCCGAAATTCAGCGACGTCTTGATCCCGTCACAGCGGTGGTCAATGGAGACGTCACGTCAGCTGTCGGCCGCGTGCTGGCCGCTGACATCGTCAGTGATCGCGACGTCCCGCCACATGCCAATACTGCTGTTGACGGCTACGCGTTCCGATTTGCCGATCTCGCTACCACCGAAGACAACGAACTCACCCTTGGCGGCGTTGCCGGAGCCGGCCATCCATGGTCCGGGAGCGTGCCGGCCGGCACGGCCGTGCGTGTGCTGACTGGCGCCGTGCTGCCTCAGGGAGCCGACACGGTTGTCATGCAGGAAGACGTCGCGCTTCGTGGCTCACGGTTTCGGGTTCCGGACGCACTCAGGCCTGGTGCCAACGCCCGGTGCGCCGGCGAAGACATCCGGGCCGGAACCCGGGTGCTGTCGGCCGGCACGCGGGTCGGGGCGGCGGAAGCAGGCATCCTTTCCGCTATTGGCCTGACATCGGTCAAGCTTCGATCCCGCCTGCGCGTCGGGGTTTTCTCCTCGGGCGATGAGCTCGTCGAACCTGGCGACACGCTGGGGCCCGGCCAAATCTATGATTCCAACCGCGCGGCACTGTGCGTTCTTGCGCAGGGTGCGGGCACCGACGTCACGGATCTTGGAATTCTGCAAGACAGCGCTGAAGAGGTGGGGGCCGCCCTGCGCCGTGCAGTGTCCGAATTCGACCTCATTTTGATTTCAGGCGGCATGTCCGAGAGCGAAGAGGATCACGTCCGCCGGCACCTTGCCGAGACAGGGTCCCTTCATTTCTGGCGCCTGGCCGTCAAGCCCGGGCGCCCGGTAGGCCTCGGCCAACTGCAGAACACGCCCATTGTCGGGCTGCCCGGAAATCCGGTCGCGGCATTCGTCATGTTCCTGGTGATAGCCCGTCCGGTCATCGCCAGGCTGACCGGTGAAGACTGGACGTTTCCAGCAGGACTCCCCGGAACGTCCGGATTTGCATACCAGAAAAAGGTCGGGCGTCGGGAGTTTCTTCGGGTTCGCCGGGGCACTGCAGACGATGCACAGACCCTGGAACTCTTTCCGCGTGCCGGTGCAGGAATCCTGTCATCGGTGGCCTGGGCCGAGGGGCTCGCCATCCTGCCCGAAGAGCTCAAGTCCGTGGACGTCGGCGATGCGCTGCAATGGCTGCCGTTTCACGGCCTTCTGAGTTGAGCTGGACCAACGAACGCCGTTGCAACGGTCTGGCGTTGACTGCGCGTCGACAGGAGTTGCAGAGGCGGTGACCGCTGCAGTCACCGGAACGCATGACAAGGGCGGGCATCAGTGGAGTTGCGATTCGCTCGCCGGAGTTCGGAGTCTGACAGCCGCGATGGCATCGTGGCGCACGCCTTCAGGCGATGGCGCGGCGCGCGAGGCTCAGCAGGTCTGCGAGGTCCAGAATGCGCGCAACCCAGGGCTCGCGCGGGTTGAAGCCGGCCTCGGCACGGCCGAGCAGGCGCGCCTCCAGCGCGTCCAGCAGGCGCTGAAGCCGACGGTCATGCAGGCCGAGCCTCGCCTGGACCGGATCGGCCGCAACGCCGGCGAAGGCCGACAGCACGGCGGGCAGAAGTGCCAGCGCGCCCGTGAGGCCGACGGCCGATACCGCTGAGGCCTTGGCCGGAAACAGCCCGTACCAGAGCGCGCCCGCTCCGGCGCCAAGTGGAAAACCCGCCACTGCCGCCTGCTGGGCCAGCATTTGCGCCGCTGCCGGCCCGAGCGACAGCGCCCCCGGTGTCCACTGCCGGAACAGCGCTGCGCCGACGCCGGCCGAGGCGAGCGAAGTGGCGAGATCGGCGACCGCAAGCCGCGATTCTCCATAGCGCCCGGCCGCCTCGCGCGCCCAGACCTCGAAGCCGGGCTGACGGCTCGCGGCCGCCACTGCCGCCAGCATGTCAGCGATCGCCGGTTCGCGGGCAATTTCCTCGGCGAGCGCGTCGCGCGTCGCGTGCCGGCCCGGCTGCTCGTAAGGCAGTTCGAGCAGATCGGTGAACAGGCGCCATTCGAGCTCGCGCGCCACAGCGGTCTCCAGAAACCGACGTTTGCCGCGCAGCCGTCGCGCACGCTTCGGGCTGTGGCGTTGGGTCAACAGCGCGGCCAGTTCGAGCGCCAGATTGGGGGCGGCCAGAGCCAGATTGGCCGGCGCGCGGAGCAGATCGAGCCCGAGTGCGTGACGGTGCAGTCCAAGCGCACCCTTCAGGCGGAAATTGTGGGAGACGAACGCCGGTGCGCGCGCTCTCCGGCTGCGGATATAGCGAATCGCCGCCCGGCGGACAGCCGCATCCGCTTCCTTCGGGCCGATCCACTTTGCAACACCGTTCATGGGGGGTCGATTATGAGCGGATGCGGGCGTCACAGCGAACGCAGGTAGTAGATCAGGTCAAGTGGGGGCGGGTCGAGGCCGGCTTGGCTCAACATGGCATGCGCTTGGCCGCGATGATGCGTCTGATGGTTGAAGAGGTGGGTCCACACCAGCCGCATTTCCGTCTGGTGGGCCTCGCCTGACGCGTCGGTGTAGCGGAGCGCGCCCTCCATGCGGTCGTCATCAATGCCGGCCAGGATGCGGTCAAGCCGGTCGTCCTCCACACGGCGCGCCGCTTCAAGCTCCTCAAAGTCTTCGAACAATACGGCGTCCAGCGCGATGCGTCCCACATCCAGCCCCTCGATGCGTGTGAGCCAGGCGCGGTCACCGACCAGAATATGGTTCAGCGTATTGTGAATCGAACCGAAGAAGGCTCTCCGGTCCCGTTTGCGTTCCGCGTCGCCGAGCGTCCGGCAGGCTCCGTAGAGGCGGCCGTTTGCCCAGCGGTTGTAGGCCGCCATGGTGCGGAAATGGTCGGCGAGCATCGTGCGTCTCCTCTCGGCATTCGCTGCCAGGGCGTATAGCGCGCTCGGAAGACGGACAGAAGCGCACCCTCAGACCGGTGGGGGAGGCGACATCTCACGCGATCGCGTCCAGACCCTTCGTCGCCACGACATGCAGGAACCCGGTGTGCCTGAAAGGGCAAGTCCTTAGCGCAACACGCGCACTTTTCGGGTCAATGCACCGAATCGCTCCAACGGTTGTAGCTTGTCTGGCTATCAGATAGAATTGAGAATGATTGTTAGTCTCATTGAGGGCTGAATGCGCACATCCCGCTTCGCCGCCGCCATTGCGGCTGCCACCATGGTTGCCGGTCTGGCGTTGACCGCCTCGGTTGCCGCGGCGGATTCGGTCAATCTCTATTCCGCGCGCAAAGAGGCGCTGATTCGCCCCATTCTCGATGCGTTCACGAGCTCTACCGGGATTGAGGTTCGGCTTGTAACCGCCAAGGGTGGACAGCTCCATCAACGGCTTCTTTCCGAGGGAAGGAACTCTCCCGCGGACGTCCTGCTGACCGTCGACGCGGGAAATCTCTGGCGTGCAGCCGAGGCGGGGCTTCTGCAGCCGGTCGACTCCGAGCATCTCCGCGCGAGCGTTCCGGCGGTCTACAGGGATCCCGAGGGGCGTTGGTTTGGCCTGAGCTTGCGTGCGCGGGCAGTGGTTTACGCCACGGACCGGGTGGACCCCGAAGCCTTGGCCGGCGAACTGGAGGGGTACCTGGGGCTCGCGTCGCCGGTCTGGCGCGACCGCCTTGCCATTCGTTCAAGCAGCAACATCTACAACCAGTCCCTCATCGCCGCCATGATCGCCAACTACGGAGAATCGGAGGCTGAACAGTGGGCAAGGGGCGTGGTCAGCAATCTCGCTCGCCCCCCAAGTGGCGGAGACCGTGACCAGATTCGGGCCGTCGCAGCCGGTGAGGCCGATCTGGCTGTTGTGAACAGCTACTACTACGGCGCAATGCTGCAATCAGACGAAGCAGGACTGCTTGCAAAAACGGCGATCTATTTCCCCGCCGACTCAAGAATGGGAACACATGTCAATGTCAGCGGGGCAGGCGTCACCCGCCATGCGCCGAATCCCGAGGCCGCCGTCAGGCTCATCGAGTTTCTGGCATCTCCGGAGGCGCAAGGCCTCTATGCCGAACTGAATCACGAAATTCCAACGCATCCTGATGTGAAGCCGAGCAGCATTACGGCGACGTGGAGCAGTCCGCGGGCAGACGACCTGCCTGTCGTCGAATACGGACGCCTGAATGGCGAAGCCGTACGGCTGGCAGACCGCGCCGGATGGCAATAGCGGCCGTGCGCGCGGCGGCCACCGCCCGGTGGCAGTACGCCCGCCATGCGCTTCCGGCGGTCAGTGGCTGGGTGTGGGGGGCGTCGTTCGCCGCCTTCCTGCTGGTTGCGCCACTTCTGGTGGTGGTGTTCGGTTTCCCCGCGCCAGCAAGCGATTTGTGGGCTCACCTCGTGCGTACGGTGTTGCCGGATTACGTGGTGAACACACTTGGAATCGCCGCCGGGGTTGCGATCGGCGTGACCGCACTAGGCGCCACGACGGCGTGGCTCGTGGCGATGTACGACTTTCCCGGCCGCAGGCTCTTCAGCTGGGCCCTTGTCTTGCCGCTGGCGTTTCCGGGCTACGTGGCCGCCTTCGTCTACGGTGATCTGCTCGACTATGCCGGACCTGTCCAGTACGCGCTGCGGGACCTGTTCGGATGGACCAAGGAGGACTACTGGTTTCCCGCGATCCGGTCGCCCGCCGGAGCGATCTTCGTCCTTTCGCTGGTTCTTTACCCCTACGTCTATCTTCTGGCCCAAACCGCGTTTTCGACACAATCGGCCACCTTGATCGAAACGGGCCGGATGCTTGGCCGGGGCCCGATCGCGATCTTCCGAACGGTTGCGATTCCGCTTGCGCGTCCCGCCCTTGTCGCGGGTGCGGGCCTTGCCGTCATGGAAACCCTCAACGACATCGGAGTCGCCGAGCTCTTCGGAATTCCCACCTTCACGACCGGCATTTACCGGGCCTGGTTCGGCCTTGGAGATGTTGGCGCCGCCGCCCGGCTTGCAACCGTGCTGCTCCTGGTGGTGCTGGCCATCCTTTGGGTCGAGCGTCGTCTTCGGCGGCTCAACCGGTACCACCCCGAAAGTGACCGCAGCCGACCGTCGGCCCGTTACATTCTCTCCGGACGGCGCGCCGCTCTTGCAGTTGCGGGCTGCTCCGTGCCCGTGACGCTGGGGTTCGTGCTTCCGGCTGTGTGCCTGATCTGGTGGCACCTGCGTGCCGGAGCGCCGATCGATCCGGCCTTTGTCGGGATCATGGCGAACACGCTGGCGCTCGCCCTGGGGGCGACTCTCCTGACCGTTGGTGTCGCTGGGCTGGTGGTCTTCGGCCTCCGTCTCGACCCGGTGCTCGTCCGGCCGTTCGCGCGCATGGCCGGCGCGGGTTACGCGGTGCCCGGTGTTGTGGTCGCCGTCGGCGTGCTCGGACTGTGCACCTTTCTCGACCATGTGGTGAATGGCATCAGTCTGGCGCTTACCGGAGCCAGCGTGGGGCTGCTGCTGACGGGTTCGGTCGCGATTCTGCTCTTTGCGTATGCGGTTCGTTTTCTGGCCGTGTCCATGCATGCACTCGAGAGCGCCTACCACCGCATTCCTCCTTCACTCGATGCGGCGGCGCGAACGCTCGGGATCTATCCGCGCGGCATGCTGTTCCGGGTACATGTTCCGCTGCTCCGGGGAGGTCTGGCATCGGCAGCGGTACTGGTTTTTGTCGAAGTCATGAAGGAACTTCCCGCGACCCTGATCCTGCGTCCCTTCGACTTCAACACCCTGGCTGTTCGGGCGTTTGAAATGGCCGACGAGGAACGGCTGGCCGACGCGGCGCTTCCCGCGCTGGCGATTGTGGCTGTCGGTCTGCTTCCCCTGATCTTCCTGTCGCGAGGGTTCAGGGGCACCCGATCGCCCGGCCATGCACCGTAAGGCCATGGCCCGCACCCACAACGAAGCGAATCGCTGTCAGGGTCCCGTCCGTCCATCCGCTTGGATGCGGATACCTCCTCCTCACGGGCAGGGGCCTTGATGCGGGGCGCGGAGAGACGATGCGGCCAAATGCCCTGACCGGCCGGACCGCGTGTGTCTCTCCGCGTCGTCACGTGAACGCAGTCTAGGCGAAAACGGCGGGCATGTCTGGCCGGCGGCCACGCAGTGAACCCGACCGGTGGCGAAATCTGCGGTGAAATTGGTTGCGAAATCCCTGACGGAATCGTATGCAGTGGCGCCGGTCGCTGGCGCGGATTCGCCGGCGTCGGTGCCAAATGCACCGCGCGGGCGGGCAGGTCTGGCCGGGTGCGCGTCCGTGTGAGGTGCAGCCCGCTGCGCCATTGATGGGGAGGCCGCCTCAATGCGATTGACGGGTCGCCTTCTGTGCGGAACGGCGAACGATGGCTGACGGGTTCGGGCGCGGCCTTGAAGTGCGCGGCATTTCTGTCCGCGCACAGTCAGGCTCGGGTGACCTGATTACCGACGTGTTTCTGGACGCCCGGCACGGCGAAGTGTTGTGGGTCGTCGGGCCCTCCGGCGCCGGCAAGACCACCCTTCTCCGGGCCATTGCCGGGATTGAGCGCATTCGAAGCGGTTCCATCGCTGTGGACAGCCGAATCCTTGCCAACAGCACCACCGACGTTCCTCCGGAACGCCGCCGCGTTGGCATGGTGTTCCAGAGCGCAGCGTTGTTTCCGCACCTGAGCGCTGCCGAAAACGTGGCATTCGGCCTCGGTGGAACCAGCCCATCCGGATCGGACCGGCGGGTCCGTGACCTGCTGGAGCGGGTGGGTCTTGGAGGTCTTGCGGACCACCGCCCCCACATGCTGTCAGGCGGGGAGGCCCAGCGGGTCGCGCTGGCGCGTGCACTCGCCGCCAATCCCGACGTCATGCTGCTTGATGAACCGTTCGCTGGCCTTGATCCGCAGCTTCGGACAGATCTGGCCGGTGTCATCTGCCGGATCCTTCGGGAGTCGGGAACCGTGGCGGTGCTGGTCGGTCACAATCCCGAAGATGCCATGCGGTTTGCCGATCGGATCAGCGTGATGGAAGGGGGGCTGGTTCTTCAGCTTGGAACGCCGCAGGAGATCTATGCCCACCCGGCCAACGCGTTTTGCGCGGGCATTCTGGGACACGTGAACCGGCGGACGACCTGCGTGCGTGACGGGCAGGTTGCGACCCCCTTCGGCAAAGTGCCTGCACCCGGATTCGCGGACGGCGCGCCCGTCGAACTTCTGGTTCGGGAGGAGGGCCTGCTGTTCGGCGGGGGCACGCCGGCCAGCGTGCGGAGTGTGCGTCAGTTAGGCGCTCTCGCTGTCGTCGAGGTGGCCGCTCAGGACGATCCGTCGGTCTATTTCGCCCGTATTCCCGCGGATTCCGCACCTGAGCAGGGCGCCGAGGTCAAGGTGCGTCTTGATCCGGGGCGGGTGTTCGTGTTCCCTGCAGTGGGCTAGTTGTTGTGGTACGCTTGAACTTCGCCATACTGCGCTTGACGGCTTGCGTCATCCGACCATGGCGCTTTCGGAGGTATTGAGGCCATGGGCATTGGCATTTGGCAGGTTGTACTCATTCTTGCGATTGTCCTGATCCTGTTTGGCGCCGGCAAGCTGCCGCGTGTCATGGGCGACGTCGCAAAAGGTATCAAAAGTTTCCGGTCTGGAATGAAGGAAGAAGCCACGGCTGACGACGACGGTCCGAAGGAAGTCCCGCACGAAGCAGTCGTCGCCGAGGATGCGGCCCCCGCAGCGGCTTCCGCGACCAAAGCCGACAAGTCGGCAGACTCTTAATCCCGCGCCCCGGCGTGCTCCGAGGCTCCGATGCTCGATATTGGCTGGACGGAAGTCCTCGTTATCAGTGTTGTCGTGCTGTTTGTCGTCGGACCGCGGGACATCCCGAAAGTGCTGCGCACCGTCGGTCAGTGGACGGGGCGCATCCGCGCGCTTGCACAGGAGTTTCGCGAATCGGTTGACGATGCCATGCGCGAGGCCGAGCTGGACGAGGTGCGCAAGACCGTGGAAGCCGCCCGCAGCGGTTTTCGAAACGAGATTCGCTCCACGATAGACCCGGGCGGGGAATTGTCGCGTTCCCTGGAAGACGTGCGAGTGCCGCCCGACGAACCGACGAAAGCAACTGAGAGCGCGGAGACAGAACCGGGCGACGCCGCGCCTTCGCCCGCGCCGCGTCCTCCCTCGCGCCCACCGACCGCACCGGTCGAGGTTTCAGCCGCACCCGCGCCTGCTCCCGCCACACCGCCCTCCGAAGACAAGGAAACTGCGCCCCGCCCGGTCGGGCTCCGCCACCTCGGCGGAACCCGGTCCACACCGGGTAGCGAGGAGGCGTAGTTTCGGACATGACAGCGCGGACGGGACGCGACGAAGCAGAGATCGAGGCATCACGCGCGCCTCTCATTGACCACCTCATCGAATTGCGTGACCGCCTGAAATGGGCGGTGATCGCGTTTTTCGTGTGTTTCGTGGCCGCGTACGTGTTTGCCGAAGACATCTACGCGTTCCTGGTGCGACCGCTCGCAACCATCTACGCCGAGCAGGGTGTCGAAAACCCCCGAATGATCTACACGGCGCTCACCGAAGCGTTCTTCACGTATCTGAAAGTATCGTTCTACACCGCGCTGTTCGTGTCGTTTCCCATCCTCGCCACGCAACTCTACAAGTTTGCAGCGCCCGGCCTTTACCGCACCGAACGGCGGGCCTTCCTTCCGTTCCTGATTGCCACACCGGTCCTGTTCGCGCTCGGCGCGTCCCTGGTCTACTCGTTTATTTTTCCGCTGGCGTGGTCGTTCTTCCTTTCGTTCCAGACGAGCGGCGTCGACGCCGGGCTGGCCATCGAGCTCGAAGCCAAGGTCAACGAGTACCTGTCGCTGGTCCTCAAGCTGATGTTTGCATTCGGCCTGGCGTTCCAGTTGCCGGTTGCGATCACGCTGCTGGCACGGGCAGGCCTGACGACAGCGGCAGCGCTGCGAAAACGGCGCAAATATGCGGTGGTTGTCGCGTTTGTCGGCGCTGCAATTCTGACCCCGCCCGATCTCATCAGCCAGGTCGGACTGGGGATTCCGATCATCGTGCTTTTCGAGATCTCGATCCTTCTGGCGGCTGCGATGGAGCGGCGTAACGCTGCCCGGGACGAGGACGACGCGGCGGACGAGGACGGCAGCGATCCGGACGATGACGATCCGGAAGACGATCTTCCCGAGACCGACTACCACTTCGAGCGATAGGCGAGAACGCGATGTTGGCAATGGCGGTGGTTCGGGCGGACCCGGAACGGGTGGACGCCGGACTGTCGCGACGGGGATTGCCGCCTCAGGCAATGAGTCTGCTCGAATGGGATACCGAGCGCCGGCGCTGCCTGACCGAACTCCAGGCCGCCCAGACTGAACGCAACACCGCGAGCCGCGAAATCGGGATCCGCAAGGCAGCGGGTCAGGATGCCGCCGACATCGTTGCGCGGGTGATTGCGCTGAAATCTTCCATCGCGAAGCTTCAGAGCGCGGCCGACGCGTTCGACGCGAAAATCAAGGCCGCGCTGGCCGAGCTGCCCAATCTTCCCGCCGACGATGTCCCGGAGGGTGCGGACGAGCGGGCGAACCGGGAGATCCGGCGTTGGGGGCAGCCGCCGTCGTTTGCATTCGAGGCTCTGGATCATGTCGCGCTGGGCGCGCAGCTCGGCCTCATGGATTTCGAACGCTCGGCCCGCATGTCGGGTGCCCGATTCGTCATCCTCACCGGCGCCTTCGCCCGCCTGGAGCGGGCATTGGCCGCCTTCATGCTGGATCTCCACACCCAGGAACACGGATATACCGAAGTCAGCCCGCCGGCACTGGTACGGGAAAACGCGCTGTTTGGAACCGGCCAGCTCCCGAAGTTCGCCGAGGATCTCTTTCGGACGACTGACGATTTCTGGCTCATTCCGACTGCTGAAGTGCCGCTGACCAACCTCGCGGCCGACGAAATCCAGACCGCTGACGTACTGCCGCAGCGGTACACGGCGATGACACCGTGCTACCGCTCCGAAGCCGGCGCCGGTGGCAAGGACAATCGAGGAATGATCCGCATGCACCAGTTTACGAAGGTGGAACTGGTATCCATTACGCACCCCGACCGGTCCGACGAAGAGCTGTCACGGATGACGGGCTGCGCGGAGGCCGTGCTGCAACGCCTCGATCTCCCGTACCGGGTCGTGCTCCTGTCGACCGGTGACATGGGCTTTGCCGCTACCAAGACCTACGATTTGGAGGTGTGGCTGCCCGGACAGCAGGCATTTCGGGAAATTTCCAGCTGTTCCAACTGCGGTGATTTTCAGGCCCGGCGCATGAATGCCAGGGTTCGGTGCCCGACGTCCGGAGACCTGCAGTTTGTCCACACCCTCAACGGCTCCGGTGTAGCCGTTGGGCGCCTGCTTATTGCGGTTGTGGAAAACTACCAGCAGAACGACGGGTCCATCCGGATTCCGGACGCCCTTCAGCCGTATCTTGGCGGTCTTGAGCAAATCGCCGCCCAACCCGACGCGGGATCATGATGTCGAACCCGGGAGGACGTTGAATGAAGTATGTGAATTTCGGACGCACGGGAACAAAGGTCTCCGAGGTCTGCCTCGGGATGATGACGTTCGGCACTCCGGGCTGGCGGGACTACGTGATGGAGGAGGGGCCCAGCCGCCCGATCATCAAGGCGGCCGTCGACGCGGGAATCAACTTCTTTGACACTGCGGATGTCTATTGCATGGGCGGCAGCGAGGAAGTGACCGGCAATGTTCTCGGAAGCCTTCTCCGGCGCCAGGATTACGTGCTTGCGACCAAGGTCTGCAATCCGGTGGGCGAGGGCCCCAACGACCGCGGCCTGTCGCGGAAGCACATCATGGAAAGCATTGACGCGTCACTGCGCCGCCTCAAGACCGACTACGTCGACCTCTACATCATTCACCGGTGGGATGATGGAACCCCCATCGAGGAGACCATGGAGGCATTGCACGACATCGTGCGGGCCGGAAAGGCCCTCTACCTCGGCGCCTCCAGCATGTATGCGTGGCAGTTCATGAAGGCGCAGTCGGTGGCCCGCGAAAACGGCTGGACGCCCTTCGTATCCATGCAAAACCACTACAACCTGATCTACCGCGAAGAGGAGCGCGAAATGATCCCGCTGTGCAGGGATCAGGGCATCGCCGTGACGCCGTGGAGCCCGCTGGCTCGCGGATTTCTCGCCGGCAACCGCCATCGCCAGGGCGGCGGCAGTACGCTGCGGTCCAGGACCGACGACATCGCGCAGTCGATGTACTACCGCGACCTGGATTTCGCGATCGCGGACCGGGTAGGGGAGACAGCAGAGCGCCTCGGCGTGTCGCGGCCGGAGATCGCGCTGGCGTGGATGCTGGGGAAGCCGGAAATCACCGCGCCGATTATGGGCGTATCGACCGAGGAACAGCTCGCAACGCTTCTGAAGGCCACGACACTGACTCTGGAGCCTCGCGACGTCGAATATCTCGAGGAACTCTATGAACCGCGCGCCATTGCAGGGCATTGATCGATGCTGGCCTGTTGGCGGATGGGGAGGGATTCGAACCCCCGGATTCCTTGCAGAATCGCCGGTTTTCAAGACCGGTGCTTTCGACCACTCAGCCACCCATCCGAACACGGTCGCTGCGGTGCGGGCGGAGAGTAGGGCGAGAGCACCGCTTGCGCCAGCACCGCCCGGGGTAGCGCCGGCGTCGCGCCGTCGTTCCCTGCACTGGACCTGCGCTGATCAGCCTGCGGATGTCTGAGCGGAATTCCTCCATCCGTGTCGGCGACCTGGTCGTCGAAGTCCTTGATGCGATTGGCGTCAGGACGGTGTTCGGGGTGGTGTCGGTTCACAATATTCCGGTCCTGGACGCCATTGGACGCCGAAACGCCATCCGTTTCGTGATGGGTCGGGGCGAGGCCGGAGCCGGCCACATGGCGGATGCCTATGCACGGGTGTCCGGAGAGCTCGGAGTCCTGGTGACCAGCACCGGCCCCGGTGCGGCAAACGCCGTGGGCGCTCTGGTCGAGGCGCGATTTGCAGGAACGCCGCTCCTCCACATTACGGGTCAGACCGCAACCCCTAACCTCGATCGGGCGCAGGGCCCAGTCCACGATGTTCCCGACCAGCTCGGCATGCTCGGAGCGGTTTCCAAAGCGGCCTACCGGGTCCGAAGCGCGGACACGGCATGGGGGACTCTCGTCCAGGCCGCAACCATGGCGTTAACGCCACCCAAGGGCCCGGTCAGCATCGAGATTCCCATCGACATCCAGCGCGAGACCGTGTCGTATCCGGGCTCCCTCGAGGGTCTGGCCCTTCCGATTCCGGTTGCGAGCGCTGGTACGAACGCCGGCATCGCGGCGATTGCCGAGCAAGTCACCCGTGCCCGCCGGCCCCTTCTCTGGACCGGGAATGGCGCCAAGCATGCGCGGCCTGCGGTGACCCGATGGCTGGAACTCGGCATTCCGCTCGCCACAAGCTGGAATGGCCGTGGCGTGATCCCCGAAGACAATCCGCAGGTCCTCGGTCCGCTCGCCACCACTCCCGAAGGGCTCAAGTTCCTGGAGTCCGTGGATCTGCTTGTGGTTGCCGGCTGCCGCCTTCGCGGGCACGAAACCGCGGACATGAGCCTGAGACTGCCTGCCAACCGAATCCACATCGACATCGATCCGACCGCAGCGGGGCGCACTTACGATGCGAACGTGTTCCATACCGGAGAGGCCGGGGCTGTGCTTGACGCCGTTGCTGACCGCCTGGAATCACGGGCGCTTGCGGTCGCTCCGGATCACGCTTCGGCTGTGGCGTCGGCCAAAGCCGCGGCCACCGAAGCGCAGCGCAACGGATTGGGGGCGTACCAGGACTTTCCCGCCATCATGCGGGCCGCACTTCCGGACAACGCTGTCTGGGTGCGGGATGTCACACTCGCCAACAGCACGTGGGGAAACCGGATCTTTCCGATAGGGAATCCGCGAGACAACGTATACCCGGTCAGTGCAGCAATTGGTCCGGGACTGCCCTTCGGAATTGGCGCTGCAATCGGCGCCGGAGGGCGCAAGGTCGTGTCCATGTGCGGCGATGGAGGCTTTTGCCTCAGCCTGGCCGAGGTCTGGACCGCGGTGCAGGAGAGATGCGACGTTGTCTTCGTCGTGATGAACGATGGCGGATACGGCGTGATCCGCCACATCCAGGACACGTTGTACGGCGGCAGGCACTACTTTGGTGATCTGTTGGCGCCGGATTTCAAGGGACTTGCGGAACTTGCCGGCGTGGCATTCGCCCGGGTGCAGTCCGCCGACACGCTGGGCGAGGCGCTGCACGCAGCATTGGAGGTCGATGGTCCCGCCATCATCGACGTGGACATGGCGGCAATCGGCGAGTTCCCGCAATATTTCCGCGCGCCGCCGTATGCGCGTCAGGCGGCTGACGCCGGTGGAAAAGGGTAGGCGGCGTCGAAGGCGGTTCTTTGGCCTAGCCGGACGAGGCGCGCAATTAGCCGGCTCAGTCGGGCGTGACGCTTCCTGCGAGATGAGGCCAGACGCGTAGGGGAGCCGCATGCAGTGCCGTTTTCTGCTTACTCGCCATCGTGCTGCTCCAACATTCGGACGAGTTCCGCTTCCATCAACCGGTCGTAGGGTGATTTGCCTGGCGCAGACCGGATGCGCCCGAGAAGGGTTTCGGCCTGGCTTCGGTACTTGTCCCGATCAAGCACCAGCAGGCCGATGGCACTCCCTGCCATCACCGTGATGTCGTCGGGAGCCAGGCTGGACGCTTCCGCGAAATAGCGCAGGGCTTGCTTTGCGCTCGCCCCGAAAGCCAGTGCGCCCAGAAACCCCGCCTCACCGACGATCCGCGCATTCCACGCACCGATGGCCAGGTACCCTTCTGCAAAATCCGGATCCAGTTCCACTGCCCGCTGCATCGACGCGAGGATCTCCCCCGGATAGCCGCCTGCCAGCGCCTCCGTAGGCGCGAGCGTTTCGGCGTACCGGCCCTTGGCGCGCGCAATAGCGTGATGGGCCTTGGGATTGGAGTCGTCGAGTTGCACGGCTTCCTCCGCCAACCCGATGGCCCGCTTCAGTAGCGACTGCTTCTCTGTCCGGTCGGAGACGAGATGGTGTGCGTGAATCGCGAGTGAGCTTGCAGCGAGCGCATATCCTTCGGACGTTTCGAGCGCTTCAGACACAGCTGCAGCTTCGAGAAACTCACCGCGAGCCTGAGCGCCGAGAGCGTCGTCCAGCGAAGCTGCTGAAGTCGTATTTCCGGACCACAGTCCACCAGCAAGCAAGGACGCCATGGTCACCAAACGGAGGGCCATCTTTGTTCCATGCAGAAAATGGGCAGGAGTCTGAAGGTGGACGTATGGCGAATTGAGGATCGTCGGTCAAATCTGTCTGGTGAACGCGGACCGGTTGGTTCATGCACCGTGTAGACGGATTTTTGCGATGTCGGGGTTGGAGCTTGAGGATGGACGAATCGCGCTCAGATCCGGATCTTCGGTGGGTATGTCGCCCGGAATCTGCCTCAATTCTCTGGTTCATCCCACCCGTTGGATTCTTCGCGGGCTTGATGATCTTGGAAGGTTTCAGCGTCGCGGCAAATCGTTTATCCGATCCCTGTGACGGTCGCGGAACCGGGTCAGAAAAGACGTCAGCGGTAGGGAACGACGTGAAGGTCCCAGTAGCCCCGAGCACGCTCTTGGCCCTCGGCAATCTGTGTCTGCGTCATCCTCTCTGTGAGGGAAGACCTCAATGATTTTGCGTTTTCGTTGTCCTGTGCGGACGCAACGCTCAACCACGCATAGGCCTCGACATCGTCCACCGGGACGCCTTCGCCCGTGGCGAATATGACGCCGAGAATGGTTTGCGCGTGCACGTTGCCTTGTTCAGCCACCAGCCGAAACCAACGCAACGCCTCGACATCGTCCACCGGGACGCCTTCGCCGTTTGCGTACATGCTGCCCAAGTAGAATTGCGCACCCGCGTGGCCCTGCTCAGCCGCCAAGCGGTACCAGCCCACCGCCTCAATATCGTCCTCCGGGATGCCGTCGCCGTTGGCGTACATGAAACCAAGGTTGAACTGCGCGACTACGTCACCCTGCTCGGCTGCCAGGCGGTACCAGCGCACCGCTTCCGTTCCGTCCTCCGGGACGCCCTCGCCGTTGGCGTACATGGCGCCGAGGACCAACTGCGCGTCCACGTCACCCTGCTCGGCTGCCAGACGGTACCAGCGCACTGCCTCGACATTGTCCTGTAACACGCCCTCGCCATTGGCGTACATGAGGCCCAAGTAGTACTGCGCCAACGAATCGCCCTGCTCGGCTGCAAGGCGGTACCAGCGCGCGGCCTCGACATCGTCTTCCGGGACGCCGTCGCCGTTTGCGTACATATCCCCCAGGAAAAACTGCGCAACCACGTCTCCCTTCTCAGCGTTTTGGCGGAGGGATTCGAGCTCGCTTTGCGGAAGCGTCGCAGTGCCTGCAGCATCTGCGACCGTGCTGCCCTCTTCAAACTTTCCAGCAGAGGCGGAAAAAGCGATTGAGGCGAAGCACAGGATCGCGACAGCGTTCACAACAGATGTCAGGAGTTGCATATTGGTGGTAATCGTTTCCCGGTTTGGATTGTCTCGGTGGTGATGCGCTTGGCCAACGGCCTCTTGGCGGCTGGATGCTCCCAAACCTCGAAGATACTGTCCATTGGCCATGGCCGACAGTGGGGCATGGGTAGCATAGGAGCGCGCTCCTTCCGGTCAGCAAATAGTTGGCCGGAACTAATCCGGGAGTGTTGAAACGAGGGTCTTTTGGATGCCCTAATGGTAGGTCGCGATCCCGAGGGTGGACGTATGGCGAACCCGGGATGGTCAGGCAAGTTCGGCGGGTGCAGTTGGAGAGGACCGTCCACGGTCCTTGTGGTCAGAGGTCCACAGGTTCAGAACGGGTGCAAGCGGTCCCAATTAGAGTTCACACATCTGAACTATTCGCTGAAACTGAGCTTGGAAACGGCCTCCATCGGCCGGATTAAGTCACCGTCGAGTTTCTCGCAGTTTATCGGCCTTAGCGGCATTTTGTGCCACGGGAACTCGTTGGTCCGAGTTTACGAGCGATTGAACAGCAGCGCAGACGGTGTCAGCGGTAGGGAACGACATAACGGTCCCAGTGCTCCCGTGCGCGCTCCTGTCCTTCAGCAATTTGTTTCCTTGTCATCCACTCAGTGATGATTTCCTTTACTTTTTTGGCGGCTTCGACACCTTGCGCCGATGCAACGCTAACCCAGGCATAGGCTTCGACTTGATCCTCCGGGACGCCGTGACCCAAGCCATACATCGCGGCCAGTCTGGCCTGCGCGTGTGCATCGCCTTGCTTGGCTGCCAAGCGAAACCAGCGTACCGCCTCGACATCGTCCTCCGGGATGCCTTCGCCCATGTCGTACATGACGCCCAAGTTGAACTGCGCGCTTGCTTCGCCTTGCTCGGCGGCCAAACGGAACCAGCGCACCGCTTGAATGTCGTTTTCCGGGAGACCTTCGCCCGCGGCGTACATGATGCCCAGGTTGACTTGTGCGCTTGCTTCGCCTTGCTCGGCGGCCAAGCGGTACCATCGCACCGCCTCGGCATCGTCCTCCCGGACGCCCTCACCGTTGTCGTACATATGCCCAAGGTAGCGCTGCGCAGCCGCGTGACCTTGTTCGGCGGCCATCCGGTACCAGCGCGCCGCCTCGACATTGTCTTGCGATACGCCCTCGCCGGTGTGGTACATGAAGCCGAGGAAGAGTTGCGCGGTAGCTTCACCTTGTTCGGCGGCCATGCGGTACAAGCGCACCGCCTCGACATCATCTATAGGAACGCCCTGACCCTCGTCGTACATGAAGCCCAGCACAAGCTGTGCACTCCAGTCACCTTCTTCAGCGGTTTGCCGAAATAATTCGAGCGTTTCCTCGGGAAGTGTCACTGGGCTTCCCAAATGCGCGTCACTGCGGTTGTCTTCAGACGTGCCTGCAGAGGTAATAGGTGCACACGAGGCGAGACACAGGATCGAGGCTGCGCTCAAGACAAATGCCGGGAATTGCATCTTGGTGAAACACCCTGTGCTGGTCGCATCGGCTGGGCCCGGACATGCTGGTCCTTGACAGCCGTCCGTTGCTCAGCGGCTGGATGCTCCCAAACCCCCGGGACAGTGTCCAGAGGCCGTGGCTTCCAGTTGGAGTCAAGCCCGATCGACTGGCTGAGCCCGCAGAGCAGCCCGGACGCGCGCCTTGCCGCCTCGAGTTCGTGCGCCTTTACCTTTAGTGGGTGCCTCCCGGCGTGGGCGGTAGACCGCCTCCGTAAGGCGCCGATGGACGGCGCTCCGGCGCGTGGGTTTCGGGCGGTAGGTACTCATGACAGTCTTCCGAGGTGACCGTGTGGTGATAGCACATCCAGCCGGAAAGCGATGCCGTTTCCTGCCCGTAATCGGACACGCAATGCATGAGTCAGCTGCATGAGAGCAACCACACGCACTCGATCGTGGAATAACCTTCATGCATGATCACGCGTGCGCCGTGAATCAATCGGAACTGCCATGACGCGTGATGCGCTTCTCGCGATTGATCAGGGTACCAGCAGTACACGGGCAATCGTGTTCGGCACCGATGGCGTCCCGCAGTTCGTGGCACAGGAGGAGATTGCTTCCCGCTATCCGTCGGGCGGGTGGGTCGAGCAGGATCCCGAGGAAATCTGGAACACGACGCTTACGACCTGCCGCCGTGCGCTGGACGCGGCCGCAGAGCAGGACTTGCGCGTGATCGCGGCCGGCATCGCGAATCAAAGGGAAACAACTCTGCTCTGGGATCGTCGCAGCGGACATCCCGTGTACCCCGCAATCGTCTGGCAGGACCGTCGCGGTGCCAACCGTTGCGACGCACTCCGCGAGCGCGGACTGACACCGATGATTGCCCGGAAAACCGGCCTGGTTCCGGACCCGTATTTTTCGGCCACCAAACTGGAGTGGCTGCTTGAGCACGTTGAAAACGGGCAGGAGCGGGCCGCGGCGGGCGAACTGGCATTCGGCACCGTGGATTCGTTTTTGCTGTGGCGACTGACCGGTGGCCGCGTGCATGCGACGGACGCGACGAACGCATCGCGAACGATGCTGTTCGACATTCATCGCCAGGCGTGGGATCCGGAACTGCTCGACCTCTTCCGAATTCCCGAGCAGGTGCTCCCCGAGGTCCGGGACAGCGCCGCCGATTACGGAACGACCGACAAAACGCTCTTCAACCAGGAAGTTCCGATCCGGGGCGTGGCCGGCGATCAACAGTCGGCAGCGGTCGGACAGGCATGCCTCAAGCCCGGAATCGCGAAATGCACCTACGGAACCGGGGCGTTTCTCCTCGCCAACATCGGGGAGACCTGCCCGGAGATAACGAACGGTCTTCTGGGGACTGTCATGTACCGCCTTTCGAACCAGGTCACGTATGCGATCGAGGGGGCCATTTTCCATGCCGGCAGTACAGTGCGGTGGCTGAGCGAAACCCTCCGTCTTGTGGCTGATCCACCGCGCTCGTCCGGGCTTGCCGCCACGGTGGCGGATAACGGGGGTGTCGCGTTGGTACCTGCGTTCACCGGTTTGGGCGCCCCCCACTGGGATTCGTCAGCCCGCGGTGCAATCTTCGGTTTGTCCCGCGGCACCACGCCTGCGCATATCGTTCGGGCCGGGCTCGAAGCGGTGGCGTACCAGACGCACGACTTGCTTGCCGCTGCCCGTGCATCCAGTGATTACGGCTTGCTCCGTGTGGACGGTGCGATGGCGACCAACGACTGGCTCATGCAGTTTGTGGCCGATGTCCTGGACATTCCGGTTGAACGCCCACGCGTGACCGAAACCACCGCTCTTGGGGCCGCCTTGCTCGCCGGGCTGGGAATCGGGCTCTTTGCTGGAGAGGACGAACTCGCTGGGTTGTGGAAGCCCGACCAGTGTTTTCTGCCGAGCGGCGTTGATCGCTCCCGCGACCTCGCCCGCTGGCATGAATGTGTCGGTCGCGTTCTCGGATCGATTCCGGCCGGGTCCTGAGAGATCCGGGCGCAGTCAGGATGAGGAGTCGAACCTCTCACTTCCGGTGACGCTGCGCGTCGTCGCTCCGTCCCGTGCGCGGTCTGCCAGACCAGGGAGATGTCGCGAGCTTGAGGCCCCGGGACTCAGCCGCCCGCAATCTTCGGCATCAGGTACACCTCGCTGTCCGGCCCGACAGGCGAGAAGAGGGCGTCCTGATGAATTTCGCCGTCGATGGCGACCGCGAGTCCCTCGTCGAGGTGCGGGGCGAGCGCCGGATAGCGCTCGCCCAACTGGGTCAGGAGGTCTCGGACGTTGGTTGCGGGTATCTCGGCCTCGGCGTCGTCACCGACGAGGTGCCGGAAATTGCCGGTGAAGAGCACCCGCGCCATCGTGTGGTCCCTCAGGCCTCTGCGGCTTCGCCGGCATCCTCTAGCGCCTTGAGAACTCTGGGAGGGGACATCGGGAGGTCGTTGAACCGCAGTCCCAGCGCATCGTGCACAGCGTTGGCGATGGCGGCCATCGGCGGGATGATCGGAGTCTCCCCGACGCCGCGCACACCGTACGGATGCGACGGATTCGGCACTTCCACGATGACCGTGTCGATCATCGGCACGTCCGAACAGACTGGAATGCGGTAGTCGAGGAAGCCCGGATTCTGCAGGCGTCCCCGGTCATCGTAGATGTATTCCTCATTCAGGGCCCAGCCGATCCCCTGAACCGCGCCGCCTTGCAGTTGCCCTTCGACGTAACTCGGATGCACTGCCGTGCCGGCGTCCTGGATGACCGTGTAGCGCTCGATCGTCACGCGACCGGTCCCGCGGTCGACGTCGACGTCGACGATGTGCGTCCCAAAGCTTGGCCCGGGCCCCTGCGCATTGATCTGCGCGCGCCCGACGAACGGGCCACCGGTCTTGCCAGCGAGCTTGGCAAGGTCGGTGAGGGACAAGGGATCGAAATCCCCGGCGTTGGAGCCCGCCGGGCGGGCCGCGCCGTCCGCCCATTCCACGGCGTCGACAGGAATATCCCAGACCTTGGCTGCGCGTTCGCAGAGCTGCGTGATCATGTCCTTCGCCGCCTCGATCACGGCCATGCCGCTCGCAAATGCCGTCCGGCTTCCTCCGGTGAGGAAGGTGTACCCCAGCGTGCTGGTGTCGCCGATCAGGGGACGGATGCGCTCCGCGTCGATGCCGAGTGTCTCGGCTGCCTGCAGGCAGAGCGCCGCCCGGGAGCCGCCGATATCGGGTGTCCCCGCCACGAGCATGATCGTGCCGTCCTCACCCAAATTGAGGGTCGCACAGGTCTCACCGCCGATGTTGAACCAGAAGCCGGATGCCACACCTCGGCCCTGGCCGGGCTTGAGCGGGGTCTGGTAGTGCTCGTGGGCCTTGGCTTCCTTGAGCGTCTCGACAAAGCCCACGGGTCCGAACGTCGGGCCGTAGGCTGCCTTGGTGCCCTTCTTCGCCGCGTTCTTGAGCCTGAGTTCAACCGAATCCATTCCGATCCGCTGCGCGAGTTCGTCGACGATCGACTCCACGGCGAACTCGGACTGCGGGGCTCCCGGTGCGCGATAGGCTGCCACCTTGGGCCGATTGACCACGACGTCGTAGCCCACGACCTTGACGTGGTCGAGGTCGTAGGGCGCGAATGCGCACATGCAGCCGGGCTGCACCGGCGAGCCCTGGAAGGCGCCGGCCTGGTACTTGAGCTCCGCCTCGCCCGCCGTGATTCGCCCGTCGTTCGTCATCCCCATCTTGACCCAGATGCGGGTGCCGGCTGCCGGCCCCGAAGCGCGGAACACTTCCTCCCGCGTCATGGTCATTTTCACGGGCTGGCCGGACTTCCGTGACAGCATCAGTGCGACCGGTTCGAGATAGACCACGGTCTTGCCACCGAAGCCGCCCCCGATCTCGGAAGCGGTCACGCGAAGCTTGGCCACGTCCATCCCGAGCAGCTTGGCGCAGTGTCCCCGGACAACGAAATGCCCCTGGGTGGTGCACCAGAGCTCGGCCTGGCCGTCCTCGGAATAGTTCGCGATGCAGGAGTGGGGCTCGATGTAACCCTGATGGACCGGCTGGGTGCTGAATTCCCGCTCGATGACAATGTCCGCCTCGGCAAATCCCGCCTCGACATCGCCGATCTTGAATTCCACGACCTTCGCGACATTGGAGGGTTTCTCAGGCGCAGGCTCGACACCGGCCGTGATCATGTCTTCATGCAGAAGAGGCGCGTCCGGAGCCATCGCGTCCACGACATCGAGGACATGCGGAAGCACCTCGTACTCGACCTTGATGAGCGCCAGAGCATCCCGTGCGACCTTGTCGCTCACCGCTGCGACCGCTGCGACCGGGTGCCCTTCGAACAGGGCCTTTTCCCGGGCCATCACGTTCCGGACAACGTCCCGGTAGTTGATGAGCATCTCGCCGGCCGGAACGAATTCGGACGGAAGATCGTTGAAATCATCGCGGGTCACGACCGCCTTCACGCCCGGCAGTGCCTGGGCCGCGGACGTATCGATGGAGTGAATGCGCGCGTGCGCGTGCGGACTGCGGAGAACCCTGCCCACCAGCATGTTGGGCAGATGGACATCGGCGCCAAAGCGCGCGCGGCCGGTGACCTTGTCGACGCCATCCGGGCGTACCGGGCGCGTCCCGACCCATCGGGTGCCGCCGTTCGCCTTGCCGTTCGCGGGGTTAGCTTTTCCGTTGGAGGTCGATGCCATCGTTCATTCTCCTCGCATGTCCTGCGCCGTATCGAGTACGGCGCGAACGATCTTGTCGTATCCGGTGCACCGGCAGAGATTACCAGCCAGCCAGTAGCGGACCTCGGTCTCCGTGGGGTCGGGGTTGCGCTCAAGCAGCGACTTTGCAGCTACCAGGAACCCGGGTGTGCAGACGCCGCACTGCAGCGCGGCATGCTCAAGGAACTTTGTCTGGAGCGGGTGAAGCTCTTCGCCGCTGGCCATTCCCTCGATCGTTTCGATCGACTGTCCTTCGGCTTCCACGCCCAGCATCAGGCAGGCGCAGACAAGGCGCCCATCGACGATCACGCTGCAGGCCCCGCAGTCGCCGGAAGCGCATCCCTCCTTGCTGCCCGTCAGGAAGAGCTCGTCGCGCAGAACATCCAGCAGGGTCTGCTCGGCATCGCACAGGAACTCGACATGATCACCGTTGACGGTCGTCGTGACATGGGACTTGGCCATCATTTCGCTCCCTTGGCCCGCGCAAGGGCAATTTTTGCCGCCCGGACGGTCAACACACCGGCCACCGTGGTCCGGAATGCAACTGTTCCGCGCTTGTCGTCGATGGGGCGGCACGCCGCACGCGCGGCGGCTGCCATGGCCTCCAGCGCCTCGTCATCACACGCGGTACCCACAAGCGCGTCACCGGCCGTCTGAACATGGACCACCGTCGGAGCCACGGCGCCGAGCGCGACCCGCGCGGCAGTGCAGCGCCCGTGCTCGTCAAGCGTGAGGTTGACACCCGATCCGACCACCGCGATGTCCATCTCGGTGCGGGGGATGAAACGGAGGTATGCATCGGCCGACCGGGCTTCGCGTTTCGGGAATTCGAATGCCACGACGAATTCGCCTGAGTCCAGGGAGAGCTGCCCGGGACCGGTGCAAACGGCCTCGACGGGCAGGCGCCGCTCTCCGTTCGGGCCCGCGATCCTGCACATTGCGGCAGCCGCCACCAGTGCAGGAACCGTATCCGCTGCAGGCGATGCGTTGCAGAGGTTTCCGGCCAGGCTGGCGCGGCCCTGAATCTGGGTCGAGCCGATGAGCTCGGTCGCCTCGACGACGCCAGGCCACAATGCCTTGGCCGCTGCATGCTCACCGAGTTCGGCTCCTGTCACCGCAGCGCCGATTACCAGTACGCCGTCGTCCTCGCGAATTTCCCGCGTTTCGCGAATCCGCTTGATGTCCACCACGAGTTCCGGCGCAATGGCGCCGGCGCGCAGTTGCACGAGCAGATCCGTGCCGCCCGCCAGAACGCGCCCGCGCGGGCCGTCGCCGGCGAGCAGCTTTACTGCTCCTGCAATGGTTTCGGGTGCCTCATACCGCACGCCCGACCTCCCCAACGAGTTTCGCCGGCTGAACGCGCAGTCCCATCCGAGGCGTCCTGCGACCCGGCGAGTCTCAGGAAGCGGTCAGCCGCGACGCATTGCCTGGAAATGGCGGCAGGTGTACGGGAATGCGATCCAGCGAGCGTACCATATCACGCCGGACGCCTCCGGTTGCACCCGGCTGGTGATGAGGGGTTGTCCGGCGCCATCAAGAACGGTTTCCGAGCCAGGCGGGCACGCCTGCTTGAGCATGTTCCGCTTGCAAACTTTCTCCGATCCGCCTAGAGGAAGAGCAGTTCTCACACGGGGTCGGCCGCGCGTTTTGGTCGTGCTGCCTTCCGGTGCCGGTTTTCCGGTTTTTCCCGTGGCGGTCCAACCGGATAAAGGAGTTTCAACTTGTCCATTCCGCATTTCACCATGCGCCAGTTGCTGGAAGCTGGCGTGCATTTCGGGCACATGGTCCGTCGCTGGAATCCGCGCATGGCGTCGTTCATTCACAGTGAACGCGACGGCATCCACATCATTGATCTTCAGCAGACAGTGCCGATGCTCTATTCGGCTCTCTCGTTCCTCCGCGGCATCGCAGCCGGAGGCGGGCGGGTCCTGTTTGTCGGCACCAAGCGACAGGCCCAGTCGGCTGTTGAAGAGCACGCGAAGCGGTGCGGCCAGCATTACGTGAACCAGCGCTGGCTCGGCGGCATGCTGACCAACTGGAAAACCATTTCCCGGTCCATTGACCGCCTGAAGGAACTGGAGCAGCGGCTTGAGGAGGACGAGGCGAGCCTTCCCAAGAAAGAAGTCCTGAACCTGAACCGGCAACGGGTCAAGCTGGTGCGTTCGCTCGGCGGTATCCGGGAAATGGGCGGCCTTCCTGACGCCATGGTGGTCATCGACACCAATCACGAGCGCATCGCCGTCGCGGAAGCGCGGTCACTCGGAATTCCGGTGATTGCCGTCCTCGATACCAATTCGGATCCGGTGGGCATCGATTATCCGATCCCCGGGAACGATGACGCCACTCGCGCCGTGCATCTGTACTGCGAACTCACCGCCAATGCGGTCCTCGGCGGTCTCGAGGAAGAGCAGAAGCTCGCCGGGGTGGATGTCGGAGAGTCGGAGGAAGGAGGCGTCGGCGACACCGCTCTGGAGGCCGTGGACGAATCCGCACCGGAAGAGGCCAGCGGCACGGCTCCCGAGGAAGATGCTGGCACGCCGACGGAGCCGGTTGAAGCATCGGCACCGGAAGACGACAGCGGGGCAGCTCCGGAGGGGGACGCTGACACGTCACCGGAGCCGGCTGAAGCGTCTGCACAGGAAGAGGCATCTGCACCGGAAGGGGACAGCGAAACGCCGCCGGACCCGGCCGACGCATCCGAATCCACCCCTGCCGATTCGAGTGCCGAAACTCCCGATCCAGAGCCTGAGACACCGTCTCCAGACGAAGAGGATAAATCTGAAACGAAAGCGGAGACAAAATCATGACGCAGATTTCTGCGGCACTTGTCAAGCAGCTTCGGGACCAGACGGGTTCCGGAATGATGGACTGCAAGCGCGCCCTCTCCGAGACGGGCGGGGACCTTGAAGCGGCGCAGGACTGGTTGCGCGCCAAAGGCATCGCAGGGGCCGAAAAGAAAGCCGGACGTGCTGCGGCCGAAGGCCTGATCGGGCTTGCGGTCGACGGCCGCAGGGCCGCCCTGGTCGAAGTCAACGCCGAGACCGATTTTGTCGCCCGCAACGCCGAATTCCAGGCGTTCGTGCGCGAGGTGGCAGAGGTAGGACTCGAAGCGGGAGGCGATCTCGAAGCGCTGACCAACACTCCGCTGGGTAGCGGTGTCACAGTGGCCGAGCGCGCCGTGGAGGTGACCGCCCGCACTGGCGAAAACGTGATCGTACGCCGGACGCAGATGCTGCAGGTGGAGCAAGGCGCCATCGGAAGCTACGTGCACGGGGCCGTCGCACCGGGCCTTGGCCGGATTGGCACACTGGTCGGGCTCAGCACGGACACCGATTCCGAAGAGTTCACGGAACTGGCCAAGCAACTGGCTATGCATGTCGCGGCCAGCCGTCCGCTCGCGCTGAACCGGGACAGTCTCGACACTGCCGTCGTCGAGCGGGAACGTGCCGTATTGCTTGACCAGGCCCGGCAAAGTGGCCGCCCTGACAACATCGTCGAGAAGATGGTGGAGGGGCGCCTGCGGAAATTCTTCGAGGAAGTCGTGCTGAACGAGCAGGTCTGGGTCATCGACAACAAGACCAAGGTCAGCGACGCAATCGCTGCGGTGGCAGCCAGCGCGGGCACTGCGGCCCGGCTGTCCGGTTTCGCCTGCCTCGTGCTCGGCGAAGGCGTGGAGAAAGCGGTGACCAATCTGGCGGAAGAGGTGGCGGGAACGCTTCGCGGGTGATGCACCCGTCGACCGACGCTCGGCGGCACGCCCGATGAGTGCGGCCGTCGTCGCACCGGGACCTTCCCTCAAGGAGGTTCCGGGGCCGCACTACCACCGGGTTCTCGTCAAACTGTCAGGAGAGGCGTTTGCAGGCCCCCGCGGGTACGGCATCGACGGCGACAAGGTCAGCCACATCGCGCGCGAGATCCGGGCGGTCTACAGGCTGGGTGTCCAGGTTTGCATCGTGATCGGGGCCGGCAACATCTTCCGGGGCGCGGAAAGCCGGCTGCCGCACCTTGACCGGCCGACCGCGGACGAAATGGGAATGCTCGCCACCGTGATCAACGGGCTGGCGCTGCACAGCGCCCTTCGTGCCCAGAACATCCGGGCCCACGTCATGTCGGCGATCTCGATGCCGGAAATCTGCCCGCCGTTTGTCCGTTGGCGGGCCCATACATATCTCGACCAGTCGCAGATCCTCGTGTGTGCGGCAGGTACCGGGACTCCGCTTTTCTCCACCGACACGGCAGCCGCGGTGCGCGCTGCCGAACTTCGCTGCGACGCGATTTTCAAGGGCACGCAGGTCGACGGTGTCTACGATTCCGATCCGCACCGAAACCCCGACGCGAAACGGTTTTCCCGAATTTCGTATCAGGATGCGTTGGCAAAGAATCTCAAGATCATGGATTCAGCCGCGCTGTCGATTGCCCGCGATGCCCAGATCCCCATCGTTGTCTTCCCGCTCAAGGGGGCCAACACCCTTGCGGAAGCCATCCAGGGGCGGGGAACCTTTACGGTGGTGAGCGACCAGACACACGAGCCGGAGGCCTCCGGTCGTTCTTCGCCACAGCCCGCATTCGGTATGATCGGGCAGGAGAAAGGTGACGCCCCATGACGGACAGTGATCTTGCTGACACCAAACGGCGCATGTCGGGTGCCGTGCGGGTACTCAAGGAGGAGTTTTCCGGTTTGCGTTCCGGACGAGCGCACACCAGCCTGCTCGAACCGATTTCGGTCGAAGCCTACGGGCAGACCATGCGGCTGTCGGAGCTTGCCACTGTGGGGGCGCCGGAAGCACGCCTCCTGACCGTGCAGGTCTGGGACCAGGGCAACGTGAAGGCTGCGGAACGCGCGATTCGGGAGTCGGATCTTGGCCTCAACCCGATCACGGAGGGAACGGTGATGCGGGTTCCGCTTCCCGAACTGACCGAGGAGCGGCGCAAGGAGTTCGCCCGCACCGCCGACCGTTATGCGGAACAGGCGCGCGTAGCGGTGCGGAACGTGCGGCAGAACACCATGCAGGCGCTTCGCACAGCGCAACGCGACGGCGACCTGTCCGAAGACGAACATCGCCGGGAAGGCGAGTCGGTCCAGAAGCTCACAGACGACTTCATCGAACAGATTGATCAGATGCTGGCTGCCAAACGTCAGGAAATTCTCCAAGTGTGAAGCGGGACTCGAGCCTGCCGTCAATCACGGACGAGGGCACGGTTCCGCCTGCCGCCGATCCGGTTCACGTCGCCGTAATCATGGACGGCAACGGCCGCTGGGCACAGACGCGTGGCCTGGAAAGAGTCGAGGGACACCGCCAGGGTGCCCAGGCAGTTCGCGAGACCATTGATGCAGCGATGGACTCCCGAATCCGCTACCTGACGCTTTACGCGTTTTCGACCGAAAACTGGAAGCGGCCGCGGACTGAAATCGATGTCCTGATGTCGCTGATGCTCGGGCACGTGGAAGCTGAATCCGATGACTTGGTGCGGCGGAACGTGCGGGTTTCCTTCATCGGCGAGCGCGCCAAACTGCCCTCCGAAGTGACGGCTGCCATGCAGACGCTGGAGGCAAAAACCCGCACCAATGACGGTCTGTACGTCACGGTAGGCGTGAACTACAGCGGGCGCAGCGAGCTTCTCTGGACGTTTCGGCAACTTCTGGGAGACGCGATGGCCGGCCGTGCTGATTCTGCGCATCTCGACGAGAGCGGTCTTGCGATGCGGTTGATGACGGCTGGCATCCCGGATCCCGATCTGGTCATCCGAACGGGAGGAGAGCACCGGATCTCGAATTTCCTGCTGTGGCAAATCGCTTACTCGGAGCTCTACTTCACATCGGTGCTGTGGCCCGACTTCACCCGGAAAGATTTCAAGGATGCACTCGCGGCATACCATTGCCGCCGCCGCCGGTTCGGCGGAATAGATGCCTAGCGGCCCGGTCGCCGAACTGGGGACCCGCGCCGCTACAGCGGCCGTCCTCGCACCCCTCGTGCTGGCTCTCGTCTGGGTCGGCGGATTGCCGCTCGCGGTACTGCTGATCGCAGCGGGTGCAGCCATTGGCTACGAATGGGCCCGGTTGTGTGACTACTCGAACCGAACGGCCCTTTGCGCGGCGTTGACTGCAACCGGTGCGGGAGCAGTGTTCTTGGAAATCGCCGGACCGCTCGCCGCGATTGCCGGCGCGCTTGCGGGCGGCCTTGCGGGCGGCCTTGCCGGGGGCATCCTGTTTGGACGTTTCGATCGTCCTCTTCGCGGCAGCGCTGCCGGGTGGATGCTCCTGCCGGTTCCGGTTGTGTGCTGCTGGGAGCTTCGGACAGGAACCGAATCCGGCCGGGAGTACCTGATGTGGTGCCTGCTGGTCGTGTGGGCGACCGACACATTTGCGTTTCTGGCGGGCCGGACCATCGGGGGGAGGCGACTGGTGCCGTCCATCAGCCCGGGCAAGACGTGGAGCGGGCTCGCCGGAGGCGTTGGTGGTGCAGCGCTCATGGGCAGCGCAGGCGGGGTGCTGCTAGGATTCCCGGCCGTCGGTGCCGCGCTCGGAGGTCTTGCAGTCGGGCTGGCAACCGTAGCGGGCGACCTGGCGATGAGTGCCGTCAAGCGTGCACGCGGACGGAAGGACACCGGGCGTCTGCTTCCCGGGCATGGCGGCATTCTGGACCGGGTCGACGGGTTGCTGGTCGCAGCCACTGCCGTGACACTTTGGGTGTTCATCGCCGGAGGGGCCTGACATGCGATCGGCTGCGGGAACGGTGACGGTCCTCGGGTCCACGGGCTCGGTGGGGCAGAACACGGTCAGGATTCTCCTGGAATCGCCCGCCCGATGGGACGTGATCGCCCTGGCTGCCGGCAGTAATGCCCGCAAGCTGGCGGAACAGGCCCGCGCACTGAACGCGCAATTTGCCGCCATTGCAGACGAAGGCCAGGCCGACACGCTGCGCGAAGAGCTTGCCGGCACCACCATCGAAGTGGGTGCAGGGCATGATGCAGTCATCGAGGCCGGAGCCCGGCAGGCAGACTGGGTCATGGCCGCAATCGGGGGCGCCGCAGGCCTTGCGCCCACGGCGAAGGCCCTGGAACGCGGTGCGACGGTCGCGCTTGCCAACAAGGAAAGCATGGTGTGTGCAGGCGCTCTCCTCAACGCCATTGCGGCGCGTTCGGGTGCCACCATCATTCCTGTCGATTCCGAGCACAACGCCATCTTTCAGGTGTTCGACCAGACCCGGCCCGACCAGGTGCGGGCCGTCGTGCTGACCGCATCGGGCGGTCCGTTTCTCGATCGCGCACCGGACACGCTCGACACGGTCACGCCCCAGGACGCGTTGGCCCATCCCGTCTGGGATATGGGCGCCAAGATCTCCATTGACTCGGCGACGATGATGAACAAGGGTCTGGAGCTCATCGAGGCGGCACACTTGTTCCCTGTGCGGCCCGACCAGCTTCAGGTTCTGGTGCATCCGCAGTCCATCGTGCACGGCCTGGTCGAATACGCGGACGGCACGCTCATCGCAGTTCTAGGAATTCCTGACATGCGTCTTCCCATCGCGTCCGCCCTTGCCTGGCCGGATCGCATGAAACTGGACCTGCCTCGCCTCGATCTTGCCGAGCAAGGCACGCTAACCTTCAGAAAACCCGATCCTGATCAATTTCCTGCGCTGCGGATTGCCCGCGAAGCGCTGGCGCAGGGGGGCGCTGCCCCGGCGATCCTGAATGCCGCGAACGAGGAAGCCGTGGCCGCCTTTCTTGATGGTGCGCTTCCGTTCCGGCGCATTACCGCCGTGGCGGAGGAGGTGCTGTCGGCCATCCCGCATACGGCCATGGACGACTTGGCCGCAGTGGCTGCAATCGACGCCCAGGCCCGGGCTTCCGCGCGGGCCTACGCGTACAACGGTGCTGTACGACCGTGATCGAATCCCTTCTCTGGTTCTTGCTCGTTCTCTGCCTCGTGGTCTTTGTCCACGAGCTGGGTCATTACCTCGTCGCGCGCTGGAACGGTGCGAAGGTCGAGGTGTTTTCTGTCGGTTTTGGCCGGGAACTCGTGGGTTTCACGGACCGGGCGGGAACGCGGTGGCGTCTCAGTCTGATTCCACTGGGCGGATATGTCCGGTTTCCGACTCCGCCTGAGCCGTCAGCCGGCGACCACGAGTCGGACGACGGACCCGACGAAAGTCTCCAGAGCCATCCGCCGTGGCGCCGCGTGGCCATTCTGGCCGCGGGGCCGGGAGCCAATTTTCTGTTTGCAATCGTCGTGTTCTGCGGGCTGTTCTACGCGTTTGGCAAGGCCGGTGAATCGAGCACGATCGAACAGGTCATGCCGGAGAGTGCGGCGGAAGCTGCCGGCCTGCTTCCCGGCGACCGGATCACGTCGATTGAAGGGGTGCCGATCGTGCGTGCCCAGGATGTGCGCGACGCGGTCTCGCCCCATCCCGGCGTAGCGCTGACTGTCGTCATCGAGCGTGACGGCCGCGTCATGCAGCTCGAGGTCGTGCCGGCTGCCGTCGACTGGGAAGACCCGCTTGGCACCGTGCATCGGATCGGCCGAATCGGCGTCGCCATCGCCCAGCCGGAGCGTGAACCGGCCTCAGCGGTCGCGGCCCTCGGGCACGCCGTTTCGGAAACCTGGTACCTGACGGCATCTGTGCTCGACGCATTTGGCGAAATTGTCACGGGGCAGCGCAGCACCGACGAATTGGGCGGCCCGGTCATGATTGCGCAGGTCTCGGGCTCCTTTGCCGAGCAGGGGCTGGTCCCGTTGCTCGGTTTCGTCGCGTTTCTTTCCATCAACCTCGGCATCATCAATCTTTTTCCCTTACCGTTGCTGGATGGCGGACAAATCGTTGTGGCGTTCGCCGAGCTTGTCCGCGGGCGTCGCATGAGCGAACGGTTCATGTACTGGTTTCAGATGACTGGACTGGTGACCGTTGGAGCCCTGATGCTGTTCGTGATCGCCAACGACCTGTCGCGGCCGAATGTGGTGAACTTCTTCACCGGGTTGTTTCAATGACGCGAGCAATCCTTCGAGGGTCGCGGAACCTGGTCTTCCTGATCGGTTTGGGTGCGCTGTCGGTCGCGCATGCACCGGCGCAGGAGGGACCCGATGTCATCCGCGACATCCGGATCGAGGGCAACCAGCGCATCGAGGATTCGGCGATCCTGTCCAACCTCACGGTGCGCCCCGGCGTGCAGATCGAAGTGGGCAGCAGCTTCGATCCACTGGAACTCGATGCCGCCCTGAAGTCGCTGTTCGAAAAGGAACTGTTTGCGGACGTGACCTTCATCCGCGACGGTGACACGCTGGTCGTGCGCGTCGTGGAAAACCCGATCGTCAATCTCGTGGCCTTCGAGGGGAACCGGCGCATCGAGGATCAGGATCTCGCCACCGAGATCACGCTGCGCCAACGCACGGTCTTTACGCGAAGCCGGGTCCGGCTCGATCAGGAGCGTCTCCTCACGGTGTATCGCCGGAGCGGCCGCTACGGGGCGGCGGTTGTGCCCAAGGTCATCCTTCTGGACCAGAACCGGGTCAACGTCATCTTCGAGATTGACGAGGGTCCGCTGACCGGAGTTGCCGCCATCAATTTCGTCGGGAACCGGGAGTTCAGCGACGGCGACCTCCGCGATGTGATTCGCACGCGCGAGAGCCGGTGGTGGCGCTTTTTCACCTCCGCGGACCGCTACGATCCGGATCAGCTGGCGTTCGATGAAGAGTTGATCCGCCGGCACTACTTTGACCGCGGGTTCCTTCGCTTCCGGATCCTGTCCTCGACGGTCGAGCTGCTGCCGGACGGCGATGCGTTCCTGATTACGATCGCGGTGGACGAAGGAGACCGCTACACGGTCAGCGACGTCTCGGTTACGTCCGAGGTGCCCGAGGTCGACGCCGGTCCGCTGCAGGACGAGGTCGACACCGAATCCGGTGACGACTACAGCCGTGGCGCGATTCAGACCTCGATCGAGGCGCTCACCGAAGCGGTCGTTGCGGACGGGTTTCCCTTTGTGCAGGCGGATGTGGAACCCGTGGTCGACGAGGAGACCCGGACCGTTGCCCTCGACTACCGGTTGCTGGAGGGCGAGCGCATCTATGTCAACCGGATCGACATCCAGGGCAATGTCCGGACCCTTGACCATGTGATCCGGCGCTACCTTCGGATCGCGGAGGGGGACCCTCTCAACCGGGGGCTCCTGGCCCGGTCGCGGACCCTGATCGGCAATCTCCAGTTCTTTTCGGACATCCAGTTCCGGGAGACCGTCGCCGCGACACCCGATCAGCGGAACATCGAACTCACGGTCGCCGAGCAGTCCACAGGCGAAGTGAGCTTCGGACTGGGCTACTCCACCAGCCGCGGCGCCATCGGCAACATTTCATTGCGGGAGCGCAACCTGCTCGGCACCGGCAGCAGCCTGACGGTGGCGCTGGAGAATGCGAGTACGGGCGCCTTGTACAGCCTTGCGTATGCCGAGCCATACTTTCGCAATCGCGACGTTTCGTTCAGCTCCAGCATATTTTCGTCCAGGACGGACCAGATCGGAATTGCATACCGGTCGGAAGAGACCGGAGGCCGGGTCGGATTCGGCTTCAGCCTCGGCGAGTACCTGCGCCAGCGTGTGACCTATGGACTGACGCGGGTGCGCGTCACGGGCCGCGAGGAGGTGCAGGTCGATCTGGGCCGGCGCATGATTTCGGCCGTCACGTCCTCGTGGTCCTACGACCGGCGCGACAGCGCTCTGTTTCCGACGACGGGCTACAACGTTGATGTGTCCGCCTCGCTCGCCGGCCTCGGCGGCGATGACCGATATATCCGGACGTCGGCAAGCGGCGGGTACTATTCGGACGTCCTTGGCGAAGAATGGATTCTTGGATTCCTGTTCAGCGTCGGAGCCATCGAGGGAATCGGCCAGAGTGTGAGCATCTATGACCGGTTCCTGCTTGGCGATCGAACGTTCCGCGGCTTCGAATATGCGGGGCTCGGCCCGCGGTACATCGGGGCCACGAGCACCAGTGGCCTAGGCGGCAATCTGTTCGCGACCGCAACTGGCGAAGTCAAGATCGATCTCGGGCTGCCGCGCGAACTCGGCATGCACGGACGGGCGTTCGCAATCGTTGGCACCTTGACCGGTATTGATCGCGACACCATCGTCCCCGGAGATGGAATCGTTCGCGATTCGGGTTCTGTACGCGCTTCCGCTGGCATCGGGCTGTCCTGGAGTTCCCCTGTGGGCCCGGTGCGTATCGACTGGACATCGGCGCTGGTCAAGGAGTCCTACGACCGGACGGAAACCATTCTGTTCAGTCTCGGAAGCGTTTTCTGACTCGCTATGTGCACATCTGTTTGAAGGAATGCGACCATGAACCACCTCCTACGGTTTTTTGCTGCCTGCATGCTCGCCGGATTCGCGGCGATCGCCCAGGCCCAGGAGGACGAGGCGGCCAGCCCGCCAACCATTGCCGTGCCCGACGATTTCGCGATCGGGCTGATCGACATCAACCGCATTTTCCGCCTGTCGACCGCACTCAACGGTGTCCGGGACGAAGTGAGTGCACGTGAGCAGCGGTACCGTGACGAGATCACCGCCGCCGAAGAGCAGCTCCGGGCCCGACAGGAAGACCTCACGCAGAAGCGTGGCGTGCTGTCGCCACAGGAATACGCCATCGAAGAGGCGTCATTCCGGCAGGAAGTCGAGGATCTGCAGAAACGCGTCAACGAACGCAACCAGGAACTGCAGGAGATCATGGCGGCAAGCCAGCAACGCGTGCAGGAAGAGGCTGTCCGCATCATTGCCGAAATCGCCCTGGAGCGGAATTTCGCGCTGGTGTTTGACGCTTCCCAGCTGGTGATCGCGGCCGAACAGATCAACATCTCGGACGAGGTCGTGGAGCGCCTCAACGAACGCTTTCCCACCCTGGAGATTTCGGACGGCGGGGCAGATGCCACCGAGGACGACGACGGCTGACGTGCGATGCCCGACGCCCGTTTTTTTCAGTCACGTGGCCCGCTCTCGCTCGGGGAGTTGGCGCGCGCCGGTGGCGTCCGGCTGCGCGAGGATGACGACGGAGACCGGCTGATTCAGGAGGTGGCATCGCCGGCCGATGCCGGTCCGGATTCAATTGCGTACTGCGCGGGCCCACGGGAAATCGAACACCTCGCAACGGACGCGGGCGCCTGCATCACCACGGCTGCGCTGGCCCCCAATGTGCCCACCGGAACCGCATGCCTCGTCGCCGACGATCCGCGCCTCGCCTACGCGCGCATCGCCTCGGTGCTGTACCCGGACATCCAGCCACCCCCGGGCGTCAGCGACCGGGCCGTGGTGGCCCCGGATGCCGTGCTCGGGCACGAGTGCCGCATCGACGCCGGTGCCGTCATCGAATCAGGCGCTGAAATCGGGGCCAGGGCCTGGATTGGCTGCAACACGATCATCGGTCCGGGTGTCGTCATCGGTGCGCGGACCCGCATCGGCCCCAACGCCACGATTCTGTGCGCGGTGGTAGGCGCGGACGTGCGCGTGGATGCCGGAGTGCGAATCGGGCAACCCGGTTTCGGATTTGTGATGACCGACACCGACGAGGGCCATCAGCGTGTCCCGCAACTGGGTCGCGTGCGAATCGGAGACCGCGCCGATATCGGAGCCAACGTGTGCATCGACCGGGGAGCCCTCGGCGACACGGTGATCGGGGCAGGGGCGTTCCTCGACAACCTGGTCCATATCGCCCACAACGTCGAGGTCGGCGCCCACGTCGTGCTTGCCGGTCAGGTTGGAATTGCCGGCAGCAGCACGGTAGGCGCCCATACAGCGGTCGGCGGCCAGGCCGGCATTTCCGACAACATATCGGTGGGAGCGGCGTGCAAGATCGGCGCCCAGGCAGGCGTGCTTCGCAACCTGGACGGCGGAGCCAGCGTGTCGGGGACCCCGGCGGTTCCGGTCATGCGCTATCTCCGCCAGGTGGTTGCTCTTGCCCGTCTCACGTCCGATCCGCACCTGCGCAGCTGAGGAAACACGATTATGGCGACATCAGCAGACCAGAACTCCAGCGCATCGCTGGCCACCATCCTCGAGTCCATTCCACACCGGTATCCGTTTCTCCTGATCGACCGGATTCTGGAATACGTGCCTTACGAACGCGCTGTGATGCTCAAGAATGTCACCATTAACGAAGGCTTTTTCCAGGGACATTTTCCGGATCATCCCGTCATGCCGGGCGTGCTCGTCGTCGAGGCCATGGCTCAGGCGGCAGCGGCATTTGCCGTGCGTTCGATTAGCAAGGAAGGCCAGGACCAGATCGTCTACCTGATGGGGATTGACAACGTCCGGTTTCGCCGCCCGGTCGTTCCTGGGGATCAATTGCGCATCGAGGTCGCAAAGCAACACATTCGCGAGAACGTCTGGCGGGTGGGTGCCACCGCCCAGGTGGACGGGAAACGGGTGGCCGAGGCCGTTCTGATCGCGATGATCCGGTCCCGTGAGCAATGGGACGAGAAAAGGTGACGCGCTGGCACCCGACAGCAATCATTGATGCCGGTGCCGAAATTGCCGACGACGTGGAGATCGGCCCGTATTGCACGGTCGGGCCACACGTTCGCATTGGGTCCGGGTCCCGCCTGATTTCGCATGTCACGCTCGATGGCCACGCCACACTGGCGGACAACAACCTCCTGTATCCGTTTGTCGCCATCGGGTATCCACCGCAGATGCGTGGCGCCCCTGACAGTGCGAGCCGCATCGAGATTGGCTCCCACAATGTCATGCGCGAGCACGTCACGATGCACACCGGCAGCAGCAAGGGATCCAACCTGACCCGGGTCGGAAGCCACGGGCTGTTCATGGTCGGAACGCACGTGGCCCACGACTGCGTCATCGGTAATCACGTCATTCTCGCCAACGGCGCGCAGGTCGGCGGCCACGCCGTGATCGAGGATCATGCGCAGATTGGCGCCCTTGCGGGCGTGCATCAGTTCGTGCGGATCGGGTGCTATGCGTTCGTGGGCGGGTGCTCAGCGGTCGAGAAACACGTGATTCCGTTTGCACTCGCCACCGGCAACCGCGCCTGGTTGCGGGGCCTGAACATCGTCGGACTGCAACGCGGCAGGTTCAGCAAGTCGGAGATCGACGATCTTCGGAAGGCCTACGGCCTGCTGTTCTCCGGCGATGAGCTTCTGAGCGCACAGGTCAGCAACCTGGAGCGCGAGCTTCAGGATTCGCATTGGGTGGCGAGGATCGTGCGTTTTTACAACGAGATCAATGGCGAGTTCCAGAGCATGCGCGAGGTCGCGAGGCGCGGGATGTGCCTGCCTCGCGACGGTCGACTCTGACCGCATCATTGGGCACCCGTACTGCAAGTGAATGCGACCCTGTCGGCATTATCGCCGGCGGTGGATCGCTTCCCGGGCTGGTTGAACAGGGGTGCCGCTCGGCCGGGCGGCCGTGCTTAATGATCGGGTTGGAGGGGCAGGCCGATGTCGCCGGCTGCGGGCGCGAACCGGACGCCTGGGTGCGTCTCGGGGCCGCGGAGCAGCTTCTGGGCCATCTGCGCAAGGCGGGCGTCACGTCCGTCGTGCTGGCCGGCAAGGTCCGGCGCCCGTCGGTGGCAGAACTTCGGCCTGATGCCCGGGCGTTCCGAATTCTCGCCAAGGCGGCCAGGATGGCGTTCGGTGACGACGGACTCCTTCGCGCCATCGTCGGTGAATTCGAGAGCGAAGGCTTTGCAGTGGTCGGCGCCGATACCCTGGTCGACGAGCTTCTCGCGCCCGCCGGTTTGTGGACCCGGAAGCGTCCAAGCGACCAGGACACGATCGATATTGCCCGCGGCACCGCGGTCGGACGCGCGCTGGGCGCGGTCGATGTCGGACAGGCGGTCGTCGTGCAGGGCGGGCAGGTGCTTGCCGTGGAGGCAGCCGAAGGCACCACTGCAATGATCAGGCGCGCCGGGCGCGAACGACGCGAGGGCGGCGGAGGCGTGCTGGTGAAGTTGGCCAAACCCGGTCAAGAACGGCGGGTCGACCTTCCTACGATCGGTCCCGAGACCGTCACTGCGGTTGCTGATGCCGGTCTTGCGGGCATCGCGATCGAAGCCGGTTCGGTGCTCGCGATCGACCGGGACACCATCGTCGCCCGCGCAGACGCGAACGATCTCTTTGTGGCGGCCTCCCGTCTCGACGATGTTCCCGCACCTGATGGATGACCCACTCCGGCATGACCCGATGGGTCCGGCGTCGACCCGGTCCTGGTGACATGGCGAGCGGGTATTGCCGTTCCGGGTGCATGCAGTAGCGCCGTGCCGCACCTTTTTCTGGTAGCCGGCGAGGCGTCGGGAGACGATCTCGGAGCGCGACTGATGCGCGCCCTTGCGGCCGAAAGTTCCCAACCGTTGCGTCTGAGCGGCATCGGCGGCCCGCAAATGCAGGACGCCGGCCTGCGTTCGTTGTTTCCCGCCGATGACATTGCCGTGATGGGGATCGCGGAGGTTCTGCCGAAGGTGTTGCGCGTGATGCGCCGCCTGAGGATGGCCGAGTGGAGCGTGCGGGCGCTTCGTCCCGATGCGGTGGTCACCATCGATGCGCCGGGATTCAATTTCCGCCTGGCAGCCCGCCTCCGGAATGCAGGTATTCCGCTTATTCACTATGTGGCTCCGACGGTCTGGGCCTGGAAGCCGGGGCGTGCCAGGAAGGTGGCCGGATTTCTCGATCACATCCTGACGCTGTTTCCGTTCGAGCCGGCCTATTTCGAGCGGGTCGGGCTGCCGGCCACCTTTGTCGGTCACCCCATCGTCGAGACACCAAGGCCGGGCCCCGGCATGGACTTCTGGCGTGCCTCGGGGATCGAACGGAGTGCGCGGGTCCTTCTGGTGCTCCCGGGAAGCCGCGCCGGGGAGGTCGCACGGCTGGCGCCCCGGTTTGCCGGTGCGGCCCGCATCCTGCGGAGCCGCCACCACGACCTGCGAATCGTCGTGGGCGTTGCGCCCGGTCGCCGCGCGGCAATTGCGAAGGCCTTCGCAGGGCTGGAACCGGTCCTGGTGGACGACGAGACCACGAAACGGTTCTGGTACGGCGCCGCCGACGTCGCCCTTGCCGCTTCGGGAACCGTCACGCTCGAGGTCGCGCATGCGGGCACGGCGATGGTCGTGGCCTACCGCATGGCCCCCCTGACGTGGGAGGTGGTACGGCGCACCGTGACCATCAAGCACGCGAACGTCCTGAACCTGCTGCACGGTGCCGCGGCCATTCCGGAACTTCTTCAGCGTGCATGCCGGCCCGAGAAACTTGCCGACGCTGTTGATACGCTGCTTTGCGATGCGGACGCGCGGGCCCGCCAGATCCGGACCGCGTCGGCCATGCTGGCGAAACTTCGCGCCGGCGCCCTCCCTCCCAGCCGTGAAGCAGCCCGGGCCATCCTTGCTACGCTCGCGTCCGCAGACGCTTCCCCAGAAGAGGATCCTCAATGACTACTGCGACCTCCGACTCTCGTCGCATGCTCCACACCATGATCCGCGTGCGTGATCTGGACCGTTCCCTTGATTTCTATACCGAGGGACTCGGCATGCAATTGCTGCGGCGCCAGGATTATCCGGGCGGGCGCTTCACGCTGGCATTTGTGGGGTACGGACCCGAAGACACGCATACCGTGCTGGAACTCACGCATAACTGGGACCAGGACGAAAACTACGCCCAGGGCGATGCGTGGGGGCATATCGCTATCGGCGTGCCGGACATCTACGGCACGTGCGAACAGCTCAAGGAACGCGGTGTGCCCATCCCGAGGCCGCCCGGGCCCATGCAGCACGGCAGCACCGTCATTGCTTTCGTTGAGGATCCCGACGGTTACAAGGTCGAATTGATCGAACGCTGATCAGCTGGCTTGGGGTTCGATTGCCCCTGTCATGGGGGCCGGGTACGGTGCCCCGACGCCCCCTTGACCCCGCTGCAATGAACGAGATGCCTATGGCCGCAGACACTGAACCACGGATTGCCCGGTTAACGCTCGGGAACGGGAAGAGTTTCGATCTGCCCGAAATCGAGGGCAGCATCGGACCCGATGTGATCGATATCCGGTCGCTGTACGGCGATGCCGGTGTGTTTACCTACGATCCGGGATTTACGTCGACAGGATCCTGCGAATCCAAGATTACGTTCATTGATGGAGAGCGCGGCGTCCTTCTGCACCGCGGATACCGAATCGAGGATTTGGCCGAGCACTGCGATTTTCTGGAAGTGGCCTACCTCCTCCTGCACGGAGACCTTCCCGACGCTGCCAGCAATCAGGAATTCGCGCACGTCATCAGCCGGCACACCATGATCCACGAGCAGCTGACGTATCTGTTCCGGGGGTTTCGGCGCGATGCGCACGCGATGGCCATCCTTTGCGGAGTGGTCGGCGCGCTGTCGGCGTTTTATCACGACAGCACCGACATCACCGATCCGCACCAGCGGATGGTCGCCTCGCACCGGCTGATCGCGAAGATTCCGACAATCGCGACCATGGCCTACAAGTACTCGATCGGACAGCCGTTCATCTATCCGCGCAATGACCTCAGCTATGCCGAGAACTTTCTCCACATGATGTTCGCGGTGCCGGCCGAGGAGTACACCATCAACCCGGTGCTGGCGCGCGCGATGAACCGCATTCTGATCCTTCACGCGGACCACGAGCAGAACGCCTCCACGTCAACGGTCCGGCTCGCGGGCTCGTCCGGGGCCAACCCGTTTGCGTGCGTGGCGGCCGGAATCGCGTCGCTTTGGGGCCCCGCGCACGGAGGGGCCAATGAGGCGGTCGTCAACATGCTGCAGGAAATTGGCGACACGTCGCGAGTGAAGGCCTACATCGACCGGGCCCGCGATCCGGATGATCCGTTCCGGCTGATGGGATTCGGGCACCGCGTCTACAAGAACTACGACCCCCGGGCACGGGTTATGCAGTCCACAGCCCACGAGGTTCTCGCCACGCTGGACAAGGCGGACGAGCCGATGTTCCGGCTTGCGCTCGAGCTTGAACGCATTGCCCTTGAAGACCCGTATTTCGTCGAAAAGAAGCTTTATCCCAACGTGGACTTCTATTCCGGGATCACGTTGCAGGCGATCGGCCTGCCACCCAACCTGTTTACGGTCCTCTTCGCCGTGGCACGAACCGTCGGGTGGGTCGCGCAGTGGAACGAAATGATTGAGGACCCGCATCAGCGAATTGGCCGCCCGCGCCAGCTGTATACGGGAGTCGCGGAACGCCCGTTCCGCGCCATCAAAGACCGCACCTGACGCGGTCGCGGTCGGCGTGCTGCGCTGCCTGCGGTTGCCGAGGCGGTGCGCTAGAACTAGTATATCCGTGACTGGGGTTTTGCTGTCGGCGTTTGGTTGATTCGCCCGATCTAGGGGCGAGCCATTCCCGCCGGCATACCCCATTGATATTCCTGAGGAGGGATTATGGCTGTTCTTAACATCAACGGCGTTTCGCACGTCGTCGATGCACCAGGGGACACCAAACTCTTGTGGGTGATACGCGAGCATCTGCGTCTTACTGGCACGAAGTTTGGGTGCGGAATTGGGCTGTGCGGCGCTTGCACGGTTCATCTGAATGGCGAGGCCGTCCGGTCTTGCCAGTTGCAGTTGACCGACGCGGAAGGCGCCAAGATCACAACGATCGAAGGGCTTGACCCGAAAGGTCAGCACCCGGTGCAACAAGCGTGGCTGGAGCTGCAGATACCCCAGTGCGGCTACTGCCAGTCCGGGCAGATGATGAATGCCGCTGCGTTTCTTGAATCGAACTCCAATCCGAGCGACGACGAGATTCTCGACGCGATGCAGGGCAACGTTTGCCGTTGCTCGACCTACGTTCGGATCAAGCAGGGCGTGCGCAGAGCTGCCCAGCTGATGCAGGAGGCCTGACCATGACCAAGCACATGAAAGACTTGGGCGGCGCAACTCGCCGCGATGTTCTGGTGGGATCCGCAGTTGCGGGCACCGGACTGATGGTTGGCTACTCGGTTCTGCCGCATGTGAGCGGCGGCGCCCGGAAGGCACTTGCCGCCGGCAATTTCGAACCCAGCCTTTTCCTCACGATGGAGCCTAGCGGTATCGCGACTGTCCACATCACCAAGACGGAGATGGGGCAGCACGTCGGAACCGCGCTTGCGCAGGCCGTAGCCGAGGAACTCGAGATCGACTGGAACGATGTCCGCATCGATTATCCGGACAGCCACGAAAAGTGGGGCCTGATGATCACGGGCGGATCCTGGTCGGTGAACTGGACCTTCGACCGGAACTCCCGGATCGGAGCAGCCGCCCGCATGGCCCTGGTGGAAGCCGGTGCAGCGATGATGGGCGTGCCTGCAGGCGAGTGTGCAGCGGCGAACAGCACGGTGACCCACACGCCGACGGGCCAGTCCACGACCTACTCCGAGATCATCAGCGCGGGTCCGATTGACCGGACGTTCAGCGAAGATGAGATGAAGGCGATCCAGCTGAAGCAGTTCGGCGAGTACAAGCTCGTCGGCACTTCAGTCCCGGCGCTTGATGTTCCCGCCAAGATCGACGGCACCGCGCGGTACGGCATTGACGTGTTCGTGCCCAACATGGTGTACGGACGGATCGTCACCTGGCCAACCCGCTGGGGTGCAATGCCGAATTCGGTTGATGACTCCGGAGCGGCCGGAATCGACGGCTACATCAAGACGGAGATCATCGAGGATCCGACCGGTGTGCAGCGCGGTTACGCAATCGTGCTGGCTGAAAGCATCTGGGCGGCCGAGAAGGCAGCCGAAGCCGTATCCGTTGATTGGGATCTTGGACCGAACGCGAATGTCAGCACTGACGACATCCGCGCGTACGCCCAGAAAGCAACAGCCGACGGCGAAGGCTTCGCCTGGGTCATCGACGGCGACACCGACGCCGGCATGAGCAATGCCGCGACCGTCGTGGAAGCCGAGTACGAGACCAGCATCGGTTACCACGGCATGATGGAGCCGATGAACTGTGTTGCCATGGAGCAGGACGGTGTCTGGCACCTGTTCACTGCGTGCCAGTGGCAGACCCGTTGCGTGGCGATGACGGCCGAGGCGCTTGGCGTCGAACCCGCCAACGTCGTGCATCACCAGCAGTACGCCGGAACCGGCTTCGGGCGTCGGCTTGAACCGGATGCAATGATTCCTGCGGCCCTTGCGGCCAAGGCAATCGGGCGTCCTGTCAAGCTCGTCTACACCCGTGAGCAGGACGTCATGTTCGACTTCCACCAGTCGCTCACGTACCAGACGGTGAAGGGTGGCATCAATGTCGCGGGCGACCTCGACACGATGGTGCACACGGTCTGCTCGGCTTGGGCCACCAAGCGGCAGGCTCCGGGCTTCCTGGCCGAATCAGTGGACAAGAAGGGCAAGATCGATCCCTTCTCAACCAATGGTTCCGACCACTGGTACAACGTCCCGAACCAGTTCGTCCGGTCGATCGAAAACACGGTTGGACAGAGCGCCACCCCTCCGGGCCAGTTGCGTGCAGTTGCACCGACCTGGACCATGTGGGCGGTGGAGTCGTTCCTGGACGAAGCTGCGCACGCAGTTGGGCGGGACCCGCTTGAGTTCCGGACATCGCTGCTGAGAGCAGTCGGCAAGAACGCCGGCACGCCTCCCAACACGGTCGGTGGTTCAGAACGCCTGCGGAACGCGCTCTTGGTTGCGGCCGGGCGCGCCGGCTACGGCGTCAAGCCGCTGCCGGCCAATACTGGCCAGGGCATTGCCAGCGTGACGTCGCAGGAGCGTGGCTCCCCGACGTGGACGGCATGTGTCGCCGAGGTTCATGTTGACCCGGAGAGCGGAGAACCCACGGTTCGTAAGCTCACCATCGCCATGGACGTTGGTACTGCTGTCAACCCGGACGGCGTGCTTGCACAGATCCAGGGTTCGGCGATCTACGGCACATCGCGTGTTCTTTACGAGAACATCACGATGAGCAACGGATCGATCGACCAGTCGAACCTGGACACCTGGACTCCGATGCGGATCAACCAGGCCCCCGAGATCGACGTGAGCATCATCCAGAACGGCCACTACCCGGCCGGAACTGGAGAGCCCGTGGTCACGGTTGTAGGCCCGGCGATCGCCAACGCGATCCAGGCAGCCGTGGGTGCGCGAGTTCGCTCGTGGCCCATTACCGCGGAAAAGGTCAAGGCCGCGATGAGCGAAGCCTGATCTGGATCCCGGATCGACAAGAGGGCGGCGGTCGACAGACCGCCGCCCTTTTTTTTGCGCGCGCCGCCCCTGCAACAGCTTTTGGTCATCTGGGACCTTTCGGAAGGAATCCGGATAGCGTCAGCGGCCAAAGAATCTGGATGTGGCAGTCTCTCACCAATGTGAAATCTGCGATCCAAACCGCGGATTGCGAAACAGATTCTCCGCCAATCCTCGCCACTTCAACGTGGCCTGAAGCCATTTCAGTCGACCTGCATGCCCTAGCTCCGAAGGCGGGGTCATCAATACCTTTCAGGTCCCAACGCCTTATTTCATCAATTGCAGGCAGTCAGCGCTGCACAGTAGCCCGTCGCCAACGGGCGGATTTGGGACTATGCTACGTGGGTGGTAAGGATGGAGGAGCCAATGCCGGACAAGGGCACTTCAGACGGGACCAAGGATCGTCCGCGCCGCAAGCTGAAGCTTAGCCGCCGCACGTTCTTCGTTGCTTCAGGCGCGACCGGAGCCGCAGGACTTGCGGTTGGGTCGGTTGCCGCTCCACCTGCGCCCAAACATCCCTCCTCGCGGACTGGGGGTTACCGGGAAACAGAACATGTCCGCACCGTATACCGGCTCGCGCGCTTCTAGAACGCTGCTTGAACCGTACGGAAGGTGTCCTGATGGCTACGCAATTGTCCAGCACGGGGACGGCGGTGGACCGCCGGACCTTTCTCCGCAACTCCGGTGTGGTCGCAGCCGGGTCGGTTTTGGCGGGTGTGGTGCCCGGAGGCCGGGTAGAAGCTGCTGATTCCACCGGCGGCGGCAATGGAAACGTAGAAAAGGTTCTTTCGGTCTGCACCCATTGCTCGGTGGGATGCGCGGTTACCGCGGAAGTGCAGAACGGTGTCTGGATCGGTCAGGAGCCGAGCTTCGACAGCCCGTTCAATTTGGGAGCGCACTGCGCAAAGGGGGCCTCTGTGCGCGAGCACGCGCACGGCGAGCGCCGTCTCCGGTATCCGATGAAGCTGGTCAACGGCCGTTGGGAGCGGGTCGACTGGGAGCAGGCGATTGATGAAGTGGGTGCGGAGCTTGAGCGAATCCGGACAACGGCCGGCCCCGATTCCGTCTACTGGCTCGGATCAGCCAAGCACAGCAACGAGCAGGCGTACCTGTTCCGGAAATTTGCCGCATTCTGGGGCACGAACAACGTCGATCATCAGGCCCGGATCTGTCACTCGACCACCGTCGCGGGCGTAGCCAACACATGGGGCTACGGTGCGATGACGAACAGCTACAACGACATCCATAACGCAAAATCAATTTTCCTCATCGGAGGAAATCCGGCCGAAGCCCATCCTGTATCCATGGTGCATTTGCTCAAGGCGAAAGAGCAGGGTGCGCCCTTTACTGTTGTCGACCCGCGTTTCACACGCACCGCTGCACACGCAGACGAGTATGTCCGGATCCGGCCAGGCTCCGATGTCGCCCTGATCTGGGGAATGCTCTGGCACGTGTTCGAAAATGGTTGGGAAGACCGCTCCTTCATTCAGAGCCGGGTCTGGGGGCTTGATCAGATCCGCGAGGAGGTTGCGCGGTGGACACCGGAAGAAACCGAACGTGTAACCGGCGTTCCGGGTGATCAGGTTCGGCAGATCACGAAGACCCTGGCGGACCACCGGCCCGGAACGGTCATCTGGTGCATGGGGGGCACGCAGCACACCACCGGCAACAACAACACCCGCGCGTACTGCATCCTCCAGCTTGCCCTCGGGAACATGGGCAAGGCCGGGGGCGGGACCAACATTTTCCGCGGCCACGACAATGTCCAGGGTGCGACCGATCTCGGCGTATTGAGCCACACGCTTCCAGGCTATTACGGCCTGTCGGAAGGTGCGTGGAACCACTGGGCAAGAGTCTGGGGGGCCTCGTATCCGCAGCTCGTCTCCCGGTTTTCATCCACCGAGTTGATGCATTCCAAGGGCATCCCTGTGTCCAGGTGGATTGATGGTGTTCTGGAAGACAAGGCGAACCTGGATCAGCCGGAGTCGCTGAAGGCCATGGTGTTTTGGGGGCACGCCCCGAACTCGCAGACCCGCCTTCCCGAGATGCGCAAGGCCATGAACAAGCTTGATCTGCTTGTGGTCGTGGATCCGTATCCGACGCTCACGGCGGTCCTGCATGAACGCCAAAACGGTGTGTACCTGTTGCCCGCAGCAACCCAGTTTGAAACCTACGGATCGGTCACCGCTTCGAACCGATCCCTTCAATGGCGTGAACGCGTTGTGGAGCCGCTGTTTGAGGCAAAACCCGATCACGAGATCATTTTCCGTTTGGCCAAGCGGCTCGGGATTGCCGGGCCGATGTTCCGGAACATTGAAGTGCGGGAAAACGAACCTGTCATCGAAGACATCACGCGGGAATTCAACCGCGGCATGTGGACGATCGGATACACGGGCCAGACACCCGAGCGGCTCCGAAAACACATGGCCAATATGGCGACCTTCGACAAGACAACGCTCAAGGCCGAAGGTGGCCCGTGTGACGGCGAGTATTTCGGGCTGCCGTGGCCATGCTGGGGGGATGACCAGCTGGCCCACCCAGGGACACCGATCCTCTACGACACGTCACAGGCGGTTGCAGATGGTGGCCTGACGTTCCGCGCCCGTTTCGGTGTCGAACGTGAGGGGCAAAATCTTCTGGCGGAAGGGTCCTACAGCAAGGGCTCGGAAATTGAGGATGGCTACCCGGAGTTCACGATGGCCATGCTCAAGAGGCTCGGTTGGGACACCGAGCTGACCGCCGACGAGCGCGCCGCGATCGAATCGATTGCAGGTGACGCGACGAACTGGAAAACCGATCTGTCGGGAGGCATTCAGCGGGTGGCGATCAAGCACGGATGTGCGCCATTCGGAAATGCGAAAGCGCGAACCGTGGTTTGGAATTTCCCGGACCCTGTGCCGCTGCACCGCGAACCGCTGTACACCACCCGCCGTGATCTTGTTGCTGACTACCCCACGTACGAAGACACCCGCGGGTACCGTGTGCCGGTGTTGTACCGGTCGATTCAGGAGCGCGACTATTCGAAGGACTATCCGATCATCCTGACGTCCGGCCGCCTCGTGGAATACGAGGGTGGAGGAGACGAAAGCCGATCCAATCCATGGCTGGCCGAGTTGCAGCAGGAAATGTTCTGCGAGGTTCACCCGAGGGACGCCAACAACGCAGGCTTCCGGGATGGTGATGACATCTGGGTTGAAGGGCCGGAGGGAGGACGCGTGCGGGTCAAGGCGCTAGTGACACGCCGTGTGGATCCTGGGGTGGCCTTCATGCCGTTTCACTTTGGCGGGCGCTTCATGGGGCAGGATCTCCGCGACCGCTATCCCGCAGGCGCCGATCCGTATGTTCTTGGTGAATCATCAAACACGATCGGCACCTACGGATATGATTCCGTGACACAAATGCAGGAGAGCAAAGTCACGCTCTGCCGCATTACCGCGGCCTGAGGAGGTTCGTTGCCATGGCCCGCATGAAGTTTCTTTGCGATGCGGATCGCTGCATTGAATGCAATGCCTGCGTGACGGCGTGCAAGAATGAACACGAAGTGCCGTGGGGCGTGAACCGTCGACGGGTGGTCACGATTAACGATGGCCAGCCCGGTGAGCGCTCGATTTCCACGGCCTGCATGCATTGTTCCGATGCACCCTGCATGGCGGTCTGTCCCGTCGACTGCTTCTACCAGACGGACGAGGGCGTGGTTCTCCACGACAAGGATCTGTGTATTGGCTGCGGCTACTGCTTCTACGCATGTCCGTTCGGGGCACCGCAATTTCCTCAAGCTGGAAACTTTGGTGGCCGCGGCACGATGGACAAGTGCACGTTTTGTGCAGGAGGCCCCAAGGAAGACGGTTCGGACGAGGAGTTTGCTCTCTACGGCCGCAACCGCCTGGCCGAGGGAAAACTACCCCTGTGCGCGGAAATGTGTTCGACCAAGGCATTGCTGGCCGGAGATGCGGACACGGTCGCCGACATCTATCGGGAACGGGTCACAACCCGCGGCTTCGGAGGTGGGGTGTGGGGATGGAACACCGCGTACGGTTCCGATACCTGAGCGTATTGGGTGTCGTTCTCGCGGTTGCCCTGACCGGCTGCCGGGAGAGCGAACAAGGTCGACGGCTTGACTCCGGGAAGGGCGTGTACGCCGGTGCCGTCGACCAGAAACTAGGCCCAGAGGTGCGCGAGGCATTGTCCCTCCGGGCGGAATACCAGAGGTTTTAGCCACCGATGTCTGGCCAATTACGCGCCTTTCTGACCGCCGTTGCCCTCATGACGGTGCTTGCAGTCGGTGGCTACGCTTTCACGATTTTCTCTGCGGATCACGTGTTCGGACAGACGGACGCCGTGACGGCGGAAAGCGGGAAATCAGACGGTTGGCGCGGTGTCCGCCAGGGAAGTCCCGGACGGGTTTCGCTACCCGACCCGCAAGGAGCCGTACTGATCCAGTCGGATGGAGAAATCTGGCGTTCGGTCCGGAACGGCCCCGTTTCGGTCCTGGGTGCATGGAGCATGCTGGGCATGCTCGCGGTCCTTGCCCTGTTTTTCGTCTGGCGAGGGAAGATACGGCTGCATGCGGAGCCCGAAAAACGAGAAGTTGTCCGCTTCAACGGCCTTGAGCGGTTTACGCACTGGATGACAGCAACCAGCTTCATTGTGCTCGCGGTGACTGGTTTGAACATCCTGTACGGTCGCTACGTTTTCATTCCGATCGTCGGGAAGGAAACGTTCGCAGCGGTCACCGAAGCGGGGAAGATTTTGCACAACTTCCTGGCGTTCCCGTTCATGCTGGGCGTCCTCATGATGTTCGTGCTGTGGGTTCGCCATAACCTTCCCAGCCGAACCGATTTTGCGTGGCTCCGGGTGGCCGGTGGATTGTTTTCGGACCGCCACCATCCCGCTGCCGAAAAGTTCAATGCAGGGCAGAAGGCCATTTTCTGGATTGTTGTTCTCGGTGGCGCCTCCGTCAGCCTCTCGGGCATCGCCCTGTTGCAACCGTTCTCGTTCCCGTTGTTTGCCAAGACCTTTGCGATCCTGAATGTGATCGGTCTCGGGCTTCCCGACTCTCTGACACCGATGCAGGAAATGCAGCTTGCCCAACTTTGGCATGCGGTGGTGTCGCTCGGCCTGATCGTGGTGATTTTCGCTCATATCTACATCGGTTCGGTGGGAATGGAAGGCGCGTTTCAAGCGATGGGAAGTGGACGGGTGGATGCGGCGTGGGCCAGGCAGCATCACAGTCTCTGGGCAGCCGAGGCGTCTACTGCGACGGATGAACACACATCGTCTGGGGCGAGCACCCGACACTAACCCGAGCCTCGGCCACCTGCCTGACGCCTGCCATTGACCCGGAGATCGGGCAGTCTCGCGGCGATTGTTGGACACCTGGGCTCAGGGCAATAGTCAGTCTGCAATCGCGCACAGGCAGAAGTGTGCCGTCCAGACCTGGTAGCCAGGCTTGACGTTCCCGGCATCGTCGGCGCATTGGCTGCCGACGGTTCGGAGCCTAACCAACGCAATGTTTTTTCCTGTCCGGACGGGGGCATCGTGCTGAAACTTCGGCATTCTTCAGGGTTTCTGACCGCCTTGCGTGGCCTGCGGAAGCCCGAGGCAAGTGCAAGTGGCGCCTCCCTCCAGACCGGTATGTCGACCTGCCCGGAGACGGATCCCCGTGCAACCGGCCAATTTCGCCAGGTCATACACAAACTGGTGGAATCCCGACTCTTCCGGGTGTCGGCGATGACCGTCATTATTCTCAATGCCATCGCCCTGGGGCTTGAAACGTCACCAACGGTCATGGCGCTTGCAGGGCCCGAACTGCTCGCGTTCGACCGCATGGTCATTCTCATCTTCTGCGTTGAAATCGGCCTCCGCTTTGTCGCGCATGGCCTGCGTCTGTTTCGTGATCCGTGGGGCGTGTTCGACGTCGCGGTGGTTGCGATCACTCTGGCGCCGGCCAGTGATTCACTGTCCGTTCTTCGCACGCTGCGCGTGCTACGGGTGCTCCGCCTTGTGTCGGCCGTGCCGCGGTTGCGCCGGGTCGTGGGCGCGCTCCTGCACGCGGTTCCCGGTGTTGCGGCAATCGGCGTCCTTCTGGTTCTGATCTTCTATGTCTATGCGGTGATTACGACCAACCTGTTTGGTCTGAACTTCCCGGAATGGTTCGGAACCCTCGGGGCCTCCATGTACTCCCTTTTCCAGATCATGACCCTGGAGAGTTGGTCGATGGGGCTCGTTCGCCCCATTCTCGAAATCTATCCGTGGGCCTGGCTCGTGTTCGTGAGCTTCATCGTGGTTTCGAGCTTTACTGTCCTCAACCTGTTCATCGCAATCGTCATTGATTCGATGCAGACCATGCATGCGGAAAACAAGGCTGATGCCGGCGTTTCTGAGCCGTCACGCGAACCCCAGACGGAGATGCTCCTCCAGGAGGTGCGCGCATTGAGAGAAGCGCTTGACGAATTCCGCGCCGAATCCCGTCAGCAGTCAGACATCACAAGGCAGTGACGGTTGCTACGGAGCAAGAGTCGGCCCTGAGGAGGGGCCGGTACGAAGAATTGGTCAGAGCCTGTCAGGTCAAAGCCGGACGTCTTCGCCGATACGCGTTTCCGTCCCGATACAATTCGCCCAGCCGGGAAGGGTGATTCCTGCAAGCAGGGCAATCCCGCCGGTCGCGACAACTGCCAGAATAAATGCCTTCAACGCCTGCCTCCCGATCATCGGATCTCACACCGCGGTATCTTGCATCGAACGGAGGAATTTCGCCACTCACGTCATTCGGAGTCAGCCATGAACGAGGAACGTCTGAACCAAACCCTGCGCCGCTTTCTGAAGACGCTTGGTGTCGGGGCACAGCGAGAAATTGAAGCCGCAGTACGAGCCGCTGCGGAGAACGGAACCCTGCACGGAGGTCCAATGAAGGCAACTGCAGAAATCCGTATCGACGACATTGCGTTCCGGTTTCAGATCGACGGAACCATCGAAGTCTCGTGACCAGATCAGGGGAAGCGGACAGGGCGTCAGGATCCCCCGACGAGCACGCCAGGGGCGAGTTCCTGATCCGCCCGTGCCCGGAGGATCCGGATCTGACGCAGCAGGTTTCCGGCATTGATCACGAGGGGAGGGCGGTGACGGCACACGTTGTCACGGAGCGTCCTCTCACCATTTTCCTGAATGATCAGGAAATCGTTACCGCAATGACGGTCGGGGATCATCCGGAGCTGCTCGCAGTTGGTTACCTCGTGAACCAGGCGATGCTGGTGCAGGAGGATCGCCTGCAAGCGGTGGACCACGATCCGGAAAGCGAGACCGTTGTGGTTCGTACCGAGCGGGCGACCGACTACGAAGAAATGCTTCAGCACCGCATTCGCACCTCGGGTTGTGCGGTGGGCACCGTGTTCGGAACCGTGATGGACCGGTTCGACGAAACTCGGCTTGAATCAGGACTTCGAATTCGAACGTCCACTCTTTATGCACTCAGCCGGAAGATCAACCTCCAGCCGTCGCTGTATTTGAAATCGGGGGCAATTCACGGGTGCGCGCTTTGCGATCAGGAACGCGTGATCCTTTATCTGGAAGATGTTGGACGCCACAACGCCGCCGACAAGATTGCCGGGTGGTTGTGGCTGAACAAGGTCGACGCATCGAACATGTTGCTCTACACCACCGGCCGCCTTACCAGTGAGATGATCATCAAGACCGTGCAAATGGGCATCCCTGCGCTGGTCTCACGATCGGGATTTACCGCTCAGGGCGTGGAATTGGCCAGACAGGCCAACCTGACCCTGGTGGGCCGGGTGCGCGGGCGACGCTTTCTCGCGCTTGCAGGGGTCGAACGGCTCATACTGGATGCAGACCCGGGCAGCGTACCCGACGAATCACCGGAAACAGTGCGGAAAGGCGCGGCAACACATCAGTGACGGAGCCGGTTCGCGTGGGAGCACTGCTGGCCGGAGGTCGGGGGACACGTCTAGAGCGGGGTGACAAGGCGCTCGTGACGGTTGGCGGGATTTCGATGATCGCCCGGGCACACGATTGTCTATCTCCTCAGGTGGACCGAATTGTTGCGAATACAAACGCACCTGCAGATCGTTTCGCGTTTCTCGGCGTGCCTGTCGTCCAGGACCGGTTCGTCAGTGCGTCCGGGGCAGGCCCGCTCGCCGGAATCCATGCGGTTCTGCATTGGGCCAGACGGGAAATTGGCACGTCGGCCCTGGTCTTTACGGTTCCGGTCGATGCACCGTTCCTCCCGTCCGACTTGGTGTCTCGCCTGCAAAAAGCACGCGACCAGGCCCAGGCCGATATCGCCGTCGCAAGCTCAGGGGGACGGGTGCACCCTGTGGTCGCGTGCTGGCCGCTCGACATCCTCGATGCTCTCGAACAGGCGTTGTCCGACGATGTCCGGAAAATCGACCGGTTCACGTCAGCCTACCGAGTGGCGAGGGTCGAGTGGGGTGTTTCTCCAGTCGATCCGTTCTTCAACGTCAATACCGCGGACAATCTTTCCGCGGCGGAGCGTTTGGTACACACGCTCTCCGGTTCGCCGGCATAAGCAGCCGCGAGTTTGCACGCGCCCGTACCCGCCCAATTGAGCTTCCGCAACACGCAGGGACGTGGTACCGCCTGCAGTTGCAGCCTCGGTGGCCGGATCGCCCGCAAGGGCATGGATTGCAACCGTCTGAACGTAGCAGCCTCAAATCTCCGGCCGTGCCGATCAGCCGCGATTGGACGGATGGTCCCCTGATCTCGTAAGCGGATTCCCGCGCTTGCTGCCTGGTTTGTGCGCGACGGTGATTTGAAGTCCGGACAAATCGGCAGCGCAACTTGCTTCCAGGCGCGGTTGCACGGCCATGCTTCCGGTGTTCTCTTCCTGTACTTTCACCCCGTCAATGCCGGCCGGGAAGGGTTGCACCATGTCGAATCTTCAGCTTGTAGACGGAATGGAGCGGCTGGGCACAGAGAACGCATTCGTCGTCCTCGCCCGTGCCTCCGAACTTGAGCGCCAGGGGAATCAGGTGATCAACCTCGGCATTGGCCAACCCGATTTTCGGACACCGGAACACATCGTCGAGGCGGCAGCCCAAGCCCTCCGTGACGGCCATCACGGGTACACGCCAGCCAACGGGATTCTTCCGCTGCGGGAAGCCGTAGCAGCCGATATTCAAGCCCGGCGACAAGTGGAAATTGACCCGGATCATGTTGTGATCGTTCCCGGCGGCAAGGTCACCATGTGGCACGCGATTCTGATGTTTGGAGCACCGGGTGCGGAAATCATGTACCCGAACCCCGGCTTCCCGATCTACGAATCAGCGATCCGCTTCACCGGCGCCACCCCCATTCCGATTACCCTTTCCGAAAGCAGCGGATTTGCCTTCGATCCGGATGCCGTACTGGGGCAAATCACCGACCGGACCCGGCTGCTCATCATCAATAGCCCGGCCAATCCCACGGGTGGCGTGATTCCGCCTCCGCTCCTCGACCGGCTCGCGGCCGGGCTGGCCGATCATCCTCACGTTGCGGTCTTGTCCGACGAGATCTATTCGCGAATCGTCTACGAAGGGGCCGAATTTGTGTCCATGCTGCGCTATCCGCATCTCCGCGACCGGATGATCATGCTGGATGGCTGGTCGAAGACCTATGCCATGACCGGCTGGAGAATCGGTTACGCAGTCTGGCCCGAAGCCCTCGTCGAGCAGGCCGTACGCCTGAATATCAATTCCGTGAGCTGCACGAACGCCGCGACCCAGTACGCCGCCGTTGCCGCACTGGAGGGCCAACAGGACCATGTTGACATGATGGTTGCGGCTTTCGTAGAGCGACGCGACGCACTCTTTGCCGAGATGCAGACGATACCGGGATTTCGGATGATTCGCCCCCAGGGGGCCTTCTACGCAATGCCCAACGTCGAAGAAACGGGGCTTGATGCGCTGACCCTTCAGAACAGGCTGCTTGAGGAACTGCATATCGCGACTGTGGCGGGAACCAGTTTTGGAGCGTTCGGGGAGGGGTACCTCCGCCTGAGCTACGCTGCCGCGATCGACGAAATTCGCGAGGCCATGAGCAGAATCCGGACTCTGGCGCTTGAAGAGAACTGGGGTCAGCGTTAGTGGACGTCGACGCAGCCCGTGTGCCGAAACGTTGTGACGGAGACGGCAACGGGTTTCAGCTGACTGCGAACGTCCAGCCCGCGGGCGACCAGCCCAATGCGATTGCGGAACTAGCGGACGGGCTGGACCAAGGCCGGCGCGAGCAGGTCCTGCTCGGAGTCACGGGGTCCGGAAAAACCTTCACCATGGCGCATGTCATCATGCGGCTGCAGAGACCAGCTCTCATTCTCGCGCACAACAAAACGCTGGCTGCACAGCTATACGGGGAAATGAAATCCCTCTTTCCCAAGAATGCCGTCGAATACTTTGTGTCGTATTACGACTATTACCAGCCCGAAGCCTACGTCCCGCGCACAGACACGTACATCGAAAAAGACGCCTCCATCAACGAGCATATCGATCGCATGCGACACGCAGCGACAAGGGCGCTGTTTGAACAAAAACATGTGATCATCGTTGCGAGCGTATCGTGCATCTACGGTATTGGTCCGCTCGAGACCTATACCAGCATGATCATTGAACTTCGCAACGGCAGTATCACGGAACGCGGCGCACTCTTGTCCCGGCTGGTTGAGTTGCATTACCGCCGCAACGACATCAACCTGATTCGCGGCACGTTTCGTGTTCGCGGAGACACGGTTGAAGTATTTCCGGCGCACCTGGAGGATCGTGCGTGGAGGATTGATCTGTTCGGGGATACGGTTGACCGGCTCTCCGAGTTCGACCCTCTGACGGGCGAGCGCACGGCAATCATGGAAGACGTGCGGATCTACGCGAACAGCCATTACGTCACCCCGAAACCCACACTCGCCCAGGCAATCGACAAAATCAGAATCGAACTCGCAGAACGCCTGACCGTTCTCGAAGCCGAGGGGAAATTGCTGGAACGCCAGCGGTTGGAGGAGCGGACCAACTTCGACCTTGAAATGATGGCTGCAACAGGAAGTTGCGCGGGTATCGAAAACTATTCCCGCTATCTCACTGGCCGGAACCCCGGCGAGCCTCCGCCGACCCTGTTCGAATACCTTCCGGACAACGCGATCTTGTTCGTTGACGAGAGTCACGTGACCGTGCCGCAGTTGCGGGGCATGTTCCGGGGTGACTTCAACCGGAAATCAACTCTCGCCAGGCATGGTTTCAGACTGCCGTCGTGCGTGGACAATCGCCCGCTGAAGTTCGAGGAGTGGGACCGCATGCGTCCAGCCACTGTGCTGGTATCGGCAACTCCAGGGCCCTGGGAACTCGCACACACGGACGGCGCGGTCACGGAGCAGGTGATTCGCCCCACCGGGCTGGTCGATCCGCAGTGCGACGTAAGGCCGGCACAGAACCAGGTCGACGATTTGCTGGGTGAGGCGCGTGCCATGGCCGAGGCAGGGCATCGCGTATTGGTCACGACGCTCACCAAACGCATGGCGGAAAACTTGACGGAATACATGGAGGAGGCGGGTCTCAGGGTGCGCTACCTGCACTCCGATATCGACACCCTTGAGCGCATCGAGATCGTCCGCGATCTTCGGCGTGGCGTCTTCGACATTCTGGTCGGGATTAATTTGCTGCGCGAGGGTCTCGACATTCCGGAATGCGCCTTGGTGGCCATTCTTGATGCGGACAAGGAGGGGTTTCTCCGGTCCCGCACATCCCTGATTCAGACGATCGGACGGGCAGCGCGGCATGTGAATGGACGCGTCATTCTGTATGCAGACCAGGAAACCGATTCACTGCGCGAAGCGCTGACCGAAACCCGCCGACGCCGCGAACTTCAGCTGGCATGGAACCGCAAGCACGGGATCCGCGCGGAAAGCGTGCAAAAGGAAATTGCGGATGTCCTGAGCAGCATCCACGAACAGGATCACGTTACCGTCGAGATCGATTCCGACACTCCGCATCGCATCGGCCATAACGTGGAAGCCTACGCCGCCGAACTCGAGGAGAAGATGCTGCGGCATGCTGCAGCACTTGAATTCGAGGAGGCAGCACAGGTGCGCGATGAGTTGAAAGCGTTGCGGGACCAGCAACTCGGCTTGCGACCGCCCGATTCCGGCCTCAAGCGTTCACCTCCTCGACGACGACGAACGCCCGCGCGGCGCAAGCACGGACGCCTTGCAAGGCGGTAATGCGATGGCTGCAGCCCTTCCAGGTATGGCTCTTGTCACCGGCGGCGCCCGGCGAATCGGCGCCGCTCTCGTGCGGGCACTGGCCGATGCAGGACATCCCGTTGCCATCCACAACCGGCACTCCAGGGAGGCGGCTGAACAACTCGCGGGCGAAATCGTGGCCAAGGGAGGCACTGCAAAGACCTTTTCGGCGGATCTTCGCTCGGAAACCGAGGCACGCGGCCTGCTGCGCGCTGCCACGGAAGAGCTTGGACATTGCTCAATTCTGGTGAACAACGCCTCCCATTTCGCTCACGACACTCTTCGGACAGGGACCCGTCAGTCCTGGGATGACCATCTGGAGCTCAATCTGCGAGCGCCGCTGGTCCTCAGTCAGGTCTTTGCCGAAACCCTGCCCCCCAAGATGGAGGGCCTGATTGTCAATCTGCTTGACCCGCGTGTATGGACGCCGACACCGAATTATCTGACGTACAGCATCAGTCGCGCGGGGCTATGGGCAGCCACCCGAATTCTTGCCCTTGAACTGGCCCCGCAGGTCCGAGTCAATGCCATCGGTCCAGGGCCTACGCTTTCGAGCCAGTCCGAGGGAGAGGCCGGGTTTCAGAAGACGCGGGATCGCTTGCCCCTGGCGCCGGGCCCTTCTCCCGGAGACGTTGCGGACGCACTGATTTACCTTGTTCATGCCCGCTCTGTGACGGGGCAAATGATTGCACCCGATGGCGGTCAGCATCTCGGGTGGTTGCACCCGGACCCGGGCCAAGACATCCGTGGCTGAGACCCGCACGCTTCTCATTCGAGGGTTCGAAGTCAATTGCCTGATCGGCGTTCACCTGCACGAGCAGCGTCGCGTGCAGCGGGTCATTGTCGATGTGGAGCTGGAGGTGAAGCCCACGCGTCACGATGACGACTTTCGGAAGGTCGTGAGCTATGAGGATGTGGTTGATGCCATTCGCAAACTCACAAACGATGGCCACATGCACCTGGTTGAAACACTTGCCGAACGCATTGCATCCCATTGTCTTGGTATCGACGACGCAATCGCCGTCTCGGTGACTGTCCTGAAGCCTGACGTCCTGCCCGGGTCTGCGGCGCTGGGTGTCCGGATCCATCGAAACCGCTGAACCTGTTGTGCAGGTTTGTGTTTTTCGGCTTGCTTCGGACTAGAGCGTTGATTTTATGCACAGCTCCCGGATTGGGCACGGTTGAGACCGCATCTGCGCCCCAACTCCCCTCATGCCGCACGAGTGCGTGATATAAAGCGCATTAAAACAATATTTTAAATTGATTCTATGCGGTTTTTTGGGCAGAGTGGCAAGCGATCCATTGGCTCCGTTCGGCCCAACTCGATTGCGACAGGTAAGTTATCCACAGCATTTTCCACAGCAGCGAGTACGTGGACCAGATCGTTGCAATCAGCCTGAAATGGGTTAAGAAACGACCGATGGGAGAGGTCCAGCACGCTTCAGAGGCAGAGCATCCGGAGGGGCAACCTGTCCGGATTTCTGCGACAAGCGACCTCCAAGCGGGGGTCAAGGTTGTCAAGGCGGCAGCTCAATCCCTGCCTGCGCAGCCCGGCGTCTACCAGATGGAGACTGCGGAGAGGGAAGTCCTCTACGTGGGCAAGGCCCGGGTGCTTCGCAACCGTGTGGCCAGTTATGCCGGGGTCAGACGTCTTCCGATTCGGCTCCAGAGAATGGTGGCGCAGGTTCGACACGTCGAATTCACCGTCACCGAGCATGAAGCGGAAGCGCTGCTCCTCGAAGCCAACCGGATCAAGAAACTCAGACCGCGGTACAACATCCTGCTGCGCGATGACAAATCCTACCCCTACATTCGCCTGCGGACAGACCATCCTTGGCCGCAACTCGTCAAACACCGGGGCCAGCGCCGAAAGGACGGGGACTACTTTGGCCCATTCGCCTCTGTCAGCGCGGTGAACGTAACTCTCAACGCACTCCAGCGGGCGTTTCCGCTACGTACGTGCACCGATCGAGAGCTCGAAACCCGGAAGCGTCCGTGCCTGCAGTACCAGATTCGCCGCTGTTCCGCGCCCTGCGTGAACAAGGTCAGCACGGACGAGTACGCAGGGTTCGTCGAACACGCCAGGAGGTTTCTCGGCGGCGCCGGGAGGGAGGTGCAGTCGACCCTCCAATCGTCGATGGATGCGGCCAGTAGGGGCCTGGAATTTGAACGGGCTGCCGTCCTGCGTGACCGCATTCGGGCCCTGAACACAATTCAGACCGCGCGCGGAGGCGACCTTCCGCATGTTGGCGACGCGGATGTGTTTGCTGTCGCCGAGCAAGAAGGCCAAATCGCTGTCCAGGTGTTCTTTTTCCGGGCGGGCAGCAATTTTGGCAATCGGACCCACTTCCCGATGCATGGCCGGGACGTGCGGCCAGCCACAGTTCTCGGCGCCTTCATTTCGCAGTTCTACGACACCCAGACTCCGCCCTCGACCTTGCTGCTCAATGAAGCCGTGCCTGAGACGGATCTGCTGGCAGAAGCGCTCTCGATCAAGGCCAACCGGCGTGTGGCGATCGTGGTGCCCCAGCGCGGAGAAAAACGGCTGGCGGTCCGGGCGGGAGAGGACAACGCGAAGGCAGCGCTGGCCCGGCGCGCGGCGGAACGCTCCAACCAGCAGGTCTTGCTGGCCGGCCTCGCGAAAGCCTTTGACCTCGAACGCCCGCCCCGCCGTGTGGAGGTCTATGACAACAGTCATCTCCAGGGAGCACAGCCGGTCGGCGCACTGATCGTGGCGGGACCGGATGGTTTCCTGAAGGCCTCCTATCGACGATTCAACGTCCGGACCAATACCTCCGGGGATGATTATGCGATGATGCAGGAGGTGCTCACACGGCGCTTCAAGAGGTTGCAACGCGAGGATCCAGATCGTTCGAAGGGGCACTGGCCTGATCTGGTCCTCATTGATGGCGGAGCGGGCCACCGGAATGCTGCGTTGCAAGCTGTTCGTCAGCTCGGGATCGAGGAACCCACCGTAATCGGTGTCGCCAAAGGGGTGGACCGTCATGCAGGCAGGGAAGTGTTTCACGCGGGCGCAGACCGGCCCGTCACTCTGGCGATGGACGATCCCGTGATGTATTTCCTGCAACGCCTCCGTGACGAAGCCCACAGGTTTGCCATTGAAGGCCATCGGGCGCAGCGTGCGCGGGCGGGGCTGAAGTCGGAACTCGACGAGGTGCCCGGCGTGGGCCCGCGCAGAAAACGCGCCTTGCTGCTGCACTTCGGGTCCTTGAACGCAATTCGCAACGCGACTCTTGCCGAGTTGCTGCAGGTTGACGGCATCAACGCGACGGTCGCCCGTACCATTCACGATGCGTTTTCTGCCCCTGGCCAGACCGGATGACATGGTCGGGCCGGTTGAATCCGGCACTCGTTGTCACTGTGACCCGCATGGCACTCGCCGTGCCTTTCATGATCTGTTTTTTCCTGCCGGGTGCGTGGCCGGTCTGGGGTGCCGGCCTCATCTTTTTGCTGGCAGGGATCAGCGATGCGCTCGATGGCTGGCTGGCGCGCCGATTGGATCTGGTGACCGATCTGGGCGCCATTCTCGACCCGATTGCCGACAAGGTGATCAATGCCGTGGCCCTGATCATGTTGGCAGCGGATGGGCGAGTTCCCGCGGTCGCGGCCGCACTGCTGCTGTCCCGCGATTTCCTCGTCAGTGGCCTGCGGCAGGCCGAACGAAGCCGACAGGTGCTGTCCGTGTCGACCGTCGCCAAATGGAAGACAGCGGCCCAGTTTGCTGCCATCGGCATTCTGCTGTTTGCGCCGGCTGTGCCCGACGTTGGCGCGCTGGACAAGCTCGGAATCGGGCTATTGTGGATTGCGGTAATCCTTAGCCTTTGGACCGGAACCATCTACGGTTTCAAGGCGATGAAAGCCCTTTAGGTTCCTCCGGCATGACCACGATTGACGGACACCAGGGCATCGCGTGGTGCGCGTTCAGGGCAGGCGTTCGACCGGTTGAACGGGTCCGCCATTGGTGCGGATCCGTGGCAAGATGCACGCCGTAGTGTCTGCCTGATCGATCCAACCCGCAGGAGTGCCATGTTCAACCGCATTGAACCTTCATTTCGTATTCCGCGCATGGTGGTCGAAGGGCGCGAACTGACCGAAGGGGCGGGTGTGCGTGTTCGTCGGTTCATCGGCACATCCGAACTGGATATGGTCGATCCGTTCCTGCTGTTCGATGTGTTCGGGACAGGGCAGGGTGGTGGCCCGGATGGAGCCGGGTTCCCCCCGCACCCCCATCGAGGTCTCGAAACCGTCACCTATCTGCTTTCCGGCCAGGTTGAACACCGGGACAGCGAGGGTCACGCCAGCGTACTGAGAGCCGGAGGTGTGCAGTGGATGACCGCAGGCCGCGGGGTCATCCACTCGGAAACACCCGGGCAGGATCATGAACCGGCGAGCGGGTTCCAGCTCTGGGTCAATTTGCCCAAGGCCAACAAGATGGATCCACCCCGGTACCAGGACTTCGAGGAGGGCGACATTCCTGTGGAGCGACGGGGTGATCACGTTGCGGTAAGGGTGATTTCCGGAACGACGGAACGCGGCACGCGGGGGGTGGTGGATCAACCCCTGACCGAACCCCGCTATTTTGACGTGACTCTCGGGGCAGGGGCGGCCTTCGTTGAACCCGTGCCGAACACGCACAATGCGTTTGTCTATGTCATCGCGGGTGCACTCGAGTTCCCCGGCGACGATGTCAGCGCCCAACCGCTCGCAGCGGGGGACCTGGCCACGCTTTCCCATGGCCTCGAGTTCCGCGCGTCCGCGCGCGCGGAAAATGCAAGGTTCCTGCTTGTTTCCGGCCGGCCACTTCGAGAGCCGGTTGCGCGCGCGGGAGGGTTTGTTATGAACACGGTTGCTGAAATTCGAGCGGCCGAAGAAGAGTTTCGGCAAGGCCAGTGGCGAAACTGAGGCGGTTTTCGTGGATATTCATTATTTCGCATGGGTGCGAGAGCGCACTGGAACCTCACAGGAACAGGTTGATCCGCCTGCAACTGTGGCCACCGTCCATGACTTGATGCGTTGGCTTGCCGACCGGAGTCCCGGTCATGCCGAGGCGTTTCGCGAATCAACGATGATCAGGGCGGCCGTCAACCATGAAACCGTTCCGTTCACGCACCCCGTCTCGGCCGGCGATGAGGTTGCATTCTTCCCTCCGATGACAGGAGGGTAATTCCTTGATTCGAGTTCAGAGCGAGGATTTTGATCCGGGTCTGGAGGTTGAAACCCTGCTGGACGGAAAAGCCGCAATTGGAGGGGTCGCGACCTTCATGGGGGTCGTGCGCAACACGGCCGACGGGCCGGCTCTTCGGGCCATGGTTCTCGAGCATTACCCTGGCATGACCGAAAAAATGCTTGCGGAAATCGAGAAGGAAGCGCACTCCCGCTGGGACCTTTCCGCAAGCCTGATCATTCATCGTTATGGACGACTGCTGCCCGGCGATCGCATCGTGCTCGTGGTAACGGCCTCCGCTCACCGGAAAGCCGCCCTGGAAAGCTGTCATTTCCTGATCGATTGGCTAAAGACCAAGGCTCCGTTCTGGAAACGGGAAGAGACAGATGGGGGAGACCGCTGGGTGGCTGCCAAGGGAATTGACGACAGCGCCACCGCGCGTTGGCTGGGCACGCAGGCAGTCACCGGATCGTAGCTGGCTGAAGCCGGCCGATGCTGATTGCGGCGCGACCGAAGGAATAGCTACCCTGGCTGCCGGCCGTATGGGCGGATAAGGGCGAAGGGCGGGGCTACCCGCAGGTCAGTTTCGTGTACTCGTCGATCATCAACTTGCAAACGGGGCCCGGCGTGAACGAGTGTTCGCCGATCACGGACACCGGTGTCACTTCAGCGGCTGTACCTGTCACAAACACCTCGTCGGCCAGCGGGATGTCCTCAGGCATGATGACTTCCTCAATCACTTCCACACCATGTGCATTGGCAATGGCGATCGCGGTGCGACGGGTGATTCCATCGAGAAAACAATCGGGCACCGGTGTGTGGAGCGCACCGTTTCGAACAAAAAAGATGTTGGCTCCCGTGGTCTCGGCAACCCGGCCCCGGTGGTCAAGCATCAGCGCATCGTCGTAGCCGGCACTTTCGGCAGCGTGCTTCGCAAGCGTGCAAGTCATGTACAGGCCAGCCGCCTTGGTGTTCACCGGAGCGGTTTCCGGAGAGGGACGACGCCAGTTGGCCACCGCCAACCGAATACCTTTGAGGCGCGCTTCCGGCGCGAAATACGATGGCCATTCCCATGCTGCGACCGCGACATGAATTGTGTTGCGTTGCGCGGAAATCCCCATCATTTCACTGCCCCGCCACACGACAGGGCGGATATATCCATCGGTGATGCCGTTGGCATCGAGGACCGCACGTCGCGCCTGGAAAAGGTCCTCACGCGAGCACGGAACTTCCATTCCGAGGGTGTTGGCGGAATGAATCAGTCGATCGGTGTGTTCTTCTTCCTTGAAGACTGTTCCGCCGTAAGCGCGTTCGCCCTCGAATACGGAACTGGCGTAGTGCAAGGCATGGCTGAGCACATGCAGCCGGGCTTCCGACCACGGCATCAGCTCGCCGTCGAGCCACATTTGTCCCGGCAAGTTGCCGTAGTCTTCAATCATTAGAGTTGTGCCAACGTAAACTAGGAAGGCGTTCCCGTGCGGCCCGCATCGTAGTACCTTCCCCCGGGAATCGTCAACATGGCTGACGTATTTATGTCCACCTCCACATCCCGGGAAGTTGCCGAGCGTTTGTTCTTCGGTTATCGCGCGTTTACGGGAGACGCGGACCGGGTTTTGGCGAGCCGAGGTCTCGGTCGAGCGCATCACCGTGCTTTGTATTTCATTGAAAGAGAAGGCAGTATTCCTGTGCATGAACTGCTGGCCACGCTTCGTGTGACCAAGCAGGCATTGACGCGAGTACTCCGTGAACTCATGGGTGCCGGCCTAGTCGAACGCCGACGTGATCCAGAAGACCGACGACGCGGAATTCTGACGTTGACAGAATCTGGCCGTGCTCTGGAGCTGTCTCTTCTCAATGCCCAGCGCGCGCGGATAGAACAAGCGCTTGCGCGTACCGGCCCAGGAGGACGGAAGGCCGTGCTGATGTTCCTGGAAGCGTTGATGGAACCTGATGACCGGGCACGGATCGGTATTCGGTGACCTACAACGCAGCCCCCGCTGACGCGCACGCTTGCCGACTACTCGTCGTTGATGATGACGACCGGCTGCGGGACCTGTTGCAACGATACCTGTCGGGGCAGGGGTACCGAGTTGATGTCGCCCACGACGCTGCAGAAGCGAGGAAGCAGCTCGCGAGACTCCAGTACGACCTGATTGTGCTCGACGTCACCATGCCGGGTGAAGACGGCTTCAAGTTTGCCAGAGCGGTTCGGGATCTGGGCAGCACGCCCATCCTGTTCCTGACCGCCCGGAAAGAGACACCGTTTCGGATTGAGGGGCTTGAAGCTGGCGCTGACGATTACATGGGGAAACCCTTTGATCCCCGTGAGCTATCGCTGCGCGTGGCTGGCCTGTTGCGACGCATGCGCGCTGAAGCGCCTCCCGGCTGGTTCTACTTCGGAGAATTTCGTTTTGATCTTGAGCGGCACCGCCTCTGGAATCAGCATGGCCCGGTGCTTCTCAGTGCGCGCGAGAGTCAAGTGCTGGCACACCTGGCAAGAGCATCAGGAGAACCGGTTTCCCGAGAGCAATTGGCCGGAGAGCAATTGGGAAGGGCAGGGGCCGGTCTCCAGGACCGGAGCGTTGATGTGTGTATCAGCCGCCTGCGCCGCAAGTTAGGTGAAGATGCCGGCTCGGCTCGTCACATCGTCGCCATCCGCGGCAGAGGATATGCCCTCCGCGCGCAGCTCCAGTGAATCGCCGTTGGACAAAATCCATCCGCTTCGAGCTGAGGCGGATCCTTCCACGGGGATTTTTCGGGCGCTCGCTGGTCGCAGTGGCAGTGCCGCTGGTGCTCTTGCAGCTTCTGCTTGCCGCGATCTTCTACGAGGAGCACTGGGAGGAAGTAGGGCGCCAGCTCGCATTCCAGTTTGCCAACCAGGCCAACCTCATCAGTCATCAGATTGCCGCCGCGCCACAATCCGCGGATGCAATCATCAGCCAAAGCGAGCGTGCCTTCAATGTGCGGCTGGATTACGCAGCTGGCCATCGGCTCGACATGACGCAGCCGGGAGTTCCCACCAGTTACCTCGATTTGGCCTTGGAGCGCATGCTGGGCCGGAGGCTCGACTATCCCTATCGATACGACACGGTGTCGGTTTCCGAGTCGGTCGAGTTGCAAGTGGAATTGCCGAACGGTGTACTGACACTCGTCGCTCCCATCGAACATGTCTCAAGTTCAACCACTAACATATTTATCTCATGGATGATTTTAAGCTTTGTCCTCGCGTTTGTTCTGGCAATCTACTTTCTTCGTCAACAGGTCCTCCCTCTGCGGGCTGTTGCCCGGGCGGCCGAACGGTTCGGGCGCGGTGAAACCCATGCACCGCTGATTGTTCGAGGAGCAACGGAAGTCCGAAGGGTCGCGCGGGAGTTCTTGACAATGCGTGAGCGGATCCGGGCCCAAATCGAACAGCGGACGGAGTTCCTGGCCGGCGTCAGCCATGATCTCCGGACGCACGTCACGCGGTTGCGGCTGCAACTGGAACTCCTCGGCGACAGCGAGGATCACAGAAACATGAAGGCCGACCTCGATGAAATCGAGGCCATGGTCGAATCCTATCTTGCCTTTGCGCAAGGCGAAGGGGAGGAGGTACCGACCGATGCGGATCTGTTTGACATCGTAACTGCAGTAGTGGGCCGCCTGGACACGGATTCACACAACATCAGTATTACCCGCTGCGATCCGGTTACTGCGCGCGTGCGAGTAGGCGCCATTCGTCGCGCCCTTCGGAACCTCCTGGACAATGCGTTGCGCCAGGGTGGCATTGTCGAAGTCGCGTTGGTGCGACACGCCGGGCACGTGGAGGTTCTGGTCGACGACGATGGGCCCGGAATCATTCCGGATCGCCGGGAAGAGGCATTCAGGCCATTTCGGCAGCTCGGTAACGACAGCAGTTCCGGCGGCGTGGGTCTTGGGCTGACCGTTGCTCGCGATATTGCCCGAAGTCACGGCGGGGAAGTCGAACTTGATGATTCGCCAATGGGCGGTTTGCGGGCCCGGATCCGGCTTCCGGTCTAGGCACGTGCCGGATCAACGTCCACTGCTGCCCTGATGAATACGCCCGCGCACGTGCTGCTTGGAGTCGCGCTCTGCGGTGCCGCTGGAAAGAGAAGCCGGAACGCGGCAGCTGCCATTGGAGGGGTATTGCCGGATGCAACGATCATCGGGATGGTTGCTTGGCAGGGATGGGTAGCCGGCCGAACGACCCAACAGATCTTCGGCATTGATTACTTCTCACCTGGCTGGCAGGAAATCTTCGCGATTTCCAACTCAATTCCCATATTCCTTGTCGCACTGCTAGCCGGCATCATTATGAAGCGGCCATGGCTGGTTGCGCTCGCCGCGGCTGCACTTCTGCATGTCATTACTGACATTCCGTTGCATGTGGATGACGGCCATGCACCGTTTTGGCCTTTCTCGGACTGGGTATACGCAAGTCCTTATTCCTATTGGGATGTCCGGCACGGTGCACGTTACATCGCACCGGCGGAATTCTTGCTTGCAGCCGGCATGGCGTTGTGGATCTGGCGCAGACATCCGTACTGGTTGACGCGAATCGCTGTCGGATTCTGCGTTGCAGTCGAGGCGATGTTTGCCCTCGGAGGCGAACTGCTCTACGGCAGCTAGACGACTTGTGCGCGGTCGCGCCCGTAACCTGTGCCGGACGGCCGTGGATTTCCCGGTTTCGCAAGAGGCCAGGTCTCCATTGACACCCGCGCAATTCGTGGCGGTGTCAGCACTTGCCTGAAATGCAGAAGTCAATTCGCTGATAGGTGGTATTGACTTGGCGACGGATCGGTTATGATTTGGCGCAGGCGTCAGTTCCTGTGTTGCAGTTCTCGCGTCAAATCGCTCCCTTTGTTGGACTCAATTGGACCACCAGAATATGCCCATGCACCAGAAGATGATCACCATCGGTTTCGCCGCGTTATTTGCGCTTGTGTTGGCCGGTTGTGGCAGTGGAAGTGAATCCCCGATGACAATGGAGCCGACGGAGCCGCCGCTCGACGAGGACGAGCTGGCCAGACTTCAGGAGGAACTCGAGGCCTTGCGGGCGGGCCTCCGCCTGAAGGACGAGGCCGACCGGTTGCAGGAGCAGATCGACGATAGAGATGATCCGGACGGTCCGGACCCGGATGAAGCTGCTCGTATTGCGTGGAACAATGCGCTCTGGGATGGCTTGGGTATTGCGGGCGTAGCTGTCCAAGCCAGTGTCCTGACGGAATTGGATCATTTCCGTGACGGCCGCGGCAAGCCGGATAACGCCACCGACGAACCGGACCCGATGCCCGTTGACGGCTGGAACGGCCAGTCGTGGAGTGTGACAAATTCCGACAACTCCACCACGACCGCGGTCACGTATGACAATCGGGGCGAGACGCCGACGCCGTTTAACGAGCGATGGGGGAGTGATGCCGAACGGCAGGCGGGGGTATACGCTCTCAACTCGAGAAGCAGTGACCACCGGACCCGGATCGAGCTTTCCGGGTTACCGACGAATCCCAATCACAAGGGCGTCGTGCTTGGCCCTGTCGGGGGACAACGGGGAACGTTCGACGGCGTCGACGGCACCTTTCTCGGAACCGGTGAGACCGGCACCGAAGTGAAGGTCAACGCGAACGGCGAGCCGACCTGGAACGGCTCGGACCTGAAATTCAAGCCGGACGACAACACTGCCACGGTTATCCGGCCGGACGGCACATATGCGGGCATCGGGTTGTGGCTGACAGAAGCGGAGGATGGATCGCTCACCCCTGAATACGAGAGCTGGATCTCGGGCAATTGGCGATACGAGGGCGCTCGCGGAAACCAGTACTTTAGGGAGAAGTGGGTTCTTGTTGGTGGTAGCGCTCGCCAGGACTGGATCACCACGATTCCCGGGACGCTGACCTTCAAGGGGCCGGCAGTCGGCCACTATTCCCAGCGCGCCGCCGATGTCACGGTGGGGGGTGCGTTTGTTGCCGAGGCCGAGTTTGTGGTTGATACACAGTACGACCTCGGCTATCGCGATCGGAAGGGAGGGAGGAACAACGTCGGGACTCTCACGGGGACCATCGATAACTTCGTTGGGTTAGACGGGCAGCCAATCGGCGATGGATGGAAGATCGAGATTGCCGACCCATTACAGTCGGAATTTGATCCGACTGAGGGCCACCTCCTGTTAAGAGCCAGCCACTCCGGCGGTACAGGCCTTGTTCATCTTGACCATCACGGCATAAATCCTTGGCCGAGCAATGCCCGCGCGACGTTCGGGGATGTGGTCACGTTCGGGTACCTGAACGGTGTTTTGAGGGACGATTCCCGCAACGACAACCTCCCGGGTGCCATTGAGGGGTACTTCGACATCGGGGAGGAGAATCACCCCGTACGCATGGCTGGTGCCTATTTGGCTGTCGTTGATGTGCCTGACCTGCCAGACAACTGACCCCCTGTAGACGCTTGAAACGCGTCCTACAGCCCGGTCGGCTCTTCGGACGCCGGCTGGGCTGTTTGCTTGGGATCGGTTGACGAGAATCTGCGCCACACGTTGCAGATGTTCTGCCGGCTGACGTTAAGGGCTGGCCCGGCCGAGATGTGACCAGCAGGTGCCGCTGGTGCTCCGGACAAGCCGCCTACGCCGGTAGAGGCTCCGTGGCCGCCGGCGACCCGCAGGCCGATGCGCTGCTCCTTGGCCAACTCCAAGGGAGTGAAGCTGACGTATGCGTGCCCGGCAGCGCTTTGACCGGCTAACGTCGTGCTGTGAAACCGAAGCGACCGCCTGGCCGGGCACGGCACCTGAACTGGTTCGTCACCAGCCCCGCAGTTGGGAAATTTACTTCGGTATTGACACCCTGGAAGCGGATTAATTCACAGGCACCTGGCAAGGTCAGGCGCCTGGTCACAAAGGGTGCTGTCTACCGGTACCCGTATGGAATCGCACTAACGGGTCGTTCACCGCTCGGCGCGCGGCCCCGGGAGCGGGCCATCGCGGTCGATGCCCAGGTCCCCAAATTGGCCCGCGTTGATCGGATTGCGAAAGAGGTGCTAGCTGGATGTTCCGTGCGGAATGAGGCTGCTGCGCATTGAATAGTCGATGAATTTGCTTGCAGCCGAGACGATTCTCTTGCTGAATCCGGTTCCATGCGCTGCACACGCCTTACCTGGACACGGGATTCAAGCTTCATTCGACATGTAGGAGCGCGTCATGGGGAGTGCGTTGACGTGTTTCGCGAGTTGAATCTGGAACACCACCATGTTGCCGCTACGGAACGCTTGCTCGCTCCCGCTGAGATAAAGTTCCCACATGCGGCAAAAGCGTTCATCCGTGATCGCGAGGGCCTCGTCCCGGCGCGCGAGAAAGCGCTCGCGCCAGTGACGCAGGGTTTCCGCGTAATGCAGCCGCAGGACCTCGACGTCCGTGACCAGAAGTCCCGCCTGCTCGATGATGGGGGCCAGTTCCGACAACGCGGGGATATGCCCGCCCGGAAAGATGTAACGGCGGATGAAGGGATCGATGACGCCGGGACCATCGGCACGTCCAATGGTGTGGAGGAGCGCGACTCCGTCGTTGGTCAGGCACCGCGCCAGCGCCCGGAAAAACGCAGGATAGTACCGGGTCCCGACATGCTCGAACATGCCGACGGAGACGATGCGCTCGAACTGGCCCGCCTCCTTGCGGTAGTCCTGCAACGCGAATTCGACACGGTCAGCGACGCCGGCTTTTTCGGCTCGCGCGCGGGCCACATCGACCTGGTTGTGCGACAGCGTTAAACCCTTGACGCGCGCATGGTGTTTGGTTGCGAGCTCGAGGCCAAGCCCGCCCCAGCCGCAGCCGATGTCAAGCACGCGCTGGTCCGGCACGACATGCAGCTTCGCGATGACTCTCTGGCGCTTGGCCGCTTGAGCATCCTCCAGCGTGGCGCCGTCGTGTGAAAAGTAGGCGCAGCTGTACTGGCGGTCGGAATCAAGAAACAGGTCGTAGATTTCGTCGGGCAGGTCGTAATGGTGGCGAACGTTGCGGCTTGCACCCCGGCTGGTGTTGCGCTGCTGGTAGCGCTGGAAGGTGTGCGCAAAACGGCGCATGAAGCGCACACCAGGGAGCTGATCCAACTGTCCTCGATTGGAGTAGAACAGGGTGACCAGGTCGTGCAGTGAGCCTTGTTCGATTTCGATGTCACCCGCCATCCATGCTTCGGCGAATGCCAGAGTCGGACGCAGCAAATTGCGCTTCAACCGATGCCAACGAAGTATGCGAACCCGGAGTTGCTGTTCGGACGCGCCTCCGAAGTTGCACACTTCGCCGTCTGGCAGGACGAACGTCACATGCCCGTCGTGGACCAGGTTCGAAATCAGGCGGCGTGTTCCGAGCATCGTGCGGCGCTGCAGAAGGTTGAATAGCGGTGGGGCGGCAGGGGGTGGCGCGGTACCGCTCAGGATCTGCGCCAAGCGATCGGCTATGGCACCGGGACAGGATTATAAGCCAAACTGAGCGAGCTCAATTCGGCAAGTCACCGCGGTTGGCTACCGCGGGGTTTGCTAGGGGGCAGCGGTTGGGGCTTTGCCGCATGCATCAAAACAATGCGCATAATGATGATTATGGAAAATAAGAGTGTTTCTGAGAGCGGTCTGATAACATCCTGTTTTCTTATCCTTCCTTGCTCCCGATCGCGACATTGGACTTTCGCAAAATTTTTCCCCGCTGGTTGGTGTATCGGCAAGCCAATTCATCATCGTCACCCGATTCTGAATCATCGGAAGTGCGGAAACTGGCGAACTTGTGCAGTGAGATGTCCTGGGCCCGCCCCTCAAAACGACTGCCACACCACATAAGGACGATAGCCGGCGCGTTCCAAAGTCTGCACCAGAGTGTCGGCTTCAACCGCGGAGCGAAACGGTCCGAATGCAACCTGATGCAATCCCTCTGCCTCCTTCAGGTAGATCCGAGGCTGTCCAAAGCGAGAGATCTCCCGGGCCAGGTTGCGCGCATTCTCGGCCACCCGAAACACTCCCATCTGTACGAAAATCCGAGCGTCACGGACCAATGAGGCCTGATTCTGGCTCTGGATTGGCTCTGCAGCTGGCTGGGCAGCCAGCAGGTGTGGACCACTGTCAATCAGTTCCACCAATACCGACGCTAATCCGGCCTTGTCCACACCAAGCAGTTGCGCGGAGCGAAGCGAAAGATCGATGATTCGATCGCCAACAAACGGCCCCCTGTCATTGACGCGGACAACGAGTTGGCGGCCGTTATCGAGATTGGTCACCCGAACCGTGCTCGGCAATGGCAGCGTTTTGTGCGCAGCGGTTACATCAAACTGATTGAAAATTTCTCCGTTTGCTGTGCGTTTGCCGTGAAATTGCGGCCCGTACCAAGATGCAATCCCGTACTCCCGGTAATTCGGTTGCACCCTGGGTACATACCGTCGTCCAGCCACCGTGTAGGGGTTACCGACCTTGTAAATTCCACCTGAATGCGTGCTCTGGACATCGTCAGTCGCCTGGCTGCCATCCAGAAAATCGAAAACCCGCATCGGTGAACTGCAAGCGGAAAGCACCAGCGCGAGCACAGCTAGGGCAAACGGGGCGCTTCGCATGCTAAAGCCCGCGCGCAATTCGGTCGGAAAGGATTCCAACAGCCGTGGCGTAATAGCTTGATTTGTTGTAGCTCATGGTTACCCGAAAGTTCTCGTACACCAGAAATGCGCTGCCGTCGGGAAAATCGGGTGCAATGACGGACGCCGCCAACGGACGGGTGGGAAGATTCGACCCATCTGCGCGTCGCACCCCCTTCTCCTGCCATTCCGGAATGGTATGCACAACATCCAACCCGATCAGGTTCGAATCGAAGCCATCTGGAAGCCTGACCTCCCTACCCCACGTCATGTCATCGCGCCATCCGTGGTCCTTCAGATAGTTGGCGATCGAGGCAAACACGTCGGCTTCCGTGGCCCAGATATCCCTTCGGCCGTCTCCGTCGTAATCCTCGGCAAAGTTGGAAAAGCTCGTGGGCATGAACTGGCTTTGGCCCATCGCCCCTGCCCATGAGCCCAGCATGGTTTCCGGAGCGATGCCTTCCTGCCCCATGATGTGCAACGCTTCAAGGAGTTCGGTCCGAAAGAATTCCTGGCGCCGCCCGTCGAAAGCCAACGTGGCCAGGGCTTGCAGGACCGGAAAGCCTCCTGTGACGTCTCCATAGTTCGTTTCGATACCCCAGATCGCGAGAAGAAATCGAGGCTGAACGCCGTAATCCGAGCCCACCCGCTCCAGCAGCGAGCGATAACGCCGACCCATTTCGCGCCCCTGCCGTACACGCCGATCGCTGATGACGCGTCCCAGGTACCAATCCAACGTGAAGTCGCGGCTCCACTGCTTGCGATCAAGTTCAAGCACCTTTGGGAGCGGACCCGTGATGCTCGCGAGCGCCGTGTCCAGAACGCTTGCGGGTACCCCCATTTCACGCGCATCGGCCCGAACTTCACTCAACCAATCCGCAAACGAGTCGTCAGCGGAGGCCGGTTCCGTGGCCAGAACCGCCCCCACCAATGCCAAAGCCAATCTTCGCTTCATGTGCGGTCCTCGACGATCACATGTGGATTCAGAGTCCTCGCCCCTTCCAGCTCGCGCCTGGCTGTAGCAATAACATTGCTAAACAGCAGTACTCGCTGCCGTTCGAACCAAGGCATGCCATCTCTTCCGACCGCACACGGCAGCCCTCCGCCCATCCAGGAAAGGGCCGTGTGGTCCGTGCGGTTGATCCTGATCAGCAATCGATGCCTGCTTCTGTTTCCGACGCCTGCGAGTTGTGCCTCCCTCGCATCGAACATTGATCATACCCCGGCAGGTGGCGAAACAAGCGCCTAGATGAGGGTACTTTTCGGCGGGCCAACGACAGATTCAGTCCGCCCGGGGTATGATTCGCGTGTGCCCATCCGCACGCGTTCTGTCCGTTTTGCCACCATGCTTCCGAGTTGCAACAAGGTGAGGCAAGCTAACCAGGGTTGAACACCGTCGCGAGGCGACCGCAAATGTGATCGAGGAGATCTTCTGTGACGATGAGAATGGGGATCGTTCTTGCTGTGGCAATCGGACTGCTTGCGCTCGCCGGTTGTGGGGGTGGCAGTAGCGGTGACCGGCCAGTGGAGCCGATGGAGCCTCCAGAGCAAGAAACGCCGAATGAGGAAGTCCCGGTAACGCCGACGGAGCCTGTGGAGCCGACGGAACCCGAGGAACCGACCGAACCTGAGGAGCCTGTCGAACAGGTACCGTTGAACGAGGGAGTCTCGGTCGAACTTCGGCAGGAAGATGGAGGACCGACCGCCGAACGCGTGGTGTCCTACCTGCAGTCGGTCGTCAGCGGGGGCCGATGGGAGATCGACTTAAGCCCCTCCGATTCAGAATTCGTGGGTCTCGCCCGGTTTGATCAAAGCCCAACCGTGCGGATCGCTGAGGGGACGCCCGACCGGGAGCGCGCGTGGGTTCACTATGCCATCGCGCTCATCAACCGGGAGCTGCCTTACGACCAGCGCGTCCAACTTGGGGATGACGCACCGGCACTGACCGCTCTCGACGATGTTCCCGCGGGGCAAATATTCATTGAGTACGCGCCACGCGGGGACTGGAATACCCCGAGCGAACCCGGGCCGACGGTGCTGGGGCTCGCGGAACTGGAGCGCTGGGTCAATGGGGGGTTGCGTGCCGGTATCATCTGGCTGGATACGGAGCGAAGCGAGTCTGATTTCGTTCAGGTGTCAATTTTGCTCCATGAGGTTCTTCACGCGCTCGGAATAAGTAGTCACGTCCCCCGGAGCGAGTTTCCGGACTCGTTGATGTCGGATCACGCTCAGTTGACCTCAGATCGCGTGCCAGAGATTGATGCTGCTGCGCTGCTAGCGATCTACAATCGCTATGACAACAACACGTTGCCGGAGGACGTTTCCGTTACGAGTCTGGGACCGTGGGAGACGACCTCCATGAACCTGACAGCGGATCTCGGCAGGGGTGCTGGCGCACTCTCCTTCGGCGTCCGGCGCCGCAACGGTGTGAGCGTTCCTTGGGCGAGCGGCGCCCGATCGCCTATCGCGCTTGCGAGCAATCGCTCGCTCACGGGAACCGTGCACTGGGACGGCGCGTTGCTGGGACTGACTCCCGAAACCCGATCGGTTGTTGGAAATGCGACGCTCAGTATCGACGTCAGCACGCTCGAGGGGCGCGCGGACTTCACCGCTCTCCAGTCGTGGCCTGCGGGCCAGGCACCCGGTGAGTTCGGAACTGGTGAGAAATGGCGGACCGGGAGCCTCGGGTACACGATTGCGGTCAGCGACAGCTATGTGCGCAGTACCGGCGGGGACGCTGGGGTTTTGGGCGGCAGTTTCTACGGATCGGGCCACGAGGGGATTGGCGGCTCGGTCGAGCGCGAGGACCTCACGGCGGCATTCGGCGCGAAACGGAGATAAGTTCGGACTCGGCAACCTTCCTGTACCGGTAACGCGGCATGTGTGTCATGGAGCCGTGCCATCGGCTGCAACGCGCCGCGTGCGCCCCCCGGTTCAGCTGAACTCAGCGCACAGAAGGTGATGCCAAAGCGACAGTCTTCGGCCTTGTTCCATGCACGGCTTGCGGAAGCGCCCGCTGGTACCGACAACAGCCACAGCGGGGGGCCTACCCCCCGGTGCGGCACGGTTGCAGCGTTGGGGGCGTTCGCAACGTCAGGAGGTCGATGCCGGGTGGAGCCGTGTCGCTGTCCCGGGTTGCATGCCGGCGCGGCCGGAACTCCGGAGCATTGCGGCCGCTGCATCGACTGGCGACCGAATCGGATCCTCGTAGCCCCGCACCGGAACTTGCGACAACGTTCCGGTATTTCGTTTCTTCGGGACGCAACGACACCCTGCAAACTGATTCGAGCATGTCGCGTGGTCAGATTTCGACAATCGGAGATGCATCCGGTATGGAAGGCAATTCCCGCGCGCCATCATGCCGGGAGAGAGAGGGCCGTTGAGCCCCTTTGCTTCCTGCGATGAACTGCGTGTGGAGCGGTAATTTTGTCCATGGAAGGCATTGGAATGAAGACCACCTGGCGGACATTGGAACCGGCTGAGCGTGAGGCTCACTTCAATCCCCGTTTGGCTGTCCCTGACGCCGACACCTACCTCCAACGGGCCGCACGCAATGCGGCAGCAGCCCGCGAGCGGTTTGCTGCGTCTTCACACTTCGATATTCGATACGGGCCAGCCGCGAAGCAAACACTCGATGTGATCAAGAACCCCGACTGCCCGCCGCAGGCACCAACAGTGCTGTTCGTGCACGGCGGATACTGGCGCGCTTTGGACAAGGATGATCACACCCATCTCGCGGTCCCGTTCGCATCAGCGGGCGCCGTCTTCCTCAATGTCAACTACGATTTGTGCCCCGAAGTGACGGTCAGCGAGATCGCGTCGGAAATCCGTTCCGCGCTCGTCTGGACGGCGGCGAATATCTCGGATTTCGGAGGCGATCCAGACCGGATTTTCCTCTACGGACACTCGGCGGGTGCGCATCTCGCTGCCATGATGATGACAGAAACGTTTGCACCTGCTGAATTGCGAGCGGGGCAAGTCCGGGGCGTGTTTGCGATTTCGGGAATCTACGAGCCCGAAATTGCGCGCACGCTGCCCGTCAATGCCGAGATCGGCCTGGATGCCGAAGAAGCGCGCCTGAACGATGTGCTGCAGAGAACGCCTGTCCACGCGTGGCCCACGCTGATTGCGGCAGGCAGTTCCGAGCCCGCCGGCTGGGTCGAGCAGTCACGCGCATTCGAGGCCCACCTTGGCGCCCACGATGTTCCTGCTGAGCTTGTGATGGCGGATGGATGCAACCATTTCTCGTTTCTCGATGCCCTCAGTGACGGCAAGCACCCACTGACGCGGACCCTGCTGGATCGTCTGAACGCCTGAAACCGGCTCACGCACCGGGTGAACGGGTGAATCGTGTGGGCAACGATCGGAGCTCAGTCTCCGAGCATGCTCCGCAACATCCACGCGGTCTTTTCGTGGATATCCATTCGTTGAGTCAGAAGATCAGCTGTGGGTTCATCTCCTGCCTGTTCCGCAAGCGGAAAGGCTTCACGGGCAGTGCGCGCCACCGTTTCGTGTCCGGAGAGCAGATTGGCAATCATTGCCTCGGCGTCGGGGACACCCTCCTCTTCCTCGATTCGGGTCAACGCGGCGTAGCTCGCGTACGACCCCGGTGCGGGATGTCCGAGTGCGCGAATCCGTTCAGCGACCTGATCAACTGCTAGTGCTAACTCGTTGTACTGTTGCTCAAACATGAGATGGAGAGTGTTGAATAATGGCCCCGTTACGTTCCAGTGATAGTTGTGGGTCTTGAGATACAGCGTGTAGCTGTCGGCGAGAACCCGCGACAAACCGCTAGCGATCGCCTCGCGATCTTTTTCCGAAATTCCGATGTCGATCACGCGAGTCGGCATTGTTGATCTCCAGTCACCATTTGCACACTGTGTTCAGAGGCCTGCACCATGATCGGGAGGGCCGCCCGTTCTGCTCCACGCAAACCTGCTGTCGACAAGATATAGCTTTCCTGTGGGAACGAACCTACCCGGTCCTGCCCGTTTCGACTGCAGGCTGCGCAAGCGGTCTTATGCTCGGATTCCGCAACGCATGCGATCACCGGAACGGGGTTGGCGGCGAAAATGCCTGAAGGCATTGTCTCTCTGTGAGTGAGTCAGCAGAAAGCGTTGTGACGGTGGGCTGCTTGTAGTGCGCTCAGAACCGGTCCGGGCGGCTCATCACGAGGCAAAGACATGCCTGCCAAAGGCGTTGCCGGGCAACGCCTGGAACTATTGGCAGCTTTCATTGGCGGCAAGATCACTCGAAAGCACGGTGGCGGCGCGCGGTAAGGTCACGCCAATAATTTAGCGCTATATTCTGAGTCCGGCCTCGCAATTTCTGCGCCCCCTTGGGCCGTTGGCTGATTGATTCTGCACCCCTGTCAGGAGCCCGTCTGATGATTCGCAAGCTATCCCTGCCTACCTCCGTTGTTTCCCTGCTGGTCGTGATTGCCGTTGCGGGTTGCCAATCGGCTGGTCCGAAGCAGAGCCTCGGTACGCTGGCTGGCGCGATTGCGGGCGGCGTTGCCGGATCCCAATTCGGCAAGGGGGATGGAAAACTTGTCGCGGTAGGCATCGGCACACTGATCGGCGCCGCAATGGGCAGCGAAGTCGGCGCAAGTTTGGATAAGGCCGACCAGCTGTACGCAGCGCAGACCGCGCAATCAGCTCTCGAAAGCGCCCCAAGTGGGACCGCGGTCACATGGTCGAACCCCGATAGCGGCAACGCTGGGACCATTACGCCAAGGCCTGCTGTGTTGGTGGGGGATCAATACTGCCGCGAGTTTGTCCAGGAAATCGTCATTGGGGGCGAGACCCACACCGGTGTCGGCACGGCTTGCCGCAATCCGGACGGTACCTGGCAAATTCAACCGATGTGACGCTTCGGGCCTGAACCGCTTGAGCGAGAGTGGATCCATTCTCCGGACGGCGAGGGTGTCCGGGTCACTCGGAAATCCGCCGGCCAAACTCTGATTGTGTCGCTGCAATGTGGACGGGAGATCCGGCAAGATCGGTTCGGGCTCGCGTCTGGCGCTTGCCCTGGTTCAAGACAATGGGGGCGGCCGTTCTTCTGACGCGACGGTACCGGCGCTGAACCACTAAAGTCGGGTGGGCGTTGTTCCGGCAGTGATTGTGCGGGTTATCGCGGCTACATGCGGCCATTTCTCCGAAGACCGGCATCGTCGCGGGATGCGTGGTGACCCGATTGCCGCCAACAATGCACGGTGATGTGCGCTCGGCGTGTTGTGCTGATTGCACACCAAATTCCGATTCCCTGGGGTCTCGTCAAACACAACCGTAGTACGCTGTTCCTTCTCTTGCATTGGGCTTCTCCTGGTGCGCCCGGGGTGATTCGCTGTCCAGGCAGATCCGCACCGACATTCTCTCGCCCAACGAAGTGAGTTGCCATGAAACTCTTTGATTTCGGCCCCGCCGCTAACTCCAAACGGGTGCGAATGTTCTTGCACGAAAAGAACATGAGCGTCCCAACCGTGCAACTCAACGTGCGGGACGATGAACAATTCAAAGAGCCCTACCGCTCCATGAATCCGTTTCATTGCGTACCGTTCCTTGAACTAGAGGACGGAACGGTAATCGCAGAATCGATATCCATCTGCCGTTATCTCGAGGAATTGCAGCCGGAACCTTCACTATTTGGCCGTTCGCCGGCGGAGCGAGCACGGGTCGACATGTGGAATCGTCGGGTGGAACTCGACGGGTTCATGCCCATACTTCATGCGATACGCAACCACGTTCCGATGTTTGCGGGTCGGGTTGTACCTGGAACGCGCACGGACCTCCCGCAACTTCCAGCCATGGCGGAACGCGGCCAGGAAATGCTGGACATCTTTCTCAGCCGGTTGGAGCCCCAGTTGGCTGACAATCCATTTATTGCCGGAACCGACGTCAGCATCGCCGACATAACCGGCTATTTCGTCATCAACATGGCCAATCGATTCGCCATGCGCATCGACGAGCGTTACCCGAGCATTCACCGCTGGCACACCGCATTTTCGAAGCGCCCTTCGACAGACGCGTGAGTTCGCCTCCGCTGCAGCCAGAGAACAAGGAAAGCCAGGAGAAATGCCCCACGCGGGTCACGTGCAGTCGGCGGTTTGACCGGCAAATCAGCATTTAGATCTCTTGTCGTCGGCCCGCAGCAGTCTGTGGATATGGGAGTTCCGGATTGTGGCCTCCGGTTCCCGCTGTATTGTTCCGACCTTGCTAGCGATTGCCGGTCGCGTTTCCGCGCCGGGTCAAGCAACGCTGCAAAAATTCGCCCATCCGGCGACATACGATGCTGCCCTGGTCGCGATGCGGCGCGTGCTGGCAATTCGGAAGCAGCAGCGTTTCCACGATGCCTCCGCACCGTTCACGCAATATCTCAAGCTGCCGCACGGATCCGTACTCGTCGTCCTCACCCTGGACGGCAAACACAGGACAATCAATGCCCACGAGCGAACGTTCGATATTCCAGGTGCGGAATCGGGGATCGAGCCAAATCCGGTTCCATCCCCAGAAGGTTCTGTCGCCATCGGTGTGATGGCGGGCGATCCTCTGCCGAAGCCCTGAGTCCCGGTACGCTTCTGCCAGGGTTTCGATCTGTGAGATGGTGATGTCCTCGACAAAGACATGTGGGGCTTCAAGGGCAAGCGCACGAACTGGCCAGCGACCGTCACCGGCATGGATGAGGGCAATCGAGGCTCCATCGCTGTGGCCGACCAGAATCACGTCATCAAGTTCGAAGACGTGACGCAGCGCGGGCAGAAGGTGCAGGGCTTCATGGTGCATGTATTCCGGCGTGCGTTCGCTCCTCAGGACATCTGAGCCTCCGTATCCGTACCGCGAGTACACGAGCGCCGGCAGTCTGGTAACGTGCGCCAGCTGGTGCGGAAAATCGTGCCAAAGTCCGGCTGATCCAAGCCCTTCATGCAAGAACACCAGCACCGGCCCGCGACCAATCCTTGGACCCGTCCAGTAATATTCCAGGGTGTAGTCCGCAACCTTAACCTGCCTTAGTTCGTGCGGAGCCGCATCGGATTGTGTCTTGTTTTCCATGTTTTTTCGTCGATTTCGAATGACCCGATTGGAACGCTACCATCGTACTGCGGCGCCGCGCCCTACCCTGCCAGCGAACGCATCGACACCAGCCGGGGCAGCCGATGATCTCCTTTGATACGGACCCCGGACGTTACCGGCACTGGCGTCTCGAAGTCGACGGGCGCATTGCGACCCTCCACCTTGACGTTGACCAGAACGGCGGCATCGATCCCGGCTATGAACTGAAGCTCAACTCCTATGATCTCGGCGTCGACATCGAACTCTACGACGCTGTCCAGCGGCTTCGATTCGAACATCCGGAAGTGGGCGCCGTCGTGATTACATCGGCCAAGGATCGCGTGTTCTCGGCCGGCGCAAACATCGCCATGCTGGCCCAAGCCTCGCATGCCACCAAAGTCAATTTCTGCAAGTTCACCAACGAAACCAGGAACGGGATCGAAGAAGCGACAGCGGAATCCCAGCAGACCTACATCTGCGTGATCAACGGTACCGCAGCGGGTGGAGGATACGAGCTGGCGCTGGCGTGCGATGAGATTGTCCTCGTGGACGATGGTTCGAGCGCTGTATCCCTGCCCGAAATTCCACTCCTCGCTGTCTTGCCAGGTACGGGAGGCCTGACACGGGTCGTCGACAAGCGCGGGGTTCGGCGCGACCGGGCTGATTTTTTCTGCACGACGGGTGAAGGTGTCCGTGGCAAACGTGCGCTGGGTTGGAATCTTGTTGATGGCCTCGCACCGCGTTCCAGGCTGGACGAGGTGACCCGAGAACGCGCAATGGCGCGTGCACGTGCTTCGGACCGACCGACCGACGCACCTGGCATCGAGTTAACCCGACTCGAACGGGATCTCACGCCGACAGAAATCCGGTACCCGAACCTGACAGTCGAGATGAACCGTGACCATCGGACTGCCAACATCACCGTGCAGGGGCCGGCCACACTCCCACCCGATCACCCCGACGGAATCCAGGCGCAGGGTAGCGGATTCTGGCCCCTGGCCATCGCTCGTGAACTCGATGATGCAATTCTGCACCTGCGCTTCAACGAGCCAGAACTGGGGACATGGGTATTTCGATCTGTCGGCGAGAATGCCTCCGTTGCGGCCTACGACGATCTGCTGATCAGACATGCTCGTCATTGGCTGGTACGAGAGATGATCCTGCATCTTCGACGTTCACTCAAGAGACTGGACGTGTCGTCCCGATCATTGCTGGCGTTAATCGAGCCGGGATCCTGTTTCGCGGGAACGCTTCTTGAACTGGTACTTGCAGCCGATCGCTCGTACATGCTTGACGGTATGTTTGAAGGCGATAATCGCCCGCCCGCCATGCTCAGGCCCACGAGCATGAACTTCGGATTTCTCTCGATGTGTAACGGATTGACCCGTCTGCAAACGCGTTTCCTCCAGGACGAGGACGCATTGAGCGCTGTTCAAAACCGGATCGGCGAGGACCTTGAGGCCGACGCATCCGACGCGCTTGGTCTCGTTACCTTCACTCCCGATGACATTGACTGGGCGGACGAAGTACGGCTCGCGATCGAATCCCGATCCGCGTTTTCGCCCGATGCATTAACCGGCATGGAAGCAAATCTTCGATTTCCGGGACCCGAAACGATCGAGAGCAAGATCTTTGCCCGTCTCAGTGCCTGGCAGAACTGGATCTTCCAGCGCCCAAACGCCACGGGAAGCCAGGGCGCCCTGCTCCGCTACGGTACTGGCGCACAGCCTTCGTTTGATCGCGAACGGACATAAGCGATGAGCATCAACTACAACGACACAATTCCCAACAATGTCGACCTGAGTGACGATCGCAGACTTATGCGGGCGCTCGAGCGCTGGCAACCCGCATACCTTCGCTGGTGGAACGAGATGGGCCCTCACGAATCAGAGGATTTTCAGGTCTATTTGCGAACCGCGATCAGCGTCGATACGGACGGTTGGGCCCATTTCGACCACGTGCGCATGCCGGATTACCGGTGGGGAATTTTTCTTGCCGAGCCCGAGCAGGACAGGAGAATCGGTTTCGGTGTGCATAAAGGGGAGTCGGTGTGGAATGAGGTTCCAGGCGAATACCGGACCGAGCTGCGCCGCCTCATCGTGACCCAGGGCGATACCGAACCCGCCTCGGTCGAGCAGCAGCGCCAGCTAGGCAAGACCGCTCCCTCGCTCTACGACTTGCGCAATCTTTATCAGGTCAATGTGGAAGAAGGCCGCCATTTGTGGGCGATGGTGTACCTCCTCCACGCGTATTTTGGCCGCGATGGGCGCGAGGAGGCCGAGGACATGCTGGCGCGCCACGCTGGCGACCCCGACCGGCCACGGATCCTGCAGGCGTTCAACGAACGGACAGAAGACTGGCTGTCGTTCTTCATGTTCACGTACTTCCAGGACCGTGACGGCAAATTTCAGCTGGCTGCGCTTGCAGAATCCGGCTTTGACCCCCTATCGCGCACGTGCCGGTTCATGCTGACCGAAGAGGCGCATCACATGTTTGTCGGCGAGACCGGGCTTATGCGTGTCATTCAGCGAACATGCGAGCTCATGCGCGAGCACGATTCCGACGACTTGCGGACCGTGGGCGGCATCAACCTCTCCATGATCCAGAAATGGATCAATTTTCATTACTCGATCTGCCTGGACCTGTTCGGATCGGAACGGTCCACCAATGCCGCCAACTATTTCTCGATGGGTCTCAAGGGCCGGTACCGGGAAGGCAAGCTTAAGGACGATCACAGGCTTGACGACCAGACAATCGAAATTCCGGTCGTGACCGCCGATGGCTTGGAGACCCAGTCGATCAGCGCGCTGGTCGGGATTAACCTGCAGTTGCGCCGCGAGTTCACACGTGACAGCCAACGCGGCCTGAACCGGTTCAACAAGATCATCGCCGAGCACGACATTCCGTTCGAGCTCCGGCTTCCCGACGAGAAGTTCAATCGGGCGATCGGCATCTTTGCGGGAATTCAGGCAACACCGGACGGCACCGTCATCGACGCGGACACCTGGAAACAGCACAAACACGCCTGGCTGCCCACCGATGAGGAGCGGGCTTACGTGTGCTCATTGATGGTGCCGGTCCTGGAGCCTGGACGGATGGCGAACTGGATCGCGCCGCCGAAGCGCGGCATTCACGGGAGACCGCTCGACTACCAGTACGTCCGGTTTCACTGAGTTGGTGGAGCCGAACACCGTCCGGGTGGATTCCACCACCCGGCCGGCGACATTGACCTTCGCCGAACGGTTCAATGCTGCGGTTCCGTTTATCGATCGGCATGTCGCCGAATGCCGCGGCGCGCGCATTGCGATCCGTGACCTCCATGGAGCAACCACCTATGCAGAGCTGGCTGCCCAGGTAAACCGTGCCGGCAATGCCCTCGTGAATCTTGGCCTCGCGCCAGGAGACCGGATCATCCTGATCGTCTCCGATTGTCCGGAGTTCTTTTTCCTTTTTTGGGGTGCGATCAAGGCCGGATTCGTGCCCGTGCCGGTCAACACGCTGCTCCGAGCACCCGACTACACGTTCATTATCGAGGATTCGGAGGCGGCGTGCGTCCTCTGGTCACCCGAGTTCGAGGCGGAAGTCAAACCCGCGCTGGCCGCGGCGTCACCGTGTCCGGCCCGTCAGATGCCGGTTTCCGGCAAGGGTGGCACCTTCACCGAGCGCATGGAGGCTGCAGACGCGGACCTCGACCCAGCATTTGCAACGGCAGATGCCGACTGCTTCTGGCTGTACACGTCCGGGTCGACGGGGACTCCCAAGGGAGTCATCCATGCCCACCGCGACATGGTCGTCACCAGCCAGTACTACGGCGTAGAGGTTTTGGGTGCCCACGCCGACGACATCCATTTCTCCGCGGCCAAGCTCTTCTTCGCCTATGGCTTGGGCAATGCGATGACGTTTCCGCTCTGGACCGGAGGCCAATCCGTGCTCTACGCAGGAGCCCCGAAACCGGATGTCATGTTCGCGCACATCGCCCGTTTCCAACCCACGCTCTATTTCGCGGTTCCAACGTTATATGCATCGCAAGTCAACATATTAGAGAAAGAACCGCAGGACCTGTCGAGCTTGCGAGCGTGCGTCTCGGCCGGTGAACCCCTGCCCGCCGAGATCTACAACCGGTGGCAGCAAAGAACCGGTCTGCCCATTCTCGATGGCCTCGGCACCACGGAACTCTTGCACATCTTCATCGCGAACAGCCCGGAACGTGCACGCCCAGGTTCTTCAGGAAGACTGGTGCCCGGTTACGAGGCCCGAATTGCCGGAGACGACGGGGTTCCAGTTGCCGATGGGGAGATCGGGCATCTCTGGGCGCGCGGCCAGTCGGTGATGTCGCGCTACTGGAAGCAGCCCGAGCGGACCGAAGCAGTTCTGGTCGATGGCTGGATCCGCACGGGCGACTCGTACGTTCGTGATCCCGACGGTTATTTCACGTCCTGCGGGCGAAGCGATGACATGCTGAAGGTCGGCGGCATCTGGGTTTCACCCATCGAAATTGAAGGCCGGCTGATTGCACACGAATCCGTTCTCGAGGCGGCCGTGATCGGGCGTCCGGACAGCGAGGGTCTGATCAAGCCCGAAGCATTCGTGATTCTCCGCGATGCGGCCCGGGCTTCCGAAGCTCTCGCCGAAGAGCTCAAGGCGTTTTGCAAGGACGGGCTCGCGCGCTACAAGTATCCTCGCTGGATCCGCTTCGTTGACAGCCTTCCAAGGACCGCCACCGGCAAGATCCAGCGTTTCAAGCTCCGGGACTAAACGCCGAGATATCGCTCCTGCAGCGTTGGATGGGCCCGCATGTCGGCCGATGTGCCGCTCCACACCACCCTTCCCTTCTGGACCACGTGGTGACGGTCCGCCAGCCGCAACAGCGGTTCGACATTCTTGTCGATGATCAGGATCGACTGCCGGGCGCGCTTCAGACTTGCGAGGCACGCCCATATCTGCTGCCGCACCAGAGGCGCAAGCCCTTCAGTCGCCTCGTCGAGTACGAGAAGCCGGGGATTTGTCATGAGCGCCCGGCCGATGGCAAGCATTTGCTGCTCGCCTCCCGAAAGCAGGCTCCCCGCATAGGCGAGGCGTTGCTCGAGCGCTGGGAAAAGCTCAAGGATGCGTTCGAGTGTCCAGGGTGTTGCGCCGCCGTCGTTCCTGCGCGCGGTTGCAACAAGGTTTTCACGGACCGACAGGTTGGGAAAGATCTGGCGGCCCTCCGGAACAAGGCCCATGCCCAGCCGCGACACCCGATGGGACGGCAGCCCGTCAATGCGGGTTCCATTGAACCTGATGGTTCCGCCGTGCAACGCGAGCATGCCGAAAATTGTGCGGATCGTGGTGGTCTTGCCCATTCCGTTGCGCCCGAGCAACGTCACCACCTCGCCCTGCCCTACCGCGAACGTCATGCCCGACAACACGCGGCTGTCGCCGTAGCCCGCACACACGCCCTCAACCTCAAGCATCAGGCATCCCCGTCGCCGAGGTACGCAGCCCGGACCTCGGAGTTGTTCCGAATCTCGTCCGGCGTGCCGCTTGCCATGGTTTGCCCGTGCACCAGGACGGTAATCCGGTCGGCAAGCGCAAACACGGCGTCCAGATCATGCTCGATCAGCAAGATGCTGTAGTCGCCCTTCAATGTCTCCAGCATGTGGATCAGACCTTGCGTGTCTTCAGACCCCATGCCGGCCAGCGGCTCATCAAGCAGCAGGAACGACGGTTGCGTCGCCAGCGCGACCGCAAGCTCCAGCTTCCGCTGTTCACCGTGCGCAAGGATGCCGGCCCGCTCGCCAGCCCGACTCTCCAGCCCCACCTGTGCGAGAGCGGCCTTTGCGGGCTCCAGCAACGCTTGCTCCTGGAGCACCGGCTTCCAGAACCGGAAACTGTGGCCCTGCCGGGCCTGGACCGCGAGCATCACGTTTTCGATCACCGAGAATTCGCGAATGAGGTTCGTGATCTGAAATGTGCGCACCAGACCCCGCCGCGCCCGCTGCGACGCGTTGAGGGCCGTCACGTCATCCCCGTTGAATACGATGTGACCCCTGTCCGGTGTCAGGAACCCGGACAGCAGATGGATGAGTGTGGTCTTGCCGGCGCCATTGGGGCCGATGACGGCATGAAGTTCGCCCGGGGCCGTGGCAACGGAGACGCGGGCCACGGCATGAAGGCCGCCAAAGTGCTTGTCCAGCGCGCGCGCCTCCAGAGACACGCCATGGGTGGCGCTACTCATTCCGGGCACGCCTTCCGAGGAGACCCATGACCCCGCCGCGGGCAAACAGCACGAACAGCACAAGAAACGGGCCGAAAACGATGTGCCAGTGCACGGTGATTGTCGACAGCACTTCCGAGAGCAGAAGAAACACAAAGGCTCCGACCACGGGGCCGAACAGTGTGGCCGTCCCTCCGAGCACCACCATGAAGATCAACTCGCCCGACCGCGGCCAGTACATCATGTCCGGCGACACGAAACGTTCCAGGTTTGCCTGCAGGAACCCGGCAAGCCCGCAAATGACGCCAGCGATCACAAAAGCGGCGAGCCGGTAGCGATACGTGGAGATGCCCACGGCCTGCACCCGGGCATCGCTCGACTTGGACGCCCGGAGCACCATTCCGAATCGGGACCTCACGATGCGTGAGGTCACCATCAGGGTTGTCAGCAGAACCAGAAAGATCGTGTAGTAGAGAACCGTGTTGTTTTCGAGGTCATACAAGCGCAGTCCGAAATCGCTCCGCGCATAGATGTTCAGCCCGTCGTCGCTTCCGTAACGCTCCGCGCTCACTCCCAGGAAGAAGACCATTTGCGCAAGTGCGAGCGTGATCATGATGAAATAGACGCCCCGGGTACGCAGGCACACAGCCCCGAACACAAATGCGATCAGCGCGCAGAGAGCGACGGTGGCGGGCAACTGAACCCATGCGCTCTCGATGCCGTGAAACGCAAGGATTCCAACCGTGTAGCCGCCAATTCCAAGATAAACGGCATGACCAAAGCTGATCATGCCGCCGTATCCCATGATCAGATTGAGGCTGGCTGCCGCGATGGCCCAGATCATGATGCGGGCGAACACGAGCACATAGAACGGCTCGCCAAGCGCTGGCGCCAGAACAGGGACCAGCGCGCATAATCCCAGAAGAAAGCCGGCCGCCAATTGGGGCGGGTTCAGGTGTTGTGTCACAAGACCGTGCGGGCGCCCTGCGGCGGAAACAGCCCCTGGGGCCGGAAGAACAGGATGGCGGCCATCAGGATGTAGATCAGCATCGACGAAAGCGCCGGCCCTGCTGCCTCAGCCGCGTTTGGCGACAGGACGAGCAACAGCAGGACATCAAGAAACGACCGTCCCAACGTGTCGATGACACCGATGAGGATCGCTGCGAAAAACGCGCCGCGAATTGAGCCAATACCGCCGATTACGATGACCACGAAGGCCAGGATCAGGAAGTCCTCCCCCATTCCGATCGCAGCCTGCGTAATGGGCGTGATGATCAAGCCCGCCAGTCCCGCCAGAACGGCACCGATGCCGTACACGAGGGAAAACAAGATGGGGACATTCACCCCCAGCGCGCCCACCATCGTGCGATTCGAGGCGCCGGCACGCACCAGCATCCCGAACCGGGTTCTGGCGACGAGTACGTAGAGCCCGAGAGCTACTGCGAGGCCAATTGCGACCATGAGAAGCCGGTACACGGGATAGGTAATGCCCGCGCCCAGCGACAGACTTCCATCCAGATAGTCGGGCAACGGGATCACCAGGCCCTGAGGCCCCCAGATCAGGTGAGTTGCTTCATTGAAGAACAGAATCAGGCCGAATGTGGCCAGTACCTGATCCAGGTGATCACGCTGGTAGAGCGTCCGTAATGCGATGAATTCCACCACGATGCCGACCGCAAACATGATCGGGATTACGAGGAATACGGCCAGCAGAAACGATCCTGTTGCCAGCGCGATCGTGCCTCCCACAAAGGCCCCCAGCATGAGCATGGAGCCGTGGGCGAGGTTCACGAGATCCATGATCCCGAACACCAGCGTCAGTCCCGCAGCCATCAGGAACAGAATCAGGCCAAGCTGAATTCCGTTCAGAGTCTGCTCAATGAACAGGACGTAATCCATTACACCGGATACCGAAGGTGTCGGGGTTGACCAGAGCCTTGATCAGGACGATGCAGCGGGTTGCCACCCTGCGCCGAAGCCGAATGCCTATTGCCGCATGTCGCACTGGTCCGCATAGGGGTCGCGGTGATTCGGCAGCACGACCGGGCCCACGGTCGTTGTCCAGTTGCCGTCGGCATCCTCGATCACCTTCCGCGCATAGAAGTTCTGAACCGGAAAGTGATTTGAACCCATATCGAAAGCGCCTCGGACGGATGGGAAATCTGCCTCTCTGAAAGCTGCCCGCATGCCATCCATGTCGTCCAGATCGCCGTCAACCGCTTCAATTGCGGACTTGATGAAAAAAATCGAATCGTAGCTTTGGGCAGCGTAGAACGATGGGTAACGCCCGTACCTGCTCCGGAAATCGGAAACGAATCTCTGATTCTGCCGATTGTCCAGATCAGGGGCCCAGAATTGCGTCATTTCGCTCCCCAAAACTGCCTCAATTCCGAGGTCCTGGAACAGCGGCAAGCTGATCGAGTCGAACGTGTACACCGAATAGAGAGGAATCGAATCTCCGAGCCCGGCCTGGAAGTACTGTTTGACGAAGGCAGGTCCGGACGGCCCGGGATAGAACATGAACACGCCCTCGGGGTTCGCTGCCCTGATCTTTGTGAGCTCGGCCGACCAGTCCCGTTGGGATGGCCAAACCGTCATGTCCTTTCCCACCACCTCGCCCTGAAATGTCCGCTCAACACCGGACACCATGTTCTGGCCAGCTACGTAATTCGGAGCGACGATATAGAGCGACTGCACGCCTTGCTGGTTGAGCAACTGACCGAGCGCCATCGGTGTCTGGTCGTTTTGCCAGGAGATATTGAAGAAGTTCTCATGACACCGATTTCCGGCCAGCGGTGAGGGGCCGGCATTGGCGCTGATCAGAAACTTCCCGGCGCTGAACACGACCGGCGCAGAGGCGAGCAAGACATTGGACCAGATGTATCCGGCGACAATGTCCACGTCGTCACGCAACACGAGGCGTTCTGTCGCCTGCTTTCCTTTTTGCGAGTTAAATTCGTCGTCTGCATAAATGATCTCAACGGATTCCGATCCGATGGTCCCGCCAATGTGCTCCACCGCGAGATCCACGGCATCCTGCATATCCCGGCCAATGACGGCTGCCGGCGTCGTCAAGGTCGTCACAAAACCGATCTTGATGTCGGCCAATGCCGGCAGCGCCACGAGAAAACCCGCTGCAAAAAAACTGAGACCTTTGGCCAACATACCTTGACTCCCTGAGCGGAATTCTGGCGGAGAGGGTTGGAGCGCCGGGCACGTGTCAAATCGACCAGGCGAGAGGGCTGCAGCATACCCAGTTGCCTCCGCCGTGCGGGTCTCGTTGAGGGTCATGTCCGACTTCGCTTTCAGCAACTTCCGGATGCTCGGCCCATGCGCCTCGGTCACACCCGAATGCCGGTCTTTGCCTGTCGGCGCCGGTGTCATGCTGCGAGTGCTCCAACAGCGGTGATGGGCCTTGCACACCGAACTCAGTGTCACTCCGAAACGCTCGCTCATGGCGCGAATCGTACTGCCCGCTTCCACCAGTCGAATCCGCAGACCCTCTGACAACGGTTCGGGCATGGCTTCCGCCCGGAAACACTACATCTGGCAAGCTAGACATTCGCTTCCACGTTCGATCGATAGGTTCGAAACTTGCTCGAGTGTTGCTCCTTCTCCTGTTCTGACAGGCGTTGCGAGCGGTCACATTCGACGAGGCATTGTTGCAGATTATCTTCCCAACCCGTCCAATCCGACGGCGCAACCGCAACTAGATTTCAGGTAAAGATGTAGTTTCTTTAGCTAATTCATCAGGCCATAGCCTTATTGAAACCGTGAAGTAATCAGGCTATAGCCTGATTTCCAGTTTTTGGTTAGCAGGCTATAGCCTTATGAGAATCGCCAGAAAAGCCGTCCCGCGCCAGCGCTTGGATCAACGCTTCTCAACCATGAAGCCCGAATCCCGCTACCGTCCTCCGCCGAAAGGTTGGATTAGAGCGATACGTGACGCCTTGAGCATGTCCGGCGCCCAGCTCGGCCAGCGCATGAGCGTGAAGGCCCAAAGCGTGGCCGACTTTGAGAAATCGGAGGCTTCGGGAACCATCCAACTGAAGACGCTTCGCAGGGTGGCGGAGGCGCTTGACTGCATCGTCATCTACGCCCTCGTACCCAAATCTTCGCTGGACGATATGGTTCAAGTAAGGGCTCGCGAGACTGCGCGCAAAGAACTCGACCGGATCGCGCATACTATGGACTTAGAGACTCAAGGCCTGTCTCAGGGAGAGCGCGAAGAGCAAATTGAATTCTATATTCGCGATCATCTTCGAGAGCGTGATCTATGGGAGGGTACTTGAGCGATCTCTTCGATGAGCCGGACGATGAGACCCCTATCGCGCCAGAAGACCGTGCGGGTCTGCTCCAGACCTGGATCACCTATCGGCGACACCTGAACGAGGCTTCGTGCCAGAATCGAATCAGGCCTCCGAAATCGCGTCAACACTGATCACAGACAAATCCTCTAAGAGGCCAAGCGCAGACTCGAATCAAACTGGCTTTGCTGGAAAAGACTGCTTCGGGCGGCCTCATATTCACGTTGGAGGCGTTGCACGATTTCCGCCGTCGGCATTACATCGCCGATCAGCCCGGAACTCTGTCCGGCACTCCAGATATCGCGCCACGGCCGATTTCCACGGGATTGAAAATTCATCTTCGACTTGTCCGACTCGGGGAGATCGTTCGGGTCCAGGCCAGCAGCCTCGATGCTTTTGGCAAGATAATTGCCGTTCACGCCCGAAAACAGGTTCGTGTAGACGATGTCCGAGGCCGCACTCTCGACGACCATCTGCTTGTAGCGTTCCGGCGCGTTGGCCTCGGTGGAGGCAATAAATCGCGTTCCGAAATAGGCCAGGTCGGCCCCCATCGCCTGGGCAGCGAGAATCTGGCCCCCAGTTGCCATGGCCCCCGAAAGAATGATCGGGCCGTCGAAGAACTGACGCACCTCCGCAACCAATGCGAACGGACTGAGCGAGCCTGCATGGCCGCCGGCTCCGGCGCAAACCAGGATCAACCCGTCCGCGCCTTCATCCAGGGCCTTCTTCGCGTGTCGAATCGTGGTGATGTCATGAAAGATCCGGCCACCGTATCCATGAATGGGTTTTTCGAGCGCCGTCGGAGCCTGCAAACTGGTGATGATGATCGGCACCTTGTGCTTGACGCAGATATCCACATCGTGCTCGAGGCGTTCATTCGTCCGGTGCACGATCTGGTTGACCGCAAACGGTGCGACCGGCTGGTCAGGATGGGCCTTGGCCCATGCATCGAGTTCCGACGTGATTCTCCCGATCCACTTGTCGAGCATTTCCGGCGGCCGGGCGTTCAAGGCCGGGAAAGAACCCACGATTCCGGCCTTGCATTGCGCGATCACGAGATCCGGGTTGGAAACGATGAACAATGGCGCTCCGATGAGTGGCAGGGATAAGCGCCCTTCGAGGTAAGGAGGAATGCCCATACCGATCCTTTCGGTGTTGATGACGACGCCAACGGTGACCGAACACCGATCCGGGTACTGGTTCAGACCGGGTTGTCAGCCTCGCGCTGGACAAAACGGCCGGCACGTTCACGAACTGGTAATCGTGAAACGCCCAAAACTCCGCAATCTCAAGTACGGTTGCAGTACAGCTGGATCTGCCTTGCATTGCTCGCAGAATTTCGACTCAAGAAACCCTGCTGCTGCGCATCCTACCCGGGTTGGAACCTTGGGCAACGACTAGGAGACGAGTTTGAAACGGGTACTGATTCCCAACCGGGGTGAGATCGCAGTGCGCATCGCCCGGACCGCACTTGAGAAGGATCTGACTCCCGTGCTCGCCCACCCGGAGGACGATCCGCCGGGTTCGGCGTGGAATGCCAGCGGCGAGACACAACTGCTGCCCGGCCGCGGCGTCGCAAGTTATCTCGATCAGGACCAGGTGCTGGAAGCGGCCCGCGCGGCAAACTGTGACACCGTGCACCCGGGTTACGGTTTTCTCGCCGAGAACGCTGACTTTGCCCGCGCCGCCGCAGTTCAGGGCCTCACATTCGTCGGGCCCGCGCCTGAAACCCTGGACCTGTTCGGGAACAAGGTGAAGGCCCGGGAGTTTGCGCGTAAGTACGATGTCCCAGTTCTTGAAGGGACTGCAGCTGCCGACGGCCTCGATGCCGCGCGAGCGTTTCTTGCGAGCAGCACCAACGGCCGGGCGGCCATGATCAAGGCGGTTGCCGGCGGCGGCGGCCGAGGCATGCGAGTGGTCCGCGACCCAGAGCAGCTTGAGAAGGTCTGGGCGCGGTGCGAGGACGAAGCCCGGCATGCGTTTGGAAACAGCGCGCTCTATGTCGAGCGATTCCTCGAGCGCCCGCGCCATATCGAGGTGCAGATCGCCGGCGACGGCAGCGGCGCTGTCGTGGCATTCGGTGAACGTGAATGCAGCCTGCAGCGTTACCGCCAGAAGCTGGTCGAAATTGCACCCGCACCCAATCTCCTGCCCGAGATCCGAGAGGCCATTATCGGGGCAGCGGTCAACCTCGCCGGCACCGCTAATTTCTCCAATCTCGGAACGTTCGAATTTCTTCTTGATGAGGCAGGCCAGTTCTATTTTATTGAGGCTAATCCAAGAATACAGGTTGAACATACTGTTACAGAAGAAATATTCGGCATCGATCTTGTTGGATTACAGTTCGATCTTGCAGCCGGAAATTCGTTGGCGCATTCAGGACCGGCGCCCTCTCCGCAGGGATATGCCATCCAGGCACGGATCAATGCGGAGGTTGTCCGGCCAGACGGGAAGGTACAACCCGCCACGGGCGTGGCCACTGTTTTCGAGCCGCCGACCGGCCCTGGAATTCGGGTCGATACCTACGGAATGGCCGGCTTTTCGCCAAACCCGAGTTTTGACTCCCTGGTGGCCAAGGTGATCGCTCGCGGGCCTTCCTTTCCCGCCACGTCAGCGAAGCTGGTCCGTGCCCTGCAGGAATTTCGCGTTGAGGGCTTGGCATCCAATATCCCCTTCATGCAGAGCTTGCTTCGCCACGACGCCGTCATCGCAGGCCATCTCCATACCCAACTGGTGGAAGATCTCTCAGAGGCACTGGTGCAGGCCATGACCGAGGACTCCCGGGAGAAGGGCTTGGATGCCGTGATGGCCGGAGCACGGATTGATTCGGGCGATCCGCTCGCCGTGCTGGCCCACGGGAAGGCCGAGGGCGCGGCAGGGAATGCGCCCGACCGGTCGGTTGTCGTCGCGCCGGGCACCGTGGTTGCACCGATGCAGGGGACGGTCGTTGAGTTTCTTGCTGAGGAGGGACAGGGCGTACGCGCAGGTGATGGGCTTCTGGTGCTCGAAGCCATGAAGATGGAACATGTCATCGGCGCCGAGCACGCGGGTTACGTGTCCCAATTTGGCGCTGGAGTTGGCGATACGGTGGCTGAAGGCAGCCCGTTGGTGGTCATTGAGGCAGCGGATCTTGAAGGGTCGGAGAACGATGCGGAGGCTGCGGTTGATCTCGACGCAATTCGCCCCGATCTAGCCGAAGCGCTTGAACGGCAGGCCCGAACGCGTGACGAACGTCGGGACCATGCCATCGCCCGACGTCGGAAGACCAATCAGCGAACGGCACGGGAGAATGTCGAGGATCTGGTCGACCCTGATTCGTTCACGGAATTCGGATCACTGGTCCTTGCCGCCAGGCGCAATCGGTACAGCATGGAGGAGTTGGTCGATCGCACGCCCGCGGACGGCCTCATTGCCGGAATCGGCCGGATCAACGGCGCGCAGGTCGGGGACAGCCGGTCCCGATGCATGGTGATGGCGTACGACTACACCGTGCTCGCCGGAACCCAAGGCAAGTTCAATCATCACAAGAAGGATCGGATGTTCGCGCTGGCTGAGCGCTGGCGCCTGCCGCTGGTCTTTTTCACCGAAGGCGGCGGCGGCCGGCCGGGCGATACGGATATCGTGTTTGCCGCTGACCTGCACATCCCGGCGTTCCATCTGTTCGGCCGATTGAGTGGTCTTGTTCCGTTGGTCGGCATCGTCTCCGGGCGCTGCTTCGCAGGCAATGCAGTTCTGCTCGGGTGTTGTGACGTGGTCATCGCTACCCGCAACTCCAACATTGGCATGGGTGGGCCGGCCATGATTGAGGGTGGCGGACTCGGCGTGTTCAAGCCCGAGGAAATCGGCCCGATCGATGTCCAGGCATCCAACGGCGTCGTGGACGTGTCGGTCGAGGACGAGGCAGAGGGCGTGCAAGTTGCGAAGCAATACCTGTCGTATTTTCAGGGACCGATCCCCGACTGGACGGCTGCCGACCAACGCCGTCTTCGTCACGTGATTCCTGAAAACCGCCTTCGAACCTACGACGTGCGCAGGCTCATTCGAGTACTGGCGGATGAAGGATCGGTTCTTGAGCTTCGTCAGGGATTCGGGCCTGGCATGGTGACTGCACTGGTGCGGATCGAGGGGAGACCGGTCGGGCTCGTCGCCAACAATCCGCTGCACCTCGGTGGTGCCATTGATAGCGAGGGTGCCGACAAGGCAGCCCGCTTCATGCAGCTCTGCGACGCTTTTGATCTCCCGATCCTCTGCCTATGCGACACACCGGGCAACATGGTGGGCCCGGAGGCGGAGAAAACCGCGCTTGTCCGTCACTGCTGTCGCCTGTACGTCGTCGGGGCGTCGGTCAGTGTTCCCATGTTCACGGTCGTTCTACGGAAGGCGTACGGTCTGGGTGCCCAGGCAATGGCAGCCGGAAGTTTCCATGCGCCGTTTTTCGCAGTTTCATGGCCAACCGGAGAGTTTGGGGGCATGGGACTCGAAGGTGCCGTCAAGCTCGGGTACCGCGACGAACTCGCCGCCATCGACGATCCGGACGAGCGCCGGGCCCGGTATGAGGAGCGTGTCGCCGCGATGTACGCGCAAGGCAAGGCCATCAACACCGCATCATTGTTCGAGATTGACGACGTGATTGACCCTGCGGATACGCGTCGCTGGATCGTGGAAGGTCTTCGCGCCTGCCCTCCCCCGCCAGCACGCACCGGCAAGAAGCGTCCGTGTATTGACACGTGGTAATAACCAGCCCGCGCATGGTGCGGACTTCGGATTCAAACCCGGTTCCTGTTGTGCTCAGGCCCCCACAGCTTGGAAACCTGCCGCCGGGCAATGTCTCTTCGTCCTGAAGTGGAATTTTCCGGCTGAACGCAGCAATTGGCAGTTGCGCCGGAATAGAGCTGCAATATTCCTCAAGACTTCGGGCTCTGTTGATCGCTGGTCTGCGAGCGCAGTGATCGACACTGGCCTATGCTTTCCCTAAGCCACACCCGCCGTGTAATCGATCGAGAATCACTATGCCCAGTTCTTCCGTTGACCGTCGTTCGTTTATCGGCGGTGCCGTCACCGCCGCAGCCGCCACCGGCAGCGCTCCTGCGTACGCGCAAGGAAAACACAATTGGAAGATGGTGACCTGTTGGCAGAAGAACTTTCCCGGAACCGGGACAGGCGCTCAACGCATCGTCGATCGGATCAATGAACTTGCCGACGGTGAACTCACGATCAAGCTCTACGCTGCCGGGGAACTCGTGCCGGCATTCGAAGTGTTCGATGCAGTCCGGGAAGGCAAGGCAGAAATGGGGCACGACGCCCCCTACTACTGGATCGCGAAGAACCGCAGCATTGCCTTCTTCAGCTCAGTACCCGGCGGCCTCGCACCCCTCGAGCAGATCTCGTGGATTCGGTACGGCGGAGGGCAGGAGCTCTGGGATGAACTGTACGACAACTATGGACTGAAGGGCTTCATCGCTGGAAACGCAGGGATGCAGATGATCGGCTGGTTTCGCGAACGGCTCGAAAGCCTTGCGGACCTGAAAGGACTCCGGATCCGTATGGCGGGACTGCAGTCTGAAGTCCTTGCGCGTCTCGGGGCGACGACCATTAATCTCGACAGCGGAGAGATCATGCCGTCCCTGCAAGCTGGGGTGATTGACGCAGCCGAATGGGGCGGCCCCTGGATGGATCTTGCGCACGGCTTCTACAAGATTGCCCCGTATTGCTATGGCCCCGGAGTTCACGAGCCTGGAACGACACTGTCGCTGATGGTGAACAAGGAGGCGTACGAAGAACTTCCAAAGCGCCTGCAGACCCTGATTCAGGTTGCGGCCGAGGCCGAGACGACGCAAATGCTGGCCGAGTTTACGTCCAACAATGCCCTCGCTTACGAACGACTTGTCACGACGTATGGAGCCAAGGTCGAGCGCCTTCCGCTCGACATCCTGCAACGCTGGTTCGAAGTCAGTGGTGAGGTTGTTGCTGAAACAGCGCAAGACGGGGAGATCAACCGTCGAATCTACGAGAGCTGGTTCGATTTTCGCCGCCGCGCGATCGGAATCGGATCGCTGGCTGAACTGGGCTTCCTGAACGCCCGGGCTGGCTGACGCTCACCTCGCAATCCCCTGCGATGGCTAACTCTCACCAGTCGCCCGAACTCGCCAAGTTTATGGACGGGTTGGTCGTCCGAAATCCCGGCGAGACCGAATTCCATCAGGCGGTGTTCGAAGTTGCGGCGTCGTTGCTTCCGTACATCGAACGCCATCCGGTCTACCGTGACCAGCGGATCCTGGAACGCATGACCGAGCCCGACCGGATGGTGGCGTTTCGCGTCGCCTGGCAGGACGATGCCGGGGACATCATTGTCAACCGCGGCTACCGGGTACAGATGAACAATGCCATCGGACCATACAAGGGTGGGTTGCGTTTCAGCCATACGGTGACCCCGAGCATCCTCAAATTCCTCGCATTCGAGCAGACGTTCAAGAACAGCCTCACGGGCCTGCCGATGGGCGCAGGCAAGGGAGGCGCCAACTTCAGCCCCAAGGGCAAGTCGCCCGGTGAAGTCATGCGCTTCTGCCAGGCGTTCATCAGTGAGCTCTACCGGCACATCGGCCCCAACGTCGATGTCCCCGCCGGCGATATCGGGGTCGGTACGCGTGAAATCGGCTTCATGTTCGGCCAATACAAGCGGATCACGAGCTCGTTCGAGGGCGCGCTGACCGGAAAAGGGCTTGAATTCGGCGGTAGCTTGATCCGGACAGAAGCCACAGGGTACGGGGTTGTCCTGTTCCTCTCGCACATGCTGCGTGCAGCCGGACGGGATCTTGAAGGCCTGCGTGTGAATATCTCCGGGTCGGGAAACGTTTCCCTGCATGCCGCGGAAAAGGCCAACCAGCTCGGCGCGAAAATTCAGACCCTGTCGGATTCAAGCGGATTCATCGTGGATGCGAACGGCATCGACCGGGACAAGCTTGATTGGATCAAGGATCTCAAGGAAAAGCGACGGGGGCGTATCGCGGAGTACGCGGATCATTTTGCGGGCGCCACGTTTCATGCGGACGCACGCCCCTGGGGTGTGCCCTGCGACGTTGCCCTTCCCTGCGCCACCCAGAATGAGCTGACATTGGATGACGCGCAAAGCCTGATCGAAGGCGGCGTCGTTGCGGTCTGTGAGGGCGCCAACATGCCGACAGAGCTTGAGGCTGTCGAGCGTTTCCTGGATTCAGGTGTCCTGTTCGGGCCGGCGAAGGCTGCAAATGCCGGGGGCGTCGCCGTCTCGGGTCTCGAAATGAGCCAGAATTCCGCCCGTGTGTCCTGGACACTCGCCGAGATGGAGTATCAGCTTGAACAAATCATGCTGGATATTCACACGCGGTGTACCGAATACGGGCAGCAGGACAATGGCACCATTCACTATGTCACGGGTGCAAATGTTGCCGGCTTCCGCAAAGTGGCGGACGCGATGGTCGCGTACGGCGTGGTTTGATTCTCACCCCCGGTCCAGGCTGAACGGAATCATTGATCGGAACTTTACGCCACGGGTTTCCAAAATGAGTCGCGTGCAGACTGGGTGATCCGGGCGAATCGGGCGGGTAGCACCTGGCACTTACATGGCAACTTGTGAGGCGGGATCGATATCCAGCAGGGTGAACGCCCGGATCTGCAGCGGCGTCGGCGTGGCGAGCAGCGGAAAGGCGTGATCCGGGCTGCCCGGCAGCGCCACCTCGTTCAGCGTCAGCGTGCCCGGATCGGCGAGCAGTGTCGTGCTCCTCCAATCGCGAATTCGCTTGTTCTCGACAGCCGCAAGGCATTGTCCCGATAGCCATGTCCATGCATGACCACGGTCGGCGCTCCGTCCAGACAAGCATTGACAAGAAAAACGGCTCCGGAAAGCAGCAACGCTGAAATAACATAGATCACACTCGGTGCTATAAAACTCGGGGAGTGAGCGGCGGGCTTAGGTTGCCAACATTCAAGACCAAGGCGTTTGCCCGGCTCGCTGACCGGTAGCGAATTGCCGATCCTGCTTTGTGCGAGGTTGTGGATCGCGCCCAGAGCGGATTGATTGATGCCGACCTGGGAGGCGGCGGCCGCTCAAGTGGACTCCGTACGATTTTGTTGTTTCACCGAAGTGGGTTGGCGTATTTCGTCTATGGCTTCGCCAAGAGCAGCCTGGAGAATCCTCGTCGGGACGAACTGGCAACCTTCCGGCGGCTGGCGGACGAATACTTGGCGCTAGGGCCGTAGAACCTTGCAAAGGCGCTAGCGGCTGGAGCAATAGCGGAGGTGATGTGCGATGACCAAGCAGTCCAAGCAGTACAAGAGTGAGGCGATGGCGGCGGCCCACGAGGCAGCGCTCGGGCTGGCCGAAGCCGGGTTGATTTCGAAGCGGACCATGCGGGAGTTCGACGAGATGTGCCTGACGCCGGTGGAGGAGATGGCGCCCGAAGACATTCGCGCGCTGCGGATCGGGAAAATGCGAGCCAAGCGGTGTTCGCGCGCTACCTCAATGTGACGACCGGGCTGGTGAGTCAGTGGGAGCGTGGCGAGAAGCGTCCGAGGGGCCCCTCGCTGAAACTGCTGACGCTGGTGGAGAAGAACGGTCTTGGGGCGGTCGCGTAAGCAGTCACAGTGCGGGCAACGAGTTTGCGATGGTGTTAACCGGAACTTCAAGCCGGGGGGATCCAAGAAAGTTGCGTGCAGACTGGGCGAATCGGGCGGATAGCACCTGGCACTTACATGGCAGCCCTTGAGGCGGGGCCGATATCCAGCAGGGCGAACGCCTGGCTCTGCAGCGGCTTCGGCGCGGCGAGCAGCGAAAAGGCGTGATCCGGGTTTCCCGGCAGCATCACCTCGCTCAGCGAAACTCAACGGGCTGCAATCCGAGGGTCGTGGTTCCGTCCCAGCAGCCTGCAAGCCGCCTGGCCTCTGTTACCTGTCGCGGTGCGGTGTAGCTTAGATGCGCTGAAGACCGGAGTGGTCAGCGGGTTGCGCGGTGTCTGGCCTGATCAGGTTTGTGCGAGGCCCCTCGCCCGTATGTTGGGTATAATCCGCCGGGTTTTTCTCTGCGTGTGACCGGCCATGCAGTCCGCCAATTCACTCCATGAACGCCTGATTGAAGCAGCCCTGGCAGCCGCTGAAGACGGCGTGTGGAACAAGACCACGCTCAGCGACCTGGCCCTGCGGGCCAAGGTTCATCCGCACGAGGCGCGCGCCGCGTTTAACCGTGTCGACGATGTGCTCGACGCGTTCGCCCGGCGCATCGATGAACAACTGGTCGCAGCACTTGACCAAAGCGAGCTTGCGGAAGCGTCACCCAGAGAACGTCTTCTCGAAGCCTTGATGGCCCGGATCGATCTTCTCGCATCGCACCGATCTGCCCTTCGGGCGCTCGGAGAGGATGCGCAACGTTGTCCGACCGCTGCCGTGCGAACGTTGGTGCGAATGCGTACCTCGATGGGAAACGTACTTGACCTGACTGGTCTCGCGGGCAACGAATGGCAGCGCCGGACCCGTGCGGCCGTCCTTGCCTGGGTCTGGATAAGGACCTGCCGACGGTGGCTGGCCGATGCCGAGGATCACGGCACCGATTCGGCTTTTGCTTCTCTGGACAAGGACTTGACCCGGATCGAGTCAACGGTTCGGTATTTTCAAGAAAGCTGAAACGATCACGCGTACAAATGCTTGGCACGCGATTCGAACTCGCGGATCATGCGCTTCACCGCACCTCCAAAAATGGGAGTCATCATTTTCGAAAACAACAGTGACCGGAACTCGAAATCAACCTCGAACGCGATCTCGGTCCGGCCAGGGCCTGCATCACTAAATTGCCATCGATTGTCGAGGTGTCGAAACGGTCCTTGCACCAGTGCGACGTCAATTCGCGATGGCCGCTCGAATTCAACCTTGCTCACGTAGCTTGTTTTCAGCGCATGAAACCCGATCGCCAGATCGGCAACAAAGCTCTTCTCATGCCTCGCGGTGACAGCCGCACCGATGCACCACGGTAGGAACTCCGGATACTGCTCAACGTCGACTACCAGATCGAACAGTTGCTCCGGCGTATAGGCAAGAACGCGACGCTCAGCGTGGCGCGGCACGAGCAACGTCCGAGGTCGATGCGTGCGTCCTCACAGGCTGCCCCGACACAGCCGGGAAGTCCGACGAAGCGTGCTCACCCACGGAGGCTCGACGGGCGGTCTGCAGCCGCTGAAAATCTCGGTCTGCATGGTACGAAGAACGGGTCAATGGCGACGATGACACGACCAGAAATCCCCTGCCAAGCGCCTCCTCTTTCAGCATGTCAAATTCATCCGGATGCACAAAGCGATCCACGGGGTGGTGGCCTCGAGTTGGCTGCAGGTACTGCCCGATTGTCAGAAAATCGACATCGTGACGACGGAGATCATCCATTACGGTAAGCACTTCCGGGATCGTTTCGCCGAGCCCGACCATCAGACCTGATTTGGAAAATATCGCAGGGTCGAGTTCGCGAACGCGCTGAAACAGGCCAAGGCTGTGCTGGTAGTCAGCCGCCCGGCGCACATTCCGGTACAGGCGCGGGACCGTCTCCAGATTGTGGTTGAAGACGTCCGGCGCGGCATCGGCAATGGTCTCGATCGCGCCTGGCTTTCGTTGGAAATCAGGTGTGAGCAATTCCACCGTCACGCCCGGACAACTGCGACGCAGCGCCTCCACACATGCCGCAAAATGCCCGGCGCCGCCGTCCGCGAGATCGTCGCGGTCGACAGATGTGATAACGACGTGCGAAAGGCCGAGAATGGCCACGGTGTCTGCCAGGCGCTGCGGTTCGCCAGGATCGACAGGCAATGGACGCCCGGTGGCCACGTTGCAAAACGCGCATTTGCGTGTGCAGATGCTTCCCAGCACCATCATGGTTGCGTGCCCCTGGCTCCAGCATTCCCCGATGTTGGGGCAAGCCGCTTCTTCGCAAACCGTTCGCAGATCGTGTTTGCGTACCAGGTCTCGGGTATTGCGGTAGCCATCCGAAACAGGCGCCTTCACTCTGATCCAACGGGGTTTTCGGGCGGGCTCCTGATCAGGAAGCGGTTGCAAGTGCGCCGTGCTGATGTAGTTGGATCGTGATGGCATGGTGGGGTTGTGCGACCTAAGCGACGGATCGGGTGCCTTTGAATGGTGCAGCATCGGGGCGACGCCAGCGAGTGGTGCGAGCCTCGCAAGCGCCATGCGCTCGCTGGGTGTGACCAGAGAGATCTATAGGGCCCAACGCTCTACATGTGCAGCGCACGGCCGAACGCCTGCAAGGTGGATTCGTGCATCATTTCGGACAATGTCGGATGCGGAAAGATCGTATGCATCAAGTCGATTTCTGTCGCTTCCAGCGTTTTTGAAATCGCGAAACCCTGAATCAGTTCCGTTACTTCGGCGCCGATCATGTGGGCCCCCAGCAGTTCTCCGCTGTTTTCATCAAAGATGGTTTTTACCAACCCTTCCGGCTCACCGAGCGCAATCGCCTTGCCGTTTCCAAGGAAAGGAAATCGTCCAACCCTGATCGAACGGCCTTCTTCTTTCGCGCGAGCTTCGGTCATCCCGATGCTCGCGATTTGCGGACGGCAATACGTGCAAGCAGGGATTCTTGAAGGATCAAGTGGGCTGGCTTCCAATCCGGCGATGGCCTCGACGCACGCAATGCCTTCGTGGCTGGCTTTGTGGGCAAGCCATGGCGGTCCGGTGACATCGCCAATCGCATGGACGCCGGGGACACCGGTGGCCCCAAACCCGTGGGTCTTGATGTGGCCCCCCTCAACGGCTACCCCCGCCTCCTCTAAACCCAGGTCCTCGACGTTGCCCTGAATGCCTACTGCGAGAATGACCTTGTTGACAGAGAGAGCCTCTTCCTTGCCGTCGGGCGGACCGACCGTTGCCTCGAGCGCACGCCCTCGTGCCCGAACAGACTGCAGCGCTGTTCCTGTCAACAGCCGGATCCCTTGCGCAGAAAACGTCTTCGCCGCGAACGCTGAGATCTCCTCGTCTTCATTCGGAAGGATACGCCCCGCAATCTCGACGACGGTCACTTCGGAACCTAGGTCGCAGAAAAAGCTGGCGAACTCCATCCCGATTGCGCCGGAGCCGACAACAAGCAACCGCTTCGGCAACGTCTCCGGGAGCATGGCCTCGCGATAGGTCCAGATGGCTTTGCCGTCAGGTTCAATTCCAGGGAGCGATCGCGCCCGCGCACCGGTAGCCACGATTGTGTGCGAGGTCGAAAGCAGCAACTCATCTCCGTCGTTTGGAACCACGCGCACCCGGCCCGGCCCGGCCAGCGCCGCGCTCCCGTCAATGACCTCTACCTTGTTCTTCTTGAGCAAATGACCAACGCCGCGGGCCAGCTGTCCGGCAACGTCGCGGCTCCGCGCGACCACCTTTTCGAGGTCCAGTTTGACCTTGCCGGTGGTGAACCCGTGCTCAGCGGCCGTTGTCAGGAGGTGTCGGATCTCCGCACTCCGGAGCAATGCCTTGGTCGGGATACAACCCCAATTCAGGCAGATACCACCCAGATGCTCGCGCTCGACGACGACCGTTCGCATTCCGAGTTGCGAAGCCCGGATCGCGGCAACATAGCCGCCGGGTCCTCCGCCAATGACGACAACATCGTATTCGCTGCCAGCCACGGGCCTAGACCAGCATCAACGCAGGATCTTCGATAAACGACCGGAGCACCGTCAACCAGCGTGCGCCCGTCGCTCCGTCGATGACCCGATGATCGCCCGAAAGTGTCAATGTCATGACAGGAGCGGAAACGACCTGGCCCTCGCGTACAACGGGTCGCTCGGATGCGGCTCCAACCGCCAGGATTCCAGCCTGCGGAGGATTGATGACGGCAACGAATGCGTTGATGCCGTACATCCCCAGGTTGGACACGCTAAAGGTACCGCCCTGATATTCCTCGGGCATCAGCTTGCCTGACCGGGTTTTTTCGACAAGTGCCCTCATTTCGCCCGCGATTTCACGTACTCCCTTGCGATCTGCATGACGGACAACCGGGGTAAACAGCCCCTTGTCCACCGCCACTGCAACGGCGATGTGCACCGAACGGTGCTGCACAATATGGTCGCCGCCCCACGCCGCATTCACTTCCGGAACCTGACGCAATGCCATCGCGGTCGCCTTCACAACCAGGTCGTTGACCGTAACCCTCTGCTCTCGCTCGAGGCCGGCATTAATCCGTTGACGAAGATCCAGAAGCGCCTGAGCTTCGGCATCGGTCTCAAGGTAGAAGTGTGGAATCGTCTGTTTTGCTTCGAGAAGGCGCGCGGCAATCACCTTCCGGATATTGGTCAGCTCGACGCGTTCCGGCCCCTCGTCTGCGGCCGGCTGTGGAGTGCCCAGTTCGAGTACACGGTCAATGTCGGCCTTGACGATCCGTCCGTGAGGTCCGGACCCCCTGACCGTTCCAAGATCCAGACCGGACTGGGCGGCCATCCGGCGCGCCAACGGACTGGCAGCGATCCGTTCTGATCCCGACGGGGCTGCAGCGACCGCAGGCGCGGCTGCAGGGGCGGGTGTCGGCTGGTGACGTATGGTTTCGGTCGCCGGCGCGCTTTTCGGCGCCGGAGAAGCCTCCGCTGCACGAGGAGATTCGGGACGCTGACCCTCGTCGGTCGGGCTCTCAGCCGCGGCCGCAACCGGAGCCTTGGGTGCTTCCGGGACTACGGTATCCACGACGCCCGGATCCTCTCCTTCCTCCACCAGCACGGCGATGACGGAATTCACGGCCACGCCTTCGGTACCGTCAGCGACGAGGATCTTGCCAAGCGTCCCCTCGTCGACCGCTTCGACCTCCATGGTCGCCTTGTCGGTTTCGATTTCCGCGATCACATCCCCGGGTTCAACCCCGTCGCCCTCTTTCTTCAGCCACCGGGCAACCGTGCCCTCGGTCATGGTCGGCGAAAGCGCCGGCATCCGGATCAGTGTCGGCATGGTTCAACGGCTCCGTGCTTTGCAGCCATCCTTAACCCTCGGCATAGCAGATCTCGCGTGCGACGCGGACAACGGTTTCGGATGTGGGAAGGGCTAACGATTCGAGTGGCGCTGCGTACGGCATGGGAACATCGGCACCGGAAATCCGTCGCGGGGGCGCATCCAGCGCATCGAAGGCTTCCGCGACGACCGTGGCGACAATCTCGGCCCCGACGCCGCAGGTTGGCCATGCCTCCTCAACGCTTGCAATCCTGTGCGTCCGCTGCACCGATTCGAGAATCGTGGCGTGATCAAGCGGCCGCAAGGTGCGCACGTCAATCACTTCGGCCTCGATCCCCTGTTCCGCGAGTGCCGACGCCGCGGCTTGTACGGTCGCCATTCCGCGGGACCAGCTCACCAGTGTGACATCGGCCCCCGGCCGCACAATTCTTGCGCGGCCCAGTTCCGCTACATGCTCGCCGTCGGGCACAAGACCGGTGTCTCCGTACAAGAGCTCATGTTCCAGAAAAACCACGGGGTCGGGATCCCGGATTGCGGCTGTAAGGAGGCCCTTGGCGTCTGCCGCATCAAACGGTGCAACGACCTTGAGCCCCGGCACATGGGAATACCAGGCTCCGTAATCCTGACTGTGCTGAGCAGCAACCTGCGATGCCGCTCCATTCGGTCCCCGAAAGACAATCGGAACAGTGATCTCGCCACCTGACATATACCGCGTTTTCGCCGCCGAATTGACAATCTGGTCGATTGCCTGCATGGCAAAATTCCAGGTCATGAATTCGACAATGGGGCGAAGCCCCATCATGGCAGCCCCCACTCCTACACCGGCGAAGCCCGCTTCCGTAATTGGCGTATCGATGACACGCTCGGGGCCGAACTCATTAAGGAGACCCTGACTGACCTTGTATGCCCCTTCGTATTCGGCGACCTCTTCCCCCATCAAGAAGACCGACGGATCGCGCCGCATTTCATCCGCCATCGCATCCCGAAGTGCTTCGCGTACGGAAATCTCGCGCATCGTCTATCAGGAACGGCCTGCGTAGATGTCAGTGGCAAGTTGGGAGGGATCCGGATCGGGCATGGCCTGGGCGGCGGCGACCGCTTCGGTCACCTGTGCGCGTATTTCGCGGTCCACTGCCTTCAGTCCCTCTGCGTCCATGACACCGGCGGCAATCAATTGGTCGGCCACCCTGGTGATCGGATCACGCTCCTCACGGATCTTCTGCACTTCCTCACGCGACCGGTACAGGGCGGGGTCTGACATCGAATGTCCACGGTACCTGTAGGTCCTCATCTCGAGCAATACCGGCCCGCTCCCCGATCGTGCATGCTCAAGCGCCGCACTGCCAGCGGTTTCTACCGCCACCGGGTCCATTCCATCGACCTCGTGCCCCGGTATGCCAAACGATTCACCGCGCCGATGAAGCTGGGCAACTGCGTTGGCCCGGTCAACCGCCGTGCCCATGCCGTACTGGTTGTTCTCCACCACGTAGACGATGGGCAGGTTCCACAGGGCTGCCATGTTGAACGCTTCTGCGACCTGGCCCTGGCTGATGGCGCCGTCGCCAAAATACGTCACACATACACGGTCGGTCTTCTGGTACCGGAGAGCGAAGGCGATACCGGTACCGAGCGGAACTTGCGCCCCTACGATGCCGTGTCCGCCATAAAAATTTCGGTCGGGGGCAAACATGTGCATCGAACCGCCCTTGCCCTTCGATATGCCGTGAGCCTTGCCAAGAAGCTCCCCGATCACCTTCTCGGGCGCGACGCCGCGCCCGACCATGTGGGCATGGCACCGGTACGCCGTGATCACGGGGTCGTCAGGCCGGGTTGCACGCTCCATCCCGACAGCGACCGCTTCCTGACCAATGTAGAGATGGCAAAACCCGCCGATCTCCCCCATGGCGTAAAGCTGGCCGATGCGTTCCTCAAGTCTCCGCAACAGCAACATGTGGCGATGCACGTCAAGGAGTTCTTCAATGGGCAGACCCGGCTGATCCGGACCGGCTTTGTTGGATTCCGATGTGCCGTCCAGGTCGGCTGAGATCTGAAGTCCCGGAAGCGGGTTCAGCTGGGCAGCGCTTTTCTTGATGGGTGTGGACACCGCCATCAGGAGCCAACCTGGTGGCCGGCGCGGTTCACTTTGCGGCTACGTCAGCATCAACGACGAACACGTAATCGTTGGGCCCGGCCCACCCCAGGATCAAACGCGCGCGTTCGTCAAGAAGATCCAGGTTCAATGACGTTCGAGAAAGTCCCGACACCCGCTGTTGCAGGCCGTCGTGCCGAAGCTGCAACTCGGCCACCCGGGCTTCAGCCTCGAGAAGCTCGCGTTCCTGGTCGCGGATTGCCGTCGGCGCGTAATCGCCCTTCAAGACATGAAACGCGACGTAACCGATTACAGCGACCATGGCACAACGGCGCATCGTACTGACCCACCGGCTGCGGCCTCCTAAGTCTCCAGAACTCCAGCTTCGGCGACGACTGTAGGCCGGCCGGGCTGCACGTAATGAGCGCATCATGTTTCGTCCCGATTCATTGGACTCCTAAAGTCCGCTGGGAGCGGCGGAAGGAGCCATTCTGGCTCCGCGCAGGAGGCCGCCCGGACGGGCGCCGGTGAACTGACCCATGCTGCGCACTTCCACCCCGGATACGATCGTATGGAGGTAGCCTTCCGCGCCTTGCACCAGCCGCTTACCACCGGCGGGGAGATCATAGACGATTTCCGGGCGCGTCACCTTCAATGCGTCGAAATCGACCACGTTGATATCCGCCCGATAGCCTGGAGCGAGCTGCCCCCGATCATGCAGGCCATAGGACCGTGCTGTTGCAGAAGTCTGTTTTTGCACTAGGAATTCTAGGGGCAACCCCGGACCCTTTACGCGATCTCGGACCCAGTACGAGAGAAGAAACGTTGGATAGCCCGCATCACACAACGTTGCCACATGTGCACCTCCGTCGCCAAGACCGCAGACGGTATGGGGAGACTCAAGAAGCGTGCGCACCACGCCAAGGTCGCCATCCGCATAGTTCTCGAACGGAAAGTACAGCAAGCCCTGGCCGTTACGGCTGAGCATGATCTCGAGTGCAAGATCCCAGGGCGACAGGTTGCGTGCTTCAGCCCGGGCCTGAATTGTTTCGTGAGATTGTGGTTCGTAATCGAAGTCGGCACCCAATTCGGACGCGCGGGTCAGACCGTATGCCATGAATTTCGTATAGGAATCATCGGGTCGCTCGTCGACGAGGCGCCGGCGTAACGCCGGCTTCCGAAGCGCGGCGATCCGCTCTGCCGCTGGCAAGTCCTTGACTTCTTTCCATGCGGGGTGGGTGGCGAACGGGTTCATGCTGGTATCGAGCCCCAGAATGACACCAATGGGCCGACATCCGACCTGGCCCCGAACCTCAAGGTTGGCGGCATTGGAACGCTCAATCGATGTCAGCGTCTCGCGCCAGAGTTTCGGCTCACGGTCAATCTGGAGAAGAAGCACTGAAAGCGGGCGGCCAGACCGGCGAGCGAAATCCTCAAGAATGTCGTATTCCCCGGGCCCGAAGTCGGTATTGCACTGGAAGACGCCGGCATCAGCGCGCCGCATCGCGTCTGCCAGCCCGTAGAGTTCCGGACGGTCGGCAGACAATCCCGGGGTCTTCCGCCCGTCCGCCGCCCTGTGCTTGGTCGTCCGTGACGTGGAGATCCCGAGCGCACCTGCCCGCAGCGCCTCCTCGGCAAGTTCTCCCATTCGCCGTATCTCATCCGACGTCGGTGCGGCTGTGTGGTCTGCGCCGCGCTCTCCCATCACGTAAAACCGCAAAACCCCATGCGGCAATTGCGCAGCCACGTCCATGGTCCGCGGCGTCTCGGCCAACACATCCAGGTATTCGGCAAACGATTCCCACCGGAAGTCGACGCCTTCTGCCAGAACAGTCCCAGGAATGTCCTCAACCCCTTCCATCAGATTGATCAGATAGGGCTCGCTTCCCGGCCTCACGGGCGCAAATCCGACACCGCAATTCCCGAAAACCGTTGTGGTCACGCCGTGCAGGGACGACGGCGACAGTTCAGCGTCCCAGGTCGCCTGGCCGTCGTAGTGGGTATGGATGTCGACCCAGCCGGGAAGAACCAGAGCACCGTCGGCATCAATGGTCCGTCGCGCCGGTTGGCGCAAGGTCCCTATCTCCGCAATCGCCGTACCGCAGACTCCGACATCGGCCGTCCGCGCGGGTGTCCCGGTGCCGTCAACAACCGTGCCGCCTTTAATCAGGAGGTCATACACGTGGCAATTTCTCTCGGAAATCGGGCTGCATTGTACTCGGAACCGCCCCCCATCAACAATTGATCAACTTGTCCATTTTCGGAAACACTGCCCTGCTGAGGGGTTGTTCAAACCTTCCGTCAGAACAAACTTTCTAGGAGTCGGTGCGCCGACAGTGTCAAGTCGGGGAGCTGCTGGAAATTTGTGGCGGACTCCGCTTGGTCATTGCCTGTTCACTTCTCCCACGTGCCAGCCTGCCTGCTTGTGAACGCGCGCCTTGCTCACCACGGCCCTCCCCTTCTTGAAGACCAACCATTTGTCGCTGGATTCCTTTGGCTCACAGGCCGTCTGACCGCGGATAGGCATGGTCTTCAACGACACGTTGTCACGGGCGAGTTCTACAACGAAATATCGCTTGGGCGGGGGTTCCAATGGCGACATGCTCACCCCCATGCAGCGAGAAAACTCGTCATTGTTCTTACCCCGCTACGATGCAACTGCAAACCACCAAGGCTCCGACCATGCATCAGATCGCTCGCTGAAGAGAAAACCCGCTATTTCTGATGCGGGTTAGCTCCCTGCGTCTCGGCGCATAGGCAGGCTCCAAGTTTCTTTGGTGATTTGCAACGGCCCGGCACCCGCCGGGTCAGTTGCACCAAGAGGGAGACTTCATGAATACCCGGTACGCCGTCGTGCCTGCGGCGGTGCTGCTTCTTGCCGCGTGCGGCGGTGGGGGTGGCAGTTCTGCGATTGCCCCTGAACCCGCGTTGCCTCCCGAATCCCTAACTCCGCAGGTCACCGTCACGGATCTTCCGGACGCCGAGCGCGTGGCAAACTATCTCGGCATTCACGCGAGTGGACACATGCCTCATCAGGCGTACTTCCATGTTCCGGGCCTGCATCGCTTCAAATCAGCGCCTACCGTGCGCCCGGTCGCCGGCATGACCGACGCTGAACGCGCAATTACCCACTACGGCGTGGCGCTGGTGAACCGTGCCCTGCCCTACGATCACCATGTCCGGATCGGTGATGACGGCGCCTCCGTCATCACCGACGACAATGATGCTCGATGGAACGATGTCGGAGACGGGGAGATCTACGTCGAATGGCACCGGCGCTCCGCCGATGGGCATCTTTGGCCGACAGTCGCGCGACAGGATAACGTTATCACTTGGGATCCGGAACGCGAACGCTGGCAGAAGTCCGGCGGCATCCGGGCCGCTACGGTCGACATGGATGCGGACTACTTCAAGGACTGGCGCAGCCGTCACCGGCACGAAGCAGACCCGAATCACGAGCTCCAGGTTTTCCTTCACGAGTTTCTGCATTCCCTCGGCTTGCAGATGCACGTGACCGGTCTCGACCGCGCGGGCTTCGCAGGCTCGCTGATGTCGGACGTGTGGCTACCGGAACGCGCGTTCAGTGGGGGTGAGTTGCCCGCGGTCGACGCTGCTGCGCTGCTTGCGCTGTACACGCGCCTGCCAGTCAGCATTCAGCCAGAGGAGTTGTCGGCCAACGACTTGGGCGAATGGGACGACACGGCCACTGGATTGACGGTACGGACCGGCAGCGTGACGTTCGGCGTCCGTCACGCCAATGGCGTGACCATGCCATGGACATCAGGTGCGCACCGTCCAGAGGACGAACTTGCCGACGACCGCCAGCTTGGCGGTTCCGGAACATGGACCGGGCACCTGGTCGCGTTCACGCCAGGACTGGAGACGGTCGAGGGGGACGTCGAAGTCAGGGTCAGCCTTGCCACAATGCAGGGCCGGGCGGACTTCACCGAACTGGAAACCAGGGACGGCGCCAACTGGGGGGACGGGGATCTCAGTTACACGATCGCCGTGGGCGCGAACTACCTGCGGAGTACCGGCGGAGACGCCGGCACCGTGAGCGGCCGGTTCTACGGCAGCGCCCATGAAGTTGTGGCCGGGGCCGTCGAGCGTGCCGACCTGACTGCCGCGTTCGCCGCTGTGCGTCAGTAACCTGCAATGCCCCGCTCACGGCAACGGGCGATCCCAGTCGATGCGGGGCGTCAATAGTGAACAGCGGAGTCCCCGCGTTACCTTCCTATCCCAAGAGCTTAATCAGAGTCAGCGGCAACCCCGCACCGATGACAGCGGCAAGTGGAAGGGCATGGGTTTCGAGTTCGGAGTTTCACGCGCGAGGCCCAGGATGAAGACACGTCCCACCGTTTGCTGCCAACGCGAACTGTCCGGTCCGATCGGGGACAGCGTGACACCCAAATCGAACGAGGTTAAACCGTTCCCTCGGGCAGGCACATTTGTGCATCTCGCGGACTGTGCCGTAATCGTTCTGATTCAAATCTTGGAGATTCTTCAATGTCTGACGAGCAATACAAGCAAGGCCTAGCTATCCGGAGGCAGGTTCTCGGTGACCAATACGTTGCCCGCGCCACCTCCGGCGGCGACGATCTGACCGACGACTTTCAACGTCTACTGACCGAATACTGCTGGGGCGCCGTCTGGGGGCGCGACGGTTTGAGCAAGGCTCGCCGAAGCCTGAACAACCTCTGCATTTTGGCAACGCTTGGCCGCGATGAAGAACTGGAACTGCACATTCGTGGCGCCCGGCGCAACGGATGTACGTGGGAGGAAATCCGTGAGACCTTGATTCAGGTGGCGGTCTACAGTGGAATGCCGGCCGGTGTTGCAGCCTTCCGCATTGCCCGTCGTGTCCGCGACGAGGAGGTAGCCCAATCAAAGCCGGAGTGAACCAGCCCTCTCCAATTGTTCTGGATTACCGGGGGCTTCGGTGCCCGCTCCCGGTCATACGGGCACGCAAGGCGCTGCGCAAGTTGCCGGCGGGCCAGGAAGCTCTCATTTCAGCCGATGATCCGTCGGCGCGGGAGGATTTCAGGGCGTTCTGTGACCTGACGGGACACGAGCTTCTGGCAATCACGGAACAGGAAAACACTCTGGAATTCCGCATCCGCACACGATCGAAAGGTATTTGACGAGAAACTGCCTGTATGGGCCTGAAAGAGTGCCCGAATTCGCTACCAGCCCGGTTTCTGCAATCGCCGGCTAGCCGGGCAACTGCGTGAGGAACCCGGACGCAGCCTCGATATCAAGCTGAAAGGCGATTCCGGCCCCTTCCTTCTTCTCGAATCCGCCCGCTTCTGTCACTGCGGCAAGTACCTGGTCCGCACGATCCGCAGCGACCACAAACATCAACGCGTCACACATCAGCTCCGTGTCCATGCCAAAGAATGTTCTGGCGGGCGCCCGACCGGCACCGCGTGCTTGATGAAGGACCGTTGCCCCGGTTGCCCCTGCTTTCCTGGCTGCTTCCTGCAGGTCCTCGGTCAGCGTGTCACGGGCAATGGCAATGATGAGTTTGAGTTCCATAAATGAATCTAGCCCTCCGAACCGCCTCGGCGGTGCCGTTGAAGCCATCCCGAGAGGCCCGCGTATGCAAGGACCGAAATAATCGGAAACAGGCTGGCGAATGCAATGAGTCCGAAACCATCGATCAGCGGACTTCGGCCTGGAACTGCGGCCGCCAGGCTCAGCCCCAGCGCCGAAACGACGGGAACCGTGACGGTTGATGTCGTGACTCCGCCCGAATCGTACGCGACCGGAATGATGACCCGTCGCGCCCAAATGGTCTGCGCGGCAACCACGAGGTACCCGATGACGATGTACCAGTGCAGCGGTGTGCCACTGACAATCCGGTACGCACCCAAAGCCACACCTACAGCTACGCCTATCGCCACCGCCAGCCGCAGGGGAAATGCCCGGATCGCCCCGCCCGACACGTCTTCCGCCTTGAGCGACACTGAAATTAGCGCAGGCTCGGCAACTGTCGTGGCAAATCCGATCGCCGCCGCAAAGCAGTAGATCCAGAAATACGCACCCGGGGATGCCAAGCCGCCGGATGAAATGCCCAGAAACTCCGGCGCGGTCAGCTGCGAGGCCATCGTGCGCCCGAGCGGAAACAGCGCGCTCTCAAGGCCCGCGATAAACAAAGCCAGGCCGACAATCACGTAAACCAGTCCGACGATTTTGCGTCCAGGACGTCTGAGTGGGCGCTTCAGAATAAGCACCTGGAATACAAAGAGGAGCGCAATGATTGGCAGAACATCGAACGCGGTCTGCAGGATCGACGCAATTAACTCGTCCGTCATCGCATTCCAGCGGTTCATGAAACGATTCCGAAGCCAAGTACGAAGATGATCGGAAACAGGCTTGCCAGCGCAATCATCCCGAAGCCGTCGGTCACAGGATTGCGGCCCCGGATTCCGGTCGCGAGCCCCACTCCCAGAGCCGTGACAAGAGGAACGGTAATCGTGGACGTCGTCACGCCTCCTGCGTCATAGGCGATTCCCACAAATTCCTTCGGCGCCAGTGGCGTCATGGCCACCACCAAGACGTAACCCGTGATTACGATCACATGGATCGGCCACCCCAGAATGATGCGGAATACGCCGAGAACGATCGATACGCCAACGGCGATCGCAACGATGTACCGCAGCTGATCGGACCAGGATTGAATGGCTACGGGGTCGGAGGGGATCATTCCGGCTTGAGCGGCTATTTTTCCGGCTTCGCCTGCTACTGCAATCAGCGCGGGCTCCGCGACAGTCGTGCCGAAGCCCAGACCGAAGGAAAACACAACCAGCCACGGAAGACTGGCCCGAACGGTAAGCGCATTCGCAACATCCTCTCCGGTCGGAAACAGGCTCGTTTCCAACCCATGAACGAACAACGCCAGGCCCACGAGAACCAACACGAGACCGATCAGCGTTGCCTCGAGGTTCGGAAACGGCTCGCGAATCACTGCAAACTGAAACACCGCGACAACACCGACCAGGGGCGCAAGGTCGCGCGCCGCTCCAGTGAACAATCCTGCGAAGCGGCGGAGGGCAAGTACAGCAATCGACGGCGAAGGCGGCGGGAGCTCCGGAGTGGGAGGCAACGGAATTCTCATCCGTTCGTGCGCCTTTCCGGATACCTGCAATCCGCTCGCGAAGTGCCGGAGCGGTGCACGTGCATCAGCACGAAGTCAACGCAATGGAGGCATAGTCAGGACCCAACTTTAGGTGCAGCGGTCGCCGCGTGACTGCCAAGGATCCGCAAGGTGTCCTCCGAAATCCGCATGCGAACAGCGCAGCCGCTTCGCAAACTTCATTACAACCTTGGAGCCGGCCCCACACGAATTATTCACGATCGTTGCAAGCTCCGATGGCAGCCGGTAGCGCAGAGGTTTAGAAGAGCCCTTTTACTAACCCGGACCCGTCGAGACCGATGTCCTCGGCGGCTGGTCGCCGCGGGAGCCCCGGCATGGTGACCATGGTCCCGCATATGGCCACAAGGAATTCCGCTCCCGCCGCCAGGCGCACCTCCCTGACGTCGAGCTTGTGGTCCGTTGGCGCGCCTTTGGCACTGGGGTCGGTGGAAAAGCTGTACTGGGTTTTGGCCATGCACACCGGGTAGTGCCCGAATCCGTCCGATTCCAGATCATCAATCTGCTTGCGCAGTGCGGGGCTCGCGGTCACCTCCCCCGCTCTGTAGATCTCGCGCGCGACGATTCCGATCTTCTCCCACAGGCCTGCGTCGTCCGGATACAGGAGTCGAAATTCAGGCGACTGGCCCGCTGTGACCTCCAACACACTGGTTGCAAGTGCTTCAGCCCCGGCACCACCGTTGGCCCAATGGGTGCACTCGGCCGCGACGACACCGCGTGCAGAACAGTAGTCCGTAATGGCTGCGATCTCGGCGTCGGTATCGGCATCGAAGCGGTTGATCGCAACCACCACAGGCACATTGAACTTGCCGATGTTTTCGAGATGCCGGCCGAGGTTATCGAGACCGGACGAGACCGCGTCGACAGCTTCGACGCCAAGGTCTTCGACCGGAATGCCAGCGTGCATCTTCAACGCCCGAACCGTCGCGACCACCACGGCAGCTGCCGGTGTGAGGCCTGCTTTTCGGCACTTGATGTTGAAGAATTTCTCGGCTCCGAGGTCCGCGCCAAACCCCGCTTCCGTCACCACATAATCGGCAAGCTTCAACGCAGCGCGCGTCGCAGTCACCGAGTTGCAGCCGTGCGCAATGTTTGCAAACGGACCGCCGTGGACAAATGCCGGGGTGTGCTCCAGCGATTGCACGAGATTGGGCATCACCGCGTCCTTGAGCAGCACCGTCATGGCGCCCGCCGCCCCCAGATCCCGGGCCAGGCATGGCTTGCGCGCCCGGGTCCGGCCGACAACGATGTTGCCAAGCCGGCGCTCTAGGTCTTGAAGCCCGTCAGCGAGACAGAGGATCGCCATGACCTCCGATGCCACGGTGATATCGAATCCTGACTGACGAGGGAACCCGTTCGCCACCCCGCCAAGAGACAGAACAACATCCCGAAGCGCGCGGTCGTTCATGTCCACGACCCGTCGCCACGCAACGCGACGCGCATCAAGTTCCAGCGCATTTCCCCAGTACACGTGATTGTCCGTCATCGCAGCGAGCAGGTTGTGTGCAGAACTCACTGCGTGGAAATCCCCGGTGAAATGGAGGTTGATGTCATCCATCGGAATAACCTGCGCAAAGCCGCCACCGGCAGCTCCCCCCTTGAGACCGAAGCACGGCCCCAGGCTGGGCTCACGCAAGCAGATGACGGTCCTCTTGCCGGCCCGGCTGAGTGCATCCCCAAGACCCACCGTCGTGGTTGTCTTGCCCTCGCCAGCCGGAGTTGGCGTGATCGCCGTGACCAAGATCAGCTTTCCATCTTCACGGTCCGCAAGACCATCGACCGATGCGAGGTCAACCTTGGCTACGTGCCGCCCATGGGGAATCAGGCAATCTGCCGGGATGCCGAGCTTGCCTGCGACATCCGTCATTGGCAGGAACTTGGCCGCGCGCGCAATTTCGATATCGCTCATAGACGGCATAGGCTCAATTTCCCACGGTTTGCCGGGCTCCCTGTTTGCTCAGCCCAGCAGATCCGTTTGCAAGAAGGGTTGATCGGTGTCCGACCAGCGGGGCGGCTCACGTGCGTGTGAGGCATGACACTGCAATGTGCAGGATTCGAAGACCCGCCTCAAGAACGTTCGGCACGGAGCGCTTCCGATTGGCCTGCGGCCGCCAGACCGGGGTCACTGCTCCGTCCGCCACCGCTCTACACATGGTTCGGCCGGATAACGGATCCGCACCCGGCCATCCCGGGCCCGAGGGAGCCGACTGCTTGCACAGCGTCTCATGTGTGCCGGATTCGGGGCTCGTAATGGACCGTGGGCCGATTCTGGCCTGTAATCCCGACCTGCACGGAACGGAGGCCGCGGGACCACGCAGAAGGCCGCGAACAGCCGGGAAATGGGCCGGGTCGCGAGAGGCAAAATGGTGAGCCCGCAGGGATTCGAACCCTGGACCTACTGATTAAAAGTCAGTTGCTCTACCGACTGAGCTACAGGCTCGCCCCGGGGCAGCAGTATAGCCGACGCCATCGTGCCTCCACGCTGTATGCCCTACTCGTCGGGAAAGTACATGCGCACGATGATGTCGGGGTCGGAAACCATGCCGTTCTGGCCTTCGCCGCGCTTGATCTTGTCCACATGCTCCATGCCGGATTCGACCTCGCCCCAGACCGTGTACTGACCGTCGAGCCACTGCGCATCATCAAACACAATGAAGAATTGACTGTCGGCGCTGTTCGGATTGCTTGCCCGCGCCATGGAGACAGTGCCTCGGGTATGCGGGTGATCGGAAAATTCCGCCGCAATATTTTGGCCGGACCCTCCGGTCCCATTGCCCCTGGGGTCCCCGGTCTGGGCCATGAATCCGTCGATCACACGATGAAACTTGAGCCCGTCGTAGAAACCGCTCTGCACCAGTTCGCTGATCCTTGCCACGTGATTGGGGGCAAGGTCAGGCCGAAGCTTGATGACAACCGTGCCGTTCTTGAGTTCTAGGTGAACCCGCTCCTGGGTTTCTGCTTGCGCCGTCGTCGTGGCCGAGAGGCCGAGCAGCGCCATCCCGCCGGCAAGAAGCGAGGTGGACAATTTCTTGGACATGCGGAATCTCCTCATGGGGTGTTCTTGGTCAGGGCTTCGATCCGCGCCAGGATTCGGGGCGATACGAAACCCGAAATGTCACCTCCGAGAAGGCAGATTTCCTTGACGAGGCGTGAGGCAATGAACTGATGGCGTTCACTCGCCATCAGAAAGACGGTTTCGATGTCGGGGCGAAGGCGCGCGTTCATGCCGGCCATCTGGAATTCGTAGTCGAAATCGGACACTGCCCGGAGACCGCGCACGATGATCGATCCGCCAACCTCGTCGACAAACTTGGTCAGCAGAATCGAGAATGTCCGGACTTCCACCTCCGCCTGGAGTTTTTCCGACATCGCGCGTAACTCGTCTTCGACCATATCCGCCCGTTCGTCTGGCGAAAACAACGGTTTCTTGTCCACGTTGGACGCAACCCCGATGACCAGCTTGTCGCAGATGCGCGTTGCGCGCCGGATGATGTCGAGATGCCCGGTGGTGACGGGGTCAAAGGTCCCCGGATAGACCGCTACGCGCTTTTGCATCAACCGTCTCCCGGCTCGTGTTCAGATGCCTGGTCCGCAGACTCCTCGGACGGCTGGGAATCGTTCCCCCCGGAAACATCCAGCCGCGTCACCGATACAACCTTCTCGCCCGCATCCAGGCGCAGCACCCGCACGCCCTGTGTGCCTCGCCCGGCGATACGAATGTCGCGGACCGGGCAACGGATCATGCGCGCGAGATCGGTCACCAGCATGATCTCGTCGGCCTCGGCCACCGGGAAACAGCAAACCGCGGGGCCGTTGCGACCCGCCGTCTGAATATCGATGACCCCGCGCCCGCCACGCGCAGTCGTGCGGTACTCATGCGAGGACGTGCGTTTTCCGAAACCCTGCTCGGTGATTGACAATACAAATACTTCCTCGCCTGCCATCCGCTGCATGGCGGTCTGGTCCACCGACTCGGTGACCGTTTCGCCTCGTCGCTTGGCACTCACGTGCCGCAAGTACTGCTGTCGCAGGTCCCGCCTGGCGGTCGTGTGCGGCAGCATTGACATGCCGATGACAGCGTCGCCGGCATCCAGGCGAATGCTTCTGACACCTCGCGATTCCCGGCCGGTGAACACCCGAATTTCGTTCATCGGAAAACGGATCGCCCTGCCCGACCGGGTCGCCACCAGAACATCCGTGCCGGCGATCACCTTGGCGACACCCACGAGCGCATCCTCCGGATCCAGCTTCATGGCGATCTTGCCGTTCACGTTGATGGACGCGAAATCGGACATGCGGTTTCTGCGCACGAAACCCGCACGTGTTGCAAAAATCAACTCCGATGAAAGGCCGTCGTCGGGATCTCCGGCGACCTCCGACAGCATGGTCGTGATCTGCTCCTCGTTCCCAATTCGGAGGACATTCACAATGGGGCGACCACGCGCCTGCGGCGTGCCCAGCGGCAGCAGGTACACCTTCCGGCGATGGACGATCCCTTGGGAGGTGAAGAACAGCAGCGGATCGTGAGTGCTCGCCGACAACACGTGCGTGACGAAATCGTCGTCCTTCACCGTCATCGCGGAACGACCCTTTCCCCCGCGTCGCTGCGACCGGTAGGCAGCAAGTTCGGTTCGCTTGACGTATCCGTTCCGGGTGAGGGTCACCACCATGTCCTCGCGCTCGATCAGGTCGTCGCGGTCGGCGTCCTCGTCGCCCTCAACTATTTCCGTCCGGCGCGAGGTTCCGAATTGGTCACGCACCTGCTCGAGTTCCGCCCGAAGAATTTCCAGTAGCCGGGGCCGTGAACGGAGGATCGCGAGATGGCCGTCAATTTCGCTCGCTTTTTCGCGCAGCTCACTGCCGATTTTCTCGCGTTCCAGTCCTGTCAGGCGGTGAAGCTGAAGATCGAGAATGGCCCGGGCCTGGCGTTCGGTCAGTCTGCAGGTCCCGTCACCCGCGAGGGGGCGGGACGGTTCCGCGATCAACTCCAGGAAATCCTCGATGTCAGTCGCCGGCCACGTCCGCTCCAACAGTGCGGCGCGGGCGGCCGCCGCATCGGAAGCCGCCCGGATAAGCGCCACGACTTCGTCGAGGTTGGCCACTGCAATGACAAGGCCCAGCAGGATGTGGGCCTGTGCACGCGCCTTTTTCAGCAGGAACAGCGTGCGCTTAGTGATGACATCTTCGCGAAACGTCAGAAAAGCTTCAAGTAACTGCTTGAGATTCAAACTCTCCGGTTTTCCCTCGTTGAGGGCGAGCGCGTTGATGCCGAACGATGTCTGAAGGCTTGTGAATTTGTAGATCTGGTTCAGCACCACGGCTGGCGTCGTGCCGCGTTTCAACTCGATGACGATCCGGAGTCCATCGCGGTCGGACTCGTCGCGAAGCGCGCTCACGCCTTCGATGTCCTTGCTGCGAACCCGGTCGGCAATCTGCTCGATCATGCGAGCTTTCACGACCTGAAACGGGATCTCGCTGATGATGATCGCAGCCCGGTCCTTTGCCCGGGTCTCGACAGCGGCCCGGCCGCGCATGACAACGCGCCCTCGGCCAGTGCGATAACCGTCAAGAATCCCGCGTCGTCCGATGATGAGCCCGCCCGTCGGAAAATCGGGCCCCGGAATATGGCGAACAAGCGCATCCACCGTGAGATCCGGATCGTCGATCAACGCGAGACACGCGGCAATTACCTCCCCCAGGTTATGCGGGGGAACGTTGGTTGCCATGCCGACCGCAATGCCGCCCGTTCCATTGACCAGCAGGTTGGGAAACCGGGCTGGCAGAACTGTCGGTTCCTGGGCTGACGAGTCGTAGTTGTCCTGGAACTCGACGGTCTCGAAGGCAATATCCTCGAGCATGGTCGCTGCCGGCCTGGCCATGCGGACTTCGGTGTAGCGCATTGCAGCGGGAGGGTCGCCGTCGATGGAACCGAAATTTCCCTGGCCGTCGATCAGCTCAAGACGCATCGAGAAGTTCTGGGCCATGCGCACCATGGCGTCGTAAATCGCGCTGTCGCCGTGCGGGTGGTACTTACCCATCACATCGCCCACGACACGGGCCGATTTCCGGTACGGCCGATTCCAGCTGTACGAATTCTCATGCATGGCATAGAGGATTCGGCGATGCACCGGCTTCAGACCATCGCGAGCATCCGGCAGTGCCCGGCTCACGATCACGCTCATCGCGTAGTCGAGATACGACCGGCGCATCTCGTCGACAATTCTTACCGTCGCAACGGCATCTCCGGGCCCGGCAGCCCGTCCGGAATCGGGTTCAGATGTCATGAGTCAATCGTTGGCGAGCAACGCGGTGAACTGGACCCGCAGGGAAAAACGGCCGTCAAATTGCACCTAGAACGGTACTTCGTCGTCGTAATCGTGTGGCGTGTGTTCAGTACCTATCCGACCGGGGGCCGAGGAACCGCGCCCGCGTGGCACATCCTCTCCGTGCCCGTCGTCATAACGGCGCTCATTCAGGACGATGATCCGGCTCCCAAATCTCTGCAGCGCAATTTCGGTAGTGAATCGGTCGTAGCCTGACGGATCCTGCCATCGCCGGGTCTGAAGCTGGCCTTCGAGGTAAACCCGCGTTCCCTTGAAGACGCGGTCATCCACGATGTCTATCAGCATGGGATTGAACACCACGATCCGGTGCCACTCCGTGCGCTCGCGCTGTTCGCCGGTCTGCTTGTCACGCCAGCGCTCCTCGGTAGCGATGGAGAAGTTCGCAACGCGCCCACCGTTTGGCAGCTCCCGAATTTCCGGATCGCGGCCCACATTCCCTAACAAAATCACCTTGTTGACACTCATTACCATGAAACGCTTCCCGAATGACTGACCGATCAACTCAACACAGCCCAAACGGCCCAAATGCCGTGAACAACTTGCCGTCCGAAATATACACTATCTTCCCCCAGCCGCATTGCTTGCCCGCACCATCGCAGCCGGGCCTCACGGTGATTGACCTCACTTTTCAGGCCTGTCCCTTGCCTGGGAACCGACACAGGGTCCGACATGCCTTTGGATGAACCTCCCTCTGTCGCACGAGACCGGCGTCGCACGGCCCAGGAACACCCACATTCGAAGGACTCGGCGGGCGGCAACGAGGCTGTGCTTGCCGTGCGCGGGGCTCGTACCCACAACCTGAAGTCCGTCGACGTCGACATTCCGCGCAGCCGTCTGGTGGTCATCACCGGACTGTCAGGTTCCGGAAAATCATCGCTGGCATTCGACACAATCTATGCGGAGGGACAGCGCCGCTACGTCGAGAGCCTGTCCGCGTACGCGCGCCAGTTCCTTGAAATGGTGGACAAGCCGGATGTCGACCGGATTGCGGGCCTGTCACCTGCGATTGCGGTCGATCAGAAAAATGTCTCGCATAACCCCCGCTCTACGGTGGGGACGGTCACCGAAATACAAGACTACCTGCGACTGCTGTTTGCCCGGGTTGGCATCCCCTACTCGCCCGCGACCGGACTTCCGATCGCCAGCCAGACTGTGACCCAGATGGTTGACGCGCTTCACAGCCGGCCGTCCGGCACCCGCCTCCTGTTACTCAGCCCGATCGTTCGAAACCGCAAAGGGGAGTTTCGCAAGGATTTCGAGGATCTGATGCGGCAAGGATTTCAGCGGGTGAAGGTAGACGGCTCGTTGCACGACATCGATGCCATTCCCCCGCTCGACCGACGACGGAATCACGATATCGAGGTGGTCGTTGACCGCGTGGTACTGCGTGAGGGGCTCGAGTCGCGTCTTGCCGACAGTATTGAGACGGCGCTTCGGCTTTCTGACGGGCTGCTGGTTGCAGAGGACGCGGATTCATCCGATCGGACGACCTTCTCCGCCCGCTTTGCCTGTCCCGAATCGGGGTTCACCATCGACGAGATCGAACCTCGGCTGTTTTCGTTCAATAGTCCCGCAGGATGGTGCAACCGGTGCGGCGGACTCGGGGTGCTCGAATTCTTTGACCCCGACCTGATCGTCCCCAACCCCAAACTGTCGCTGGCAGACGGCGCGATCGAGCCTTGGGGCGTGCCTCCGTCCGGGTATTACCTGCAAGCGCTGCAGGGCGTTGCCCGCCATTTCCGCTTTCCCGTGGACCGGGCCTGGAATCGGCTTCCGAAACGCGCACGTGACGTGCTCCTGACCGGTTCCGGGGCCGTCAACGTCACGATCGACTACGCCGATGGCAGCGAGACGCATCCTCTGGACCGCCCATTTCCGGGTGTGGTCCCCTCGCTCGAAAAACGCTGGCAGGGAGCGGGAGACCCGTCGGCCCGGGAGCAACTGGGCCGGTACCGGGCCATGCAGCGGTGCGGTGCATGTGATGGCCACCGCCTTCGTGAGGAAGCATTGGCCGTCAGGATTGACGGCATGCACATCGGCACGGTGTCCGAGATGGCGATCACGGACGCCAGGCATTGGATCGACCATGACCTTCCAAAGGCTCTCGATGCACAGCAATGGACGATTGGCGAACGCACCGTGCGAGAACTCTCGGCGCGGCTGGGTTTTCTCGTCGACGTGGGTCTTGGATATCTCACACTGGCGAGAAGCTCGGCAACACTCTCCGGTGGAGAGAGCCAGAGGATTCGACTTGCATCGCAGATCGGATCCGGGCTCACGGGAGTCCTGTACGTCCTCGACGAGCCGTCGATCGGGCTTCACCAGAAGGACAACGGCCGGCTGCTCGAAACCCTCAAGAACCTTCGCGATCTCGGCAACACCGTTCTCGTGGTGGAACACGACGAGGATTCGATTGCGACGGCGGATTTCGTCGTGGACATGGGCCCCGGGGCTGGAGAAACCGGCGGTGAGGTCGTTGCTACCGGCACGCCCGGCGATCTCCTGACCAACAAGAGCAGCCTGACTGGCCAGTACCTGGCAGGCAGCCGCACGATTCCGCTTCCAGAGAACAGGCGGCAGCGCTCGCCGGACAAGATTCTTGAGCTGCGCGGAATCCGCACCAACAACCTGCAGGGCATCGATGTCGACGTGCCTGCGGGACTTCTCGTGTGCGTCACCGGCGTGTCGGGAAGCGGCAAGTCAAGCCTCGTTCTTGACACGCTGCATCCCCTGTTGCGCTCGGCCCTTGCGCAGCCGGAACGTCAGGACAACCGGATTCGAGGCACATGGCTGTTCGACAAGGTGATCGATATCGATCAATCACCGATCGGCCGCACGCCACGATCCAATCCTGCGACCTACACGGGAGCATTCGGCCCGATCCGGGACTGGTACACCCAGTTGCCGGAAGCGCGTGCACGCGGATACAGGCCGGGGCGCTTCTCGTTCAACGTCAAGGGCGGCCGATGCGAAGCGTGTCAGGGCGACGGCGTGATCAAGGTCGAAATGCACTTCCTGGCCCCCGTCTACGTGATGTGCGAGGCGTGCAAGGGCCAGCGGTACAACCGGGAAACTCTCGAAATTCGCTACCGGGACCGCTCCATTGCCGACGTGCTTGACATGGATGTGACATCGGCCGCCCGGTTTTTCAGTGCCATTCCCGCCATTCGCGACAAGCTGGAGACGCTGCGTCGGGTCGGGCTTGGTTACGTCAGGCTCGGTCAGCGCGCCACCACGCTATCCGGCGGCGAGGCGCAGCGGGTCAAACTCTCCCGTGAACTGTCGCGGCGTGCGACGGGACGGACCCTCTACCTGCTAGACGAACCGACAACCGGGCTCCATTTCGAGGATGTCCGCACGTTGCTTGAAGTCCTTCACGCTCTCGTGGACCACGGGAACACCGTCCTGGTGATCGAACACCATCTGGACGTCATCAAGCAGGCAGACTGGCTGATTGATCTTGGCCCCGACGGCGGCACGGACGGCGGCCGCGTGGTCGCCCAGGGGACGCCCGAACAGGTAGCAGGTGTTTCCGAAAGCTATACCGGACAGTTTCTCAAAACCAAGCTGTCGCCGAATTAGGTATTTGCTTTGGGGCCATCCCCTGCGCCGGTCCGCACGCAAGCGCCGACTGCGGATCGTCCTACGTCAAAGATCGCGTTCCGCCAGCCACCCCGCAGGCAGGAGCCCCGCCACGACGTTGCGGCCCTCCATCGCGAGAACGTTCCATGTGCGGCACGCCGCACCCGTTGTCATCAGGTCAGGTTCAAAACCGTGCGTGCGGAAATGATTCACGAATGCCGGCTCCGCCACAAACTGCAATCGCCCTGTACCAATCAACACAATTCCCGGCGCTTCCATGCCCTGCAAGAGAGGTTCTGCAGCTGATTCGTCAAGCCGGAAGTCATCGGCAAGGCGCCAGGCCACCGCCTCGTCCAAGCGGAGAATGACCGGCCCTTCCCGGCGAACACCGGAAACCGTGAAGCCCTCGTCGCCGTATCCGTCCACACGAATGCGCGACGCAAGGGTTTCTTCAGGCTGAGGGCCCACGCTCAGTCGCCGTATCCGCCCGGTCTGCCCCGCGGCGCACCCCAAACGTCAACAGAAGCGGCGCGGCGAGAAAGATCGAGGAATACGTACCGACTGTAATTCCCCAAATCATCGCAAAGCTGAAATCCTGAACCACCGGGCCGCCGAGCACGATCAAAGCTCCAAGCGCCATGATCGTTGTCAGGGTCGTATTCACGGTCCGGGTGAGTGTCTCGTTGATGCTGCGGTTCAGGACCTGATCGAGTGCAGTGCTCTTGTATTTCCTGAGGTTTTCCCTCACCCGGTCGTAGACGACAACCGTGTCATTCATCGAATAACCAACGATGAGCAGCAGCGCCGCCACGGTGGCCACGTTGAACTCAAGGCCCGTAAGTGAAAACACGCCAATGGTGAGTATGACGTCGTGAACAAGGGCTGTGACGGCACCCCATGCAAACGTCATTTCGAAGCGAAACATGATGTAGAGGAGCATGGCGACGACGGCCAGAAAAACGGCAATCGTGCCGCCCCGCAGCAAGTCCTGGCTCACCGTCGGGCCGACAAATTCGACGCGCCGGTAATCGACGGATTCTCCGAACGCCGCGCCCAGGCGATCCCGGACGGTCGCAACGGCCACCTGCTGCGCCTCATCTCCGCCGGGCTGTCGTTCGATTCTGACCAGGAAATCGGTTTCTTCGCCGAATTCCTGGATGGCAACCTCACCAAGGTCTGCACCGTCGAACGCTGCACGCACCTCGGTAACTTGCGGAACATCCGGAATTCGGACTTCCACCAGGATGCCGCCGCGAAAATCAATCCCGAAGTTAAGGCCGACGGCAAAGTACAACAGCGCGGAGGCGATGACGGCGATGACCGAACCCAGCATGGCATGCCGCCTCAGCGGAATGATCTGAAGGGTTGTGTCGTCAGGAATCAGGCGCAATCGCATCGCTCGGGGCCCCTAGATCCTGAGAACCTTGGGTCGTGTGCGCACGAGCCACCCGACTACCAGCAGACGACTGACAAGCAGAGAGCAGAACATGGTCGTGAACACACCGACGGCAAGCGTAACCGCAAAGCCACGGATCGGCCCGGAACCCATCTGAAACAGGACCACGGCCGCTATCAGGGTGGTCACATTGGCGTCAATGATGGCCCGCAACGCCTGCCGATATCCCGTATCGATCGCAGAAACCGGCGACCTCCCCCGCCGGCTTTCCTCCCGAATACGTTCAAAGATCAGCACGTTGGCGTCCACGGCCATTCCCATGGTCAAGGCAATTCCCGCGATTCCCGGAAGCGTGAGGGTTGCTCCCAGAGCCGACAGAATGGCCAGAAGCAGCAGGATATTGACCGCCAGTGCAATGTCCGCAGCAACACCGAACAGTCCGTAGACGGCAATCATGTAGGCGACCACCAGCACCAGGGCCACCTGACCCGCCAGCGTTCCTGCGGCGATCGAATCCCGGCCAAGGCTCGGGCCGACCGTGCGTTCCTCAAGAATGACCAGCGGTGCCGGCAGGGCGCCGGCACGGAGCAGGAGCGCCAGATCGCTGGCTGTGTCAAACGTAAAGTTTCCCGAGATCTGGGCGTTACCGCCAGGAATTGGCTCGCGAATCACAGGCGCGCTGATCACCCGACCGTCAAGCACGATGGCAAACCGGCGTCCCACATTTTCGGTTGTCAGGTCGCCAAACCGGCGTGCTCCGGCGGCGTCGAACCGGATCGTCACCACCGGCTGGTTGTTCTGATCGATGACCGGCGCGGCTGCGACGAGGTTGTCTCCGCTAACGCCGATACGGCGCCGCACAACAATCGGAGTCCCCTGCTCAGAGCCGTCGTCTTCGAAAAGAAGTTCCGATCCCGGCGGTACCCGGCCAGCGAGCGCGTCGGCTGGTGAGGCCGACTCATCCACCATGCGGAAATTCATCTTCGCAGTCTGGCCCAGCAGGCGCTTGATCCGTTCCGGATCGTCAACACCGGGAAGCTGCACAAGAATACGGTCGGTGCCCTGCCGCTGGATGGTGGGTTCGTTGGTACCTGTTTCGTCAATGCGCCGCCGGATGACTTCCTGCGACTGTGTCAGGGCTGAAATCCGTAATTCCTCTTCGGCCGCTGAATCCAGCGCGAACGTCAGCATGCCCGATCCATCAACCGTCACGACCAGTGTGTCGTCAACTTCTTCGGCCAGATCCTGTGCTTGGGCTGCCTGCGCCGGATCTGTCAGCGTCAGACCTCCCGTCTGGTTTCGCACTCCAATTCCGGTGTAGCCAATGCCTGCACTGCGGAACCGGGTGCGCAACTCATCGAGGACGGATTCAAGGCGCTCCGCGAGAACGACATCCGAGTTCACGCGCAGCAGAAGATGGGAGCCCCCCTGGAGGTCCAGACCGAGGCGCACGGGTTCCCCAGGCAGCCAGGAATCCGCTGATGAGAAAAAGTTCGGAGCCGAATAGACAAGGGCAAAAATGACCGCGCCGACAGCGATCACGAGCTGCCATCGGGGAACCTGGATCACGCTCCGGACCCTCTGGTTGCGCGGCGCATGCCGCTCAAGACTTTGCGGATTTCGTTTCGGCTGGCGCCGGGGCGCCGTCCTTGGGGATTACCTGCGAAAGGGTGTCGCGCACGATCTTTACCGTAATCTCAGGCGCGATCTCGACGGTGACCGTGTCCTCGTCAACACGCGCGACCTTCCCTTGGATCCCGCCTGCAGTCACAACCCGATCACCTCGCTGCACGGCAGCGACCATTGCCTTATGTTCCTTGACCCGCTTCTGTTGCGGCCGAATCAGCAGGAAATAAAAGACCGCAAAAATCAGGACCAGCGGCAGCAGCTGGATCAGGAAGGAGCTTCCGCCGTCAGCGGACGCGCCTTGGGCAAACGCCGGCGCGATTAGCATGTGCGAACACTCCTGGACGGAAGGCGCGGACTATACAGCGCCACCGCATTTTCCCGCAACCGCAGTACGCCGCAGTTTGGGCTCACTTCTCGTGGGCTTGGCTGTGACGCGGGAATGCCTGCAGGACTTGCCGAAATCGCTCTCTCCGGGGTGCTTCCACCTCGGCATGGTCCAAGCATCCCGATGATGTGCGAAGCATTCCCTCTCACTGATCAGCGGCGGGTTCAATCCTGGCGCGCCCCCGCTCAACGCCCCCACAACAAATCCGGGAGGTTCGGAGCATTGCCGACAGAGTCGCCTTCCATCAGACTGGGCAATGTCGGGCGGAATCGGCATGCCCGAAAAAAGGTTAGCCCATGAAGTCGTTTGGTCTGCATACGCATTTCGCAGCCACACACCGCGCCTTAACGTCCGGAGGGCGCGGTGGGCTGCCCGTGAAATCCGTGGCCATTTCCCGCAGCTTTCCTGTTGTTGTAGGAACGCTGTGGGATGCGGTGACCAACAACGAGCGCATCGGGCTTTGGTTCCTGCCGGTCAGCGGCGAACTCGAAGTGGGTGGCCGATATCAGCTTGAACGCAATGCGGGCGGCACCGTCACTGCCTGCGTAGCGCTGTCGCGTTTCTCGCTCACGTGGGAGATGGGGGAGGATGTGAGCTGGGTAGATGTCGCAGTGGCTGCCGATGGCGATGATTCAGCACGGATGACGCTCACGCACAGTTCGCGCCCGTCGGATCACTGGGACCGCTTCGGGCCGGGCGCCACTGGCGTCGGATGGGAAATGGGCTTGGTGGGACTGGCGATTCACCTGTCGGACCCGAACGCGGCCCTGCCGGAGGATGCCACGTTCACGGACACGGAAGAAGGCAGGACCTTTGTGCGAGATAGCAGCGCGGCATGGGGAGAAGCCGCCATTGCAGCGGGCGCGGAGCCTGGTGCCGCGCGCGCGGCGGCGAGACGAACAGCCGCTTTCTACACGGGCGAGCCTGGGCCCTGACAGGCACGGAACAAGCATTCTCCCTGCCCGCGTTGCCAGCCGCAAGCGGCACGAAGCCGCCGCGCGGCGAACGCCTGCACAAGGTGCAGGCAATGTTCGGGCTTACAGCCGCTTGCTCAACGGACTTTCGCACACGAACACTTGAGCGGACTGGAAGCGGAACCCGAACGCCGTTAGGCGTTTAGTTCCCACACCCCATGCACTCGCACTCGTCAGGTCGGCATCACGACCAGGCCTAGGTGCGCGGCCTGGAACGAGCGCCGTACTTACAGAATCTGGGTGCGAGCAGGTGGTGCTCAAACCGTCGATGCCCTGTGGACTGCCATCGGCAAGCCGGTTGCAACCTTCAAGCCTGATGAATGCGCCAACGACTTCCTCAACGCGGGTACTAGCTCAACCTCAAGGGAATTTGCCCGCTGCCCTCGTCGCCGAAGCAACTCCCTGCGAACAAACGGCTGGCCTTAGGGAACGACGTCAGGGCCCGGACGTACTGCACGCGGTGGGGCACACACCTGGTGGCTTTGCGTATGCTCCGCGTCCGCCAAAGACCTGTATCGTTCCGGGTGTCCTCGCGCGCGCCTGGTCGATGCAGCTGAGGCTCCTTTTTCCGATTCCGGATCGATCCGCTGCGGATGCCGACGTTGGACACATCCTCTTTCTCCGGGAATCTGATGGAGCGGATCGCATCCGCGCTGGAGCGGATTGCGCCCCCGCCTGAACCCGCAGTTCCGGAATCGGACAGCGATGTGTTCCTGTGGGACGGGCAGGCGAAATGCCTCCGCCCCGTTCCACAGGTGAATCGGGTACCTCTGAAGCTGCTCCGGGGAATCGATCGTGCACAGTCCATCCTGTTGGAGAACACACTCCGTTTCGCGGACGGTCTGCCAGCCAACAATGCGCTCCTTTGGGGTGCCCGGGGAACCGGAAAGAGTTCACTGGTGAAGGCCGTGCATCACGAGGTGAATGCCCAGCGAACGGACAACCGGCTGCGACTGGCCGAAATTGCGCGCGAAGACATCGAGACACTGCCGGTTCTCCTCCGTGCGCTCCGCACACGATCCGAGCGCTACGTCCTCTTCTGCGACGATCTCTCCTTTGAACCGGGAGACGCGTCCTATCGATCACTCAAGGCGATGCTCGAAGGTGGCGTCGAGGGACGGCCCGCGAATGCGTTGTTCTACGCCACCTCCAACAGACGCCACCTGATGCCGCGTTCGATGATCGAGAACGAGCGCTCGACCTCGATCAGCCCATCGGAATCCGTCGAAGAAAAAGTCTCCATGAGCGACCGGTTCGGCCTCTGGCTCGGATTTCACTCCTGCTCTCAGGACGATTACCTGGATATCGTGCGGGCCTATGCCGAGCACTACGGCATTCCGACAGACGACTCCTTTCGGGCTGCGGCACTCGAATGGGCGGTCACCCGCGGGGCTCGTTCAGGGCGAGTCGCGTGGCAGTTCATCCAGAACCGTGCGGGCGAGCTTGCGATCCGAATTCCGTAGGTTGGTTACTTTCCAAGGTGCTCCAGAGGATTGACTGGACGTCCCTTCTGCGTTCGGAGTTCGAAATGCACTTGTGGTCCGGGCACGTTGCCGGTCTGCCCCACCAATGCGATCGTCTGACCCTGGCGGACCCGGTCGCCGCGCACGACCCTGAGATCGTCGTTATGCGCGTAGGCTGACATCCAGCCGTCTTCATGCTTGATCAGCACAAGGTTTCCGTAGGCCTGCAGTTCATTTCCGGCATATGCGACGGTGCCATCGGCGGTGGCCCGAACCGGACTTCCAGCCGGGGCCACAATGTTGATTCCGTCGTTCTTGAGCCCTCCGGACTTCGTTCCAAAGCCGGAGGCAATGCGGCCATCGGCTGGCCACAAAAACTTGCTGGCGCCAGAAGGAGGCGACGTGACCGGGGGCGGGACTGGGCTCCGTTCGGCTGAATCAGCATCGGACGAATCCTGTTCCGGCAGTGCCGGCGGCGGTACCACAGCCGGCGGACGACGGCTGGCGGGTTCGGCATTCGCGGATTCCGTCGAAGGTTCCGCGCGGGCTACTGTCACCGGCTGGCTTTCCGGGCAGTACGGTGCGCGAATTTGCCGCGGGATCCGAAGGACACGTCCGACAGGCAGCACGTACGGTGGCTGCAGCTTGTTCATCCGCACAAGCGACCAGAGGTCGACACCGTGGCATCGCGCAATTCTTGTTGCTGAATCCCCCGCAACGACCTCGTAGGTATCCGGCTTCGGCAGGCGAAGGACATCGCCAGGAAAAATTGTGTACGGCGGCTTGGCGCCGTTGGCTTCGATGAGTGCCCGCGTCGACACGCCATTCGCGAACGCAATCTCGGAATAGGTATCGCCGCGTTTCACGATCACGGTATTCGGCAAGCGACCGGTGGCTTGACCTGTCACCGGCGCGCTCTCCGCACCGCGCTGCAACGGATCGGATTCGAAAACGATGGGTGCAGGCGGGCCGGTTCGGGCGCACGCAGCAAGTGCGACCAGGATCATCGTGCCGGCCAAACCTCGGCCAGACCCGAATCTCTTCATCTACCCGTGCCTCTAGAGCATGGTGCGGCTGAGAGGACTCGAACCTCCACGGGGTTGCCCCCACTGGCACCTGAAGCCAGCGCGTCTGCCAATTCCGCCACAGCCGCCCACGGGATCGCACCCGGACGGTGGTGCGGCCGAGAGGACTCGAACCTCCACGGAGTTTCCTCCACAGCGCCCTCAACGCTGCGCGTCTACCAGTTCCGCCACGGCCGCAGGTCCGGCCAACCTAGGCAAGGGTCGGTAGACCGTCAACCTGCCAATCATCTGAAAAAACGGTTGGTCAGCCGGCAAAGCAATTCAGGGATTTTTGCCTGCCAAGAGGATATAGCACGTGCTGGAGACGGCCAATGCCAGAGCCAGGCCCATGGCGGCGATCCGGCATTGTCACCCCCTGTGCGATGCATCTGGGGCTCACCGTCGCCTGCGGGATCTCTCATCTCCCGACGGTGCCTTGCCTCGGGCGCGCAACAACGCGCCGGCCTCGAGCCGGCGACCTACGCGATTCCAACCTCAGGCGGGCCGGTCCACGTCCGGCATCGGGGAGGACGTCAAACGTCCAGATTCGGCCTAATCGACACCGCAGACGAAATATGGAACGGAAAAGGCGTCGTCCTCACTAACCACGCAAACGGAGCCAGCGGGGCGGGCTCGAGTCGCAAGCGCAAAAGCGCCGTTGGGAAGCGAATATTCGCAAACCAGAGCATCGCGCTGCATGTAGAGTTTCGGAAGCCCCACGGTTCGTTCACCTTCACCGCGCCGGATTCCCGCCTGCCAGCCAGTGTCAGGGCCGGTTCCGATCCGGGCTTCAGAAAATACGAAGCTGTAGGCCACGTTGTCCGGGCAGTCGATTCGTTCGGCGGCCGCGATCTCTACAGACGACAGCACCCAGGCGCACGCCATCCAAACCATGAGCCCAATGGCCCGCCCGCCACCTCGACTACTGGTCAAGGAGTTCAACCTTCGACATCCGGTAAAGCGCCCCAATGCCGTCATCGACAATATCGAACTGCCCTTCGACCACTACTGCTCGCAGGAACGAGCCGATCGGCGTATCGCTCGAAAGTTCGATCACCCCTTCACGCCCGACCGGAACACAGAACGGGCAGTGGGGAGACACCGACATCAGGAGTTGGCGCGTTCCCTCCGCGTCAAGGGGAAGGAGGAATCCCACGGCCTTGACGGTCTCCCCGACCAAAGCCTCAATGTTTGCAGGTACTACCACCGAGGTTCGGGCATCCTCTACCCGGATCTCAAGCTGTCCCAGCGCCTGCCAGGACAAGGCTCCCTCGATCTCCGGCAGAGGGTACAGCGTGCTTTGGTCATCCTGCGCCCGCGCCGCCGAAATGGCGATGCCATGCGCGAGGACGGTGGCAGCCATCAGCCGCACGACGCCCTGCAACCGATGCACCGTCACATCACTCTCCCGAAGGATTTTGGCCTGCAGGCCAGAGACCGGCCGCAACACCGGTCTCCGGCCGCAAGCGAGCTACGTCAGTAGGCGGCGATCGGGTTGCCCGGGGAACCCGTCGCGCCGACGATCTTGAGCGGCGCCCAAGAAAACAGGAACTCGTAGGCCTGGTCTTCGCCCAGCTGTTTGAGGTCAAGATTCTCGAACAGGTAGATGCCGCGGCGCACCGACAAGTTCATGTGGCAGTACGCCCAGTCCGCAACCTCGGCGAACGGTGTCGGCCAGTCGCCCTCGCCCGTGAAGTCGTAAGGCTCGATCCCCCAGTTGTCGGCACCGAGCATTGAGATCTTCTGCGCCGCAAGGTGGTCGCACACTTCCGGCGTGACGCCGGGTCCGCCGGAATTGAACTGGTTGTTGTTGGCCGTGGCTTCTGCCGCGGACAGGTTGTGGTTGTCGCGCCAGATGTCGTTCCAGCCCGTCCGGAAGAGGACTACATCGCCCTGACCGGCATCGTCGATGCCCTGGGCTGCCAGCGCGGCGTTGTAATCATCCATCGTGATGGGGTAGCCGATGGGCAGGTTTTCGCCCTTCAGGGCGACGAGGTCGATCAGGATTCCCCGGGTGAAGAATGAGCCGACATTCTCGGTGCCGTTCTTTGCCAGCCCGTACGGGCCGCCCACATCCTCAAGCCGGACACCGTTGTAGAGGTAGTTGCCGTCTTCCCAGCCGTCCTGCCCAACGACCTTGATCATGGGGTGTGCCAGCGAATCGAACTGCGTGCCCACTTGCCCGATATTGGCCGTCATCAATTCGTCCATGAAGGTCTGCCGATAGCTGTCACCCGACCAGGCAAGGTCGTGCGTGGGCACACCGCCGCCTGGAATGGTCAGCGACAGGACGCGACCCGGAAACAGAGGGGTCCGGTTGTGATACGGCATCCCCAGGGTTGCTACGCGGCCGGTCCGGACCAGCATCGCGGCAGCCATGCGTTTCTCCGGAGTGATCCAGTTGGTCGCTCCCGCCTCATCATCGGCCCCGAACTCGCTCGGCCACCAGTTCTCGTCGACAGGATTATTGCCGGCAAGGGCGGGCGCACCCAACAAGAAAGCGGCCATTACGGGCAGCAAAATACGAAGTTTCATGTGTTAACTCCCTCTCCGTTACGCTGACAGACACGAATCCGTCAGCGAAATCGCACTTTGCGGCACACCCGCAATGCTGTCAACGACATGTTGGGCACTACCTCTCTCACCAAGCGTGCAAACTGGCGATATTTACAGATACTTATCGCCGATTAATTGGCAACAAATTCCGGCAGGCGTGGTTCCGTTCCGGTAAATCACAGGTGCGGCAGGTCATCGCATTCCGCGCGGGTTGACGTCGCGACGGCTCCGCTGGAACGCATGGATGGCCCAGCGGAGCGCACACAACCCGAGCCTTGGGGGCCCGAATGCAGCCCGCCCGCCTTCCTCAGTCCCCGGTTTCCGGCGGAAGAGCGGCGCGTGCTGCGGCTAGGCGGGCGATGGGCACGCGGTACGGCGAACACGACACGTAGTCGAGACCCCATCCGTGACAGAGCGCAACCGATGCCGGGTCGCCACCGTGCTCGCCGCAGATTCCCAGTTTCAGGTCCGCCCGTGTCGAGCGCCCGCGCTCCGCTGCCATCTCGACGAGCTGGCCCACACCTTCCGCATCGATCGAGACAAACGGATCCACCGCCAGCAGACCGGACTCCAGATAGCTCCCCAGAAACCGGCCCGCATCGTCACGGCTGATGCCGAAGGTGGTCTGCGTCAGATCGTTGGTCCCGAAACTGAAAAATTCGGCGCTTTCGGCGATATCTGCCGCCGCCAGTGCTGCCCGGGGAAGCTCAATCATCGTTCCCACCGAGTACGTGAGCGTCACCCCGCTCGCAGCCTCGACTTCGGACGCAATATGCGCGATCCGGCGGCGCAGGAGATCCACCTCGGCCCGGCTGAACACGAGCGGCAGCATGATCTCGAGGATGACCGGATCATCCGCGGTTTCCTGGAAGGCCTCGAAGATCGCACGCACCTGCATGTCGTAGATCTCCGGATAGGAGATCCCGAGGCGCGATCCTCGGTGACCAAGCATGGGATTGGCTTCCGAAAGTTCGAGGGCTCTACGGTGCAGGGCCTTGAGGTCCAGACCGGCCTTGTTCGCGACCTCCCGAAGATCCTCCTTGTCGGTCGGCAGAAACTCGTGCAGCGGCGGGTCGAGCAACCGAATCGTGACCGGAAGCCCGGACATGATTCGAAACAGGTCAATGAAATCCTGCCGCTGCATGGGCGCAATGCGGGCCAGAGCAGCTCGCCGCTCGTCCGGATTCTCGGCCATGATCATCTGCCGCATGGCCGAGATGCGCTCCCCGTCAAAGAACATGTGCTCGGTCCTGCAGAGACCGATTCCCTCGGCGCCGAAGCGACGCGCGGTCTCGGCGTCGAGCGGTGTCTCGGCGTTCGCGCGAACCTGCAGGGTCCGGATGTCGTCCGCCCAGCCCATGAGCTCGTGAAACGCTTCCGGAAGTTCGGGATCGATTGTGGGTACCTTCCCCAGCATCACGGCACCGGTTGATCCGTCGATCGTGATGAGGTCGCCTTCTTCGACCACGCCCGAAGGCGCCCGGGCCGTGCGGGTCTCGTCGCTGATCACGAGGGCGCCCGCGCCCACCACGCAGGGCCGTCCCATGCCACGCGCCACCACCGCGGCATGGCTCGTCTGGCCGCCACGGTTCGTGAGCACGCCGCGCGCGGCGTGCATACCGTGAATGTCTTCGGGACTCGTTTCTGAGCGAACCAGAATCACGTCCTCGCCAGCGCTTCCAAGCCGTTCGGCCTCATCCGCACTGAACACCGCGATGCCGGACGCAGCTCCTGGTGATGCAGGCAGCCCGCGGACAATGACCCGCGTATGCGCCGCGGGATCCAGCGTCGGATGCAGCAGCTGGTCCAGCCGTTCCGGATCGATCCGTGCCACCGCCTCGTCGCGGGTGATCCGCCCCTCGTTTGCCAGATCCACCGCAATTCGCAGCGCTGCCTTGGTTGACCGCTTGCCGCTCCGGGTCTGCAGAATCCAGAGTTTGCCCTTCTGGACCGTGAACTCGACATCTTGCATGTCGCGGTAGTGCGACTCGAGCGTGGCAAACGCATCCGAGAGCTCGGCATAGACCGTGGGCATCGCCGCATCCATCGGTGGCGCGTCGCCCTGCACCCGGTCACCGGTCAGGGGCAGCGGAGTCCGGATGCCTGCCACTACGTCCTCGCCCTGGGCGTTGGGAAGGTATTCGCCGTAGTAGGCAGGCTCACCGGTGGAAGGGTTTCGGGTGAAGGCGACGCCGGTGCACGAATCATCACCCATGTTCCCGAACACCATCGCCTGCACGTTGACGGCGGTGCCACCCGTATCCGCGAGCCCGTGCAACGACCGATAGGTCACGGCCCGGGCGTTGCCCCAACTGCGGAAGACAGCGTCAATGGCCCCCCAGAGCTGGGCGCCAGGGTCATCAGGAAAGGGTGTTCCGGTCTCCTGCTCGACCAGAGCGCGGAAGCGCTCCACGACCGCGCACAACTGCTCGGCCGAGAGATCCGCGTCGAGATCGGCCCCCGCTTCGAACTTGACCTCATCCAGCACATCCTCGAACAGGCGGTGCGGCACGCCGAGCACTACGTTGGCGTACATCTGGATGAATCGCCGGTGACTGTCGGCCGCAAATCGCGCATCCCCGCTCGAGGCCGCGAGGCCTTCGCGGGTTGCGTCGTTGAGGCCCAGATTGAGCACCGTATCCAGCATCCCGGGCATCGACACCGCGGCACCGGAACGGACCGAGACCAGCAACGGACGGGAGGGGTTACCAAATCCGGTGCCGGTCATCTCCTCGACGAAGGACACGGCCTCCGCGACTTCGCTGTCGAGACCTGCCGGGTAGGCCCCGTCATTCTGGAGGCAGTGCGCACACACTTCGGTGGTGAGGGTAAATCCCGGCGGCACCGACAGCCCCAAACTGTTCATCTCGGCGAGATTCGCGCCCTTTCCGCCGAGAAGTTCGCGCATATCGGCACGGCCGTCGGCCTGCCCGCCACCGAAGCGATAGACATGCTCAGCCATGGCGTTCGGAATCTCCACCTTCGAGCTTCGAAAATTCGGCCGCGGATCCCAGCGCGCGCCCCACGTGCGTAAGCAACCGGAGACGGTTCATGCGCACCCGCGCGTCATCCGAATTCACTCGTACCGATTCGAAGAACCGGTCGATCGGACCCCTGAGGTGCGCGAGTTCCTCCAAGGCCGCGCGGAACTCATCGGCTTCGATGCGCTCCCTCGCCGCCTCGCCATGCTGTTCCACCGCCCGATGAAGGTCGTGCTCCTCCGGAGCCGAAAACAGGTCAGGTTCGACCGCATCCTCCAGATTTTCCGCACCCTTTCCGGTTTCGATACTGACGATGTTCGCCGCCCGCTTGTGGAGGGCAAGAAGATCCTCGCCGTCCGGTTCGGCCAGGAACTCCGACAGAATCGAGACTCGCTCGAGCAGGCCTGGAAAATCACGAAAGGTGTCGGCATCCGCCTCCAACGTCGCGGCCACATGGTCGCGGCGTGCTCCTGACGTGCGGAGATAGACCCGAAAGCGCTCGCGCAGAAAGTCGCGCAGCACGTCCAGATCCCGGTCTGCAGGTTTCTCCCGCACATCCTGGCCTGGATCTCCCCTATGGATGGCCAGCGCCAGGCGCACCAGATCGTCAACCGGGATGCGGATCTCGTTCTCCAGGGCAACGCGGATCAGTCCGTACGCGGCCCGGCGCAGCGCCAGCGGGTCGCTCGACCCCGTGGGGCGCTCCCCTTGCCAGAAGAAGCCGACCAGCGTGTCGAGCTTGTCAGCGAGCGCCACCAGTGCCGTCACCTGTGCCCGGGGGCAGCGGTCATGCGGCCCTGCCGGCCGGTAGTGGTCGGCAATGGCCTCGGCAACCTCCGCATCCAGCCCTTCAGCGCGCGCCAGATGACCGCCCACCACGCCTTGCAGTTCGGGGAATTCACCAACCAGATCCGTGCCGAGATCCGCCTTCGCAAACCGTGCCGCAGCCGCTGCTGTTTCCTCGTCACACCACTGCAACCTGCGGTTCAGCTCCCGTGCCAGCGCTTCGAGGCGGCGGGCCTTGTCGGCCATGGATCCGAGCTTGGGATGAAAGACGATGCCCGCAAGCGCCTCGACGCGTTCCGCGAGCGGAACCTTGCGGTCGCTGTCCCAGAAAAACGCGGCGTCTTGCAAGCGTGCCCGCAGGACCCGTTCGTTGCCCGCGACAACCGCCGCACCACCGTCGGACGCCTCAATGTTGGCGACCATCAGGAATGCCGGAGCGGCCTCGCCATCGCGCCCGACCAGCGGCAGATAGCGCTGGTGCCGACGCATCGTGGTTGTCAGCACTTCACGGGGCAGCGCGAGAAAGGATTCGTCGAACCGGCCGACCAGCACGACCGGCCATTCCGCGAGACCGGCAAGCTCGTCCAGCAGGGGATCGCTTGTGAACTGCTCAGGAACAGCAAATTCCGATTCAGCCGCCGCTGCCCTGCCGTGCTCGACAATGTGCTTCCGGCGTTCGTCCGGATCGAGCATGACCTTCCCTTCGCGGAGTTGCGCGTCGTACTCCGCAAAGGACGCAAGCGCGATTTCGTCAGGGGCATGGAAGCGGTGGGCAAAGGTCTGGTTTCCTGCCGTTACGCCCCCGATTCCGAACGTGACAGGTTCGTTGTTGAACACGCAGAGCACGCCGCGCAGCGGGCGAATCCAGCGAAGGTCGCCGGCACCCCATCGCATCGACTTGGGCCACGACAGGCGGTTGATGACGTCGGGCACGACCGTCCGGAGCAGTTCCGAAGCGGGCCGCTCGGGTTCTTCCTCGACCGCGAAAAAGAACCGGCCCTTGGGCAGGGCACGCTCCTCCAGTCGTTCCCGATCGATTCCGTTCGCGCGGCAGAACCCTTCCACCGCCTTCGCCGGGGCGTCCACACGCGGCCCGCGCCGCTCCGTCCGGGAAGCCGGGCGCACAGCCGGAAGATCGGTCGCCCGTACGGTGATACGCCGGGGCGTCGACCACGCATCGACCGCCCCTGGCGGGATGCTGGCCTCGTCGAGAGCCTTGGCGAGTGATGTGCGAAGCGCTTCGGCGCCTGCCCTCTGCGCACCGGCCGGGATGTCCTCGGAGCGCAGTTCGAGCAGCAGTTCAGGCATCGACCGCTTCCTGCCCGGCCTCAAGCTCGCGCTCAAGCCACCGTTCGCAACACGCCGCAGCCATCGACCGCACCCGGAGAATGTATCCGGCGCGGAGTGCGACGCTGATGGCGCCCCGGGCGTCGAGCTGGTTGAAGGCATGCGAGGCACGGATGCACTGTTCGTAAGCCGGGAGGACAAGACCTGCGCCTAGAAGCGCCTTGCATTCCTCTTCCGCATCCTCAAACCGGCGCACAAGGCGGCCCGGGTCGGCCTGCTCGAAGTTGTATGCGGATTGCTGGCGCTCGTTTTCGCGAAAGACCTCGCCATACGTGATTCCATCGCGATTCCAGCGCAACGCATAGACATCGTCGACACCCTGCACGTACATCGCAAGGCGCTCCATTCCGTAGGTGATTTCACCCGTCACCGGACGACAGTCGAGACCACCTACCTGCTGAAAATAGGTGTATTGCGTGACTTCCATTCCATCGCACCAGACCTCCCAGCCCAGACCCCACGCACCCAGCGTCGGGCTCTCCCAGTCGTCCTCGACAAACCGGATGTCATGCAGACAAGGGTCGATTCCAATGGCCTCGAGGCTTCCGAGATACCGTTCCTGCATGTCGAGGGGTGAGGGCTTCAACACGACCTGGAGCTGGTAGTAGTGCTGGAGGCGATTGGGATTGTCGCCGTAGCGGCCGTCGGAAGGCCGGCGGCAGGGCTGGACGTACGCCGCCTTCCAGGGCCTGGGCCCAACCGCGCGCAGGGTCGTGGCCGGATGGAACGTCCCCGCCCCGACCTCCATGTCGAGGGGCTGCAGGACGACGCAGCCCTGGTCGGCCCAGTACTCCAGCAGTGCGGCGATCAGGCCCTGGAACGAGGTGTCACGTGTCTGCACGGAGCGGTCCTCGCCCGGGCCACAGGGAACGCGCAAACTACGGATTGCGCACTTCAGCGGTCAAGCGATGTGTTCACGATGAGGCGTGCGGGCAGTCGGAGCGTTCGCAGGGCTCCGGAGCCCGGGTCGGGACAAACCGTTTGCAGATCGTGCATTCGGCGGTGTCGACGCTGGTCGCACGCTCACGGCTCTGGCGCTTCTTGACGGTCCGCCGGACTGCGGCCTCGGCCGCTTTTTCGATCTCCTCGCGACGCCCTCGTGTATTGCGACGTTCGATCAGTTTGAAGCCGTACCATACGATCACCAATAATACGATCAGAAACAGAAGCTTCGGGAGACTGAAACCGAACATGGTTCAAACCCTGCCGGTGGCACACGCTCGCCGGCCAATTCGAGCGGAATCCACCCTAAAGGCCGTAGCGCGCATACCACGCGCGTTCCTCAAGCTCGTCCAGCACGGCGCCGGCAAGGTCACGCATGCCCGACCGCGCACCGGCGGGCGCGCGAAACCACCGTCGTTTCGGGCTGCAGTCGCGGATTCGCACCTCGTCGCCAAACCGCTCGCGCAGCACCTCCCCCATTTCGCCCAACCGGTCGATCAAACCAAGTTCCAGTGCACGGCGGCCGCTCCACACGGCGGCACTAAAGATGTTGTCGCGATCGTCCTCCAGACGACTACCGCGCCGCTCCTCGACATGGGCCAGAAACTCTGAGCGGATGTCCTTCAGCACGGCTTCCAGGACGGCCACATCCTCCTCACGCGCGGGTCGAAACGGATCCAGCATCCCCTTGTGCTTGCCCTCGGCGTAGACACGCCGTTCGACTCCGAAACGTTCCAGAAGGTTCTGAAATCCGAATCCCGCGCTGATGACACCGATACTGCCGACGACTGACGACGACGATGCGATGATCTCGTCGGCAGCGCATGCCAGCCAGTACCCTCCAGAGGCCGCGATATCCTCGACGAACGCCAGCACCGGAAGATCGTGCTTGGACGCGAGATGGCGGACCTCGCGTGAAATCAGGCCGCACTGCACCGGGGCTCCGCCCGGCGAGTTGATCGTGAGCGCGACGGCCTTGGCCCCCCGCACCGCAAACGCCCGTCGCAACGCCGGAACCACGCCCTCGGCCGTCATGTTGCCTTGCCCCAGCGGGCGCGGGCGAGCGCCTACCACGCCGGAGAGGCGCACCAAGGGAACGATGGGCGCCCGACGGCGCCAGAAGAACAGCGATCGCAGCATTTCGGCAACCTATCGCACAGTGCGGGGATCGTCCATCCGCGTTGTTCAGACCTCAGGTCCTGGTTCCTCTCCCACGGAACGCATGAGGGTCCGCGCGCGTTCCGCGTCCTCATCGGTCACCATCAGCCGTCGCGGAAGAATCCCGATGCTGCCTTCCGTGACGCTCATGTGACCGTCAAACACGAACGTTTCGATGCCGCCCTCGCCGAGTACCGAGCGGATGTACTCCAGACGCACGATGTTGTTGGTCCGAAGTAATTCGTGCACCGTTGCCTCCTGCGTCAACCCGCGTTATGCCGTTCGGTACGGGTCTCCTATGGTGTCGGCGGACCGGGGCAGGCGCAAGCACCGATCGCAGAGAAGGTCACGTGAATACAGCGGATAAAGGCACGGCCCGGTGCGAGAAACCCTCGTTCGCCGCTGTCCGGGCACTGGTTGCCGACGATCTGAGAAGCGTCAACGAAACCATCCAGGCCCAGACGGACAGTTCGGTCAGGCTGATCCCGGAACTCGCCCGTCACGTCACCGATGCCGGCGGCAAGCGAATCCGCCCCCTGGTCACCCTGCTCGGCGCACGCGCCCTCGGTTATGAGGGCAGTCGCCATATCGGGCTCGCGGCCGTCGTCGAATTCATCCATACCGCAACGCTGTTGCACGACGATGTCGTGGACAACAGTGCCGAACGCCGCGGGCTCCGGTCCGCCAACGCTATCTGGGGCAACGCCGCAAGCGTGCTCGTCGGAGATTTCCTGTTCAGCCAGGCATTCCGCCTGATGGTTGCCGACGGATCGCTGCCGGTGCTTCGGCTGCTGTCCGATGCAGCGGCTGTCATTGCCGAGGGCGAAATGATGCAGCTCGCGACCACTGGCCGGACCACGACCACGGAAGCGGACTACCTCGACGTGGTCCGGGCCAAGACGGCGCAGCTTTTTTCTGCAGCGGCCACGGTCTGCGGGCATCTTGTCGACGAGGACCCCGGCCTCCTTGCCGCCTTGGAGCAATACGGCGGCCAGCTCGGCACTGCTTTTCAGCTGACCGACGATGCGCTCGACTACGCGGGGGAATCGCAGGACACAGGAAAACCCACGGGCGGTGACTTCCGGGAAATGCGGGTGACCCTCCCCGTGATTCTTGCGTACGCCCAGGCGGACACGCGGGAGCGGGAATTCTGGGACCGGACGCTGGTTGAAGGTCGTCAGTCGCCGGGCGACTTTGCGGAGGCGTGTCAGATCATCCGCAGCCGTGGCACCATCACCGTGACCCGCGAGCGGGCGCAAGAGTGCAGCAATGTCGCCGTCCAGGCACTGGACCGGCTGCCGTCAGGCATCTTTCGCGACGGGCTTTCCGATCTTGCAGCCCTTGCCGCTAATCGAAGCCGGTAGGCCCGGCCTGAGAGGCTTGCCGCGATCAGGGCGCGCACGCGCCGGGATTGCGCCAACGGCATCCGGCAAGCTATATCGTGTGCCGATGTTCGGAGTGTAGCTCAGCCTGGTAGAGCACTGTCTTCGGGAGGCAGGGGCCGCTGGTTCGAATCCAGCCACTCCGACCACGAGGAGCGGCAGGGAATCCTGCCGACGACGACACATGCCCCGCCTTGCAGCCAACCTCTCGATGTTGTTCGGCACGGAGCCGCTCGCCGAGCGGCTGCGCCGGACCAGGGCGGCGGGCTTTCGCGCCGTCGAAATCCTGTTTCCGTATGAGTGGGCCGTGTCCGACATCAGGGCCCAGCTCAACGACGCCGGCTCCGAACTGGTCCTCATCAACACCCCGCCCGGAGACTGGGACGCAGGCGAACGCGGGCTTGCGGCGGTGCCGGGACGGGAAGACGATTTTCGAGTCGCCTTTGCGTCCGCGCTTGACTACGCAACCGCGCTTGACTGCCCTCGAATTCATGTGATGGCCGGAATCCGCACCGACGATCCCGACGCCTGCGACATGTGCTTCGTCCGTAATCTGCAGTACGCCGCGCGCGAAGCAGGCAGGTTCAGCGTGGAAGTCCTAATCGAGCCGTTGAACGACCGCGACGTTCCCGGCTACCACCTGTCCCGGCTCGACCACGCTGAGCGCATACTGGCATCGGTGGACGCCGCCAATGCAGGCCTTCAGTTCGATTTCTATCACACGCGCATCATGGAAGGAGACGTCGAGGACGCCTACACGCGAAGCGCCACTCGCGTTCGCCACACCCAGATTGCGGGACTTCCCGACCGGCACGAACCCTCAAGCGGTCTGGTTGACGGCAGGGAGCTGCTGCAGTGGCTTGACACGACCGGTTACACCGGATGGGTCGGTTGCGAGTACCGGCCACGAACGACGTTTGAAGACGGGCTTGCCTGGGCGGAGCCGTTCGGAATCGCCGCACCGCCGGGTTCGCGCACCGGTTAGGTCACTCCGCCGCGCCCGCAGCTGCAACCGATTCGACGTCACAATCCGTGCACCTGCGCCCATGGTGACGCGCCGGGCAGGTCGTGCAGACGTCACTCTCGCCTGCAAAACAGGTGCCGAGTCACTAAGATGGCCGTTTCACGAACGGCAGTGCGCAGCGCCAGAGGTTCGTGATCTTCTCCAACGTTTCAGGGGAATGTCCTGATGGCAGCTATTCTCACCTCACTACGGAACACGGTAATCGCCGGCTTTGTGCTCGCGTTGCTCGTGTTCATCTTCTACTACGTCGCGATGGGTTACTCGGACAGCGCGTTTCCCGCATTTTTCCTGCGCTGGCTCCATGTTCTATCCGGGGTCATGTGGATCGGGCTCCTCTGGTACTTCAACTTCGTCCAGATCCCGAACATGCCGGAAATCCCGGATGACCAGAAACCTGCGATCTCGAAGGTGATCGCGCCGGCTGCGCTCTTCTGGTTCCGCTGGGGCGCAATGGCCACCATCGTGACCGGAATCATCCTTGCCGCGATGAACGGCTACCTCGTCGAAGCACTCCTGCTCGGCCTGTCCACCGGTACATCCGGTGCGATTACGCTGATCGGCATCGGAATGTGGCTTGGAATCATCATGTGGTTCAACGTCTGGTTCGTGATCTGGCCAAACCAGAAAAAGGCCCTGGGGATTGTCGAGGTCGATGCTGACGCCAAGGCGGCGGCGGCGCGGACGGCAATGTTGTTCTCGCGGACCAACACGATGCTTTCAGTACCCATGCTGTTTGCGATGGTCGGCGCTCAGAACCTCTGATATCCAGATCCAAAACCGGCGGAGCGGGTAGCCGCTCCGCCGGCCTCGCGTCTTCTACTGCCGCAAAACGCTCTCAGGCGTGAAACGAACGCACCAGTTGGCCGGGCCTGACATCTGAGACCGGCGCACCGTCCGAACACACACGGGTACCGTTGACCCACACCCCGTGCAGACCGTCAGCTTCAGCCACCAGGCGGGGTGCGCGGGACGGAAGATCATGCACGCGGACGGACCCGCCGACGCCCACCCGGTCGGGATCGAACAGCATCATGTCCGCTGCATGGCCGGGAACGAGACGTCCGCGACCTGGTATCCGCATCACGTCGGCGGGGCGTCCCGTCAGGCGATGGACCCCTTCCTCAAGCGAAAACAGGCCGCGGTCCCGGACCCAATGCCCAAGCAGGTGCAGACCGAACCCCGCATCGCAGAAAAAGGTGAGATGCGCGCCCGCGTCCGAGAGACTGACCACGCTTCGGTCGTGCCGGAGCCCTTCCCCCACCGCTTTCTCGTCCGTGTTCAGGAGCAAGGCAACAAACAGGGTTTCCAGTCCCGTGTCGGCCGCATGGTCCAGCAGCCAGTCGAGCGGTTCGCGCCCGGCCGCCGCCGCAAGGTCGTGCACACTCCGCTCCTCCAGCGAAGGATCAGTCCCCTTGGCCACCTCGCGCACGAGAATCTTGTCCCAATCGCCGTTGAAGACCCGGACTTTGGCCGATTCGGCCAGCTCGGCGCGCACGGCCTCCCGAAACGTTTCCGACTTGTATACCGCTTGGAGGGCGTCATTCCCGGACGCCGCCATGGCCGGTTTCCACGATGCCAGTCCCTCGAACAGGTACGGGCTCGCCATCGTGAACTCCATGGTCAGTGGCCGGCACGACACCTGTCCCCACATCTCGTGCCCGCGTTCAGTCGCGGCCTCAAGCCGGGTCAGCGCCCTTCGGACACCGTCCGGACGGGTCGGGTTATGGAGCAGTGCGGCCACCAGTGCCGGCCGGCCGGAGTCCGCCACCATGGATTCCAGCACGTCGAGCTTCGTCGTGCCTCCCACGGTCAGCATGAAAATTCCGCGTCCTGTCTCACCCATCGCGGTCACGAGTGCCCGCATCTCGTCCTCACCGGCAAACCGTGAGGGCATCGGAATCCCGTGCTCGCCGTTGTGGCCTTCGAATGTGGTCGTCGAGAAGCCGATGGCGCCGGCGCGCACCGCATCCCGCACGATATCGGCCATCCGGGCGATCTCGTCCTCGGTTGCGGCCCGCTCGGTTGCCGCGTCGCCCATCACGTACGTCCGGACGGACGAATGGCCCACATACGAAGCGACGTTGGGCACAAGTCCGTCCCGCTCCAGCAGATCCAGGTATTCAGGGAAACTCTCGAATTCCCATCGGACGCCTGTCCGCAGTGCGGACAGGGACATCCCTTCAACGTGGGTGAGGTTGCGCAGTGTCGCGTCACGGTCCGGCTCGCGGCACGGCGCGATCGTGAATCCGCAGTTGCCGATGACCACGGTGGTCACGCCGAGCGACGGCGATGGCGTCGCGCCGGGATCCCAGGTCAGTTGCGCATCGAAATGGGTGTGGGTGTCGACGATTCCCGGCGCGAGCGCCAGGCCTTCCGCCGCCACGGTTTCCCGGGCACGGCCGACGTCGCCCCCGCGGGCCACGACCTTGCCGTTCTCGACGCCCAGATCACCGTGGAACGGCGGTTTCCCTGTCCCGTCGACGATCAGCGCGTCGCGAACAGCAAGATCAAGCATGCCGGCCCGCTACTGCAGCATGTCGGCGACCGCGTCAATGGCCGCCTGGGCACACTGTTCGTCCTGATCGCCGGTTGCGCCACTGACGCCGATCGCACCCACGAGGGCCCCGTCCGCCATGCGGATTGGCAGGCCGCCTGTCAGCGCCGTGAGATGGTCGAACTCACCTAGTGCCGGTGCGCGGCCCGGCTCTCCGTCCTTGCCGTGCACGATGACGCCCAAGGCGCGGGTTGGAAACGGAATTCGCGCTGCCGACTGGGCTTTTCGCAGCGCGATTTCGAAACTGCCGAGAAATGAATCGTTCTGACGCCGGAACAGCACGAGATCTGCGCCACGGTCCACAATCGCGATATTGAGAGGACGGAAATCCTCCTGCGTCTCGCGAAATGCCTCGCACGCATCGGCCATCGCCTTGGCCATGCCAAGCGTCAACATGGGACGCATCTCGACATGGGCACCAGCGGTGGCGACGCTCACGACACCAGAAAATACGCCCGCAAGAAACAGGCCAAACAATCCACGCATGCTGAATTCTCCAAGTGGGTAGGTTGGCGGCATCGTAACGCCCCTCGCAAAAAGTGGGCACCCTGACGCGAATGCGAGGCCCGGGAGGCCGCTATAACAATCCGAGCCGATACAAATCGCGGGCAATCGTGTCCGGCAGACCCGGATCAATCAGCAAGTCGCGATCGGGTGGTGCGCGTCCCGCTTCCAGGTAGCGCCATCCCTGAAACGCACGGAGCCGCCTTGGCTCCGTCGCGACAAGGTCCGGATGGAACACAAGGTTCACCCCCTCGCGGCCATGCGCGTTGGTCGCGTCAACAATGTCGAGCAGGCGCTGGCGCACCGCGATATACCCCCGCACGACCCAGTAAATCGACCCGCCATCCAGAAGTTCGGGCGTCCGTACTGGGCGATTGCGGGTGAAGTGCGTCAGCCGTGCGCGGCCGTTTCCGGCCCGCAGCCGACGCAGTTGGGCCCTGCGGAGAGCTGCGGGCGACTCGATTCCCTGAGCCAGTTTGACCAGATGCAAGGTGGGTCGGTCAGCCATCAGCCGATCACGGGCTGCGGACAAGTCCATCCGGACACCGGTTCGGTCGCGAAAGCCCGCACGGTGGGCCGAACGCTACCCACGAGGCGGTCGCCTGGTCCGTGATGGCGATGGTCCGCCCTCACGTGGTTTCGGGCACGAACTCGACCAGCATTTCGCCTTCGGTGACCCACGCCCCCTGCTCGCACCGAAGTGCCTTGACCAGGCCTGCCCCCGGCGCCTGAATGCGATGTTCAATCTTCATCGCTTCCACAACCAGCAGTGTCGCCCCTGCGGCTACCCGGTCACCCGGGCCGACCCGAACCTCCGTCACCCGTCCCGGCATCGGCGATGCGAAATCGCCGGTACCTCCGGAGCGGCCTGCCCCCTCAACCGCCCGATCGGGGCGCACCACCGTCCATTGGCCTGAGTCGAGAAACAGCCAGACGTGCGCATCGTCGACAACCGCGCGCCCGTGCACCGTTTCAGTGCCGATCCGAACCTCCAGACGTCCATCACAGGAGACAGTGCCGGCAAGAACAAACTTCTGGCCGCCCACCAAGACATTCAGAAACCGGCCAGTCCATCGGGTTGTCACCGGCACGGTTTTGCCGCCCTGCGCAAAATAGTAGGTGGCACCGGTTCCGTCTGCTGAACGCCAGCTGTCGCCCTGCCGCCACGGATCTCCGCCTGCCGAGCCGGCATCGGCGGACGCGACCGCGAATGCCGCGATGACCAGCGTTTCGTCATCGAGCGTTGCATCCGGGGCCACAAGGTCGTCCAGATGCTCGGCAATGAATCCGGTGTCGAATCGGCCGTTGCGGAACTCCCGGTTCTCCAGGCAACGAACGAGAAACCGCGCATTGGTGACGGGACCCGCTGCCTCCAGCCGACGCAACGCGGCCTCCAGGCGGGCGCACGCCTCTTCGCGGTCGCTGCCTGTCGCAATGATCTTCGCGATCAGCGAGTCGTAATGCGCGGACACCTGGTCGCCCGACTGCACCGCGGTGTCCACGCGGAGGCCCTCCCCTTCCGGCCACCGCACCCACGGAAATAGCCCCGGTTGCGGGCGAAATTCCTGCTCCGGATCCTCGGCGCAGACGCGCGCCTCGATCGCGTGCCCCTGGACACTGATGTCTTCCTGACGGAGATTGAGCGGCTCCCCCGCGGCAATGCGAAGTTGCCATTCAACGAGATCCAGGCCGGTGATGCATTCGGTCACCGGATGCTCAACCTGGAGCCGGGTGTTCATCTCAATGAAGTAGAAATCATCGTCCGGCCCGACCAGAAATTCGACGGTACCCGCGTTGGCGTAACCAACTGAGGACGCCGCGAGGCACGCAGCTGCTGTAAGCCGCTCCCGCAGTGCTGACTGTAGACCGGGCGCTGGTGCTTCCTCGATCACCTTCTGGTGGCGCCTCTGCAACGAGCAGTCGCGTTCGAAGAGATGCACGGTATGTCCGTGACGGTCAGCAAGGATCTGGACTTCGACGTGGCGCGCCGGCGATACGTACTTCTCGACGAGCAGTGCACCGTCGCCGAACGCGCTTTCGGCCTCACGCCGTGCCGATTGCAGGGCCTCGCCCAACTCGCTGGCACAGTTCACCCGCCGCAGCCCCCGTCCACCGCCACCGGCCGCTGCCTTGACCAGAACGGGATATCCGAGCTTCTCGCAGCGGGCAGGCGTGTCGTCGGCCGACTCCACGCGAAATCCCGGCACGATGGGCACCCCCGCCTGCGCGACGTGCTGGCGCGCTGCACCCTTGTCGCCCATCAGGCGGATGACCTCGGCGGACGGACCAATCCAGCACATCCCGGCGTCTTCGCAACGTGCCGCGAACTCGGCATTCTCGGACAGGAATCCGTAGCCGGGATGCACGGCATCGACGGCTGTTCTGCGTGCAGCATCAATGACCCGATCAATGTCCAGATAACTCAGGGACGCGGCGGACGGACCCAGCGCAATGGATGCATCCACTGCGCGCGTGTGCAGTGAAGCCCGGTCGGCCCACGAATGGACCCCGACACTCGCAATCCCCATTGTTCGGCAGGTCCGGGCAATGCGCGCCGCGATTTCGCCGCGATTGGCGATCAGTATTCGCTGAAACACGCGTTCAGGCAGTCCAGGAGGGATCGCGCCGCTCAAGAAATGCCGTCGAGCCTTCCTGCCCTTCCGGGCTCGCGCGACGCGCTGCAATCCTGCGAGCGAGTTCGCTTCGGAGGTCGCCGTCCCGACGCCGGCCGTCCGCGAGAGCGACGAGTTTCTTGATTTCCGACTGGGCCACTGGGCCTCCCCGGAGAAGATCGTCCACCACGGTCTCGACTGTCGCCTCCAGGTCTGAGTCTCGCACGACCTCGCTCACGAGCCCCAGGCGAAGCGCTTCATTCGCATCGAATGCCGCTCCACGCAGCGCCCGGTAACGAAATTCCCGTGCCCCAAGGACGCCTACCACGTAGGGGGCAATCATTGCCGGCTCGAGACCGAGCCGCACTTCCGAGAGCGCAAAACGTGCGGACACTCCGGCAACGGCGACATCGACGGCAGCCACGATGCCGACCCCTCCGCCATAGGCGGCCCCCTGGATGGCGCCGATAGTCGGACACGGAACGGCTGCCAGCGCCTCCAGCATGCTGGCGAACTGGCTGGCGTCACGCACATTGTCATCCACAGACATCGTGGCGCTCTCGCGCATCCAGTTCAGGTCGGCCCCTGCACAGAACGCCGTTCCCTGGCCTGCGACCACCAGAACGCGCACGTCAGGATCGCGCGCCACACTTGAGAACGCGGCATGCAGGCTGTCGATGGTCGCGGCGTCCAGGGCATTCCGGGCCTTGGGCCGGGCAATCGTGACCCGGGCCACACCGCGCTTGTCAACGCCCTGGACGACCGTTTCTGCAGGGGTGTCAGGCATGACCATCTACATCCTGAAGACCCCGAACCGTTGGTCCGGATCGGGTTCCGACGCCACCACCCGGAGCGCAAGACCGAGAACCCGGCGGGTCTCGCCGGGATCCAGGATTCCGTCATCCCAGAGACGGGACGTCGCATGGTACGGGTTCCCCTGGCGTTCGTATTGATCGCGGATCCCGTCCCGGAACGCCTGCTGGTCGTCCTCGGACCAGGTCTCGCCCCGGTTGGCCTTGGCATTGCGCTGAACCACGGACAGGACGTGTGCAGCCTGCTCGCCGCCCATCACCGAGATCCGGGCGTTGGGCCAGGTCCAGAGAAACCGGGGGTTGAAGGCGCGCCCGCACATTCCGTAGTTACCGGCTCCGAATGAGCCGCCCACGATGACCGTGAAGCGCGGGACGCTCGACGTTGCGACCGCGGTCACCAACTTGGCCCCGTCCTTGGCGATTCCGCCCGCCTCGTAACTGGCACCGACCATGAATCCGGTGATGTTCTGCAGGAACAGCATCGGTGTGCCGCGCCGTTCGCAGAGCTGGATGAAGTGGGCGCCCTTTTTTGCGGATTCGGAAAACAGGACCCCGTTGTTGGCGAGGATCCCGATCTCCCGGTTCCAGATCGAGGCGAATCCGCAGACCAGTGTCGCGCCGTACAACGGCTTGAATTCGTCAAACCGGCTGCCATCGACGATCCGCGCAATCACCTCCCGCACCTCCCACGGCTCCCGCGGGTCGACGGGCACCAGGCCGTACAGCTCCTCCGGGTCGTACGCGGGCTCGTCCGGCAGAGCGTCGTCAGTCTCCATGGAGCGGCCACCCAGGTGCCCGACCGCCTGTCGCACAAGCGCCAGCGCGTGCGCATCGTCCGTTGCCACATGGTCAACCAGGCCCGAACGCCGGCCGTGGACATCGGATCCCCCCAATTCCTCTGCGCTCACGACTTCGCCGGTTGCCGCTTCCACGAGCGGCGGGCCACCGAGGAAGATCGTCCCCTGCCCGGCCACGATGATCGATTCATCGGACATCGCCGGCACATAGGCACCGCCCGCAGTGCATGACCCCATCACGGCCGAGATCTGCGGAATTCCGCGTGCGGACATGCGCGCTTGGTTGAAGAAGCTTCGGCCGAAGTGTTCCCGGTCCGGAAAGACCTCATCCTGCAGAGGCAGATAGGCGCCGCCTGAATCCACCAGGTAGATGCACGGAAGGGCGTTTTCCTCCGCAATCTCCTGTGCCCGGAGGTGCTTCTTGACCGTGATCGGGTAGTAGGTGCCGCCCTTCACGGTCGCGTCGTTGACGATGAGCATGCATGCGCGGCCGGCCACCGGGCCGATGCCGGTAATGAGTCCGGCACCGGGCGCCTCGCCGTCGTAGAGATCGCAGGCGGCAAGCGGCGAGAGTTCGAGAAACGGGGCACCGGGATCGAGCAACCGGTCGACGCGCTCGCGCGGCAGGAGCTTGCCGCGCGCAACATGGCGCTCACGCGCCCGGGCGCCGCCGCCGTTCCGGGCGGCGGCCGTTCGGGCACGCAACTCGTCGACGAGTTCCCGCATGCGCTCGGAACTCGCCCGATACCCGGCTCCCTTGACGTCGAGCCGGCTTACCAGCGCTGGCATCGCGCTAAGGGCGGTCGGTCAGTGCACGCGCTCCAGCGCCACTGCAGTCGCCTCTCCACCGCCGATGCAAAGCGACGCGACCCCCTTGTCCAGATCGTACTTGCGAAGCGCAGTGATCAGCGTGGCCATGATCCGGGCGCCCGAGGCCCCGACCGGATGGCCGAGAGCGCAGGCACCGCCGTGCACGTTGACCTTGTCCGCCGACAGACCGAATTCACGCATCGCCACCATCGTGACAACGGCAAACGCCTCGTTGACCTCGTAGAGGTCGACCTCGTCGGCCGTCCACCCTGCTTGCTCGAGCGTCTTGCGAATAGCCGGCGGCGGCGCAGTCGTGAACCATGCCGGTTCCTGACTGTGGGTCGCCTGCGCCACGATTCGGGCCAGCGGCGTCAGGCCACGCCGTTCGGCTTCGGACTGGCGCATCATGACCAGTGCGGCGGCTCCATCGGAGATGGAGCTCGAGTTCGCCGCCGTCACTGTCCCGTCCTTGCTGAACGCGGGGCGGAGCGCGGGGATCTTGTCGAGGTCGGCGGAGAACGGCTGCTCGTCGCGATCGACAATGCTCGCGCCCTTTCGGGTCTTGACCGTCACGGGCACCATCTCGTCGGCGAACGTCCCGTCCTCGTTCGCGATCCGGGCCCGCGTCAGCGAACGGATCGCAAACTCATCCTGTTCGGCCCGTGTGAACTGGTACTTCTGGGCTGTCGCCTCGGCAAAATGCCCCATCAGCTTGCCCGGCTCGTACGCGTCCTCAAGACCATCGATGAACATGTGGTCCTGCACCTGCGCATGACCCATTCGCAGGCCGCCTCGCGCCTTGGGAAGCAGGTAGGGGGCATTGGACATGCTCTCGAGGCCGCCCGCCACCACGACGCTGGCACTGCCCGCAGCCAGCGCATCGTGGGCGAACATGGCCGCGCGCATCCCTGATCCGCACATCTTGTTGATCGTCGTGGCGCCGGCGTCGACCGGAATACCGGCTCCAATGGCGGCCTGCCGGGCCGGCGCCTGGCCCTGCGCGGCAGGAAGCACGCAGCCCATGAAGACTTCGTTGACGTCCTCGCTCGCTACGGCGGCCCGGTCAAGAGCGCCCCGGATGGCTGCGCTGCCCAGTTCGGGTGCGGTCACGGGCTGCAGCGAGCCCTGAAAGCTGCCCATGGGCGTGCGGGCCATCCCGGCCACGACAATGGGATCTCGATCCATGACAAATGTCTCCTGGTGAAGCGGGCCCTCGCCCGCGAACGAATCATTCGGTGAATGGGGTGCTGACCATCGGATCCCGTCCGAGTCCGCAGTCCCGCGCGCAGAGGATGAACGCCCCTTCACAATTCCGGACCGGCTCGCCGGCCCTGGCACATTCGGTGCGCGCCGTCATACAGCCCCGGGTACAGGTGCGTGCGGATGCGGCGCGCGCCTCGGGATCATACGGGAACGGCGGGACCCCGATCTCGCGTTCCATCGACCGGGGCAGATTGAGCTGCTCGTCCGCCGTGCGACGGTCAGCCTCGGCACCCGCAGGCATGCGGTCCGCCGTGTCGCGGGAACTCGAGCGCGGAACTGTATCGGGCGCAGGCGCGATATCGGATGGCAACGGAAACGGGCTCACACCGGAATCACTCTCTTCGGTCCGCCCGGTTTCCGGATCCGTCCGGTTCCGGAGCGGTGCAATCGGAAATGGCTCCACGTCACCGGACTCCTGCGCCAGCACAGGCCCGGTAGACCTCGCCGGTTCCGGACCGCTGATCGAGGCGCCGCCCTCGGCACCGTGGGCCACAAGACACGCTGCGAGCAGCGTGCCGAGCGTACTGGACCAGAGTCGCATCAGGCCGACTCCTCGAAAATTTCCCGACCAATCAGCATCCTTCGAATCTCGCTCGTTCCGGCCCCGATCTCGTAGAGCTTTGCATCCCGCATCAGGCGGGCCGCCGGATACTCGTTTGTGTAGCCGTTTCCGCCAAGGACCTGGACCGCCTGGGATGCCATCCAGGTTGCCCGCTCGGCGGTGTACAGGATCACACCGGCGGCATCCTTCCGCGTCGCATCCCCGCGATCGCAAGCCTGGGCCACCGCATATCCGTAGCTGCGGCAGGCGTTCATGGTGGTGTACATGTCCGCCAGCTTGCCCTGCATGAGCTGGAACGTTCCGATCGGCTGGCCGAATTGCTTGCGCTCGTGCACGTATGGAACGACAAGGTCCCAGCACGCCTGCATCAGCCCCAGCGGGCCTGCAGCCAGCACGATTCGTTCGAAATCGAGGCCGCTCATCAGCACCGAAATGCCGTCATCGACCTTGCCCAGCACATTCTCGACCGGAACTTCGCAGTCCTCGAAAATGAGCTCCCCTGTGTTCGAGCCCCGCATGCCGAGCTTGTCGAGCTTGGGGCCGCGTTGGAAGCCAGGGAATCCGCGCTCGATCAGAAACGCCGTAATTCCGCGTGCCCCCGGACCAGGCCGGGTGCGTGCATACACCACAATGACGTCGGCATCCGGGCCGTTGGTGATCCACGACTTGGATCCGTTCAACAGGTAGCGATCGCCCTTCCGCTCCGCCCGCGTCTGCATGCCGACGACATCCGAGCCGGCCCCGGCCTCGCTCATGGCCAGAGCGCCCACGCTCTTTCCCGTCACCAGATCCGGAAGAAAGCGCTCGCGCTGCGCCGGCGTGCCGTTGAGGCGGATCTGGTTCACGCACAGGTTCGAATGCGCTCCGTAGCTGAGCCCGACCGACGCCGAGGCCCGGCTGAGCTCCTCGGTCACCACCACATGTTCCAGATAGCCGAGGCCCGCACCGCCGTATTCCTCCTCCACGGTGACTCCAAGCAGACCCATCGCACCCATCTTGGCCCAGAGATCCTCGGGGAAGGCGTTGGACGCATCGATTTCGGCCGCCCGGGGCGCAATCTCGCGGTCGGCAAAACCGGTCACGCTTGCCCGCAGCATGTCCACGGTCTCGCCCAGGTTGAAATCGAAATGGGCCGGAGCATTCGAACGCATGGAGACCATCTAATGCATCCTCACAGCAGGGTTAACTCGGCGAGGCCGAGGAAGACGAAGAAACCCACAACGTCGGTGACCGTGGTCAGAATGACCACCGCGCCGTGAGCCGGGTCGACCCCGGCCCGCTCGAGCAGTATGGGTACCAGTGCACCGCACAGGCCGGCAACGACCATGTTGAAAACCATGGCTGCGCCGATGACAAGACCGATCGGGACGCTCGAGAACCACAACCCCGCAGCAAGCCCCGTGATGACGGCGAACGCAAGTCCGTTGCAGACCCCGACAAGCACCTCCTTGCCCACCACGCGGGGCGCATTGACTGCTGTGAGTTCCCGGGTCGCGATGGCACGGACGGCTACCGTCAGCGTCTGGGTTCCTGCATTCCCGCCCATGGACGCAACAATGGGCATCAGGATTGCCAGCGCCACCACCTGCTCAATCGTCGACGCAAACACCGCGATGGCTGCAGACGCCAGAAACGCCGTGCACAGATTGACAAGGAGCCACGTGAACCGGTTGCGCGCCGTCTGCATGACGGCCGTGTAGAGGTCGTTTTCCGCGCCGACACCGGCCAGGCGCATCATGTCCTCGCTGGCTTCCTCCTGAATGACATCCACCACGTCGTCCACCGTCACCATGCCGATGAGGCGGTTCTGCGCATCGACAACCGGCGCCGACGTCAACTCGTACTGGCCAAACAGGAACGCGACATCCTCGCGGTCGGCTGTCATGGACACGACCTTGGGGTCACGGGTCATGATGTCGGCGACCCGCACCTCCCTGCTGGCCCGCACCGCGCGGTGCAGCGGAATCGTGCCGACCGGCGTATGGCGCGCGCCCACCACGAACAGGGCGTAGAACTCATCGGGAACGTCGGGCGATTCGCGCAGATGATCAATGACCTGACCGATCGTCCAGTACGACGGAATCGCCACATAGTCCCGCTGCATGAGCCGGCCGGCACTGTCGGGCTGGAACTCCAGCGCCTGCCGGGCAAGCTCCGCTTCGCTCGGCGGCATGTCCGCAAGGATTCGGTCGCGCAGATCCGCATTGATCGAGTCCAGGATGTAGGCCGCGTCATCGGTCTCGGCCTCGCCGGTGCGCCGGGCCAGGACCTCCGGGTCAATGCTGCGCGCAACCTCCGCGAGAACCCGCCTCGACAGGGATGCGAGGATGTCTGCCGGCAGGTCCCCATCCAGCATCCCAAGCACCCGCAGCCGGGGTTCCGGGGGCAGCTGTTCGATGACGTCCGCAACGTCGGCGGGATGGCTCGCGCGGAGTTCTGCGAGATCGGCAGCGGATGGCTCCATCGCCAGGTCCGCAAGCCGGGCAATCAGTTCAATGCGCGCGTCGTGTCGGCCCGTGGCGGCAAGGGATTCGGCCATCGGTCCCTCCCGCCCTGCAGGTGTTCATGGGCTGTTTGAGCATGCTTTCGCGTTCGCTAATCTATCGTGGCGTACAGGGTGTTCCAAGCATTCAGACCCACGCAACCGGCGGTTCGGACCCGAATGCATCGCCGTCGCGCACGCGTGGTCCCGCCACTTCTAGAAGACGACGCTGGCAGGTCGGGAAGTACTGGACTATGGCCGACACGGCGCACGATCCGGAATGGTGGCACAGCCAGGCGCCGGTCGATTACCTGCCCGCCGTGGCGACAATGGAAGAGCGGGTGGCGTCCATCGTCGCCGGCACCGCCCGAGAATGTGTCTGGCTTACGGAGCACCCGCCCGTCTACACCCTGGGGACAACCGCCGACCCCGATCACATCCTGAACACGGCCCGGTTACCCGTACTGCGGACGGGGCGCGGCGGCAGCGTCACCTATCACGGCCCCGGCCAGCGCGTGGCCTACGTGATGCTCGACCTCCGGGCACGGGGCCGGGACATCCGGGCGTTCGTGCGCGGGCTGCAGGACTGGGTCATCGCCGCGCTCCGTGACTTCGGCGTGCACGGCACGTGCCGTGAAGACCGAATCGGCGTTTGGGTGCGGGATTCCGAAGGACGCGAGGCAAAAATCGCTGCATTGGGTGTGCGGGTGCGCAAGGGCGTGACGTTCCACGGGGTGTCCGTGAACGTGCATCCGGACCTCGCCCACTACGCAGGAATCGTCCCCTGCGGCATTCGCGACGCGGGTGTCACGTCGCTTCGCAGTCTCGGCAACCCCGCGTCCATGGCCGAGGTCGACGAAGCGCTCCAGCGACGGTTCGTCGAAGCGATGCCACCCCGGCTTCCGGACTCATCCGCCAGCCACCCCGTGTAGCCCCGGTCCTGAGATCGGTCCGCGAGCGCGTTCCTGGATGCGAATCTCGGTCTCGAACGCCCGCAGTCGCTTGTAGATCGAGATCAGTTCGACGATCGTCGACCATGAATTCACCAGGAACTGGAAGGACATTTCCACCCGGTCGAAGGCACGCAGGATCTGCTGCAGGACTCCGAGCGTGATCACCCCCGCCACAATGGTTGGCCCCATCATGATGTAGGGAATGATGACGGCGAACTGCAGATACGACCATTTGGCAATGTCGAAATACAGATAGTGCTTGTAGAGCCGGAAATAGTTCCGGCGCACGTTGGCGAACAACTGACCGATCGTCTCGGGTTCGGCGCGGTCGGCATGATCTTCGCCGTACACCAGCTCCTTGCGGTACGCCGCCTCCACCTTCTGGTTGTTGAACTCGAGCCCCGGCAGCTTGATGCCAACCACCGCAAGCAGAACCGTGCCGGAAGCGGCGGACACGATCGCAAGCCAGACCAGCGAATGCGGAACCGTGCCGATCCAGGGCAGTTCCGTGACGTGCTCGCTGAGAGTCCACAGGAGAGGCAGGAACGCGATCAGGGTCATGACCGAACGCATGAAGGCAACCCCGAGGCCCTCGACGATCCGGGCAAAGCGCATCGTGTCTTCTTGGACCCGCTGCGCCGCCCCTTCAATGTGCCGGACGTGGCCCCAATACGACATGTAGTAGTCGTTCATGGCCGTCCGCCAGCGGAACACGTAATGGCGTACGTAGAACTCCAGCAGGACGGCCACGACGATGTAGATGCCCGCAATCTCGGCGAACGTCAGGCATTTGGAGAGAAAATCCGCGAATTCGACAGCTCCGGGCTCGGCCAGCGCGATCTGGAGCGTGTCGTAAAAGTCACCGAACCACTCGTTGATTCGAACGTCCAATTGCACCTTGTACCAAGTGACGAGCAGAATCGCCGTGCTGCCCAGAAGGGACCAGTGCATCCACTGCCGATTGGCGAAAAACGACCTAAACACAGATGATCTCCTGTCATGGGGGCGTGACAGCCGCTGCGCCCTGTTGGCGGGCCGGAGCGAACGCGCGACGACGCGCACACAACGCGCCTCCGGGTTGGGCCCCGTCCAGTGTGGGTGCAACAGACCGGCACCCGGTGGCCATCACCGGAGCGACCATACTCCGCGATGCGTTGCCTATCTAAGGGGCCGACGTCCGTTGAACAACGCGCAGGTCGTTCCGGGACGATCCCGGGCGGCGCCTGCCAGAGCAATCGGCTGCCGCGCCTTGGCCCCGTGCCTCACCTCGTGCATCACCAACCTGGGTGCTGCCCCAACCGTTGACCGCCGGTGGTTGCGGAATGCCGGGCACTCTCAATCGAAGAGGTACGGATGGCCCGACTACAATGCCGGGCCAGAGCCACGCATTTCGGGCCGGCTGCCCGGCGCAGGGAGGTGCAACGCCGCCATCTTCCGGCTTGCCGGAACCTGTCAGGCCCACAGGATTCGCGATATGCGCATTGCCAATTTTCTTCTCATGGTCACCGTCCTTGCCGCTTGGACCGCACTTCAAGCGTTTGGGGAATCTCGAATCGCGTCCGCCAACATTGACGCCGGAGACGTGCTCGACGAGGCTCCTCCGGCATTCGAATTAACCTTTGAACGTCCCGTTGTGCTTGAAGAGGTGACTCTCGTGAGTGGCTCAGACGAAGTGCTTCCGCTCGGGTTTACGCCGCTTCAGGAGTTGCGCAGTGCGTTCTCGGTATCCCTGCCGGAACTTCACGACGGCGACTACGTTCTATCGTGGCAAGCCACGGATGAAGCCGGGACGGTCATCCGCGATCTCGTTGATTTTGTAGTCATCGGCTACCACGACCATTCAGACCATACGCATTGAAGGGCGGAATGCCCGGCCCGGTCGTTTTGCCTCCCGTTGCCAGCATCGACCGCTGAGAAGGGGAAGCGGTAACCACGAATCACCACATTTGCGGGTGGCGGTAACCGGTATCGGGTTCCAAGCCGGACGACGCTCTTGCGCCCGCAAGGCAGAAACATCTGCACACATGGGTTGGAAGTGCGCTACGTTCAGATGCTTTCCCGCTCCTCCGTACCTTCCGCCTGAAGGAGGTCGTCATGCCCCAGGTAAGCTTCCGCATCTCCAGCGAGCGCCTGGCCGTTATTGACCGCGCCGCAGCAGTCCAAGGCGTCAGCCGATCTGAGTTCGTGCTCCGCGCGAGCGAGTTGGCGGCGGTCGAGATTCTGAACCAGCGCCCGGTCATCATCCTCGACGACAAGGCGTGGGACGACTTTGCCGCCACGCTCGACGCGCCCGTGGACATCGACCCCTCCGTGAAGGCACGTTACGCGCGCGCACCACAGTGGACCCGCTAAGACTCCCCGATCTGCTCGCGTCCGGCTTCGATATTTCACAGTTTTGTCCGGCGTCTCGACCCTCGGCGCCTGGCTCCGGAGTAAAGCTGGTCAAGGCCGGGGGGTGCGCGCCTATGTCGCGAGCGATGGCGACTGCGTAGCGGGATTCTGCAGCCTCGCCGCCAGTTCCGTGGAACGCAGCGTCTGCCGTCCAGAGTCGGGCAAAATATGCCCGATCCGGTTCCTGTCTTTGTTTTGGGACGCCTCGCGGTCGACGAGAACCATCGAGCCGGCGCCTCGGCTTTGACCTCCTGATCGACGCGGTAGGCGCTTCCGGACGTTCTACGCGACTTCGGATTCCACCCGTCCTCAGACCGTGAACCGCCCATGCGGTCCTGCCGATGTCGGAGATTGACGGGTTGCGGCCACCTTGAACTCCGCAACCGGCCTTGCGCGTCAGGCGAATTCCAGGTCGCCCGAAGGGGGCGGCACGAAGTGGGCATCCACTAACTCATCGGTGACGTCAGCAATCTTGTCAGGACGCCATCTTGGCGAACGGTCCCGGTCCACCAGTGCCGCCCGAATACCCTCCATGAAATCGTGACCGGCGATGCAAGCCTGACTCATTCTGAATTCAGTCACAAGGTTCGCTTCGAAGGACGCAGACCTCGCCAGTTCTAGCTGTCTGATCGTGATCCTGAGGCTGGTCGGCGATTGCCGTGCAAGCTGCTCCTGCGCACGGTTCGCCCATGGTGTTCCCTCGTTCGCGAGCGCCTGGAGGATCGTGGGCAGATTGTCGTGCCCGAAACAACGAGCAATGGTTCCCAGCAAGGGGTCCACGTCTCCGGGTGCGGGCTCGCCGAGAAAAGGTGCCAGGGCTTCGTCCACACCGTTCTCCATCTCGGCCACGGCCCGGACGGCATCGGACACGGTGGCCGTTGCGTCAAGCGCATGCGTGGCGAGTCCGAGATCGAGGCAGTCGCCCGCGCGCAGACGGCTTCCCGTAAGGGCCATCCACGCTCCGACGCCGGCCGCCAGACGCGCCAGGACGTAACCGGCACCAACATCGGGAAAGAAGCCGATCCCAACTTCCGGCATGGCGAAGACCGTACGCTCCGTCACAACCCGGTGCGAGACGTGGACGGACAGGCCGACACCGCCGCCCATGGTGATCCCGTCCATGAACGCGACCACCGGCTTGGGAAATCGTTTGAGACGTCGGTTGAGCGCGTACTCTTCCCGGAAAAATTGTGCCGTGAAAGCAGTCCCGGTTTCGCGTGCCCGATACAGCGAAATGACGTCGCCACCCGCGCAGAACGCCCGGTCGCCCTTGCCCTCGATTGTGACTGCCTGCACGGCCCGATCGTATTCGAACCCGTCAAGCGCCTCGGCAATCCCTCGCACCATGTCGAGGTTCAGCGCGTTCAACGCCTCAGGCCGGTCGAGTACAACCCGCCCGGCTGCACCCTCCCGGAAACAATGCAGATTGGTCACACGTTGGTGCTCGCGTTGGCGCGCCGGTTCGGCGTCAGCTGTCCAGCAATGCGCGCGAGATAATCACCCGCATGATCTCGTTGGTTCCCTCCAGGATCCGATGAACACGCGTATCGCGCTGCAGGCGTTCCAGCGGATAGTCGTTGAGGTAACCGTATCCCCCGTGGAGTTGAATCGCCTCGTCACAGACATGAAACCCGACGTCCGTCGCGTACCGCTTGGCCATCGCGCACCGCACTGTCGCGTCGGGGAGGCCCGCATCCATCGCCTGCGCCGCCGAACGGACCATCAGGCGCGCCGCTTCAAGCTCCGTGGCCATATCCGCGTACCGGAACCGGAGGCCCTGAAATGATGCAAGCGTCTCTCCGAACTGCTTCCGCGTCCGGAGGTGTTCTCCGGTCTCGTCAAGCGCCCGTTGGGCCGCTCCAATCGAACACGCCGCGATGTTGATTCGGCCCCCATCAAGGCCACGCATGGCAATGCGGAATCCCTGTCCCTCGTCCCCGATGCGGTTCGATACCGGGACCCTGCAATCCTCGAAGATGACCGCCGATGTGGGCTGACTGTTCCAGCCAAGCTTGGCCTCTTGCCGGCCGAACGAGAGACCCGGTGCACCCTTCTCGATAACGACGCACGAGATGCCGTCCGGCCCGGGCCCGCCGGTTCGGACCATGCATGCGTAGAGGTCGGACACCGAGCCGCCCGAAATGAATGCCTTGGATCCGTTCAGGACGTAATGGTCACCATCCCGGTCGGCCCGTGTGCTCAGCGACGCTGCATCCGAGCCAGCGCCGGGCTCGCTCAGGCAATAACTCGAGAACGAGTCCAGAGTCAGCATTCCGGGAAGAAACCGCTCGACCTGTTCGTCATTGCCGAAGGTCGCGATCATCCAAGCGACCATGTTGTGGATCGACATGTACGCCGCGGTAGATGGACAGGCGGCCGCTAGCTCCTCGAAGACAATTGCCGCGTCTGCCCTGGACAGGCCGCTGCCCCCCTTCTCCGCTGGCACATACAAGCCCGCAAGGCCCAGGTCAGCGGCCGCGCGCAACACGTCAACGGGAAATGAACGCTCGCGGTCCCAGGTGGCCGCCGACGGGGCAATGCGCTCGCGGGCAAACCGGCGAACGGAATCTCGAAAGAGTTGCTGACCTTCGTCGAGAAACGCGTCCAACGGCCGGATCCGTCAATTCTGCTCTGGCTCAGCATCGTATGGTGCCGCCCCACCCTGTCAATGCGATCTCTCCCTTCGCCCCAGCGCACAGCCGCTCACAAGGGATGGGAACCGGGGGCCACAACCTCACATCTCTCTCTCGCGATCGCTGCTGGAATTGGCTTGCAAAGGCGACGCCCGAACCCGCTTTGCGGGGCGTCCGTTGCGAACTGCACAATCAGCCGCGGACGTCGGCTGGCGACGGGATCAGGCCAACGCGATGGTCCTGCACTCAAGCAGGCGTTCGGAACCCGCCAGTAAGGTCGAAACGCCGAAAGCGGGCTGGGTCGTCCAAGCTCAGACCGCGCGCGGAACCGTCACACCAATGAGGCAATCCCGGGTCACCAGCGCTGCCAGTGCGTCCTCATCCATGCCCTCGACCCCCGCAGGAGGCATCGGCAGGACCATGTAGCGCATGTCGGCAGTGCTGTCGTGCACCCGGATTTCAGTCTCGGGGCTAATTTCGGTGCCGAATTCCGCCAGTACGCTGCGCGGTTCGCGGACGGCCCGACTCCGATAGTTCCGCGACTTGTACCAGTCGGGCGGAAGGCCCAGCAGGAAGCGCGGGTAGCAAGAACACAGCGTGCACACGACCAAGTTGTGAACATCCGGTGTGTTCTCCATCACCAGGATCGGAATGGGCCCGACATCCATATCAAGCTCCGCGCCTGCTGCCTTCGAATCGGTCAACAGAAGCTTCCGAAAACGGTCTTCTGTCCAGGCGCGGGCCACGAGCCGTGCACCGCGTGCCGGTGTATTGGCATCCATCCGCTCGATCTGTGCACGCATCTCGTCCGCACTGAACACGCCTTTGTCGATCAGCAGCGAGACCACCGCCATTTGCATGACCTGATGCCGTGTGGGCGGCGTCTCTTCGAGATCCGGTTGGTGCGGATGCGGAGGAACTGGAATCGCCTCGTGCGTGGCGTCGCCAGCATCCCCTTGAGGCAGGCCGCCAGGCTCATGTCCGGTCATGTCACACTCCCGTAGCCGGTTCGAGCCAGTGCTCGAAGATCTCGATATCCACCCGGTCCCGCTCACTTCCGGCGTAATCGGTCCACAGAGACCGGCTGGCAAAGCTCACCCGGTAAAGCACCTGATGCAACGCATCCGGGTCGCCGTACGCGAGTTGCTCGGGATTTTGGAACCGGCCGCAGACGCGTTCAACCGTGCCGACCTGTCCACGACAGTACCAGGGGGTACGCACATGCCCGGGCGGATAGCGCTCAAGTACCCGGACCGGATCTCCCGGGGCAAATCGCGGGCTCGAAGCAGTCATTGGACCTTGTGCGGCCCGTCGGCCTCGATGTCGGCCATTCGATCACCCAGTTCACGCACCGTGATGACCTTTTTCTCGAGGAGCAGATTCGTCATCGAGGACAACCACCGTTCGTAGTACGTCAACCGGTCGTAGGCATCTGCACCCAGTTCCTCGATGCCGCGACGCAACTCGTCCACGCGCACGATGCCGCGTTGCCCAAGGAGCACCATCAGCGCATCCACCCGCTTCTCCCACGGAGCCTTGGCATAGGTGTCCATGTCAATGGGGCCTGCATCCATGCCACCCATATCGTGGTACCGACGCTTTTCGCTCATGCTCTAGGTCTCCCGGTGTGCAGCGATGCCTCGCCACCGTGTCAGGCTGACGAACCTAAGCTCCACCAACCAAGCTCGCACGGTTCGCACGCGGCTGCATCGCGAGGCTCTGACGCGCAATCTAGCCCGAACTTTCAGGCCAGCACAAGGCAATTTCCCTTGTGCCGGACGGGTTTAGCCGATGCAAAGATGTAGCTGCGCTGGCCTCTTTGGCTGCGATGGAACGTGGGCCGCTGGAATGCCCCGGCTTTGCAGCGGGTTGGGTTGGGAGATGAACGGGACGCGGCGGTCGGAGTGTCCGGGCAGGAAGACGCCGTTCCAAGTCAGAACGGCGAGGACGCGAGCAGGGTTCGGAGACTGCGGACCGAGGCCAATTGGTCAGATGTGGGCCTCGCGTCTAGCGGCCTTCTGTCCGGAGACGCAACGACTGCGCGGCGGCGAGAACCCCTGCGATAATTTATCTTCTTCACAACAGGCCGTGGCCCTGTGACGGCGCGCGGTCGAGAATCCCGGGAGCCGGCCGGACATGAAGAAAACCGCACTGGAAATCTACGCGCTCGGCGTCTGCGGGCTGCTGATGATCCCCTTGGTCGTCGCAGGTGGCATTGCAGCCCACAGCGTTGTGCAGTTGGCCTGGCCGGGGTTGATGATGCCTGCGTACGAGTACCAGCGCTATCAGTCGGACGATGCCTTTCGGGAGCACCTGTCGTCCGAGCGGCGGCCGGTCTCCGACGAGGAAAGCCCGCCACAGGTTGCTGATTTGCCCACCGATTCGGACATCACCGTACTACGAACAAGCGCGTATCTGGAAGCGCTGGAGCGGGGCCAACGCCAAGGTGCCCAGTCCATTATTCGCTGCGTGGCGTTCGGTGCCGTCTCCCTTGTGCTGTTCCTTCTGCACTGGCGGATCGCCCGCCGAGAACGCATGCGAGCAGAGCAGGCAGCCCGCTGAAGCAGGCGCGGCAAGATTCGTGAACGCAGGGTTCACGGGCGCGCCAACGGCGGCGGTCTCGGACCCAGCACCGGAACCGCACCCCGCGGGGTTGTCAGACCCCGTTTTCCGTTTGAAGTCGTCACCGAGCATGCAAAGGCAGACATAGCGACGGCCACGGTGCGCGCTCCGGCCAGGCAGAAGTCTCCTATGGAGGGGTGCACAGCTCGCAAGGTCGGGAGAATCCTCGTCGATGCACGGCGTTGGGCCGCCTTCCTCCCGAACGCCGTAACTCGGCTCTCGAGATACGTCCTCCGTCGACGCGCATCGCGCCGGCTTACTCGGTCTCCGGGCGCTGGAGGACAAAGAAGGTGTAGCCGGCCTCGTCGGAGTAGCGCCGGGTCATCTCGATTTCGATCCGAAATTCCTGCAAGAGCTTGGCGAGACCGGCATCGTCACGGTCCGCGAGCTCGGTCAGGCGCGCGTCTAGCGGGGCGTAATAGGCTTCATGCGCGGCCCTAGAGAGGCGAAAGCTTGCAAGAGTGCGGTAGCCGGCCGCTGCCGCGAGCGACCTGACCCCGACCTCCGACGTCATGTCCGGGTATTCGCCTGCCCAGAAGCTGCGGCATTCGGGCGACAGATCTTCGGCCCAGCGGACAAAATCGCTGAACACCAGGCAGCAGCCGGGACGCAGCCAGGGACGCCAAAGAGCGAGCGCCCGCTCGACACCCACGAGATAGATCGAACCTTCAGCCCAGATCAGATCCATGCTGCCTTTCGCGATGGCAAGCGTTCCCATGTCCGCGCAGAGCGGACGGACACGGCCCGCCAGGCCCTCCTTCCGGGCGCGCTCGGCCATCCGCTCGACGAACGGGGCGTGGATGTCGACGGAGGTCAGTTGGGCGTCCGGAAGCGCCGCTGCGAGCGCGAAGGTTGAGCGGCCATACCCCGCGCCCAGATCAAGCACTTGCCTTACGGCGTCGCGGTCCGGAATCGCGTCGAGCGCGCGCCATGTCGAGGCATTGTCGCCAGGAGCGCCCTGCGACAGGGAGGCGAACACGCCGTAGATGAGGTCGTCAGGAGCCATGACGGGGCCCCACCGGCCATGCCGGCGACTCAATCCTCGCGTACGTCTGGCAAGAACGACATGGTCAACCTGGCTCCTTTCTGCGCCGCTAAGGCCCGGTTCATCGCAACGGGCTCGGACAGCGTGCACACCCAAGTGGCTGTGTGCGCGTTCGGCAGCGAGAAACATGGGTCAGCACGACACCACCTACCGGGGGTGAGGTCCTGATAAGGGTGCAGACAACGGCGAAGCCAGCGACGCGTGATCACCAACCACACACGTTCGATGCGGTCGTAAAGCCTGACCCGCCGCCCAATCCCAGCCGTCTATCGCGGGAAAGCTCCGTCCCGGCGATCATCCGCAAAAACCCATTTGCTCAAACGCGGCCAATCGCCACCACTAGCGCAACAATCCGGACACGAAACTGGCGGCCGAAGACCCGTCCATGCGAGAACCCGCAATCGCGATCGGAAACGATAAACAAGTAGGCACTCGCCTCGACGCAATCGTGCCTGCCGGCCTGCGGTTGCCGGTGACGGACAACTGCCGTGTCTCCCGGGGCCCGGGCAAGTGCAGGACGTGTGAACACGGAACCACTGGACGGTGCCAACAGCAGAACGATCCGCCGAGCCAATGCAAGGCCCGCGGTTGCGGTGCTCAATCCGCCATCCCGCCCCGATCTCCGGCAAAAACCGGCGGGGCGGGAACGACACGTCTGATCAGATCAGTTATCCGGCAAATCCGGTACCTGGTTGGTTGCCGCAAACGCTCCCATCATTCGGACAGGATGACCAGGTTCGCCGATGTGGAAAGTTCCTCCGATAGCTCCTGGAAGATCATCATTGCGACTTGTATCGAGTAACGTGGCTCCAACGTACCCGAATGTCTGCTGGGACCCGAATGTGCCCCTGGCGTTGAATTGATCGCCCGTATTGACCCAACCAGTGCGGATTCTAAGGACAGGACCACGCTGCACAGCAACCAAACCCGCACCGGACTCAGGATCGAAGCCGTCCCTTGAAGACAAGGCACCGAATTCGACCTTCCATCCGGAACCGATGGGTTGCCCATTCGCCATGAACCGGTCAATCGTGCCCGTCAAGCTTCCCAAGGACGAAGCGTCGAAAGCCAATTCAAGTGTCGCGTCGGCCTGGAAGTCTCCACCCGTAATGCCAGTAATCGCCGCGTGGGTGTATTGGCCAACAGCGATGCCCTTGAACGCTGCCTTGCCGTCATTTAGTGCCGTAACCTGGCGATAGCCGTAAAGCGCCTCGTCCGTCATCAACCATGCGGCTACCTCGGGAGTGATGCCGCCGGATTCCGCTTCCGTCAGCCAATACCCCAGATTCATGTAGGGCCCCGGCTCCGTGACTGTGGCAGCGTTGTCGTCTGGAGTGAATTTCAGCTTCGAGCTGTCCCACGTCGGATTGCCTTCGGTGTTGATGGCGACATTCGTTCCGGTTCCCCCAGTACCCGTGAAGGTTCCCGGGACACCGTCAAAACTGCCCCGGAGACCTTGCACTGGACCCACGACCAGCGGGTCGTGGTTGGGGTTCGTCGGCAGTCCGGCAAGGCTCACGAACTCGGCGTGGTCTTCCGCCTTCAGGTCATAGATGCCGTCATAGAGGCCCTCACTATTGCGGTCTGCAGTCCCCCATTTCTGGTTGAACGGGGTTGGCAAACCCGGGCCTTTGTTGTTGTAAACCACCGCCATTATCGTTGAGCCGTTGTTCGCGATGCTCCACGACTCGCTGGTCCAGCCGCTGATCGCGGTCGGAGTGTCGCCATCTGTGGCGGTTGCAGGTCGCGCGGTGTCCGATCTGACATGTGGATCGGGCATAGCCGCATCCTCCAGTACACCGCGGGATCCAATGCCTTTCTCAAGTTCACGGAGGTGCGCGTCGCGCACCGCTGCCGCTGCTTCTGCCTCCGCCTTCTGTTTCGCCTCAAGCTCTTCCGTCAGGGCGCGCTCTTCGCGCTGGAGGTCGGCAATGGCTGATCCGACGTCGTCGTCGTCGGTAATTCCGAGCTGCTCCCGCAAGGCTGCGATCGCTGCCCGGAGCTCGGCGAGTTCCTGCTCCACGGGCGAAGGTTCGGTGGGCTCGGTCGGCTCGGTCGGCTCGGTCGGCTCCATGGCCATTTGGTTATCGCTGCTGCTGCATCCGGCCAACGCGAAGGCAAACAGAACAACCCAACAGGCCGCTATCGCTTTGTGATGCTTAAACATGAACGTGCCCGCCTTTCTGCTGGATTCAACCAAGCAGCCCTCAAATCAGGGCAATGTGATCATACCCGCCGGGATTCAGCCCAACAATCAGACGGACCCATGCCCGTGCGCTGCATATCCGTCTTTACGGGGTGGCATCTGTTTACGGGCCACACTGCGCATGGGCCGATAGCAAGGCAGCACATCGTCGAGTTCATGGAGCGTGCGAAAGGTAAACGCACTTTGGTGGAGACTTTTTCTTTCTGTCCCGCAGAGGCAACGGAAGCAGAAGAGGCCGGAATCGACACGATGAAGGTACGGATTGACCCCCGGCCACCTGAGCCGGCAATTGTCGTCCGCGAGACTCGCCGTCGCGGCGCTGAATCCGCCATCCCGCCCCGATCTCCGGCAAAAACCGGCGGGGCGGGAACGACACGTCTGATCAGATCAGTTATCCGGCAGATCCGGTACCTGGTTGGTGGCAGCAAACGCTCCCATCATCCGGATTGGATGACCGGGTTCGCCGATATGGAAGCTTCCTCCGACAGCACCTGGAAGATCATCATTGCGACTTGCATCAAGTAACATGGATCCCCAGTACCCGAATGTTTGCTGGGACCCGAACGTGCCTCTGGCATTGAATTCACCCGGAGATTGGGGCCAACCAGTGAGGATTCTAAGGCGACTTCCTATCAGCAAACTGGTCAGTGACATTGCGCTTTCGGGGTCAAAGCGGGACTTTGAAGCTACGTAACCCATTTCGACCTTCCATCCGGAACCGATGGGCTGTCCATTCGCCATGAACCGGTCAATTGTGCCATTCAAGGTTCCGAAGGCTAAGGGTGTAGGAGCATTCCCGAATTCCGCCACAAGAGTCGCATCGGCCTGGAAGGCTCCACCCTCAATGGCGGTAACTGTTGCGTGGGTGTATTGGCCAACAGCAATGCCCTTGAACGTTGCCTTGCCAATTAATCCCCGTGCAGCCTCTAGGCTCAACCCGTCTGCTATGGCGTAAGGTGCCTCGTCCGTCGTCACCCATGCGGCAACCTCGGGAGTGATGGCGCCGGATTCGGCCTCCGTCAGCCAGTACCCCAGATTCATGTATGTCCCGTCCGCCACCGTGACCGCGGCAGTGTTGTCGTCCGGAGTGAACTTCAGTTTCGAGTTATCCCACGTCGGATTGCCATCGGTGTCGATGTTGACATTAGTTCCAGTTCCCCCGGTACCCGTGAAGGTGCCCGGGATGCCGTCAAACGTGCCCCGGAGGCCCTGCACCGGACCTACCACGAGAGGTTTGTGGTTGGGGTTCGTTGGCACCCCGGCAAGGCTGACGAGTTCGCCGTGGTCATCCGCCTTCAAGTCATAAAGGCCGTCACTATTGCTGTCTGCAGGCCCCCACTTCAGGTTGAACGGGGTTGGCGTACCCGGGCCTTTGTCGCTGTAAATGATCGCCGTTGTGGTTCCGGCGCTCCACGATTCACCCGTCCAGCCGCTGATCGAGGTTGGCGTATCGCCATCCGATGCGGTGGCAGGTCGCGTGGTGTCTGCTCTGACATGTGGGTCGGGGTCGTTCCGATTCTGCACCCAGGATCCAATGCCCTTCTCAAGTTCACGCAGGCGCGCGTCGCGCACCACCGCTGCTGCTTCTGCCTCCGCCTTCTGTTTCGCCTCAAGCTCTTCCGTCAGCGTGCGGGCTTCGCGCTGGAGATCGGCAATGGTTGATCCAACGTCATCGTCGTCGGTAATCCCGAGCTGCTCCCGCAGGGCTGCGATCGCTGCCCGGAGCTCGGCGAGTTCCTGCTTCACGGGCGAAGGTTCAGTCGGTTCAGTCGGTTCGGTCGGCTCCATGGTCATTTGGTTATCGCTGCTGCTGCATCCAGCCAACGCGAAGGCAAACAGAACGACCCAACAGGCCGCTATCGCTTTGTGATGCTTAAACATGGACGTGCCCGCCTTTCTGCTGGATTCAACCAAGCAGCCCTCAAATCAGGGCAATGTGATCATACCCACCGCGTTTCAGCCCAACAATCAGGCGGACCCATGCCCGTGTGCTGCAAATCCCTCTTTACGGGGTGGCATCTGTTTACGGGCCACACTGCGCATGGGCTTATGCCAAGGCAGCACATCGTCGGATTCATGGAGCGTGCGAAAGGTAAACGCACCTTGGTGGAGACCTTTTCTTTCTGACCCGAGGAGGCAGCGGCAGAGGCCGGAATCGACGCGATGAATCGGTTTGACCCCCGGCGACCCGAGCCGGCGGCTGTCATCCGCAAGGCTCGCCGTTACACCGCAGCCCCCGAGACCCCGCCCCGGTCTCTGGAAAAAGCCGGCGGGGCGGGGAGGTTCACGTCTGGTCTGATCAGCTGTCCGGGAGATCCGGTACCTGGTTGGTCGCGGCAAACGCCCCCATCATCCTGACCGGATGACCGGGTTCGCCGATATGGAATTCGCCGCCGACAGCCCCTGGAAGCAAGTCATTGCGACTTGTATCGTAAAATCTGACCTCCCAGAACCCGAACGTCTGCTGCGACCCGAATGTGCCTCTGGCGTTGACCTCATTCCGGAAAATCGGATTCAAGATTCGGCCACCGAGCCCTATGCCCAATCTTGAGCCGGAGTCAGGATCAAAATTGGCCACTGCAGCAGTGTTGGCCAATTCAACCTTCCAGCCGGAACCGATGGGCTCTCCATTCGCCATGAACTGGTCAATCGTGCCCTTCAAGCGTCCGAAGGCTGAAGGGTCCCCAAAATCCATTTCCAGCGTCGCGTCGGCATGGAAGGCCCCTCCCTCAATGGCGGAAACCGTCGCGTGCGTGTATTGGCCAGCAGCAATGCCCTTGAACATCGCCTTGCCAACTAGTGCCGTAAATGCGGCTGTGCTCAAGTTGGGGCCAATGACGTAAGGCGCCTCGTCCGTGGTCGCCCATGCGGCAACTTCGGGAGTGATGGTGCCGCTTTCGGCTTCGGTCAGCCAGTACCCCAGATTCATGTAGGTCCCGTCCGGCTCCGTGACCGAGGCGGAGTTGTCGTCTGGAGTGAACTTCAGTTTCGAGTTGTCCCACGTCGGATTGCCGTCAGTGTCGATGCCGACATTCGTTCCGGTTGCCCCGGTACCCGTGAAGGTGCCCGGGATGCCGTCAAACGTGCCTCGTAGGCCCTGCACTGGACCCACCACGAGGGGATCGTGATTGGGGTTCGTCGGAAGCCCGGCAACACTGACGAGCTCGGCGTGGTCATCCGCCTTCAGGTCATAGAGGCCGTCACCATTGGTGTCTGCGCCCCCCCACTTCCGGTTGAACGCGGTTGGCACACCCGGGCCCTTGTCGCTGTACACCACCGCCGTTGTGGTCCCGGCGCTCCACGACTCGCCGGTCCAGCCGTTGATCGCGGTCGGAGTGTCGCCATCCGTAGCGGTTGCAGGTCGCGCGGTGTCCGTCCGGAAGTGCCGAAGCCCGTCCGAAAAACTCCAGGATCCGATGCCTTTCTCAAGTTCGCGCAGGCGCGCGTCGCGCACCGCTGCCGCTGCTTCTGCCTCCGCCTTCCGTTTCTCCTCGAGCTCTTCCGTCAGGGTGCGAACTTCGCGCTGAAGGTCGGCAATGGTCGATTCGACGTCATCGTCGTCGGCAATTCCCAACTGCTCCCGCAGGGCTGCGATCGCTGCCCGTAGCTCGGCGAGTTCCTGCTCCACGGGCGAAGGTTCTGTCGGTTCAGTCGGCTCGGTCGGCTCCACTGCCATTTGATTGTCGCTGCTGCTGCATCCGGCCAACGCGAAGGCAAGCAAAACGATCCAGCAGGCCGCTGTCACTTTCTGGTGCTTAAACATGGACGTACCTTTCGGCCGGACTCAAGCACGAAACCCTCGTTTCGGGGCATCGCGAGCATATCCACCGCGCTTCATCGTACCAATTCGACGGCAAAGGCGACCCGCTTGCTGATGAAAGGTTCTTGCCTGCTGGCGTCTGTTTGCAGGACTCACCGTGTGGGCGGGCCCAAGCCAAGGCAGACCATCGTCGGATGCCCAGAGCGCGCGACGTGTACGCAAATCGACCGATAGTCTTGCTCCGCTCCTGCAGATTGAGCCAGACCTTCCCGACAGGCACCACGCCGTGCCCGCCAAATCCGACCCTGACCGTGCACCAGCCTGGAGCGAGGCGAGCCTCATTCGGAGTCCGCGAAGCCACATTCTGACCGCAACCCTTGCAAGGGTTGCGACCATTGGCAGCAACCCGCCGGAAGGCAGAAACCGCTTGCACACACTCGTGGATGTGGTTGCTGGCGCGCATGCGGAATGCACGTCAGTGCCAGCCAATCGAGGTTTCGACTTGTCGAACCGAACCGCTTATCGCCCGGTTCTCGCCCACTTTTCCGGCGTACGTCTGGCAGTGCCCGCACACGTAGCCGGACCGCCCGGATTTGGACTTGCCTCACTTGACCGCAGCGCTTCCAGGGCCTTCCGGGAAGACCGAGCGCGCAGTTGGACTTCCAGCGGAACTGGCACCGCCGCCCGGCTGTTGCAGCAGATGGACTTTGGTACTGTTTCTTCCGAACGTGCCGTCAAGGAGGAACATCATGGCCAGCCACGCGACCGGTGACGGAGGCATTCCCCCGCGCGACGCTGCTGAACGCGGACTCCAACGGATCATGACCCTTGGCGGCGCCTACGGCACCCGCAACTACACCGTAAAACACCTCCATGACCAGAAAGGAAAGCGGGTCCTCGTGGAGACCCTCCCCTTCAGCCCCGAAGAGGCAGCGGCGGCAGAAGAAGCCGGAATCGACACGATGAAGGTGCGGTTTGATCCGCGGCAACCCGAGCCGGCAGCTGCCATTCGCAACGCCGCCCCCAACACGTTCATGGCCTTCTCGGTGCCTCTCCTGGCCGCCGCCAGCAAAACCGAGGCCGTGCGGCTGGCTTATGACGCGATGGCCCTGGGCGCGGACGCCATCATGTGTCAATGGAGCCCCCGCTTCATCGCTGCCGCTACAGAAGCAGGGGTTCCGGTTCAAGGCCACGCGGGGCTGGTCCCGAGAAGAAGCACATGGACCGGCGGGTTGCGTGCCGTCGGAAAGACGACCGACGAAGCGCTCTGGGTCTACAAGCAGGTCAAGGCGTTCGAAGAGGCAGGAGCGTACGCGGTCGAGATTGAGGTCATCCCTTCCCAGATCCTGACCGAAATCAGCAAGCGCACCACCCTGATGACGTCTTCCATCGGCGCGGGCAGCGGGGGCGACATCCAGTTTCTGTTTGCCGAGGATGTCCTCGGAAACAATCCGCCACCGTACCCCAGACATTCGAAACAGTACCGCCAGCTTTACAAGCTGAAGGAAGCGATGCAGGCCGAACGGGTGTCCGGCTTCACAGACTTCATCCGCGATGTGCGGGAGGGCCAGTTTCCGGGTCCGGAACACGTCGTCGATGCACCGGAAGGGCTGGTCACCGACTTCCTGCAAGCGTTGGACAACGGCACCTGACCGGGCACAAAACCCTCCACCCTTGGCGGACGTCTGGCGCCACACCAGTTCGCCCGCCTGACTCCTTCTGCCCGCCGCAAACCTGCGTTCACCGGTGTGCTCGACACGCGATGCCCATCCAGGCCACGGCCTGCGGCCCGACCGATCATCAGGCTTGGCGGGATGCTGACAGCAACGCGGCAGCAGCGAGCCCTAACTGTGTAGTCCAGGGTTGCCGACTGGTGGTCGGAGCATTCCGGATCCACGGGATCGAGCAGCCGATTCACCTCAACTGACCGGCTGAATGCCCACATTCCTGCCCTTCAGACGTTCGCCTCCAAGCGCGCCATTTGAGCCACGAAAACTTGCTAACCTCAACTCCGATTGGCCGGATGATGGATCCTGCCGGACGGTGAGGTAACCCGTGTAACCTTTCGGCAGTTCACCGGATCCGAACCGCCAGCACAGGAGATTCAGCCACGTTCCTTTCCAGACGATCATTCATGCGCGGCGCGATGGCAACCGCTGCCGTCCCCGCTGTCGTGCTTCGCGGCGCCCACGCCGCTGACCCCATTCCCGTTGGCGCCCTCTACGATCTTTCTGGCCCGTTTCAGGGATTTGGCGAGAACCAATGGCGTTGCGCCGAACTGGCCATCGACCAGATCAACGCGTCCGGAGGGCTGCTCGGACGCCAGCTCGACGTGAAGCTCTACGACGCACAGTCGGAGATGCAGTTCTACAGCCAATATGCCAATCAGCTCGCCCTGCGCGACCAGGTCGCTGTCGTCCAAGGGGGCCTGACCAGCACGTCGCGCGAGGTCATTCGGCCGATCCTGCGCCAGCTCGAAACCCTCTACGTCTACAACACAAACTACGAGGGCGGCGTCTGCGACCGGAACTTCTTTTCAACCGGGGCAACCCCCGGAATCTATGTCGACCTCCTTCTGGGCGCCGCCGCCGAACGCTGGGGCAAGCGAATCTACGTGCTGGCGGCCGATTACAACTACGGCCGGATCTCGGCGCAATGGATTCGAAACGCCGTCGCGGCCATGGGCGGAGAGGTCGTGGGAGAAGAGTACTTCCCGATCGCGGTCAATCCCAGCCAGTTCGGCGCCACCATCAGCCGTATTCAGGCGGCGGCACCTGACGCCGTCCTGAACGTGTTTGTCGGTCCGGCCCACGAGGCCTTTTACGGCCAATGGGCGTCCGCGGGCATGAACCAGCGGATTCCGATGATGTCGACGACATTCGGAGGAACAAGCGAAATCGTGCGCATGCCTCCGGAGGTGGTGAACGGGATCATGGTGATCGGCTCGTACTACGAGAGTCTCGACAACCCGTTCAACCACGATTGGCTCGCCACGTTCCGCGAGCGCTACGGAACCGAATACGGCTACCTGACCGATGTACCCGTCAAGGATTGGTACGGCTGGATGCTGTGGGCTGAAGCCGTCAGGCTTGCCGGCACGACTGACCGTAACGCGGTCATCGAAGCGATGGAGACCGGCGTGGGCGTCGAGGGGCCGGGCGGCCCGGTCACGATCGATCCCACAACCCACCACTCGGTGATGGATACCTACCTGGCCGAGGCGCGGGACGGGCAGTTCCGGATCCTGCAGCGCTACCAGCACGTCGCGCCCACGAATCCGAACCAGCAATGCGACCTTCAGGCCCGGCCTGACACCAACGTCATGTACACGCCGGACATCTGAGGGCGCCGGGGACGCCGGCTCGATGGATCTCGCCGTTGTCGCCGGCCTGCACCTGCTCTACGCGGTGGCCAGCCTCGCACTGATCAGTGTGGGGCTCGCCGTCATTTTCGGCATGTTGCGGGTCATCAATTTCGCGCATGGCGAATTCCTGATGATCGGTGGCTACAGCTTCGTTCTTGCGGCCGGTGCCGGTATCAACCTCTGGGTCGCCATGCTGGTCGTCGCGCCAGCCGTCGTCGGGGCTCTCGGGTTTGTCGTCGAGCGGTTCATCATCCGGCGTCTTGCCGGTGATCTGATCGGCTCCATTCTCGCCACCTGGGGCCTGAGCCTGTTTCTGATCGGGTTTGCGGCCACGGTACTGGGATACCACCAGCAAGGGGTCGCCCCACCGTTCGGGACCATTGCAATCGGTTCCTACACGGTTGGGCTCTACACCTGCTTTGTCATCGGCGTCGCATTCACCGTGATTCTCCTGCTGTTCGCGGGCCTCCGCTGGAGTCGGACAGGTCTTCTGGTTCGTGGCTCCATGCAGAATCCTGAACTCGCCGAGGCGCTTGGCGCGGATACGGCCCGGCTCCGCAGCGCGATGTTTGTCCTCGGATCGGCATTGAGCGGTCTTGCGGGTGCGGTCGTCGCGCCGCTCGCAGGGGTCGTTCCCGAAATCGGCGCAACCTACATCGCGAAGGCCTTCATTACCGTGATTACCGGCGGAGCAACGGCACTGACGGGCACGACACTCGCGGCAGCGCTGTTCGGCCTTGCCAGCCAGGCGGCGGCGTTTCTGAGCCGTCCGATCGTCGGCGAGGTCGTGATGCTCGTCCTTGCCGTTGTGCTCCTGCGCCTGCTTCCGACCGGGATCACCGGCCGGTACTTCCGCAAAGCCCTGTGAACCTTCGCCGGTTTCGCCCTGACATCGTGATCCCCGCGGCTGTCGGGGCCGGGCTGGTCTTCGGGCTCCCGGCAGTGGCGGAAGTGTTCGTCCTGTTTGAACTCACACTGTTTGCGGTCTACGCCATTCTCGCTCTCAGCCTCGCCTTCGTATGGGGATTCGGAGGCATCCTCTGTTTCGGACAGTCCGCGTTCTTTGGGCTTGGAAGCTACATCTACGCAGTTACTGCCATCAATCTGGGCGAAAGCACGCTACCTGCTGCTCTGGGAGTCCTGGGCCCCGCACTTCTGGCTGCCGGTCTCGGATACTTCCTGTTCTGGCGCCGCATCAGCGACGTGTACCTTGCCGTCATCACGCTCGCCGTATCGCTCATCTTCTTCTATCTGGCCGGGGCCTCCGCAGGCAGCGAATACCGGATCGGAGACGCCTATCTCGGCGGCTACAACGGCATTCCGTCCGTCCCGCCGATCAATGTCCCCGGATTGCCCGGCAAGCCGCTGGTCTACGGCGACCTCTACGTCCTCGCTGCCGCCACGCTGGTGGCTGTCTACGCGGGGCTCCGCTGGCTGCTCGCCACCGATTTCGGCCGCGTGATTGTCGCGATCCGCGAAAACGAGGAACGCGCGGAACTGCTCGGGTACGACGTCCGGATCTGCAAGCTCGGAGTCCTGGTGATTGGTGGCGCCCTTGCGGGACTCGCAGGCGTGCTCTTTGCCGCGTGGGGCTCGTATGTGAGCCCGAACGTGTTCTCGATGACGTTCACGGCACAGATCATCGTCTGGATCCTTGTGGGAGGCCTGGGCACGCTGAGTGGCGCCGTCATAGGATGCGTGCTGGTTCAGGCGGTGATGACATGGCTCGGCGAGGCCGCTGTCGCCGACACAAATCTAGTCCTGGGCGCCGGCTTCATTGTCCTCGTCCTGTTTGCCCGCCGTGGCCTGGTCCCGGAACTGCGGGGAGCCCTCACCGCTCTCGGTCGCAGTTGGCGCAAGACACCGTGACCGGCGACCTGCCGTTCCTCGAAGTTCACGAACTCACGAAGCAGTTTGGTGGAGTGGTCGCTGTCGACCACGTGGATATCCGCGTCAAAGCTGGAGAACTGCGGTGTCTGATCGGCCCGAACGGCGCCGGAAAAACCACATTTTTTCGCTGCTTGTCCGGACAACTTCGCCCGGATCGCGGCCATGTGCGGTTTCGGGGAATGGATATCACCCGCGTGCCGCCGCACGCCGTTGCACGACAGAACATTGCGATCAAGACCCAGATTCCGGCGTTGTTCGAGGGGTTGAGTGCACGGGAAAATATCTGGCTCGCAACCTGGCGAACTGGCGGTCGCACAGCGCGGCTTCGAAGAGTTGACACCATTCTCGAACTGACCGGGCTCGCTCCGCAGGCATCCCAACCGGCGCAGACACTGGCCCACGGGCAGCGGCAATGGCTTGACCTCGGTCTCGCCCTTGCCGGAGACCCTGCCCTCTTGCTGCTTGATGAACCTACAGCCGGCATGACTCGCGACGAGGTCAAGCGAACGATGGACCTGGTCAACACATTGCGGCAGGAGCGGACGATCATTGTGATCGAGCACGACCTGGAGTTCGTCCGCCTGGTTGCCGATTCTGTGACCGCGCTTCATCAGGGCCGGATCCTGGCCGAAGGTCCAGCGGAGACGGTGCTCAAGAACCGGACTGTGCGCGAGGTGTATCTCGGCGAGCCAGCGGGCGCCGGCGCATGCTGAGGGTGACCGGACTGTGCGCCGGCTACGGCTCTATCCCGGTACTGGATCACGTAGAGATGACCGTGCAACCCGGCGAGGCGGTGGCGGTGCTCGGATCCAACGGCATGGGCAAGACCACGCTGATGCGTGCACTCATGGGGTATCTGCCCGCGACTTCCGGCTCAATCGAATTCGACGGTCGCGACATCACTGCCGATCCTCCGTACCGACGCACCCGTTCGGGCTTTGGCTACATGGCTCAAGGGCACGGCGTGTTTCCCCGGATGACCGTCCGGGACCAACTCCGCTATGCCATCACGGCCAAGGGGCGGAACACCGGTAACCTGACGGACATTCTCGATCGCTTTCCGGTGCTCACTCCCCTCCTGGACCGGACAGCCGATGTTCTGAGCGGCGGAGAAAAGCAGCTGCTGGCGATTGCCAGCTGCCTTGGGACCAACCCCCGCCTCGTGTTGCTCGACGAACCGACGGAAGGCATACAACCGTCCCTTGTCAATGCAATCAGGGATGTACTGGACAAGTTTAAACAAAGCCAAAGGCCGGTCATCCTGTTGGCAGAGCAGAACACCCAGTTTGCCGTATCGCTTTGCGAGCGCATTCTGGTGATGCGCAAGGGTGCGATTGCAGCCACCTTCGACGCGTCGTCGGTAGTCGATGCACAAGGGCATCTGGATGAATTCCTGCTCGGTGCCCGCTGACATGCCCGGGGTCAGGGTCGAGCGGATGCGGTTGCCCCGCAGGCAGGGACCCGACCATGCGGGAGGCGCCATGGCCGGGGTAATGTCAGATCCTGCTCAGCCGGCTTAAGTCCAGCTAGGTGCGGTCGCGAGGTGCCCATGCAAATCACCGTTGATGTGCTGTCCGACACAATCTGTCCGTGGTGCTACATCGGGAAGCGGCGCCTCGAGGCCGCGATGACAGCGCTGGACCCTGGCGTCACTGTCGATCTCCGTTGGCACCCCTTCCAGTTGAATCCCGACATGCCGGTCGAGGGCATGAGCCGGAAGCGTTACGTCGCCCTCAAGTTTGGCGGCGTGGAACGTGCCCGGGCCGTCTACCGGAACGTTGCCGAAGCGGCGCAGCGTTCGGGCCTCGAGATCGATTTTGACCGCATCGCCCGGACGCCCAACACGGTCAACTCGCATCGGCTGCTGGCGTACGCCCGACGCGCAGACCGGCAATCTCCAGTCGTGGAGCGCATCTTTTCCGCCTACTTTCTTGAAGGACGGGACATCGGAAACCTCGAGGTGCTGACCGATATCGGGGCTGATGCGGGACTGGAACGTGACGCTGCGGCACAGTTTCTTGCGAGCGATGCCGAGCGGACCGAGGTCATCCAGAGCGACGCGCGCGCACGGCAGGCCGGGGCGGGCGCGGTGCCCCATTTCATCATCGATGGCAAGTTGGCCGTTGCAGGGGCCCAGGAACCGGAAGTGTTCCGCAACGTGTTCGCGGTCGCGCTGGAACGCGGCGGAAGGGCACCGCAGTCGGCGCAGGAACCCGCGACCGGTTGATTCTTGCGCCCGCCACCGGACCGGCTTGCGAGACGCGTTCCGGACATCCGTTCCGCAAGCCGGCCGCCAACCTGTATGATCTCCGGCTGGGAGAAGTGTTCCCTTCGCGGTTGCGTGACACGATTGCGCCGCCACCTGGGGGGACCGACAGACATCGCGCGGTTCTTTGAGCCGCGCGGACGTGCATAGGAGGAATCACATGCCAAGTCCACAACTCCACAGGTTTATCGACCTGACGGCGCCGAAAAAGCGCCCGGACGAGGAGCCTGCGGAACAAAAGTCCCGGGCGACCGATACCACGCGTCGAGGCGTGCTAGCAGCCGCGAGCGGGATCGCTGCCGTTACTGCCATGGCACCCGAGGCGTTCGCCCGCAACTTTGGACCGGATGCCGAACCTGTTCGCTACCCGGAACCTGATGTTGTTCCGCTTGACCAGCGGTTCCGCTACAAGCTCGGCAACACTCCAATCCTTCGACTCCACCGCGGCACGTACTGGGCCGAGGGTCCTGCCTGGAACGGTGTCGGACGCTACCTCCTTTGGAGTGACATCCCGAGCAACGAACAGCTCCGCTACCTCGAAGAAGACGGCCACGTCTCCCGCCAGTTCCGGTACCCGTCAGGAAACTCGAACGGCAACACCTTCGACTTCAGCGGCCGCCAGATTGCGTGTGAGCACGGAAACCGGCGGGTCGTTCGTTACGAGTACGACGGATCCATCACAGTGCTGGCCAATGAGGCGAACGGCAAGGAATTCAACGCGCCGAACGACGCCATTGTCCATCCCGACGACGGTTCGATCTGGTTCACAGACCCGGGTTACGGCTCACTGATGAACTACGAGGGCAACCGCCTCAACACCGGCAGCCCGCAACCGATTCAGAAAGAGGCGATTTACCGGATCGACGCTCAGACCGGTGCGGTCACCAAGGTCGCCGACGAGCCGTTCAAGCCGAACGGCCTCTGTTTCAGCCATGACTACACCAAGGTGTACGTGGCCGACACCGGCGCCAGCCACTACTCCGAGGCCACACCCATTATCTGGGCGTACGACCTCGACGGTGACAAGCTGACGAACGCCCGCACGTTCTGCAGCATGGAACTCGACGGACGAACGGGATTCGCCGACGGGATCCGTTGCGACGAGGACGGCAATGTCTGGGCCAGTGCCGGATGGGTCGGCGATGGCTATGACGGGGTCCACATCTTCGCGCCGAACGGCGACCGGATCGGCCAGATCCGTCTCCCCGAAATCTGCTCGAACGTCTGCTTCGGCGGCACCAAGCGCAACCGTCTCTTCATGACGGGCAGCCAGTCGCTGTACGCCGTGTACGTCGAAACGATCGGCGCCCACATCACCTAAATCTTTACCTCAGCCCGCCTCGCTGCCGACAGCGAGGCGGGCAATTTCTTCGGTCACGCGCAACGCGCCACCAAGAACCTTGGCTGGCTCCAGCCATTCGGCCCCTACCCTGACCGTGACCTGATCCTGCAATTTCACACCGGGGGTCGCCTGCACCCACTTGAGCAGCGCTTCCGGGTCGGCCGGGTACCCCTCCCGAAACGTCATGCTCACTCCGCTCCCGCCCGCCGTCAGGCGTTCGATTCCGGCTGTCCGGCAGCGCAGCCGAATCGCCATGACCTTCAGCAGGTTGCGGGCTTCGGCCGGATACGGTCCGAAGCGATCCTCAAGTTCATCGCCAAACGCGCCCAGTTCCGCATCGTCCCGCAATGCGGCCAGTCGGCGGTACAGCGTCAGGCGCACACCAAGATCGGCGACGTAATCTTCCGGCAGCCGGCTGGGCACGCGAATGCGCACCTGCGGCGACCACGATTCCTCCAGCATCACGCCGTCACCGTCCGCCGTGCTGGAGCCATTCTTCCGAATGGCATCGACGGCTTCCCGCAGCAACTGCTGGTACAGCTCGACTCCGACTTCGCGGATGTGGCCCGACTGGTCTGCTCCCAGCAGGTTGCCGGCGCCACGGATGTCGAGGTCGTGACTGGCCAACGTGAATCCGGCGCCCAGCCCATCGAGCCCCTGCAGCACCTGAAGCCGCTTGACGGCGTTGTCGGTCATGGTCCGACCGGGAGCCAGCGTGAAGTACGCATAGCCCCGGACCTGCCGGCGACCGATCCGGCCTCGCAACTGATAGAGCTGCGACAGCCCGAACCTGTCCGCATGCATCACGATCAGGGTGTTGACGCTGGCAATGTCCAGGCCCGATTCGATGATCGACGTGGACACCAGGATGTCGACCTGCTGCTCGTAGAACGCGGTCATCACTGTTTCAAGCGCGGCGGTTCCCATCCGTCCGTGCGCCGCCTCGATGCGCGCACCCGGGGCAATTTGCGCAAGCTCGCGCTTGGCCGAATCGAGCATCCGAATGCGCGGTACCACGCAGAACACCTGGCCACCACGGCCGATCTCCCGACGGATCGCCTCCCCGATCGTCACCGGATCAAACGGTGTGACGTAGGTCCGGATTGCCAGACGATCGACCGGCGGTGTCGAAATGAGGCTGAGATCGCGCACGCCCGTGAGGGCCATGTGAAGGGTCCGCGGGATGGGCGTTGCCGTGAGCGTGAGGACGTGAATCTGCGCCCGGAGCGCTTTCAGGCGCTCCTTTTGGGCCACACCGAAATGCTGCTCCTCATCGACCACCAACAGGCCGAGATCCGCGAACTGGATCCGGTCCGCAAGGAGGGCATGGGTTCCCACCACCACGCCGAGCGAGCCGTCCGCGAGACGCTTCCGGATCGTCCCGCGCTCGGATCCCGGAGTCAGCCGGGACAGCTGCGCAACGGTGATGCCTGTGCCCTCGAAACGGGAACGGAACGTCTCGAAATGCTGCCGCGCCAGCAGTGTCGTCGGGACGACGACAGCGACCTGCTGGCCAGCGCCGGCCACGACCCGGGCGGCGCGAAGCGCAACTTCCGTCTTTCCGAATCCGACGTCGCCGCAGATCAGGCGATCCATGGGCCGCGCGCGGGTCAGATCGGCCTCGACGTCCCGAATCGTCTCGATCTGGTCGTCCGTCTCGTCATGGGGAAACGCCGCGCAAAACGCGGCATAACCATCACCGTCGGCAGCGATGGGATCGACCTTGCGCTCGCTCCGCTCGGCTGCAAGCCGGATCAGTTCACCAGCCATCTCGGCCACGCGCTTCTTCACCTGGTCGCGGCGCATGCGCCAGCTTGAGCCTCCGAGCCGGTCAAGAGTCGGGGCACTGGCACTGTCGGCGCTCCCGTAGCGGGAGACGAGGTCGATCACCTCGACCGGAACAAAGAGGCGGTCGCCCCCGCGATAGACGATCCGGAGGCAATCGTGCGCCGCGCCGTCCGCGTCCACGACCTCAAGCCCTTCATAACGCCCGATGCCATGATCCACGTGGACCAGGTAATCGCCTTCGGCGAGAGCCGTGGCCAGACGCAGGGCCTCGTCCGCACGCCGACGCGGAAGGGCTGCGCGATGCGCCCGGGGCCCGAAGATGTCCTCCTCGGCAATCACCACCAGATCGCGCGACCGGAAGCCTTTCCGGAAGGGACCCACCACAACCGGGACCTCGTCCGGTGCGGCCCGCATGACATCGCTCCACTCGCTTGCGGTGCTTGCACCTGGCAATCCGTGGCGGCGAAGGAGCGGAACCAGGCGCGCCCGCGCCGTTCCGGTCCGGCAGGTCACCGCAACCGACCGCCCCGCGGCGCGTTCACCCTGCGCGAACGCCGCCACCGCCTCCAGCACGGCGTCCGGCCCCTTGTGCCCTTCACCCGCAAATACGCGACCGGCACTTCCGCCCGCATCCACGGTGGTCGGCGGTCCGGAAAACGGCAGCAGCCTGCCGTTGGGATACACCCCCATCCGGTCGCACAGATCCTCTGTGGACACGTACAGGCTGGCAGGGTCCAGCGCCTTGTATGGTGGCGCACTGGCGCTCCGGCGGTCACCTGCCCGCCGGGCGGCCGCGTACTCCCCGATGAGCTCCCAACGCTCCGCCAGCAGTTCCTGAAAATCGGGGTCCACCAGCACCACGCCCGGCTCCACGTGGTCCAGCAGGGTCTCCATCGCGTCGTGAAACAGCGGCAGCCAGTGCTCCATCCCCGGATACGGCGTGCCGCTCGACACGGCCTCGAACAAAGGATCGGAATCGCGGATCGCGCCGAACTCGCGCCGGTAGCCATCGCAGAATCGGGCCCGGCTCTTGTCGTCGAACGGCACTTCCGAGAACTGGACAAGCGTAACGGTGTCGCGGTTGCCGGTCGTGCGTTGCGACAGCGGATCAAATACCCGGATGCTGTCGATGTCGTCCCCGAAGAAATCGAGCCGCGCCGGCTCGTCGCTGCCTGCCGGAAACACATCGAGCAGCGAACCCCGGGCCGCAAACTCCCCCGGTTCCATCACGGTGCCGGTCCGCCGGTACCCCCAACGCGTCAGGCGGTCGATCAGGCTGTCCTGCAGTACGGTCGATCCCTGCGTGAGATGCACGATCGAATCCGCAACGGCTGCTCGCGGCGGGAGGCGCTGGATGACAGCATTCACGGTCGTGAGCACGACGCCGGGCCGGTTCGTTGCCAGGCGAACCAGAGTCGCAAGCCGTCGTCCCGACACATTCGCGTTGGGTGACACGCGGTCGTAAGGGAGACAGTCCCAGGCTGGAAACGCGGCGATGTCCAGATCCGGCATCAATGTCGAAAACACCGCCTCGGTTGCAGCCAGCTGACGATCGTCGCGGAGAATCCAGAGAACCGGATGCTGCCCCCCAGCAGCGACGGCTTCGCCGACCTTGAGGGCGGCATACCCCTCCGGCATCCCGTGCACGGCCGCCGGGCCCCAGCCGGTCGTCAACCGGTCCAGAAAGTTCACGATTGTGACGGGGAGCGACGGGACCGAACGTAAGCTCCGACAGGCCGCGCAAGCGGTTCGGCCCATTCGGGCCACGAACGGCTCCCGAGCACGAATTCCAGCAACTCAGGATCCGAATGCGTCGCCAGAAGGCGCTCAAGCATCCCGAGCTGGACCGCGGTCAGGGTGTGGCCCGACACAGTCAGAAACCCTGCCAGGAGATCGCCCAGTTCGCGGGTCCCGGATGCCCGGCACCGGTATCGCAGCCTGCGGAGGATGAGGGGTCTGGCTTCCGGCGGAGACTCGACTGCAGCCTTGTGCGTCACGGCCCGGACGATGAGGCGGGCTGGATTGCCTGCGGCGCCGGCGGGGTCACGATTCCGGCGGAGATGACCATCTTGATCCCGTCTTCCACCGACATGTCGAGCCTGACCAGATCCGCGCTCGGGACAAACAGAAGGAAGCCCGAGGTTGGATTGGGTGTCGTCGGGAGGAATACGTTCACCACGTCCTGATCGAGGCGCCCCCGGACCTCGCCTCGGGTCTGTCCGGTGATGAATCCGACAGCCCACAGTCCACGCCGCGGATACTCGACCAGCACGACCTCGCGGAACGAGGAGGAAGAATCCGCAAACACCGTCTCGAAAATCTGCTTGAGCGCTCCGTAAACGCTCCGGACCACCGGCACCCGGTCGATCAGGCGTTCGCCGAGGCGGAACACCATCCTGCCGATCAGCCCTGCCGCAAAGAAGCCGACCACCAGCAGGAGCAGAACGAGCGCCAGCACACCCAGGCCTGGCACGTCGAACGGCAGATATTGGGAGGGGTCGTACTGGCCAGGAATCAGGTTCCGCATCTGGCGGTCGACGAAATTGACGAAAACCACCGCTAGGTATGCGGTAATGCCGATCGGCGCGGTAACGACGATGCCGGTCAGAAGATAGGTGCGGAGCCGAGCCGCCAGCTTGGGCCGACGGCGCCCGTCGTGGGCCGGTGGGTCAGAATCCGTCACGCGTCGTTGTCCTCGCTTATGTGTTCAGGAACGCCTGCAGCATGCGCAGGGTCTCGTCGGGGGCTTCCTCGGGCAGGTAATGGCCGCAGTCGACAGGCGCGCCCTCGACATCGGTAGCCCATTCCCGCCAGACCGCAAGCGGATCGTACAGGTCGTGCACGACCGCGCGTGCGCCCCAAAGCACGAGCAGCGGACATTCGATTCGCTTCTCACGGTCCGCGGCATGATCGGCAAGATCGATTGAGGCGCCGGCCCGATAATCCTCGCAGGTCGCGCGGATGGTTTCCGGATCGGCGAAGCATCGGAGATATTCCGCACGGACCCCGTCCGGCAGCCAGTCGGTGCCGACCCCCCAGCTGTTCAACTTGGCATCGAGGTAGAACTCGGGTTCGTTACCGATCAGGCGCTCCGGAAAAGGAGCCGGCTGGCTGAGGAAAAACCAGTGGTAGTAGCGGCGCGCGATACGCTGATCGGCCTCCTCGAACACATGCGGGGTCGGAACAATGTCGAGCACGGAGGCGCGCTGGACGCGGTCCGGCCAGTCCAGACACATGCGGTGAACGACGCGCGCACCCCGGTCGTGTCCGACAACCTGAAAGGTGCGGTATCCCAGGCTCTCCATCACCGCCACCTGGTCGGCGGCCATGGCCCGCTTGGAATAGGACCGGTGGTCAGGATCGGAAGGAGGTTTGTCGCTGTCGCCGTACCCACGAAGATCGGCTGCCACCACGGTAAAACGTTCGGCAAGGGCTGGTGCGACGCGATGCCACATCATGTGCGATTCCGGGTAGCCGTGGAGCAGCAGCAGAGGTGGCCCGCTCCCGCCAACCCGGGCCGCGATGCGACATTCGTCAGCCGAAATGATGCGTTTCTCGAAACCGGGGAACCAATCGGACATGCATCCTCCTCTGTTTCCCTCACCCTACCCTCTGCGCTGGCTCCGGTCATGCACCGCAAACCCGCGCGATCACCGGCGACGCCTCGCGACAAAGGAGGGCTGCCGTGGGCGCGCCATCGCATCCTCATCAGGCGCAGCGAACGCGCAAGATGCCGGCCCGCATCACGGCCCGGCAGCACTTCAGTCGGGCGTGGCGGATGCTCCGAGAAGAACGTCCCTGGCCTCGTTCACCATGGCGGCAAGGTGGTCGGTTCCTCCCGCGTCCGGATGCAGGCGCGCCTGCAGCCGCCGATGCGCGGCCCGCACCGCGTCGTCATCGGCGTCCGGACCGAGGCCCAGAACCCGCAATGCCTCGTCACGGCTCATGGGCCCGAATGCCCGCCCGGGCTGATCCGTCCCCGGGCCGAGGTGCTCCCGCCAATCGCCTCCGTAGCGATCGAGCCAGCTTTCCAGAAGCCGGAGCGAGCGATCGCACCGGGCACCACACTCTGCGTACAGCGCACGCATCTCGTCTGTCGACAGGGAGCGCAGTGCACGCCCGGCAAGCGGGCCGGACAGGACATCGCCTTCCAGTTCGCCGCTCGCATGGTCGAGGGTCATCCGGAGAACGAGCCCCTGGACCTGTGAACTTCCCGCCTGGCTGGCCCCGCGCACACCGGCGGACGAGGCCCGGCCTGCCATTCCGGAAAGGATCCGTCCAAGCATGGCGGGTCCGCCATGCCGCAGCAGCCAGACAGCGGCCATCCCGATGAATGCGGGCAGTGCGGCGAGCGCACCCGTGCCCCGAAGCGCAAGAAAGGCAGCCAGGATCGCCAGCAGCACAACCAGAACCAGCCAGAACACCCGCCTGCCGGATCCGGGAAAGGTGCGCAGCAGGACCTCACGGCCGATTCCCAGGAGGGCAATGGCGGTGAGCGCGACGACGACGTACGTCACGGCCCGGGCAGCCGGCGGTCAGCGAGGCGCCTGGAGCCGGAGGACCTGCTCGCCGGTCCGTCGTTCATGGGTCTCGAGTGCCTTCAACCCGCCCGCGGCATAGACCGCAGTCGCCCGAAGCAGGGCCCGCAGAGTGGCAGCGCTGCCCTGCCCGAACCGCGCATACGCCCCTCCCGAAACCTTGGCCATCGCCTGGAACACACCTTCCGTTGCACGGTCGAAACCTTCCTGGAACATGAAAAGGCGCACGCCCTGCATGCCCAGCGCTCCGGCGTGCCCGACCAATGGGTCCGCCGGCTCCTCGCACGCATCGCCCGCGTAAACCATCGCTGCGACGGGGGCCCGCTCGTGCTCATCCACCGCATGGGTCAGCACGCGCCGGATCTGGGTAAGGCCCGCGCGGCACTGGACTGCGGAAAGTTCGCGGACCAGAGCGGCCGGCTGTGCGGTCCACGGATGCACGTGGAACTCCCCGATGCCCCGAAACCAGATCAGCTGCACGGCCAGATCGCCGACCTGGGCAGCCTCGCGAAACAGCTCCGCCTGCACTGCGGCGGCCTGATCCCAGGTCCGCTCCCGGCTCATGGTTGCATCGAGTGCAAAGAGAAGGCGCCCCCGCCCGCGACCAGCCTTCGGGGTCGTCTGAACGGCTTTCAGGAACGCCGTAATGTCGCCGTCACTCGAAACGACCGGACTGGGACTCTGGTCCTTGCGGTTCATGGCTCTATTCTCGCGCTTCCCGTTTTCCTGTCGAGTGCCTTCCCATGCCTCAGCCGCTTCTGTTCACTCCCCTGCGCATCCGCGACATCACAATCCGCAACCGAATCGTCATTTCGCCCATGTGCCAGTATTCAGCCAGCGACGGGGTCGCGGGCGACTGGCACATGGTGCACCTCGGGCGCTACGGAACGGGCGGCGCGGGCCTCGTATTCACGGAGGCAGCGGCCGTCGAGCGAATTGGCCGGATCACGCACGGCGATCTCGGCATATGGTCGGACACGCACCGTGACGCCCTGGCGCCGATCGCGGCCTTCCTGAAGCGCGAAGGCGCCACACCCGCCATTCAGCTCGCCCACGCCGGCCGAAAAGCCAGCATGCAGCGACCGTGGGAAGGGAACGGCCCGCTTGGCGAGGACGAGTTCACCCGCGGCGAGACCAACTGGCCGATTCAGGCTCCGTCGACCGCACCGGTGATGGAAGGCTGGCTCGAACCCACAGCCATGACAGCCGACGACATTTCCCGGGTCGTTCAGGCCTTTGCCGACAGCGCCCGCCGCGCCGACGAAGCCGGCTTCGAAGTGGTGGAGATCCACAGTGCGCACGGCTACCTCAGCGCCAGCTATCTGTCTCCGGTCACCAACACCCGAACCGATCGCTACGGCGGCGACCGCCTGGGGCGGTCACGCTTCCTGCTCGAGACCGTAGAAGCCGTTCGAGGCGTGTGGCCGGACGGCAAGCCCTTGTTCGTCCGCGTCTCCGCGGTGGACGGCTCTCCCGCTGGCTGGTCGCTTGATGACACGGTTGCACTCGCCCGGGATCTCAAGGCAGCAGGCGTGGATGTCGTCGACTGTTCGTCGGGCGGAATTTCGGGACCGGTCACCGCGGCGCGCGGGCCCGCCCCGGGGCCGGGATTTCAGGTTCCCTATGCAGAGGCGGTCAAGCGGGACGGTGGAATCTCCAGCCAGGCCGTGGGGCTGATCCTTGAGCCAGAGATGGCCGAATCGATCTTGCAGGAGGGCAAGGCCGACCTCATCGCCATCGGCCGTGAAGCCCTGCTGGATCCCTACTGGGCGCACCACGCGGCTCGCACACTGCAGGCCGACCCGGAGTTCGAGAGCTGGCCCACCCAGTACGGCTGGTGGTTGAATCGTCGGGCAAAGGCCATGGCCCGGGCATGACGTGACCGAGCGGGTGGATGCAGTCGTCGTCGGCGCCGGGGTTGTCGGCCTTGCTGTCGCCCGCGCGCTGGCCATGGCCGGGCGTGAAGTCATCGTCATCGAGGCATCGGACACCATCGGCACCGAGGTGAGTTCGCGCAACAGCGAAGTGATCCATGCCGGCATCTACTACCCATCAGACAGCAGGAAGGCCTTTCACTGTGTGCGCGGACGGGACCGGCTGTACGCCTATTGCCGCCGCCATGGCATCGGGCACGATCGAATCGGCAAGCTGATCGTTGCCACCTCGGATGACCAGCGCGCCACGCTTGCCTCAATCGCCCGCCGCGCAGCCGCCAACGGGGTTCAAGACCTCCGCCCGCTGGAGGCACCGGAGCTCCGCCGGATGGAGCCCGCTCTCAAGGCTGTCGCCGCCCTGCACTCGCCCTCGACCGGCATCGTCGACAGCCACGGCCTGATGCTCGCGCTCGAGGGCGATGCCGAAAACTGCGGAGCGATGATCGCCTTTCAGTCGCGGGTCACCGGCGGACGCGCACACGCCGATGACGGCATCGACCTGACCGTGGAGGACACATCGGGCACTGTCACTGCACTCCGCGCAAGGATCGTGATCAACTCCGGAGGCCTCCACGCCCAGGGCACGGCCCGCGCGATCGACGGCGTTCCGGACGCCACCATCCCGCCCCTCTACTACGCCCGCGGCTGCTATTTCACGATCGCGGAACGCTCCCCCTTTTCCCACCTCATCTATCCGGTGCCGGAAGAGGGCGGGCTCGGCGTCCATGTCACCCTGGACCTTGCACGACAGTGCCGGTTCGGACCCGACGTCGAGTGGATCGACACGCTCGACTACACCGTGGACCCGGCACGCGCCGAGCGGTTTTATCCCGTGGTCCGCAGCTACTGGCCCGATCTTCGGGACGGCTCGCTTGAGCCCGGATACGCAGGCATTCGCCCCAAGGTGGCGGGCCCGGGCGAACCGGCCGGGGATTTCGTGGTCGCCGGTCCGGACCGGCACGGCATTGCCGGATTGGTCAACCTGTTCGGAATCGAATCGCCCGGTCTCACGTCCGCTCTCAGTCTCGCCGACGAAGTCTGCGAGGCCGTCGGCATCGCTCCACCGGAGCACTGACCGCCACCACCTGCCATACAGCTTCCTGTATGGTCCGGCTCGCAATCGTTCCCAACGGGTCTCCAGTCCATGTCCAAGATCCTTCTGGTCACAGGTGCAAGCCGCGGAATCGGCGCAGCCATCGCTCGCGCGGCAGGCGCTTCCGGCTATGACGTGTGTGTGAACTACTTTGGCAACGAGGCCGCGGCCGACGCCGTGGCAGCCGATATCCGGGGCGCAGGACAGCGCGCGATCACTGTGCAGGCGGATGCCGGCGTCGAAGCCGACATTGTCCGGATGTTCGAGACCTGTGACCGGGAACTCGGACCGGTGACCGCACTGGTCAACAATGCGGGCGTCGTGGGTGGCCAGTGCCTGATCGAGGACGTCACCAGCGAAATTCTCGAGCGAACGTTTGCCGTCAATATCTCCGGCTACTTTCTCTGCGCGCGGGAAGCCATCCGGCGCATGGCGCCCAAACACGGCGGATCCGGAGGGGCCATCGTCAACATCTCGTCGGTTGCCGCCCGGCTTGCGAATCCCTTCCTTTGGGTTCACTACGGCGCATCGAAGGGAGCGGTGGACACGCTGACCACTGGCCTAGCGCTGGAGTGCGCAGGGTCGGATATTCGAGTGAACGGTGTGCGGCCGGGCATTATCGACACCGACATTCACCCTGAGGGGCGACTGGAGGAGGTGGCGCCGGGCCTCCCGCTCAAGCGGGCCGGCACGCCCGAGGAAGTAGCCGCAGCCGTGATGTACCTGCTGTCGGACGACGCGTCCTACTCGACCGGTGCGTCTCTCGACGTGTCCGGCGGTCGCTAGCCCGGATGCAACTGCCGGCGGAGGCAACCGGCTCCCATCCGGCCACGCAAGAACGAAATACAAAGCACGGTCATCACCAGGTGCCGAGCAGGGTTTGACAACGGGGCCCAACGTCCCAACATAGGTGTCATGGACACCTTAGCTTCAGTTCCGATTCAGGTCACCGACCGGGCCCGGCGGCGCCTGTCATTCATCCTCGACCAGCCCGATCAGACGGAGAAATTCGTTCGGGTGGCTGTGCAGGGCGGCGGTTGCTCCGGATTCTCGTACGAATTTTCCCTTGACGACGCGCTCGACACCAACGACGACGTCATTGTCGCACCCGGACCCGATGGGAACTCCGCTGGTCTGGTCATCGACACGACTTCGATGATCTATGTCGCCGGAAGCAGCATCGACTGGGTCGAGAGCCCGGGCGGGTCGATGTTCAGCATCGACAATCCCAACGCCACCGCGAGTTGCGGCTGCGGCACGTCATTCGCTATCGACTGACCCTCTCTTGATGAAAATCGCGAGTTGGAACGTGAACTCGATCCGAACCCGGATTGAGCATGTGACCGACTGGCTGCAGCAGGCCAAGCCCGATGTGCTCGTGCTCCAGGAACTCAAGGCGACAGCCGAACAGGTGCCGGTCGAACTGCTGGAATCCTGCGGCTATCAGGTCGAGGTCCTCGGACAGAAGGCGTACAACGGCGTTGCGATCCTGTCACGCTATCCAATGCAAGACATCGTGACCGGCCTGCCCGGAAGCGACGACGATTCCGCCCGGTACCTCGAGGCATGGATCGATGCGCCCGAAGGGCGCGGTATCCGGGTTGCCTGCATCTACCTCCCGAACGGCAATCCCGTCACGAGCCCGAAATTCGCCTACAAGCTGGACTGGATGGACCGCCTGCATCAGCGCGCACGTTCCCTGCTGCGCCTGGAAGAAGCGGTCGTCCTCGCCGGGGATTTCAACGTCTGCCCGACCGACCGCGACGCTGCGGACCCGGAATCCATGCGAGACGATGCACTGTGCCGGCCCGAAACGCGGGCACGGTTTCGGGGCCTGCTTCACCTCGGATACACGGACGCCTATCGCGGCCTGCAACCCGACACGACCGGCGGCTACACCTACTGGGACTATGGTCGTGCGTTTGACGACAACCGGGGGCTGCGCATCGACCACCTGCTCCTGTCGCCACAGGCTGCCGACCGCCTGCATGCCTGCGATGTGGATATCGCGCCGAGAACCCGGCAACGCCCTTCCGACCACACGCCGATCTGGTGCGAAATCGACTAGCCTGCTCCACTGGAGCGCCGATGGTCTGCCGCCCGGCACGTAGGCGGGGGCGGTATCCTCGCGCCCGTAGCGGACCGCTGTTTCCCGCGCCAACTCCGGTACTTCCATGAGCAACCAGGATTCTTCCTCGCCAGGGACCATGTGGGGCGGCAGGTTTGCGGCCGGCCCCGCCGAATTGATGCAGAGAATCAATGCATCACACCCGTTCGATCGCAAACTCTGGCGCCAGGACCTGCGCCAGTCGCGCGCGCATGCGGTCATGCTTGCGAAACAGGGCCTCATCACGGACACCGATCAACGTGCGATTCTGGACGGGCTGACGCAGATCGAGGCCGAAATTGCGTCGGATTCCTTTACCTGGAGCGATGCGCTCGAAGACATTCACATGCATGTGGAGCACCGCCTCGGGGAACTCGCAGGATCGGCCGGCAAACGGCTCCACACCGCACGGTCGCGCAACGATCAGGTCGCGACATCCATGCGCCTGTGGACCCGCGACATGCTCGATGCGTTCGATGGCGGGCTGGCGGCACTGCAGACGGCTCTTCTCGATCACGCGGAACAGCACGCGGCGACCGTCATGCCCGGATTTACGCACCTGCAGCCCGCGCAGCCCGTGACGCTGGGCCACCATTTGCTCGCGTATGTCGAAATGTTCGAGCGCGATCGCGGACGCGGCGCCGACGCCCGCGAACGCCTGAACGAATGCCCTCTTGGAGCGGCGGCTCTCGCAGGCACTCCGCTCCCGATTGATCGCGACCAGACCGCGGCGGCGCTCGGCTTTCGCGGGCCCATGCGGAACTCGATTGACGCCGTCTCGGACCGCGACTTCATCCTCGAAGTGCTGGCAACCGCCGTCATCACCGCGACCCACCTCTCGCGGCTGGCCGAAGAACTGGTGCTCTGGTCGACACCCGCGTTCGGATTCGTCACGCTTCCGGACGCGTTTTCAACTGGTTCCTCCATCATGCCGCAGAAGCGCAATCCCGATGCAGCCGAACTGGTGCGCGGGAAGTCCGGCCGCGTGCTCGGGGCCTTCGTCGCCATCGCGACGGTTCTCAAGGCTCTTCCGCTCGCCTACGCCAAGGATCTGCAAGAGGACAAGGAACCGATGTTCGATGCGTGCGAGACGCTCGACATCGCGATGACGGCACTGGCCGGAATGGTTCGCGCGCTCACCTTCAACCCGGAACCCATGCGCGCAATGGCCGAAGTCGGGCATCCCACGGCTACGGACCTTGCCGACTGGCTCGTGAGTGAAACCGGCATGCCGTTTCGCGAGGCACACAGTGCGGCCGGACAGGCCGTGCGGCGGGCCGAGGAACGAAAGTGCCGTCTCGCCGAGCTGACGTTGGCCGATCTTCAGGCGATTGTGCCTGCCGCCACCGAAGAGACCCGTCAGGCTCTCGGCGTCGACACGTCCCTTTCCAGACGGAATAGCATCGGCGGGGCGGCCCCGGAAAGGGTTCGCGCGGCAGTTGCGGAGGCGAGAGAGCGACTGCAATGAGGCGCTGGATCGCTGTCCTGCTTGCCCTATTCCTGCTAGTGGTCGCCTGCGGTCGGGCCGGCGACCTTGTCCGTCCCGAGGACAGCCAGGGCGATCCCCTGCCACCCGGCCTTGAAACCGACCCGCCCTATCAGTTCTGACGCCCGTGCACCACTTTCAATACGACCGGACAGGCATTCTGTGCGCGGAAGATGTCCCGCTGCCAGCGATTGCACGCGCGGTCGGAACTCCCGTCTACATCTACGCGGCGGCCACGATCGAGCGCCATTACCGCGTCTTTCGTGACGCCGTCGCCGAGTTCAGTCCCCTGGTCGCCTATTCCGTCAAGGCCAATCCCAACCTCGCGATCCTGCGCCTGCTTGGCCAACTCGGCGCGGGTGCCGATGTGGTCTCCGGCGGCGAACTTGACCGCGCGCTCCGGGCCGGCATTCCGGGTGAGCGCATCGTGTTCTCGGGAGTTGGCAAGACCGAAGCCGAAATCGGCGAAGCACTGGCGGCCGACGTCCTGCAGTTCAATGTGGAATCGGCAGCCGAGCTGGCGGCCGTCGACCGTCTCGCACGGGCAGCCAATCGCCAGGCCCCGATCGCATTGCGAATCAATCCCGATATCACGGCGGGCGGCCATCAGAAGATCTCGACCGGGCACAGGGACTCCAAGTTTGGCATCCCGATCGAGCGCGCACGGTCACTCTATGCCGAAGCGGCGAACATGGCCGGCATCCGGGTGACCGGCATCGACGTCCATATCGGATCGCAGATCGTCGACCCGAAGCCGTTCCGGTCCGCGTTCCAGGCGGTGGCTGACCTGGCGGCCACGCTGCGCGAGGACGGGCACGACATTCGCCTCATTGATGTGGGCGGTGGGGTCGGCATTCCGTACGGAGATGGCGACGGCCTGCCTCCGGAGGCCTACGCCGACGTGGTACGCGACACCCTCGGCTCGGACACCCGGCTGGTGTTCGAACCCGGCCGTCTCATTATCGGCAACGCCGGTGTGCTGCTTGCGTCCGTGCTGTACGTGAAGCACGAGTCCGCGCGCCGGTTTGCAGTCCTTGACGCCGCCATGAACGATTTGCTGCGCCCGAGTCTCTACGGGTCACATCACGCGCCCACTCCAGTGAAGCGGCCTGAAGAAGGAACACTGTCCCGGACCTGCACGCTCGTCGGCCCGGTCTGCGAATCAGGGGACGTCCTTGCCGACAATGTGGTGATGCCACAACTCGAATCCGGTGATCTCATCGCCTTTGGCACCGCCGGAGCCTACGGTGCGTCAATGGCCTCCGAGTACAACTCCCGCGCCCTGGTCCCCGAGGTAATGGTGTCGGGAGACCGCTTCGGTATCATCCGGCGGCGCCCCAGCCGGGAGGAGTCTCTGGCCCTCGAAATGCCGTTCAGCCCTTCGATCGGCGCCCATTGAGCAGGTTATGAAACGATCGCCCAAACTCCCTACCGGCATTGCGCTTCGCGTCGCGCTTGCGCGCGGGTTGCTCTGGTTCGAACGCATGGTCCAGGCGTTTCTGCCGGCTGCCCTGGTCGTCGCCGTGTTCCTGTTGCTGAGCCTGTTCGGCCTCTGGCCGACATTGCCGGGCTGGCTCCATGTCGCGCTACTCGCGCTCTTCGCCGGTGCGGTCCTGCTCACGTGCGGACGCGGCCTCGTCGGCCTGCGGTTTCCGATGTTCGCCGAAGGCATCCGCTACCTGGAACTCTCGAATCGTGCACCACACCGACCCGTGACGGCCCTGACCGATTCCCCCGCGGCATTGCTGGAGAAAGCCCGAGGGGCGTGGTCCCTCCACCTGGTGCGGACGATGTGGGAAGCCCGCAAGCTGCGGATCCGCCGCCCGCGCGCAGTGTTTGCGCGAAATGATCCGCTGGCGCTTCGCGTCGGCCTGGGCATCCTGCTGGCAGCCGGCTTCGCTGCATTCGGGAGCGATACGGCGGCGCGCGTTGCGGATGCATTTCGGCCGGACTTTTCGGGTCCGGGGACGGTTACCGGCACGCTGACAGCGTGGGTCGCGCCGCCCGGCTACACCGCGCTGCCATCGATCCCCCTCGAAGCGCATGGCGATCCAGCAGGCGCACAACCGGTCGAGGTCCCGGCTGGGAGCGTGCTGCTTGTGCGTGTGCACGGAGGCTCCGGTAGCTCGCATGCGGCATTCGCAACCGGCGACCGGACCGCGTTCGTCCAGATCGATCGGGACAACGCGGCTCTTGAGGTTCCGGTCGATGCGGGCGGTGCCGTTCTCGTCCGGCAAGGCGGAGAGGTTCTCGCGCACTGGAACTTCGACGTCATTCAGGACGAGGCACCGGACGTGCGGTTCATCGAACCGCCCTCCGGCACAGCCCGAGGCACGCTCCAGCTGGATGTAGCTGCCGCGGACGATTACGGCGTTCGCTCGCTCGACGCGACAGTCGTGTGGAACGGAGAAGACCTACCGCACGCGCAGGACGCAATGCATCTTGAGTTGCCCGTCCCGGCACGGCGCTCGCGGGACTTCGAAGCGGTGACCTATCACGATCTCGCCGCCCATATCTGGGCCGGCGAACTGGTCAGGATTGACCTGAGGGCCACAGACGCGCGCAGCCAGACCGGCACGGACACGGTCGAGACCCGTTTGCCCGAACGCCGGTTTGACCATCCCATTGCCAAGGCGCTTGTTCAGCAGCGCAAGAAGCTCGCGTTCGACCGGGCGCCGGTTCCTGAGATTGCACATGCATTGACGTCGATCCGGGACGCCGGATTCGCGTACGGTGACTCAGCCCGCGTGCGCAATGCGCTTGACTCTGCCGTCACCATGCTTGTCGAGGAAGTTGCCGACGCGCGCCGCGGGCCAGTTCTCGACCTTCTCTGGGAAACAGCGGTCTGGATCGAAGAAGGAAATTTTGCCGAGGCCGAGGCCGATTTCCGGGCTGCGCAAAACGCTCTTGCCGAAGCGCTTCAGCAGGAAACGCGGCCCGGCGACCTTGAGGAACTGTTGTCCAGCCTTGAAGACAACTTGATGGAATACCTTGAGGAGATGGAAGAGCCGACGAACTCCCCTGACGAGGACGAGGCACAGGCGGACATGACTGTTCCGGGCGGTTACGACGCCGAACAGAATGCGACCCGTCGCGAATTGGAGGACATGATCGACGAGATTGTCGATCTCGCAACCACCGGCGCGCCTGACGAAGCCGAAGACGCGCTGCAGGACCTGCAAGAAATTACGGAAAACATGGAACGCGCTGGAGAACGCATGCTCGCCGAGTCGGACCAAAGCATGGATCAGAGGCAGGCGATGATGCAGCAGATGCAGGAGTTGATGTCGGACCAGGAGCAACTGATGGAGGAAACCTTCTTTCAGTCTGCACGCGCCGGCGTTGCCGACCAGGAATCGCCCGGGTCGGGCAGTTTCAACACGCCTGAAGCACGCCAGAGCGACATTCGTCAAGAGCTTGGGGAGATGATGCGAGAGTTGGGTGAGGACGGTCAGGAAATTCCCCAGGAACTCGGACAGGCCGAACAGGCAATGCGGCAGGCCGCGCAGGAGTTGCAACGCAACCGGGCAGGCCTTGCGGCGGACGCCCAGGGCCAGGCTCTCGACATGCTCAGGCTTGGACGGGAACGCCTCAGGCCTACCCCGGGCGGCCAGGGACCAAGCCAGGTGGCGGGTGAGCGGCCATCCGAACACAGCCGCCAATCCCGCGATCCTTTCGGCCGCGTTCCCCCCGGCGACGGCAGCGCGGTCACCGGCGAAGTCGGCATCCCGACCCGGCCCGAACGGCTCCGGGCGCGCGAAATCGTGGAAGAACTGCGGGCTCGTGCAGGAGATCCTGCCAAGTCCGAACTTGACCGCGATTACGCAACCCGACTGCTCGACTGGTACTAGTCTGGGCTTCACTGCATCAGCGCATGCAGGAGCGCACGTAACGGGCTGAACAGGCTCGATGTAGTCTCTCTTTGGTGGCCAACCAGCCTGTCACTGGGGCGAAGCCCTAGATTTGCTCCGGAAACAGTCCAGGCATCCACCGCGATGCCAGTCTGGCAGGGAAGGTCAGGTGGAGCGGGGCCCGGCTGCTTCCTGACATCATGACTTTCCGATCAATCAGGGCGGATGTGATCCGGCGGGCCTGGCGGTCGCTTACTCCAAGCAGCGTTGCGACCTCGCCCCTCGGCAGTTTGCCGCGGTACAGGACCGCTTCGAGCACCTGTCCGGATTTTGGTGGCAGCCTGTCCGCGCGAATTTCTTCTTCCGTCCAGATAAGGATGCGGTCTCGCAGCCTGTCAGGCTGGACCAGCTCCTCCATGACGGCAACCTGGTCGATGCACGTCTGCAGGAAGAACTCCGTGAAGTTTGCCAGCGCCTCTTCGCTGAGGTTGCCACGTCCGTCCAGATCATTGCGGCGGGGCATGTCACAAGCGGCAAGGTGGGATTTGTAGTTCCTGACATTGCGGGCAAGACCGCGGGCGATCGACCAGACACCGCCGGTGTCAAGGGCATCCAACAACATCGCGTGGGACATCAGTCTTGCGACGCGGCCATTGCCGTCAAGGAAGGGGTGAATCCACAAGAGCCGGTGATGGGCGGCGGCGGCGGCAAGGATCGTGTCCGTCTTGCCGATTTTGCCGTAGGCCTCCTCGAACCTAGTGAGGAATCTCGGCAGGGCACCGGGGCTAACCGCAACGTGGCGGCCGACCTTGACGTCGTGCTGCCGCAATTCGCCAGGGACGAGTTTGGCACGCTCACCTGTGTCGGGGTCTGAAACCCATAACAATTCGTCCGGCAGTAGCTCACTAAAACGCCGGTGAACTTCCATTATGCCGTCGATTGCCGTCGTTCGGCCTGTGAGTCCGCTGCCATCAATCCACTGCTGGACAGCGATGTGGGCTTTGGCTTCGAGCTGGAGATTGCGGTTTTCAGTGTTCTGGCTGTAGTCGTTCTTGAGCGCACGCTCGATATCGGCCGGATGGGCGTCGTGCCCTTCGATCAGGTTGCTGTAGTAGCAGTTCATCACCCGCACGAGGTCCGACAGCCCGCGCAGCATGCCTTCGGGCAGGCTGCGGCGGAAACTGGCAGAGCGGGAGGCCAACTCTACGGCAAGGTCCGTCAAGGCCGTGCGGCACTTTGCTCTCTCGCCGACGGTCATGGGCCCCATGAGGGCGACAGATTCACCACGATCAGAGACCTTTGAGGCCGGCTTCTTGGCCGCTTTCATGTCCGGTTCTATTTTGCCCATATTTTTATTTATATAGCTGTTTTAATGTATAATTTCAGATCTTAGTGAAAGATTTGTGTCCGCTTTGCAGGCCTTTTTGCATAAAGGCGCCAGAATCGGAATTCAAGGTCTTTGAGGCACGCCTGCCTGCACCCGCGTATTGGAAGACCGGACACTTCTCGATCCCGCCACCCAAACCTGTCAGATCTCAACCCATTGGTGATGATCCCAGGCGCTCCATGGGAGTTCGATAACGACACCCTTCGGCGCCGCATAAAGCCCGGATTGCAGGATTTTTCGTCGTGCCAACCGGGTTCGCCAAACGATCTCATTTCTGATTTTGAAAGACCCAACACGTTCGATGCGCGAACCGATCAATGCCTGCTCGATCGGATTGTGCGGTGAAGCCCCGGTTTTGCTGGAAGTTCACAAGAGTGCGTCCTGTTGAGGTGCACACATCTCCAAACCGGCAGAGCCGAGGTGAACCTCGCCTCCCCTGGCTAAACCCGATTTCCGGTGCGGGCGCTTCAGGCAGACTCGGAATACTCGTCGTGGAGGCGCCACCAGCGATAGGGCGGCGTCTGCGTCGTGCCCGGCGGGGAACCTTCCCAGTCCTCCTGGCGCCCGAGCGGGGTCAGGTCAAGCAGCGTCCAGACCGTGCCGAGCGTCTCCACGCCACGCCCGGTGGTGAAATAGGTCCGATAGATGCCGCCCGCGTCACGGAAGAAGACATTGACACCGAAGCCGCCCGTGACATCGTGATCGGCGTTGAAATCGTCCAGCGTTGCGATCCAGGGGAACGACCAGCCGAGCCGCCCTTTCATCGCCTTGATTTCGTCGATGGGCGCGCGCGAAACGAAAACCAGCGCGGTGTCGCGGGCGTGCAAATGCGCCCGATGCGGCATCTGGTCGCCGACCATGCAGCAGCCGGCGCAGGGAGCCGGGTCGGCTGGCTTCAACATGTGGTGATAGACGATCAGCTGGCGCCGACCGGAGAACAGCTCTGTCAAGCCGAGGGGACCATTCGGCCCCTCAAAGCGGTAGGACTTGGTCACGCGCACAGCCGGCATCCGGCGCCGCCTTGCGGCCAGTTCGTCATGCGCCTGGGTCAGTTTCTTTTCTTCAGCGCGCAGCCCCGCCAGCGCGGCCTTCCATTCCTCCACGCTCACCTCATTCATTCCGCGACCCGGCTCGCGTTTGGACATCGTTGACTCTCCTTACCAGCCCATTTCGGCCATGACCGTCTCCGCGGCCGTCCTGATTTCGGCCTCGGTCATGTCTCGCTGATGTGTCGCAATCGACCATTGGTGGCCGAACGGATCCTCGATCCGGCCATAGCGGTCACCCCAGAACATGTCATCTACGGGCATGGTCAACGTGGCCCCGGCTTCGACGGCGCGGTTCACGAAGGCATCCACGTCCTCGACATAGAGGTGGATGATTACCGGACTTCCCTGTAACGCCTTGGGGCTCGCGCCACCCATCTCGGGGAACTCGTCGACCAGCATGACCGTGGAGCCGTTCACCTCGATTGCTGCGTACAGCAGTTTGCCGTTAGGGCCAGGGACACGGAGCTTCTCCTCGGCGCCAAACGCCCGTCGATAGAACCCGATCGCATCGGCCGCCCCATCGACGACGAGGTGGGGCGCAAGCCCGCCTTGCGCCGTTCGGGGCGGTTCCTGTTCGGTCATGGGCATGATCGCATCTCCTGGCGAGAGGTCCGATCGGAAGCGTGAGTTAACCTCACACAGGCGAATCAAAGCCGATCGGGCCCAGTCGCGTGACGTGCCCCATTTTGCGGCCGGGCCGAACCGTTGCCTTGCCGTAAAGGTGCAGCCGGTTGCGGCCGTCTTCGAGGTAACGGCTCCACTGATCAACGTCATCACCAATCAAGTTCGTCATTACAGCGTCGTGAAGCCGCTCGACACTGCCCAGGGGCAGCCCGCAACAGACCCGCACTTGCTGTTCGAACTGGCTGGTCGCAGCGGCCTCGATCGTCCAGTGGCCGGAATTGTGCGGTCTCGGCGCGATCTCATTGACCACAACCGCACCGTTTGGGAGCACAAACATTTCCACGGTCAGCACGCCGACACAGTGCAACTGCTGCGCGATCCGGCTCGCGGAAGCGAGCGCAGCGGCGGCGGTCTTGTCAGAGGTGTTCGCGGGGACGCGTGATGTGCGGAGAATACCGTCCGAATGGTAGTTCTCGATCGGTTCGTAAACCGCTTCCGCTCCGGATTCCGCGCGAGCAACGATCACGGAAAGTTCCTGCTTGAATTCCAGCCGGCTTTCAAGGACACACGCCACGTTCCCGAGACCGTCCCAAGCCGAAGAAAGCTCGCTGTCACGCTCAACTCGCACCTGCCCTTTGCCGTCGTAGCCTTCACGGCGAGTCTTGAGAATTGCCGGAAAGCCCACCGTCGCGATGGCCGCTTCCAAATCGTCGTGCGTCGCGATTCCGTGATGAGGAGCCACCGGCAGGCCCGCCGCTGAGAAGAATTTCTTCTCCTCCAGACGGTCCTGAGCTACCGCGAGGACATTTGGTGCCGGGCGGGTGGTGACCTTGCCAGCAATCGTAGTCGCTGCAAATAACGGCACGTTCTCGAATTCGTAGGTCACCACGTCCACGCACTCTGCAAATCGCTCAAGATCAGCCTGATCTGAGAACGACGCAGTTGTGGTTGCCGTCGCTACCTCGCCGGCCGGCGTGCCCGATTGATCAGTGAACACGTGGGTCTTGTATCCCATCCGGGCAGCGGCGAACGCCATCATCCGACCGAGCTGGCCGCCTCCCAGAATCCCGATTGTCGATCCAGGCGGCAGCGGATCCGACGACGTGGCGGCGTCTTCTGGCTGGCGTGTCACCCGGAGCTTTCCGGTTCGTGGGGTACGGAGTCCGTCTGTTTGCGCCGCCATTCCCCGAGCTTCGCCTCCAGTGTTGGGTCACCAATGCTGAGAACGGCGATTGCGAGCAGAGCGGCGTTAATGGCCCCGGCCTTTCCCACGGCCAGCGTTCCTACCGGCACACCGGCTGGCATCTGCACTATCGACAGCAAACTGTCGACGCCGTCGGCAAGCGCCGAGGGCATAGGCACACCAAAGACCGGAACGGTAGTGATTGCCGCCGTCATTCCGGGCAAGTGGGCGGCGCCACCCGCACCCGCGATCACTGCAGCAAGGCCCCGTTCACGTGCCGAGCGAGCGTATTCGTAGAGGCGATCCGGGGTTCGATGTGCCGAAATCACCCGGCATTCATGCGGGACGTCAAACTCGGTCAGCACTGCAGCCGCGTGTTGCAACACGGGCCAATCTGACCGGCTTCCCATGATGACACCGACCTTGGGGGGACGGGTACCGTCCATGCATCAGCCTTTCTGTCTTAAGGAGTGCGCAACAGCTGCCGTCGACGAGGTCAGCGGGTCGCGACGTTGACGCGTGTGGTCAGGCGATAATATCGGGAGGACCCTGCTCCAATGCAGTGATTTGGGCGGTTAACGCCCGTTTCTCCTCCCGCAATCGCCGAATTTCGGAGAAATCGGTCACCGGTTCGCGGGTTTGGTCGGCGATAAGGCGGTCCAGTTCCTGACAGCGGCGGCGCAACTCTCTGACCTTGTCCGGATCCCCGGCACCAGGGCTCATGCGCCACACCCCGCTGTTTTGACCAGATGGCAATGTGTATAGCAATGTTGCTTCCAGAGGGCGACCAACCGGCCCCGGGGCTCGGCCGGACAGCGAAGTGATTGAGCTGCATTGCGCTCCTTCGACGGGCACCGGTATTCGATGTGACCAATGTTGGTCTTTCAGACGCAACTGCTGCCCATTCGACACACCGCAGAATGTGCACAGCACGCAGGCTGCATCCGGACCGCCGAACACCACGCGCGCTGCCGTGCCTCCTGCAGTTCCCGTGCATCGCTAATATCAAGAGACATCGCTTCCGCTTGACCGGCTTTGGTTCCTGACGTTGTGAATTTTCTCGAACCGTTGGTCGGTTCCGTCCTTCGACGACTGGACCCCGAAACCGCCCACCACGCTGCCTTGCGCGCATTGGAGGCCGGGTGGGTTCACATGCCGGCACCGCCGCCCGATCCGGCGCTTGCCACGAACGCCGCGGGCTTGCGCTTTTCTTCCCCGCTCGGGCTTGCCGCTGGCTTCGACAAGGACGCCCGCGCCGTGCCGGCACTCGGAACACTTGGGTTCGGCCATGTCGAGATCGGAACAGTCACTCCACGCCCACAGCCCGGGAATCCCCGGCCACGGATATTTCGGCTTCGAACCGAGCGCGCGCTGATCAATCGGCTCGGATTCCCGAGCCAGGGACTGAACGCCGTGGCTAAGCGGCTTGAGCGCAGACCCAAGTCCCTGATCGTGGGCGCAAACGTCGGATGCAACCGGGCCACCAGCGACCCGGCCGGTGACATCGTGGCGGGAATTGAGCGGCTGGGCGGGCTCGTGGACTACGTATGCGTCAACGTGTCGTCACCCAATACACCGGGCCTCCGTGATCTGCAGACAGGCCCCGCACTCGACACGTTGCTCGCAAAGGCCAATGCGGCGCGCGGCAAGGTCGAAGATGCGACTGGCCGAAAGCTTCCCATGTTCCTGAAGATTGCACCGGACCTAAGTCACGACGACCTCCGAGACCTCGCGGAGCGCGTGATCAGACGCCCCGTGGATGGTCTCAGCGTCACCAATACAACCGTCGCGAGACCGGCAATGTTGACCAGCCCACATCGGCGGGAAACCGGGGGCTTGAGCGGCCCGCCGTTGATGGCTTCGTCGACATGGGCGCTCGCAACCCTGTACGGGCTGCTGCCACGATCCATTGATCTGGTCGGGATTGGAGGTGTCTCCAGCGCTGCAGATGCATGGACCAAGCTCATTGCAGGAGCATCGCTGATCCAGCTGTACACAGGGTTCGTATTTCAGGGCACCCGTTTGCTCCGGAACATTCACCGGGGACTCGTCCAACGGATGGAACAGCAGGGTTGTGGAACTCTTTCGGAACTGGTCGGGACAGCGCACGAAGCGATCAGAAACGAGGGTCCCAATGCCTAACGAGGCTGTCCCCCTTGTTTTGGACTCGCTCGACGCGCCTGAACTCGATGCCGATGCGTACGTGCTCGATGTCTGGGGCGTGCTGTGGGATGGAATTCAAGCCTATCCGGCGGCCAAACGCTGCCTCACCGAACTTCGGCACCGCAAGCGGCGCGTGTTGCTGCTCTCGAATGCCCCCCGGCGAAGTTCAACCTTGGCCGAAGGGCTTGCCTGCATCGGTATCGGTGAAAATCTTTTCGACGACATCCTGACGTCCGGGGATCTTTGCAGAGCTTCGTGCGAAGCCGGCATCCACGGCCTTGGCCGCAACTACCGTTACCTCGGTCTGGAGAAGGACCGCGACCTGCTGGCGGGACTTCCGTTCACGGAGGTACCAACGCTTCAAACCGCCGATTTCATACTGAATCTCGGCATGCGCGAACTGGGGGAGAAAGCTTCGGCATATCACACGGAACTGGCGGAGGCCGCTCGACGGGACCTTCCGATGCTGTGTGGTAACCCGGACCAGATCATTGTTCGAACTGACGGAACGTTGATCGAATGCGCGGGTGCCCTTGCCCGTCACTATCAGGAACTTGGCGGGACAGTTCACGCGTTCGGCAAACCGCTTCCTGCCACTTATGACGCCTGCCTGGCCAAGTTGCGAAACTGGATTGCCGACCTCCAACCTGGAGATGTGCTTGCCGTCGGTGATTCACTGTCCACGGACATCCAGGGTGCGCGGAATGCCGGTTTTAGAACCGCGCTGGTCGCCGATGGCATTCACCGAGACGAACTCGGAATCACACGGCATGGAGAACCACCCGATCCGATACTGCTTGCAGCACTGTTTCGACAGAACAAGGTTTTCGCCGACGCAGTGCTGCCTGTATTTCGCTGGAGTCCATCAACTACTGCTGCCTGACGAGCGCACACCGTCGTAGATTAGGCCTCTGATCCCACAACCTTCTTCGATTTTGAGCACAGGCTCGGCAGAAAGACAAAATCATTTTGCTTTGGTTGCTTGGGTTATCGCAAATTGTCCTGGTGGAGCGGTTGAGGCGATGCGCAAAATTTTCGATTCGGTAGAGATCTGCTCTATTGAGCATATGCTTCAGCGCAAATTTCGACGGATTATCACCCAATACCGCATCGGATTCGTCAGAGACCTGCTTTCGCTTGGAATACAACGAATTCGAAAGGAAATTCAACAATGCCGACGGACCTCGTTTCTCTGCTAGGCCAAGCGAAGGATTGGGGAGCAAGAGTACTTTCAGCGTCGCCGAGTACGCCGACCGAATTAACCTTGGGGGTCTACAGGAGAACTTCGAACGAGTTAATCGTGGTTGGCCATCTTTCGCGCGAAAAGGATGAATATGTATTTCGGTACGACAGTGGTTATGAGGGAGATCCGATTACTGCATTTCCGATTAAGGACAAGGAGTATCGCTCTCCGGTACTTTGGCCATTCTTTCTAGTTCGTATTCCTCCGTTAGATCGTGAAGATGTACGGGAAGAAATAATGAGGCGTAAGCTCAGTGAGGATCAGGTTCTTGAGATTCTTGGGACATTAGGAAAATTCTCTGTAGCCAACCCATATGAGTTTAAGGTAAAGACCTAGGTTTCTTGGAAATTCTTCGAGGTGCATCCCGCCAAGGTGAAATCATCTCGGACTCCGGCAAAGCCAACGCAAGCCAGAGGCACCCCGCGTCGAAGAGAGTACCTGCTTCGATGCACATCCGGGAAGTTCTACCCGTCTGATCAAGGTCAACATGCCTAACTCCACCGATGGTGGAGATTTGGTGAAGCAGAAGACATGCATGCGGCGAACTCGCACCAAACCCCTATCCAAGCCGACTCAGTTTCGAGCTTCGTCGGTTCGCTGTGCAAGGCAGCAGCCGTTACGCCCTGCCCTACCCGTCTGCGAGTCCCTCGCGATCATCGGCAATGAACTCGCAGAGGTTCTTGAATAACTCCAGGTCGTTGATGACACGCGGAACCTTGTTCTGGCCTCCCAGCTTTCCTCTGCGTTTCATCCACCGTGAGAAACCGTCTCTCGGCATGACAAGAATTTCCGGCGCATTCAGGCCCCACCCGCCTGCACGATGCGCCGCATAGTCGTCATTCATGCGGACAAGCACCTCATCAATCACCGATGCAAATCGGTCCACCGTGGGCTCCGGCAGATCGCGGGTTCCAAACTCCACCACGAAACAGTGCCCGCCGCGCTCCCCGGCACGACCTGAAAACCGGTTCCCCACGGCATAATCGGTCACGGTCGCATGGATTGCTTGCGCGGCCTCCGCCACAGCCTGATCCAGTTCGGTGCCGATCACATGCTCACCGAACGCCGACAGCATGTAACTCGTGCGCCCAGTGACCAGCACCCGTGGAGGGTTGCGCGTAACAACCGTGACCGTATCCCCCACCGCATAGCGCCAGAGTCCGGCCGCCGTCGACACCACCAGCGCATAGTTCACGTCTGTTTCGAGGTCCCCCACCCAATGGCATTCGGGTGAATCGGACCCCAATTCCTCGACAGGCACGAACTCGAAAAAGATCTCATTGTCGAGCAACAACCGCAGTCCCGCGCCGTCTTCACCGTCCGCCACACCGAAGAAACCCTCGCTTGCCGGATACACTTCCCGGGTTTCCGCATGGCTTCCCTCAAGCAGGGCACTGAAGCGTTCGCGGTAGGGACCCCAGGCGACACCACCGTGCACCAGTAGCTCCAGATCAGGAAACACGCTCCTGATCCGCCCGTCTTCAACTCCCTCAAGCTCCATTACGCGATCGAAAAACAGCAGCATCCAGCTTGGCACCCCGCCCATGACCCGAATGTCTTCCTTCAGCGAATGGCGCGCCAGGCGATCGATTTTCTCTTCCCAGTCGGAAATCCCTTCGAGATGGCGCGGAGGAAAAACCCGCATGTGTGTCCAGGCCGGCATCACTGTTGCCGCAATCCCGCTGAGGTCGCCGCTTTGTACTCCCGGTGCAAGGCGGGTCAGCCCGGTCGAACCGCCGAGCATGAAGCTCCGGCCAGCGAGAATTCGGCTCTTCCGACGACTTGCGAGATGGTGGGCCAGCAGGTCGGCGCCCGCCCGGTTGTTCGAGCGGTTGATCTCACGGGTCACCGGAATGTATTTGGTCGTGCCGCGCGTTGTGCCGGACGACTGCGCGAAATACGGGATCCGGCCTCTCCAGGTGCAGTTGACCAGGTGCGGAAATGTCGCGCTCCAGTACGTTTCCCAGAACGAATCGTAGTCCCGCACTGGAACCCGATCCCGGTACTCGGCAAGTGTTCGTATGTCCTTGAACCGGTGATCACGGCCGAACCGGGTTTTGCGGGCGCGGCGGATCAGCGACTGCAGGACTTGCAACTGCGTCCTGGCCGGGTCCATGCGGTCCAGGCGGCGCAACCGCCGGTTGCAGTAAAGACGAAGCAGCCACGTTGCGTCGTACACGGCTCAGCCCGCACTCACCGCACCGAATTCACGCGACCGGCGCATGACCTCGGTGACATGTTTCACTGCGTAGAGGGTCCGGGAGAGGCTTGGCTGCAGCCCTGCAACCCAAGGACGGTGTTCACCACAAACGGTTCGCGACCTGCGCACGCTTTCTCCCGCAGGGCACGTGGCCCATGATTCGTCGAATCTTGACCCGGTCCGTGGGCCGGTCGAGGCACCGTCGCGGCTTGTTCCCATCTTCAATGGTCGCGGAATGCCAATCCGTGAGTGCCCGGATCAGTTATCAAGGATGATTTGGTGCGGAAACTCCTCGCGCACAAGGTCCATCGACAAAGGCATCCGCACGTAATTTCCCTCGCGCCAAAGCGGCCACTGGTCAAGCAGGGTCGAGCTGTTGAGCCAACCGTCCTGGCCTCCAAGAAGGACGAAATAGTTCGCATCCGGATCAGCGAGGTCGGAGACATGCCTCGCGTTGGCCCCGAAGCGAACGCGATGACGGTCAGGCGAGGACTCATGCGCAGTCTTCATGAGCGTGTCGGAGCTGCCGCCGACCCCGTACTCGCCAAACTCGTAGCGTCCTCCGATCACGGGCGCAAAGGCCAGCGGATGTGCCAGCCGCAAGCGGTGGATTTCCGCCCACGTGACCGGATTTTCCGCACCCGACGCCGCCGTCTCCAGCCCGGCCTCGAGCGCCCGCCTGAGCACCTCCGGCTCCGCGTTCCTGATGTCGTCTTCGAGCAACAACGTAACTCTGCTGAGGTTGGCGAGCGTCGGCTCGTCTTCATCGCCGGAGGCAGGGGCATAAAGGTTGCGGACAAAGCCGAAACGAAACCGTTCAAAGACCGGAGCACCCGTGGATTCGGACCGATAGTGGCCGTCCCAATCCCGCATCTGCTGAATCGCCGTCGCCGCAGTGCCTTCTGCAGCAGAGGCCAGACCGGAAGCATCGAGTTCGGCAATGAACGTGTCCCGCAATGCGGCTGAAGACTCCACTCGCACGTCCCTCTGAAAAGCCATGATGGCCTCCAGACTTACCGGCGCTTCCACCTCCACCAGCTCGGCCATCCGCCCTACCCTGTCATCTGACGAAAAGAAGAAGCCGACGGCCATGCCCGCTGTGGTGGGGCGGTTGTTGGCCGACGCCAGATACCCGGATTCAGGATTGAGGCTATATGGTAGATTTGACGCGGAACGTATTGTTTCCCAATCCGTCTGTGCCTTCAAAGGATCAACAAAAATATCGCCGGGGGAACCAGAGCGTTCCGGCAGTTGCACCGCCATGACCTGGCCGATGTTTCCACTCCGGTCGGCGTAGAGCATGTTCTGGCCGGGCACCGCAAACCGTTCGAATGCCGCCCTGAACTCGCTGAATTCGCTCGCCCGGGTGACTGCCAGCATGGCGCCGATTTCGTCGCTCGGCTGATGGCCCGTCCACATCAGTGCCGTGGGCGGAAGATCCAGATCGCTAAGGAACGGCGTATCTGACACAACGGGTCCGAATCTGGTCTCCCGAACCGTGACCTCCTCGTCGAGCCACCATCGCACGCCAATCGACTCCTGACGTTCCGTGATCATCGGGTCCGGCACGTTGCTCAAGTCATAGAGATCACTGGAGGCGGCCCGCATGTTGGTGCCGCCCCAGGCAATGTCCGGATTGCGTCCGATTGCGAAAACAGGGACGGCCGGGCCCATCAACCCGACCGCGTGATAGGACGGCGACTTGACCCCCACGATCATCCACACGTTGGGCACCATGATCCCCAAGTGGGGATCGTTGGCGATCAGCGCGCCACCGGTGGCGGTCCGACTCGGCCCGACAACCAGGCTGTTGCTGCCGGATTTGCTGAAGCCGGCGAGCAATTCCTGCATTGCAGCCATGTCGGCATCATCACCGAAGCTGGGCACCGATGCGCTGCCGGCCTCGACAAGGCGGGCCCATAATTCGGGCCAGTCCGACCGGTCCCGGTAGGGAAGCAAGCTCGCCCAGACCATCCAGTTCACGTCCGTGCCGGCTAGGCGACCGATGGCCAGGACGTCCGCAATCGTCCAGGGCTCCCGCTCGAGCCCGAGAACCCGAAACTCGTGGGGCAGCTCTGGAACTTCGTCCTGGTAATGATTGACGCCATCGACGAACCGCTGCAGCCAACGGCGGGATCGGTCGTCCATGTCCTGCTGGATGGCAGCCGCGGCCCGCGGGAAAGAAAGAATGCGAAGACTGCGGTCGACATCAACGGCGATTGGCCCAACCATTTCGGACAGACGTCCGTAGGCGATCATCCGCACAAGCGACATCTGGCCAAGCCGCAGATGGGCATGCACGAGACCCAGAGCAAAGGCAGCATCGTCGTCGCTGGTCGCTGCGATGAACGGAATCTGGTGCTCGTTCCAGTGGATCGCGACGCGCCCGTCAGTCGGAAGGTTACGGGTCGGAAACACAGCCAGCCGATCCACCAAAGTCGTCGCCTTGGGAAACGGTGACCAGAGTGAGCATCCGGCCAAGAGGCCACTGACAGCGGCAAGTCCAAGCCACTGAAGAGCACGATTCAGTGCGCGCATACGTAACCTCTTCAAGACGGATCCTCCATTAGCAAGCTGCGAAAACGACCCACACAATGCTGGTCGCTATTGTCGGAACGCCCAGAATTCACACCAGCGTTTTCGGCAAAGACATGAGGCGGGCGGGGCCAGTTGCCTGTAGAACGCTGGATTTCGCCATTTCAGCAAGTCCGAGCGCTGGTTTAGGGCGGAATGCTGAACTTTTGGAGCATCGGAAAGCGGTGCCACAGTTGCAAAATGACCCGCCCCGGTCAATGAGTCGACCGGCTCCACATTGAGAGTTCATGCCTGCTTCGCCTACCGGCGGAAGCGATACCCAGAACGAAAACAGACCTTCTGGCAAAGCTCGAACACAGCAAGCCGCACTCGGCCTTCCTGTCGTTCGGCCGACGCGGCGCGTCCATATAGGAAGTCCTCGCCCAGTCCTTAACTGACAGGACAACCAGGTGCGGGCGCATGTCGCCGTCTGCTTGCCCAGACTCAACGTGTCGATATATTGTCTTTGCATCGACACGTTGGCGTGACATGTCGATGGGATCGACATGTTCGGGATACGTGTCGACGAAAACGGGATACATCGACATGGATTTCAATCCCAACCTCCCTTTCAATGATTTACCGGACCTGCCGCCGGCTTCGGAAACCGAGACAAGGACCGTTCTTCGGAGTTGTATTGCCGCGCGTGCGGCGCTGGCGGAGCTCCGCGTTTCCGGGGATCTCATCCCGAACCAAGCGATGCTAATCAACTCGATCCCCCTTCTCGAAGCACAGGCGAGTTCCGAGATCGAGAACATCGTCACGACGGTGGATCAGCTGTTCCGCTATGCCAACGACACTTCAGATCGGGTCGACCCTGCCACCAAGGAAGCATTGCGCTACCGCACCGCACTGCATCGGGGTTTCAAGATGCTGAACCAACGGCCGGTTTCGATCACCATCGCGGTCGAAGTCTGTCGAACGATCAAAGGAGTGGAGCTGGACATTCGCAACACGCCAGGAACGGCACTGGTGAACGATGCGACCGGTGAGATCATCTACACGCCACCGGAGGGCGAGGAGGTTCTCCGGAGCAAGCTCGCCAACTGGGAGCGCTACATTCACGAGACCGAGGAAATTGACCCACTGATCCGCCTTGCGGTCATGCACTATCAGTTCGAAGCGATCCACCCGTTCATTGACGGAAACGGCCGAACCGGACGCGTGCTGAACCTGCTCTATCTCGTCGACAAGGGCCTGCTCGACATTCCCGTCCTCTACCTCAGTCGGCACATCATTCGGAACAAGACGCTCTACTACCGGAACCTGTTCGAGGTGACGGCCCGAAGGGACTGGGAAACGTGGATCCTGTTCATTTTGGAGGCCGTCAGAACGACGGCGGAATGGACGACGGCGAAAATCCGCGCGATCCGTGAGCTTCTCAACGAGACAGGCGCCGCAATTCGACTAAGGATGCCGAAGATCTACTCCCGGGAATTGACAGAACTAATCTTCGTCAATCCTTACTGCCGAATCGGTGACGTGGTCAAAGCGGATATCGCCAAGCGCCAGACGGCCGCCGTCTACATGAAGGCTCTCGTAGCCGAAGGCTTCCTTGAGGAGATCAAAGCTGGTCGCGAGAACCTCTACTTGAACTCGCCGCTCCTGGCGCTGCTGTCCGGGCGTGGGTGAACCTGCGCGTCATGTATTTTCCTCGCACCCGGTTCCTTCGTTCCTAATCCGGGTGGGCAACCCCTACCAGATTTACTTCGTCGGTACTATTCACTCCGTTCCAAGATGGTCTCAAAGAATCGCTCATCACTGTGAAGCCAATGATCGAGTCGCAACGAAGTCCTTTTCGCCCGCCCAGCGCGCAACGCACATTCCCAGACGATTGCCACCCGCCATCCGGATTCCAGCAGTTCCCGAATCACTCGATGATCCCGCTCGACGTTGCCCCTGAATTTTGCTTGCCAAAAGTGTCTTCGTGTGGCGGGGACGGTCGCATATGGGCATTCTTGGTGACGATGCCAGAAGCAGCCGTGCACGAAGCAAACAGATCTGAACCGACGGAAAACCAAGTCCGGCTTCCCTGGCAGATTCCGGTCGTGCAGACGGTACCTAAGTCCGCGCGCATGCAGTGCGCGGCGAAGTATCAGCTCCGGTTTCGTATCCCTGCCCCGAATTCCGGCCATCATTCGCGAACGAACGGCAGGATCAACGGTATCGATCATGGGCGATCCTGCATCGCATTGGCTGAACGGTCCTTTGTGCGTATTTCACAGAGAGCGTTGGAAGCGATAAAGGAAGATACCGTTATCGTGCAAACCGCAGCCCAATCCATGCCCGAACGCCCGAGAACTAAGAGAAGAGTTCGTGACACGAGCCTCATGGGCCGATTCAAGCGTAGCGCGCCGATCTCGCATCTCGCCACACGAGGTTCATGCCTCGCTATCAGCCACCCGGTGATCACCCTTCCTCGTGCCGGCTTGCAGCCTTACTGTCATGACTAACTACGTGCCCGTGATCGATCTCTTCTCTGGTCCCGGTGGCCTTGCCGAGGGCTTCGCCTCCTTCAAGGACCGTCGTGGGGCTCCTCGCTTCCGGCTCATGCTCTCAATCGAAATGGAGCCAACAGCTTATCGCACGCTACTGTTGCGTGGATTCCTCCGAAAATTCCCGTCAGGATTTCCGGGGGAATACTACGATTTTTTGAACGGCAAGTTATCTCTCGAACCCGACTGGGCCAGCCTATACCCGCGAGAATGGAAGGAGGTTTCCGACGAGACGCAGTGCCTGATGCTGGGCAATCCCAGCGCGAATTCCTTCGTCCGGCAGCGGATTGCGAAGATTCGCGCAGTGTACGGCGACAGGACCGTGCTCCTCGGCGGCCCCCCCTGTCAATCCTACTCGGTGGCCGGAAGAGCCAGGAATGCCGGCAACGCTCTCTACGACCCGTCAAACGATAAACGGCAATCGCTCTATCTGGAATACGCGAAGGTTCTGCGGCAACTGCAGCCGGCCGTCGCGGTAATGGAAAATGTCAGGGGCATGCTCTCGGCCCAGCACAACGGCAGACCGATATTCGCCGACGTGATGGACTCCCTCGCGAATGCGGGGGGAACGAACCGATACCATCTCTATTCCCTTGCCCCTTCCCATGCAGGGAAACCGTGGAAGAAGGGGCTGGCCCCAAAGGACTTCGTCGTTCGCGCAGAGGAGCACGGCATTCCGCAGAAACGTCATCGCGTAATCGTAGTCTGCATTCGTCGCGATGTTGCTGCCACCTTGCGAAACGATTTCCCGCCGTCACTCGATCAATGTGGTTGCACGCCCTCGGTGCATGATGTCATTGGCGCAATGCCAAAGCTTCGCAGCCGCCTCAGCCGGGAGGACGACGACTTATCATGGCAGCAGGTCCTAAAAAGGGCGCGCCGGCTCGCGCTTCGTAACCTTTCCTGTATGCCGCCTGAAATGCAGCAAAAGTTCCGGCTGGCGCTGGATCAAACTTTTAGCTCTACTTCAGGCTCAGCACCGCCTACTAGTGAAGTTCAGGGGGACGCGTACTTCTCCCACGCGCGCCCTTCCGTTCTGCGCGACTGGATCATCGACCCCAACCTCACTCGGCTGTCCAACAATGAGACTAGGGGGCACACCGATAAGGATCTTGCGCGATATCTCTATGCTTCTGCCTACGCATGTGCCTCCGGCAGGTCGCCAAGGGCCCGTGATTTCCCACAAGCGCTGGCCGCAAGGCACAGGAGCTGGAATACGGGAAAGTTTGAGGATCGCTTCCGGGTTCAACTACCCGATCATCCTTCGACCACGATCACAAGTCACATATCGAAGGACGGGCACTACTTCATTCATCCCGACCCTGCCCAGTGCCGCAGTCTCACTGTTCGCGAGGCTGCCCGTCTTCAGACGTTTCCCGACAATTACTTCTTTCACGGCAGTCGCACGCAGCAGTACGTGCAGGTCGGCAACGCCGTCCCACCTTTTCTCGCGAGGCAGATCGCAAGAGAAATCAACGGGGTGCTTGATCGATGGAAGTCCGCCGTTGCTTAGGAGCTGGTCGGCCGGGCAACGAACACCTTCCAGCGTTTCAGTATTGAACCAATCCCTGTCCCGCTCGTGAGTACAAGGGCCTCATGACCGAAAATTCACCACAACAGGAACTGGAACTCCCGCCACGTGCGTCTTCCTTAGTGGAGAGCCTTCGTGACATGGGTTACTCACTGCCAACCGCCCTCGCCGATGTCATCGACAATTCGATCACCGCGGGAGCCCGCAACATCCACCTCCTCGCAGATACCCATCATTCGGCGCCGGCAATCGGCATTCTGGACGACGGGGTCGGCATGACCAGACAGGAACTGCTCGAGGCGATGCGGCCCGGCACGATAAACCCTCTCGAGATCCGCGCCGCCGACGACCTCGGGCGTTTCGGCCTCGGCTTGAAGACCGCGTCCTTCTCGCAGTGCCGGCGCCTTACTGTGGTGACGCGAAAGGCCTCAGCCGTCTCCTGTGCGACATGGGATCTCGACAAGGTTGCGGAGCAAGATAGATGGGTCGTCGAATTACCGGACAGTGCCGCCCTAGTCCGCTGGTCAGAGCGACTGCAGGATGATGGTACTTTGGTTGTATGGGAAAATCTCGACCGTCTCGTCAGTCCTGACCGACAGAACGGCCGGCACGACCTAGTGCGACAGCTTGACGAAGCGGCAACTCACGTCGAATTCGTCTTCCACCGCTTCCTCTCCGGTAGGGAAGGCGCGCGTCTGGCGATCTCGATGAACGGCCGAGAACTGCAGCCGTTCGACCCTTTTCATTGGAACCATCCGGCAACACAGCACCACCAGCTGGAGCCTATGTCCCTAGATGGTGGCGAGATCAGGATATGGCCCGTCACCCTGCCACACCATGACAAGGTCACGGCTCGGGATTGGAAGAAGTACGCCGGTCCCGAGGGCTATGTCAGCAATCAGGGTTTTTATCTTTACCGGAACCGACGTCTGATCGTTCACGGCACATGGTTCCGGCTCGCGCGACAGCTGGAACTGACCAAGCTCACCCGTGTCGGCATCGACATTCCCAATACGCTCGATGCCGCTTGGAAAATTGACGTCAAAAAGGCCTCCGCGCAGCCGCCACCACTAGTCCGCGAACGGCTGCGCAGAATCATTGAACGTATCGGAGTTCCATCCCGTGTAGCTATTACGAATCGGGGCACCAAGCTGACCGAGGCCAGCCGACTTCCAGTCTGGCTGCGGATGCAGGACAAAAATCACATCACTTATCAGATCGACGCGGAACATCCCGTACTTGCCGCTTTCCGCGACGATCTCGACCCAGCGAAGGTGCTCGACTTCGAGCGGATTCTTCGCCTGCTTGCCTCGACTTTTCCTCTGGAGGCGTTGCATTTCGATGTAAGTACCAGCCCGGAGGAAGTCAGATGTTCCCCGATCGAATCTGAAGACCTGCGAACGATCGCGTCGTCGATATGGCACATCCTGCGAAATAGAGGTCAAATGCCTGTCGAAATCGAGAAATCGATGCGAACAGCCGACCCTTTCAGAACTCGGTGGAAGGAAACCTCCAAGGTCTTGGGCGATATCCGAAAGAGCGCAGAAGGTACAGAGGACCGATGACGGAGATTGACCGACTGAGAATAATGGTCGTGGGCCTCCTAGCGCAGGAAAAAATGCCTACGCAATCCCGCATTCGAGAGATTATCGCTGAAGCTCGGCCGGCCTGTCCCGGCGTGACTGATACCGAGGCCGAAGAGCTCGCAATCGAATTTGAGACCGTTCACGGCGTCAGGATGACCGACGGAGCCTCGTTGCAGGATCCCGAGTTCGAGCCCTGGCTCGGTGAAGCTCGTTCGGGCATCGACTTCTACTACTGGAACCGATATCGCCGCCTAATGGAAGAAAAGCGCCTTTCCAGTCAGGTCCTCGGCGGACTGGGCAACGTAACGGACAGAATACTCGGGCTCTTGGAAAACCCTGAAAGGCCCGGGAGATGGGATCGACGGGGAATGGTCATGGGCCATGTCCAGTCTGGGAAGACGGCAAATTACATTGGCGTAGCGACGAAGGCCGCCGATGCAGGCTACAGGGTAATCATCATCATCGCGGGACTGCAGAACAAGCTGCGTGACCAGACTCAGAGACGCGTGGATGAGGGTTTCATCGGATTCAGCAGCACGGCGGGCTCGCGGCGTCAGCACCTCAAGCACACCGTCCTCGGCGTAGGTCGGTTTGATTCCCGTTACCGTCCCAGTGCCTTCACCACTTCCCACAGGGACTTTCACAAGGGTATTGCGGAAAGCCTGAACGTTCCCCTGCAGAACCTCCGTCAGCCAGCCGTCTTCGTGATCAAGAAGAACCCAAAGACGCTGCGAAATCTCATCGACTGGCTGAAGACCCACAATGCGCAACTGGGCACCGACACCATCGGTGAGCCCATGCTTCTGATTGATGACGAGGCGGATAACGCCTCGATCAACATCAAACACCGCCTGGATGAAATTTCCCGGATCAACGGGCAGATCCGGGAACTTCTGGACCTGTTCGAGCGAAGCAACTACGTCGGCTACACGGCCACCCCATTCGCAAACATCTTCATTGATCCGGACTCGGAAGACCAGATGGCAGGGCACGACCTGTTCCCCCGCGACTTCATCGTGAGTCTGGACCCGCCCACCAACTACTTCGGCGCTGCGCGGGTGTTCAGGGATCCAGATAGCAAGGTTCTGCGTGATGTCGACGATCACGAGGACCTTTTGCCAACATCTCACAAGATCGATCACGTGGTCACCGGCCTGCCCCAAAGTCTGGAGGAAGCGATTCGCGTCTTCATTCTGGCACGCGCCGTCAGGCTGGCGCGCGGTCACAATCACGCCCACAATTCGATGCTCGTGAATGTATCGCGTTTCTTAGCAGTGCAGCAGCAGGTCCGAAACGAGATACAGGCCCTCGTTGATCGGATTTCGTCGAGCGTCAGGATTAACGGTGCCAGACAGGCCGAGGAAGCACTCGAAGATCCCGATATCGCGGAACTGCACCACAGTTTCCGGAAACATTTCGATGGCGTTTGCGGCACGTCGTGGTCACGGGTCCAAGCGCTTCTCCACGCGTCCGTCAGTGCTGTCAACGTGGTCGAGATAAATAGCCGCTCTGCAGGATCGCTGGACTATTCCGAGCACGCAGCCTCGGGGTTCAACGTTATCGCAGTCGGAGGGCTCTCCCTTTCACGTGGTCTCACACTCGAAGGTTTGACTGTCAGTTACTTTCTCCGACGGTCAATGATGTACGACACGCTTTTCCAGATGGGTCGCTGGTTCGGATATCGCGACGGATATGAGGATCTCTGCCGGGTGTGGATGCCCGACGAGGCCCAGGGTTGGTACGACCACATCGCCGAATCGATCGATGAGCTTCGAGATGAACTGGCGCGCATGCAAAGCGCCAACGCGACACCCAGGGATTTCGGCCTCAAGGTACGCAGTCACCCCGACACGCTCGTCGTCACCGCTCGAAACAAGATGGGTTCCGGCCAACGCCACACGGTCCTGATCGGCCTCGCAACACAATTCGTAGAAACTTGGATCCTTCACCGAGACAAAAAAACGCTCGACGCGAATCTTCGGGCGGCTGTCCGCCTTGCCGACACTATGCGCACAGAGGGCCACGCCCCAGAAAACGGAGAGTACGTCAATGGTGGACGTCTAGTCCGAGACGTTCCGGTGAAACTAGTCGACGCATTTCTTGGAGCTTTCAGGAATCATCCAGGGTCCCCTGCCACTGAGAGCGACCCGGTCCGGCGCTATATCGATCCCCGGTCCCAAAATGAGCTGAGCCGGTGGGATGTGCTGTTCGTTGGAGTACAGCGACGCCACAAGCGGTCCCTCTTTGACCAAAGTCTTGGATTTCCGCTCGTATGTCAGCGCCGCACGGCGGGCAAGCGTAGTGACAGATCGATGCTGATGGTGACCAACAAGCAGAGGGTCAGTTCTCGCGGAATCACCAAGGTCGGTCTGACGAAGTCGCAAATCCGCACGGCCGAAAGCGAATACGACGCGAACAGGTCGCCAACTCCCGGGGGAACCACGAACTATCCCGACCACATCTACACGAGGATCCGCTCCAAACCCCTACTCGTCATCCATCTACTCGCAATCGGGGCAGAAGATGATGACCTGAGCAACGCCGATCCCGTGGCTGCCTGGAGCATCAGCTTCCCCGAAACAAGGCTCGCCGATAAAACGGTCGAGTACGTCGTCAACACGACTTGGTTCCAAGAACATTATGGCGATGATGATTCAGACGACGACGAGAACGGTAATGATGAATACGGATGACCCGTGGAAAAGCATCGATCCCCCAGCCAGGGATGCCGGAATCAGCGCACGACGTATCCCGGAAACGGGAACTCGCACTTGGGCACTCTACTGGGCACGGGACAGCCAACGTCACTGCCTACTAATTCTCCAGCACGGGTCTGAGCAACTTCGTTCTCGGCGTCTGCCCAGACTGCGTGGCCTCCGCATCGAAACTCAGCCGGCGGAGGAACAACCTGGAGAACGCATCATCATCCGTCTAACGGACAGCGATCAGAGGGAGGTGTTTCATCGATTCTGCATCGACTTGGTTGACGCTACGAAATCCTCACGAAGTGAGGAAGAAGCAGTAGAACGTTTTCTGGTCCGTACCTGGCGCTGGTACCGCCTTCTTAGGGTAGGTGGCGATGCCCGTCTTAGTCAGGAGGAGCAGAAAGGTCTCGTCGGCGAACTTTGTGTATTGGAGCGCCAGCTAATTCCCGCCATCGGACCCGCTGATGCCGTTCAGGCGTGGGCAGGACCGATCGGCGCACCGAAGGATTTTCAAGTGGGCTTGATCGCCATCGAAGCCAAGACCCGCTCACCTCGTGTCTCCACCGTGAGGATTTCCTCAGCGGAGCAGCTGGACACTGAGGGAACCGAACGTCTTTTTCTTTACGTCGTCGAAGTATCCAGTGCTCTTGGCGATGCAGGTTCCGTAACGATCACGGATGTCGCCTCGCGTGTCCGCAGCACCATTGCTTCCCTAGACATGTTCGCGGCCATCCAGTTCGAGGAACGCCTAAATGCGGCCGGGTTCGACTGGAACGATGACTATTCCGACAATCCACTGCTAATCGGAAAAGTCACTCTGTACGAAGTTCTCGAAGAATTTCCGCGGATTGTGTCGTTGATGCTCCGGCCAGGGGTGGAAGATGTGCAATATTCCGTCACTCTTTCCCGCTGTGAGAGGTTTCGAGTGGACCCGACGGTTCTAGCACGCGCCATGTCCGGAGAAACCGATGAACCTTGAAGAATTCGCTCGCAACTTTCTTCAGGACGTGCTCGCAGAATCCGATGCGGACGGGCAGTTTATTGAGGACGTGTTCTTCCAAAAGGCCTGCGAACTGCTCATGGAAGCCGGAGAGCTTGATGCTGCGGACAGGGTTCCCTACCGAGCCCCTGCTAGGGGAATTCGCGTCGACGGTTACGGAGGTGACCCAATCGAGGCGGCACGAACCCTGAACCTGATCGTTCTCGATTTTCGTCCTTCTTTGCAGACTGGTCGTCTCACTGGTACCGAGATGGATGCCGCCTTCCGGCGCTTGTCCAACTACCTTGTCCAAGCGCTGAACCAGCAGTGGCGAGACGCGCTGGAGGAGACCAGTCCGGCATTCGGGTTGGCCGACCTCATCGCACAGCGCTGGCCAAGCATTGCCAAAATTCGCTTTCTGCTAATCAGCAACCGCGAGCTCAGCGAACGCGTTGACGGCCGACCTGCCGCAGATATCGCGGAACGAAAAGTCACTTACAGCGTCTGGGACATCCGACGCCTTCACGCTCAGGCGACGGCGAACGACGGCCGTGATGACATCGAAATCGATCTAGCAGAGGATTTCGGCGGAGCGCTCCCAATTCTCCCTGCGCAACAGCCCGAAGCCGACCATCAGTCTTTCCTGACCATTGTTCCGGCAGAGGTGCTCGCCGACATCTACGACAGGTGGGGAGCTCGTCTTTTGGAACAGAACGTGCGGGTATTTCTTCAAGCACGAGGAAAGGTCAACCGCGGCATCAGGATCACGCTTGAGAACGAGCCGTCGATGTTTTTCGCATACAACAACGGCATTACAGCCACTGCAGAAGAGATCAACCTTACAAACGACGGGGGACAGCTACTGCTCCGAGGCCTCCGCAACTTCCAGATCGTCAATGGCGGGCAAACGACAGCCTCCATTCACGTCGCTAGGCTCCGAAGACTCGACCTTTCGGGAACTTTTGTCCAGATGAAGCTCTCAGTCGTGTCATCTGAAAAAGCGACGGAACTGGTGCCTCGGATCTCCGAGTATGCAAACAGCCAGAACCGGGTCAGTGCGGCTGACTTCTTCGCCAACCATCCTTTCCACGTTCGCGTTGAAGGCTTTTCGCGCCGAATTCTAGCCCCTTCTCCAGACGGTGCATTTCGACAAAGCAAGTGGTTCTACGAACGAGCTCGCGGTCAATATGCTGATGGTCGCGCCAACCTCACAGCGTCCCAACGCAAGAAATTCGATTTGGAAAATCCCCGGAACCAGCTAATCACAAAGACTGATCTCGCCAAATTCCTTAATGTCTGGGAACAGCGGCCGCACGAGGTGAGCCTCGGCGCACAGAAGAACTTCGCAGCCGTTGCACGGCGCATTGGTCAGACCTGGAGAAAATCTTGCGACGACTTCAACGAAGCCTGGTATCGCACGGCCGTTGCAAAGGCAATTGTCTTCAAGTCTGCCGAACGCATCGTGTCCGCCCAACCATGGTACCAGGGTGGATATCGGGCGAACATTGTTGCCTACACGATCGCGAAGCTAGCCCATGACGTCGCGAATCTGAATCTTTCGGTGGACTTTGAAGCTATCTGGAAACATCAATCGCCGGGCAGCAGACTCGAGAACGCGATAATTTTCGCCGCCGCAAGAGTTCATACTGTCCTCGTTGAGCCCCCTCCCGGGATCAGCAATGTCACCGAATGGGCCAAGCAACAGGCATGCTGGGAAAGAGTTCGAAAACTAGACTTCGACTGGCCCGAGATCTTCATCGCCGAACTGATATCTGCCGAGGAACAGCGCAAACGTACTCGAACTGAACGACGCAAGCAGCAGCAACTTAATGGTATGCAAGCAACGATGGCTGTCGTTGAAGCCGGTTCGCAATTCTGGATTGATGCGCTTGAGTGGGGCAAGGCGAAAAGCTTACTCGAAACCCCAGAGGCCAAAATTCTTGAGGTTGCCGCTCGTGCCCGATCCCAGATGCCAACGGACAAGCAATCGTCTAAGGCCATCGAGATCTTGGGCAAGCTCAATATTGAAGGATATTCCGAGAAACTTTCCGTCTCTTCGTCACCGCCTGTCTCTAATGACAGATGACGCGCATTCCGAAGTTTTGCCCAACAGTTTGCCAGACGCTGTTTTGACCCGCTGCTGTGCACAACAAACCCTCGTGAAAATACCGTGTGTGTTTTTGAGAATTGATTGGTTCGAGGGGCAAGTTTTGATCTTCCAGACTTCTGGAGTGGAGTAAACTGCCGAACTGCCATATTGGTAACGCTTCCGGCGTTTCTGCCTGCATTCGGAGTTCCGGACCAAAACTCATGCCCGGCTGTTTTGCACAAGGGGATCCCGTCCCCGCATCGATGCTAGGCGAATTCACCGATTCGACGGACCTCATCGGTGACGCGGCCGCCCTTCGTTCACGCTTTGAGGCCGACGGTTACCTGTTCCTGCGCGGTCTTCACAACGTGGACTCGGTGATGGCCGCTCGTGAAGAGGTGTTCAAGCGGCTGGAAGCCGTGGGCGAAGTCAAACCTCCAGCACGCGACGGAATCTATTCCGGGGCCAGCCGGCGGCGCGCATTGCAACCGGACCTTGGCGCATTCTGGCAATCGGTATCCGAAGGCCCGAAGCTTCGCCAGATCACGCATGGCGCCGCTGTTCGTGAAGTCACCGGACAAGTCTTCCGCGAACCGACCATCCCCCACGACTACCTGTACCTCCGACCCGCGCCCGTCGGAAGATCAACCGGCCCTCATTGCGATTACCCTTTCTTCGCGCGAACAACCGAACAGGTGGTGACGGTCTGGACAGCCCTTGGCGCTGTTCCACGTACGGAAGGGCCCCTGACCATCATTGAAGGGTCTCACCGATTTGCTGACCTGGTCGAAGCCACGCGGGGCTTCCACGTAGCCCGGGAGACAAGCCGCAACGCGACCCGGCCAGAGAGCCACATCGCGTTCGCACGTTCCCGCAAGTCGCGGCTGCTTAGCGCCGATTTCGAGCCAGGCGACATGGTGATCTTCGGCATGTTCACCTGGCACGGCACCCTGGACAACTGCTCGCAGACCGGACGCATGCGGTTGTCGAGTGATGTCCGGTTTCAACCCGCGCGTGCCCCGAAGGACCCACGCTACTTCGGTCCACACCCCGGCGGCACGACGGGTGCCAGCTACGGAGAGCTGAATGGTGCGAAACCACTAACGGAACCGTGGCATACACGATGATGTCGGCAATAACCCGGCAGACTGACGTACTGAACTCGCCGTAACGTCAGGGCGAGGGTTCATGTGTGGGCGCATTACGCAGTACTTCGAACGGCCCGAGCTTTCGGGGGCCTACCTCGGCGAACTGGCGGATCTCCCGAAGCTGCCACCACCGCGTTTCAATGGGTGCCCCATGCAAACGTTCATCGTCCTGCGGCAGGTTCAGGGCGAAGCGGCTGTGGCAGAGCTGAGGTGGGGTCTTGAGCCGGCGTGGGCCGATCAGGGGACCGACCGCATCCGTCCTATCAATGCCCGGGCGGAAACCATCGACCAGAAACCGATGTTCCGTAGTGCGTTCCGCGCCCGGCGATGTGTTGTTCCGGTCAACAACTGGTTCGAATGGAAGGGGCCACGCGGCCGACGGCAACCGCACGCCGTCGCCGGCCATGACCAACCGATCCTGTCGCTGGCCGGTCTATGGGAACCACGGAATCAGAACTGCAGTACTTCAGACACGTTCACGATCGTGACTACTGTCGCGTCGTCAGGACTTGCTCATCTGCACCATCGGCAACCGGCGGTCCTGAGGCCGAGCGATGTTGCAGCGTGGCTTGATCCAGAAACACCACGAGAGAGTCTCCTCACACTTGCGCGCACACCGCATCCCGGTCCCTTCCACGTTCACCGTGTGAGTACGAAAATCAACAACCCGCGGAATGACAGGCCCGATCTCCTTCTGCCCGAGTCCGATCTTTCGACCTCGACTCCCTTGGGGTTGTAGAATGCTGGGTCAGGACTTGCGCTTTCTCGCCCCGCCTCACCGCCAACGGCCGCCACCCCTATCTCGCTTCGGTCTTTACGATGCGGTTGCTGACCCGGATACGAACCATTGGGCTGTGCTAGGTAGGCCAGCTTGCGCCAGCCTTCAGCACGACCCGAGTGCCGCTGTCGTCTCTACCCGTTCAGCTCGACTTCGTCAGTTGATGCCTTGACCGAGTTTCTCTTTTCGACCTGACCACAACCACTACACCAAAGCCCAGAAATCACGAGGGTTATCGCCATGACGGAGATCGGTGCCTCTGAAGCCAAGACCCATCTGCACCGCCTGCTTCAGCGCGTCGAAGCGGGGGAGCGGTTTGTGATCACCCGGCACAGCCGCCCGGTGGCTGAATTGATCCCTTATCGGCCTCGCGATGTCGGCAAAGTACGAGCGGCGATCGAGTCCTTAAAGGAATTCCAGCGGACCCACAGCCTCGGCGATCGCACCGTGCGACAGGCACTTGAGGAAGCGCGCAAATACTGATGGCTTTTGGCTTTCGTCCTCGATAGTTCGTCGCCATAGCGTGGGTCTTTCCCGATGAAGGCTCGGAAGCGACGGAACGATTGCGCGATTCACTGATTGATGACCGGGCCGCCGTCCCTCCCCTTGCCCGGTTGAGGTGGGTCAAGTTCTGCTCACGACGCCCAATAAGGGTCGAATCGGGGTACACGACTGGTCCGTTATCGGTGCCAGCCCTGAAGCCCCGCCCATAGAGATCGGACCGGTGTCCACATCGTCCGCGGGTGGGCTCGGCGGAGGAAGTCGGGAGTTTCGCTGTTTTCCCAAGAATGGGGACAAAACCCTGCAACCCTTACGATTCGAACGGCTGAAATTCAATCAGAACCGATTTTCCAAGGATGTCGATGATGGTGACCGACAGGTTCACACCATGGGCATCCGTCAACCGTAACGGTTTGCCAAGCAGAAACGGTACTGGTTGTTTTCGGCCCTCGTCGATGGCGATGTTTTGGCCGTACAAATACGTCCGGTCAGACGAGTCGCAGATCGGATTTAGCCCTCCGTGCAAGCCAGGAAGATGCCCTGTACCTTCGGCGAAAATTGCAGCCCCACCTAATTCCAGCGGTGCTAGTTCAAGCAGCAGACCACCCTGACTTGGCGTCCATGCTCGCTCTAATCCCGCCCGATAGCCCTGCCCTGCGGCATAGATCGTCATCGGCAGATGCGTCGTATAGAGGTCCAGCGCTGCGTTCCCTGCCTCATCGGTAATCGCCTGAAGCCGAGTTTTGTTTGGAAAAAGTGCAAGAACATCGACGCCGGCAACTGGCTCGCCACCGGAATGCACAGTGACCGTTGCGGCAGCGGGAACAAGGTCCAGCTTTGCAGCGGGGATACGTAGCACAAGGCTTGAGTCATCCACGATCTCATATTCCGGCAACACACCGGTCGCCTCTTTGGTTTCCTTGCGAATGATGGACACGCCGTCGCCCCGGCGCTCCATCAGGTATCTGCGGTGGCCCGATCCCTCCGCTTCGGCCACCGGGATTCGGCCAAATACGGAAGCAATCGTCTCGTTACGGGTAGCCTGACTGGCCTCCATGCCATCGATCGTCATGCCGTTGGGTAGCTGCCCTGGCGAGTCGATCTCCAGACGGTCCTTGAACATGGATAACCGGATTCTCCGTGAAGACATGGAGTAATCGCGGTGCGCGACTGCGTTGACCAAAGCCTCGAACACGGCAGCTTTGCTGTACTGAGAAATATCCTCCCGTTCAGGCGCTTTCCGCGCAGAAACTCGCATGTTGCGAACGACGAACCGAACCGCATCGGCGATCTGTGCGGGCAGCGGGCCAACAATCTCCTGCGCATCCAACTGACCTGAGGCACGATCCAGTCCGCGATAATGCGTCGCCGCGATTGTCGCTTGCGGCAACCAGTCCTGTGGTGAATTAGTACACAGCAATATGCCGGCCATGGTGGCCCGGTCCATGTCGGCTTCATCCCGTGCCAGCAGGCGAAGATTGCGCAATCCTCGCCGCGGGTCCGCAGCACCTGTAACGCTGAGAAGCGGCTCCCAAAGACGCTTAGCAAGCGTCTCAAAGTTGGTATCAGGCACAGTTTGCTTTTCGAATCGGAGATGGCGGCTTTGCGAACGGAGCTGCACCAGCCCTCGGCTCTCCGTCCGCGAGAGGCGCCGCTTGGTAGCGCCAACGCGAATGAACGCCTGTCCACGTCGTTCATGCAAGACGTCGCCACGCGGCACTGCTACCAGCAGAAATGCTTTGCCACCCAGTTCTCGGTGCTGGACATCCACAAATAATGGCGGCTCCAGAGTGTCCACGCTGACCTCTCCCAGAAGCCGGTCCAGAGCAGCCAGCTGTTTTCGCGACATGCCCTGGATTGCACCGCTGTCTGTCACTCCACACAGAACGATGCCGCCGTTCGCATTGGCGAATGCGCCCAGTTCATCCGCGAGATCGTCTCTGCGCGGGCTGATCGGCGCGTCATTGCTGAATGCAATCTGCATGAATTCCCACCAGCCGTTCTCACCGAGCTGGAGAAGGCGGCGAATGTCCTCGTCCCGTATCGTCGTCAAGGGTTCACCATTGCTTTTGCTCCGGACCGGAGTCTTCGCCGAGCGCAGTCGTTGTTCGCCTGCGTCATCTTCCAATGATCACCGTCTCGCCCACGCGCAGGAAACGGCTGAGTACAGCGTCCTCTGTCTCCTCTCCTTCCCTGCGGCTAGCCCAACTTGCGGCAAGCGCCGCTGTGGACACTGCAATGGTTCGAAACAGTAGCTGGAACCGACTGCAGGTCTGCTTCGGTGCAACTGCCTACCCCCATGGTCCGGGGCGCCGAGGCGGCTTCCGCACATTCGGGGATCGAATCCGGATATTGATGGGGCGCTCCCATGGACCCTTGCGCGTTGTACGACGCCCGCCTCCGAGCCACACCACATCCCGGCGCTTGAAGAGGCCGATCAGCACCATGCCGGCGATAAACCCCCCGACGTGGGCGACGAACGCCACGCCAGGCTCACCGGGTGGCGTGACGGCTGCCTGCAATGCTTGCCCGCCGAACCAGACTCCGAGCAACAGCCACGCCGGCAGCCTGAGAATGGTCACGAAGATTCCCAGAAAGACCAGCGTCGACACCCTGGCGCGCGGATACAGGAGGAGGTAGGCGCCAAGGACGCCCGACACTGCGCCGCTCGCCCCGATCATTGGAATGTCGGAAAGAGGTGCCGTTGCAACCTGGGCACAGGCCGCGCCGACACCACACAGAAGGTAAAAGATGACGAATCGGATGTGCCCCGACGCATCTTCGATGTTGTTCCCGAATATCCAGAGGAACAGCATGTTTCCGCCGAGGTGCAGCCATCCCCCGTGGAGAAACATCGACGTGAACATCGTGATCACGGGATCGGCCGCGCCCGGAACGTAGACGTCGGTTCCCACAAGCCGGGCCGGAATCAATCCGTACAGCCAGAAGACGGAATCGGGTTGCGGGGTGGTGATCTGCCAGAGAAACGCAGCGAAGCAGACTCCGATCAAGCCCAACGTGATGTAGGGCCGGATCCTGGTCGGATTGTCATCGCGAAGCGGAAACATCGGTTTCCAAAGTAACCCGTGCGTCGCCGGCGACCACACCCTCGCCATCGCGACGAACCAGGAGCGGATCGATCACGATTTCTGTGATTTCCGGAGCCGCGTTGGCCAGCGCGGAAAGCTTCGCCAGTGCCCGTGCGGCACCGCCGACATCGCACCTGGTGCCGGAACCGGCGCCTTTCGGGACCGGGGCCTTGCAGAACGGACGAAGCATCCGTTCGGCCTGACGGACACTCACCGGAGCCGGCATCAGCGCTGCACCGTCGTGATCTTCAGCGCCCCTGCTGTCGCCACTTGCCATTACCACGGGGCCGAACGTCGGGTCCCGCCGCAATCCAATCCGCACCTCCAGCGCCACCGGTCCGCTGGCCTCCGAGGCCATACGAACCGCCGTATCAGCATCGGCCGCCACACCGACGCGCCCGACCGGAATCCCCAATGCATCGACGAGATCCAGGGCTGCGGCGGCGGGTACCGAATGCTGCTCCCGGCATGCTGCGATGAGCCGGGACACGTGCGCCACGACCTCCAGTGGCAATGGCGGCCTGACATCGTCCTCGACAGGTGCGAGAAACAGCGACCGGAACGCGCGAATCGCCCGTTCTGGCGTGCTGAACACCGGGATCCCTCCATCGGCAAGGCGTTGCATGAAGTCCGCATTCGTGTGCGGACAGGCAAACACAAAGGGCTTTCCGGATTCGGACGCGGCAGCCAGAATCGCATCTGCGAATTCGTTCGACTTGGGGCGATACAGCCCAAAAATGGCAAGAACCCCGTCGACTTCCGGATCGGAGACCAGCGCATCTAGATAGCGTGGAAGGAGGTGCTGCTCCTCCAGCGCCTGCAGGGCGAGATCGATCGGATTCACGGGGTGGATGAAGGGTGGGAGGTGCGCACGGAGAGCCTCGCGGGTCGAGGCGCTGAACTCAGCGAGCGCGAGCCCGGACTGTCGGAGCTTGTCAGCCGCAAGAACCCCCAGGCCTCCCGAATTGCCAAAGACGGCAACGCGCGGCACCCGTGTCGGAGTCAGCGCAACTCGAGGTGCCCGGGTTGCGGTCTCGATCAGGTCGAAGAACTCTTCCAGCCCGTCGGCCTCAATCACGCCGTGAGCCTCGAAGATGGAGCGGTACAGCCGATAGTCTCCCGCGAACGAACCGGTGTGGGATGCTGCGGCACGCGCGGAGTCCTCTGTGCGTCCAACCTTCAGCACCACGACCCGCTTGCCTGCCGCACGCGCACGCCCCAATGCCCGCGCCAGTTTGCGCCCGTCCCGTGCGCCTTCAAGGTAGGACCCGATTACGGAAACCGCGGGATCGTCCGCGTAATGCGCAATGACATCGGCAACCTCGATTCCGGCTTCATTGCCGACACTTACGAGCTTTCCAACTCCCAGCTTCCGCTGGATCTGTTCGACGATCGCAAGGCTGAGGAACATGCCTGACTGGGTGACAAAGCCCACAGGACCAGGAGGCGTGCTGCTGCCTTGGAGCGACGAAGCAAAACTGGCCATCAGGCCGGCATGCCGGTTCACCACACCGATGCAGTTTGGCCCGCACAGCACGGTGCCGTGGGTCTCGGCGATCCGGGTCAGTTCCGCTTCCAGGTTGGCCCCCGCTTCGCCCACCTCCCGAAAGCCGGCCGTGAACATGACCACGGCCGGCACACCCCGCTCAGCACATGCGCGAAAGGCCTCGTTGGCCAGCTCCGAACGGACTGTGATCACCGCGAGATCGGGAGTCTCCGGGAGTGCCGCGATGGACGGATAACAGGGTCTTCCATCAATGTCGGGGCGCCGCGGATTGACCGGGTAGAGGGATCCCTCGAATCCGCCCTCCGCCGAGAACGGAATCGGTCGCCCTCCCGCGCGGTGCAGGTCCGGAACGGCTCCGATGACCGCCATGGACCGTGGCGACAACAGCGGCGTGAGATCAGGAAAATTGCCGGTGCTCATGCTGGAATCTCATTCGTGAGAGACGGTCTTGAAAACGCCCGAATGGAATCTGAATCAATCAGATGGGCCGGCGCCCGAACCGGCCCTCAGGCCGGTTCCGGCAGTCAGGAGCCTGCGCAGCGCCGAATGGCGTTGCACACCCTCGTCATTGGCAACCGCCTGCTTCAGGGCTCGCTGTTCCCCGACTAGAACAACGAGGTCCTTGGCGCGGGTTACAGCGGTGTAAAGCAGGTTCCGGCGCAGCATGATGCGGTGCTGGAACGTCATCGGAACGACCACCACGGGATACTCAGATCCCTGCGATTTATGGATGGTCACGGCGTAGGCGTGCTGCAGTTGCCCGAGTTCACTGAGACCGTAACTCACCAGTTGCCCGCTCATCTGCACCCAGGTCAGGCGCTCGCCGGGGTCGTAGTTCATGATCGTCCCGATGTCGCCGTTGTAGACGTCCTTCTCGTAATTGTTCTCCATCTGCATCACACGGTCACCGACCGCGTAGCGGATATCGCCGCGCCCGGGCACCTGCTCACCGCGCGGATTGAGACGCGCCCGCAACGTCTCGTTCAGCAGTTCCGTCCCGAGCACGGTCTTTCGCATGGGCGTGAGAACCTGGATCTCGTCGGGACGGTGCCCGTAGCGGGCGGGAATCCGTTCGGCCACCATGCGCACGATCATGTCGGCCGCGCGGTCAGCGTCATCGCACTCGACGAACAGGAAATCGCCGCCGGCTCCGGGCGGGCCGATCTTGAGTGCCTTGCCCTCGTTAACCCGGTGCGCGTTGGTGACGATTTCGCTGTTTTCGGCCTGGCGATGGACCTGGCGCAGCACCTCCACCGGAAACATGTCGGCCCGAATGATGTCACCAAGCACATAGCCCGGACCAACGGAGGGCAACTGGTCGACGTCACCCACAAGGAGCAGGCGCGCGGTCTCCGGGACAGCCTGCAGGAGCGCCGCCATGATCGGAACATCCACCATCGAGACCTCGTCAACAACCACGAGATCGGTCTCCAGCGGGTTCTCGCTGTTACGCCGAAACCTGCCCTGGCTGGGGTCGAACTCCAGGGTCCGGTGGATGGTCTTGGCTTCGAGACCGGACGTTTCCGCAAGCCGGCGCGCCGCACGCCCCGTCGGCGCGCACAGGTGTGCCCGAAGCTTCTGTTCTCCGAGGATGCGGAGGACCGAGTTGAGGATCGTCGTCTTTCCCACCCCCGGGCCGCCGGTGATGACGGCCACCTTGGCATCCAGTGCCGTCGCAACCGCCCGCTGCTGATCGGATGAGAGCCGAAGGCCCGTCTCCCGCTCGACCCACGTCAGTGCCCGCGGAACATCAATCCCGGATGCCGGGAGCGGGCGCCGGTGCAGCCCCGCCATACTCTCGGCGATGGTTCGTTCCTGCCAATGGATCCGCCTGGTGAATACGCAGGGCCCCTGCTCCAGCACCACGCGGACGAGCGATCCCTCGGCGAGTTCTGCTTCCAGGGCCGCCCGAATGGCTTCTTCATGGGGTCCGAGCGTCTGGATGGCCGCCTCGACAAACACGTCTTCCGGCAGACCGCAGTGCCCGTCCCGGTCGCGCGCCGACGCCAGCACGAAATACAGCCCGGCCTGCACCCGTTTCGGATTGTCGCCCGTGATGCCGAGCGTGCGTGCGATATTGTCCGCAATGGTGAAACCGATTCCCCGAATGTCCGCAATCAGGCGGTACGGGTTCTCCTGCACCACGCGCGCGGCGTCTTCGCCGTATTTTCGGAACACCGCTGCCGCCCGGGCCGAGCCAAGCCCGTGGTCCTCGAGCCAGATCATGACCTCTCGGGTGCGTTTCTCGCCGGTCCACGCCTTCTTGATCCCCTGCAGGGTATCCCGGCCGATTCCCTCGACTTCCAGAAGCCGGTCCGGGTCGTGGTCGATGATGCGCATCACGTCATCGCCGAAGTGCTTGGCAATGCGCTCGGCAAGCTTTGGCCCGACGCCCTTGAGTCTGGACGCCAGATAACGCGTAGTCCCGGTGCGGGAGACCGGCAACTGGACCGCCACCCGCTGCGCCCGCAGCTGCCGGCCCCATTGCGGGTTGTTTTCCCACTGGCCTTCCGCCGTGACATGTTCGCCGACCGCCAGCCGGTCAACGGTGCCCAGCACCGCCACGGGATCCCGCGAGCCCGCCACGTCGACCCGGAAAATCGTGAAGCCGGAATCCTCGTTCCGAAACGTGATGCGGGCGACATGCCCTTCAATCGATTCGAGGTTGGGAAGCTCGGCCTGCACCGGCTCCTGCTTCAGTTCAGGGTCCATTCGCTGTGAATGCCGATGGCAAAGGCCGGGAAACGTTCCCTCGCATCCGATGCAGCGCGTGCTCTCCCTCCGGTTCGCCGACGGTACGAAGGCCGGTCACGAACGCGGGCAATGCACGGGCGGTGCTGTTGCGGTCAGAAGGGAGGATCCGACCCTTCCGTCGATGCCTGTGTAGCCTCGACCGAGCCATCCTTGATGCGGATCTTGGTAATCCGCTCCTGGGCCTCGTTGAGCAGCCGTTCGCAATGGTCCCGAAGCTGGACGCCGTGTTCGTACGCCGCGATCGCGCGCTCCAGGTCGACGGCATCGCTGTCGATCTCTTCGACGATGGCTTCCAGTTTTTCCAGCGCCTGTTCGAACGAGAGGGATTGCAGGTCGGGATCATCCATCGGGCAACTCCGGGTCAGACCTGGGATTGCAGCCAGTTTTCGCGGCCCAGAGACTTCGCGAGACCGAGTTGCGTCTCGAGCCAGTCAACGTGCTCCTCTTCCGAGTCGAGAATGGTCCGGAAGAGGTTCCGGCTGACAAAATCCTGCACCGTTTCAGCATGTTCGATGCTGGTTCGAAGGGCCGGGAGCGCCTTGTGTTCCAGAGCCAGGTCGCATTCGAGGCATTCGACCGGATCTTCTCCAATGCGCACCTTGTGCAGGTCCTGCACGTTGGGCAGGCCTTCCAGGAACAGGATGCGCTGGATCAGCTCATCCGCATGCTTCATCTCGTCGATCGATTCGGCGTATTCCTTGTCCGCGAGCGCGTCGTACCCCCAATCACGGAACATGCGCGAGTGCAGAAAGTACTGGTTGATCGCCGTCAGCTCGTTCGTTAGCACCGCATTCAGATTGCGGATTACCTCTTTGTCACCCTTCACGACCAGCACCCCGGTATTCGCACACAGACAAGTCCGCTTCGTTTCCGCATGCCACGAGCGGATTGGGCGCACCTTCACGCCATCTTAGCACGCTCCCGCTATAGTCCGTCCGCCATCCGCGCAGACGGATGGCGCCACGTGAGGCAGGAGTACCCCATGGAAAAGAAGATGGTCATGGTGACCGGCGCAGGCTCGGGAATCGGTCGCAGCGTTGCACTTGCATTTCTCAGAAACGGCCACTCGGTGGTCTTGGTCGGACGACGCCCCGACAAGCTCGAAGAGACTGTCAAATTGGCGGGAGCCGATGGTGAGCGGGCAGAGCCGGTGCCTACCGATGTGGGGGACCACGAGGCCGTTGACCGCCTGTTTGCAAGGACCCTGGAGCGGTTTGGCCGGCTTGATGTCCTCTTCAACAACGCAGGGGCCGGAGCGCCGCCGGTTGCGATGGAAGAGCTCACGTGGGAGCAGTGGAAGACGGTCGTGGATGTGAATCTTCACGGTGTGTTTCTTTGCACCCGTGGCGCGATGCGCCTCATGAAGGATCAATTCCCGCAGGGCGGGAGGATCATCAACAACGGTTCGATCTCGGCCTACGTGCCGCGCCCCAATTCGTCTCCTTACACCGCGACCAAGCACGCCGTCACCGGCCTTACGCGTTCGACTTCGCTTGACGGCCGGGCATTCAACATCGCCTGCGGCCAGATCGACATCGGTAACGCTGCAACCGACATGACCGCGGGAATGGCAAAAGGGGTACGCCAGGCCGACGGCTCCACCAAGGAAGAACCCCGATTTGACGTCGAACACGTCGCCGACGCAGTCCTCCATATGGCCAGCCTTCCGCTCGATACGAACGTGCAGTTCATGACCATCATGGCTACCACCATGCCGTACATCGGACGGGGCTAGAGACCGGATTCGGTCAGCGGCGGTTGTTGACCTCAAACGAAAGATTCGTTGCCGCCGCGCCGCCCTGGTCCACCGGCGGCAACAGTTCGCGGATCGATTCCAGGCAACGACCACACTGCGGCCGGCATTCCATGTGCCGGTAAACGGCCCCGGGGGTCACGGCCCCTGCTGCAGCGGCGTTTCGGACATCCGAACACCGAATGGCGTTGCACAAGCAGACGTACAAACCACGTCTCCCAATTTCGGCCCGGCAGCTTACCCGTATTGCGAATGATTGTCACATGCAAAACCTGCCCTTCCTGAAACGCCCCGTCAGGGGAATACCATGGGCATCCTGGCCCCAAGCAGAGGAACTCCAACGATGACCGATTCCCCGGTTCGACGTCCAACGACAGCCGACATTCGCGCGGCAAAAGGAGCCAAGGAGCCGCTGGCCTGCTTCACCTGCTACACGGCGCAAATGGCCCGGGCGATCGATGGGCATGTCGATCTAATTCTGGTGGGCGACAGCGTCGGCATGACGGTCTACGGGTTCGATACCACGCTGCCCGTCACACTCGCGATGATGATCGCGCACGGACAGGCTGTAGTCCGGTCGACCCACGCAACGTTCGTGGTTGTGGACATGCCGTTCGGAAGTTACGAGGCGAGCCCGGAGCAAGCCTTCGACAGCGCCTCGCGGCTGATGGGCGAAACCGGAGCCCAGGCGGTAAAGCTCGAGGGAGGTGTCGAAATGGCGGCCACGATCAGCTTTCTCGCGAACCGAGGCGTTCCGGTCATGGCGCACGTTGGCCTCATGCCGCAGCGAATCCAGGCGCTGGGCGGTTTTCGGGCCCAGGGACGCACCCCCGAAGCGGCCCTTGCCGTCATCCGCGATGCCGAAGCCATCGCCGACGCAGGCGCATTCTCAGTGGTGGTCGAAGCCGTGCCTGTCGACACCGGGCAGCGGGTGACCGAGGCCGTTGGGATCCCCACGATCGGGATCGGCGCAGGGCCACATTGCGACGGCCAGATCCTGGTCATTCATGACGCTCTCGGCATGTTTCCGGCGTTCACACCAAGGTTCGTCAAGCGCTATGCCGATCTCAGCGCAACAATCTCGGATGCGGCACGGCAGTACGCCGCGGAAGTCCGTTCCGGGGCGTTTCCTGCTCCGGAACACACGTTCAAGGCGGTTTCCCCGAAGCCCAGCGGCGACCGGGGTCGGACCAAGGCGTAGTGCAGCCCGACACGTGCGGAGAGCATTGGCAAGCCAATCTGTACGCCCGCAATGCCCGGTTTGTCTCCCGGCTGGCTTCCGACCTGATTGACGTCCTCGATCCGAAGCCCGGCCAGCGGGTGCTCGATATCGGTTGCGGGGATGGAGTCTTCAGCCAGCTCATTCAGGCGCGGGGGGCCGACGTCGTAGGGGTCGATCCGGCTGCAGACATGGTTCGAAGTGCACGATCCCGCGGGGTTGATGCCCGCGTGTGCGCCATTCAGGACTTCGACGAGCAAAATGCCTTTGATCTGGCCGTCAGTAACGCCGTGTTTCACTGGATTCCGGAACCCCGAAGGGCCTTGGCTGCTGTGTTCCGTGCCCTTCGACCTAATGCGCGGTTTGTGGGCGAGATGGGAGGGCACGGCAACATTGCTGCAGTCATCCGTGTTCTGACCCCCCTCCTCGCAGACCAAGGCATCGAATTCGTGGACCGCAACCCCTGGAACTTTCCCGATTGCGATTCGTGGTCGGCCGATCTCCGGAGTGCCGGCTTCACGGTGACCAGCGCGGACCTTTTCGAGCGTCCGACCCCGCTTCCGACATCCTTCGGAGACTGGATCGATACGTTTGGCGGCAGCCTGCTTGCTGGCCTTCCCCCTTCCGTTCGGGCCGCTATCAAGTCGGCGGCAGAGAATGCAGCAGAGCCGGAACTGCGCCGGACAGACGGCACCTGGGTGCTGGACTACGTGCGTCTCCGGTTCGTCGCGGTCAAACCGGAACATGGCCCAGGCTCCACGGAACCGGTTCTTGAACCGTAAGGTCGGTCCTGAGCATGCGGGACCCATTGATCGACTGACCGGCGAAGCCCACTTCCGTCGCCTCCGTCCGCGCGGAATTCGCTGAAAGCTGAACGCCGACTTCAAGGCTGCGATTGGACGGCGGTTGTCGGGTAGCGCCGCGCACCCAAGCAAGACCGGTGCGAAATCAATCGATACGCGAGGCGTTCTTCCCCCCGGTCAGGTTTGCAGAACTGGGTCGAAGGGCACCACGACCGATCCGTCGAGGATGCCCGCACGCGCTGCCTCCACCGTCGGCCACGCATCCCGGGACCGCGCGACGTTGGCCTGCGGCCCCTGCTCACGAAAAACCGGCGAGAGCAGGAAATCGATTACACCGCTGTCGAGACCGGTCGACACGTGACGGCCGCCCCGCCAGCCGGCGCTGAGCGCTGCACTGGCCTCGTTGTGCAGTGACTGCCCGAAATCCAGGCTCACCACCGAAATGACCGAAGCCGGCCCCAACTGATACTGCGCAGGATCGAGCGCGCTGACCATGACACCTTCGTGCTCGTTTGCCGCCTCGATGATCCCGGCGTCCGTGGCAGCCGAATCAGTCTGGATGTAGTCGATCCCGTCCCGGAACATCTGACTGGCAATCTCGTAGCCGCGGACCGGGTCCTCGAAGGAGCCAGCAAACACGGCGGTGACGGAGGTCTTGGGATCAATCGCTCGGACACCCGCCCGGAACGCGTTAAAGTCCGCATTGATCGGCGGAATACTGATTCCACCAATAAAGCCGACCTGCCTCGATCGCGAAACCAGTGCGGCAAAGATGCCCGACAGATAACAGCCGAGGTAGTAGTCGTAGGACACCGTCACCAGATTCGCGATTGGAGGATCGACGGGGTCGCCGAACAGCAGGATCCAGTGGGTGTCCGGATATAGCGGAGCCACCTCCTGGAAGGCCTCGGAGATGACGGGGAACGTGCCCACCACGATGGTTGCTCCGGTGTCGCCTGCGGTGCGCAGCACGGTCCGGTAGGTCGCCGCGTCCCCGGCGTGGATGGTGCGGGACTCGAAACCCTCGGCCTCTGCAAGCCGCTCGAGCCGGGCGATCATTGAATCGATGGGGCCTGTGTCACCCGCAGCCTGGGTGTGCACCAGAGTGACGAGGCTCGCATCCGTACGCGCCAGCGCAGGCCATCCGGTACCTGCACTGGCCGCCAAGCTGGCGCCGGCCGTGACCGCCAAGAACCTGCGGCGACTCAGTTGCGCAATCTGCACCTTGAGGCCGTTAGAATCCGGGTTGCACAGCATGGGGTTACGTCTCCCGTTACCTGGCCAGGGTCTTGGCGCTGCCGGATTATCCGCCGGCTTGCATTCGCGGATCGCTTAGTTCCCGATGGGGGGTGAGCAAGGCGCAGGATTCATCACCATCACGTCCTGCTCCTGAATCGCATTGAGCGCAAAGACAGACTGAATGAAGGCCTTCCATGCGGGGTCGGCGCCCATTGCAGCCCGTCGCTGTTCTCGATCGGCGAGGCTGTCATAAGCCCAGATCAGAACGATCCGGTGCAGCCGGCCGATTTCGGATACGTAGAGGCCAACGAAACGGCCGAGGTGCCGCTTCTGGACGGGCAGACCTTCCGCCTCGTACTTTTTGAGCCAGCCGTCCAGGGTGCCGGGGCGAAAGGTGTAGGTGCGGTGCTCAATGATCATTCGTGGATCCCTCGTGTTCGCGCGAGTGTCTCGGCAGCGTCGAGTCTGAACTCGACTGCCAGTCGACCGATCATAATTCCGCGCTCGTGGATGTTGCCGCTGACGCCAACAGGCAGCGCGCCTGCAAGGGTGAGACGGACCCCGGCAATGCCATGTGAGCCGCGAGTCTGTAGTTCTCCACCTCCATTCAGTCGTCCTGCGGAGTGCCGAGTGCCTGCTGGATCTATCACCGGCACGGCACGGACACGGAGCCTCGGGTACGCCCAACCCGGCCTATGCCGCGTCCGCGTTCCATTTGTGAAACGAAGGAGCAAGGAACAGCAGGTGCGCGTTGACCGCATGACCGCCGAATCCGCGTGCCCGTAGGAGAAGATCTCGGTCAGAATGCGCCTGGATTGGGGGAGTTCGACACCGTTCCACGTTGGCGGATTTGATGGGGCGGGCCACGCCGCTAGTGTTGCACATCTGTTGCGGGACAACAGGTTACGAGCGAAATGCACGGGACCGGCAGCTACGCAGAGCGCGCCGACGCCGCACGTCATTTTGCCCGGACCTGGTGCCCGGCGTCACGGTCCCGAAACAGCTTTTGGAAGGTTCGATCTGCCCTACTATGTTCCATATATTTCTTCCACAACCCGACTAGCCCTTCGCACACTGCCAGTCCCGTTTCTGCCGGATCCTTCGTGAAGATTCCCACCGGTTGAAAGCCTTACTTGGCAAGCAGACGACCTCTCCCCCGATCGAGACCAAGACACCATGAATTTACCCGCGCAACCGTTCCGGATCGCAATGGCCATCCGGGAGTTCATACGGCTGGAAGCAGCTGGAGGGATTCTGCTCATCGCGGCCGCAGTGCTTGCTGCGGTCGCGGCCAACTCCCCCCTGGCATGGTTGTACGCGGCACTTTTGGACACAACCGTAGCGTTCCAGATCGGCGCACTTGCGATTGTGAAGCCGTTGGTGCTGTGGGTGAACGACGGCCTGATGGCTGTGTTCTTCTTCCTGATCGGACTCGAGGTCAAGCGCGAGTTTCTTGAGGGCGAACTTTCGTCCGCCAACCAAGTGTTGCTGCCTGGGCTGGGGGCTCTCGGCGGAATGTTGGTGCCGGCCGCAATTTACGCTGCATTGAACTGGCAGGATCCGATCGCTCTTGATGGCTGGGCAATCCCGGTCGCGACCGACATTGCCTTTGCGCTGGCCCTCGTCAGCGTGTTTGGGAAGCGTGTTCCAACTGCCCTCAAGGTCTTTCTGCTGACGCTTGCAATCTTCGACGATCTCGCAGCCATCGCCATCATCGCGGTCTTCTACTCGGCAGACCTGTCCCTGAACGCGCTCTTTGTGGGACTCGCAATTCTTGGAGTCGGCCTAGCCATGAACAGGCTCGGTGTAACGCGCACGTCGGCCTACATTTTTTTGGGGATTGTGTTGTGGGTCGCGATGCTGAAGTCCGGGGTGCATGCCACACTTGCCGGGGTACTGACTGCCTTCTGCGTCCCCGTGCGCACCCCGGAGGGACGTTCGCCGCTCAAGGATCTCGAACACGACCTCCACGCTCCGGTTGCGTACGCCATCCTCCCGATATTCGCCTTTGCCAACTCGGGCCTGTCGCTCAGCGGTGTTGGACTAGAGGACTTGCTGCACCCGGTCACGGTCGGAATAGCGGCGGGCCTGTTCCTCGGAAAGCCCATCGGCATCGTGGCGTTCGTCGGTCTTGGCATGTTGCTGAGAATCGTCACCTTGCCGGCCGGTGTCACATGGCAGCAGATCATTGGGGTCTCGTGTGCGTGCGGAATCGGCTTCACCATGAGCTTGTTCATTGCGGGACTGGCCTTCGAGCATGGAAGCGGGGCGTACATCGCGGTTGATCGCCTGGGAATCATCTTGGGATCGATCGCCTCCGCTGCGGCCGCCTGGCTGGTGTTGTGGCGGGCTCTCCGGCCGAAAACGGAAGCGTCAACCGAAGCGGACGCGGCTGCGGGCGAATACGAAGTCAGCCATCGTTGAAGCCGGCTGGACAGATCTCGGTGCAAGGGGAAACAAAGCCTTCTTGGCCGAGATAAGGTCTGGAACTGCAACCTACCCACCGTCACGGCCGTAAAAGGGTTCAGGGAACGCAGACCGGTTGATGTTGCGCGGCTTACTCCAGCATCCACAACCCAAGGGCGGGAAATCACGCAGGGTCAGGCGCTGGGAAGCACGACACCAACAGCGCGGAACCGGCTTTTTGAGTAAACCACTTGATTGCGCAATCCACGCCTGACCGACAATGACACAAAATCAGATTGAAGCCCGTCTGGCGGTGTTTGTCCCACGGCCGTGTTGTCCGCACACGTTGCGGGTCACCCGGATTGGCCACAAACGGGGGCCAGATCCGACCCGGACTTGACGCCATTCCGGGTAGATACACGGCAATCGGACAACGGCAGATTCAAATTTGCCGTGACGCATTTCCAAGCCCTTGTCACGGGGCACTTGAGTTCCTACTTGATTATGAGCCGGAGCGCTTCGGGTTCCGGCGGGATGGGGGCCGCCCAATGGCTCCATCAAGGAGATCACAACCATGAACACTTTTGATCTAGCTCCCTTGCTCCGCACCGGGATTGGCTTTGAGCGGATCAACCGACTGCTCGGAACGATGGCCGAGGATTGGCAGGACCTCCCCAGCTATCCTCCGTACAACATCGAGAAGACGTCCAGTGACCAGTACCGCGTGACGATGGCCGTTGCCGGGTTTGGTGAAAGCGACCTCGAAATCGGCGTGAAGGAAAACACCCTGACTGTTCGCGGCAAGAAGGAAGCCAGCTCTAACGGGAGCGAGTACCTCTACCGTGGCATTGCAACCCGTGAATTCGAGCGTCGTTTCCGGTTGGACGAATATGTCCGCGTATCGGGCGCTCAGTTGCAGGACGGCCTCCTGCACGTGAACCTGCTCCGTGAACTTCCGGAGGAGAAGCAACCGCAGCGGATCGCGATCACTTCCGGTTCCTGATAACTAACCAAGTGGGCGCCCGTTCGGAAGGTTGATACCTTCCCGCGGATGCAAGTAAGCGGGGTGCCCGGTTTCCCGGGCATCCCGCACAATTATCGAAGCAAAGTCCTATCGAAAATCAGGAACCAGAGATTCTTTAGGTAGTATCGTCAGATACCGTCGACGATGAGAAGATCGCCTATCGAAGCGGACTGGCGCAGTTCGCGAAGCGGCGCGTATTCCGGAGCCTCGTACCACCCAAGTGCGGCTTCGCGATCGGGAAACTCGATGCAGACCGTGCGCCGGTCAGGCATCGATCCCTCCAGCACCTGGCTCCAACCACCGCGTACCAGATACCGGCCTCCGTGCCGAGCAACAACATCGGAAACAGCTTCGACGTACTTACGGTAGGTCTCCGGGTCCGTAATTTCGATCCTGCCAATGATGTATGCAGGCATTGTCCATTCCCTCCCTAGGGAGTTGCTCGAAAAACGAAGTGCATATAGCGAAACCGGCCCGAGATTTGGCCCGCGCGGATGAGCTTATCAGGACGGCAACAAGCGCACCGGCGAGCAAGCCGACTCAACTGCGCCCTTCAGCGGGTGCGGCCGTTGCACGGGGCGCTCCAAGCGGTTGGGAACGAACCGTCCCATTGCACCGCACGCGAGAACCGGTCCTCCATGATCGAGACGAAGAGCCTGGGTCGCGCCTCCCTGAAGCACTTCCGGTTACCGTGTCAGCGCAAGAAATTCCTCGGCAACTGCGCTCCATGGCCGTTTGCGCCGCTCTCGCGCATGCTCGCTCAATCGGGCGAAAGTGGCATGATCATCCAGCAAGCGAATCGCGTTCTCGGCAAATTGGTTGTCGTCGTCGCAAACGAACCCGGTCTTTCCGTCCTGAATTTGTTCTCCTGCTGCTCCCTGAGGGCGCGCTACCGCCGGTAACCCGACTGCCTGGCTTTCGGCCAGGGTCAACGCCGCGACCTCGTTCGGATCGGAAGGATAAAGATGCACCCGTGCGGTTCGCAGTACCTCGACCAACTCCGTATCGGGAAGCGGCCGCCGAATACGGACCCCTGATTTCTCGGCCGCAGCCGCAATCGCGTGAATTCGGGCGTAAGAGCCGGCAACAGTACGACCCTCCGAAGCCGCTTGGAGCGCAGCCGAGAACACATGCAGTTCCGCCCACGGCAACCGGCCGTGAATACGCCTTCGCCAAAGACCGATTAGCCATTCCAGTCCGAGCAGCGGATGGGTGGTCACGACTGCGGTCGGAGTAGAGGCCGGTACGGGGGCATCTGCCTCCAGGAACACCTGACCAACCCCGTTCGGAATTCGCGTACCCTCGAATGCCAAAAACGCGTCAGGGAGCGTTTTCAGATGGGCCTCCCCCTGGTACGCGAGCAATGGCCGGTGCCGGGCTGCGGCGGCAAAGGGCTCGGGCTTCACCAAGGGCCGACCGGACCCTGTCAGCCAGAGCACCCGGGTTCCGATATCTGGCACGAGATCGAACAATTCCGGGTCTTGGTGTGCAATGCAGAGGTCGGTGCTGGCCGCGGCAGCTTCGTCAAGCGGAATCCAGCTGACATCCCGTACGACGGTCGCAATCTCACACTTGTTGAAGACGCGGACGGTATGGCCCGCAGAAACCAGCGCCTCAGCTAGGTGAACCAACCCTTTCTGGGCAGGTGGAAGGGCACTTTCATCGCGCGTGTTCCCGTCGAACGGGAATGAGCGGTCCGCAATGGTGATCAGCATGCGGGTGCTTATAGCGGAATCGGCCCTTCGCGCTCGTCAGCGGTGCCAATTCGATGGATTCGGACTCCTCGGGCCGGTGCTGTCCCAGAGGATGCGTATGGCCATAACGCCGCCACGAGTTCCTCCCGTGCAAAAGGTCCCTAAGCGCCGCCAAATGGCTTCGACGGTACGGCTTTTCGACGCGGAGAAGATCGCCCGGTTCAACACCGTGCTCACGAGATGCCGTCGGGCGAGATGTTGAATCCGCGCTGCCGGCACCTGTGCCCGGATACGGTCAACCTTGAACAGTCCAAGGCCTTCTGACGCGCAATAGCTCTCGGCGGCACCGCCCGGGAACACATCGACGCATTTACCTGGTGCGCACGAACCTGCGGCGTATTTGTTTCCGATCGAGACTCTAAGTGTGCGCATTTACCGATTTCGAAACGGATTAGGTGTCGCATTCCCCGCCTCCATGATCCTCGCCAAACCACCCATACCGGGGCGCAACGGGCCGCCCGAACCCTGCGATGCGCGCGATGCTGAAGGGTGAGAAAGTGGTAGCGTCATCATGCAGGCCATGGAAGCTTCACAATCCAATGTAGCTTGAGAGCCGTTGTCAATGTGGTAGAATTAGTTGCGTTTACCAAGCGGAACGGTTCATTTTCCCTATATCCGCTTCCTCAGTTGGACGGAAGTAACTGCCAGGCTATCCAGACAAAGAAATGAAAACACATAATCTATTTGTCAGTCATTCTTGGAACTATTCTGATTCGTATGACAAGCTCGTGAATCTTCTAAATTCAAGGCCCTATTTTTCATATCTGAACTTCTCAGTTCCCAGGCATGACCCAATTCACAACGCAGGAACGACCGCCCAGTTGCGCCAAGCCATCCGAGCAAAGATGGAACCTTGTGGAGTTATTCTCATTCTGGCTGGGGTTTATGCTACATATAGTAGATGGATTAATGAAGAAATAGAATTGGCTCAATCCGGATTCCATTTGCGGAAGCCAATTGTCGCAATCGAACCCTGGGCAAGCGAAAAAACCTCGCAGGTTGTCAAACGGGCTGCCACAAAAATTGTTCGGTGGAACACCGATAGTATTGTAGCCGCTGTTAGGGAATTGGAACATTGAGCGATTTACAGAAACACGAGCTCTTGGAGATCTATAAGCTCCATGCAGAACTTGCCGATCGAGTTAGTCAAAGGCGCGAAGGAGCCAATCGCCTGTTTGTCAGTTTGCTGGTTGGGTTAATGTTGTTCCTTGGTATATTTGTTCGATTCGGAGCTGACGACACTGCTCTGACGGTTATATTGTTGTTTGCTGGGCTAATCGGCCTAGCTTTGTCAGTTTCTTGGTACATAGTAATTCGCTCATACCGTCAACTCAATACTGGCAAATTTCACGTATTGGGTGATCTTGAGAAGGAATTGGCATTCTCGTTTTTTGAGCGGGAATGGAACCATCTTGAAGGTGGAAAAAACCCTAACCGCTACTGGAAACTCACGGTTGTCGAAACAAGCCTTCCTGGAATATTCTTTTTCCTTTCGCTTCTCCTTATCGTGATCGGGCTAGTTCAACTGCCGTAACCTTGGCGGCACAGGGTATTCTTTCACGCAAAACAAAACCGCTGCAGAGGCCCGTCGCCCGACTGTGCCCGAAGCCTGCGCCCCAATCGCCTTGTGATCTGCGTCCTCCCTTTTTCCCGGGCGCAAACGGCGACAAAGGCGCTCCCTTAGGGGCCATGCCAGTTGCGGCTGCTATGGGACGTCCTAAAAAAATATTCGTCATTGATCCGTTTAACCTCGTGCCGCACGCACGTTCGTACCCCAATGCCGTGCCGGACCATCAGGCGCGCAAGCTCCGCACCATCAATTAGAACGATCATCAACCGCTACGATCATCAACCGCTACCCGTCGCACAGTGTACGCTAGGGCTCCGAGGTCCCCTACCCCGTTGTTTCGCATGTCCGACGCTGTACCCCCAACCCCGCCCCAACATTTCTGGTGCCCGTTGGCGAACAGGGTCGTCACCCGGGTGTCCGGCCCGGATGCGCACGATTTTCTTCAAAACATTGTCACCAATGACCTGGACCGGTTGCGGAGCGATCGCGCGCTCTATGCCGCACTGCTCACCCCGCAGGGGACCTATCTTCACGACTTCCTGATCACGAAACTGGACGACGCGATCCTGATCGAAAGCGAACGGGAGCGCCATTCGGATCTCGTCAGAAAGCTCATCCTCTACCGTCTCCGAAGCAAGGCGACGATTGAGGTCGACGACGATCTTGCGGTCGGGGTCGGGATCGGACCGCAGGCCCAACAGGCAGTGCATCTTGAGCCGGCACCGGGGGCCGCACGCCCGCACGCGGGCGGCGTGATGTACGCCGACCCGCGTTCCCTCGTCCTCGGAGTTCGCGCCTGCCTGCCGCGCAACGTTCTCGCCGACACGTTCAACAACTACGGATTCGCGCAATCCGAAACCGACGCCTATGAGCGCGTTCGCCTGCAGGCAGGGATTCCCGACGGAGTGAAGGATCTCGTTGTCGGGCGGAGTTACCTCCTGGAAAGCAACTTCGATCTCCTGGACGGCGTCTCGTTCTCGAAGGGCTGCTACATCGGTCAGGAAAATACTGCCCGGCAACGCTACCGCGGGACCATCCGCCGCCGGCTCGCCCACGTTGTCATCGTGTCAGGTCCTGCGCCCGCTGCCGGTACGCCAATCCGTTTCGGTGAACGCGACGTGGGCACCATGCGCTCGAGCAGTGGCCAATTCGGTCTCGCCCAGCTCAGGCTCGGCCCCGCACAGGAGGCCCTGGCCACCGATGCCGAACTCATTTGCGGTGATGCGACACTCCGCATTTCGGGTCCCATTCCCGAGCCGCCGTCGAGCAGCTGAAGGCGGTCAGGCGATCGCGTAACCGCCGTCGACCGGGAGCAACGCTCCTGTCACGTAGGAAGCCGCCGGCGAGCACAGGAACACGGCGGCGCCAGCGAGATCCTCAGGTGTTCCCCACGCCCCCATGGGAATTCGGTTCCTGATCGCCTGATACTGGTCCGAGTCGTCGCGGAGCGGTTTCGTCATCTTGGTCGCAATCCAGCCCGGAGCGACGGCGTTCACGCGAATGCCGTGCTCCGCCCAGGCATGGGCAAGGGAGCGCGTGAGTCCCACCAGGCCGGTCTTGGATGCCGTGTAGGCCGGTGCGAACCGCGACCCGAAATAGGACCACATCGAAGCCACATTGAGAATGCAACCGCGCGACAGCGCGAGCTTCGGCAGGCAATGCTTCGCCATCCGCTGCGCACCCATCAGATTTGCGTTGATGACGTCAGCAAAGTCTTCGGTCTGGAATTCCAGGCCCCGCTTCACCATGCCGGCATTGTTGACGAGGATGTCGAGCCCGCCGATGTCGTTGAGCAGCGTCTCAATGGAAAGCTCGTTGGTCACATCGAGCTTCTTCAGTGTCAGCGTGCCATGCGGCGTGACGGGGTCGCACGACGCCAGCGACGAATCCGACCTTGCGGTTGCCACCACCGATGCGCCCGCCTCAAGAAAGCCGCAGGCAATCGCGTGGCCGATACCCGTTGCGCCACCGGTCACGAGCGCGACCTTGTCCGACAGATCGATTTGCAACGCCATCAGGACCTCCCTTGCAGGACTTCGGGATTCACAGGAGTGGGCGCCTCGCCGCCCGTCAAGGCGGCTTCAAGATTGCGCGCCGCCAATTCGATCATGGCCAGGCGTGTTGTCCGCGTGGCACTCGCGATGTGCGGTGTGAGCACGACATTGTCCAGCCCCCGCAACGCCGGGTCGAGCTTCGGCTCAAATTCGTAGACATCGAGAGCCGCGCCGGCGATCTCGCTGTTGTACAGGGCCTCCACGAGCGCCTGCTCGTGGACCACAGGCCCTCGTGCCACGTTGATGAGGAAGGCGTCGGAGCGCATGGCCGCGAGCTCGTCGGCGCCGATGAGGTGCCGGGTTTCAGGGGTCAGCGGACACAGCAGCACGACATATCGGGATTCAGCCAGCAGGTCCGGAAGGTCGCGCCATTCCACTCCCAATTCCTGTTCCTCGTGAGCAGGGAGACGGTTGCGGTTGTGATAACACACCTTCATCTCGAAGCCGCGCGCCCGCGTTGCCACCCGCTTTCCGATGCGCCCGAGCCCAATGATCCCGAGGGATTCTCCTCCGATGTCGGCCCCCCAGAGGAGCTGAAAGGGATGGGTGCGGAAACGGCCAGCGCGCACGAACCGGTCCCCTTCCGCCAGGCGGCGGCCGGCCGCGAGTACCAGTGCCATGGTCATGTCGGCAACGGGCGCATCGAGCACGCCTGGCGTATTGGTCACCAGCACGCCGTGACGGGTGGCTGCGGTCACATCGATATTGTCGACGCCGACCGCAATGTTGGCGACCACCCGCAACGTTCCTGCGCACGCTTCAAACAGGTCCGCGCCCGCGTAGGAGCCCAGCAGCAGGACGCCCGCAGCGCCTCGGAGCCGCTCCGCGAGCGTGGCGGGCTCAAGAAGTCCCTCGGTGAACACATCGTGGTAGTCGACAGCGAACCGGCCTTCCAGCCTGGTCTTCAGATCATCGGGCAACCACGTGTGTGCCAATACATGGAGATCGCGCATCGTACGGGGATCCGGACCGCGTGTGTTTCTAACGGGCCACCCAGTCGCGAATCTCTTGGCGCTGCACGCCCAGTCCCGCTATCCCGGGCTCCATCACATCGCCTTCCTTCAGGAATACAGGCGGCTTCATGCCAGCGCCGACACCGGGAGGGGTGCCGGTGGCGATCAGGTCCCCTGGGAACAAGGTCATGAATTTGCTGATATAGGCGATGAGCTCTGCAACACCGAAAATCATGGTTTTTGTGTTGCCGTCCTGCATGCGCTTGCCGTTAACGTCCATCCACAGGTCCAGCTGCTGCGGGTCCGGTACTTCGTCCTTCGTCACCAGCCACGGTCCGACCGGACAGAAGGTGTCGCAGCCCTTGCCCTTGTCCCATGTCATGCCACGCTCAAGCTGCCATTCCCGCTCGGACACATCGTTCACCACGGCATAGCCGGCAACGTGCTCCAGCGCCTGGTCTTCCGGGACATTGTTGGCTCGGGTACCGATCACCACCCCGAGTTCGATCTCCCAATCGGTCTTCGTCGATCCCTTCGGCATTTCCACGATGTCATCCGGGCCATTCAACGCGCTCGTGGGCTTCATGAACACGATCGGTTCTTCCGGAATCGCGGCGCCGACCTCCTTCGCATGGTCGCTGTAGTTGAGGCCGATGCAAAGGATTTTGCCGATACCGGCGACGGGGATCCCCATCCGGGGCTCGCCCATCACCTGCGGGAGATCCTCTGGATTGATCGCTCGCAGGCGCTCCAGGCCTTCGTCGGAAAGGACATCCGGAGTGACGTCGTCGAGTCTTCCGGCGAGCGAGCGCAAGTTGCCGTCGCCGTCTACCAAACCCGGCTGTTCTTCACCGCGCGCGCCGTAACGGACCAGTTTCATGGGGATCTCCTTGCAGGACGCTGAAAAGCAGCGTGCGCCAGCACGCAGCGTCACCTTAACACGGCGGTCGACTGACCTACCGACGTCTGCCAGGCCAGGTCTTCATCCGGCACGTCGATCGGGTGGCCCGCCAACCGCAAGTACCCGCCCGCACCTGTCCTTGCGCGGGCGGCGGACACACCTCCCCGATACACGAAACACGTACTACGCGGGATTCGAGATCCGCGACCTTCCGGCTACAGATCCGCACCGCTCTCGTCACCGTGACCAGGTGCAAACCCCGGTCCGGCATGCACGCGAACCTGCGGGGCAACTGGCCAGCGTTCTTGCGGGTGACACGTGATAAAATCTCGCACAATTCCGCAGCGCCGCACTTGGGAGAACATGGAATGACCGCACAGGAGATGCTGACGATCCGGCTGAACGCGGCCGACAACGTGGTCACCGCCAAGACGACGCTGCCGGCTGAGACGGACATTCCGGGAGAACACGTGACCACGCGCCGCGAGGTCCCGGTCGGGCACAAGATCGCCACATGCGCGATCGAGGCGGGTGATGCCGTCCGGAAATACAACCAGGTAATCGGGTTCGCGACGGAACCCGTACGGCCCGGGGATCACGTGCACACACACAACATTGCAGTGCGGCAGTTTGCGCGCGACTACCAGTTTTCCCAGGGCGCGGCAGACACCAACATGGTGCCGGACGCAGAACGTGCCGAGTTCCAGGGCATTCGGCGGGCGGACGGCCGCATCGCGACACGGAACTACATCGGCGTGTTGTCGTCCGTGAACTGCTCGGCAACCGTGTGTCGGTACATCGCCGATACGTTCAAGGGCGACGCACTCAGGGAGTTCCCCAACGTCGATGGCGTCGTTGCGATCACCCACGGCACCGGATGCGGCATGGCCGGCAAAGGACTGGGCTGGGACCTGTTGCAAGCCACCATGGCCGGCTACGCCCGCCATCCCAACTTTGCAGGGATTCTGGTCGTGGGCCTTGGCTGCGAGGTCAACCAGGTGGACACCATGGCCGCCAATCACGACTGGGCTGCCAGCGACACCTTCCAGATGATGACCATCCAGGACACCGGCGGGACGCGCGCCACCATTCAGGCGGGTGTCGAACGCGTGCGTCACATGCTGCCGCATGCCAACTCATTCCAGAGGTCCCCGGTGCCGGCCAGCCACATCCGCCTGGCTCTCCAGTGCGGCGGGTCCGACGCCTACTCCGGAATGACCGCCAACCCGGCGCTCGGCGCCGCCGTGGATCTGCTGGTCAGGCACGGCGGGACCGCGACGCTGGCGGAAACACCGGAGATCTACGGAGCGGAGCACCTGCTCACACGACGCGCCGTCAGCGAAAGTGTCGGGCAGAAACTGGTCCACCATGTCCGCTGGTGGGAGGACTACACCGAGAAAAACGGTGCGGAACTCAACAACAACCCCTCGCCCGGCAATCAGGCCGGCGGGCTCTCGACCATCCTCGAGAAGTCGCTGGGCGCCGTGGCCAAGGGAGGCACCACCAATCTGGTCGACGTGTACCAGTATGCGGAGCCGATTCAGGCGCAGGGATTCACGTTCATGAATACGCCGGGCTATGACGTGGTCTCGGTGACCGGCATGGTGGCAGGCGGTGCGAACATGGTGTGTTTCACGACCGGCCGGGGCTCCGTATTCGGCTGCAAACCGGCTCCTTCCATCAAGCTCGCCACCAACACGCCGATGTATTCGCGCCTCAGCGAGGACATGGATGTCAACTGCGGTCAGGTTCTCGACGGTGCCAAGAGCGTTGACGAGATGGGAGAGGAAATCTTCCAGACCATTCTCCGGGTGGCGTCGGGCGAGCAGTCCAAGAGCGAAGAGGCCGGGCTCGGCGACGAAGAGTTCGTCCCATGGCAAATAGGAGCGCTGCTGTAAGCCCTCCGATCCGGCGGCCGGAACTTCGCCGCTCGGTCGGGCAAATCAGCGAATCGGGGATCCGCGCAATCGCGGATTCAGCCATGGGGCGGGCAGACGTGATCCCGCTCTGGTTCGGGGAATCAGATCAGCCGACGCCGGACTTTGTCTGCGATGCGGCCGCGGCCGCGCTCCGCACCGGTGACACGTTCTACACCGCCAACCGTGGCAAGCCCGAACTCGTCGCGACGATCGCCGACTACGAGACCCGGCTCCACGACCGCCCAGTGAGCGAGGACCGGATCGTCGTCACCAGTGCCGGAATGAATGCGTTGATGATCGCAGCGGAGCTGCTGGTCGATCCCGGCGACGAGATCGTCTGCGTCACACCGGTCTGGCCCAATTTCCTGCGCTGCATCGAAATCATGGCAGGGCGGCCGGTCGAGGTGCCGCTGGTGCCGCGGAACGGGCGCTGGCATCTCGATCTGGATCAGCTGTTTGGCGCGGTGAGCGACCGGACCCGCGCCATTTATCTCAACACGCCGAGCAACCCGACAGGGTGGGTCGCCGAACAGGAGACGCTTGAGGCGATTCTCGATTTTTGCCGGGATCATGGCTTGTGGGTGCTGTCGGACGAAGTCTACGCGCGCATCATCTACGACCGCGATGTCGCACCGTCGCTCCTGGACATCGCCGAACCGGAAGACGGCGTGATCGTCGTGAACAGCTTCTCGAAGAGCTGGTCGATGACCGGTTGGCGACTCGGGTGGGTCGTGGCTCCGGCTCCGACCGCACGCGCGTTTGAACGGCTGAACGAGTTCAATGTCGCGTGTCCTGCGGCAGCGGCCCAAACAGCAGGCGTTGTAGCCATTCGGGAGGGCGAACCGTTTGTCAGGAAGTTCCGGGCGGCCCTGTCCGACGCCCGGGAGACGGTCATGGAAGCACTGGGAGCGATTGAGCGCACTGATCTCATCCGGCCGGACGGCGCGTTCTACGCGTTTTTCGGTGTCGCCGGCATGAACTCTGCAACCGCAATGGCGCAGTCGCTTGTTGAACACGCGGGCGTGGGCCTTGCTCCGGGTGACGCATTCGGCGCGGGAGGCGACCGGTATCTCCGCATCTGCTATGCCAAGTCGCCAGAGCTTCTGGAGACCGCTCTCGAACGGTTGCGTGTGGCCCTGCAGTAAGTGCGCACCTCGCCAGCGGCCATACGGCAGGCCGCACGCCATCTCCGCGAAGGCCGCCTGGTCGCGTTTCCCACCGAAACCGTATACGGACTCGGCGCCGACGCGACCAATCACCAGGCCGTCCGGCAACTGTTCCGCGTGAAGCGGCGGCCGGCGGATCACCCGTTGATCGTGCATGTCGCCGATACACAATCGGCCTTTTCCGTGGGTGCCTCGGATGCACGCGCAATCGCGTTGGCCGAACGGTTCTGGCCCGGACCCCTGACACTCGTCCTCCCGGCCCTCCCGGCCTCCGGCATTGTTCCGGAAGTGACGGGTGGGCGAAACACGGTGGGCGTCCGCGTGCCCCGTCACCCGGTCGCGTCCGCATTGCTCAGCAGGTTCGGCGGCCCGGTGGCTGCACCGAGCGCCAATCCGCACGGTCGCATCAGTCCCACACGCGCCAAGCATGTACGGGACGATTTCGAACCCGCCGTTGACCTTGTGCTTGATGGCGGGCCGGCCGAAATCGGACTCGAATCGACCGTATTGGAACTGTGCGGCGAGGTGCCGACCCTACTACGGGCAGGCGGAATTCCTGTGGAAACCCTCGAAGCAGAAATCGGGCCGATTGCCGAGCCCGGTGCCCGCGAGTTACCCCGGGCGCCGGGAATGCTCCGGCAGCATTATGCGCCCGTGACCCCGCTCCGCCTCAATGCGAAGACACCCCTTCCCGACGAGGTCTACCTCGGATTTGGCCCGTCACCGGACGCACATCGCAACCTCAGTCCAACCGCAACCCTGGAGGAGGCGGCACAGAACCTGTTCGCCATGCTGCGCGAGCTCGACACCGTCGGGGCGCGCCGAATTGCGGTTGCCCCGATTCCCGACCAGCATCTCGGAAAGGCCATCAACGATCGCCTGCGCCGCGCCCGGTGCGGGACCTCCGGGCGAGCCACCAATAGCTGACCCCACAGGCGCCCGGGCCACCGTGCCGCCGTTGGCAGCAGACCGTCAGAATCCGTGACAGGCCGCGACCTGCCACGGCAGGTACGGCACGAGAGGCATGGTCACATCGTATGCGACACGCTGTCCCGGCCCGAGAACTCCTCAACCGCAGTCACCCCGGACAGATCTTGTAGTGCCTTCCGGAGGCCGCGCCCCAGGCGCACGCGCACACCCACATCCAGAATCGCCTCAAGGTCGGTCTCCACCGGATAGGTCAGCTCCAGCCTGCCCTCCCCGGTACGGGCGCCTTGCAGCAAATCAAACAGATCGCCGACGTCGAACGAAGCATCGGTTCGCACCCGCAGTCCGTCAGGGAGATCACGGTCTAGGCCCCCGTCCTCCAGCAACGCGACATCGTGCGCGATCAGGCTGTCTGCGCGGGACGGATCGGTTTCCAGGGTCACCTCAAGCAGAAGCAGCGCACCTTCGCGCAGAAGATCGCGGTGCTTGGCCAATGTCTCTGGAAACACGGTGACTTCGGCTGCTCCCGTCGGGTCGGACAATCGGACCCGTGCAAATCGCCTCTTTTTCTGAGACACGCGCTCTGCCACCTGCGCAACCACTCCGGCCACCCTGCACCCGCGCGCGGAGGCCGCGTGCTTCGAGATCTCCCCCACCGGGACGACCCCGGCATCGGCAATCTGCTCGGTAAGCGAATCGAGAGGATGGCCCGATGCGTAAAACCCGAGCGTGGCATGCTCGCGCGCGAGCATCTGGGACCGGTTCCACGGCTCCGCCTCCGGCAGGACCCACAGCGTTTCTGCCCCGTTGGCACCGAACAGGCTTTCCTGCGCATGCCGCTCGGCAGTTGCGGCATCGTGACTGCAGCGGGCGGCGGCAGCCGCAGCGGCGCGCGCAACCGCGCGCGCGTGTTCCGGCTCGACACCGGCAAACAGGTCGTCGCACGCGCCACTTTCGGCCAGATTCTCGAACTGCTCCTTGTTGAGCTCGGCATGGCGGACCCGCCGTGCGAATTGCCAAAGGTCCTTGAACGGGCCGTCCCTGTCACGCTCCGCTACCACCGTATCGGCCGCCGATTGGCCGAGGCCCCGGAGCGCCGCCAGGCCGCAGCGCACGGCCATATCTCCGTCCGCCTGGGGCTCCACCGTAAATTCAGTACGCGACTGGTTGACATCCGGCGGAAGGAGCCGGAGCCCGCGACGGGCGACCTCGTCGCAAAACATGTTGAGCTTGTCGCGGCTGCCCGATTCAATCGTCATCATCGCTGCGAAGAAATCGGCCGGATAATGGGCCTTGAGATACGCCGTCCGGTAGCTCACCAAGGCGTAGGCCACAGCATGGCTCTTGTTGAACCCGTAGCCGGCAAACTTCTCGAGATCGGCGAAGATCGGTTCCGCCACATCCCGCGGAATGCCGTTCCGCCCTGCGCGCGCGACAAAGTCGGTGCGCTGCGAGCGCATCTCCTCCTTGATCTTCTTTCCCATGGCGCGCCGCAGGATGTCGGCTTCGCCAAGACTGAAGCCGGCCAGCACCTGCGCCGTCTCCATGACCTGCTCCTGGTACACCCAGATTCCCGACGTTTCGTCGAGGATGTCGCGAAGCTTCTCGTGCGGGAACGAGATCGCCTCGCGGCCGCGCCGGCGGTTGATGAACGTCGGAATGTTGTCCATCGGACCCGGCCGGTACAGCGCCAACACGGCAACCAGATCCTCGATCCGGTCCGGCTCAAGGCGGCGCAGGACATCCCGCATCATCGCGCTCTCGAGCTGGAAGATGCCGCCTGTCTCGCCGCTTGCGAGCAACGCGTACGTGTCCTTGTCGTCGAGCGGTATCGCGTCCAGGTCGAGAGCGATATTCCGTTCCCGGAGGAGGCGCACAGCAAGATCCAGCGACGTCAGTGTCTTCAGGCCCAGGAAGTCGAACTTCACGAGGCCCGCCTGCTCCACCCGCGTCATGTCGTACTGGGTGGCTGCGAGTTTGGACCTGGGGTCCCGGTATAGCGGCACGAGTTCCTGAATCGGCCGGTCGCCGATCACCAGGCCGGCCGCATGGGTCGACACGTTCCGGTTAAGCCCTTCGAGCGCCAGGGCAATATCGAACAACCGCGCAACATCGCCGTCATTCGCCCGCGCCGCCTGCAGATCCTGCTCCGCATCGAGAGCTTCCTGCAGGCTTACCGGGTTCGCAGGATTGTCCGGAATCTGTTTGGCCAACTCGTCGACCTTGCCGTAGGGCAGTGCCAACGTGCGACCCACGTCGCGCACCACAGCGCGGGCCTTGAGCGAACCGAACGTGATGATCTGCGCGACTCGGTCAGCGCCGTACACCTCACGGACATGGGCAATCACCTCTTCCCGGCGATGCTGGCAAAAATCCAGATCGAAGTCGGGCATCGACACGCGTTCGGGATTCAGGAACCGCTCGAAAAGGAGCCCGAAACGAAGTGGATCCACATCGGTGATTCCAAGCGCCCACGCGACCACGGATCCCGCACCTGATCCGCGTCCAGGGCCAACCGGAATCTTCTGCTCGCGAGCCCAGTTCATGACCTCGCCGACAATCAGGAAATACCCGTCGTACCCGGTTTCGCGAATGATCCCGAGTTCATGCCGCAGGCGCTCCCGGTAGCGCTCCTCACGGGATCGCTGTTCCGTGTCGTGCATGCCGTCGGTGAAGACATGCTTTTGCAGCCGTGCTGCCAGGCCCTGCTCGGCCCACTCGACCAGGACCTCGGCGTCCGGCCGTCCGCCCGTGTCCGGGACCTTGGGAAGAATCGGCTCACGCGCAGTCAGGAGATGCGCACACCGGCGCGCAATCGCCGCCGTGTTGGCTACCGCTTCCGGAAGGTCCGCAAACAGCTCCTGCATCGCCGCCTGGGACCGGAAGCAGTGGTTCGGTGACAGTTGCGTACGGTTGTCGTCGAGGATGGTTGTCGAATCGCGAATACAGAGCAGGCAATCGTGGGCCGCGTGCATGCCGGGGTCCGCGAAGTAGATGTCGTTGGTTGCGACCAGCGGCACGTCGCAGTCGTGCGCAAACTGTAGAAACTGCCCCTCAAGCTCCTGATCGGCCCGTGTGCCATGGCGGTGGAGCTCGACGTACAGGCGGTCGCCAAAAATGCCGCGCAACCGGAGAAGCAGTTCCCGGGCGGTTGCGAGCCTTCCGGACGCAACCAGCTGCCCAATCGGACCGGGAGCCGCACCGGTCAAAGCGATCAGGCCGGCGCTTTTCTCCTCCAGTTGGGCGGGAGTCACCGCCGGCGCGCCGTTTCGATCCCCCTCCAGGTACATGCCTGACACCAGCCCCTTGAGGTTGTGCCAGCCCGTTTCCGAAGCCGCGAGCAAGACCATTGGTGCCTTCGCCCACGACGGCGCCACCGTCGATTGCACGGCTTCATCCGGTTCCAGGTCGACCAGGGCGCCGGGAATGGGCTGAACGCCCGCCCGGGTCGCGGTCAGCGCGAATTCAAGCGCGCCGAACAGGTTGGCGTTGTCGGTGAGCGCCAGGGCCGGCATGGAATCGTGCGCGGCAAGCTGCACGAGGTCCGGCACTCGCATAGCCCCTTCCGCAAGCGAATACGAGGATCGTGCCCGCAGGTGGACAAAGGGCGCACTCACGACGGTTCCGGCTCGCCCTGCACCGCGGGTGCTGCGCCCGGAACCGGACCCGCGTCCGTGGTCCATGGCCGCAGACGGCCCGCATCGAGTCGGACTCCCCGTGCCATCCGGAGCGCCACATCCGGATTATGGGTCGCAACCAGCGCCGCCAGCCCCGTGGCCGCGACCAGTTCGACCAGCAGATCTGTCACGACCGTTGCGGTCACGGTGTCGAGGTTCCCGGTCGGCTCGTCAGCCAGCAGGATCCGGGGCTCATTGGCGATCGCGCGCGCGATCGCAACCCGCTGCCGTTCGCCGCCGGAGAGCGCCGCCGGCCGGTGCGCCCCCCTCGCCCCGAGACCGACCCGGTCGAGCAATTCAGCGGCGCGCCGGCGCGCCGCCCGCACCGTGCGGCCACCCAACCGCAACGGGACCATGACGTTCTCGAGCGCTGTGAACTCGGGCATCAGGTGATGATGCTGGTAGACAAATCCGAGGTAATCCCGACGCAGGCGCGTGCGTTCCGCATCGGCTGCCGTGCGCATCGTGTGCCCGGCCAGCGTCACCTCGCCGCCCGTTGGCTGTTCCAGCAGTCCGGCCACATGGAGAAGGGTCGATTTTCCGGCACCGCTCGGACCCACCAAAGCAACAGTTTCGCCGGGCGCAAGCTCCAGATCGACGTCGACCAGCACCGGGACAGGGTTGCGGCCCTGCCAGTACGTATGCCGGACATTGGCGAGCCGCAGAACCGGCTCAGCCATACCGGAGAACCTCCGCCGGCGCGATCCGGGATGCCCGCCAGGCCGGATAGAGGGTGGCGAGAAACGCGAGGATAAGCGCCAGGACCACTACCCCCATGACCTGGGGCGCGCGGACCTCCGAAGGAAGCCGGGACAGGAAGTAGATTTCGGCTGCGAACAGGTCGACCCCCGCAACCGCCTCCAGGGCCTGCCGGATGGCGTCCACGTTGCTCGCGAACGCGAGACCGAGCACGAATCCAAGGAGCGTGCCCACGACACCGAGGGAGCCTCCGGTGAAGACGAAGATCCGGAGCATTGCGCCGCGGGTCGCGCCCATCGTGCGCATGATGGCAATCCCCTTTTCCTTGTCCCACACGAGCATGATCATGCTTGAGATCACGTTGAATGCCGCCACCAGGATGATCAGCGTGAGAATCAGGAACATCACGTTCCGTTCGACCCTGAGCGCATTGAAAAACTGCCGGTTCAGGTTCGGCCACGCCGATGCCTGGGCCTGCCCGGCCAGCTCCTCGGCGAGATCCGTGCTCACCTGATCGGCCGCGTCAGGGTCGTCCAGCACCACCTGCAGCCGAATGGCCTCGGCCCCTTCGCGGAAGAACGCCAGCGCGTCGCGAAGGGGAAGGAACACAAGGCCCGAGTCGTACTCGTACATGCCGATTTCGAAGAGTGCGGTCACCGGAAATGTGCGCACCCGGGGAATCGTCCCGACCGCCGTCACGTCGCCGTCAGGATGCAGGAGTGTCAGTGCATCCCCGACGCCAACCCCCAGGCTCCGCGCAAGCCGGGCACCCAGCACCACACCGCCTTCAGCGGCGAAGGCCTCAAGCGACCCGTCGACAATGGCATCCGTGACCAGGGACCGCCGCATGAGGTCGCTCGCCCGCGCCCCCCGGACCAGGACACCCGTGGACCGCGCCGGAGATGTCGCCAGCGCCTGTCCTTCGGTTTCCACAAAGACATCGACCACATGGGAGCGGGCACGGACAGCCGGTTCGAGCGAGTCTGCAGCGATTACGGATCCGGCGCCGGCCGGCGCCGTCAGCATCACGTGTCCGTTGATCCCGACGATCCGCTCGACGAGCTGGGTATGGAAGCCGTTCATGACCGACATCACGACGATCAGGGTCGCAACGCCCAGCGCGATTCCGATCAGAGAAAAGCCGCCAATGACCGAAATGAACCCTTCCGCGCGTCGCGCCCGGAGATAGCGGCGGGCGATCCAGAGTTCCAGACCGAGGTTCACGCGTCCAATATGCACTGCAGCGCGGCGTCCGGCGACAGTTCCGAGGCCGCATCGCCCGTTCGCCGGCGGACCTCGACGACCCCCCGCGCCGCCCCGCGCGGCCCCACCACCACCTGCCATGGAAATCCCAGCAGGTCCAGGTCCGCAAGTTTTGCACCGGGCCGCTCGTCGCGGTTGTCGTAGAGCACCTCGACACCCGACGCCGTCAGCTGGTCGTACACGGTTTGCGCGAGGGCGGCACAGTCCGCGTCGTTCTGACGAAGGTTGGCCAACCCGACCCGGAACGGGGCAATGGGGTCAGGCCACACGATCCCGCGGTCGTCGTGGGAGGCCTCGATGACCGCGCCCACCAGACGGGAAACGCCAATCCCGTAGGAGCCCATCTGAACCGGAACGCGGGAACCATCCGGGAGGTCGACGGCGACGCCCAGCTTCTCCGAATACTTGGCCCCAAAATAGAACACATGCCCAACCTCGATGCCGCGCGCCTCGACGCGCCGGTCGTCGGGAACCTCCTGTTCGAACTGCTCAGGGGCGTGCATGTCGTCTGTAGCTGCATACCGCTGGGTCCACCGGTCAATCACACCCTGGACGGCATCCGGGTCATCGTAAATCGGGCCCGGCACCGGAAGGTCGAGAAGCTCCCGGTCGCAGAACACCGCACTCTCCCCCGTGTCGGCGAGCACCACAAACTCGTGGCTCATGTCGCCTCCTATGGGGCCCGATTCGGCCCGTACCGGTATCGAGACCAGCCCCAGGGCCTGGAACGTCCGGAGGTAGGCAACGAACATCCGGTTGTAGGACAGCCGCGCCGCCGCCTCGTCGACGTCAAACGAATAGTTGTCCTTCATCAGAAATTCCCGGCCGCGCATGACTCCGAACCGCGGCCGCAACTCATCGCGGAACTTCCATTGAATGTGGTAAAGATTTTGCGGCAAGTCCCTGTAGCTGTGCACGAATTCGGACGCAATGGAGCAGATCTGTTCCTCGTTGGTCGGGCCGTACAGCATCTCCCGGTCGTGGCGGTCAAGAATCCGCAGCATCTCCTTCCCGTAGTCCTCATAGCGACCCGACGCCTTCCAGAGATCAGCCGCCTGGATGGTCGGCATCAGTACCTCGACCGCGCCGGCAGCGTTCTGCTCGGCCCGCACGATGGCCTCGATCTTCTTCAGAACGCGAAATCCGAGCGGCAACCAGCTGTAGATGCCGGCACTCGCCTGCCGAACAAGTCCCGCACGGAGCATCAGGCGGTGGGAGACGATTTGCGCCTCGGCGGGATCGTCCTTTTGTGTGGGAATCGGAAACCGCGTTCGCAACATGGCGTGATGTCTCGTGTGCAGATGGTTCCGGACGACTCCGATGCCCCGCTCCGGCAACGCCGACGTCCGAACGCAACCGTGGATGGAATCAGCGTGTCTTGGAGGAGCCCGAGGCCCTGGGCGTCATGATAGCGGAACCACGCACCCAGGCATTGGTGACAGCGACGTCCGTCCATACGCAGCAAGGTTCGCTGACCGGATAGCCCGAACATCGCGCTCCGGCATTCAATCGGCTGAGCGCACGAAGGGAACACACGATTCCATCAATCCGGGCAGACGCCCGAGCGAACCGTGACTACGAGGTGGGCCACAGACTTAAGCCCGCCTCTCCTGCGGCCGGGCATGGCAGGAACCTGACTGCGTAGACCGGCCCCCCGCGTACCCCCTTGAGGCCGTGTCCCTGCCGTGTTTCCGCTCACAACTCCGCCAGAAGTCATAATGGGCGCCGGAGCACCTGCGACGCCGTGCCCGCCTTGGGGAGAACCACCATGAATCCTGCCCGGACACTGACTGAACTTGTCGCCGCTCCGGGTTGCCTCGTCGTGCCCGGGGCGTACGACGCATGGAGCGCCAAATTGGTGGCGCAATCCGGCTTTCGCGCCTGTTACATGACCGGATTCGGAATCTCCGCCTCGTTCCTCGGCGCACCCGATCTCGGGCTTCTGACGGCAACCCAGATGGCTGATAACGCCGCACGGTTGGCCGACGCGGCGGGCATTCCGGTCATTGCGGACGGCGATACCGGATACGGCAATGTTCTCAATGTCCGGCACACCGTCGCCGCCTATCGTCGGGCAGGTGTCGCCGCCATTCAGATCGAAGATCAGGAGTTCCCCAAGCGTTGCGGCCATCTGGAAGGCAAGCAGGTGATCGCGACGGAGGACATGACAAGCAAGATCGAGGCGGCCAAGGATGCCGCGGGCGATGACATGCTCGTCGTTGCCAGAACCGATTCCCGATCCACGCACGGTCTCGACGAGGCGATCAACCGTGGCGGCATGTTTCGCGATGCTGGCGCCGATGTCGTCTTCATCGAAGCTCCGCTCGATCGTGAGGAAATGGAAACGATTTGCCGGCGAATCCAGGAGGTGCCCTTGTTGGCGAACATCGTGGAAGGCGGCAAGACGCCGTATCTCGACGCCCGGTCGCTGGCCGAGATCGGATTTGCGCTGGCGATCTTTCCGATCAGTCTGTTGCTCGCAGCCACGCAAGCGTTGCAGACGGCTCTTTGCGACCTCGAATCCGAAGGCCGACTCTCCCAACCCGGCTTCGCACAGGGACTGGACGACCTGTGCCGGACTGCAGGCCTTCATGCGTATGCCGACCTAGCGGAACGCTTCGGCCCGGACGCACGTCCATGACCCGCAGGCCTGGCCTAGTGCTGGCGGTGCTGGCGGCCGTCGCGGCGGGTATGGCGGCGGTTCCCGCCTCGGCCGCCACCACGCTCCGAATCACCACCCAACTCCCGCTGACCACGCCGCTCGGACAGAATCTCGTGCGCTTCAAGGAACTCGTGGAGGCGGAGTCGGGCGGAGAGCTGCGCATCGAGATCTATCCGGCAGCACAGCTCTTTACGGACAAGGAGGTCCCGGGCGCGGTCGCATCGGGCCAGATCGAGATGGGCTCATCCTCGCTGGCGCGGTTTGCCGGAACCATTCCGGCAGTCGACATCTTCAACGTGCCCTTCCTGTTCCCTACGCCGGATCTGGTGCGGGCGGCCACGGAACCGGGATCCGCCATACGCGCCCCACTTGATCAGGAAATGACGGCCAGGGGCGCGCGCCCGCTCTGGTGGCAGGCCTACGGGCTCGCGATCATGATGACCCGCGAGGCTCCGGTCCGACGCCCGGAAGATCTAGCCGGGCTCAAGATCCGCACGTTCGGCAAAGCCCACGAACTGTTCATCAACCACCTCGGAGGAGCGGCCACCAACATCGGCGGATCACGCCAGTACCTGGCCTACGAACGCGGCACCGTGGACGGCGGCATGACCGGCGTGCAGGGCGTGAGCGAGCGGAAGCTTTACCAGGTCATGAACCATCTGACCGTGACAAATCACAGTGCGATCGAATTCGTGGTACTGATCAACGAGCGCGTCTGGAACCGCCTCAGCCCGCCCCTGCAGGCGATCATCACCACCGCGGCGCGCACCGTGGAGATCGAGATGCGCGACGCCCTTCCGGCGATTGAAGCGGACGCGTACGCCCTCGTGGAAGCGAACGGCATGTCGATCCATTATCTGAATGATGACGATATCGCCGCCTGGGAGATGGCAACCCAGGACCTCAGGGATGCATTCCGGTCCTCCGCGGGATTGCTCGGAGAACAGCTTCTGGAAGCTGCCGACACGCTGCGCATGGACCAGGCCAACTGAAGGCGCCCATCACCGGTGTGGGAGTACGTCGAGCGCCTGACCCGGATCGCGGCATGGACGGCCGCGTGCATGTTTGTCGTGATCGGCTTGATCGTGTTCTACGAAGTGGTTATGCGCCACGGATTTCTCGCACCCACCCGCTGGGTCGAGGAAACCGCGCGCGTCCTGCAGATTTACGGCGTGTTCCTGGCTTCCGCGTGGCTGGTCGGTCGACGCGAACATATTCGGATCACGATCCTCACGGCCAACGTTCCGCCTCCCGTGCGCCTGTGGCTCGAGCGTTTTTCCCTAGCGGTCATCGCCGCCATCGCTGGCCTGTCGGCCGTTTACGGTCTTGAGCTCATGCACTTCTCCATCAGTATCGGGCAGACCACCGACACCACCCTGGAACTCCCCATGTGGGTGCTGCAGGGTCCCGTGGTAGTCGGCCTTTGCCTGGTCCTTGTGCAGGCTCTTGCAACCCTCGCGCGCAGCTTTGGCACACCGGCGTTGCTGCTTGAAGACAGGCATCCCGATCACGAGTGACCACCGGCCATGACGGGCGTCATCATCCTGTTGGCCCTGTTTGCCGTTCTGTTGGCAGGGGTCGACATCGCATTCGCGATGGCCGGCCTTGGAATCGTGATGCTTCTCGTGGGCGAGTTCTCCCCGCTCATGATCCCCCAAGCCATGCTTTCCAGCGTGGACAACTTCATCCTGCTTGCGGTGCCGCTGTTCATCCTCATGGCCAACGTGCTCCTGCAAGGCGGTGCCGGCGAACGCCTGTTCGGAGCAGTACAGGCATGGATCGGGCACTGGCCCGGAGGCCTCGCCATCGCCACGATCCTCTCGTGCGCATTGTTCGGGGCCACCACCGGGTCGTCGGTCGCGACGTCCGCGACCATCGGAACCGTTGCGATCCCGCAAATGGTCCGGCGCGGGTACGAGAAACGTTTTGTCTTCGGTCTTCTCGCCGCGGGCGGCACTCTCGGCATCCTCATTCCGCCGTCCATACCCATGATCGTGTTCGGATACGTCCTGTCCGAATCCATTGTGGACCTGTTTATCGCCGGAATTGGCCCCGGCCTGCTGCTGGTGGCGATGTTTGTCGGCTACGTCGTCATCAAGGCGCATTTCGGTTCGGGGTACCGGCCAATTCCTCGCGCCAGCTGGCCTGAACGGTGGAGAGCATCGGCGCGCGCGGGGCCGTCCCTTGCAATCGCGGCGGTTGTGGTGCTCGGCATCTATTCGGGCGCCTTTACGCCGACGGAAGCGGCCGGCGTCGGTTTCGTCGCCGCCCTGATCATCACGCTCGGCATCCACCGCTCGCTTCGGTGGTCGGACCTCCCTGCCATTGCCCGGGCATCCATGAAGACGACCGTCATGATTCTCTTCATCATCGTCGGGGCCAAGGTGTTCGGCCAGGCGATCACGCTCTACCAGATTCCGCAGGATGTCACGGCGCTGGTCACCGGGAGTGTCGGCGGCCCGATTGCGTTCATCATCATGATCTGCGCGTTGCTGCTGGCGCTCGGTTGCGTGCTGGAAACACTCTCGATGATGCTGCTGATGCTCCCGATCATTCAGCCGTCACTGGGGGAACTCGGAATCGACCCGATCTGGTTCGGGGTGATTTTCACGATGATGATCGAGTGTGCGCTGATCACGCCGCCGGTCGGGCTCAATCTCTTCGTGATTCAGGCGGTGGGGCGGCAAGATGCCGCGTTGTCGGACACGACGCTCGGGGACATTGTGCTCGGGGTCCTGCCCTTTGTCGGGCTGATTCTGCTTGCCGTAGCCGCAGTGATCGTGGTTCCCGACATCGCCCTCTACCTTCCATTCCGCCTGTAACGTCACTGCGCACATCGGGCCTCAGGGCAGGCCCTTGCTGGCCGGTGGTCACGTTTTGAGGAGACAGTCGCCTCCACGCTGGTTCACCGAACAGCAGGGGTGGAGAAACGGCCGATATCCCCGAACAATTCCTGCAGGAGGGTCCGTGTATTGCCGACAACGACCGTGGCGTCGGGGTCGAATTCCATATTCCTGAAATCGTTTTCGGTGAGAGTTTGCACATCCGCTACTTGAGGATTGGCACCGCACACCGAAGGTCCGGATTCGATGTCCGCGTCGTATTGCACCACGAGCACCCTCTGCTCAATCACCTCCGGTTCAAAAAATGCGTAGTAGCTGACACGCTGGCTCACGTAGAACCAGGCCGCGTTCCCGAACGCCCCGCCGGTGAACTGCCGCCTTGCGGTTGGCGTTCCAAGCACGCTGTACACGTCCTCGCAGGTGGTCTGCTCGTCCTGAAGAAACGCCAGGTCAACACCTGAAAACAGGAACCCGCTGGTCGTGACCCGAGGACCTCCACACGCCGCCAGCCCCGCGATCAGTGCAACCAGCCCGGATGCCGCCAGCATCCGGCGCAGGCACCGGCGCCCAGCCTCTGCGTTGACCGGACCGGGCATCCGCTTCAACGCACTGCACGCCCGTTGCAGCATGACAAGACAGTCGTTCGCCACGCGTTCCATGATGCCTTGCACCACTCCATTGCACGTTTGTCGCGGCACGCCCCGGCTCCCTGTACGCGCCAACCCGCCAGCATTCAGTGGCGCGATATCGCGACTTCCTTTGCGGTGATGAACTCGAGAAGCGCGGGCTGGCCCGCTTCCGTTGCGGCAATGCCACGGGAAATGGCTGCCGGAATCTCGTCGACGTCCGTCACCCGTTCTCCGTAACCGCCAAAGGCCTGGGCCATCGCGGCGTAATCACCCGAAATGTCGGTGGCGCGATAGCGTTCGGTTGACACGGGCATCACCTTGAGTTCGATCGCCATCGAGAAGTTGTTGAGCAGAATGGACAGAATGGGAATCCGTTCCCGAACAGCCGTTTCAAAGTCCATTCCTGTAAAGCCGATCGCGGCATCGCCCCAAACGTTGATACAGAGTTTGTCGGGGCATGCAAGTTTCGCCCCCATTGCCAGACCGAGGCCGTATCCGAGCTGTGTGGTCTTTCCCCAGCCCAGGTACGAGAGCGGCTCCGTTGCGCGCCAGAACGGTGCCAGCTGGTCCCGGGGGCTGCCGGCGTCGTGGGTAATCACCACCTGTGACTTGTCGATCGCCTGCTGAAGCTCCCACAGGACGCGGTAGGGATTGAGTGGCGTTTCGTCGGATGTGAGTTTCGGCATCCATTCGGCCATCCACTCTTCCCTTTCCGATGCAATCTCCTCCTCCACCTTCGTCCGGTCACGCGAAGGCGCTTCGTTGAGCGCGGCGAGCAGCGCCCCGAGGGTCAGATCGGCGTCGCCTACCAGCCCAACCTCTGAACGCACATCCTTGTTGAGGTCGAGCGGATCAAGGGTTGCGTGGATGACGCGCCTGCCTTCCGGCATCGAGACTCCAAACGAGGTTTCGGTAAAGCTGCACCCGATTCCGAAAATCAGGTCGGCCCGGTCGAGAAACGTGCGGACGGGGCGCGGCATGGATACACCGCCGGACCCCAGGCTCAGGGGGTGGTCCTCCGGAAATGCGCTTTTGCCTCCAAGACTGGTGCACACGGGAATCGCGAGGTGTTCCGCCAGAGCCCGGAGTTTCGACCATGCCTGCGCGTAATGGATGCCCTGACCGGCGTAGATCACAGGACGCTCCGCAGCACAAAGAAGTCTTGCGGCCTCGGTGACGGCGTCCGGGTCCGGTCCGAACCGGGTGCCGTAAACCGCTTCGTAATCGAGGCCCTCGGGCAGTTCTTCCTGCATGAGGTCGGTCGGAACCTCAACGACCACCGGCCCCCCGCGACCCGTCCGCAGCTTCGCAAACGCCCGGCGCAGGACATTGGCCACCTCGCCGGCCGCGGTGACGGGCTCGGTTGCCTTCGCGACCGGTTGCATGACCTGGGTCGAGTTGAAATTGGGCGGGATATGGGCGATGCGGCGCGGGTATCCCATCGGCAGCACCAGAAGGGGCACCGATTCGCCAAAGGCCTGCGCGACGCCTCCATAGGCGTTTTCGGAGCCGGGCCCATGCTGCATCGCGAATACACCCAGCTTGCGCCCCGACGTGATCCGCGAAATGGCGTCAGCCATATGCAGACCCGTGCGCTCCTGTCGAACGATGATCGGCCGGATCCCTGCGCGCGCCGCGTATTCCAGAATATGGTTGACGGGATACCCCAGGATGATGTCGATGCCCTCACGCCTGAGGATTTCGGCAACCGCTTCCACAACCTTCATCGCGTACTCCCGAAATCCGGTGATCGCCCCCAGCCAGCCCGTTCCTGCGGCGAACAGCCGCTGTGCGCGGGAGTGCAACAACCAGATGGACGAAAAGCGCACTCAAGCTAACCGTACCCGATGTTATCTTGGCGGAGAGGCCTAATTCCACCTGGCACTGTCGTTACCGGCCGCAACGTGGAACAACGATGACCGTCAGCGGAACGGATCGATCCGGTGTCGCGCTGCATACAGGCGGGCTACGATCCTCCCTGACCGCGCACCCGCGACGCGTGTCCTGAAGCAACAGCCAGTCTGCAGCGTGCCGGACCCGCGTCGATGCCCGCGCAGGCTGTGGGCCAGGTTGGGCATCCCGACGGTATGGTAGGTGGGCGTGGCGCGGCGACCGGTTGCCGCTTCAGTTGTGCAAGAGATGTCCAAGACGCCCGATCTTCCGTTGCTTGCACCCGTGCCGGCAACGCGCTTGAAGGAACCGCGCAGCCGCGTGCGGTTGCGCGCTACCGCCGCCGAACGCGAAAAAATCGCCGAACGCCTGGAACTTCCGGGTGTCGTGTTCTTCGTGGTGGATGCACAGACCGCGCAGGTAACCGCCACCGAGATCAGGCTCAAAACCTCGGCCCGTGCGCGGGTTATCCGTCGCTGCGTGGTGACGCTCGACACCTTCGAGCAGTCAGTCGATCTGCCGTTCTTGGCGGCATTTTCCGAGCGTGCAAGCCCACCTCCCTTGGAGGGCGCCGATGACGCACCGGAGGCCGAGGAACCCGAGCCCATTGGACCCGACGGCCTCCAGCTTGGCGAACTGGCGGTCCAGCATCTGTCCCTGGCTCTGGAGCCCTACCCTCGCCACCCCGATGCACCCGCGAGAGGCCATGCCGACTGGGTGGAAAGCAGGGACGAACGACTCCTGGCATCGCAACTGACACGCCTGACCCGCGCGGGCGACGACAGTTGAACGATTGGCACTGACCCCGCACCCGCTTGCGCCCATGGTGCAATTCGGCTACCTAGACCGCCCTGAAAGCATTCACCTTTTGGTCAGGCACGTGCATGGCAGTTCCGCGTAAGAAAGTGACGCGTTCCCGGCGTGGGCAGCGCCGTGCGCACCAGCACCTAAAGCTGGTCAACGTCGTCGCGTGCCCGCACTGCGGCTCATTCAAGCGCCCGCATCACGTCTGCAGCGTATGCGGGCACTACCGCGGTCGGGAATTCATCAGCAGCACGCCATCCGCCCGCGACTGATTCATTTTTCATGAATCGACGCCCGATAATCGCATTGGATGCGATGGGGGGCGACCGCGCGCCGATGTTGGTGATACGAGGCGCGGCGCTCGCCTGCGCGCGTCATCCTGACGTCCAATTCCAGCTGATTGGTGATCCCGATCAGATCACCCCGCTGCTGGCCAAGCGGAAGAAATTGCGCGCGTGCTCCGAAATCGTACCCGCCGGCGCCAACGTTGATCCCGACGAACGCCCATCGCACGCCGTGCGCAATAAGGCGGATTCGAGTATGGCGCTCGCGATCGAAGCTGTCGCGAACGGCTCCGCGGACGCGGCTGTCTCGGCCGGCAACACGGGCGCTTTGATGGGCTTCGCCATCAAGAACCTCGCGCGCCTTCCGGGTATTCACCGCCCGGCCATCGCCGCCACGATCCCCTCTCGGCGCAGCGAAATTGTGATCCTTGATCTGGGCGCGAACGCGGAGTGCGAAGACAGCCACCTGGTCCAGTTCGCAGTCATGGGAACCGCGTTTGCCCGCGTCGCACTCGGCCGGCTCAACCCGGAAGTCCGGCTTCTCAACATCGGGCAGGAACCGGGAAAGGGACGCTCCGAAATACGCAAAGCGGATCAAATCTTGAGAGAGGGCCCGCTGAAGGCCCACTACAAGGGGTATATCGAAGGCGACGGTGTCGCAGCGGGTCAAGCTGACGTCGTCGTGACGGACGGATTTACCGGCAACGTGTTGCTGAAGACCACCGAAGGCATCGCCAAGCTCTGCACCCACTATCTCCGAACCTCGCTCCGAAGCTCGCTTGGAGGCCTGCTGGCGGGCATCCTGGCCCGACCGGCGTTCCAGACGCTCAGGGAGAAGCTCGATCCACGCAAGCACAACGGCGCCATTTTCCTCGGGTTGAACGGCGTGGCCGTCAAGAGCCACGGCGGCACCGATGCGCTGGGCTTCGCCCATTCGATTGATGTGGCGTACGACATGGTGCGGGGGGACGTCAATCGCGACATTACGACGGCTATCAAGGAAATCGGCGCCACCCATCGCCCGTGATTGCATGGTGACGGCCCTGCCCGTCGCCCGATGCACCGCAGCAGGTCACGAAATGGCATTCCGGCTCCGTCGTTGACACTAACTTTCGCTGACCGGTAGAGTGCGAGCGAATACGACGGGGGTAGGGATGCCCAAGGACACGTTAACGCGGGCAGGTCTCGCCAACGAGATCTTCGAACGACTCGGGGTATCCCAGCAGTTCGCCGCCGAGTTGGTCGATCAGGTGTTAGAAGAGGTCGCCAAGTGCTTGGAAAAAGGCGAAGTTGTGCGCATCCGGAATTTTGGGCGGTTTATCTTGCACGACAAGGAACCGCGGATCGGCCGCAATCCCAACACGCAGGTTGAGGCCGAAATCAAGGCCCGGCGGGTCGTGAGTTTCCGATCTTCTAACCGCCTTAAGCAGCGGATGAATGCGGGCCCGCAGGACGGATGACGTGCAGGGGGATTCAGGAACCCAGGCTGCCCCTCTCGCCCAGCAAATCGCAGACCCCGCAAAGCCCAGTGCCGGCGCCCAGGTAGCCCAGGCCGAGATTCCGGCCCCCACCTGTGAGGCGGATGGCAGCGATCATCCGGGCGGCTCGGCCGCCAGCGAGCAGCACCCCACGGCCGCGCCGAAACCACCCGTCGGTCGCAGAGGCAAGCACGATAACGCCCCGTTGCGGGATATCGGCCACGTGTCAAGCGAACTTGGCATTTCGCAGCATGTTCTTCGCTATTGGGAGGACAAGTTTTCCGCATTGCGGCCCCGGCGAGTCGGCGGCGGGCGTCGGCGCTACAGCGCCAAGGACGTGGCCCTACTTAAGGGCCTCAAGTATTTGCTGCATGACCTCCACCTCACGATCGATGGCGCCCAGAAAGTATTGCGGGAGGAAGGCGTGGACGCGATCCGGTTTTCCGGAACCGCGCAGGTCGACCCCAAACTTCTGAAGCAGCTCCTGCGAATCCGTGCAAATCTTCTAACCGCGCGCACCCACCTCGTCGACGACTAACAGCCCGGTCTGCCATCGCCACGGCCGCGGCCTCCGGTTTCTACCCGCAGCGGAGGCTACGAAGACCAGTTCCCCGCCTACACATGCAGATGCCGGTTTCCTGAAGATCCTCGGAACAGCGGGTTCCAGGCTTGCGAGGCTGCCGTGGCCTAGGGGCACGGCGCACGATCCGGAACGGGCCCACCTTGCCTACATCACTCGAAGCCACGGAGCGTGTGTCGAGCACGCTCAAGGCGTTCGCCCATGGCGCGGGAGATCGGTGCAGAATCGGGCGCTCCTGGCTCCATTCCGCAATGAGCTCGAAATTCAGATTTGGGACTGGTTGGCCACCGGCAGAAAGCACGCGCCCCACGCGCATCAATGCCGCAACGAAGAACTCCCGGTGCAGTCCGGTCTGTTCGCAGTTTTCAGCCTGTCTCGGCCTGTGCAAGTACGCGAGACCGGCTGGCGGCGGCGGCGACGGCGCGGACTACCAGACGCGACCATCGATGGTCCCTGGTCAACTCCCGCAACCCTGCCTCGGTTGTGCCCCCGGGGCTCGTGACGTTCTCACGGAGGCTCGCGGGATCGTCATCGGTTGCGGCCAGCATGGCGCCGGCACCTGCCACAGTCTCAAGAGCCAGGGCGCGGGCCAGACCGTCGGGAAGGCCAGCCTCGCGGCCGGCTTCCGCCATTGCTTCCGCAAGCAGGAAAACGTAGGCAGGACCGCTGCCTGATAGCGCCGTGACGGCATCCATCAACGCCTCGTCGGAAATCCAGTGCACCGATCCGATCGCGCCCAATAGCCGGTCGGCGTAATCACGCGCCTTCCCGTCGACATGCCGGTTGGCCACGGCCACACTCACGCCGTGTCCGATCGCTGCCGGCAGGTTGGGCATTGCACGCACTACCGGAACACTTGGACCGAGACCGCGCGAGATGGTGTCCAGGTCCTTGCCGGCAGCAACCGAGATCGCGCAGCTTGTTGCACACCATTGGCGGTATTCGGGCAAGACGCGCTCGAGAATTTGTGGTTTCACCGCAAAGACCACCGCGTCGCCGTCCCAGGCAACCGGCGCGCTTTCAGTTACGCGAACGCGGTACTCGCGTTCGATGCGGGACCGTTGGCCGCGGTCAGGCTCAACAACGACCACAGCCTCTGGAACCGTGACCGTTTCGGCAAGCCAGCCGCGCAACATTGCAGACCCCATACGTCCGGAACCGACCAGCAAGATCCGGAGCGCATCCGATTCTGAACTCACGGGCAGTCTGGCGCCGGCCACGTCACTCACGTGCAGATGCGGTCGATTTGGCGCGTGTCCGCCGTCTTGGGGCAGATTTCCGTTGGCGAGCCTCAAGCTCTTCGATTCGTGCGGCCAGCCGGTCGTTTTCGGTCCGGGCGTTTTCTGCCATTGCGCGGACGCCCTCGAACTCCTCTCGACTGACCACTCCGACCTTATCGAAGAGACGATCCCGTACCGGCGCGCCTCGAGCACTCAACTCGGAACCCGCTCGCAAACAAATGCCGGACGCGTCCTGTACCACCCGCGCCAGTAGCGCCGCCAGGCGCCTTGCTCTCGCCATTGTCCAACTCCATGTGAGGCGCGGACTTGCACGGACCCAACTACGATTCAAGTATAGGGTTCCCGCCTCCTCATGTGGCCCGGTGTCATCAAGAAATCTTCGCGTGCCCTTCCCCGATATTGATCCTGTGGCGTTCAGCCTGGGCCCGCTGGCCATTCGCTGGTACGCCTTGGCCTATATCGCGGGCATTTTGTCCGGCTGGTTCGTTCTGTCACGTTCGATCAGTCGATTTCCGGCGAACGCAACCTCGGACGATATCGCGGATTTCGTCATCTGGACCGTGCTGGCGATCATTCTGGGCGGACGCCTCGGGTACCTGCTCTTCTACGGACACGACGTCTTGGCGCAAGGACCGACGGCGGCTTTGGCTGTCTGGCAAGGCGGCATGTCCTTTCATGGAGGATTGCTCGGCTGCGCGTTCGCGGCATGGGTTTTCTGCCGCCGGCGAAACATCAGGTTCCTTGCATTCTGCGATGCATGCGCCTGCGTCATCCCGATCGGACTGTTTTTCGGCCGGCTGGCAAATTTCATCAACGGTGAGCTTTGGGGGAAGCCGACGGACCTGCCGTGGGGAATCGTGTTTCCGTCCGGTGGGCCTGAACCGCGTCATCCCAGTCAGCTCTACGAAGCGGCGCTGGAGGGTGTTGTCCTCTTCGTGCTCCTGCGGCTGCTTGCCTACCGCACCCGACTTGCGGAACATCCCGGAGCTCTCGCCGGTGTATTCCTTGGCGGTTATGCCGGTTTCCGAATTCTGATCGAGTTTGTCCGGGAGCCGGATGTCCAGCTCGGCTACCTTGCCGGGCCGATCACGATGGGCATGCTGCTCTCGGTCCCGGTTCTGCTCATCGGCGTGGCCATGACGGTGCGGGCGGTGCGCCAGCGCCACGGATGACGCTAGAAGACGTACTGATCCGTCGAATTCGCCGCGAGGGACCCATCTCGGTCGCCGAATTCATGGGTACGGCCCTGCTCCATCCCCTCTACGGCTACTACATCCGCCGCCTGCCCGTGGGCCGTTCCGGCGACTTCATCACGGCGCCGGAAATTCACCAGATTTTCGGGGAAATGATCGCGGCCTGGCTGATCGATTTCTGGAAGCGCGCGGATTCCCCGTCGCCGTTCGTGCTTGCCGAACTGGGACCGGGAAACGGAACGTTGATGGCGGACATCGTGCGCACGGCCCGCTCCATTGCGCCCGGGTTCGCGTCTGCGGCCGACGTCTGGTTCGTGGAAGTCTCACCTGCGCTTCGTTCCCGGCAGGCCGCTGCAGTCCCTTCCGCACGATTTGCCGATACCGTTGCCTCCGTTCCCGATTCATTTGCCCTGATCATTGCGAATGAGTTTTTCGATGCGCTTCCGGTACATCAGTACGTGTGGACGGGAGCTTCGTGGAGCGAGCGGGGCATCACCTGGAATACAGGCACGAAGCGTTTTGAATTCAGCGTGACGGACTCTCGACACCTCGCACCGAACTGGCTCGGGGACCCGCCACCCGGCGAGCGCGAACAAGGGCGCATCGTTGAAGTGTGCCCGGCCGGCCATGCCATGGTCGACGATTTGGCCCGTCGGACACTTGTGAACGGCGGTGGCGTCCTGATTGCTGACTACGGTCGTGACGCCCGGGAGGATGCCGGCACCCTGCAGGCGGTTCGCGGCCACCGGAAGGTCGATCCGCTGTCTGACCCAGGCCAAGCAGATCTCTCAACCCGGGTGGATTTTTCCGAACTGGCTGTCACTGCGCGCGCGCGCGGGGCTGCTGTTCACGGCCCCTGCACACAGGCGGCGTTCCTCGAGATGATCGGTATCCGCGAGCGCGCCTCGCGCCTGATTGCGATGCATCCATCGCAGCGCCACGACATTGAAGGGGCACTGCGGCGGCTGACCCGACCGGAGGATATGGGCACCCGGTTTCGGGTGATGGCCATTACAGCCCCCAACGGCCCGGCCCCCGCCGGCTTCCCATGCTGAGAGATGTGGAGGTTCTCTGCTCCCAGGCCATGCCGGACCGGGGAATCGTGCACGGCTTCCTCGGACGTACCGGGGGCGTGTCCGAAGGTCCGTTCCGGTCTCTGAACTGCGGATTAGGCTCCAAGGACAAGCATGAGCACGTCACAGAGAATCGCCGCCGCGCGTTAGCGGCAACAGGCCTCGGAGACGCGCCGCTCGTCACGCCCAAGCAGATTCACAGTGCCCGTGTCCACGTCGTGACAACCGCACCGGCGCAGTTGGACCCGGGAGATGCGGTCGTGACGCGAACGCCCGGCATCGCAATTGGAATTTTGACGGCAGACTGCGCGCCGGTCCTGCTGGCGGACCCGGAAGCCAGGGTGGTGGGCGCCGCCCATGCCGGCTGGAGAGGCGCACTCGCGGGTGTCGTGCAGGAAACCGTGTCCGCGATGGTTCGGATCGGTGCGCGACGACAGCACATCACCGCGGCTGTCGGGCCCGCCATCGCGCAGCCCAGTTACGAGGTGGACCCTCCCTTTGCGGACCCGTTCATTGAGAGTGATCCACTGCACCGTTCGCTGTTTCGGTCAGCCGGCGAGAAATTATTGTTCAACCTGTCCGGATACGTGGTCGGCTGCCTGATGCAAGCCGGTGTGTGCAATGTCGACACCTTCGAAGCCGACACTGCGGGAGAGCCCGACCGCTTCTTCAGTTTTCGTCGCAGCCACCGCGAAGGGGAAACGCGTTACGGACGCTTGCTTTCTATCATCGGACTCAATTGATACGGGGCGGACCCCGGTCCCGTACCCTTGGCCGGTCTTTGCTGTCCCGACCCACACATCGGCAAGACGATCCGTCTAGCTGGTCCGATCTCTGCCAGAAAGGTCGATTATTTTCATTCCGAACCCTTCGAAATGGCTCACGAATGGAGTGCTTTCTCCACGTAGATGACGTCATCGAAGTGATTGTCGTAGTACGGTGAAATTTTGTAAAAAGCCTATTGATTTAAAGTGTTTGGCCCCAAACATAATTTGCGCTTGTACTGGTTAGTCCAGAAGCGTATTCATCACGGGTGTTGGACAAGCTATCCATTTTTTTGTTTCCAGCTTGACCTCGTTGTCGTTACATTGCCGTTGATTTCGATCTATCCTGTCCAGTACCAAACAAACAAGGTTCGACAGCGTTTCGGGCCACCCGCTGAATTGAACGGCCCTGTGTACGGCGCGGCATGATGGCCACCGCCCAAGCGGATAGGGAGGACCCTCAGGACATCTTGTTGGTTGGCAACAGCTCGGCGTCCGCCGGCGTCGAGCGTATCGCAACTGGGAATTTTCGCGTCATGAAACCCTTAGCATCGCATGCCATCACGGCTCTGGCTTTACTCTTGATTTCCGCCTGTGTGGGCGGCGGAGACTCCGCCGAGTCAACCATGCCGACAACGCCTGCCCCCTCAGGCCCAACGCTGGATACGGCATTCTCTGCCAATCCATCATTATCAGCGGAGGCTAACCGCCAAGCAGCGACCGCAACGCCGGCGTTCGGCAGCGTTACTCAATCTTCCAACGTGAATATTGCAGGCGTCACGACCGACGCGGCCCAAGTCACACGGCAAGGCAGCACGTTCCACCTTAAGGTTCTACACAGGGACTATACCGCGTTCACTCTCAATACCGACGACCATCTGATCGAATCAGATGCTGGCGTTTCTCCGGTTACCGGACGGGCCTGGGAAGACGGCGTCTTGGTGGGATACAACTCCACCGCTCTCATCGTAATGCGCGGCGCTATCGACTATTCGATATCCGATGTTAACGATTGGATGGCTGGCGGTTACTGGCTCAACGTCGAAGGAAACTGGCGCGACGGACAGGTAAGCGGGGTTGAAGTCGGCGCGTTCGTCGACGGGCCGGAAATCAGCGAGCCGGCCAACATCCCGGTTGGCGGCAACGCGAGCTACAGCGGGATCGCGTCGGGCGCCTACGCCGCTGAATACGGCACGGACACGGACGGGACTGCTGGCACGATCGAAATCGGAGAGTACTCAGGATCGTTCCGCGCCGTTGCCAACTTCTCCCGCGGAATTGTCTCAGGATCCGTGCGGAACGTATATTTGGATGCAGTAGTCACCGAACCTGACGGCACTTCGTACCCTGACTACGGTTCCAGCCCCACACGGCTGGAAATCGGCGCCACGGCGATCAATTCTGAGGGGACTTTCAACGGGACCGACGTCCGACTTGCGGACCCGCGATTCAGCTTCTCAACCAACGAAGGATCATGGGGCGGCCGTTTCTCAATCATCGATGACTATGCCGGCAATCCCCGGGTTATCGCCGGAACGCATGGCGGTGCCGCGACCACCACCGGGGGAACCGCAATCAGATTTATTGGCGCGCATTTCGGCGCCACACCCGACTTCTAACCTGCACGACCCCGCCCTAGGCAATGGGCGGGGCCTGCAAACCCACGAGGGAATATCTGTAGCGTCTTCTCTTTGGTCCGCTAGACGGTCGCTGCGCTCACGCACGTGATGACGGCCGTGGTCTACGAGACACCGAATCTGGAGACAAAGCGCTCTACAGCCAGATGGATCCTGATGCAGAGCACCTTGCAAAGCGCAGCGGGAGGCAGGTGCAGCGAAAGTCATGCGTCCTGTCAGGGTCTACGGTAAGTGCAGCACATATTAGGTGTGAACAAATTGAGTGATTGGAGGTCGCAGCGGAAATTGGGGAACCAGGATCTCCTGAACCAGCGCCACCGGCGCGTATGGCAGATATCCGAGTCGATCATTGCTGCGCCAGCCCAGAGATCGGCGAAGATGTCCATCGTGCTGGTCACATTGCCCCCCGAACGACCAAATCGGCTTGTTAGCGCCCCCTCCACCGAGCTACGCACTCCCGAGCCCCCGCCAGTTGCCGCTACGCTACAACCCCACGATGGATCTGCTGGAAATGGAAAAAAGGCCGACAATCGTCCCAATCAGGCAGTCCGCCGGCCGGCGAGGCTTTCACCGTTACACCACGCAGTGAGACACAACCCCCCGACTTCAGTCAGCCGTTACGAACAAATTATCCTCGCATGCCCTGTCCAAATCCGGCCAATCGACCGGTACCACGGGCCAGATCGCCAAAGACGACACTTGGCCGCAGGAGATAATCATGCTGACTCAAGAAATGGTCACGGTCATCGAAAACTTTTCTGCCGGATCGGTGGCCACTGTGAATGCCGACGGAACGCCTTCAGTTTCTCCGAAAGCGACATTCGTCGTGCTCGACACCCGAACGCTCGCGTTCGGTCATATCCGCTCGCCGGGGACGATCACCAACCTCAATCGCAATGCCGCGATCGAGGTGTGCTTCACGGACATCGTGGCCCGCCGGGCTGTGCGAGTGACCGGCACTGCCACCGTTGTTGGTCGAACCGACGCCAACGCGGAACTTGAGGAGGCCTTCAGGGCCGCCTGGGGGCCCTATCAATCCTACATAAAGGCTTATGTGACGATTTCCGTAACGGCGGCCAAGATGCTTCACTCACCGGCCTATGATATCGGCTGGACTGAAGAAAAATTGCGATCAGCGAATCTCGAAAAATTGAACGCCCTCTAATGCAGCGTTCCACAAGAAGCCACAGATCCACGTTCCATTACGTTGATGGCCGCCTCCCTGCTGACCGTGCACCGGGCCGTCAGCGGCATCTTCGTCAAGCACAATCTGTCGCAAAGCGGCAGTTCGTGCAGAGACGCGAACAGATCTACCATAGGTGCGCGGATTACTCCCAGTCGGTAACAGTCCGTCAATAGCGATGTGCCGCCGCCGTCGCGCGGTCGCCCTGCGTGCGATAGAGCGAGCAATTTTGCCCGCAATTGGATGCCCACTCTGCGGGCATTTCGAAATTTGTTTTGGGTCGCGACTCCCCTGTCGGTGCACGGACTCGCAAATTTGCGGAACCAGCCTTAGTTTTAGGTGAAATAGGGGGAAAGGTTAGTGGGGACAGGAAAAACCGAATTCAGCGACGTTCAAGGCACCATTGAACGAATCGTGAAACAGCAACTCGCGCCAGCGCGCATCCTGTTTGTGCGTGTCGAAGAGGATGACGACACTTATGGCGAGCCGGTGTTGCACGTTTCTGCGATTTACGACAAAGATGTCGGCCGGCCGGAAGCCTCAAAACTCTTGGGGCTGGTCAGGCATCTTCGCCCTAAACTTGCCGAGCATGAGGAGGAACGTTTTCCCCTGATGTCAGTTGTTGCTTCGGACGAAATGAGCGATTCCGCTGGAGCCTCTTGATTTAATCGGGACAGCGAAACGTCTTGCGTCAATGGGGCAACGCCGGCCCCGCGAATCCGATCTTCGCCGTGCTGTAAGCACAATCTATTACGCCCTGTTTCACGCTTTATGTCGGAACTGCGCAGATACATTTATCGGCACGCGCGGCGCGGACCGGAGCAGACGGGCGTGGCGCCAAGTCTATCGGTCACCTCAGCATCGTACGACAAAGGAACGCCTTCGAGACCAAAAATCGATGCGAGAATTTCCTCAGGAAATTGAGGATTTCGGCAACGCATTGGTTTCCGCTCAGGACAAGCGCCATGCTGCGGATTACGATCCATTCTGGTTCGTCACCCGATCAGAGGTCCTTAGTGATCTGGAAGCTGCGGAAGCTGCGATCCGGAAGCTACGTCGGGCCCAACTTAAAGATCGGAGGGCACTTGCAGCGTGGGTGACGCTTGGCAACCGATAGATCATTCGTTGTGGGGTGCCAATACAGGTCCAACTGTCTGTTTCGGCTGCACTATCAGGTAGGGAGGCACCGGTAATCTACAAGGCCGGTCTACCAGACGGACAACTGATCCGAAGCAAGAGGAGATGGTAATCGCCAACAAGTCCTGAAAAATTGGTCGGCGGGTTGTGGTCGAGTGGCTTAGCCACTCTGCTTTCACCATCACAGTTCCGGGCGGGCGTGGGGCTTTCCTGCACACGGCTCCTCCCGAAGGTCACCTGCGGCCTGATCCGAATTTTTTACCAGCGAGGAGCCTATGCGTCTGGCCGCCTGGTTTCCTTCCAGGCGTTACACACCTGGACAAACGCATCAGCCGTTGCCCGCAGTTGGGAGTTGTTGCAACCGGGACGATAGAGGCTGCTGCCGATCCCGAGGCCAGAAAAACCTGCATCCAAATAGGTTCTGGAGTTGGTGAGATTGACGCCACCGACGGCCAGCACAGAGATTCCGTCCGGAAGCACGGCAGCCAATGCACTTCGGTAGTTGGGGGCGAAAACGTTGGCGGGAAACAACTTGAGAAACTCGGCTCCGGCACCGGTTGCCCTGAACGCTTCCGACGCCGTCAAAAAACCAGGGATGGGCACAAGATCAAGGCGCAGACAGGCCTCGATAACGCCCTCGTCTGTATTCGGCGCGACCACAATTTGACCGCCGGAATCCTTTACCATTTCCACGTTATCGGCTGACACAACCGTTCCTGCACCGACAACGGCGGTTTCACCGAGACTGTTCCGCAATGCCTCGATGCTTCGGTACGGTTCTGGCGAGTTGAGCGGCACCTCCAGGATTTCGATTCCCGCCTCCGCCAACTCCGCCCCAACCTCGCAAGCTTCCGAAGCGGCGAGGCCCCGGAGAATGGCCACGAGTGGCATACGCTCCAACGCTCGCGCCAAATGCAGCGCATTCTTCAACGGTGCATCTCTCTGATCACCTCATGAATCAACCTGAATCCTTCGATGCAAGCTTCCTCGGACGGGATGACCGTTGCATTGCGGCTGAGTTGCTGCAGCGCCGCACGATAAAGTTCACACAAGTCTGCGTCGCCCACCAGCACCAGCGGAGATGAGTCGGGCAGATACGAATACACGCCCATCGCATCACGTATATCGCTCCCGATCAGAATGCCTGACGCAAACGAGGCTCCGTCTTCATACGCGAGTTCACCGACCACGGAGCGGCTTCGCACACTGAAGAGGAATCGCATTAGGCCACCGCCGGAAGCACCGTAATCCACACCTTGCCGAAATGCGTCCGATACTCGCACCTTGTCCTTGAGATGGTGCTTCAGCAGATCGCTTCTCGACAATGCCTCATAGAGTTCACCAACCAGCGATGTCGAGAACGAGCGGACCACGCCATCGGAGAACGCTACCCATTTGGTATGGGTGCCGGGAAAGCAAAGGATCCCGCCATTTTTCTGGATTCGGTTCTCGCGTCGAACGGCTCCGATGCATAGGACTTCCTCTCCCCGAATTACATCCGGAAAACCATCCGCAGACCGGCAGGTCAACCCGGGAGAGACCCAAAGACGATGGTTACCGATCGTCATCGCAGTCGCCTGGCTCGCAACGTCATCCAGGTCGACCGGACAGGTAAGATAGGGAACCTCCTCCCAACCCACGGACGATCCGATCATGCCGCACCCCAAGAGGGTGCGTGTTGCTAGAGGCCACCGGGACGCCACCGCATCGATTGCATCCACCATCCCGTCACGGCTCAATGTTGCGGCACCGTCAGCGGTAGCCAGACGGTCGACCAGATCTCCCGAGGCATTCACAAGGTATGCCCGGAAGTTCGAAGAGCCCCAATCGATCGCAACAAATCCGTCGTCCATCGAGGTCATTCCTTCAGCGTCCCGTCGCACGCAACGACGCGAATTCCCGGCACGAATAGGTTGGCTCAATCAAGGCTCAGCAGGTACGGGACTGGAATACTGCTGTCATATTTTGCCATCTTCCAAACCATGGCGTCGTCGCCTTGGAGGGAGTGGCTGCCCAGACTGGCATGGCAAGCGTCGACCGCCGTACCCGGGCCCGGGGCACTCTAGCCAACACATGGTTCCCGAATTCATTCCGCGATCTCACTCGACGGCGTCGATACCAAGCGCCCGAAAATTGTTCGGCCCCATCACAATCCCTCTCCCGCCAAATGCAGATCTTGATCGGCTGCAAGGCGGGCGCGGTCATGGCCCACCACGTTCGCAGTTACCATAACTGATGGCTGCTGTATTCCGAGCCTTTACCAAGAAACAAAGAATAATGCGTAGGCAATTGATTTCATTGCTAGCTATCTCGGCCAGCATGATGGCAATTGTGTTGTCGGTTGCCGACGCAAACTCTCACGTCGCGGGATCTGATTGCCCCGCAGGTACCGAACCGATGGACGAATACCAACTCTTTTTCGGACGAAACCTGGCCGGCACCGAAGTCGTGAGCGACACGGCTTGGGAAGCCTTTCTTTCCGATCAAATCACACCACGGTTTCCCGACGGGCTGACAGTCATTGATGCGGTCGGACAATGGCGCGAATCCGGCGGGACGATTGAGCGCGAACGGACCAAATTGGTCGTGGTCCTGACTCCGCCAGGCAGTCAAGGGCTTCAGAGTACGGACCAATTGATCAAGGCCTACAAGAAAAGATTTCGTCAATCCGCCGTACTGCGCCGGATTTTGTCAGTGTGCGCATCCTTCTAGGTTGAAGACCGTCGCATCACGTGGATTACCGTGCAAGCGAATTCAAAATTACGTGGACCTTTTGAAGGACAACACACATTGAGAACTGTTGGCCTATTTCACCTACGCCAAGGACTCACTTTGCATGCGGAAGAAGCAAGAAACTCTTGTTCTTTACCGGGAGGACATCCTCCACCGGAATGTGATGACCAACGGCGATACCGGCGGCGCCCACGATGAACTGGAGCAGGATCTTCGAAAGCTTGGCGTTTAAATCAAGCCAAGATTCAACCTGGAAGCACCTCTCGGATGGAGGCGCACCGGGTTTCGCAATCGGAATTAACACCGGCCAGGGCACGCAGCCGGGACCCGCACACTGCAGACCCATGCCCTATCCCTCGCACGCATGCACGCCAGTCATCACTGTTGTACTCGCGCAGCCCAACCGAGCGCACAACCCGCCACCAATCCGCGATTGTTCCGCAGCACGTGATGTGCATCTTGTGTAAGGTACCTTCACGGCGACGGGTTAGCCGCAACGTAGGCTGAATTTGCCGGCAGGAGGAACCCCATGAAGACAAATCGAAATGTGGAATCCACGCGCCAATTGTCTCGCCGAACCATGTTGTCGGGACTCGGTGTGGCGGCCGCATCCGTTGCAACTGCAGGAGTGGCACGCGCCGCCTGCTCGGTGACGGCCTACCAGATCGACGGTCCGTTCTACCCCTACACGCCCGGCGAACACGACTGGGACATGACCCACATCGCAACCGGGAGCGACAGGGCTGGAGGCGAAGTCATTGAGGTGGTCGGAAAAATCCAGGACGCGAACTGCCGGCCCGTTGGCGACTGCGTACTTGAGATCTGGCAGGCCAACCAGCATGGCCGCTACGATCATCCGCAGGACAGCAATCCCGCGCCCCTAGACCCGAACTTTCAGAGCTATGCACGAATCGTCACCGATAAGAACGGCGAATATCGTTTCCGGACCATTCGTCCCGCCCCGTATGCGGCGATTGGTGACTGGTACCGCCCGGCGCACATTCACTTCAAGGTGCATCCGCCGCTCAATCCCGGCGTAACGACCCAGATGTACTTCGCTGGTGACCCGCTGCTGGACGCCGACCTCCTGCTCAAGCCGTTGTCGGAGGCAGAACGGGCTGACCTCATCGTCGCCTTCGATACCACGACAGCGGACGGGATCACGCAAGGCACGTTCAACATGCAGGTACCAGAGGGCTGGGTACCACCGCCTGAACTGATGGACATTATCCGCCAGCAGCAGGGATAGCTGAAATTCGACGGGCCCTGCCGGCACGCTCGCCGGCAGGGCCCGTGATTCCCGTCCTCCGTTCCAGACAATGCCGCCACACGGCGGCAGAGAGCCGTGGGAGGACGGAACTGGCCCCTGCGGGCCGGTTCGCATGACCCGCGCCGTAAATTTGGCTTCTTACGTTCCCGCGGAAGATACGCTCCGGCGTCGAGGACGGGACTGCGAAGTGAGCGGTCGTGCCTAAGTGATCATGTGATGGGCGTTGGTCTGAATCCAACGCTCCCGGCGCAAGGCACGCGCTTCTCGCACTCGATCACGGCCCCTGCCTCAGGAAAGCAGCAGCTAACTCAGCGGGGCACCTTGCAGAAATACACCAGTCCGGCGGCGGCTGTCACCGGCTCCAGTGCAGCCGACGGCTGGTGCAACAAAACGGATCTGAATCAGGCGCGTACGTCCAAAAACCTATCGAAGACTCGCGTAGTAATGTGCAAGTGCGCGGATGTCCTCATCGGACAACCCGCTCATTACGAACGCCTTTCCCTTCGCTGCGGGACTGTTCCGTGTGCCGTCGCGGTACGCCGCATTGGCAGCCTCGAGATACGCGACCGGCTGGCCAGCGAGGCGCGGTGCACTGACACCCCCTTCGCCCGAGCGCCGATGGCAGGACCCGCACGCCGTCCGTGCCTTCTTGGCACCGGCCTTCGCGAGATCCTCGTCCACGGTTCCAGCTGTCGAAACCCAATCCTGTTCGGAGTACCAGGCGGCCAGCGCGTCCAGCTCTGAATCGTCCAGGGACTCAACCGCTTTTTGCATGTCGGCATGCACGCGATGCCCGGCCTTATAATCCCGCATAGCTGCCAGGAGATGTGTCTTACGGAGGCCCGCAATGTGCGGTGTGCCCTCGTCGAGAGCTGAGCCGTCAACCGCATGACAGGCGATGCAATTGGCTGTAAGCGCAGCCGCGTCATCGGCGGCGGCTGGCCCCGCCCGAACTACCGCCACGAATGCAACCGCAACCACAGCGAACCAAGAAAGAACGATGCACTTCATTGCATCAGAATATGGCGAACAACGAGTTTCAGTCACCTGCATGCCCCTCTCCTGCCCTGGCGTCGCCACCGGAGCTCCGGTCAGGCGCCCGGCCGCCGGGCCTTGGAAAATAGACGAAAGAAGTTGTCAGTCGTTGCCTCTGCTACGCGGGCAGGTTCGATCTCCCGAAGGTCTGCCACGGCCGCAGCCGTCCGTTCAACAAACGCGGGCTCGCACCGCTTGCCCCGGTGCGGGACCGGTGCGAGAAACGGCGCGTCCGTTTCGACAAGAAGCCGGTCAAGCGGAATTTCCCTGGCAACAGCCTGAACGTTCTCGGCCCGCTTGAACGTCACGATTCCCGAAACAGAGATCATGAACCCGATGTCCAGGGCCGCGCGTGCGAGTTCGCGGCCAGCCGTGAAACAGTGAATGAGCCCCGGAAACTTGCCGCGCTGATACTCGTCTTCGAGGACTCCAATCGTATCGCTGTCGGCATCCCGGGCGTGCACGATGAGCGGCAAGCCGCTGTTGCGGCTGGCTTCAATGTGGCTTCGGAACGATTGAAGCTGCCGCTCGCGCGGGCTGTGTTCGTAGTAATAGTCGAGACCCGTTTCACCGATCCCGATCACATCGGGGTGGTCGGCCAGTGCCTGGATTCGATCTGCGGTCACATTGTCGTCTGTGGCGGCTTCATGCGGATGCAACCCCACGGAGCACCAGAGATCAGGATCGCGCGCTGCAACCTCCAGTATGGCGTCGCGCGCGTCCAACCGGGTGGAAATCGTCTGCAGGGTTTGGACGCCAGCGGCCCGTGCCCGTGCCAGAACCTCGGCGAAATCGTCCGCAAAATCCGGAAAGTCGAGGTGGCAATGACTGTCAACCAGCACGGGTCTTCCCCGATGTGCCGAGTCTCGGGAATACCGGTGCCGGCTTGCGCAACGGAGAACCGGAAACGAGGGCGCGCTCAACGTCCGCGAATTGGCGCCGGTCGGCGGGGACGTCGAGCTGATCCAGAATCGCAGCCGCTCCAACCGGAAGAAACGGCTGCGAGAAAATGGCCACTCTCCGGATCACGTCGAGCAGCACCGCGAGCACAGCCTTGCAACGGGGAAGGTCCGTGCGTGCGAGTGCCCATGGCGCTGCATGATCGATATACGCGTTCGCGGCACGGATGACGTCCCACAGGGTACGAAGGGCCGCATGCATCTGCTGCATTCCCATCAGGGGCCGAAGCGTGGAACCCAGGCCTGCTGCAGCACGCAGCAAGGCTTCGTCTTCGGGCGTCGTCGGGCCCCGTTCAGGCACGACAGCCGAACAGTTCCGCTGGACGAGTGTCAGGACACGCTGCACCAGATTGCCGTAATCGTTGGCCAGATCTGCATTCGCCCGGTGAATCATTGCTGCCCGGGAGTAGTCGCCGTCGTTTCCGAACGGGACTTCCCGCAGCAGGAAATAGCGGACCTGATCGAGGCCGAACTCCTCCACCAGTTCAAAGGGATCGACCACATTGCCGACTGACTTCGACATTTTCTGCCCTTCGACCGTCCACCAGCCGTGCGCAAACACGCGGCGCGGAGGCTGAAGCCCGGCCGCCAACAGCATGGCCGGCCAGTACACGGCGTGGAAGCGGATGATGTCCTTCCCGACAACGTGCACGTCTGCGGGCCAGCAGCGCGTGTACAGATCGGAGTTCTCGTCGGGGAAGCCGGCGGACGTGAGGTAGTTCGTAAGTGCGTCAACCCATACGTAGATCACATGGTCCGGATCGTCCGGAACCGGCACACCCCACCGAAAACTGGTCCGTGACACCGACAGGTCCTCAAGCCCGCCTTCCACAAAGCGCATCACCTCGTTCCGGCGCGTCTCTGGGCCGATGAAATCGGGGTGTTCGGCGTACCAGTCCAGAAGCGGTTGTTGCCAGCGGGAGAGGCGAAAGAAATAGCTGGCTTCTTCAACCCATTCGACCGGAGCCCCGCCGGGCGTCAGAAACGTCCCGTCCGACTGCCGGACCAGCTCGCTTTCCGCCAGGTAGGCTTCATCGCGAACCGAATACCATCCCTTGTAACTGCCCTGGTAGATCTGATCGTTCTCGACCAGCCGCCGCCAGATTTCCTTTACCGCCCGATGGTGCCTCGGCTCGGTCGTCCGAATGAAGTCGTCCGGGGTCGCACCCACAGCGTCGACCAATGACCGGAAGCGCTCCGACACCCGATCGGTAAAGGCCCCCGGTTCCAGCTCCGCTGCAGCAGCGGACTTCGCAACCTTCTGGCCATGCTCGTCGGTTCCCGTCGTGAACCGGACGTCACACCCGTCGAGGCGCATGAACCGGGCCAATGCATCGCACGCGACCGTGGTGTACGCGTGGCCCAGATGCGGGACGTCATTGACGTAATAAATCGGTGTCGTCAAATAGTAGCGTGGAGGGGTCTGCGAGGTGTTCACGATGGTTCCCCGCTCATGCTTGACCCGCCGGGCGGCGGCCAGCGAACAACATATCCAGCACGGCTTGTTTGCGGTCCAGATGCGCATGCATCGCGGCGTCCGCAATTCGCCCCACATCGTTCCATAAGGCCAACACCCCCGCAAGCCCCAACGATTGCCCGTACCGCTCCTGTACGGAGCTCTCGTTATCCACGATGTCGTCGCCGAGCGCCGAGCCGCCCGCAGCCAGACGAATCGCCAAACGGTGGATCCAGGTCTTGTAGGCGGCGACAAACGTCGGAAACCGCTCCGATCCAGGCATGCGCACGAACTGCTCGCTGAGCTCGTGAGCCTGTTCGACGTTACCCACCGACCCACTCTCGTGAAACGTCGTGATGTCGCCAAACAGCTTGAGCGCGTCCGCATCGGCAAGGGATACGGCCACCCCCGGCGCCCCGTTGGCCAGACGTGCGAAACCTGCGCGTTCCACCGGCGTCTGCTCGGGAAGTGCGCGTTCGAGTACGGTCGCACAGTCCTGCACCGAAAGGCCCGCGAAGGGAAGCCGCCTGCAGCGCGAAAGGATTGTGGCCGGAACCGTCCGAGCCGTATGCGCGATCAAGAACAAGAGTGTACGAGGCGGTGGCTCCTCGACGACCTTCAGGAGCGCGTTCTGACCTTGCAGACTCAGTTCGTCGAGCGCATCGATAATGGCGATCCGCCAGCCGGCCTCCGCCGACGTGAGCCCGAAGAACTCGTGCAGGGCCCGCACGGATTCGACCGCGATTCCGCGTGCCTTGCCGGTATCGTCCGTACCACGTTCCACGACCAGCAAATCACCATGGCTGCCTGCCGTCACCCGCCGTCGGGCCGGATGGTCCGGCGGCACCTCCCGGTGACCCTCGGGATCCATGCCGTTGGCAAAGATTCCGATTGCTGCCTGGTAGGCGAACGTCGCCTTGCCGACGCCGCGCGGGCCCGCCAACAGCCACGCATGCGGCACGCGCCCACCTGCCAGACAGGTGCGGAATTCCTGCAATACGCGCGCATGGCCAACTACACCCGGTGCCCATCTCGGATGGCCCGGGGCCTGTCCATGCCCGCTCTCAGCGGCGGCGGCTGGGCACATCAAACCGCTCGGTGATCAGGGACCAGATACGGGCGGCAACCTCATCCGGGGGCGCATCGGTGTCAACGACAACGCAGCGGTCGGGCGCAAGCGCCGCCCGGCGCAGAAAGCCTTGTCGAACACGCTCACAGAAGACGGCGTCCTCCTGCTCATAACGCGCCGGCACCGACCCGGTCTGCTGGCCCCGGTGCTCGATACGCGCACGCGCGGTCTCCACATCCACGTCGCAAATCACCGTGAGGTGCGGCATCAGGGCTCCGACCGAATGGCCCACCACCGTTTGCAAAAATTCGTCCGCCACGTCCCGACCCGAACCCTGATACGCAAATGTTGAATCTATAAACCGGTCCGACACGACCCAGGCTCCGCGTTCAAGGGCCGGCGCAATTGTCCGGCGACAATGATCGGCGCGCGCAGCCGAAAGCAGAAAGGTCTCGGCCACCGCGTCCCAGCGATCCACCGTCCCGGTCGTGAGGAGCGCCCGGATCGACTCCGCGCCTTTGCTGCCGCCGGGCTCGCGGGTTCGCACGACATCGCAACCCAGAGCCTCCAGGCGATCGGCGGCGCATTTCGCGTGCAGGGTCTTGCCGCTCCCGTCGATGCCCTCAAAACTGATAAATGCGGCGGCGCGGCCCTGGCAACGAGCTATGGCGGGCCCCAGACCAGGAACTCCGCAGCCCGCACCATGCGGCTGAGCAGATTGACCTCCGGAACCGCGCCCACTGCCACAAGGGGGTACTCGGTGGGTCCCCGGGTCGGATGGCGCACAACCAGGGTTGCCACTGGAGCGCCGTCCTCGATTGGAGCGGCAACAGGCCCGCGATAACGGATGAAGAAGCTGGTGTCGTCGCGACCGGAGCCGCGTGGCAAGGTCACGGCGAGAGGCGTTGCCGAAGCGACCTGTACCTCTCGGTCACGGCCGCCCGCAACCGGCACGCTGCCCACCGCTTCACCGGCATCCGCCAGATAAACAGGCTCGGTCTGGGAGTACGCGAGTTCCAGCAGCCGCGCCGCTTCCGACACGCGCTCCCGGGGCGAGCTCATTCCGTTGAGCACGAGAATGAGGCGGCGGCCGTTCCGGTTGACCGACGCTGTCAGTCCGTACCCCGCGGCCTGCGTGTAGCCGGTCTTCATTCCCTCCGCCCCCATATTCCGGTACAGAAGTGGGTTGCGATTCTGCTGCTTGATGCCTCCGTACGTGAATTCGGTTTCCTCAAACAGCGGAAAATATTCTGGGAAATCGCGGATAATCAATTCTGTCAAGAGGGCGAGATCGCGGGGCGACATGACGTGATCGGGATCCGGCCAGCCGGTGGAGTTGGTGAAGTGGCTGTTCACCAGACCGAGTTCGCGCGCACGATGGTTCATCAGGCTCGCAAAGCCGCTTTCCGTACCGCCGATGCCCTCGGCAAGGACAATGCTCGCATCGTTCCCTGACTGCACGATGACCCCTCGAAGCAGATCGATCACCGAGACCGTGGTCCCCACTTCCACGAACATCTTCGAGCCGCCCTTCCGCCATGCCTCCCGACTGACTGGCAGCTCTGTGTCCATCGCCAGACGACCGTCCTTGATGGCTTCAAATGTCATGTACGCCGTCATCAACTTGCTCATCGACGCTGGCGGCATTCCCTTGTCGGCATCCTTTTCCATCAGAACGGTGCCGGTCTGTGCATCAATGAGGAACGCTTGGGGAGCCGAGGTCGTGAACTCCACCGCCAGAGCGGGCGCAGCGGCGGCCAGGCCCAACCAGGCCGTGACCCCGAATATCAGGGATTTCAGACAACGCAGGCGTACAATGAAAGGCATGGGGCGGGCTCGAACTGCCGAAGGACCAACGGATGCGAGTGTACCACGCCCGCGCGGCAACCCCTTCAGGCAACACCCTCGGTACCAGAAGACCGAATAACCGGTTGCCGTCCCCATGACGCTGACCTATCGTCCACGATCATGGGCGTAGCTGCAGACACTCCACCCGTAGCTCGCCGTCATCTTCTCGGAATCGAGGAGATGGACCGCTCCGAACTCGTTCATCTGATCGATCGCGCTGACCTTATTGCAGATCGGCTGGCCAGCGGCGCCCGTCCGCCCGACACGTATCCAGGCCATTTGCTGATCAGTCTTTTTTTTGAGAATTCGACCCGGACGCGCGCATCCTTCCAGATTGCCGGTCAACACCTCGGCTTTGACGTCGTCGACATGTCGGTCACCTCCAGTGCCACGGGCAAGGGCGAGACCCTGCTCGATACGGCCTTGACACTGAACGCGATGCGCCCGGATGCGCTAGTCGTGCGCCATGCCATGAGCGGCGTACCGCATCTGCTCAGCCAGAAAGTGCACTGTGCCGTCATCAACGCAGGTGACGGCAACCACGAGCACCCCACCCAGGCCCTGACCGACGCCCTGACGATCCGGCGGCGCAAGGGAACGCTCGAAGGTCTCACCGTCGCCATCTGCGGGGATATCGCCCACAGCCGGGTAGCGCGTTCGAACATGCGGCTGCTCACCATCATGGGCTCCCGCGTGCGGGTCGTCGCCCCCGCCACCCTGATGCCCTCCGGCATCGAAATGTTTGGTGTCACTCCGTACGAATCAATGACCGAAGGGCTCGCAGGTGCCGATGTCGTGATGATGCTCCGGCTCCAGATGGAACGCATGCATGGCACCCACATCCCGTCGACACGCGAGTATTTCCGATTCTTTGGCCTGGATTCCGACAAGCTCCGGGGTGCCAAGGACGATGCCGTCATCATGCATCCAGGGCCCATCAATCGCGGCGTGGAACTCGACAGCGTCCTTGCCGACGACATCGGCCGTTCATTGATTCTCGACCAGGTGGCCCATGGGGTCGCCGTCCGCATTGCCGTGCTTGAGGCGTTGCTCAAAAGCCGTGCAAATGGAGCGACTCATTGACCCTGGGCGGCGATTTCAGAGGACCGCCCCGACGCACTGCCTACACCCAGGCCCGGCTAGTCGATCCGGCCAGCGGCCTTGACGCCCCCGGTGGCTTGCTGAGCGAAGGAAAACGGATCCTCGACGTGGGTCCTGGTCTTTTTTCCGACGGGCCACCCGAGGACGCGCTGCATGTCGATTGCACCGGCCTCGTGCTGGCCCCGGGGCTGGTCGACACGCGAGCGCACCTTCGCGAACCGGGAGCCGAGCACCACGAAACGCTGTTCACCGCCAGCAAGGCGGCGTCCGCGGGAGGAATCACCAGCGTGCTGTGCACGCCGGACACGAACCCGGTCATCGACAACGTGGCTTCCGTCGAATTCATCAGTCGGCGGGCCCGCGAAACCAGCCTGGTCAAGATCTACGCAACGGCCGCCATCACGGTGGGCGCCGCAGGAGCCGAACTGACCGAGATGGGACTCCTTTCGGAAAGCGGGGTTCTTGCGTTTACCGACCCCAACCGGGCTGTTGACGATGCCGGCCTGATGCTTCGAGCGCTCAAGTACGCACGCACCCTCGATGTGCTGTTGGTCCCGCACCCCCAACACCCTGCTCTGGCTGCCAACGGGACGATGAATGCCGGCGCGCTTGCCACCCGGCTTGGCCTCCCGAGCATTCCCTCCATCGCCGAGACCATTCAGGTCGAGCGCGATCTCCGGCTCGCGGAGGCGGCAGGATCCCGCATTCATTTTCCCAATCTGTCGACCCGGGGCGCCGTCGAGGCGGTGGAGGCTGCCAAGGCACGGGGCGTGGCTGTCACAGCCGGCACGGCACCCCATTACTTCACACTGACCGAAAGCGAGGTCGAAGGTTGGCGGACATTCGCAAAGGTATCCCCGCCCCTGCGCTCCGAGTCAGACCGGATGACGATCGAAGACGCCGTGGTCAGCGGGGTGATCGACGTGATCGCAAGCGATCACGCTCCGCATCATGAGGACAGCAAGCGACATCCGTTCGAGCAGGCAGAGTTCGGGATGGCATCACTCGAAACGGTACTGCCCCTAAGTCTTGAGCTGGTCCACTCCGGCCGCATGTCACTCCTCCAGATGCTGGAGCGGGTTACAAGTGGTCCGGCCTCGATCTTCGGGGTTCCCGGGGGGCGCCTGGCGCGAGGAGAGCCGGCCGATCTGGTCGTGCTCGATCTCGACCGCCGCTGGGTTCTGGATGCCAACGAATTCCGGAGCAAATCCAGGAATGCGCCGTACACCAGCCGGAACGTCAGGGGCCAGGCGGTGCGGACCGTCGTGGACGGCCGGACCGTGTTTGGAGGCGAGGGATAATCCCCGGCGGCATCATCGGCTGGGACCACGCCATGTATCTGGCCGCCATTCTGGTGCCGGCCTACTTGCTCGGATCCATTCCTTTCGGGCTCCTTCTTGACAAGATCGCGGGCAGCGGTGACCTGCGGCAAACCGGCTCCGGAAACATCGGCGCGACCAATGTGCTTCGAACCGGCCGGCGCGATCTCGCGGCACTGACCCTGCTGCTCGATGCGGGCAAGGGAGCATGCGCGACCCTGCTCGCGAGCCGGTTTGGCGCAGAACCAGCGGCGTGGGGCGCACTCGCTGCTGTTGCCGGGCACATGTTCCCGGTCTGGCTGGCGTTTCGGGGTGGCAAGGGGGTGGCCACGGCATTCGGCGCCTGGGCTGCACTGGCCTGGCCCGTTGCGGCGCTTTCGGGCGCGCTATGGCTGGTGCTGGTCGCTGCGTTCCGCAAGTCCTCAGTGGGGGCGATCGGGGCGCTGGTTCTTGGGGCGCCGCTCCTGCTCTGGGGCATGCTCGAGTTGCAGCTCACCGGCAGGCTTCCGCTCAATCTACCGGGCGACCCTTCGCACCTCACGACAGCCGTCGTGATCTCTGTTCTGGTCCTGCTCCGGCACCACGCCAATATCCGCAGGCTCCTGGCCGGGACTGAGCCTGAACTGACGCGGGGCTCAAAATGACCCCGACCTCGGGAGGAAGGGTGCAAGCCGTCGTCCGCACGCGTCTTGCCAGGTTCCGCCCGTGGCGGACCAATTGGACACCTCCGGGCATGCCCGGAAGTTCGACCTGGAGGTGTGACGGACGGGAATGCAAAACCGACGTGGGCCTGAGCACAGCCAAATCCGCAGTCGAGACGGTTTGAAGGGGTACCATCGACCTCGAAAGACGGTCTGAAGGCAGACTCAGGCGACGAACGCCGCTGCCCGTGGCACAACAGGTGCTGCAAGTTCTGGGCAGGGTCGGCCAGACCGATAACCCTGTGCGCACGCTTGAACCCAGTTGTGCGCCGACAATGCCCCTTCGGTTCCTGCTGCTGAACGAAGACATGCTTGATCCCGGCGCGGACTGTCGACCTCCGGACGATGGTGCGTCTGGCCTGCAGCGGCGTCGGTTGACGGGCTTTCGCCGCTACACCACGCAGCGAGACAAAACCGCGGCGAAACCTAAGCCCAGTCGTCGAGTGTGGGTCGCCCCGGGTAACCGATGCCTGTCGAACCCCTACCGATTCTGTTGGAACTTCAATGCGCCCAGACCCGCATAAACAGAAAAGAGGGGGCAAGTGGCAGGACAACCCGCCTCTGATACATGACTATTGGCGGTTCGCTCCGAACGCACCAATAAGGTCATCAGTCGTAAAGATTCCACCGACTTCCTCATGGTTTGGTCCGTAGAACGAGGCACTGAGCGAGCTTCCATCCCCGAACTTGCCGTTTGCCTGGATGGGGAGATCGGTCCAGCCGAACGAGGGCAGACGCGTGCGAGTGTCGGTATCGACCACGCCAGACATTTGGACATCCGCATTCATCCGGGCCAAGTCAACACGCACAGTGGATGCAGCAATGATCCTGTGCCGGGATTCGATATCTGCCGCAACCATCGCGCCCCCCCAAGTCGCAGATCCGGTTACTCCGAAGGCCGGTCTTGAGCTCGGGCTGTCTCCAAACGAACTTTGAACAACAATTGTGGCCAGATATTCCCAACCGTGGTGCCTTTCGTAAATTCTGGCTTCGCGGACCCAGAAGCCACTGTATTCGAGCCAGCCGCCCAGTCCGATTTCCTCGAGAGTGGTTTTTCCGCTGTCGGAAAGAATGACTTGGGCACTTCCCTGAGCAATCGAAATTCCCCGATATGCCATAACCGGGGAATAATCCGCGTCCAGTTCAACGGGCACGTCATTGACCGTGTTGTCCGTTTCGAGGATGGAGCCGGTGGAAAGGTAACCCAGACTCGTGTTGCAGCGAGTTCCATGGCAGTTCGATTCAATGGCTCCGAAGAAACGACGCAGATCGTGCTCGCCCCCAAGCAACGTGTCTGCCTGTCGCAGCTCACGATCAAGAAACGTCTCTATCTGACTGCCGGAAACATCGAGCGGCGAGCCCCCAACTAGCGTTCTGGCGGATTCGGGATCATTAACAGAGTACGGCACACCTCTAACTGGAGAGTCTCCGCCGCCACAGGCAGCAAGAACCAACGCTCCGCCGAACACAAAGACAAGGTGAATTTTCATGCTGTCATTCCTGAAAGTTGCACCACCAGACGCCGAAGTGTCACATACCAACCCGGAATCAGAAGAATCCCAACCGGTACATCACGCCTGAACGCCAACGTTTCCATTGAGGATCCAGCGCAACCGGGCCCCGAAAAACAGATCAGAAGTCGCGTGCGACAGGATAACCCGCGATTGACGTAGCGCTATTGACGGTCCGCTCCGAACGCACCAATGAGGTCACGAGTCGTAAAGATACCGCCGACTTCCTCATGGTTTGGTCCGTAGAACGACGCACTGAGGGTTCTTCCATCCCCGAAAGTACCGTTTGCCTCAATGGGAAGATCAGTCCAACCGAACGAGGGTAGGCGCGCACGAGCGTCCATATCGACTACGTTGGACATTTGGACATCTGCATTCATCCAGATGAGATCCACGCGCACGGTGGATGCAGCAATGATCGAGTGCCCGAATTCAGTATCGGCCGCGACCATCGCGCCTTCCCAAGTCACTGTTCTGGTTGCACCAAAGGCCGGCCTTGCGCCCGCACTGTCGCCAAACGAAACTTGTCCAATGGCAACAGTCAACGGAATTTGCTGGTTGCGGGGTCCGTCGAATACCGCGCCTGCGCTGACTGAGAAACCACCGTAGTCGAGCCAGCCGCCCAGCCCACTTGATACTAGCGAAGCATGCGGGATGCTGGGAAAAAGGACGTCGGAGCGTGCCTGGGAAATCGGAATTCCCCGATACGTCATCACCGGCGAATTTTCGCTGTCCGATTCAATGCGCACGCCGCCGATCTCAGTGATTTCGTCGAGGAGGTCACTGACGGAAAGGCGGCCATTGCTTGTGTTGCAGACGGTTCCGCGACAGTTGGATCGAATGGTTCCGAAGAAACGATCCAGATCGTGGTTTTCCGCCAGCAAAGTATCGGCCTGTTGCAATTCACGATCAAAAAACGCCTCGATCTGACTACCAGAAACATTGAGAGGAGAGCCGCCCACCAACACTCTGGCTGATTCGGGATCGTCAACTGGGTTCGCCACATTTGTAGCTGAAGGGCCTCCGCCGGCCCCACCGCCGCAGGCCGCAAGAAGCAGCACGCCCCCGAACAAAAATGCGACAAGAAGTTTCATGGTTTTGTTCCTGTGAGAAGCACAAGCAGACGCTTAAGCAGTGCAAACCATACCAGAATCAATAGCATCCGACCCATTCGCCTAGCTCCGGGACATTACCGTGTGCCTTACGTGAGGCTGTTCCATTGGGCAGCTGTCAGGTTGCATCCCGGTCGCTCCGCCGGGCAAAAAAACGTGCCCGCGGTCGCGAGCGCTTCGAACAGGGCAGAATTCGCACCCCCAGCCCTGTCCGCAAACACGACGATGCGCATCGCAAGGATGGCCGCGGCACGGCCCAAACGCCCAAAACTCGAATACCGATCTCCACCACCGCATTGCTGACCACAGCGCTGGAATTTCCCGTCTGTTCCGAAGTCCTCCGGCCTGCACCGTTCACGGAAGAATTCGGCTTTCAGTAAGGCAGGCCCACATAGTTTTCGGCCAACGACGCTTGCGCCGTCGAGGAGGACAGGACGTAATTGAGTTCAGCCCTCCGCACTCGCTCCTCAAACTCGTCGCTGTCGGCGGGAGTATGGAGGAGCGAGGTCATCCACCAGGAAAATCTCTCGCACTGCCAGACCCGATTGAGAGCCACGCGCGAATAGTCCCGAAGGCCGGACGATTCCCCGGCGGAATAATGGTCGATGAGCGCGCGTGCGAGATAGTGCACGTCCGATGCGGCGAGGTTGAGCCCCTTGGCCCCGGTCGGCGGTACGATATGCGCCGCATCGCCGGCGAGAAAAAGCCGGCCATGTTGCATGGGCTCGGCGACATAGCTTCGCATCGGCACCACGCTTTTCTCGATCGCGGCACCGGAAATCAGCGCGTCGGCCTCATCTTCCGGCAAACGTTGCCTGAGTTCGCTCCAGAAGCGCTGGTCAGGCCAGTCCGCGACCGTGTCGGTCGGCGGACATTGGAGGTAGTAGCGACTGAGTTCATGGGACCGCATCGAGCACAACGCAAACCCTCTCGGGTGCCGGATGTAGATGAGTTCGTCTGAAACCGGTGGCGTCGCAGACAGCAGGCCGACCCAGCTGTAGGGGTAGACGTGCTCATATTCGCGGATCACCGACGCCGGCAGCATCGGGCGACTGACGCCGTGAAATCCGTCGCACCCGGCGATGAAATCGCAATCAATCCGCATGGGCTTGCCGTCCTTGCGGAAGGAGACAAACGGCCGGTCGCCCTCAATGTCGTGGAGTGCCACCGCTTCAGCCTCGTCGATGACCTGACCGCCAAGAGACTTGTGAACGGCATACAGGTCCCGGGTAACTTCGGTCTGACCGTAGATCGTGACCTTGGAACCGCCTGTCAGCGATGCCAGGTCGATCCGGTGGCGTGATCCTGACACCACGATGTCCAGCCCACCATGCACCAGCCCGTCGGCCAGCAACCGGTCGGCGGCCTTGGCCTCCTCAAGCAGGTTCACTGTGCCTTGCTCGAGCACGCCGGCGCGGACACGCCCAATCACATGCTCCATCGGCCGCTTTTCGACAACAATCGACTCGACCCCATTGAGCCGAAGCAGCTGGGCCAGCAGGAGGCCGGAGGGTCCACCGCCGATGATCGCTACCTGTACACGCACGGACGACGCCTCTCGCAATGACTGGTGCCTAGCTCCTTAGTGCAGCGGCGACACCTCATGCGGCCAACGCCGCATCGACCAGTTCCACTGCACGCCCGAGATGGCAATCAGGATCGCCCAAACGGCCCCAATCCAGGGGAGCATCGGTCAAGCGCCTGAGAACGGCGAGCAAGGGCTGACCGGTCTGCCTCGTTTGCCGGCAGGCTTCCGCAACCAGCGTGTGCGCCTCATGCCGGGACATGTGAGCGCTCAATGCGAACACCGCCGGTTCAGCCAGGTGCAGACCGTCTGTGGCATCCAGATTGGACCGCATCCGCGCGGCGTTGACGACGAGACCTGCAACCAGTTGTTTCGCGTGTTCGACCGCTCCGCCGGCAGCCAAGATCATCCCCGGCAATGCAAGCCATTCCAGTGCCCACGCCGATCCGCTCCGTTCGCCCTCATGCAGCAATGCCTGATGCATCGCACCAGCCGCATTTGCGTTGTAGCGGGCCAGCGCCACAAGGGTCTCGCTCCGTACCGGGTTCGATTTCTGCGGCAGGGTCGACGACCCGCCGCGCCCGGGCTCCGCGGTTTCGGCTACTTCACCTACCTCGCTCTGCGCAAGCAGGGAAACATCGAGCCCAATCGTCCCCAACGCGCCTGTGACAAGGCTCAGCCAGCCAGCGAATTCCACAATGCCGTCACGTTGCGTATGCCAGGGCACAGCCTGTAACTCCAGCTCAAGTTCTGCCGCCATGGATCGGCTTACCTCTGAACCCTGACGCCCCCAGGGCATCAGGGTCCCGGTGGCGCCACCGAGTTGCAGGCAGAGGATTCGCGGCCGCATCTCGCCAAGGCGCGCCCGGTGCCTCACGAGCGGTTGCCGCCAGCTCACCACCTTGAGAGCGAATGTCGTCAACCCGGCCTGCTGCATCCGGGTGCGCGCAAGCATCGCGGTCTTCCGATGGCGTCGGGCAAGTGCGGTGAGCGTCTGCACCGTTGCCGCGATTTCCCGATCCAGATAAGCGATCACATCGCGAAGCACGAGGATCAATGCGGTATCGACGATGTCCTGTGAAGTTGCCCCCCAATGGAGGTAAGAGGCCACACTGCCGCCAACGGCTTCACGCAACTGCGCGACCAGAGCCGGCACCGGCACGCCGGAAGCGTCGGCTCCGGTACCAAGTCGAGCCAGATCCGGAGAAAACCCGGCAAGCGCGCCCTCGATTTGCTGCGCGGCACTTTCCGGGATCAATCCGCACGCAGCATTCGCGCGCGCCAATGCGCATTCAACGCGAACCATCGCCGCAGCACGGCGTTCGTCCGACAGGATGTCGCGTACATCCGAAGACGCAAAGAGTTGACCGTTTGACGGCGCGGAAAAAGGGTCGGCAGTCACGGAGAGTCCAACGAGGTACCATTCGCTTCAGAATGCAAAAAATACGGTCTCGTTCACTCCCTGCATATGAATGTCAAACCTGTACGTCCCGTCTTGCCCGAAGCGTTGCGCGATCAACGTGCTGCGTCGGGTCTCCGGCACGGCCCGCAGGACGGGATCCTGCAGGTTGGCGTCGGAGTGATCCGAAAAATAAATGCGGGTGAACACATGCTGCAGTAAGCCTCGCATGAACACCGCGGCGTTCAGGTGGGGTGCATGCCCCGGGCCGATACTGCCTGGTCTGATCGTTTCGATCGCGTACCAGCCATCGGGCCCACTGCCCGTCCCGGCGCGCCCGAAACCTGAAAATGCGTCATTCGGGCGCGATTGGAATCGCTGATCATCCGGGTGTCGATAGACTCCTGACGAGTCGGCCTGCCAGAACTCGATCAGGGCATCGGTAATGGCGTCGTCGGCTCCATCGAATACCTGTCCTACAATCCGGATTCGCTCACCCTCAACGCCATCCCGAACCAGCGTTGCCCCGCCCACCTCCGTGCTCGAAAACCCGTATTGCCTAGGCACGAGGCCGAAGCCGAAAAAGGGCCCCACCGTCTGCGAGGGTGTCTGATCCGATCGCAGGGCTCAATCCTCCACAGGCGCTGCTGCCGTACGCACGACAACGTCAAACCGGTATGCAAGCGCAAAGCCGGGAATAGTTGCATCAAGGTCGAGGTCGGCGACCAGACGGCTCCGCTCGCCCTCAGGCACGCCGTTGAAAATGGGATCCAGGGCAAGCAACGGGTCGCCCGGAAAGTACATCTGGGTCACCAGTCGCGATACGAAGCTTGGTCCCAGCACCGACACGTGAATGTGGCTTGGCCGCCACGCGTTCGGGTGGTTGCCCCATGGATAGGCGCCCGGCTTGATCGTGCGAAACGAATACGCGCCCTCTGCATCCGCAACGCACCGTCCCGCTCCGAAAAAATTGGGATCGAGAGGTGCATCATGCTGGTCCGTGGTCTGGATGTAGCGGCCGGCCGCATTCGCCTGCCAGACCTCCACAAGCGCGTCACGGCAGGGCCGCCCGTCCTCGTCGATGACACGTCCCGCAAGGATGATCCGCTCGCCCACCGGTTGGCCGTTCCGTCGCCCGTTCTCGGTGAGATCGGCACCGAGATCGTCCCCCTGCAGCAGGCTCGACGTGGGTCCCGTGCGCTCCGAAAGAGTTGCAGCGGTTCGAACCGCGGGCTGGGCAGGCGTTCGCAGCCGGCTTGATTGGTAAGCCGTCGGTGCGGCTGGTGGCCTGCGTGGCCGGTTGTCCGATAAAGCTGGCATTCACGCTTTCCGCCACTGCGCAACAAGCCAAGTCTGTACTTGCCCACCACGATAACGCAACCGCTTCGCTTCGCGTCCAGGCTCCCGGCCCGGACGGGCGAACACCCAAGACGCTCCCCAGCTGAAGTGGTCGGACTCGACCCGATTGGCACATCTCCTGATCGCGGGCTTCTCGTCAGCGCGGAGTTGCCTTCAATTGGATTGCCTGGCGTCGCAACTTGCAAGCAGCCGGAGTCTGCCAATGCGGGCAGGCATGCGCCGAACGGGACCCGCATCCCTTCAAGCCCCGGTCATCGACCCTGCACGACCTCTACGCCCGTATACGGATGCGTCGGTTGCACAATCCCGACCACATCGCGTCGACGGAGGCGACACCGACCTTGCGCGCCGTGTCCAATTCCTGCCCGCACCCGCTGACATTCCCTACGGTCAAGGCCGGGAAAGAGTGTCCATCAGGAAACCCTCGGCAACCGCCTTTGACAATCCCCCTAACGATCTCCATTTTCTTGAACCCGACCGCGACCGCGTGACCAGCACTGCTGGACCCGCCGGTACTGCACGCCGCAATTGCATCCGACCATGCCCAATACCCCGAACGTTGTTGTTGTCGAATCGCCTGCCAAAGCACGCACCATCGAGAAGTACCTGGGCCCGGACTACGTCGTTCATGCGAGCTTGGGGCACGTTCGGGATCTCGTAAAGAAAGACGGCGCGGTGCAGCCGGACAACGATTTCCATCTACAGTACGAAACGCAGGACGACAGCCGAAAAACGATCCGGACAATCGCGTCCGACCTTTCTCGCGCCAAGACGCTGTTTCTTGCCACCGACCCCGATCGCGAAGGCGAAGCCATCGCATGGCACCTGCTGGCGGCGCTCCAGGAAGGGAGTAAAGGCCAGTCTCCAGAGTTCACCGCCCATCGCGTCACGTTCAATGAGGTGACGGAGGAGGCCGTCCGGGATGCGTTCAAGCAACCGGGCACCATCAACATGGATCTTGTGGACGCGCAGCAGGCGCGTCGCGCGCTTGACCACCTGGTCGGCTTCACGCTGTCGCCGATACTTTGGCGAAAGCTGCCGGGCGCACGATCTGCCGGGCGAGTTCAATCGGTAGCACTGCGGCTCATTTGCGAGCGCGAAAGCGAAATCGAGGCATTTCGTCCGCGCGAATACTGGACAGTTGACGTTCCATTGAAGAGCCGGGCGGGCTTGCCGTTCACTGCCAGCCTCGTAAGCCTTGACGGCCGCCCACTGGGCAAATTCGGGCTGCCTGACGAAGCGTCGGCAAGCCAGGCTGCGGCCCGGGTTGCAGCCGGCAGCTTCACAGTCGCGGAAATCAAGAAGAGCCGGGTACGCCAACACCCTCCGCCCCCGTTCACGACGTCAACGCTCCAGCAAGAGGCTTCACGCAAACTGGGATTTTCCGCAGCGCGGACCATGCAGACCGCGCAGTCCCTCTACGAGGGCGTCACGGTCGCCGGTGTGAACGCCGGCTTGATCACCTACATGCGGACCGATTCCGTGAATCTTGCGCCTGCCGCAGTCAGTGCGGTGCGTTCCTTGATTCGCAAGCAATACGGGGATGCGTACTGCCCGTCGGCGCAACGGAAGCACAAGAGTCGAGCCCGCAACGCGCAGGAAGCGCACGAGGCAATCCGGCCCACCGACGTATCTCGCTCCCCGACTTCCCTCCGTGGAAAGCTTCGGCCCGATCAGGAGAGGCTCTACGACCTGATCTGGAAGCGCACGATCGCAAGCCAGATGGAGAGCGCAGAGTCCGACCGGATAACCGCGGAGATCCTGAACAACGCCGGGGATGTCGGTTTGCGCGCCGTGGGAACAACGTTGACGTTTGACGGCTTTCGGAAGCTTTATCGCGAGGGGCGGGACCAGCCGGAAGATGGTGCCGATGGCGCCAGCGAAGGAGACTCACCGCTTCCACCGCTTGCCGAGGCCGAACCGCTCGAGGCAGGCCCTGCCGACTGCAAGCAGCACCACACAGCTCCACCGCCGCGCTTTACGGAAGCTTCTCTCGTCAAGCGTCTTGAGGAACTCGGGGTTGGGCGCCCTTCCACATACGTCTCGATCATTTCCGTGCTGCAAGACCGGGACTACGTGCGGCTCGAAAAGAAACAGTTTGTTCCCGAATCACGTGGCCGGATCGTCACCACGTTTCTCGAGTGCTTTTTCGAGCAGTATGTGGAGTACGACTTCACCGCCAACCTCGAACAACGGCTTGATGACATCTCCCGGGGTGAACTTGACTGGAAGGAGGTGTTGCAGGAGTTCTGGGTCGCGTTCAAAACGAATGTGGACGAGGTTTCGGAAATTCGCCTGCGTACGGTGATCGACCAGCTGGACTCGATCCTCGCTCCGTCGGTTTTCCCGCAAACCGAGGACGGGGTGGACCCGCGCCTCTGTCCAGTCTGTGGCGAGGGCCGGGTCAGCCTTCGCATCGGGAAATTCGGAGCCTTTTTCGGATGCTCGAATTATCCCGAGTGCAAGTACACCAGAAATTATGGCGCCCATGACGAGCAGCAGGCCGGGGGGCCTGTCGCGCTTGGCGAATCCGAGGGCCTGGCCGTGACCCTCCGGACGGGACGATTTGGCCCCTACGTGCAGCTCGGGGAGGATTCCGGCAAGACGGACAAGGCGAAGCGCGTGTCGCTTCCGCCCGATCTCACGCCGGAATCCGTGGATCTGGAATGTGCCCTGCAATTGCTCTCGTTGCCTAGGGAAATCGGCCCGCACCCCGAATCCGGCAAGCCGATCCAGGCAGGGATTGGTCGTTACGGTCCGTATGTGCGGCACCAGAGCGATTACCGGTCCATTCCGAAAGGGGAAAGCGTTCTCTCGATCGGCATGAACCGGGCCATGGACCTGCTTGCACAGGAGAAGCGCGCCGCCCGGCAAGCACCCAAGAAGATCCTGGGGGCACATCCCGAAGACGGAAACGCCATCACCGTCCACGAAGGCCGCTTCGGTCCCTATGTCAAGCACGGGCGCCTGAACGCCTCGCTTCCCAAGGATCTCGCGATCGACGACGTGACCATCGACGAGGCCGTTACCTTGCTGGCTGCAAGGGCGAAGCGGGGCGGGCGCAAGGCTGGCGCCCGGCGACCAAGACGGTCGACGACCAAGAAGTCGTAACCGAAAAACCGTGAATTCGGTTTCCGAGAGTCCGCAATCGGACAGGTCGATGCGGGCACCCGGTTGCGGTGGCCTGTCGCACTCGTCCTTGCCCTTCCGGAACTAGATTCGCGGCACCTCGGGTTCGGTCACATGCGAAGGCATCGCCCGGAGCACACGGGCGCAAGGTCCGGGGCGCGGCGTCGCGGTCGCGTATTTGCTGCCGAGATCACCGGAGTCGCCCAGAGCGGTGCTCTCATCGCCAGAGCTTGCCGCCCCGTCGGTGGAAATCCGGCGTTGGAAGTCGTGCTCCCGGCGTCGTCTGTTCAGAGCCAATCCCCTGTTCACCAGAGGTTGGAGATGGGCGACCGTGTGCTCGTGCAGCTCGACGGCACAACAGGTCCACCGCATACGGGCAGGATTCTTGCCCGCATGCAGCCTCGCAGCGAAACCTTTGTCGGTCTCGTCGTGCGGCGGCCAAGCGGCGACCTGGCAGTAGAGGAAGCCCGCTGGAAATCAAGCGTTCAGCACCACATCGCTTCGGCATGCAGGGTCACCGAGGGCGAGATGATCCGTTGTGCACGACCGGAGAACACGAAGCCGGTCACCAAGGTCCTCGAACGTTTCGGCTCGGCGAACGATCCCCGATCCGTTCCCGCCATCGTTGCGGCGAAGTACCAACTCCCCACGCAGTTTGACGTCGACGCTGACGAGGAAGCTGCAGCATCGGGCCCACCAAGCGCCGAGGGGCGCGAGGACCTGACGTCCCTGCCATTCATGACCGTCGACGGCGAGGACGCCCGGGATTTTGACGACGCCGTGGCCGCCGTCCGCAAGCCCGGAGGCGGTTTCAGCGTGTTCGTCGCCATCGCAGACGTCGCTGCCTACGTGCCGGCCGGCGGCGCCCTTGACCGTGCGGCACGGCTCCGAGGCAATTCGGTGTACCTCCCGGGACAGGTGTTTCCGATGCTCCCCGCCTCGTTGGCCAACGGCTGGTGCTCACTCCTCCCGCTCGAGGTGCGTGCAGCCGTCGTCGCCGAACTCGACGTGAATTCCGGCGGTGAACTGACACAGTGGCAGTTTCGGAGAGCCCTGATTTCTTCCCGCTGTCGCGTTACCTATCGGGAACTGGAGGGCGTGTTCCGGGACGAGGCAGCCATCCCTGGGATTGACCGGCGGCACGTCGAAGACCTGTACGGCGCCTTTCAGCTTCTCCAAACGGCAAGAACGCGTCGGGGCGCCCTTGAGCTGAACACCGTCGATTCCCGCATCACTCTTGATCCCGCAACAGGCCGCGTCACGGCGATTGCACCGGAGGCGCAACTGGATTCCCATCGGCTGATCGAGGAATTCATGATCCTCGCCAACGGGGCCGTGGCGAGCCACCTGACACAGCACAAGATCCCGTTTCTCTACCGCGTGCACGACTCTCCCCGGGATGGGAAGGTTCGCTCGCTTCGGGATGACCTACGTGCTGCCGGCGGCGTTCCGAGCGGGTTCGGAAGAACGGTGACCACCCGGCGGTTGAACGACATTCTTGCCCGGAGCAGAGGCCGGCCGGACGAGGAGTTCATCCATCTGTCAGTTCTGCGCGCCCAGGCCCAGGCGGAATACAGCCCCGACAATATCGGTCACTTCGGGTTGGGACTCGGGCAGTACACGCACTTCACCTCACCGATCCGGCGATATTGTGATCTGAGTGTTCATCGCGCCTTGCTCACCGCTCTCGGATTCGAATCAGCTCCCCACCCGGATTACGACATTCTCGCGTCCATGGGACGGGAACTGTCGCGCTCCGAACGCCGGGCTGCCGCTGCCGAACGCGAGGCGTGCCAGCGTTACGCAGCCTTTCACTTGGCCCGAACGAACCAACCGGTCATGCATGGCAGGATCGTCAGTGTCGCGCGGTTCGGAGCGTTCGTCCGGCTGGACAAGAACGGAATCGAAGGACTCCTTCCGATCGCCTCGCTCGGACCGGAGCCGTTCCAATTCAATGCCCGAATGCAGCAGATCCAGAGCCGTCACACCAGCGAAACACTGCGACCGGGCCAGCGCATCTCGGTTCAGCTCGCCGAAGCGGATGCCGTCCGGGGGCGCGTCGCATTCCGGCGAGTCGGCGGGGTGGAGCCAGCCTGACGCGCACCCCGTCCACGGCTATCGGCGAGGCGAATAGGCCGACGGCAGCAACAGCGTCGACGTCATGTCCTCGATGTCGGGCATGGCATCGGCCAGGAAGGCCTTCCACTCCGGGTCCGCTTGCGAGCCTGCGCGTGCTTCCATGCGTTCCTCAAGGCTCGCGTACGCCCACAGATGAAGAACCTCGTTGGGATCAGGAAACACCTCGTTCCAGAGACCCACGTTCATGGAGTACTTTTCGCGGGCGGGAAATGCCTCCAGCATGCGGGCGGCCCAGGACGCGGCCCGGCCAGGCTTCAGGCGGTAGATCCGGAGTTCGTAAAGATTTCCTTCCGTGGGCGGCGTTCGCAGTTCACGTGCAGGGCGAAGAACCCGGACCTTCTGCGTCAGGATGTGTGGCGATACGAGCGGGACGAACTCCGTTTTCCACGCCTCGTTCTGCGCCAACTCGCCACGCAGACGGACAAGTTCGCCGACATCCTTGTAACTCCATAGATGCACATACTGATTCAATCCGCCGATCTCACTGCCGAAGTGTCCCTCCAGTTTTCCGTAGGTGTCGCCATTCCTGATTCTCTGTCCAACGGTCCCGCTTGCCTCAATCACCTTGGGCGCCGTGCCGGGCCGGCAGGTATACATTCGAAGCTCATGAATCATGGATGCGATCTCCCCGATCGATGTTGACTGTACGGTAGCCTAGGAACCATTCCCGGGACCGGCGCAGACACGCTCGCCGCCGATCGTGCGCACCACCCCCACATGCTGAAAGTGTGCGATCGAGCGGCTGTTCAGGTCGTCAGATTACCGCGGCTGATCCACCTACGCCTTGTGCGGCCGCAAGACCGCGGCCTGCGCCCCCGGTGGGCGTCGGCCGAACCGCATGATTCGCTGCGTCGCAAACTGCACCACCGCCAACCAAGAACGCCCGCCTGCAGTCCAGGCAGGAACCCGACACTGACCCGCACGCGCTGCTCGTTGACATTCGGCAAGAGATTCGGTTCCCTGCGACCACGAACACGAACACTGGGAGGTGGCGTATGGCCAAGACGGTTGCGGACAAGATCCGCCTGATGAGTACTGCCGACACGGGCTACTACTACGTTACGCGCAAGACGCAGCGCACCCGTGCAGGGACCCGGAAAGGAAAGCTTGAACTCAAGAAGTACGACCCGGTGGCCCGCAAACACGTCCTGTTCAAGGAAACCAAGATCAAGTAGGCAAGCAGCCCACTCTTCCTGCGCTCGGATCCGGCGCTTCCTCCCTCAGCAATTGCCAGGCTGGATCGTGGTCCAGCGGTCCAGCACCCCCTTGATGCTGAAATCGGCGTAGTCGATCACAAACTTGTCCAGGACTCCGTTCTCGCGGATCTGGAGAATTGCTTCGTAATCGGGTTCGAGGCTCTGATCGAAATAGGGAAAGTAGCCGATCCGCACATGGCGACCGAACAATTCGTCGATTTGCGGATCCAGTTCCATCGAACCCGGGTCAATCTCGGAACCGAAAAACGTGTTGACCCGATGCAGTCCGTCCTCTTCCGATCCCGAAAAGACCACGTCCATACGTGGCCCTTGCGGCCCTTTCAGATTCTCCAGAATGTGCAGGAAATGGGTCGACGGGAACATCGTGCCTTCAGGAAGTACTGCCTGGTAGTTGGAAGGCATGTTGAATCGAATCTCACCGCCTGACTTGTCGTCGTACAGGACCGCCTCACCTTCAACTTCCTCGGTGACCGTGTCATTCCGGACGGCCCGGATCGAGAATCGAAAAGCGCTTCCGTCTTTCGCTTCCCAGGTCAAATACCGTCGGTCGGACCAGTGCTCCTGTCCTCTCGTATCGGTGAATAGGAGCCCGAAGCGCTGGTTCACTGCCCAGCCGTCGCACACGTCACGCCATTCAAACTGAAGCGTCCCCGTCATCGCCGCCACCAGGGCCCCCGTTCGGACGGTATCAAGGGTGACTCGATATTCGGCCTGGTGTGGTACGAGTTGGGGAGGCGCAGCAACAGCGGACCAAACCGGAACCGCGACTGCAAGAAAAACGATCTGCCTGGCCCAACGAACGGCAAAGCGCAGCCGCCCGTCAGAAGCCCTTTTCGTGAACCGGTTCAAGGTACTGTCCTTTCCTGCCTGCAGGGCAAATTCGCTCGCGGGTGGCCCCTCGAACTGCTGGCCAACGGGTGGCAAGCTTAGCGAAACAATCGCGCAAGCGGGCATCGACAGCGGCCGCTGCTGTACCGCAACGCAGCCAATCGACACCTTCGTCACTTGCAAACGAACGTGGCTCATCCCCGCATCCCCAATGTTGCCGGTTTGACCAAAGTCCTTGTAAGGACTTGATGCGTTGACCGACTACAATGGGTCGCGCCAATCGATCTACACAACCGGGAGCGCTTGATGTCGAATACGGAAAAACGCCTCAAGGAGTTGGGCATTTCACTTCCGGGCGCACCCTCCCCGGGAGGAAGCTACGTCCCCGTGGTTATAGGGTCCGGATTGGCATTTGTTGCCGGCCAGATTCCCGCTGTGGATGGCGAAATCCGCTACACCGGAACGGTCGGGCGCGATGTCGACGAAGCGACGGCCTGCGACGCGGCGCGAGCGTGTGCCCTCAACGTGCTTGCTGCACTCCGTTCGGCCCTCGACGGAGATCTCGATCGCGTGAAGCAGTGCGTCAAGCTTGGCGTTTTTGTTCAGTGCACCGCGGATTTCGACAGGCAGCCGGAGATCGCCAACAGCGCATCCGAACTGATGGTGCAAGTATTCGGTGAATCAGGACGTCACGCCCGCTTTGCAGTCGGCGCAAACGCGCTGCCAAGAAATGTGACCGTTGAGATCGACGCAGTGTTCGAAATTATCTGATCGGTGTTTACGGCACGCACGGTTGACCGCATCGCGGAGGTACCCGCCGCTGCCTGGGACGCCTGTGCCGGTTCGCGCAACCCCTTTGTCAGCCACGGGTTTCTTCGGGCCCTGGAAGACTCGGGCTCGGCGACCGCCGAAGCGGGTTGGATGCCGTTCCATATCGTCCTTGAAGGCCAGGATGGACGAATCGAAGCCTGCGCCCCCATGTATGCCAAGAGCCACTCGCAGGGTGAATACGTTTTTGATCAAGGCTGGGCGCACGCGTTCGAGGAAGCAGGCGGCAGCTACTATCCGAAGCTCCAGGTGGCCGTTCCGTTTTCTCCGGTCACCGGCCCCAGATTGCTGGTGCGTGCCGATGCCGCAGAGGGAACGCCCAACGCACTTCTCGAAGCGCTGGTCGCGGTCGCCGAGCAGACAGGCGTGTCCTCGCTGCACGTCACCTTCCCGACCAAGGCCGAATGCAGCCAGCTGAGCCAGTTCGGCTTCCTCACCCGGACCGGTGAACAGTTCCACTGGACCAACCGCAACTATGCGTCGTTCGACGCCTTTCTCGCCGACCTTAGTGCGCGAAAGCGGAAAGCCATCCGGCGCGAACGACGGGCGGTTCAGGAAAGCGGCGTCGAGATCGTCCGCCTGCAGGGGAATGCAATCGAGGCGGACCACTGGGACGCCATGTTCCGCTTCTACATCGACACCGGAAACCGAAAGTGGGGACGGCCGTACCTATCGGCGGATTTCTTCCCAAGGCTTGGCGCCGCCATGGGAAATGATGTCATCCTGTTGATTGCGCTTATGAATGGAGAGCCGATTGCATCCGCACTCCATATCGCGGGACACGATACCCTGTTTGGTCGGTACTGGGGTTGCTCAAGACACGTGGAATTCCTGCATTTCGAACTTTGCTACTACCAGGCCATTGACTATGCGATCGAGCGCGGGCTCCAACGCGTCGAAGCCGGTGCTCAGGGACCGCACAAGATTCAACGCGGGTATCTTCCTGTGGCGACGTACAGCGCCCACTGGATTCGCCACCCGCAGTTCCGGGAGGCGGTGGCCAGGGCAGTGCAACAAGAAACTCGTGCGGTGCATCTGGAGATTGATGCCATTAGGTCGCGGTTTTCACCGTTCCGGCAGGGGGCCTCCGAGTAACGGGCCCCGGTCGATGATCATTCGGTCTCCGGACCCTTGCCAATAACGAAGTATCCCCCACCGTCCGCTGCTGTCGCAAGAATCCGCGGGGAATCGGGCTCGGGTTCGAGTTTTTTCCTGAGTCGCGAAATGTGGGTTTCGAGTGTGTGGCTTCGCACCGAGGGGTGATAACCCCAGACCTCTTCCAGCAGCTGTTCGCGCCGCACTGGTGTCGACCGGGACCGCAGCAGACACCTGAGCAAAGCATTTTCCTTTTCGGTCAGCCGAACCTTTTGTCCTTCACCGTCCACCAGAACCTTGGCACCGGGGCGGAAACGAAAGGTGCCAAGGTCGAATTCGGCGTTGTCGGTGAGCTGGTGTTGACGCAGGTGTGCACGCATGCGCGCGACAAGCACCTGGGGTGCAACCGGTTTGACGACGTAGTCGCAGGCCCCCGAATCAAAGCCTCGCAGAATATCGGCAGACGAGTCAGCTGCAGTCAGCATGATGATCGGCGGAGAGCGACCGGTCTGAAAGATTTGCCGGCACAGGTCCCGGCCGTCGGTATCCGGCAACCGTACATCCAGCAGAACGAGGTCAAACCGATCGGCCTGAATTCGATCCAGTGCCTCGGTGCCGGTCGCTACAGCATCCGTCTTGAAACCGCTGAACGACAGGTATTCCGAAAGCGATTCTCGCAGCACGTCGTCATCTTCAACCAATAGAATCCGGTGTTCGGTCTCCCACGAGCTGCGCGTAGTGCCGTTCACGATCTACCCTTCCCTAGTGCGGTCGGATTCTTGCTTGGGAGCCCCAGGACAAGCCGGTGATGATCGGCAGTATACTTGCCCCTTCCGCAACTGAATCATCATCAGAACGGGGATTCTGACCCCAGACTTGAATATGACCGAATCCCCCGCAACGCAGCAAAACACCCACTTTCACGGCGCCACCGCTCGTTCGGTTGTCAAGGTTGACCGCGCCGTCAGCGATCTTCGCCGGGGCCAGCCCGTCGTGCTTCTCGGTTCCGAAGCGCCCGCTCTCGTCCGGTCGACCGAGTTCTTGAGTGAAGGCGACTTTGCGGCCATGACCCGTGTGCCGGGTGACGCGCTCCGGATCGTCATCACCGCCGAACGGGCACGTGCCCTCGGATACCAGTCTCCTCAAGACGTGGTGATGGTTGCCCTGACTCCGGATATTTCCCCCGCCACTGTCCAGGCTCTGGCAGATCCTGAATCCGGCATTCAGGCCCCCGACCTTCGCAGCACGCTCGATGCGGACGAGCTTGCGACAGCCTCCATTGAACTGGCCAAGCAGGCCAATCTCACGCCTGCCGCAGTACTCAAGCCGTTGGGTGTGCCGCTTGGCCAAGCCCCTGCCTGGGCCGCCGAGCGTGATCTGTTGACCGTGACCGTCCAGGATATCCGGCGCTATCAGGACGAGGGCGACTTCAACTTGCGACGGGTCAGCAGTACACGTTTGCCGCTAGCCAGCGCTCCCGATACACAGATCATCGCGTTTCGCCCGGCGTCGGGTGGAACCGAGCAGATCGCCATTGTTGTCGGCGAACCCGACTCCGACGCACCTGTTCTTGTGCGTCTGCACTCCCAGTGCTTTACCGGTGACCTCCTGGGGTCGTTACGCTGCGACTGCGGTGACCAGTTGCGCGGCGCGTTGAGGGCCATTGGCGAGGCAGGAAGCGGCGTGCTGATCTATCTCGCGCAAGAGGGACGCGGTATTGGGCTGGTAAACAAGCTGCGAGCCTACTCACTCCAGGATACGGGGCTCGACACCTACGCCGCCAACGCGGTCCTCGGTTTCGGAGGTGACGAACGCCACTACCGGGTCGCTGCGGAAATACTGCGGCAACTCGGTGTCATGAAGGTCCGGCTACTCACCAACAACCCGGAAAAAATTGCCGCGCTCAGCAAATTCGGGGTCGATGTGGTCGAACGTGTGCGGCACTGGTTTCCCGCCTCGGCGCACAACAAGGAATACCTGCGGGCAAAGGTGAGCACAGGCGCCCACCTTCCCTGATCCGACCTTTCGGAACTTGTCAGGACGCGTCCGCCGGCTCGCTTTCCACGGCGTCGGGAAACGCGAACACGACCTTGCCATCCTCCACGTCAACGGCCACGTGACCACCCCGCGCCAGACTTCCGAATAGGAGTTCGTCAGACAATTCTTTCTTGAGGCGCTCCTGAATCAGTCGGGCAAGTGGGCGGGCTCCGAACGTGGGGTCATAACCCTTGCGCGCAAACCAATCCCGTGCCGCCTCCGTGAGTTCGATCGAAACCTGACGATCATGAAGCTGCGCTTCGAGCTGGGCGATGAACTTGTCAACGATCTGGCTCATCACCGCTTGCGACAACGAAGCAAAGGGAATAATCGCGTCCAATCTGTTTCGGAACTCCGGTGTAAACAGGCGATTGATGGCCTCAGCGTCGTCCCCTTCGCGCCGCTCACGACCAAAGCCGACTGCCGCCTTCGCGAGTTCGCTTGCCCCCGCGTTCGTGGTCATGATGAGGGTGACATTCCGGAAGTCGACGGCCTTCCCGTTGTGATCCGTCAGGCGGCCGTAGTCCATCACCTGGAGCAGCAGATTGAAGAGGTCGGGATGGGCCTTTTCGATCTCGTCCAGAAGCACAACTGAATGCGGGTGCTGGTCAACCGCATCGGTCAACATGCCGCCCTGGTCAAAACCGACATAACCCGGTGGAGCGCCGATCAACCGCGAAACGGTGTGACGCTCCATGTACTCGGACATGTCGAAACGAATGAGTTCCACGCCCATGAGATCGGCCAGACAGCGCGAAGCCTCCGTCTTGCCCACGCCGGTCGGACCGGACAGCAGGAAGGAGCCCACCGGCTTGTCCGGTTCACGCAGGCCCGCGCGTGACATCTTGATGGCGCTGGCAAGAAGACGGATCGCTTCTTCCTGTCCAAAGACCACGAGATTCAAGTCGCGTTCCAGCGTTTCCAGAACGCTGCGGTCGTCGCGTGAAACCTGCTTGGGCGGGATGCGCGCCATGCGCGCGACAACGGTTTCGATGCTCCCTACCCCGACAACCTTCCGGCGGCGCGAAGGGGGCTTCAGCATCTCTGCCGCACCCGCTTCGTCGATCACGTCAATTGCCTTGTCGGGGAGTTTGCGATCGGACATGTGCCGGCCAGCCAGTTCGGCGGCTGCGTGGAGAGCGGAACGGGTGTACCGAATCCCGTGGTACTCCTCGTAGTACGGCTTCAGCCCGTTCAGAATGCGCACGGTGTCAGCGACACTCGGCTCATTGACATCGATCTTCTGGAACCTGCGGACAAGCGCGCGGTCGGTCTCGAAATACCCTCTGTAATCCTTGTAGGTTGTCGAGCCGATGCACCGAATCTCCCCGCTCGCCAGTGCCGGCTTCAACAGATTGGAAGCGTCCATCGCACCGCCGCTGGTTGCGCCCGCACCAATCAGCGTGTGAATTTCGTCGATGAACAGAATGGCCTTTTTCTGTCCACTGAGCTCGTGCACGACACCCTTGAGACGCTCTTCGAAATCCCCCCGGTACCGGGTCCCGGCAAGCAGCACACCCATGTCGAGCGAGTACACGACCGCATCGGCAAGAACCTCCGGGACATCGCCGGACGCGATCCTCCGCGCCAGCCCCTCGGCTATGGCAGTTTTCCCGACACCTGGATCGCCCACGTACAGCGGGTTGTTTTTCGAGCGCCGGCACAGGATCTGAATGGTTCGCTCGAGTTCGGCCTGCCGGCCGATGAGCGGGTCAATACGGCCGGCCTTGGCCTTGTCGTTGAGATTGATGCAGAACGCCTCGAGCGGCGATTTGTTGGCAGCCGCGTTCGTGCCCGGTTCGGAAGGACGGGACCCCGATTGCTCGCGCGAATGCTTGGTGACCCCGTGGCTGATGAACGACACCGCGTCAACACGCCGCATCTGCTGAAGGTTCAGGAAATAGACCGCGTGGCTCTCGCGCTCCGAAAAAATGGACACCAGGACATTCGCACCCGTGACGGCTTGCTTGCCAGAGCCCCGCACATGTTGCGCCGCTCGCCCGAGCACACGCCGGACACCCCTGCTCGGGGTCGAGTCGGGACGCGGGTCTTCCTCCAGCACCGTGTCCTGAAGGCCCGTGTCCAGAAACTCGTCGAGCGCGTTCTGCAGCTTCGTCAGATCGACGCCGCATGCGATCAGCACCTCGACCGCATCCTCATCTTCGGTCAGAGCCCGGAGGAGGTGTTCCAGCGTGACGAATTCGTGCTGGTGCCGCCGTGCGAGCTCGATGGCGTTGTGGAGGCTCTTCTCCAGGTTGCTGGACAACATCGCCCGCTATTCAGACCTTCTCAAGCGTGCAACGCAACGGATGCTCATGCTCTTTGGCGCAATCGGTGACCTGTGTGACCTTGCTTTCGGCGACCTCAAAGGTGTAGACGCCGCAAACCCCAACGCCGTTCCGATGTACGTGCAACATGATCTGCGTCGCTTCGTCCCGATCTTTCCGAAAGAACTGCTCCAATATCATCACGACGAATTCCATCGGCGTGTAATCATCGTTCAACAGCAAGACTTGATACAGCGAAGGTTTCTTCGTCTCGACCGACGGTTCTGCGAGGGTGTCGCCACGCCCCCCAACGTCGTCCGTGCGTCGCTCCGCGGTCATGGTATGGACCCGGCCCTCACTGCTATCCGGAGCAAAGTTTAACGGCGTTGGGCCTCTCCCGAAAGGTTTCGCCAGCACTCCCGCTCCATGCACATCATTCATCGTTCTCGACGACCGGGCGAACACTCACAATGTCGTCAATAAGACCGAATTCCTTTGCCACGCTCGGGGTCAAAAACCGGTCCCGCTCAAGAGCCTCCCGAACAGCCTCGATACTCTGATGTGTGTGACGGGTATAGATTTCGTTGATCCGCTCCTTCAGCGCCAGAATTTCACGCGCGTGGATTTCGACATCCGTCGCCTGGCCGGAAAACCCTCCCGATGGCTGGTGGACCATGATGCGCGCATTTGGCAGCGAAAACCGCTTGCCCTCGGTGCCACCGGCCAACAGCAACGACCCCATCGATGCCGCTTGGCCGACGCAGAGCGTGGAAACCTCCGGCCGGATGTATTGCATGGTGTCGTAGATCGCGAGACCCGATGTCACAAGGCCACCTGGAGTGTTGATGTAGAAGGCGATTTCCTTGTCGGGATGCTCCGCCTCAAGGTAAAGCAGCTGTGCGATCACAACCGATGCCACCACATCGTCCACCGGGCCGGTCAAGAAGATGATCCGCTCCTTGAGGAGCCTCGAATAAATGTCATATGCACGCTCGCCGCGGCTTGTCTGCTCGACGACCATCGGCACCAGCGCGTTCATGCGGGGGTCGACCGGCCCGTCGGCCATCGTGGCGGGCCTCACGACCCCGCTCCGGCTGCTGCGCCCTGACCTCCGGGCGCCGCATTGGGGATCAAGGGCATGAGCGCAGGTCTTGGAATGGTCGCCAGCATTCGCCGCATGACATCTCGCGACACGGTCTCCTCGGTAACCGTTGCCGCGTTGGCCACCACTCCCAGCGCCTTCGCCAGCCGGATCCTGCCGGCAACCATCTCGACCAGATTCCGGTCAGCAAGGCGGCGGTGCAGCTCATCCGCAGCCTCTTGCCCCTGGGATTCCAGGTTCATCCTGATGAACGAAGCAACTTCCGCCTGCGATACATCAACACCCTCGTCGGTCGCGATCTTTGACAGCAGGACCTCTGTAGCAATCCCCAGTCTTGCCAGCTGTTCTGCCGGAACATGACGTTCCGAGGACACGAGAGGTTCGGCCTTCCCGGCATCGTAGGCCGCCGCCGTCTTGTCGACGTACGCATCCGGCAGCTTGAGTTCGTTCGCTTCCACCAGCTTTGCCACCAGCCGGACCGTTTTCAGCCGGTCGCGGCCTGCTTCCATGCCGCGTTCGACCAGCGGACGTAACTCCGAACGCAGATCGGTTTCCGTCTCGACGCCAAAGCGCTTCAGGACATCGTCAAGATCGGCCGCCTCACGCTTGTGTATCGCCCGGGCCACGATGCCAAGCGTCAACGGCTGGCTGTACGCATTCCCCTCCGGAGGCGTGACTTCAATGGTGCGTTCCTCACCGGCCCGAATGCCTTCGATGCCGGCATTCTCGCCCCACGTGCGGCGAAACGACGTGGGAGTGAAGACATCACTGACGCGGATCGGTTTCGGATTGCCGCTGTCGGAACGGTCAACGAGTTCGGCCTGGATCAGGTCTTCCGCCCTGGCCTCGTGGTCTGCCTCAGCGTTTTCGCGGGTTCCCAAGAGGTACCGAAATTCCTCGATTTCCGTATCGATATCAGCCTCATCCAACTCGACCACCGGAACGCTGATCTGAATCCGGTCCATCCGGGCAACCTTGAATTTCGGGACACCGTGGATCGTGAACCGCAGACTCAACGGTTCTCCGGGCGGTCGCTTTGGCTGCCGTTCCGGCAAAAAGTCGAGCAGCACCAGTTCCTGGGAATCGAGTGCCTGTTCCAGGGCTGACTGAAGGAATTCGGACGAGACCGACGATTCGACATCGTCGCCAAAGCGCTGCCGAATGATGGCCATCGGCACCTTGCCCTTCCGGAAACCGTCAATCTTGGCGTCACGGGCGTATTCCGCCAGACGCTCCGCCACGATGGCCTCGAACTGTTGGGCGGGAACCTGAGCACCGAAGGACTGCTCTGTCCCCCGTCCCGAAATTCGCTGAACCTTCATCTGGATCGATCTTTCCTTCTGACGTTGCCCGATGGCTTCATCGGGATTGGTGCGGGCGGAGGGATTCGAACCCCCACGACTTGCGTCACGGGCTCCTAAGGCCCGCGTGTCTACCAGTTTCACCACGCCCGCTATCTGCATTGGGCTGCACAGGCGCACAAGCGGGATGGCAGCCCGCTCACCGACCGGTCAGCACCTCGGCCGCAGCGTCAACAATTGCGTTCCGGTCCAGACCATACGTGCGATACAAGCTCGCAAGGTCCCCTGACTGTCCAAATTCCTCGACGCCCAGTGACACCGTCCGCTGCCCGCGCACGGCTCCCAGCCACGAAAGTGTAGCCGGGTGACCATCGACGACAGTGACCAGCCCTGCCGATGACGAAAGGGGGGCGAGCAGGCTTTCGAGGTGAGATTGCACTGAAGCACCCCGCCGTCGGTCGGCCTGTGCCTCGCGCCACCCGGCATGAAGCCGGTCAGCAGATGTCACAGCCAACACCCCGGCATCCGGAATATCGTCACGGATCTCGTCGTAAGCTTCCAGTACCTCAGGTGCCACGGCGCCCGTGTAGACCAGGGCGAGCGAAGCGCCCGAAGGCGGGGGCCGAAGCCAATAGCCGCCGGCGACAATTGCGTGCTCGAGTTCGGTGGTGAGATTGCGCTCACTTTGCTCGACCGGGCGCGTTGACAATCGCAGGTACACCGAACCTCCGTCGGGCTGCTGGAGATACGCAAACGCCCACCGCAGCATGACCTCAAGCTCGTCGACGAAGCCGGGTTCCAGTGCCGCAAGTCCGGGCTGCCCGATTCCAACAAGGGGAGTACCAATGGACTGGTGCGCTCCGCCCTCTGGAGCCAACGTAATGCCCGACGGAGTCGCAACCAGAATGAACCGTGCGTCCTGATAAGCGGCGTAGTTCAGGGCGTCCAGACCCCGCGCGATGAAGGGGTCGTACAGCGTGCCGATCGGAATCAGACGGGCATTGAACAACGAGTGCGAAAGACCGGACGCAGCAAGCAGCAGGAACAGGTTGTTTTCCGCAATGCCCAGTGCGATGTGCTGCCCCTTCGGCGACATGGCCCAGCGCTGAGGCGAGACGACGCTCTCTTCCTGAAACACGTCGAGACGCGACGTGTGCCGATAGACCTGGCGCTGATTTACCCAGCCACCCAGGTTGGTCGACACGGTGACGTCGGGCGACGCCGTGACGATCCGGTCCGCAAGTTCCGTTTTGCTCCGGCCCAGTTCCAGGAGAATGCGACCGAATGCCTCCTGGGTTGATGTCCGGCGGACCGCAGGCATCGAAAGCTGTGCTGGAACCTCCACGACAGGAGGCGCATGGCGGCGGCTACCCGATCGGGCAAACGGCACCGACGCCAGGTAGGACTCGATCTCGTCCGCGCCGTGATCCAGACCGGCGAACCGGTCCCATTCCTTGCCTTTCGGCACCCCCATGGCGTCCTGAAACTGCTGCATTTGATCCACATTCATGAGGCCGGCGTGGTTGTCCTTGTGCCCGGCCAGCGGAGTTCCGTGACCCTTGATGGTGTAGGCGATGAAACAGGTCGGGGTGTCGTCGTCGGCTGCCTCAAACGCCTCGATGACCGATTCGAGGTCGTGGCCTGCAAGGTTGGTCATCAACGCGTGCAAATCCGGGTCGGAATGGCGGTTCACGACCGCCAACGCATCGGCGTCACCCTTGAGGTCCTCCGACAGCCGTTCACGCCAAGCGGCGCCCCCCTTGAACGTCAGCGCCGAATAGAGGTCGTTGGGACACCGATCGATCCACTCCAGCACGGCGGCGCCCCCGGCCTCTTTCGCCACGGCCTGCAATAGCTTGCCGTACTTCAGGGTGACGACCCGCCAGCTCATTGCCCTGAACAGGCCGTCGATACGGGTGAACGACCGGTCTGCCGTTATCGCGTCCAGACTCTGCCGGTTGTAGTCGATGATCCACCAACAGTTGCGCAGGCCGCTTTTCGCACCGTCCAGCAAGGCCTCATAGACATTGCCCTCGTCGAGTTCGGCATCCCCGAGCAATGTGACCATGCGCCCCAGCGGATGATCCTTAGGCGCCAGGTCATGGTCGAGCACATAGTCCTGGACCAGCGATGCAAACAGCGCCATCGCCCCGCCGAGCCCGACCGAGCCCGTCGAAAAATCCACATCATCCGCGTCCTTGGTACGGGACGGATAGCTCTGGGCGCCGCCGAACCCTCGAAAGGTTTCCAGATGTTCCCGTGTCTGTTGCCCCAGCAGGTACTGGATGGCGTGGAAGACGGGGCTGGCGTGCGGCTTGACCGCCACCCGATCTTCAGACCGCAAAATGCGAAAATAGAGGGCCGACATCAGCGTCACGACTGAGGCGGACGAGGCTTGGTGCCCGCCCACTTTCAGCCCGTCCGTTGACGGACGGACGTGGTTTGCGTGATGAATGGTCCAGGCCGAGAGCCACGCGACCTTTTGCTCCAGCGCCCGCAGAACCGCCAGTTCCGGCTTCGCCGAAGCTGCTTTCTGCCGTCGTTTCGTAGCCAGTTTCACCATGCGCAAATGGCTGAAAAGCTCGTCCTCATCGGAGAAATCCTAACCGCGCGGCGAGAGCCGGTAAACGCATGCCGCGTCGATCTTGACACTGTCGACATGCCGCTGTCTCGAGCCGGATGGGCCGCCGAGCCCGGACCGCGCGGCGTACTCCGGGCACCGAGCGGGCAAGGCCCAGGGCAATCCCGAGCCGGCCCGCGTCATGGGCGCTCTGTCGACTCCCTAGCGAACGCGGACACTGCCACCGGGACCGCGTCCATCAATCCGTACACGGTCCTCACGGCTGTTCACCGTCGCGGCCGCAGGCGGGCTTGCTCCGCGTGGGAGGCCCGATGCAGTGCCGGACCGCGCTCCGCGACTCAGCCTCCGACTTCCACCGTGGCGCCAGCATCCTCGAGCTTCTTTGCGATTTCGGCGGCCTCGTCCTTCGAAATGTCTTCCTTGACCGGCTTGGGAACGCCCTCCACGAGATCTTTCGCTTCCTTCAGTCCGAGCCCGGTGATGGCCCTGACTTCCTTGATCACGTTGATTTTCTTCGCGCCAAAACTGGTCAGCGTCACGGTCACGAATTCAGGCTCGTCGCTGGCGCCACCGCCCTCGGCTCCGTCCCCGGCCACAGCCGCGACCGCAACCGGCGCAGCAGCACTGACGCCCCATTTTTCTTCCAGCAATTTCGACAACTCGGCCGCCTCCAGGACGGTCAGGCCGGATAGTTCGTCAGCCAGTTTCTGAATGTCTGCCATGGCAAGTTCGCTCCCTTCTATTGCGAGGACAACATGGACATGAGATCCGCCCGAAAACTAGGCGGCTTCTGAATTGGAGTACGCGCCAAACACGCGGGCCAGTGCGCCCGCAGGCGCCTGTAGAACACTGGCCACCGAGCGCGCCGGCGACGAAATGAGACCGACAAGCTGGGCTCGCAACTCGTCAAGCGACGGCATTTTCGCCAGTTGGGAGACCGCAGCCTCGTCAAGCGTCCGGGCCCCAAGCCCGCCGCCAAGAATGACCAGCTCCGGATGGGTGTCGGCAAATTCGCTCAACACCTTCGCGGGTGCGACCGGGTCATCGCTGAGGCCTACCGCCGTCGGACCCGTGAAGAGGTCTGACAATCCGGCATGCGGCGTGTCTTCCAGAGCAAGCCGTGTCAGCCGGTTCTTGGTGACCCGAAATTCCGCGCCCGCTTCGCGCATTTGCCGGCGCAATTCGTTCGCGTCGTTGGCATCAAGGCCTGCGTAATGGGTCACGATGACTGTCTCGCCACGCGCAAAAATTTCACGCAATGCGGCAACAGTTGCTTCCTTGGCCTGGCGCTCCATCGGGCAGCCTCCCCACGTCCCGCCCGCCGATCAGCCGGCAGGCAGCAAGAATTCCGTGACCGGCAACGCCGGTCGACGGCAAACCAAACCTGTCCAATGCAAGAGCCGAGGGCCCGCAGCATGTGCTGCTCGCCCTCCCCCTGTCTATGCAGGCCTGATTAAGGTCTCAGACCACCTGCAGTCTTGGACAGGTACCGCATCCGGCAACAGGGCCGGCGCGACACAATCAACTCAGGCTGTGGCGCGTGCCTCAGTCTCGAGTTCGGCGACGTCCAACTGGACCCCCGGGCCCATCGTCGACGACAACCAGATCTTTTGAATATACACACCCTTCGACCCTGCGGGGCGTGCCTCCCGGACCGCATCGACAAATGCCCTGACATTGGCCGTCAAGCTGTCCGCGTCAAAACTCACTTTCCCGATTCCAGCGTGCACGACGCCGGCTTTCTCGGCGCGGAAGGCCACTTGTCCACCCTTTGCCGCCCGCACCGCTTCCGTAACGTCATTGGTCACGGTTCCGAGTTTGGGGTTGGGCATCAGCCCTCGCGGACCAAGGATCTTGCCGAGCCTCCCGACCACGGGCATGCAGTCAGGCGTGGCGATGGCGCGATCGAAGTTGATCTCGCCTTTCTGCACGGTGTCGGCGAGATCCTCGGCACCCACGATGTCGGCACCCGCAGCTCGTGCCTCTTCAGCAGCCTGGTCTCGGGCAAACACAGCCACCCGTATGGTCTTGCCGGTACCAGCCGGCAACATCACCGTGCCGCGAACCTGCTGGTCGGACTGGCGGGTGTCCAGATTGAGGTTAAGGGCAATCTCGACAGTCTGGTCAAACTTGAGGCCGTCCTGTTTCTTGAGGTGCGCAAGCGCATCCTGCAACCCCAAGGGACGGTCACGTTCGATGCCCTCGCGGGCCGCACGAAGGCGTTTTCCGGGACGTGGCATGGTCAGGTGACTCCGATCCCCATCGAGCGCGCCGTACCCTCGACGATTCGACAGGCTTCGTCAACGCCGGATGCGTTGAGGTCCGGCATCTTCTCGGCGGCAATTTCACGCACCTGGGCAAGGGTGACAGATCCGACCAGATCCGACCGGCCCGTCTCGCCCGACCCCTTGGCGATCTTCGCGGCGCGCTTCAGATAATGGGACACAGGAGGTTTCTTGACCGTAAACGAAAAACTTCGATCGCGATAAACGGTGATCACCACCGGAATGGGCGCTCCTGGTTCGGAGCCCTGGGTCTGCGCGTTGAATGCCTTGCAGAACTCCATGATGTTCAGGCCCGCCTGCCCGAGAGCAGGACCGATCGGCGGCGACGGATTCGCCTGACCGGCCGGAACCTGGATGCGCAAGTAGCCCTGGATCTGTTTTGCCATTGCCTTATTCCGTTCTCGGGGACCTAAATCTTCTCGACCTGCGAGTACTCGAGCTCAACCGGCGTTGCCCGCCCGAAAATCGACACCGACACCTTGACGCGCGAGCGTTCTTCATCGATTTCCTCCACGACGCCATTGAACGATGTGAACGGGCCGTCCCCGACGCGCACGTTCTCGCCAATCTCGAAGATCACAGCGGGGCGTGGACGTTCGACACCTTCGCGAATCTGGTTCAGAACCCGACCCGCTTCCTCGTCCGAGATCGGGATCGGATCACCCTCCGTGCCCACGAAACCCAGCACCCGGGGAACGTCCAGAACAAGGCGTCGAGACTGGTCGGACATGGTCATCCGAACCAGCACGTAGCCGGGGAAAAATTTCCGCTCCGTCTCCACTTTCTTGCCCTGACGAAGCTCCACCACGTTTTCGGTGGGGACTACCGCCTGGGCAATGTCCTCATCCAGGCCGTGGCGCACCGCCTCGGCCCGAATCGTCTCGGCGACCCGCGCCTCAAAGCCCGAATGCGCATGCACGATGTACCAAGCCAGCGCCATCACCCGTGGACTCCCAAGTCAGCCGCCCAATCCCAGGATGGTTTGAACGCCAAACGAAATGACCTGATCGACGCCGAGGAAAAAAAGCGCCAGAAGGAACACCATCACGAAGACCATTCCGGTCGTGATCGCAGTTTCCTTGCGAGTCGGCCAGGTGACCTTCGAGAGTTCCTGGCGGATTTCGCGCAGAAACTCGATGGGCGACGCTTGCCTCATGGACGAACCCTCGAAAATAAGGAAACCGCACACCGCCACGGGCCGAAGCGGTTGCGACGACCGGAATCGACATCAGATCAGGGACGAATGCGACCGGAACATAGCCCATGCGCGGCTTTCTGCGCAAGGGATCATCGACGCAATTTCGGTGCGGCCCCGTTCGGCAAATCGGCATGCCAGGGCGCTGCGGGGCCGGCCGCATCGATCGGTTCGGGTCCGGTCGACTCGTCAGTCCATCCGGCCCGAATCATGCCTCCTGGTGGCACCTGATTCGCGCTTCCACCGGTGACGAACACTTAACCGGTAGCGGCACGGATCGACTCAACTACGATAGCCCGGAGTACGGGTCAGTCGCCTCCCTACATCGGCGGCTGTCCAGAGCGGAACAGGACACCCCACACCATGATGCAATTCTCGGACCGGACCAACGAACTGCTTGAGCGTCTGGACGCGTTCATGGACGCCCATGTCTATCCCAACGAAGAGGCGATCGATTCCCAGATCGCCGACGGTGACCGCTGGGCCCATCCGCCGCTGTTGGAAGAACTCAAGGAAAAGGCCCGGGACGCAGGCCTTTGGAATCTGTTTCTTCCCGAATCCGAACTTGGAGCCGGCCTGACAAACTTTGAATATGCGCCTCTTTGCGAGGTGATGGGCCGGTCTGAACACGCGCCGGAAATCTTCAACTGCTCGGCGCCCGATACCGGAAACATGGAGGTCCTGGCCCGATACGGCACCAAAGACCAGCAGGACGCCTGGCTGTCGCCCCTGCTCGCCGGCGAGATTCGTTCGGCGTTCGCCATGACGGAACCGGATGTGGCGTCGTCGGACGCCACCAACATCGAATGCCGCATCGAACGTCGAGGTGACGAGTACGTCATCAATGGGCGCAAATGGTGGACATCAGGCGCGATGTCGCCACGGTGCAAAATTTTCATCGTGATGGGCAAGACCGATCCGGCCAACCCGAATCGCCACCAGCAGCAGTCAATGATTCTGGTTCCCCGGGATACACCCGGAATTACGGTCGTTCGCCACCTGCCGGTGTTCGGGTACGACGACGCGCCGCACGGCCACGCGGAAGTGACATTTGAGGATGTGCGCGTGCCCGCTACCAACATGCTGCTTGGCGAAGGGCGCGGCTTCGAAATTGCGCAAGGGCGTCTCGGGCCGGGGCGGATTCACCATTGCATGCGCTTGATCGGCCTTGCCGAGCGATCGCTCGAGAAGATGTGCAAGCGGGTCAAGGCCCGCGTGGCATTCGGGCGGCCGATCGCCGATCAGACGGTTACGCAGGAACGGATTGCCGATGCACGGATCGCGATCGACCAGGCACGGCTTCTGGTGCTGAATGCGGCCTGGAGGATGGACACCGTAGGAAACAAGGAAGCGCGCAAGGAAATCGCGATGATCAAGGTCGCCACGCCAATCATGGCCTGCAAGGTGGTGGACTGGGCGATCCAGGCACACGGCGGTGGTGGAGTGACCACCGACTTCGGCCTGGCCGCGGCCTATGCCAACGCACGTCTTCTGCGCCTCGCTGACGGGCCTGACGAAGTGCACAGGAACCAGATCGCAAAGCTTGAACTGCGTCGCCACAACTGACTGGTCAGGGCCTCGTGATGCGCCGACTGCAAGCCCGCCATTTCGCGATCCTGGCGGTTGTTGCGCTGCTGGGCGCGGTCGTGGTTGCCCACGATGCACTCACCCGCCTTGCTGCGGACGCGGTGGAGCAAACCGCGGTGCGTCTTGCCCTGCTGTCGCGGGTTGACGGGCTGGAACTCGAGCGGGCCAACCGCGACGCCAGCTTCCACCGCGTCGCAAACCGGCTCCTCATTGCAGATGGTGCCGTGGACGTGGGGACCGCACGTGAACTTGTCGACGGTGTCCACGCGCTGACGCGCAAGAATGAAGCCCTGTCCACGTTCTTTGCCGACACCGGCTCCATCCTGGACGACGCGGAACGCGCCACGATCGCCGCCGTGCTGGAGCAGGTCGAAAGCGGTGTGCTCGACGTGGGAGCGCGTGCCCAGCACCTTGCCGATGACCCGCGCGATGCCACCCGGCTGGAGGCGGTGGGAGCCGCGACTGACACCCTGCATCTCCATCTGGAACATGCCCGGTCCCACATCGAGGCCCTGCTCAGCCGCTCGCGCAATCGCGCGGAGGCCGCTGTCCGGAACGCCAGGATCGGGTCCGGATCGCTGATCGTGCTGGCGGCCATTCTGGGAACGGTCGCCTGGCGCCGGCAGGCGAACGGATGACCGTGTCCGGACTGGTCGAGGTGCGCAGTTCGCACCGTTTTGATGAATCGCGGCTGGCCGGGTATCTGGCCGGGCGCCTGCCGGGATTCTCACGCCTCGACCAGGTGCGACAGTTCCATGGGGGTCAGTCCAACCCGACCTTTGCCCTCGAAGGCAATGGCGCGATCTGGGTCCTCCGCAAGAAACCCCCCGGAGACCTGCTCCCGTCGGCACACGCGGTCGATCGCGAGTACCGGGTCCAGTCGGCGCTTCGTGGCCATGGCGTGCCGGTGCCCGAGATGTATCTGTTCTGCGACGACGAATCGATCATTGGCACGCCGTTCTATGTGATGGAGTGCTTGCAGGGCCGCGTCTTCGACGACCCTCTGCTTCCGGACGTCGAGCCTGCGGAACGGACAGCGCTCTACGATGCAATGAACCGCACGTTGGCCGCCCTCCATTCGGTGGATCCGCAAGCTGCCGGACTGGAGAATTTCGGCCGGCCCGGAAACTACTTTGCCCGGCAAATCGCGCGCTGGACCCGGCAGTGGGAACTCAGCCGCACGCGTGACGTTCCGGAGATGGACCATCTGATCGCGTGGCTCCCGGCCAACATTCCGCCGGGCGACGAAACGACGGTGGTGCACGGCGATTACCGCCTCGGAAACCTCCTGTTCGCACCGGACAAGCCGGAAGTGCTGGGTGTCCTTGACTGGGAACTGTCGACCCTTGGACACCCATTGGGGGACCTTGGCTACAACATTTCCGGGTTCCAGATTCCGCAGTCGATCCGGCACGGAATCATGGGGCTTCCCCGCGAGTACGGAATCCCTGAGCAGGCAAGCTATGTGGCCGACTACTGCCGAAGGACCGGCCGCGACCCCATCGACCCCCATTTCTACGTGGCCTTCTCGATGTTCCGGTTCGCAGCCATCGCGGAAGGCGTCCTGGCCCGTGGGCGCGGCGGCAATGCAAGTTCGGCGAACGCTGAGGAAGTCGGCGCGCAAACGGTTCCCTATGCCCGGACAGCCTGGGCACTCGTGTCCGGGACCGCGCCGTGACGCAGCCTGGCTGGCGGACGATCGACCCCGGCGGGCTGGTTACAGAAACGCACTTCGGCCGCACCCTGACATGCTTCGCAAGCCGGCCCCGGAACATCGGGGCCATGATCGGCGCCATGGCGGACCGGCAACCCGATTCCGAAGCAATCGTCGATGGTCCGACGCGGCTCTCCTACCGGGAGCTTCTCGCACACGCCGATGCGAGCGCAGCCCACCTTATGCGTCTTGGTCTGGCGCCGGGCGACCGTGTTGGTGTGTGGTCGGACAATCACTGGGAAGCGCTCGTCGCGGTCGTTGCGTGCCTCCGGGCCGGCCTTGTTGCCGTCCCGCTGGGGCACCGCCTGCAGACTGCCGAAGTTCGTTTCATGCTGCAGGACAGCGGTACACGCTTCCTCTTCGTAGACAGCATGCGCGCCTCGCGGGTCCCCGCGCGGGAGGAGATTCCCTCAGTCGAGCATGTCTGCAGGCTCGGGGAGCCTGTTGACAGCAACGCACCCGCAGAACCCGGCCTCTGTGATCCGGAGCCGCCCGGGGATCTCGACGAGGAGGCCCTGGTGCTCCTGATGTACACGTCGGGCACGACCGGAAAGCCCAAGGGCGCGATGATCACGCATTTCAACCTCGCGCACAGCGTGATCCACTACATCCGGGCCATGCACCTTCGCGAAGGCGATGAACGCTCTCTACTGGCGGTCCCGTTCACCCACATCACAGGCATGGTCGCCCAGACTCTCACCATGTTCGCATGCGGTGGAGCCGTGGTGCTGATGCGCGACTTCAAGGCCGGTGTTGCTGTCAACGTGCTCCGGGCTGAACGCGTGACCCACTCGGTCATGGTGCCGGCCATGTACAACCTGATCCTCCGGTCCGGCGAGCTCGCGCAAGGTCCACTCCCCGATCTTCGGATCGGCGCCTACGGCGGCGCGCCGATGCCCGAGAGCCTCATTCAGGACATTCATCGCGAGCTCCCCGATCTCGAGCTCATCAACGCCTACGGATCGACGGAAACCACGTCACCGGCGACCTTGCTGCCGGCTTCCGACGCCCTCGTCCGCCGCAATAGTGTCGGTATCCCTGTGCATTGTGCGGAAATTCGTGTCTGCGACTCGGACGGCCGCGAGCTTCCTCCGGGGAGCGTCGGCGAGCTCCGGATCGGGGGTCCGATGGTCGTGCCCGGCTACTGGAACCGTGATGACGCCAACAGCGTGACGTTTGCGGACGGGTCCTGGAAATCAGGCGATATTGGACGCATGGACAGCGAAGGCTACGTGGAGGTGCTGGACCGCAGCAAGGACATGATCAACCGGGGCGGGTACAAGATTTACTCGGCCGAAGTCGAGGGGGTCCTCGCCCAGCACCCGGAGGTCGTAGAAGCTGCCGTGGTTGCACGACCCTGCGCTGTTCTGGGAGAGCGGGTGCATGCCTTTGTTACAACGGCATCCGAGGCGCCCACCCAACCCGATCTCCAGCAGTTCCTGGCGCGGCAGATCGCCGATTACAAGGTTCCGGAAACCATGACGCTGCAATTGCGCCCGCTCCCCCGGAACGCCAACGGCAAGATCGTGAAGTCGATGCTGCGGGAGCAATTGGCCACGCACACCAATGAATCACCGCGCTGACGGTACCCGGCATGACCGTCCGTGAGTCGACCGACACCGCGGCACGCTCCACGATGAAGGCTCTGGCATGACCTACCCACACGCGTCGCTGCATCCGGAAATCCGGTCCCGGACGCTCGACAACTTCAACGGCCTGGCGATGCACGTCCTTGAGGCGGGCGATGCCGCGAACCCTTCCCTTCTGTTGCTGCACGGGTTTCCCGAGCTCGCCTACAGCTGGCGCAATGTCATGCGGCCTCTGGCCGCCGCCGGATACCACGTCATTGCCCCCGACCAGCGGGGCTACGGCCCGACCACGTCCAGACCGGTGAATTACTCTGACGATCTCACGCCCTACCGGTTTCTCAATCTGGTCACGGATGTCTTAGGCCTTGCGAAAGCCCTGGAGATCAAATCCTTTGCAAGCGTCATCGGTCACGATTTCGGGGCCATGGTGGCGTACTGCAGCGCCCTCGCCCGACCGGATGTCTTTACGCGACTGATCCTGATGAGCGCGCCTCCTGGCAGCCCATCCCTCCACCGCAGGCACCATCCTGTGCTCGCCGTTGAACCCGCGCTCGAGGCGCTTTCCCGTCCACGCAAGCACTATCAGTACTACTTCACGACCTCGACCGCAGACTCCGATATGTGTGAAGCGCCCTCTGGCATCCACGCGTTCTTGCGCGCCTATTTCCACCACAAGAGCGCCGATTGGGAAGACAACCAGCCGTTTCCCCTCGCGGGATGGGATGCGAGCGAGCTGGAAAAACTGCCGACGTACTACGTCATGGACCTGGACGAGACGATGCCGGAAACCGTTGGCCATCACGCGCCCGAACACGAAGCACCCTGGTTGCCCGACGCCGAACTCGCGATCTACGCAGAGGAATTTGCGCGAACACGGTTTCAGGGCGGCCTCAATTGGTACCGGGTCATGCTCGATTCGAATCACAACAGCGAGTTGCGGCTCTTTGACGGTGCAGGAGTACAGGTGCCGGCGGCGTTTTTCGCCGGGGCAGCCGACTGGGGAGTACACCAGGGCCCGGGCGCCTTCACGTCCATGCAAACGGACGCCTGCCTTGACATGCGGGCTGTTCGCCTGATCGAGGGGGCCGGACATTGGGTTCAGCAGGAGCGTCCCGACGCCACCGTGGAAGCCATCCTGCAGTTTCTGCGTCATTCCTGAATCCGGTATGGGGCTCCACGCACCGGGAGGCCATATGCCGTTTTCGATGCGGAGCGATTGCGCCGCACAATGCCGTGTGTGGATCTTCGAGAATGGACCGGCCCTGGAGCCTGACCTCTTCGCGTGGTCATCGGCGGGTTTGCGCGGACAAGATCCAGTCGTGACGGCAACCGAGCCGCCCTTGAGCAATCGTCCGTCCGCAACCCATTCCGTGCCCCGCAGCCGGCCTGCACAGGCACGCGACCGGGCCCCGTTTGCTCACGGTCAACCTTGCCGTAACAATGCGAGGCCGCCATTGCCATGGCCGGGTGCTCAATCGTTGACGCCCGCAGCCGATCGCGGAACTGTGGTGACCGCGGCACCGTACCGTCTCTTGGAGAACATGCATGACTGACCGAGCCCGTTGCGCCGCACTGGTCGGCCCCTACCTCAGTGGTAAGACAACGTTGCTGGAGAGCTGTCTCTTCGTGACGGGTACCGTGAGCCGCAGAGGATCGGTTAAGGACGGCACCTCTGTAGGCGACTCCTCGCCCGAGGCGCGTTCCAGAAACATGAGCACGGAGCTCACCTGCGCCCGGATGGCCTATCTCGGCGATGCGTGGAGTGTGGTTGACTGCCCCGGTTCCGTCGAACTGGTGCAGGAAACCCTCAACGCGCTCAACGTTGTCGACGTCGCAGTGCTGGTCGTGGAACCCGTCGCCAGTCGCGCTGCCACGTTGACCCCGGTGATCCAGGCACTGCGGTCACGGCAGGTACCGTACATGGTGTTCATCAACAAGGTTGATACCTTGACAGAACCCATTTCCGACGTTGTTGCGGCCCTGAAAGAGGTGGCAAGCACGCCCATGCTCCTTCGCGAGTACCCGATCACAGACGGGGAGTCTGTCGTGGGCTATGTCGACCTCACCAGCCGGCGGGCCTACTCCTACGTCGAAGGCGAAGAGTCAAAAGAAATCGAGTTCCCGGAAGGATTGGCCGACGAGGTCACACTCGCCCGCGAGGAGATGCTGGAGGTCCTCGTCGACTTTGACGACGCGATACTCGAGAAGATGCTCGAAGACGAGGTTCCCGAAGCGGACGAAATCTATGCCAAGTCCGCCAAGATCATGCGCGACCGTGACGTTGTTCCGGTCTTCTTCGGTTCGGCAGAGCGGTGCCACGGAGTTCGCCGGTTGCTGAAGGCGCTTCGTCACGACGCGCCACAGCCCGAGCAACGTGCAGCCGCTCTGGGGTTCGAACCTGACGGGGTTCCGAGCGTGCAAATTTTCAAGACGTATCACGCCCAGCACAGCGGAAAAATTTCCCTTGGACGCGTATGGAGTGGCGAGATTGCGGACGGCCAGACACTCGGAGGAACCCGCATCGGCAGCCTGCAGGCGATGGCGGGCGGACAGACGGAGAAAATTTCGGGTGCTGCCTTTGGCGACGTTGTGGGGCTTGGCCGCATGGAAACCGTGCGAACGGGCCACATTCTCAAGGACGGCGCTGACGCGCCCGATGGGTCTGCGTGGCCTGCCCCTCTCACTCCGGTGTACGGACTGGCCATTACGGCGGAAAACCGGAGTGATGAGGTCAAGTTGACCGGAGGGCTTCAACGCTTGAACGAGGAAGACCCTTCTCTGACCTACGAGCAAAACGAGGACACCCACGAACTGGTGCTGCTCGGGCAGGGTGACGTTCATTTGCAGATTGCCCTGGACAAGCTGCGATCGAAGTACAATGTGGCGGCGACGTCGATCCGTCCGAGCGTCCCCTACAAGGAGACGATCCGCAAACCCCACACACAGCACGGCCGCTTCAAGCGCCAGACCGGCGGCCACGGAATGTTTGGCGATGTGGTGGTCGATATCGCTCCGCGCCCGCGCGGCGAAGGCTTCGAATTCAACGACAAGATCGTTGGTGGCGCGGTCCCCAGACAGTACATTCCGGCCGTCGAAACAGGGGTCAAGGAGTTTGCATCGGAAGGCCCGCTGGGCTTTCCCGTCGTTGATTTCGCCGTCACCCTGACCGACGGCCAATTTCATGCAGTCGACAGCAACGAAATGTCGTTCAAGCTCGCGGCCCGCGTCGCCATGACCGAAGGCATGCCCAAGTGTGCACCGGTACTGCTGGAGCCGATTGCCAAGGTGACCATCGACGTGCCTTCGGAGTACACGAACAAGGTGCACGGCCTTATCAGTGTTCGGCGTGGCCAGATCCTGGGCTTTGAACCGAAGGAAGGATGGAACGGCTGGGATTCCCTGCAAGCGCATATGCCGCAATCCGAATTGCATGATCTGATCATCGAATTGCGTTCACTAAGTCAGGGGGTTGGAACGTACACTTCCGAGTTCGACCACCTGAGCGAGCTAACGGGAAAGCTTGCTGACGATATCGTGGCCGCCAAGGCTCAGGCGAAGAAAGAGGAACGCGAACGCTGACGGCGGTTCACAAGCAAGCAGCAAGGCGACCGCGCAGGGCTCACCGCTTTGTGGTAGCGCTCCGGACTCAGGAGGCCGATTCACAATCGGGTGGTTCGCATCGCCGAAGCATGCATCTGGCGTGACACCGGACACACTCGCGGAACGGAAACCCCCCACCCGATCTTGGCGGATGCGCTCAGGCCCCTCAGGCTGTCACGAAATCGCGCGGTCCAACGGATGACCGCCGGCAAGCGTCGGCGGTTGTCACCCAGGCCGAGACAAACCGGTCCACGGCGGCGTGACCGGTGTCGGGGCCAAAACTGACACGGACTGCGCCTCGGACCAGTTCTGGATCAAGACCCATCGCGTCCAGCACATGACTCGGCCCCACCTTACCCGATGAACACGCGGCGCCTGCGCTGACCGCAATGCCTTCAAGATCCAGCCGAATCACGAGGGCTTCCGCGTTCCGGCCCGGCAACGCGAGCATCGACGTATTCGGGAGTCTGGGGCTTCGGCGGGCAATCACGCGGGTCTCCGGAACCGCCTTGCAAACCGCCTGCTCCAGATAGTCGCGCATCTCCCGCCACCGGACGGCACTGGGAGCAGGGGCGGCCGCGACCGCCCCAAATCCGGCCGCAGCCGCGACGTTTTCGGTTCCAGCCCGGAGCCCGCGCTCCTGACCTCCACCACGCAACAACGTCTCCCGAGGAACCCCGCTCTGCATTGCAAGGGCGCCGATACCCTTCGGGCCCCCTGCCTTGTGGGCCGACAGCGCAAGGGAATCGACGCCCAGGGCATTCATCGAAACCGGGATGCGGCGCCAGCCCTGCACGGCATCGCAGTGCACGTGCGCACCCGCGGCACGCGCCATCGTGGCCGCTTCCGCGACGGGTTGAATGACGCCGGTCTCATTGTTGGCCAACATGATCGCGACCAGCTCCGGATGGGGCTCTCGGCGCAACATGCGCTCGAAATTCTCCAGGTCGATGACGCCATCGTCGCCAACCGGAATTTGCCGGGTCGGGTCCGCGAGCACGCGAACCGAATCGTGCTCGATCGCGGTGACGAGTGTGCGTTCGGGGGCGTAGCCGGCACAGGCCAACGCATTCGCTTCCGTCGCTCCGGAAGTGAACACGAGATTGGACGGATCAACATCAACCGTTGCGGCCACGGCAGCGCGCGCATCCTCCAACATTCGCCGCATCTCTCGCCCCTGGCGGTGGATCGACGATGCGTTCCCCGTCCGGTCAAGCGCATCGATGACCGCCGACCGCGCAGCATCAAGCAGTGGTGCCGATGCGTTGTAATCGAAATACACGCCAGGAGCGCGCGGGACGCGAGACATCGCTGAAAGACGGGGCCCGTTCAGTCTCGGATCCCGCTCACCCTGCTCTTTGGATGGTCGGCCGCTTTCGCGCTGCGCCCACGCGCCTCGACGTCTGTTGACGCCGACTCCAGCGCTTCGAGCCGTGCGTTCATGGCTTCCAGATCCGTGGCCATGCGTTCGATGTCCAGCGTAAACGGGTCGCCCGCATCGAGGGGGGTCCCGTAGGCGGTAAACTTGCGGCGCTCCTGATTCGAGCTTCCAGTCGCTCGGGCCGGGATCCCGACCACGGTCACCCCGGCCGGAACATCCCGAACCACCACGGCGTTGGCGCCCACCCGCGCATCCTTCCCAACCGTGATTGGGCCCAGGACTTTTGCGCCCGCACCCACGATCACGCCATCGGCCAGTGTGGGGTGCCGTTTGCCCGGCTGGAGCGAGGTGCCGCCAAGGGTCACGGCCTGGTACACAAAACAATCGTCACCGATGGAGGCCGTCTCGCCGATCACCACCCCCATCCCGTGATCAATGAAGAACCTTCGACCAATCGTTGCACCCGGATGGATTTCGATGCCGGTCAGCCAACGGGCTAGATGCGCGATCCACCGGGCCATGAGCTTGAGCCTGAGCGTCCAAAGCCAATGCGCGAATCGGTACGCGGCAACCGCATGAAATCCCGGATAGCACAGCAGGATCTCCAGCACGTTCCTCGCCGCCGGATCCCGCTTGCGTATTGCTTCAAATTCATCCCGCAATGCCGCAAACATACGCACTCCGAACGATCAATCGCGGGCCTGGCCGCCGTCCCAGGACCTGACGGCGGGGCAACGGAAACCAACCATATTGGAGCGCCGTTTGAATTTATATAGAGTCGCTGGATTCTGCGCGAATTACCCTATTCACCAGACCAGCTGTCCACACCCAAGGAGCGCATAGCCGCTCAGAGGTAGTATGCCAGACGTCATTATCAATGGCCCCGCCGGAAGGTTGGAAGGCCGCTACCACGCCGGCTCCGGCACCCATCCGCCACTTGCGCTCGTACTCCACCCCGATCCGCAGGGTGGCGGGACCATGAACAACAAAGTCGTATACGCATTATTTCACGCTTTCGCCCATCTCGGCTTTTCAGTCCTTCGGTTCAATTTTCGCGGAGTCGGCCGGAGCCAGGGGACGTATGACAATGGAGAAGGCGAACTTGTAGACGCGGCAGCCGCGCTCGACTGGCTGCAGGCCACGCATGAAGACAGCCGCACGGTCTGGGTCAGCGGATTCTCGTTCGGAGCCTGGCTCGCCTTTCACCTGCTCATGCGGCGGCCGGAACTCAGTGGTTTCGTGTCAGTCGCTCCACCCGTTGCCCATTACGACTTCAACTTTCTGGCACCGTGTCCGAGCTCCGGAATCATCCTGCAAGGCGACCAGGACACCATTGTCCAGGAACCGGCCGTCGCAAAACTTGCCAAGGAAGTGGAGGTTCAGAAGGGGGTCATGATCACCTATCAGGTAGTACCGGGTGCAGACCATTTCTTCGCTGGCCATCTCGATGTACTGGCCCAGAGTGTGGCACGTTATGTGGCGGGGCGGGTCCGGTCACCCCGGTGAACGTCGCCGCGCGGGGTGCACAAGCACGCCCCCGCTGAGCGGGCGAGAGACCCCGGTTGTTGCCGGGGTGGAAAGCGCCAGCCCCCGCATGGACCGCACAGCCAGCCAGCCAAACGCCTGAGCCTCGAGCGCGTCACCGTCAAGTCCGGCGGTGTCCACCGGAACCACGGGAACTGTGATTCGGTGGCGAAGCTCTCGCATCAGGGTGGGATTGCGCCGCCCCCCTCCCGCGACGAGCCACCGCGCCGGGGGCTCGGGCATCCAGGCGACGGCGGCAGCCGCCGCGGCCGCACTGAAGGCCGTGAGCGCAGCCGCGGCGTCCGCAGGGGCATGCGCTCGGCTGATCTCGTCGCACCGGAGGCGGAAGTGATCGCGATCAAGTGACTTGGGCGGCGCACGGACGAAGAACGGATCATCCATCAGGGCATCCAACGCACCGGGGGGCACCTCCCCTTCGGCGGCAAGCCGGCCGCCATGATCCACATCGGTGCCGAGCACACGGCGTGCGTGATCGTCGATCGGGGCGCACGCCGGCCCGGTATCGAATGCGCACAGGTCGCCGTCGCGGCCCAGCCATGTGACATTTCCGACCCCACCGAGGTTGAGAACCGCAAGCGGGCGCTCCATCGCGGCTGTCAGCGCCTGATGAAACAGCGGCACCAGGGGCGCGCCTTCGCCGCCGTGCGCCACGTCCCGGCTGCGAAAGTCAGCGACAACCGGAATCCCCGTCGCATCGGCAAGCTGCGCGGCGTCGCCCACTTGCCAGGTCCAGCCCGCACCCGGATCGTGGGCAACGGTCTGGCCGGGAAATCCGATCACGTCGACGTCCTGACGGCTGAGACCAGCGACGCTCATGATCGACCGGACCGCGGCCACATGGTGGTTCGTCAGCGCCCGGATCAATTCCGGCGATGTCAGGTCGCGGGCCGAACGCCCGCGAACCGTCTGGTCATATGCCGAGGTCGCATTGGGTCCGAGCGAGATCGTGTTCTCGCCATCCGTATGCACCACGGCTGCATCCACCCCGTCAAGCGAGGTTCCGCTCATGAGCCCGATCGCGGTCAGCATGTCGGCATGGGTCTCCACGTTCGCAAAAGCATGATACGTTTGTCATTCGTCCGGCCGCGCCTGTTCCGCACACCATGCCTGAGCTTCAATCGTCGTTCCTGCGCCGTATCCAGGAACGGGGCTATCTGCACCAATGCACCGACCTTGCAGGGCTCGACGGCGTTCTGGCATCCGGAACGCCCGTCAGCGCCTACATCGGTTTTGACTGCACCGCGCCCGGACTCCACGTCGGCAGCCTCCTGCAGATCATGCTGCTCCGGCACTTCCAGCAGGCAGGGCACCGGCCCATTGTTCTGATCGGTGGCGGCACCACCCGCGTGGGCGACCCCTCGGGCAAGGATGAATCCCGGAAACTTCTTGACGATGCGGCGATCAACGCCAATGCGGCCGCCATCCGGAGCGTCTTCGAGCGATTTCTGACGTTTGGCACTGGACCGACCGACGCCATCATGGTGAATAACGAGGAATGGCTGGGCGGATTGCAGTACGTCGACTTTCTTCGCACGGTGGGGCGGCACTTCTCGGTCAACCGGATGCTGACCTTCGATTCGGTGCGCCTCCGGCTGGATCGGGAGCAGCCGCTCAGCTTCCTCGAGTTCAATTACATGATCCTGCAGGCGTACGACTTCACTGAACTCGCGCGGCGCGAGCAATGCATGCTGCAGATGGGTGGCTCGGACCAGTGGGGAAACATTGTGAACGGTGTCGAGCTCGGGCGTCGCCTGGACGCCGCGGGCAGCACACTTCCCGCGCTTTTCGGTCTGACGTCTCCGCTCATCACAACCGCGAACGGCGACAAAATGGGAAAGACCGCGCAGGGCGCGGTCTGGCTGAACGCCTCGCTGCGAAGCCCCTACGACTACTGGCAATTCTGGCGCAATACCGCGGATGCCGACACGGGCCGGTTCCTCCGCCTGTTCACGGAACTTCCGCTCGACGAGATTGCCCGACTGGAAGCACTCGAGGGTGCAGAAGCGAACGCGGCGAAGGTTTGCCTGGCCAATGAGGCCACGCGCCTGGCGCACGGCGAAGACGAGGCGCGGCAGGCGGAGGCCACCGCAGCGACGACGTTTCGGGACGGTGGAACCGGCGAGGCACTTCCGGCGATCCTGGTCCCGGCTGCCGAATTCGAGGCTGGCCTGCCTGTCATCAAGGCCTTTGTTCGGGGGGCGATTCTCGCGTCGTCGAACGGCGAAGCCCGGCGGTTAATTCGCGGAGGCGGCGCGCGCATCAACGACGTCAAGGTGACCGATGAGCATCGCGTGCTGGGCCCATCCGACCTGATCGATGGGAAGGTCCGGCTTTCAGCGGGCCGTAAACGGCACGCCGTACTTCGTCTCGCCGAGACCACCAGCCAGACCTGAACACGCTGCTGTTTGCCGCTCCCGGGCCGGGAAACCCGCGGGTAGCCCGGCTGCGCGGGGACTACTGATCGGGCGGCTGTATCGACTTCTCGAACTCCTGCAGGACGCTCCGAAGAATTCCCGGGGCGAGAAATTCCAGCGGGCTGACGGACACCGCAGGGTTGTCAGCCGGTCCCTTCAGTCGGTAGGCCGCCGCCACCACGCCACCTAAATCAATTCCTGTCACCACCCGGTCGATCACAGGGATGCGGGACAGAAGGTCGCTGATCACGTACGCCGGAATGAGCGTTCCCCGAAGGTCGACCAGACCGTTACGCCGGTCGATCGTGCCCTCCACCGTCACGCCGAGCGTCAGGCTCTTTGCAATGCCCCTCCGGACCTCCAGCACGCCGTCGGCAAGCGCGAACTCCGCATCAAAGCTGGAGAATGCAGGCCCGCCTCCGCCCGCGAACTGTTCAAGCAGGCCAAGAACGGTTACCGACTGCAGGAGCTGGACGAACACCGGAGCATCCACCATGCGGAAATCATCCACATGGATCGTTCCGGTCATCGCCCCGCCTTCTTCGACAGCCTGCACGAGCACTTCCCCGCCGGCCGCACCCACTCCCAGACCCAGGGTCTCGGCCATCGCGCGCGACTCCGTACCCTTGAGTTCCAGTTCCAGTCGATCGTCGTTGCTGATGCCCCGCAGTTCCATCCAGTCCCCGCTGCCAAGCTCCAGCACGACGTGCAGATCCCGAACCCTCCGGTCGCCAACGTCGAGCTTCATCGCCAGCGGACCGTGCAGATCGGCCCCTAGGCTCCGTACCCGTTCAGCCTTGATCTGGAGTCGCAGATCAGCGAGAGATACGGGGTTTCCCGCCGCACTCCGAAGCAGCGGCCGCAGATCGATCTGCTCGCCGTCAAAATCCGCTCGAACCATCCCGGTGTCATCGACGGCAATCGCACCAGCTGTCCGAACGGCTCCCACCACGATGCGGGGAAACTCCCCGTATTCCAGGCGTCCGTCATGGATTCGAAGCCGGCCGCGGACGTCCATTCCGCTTCCCTCCAGGCTAACGTCCAGCACGTGCGGCTTTCCGATTCGCCCGGACACGTTGCCTTGGAGCGGGGCACCGACCTCTTTCGTCCACTCCAGCTCTGGAAACGTCAACCCGGCGCTGGCCAGGTCCACTTCTGCTTCCACCTGCCAGTCGGCATCCGGACGCTGCACAAATTGGGCCGAAAAATCGACCGGCCCTGTAAGTCCGTCGAGCCTCACGCCAATGGCATTTCGCGCTTCCTGGCCAAGGACACCGCGGATTTTGAGCCGCCTGGAACCCACGCCTCCGTCCGGCGCGGCCCGCCAGGTAAACGAAGCCCGGGCGTCAGTGAGTCCACCCTCACCCGACACCTCAAGCGCGCCGGACTCCAACGCAAAGGTGCCAGTGACGCCGCGAAAGACTTGCTCGGACCAAGGGCCTGAGCCGAAGCTCTGGCCCTCCAGCGTCGGCACCTCGAATGTGCCGCGAAGAAACTGCAACTCGGGGGCGGCAGCAGACTCCCGGGGAATGTCCATGCCGACGCGCACCTCGGCCATTCCGGTGATGCTTCGCAGCTCCGGTCCAATCGGTGCTATGGCGCTCCCCAACTCCATCAGCGCTCCGATCGGACCGCTCAACGTCGCCGCAAGGTTCAGCGGCAATGCCGTGACGTCCGGCGACGAAAGATGCGCGTCACGGACACCGATACTGTCCCCAATCTGCCCATCAGCATCGACAGCGAGCCCATCCGGGCCATAACGAAACGTGCCGGCGAGGGAGTGGACATCAAGTTCCGCATAGGGCTCCGGCAGGAAACCGGGTTCGACAGCAAGCTCCTCAAACCGCCCGCGCACCGTCAGGTCCCGGTTTGCTGCAGGATCTGCGGGAAGCCAGACCTTCAGGTCGACCTCGCTGACGTGGCCACGCAATACGGGTCCTGCATCCGGCCCGACGTTGATGTCGGCCAACTGCAGAAGACGGCCTGCATCCCCTGACAGGCGGACATCCAGCCGCCCGCCACGGACCCCGGCAACGCTGTCGGGATATTGGAATCTGAGACCCGCAAGCGTCGCGGCCCCAAACTGACCTTCCTCCGCAGTAACCGTGAAAGCACCTCGGTTCAGGTCCAACTGCACCGTCGGCATGCGGAGCGACGGTTTATCATCCCGCCAGTGCACCACACCGTCGCTGATAACGGCGTCGGCACGGACTTCTGGTGAATCCTCGCCATCGGCTGCAATCGCGACGGCAAACGTGAGGCCGGTGAGCGTGCCGGAGGTGACCGAACGCTCGATCCATGCATGCGCAGCGTCCGGGTACGTGCCCTGCAGCCACGCTGCCGCATCGCGGACTGGAACCTTGCCCGTCGCGCTGCCCTGGACCGTCGTCAGGCCGCCGGGATCGGTACCGATCCGGCCGTTGATGGTGAATGCAAAGCTTGGGGACGAGACAGCGACTTCCCGAAATTCGATCCCGCCGGTGGCCGGATCGTACTCGAGCTGCAGGCGGACACCCGTGACATCGACGTCGACGTCGCCGCCGGTTTCGAACACGGCAGGCAGACGGATACGCCCGCCCTCGCTGCGCCCGACCACGGTCCAGCGAGGCGAGGCGAAGGTCCCGTCAATGTGGACTGTGCCGGTGAGGGGGATCTGGAATCCGCGCAGGATGTTGCCGGTCCCTGGCAGGACCGCAAGCGCCCGCGGCTCCAGGCCGGCAAACGAAATCTCGGCCGTAACGGTCTCACTGTCAGGGATGAACTCAGCCGCGAACTGGAGTGGCACAGCCGGATGGTCGCGAAACTGCCCCGTGCTCCGGCCAGTCAGGGCGATCCGCCCCCCACGGTCGACTGCCTGACCGTTGATGTCAGCGATCTGGAGGCCCGGGCCTCCAGACTGCGGATTGAGTGTGATTGTGCCGTCCAGCACATCAACCGAACTTCCGGCCCCCAACACGGCTGCCGGTACGTCGAGCCCGACAAACAGTGTGTCCCATCGCAGGTCACTCGTGTCGTCTGTGTCGGGTTTCAGAACCAGGGACGGTGCATGAACGACAAAACCCGCAGGCAAAATACGGCCACCGAGGAGTGCGGTTACGTCCAGCCGAAGGCCGAGACCTTCGGCTGTCAGGCTGTCACTGATCCGGACATTCGTGACGTGCACATGAAGCCAGCGCGAAAGCCATGGCCAATGGACCGCCACGTCGCGCCACTGCAGGCCGGCCGGTAGTCCGGCGTCGTCCACCTTCGCGGCCAGATACGTCGACAAAAAGGGGACGACGACCGGGCCCGACGAGAGGCGCCAGAGACCGCCGGCGATGACCAGCGCCACCAGCAACGCGCCGACCGCGATCAGACGGCGCCCGCGACGCCATGGGTGCGGCGCCGCTTTCGCGTCGTGCTTCGGGGGCCTGGTCTCCATCAGGCTACAATTCTCCGGGCCGCTTCGGTCTCCGCGAAGCCGTGGGTCCGGGACACCCGTATGGAGCCGGATCCCATAGCCTGCCTCGAGACCGCGCCCGCCCGGTGCCGCGGCCAACCCCCTCGGAAACGATCGCCACCCGGACTCCCGCCTCCACGGATGATCCTGTCATGTCAAGCACATCGTCCACATCGCATCCATTGCAAGGGAATACCGAGCAGCGGGACCTGTACTGGTCCAAATGGTTGGAGGCAGGTAGCCCCAAGCAGTTTGGATCCGGAGGCCAGGGTGCCGAACTCCTCGATCGAGTCTTTGGACACAGCCCGTTTCTCAGCGAAAGCGCACTCCTGGAGCCGGCCATCGTACAGACGTTTGTCACCGAGGGTGCCCAGGAGGCCCTTGATCGTGCCCGTGACGGCATTCCCGATGCTGCCGCCTCAGCGGCCATGCCTTCGGAGGCCATTGCAGAGACCCTGCGGATTGCGCGTCGGCGCGTGGCGCTCACCATCGCACTGGCTGACATTACCGGCGCCTGGCCCATCGAAAAGGTATTGACCGAATGGAGCGCGTTCGCCGGGGAGCTGCTGCGTGCTGCGGCCCATCATCTGCTCGGACCCGGCGCCAACGAATCCGGATACACCGTGATCGCGCTCGGCAAGCTTGGCGCTCGAGAGCTCAACTATTCGAGCGACATCGATCTCGTTGTTTTCTTTGATCAGCAAAGTCCGGGACTTCCGGACGGTGCCCGCGACGGTCGCGCCGGTCAGTACTTCACCCGACTGACCCAACGTCTCATCAAGTTGTTTCAGGAGCGCACCAAGGACGGGTACCTCTTCCGTGTCGATCTCCGCTTGCGCCCCGATCCCGGGTCCACGCCGCTCGCCGTCTCGATGGAATCCGCCGAACTGTATTACGCCGGCCTCGCGCAGAACTGGGAGCGGGCCGTATTCATCCGCGCCCGCCCAATCGCGGGCGATATTGAGGCCGGAGAGCGGTTTCTGTCGCGAATCGCGCCCTTCGTATGGCGCCGGAACCTGGACTTCGACGCGGTTCGGGACGTGCAGGCGATGTTGCGCCAGACCCGCCGCGGCCAACACGACAGCTTCGATCCTGCGGGTTTCCACCTGAAACTCGGAAGCGGCGGCATTCGAACCATCGAATTCCACCTCCAGACCCAGCAGCTGGTTTGGGGAGGGCGCAACAGGAACCTGCGGCTCAGCGGAACGGCCGACGGACTGCGTGCACTGGTGGAGGCCGGACGGCTGGAAGCGTCGGACGCGGAAGACCTCATCGGGCATTACGGATACTTGCGCACGGTTGAAAACCGCGTCCAGATGGTCCGCGACGAGCAAACGCATACGGTACCGGAGGACGAGGACGAGCGTGCGCAACTGGCGTCATTCCTCGGATACGGCCAACTCGGAGACTTTGAAGCCGATCTGGCGTCCCACGTTGCGGCGGTCCAGTCCCTCACCGCCGAGTCCGAAGACTCGACCGACAGTCTGGATCACCCGTACGGAAGCCTGGTCTTCACGGGCGTGGACCCTGACCCTGAAACCGTTTCAACGCTCCGCCGGATCGGTTTCTCCAATCCCGAACGCGTCATTGCCCAGATCGCCAACTGGCATCGCGGACGGATTTCCGCGACCCGATCGGAACGCGGTCGAGCCCTCCTCACAGAGATCACACCGCGCATGCTGAGCGCGATCGGTGACGCTCCGGAGCCTGAAGGCGCATTCACTGGCTTTGCCCGTTTCCTTGAAAGCCTCAACGCCGGTGTTGAGCTGCTTGCCATGTTCTCCAGCCATCCGTCGCTCATGGCGGTCGTGGTCGAAATCATGGGATCGGCACCGGAATTGGGGCAGACGCTCACCGCCAACCCCCGGTTGCTCGACCGGCTTCTTGACACCCCGCTTGAGGCCCAACTACCCGATCCTGCAAGCATCGAAGCAAGCCTGGATGCGGAACTGGACCTCGGGCGCGGCGACTACCAGGACGATCTTGATGCGTTCCGACGCTGGGCCGGGGAGCTGCGCTTCCTTGTCGCGCTGAGGATGCTTTGTGTCCTTGAGACACCCCACCAGGCGGCCGCGACGTTGACCGATATCGCGGATATCGCGATTCGACGTCTCATGGACAGGGTCGCGCTGGAGTTTGAGGCAAAACACGGCCAGGTGCCCGGCGGAGGGCCTGCCTTCCTCGCGCTCGGCAAACTGGGAGGGCAGACCATTCTTCCGGGTTCGGACCTGGATGGTGTTTTTTTCTTTGACGCCCCCTCTGCCGGCGCAACGTCAGACGGGGAGGCGCCGCTGGAAGCATCGCTCTACTTCTCGCGGTTTGCGAACCGTCTCATTACAGGGTTCACGGCACACACAGCCGCCGGCAGGCTTTGGGAAATGGATCTCCGCCTGCGTCCGCACGGTCGGGCGGGACCCCTCGCTTCCCCACTCCGCGGCTACGAGGCCTACCTCGCGCGCGAGGCCTGGCCGGTCGAGAAACTGGCCTTGGTCCGAAGCCGGGTCGTGGCGGGAACACCTGAGTCAGTCGCAACACTGAACAGCATCATTGACGGAGCATTGACCTCCGAGGGCGAGTTTGACGCTCTCGCGGTCGACTTGCTGGACCTCCGGTCCAAGATCAAGGGCACCCATCGGCCTGCCGGCCCCTTTGATGTCAAACACGCACCCGGCGGGCTCCTCGACCTTGAGCTTCTTATTGAGTACCTCGCTGTCACCACGGCCCAGCGTTCGGGAAGCGCGATCCGTGGATCAACCGAAAGGGTGCTCGAGATGCTGGTGGGCGCAAACGTCCTGTCATCGGAAGATGCGGATCGTCTGGCCGGGTTTTCCAGCCTTTACCTGACAGTCCAGACGATGCTCCGGATTACGGTCGGCACTTGGGATGACCCCGCACTGCTGCCGGAACCACTCATCGAACGGATCTGTCGGGCAACGGGTTACCACCGGGAAGCAGACCTGATGGATACCCTGCTCGGAGCCCAGGCCACGGTCCGTACGCTGATCGATCAGCACATCGAACGCGCCTCCACCTGAGCAAGTCCAGAGCGGCCCGCACTGCGCCGCCAGCATGCCTCTCCCAAACGTATGCCGGCTTCCGGCAGGTATACTGGTCGAGAGCGTGGAAGGCGTCGTTCCACTCCTCTTTTCCCGCAGTCTGTCTGAAAGCACCGCCATGACCCCACCGTCCGCAACGGCGCCCGGCGCCGGAGACCCGGTCCCCGCCTTTGACCTGCCCACACCGGATGGGCGCGTTTCCAACGTCTCGCTCAGCGGGCGCCCCTATGTCGTGTACTTCTATCCGAAGGACGATACGCCCGGTTGCACCAAGGAAGCCATTGCGTTCACGCAACTGGGCCCCGAATTCGCAAAACTGGGAGTCGAGGTGCTGGGCGTGTCAAAGGATTCGATCGCCAAGCACGAAAAATTTCGCGACAAGCATCAGTTGGGCGTAAGCCTTGCGTCGGACGAAGGTGGAGAGGCTTGTGATGCGTTCGGCGTATGGGTGGAGAAAAGCATGTACGGCCGGAAGTACATGGGAATTGAACGCGCGACCTTTCTCGTGACTCCGGACGGCGGCATTGCGGAGGTCTGGCGCAAGGTGAAGGTCACGGGTCACGCCGAAACCGTCCTCGCGGCCGCGAAGACCATGCTGGAAACTCGGACCGACTAGGAAACCGCAAGCAAATCCGCAAACGAATACGGACCGTTCAGTAGCTCCGCGTCAGCGGTCCGCCCCAAAGACCACCGCGAATCTGGCGGCGGCGGGCGATTTATTCGTCAGCCCGTTATGGCCGTCCTGTCCACCTCGCGTTGGCTGACGTGGACGGTCGCGCTTGAGTGATCGCTCAAGGCAGCGATCATCCGCATCAGCCGATCCAGCGTGAAGGGGCCGAGGTCGGCGTTCACCAAGGGATTCCGGGAAGCCTGCTATTCGCTTGGCGTTCCGCTTCCCTCCAGACGTGATGCGAGCGCCGCTGAAAGGAAGGCGTCCAAATCGCCGTCGAGGACTGCCTGCGGATCACTGGTCTGGACGTTCGTCCGGAGATCCTTGACCATTTGATGGGGCTGCAGCACATAGGACCGGATCTGGTGCCCCCACCCTATGTCCGTCTTCTGCGACTCGATCGCCAATCGCTCTTCTTCACGCTTCTGCAACTCCACTTCGAACAGCCGCGCCTTGAGCATTCGCATCGCCGTTGCACGATTCTGATGCTGGGACCTCTGACTCTGGCACTGCACCACAATTCCGGTCGGCTGGTGGGTAATGCGAACCGCTGAATCCGACTTGTTGACGTGCTGTCCGCCGGCGCCCGATGCGCGGTAGGTGTCCACCTTCAGGTCCTTGTCTTCGACCTCGACTTCGATGTCTTCGTCGACAACCGGGTAAATCCAGACACTGGCAAAGCTGGTGTGCCGGCGTCCCTGCGCGTCGAACGGCGAAATCCGGACGAGCCGGTGGACTCCACTTTCCGTCTTCAGCCACCCGTAGGCGTCCGTACCACGAATACGCACGGTGACCGATTTGAGGCCCGCTTCTTCACCGTCCGTGCGGGAGAGCTCCTCGGAATCGCATTCGTGACGCACCGCCCACCGTTGGTACATCCGGAGCAGCATCTCAGCCCAATCCTGGCTTTCCGTGCCGCCGGCGCCCGCATGAATCTCGAGAAAACAGTCGTTGCCATCCGCTTCGCCGGAAAGCAGCGCCTCCGTGGCGCGACGCTGCGCCTCCGACGCCAGTTTCCGGAGATCGTCCTCGGCCTCGACCGCGGCAGCCTCATCCTCCTCGGCCTCTGCCAGATCAAGGAGTTCGATGGTGTCCGACAGCTCCTGCTCGAGTCCTGTAAGGGCTTCCAGTTGCCCTTCCAGATTTGCGCGCTGGCGCATCACGCGGCGCGCCCGATCAGGATCGTCCCAAAGACCGCTGTCTTCAGCCTCCGCGTTCAGCGTATTCAGGCGCGCTCTCGCTTCGTCCTTGTCAAAGATGCCTCCCGAGCAACGCGAGGGAAGCATGGACATCACGCACGAGGTCTTCGAGTTCGGAACGCATCGCAATGCTCTTGAGTTCTGATTTGCATGGAAAGCCAAGAGGTCCAGCCGGCCGCATCAACGTGCAGAAGATCACCCATGATGATGCAAGGCACGGGACCCGCGCCGCATCATAGCGTGGAGCCAACCCGCGCTGGTGCAGCAGGCCGCCGGTCCGGTTGTCCCGCGTCTACCCTTTCGCCGCAGCAAACATTGCCGGCAATTCGTCCAAACTGTTCACCGCCAGATGCGGGCCAAAGCCCAATAGCTCGGGCCGGTTATTTCCGGTCCGGTTAACCCACAGTGTCTGGAATCCAGCCACTGTCGCACCCGCCAGATCCCACGGATGCGAGGACACCAGGACGATGTCTTTCGCCTGAATACCCAGCTTTTCGACCACCATCGCATACATGGCCTGATTCGGCTTGTACGTCCGTACGTCATCCGCGCTCATCACGGCCTCGAACCGATCACGGAGACCGGATGTCGTCAGCGCGCTCTCGGTCATGTCCCGACTTCCATTGGTCAGGATCACCGCCCGCACACCGTGTTCCTGAAGCGCCTGCAACGCCTGTGCCGTGTCAGGAAACGGCTCGATCTGCAGGTACGCTTCGAGCAACCGCTGCCGAAGATCGAGATCATTTGCACGATTGAACTGTTGGAGCGTCGCGTCCAGTGCATCATGCGTGAGCTGCCAGAAGGGCACGTAGCGTCCCATTGCCGCGCGCAGCCAGGAGTATTCGAGCTGGCGCCGCCGCCACTGGATACTGAACTCGTCTCCTTCGGGCCCGAACGCGTCTCGACATGCCTTGACCGACGAGTGGACGTCGAACAGCGTGCCGAACATGTCAAAAACGCAGACTTGCGCTGTTTCCGGTTTGAAAATCAACTCGCTCTCCTCGACTCGATAGAAGGTCTCCCGAAATTCGATTGCCAACTTCGCGCAGTGCATTGCCGCGCAATGTACTGCCGGCTCCGGTGGAACCTCATCCGCCAAACGGACGAACAGTGCAATCGTTTCAGGCCGGTGGGGTCATTCGACTTCGACAGGTACTGGGAACATGTTGGCCCGTTCCGGATCGAGGAATTTCGAGGGCGTGGTCGTCATTGCCGGTCAGTCGCCACTGAACTGGCTCGCGTAGGCGGACAGCCGCGCCTTCCACCCGGGACGATCCACCACGTCCTGGTTGACGATGCCGTCGGGTACGCGTCCCTCCATCACCGCCGTCACCGCGCGAATATCCGCGGCCCCGCACCCCGCAAACAGCTGATCCGTCCAGCACAGCGCATGCGGTGTGACCACGACGTTGTCGAGCGCAAACAGGGGGTCATCGGCAGCTGCCGGCTCCTGGTCGAAGACATCGAGCCCTGCGCCGGCGATGCGTCCGTCCTGCAGCACGCCGGTCAGGGCCGCCTGATCGACGATGGGTCCGCGCGCAGTGTTGATGAGGAAGGCGGTCGGCTTCATGAGCGCCAGCCGGGCCTCGTTGACGAGGTGGTGCGTCTCGTCGGAGAGCGGACAGTTCACGCAGACGAAGTCGGATTCGCGGAAGACCGTTTCCAGATCCGTCAGGGTGACACCGAGCTCAGACCCGCGGGACGGGTCGATATACGGATCGTGGGCAATGAACCGCATGTCGAGGGGTCGGGCCAGGCGAAACATCTCGGACCCGATGTTGCCCATGCCGATGGAGCCCAGGGTCCGCCCCACCAGTCCGACACCGTTGTGCACCGTCTTCTCCGACCAGCCCGCCGGCCCGCGGCGGGTTATGCGGTCCTTGACGAACAGCTTGCCCGCCAGCGCAAAGATGAGGGTCAGAATCGATACCGCGACCGGTCGCCGCACGCCGTCTGGGGTAATCACCACGGCCACGTCGTGGGCGCTGCACGCAGCCAGGTCGACATTGTCGTAGCCGACCCCGAATCTCGCCACCACGGCAAGACGGCCATCGGTGGTCAGGCTTCCGGGGCCTACACGCGGGGTCAGAAGAATCAGCGCATCCACATCGGCCAGCTGCGCCGCCGAGATCTCGGGCTCCGGCTCGAGGTACACCACATCGATAGAGGGGTGATCCTTCAATGGCGCGAGATCAAACTCGGGAAGGCTCGGACTGCCGTCGGGCTTGCGGAAATCGGCGCTAAGCGCCACTCGAAAAGCTGCCATGGGTCCTCTCTCAATCTGCGCAACCGGCGCGGATGGCGGACACTCCGGCCGCCACGGCATCACCCAGCGCCCAGGCGTCGCCCGAATAGGCGATGAAGTCGAACCCCTGCCGGTAGAGGGCGATACCGGTCTCCACATCGGGGACCAGCCGTCCGAGCGACGTGTTGGTGGCGCGCCCGGCCGCAATCACCGCGTCAATGGCCTCGACGAATTTTGGGTGGTCGAACTCGCCGGGGATGCCAAGCGAGCAGCTCAGGTCGAAATGGCCGACCCAGAGGCAGTCGACTTCCTCCAGTTTGCCCATGGCCTCGGCGTTCTCGACGCCCTCTGCAGTCTCGATCTGCACCACGAGCATGGTGCGGCGGTTCTGCGTAGCCAGCATCTCCAGGGTCGGGCCGGCGCGGTAGCGGTCGACCGCTGAGCGGAGGATCACGCCGCGCCCCCCGGCTGGCGGGTACTTCACGGCTTGGATAATGGACTTCGCTTCCTCGGCGGTGCTCACCATCGGCAGCATGACCCCATCGGCTCCGGCGTCCAGTGTGCGGGCGATATCCCGGTAGTCCCGGGAAGGCGCTCGCACGATGGTTGGCAACGCAGCAGTCCGCATGAAGGCCATGACCCGTTTCACCGTTTCGATGCCGAAACCGCTGTGCTCGGTGTCGAGAATCGTGAAGTCGCAGCCCGCGTGCTTGAGGATGTAACCGATTCCCGGTGTATCGAACTCGAAGACAAAGTGGCCCGCCTTCAGCTTTCGATGGGCGGCCATGTCCTTCAGTGGTGATTCGTTCATGGGATCCTCTCCGCCGGTTCCATCGACCGTGCTCATCCCTGCCGACAGCGCGCGACCGCGTAGCACGGAAGCTCCAGGTAGCCGTCGCTTGCCGTACGCTCCACGCGGTCGAGCACGTCCGGGTCTTCGGTGCCCGCAACAAAGCTGTCCTCGTCCAGCACGGCAACGCCCACGTCGCCGTCCAGCCCAACCAAGCGGACCCGTTGCGGATCGCCCGTCAGGTTCGCAATCCACAATTCCACGCCCCCGGCCTCGGCCCCGAACGCGAGGGCCTGTACCGCGCGCGGTTCCGAGACCACCGTTGTGCGTCGGGGCCGGCCCGACGCTGCGTACATTCCCCGCATGACGTGCCATGCCGGAAAGCGCCCGCCATGATCATCGAACCAGGCTTGCGACGCGTCGCCGGGATGATGAACCAGACCGTGGTCGCCGGTCGGAGCACCCAGGATCAGGGATGTCACCTCGCCCTCCGCGGCACGCGCCGCAACGCCTAGGTGCCAGGCGGCACCGAGCAGTCCGCGCTGGCGCGGGTCGTTGCGGCACATGGCGACGCGGCCGCCGTGCGGGTTGGGAGACGGTGGTCCGCCGAAGGGGCTGGTGCGGGTCCCAATTCCCACCGGGCCCAGACAGTAGGGTTTTCCCTCGAACAGCTTCCGGGCGGAATGAATCACATAGGGGAAGGCTTCGATCGTCTCCGTCACCGAACGGTCATCGGCCGCATGCACGATCGCGCAGGTCGGATGGATGACGAAGTCCATCCCGTCGGCAGGCGGGGGCTTGCGGTTGAGCTCGGTGAAGTACGCGAAACTGCCGCCGCCGATCGAACACCCGGGAAACGCTGCCCGCGCCGACGCGTAGAGCGCGTCGTACGCTGACATGTCGTCGAACACGGTGCCCGGCGGGACAAACTCAAGGTCTCCTGCCGGACTCACGGCGACCGAACCGAAACGAGCACCAACCGCGCGTGCCAGGTCAGCGATGGCCCGCAGGGCCTCGTCTGCGTGGTCGAGATCCGGCACCACAGCTTCCAGCGCCAGATCCCGGCCCATTGACGCACCAACCGCGCGGAAGCCTTCCATGGCCTTGAGGCCGGCATGCCGGGCATCGAAATAGCAACTCAGATACGCAGGACCGAGACCGGCAAGCTGCTCCGCGCGAGCGACCGCTGCATCCACCGCATGCCACTCTAGCCCCATGGCCATGGCGGGTATCCGCCCGGCTTCGGAGCCCACGGTCACGGAAATCTCGGATGTGGATTGGCCGTCGCCGGCACCTGTCGGCGTTCCCTCGAAGCGCAGCTCGACCGCCTGCTCGATCGTCTCGCCGGCATTCAGGGTGAATGGATGGGGAAGCCCCAGCGGCCGCACGTACGTCTTGTAGGAAGCATCGGTCCAGTTGCGCTGATCCTCCATCTCGAAGGTGTCGCCCAGCATGGTGCAGGTGACCTGCACGCCAGCGGTGACACGATGGGTCAGCGACCGGATGTTCATGATCGGCTGCTTGGGATCGATCACGTCCGGAAAGCGCGTGTTGACGACCCGGCCATCGACCTCGGTCACTTCCGCCGGCTGTCCGGCGACGCCTTCCACACCGTGCAGGACGACAAATCCGGTCCGGTTCGTGAGAAAGTCGGTCTCGGGAGTTCCCACGCCTTCGAACCGGAGGGTGCCCTCCGCGCTGGCGGTGATTCGGGCCCGATAGGCGAAACGCTGCTGGTCATCGCCACAGCTCGCAACGTACGTCACGCTGAAGCCGTGTTCGTTTTCCTCGACCTCAAGGTCACGGATGTCGGGATTGTACGTGCCCCACACCCGGTCGCGCACCACGTAGGAGATGGCGCGGATCGCCTCATGGCCGGCGTAGCGGATGTAGCGCAGATTGCCGGCGTCGAGTTCGGCTGTCAGCGGTCCCGCCTGCAGCAGTCGGGTTTCCGTGGCCGGCTCGTCGGTACCGAACCGGCAGATGGCTGGCGTTGGCGCTGGGGGAATCGTCGGTCTCCTTGCGTCGCCCGGGTGGGTCAGAGGACCCGCTCGGTGTCCGGGTCGATGAGAATCGCCCGCTGCATGTCGAACAGCACTTCGATCGAATCGCCCGGGCGCTCCACGTCGTGTGCCCGCAGTTCGGCCAGAACCTCGACGCCGGCCAGCCCGAAGGCACCGTAGAGCCGCGTTCCGGTCGGCTGCACCAGATCGATGGTGACCTGCAGGGACACGAGGTGTTCGCGCCGGCTCCTGTCCTGCGCACTGCCGGTGATGTGCTCCGGGCGGATGCCGAGCACGACCCTGCTCCCCGCCCGGGATGCCAGCGCAGCGGCGCGGTCCGGAGGCAGGGCGAAGGCGGCGTCCTCGCCGCAGCGCACGACCAGTCCCGTTGCATCGCCGTCCAGATGCCCCGGGATGAAGTTGATGGGCGGAGATCCCAGGAAACGGGCCACGAACCTGCTCACCGGCCGTTCGAACAGGTCAAGCGGCGCGCCCTCCTGTTCGATGGCGCCGTCGCGCAGCAACACGATGCGATCGGCCAGCGTCATGGCTTCGATCTGGTCGTGCGTGACATAGACCATCGTCTTGCCGAGTTCCTGGTGCAGGCGCTTGATCTCGGTGCGCATCTCGTCGCGGAGCTGGGCATCGAGATTGGACAGCGGCTCATCGAAGAGAAACACGCGTGCATCCCGCACCATGGCGCGCCCGATCGCCACCCGCTGACGCTGGCCGCCCGAGAGCTGCCGCGGGCGGCGATCGAGCAGTTCCTCGATTCCCAGCATGGCGGCAGCGCGGTGCACGCGGTTCTCGATTTCGGCAGCGGGCATGCGGCGTGCCTTGAGCCCGAAGGCAATGTTCTCGCGCACGTTCATGTACGGATAGAGCGCGTAGTTCTGAAACACCATCGCGAGGTTGCGGTCGCGGGGGCGCACGTCGTTCACGACATCGTCCCCGATCATGACGGTGCCGGCGTCCACCTCCTCCAGGCCCGCAATGCAACGCAACAGTGTTGACTTGCCGCAGCCCGAGGGGCCAACCAGGACCGCAAACTCGCCCTCGGCGACATCGAGGTCGACACCACGCACCGCGTGGACGCCGCCGTACGATTTCGCCACACCCTGCAAGCGGAGTCTCGCCATCGACGCCTCAGCCCCCGATGGTGCCCGGCACGCCGTGGCGACGGGCGCGGTCGCTTGTGCCGATTCGTTCGGCGCCGTGCCGGCGAGGTCTCTCCATGATCGTCAGCCCTTGACTGCGCCTAGCGAGATGCCACGCACCAGGTAGCGCTGCAGGAACGCAACCGCAATGAACACAGGGGCCGCACCGAGCACCGACATCGCGGCGATCTTGGCCCAGAAATTCGACTGTGCCCCGAAGTAATGGGTCACCTGGACAGGATAGGTGGTGACCTCGCTGCGTGTCATCACCAGCGCAAAGATGAAGTCGTTCCAGGCAAAGACGAACGTGAACACGGCGGTTGCGAACAGGCCGTTCCGGACCATGGGGAACACCACCCTGAGCAGCGCCCCCCAGCGGGTGTAGCCGTCAACCAGCGCGCTTTCCTCCAGCTCAGGCGGCACATCCTCGATATAGCCGCGCATCATCCAGATCACGTACGGCAGATTGAAGGCGGTGTAGAGCAGGATGAGGCCGTGATAGGTGTCCACCCAGCCGAGGAACACGTAGAGCAGAAACAGCGGAAATACGATGGCGATAGGCGGAATCATGCGTTGCGAGATGATCCACACAGCCAGGTTCTCCCCGCCGGTGCGGAAGCGCGCAAGGCTGTACGCGGCGATGGTGCCGAAGAACATGGCGAGTACGGTGCTGCTGCCGGCAATGAACAGGGAATTGAAGACCGTCTTCGCATCGCCGTCCTTGAACAGCACCCGAAAGTTGTCGAACTGGATGGAAGCCGGATACCAAGCGGGTGGCGACGAGAAGATCTCCTCCGGTGTCTTGAAGGCGATCATGAACAGCCAGTAGATCGGGAACAGAAAGACCACGAGCAGCATCATGGCTGCCAGCAGCCGCAGGTACTGCCTCAGGCGCGCACGCTGCCTCACCGGTGGATCTCCATGCGGCGCAACAGCCAGATCACGATGATCGTCAGCACGACTATCACCATGAAGGCGATGGCCCCGGTGTAGCTGGTCTCGAACTGCCGGAACCCCTGGATGTAGGTGTAGATGGAGAGCGTTTCGGTCATGGTGCCGGGTCCGCCCTGCGTCAGCGCCCAGACGACATCGAAGATCCGGATTAGGTCCAGGCCTCGGATCAGGAGTGCGATGGCCATCACCGGCCAAATCGCAGGGAGGATGATTCGGCGGAAGACCGTGAGCGGTGCGGCGCCGTCGATTTCTGCCGCTTCGGTGAGACTCTTGTCCACGTTGGAGAGTGCGGCCAGCAGCAGCAGGAACATGAACGGAGTCCACTGCCAGATCTCCGCGATGAAAATGGCCGGATAGACGTAGGCCGGCTGGATCACCCAGAGAATCGGTACCGGCTCGCCCGCAATCCAGCCCAGCACCTGGTTGATCGGCCCGTACCGGTGGTCGAAGAGCAGGCGCCACGTCGCCCCTGCAACGACCGGAGCAATCAGGGTCGGCAGCACCAGCAGCGCCACAATGATCGGCCGCCCCGGGAGCTTCTCGACGAACAGGAACGCCATCAGAAGTCCGAGTCCGAGTTCTACCGGGAGCGCGACCGCGGTAATCAGCAGGGTGTGGCCGATCGACTCCCACAACCGCACGTCCATGAAAAGGTGGCGGTAGTGAAGAAGTCCGTGGAAGGAGGTGTCCTCCTCCAGCATGGTGATGTTCTGCACGCTCGCGACGAGCGTGTAGATCAGCGGAAAGACGCCGATAAAGAGGAGGATGAAGACCGCGGGCAGGACAATGACGTACTTGAACCCGCGGTCAGACCGCAGGCCCAGCGCCGCCGCCCCGCCCGTGCGGGCGCTCACGGCTGCCACCGCGTCGGCTCAGTTCCGGACAGCGACGCCACCGGCCTGCCACGCATACCGCCCACGACGCCGCCAGATCCCTGATCGTTGGCGCCGTGGGCGATGTTATCGGTCAATTCGGATAGGCGTTTGGCTTGCCTGCCCAGTCCTGGTAGGCCGCGCGCTGCTGGTCGACTCCGATGCGGTCGGTCAGTGCATTCCACTGGTCCGCCACGTCGTCGAGAATGGCTTTCGCATCCTCACCGGCCCACAGCCGCGTCATGGACTGGCGCAATGCCTCCTCGTACTTGTCGATCTGCAGGATCGACAGGTCGAGCAAGCCCGTGTCGGCGCCGGCCCGCAGGGTCGCCAGGTACTGGTCAGCGTCGCCCCACCGCGAGAGGTACTCCGCATTGGTGAAGTGGCTCTCACGGAACGGGTCGCGCAGAGCGTACGGGAGCTGCACACGCTGCAGGCTGGTCTCCTCGCTGTTCAGCCACTGGATGAACAGATAGGCCGCTTCCTTGTTCTCGCTGCCCGAGGCAACCGAGAGCGAAAAGCCGGCCGCAAGCTGTGGCGTGCCGCCCGGCGGCAGCGCATAGCCCACCTTGTCGGCGATGGTGGACTGGGGAACCCACGACAGTGCCTCTTCCTCGGTGCCGTAGCCGGCAGCCCAGCGCCCGAACGGCGGCCATGAGATGGTCATCGCGATGTCACCCGCGAGGAACGAACTCAGCGCCTCGACGAAGCCCCACGTCTCCACGCCGGGCGGCATGAACGCGTTGTCCGAACGCATGCCCTCGAACGCCTTGACGCCGATGTCACTGTTGATCTGGGCACGCATGGTGTCCGGGTCAAAGAACCGCCCGCCTTCCACGCGGTAGCGTTCCTCGAACATCCAGATGCCGTAGGCGGGCTGGCGGAACTGTCCGGCACCGTAAATCTCCGGCGCATACTTGTCGGTGATGAACTGGCCAATCTGGGCGTACTGCTCCCAGGTCGCAGGCGGCCCGAGGTCGTAGCCGTGCTGGGCTCTGAATTCAGCCTGGTTCTCCGGGTCCTCGAACAGGTCCTTCCGGTAATAAAGGACGAAGAGGTCGCCGTCGTCCGGGAAGCCGTAGATTTTGCCGTCAACCATCATCTGGTTGTCGCGGTACGTGGGCGCGATGCTCTGAAGTTCGTCGCGATAGCCGTACTTGTCGACGTAGCTGTCCAGTTCCTCAAGCGCGCCCGCCTTGACCAGATCGGGCATCCAGCTCGGGATGACGTTAAGCGCATCGTAGGCACCCGTGCCGGCACGGTGCTCCTGCAGGATCTTGGTGAACATTTCGGCCGTCGGAACCTCGATGACCTTGACCTTGATGCCTGTCAGCTCCTCCCATCTCGGGCCGGAAAAGTTGAGAGGATCAAGCGACTGCAGGCCTGCCTCCCACACGATGCTGATCTCGGCACCTGCGTACGCCTTGGCGGCTTCCACCGCCCGTTCCGCTGCGGACTGCGCCCAGGCGACGCCCGTCACAGCGAGAGTGGCGGCGGCGGCCGTGACGGCCGCCCATGCTCGTGGTTTCATGCAATAGTCCTCCTTGGATGCGCGGGCGGGACCATCCCGGACGCCGCGCCCCGGGCCTAAAGGCCCCCGATAGTGGACGATCGAAACCGCTGGTTCAATGCAGTGTACAAGCCGGGTCAATGACCGCCATGCAGCACCGGCACCATCACACGCACCGTTAGCCGACGACGCTGGAGGCGGCAGTACTGTGTCCGGCACCTTGGCATCAGTCACACGCCTGACCGGAGACAGGTCTCGCAAGGCCCGCCGAACTTGCGTGTGCAACGGCATCAACCGGGGTCCGGCAGGTACCTCTCAATCGACGTTCAGCAAACGATCTGACGGCGGCCGCAGCAAGCCGCAGGAACCGTGCCTGCCCCTGCTTCTACGGAGAGAACGTCGGGCTCATAACAAAGGCCGTAACGCTCATGATTTCATCTGGATTGTACGTTTCGGACCACCCGGGCATTCCTCGAAACCCGTTGGCGACCCGGTCGTACACGAATGCCGGCAGATAGAGTTTCGGCTTCAACTTGGGCGCCTTTCCCGGGTAGGCCTTCTTGCCGTGACAATACGTGCAGTTGGCGTCCCAGATCTCCTTCCCTTCAAGGATGCGGTCCGCATCCGTCAGTACTTCTTCCGGGACCACCACATCCCCGGTCTCAGGCTCGGCACCCAACGCCGGGTTCACATATACGACGCCCGTGATCAGCACCATGAACAGGGTGCCCAAGAGCCAATGCTGTCGCTGAATTTCGTGCATATCGGAACGTGCTCCGGTTCCGCGCGGCAGCGTGCCGCGACGGTGGCTTTTGCAGTTGTCGAACTGGAATGCAGGAAGTTGCGGCGAGGCCCGCATTTCGGGCCTCGCCGCTCAGGAATTCCGTGCGTTACGGAACGATCTTGTAGATCTTGTCGAGTCCGCCGACCGGGCCGGTGGTCACCGACGTCAGCACGTAGACTTCGCCATCGTTGTCCTGCGCAAAGGCGAGGATGTAGGGGAGCGGGCCATCCATGTTGCCGACGTTGACCTTTTCCATGGTCCAGCCGTCAGCACCCTGCTTCCCGGCAAAGAGCACACCGTCCATCGAAGCGAACGACTTGCTCCAGTCCCCGAAGAAGTAGACGCCGTCCCAATCGGCATTGCTGCCGCGATAGACATAACCGCCGGTTACAGAAATGCCCTCGCAGTCCGGTGCCAGTGCCGTGCAGTTCCGGTACTCAATGATCGGATCGGTCATGCCGGCATTGTCGCAGCTCGCGGGGTGGTCATTGGGGTTCAGGAAGTCGAAGCAGTGGGTGGCTTCCATGACCCGCCAACCGTGGTTCTCGCCCGACTGGACCAGCACGATTTCCTCGTAGCTGTTCTGTTGGACATCACCGCAGAACAGGTCGTTGTTGCCGCCCATGTCGAAGGAACAACGCCAGGGGTTCCGCAAGCCGAGTGCCCAGATTTCGGGCCGGGCGCCATCCATACCGACGAACGGATTGTCTGCCGGGATGCCGTACGGGTCACCGCCGTCGACGTCGATCCGGAGAATCTTCCCGAGCAGGGAGGTCATGTCCTGACCGTTGCCAATCACCGGGTCGTGGCCGATCCCCCAGTCGTTGGCGTACCCGCCATCGCCGGTCGAGATGTACAGCATTCCGTCGGGACCGAAATCAATCCAGTGACCATCATGATTGAACTGCGGCCAGTCGATCTGGGTGATGATCCGTTCCGACATGTGGTTGGCCACGTTGGGGTCGTCCGCCGACACCGTGTATTCCGCGACCACGTTCGTGTGGGCCCACCAGAGCTTCTTGGCAAGGTCGGTGTCCCCGCCAATCAGCGGCTTGCTGTAGGCCACGTAGAACCGTCCGTTGTTTGCGTAGTCAGGATGGAACGTGAGACCGAGCAATCCCTGCTCGTCAAAGTCGGATCCGAGGTCAACAAGCCGCGACCGGATATTCAGAAACGGCTCGTCAAGGACCCGGCCGTCAGCTGTAAGGATCTTGATCAGGCCGATTTGCTCAATGATGAAACGCCGGTCATCGCCGGGAGGCGATACCATCGCAAGGGGGGCAGTCAACCCAGACGCAACCTCCTCGAGATTGACTGTCATCTCTGCTTGGGCCGGCTGCATGGCACCCACGGTCAGGGCCGCCGACGCCAGAACAGCCACAAGGGAAAACGGTTTGCAGGTCCGCATAAAAATTACTCCTAATTTTGCGCTCGGCCCCGTTTTTTTCGGGCCTCGCGACCAAAAGTTACCCGCCACTTCTGACGGTATGGCGGCGATTCCACAGTGTCAACATGCCCTGCTGTCGCACAAACCGGGATCCGTTCGGATCCGGCTCAGCCCATAGAACTGGAGTTGGCGCGTCCTCCGGTGGAGGTCGCTGTCGGCCCCGTCCGGTGCGCCAAGCGCCAGTCTCGGGCATGAACGTGACCGAAGGCGCTTCCAGGCTGTGATCTGGCACTGTGCGTCTTTGCGGCCGGCTCGCTCGGGGACTGGCGCATGCGGAGCCCATCGTTTCTTGCTCCCGCAGACCTTCCCATTTACGCTGTATCGTGAAGATGACGACGGGCCGTCCGCTGTGTGCGTGTGACTTGCGCGTGCGCATTCATCAACGTTCACTTTCACGGGTGCAAAGTCGGCTGGGGGTTGAGTGACCTGCGGTGGTGGCGCGCGCCGAAATCGGGCCCGCGCCGGTTGCAGGGCCGCACGTTCGCCAGCGCGAAGATCACTGGTCACATGCCACGGGAAGCGCGCTGTGGCTTGGTTGGGTGCGGCTGATCAGGCCCCGTGACAGAGAGCCGATGACTATCCGGGAGTCCCTATGCAAAATCTGCATCGTCTTCAGGCAGACACAGGGGTGCAGCGGCAGCGGGTCTCGATGGCGTTCGAGTACCCGGTCTATTTCACGGAAGGCGTCTTTCGCCCAGACAACCCGACGCTTGCGGAGGAACTCGGCCGCATCGAGCCTGACAAGCGTCACCGCGCAGTCGTGTTCGTTGACGACGGCCTTCTGGTGCCGCGCCCGGATCTCGCGGACGAGATCAACGCCTACGCCCGCCACCACGCGGACCAGATCGAACTGGCTGCCGATCCGATCGTTGTTCCTGGAGGCGAGCAGATCAAGGACGGGTTTCAGTACATCGAGACCATGCAGAGGCAGTTGGCGGACTATCACATCGATCGGCATTCCTACGCGATCGCGGTTGGTGGCGGTGCCGTCCTTGATGCCGTTGGGCTGGTCGCTGCAACCACGCACCGCGGGGTCCGTCACATTCGTGTACCGACAACGGTGCTCGCGCAGAACGATTCCGGTATCGGTGTGAAAAACGGCATCAACCTCCACGGCCAAAAGAACTTCTTCGGTACCTTCGCCCCTCCCTTCGCCGTCCTCAATGACATCGAGTTCGTCGAAGTCCTGGAACCACGGGACAAGATCGCCGGAATGGCAGAAGCGGTGAAGGTGGCGCTGATCCGGGACGGGGCATTCTTTCACTGGCTTGAGGACAACGCTCCGACACTCGCTGCCTTTGATCGTCCGGCCCTCGCCTACCTGATTCGCCGGTGTGCCGAACTGCACATGCGCCAAATTGCCCACGGCGGCGACCCGTTCGAGAGTGGCAGCGCACGCCCGCTCGACTACGGGCACTGGGCTGCGCACAAGCTTGAGGGCCTGACAGCCTACGCCCTCCGTCACGGCGAGGCCGTGGCAATCGGTATCGCGCTGGATTCGCGGTACTCCGTCCTGTGCGGACTCCTCACTGACGGGGAAGACGCTCGCATTTGTCGCCTGTTGAGAGCCCTCGGCTTCGATCTGTGGAACGCGGAGCTGGAGGCAAGGACCGAAGCTGGCGATTACCGCATTCTGGAGGGTCTACGCGATTTCCGGGAGCACCTCGGCGGCGAGTTGAGCATCACGATGTTGTCGGCCATCGGCACCGGCATGGAAGTGCACGAAATGGACGAAGGCCTGGTCCTGGAAGCGATCAACTGGTTGCGGGAGCAGCGACTTCACTGATGCGACTTGGAGGCGACCCTGACCTCGGGCACCTGACCTACTGCACGAACATCCACCCCGGGGAGGACTGGCCCGATCTCTCTGCCGCGCTCCGCAAGTACCTCCCGATTGTCAAACGCGAGTTCGCACCTAAAGCCTCCATGGGAGTGGGGCTGCGGCTGGCCGCGACGGCGGCCGAAGCGCTTGAAGACCCCGCGACGCTGGACGAACTCCGGGCGCTGCTGACCGAACATGACTGCTACGTCTTCACCCTGAACGGTTTTCCGTTTGGCGCATTTCACGGGCAGCCCGTCAAGGAAGAAGCCTATCGGCCCGACTGGGCCGAATCGGTGCGACTGCGCTATTCGAACCGCCTGGCCAATGTGCTTGCCGCCTTGCTTCCGGACGGGATCGATGGAACGGTGAGCACGGTACCCGGCACCTTTCGTCCCTGGGCGTCGGGGCGAATTGACGCCATCACCGAAAATCTGCTGCGTCACGCGGCCCATCTGGTCGCACTTCGCGAAACGACCGGACGGACGATCTCGCTCACGCTGGAACCCGAGCCGTGCTGCCTGCTTGAGACAATCTCCGAGACCATCGCATTCTTCGAGGACCACCTGCTGTCCGCGGATGCAGAGATTCGCCTGGCGTCCCTCACCGGCCTGTCCCGCGCGGCGTCAGGCGATGCGCTGCGACGCCATCTCGGCGTTTGCTACGACGTCTGCCATGCCGCAGTGGAATTCGAGGACCCGGACGCCAGCATCCGGGCAATCCGGGACGCAGGGATTGCGATCGGGAAAGTCCAGCTGAGTGCCGCGCTGAAAATCCCGCGCGTCACCCGCGAGACCCCGGCCCTGCTCGCGCCGTTCGATGAGCCTGTCTACCTGCACCAGGTGGTGGCCCGGAGGGACGGCGCGCTCACACGCTACCTTGACCTGCCGCAGGCGTTCGACGCCCTTTCGGATGCCGACGATGGGAGCGAGTGGCGGGTGCATTTCCATGTTCCGATCTTTCTTGAAGAGCTGGAACATTTTTCGACCACCCGGGATTTTCTGGATGCGGTTCTGGCGATCCACCGACGATCACCCATTGCACCGCATCTCGAAGTTGAGACCTACACCTGGGATGTACTGCCGGATCAGTACCGCGATGTCGGGCTGGGAACGGCCATCGCGCGCGAACTAAATTGGGCGAGGAACACGCTATGCGCATGACGTGGATGACCGCACTCCGGCTGGGACGTGTGTCCAACCTGCCCACGGTCTGGACCAACGCCGTGGCCGCCTTGGCACTGGCGGGTTCCAGCGGCTTCGACGGTGGCACGGTTTGGCTGCTGGTCGCGTTTTCCCTGTTCTATGTCGGCGGTATGTATCTGAACGATGCGTTCGACGCCGACGTCGATGCGGCCGAACGACCGGAGCGGCCGATCCCCTCCGGCACAGTGTCGCGACGGTTCGTGTACGCCGCAGGTTACGGGATGCTGCTTGGCGGGTTCCTGATTCTTGCCGGCATCGGACTGCTGCTAGACGACGGAACAGGGATCTGGCCAGGCGCGGCCGGCCTCAGCCTTGCGGCGGCTATCGTCCTATACAACTGGACCCACAAGCACTCGGCGCTCAGCCCCGCCGTCATGGGGCTCTGCCGAGCGCTCGTGTACATCGCAGCGGCACTGACCGTCGTGGCCCCGCTGCCGCCTCCTGTTTGGGTCGGCGCAGCACTGTTGCTGAGCTACCTGATCGGTCTCACGTACGTGGCCAAACATGAGAATCTCGGGGAACTGGCCAGTCTCTGGCCGCTCGTTCTCCTGGCTGCCCCGCTCGCGTACGGCGTGTGGCAGGTTCCGGGTCAGATGGAGATTGCCCCGTTTCTCGCCATATTCCTGTTGTGGGTGCTGGTCTCCCTCTATTTCCTCGGGCGGCGCCGGCCTGGAGATATCCCGCGCGCCGTTGTGAGCCTGATCGCGGGCATCGCGCTTCTCGATGCCGTGCTGATTGCGGCGAGCGGCCATCCTGTGCTGGCATGGTGGGCGGTGGGTGCGTTTGCCCTCACACTGCTGTTCCAACGGTACGTGCCCGGAACCTGAGGTACACCCGGAGGCGACGCCGCACACACTCTCCGCGATTGGCTCCCGCCGGCCACAACCGCTATTCAAGCCCTGATGACGCAGATTGCCGACAGGGAAGCCAGGAATCGGTTCGGTCAGGTTCTCGATGCCGCGCAGCGTTCGCCGGTGCGCGTTACGAAGAAAGGGCGGCCGGTCGGCGTGATGATGTCGAAGAAACAGTATGAGCGCCTTCGCGGCGCTGCCTGGGAACGCCTGGCGACGGCGATGGACGCAACGAGCGAAGAGGCTTCGGCCAGTGGGTCGGACCGAGCACAGGCTTGCAGCACTTTTGGAGGATGGGAGCTGAACGTGTCGTCGCTGACACCAATACGCGGCAGCCTACTCGACTAGCAGCGATTCCAGTGAGCCAGCGGTACGCCTCTCGTTGACAACCGGCTCCCGGCCGCCGCGCAGAATGGAGTTCCCTTCATACAAGGTGCGCTGGTCGATTGCCGGCGGATTGAGCCAATCCTCTTCGCGCATCTGGCCGCTCTGGCCGTACGCGCTCAGGGCATTCTGATAGCAGGCTTCCCGCACCTGTTCCTCCGGAATCCCCTGCTCCAGGGCCAGTTTGGCAGTCTTCGCCACCGCCAGTGGCTCCGAAATTCCCCAATCGCACGCCGAATCCACGATGATCCGCTCCGAGCCGTACTGGCGGAGGATCTCCACCATGCGCACATTGCCCATCTTGGTACTCGGATAGATCGAAAACCCGGCCCAGAAGCCGCGGTCCAGTGTTTCCTGGACGGTTTCCTCGTTGTTGTGGTCGACCACCACCTTGCCGGGTTCGACGCCGTGTTCCTCGCACACGTCCATCGACCGGGAAGTGCCGCGTTTCTTGTCCCGGTGCGGTGTGTGAATCATGACCGGCAGGTCGAGTTCCTTGGCGAGTTCGAGCTGCAGCCTGAAGTACTTGTCTTCCAGCTCCGTCTGCTCGTCGTAACCGATTTCTCCAATTGCCACCACGCCATCCTTGAGCGCAAAGCGCGGCAGGATCTCCATCACTCCTTCCGCCAGCTCCTCGTTGTTCGCTTCCTTCGAGTTGAGGCCAATGGTGCAGTAATGGCGGATGCCGAACTGGCCGGCGCGAAACCGCTCCCAGCCGATCAGGCCCGAGAGGTAGTCCACATACGTGCCAACGAAGGTGCGTGGCTGGCCAAGCCAGAATGCGGGCTCGATCACGGCCACCACACCTGCTTCCGCCATCGCCTGGTAGTCATCCGTGGCCCGTGACGTCATGTGCGCATGCGGATCGATCAGCATCATGGTTTCAGTCTCCGTTTGCGGGCGACGCAAGAAGAAAGCCCACCGGCATTATGCAACGCCGGTCAACGACTGCCAGGTGAGGGCGCCAGAGTCGACCGCAACCTTGTAATCGCCCAAATCGTTCAGGAGGCTCTGCGCGCTGGCGCTGGAACTCGCGCTGAGGGCAAGCGCCGCGCCCTTGCGGTCGGTATCCGACCCGTCCTTGACCAGCCGCTCAAAGTCGGCAAGTGCGCCGTCGTCGACAAACGGTCCAACGCATCGCCAAAGCTCCGGCGAGATCTCCCGCCCGGCCGCCCAGCGCTCGTGTGCATAGTCGCGAAGAATCCGCGCGAGCTCCGGATTGGCCCGATCATCGAGCCCCTGAATGGGGTCAAGCGTGCTATCGATAAACAGGGCCTTCAGGACCATCTGGTTCCATCGGTTGTCGTCGAAGCGTTCGCGCGGATAGGGGTTGTGGTGGGCGACGGCCTCAAAGACCGCGCGAAGGTTTGTCCGGACCCCCTCGCCTGCCTGTGGCTCGAGCAGCTCCTGTTGGGGGTAGAGTGGCAGTCCCTGATAGAGCGCTATCGATTCCTGAACATCTGCCGTGCGGCACAGGTACGTGAAGAGTTGCGGAAAATCCGCGTTGTGCTCTGCATGCTCGAAGAGCCCCACAACCCGGGCAGCCTGGTCGACCGTCCAGCCGACTGGATGCCAGCCTGGGCGCGCGCGATCGGCGTCGACGTAGTCGTCGTCCCGCATGAGCAAGTCCGCGCGACCCAGCTTGCGCGGCGCCATCCCGATCAAGATCGTGAGGTTGGCGAGAGTTGGCTCGGAACGGCCCTTGGCCAACTGGTCCGCAAGCCACATCCGGGCCGCTGAGGGCAACTGCCGATCGAGCCAGCGCTGCAGGAGGGTATGCGGTTTCATCGTCCAGCACTTTGTGAACTGAGTCGGTGCCCGTCGATCACCCAGCAATCGTCAAGCTAGCCGAAGAGACCCTGATGGTAAATATGTCCGTCTAGACTGCGCGGCGGTGCGTAAGGCGACGGGTTGACGGGGCGCGCCGGGCAACAGACGGAGCAAAGCATGAAGCCAACCTTGGTCATTCTGGTCGTGGGCCTGGCCCCCAATCTGGTGGGCGAGCACACGCCGGCCCTCAAGAAACTCGCCCAGCAGGGCCGCATGCGGCCCATGCGGCCGGTCACGCCCGCCGTCACCTGCACAGTTCAGTCGACGTTGGTGACTGGGCTTGCACCGGCAGGCCACGGTGCCGTCGCCAACGGCTGGTACTTTCGCGACTTGTCGGAAACCTGGCTGTGGCGCCAGTCGAACCGCCTGGTGGGCGGCCAGAAAATCTGGGAGGAAGCAAGGGCGCGGAACCCAGAATTTACCTGTGCCAAGATGTTCTGGTGGTACAACATGTACAGCTCGGCCGACTGGAGTGCCACGCCGCGGCCGATGTACCCGGCAGACGGGCGAAAGATCCCCGACCATTACGCGCATCCATCAGAACTCCGCGATGAACTGAATGCCAAGCTGGGAGTGTTCCCCCTGTTCAAGTTCTGGGGACCGGCGACCGACATCAGTTCCTCCGAATGGATCGCCCGTTCGACCATGCACGTGATGGAGACCCGCGATCCGACGCTCACGCTCTGCTATCTCCCGCACCTCGACTACAACCTGCAGCGCCTCGGACCCGATCTTGACCACCCCCGATTGCAGGCCGACCTCCGCGAAATCGACGGTGTGTGCGAGGAGCTGATTGACGCAGCTCAACGTCAGGGACGGGACGTCATCGTGGTGTCCGAGTACGGAATCACCGAAGTCACCGACGCGGTCCACATCAACCGGGCGCTTCGCGAGGCGGGTTTCCTGGCCGTCCGCGTCGAGAAGGGCCGGGAACTTCTGGACGCCGGCGCGTCCCGAGCATTTGCGGTGGCCGACCATCAATTTGCCCACGTCTACGTGGCCGATCCGGGACTGGTTCGCGAAGTCGGCACGCTGCTGGCCGGCATAGACGGGATCGCGGAGGTGCTGGACGATGACGGCAAACGCGCAGCCGGGCTCGATCATCCGCGATCCGGTGAACTGGTGGCGATTTCCGAACGCGACCGCTGGTTCAGCTACTACTACTGGCTGGATGACGAGCGCGCCCCCGACTTCGCACGCACGGTCGACATTCACCGGAAGCCCGGCTACGACCCGGTCGAACTCTTCATCGACAGCACCGTCCGGTGGCCCGTTCTGAAGGTAGGCGCCCACCTCGCGCGCCAGAAACTCGGAATGCGATCACTGCTTGAAGTGGTCTCGCTTCAGGAAACGTCCCGCGTGCGCGGGTCGCACGGGCGGGTGACGGACGATCCTGCCGACGGCCCCCTGGTGATCAGCACCCGCCCCGAACTTCTCCCCGACAGCCAGATCGAATCGACTGCGTTCAAGGATCTCGTGCTTCAGCACGTCTTTGCCTGATCGCGTGGCCTCGCGATTGGAGCAGCTCCGGTTCTGGAGCGGACGCGGCGGGCAGGCAGGGCCGAATCATGGTCAGGCCGGACCAGAAGGCGTTCAGACGGCACCTCGTCCCGACGCCCCTGCGCTTTGCCAGTTACAGATGGGTGATCGCCGGCCGGCAGACTTGAGCCCGGTTGTGGTCGTTCATACCGGGAACAAAAAAAGGGGGCGGCCATGGGCCGCCCCCTTGATCACATTGCCGACCAGGCGGTCAATGGACGAGGTTATTCACCGGTGTAGGTGATCGTCCAGATCACGCCGGATTCCGCCGTTGTGTAGAACGGGGAAGGCATTTCGAAGTCGACGTACACTTCGCCGTAGTCGACGACGTACATGGTCTTGCCATCATTGGAGAACACCACGTCATTGGGCCGTTCGAGCCCGCCGCGATTCTCTTCTTTCTGGTAGGCGTTCGGCCCGGGCTCGATGTTCTGCGCGAACATGCTCCACTTGATGCCCGTCGGCTCAAGGAACTCGATCAGAAGAACGGCCGGCCAGGTCGGGATCAGACTTTCCGGACCCGTATCGAGAATGCCGTACACCGCACCAAAGAGCCCGTTGTCGGCGCCGAAGTTCCCGGCGCTCCAGGCAATCCCGTCAATCGGGTTGTTGGTGTCCCATTCCAGAATCGGATTGATGTAACCGTCCGGATTCGGGTTGGACCCGATCAGTGGTACGCCGCGGTTACCCTCGACGTGGTGCTGGAAGCGGTACGGGAATGTCGGCGGGACCCACGGCTTTTCGCCGATGTAAAGGTTCGGATACGGCCGGTCGACCACGGCCCCGTTGTAGTTCCGCCATCCGAAGCGCTTGTTGGACACGAAGTTCATGCCTTCCTTGTCCGGGAAGCCGGCGTCCTGGCCCATCTCGGTGACGATCCACATTTTCTCCGCACCGTTGGCAACCCGCCGGTTGCCGAGGTCGTTCGCACCGTTGTCACTGACGGCCAGTGCGTTTTCCCATTTGGTGCCGGCGGGGCCGAATTCGATGCCCGACTGGTTACGGAAGCCCCACGCGTAGTTCTCCATCACCTCGTGCGGGAAAATTCCGTCGTCCCCCTGGTCAGAGAGCGCGACCCTGATCACCGAGCCGTGGCAGGGCGTCTTGGCCTTGATCACCATGCCCGGTTCGGCAGGAACACCTGCCGGCAGCCAGGCGCCGGTGAGCCGGCCGTCGCTGGAGCGGACGTTCAGGCCCGTGTGCACGATGTCACGGCACGGAGCATCACGGGGCGTGGTGCCGTAGCCGTCGTCGTGCTTGACCCAGTACGGGTCGTTCGGGATGTCGACCCAACCGTGGTTGTCAGGGTCGGCAAAGCCCGTGTTGCTGGGAAGACCAAGCGCAAAGTACAGGTAGCCGTCCTTGCAGGTCACACCGCCGTTGCGGTGGTCGCCAATCATGAGGTCCTGAACCACGACCTGAAGTTCGCCATCAACGCCCTGAATCGCAAAAATCTTCTCTGCGTATTCAGGAATGTAGACGGTGTCGTTCTCGGCGCAGTAGCCGATTTCGTTCATCACGGTCGTGAACACGCCCTTGCCGACTTCGCGCAACAGGTTGCCCGCCGGGTCGAAAACCTTGACGTGCGGCGGCTCAATCTCGTCGCGGCCGCCAAACAGCGATCCGGAGATCGCTACCCAGACGTTGCCCTCGCCATCGACGGTTGCCGCAGAAGGGGTGTCGAGGCCGGCGACAAACACACCGACCTCGTAGCCGTCGGGGACGACCACTTTGGACGGATCTGGTGTGATGGCGTCACGCAACTCCCAGCCGCCGGATTCGCCCGTGCCCTGCATGTCGGCAGACGCGCTGCCTGCCCACAGGACCGCTGCAGCGATAATGGCTACAACATTCCATGTTCTCATGGTTTCCTCCTAGAGAGTGTTGGACATCCGAACTTCAGTAGAGAGGCAAATTCCGGATAAAGGTGACGAGATCGTCAATGTCCTGTTCGGACAGCACGCTGGACCAAGCCGGCATGTACCCGCTCTTGCCCACAAAAGGCCCGCCTTCGGAAATCACTGCAACAATATATTCGTCAGGAAGAAGATCAATGTAACCTTTCTTTGTCAGCGTATCGACATGCGGCATGAACGTTTTTGCCGCACCTCTGCCACGGGGTCCATGACAGCCCGCGCAGTGCTTCACGAACAATTCCTGTCCGCGCTCCTCGTTCGCCGCTACCGCCCGGTCGCCCGGCGATAACCCAAGCAACGCCGTAACTGCCAAACAAACAAACAGAGTTCTTAGTCGCCCCATGGTTTCCCCACCAGTCGTCCGCAAGGGTTAGCCCGTTCCATTCACCATATTACCCCAAGCGGGGTATCAGCTTCGACACTGCCGACACAACCCCACGCAAGAAACTAGGCGCCTTGTGTTGGTGCTGGTGCGGCCGAGGTTGTCTCGATTGCAGGATCCTGAAGTGCAGGTCGTCAGGCGCAATTTTTCCCAGAAATCAACCCGATTTGGTCTGCAGAGATTGTTTTGGTGAATGAAACGCATGGTGTGGTGGGATGAGCATTTCCTTTCGCCCTGCTCGCCAACCTCAACACCGTCACGCGCAACCTTGTGGCGCCCCTCCCCGCAAGCCGGGTGCACCACCGTTCGATTCATTCACCTGGCCACCAAACCCAATCAAGAGATGGCCCTTTTTGCTATCGGCATGCGATTGCGGCCATGTTCTCAGAACCCACACACTGAAATCTCAATATTGGCAACAAAATCAATACGGTATTCTGCGATTGGTTGGGAGAATCGGTCTCGAATAGCGCTATTCACGTTGAGTTTGACCGCTTGGAACAGGCACACGTAATATCGCGATGCGGTCAAGTCGGACGCTCTTCGTACCGGTGCGATAGCGCTGGGAAGGAGCCGGACGGCTGACAGAACGGGCGCGGCCGTCCAAAAACCACCAACCGGTGCAACAGGATTTCGCTGTGCCTCTCATGGGAGGAACGCCATGCATAGAAAATGTTTAGACATCCGGTGGCTGGCCTTCGGCTTGCTCGGGGCCATGCTCACGCTTGTCGCAGGCCCAGGCCTCGCGGAGTCCGGCAAGGAATGGACGGTCGCTGGCGGTGATTACGGGAACACGCGCTATAGCTCGCTCGATCAGATCGACACGTCCAACGTCGACCAGCTGAGCGTCGCCTGGATGCAGTCGCTGGGGAGCACCCACTCGCAGGAAGCGACCCCGCTGGTCATTGACGGTGTCCTGTACATCGCAACCTCGGCGGGCCCGGCCTACGTGTTCGCGCTCGACGCCGCGAGCGGAGAGCCGATCTGGACCCACCAGCCTGAAATGCCTCCGGACTATCACTCGGTGGTGTGCTGCGGGCACGCCAACCGGGGCGTTGCCTTTGCCGACGGGCGGATTTTCTTCGGCCGGCTCGACGCCATGCTCGTCGCACTGGATGCCAACACCGGGGAGGAGCTCTGGAAGACGGCAGTGCGACCATACGCGGACGGCTTCTCGCTGACCTCGCCGCCGCTCCCAATCGGTGATCTGGTCATCACCGGGCTCTCGGGCGGCGAGTACGGCGTGCGGGGCTCCCTCCAGGCCTACCGCCAGGACACCGGCGAACTCGTCTGGCGCACCTACACCATTCCTGGTGACGGCGAGCCCGGCAACGAGACCTGGAAGGGCGATTCGTGGATGACGGGCGGGGGCACCCCCTGGTACGTCGGGTCCTACGACCCCGAGCGCAATCTGATCTACTACGGGACCTCAAACGCAGCACCGTGGGGCGGCCATACGCGCGGTCATGACTCGTCCGAGATCGGGCAGTACACGAACCTGTGGACGGCGTCGCAGCTCGCGGTGAATCCCGATACCGGCGAGATCGTCTGGGGCTATCAGATGACGCCGTCGGACGTCTGGGATTACGACGGCGTAAACGAGGCGGTGCTCGTCGACCTGCCGCTCGGCGGCATGACCGTGCCCGCCCTGCTGAAGGCCGACCGCAACGGTTTCTTCTACATTCTCAACCGGGAGAACGGCGTCCTGCTGTCGGCGGAGACCTACGTCAACGTCAACTGGGCGAGCGAGGTTCACCCCGAGACCGGCATGCCGATTGAGGATCCGGTGTACCGCCCGACGCTCGACAACTGGGCCCGGAACATTTGTCCCAACCTGTTCGGCGGCAAGAACTGGCAGCCGATGTCGTACAACCCGAATACCGGGCTCGTGTACATCCCGACGAACAACTACTGCATGGATCTGGTGAACCGCGAGCAGAAGTTCGTGAAGGGCACCTTCTACCTGGCCCAGGAGTTCGATTTGGATGTCCGGGGCGAAGGGGGCTACCTGACCGAGCTAGCAGCCTGGGATCCGGTGAGCCGGCAAAAGGTCTGGGGCATCAAGGAAGACCTGGTCATGATGGGCGGCACGCTCACCACGGCCGGCAACCTGGTGTTCTACGGCAATGCACGCGGAATCGTTAAAGCCGTGGACGCGTCTACTGGCGACATCCTGTGGCGCTTCCGGGCAGGCTCGGGCGTCAGCCAGGGCCCGATCACCTATGAGATCGACGGCACGCAGTATCTTGCGGTCGTGAGCGGCCGGCTAGTGGGACCGCCGTCCTTCCTTGGCACCATGGGCGAGGAAGTGACGAACGCGACCCCGCCCGGCGGCAGCCTGATCGTCTTCAAGCTGCACGGCTCCTGACGGCTAGGTTCCGGAGGCGGAGCGGTCACGCTCCGCCTCCGGCGACCTCACGTGCAGCCCGTGCGAGGAACCGGGACGCCCCACCCGGTTGTTGCCCGGCTGCGCTGACAGGGCACGCGCAAGTCATCGCTCCGGAATTGTCATGACGCGTTACTTTCCGGCACCGCTCTCCGGTGCCATCGTGATCGCCGCCGGCATGGCCGTCCTCGGCGCTTTTCCCGCGGAGACGGCATCAGCCGAGGCAGCGGACGAATCCTCTGCTGGCGTCAATCCCTATGCCGGTCAGGAGGACATTCAGTCAGAGGGACGAACCCTATTTAACGTGCACTGCTCGCACTGCCACGGGCCCAACGCGATTCAAGGTGAACGTGCACGGGACCTGCGCCGCCTTACATTGCGCTACGGCGAGAAGGTCGCAGAGGTGTTCCTCGCGACCGCGCTCAACGGCCGCCCCGAGCGGGGCATGCCGCCCTGGAGGGACGTCATGCCCGAGGACGAACTCTGGAAGGTATTCACATTTCTCGAGACGGTGCAGAAGAAATAGGACCGGACGACCGTCCGGGACTTCGCCCGACGCAGAGCCTGTTGCCGCAACGCCGTCGCGCGGTCTCCGGAACCGTGGTCCGGCTGCGAGGGATCACTCCCGCATGTCGATGGACGAGCCAGGATCGGTATAGGCGACAGGCCCGCGTGCGGACAAACTGTTCAGAACCTTGCGGAACGGCCAGCTGTGTCGCAGCATTTCGATCTTCGCCTGGTTGCAACCCGACTCGGTAGCCGACCCATGCTGTCCCACTCCGAGCAGGAATCCGACCCGAACCCCCACCTGACGCGGCAACTGGTTCGCGCCGGCACCAAAGCCGCCCTCTCGACCAGTCTGGCGCAGGACGGAAAGCGGCCTTTCGTGTCGCTGGTTCTGGTTGGGACCACGCAGGAAGGCGAACCGCTTCTGTTGCTCTCGGATCTTGCGATACACACCCAGAACATTGCCGCTGACAACAAGGTCGCACTTCTTTTTGACGAGACCGATGGTGATTCGGATCCCCTGTCCGGAAATCGGGTAAGCGTCCTGGGCTCGGCGATTCACGAGCAGCGTGACGACGTGTGCGAGCGGTTCCTCCGGCGCCACGACCACGCACGCCGTTACCGGGCTTTTGCCGACTTCAAAATGTACCGCGTTCAGATCGAGTCGGCCCACCTCGTGGCCGGATTCGGCGTGATTCGCTGGCTGTCCGGGAATGACTTGACGGTCACGGTTGCGGAGGGTCTCGCCTCTTCCGAGGAGACGCTGCTCGCGGAGCTCAACGCCCTTCATCGTCTCTGGAAGCTGCCCGGGCATCCGGACGCTGCGCCCTGGACGCTGATCGGGGTCGATTCCGAAGGGGCCGATTTTCGCTGCCAGACCACGGTCGAGCGCGTTACGTTTGAGACCCGGGCCGGAGACGCTCACGCAATCCGCGAGCGTCTGAAGGCTTTTGCCGCCCAGTAGCCTGGCGGCGCCCATCTGCCAACGAGAGTTCCCGGCTCCGAACCAGGAGTCGGTGCCGGGGCGGACGTGAACCGTCGCCCCGGCACGCATGCCTGCGGCTTACTTCCGAAAGCTGGGAATCTGGCGCGGATCGATTCCCAACACCGCCCGGGCGCTGGCCGGCTCGGTTCCTCTCCACGCCGCGCCGCCGCTCGTCGCGTCCAGCGCCGGACCACCGGCCAATCCCCGTGCAGGTTGGCGGTCCAAGGAAGGTGCTTTGCCTTGGCCTCGACCTGCGTGCGGAGGCGTAAACTGAAACGACGGCTCCCGTCGGTCCTGACCGGACTTCCTGCGCCCCGGGACCAACCCAAAGAGCTTGTTGGCCCATGATCCGGACCGGCGGTCCTCTTCGGACGTGGTGTGTACAGCGGGCCGCGGACCGGCCTCGGCACCCTTTTCGGACGCATCGGCAGACGCTGCGCCATTCTCGGCCAGCGGTCGTGGAGCCGTGGGAGCGGAGGGCGCACCCAAGGGACGGGCTCTCAGCTCCTTATCGGTCGCAACAGGCTGGTCATTCTCCGGAATGGCAGGCGACGGGGCAGACGTGATCCCGGGATTCCCTTCCGGTAGGTCCCACTCCGATGCTGCGTGCATCGGAAGGGCGCCTTCATCGGTATCCCCCGAGGTGCCTACGTCTCCAAACGCTTCACTGTTACGGTCGGCCGCTTGCTCAGACCGAGAACCGTCGTCAACCTGCGGGGCAAAAGGTCGAACGGACAGTTCGGAGGCGTCGCGGGTCATGCTGCCGTTCGCGCGTGCCGCGTGGGTGGGCGAGACGTTGTCTGCATGCCAGAGGCCGTTTTCTACTCCTTCCGGCGCATCCGGTTCGTGCGCCGCAGGGCCATCCGATGGGGCTGTTCTGGTCGTTTGCGGCGATTCCGCCTCCCGGACCGTCGTCGTACCTTCCGGCATCGGCTGAGCGGGGGGAGGGTTGACCGGTTCGCTCAACGGAGCGTCCGACATGTCCTCCGCTTGCGAACGCAGCAATTCCGCCGATTCAGGAAACCCGTGGCCATTCGGCTTGCGAGGCGTCTGCATCGGCTCCTCGAACAGCTTCTCTGCGCCTCTTCTGGGAACGCCCGGACGGCCAATGACCTTGGCGCCCAGAACGCTCGCATGCTCGCGATCAAGGCCCGCCATCACGACCGACACACGGATGGTGTCGCCCATGTCGTCGTCGATCGCCACTCCCACCTTGAGGTTCACCCGTTCATGGGTGCGATCCCGAATGATCTCCATGATCTGCTCGGTTTCGCTCAGACTGACGTTCGCACTGCTGGTGATGTTGACAAGGAGACTCGTTGCCTGGTCCATTTCGAGACCCTGGTAACTGAGCAGCGGGTTATTGATTGCCGCCTGCGTCGCCTCCTCGATCTTGTTTTCTCCGCTGGCCTCGCCCGTGCCCATCAGGGCAGCTCCGGCATCCTTCATGGTCGAACGCACATCGGCAAAGTCGAGGTTGATCAAACCCGGGCACATGAGAAGGTCGGTGATGCCCCGAACCCCGTCGTAGAGGACGTTGTCCACAAGCCGGAAGGAGTCGAGGAGGCTCATACCGTCGGTCTGCAAGTCGAACAGTTTCTGGTTGGCGATCACGACAAACGTGTCGACGGATTTTCGCAGTTCCTCGAGTCCGGCTTGCGCTATTTCCGTGCGGTGCACGGCTTCAAACGTGAACGGCGTCGTCACGACGGCGACTGTCAGAATGCCGCGTTCGTGGGCCGCCTTGGCGATGACGGGCAAGGCACCGGTTCCGGTTCCACCGCCAAAGCCGGCGACCACAAAGAGCATGTGGGTGTCCCCGACTGCGTCCAAGACCTCGTCCAGCGACTCCTCGGCGGCCTCCTGTCCGGTCACCGGGTTGGACCCGGCGCCGAGGCCCTGGGTGCTGTTCAGGCCCAGCCGAACCCGGACCGGGCATGTGGAGCGCCGCAGGGCCTGGAGATCGGTATTGCAGGCAACGAACGACACCCCTTCGAGCTTGCTCTTGATCATGTGGTCAACGGCGTTGCAGCCGCCGCCTCCGACACCGACGACCGTGATCCTCGGTTTGAAGTCGAGGTCGTCAGGGACACTGATGCTAATCGGCATTTTGGCCTCCAATTAAGCCGGGGTACAACGCCCGCGCCTGGTTAGAAATTTTCTCGCAGCCAGCGGAACGCGGCACGAAGTCCGCCCGCCCGCGGTGGCAGCGCACGAGAGAGGAATTCGCGGGGCGGTTGCTCCGCGTAGCGAAGTAGGCCCACGAGCACGGCAAATTCGGGTTTGCGGAGCGCTTCCGGAAGGCCGGGGACGTTGTCGGGTCGCCCAAGGCGCACGCGGCGGCCAAGTACCTGGCCCGCGGTATCCAACAGCCCTCGGATCTGGCTGCCGCCGCCCGTCAGGACAGCCACGCCGCCAAGCTCACTGGGAAACCCGCTTCCGGCAAGGACATCCGAGATCTCCTCGAACATGGCCTGCGCACGCGACGCCACAATGCGGTTGATGTCCTCGCCCGGAAGTTCCACCTGCTCGCCGTCTGCTTGCCCCTCGTGCGGCTCGACCTGCACCGGCCCGAGCCCGTCGCCCATGACCGTTGACGCATGAAACTTCTTGATGCGGGTCGCCTCCTTCAGCGACACGCCAAGACCCCGCGCGAGGTCCCGCGTGAAGTCATCACCGCCACCGGCGCCGGCCCAGGCGTACACGAGGGCGCTGTCGTGGAAGATTCCGAGCGATATCCGACTCGCGCCGATGTCAATGACGACCGATCCGATGCGTCGCTCTTCCTCGGTCATCGTCGCAAGGCCGGCCGCGAGTGCCGGAAACACCATCGCCTTGACTTCGATCTGGATGTCGGCGAGGCAGGTTTCGAGATTCCAACCCGCCGACCGTTCGGCGTGCACCATGTGCACATTGATCTTCAGCAGGTTGCCGACCATGTCGACAGGATCTTGAATCCGGTTCCCGTCGAGTTCGTAGCTGGTGGGGAGCGCGTGCACGATCTTTGGCGCGCCCGGTTCGTCCCCGGAAGGATCGTCCAGCCGCATTTCGCTGAAGCTGTCTTCCATGATCCGCCCGCCGTTCAGTTGAAACGGCGGCAGTTCGATATGCGACGACTCGGGCTGTGCACAGGGCAGCGAAACCAACAGCTGCGTGACGCGCCCGTCTGCCATTTCCTCGGCCCGGCGCACCGCTTTGCCGACCGCTTCCGGCAGCGCGTACATGTCACTGACGACCCCATTTTCGAAGCCCGCCGACCGGGTGTGACCACAACCGATCACGGTGACCGGCTGGCTCGGTTTCCGCGCTGCAATCAAGCAGCAGATCTTCTCCGCTCCCACGTCCAGGACTGAAAACACCTCCGCCAACGTCAGACCCCTTCAGTCATCAGGGCCGCGCGGGCCTCGTCACGCATGCGAACGGCAATGCGGCCTGGCACGCGCAGATCGATGGCCTCGATCCGGGTGTCGAGGGCGCGCAGGCCACCGGAGGAATGCACGAGCCGCGCGAGCGCCGCCGCCGGTTCTGCTTCCGGCAGATGAATTCGAACTCCAGTGGTGAGCTGCAACGTCCAGCGGCGCTCGGAGACCCGAATGGCGGCCGCCAGCTTGGCCCACACCGAGGGGACCTCATTAAGCAGCTGTTGGATCTCGCCCAGCCGGGTGTTTGCGCCTGCTCCGACCACCAGCATCAAGTCCGGGAAGGCGTGCTCGGACACGGGTCCCAGAACCGTTCCCTCCGAGTCAATCGCATGCAGCATCCCGTCCTGCTGCCACACCGCGGCAGGGATTCGTTCGTGCAGCGATACGACGAGCCGGCCGGGGAGTTGCACCCGGACACCGGCGTCCGCCACCCAGCCGAGGTCCTCGATCGCGCTGACAATCGTCCGGACATCCACGGCAAGGATCGAAGCACCCATGGCGGGACGGAGCACCTGGACCAGATCGGCCTTTGCGGCACGTTTACGTCCGGTCACCCAGATTTCGCTAACCGTCAACCCGCCCGCCTCGCTCACGTGCTGCACACCGGCACGCAGCCAGGCATCGCTCTCGGTCCAGCCGGCGACCCCGATCACGGCCAGCACGGGCACGACCAGCACCCAACGCAGTCGCCGCTTCAGCGTCGGCACGTTGCATCCTCCACCATCCAGACGCAGAGGTCCTCGAAGCTGATGCCCGCTTGCCGCGCAATCTTGGGAACGAGGGATGTGCGGGTCAGGCCCGGTTGCGTGTTGACCTCCAGCAGGACCAGGCGATGGCCGCCAGAGGTATCGTCAAGCCGGAAGTCCGCTCGGGTGACTCCGCGGCACCCCAGCAGCCGGTGCGCGCGCCCGGCCGCGGCCAGGAGGTCACTGCGCACCGCCTCGGGCAGATCCTCGGGGTCGATGTACTGCGTCTGTTCGGAATGGTACTTGTTGTGAAAGCTGTAGAAGTTGTCCGGTGTACGGATCTCGACCAGTGACAGGGGCTCGGACGCGCGTACCGCCACCGTGATTTCACGGCCCGGAACGTACTCCTCGACCAGGACCGGCATCTCGTCGCCGCCCGCGTCCGGGACCGGTGGCCGATCGCCCGCACGCACGATTGTGACCCCGATGCTGGACCCGCCGGCAAGAGGTTTCACAACGAAGGGCCGGGGCAGCGGATCGTTGTCGGCAAGATCGGACAGACCAACCACCCGACCTGCGGCCACATCGAGCCCGTGCGCGGCGAACACATCGCGAGACGCGGGCTTGTCCATGGCAAGCGCCGATGCGCGAACGCCAGAGTGCGTGTAGGGCACCTCCATGATCTCGAGCAAGCCCTGTATGGAACCGTTTTCTCCGGTGCCGCCGTGCAAGGCGTTGAAGACGACGGTTCCCGGCGGTTCCAGCGCTCTTGCCAGTGCCTGCACCCCGAAGCGGGGATCGAACGAATCAACCTGGAGCCCGCGCGCATCCAGCGCATCCACGACCGCTGCACCGCTGCGAAGTGACACTTCGCGTTCGTCCGAGGTGCCGCCCTGGAGCACGACTATCCGCCGGCCGGCCATCATGCCTCGGGCCCCGTCGCCGGGTCGCCGATCCGGCGAATTTCCCACTCGAGCACGACCCCGGTCGCCGCTTGCACCCGCCTGCGCACGTCTTCAGCAAGAAGTTCCAGATCCGCGGCGGTGGCCGATCCGTCGTTGACGAGGAAATTGGCATGTTTCTCGGAAACCTGGGCGCCGTTGCGCCGGAGACCCCTGCAGCCTGCCTCGTCGATCAGCTTCCAGGCTTCGTGATCCGGAGGATTGCGAAACGTGCTGCCACCCGTCGCAACCCGGGTAGGCTGGGTGCGCTCTCGGCGTTCGCGAAAATCGCGCATGCAGGCGGCGATGACGGCAGGATCGCCGGTGGCGCCCGTGAACCGGGCCGACACAAAAATCCAGTCTTCCGGTGCGCCGCAGTGGCGGTAGCCGAGCTGCAATTCGTCTGCCGGCACGTCATGAACACGTCCTTCGCGGTCGACCGCGCGGACGGCTGTGAGAACGTGGCGAACCTCCCGGCCATGGCATCCGGCGTTCATGCGGAGTGCTCCGCCGACGCTGCCGGGAATCCCTTCCAGGAAACCGAATCCCGCCACTCCCGCCGCCTGCGCGGCCCGGGCAACGTCGGCGCTCGCCGCCGCGGTTCCCGCCTCGACCGTATGCCCGTCCACCTGGATGCCGGAAAACGCCCGCCCGAGGCGGATGACAACCCCGGACACGCCCCCATCGCGGACCAGGAGATTGGATCCCCGGCCAAGAACCGTGACCGGAACATCGGCCGGCAGGCCGGTCAGAAATTCGGATAGGTCGGCCATGTCTGCCGGCGTGAACAGAACCTCGGCGGGTCCGCCGACCCGGAACCAGCAGGTCCGGCCGAGCACGGCACCTGCACGCAACCGCCCGCGCACTTCGGGCAAACGCTCCATCAGAGGTCCGGTCATGACACCACCGCCGGCCGCTTGACAAGGAGCGGTTCCAGACGGTCCGGAAGGTCCGCTGCCCAGTTGGTGATGTCACCTGCCCCGAGGCAAAGGACCGTGTCGCCCGCGGTCAACAGCGGGGCCAGCGTGACCGGCAACTCCGACGGCTCGGGCAGTGCGTGCACACTGGGATGGCCATGGGCACGAATCCCGTCCACCAGCGCGTCACGATCCACGCCCGCAATGGGGTGTTCGCCGGCCGGGTAGACGTCGGCGACGACCACGGCACCGGCATCGTCGAACGACCGACAGAAATCGTCGAACAGGAGCTGCAGACGGGAAAAGCGGTGCGGCTGCACCACTGCGACGACTTTTCCCTTGGTGATGCTGCTGGCCGCCTCGAGGACAGCCCGGATTTCGACCGGGTGGTGCCCGTAGTCATCGACAACCGCCACCCCGCAGGCTTCACCGACGCGGGTAAAGCGCCGCCGCACGCCGGCGAACTGGCGAATTCCGTCGCGGATGCTGGCGGGATCCACTCCGATGACCCGTGCCGAAGCGATGGCGGCCAATGCGTTTTGGACGCTGTGCCGGCCCGGCATGGCGAGGCTGAAGTCGTTGATCTGGCCTGGTTGTGACGCGGGTTCGCCAAACGCCTCGGGGTTGATCACAACATCGAAGCGCATCCCGTCGACGCCCTGGCGCAGGTTCTCGGCACGGACGTCGGCCGTGCCTGTCATGCCGTAGGTGATGACCCGGCGGTCCGTGACCTCCGAAGCGAGCGCGCGCACTTCCGGATGATCGGCACAAAGGACCGCCGCTCCATAGAACGGCACCTGCTTGACGAAGGTCCTGAATGCGTCGCGAAGTGCGTCGAACGTCCCGTAGTAGTCCAGGTGTTCGTGATCCATGTTGGTGACGATCGCGACGGTCGCCGGCAGACGGACCATCGATCCGTCGGATTCGTCGGCCTCGACCACGGTCCAGGCTCCGGTTCCGAGCCGGGCGTTGGTTCCGTGCGCATTGATCACACCGCCGATGACAAACGTCGGATCGAGACCGGCCTCGTGCAGCACGGCCGCTACCAGCGATGTGGTGGTCGTTTTTCCGTGCGTTCCCCCGACGGCAATCGACGGGCGAAAGCGCATCAGTTCGGCGAGCATTTCGGCCCGCCCGACCACTGGTACCCGCGCCGTGCGGGCGGCCTTCACCTCCGGGTTCTCGGGCCGGAGGGCGGATGACACAACGACGACGGACGCATCGCCCAGATTGTGCGCGTCATGCCCGACGGAAACCTCGATGCCGAGTTTGCGCAGCCGGCGCACGTTGCTGTTTTCCGCCAGATCGCTGCCGCGTACACGGTGCCCGAGGTTGTGCATCACTTCCGCGATCCCGCTCATGCCGATCCCGCCGATCCCGACGAAATGCACAGCCCCGAGCGGAAGCGGAAACACGCTCACAGCGCACTCCCCTGCGTTGCATCTTCGATGAGGTCGGCAAGCCGGCCGGCGGCGCCGGCCGGCACGACCCGTCGCGCGTTGTCGGCGGCCGCTGCCAGGCGTTCCGGAGCCGTCAACAGCGTGCCCACGAGTTCGCCCAGCGCCTTTGGTCCCCGTTTCTCGGCCACCACCCACGCCGCTTCGACGGCAGTCGCGGCGCCCGCGTTCGCGTCCTGATGGCCATCGATCGACGTCGGCAGCGGGATGTACACGGCAGGGCGTCCAGCGACCGAATTTTCCGCCACCGTGGCCGCGCCGGCGCGGCAGACGATCAGGTGCGCATCCCGAAGGGCCGTTGCCAGCTCGTCGATGAACGGCACCACCGTGGCGCGAATGCCGGCGACGCGGTAGGTGTCCTCCACGTCATCCATCATTTCGGGGCGCGCCTGCTGCAAGACCTCGAGCCGCTGGCGCACGCTTCCAGGGAGCCCCGCCAGCGCCTCCGGCACCATGATCCCGAGTGCTCGCGCCCCCTGGCTGCCGCCGGTGACGACAATCCGGATCGCCGAGTCAGCGGAGGGCGGAACGTAAGCGACCGACGCCAGATCCTCGAACTCGGCCCGTATGGGCAGGCCAACCCGCGACGCCCGCACGCCGGCGGGGAGACCCGCCGGATTTGGAAAGGTCGCGGCGAGCGCATTGGCCCTGGATGCCAGGAACCGGTTCGCACGCCCGAGCACCGCGTTGGCCTCGTGAACGATGAGCGGTACACGCCCCAACCACGCCGCCACGCCAGCCGGCAAGGATGCGTAGCCACCAAAACCGATCACGACCGCGGGGCGTTTGCGGCGCTGCAAGAGCAAAGCCTGGAGGGCTCCCAGGCCGAGGACCGGAATGGCCTTTGCCCGCTCCCACACACTCCGGTCCGCCAGTCCTGCTGCCGGCAAGATCGTCAACGGAAGCTCGACATCGGCCCGAAAATGCGGCAACGCGCGCCGATCCGTGACGAAATGCGGCAGCCAGCCGCGTTCGCGGAGCGTCTCCGCCAGCGCGGTCGCCGGGAGCAGGTGACCCCCGGTTCCGCCTGCGGCGAGTATCGCCAAGCGCGTCATCGACTCCAGGTCCGTGGGACCAGCTGGCGCCGGGTCAGCGCCAGCATCAGGCCCATCGCGATCCCGACCGCAAGGAGGGAGGAGCCGCCCGTCGACACAAACGGCATGGTCACGCCGGTGGTCGGTGTCAGATTGAGGGTGACTGCGACATGCACCAGTGCCTGCAGGACAAACTGGAACAGCAGCCCGCCGGCCGCCAGCATTGCAAACAGGTCCCGACTGTCCCGGAGCCGGCTGAGACCACGGAACGTAATTCCGGCGAACAGCGCCAGCACGGCGAAGCAGGCAGCAACTCCGAACTCTTCGGCGATCACGGGAAAGATGAAATCGGTATGAGCGTCGGGGATGCTCGCTTTCACAATCCCCTCACCCGGCCCCTGTCCGAGCAGCCCGCCCCGGCTGTAGGCGTCGAGACCTTTTTCCACCTGATAGCCGATTTCGCCCTCCGAGTAGACGAACTGGTCGATCCGTGCCTCGACATGCGGAAGTGTCATGTAGGCGGCGGCCACGAATCCCGCGCCCACCACGGCCGCCAACAGCATCAGACGGAGACGCAGGCCGGCAAGAAACAACTGCGCGCACCAGGCGGCGCCGATGATCACGGCCATCCCGAAATCGGGCTGCGCCACCAGTAGCCCCCAGAGCGCAAACAGCAGGCCCAGCGGCAGAAGCAGGTAGGACGGGCGTGTCCGAACCAGCACCCCGAACGGTGCGTTGCGGCCCCGGGCCAGCAGCCAGCCGGTCACAACGGCGAAAAACGGCTTGGCCAGTTCGGAGGCCTGCAGCGACATGCCGCCGATGTCCAGCCAGCGCCTGGCCCCCTTGACGTCGACGCCCACTGCAATCGTCACGGCCATCAGCAGCATGGCCACAGCCAGACCCGCGACCGAAACCCGGAAAACCCCGATCGGCGCCAGGAAAGAAAGCATGACCATGACGCCAAGCGACGGCACAAGAACGCGCACGTGCCAGCCCACCAGATGAAGATCGTCCAGGCCGCGGTGGATCGCCACCAGGTGGGTGGCCGTCATGACCGCCAGAACGCCGACGCCAGCCAGTCCCAGCACCAGCGCGAGATTGATGCGGTCGACGCTCTGGATCCAACCATGGAACCAGGCCGGCAAGGCTGCGGAACCCGGCGTCATGACGCGGCCTTCGACAGGGCACCGACGATCGTGCGAAACGCCGCCCCCCGGGCCTCAAAATTGCGGTACTGGTCGTAGCTGGCGCACGCCGGTGACAGCACAACCGGCAGGGGCGGCGTACTGGCCCGGGCCCGGTCAAACGCCGACGCCACGGCCGGCTCCATGGTGTCGAACAGGCGCACCGGAATCCGGCCGCCAAACGCGGCCTTCAGGGCCGGGCCGTGCTCGCCAAAAAAGAACCCGCTGTCAACGCGATCCAGCAATTCGACGAGCGGGCTGAGATCCTCGCCCTTGCCGCGACCACCCGCCAACCAGCACGCATTGTCGAAGCACGCAAGGGCCGCAGCAGCGGCCGCCACATTGGTCGCCTTGCTGTCGTTGATGAACTGCACACCATCGACGGACGCAACCGGCTCAAGGCGGTGCGGCAACCCGCGGAACGTCCCGAGCGCGGGCACCAGTTCATCCGGTCCGGCCCCGGCAAGCCGCGCAGCCGCCCATGAAGCGACGGCGTTCTGCCACGTGTGGCGGCCGGATGTCCGTACCAGCGAATCCAGCCGGCCAATGTCCCGGGACTGTCCATCGAGGTCGTCGTGGAGCACGCCATCCACCACGCCGACACCACCCGCGCAACGGCGGGATGCGGAGACGGCAGCAACCCGGGGGGCTCCTGCGGTCTCCTGCAGCTGCGTGCAGATCCGTTGCCCCTCGGCATCGTCGATGCAGACGACGGCCACGTCCTCGGGTCCCTGCCCGCGCACGATCCGCTCCTTGGCGGTGACGTAGGCCTGCCGGCTCCCGTGCCAGTCCAGGTGATCGCTTCCGACGTTCAGGATGACCGCCACATCGGGGCGCAATTCGACGCTACGCGCGAGCTGGAACGAGGACAGCTCAAGGACGTAAATGCCGTCAAGCGGACACGGCAGATCGAGTACCGGGGTCCCGAAATTGCCACCCGCCGCACACGAGCGCCCCGCAGCGCGCAGCAGGTGCGTGATCCACGCCACCACGCTGGATTTTCCGTTCGTGCCCGTGACACCGATGACCCGTGACGAACCCGGCGTGCTTCGCTGGAGCCGTCGCCAGAACAGGTCGATATCGCTCTCTGCCCGCACACCACTGCGTTCCGCAGCCTGCAGTTCCGGGTGCGCCGGCGAGATTCCCGGACTGGCCACAAGTCCGGCGAGCGGTCCGGTCAGCTTTCGCACTTCGAAACCAGCCGCGACCGCAGCAGCCCGGGCCTCGGGACAGTCGTCCCAGACGACCACCTGCTGCCCGCATCGGGCCAGAACGCGGGCCGCGCTCGCTCCGGTCTTGCCGAACCCCAACACTCCGTACGCTTGCGCCATCATCGCTACCGCAACTTCAGCGTGGCGAGGCCGGCCAGCGCACAGACAGCGGCGACGATCCAGAAGCGCACGACCACGGTCGCCTCCGGCCACCCTTTCTGCTCGTAGTGATGATGCAGCGGCGCCATTCTGAACACGCGCCGTCCGGTCAGGCGATACGCGGCGACCTGCAGGATGACGGACACGGTTTCAGCCACGAACAGGCCGCCAATCACCGCCAGCACGATCTCGTGCCGGGTGGCCAGGGCGATCGCCGCCAGCATGCCGCCCGTTGCCAGCGCACCCGTATCGCCCATGAAGATCCGGGCCGGGTGCGCGTTGTACCAAAGGAAACCGAGTCCCGATCCAATCAGGGCGCCGCACAGAACAGCAAGCTCGCCCGTTCCCGGGACATAGTGGATCTGCAGGTAATCGGCAAAAAACGCGTTGCCGACGAGCCACGCGATCAGGCCAAACGCGCCCGCCGCAATCATGATGGGGACGATGGCGAGACCGTCCAGCCCGTCGGTCAGGTTGACTGCGTTCGACGTCCCGACAAGGACAAAGACCGCCAGCGCAATCCAGGCGATGCCGAGGTTGGGGAGCAGATCCTTGGAAAACGGGACGGCGAGCCGGCCCGCAAGCCAATCGGGCGCCAGCCAGTAAACCGCGATCGCAACGGGGAGTGCGACCGCGATCTGGAGAAGGAACTTGACCGACGAACGCAAGCCGCCCGCCCGCCGGCGCCGGACCTTGTCAATATCGTCAATGAGTCCGATCAGGCCGAAACCCAGACCCGAGGCGATCACGATCCAGAGGTACGGATTGGTGGGGTCGCCCCAGACAATGGTCGAACCGAGGCCGGCAACCATGATCAGCAGGCCACCCATCGTGGGTGTGCCCTGCTTGGTCAGCAAGTGCCGGTCGGGGCCGTCTTCCCGGATCGGCTGGCCGCCGTTCTGCATCTTCGCCAGCCACCGGATCAGCAGCGGTGCAATACAGAATGCAATGAGCATGGCCGTCAAAAGCGCCCCGCCGGTTCGGAATGTGAGGTACCGGAACAGGTTGAGGGGCCCGAAGGTGTCGGCCAGGGGGACCAGGAAGTGGAACAGCATCAGCCAGGGTCCTGCCCGGCCGCGCGCGCGACCACGATGTCCAGCCCGGTTGCCCGACTTCCCTTGACGAGCAGCACATCACCGGCCTGCAGTTCCGCAAGTGCCTGTTCAGCGGCGGTTTCGGCGTCCGAGACAAGCTCGCCGGTGATCCCGCTTGGCAGGATCCGCTGGAGCGGGGCCATCTCCCGTCCGACACACCACACCCGATCGATTCCCCGGACAGCCGGCGCAAGCCCTGCATGCAACTCGCTCGACGCTGCGCCCAGCTCCTTCATCTCGCCGAGCACCGCAAGCCGCCGCCCCGTCGCCGGCATGGCCTTCAGGGTCGCGAGTGCGGCCCGCATGGAGGCGGGATTCGCGTTGTAACTGTCGTCGATGACCCAGGCCTGGCCGCCTGCAACCTCGACCGTGTGCCGGCGCCCGCGCCCGGCAAGGTGCGGGACGGTGCGGAGGTGCTCAGTCGCGGCATCCGGCGCCACCCCGAGCAACGTCGCAGCGACGGCTGCTGCCACCGCATTCATCGCCCAATGGGTTCCGTGCAGGCGCAACCGGCCGGCGTGGGTCCGGCCCTCGAACCGCCAGCGGAACGTCTGGCCGGTGGCATCCGGGGTCGTATCCAGCAACCGTGCATCCGAGCTTGCGCCCGTGCCGAAGGTCACGATGCGATCCGCTTGGCTCTCCCCGGCTGCGGCAAGCAGCACATCGACGCCCGGAGAATCACCCGGAACAACTGCGCTGCCGCCGGGTTCCAGACCCTCGAAGATCTCGCCCTTGGCGGCGGCGATCTGTTCCACCCCCTCGAAATTCTCCAGATGCGCCGGCGCAATCCGCGTGATCACGGCGACGTGGGGCCGGACCGTCCGGACCAGTTCCCCGATCTCGCCGGCATGACTCATGCCGAGTTCGAAGACACCCGCCGCCGTCCCCGCCGGCATTCGGGCCAGGCTGAGCGGCACACCGATCGCGTTGTTGTGGCTGGCCGAACTGGCGTGCACCGGACCGAGAGGTGCGAGGGCTGCCCGCAACAGCTCCTTGGTTCCTGTTTTTCCGACGCTTCCCGTGACTGCCACGATCCTGGCAGCCGTGCGGTCCCGGGCCGCATGACCGAGTGCGCGCAATGCTTGCAGGGGGTCCGGGACCTCGAGGTAGCAGGGAGTCGAAACGGGTCGAGGCCGGACCAGCGCTGCAGCCGCGCCGGCCGCAAAGGCAGCATCGAGAAATGCATGGCCGTCGGTTTGCGTGCCCGGCAAGGCCACGAACAGGTCATTCTGCTTGAGCGTGCGGGTATCGATTGAAATGCCGTCCACGCACCAGGACCCGCTGGTCGAGCCGCCGGTGGCGCCGGCTGCCGCCGCCGCTGTCCAGAGCGCCATCACGCGTCATCCCGTTGGGTGAGACGCCGCACGACCGCACGATCGTCAAACGGCGTCGCCTCACCCCCCACCACCTGGGTGGTTTCGTGGCCCTTGCCGGCTACCAGGAGTGTGTCGCCGGCCTCCAGCGCGGCGATCCCCGCCGCAATGGCCTCCAACCGGTCGCCGATCTCGCGGGCGTCCGGTGCGTCCTGCTTGGCTTCCGCCCGAATGGCCGCCGGATCTTCTGAACGCGGATTGTCGTCGGTGATGATCACCCGATCGGCATGGCGTGCGGCAACAGCCCCCATCGACCGCCGTTTGCCGCGGTCGCGGTCGCCGCCGCATCCGAAAACGACATGCAGCTTGCCCGGGGTATGGGGCCGGAGCGCCTCCAGCGCAGCCGCGAGTGCGTCCGGGGTGTGCGCATAATCGACGAACACCCGCGCACCCTCGTGGACCGCTACCTCTTCGAGGCGGCCCGCCGGTGCCGTAAGGGCGGCCAGCCCGGCAACCGTGTCATCCACCGACAACCCGGACGCGACGGCTGCCGCTGCTGCCGCCAGGGCATTCTCGGCCTGAAATGCACCCCGAGGCGCAAACCGGACGCTCGCCTCTCCGGCCGGCGTCCTGATTCGCAGCCGTTGGTTCCCGCTCTCCGTTTCCGTCGCAAGCGCTTGCCAGCACGCACCGTCCGGCCAACCGTACGTGACGATGTTCAGGGTCCGGTTCCGTGCAGCCTCAAGCGTGCATGGGTCCACATGGGCAGCGTTGAACACGGCGGTTCCACCCGATTCCACCAGCTCGGAAAACAGTCTGCGCTTGGCTGCGTGGTAGGCGGCCTCTGTGCCGTGGTAGTCGAGGTGGTCACGCCCGATCGACGTGAGAATGCCGACCGCGATGCGCACGCCATCCAGGCGATGCTGGTGAAGGCCGTGCGATGACGCCTCGAGGACCGCATGGTCGAAGCCGGCACGGGACAGTGACGCCAGCTCCGCATGGAGTGCAACCGGATCGGGAGTCGTCAGGCAGGGCACGCCGTCGGGCGGGCGCCTGTCACCATTCACCCCCACGCCGAGCGTGCCGATCGTCGCCGCTCGCCGGCCGCTGTGGCGCCAGAGTTCGGCGAGGAAATGAGCCGTTGATGTCTTGCCGTTGGTCCCTGTCACCGCCACGACCATGTCCGGCTGGGCCTCGTAGAACACTGCCGCCATCCGGGCGAGGCGCTGGCGCGGCCGTGGGTCAACCACCGTTGCCAGACCGATCTCCCGCGCATGCCGTTCCGCATCCGGCGCAACCAGCGCCGCGGCCGCACCGCGGCGGAATGCCTGCTGGAGAAACCTGCTGCCGTCCGTCCGGTCGCCCGGCAGGGCGGCGAACAGTTCGCCGTGACGAAGGGACCTGGAATCCGAACAAAGGCCCCTGATATCGGGGTCGGGCAGTCCGTCGGCAAGCGGCGGACCGGACCGAACTGCGAGTTCCGCCAGACGCATCGGCTGGCCTCTACCGCCAGGCCACCCGGGTCACCGCCTCCTCCGGAAGCGGTTCAGGACGCGCGGGCGTCACCCCGAGAATCGGGGCGATTCCCGCGACCACAGAACCCGCCAATGGTGCGGCGTTCCAGCCAGCCGTCGCAAAGCCGTGGGTGCCCGGTGCGGCCTTCGGTTCGTCCAAGAGCACGACCACGACATAGCGGGGAGCTCCAATCGGAAACGCCGCCACGAACGAGTTGGTTCGGCGGTCGTTGCGGTAGCGGCCATCCACAACCTTCAGGGCGGTCCCGGTCTTGCCTCCCACCTCGTAATTTCCGACATCCGCGAGGCCCGCGGTTCCGTGCAAGACCACCTGCCGCAACAACGTCCGCATCTGCTGGACGGTGTCGGGCCGTACCACTGGAACCGGGGTGATCGGTTGCTCTGAGCGGAGCAGCCGGGGCGGCCGGTACAAGCCGTCTCCGACGACTGCCGCCACGGCAGCAGCCAGGTGTGTGGGTGACACGGCGATCCCGTGCCCGAACGCGACCGTCGCCCGTTCGGCCTCCCCCCACGCATTGGGAAGTCTCGGATGGACCGAGCGGATGCCCGGGCCATTGATGTCCTGCAGCAGGCCGAGGCGCCCGAGATAGTCCCAATGGAGCTCATCACCCAGCGCATTCGCGACCTGCACGGTGCCGATGTTGGACGAATGCACGAACACCTCGGGGAGGCGGAGCCACCGTTCTTCCGGATGGAAATCGTGAATGGTGTGGGCACCGACCTTGATCGGCTCGGTGGCGTCAAAGCGGCTGGCGAGGGTTGCGCGGCCCGCGTCCAGGGCAGCCGCCAGCGTGAACGTCTTGAAGGTCGACCCCATTTCGAAGATGCCCTGCGTGCCGAGATCGAGCATCGCGGGATCGTTGACATCGCGGACGTCATTGGGGTCGAAATCGGGAAACGACACCTGGGCAAGCACGTTCGCGGTGGCAATTTCGAGCACGACGCCCGTGCCGGCCCGGGCCCGGAACCGCGCCATGGCGGCGCCGAGGCGTTCCCGCAACACGTGCTGAACCCGAAGGTCAAGCGTGAGATGCACCGGACCGCTGCGTATGTCGGCGTCGCTGATTCGCTCGACACCCGCCAGGGGGCGGCCGTCCACGTCCACGTATCCCACGGCATGCGACGTCAAACGGCCCTGGGGATAGATGCGGTTCTTCTCTTCGCGCACGCCCAGGCCCGGCGAGCCGATGCGCATGGCAGCTTCCGCCTGGGCCGGGCGCACCTGCCGGCGGATCCACATGAATTGCCGGCCCTGGTGCTTTCCGGACGCAATGCGCTGGGCCAGCCGGGCCGGATTCAATTCCGGAAATACGGCAGTGAGATCGGCCGCGAGACGCACCGGGTCGCGGGCTTCGGAGGGGTTCAGCCAAACCGACGGCGCCGCGATGGTCGTCGCCAGGATCACCCCGTTCCGGTCAAAGATCTCCCCGCGGGCCGGCGGCGGGCGGTCCACAGCGAAGTGCCGCACCTCAGGGCGATCACTCAGCGCCACATCCCCCAGGCGCAGGCCGACAACCACGAAGGCAATCGCAAGGATGGTCATGCCCGCACGGAGGCGCTCGCCGGTCCGCTCCGAGCGGCTGCGGCCACCCTGCCACAGGCGGACTTGAGGCTCACGCCGGTAGCGGCGGCGCAACGAGGTCACCGTTCGAACCGTGCCGGGACCGGCCCGGGCGCTAGCACGTCGGGAAGGAGCGGGAGCGGCGTCACCGGGGCGGGCTGCAGGTCAAGATGGGCGCGTGCGAGCCGCGACAGGCGCTCGGGTTGATTGAGATGGGACCACTCCGCCGCCAAGCGATCCATACCCATGCGCAGGGCTTCCTCGCGGGCGTGGAGCGCGTCCAGTCGATCTTCTCCAGCCCGCAGCTGGTGACGGAACCAGATGCTGCTACCGACCAGCAGCATGACCGCCACCATCAGCAGGCAGAGCCAAAACCCCATCAACCGCCCCGCCCGGAGCACCCACGCGACCATCACGCTGCCAGGACCGTTGCCGGCGCAGCCGTGCGTATGGCTGCCCGGAGGCGCGCCGAGCGCGCCCGGGGATTACGGGCCACCTCGGCCGGGCCCGGGCGGACAGCGCGAGCACGCAACTGCCGGAAGGTGGGCGCGTGGCGGCTGGGTTCGGGAACATGCCGATGTGCACGAGGCGCACGCCCTGCCCGTTCCGCGATGAATCGTTTGACAATGCGGTCCTCAAGCGAATGAAAGGACACCACAACCAGCCGGGCTCCTTCCGTCAGCAGGTGCTCGGCATCACCCAGCGCGGCGCGCAATTCGCCGAGTTCGTCATTGACCGCGAGCCGGATGGCCTGGAAGGTGCGTGTTGCCGGGTCGATCCGATGGATTCCGCCCGGGACCGCGGAACGGACCGCCTCGGCCAATTCCCCGGTACGACTGAACGGCCGGCAGCGGACGATCGCCCGTGCGATCCGGCGTGCGTAGCGTTCCTCGCCGAGAGTGCGAAGAAGCCCCTCCAGCGCGGTTTGGTCCGTACTGTTGACCACGTCCGCGGCCGAGCGTCCTTGACGTCCCATCCGCATGTCCAAGGGGCCATCCGCCTGAAACGAGAACCCGCGGTCCGGGTCATCAAGCTGCGGCGAGGACACGCCCAGATCGAAGACGACCCCGCCATCGATCGCATCGAGGTCAACCTGCGCCAGGACTGCCGCAAGCTGCCCGAACCGCCCATGCACGAACCGGAACCGGCCGCTGTACCGCTCTGTCAGGGCGGTCGCTGCCGGAATGGCATCCGGATCGCAGTCAATCGCCACCACGCGGCAGTCCGCGGCCTGGAGCAGTGCCTCCGCGACACCGCCACGACCGAATGTTGCATCCACATAAACAGTCTTCGCGCGTGGATGCAGGTGCGCGAGGGTTTCCGACAGGAGGACCGGCACGTGGGTCATGGTCGAGCGGCCATGAGGGAGGGAGGAAGGGTGAGGTCCCACGTGCCGGCGTTTCTAGATCTCGGGCCCTTGGCCGTGTTGGGCGGAATCGGCTTCAGCAGATGCTGCAGCGAGGATGCCCTCCACCTGGCCCGGATGGACAATGAAAAAACGATCCCCGGCTCCCAGCAGTCCGGCCTCGCTGGTTACCAGTTGGACGTTGCGAGTCTTCGCGCGCGCCGCGGCATCCCGGACGGCCAGCCCGGCCGTCACCAGCGCATCGGCCGGCAGTTGCACGCGACCCTCGGGGTCGATGGGGAGAGCGGAGTACGCGTGAAAATGGTGGAGCCCCAACAATCCGCGCTGCCGCTGTGACAGGTCCGTGCGGCCGGTTTGCTCCGTGTTGCGCCGCCGCAGATCGGCCTGGGTCACGCATTCGATCGCGCCATCCCCGCTGGGGGCGGCGACATAAAGGTGCGGCGAGGATTCAGCCTTGAATTCGGTGCGCCAGCGCGCAGGGATACTGATTCGACCCTTCTTGTCGATCTTGTGTGTAAACGTGCCGGCGAAGAAGGCGCTGCCACCCACCTCCTGCATCGCTCAACCCTCCATGCCGGGCCGGCATCAGGAACGTTGCCGACCCCTTTGGGTTAGCATGGGAGATTATGCCTATTCATGGGACAGGTCAAGAGATTTCGCAAGAAAAACAAATGTTCTCCTATTGTTCTTCTGCGCCGTATCTGTTCGTAACTTGGTTCGCAATCCCCCTCAACTTGGCTTGTTTGTTGTCACCAGACGGCCTGTAAGCCGGGTTCTGTCGAGGATGGCCATTCATCTTGGACGCCTGTTTCCAGGTGCCGCATGCGACCGGCCCGGACGGAGGCGGAAACACCTTCAGGCCGCAATGGCCCTCCCGTCCCTATTCGGTCTTGCTCCCGGCGGGGTTTGCCGTGCCGTCTCCGTTGCCGGACACGCGGTGCGCTCTTACCGCACCGTTTCACCCTTGCCGATTCGACATGAACCGGCGGTTTGTTTTCTGTGGCACTTTCCCTGGAGTCGCCTCCGCCGGGAGTTACCCGGCGCCGTGTTTCCGTGGAGCCCGGACTTTCCTCCCCCGCCAAGGCGGAGGCAGCCATCCGGCCGTCTGGTGGCGGGATTGAATGGCACGAACCGGACGAGGTCAAGGGTGTCGAAGTGCGGGAGAGATCAAGCGGGAGCACCCGCTCCGATCATTCTGCGAGTTGCGCCACCGCCCTGATCAGAGCGCGCGTTTCCGGGTCCGCATAGCCGTCCACGCTGGCCGGGCGGAAGCGGCGCTGGAATGCCGCGACCACCGCTTCCGTGAGCGCGTCGTACACTCCGTTGGTTTCCACGCCGTATCCAATAGCGCGGACTCTCTCCTGGAGATCCCGCACGCTCTCGCGCAGGTCATCCGGGTCCAAACCGCACGCCGTACGATTGGACTCATCACCGATGGACTCCTCGAAATCCTCCATGACCCCGAGGCCACTGTCGGGATAGTCGAGCACAGCATCGGGCCAGATGCCGAACCCTGAACGCGCAAGGCGTTCCCATGGAAACAGTTCGCCCGGATCTTCCTTGCGTTCTGGCGCCAGATCGGAGTGTCCGATCAGATCGCAGGGCCGCAAGCCGTGGCGCTGGAAGACATCGGCAAGCAATTCTTCCAGTGCCTCGATCTGCGGTTCAGGAAACGGGCGATACCCGAAGTCGTGTCCGGGATTCACCAGTTCGATGCCGAGCGACACCGCGTTGACGTCGTGCCAGGTGCGCCACGACCCCAGTCCCGCATGCCAGGCGCGACGTTCCTCCGGAACCAGGCGAAAGATCGTGCCGTCCTCTTCGATCATCCAATGCGCGCTGACCCCACTTCCCAAACGCGTGAGTTCGTGCAATGCCGCCTCGGCGCTTTCCATGCCGGTGAAGTGCACCACCACCAGTTCGATGTCGGCCCCCGTGGGCCGGGCATTGTGGTTGGGCGAAGGGGCATCGTGGATGACGCGGTTCATCGGGCCGCGCGCTCCTTCATGACGGCCTCGTATGCGGTGTTGATATCCGCCAGACGTTCCGTTGCATGCTGCAGCAGCTCGTCAGGCAGCCCTTTGGAGGCCAGATGATCGGGATGGAACTTGCGCACCAGGTCCCTGTGGGCCGACTTGACCTCACTATCGGTCGCGGACGGGTCCACTCCCAAGACCGCGTACTTGGAAGCCAGGTCACCGCCGCTGTTCCCCCGCGACTGCGACGGCTGATGGCGCGCACGCAGCGATGCGATTTCGGCGTCCGAGAATCCGAAGATGTGGCCGATCTCGCGGATGACGCGGTCCTCGTTCGGATGGAGCACGCCGTCCGCACCCGCGATGGTGAACAGGCAATCAAGAATCTGGGCGCAGCGCTCGTCCCGGGCACCGAGAATCGCGGCGAGCTGGCGCGCATACGCTTCGAAACCCGCCGTCGACGCTTTCGCCTGGTTGTAGAGGGCGGCGACGCGCTCTTCATCCTGGCGCGGAAAGTCGAACACCTGCCGAAACGCACGAATTTCGTCCGGCGTTACCCGGCCGTCCGCTTTGGCGACCTTTGCCGAGAGGCCGATGAGTCCGACCGCAAACGCGAGCTGGGCCTCGGCATGGTTCCCGAGCAGTTCCGGCCCACCGCCGGCCAGGGTTCGCTTCTCGCTTTCCCGGAAACGGTCGAACAGGTGACCGCCGCCCGCGCCGATCAGCGCCCCGATTGGCCCTCCGATGGCGAGACCTAGGGTGCCGCCGAGCAATTTGCCGAGAAATGCCATAGTCCGAGCCGAGGAGACGCAGTGGGCTGCATCATGCCAAGCGCACGGACGGCCCGGAAGCGATGCATTCTATTGCCGGGCCAGCGACCGACCAACCGCACGGCGCACCGCTCAAATCCTGCCAGGCTTCAAGTCGCCACCTTGCTGGCCAGGCGTCAACCCAAGACCGGATTGACCTGCACCAGCGACTACCGGCCCCGGGACGCGGCAGGCGCGGCCCAACCCATTCTCCAGGCTGAGGCCAACGCTTTGCCCGCGACGCACGTTGCCACCACCCGATGATGGAACCGGGCCCGCGCGCTTCGGACACCTGCCGGTCATCCACGCTAAATTTCCGCCCATGACTTCAACAGTGCCCGGCTGGCAGTTCTGGATCGACCGCGGCGGAACCTTTACCGACATCGTCGCCCGTGCTCCCGACGGCGGGCTCACCGCACACAAGCTGCTGTCGAACGATCCCAGCCGCTACCGCGACGCCGCTGTCGCGGGCATACGAAAAGTCCTGGGCCTGCACGCGGACGCTCCCATTGCCCCCGAATCGATCGCATCGGTTCGCATGGGAACCACCGTGGCAACCAATGCCCTGCTCGAGCAGAAGGGCGAACCGGTGGTGCTTTGCATCACGCGCGGCTTTGGCGATGCGCTGCGGATCGGAACCCAGGCACGGCCCGATATCTTCGCGCGCCGGATTGTGCGGCCTGAACTCCCGCACGCCAGAGTCATTGAGGTCGACGAACGCGTCGGTGCCGATGGCGAGATCGTTGTCCCGCTCGACAAGACCGCCGCAGAGGCGCTCCTCCGGCAGGCGGTCGCGGACGGTTTTCGGGCTGCTGCCATCGTGCTCCTGCACGGGTACCGCTACACCGAACACGAACAGGCGCTGGCGGCGATTGCACGGCGGGCCGGCTTTGCCCAGGTTTCCGTCTCGCACGAAACCGTCCCGCTCATGAAGCTGGTCAGTCGAGCCGGAACGACTGTCGCGGATGCGTATCTCTCGCCGGTACTCGACCAGTACATCCGTGAACTCAAGCTCGAACTTGAGGACATCCCCGTTTCCTTTATGCAGTCCAGCGGGGGATTGGCGGAAGCCCGCAGGTTTCGCGGCAAGGATGCCGTGCTGTCGGGGCCCGCGGGCGGGGTCGTGGGAGCGGCCCGAACGGCGGCGGCGGCGGGCATCGACCGCATCATCGGCTTTGACATGGGCGGGACCTCCACCGACGTCAGCTACCACGCGGGCACCTTTGAGCGCGTCGCCGAGACCGAAGTTGCAGGGCTGCACCTGGCGATTCCCTCGCTTCGCATCGAAACAGTCGCCGCCGGTGGAGGCTCCATCCTTCATTACGACGGTGCACGATTTACCGTGGGGCCCGATAGCGCGGGCGCGCATCCGGGTCCTGCGTGCTACCGCAACGGAGGCCCGCTCACGGTTACCGACGCCAATTTGCTCCTCGGCCGTCTACGCGCCGACTACTTTCCGCGCGTGTTCGGCCCGGACCATGATCAACCGCCGGACCTCGAAGTCACGGCGGCGAAATTCAGGGAACTTGCCGCAACGGTCGGCACCACACCGGAGCAGGTCGCCGAGGGCTTTCTTGAAGTTGCGGTGGCCAATATGGCCGCGGCCATCAAGAAGATCTCGGTCCAGCGTGGCCACGACGTCACGGCCTGCGCACTGGCCGGATTCGGCGCCGCGGCGGGTCAACTCGCCTGCCGGGTCGCGGAGTACATCGGCATGCGTACGGTCGTCCTGCATCCGTTGGCCGGCGTCCTGTCGGCCTACGGCATGGGACTTGCGGACATCTCTGCTATCCGCCAGCAAGCGGTCGAGCGCGAGCTGGACCCCCGCGACCCGGCCCCGGCCGACGCCGAACTCGCGGTTGCGGAACGCATGGCGGTCAAGGACCTTGTCAGTGACAACCCGTCGGCCGAGACCGTGCTCCGTCGCCGCCTGCGAATCCGCTATGCCGGAACCAACACGCCGCTGCTTGTCCCGGCGGGCAGCGGGACCGATGTGCTCCACGCATTCGAGAATCACCACCGGACCCTTTTCGGCTTTTTGCACGAAGGGAGGGCGCTCCATATTGAAGCCGCAGAAGTCGAGGCCGTGGTTGCTTCCGCGCCCGTGCCTGCCCCGCCCGTGCCACCCGGCGACGGATCGCCCAGGCGGGTTGCCGATGTCGCCTTCCATGACCGCGGCCGGCTCCGGCGGGTCCCGCTATACGTGCGCGACGACCTCCGGACCGGCGATCGCCTGCCCGGCCCGGCGATTGTCGTCGAAGCAACCGCCACGACGGTCATCGACCAGGGCTGGACGGCCCGCATGCTCGACGACGGTCAGCTCCTGCTCAAGCGCGAACAAAGCCGCGACAGCCGGCGCCGGGGACGCACCGCCGTCGATCCGGTGCTGCTCGAGATCTTCAACGGCCTGTTCATGTCGGCAGCGGAACAAATGGGTTCCGTTCTTCAGAACACAGCGCACTCGGTCAACATCAAGGAGCGGCTGGATTTCTCCTGTGCAGTCTTCGATCGGGCCGGCGCCCTCGTCGCCAATGCCCCGCATATTCCGGTGCATCTCGGATCCATGGGGGAAGCTGTCGCCGCTGTCCAGAGCGCTCGCGAAGACCGGTTTCGTCCGGGCGATGCGTTCCTGCACAACGCTCCCTACCGCGGCGGCACCCATCTTCCCGATCTCACCGTGGTCACCCCCGTCTTTGATCGGCCTGGAACCCATTTGCAGTTCTTTGTCGCAAGCCGTGCACACCACGCGGACATCGGAGGCATCACGCCGGGCTCAATGCCCGCGACCAGTACGGACGTGGCCGAGGAAGGCATCCTGTTCGACGCGCTTCAAATCCTCGAGCAAGGCCGGCTTCTTGAGCGTGAACTGCGGCACGAACTCGGGGCAGGCCGGTGGCCGGCACGCAATCCCGACCAGAATGTTGCGGATGTGTGCGCCCAGCTTGCAGCCGGGGAGCGCGGCATTCAGGAACTGCGAGGCATGATTGACGAGTTCGGACTACCGACAGTGCATGCCTACATGGGACACGTGCAGGAGCACGCCGAAGAACAGGTTCGGCGCCTGCTGACCCGCTTGGACTCCGGAACGGCCGACGTCGAACTCGACGACGGATCGGTCATCCGCGTGTGCGTGAGCGTCGACCGGTCCCGTCGTACTGCGGTATTCGATTTCGAAGGCACATCGCCGCAACTCGCCAACAATTTCAATGCGCCGAGCGCGGTCGCCCGGTCGGCCGTCCTCTACGTCCTTCGGGTTCTGATCGAGCGCCCCATTCCGCTGAATCACGGCTGTCTCCTTCCGGTTGAGATCCGCATTCCCGAACGGACCCTGCTGGCTCCGGCCTATCCGGCCGCGGTCGCCGCCGGGAACGTGGAAACCAGTCAGGCAATTGTTGACGTCTTGTTTGCCGCGCTCGGCGTCCAGGCCCACAGTTACGGAACCGTCAGCAACTTCACGTTCGGGACCGACACCTACGGCTACTACGAGACAATCTGCGGAGGTGGCGGAGCCGGACCGGATCACCCCGGGGCCGATGCGGTCCACTGCCACATGACGAATACCCGCCTGACCGATCCCGAAGTGCTGGAAACCCGCTTTCCCGTTCGTCTGGAATCGTTTGCAGTTCGGAACGGGAGCGGAGGAACGGGCCGCTACAATGGCGGCGACGGCACGCTGCGACGCCTGCGTTTTCTGGCTCCGATGACGGCCAACATCCTCTCCAACCGCCGACGCATTCCGCCACGGGGACTGGCAGGCGGTGGTGACGCCGCGCTCGGGGTCAACTCCCTGCAGCGTCTCGACGGATCCGTTGAACAGTTGCCGGGAAGTGCCACCTGCGAGGTCGGCCCGGGTGACGTGATGGTCATTGCAACGCCAGGCGGAGGCGGCTATGGCAGCGTCTAGGGAGCCTCGGGCGCTCCTCTCGCGTGCCATGCTGGTCGTGGTCATGGCACTCCCTTCCATGCTCCTTCCCGCTGAAGCGATGACCGCGGACGACCCGCTGGAGCCGGTCAACCGCATCGTATTCAGCGCGAACCGCGAACTTGACCGCTTCGCGCTCCGGCCGGTGACGATCGTCTACCGCACTGCCGTGCCCGCTCCCGTGCGGCGGGGAGCCCGCCATTTCCTCAACAACGTGCTGGAGCCGGCCAACGCGATCAACGCCGCCTTGCAAGGCGATCTCGACGCTGTCGACACTGCCCTGTCCCGGTTTGTGCTGAATTCCGTGGTCGGGCTCGGAGGAGTTCTGGATGTTGCCGCACACGCGGGGATCGACCGCGATCCGCGTACCTTCGGGAGCACGTTGGCGTCCTGGGGTCTGGGACCCGGCTCCTACCTCATGCTCCCTGTGCTCGGACCGTCGACCACGCGGGAAGCGTTTGGCCGCGGCATTGACTCCATTGCAGCCCCGCACAACCAACTCATCCAGACCTCAGATCAGCGCAGCAACCTCCAGTTCGCCGAAGCGGGTCTCAGGGCCGTGATGTTCCGTGACCGGAATTTCGAGCAGCTTGATGCGGGATACGCGAATACGCTGGATGCCTACGCGACCGTTCGCGCCACCTACCTGCAGGTCCTCTTTCTCCGTGACACGCCTGATGCAAGCGCGTTTGACGAGGGAGGACTCGACTTCGACGAATTCGACGAGTGACGTGCGCTTCGCACCATGGATTGTCGTCCGTCCCGGAACCGTGTCAGCGACCGCGAAACCTCGGTGACCGCTTCTCCATGAATGCCTGCCGGCCTTCCCGGTAGTCCTCACTGGCGAAGCATTCCGCCACCAGCCGATCGCAAAGTTCGACATCGCGCTGTGCAGGGTCCTTCAGCACCTCGATGACAATGCGCTTCGATGCGCGAACCGTCAGGGGCGCGTTGGACGCAATCGCGCGCGCGCGTTCCTCCACCACCGGGCGAAGGCGGTCAGGATCCACCACCGTATTGACCAGCCCGAAGCCCTGAGCCTCGTCGGCACCAAGGCGCCTGGCCGTAAACAGGAGGTCCTTGGTCACTGCCGGACCGACCAGCTCGACCAGGGCCTTCAAGCTCGAATAGTCATAGCCAAGCCCGAGCCGGGCTGCCGGAATGCCGAAGCGCGACTGATTCGACGCAATCCGAAGATCGCACGCCAGTGCCAGCCCCAGCCCCCCGCCAATGCAGTAGCCGCCAATCTCGGCGATGGTCGGCTTGGGACAGTTGCGAAGTGCCTCGTGGGCTTCCGCGGTCGCCTGGTTGTACGACTCGGCGCTCCCCTCGTCACGCTTGCTCTCAAACTCCGAGATATCGGCCCCCGCAGAAAACGCCCGCTCCCCGGCCCCGTTCAGGACGATCACCCTGACCGCATCGTCGTCCGCAAACCTCGACAGCGCGTCCGTGATTCCGACCCACATGTCGTAATCGATGACGTTGTGCTTTTGCGGACGGTTGAGCGTGAGGCGCGCGACTCCGCCCGCTTCGCCGATGATCAGGGAACGTGAATGTGGTTGGGGCATCGATGTTGCCTCCGGCGACACCCAGGAAGGCTGGATCTCGTGAGATCGCGCCCGTCAGGCGCCGTCGATCGAACTTGAGACGGTTACGTCTAGGCGGCTAGATGATTCCCTGGTCCGCCAGAGCCTGCACCTCGTCTTCGCCGATCCCGAGTTCACCATACACCTGCCGGTTGTGCTCCCCCCGCTCGGGCGCTGGGCGGACGGGCACGCCGCCGCGCCGATTCAGGCGTACCGGCTGATTGACCAGGTTCAGCTCTCCAAGGCGGGGATGGGACACCGTACCCACCATGCCAAGCGTCTTGACGTGCGGGTCGGCAAACATTTCGTCAATTCGGTAGATCGGTCCACAGGGCACGCCTGCCTGGTTGAGAACACGAATCCAGTACGCGCAGTCGTGCTCGGTCAACTTCGCCTCCAGTTCGTCGTGAAGTGCAGCGCGATGGGTCGAGCGGGCGTCCGCGGTCGCAAACCGGGCATCCGTTTCCAGTGATGCCAAATCCAGGACGTGGCACAGACGGCGCCAAATCACCTGTCCCGCGACGGCGATGTTGATACGGCCGTCCGAGGTCCGAAACACGCCCGTGGGAATCGACGTCGGGTGGTTGTTCCCCGCCTGCCCGGGAACGTCCTTGTCGACAAGCCAACGGGCCGCCTGGAAATCAAGCATGGCGATCTGGGCCTGCAACAGGGAGGTCCTGACCCACTCGCCCTCTCCGGTCTCCTCGCGCCCGAGCAAGGCGACCAGGATGCCAAGGGCGCAAAACATTCCGGCACTGAGATCCGCAACGGGAATGCCAGCCCGCACCGGGCCCTGGCCGGGGAGACCGGTCACGGACATCAGGCCGCCCATGCCTTGCGCAATCTGATCGAAGCCCGGCCGGTCCGCGTAGGGGCCTTCCTGTCCAAAGCCGGAGACGCTTGCGTACACAAGCCGCGGGTTGATGGGCTTGAGGGATTCGTAGTCGATCCCCAGGCGGAATTTGACATCGGGCCGGAAGTTCTCGACCAGAACATCGGCACGTCGGACCAGTTGGTGGAACAGCTCCAGACCCCGGCGATCCTTCAGATTGAGGGTAATGCCACGCCGGTTGCGCTGGAGATTCTGGAAATCGGACCCTTCACGGGCACCCCCCAGGCCCTCGGATGAGTCGGCTCCCACCGGCGATTCGATCTTGATGACATCTGCACCCCAGTCAGCCAGTTGCCTGACGGCCGTCGGGCCCGCGCGGACACGGGTCAAGTCAAGCACAGTAAAGCGCGCCAACGGACCCCGGCGATCCTTCATGGCAATCTCCAGCGATAACGCATACAGCCCCAAAAACCTGCACGGGATAATACGTTCCGCAGGAGTTTGTCGACGATGCGCAGTTGCAACCCCTCCTCCGGGGTTCAGCGCATCGCACCCAATCCATCATCCGTGTGCAGCAAGAATTCCGGCACCCAGGCCTGGTACACCGACTCCTGACCGACCGGGCGACGGCTGCCTCGACCGATCGTGCTCCCGCACACTCAACACCTTCTTCAATTGAATCATTCCGGGCAGCGCAATAGAGTATTGTTTCGGTGTCAGCGATCGGCTTCGTCGGCTGTTTTGTCCGGCAAGGCGCCCCAGTACTTGGGGCCGATCGCTGAGTGTGGCGGGGGCGCCCACGGCATGGTGCAACCTTTGTGATGGCTATCGCCTGGCGCCGCATCCGGCCGGTCGCGTCGGTGGCGTTGTCCGCGTTGCTGGTCGCGGGATCCGCAGCGGCCGAGGACGACGTCGTCGAGGAGGTCTTGTCCGGCCTCGTCGCGGATGTGACCGCACTCACCGAAATGCCCGAGGCCGCCGGCGCCCAACGCGCCGACACGATCCGGCGGATCCTTGATGACTATTTCAATCTCCCAATTATCGGGCGGGCCGTTCTCGGCCGGTATTGGCGCACCATTACCGACTCGCAAAAGGACGCCTACCTGGCTGCGTTCGAAGGCCACACGGTCCGCCTGATCGATTCGCAGCTCGGCCTTATTTCCGGCGGATCCCTGCAGATTCTCCGGACCGTTCCGCGGAACAGGTTCGAAACCGTCGTGTACTCGCGCTTCAACCAGGAGGGCGAGGAGCCTCTCGAGGTCCAGTGGCGGCTTCGGAACCGCAAGGCGGACGGCGCGCCACGGGTTGTCGATGTGGCGATCGAGGGGGTCAGCCTGTTCGCGACCCGTCGTGAGGACTTCGCGGCCACCATCGAATCGGATGGCATTGACGGACTTGTGGAAGCCCTTCAACGATTGACCGAGACGTCACTCTGACGTTGTCCGGCCCGTCCAAGCGTAATCCCGAGCGCGGGCGCTTTGCTGCGGCCGGCCTGGTGCTGGGCGTCATCGCTGTCATTACCCCTCTGGTGATAGACCCCCCGGAAGGTCTGCCGTTGCCAGCCTGGCGGTTGGTGGGCGTCACGCTTCTGATGGCCTGCTGGTGGATCTCCGAGGCAGTGCCCATCCCAGCTACGGCGCTGGTTCCACTCGCCCTATTCCCGCTCCTCGGGATCGCCTCCATTCAGGACACCGGCGGGCCCTATGGGCACCCGGTGGTGTTCCTGCTCATGGGCGGGTTCATCATCGCACTTGCCATGCAGCGATGGGACCTCCATCGACGCATTGCCCTCAACGTCGTCGCCCGTGTCGGCAGTGGCCCACGGCGGGTAATCGCAGGATTTATGCTCCCCACGGCGTTCCTAAGCATGTGGATGAGCAACACCGCAGCCGCAACCATGATGGTGCCGATCGGGCTTTCCGTCCTTGCAATCTTCCAGGACGACGAGGAGATCAGTTCGCGGGGCAAGGCGGCCTTTGCCTGCGCACTGATGCTGGGTATCGCGTTCTCGGCCAACGTCGGCGGCATGGCGACGCTGATCGGCACCCCGCCCAACGCGGTGCTTGCCGGGGTCATGCAGGAAACCTTCGGCTACGAAATCGGATTCGTGGAATGGTCGACAATCGGCCTCCCCGTCACCCTTGTTTTTCTGCCCTTGATCTGGCTCGTCCTCACGCGTGTGTGCTTTGCCGTGCCGGCGGCCAGTTCCTCGCATCATTACGAGCAGATTGCTGCCGACGCCCGAGCGCTCGGGCCTCTGTCGCGCGCCGAGATCACCGTCCTCGTGACCCTGGTGGTTACCGCTTTGTTCTGGCTGACCCGCCGGACATGGAACGATCTCGTGCCATGGCTCCCCATCAACGACACGAGTATCGCCATCTGCGGAGCGCTCGCGTTGTTCATTCTGCCGGTTGGACGCAATTCCGAAGGCCAGCGCGAATTCGCCCTTGACTGGAACACGGCACTCCGCGTGCCGTGGGGCGTCATCCTTCTCCTGGGCGGCGGCTTCTCGCTCGCGTCCGCAATCAAGTCGACCGGCCTTGCGACGTGGATCGGAGACGCTGCAACCATCGTTGCGGTGCTGCCGGTCATCGGCCTTCTGGTCATTATCGCCTTGTTGATCGTGTTCCTTACCGAGATCAACTCCAACACAGCCACGACGGCGACGTTTATTCCTGTCCTGGCGGCTGTGGCGGTCAGTATCGGCGAAAACCCGCTGCTCCTCTGTATCCCGGCTACGTTTGCCGCGTCAGCAGCCTTTATGCTGCCAATTGCAACTGCGCCCAATGCGGTCGTGTTCGCGTCTGGACGGGTTCCGAGCGCAGCCATGCTGCGGGCCGGGCTGGTGCTCAATCCACTTGCCACCGTGGTTATTGTCGCACTGACCTGGTTTTTGCTGGGACCGACCTTTGGTGTCGTCCCGGGCGAATTTCCCGATTGGGCTCTCGGATCCGGCTAAGCGGGTTGGGGCAAGCAGCAACTGTTCTTGCGCGGGCGCCGGTTTCGGGCTCCCGCTTTGGATGTGATTTATGCGAATAGCCGTACTGAAGGAAACGCGGCCCGGCGAGGACCGCGTCGCTGCAACTCCGGACACCGTCAAACGTTTCTCCGCCCGAAACGTGAGCGTGGCCGTCGAGGAAGGGGCGGGCTCATCCTCCGGATTCACGGACGCCAGTTTCGCTGAGGCGGGCGCGGTCATGTGCGCATCTCCGGAGGCCGTCCTGGACGGCGCGGAGGTTGTTCTCAAGGTTGCCAGTCCGGCAGCCGGCGGCGAGGGCCGTGACGAAATCTCGGCGCTCCCCTCCGGTTCGGTGCTGGTCGGCTTCCTCAATCCGCTCGGCAACGGGAACGCACTCCGCGACCTCGCCGCACGGGATGTCACGGCATTCGCGGTCGAACTGGTGCCCCGCATCAGCCGCGCTCAGTCCATGGATGCCCTCTCCTCGCAGGCCAACCTTGCCGGCTACAAGGCGGTCATCGACGCCGCGTCGGCCCTTCCGAAGGCCATGCCGATGATGATGACCGCCGCAGGAACTGTGGCGCCCGCCCGCGTGCTCGTACTGGGTGCCGGCGTCGCCGGACTGCAGGCAATTGCCACCGCGAAACGACTTGGCGCTGTCGTCTCCGCATTCGATGTGCGGCCTGCGGTACGCGAGCAGGTCGAGAGCCTCGGCGGGCGTTTCATCGAGGTCGACGTCGCCAGCGACGATGCCGAAACCGAGGGCGGCTATGCGCGGGAAATGGATGAGAAATACCAGGAGCGCCAGAAGGAACTGATCAGAGACGCGGCCGCATCGAGCGACATGATCATCACGACCGCGCTGATTCCCGGCCGGCCGGCACCGGTCCTGATTCCGGAAACGACCGTCGACGCCATGCGACCGGGCTCCGTCATAGTCGACCTGGCAGTGGAAGCTGGCGGCAATTGCCCCCTGTCCCGCAGCGGAGAGACAACGGTACGAAACGGTGTGCAGATCATTGGTCCCCGCAATCTCCCCGCCACACTGAGCCGCGATGCAAGTACGCTTTACGCCCGGAATCTCCACGCATTCATGGAGCCCATGATCGGGGACGGGGGCACTCTTGCCATTCCGTGGGACGATCCCGTGGTTGCAGCGAGCGTGGTAACTCGAGACGGCGCGGTGGTGCACGACGCGCCCGGAGAACAGAGCAATGGTTGACCCAACGATCGTCAACGTCACGGTATTCGTCCTCGCAGTGTTTGTCGGCTACTACGTGGTCTGGTCCGTGACGCCCGCATTGCATACGCCTCTGATGTCTGTGACCAACGCGATCTCGGGGATCATTGTCGTCGGGGCACTGATCGCGCTGGGCCTCGGCGCCGATGGCGCAGCCAGCGACGCGGGGCCCCTGTCGGTCGCGCAATGGCTGGGTGTGGCTGCCATCGCGCTTGCCTGTGTGAACATCTTCGGCGGGTTCATCGTCACCCAGCGCATGCTGACGATGTTTCGGCGCAAGGACGGAGGGCAGCGCTCGTGACCCCGGATATCGCAGCACTCCTTTATCTGCTGGCCGCTGTCTGTTTCATCCTGGCCCTGAAGGGGCTCTCATCTCCGGACAGCGCGCGCCGCGGCAACGTGCTTGGCATGGCCGGCATGGCGATCGCTGTCGCGACCACGCTGTTCCAGCCGGGCATGGGAAACCTCGGGTGGACACTGGTCGCCGGGGCCTGCGGTGCGGCAGTCGGGGCAGGCGTCGCACTGCGCATTCAGATGAAGGCGATGCCGCAGCTCGTGGCGGGATTTCACAGCCTCGTTGGGTTGGCGGCCGTCCTGGTCGCGTGGGCCGCACTTTTCGCTCCCGATGCCTACGGGATCGGAACGGCTGGATCGATCCATCTTGCAAGCAGGGTCGAGATGGCACTCGGCCTCGTCATTGGCGCCATCACGTTCACCGGGTCCATCGTGGCATTTCTGAAGCTGCAGGGTCTGGTCGGCGGCTCCCCGACGGTGTTTCCCTTCCAGCACACACTGAACCTCGTGATCGGGATTGCGATCATCGCGTTGATCGCACTGTTTGTGCATAACGAAACCAGCGCCGGATTTGCCGCCATGACCTGCCTGGCGCTCGCCATCGGGGTGCTCCTGATCATTCCGATCGGCGGTGCCGATATGCCGGTTGTGGTCTCGATGCTCAACTCGTATTCAGGATGGGCTGCGGCCGGAATCGGATTCACGCTTCAGAACACGGCGTTGATCATCGTGGGCGCGCTCGTCGGCAGCTCGGGAGCGATCCTGTCCTACATCATGTGCCGGGCCATGAATCGGCCGTTCCTGTCCGTGATCCTGGGCGGTTTCGGTCAGGAGGGCGACGCCGCAGCAGCCGACCACGGCGATCGCCCCGCCAAGCCGGGCAATGCCGACGACGCAGCGTTCATCATGGGCAACGCATCATCGGTGGTCATCGTTCCGGGATACGGAATGGCGGTCGCCCAGGCACAGCACGCGCTACGCGAAATGGCAGACCTTCTGAAAGAAAAAGGGGTGTCCGTGCGCTACGCCATCCACCCCGTTGCCGGCCGCATGCCCGGTCACATGAACGTGCTGCTTGCCGAGGCTTCCGTTCCCTACGCGGATGTATTCGAACTCGAGGAAATCAACAGCGATTTCACCGCGACCGACGTCGCGTTTGTCATCGGCGCCAACGACATCACGAACCCTGCAGCCCGCACCGATCCTTCAAGTCCCATTGCCGGCATGCCGATTCTCGATGTCGAACACGCGAAAACGGTGCTGTTCGTGAAGCGGAGCCTGGCCCCCGGATACGCCGGCATCGATAACGCCGTGTTTTATGCCGACAACACGCTGATGCTGTTCGGCGACGCCAAGAAAATGGTCGAAGAGGTCGTTCGGGCGCTTCGCTAACCCACCTGTCACCAAGCGTTGCGCAGGTCACGCAGCGCCAGAAACACGGCCTCGTCGTCCAGGCTCTCGTCGGCACCTGATTCGCCGTCGAGCAGTCGCGCCCGGATCTCCGGCTGATCGAGGCGGAGAAAGACATTGACCTCGCGTTCAAGGCCCAGGTGGGTTGGAGACGCTTGATTCGGATCCCGTCCACGAACCTCCTCCAGTAGCGCCTGCGCGCGTTCATTTCCGGGTTCACGATCCAGTGTGAACCCGAGATTGTGCTCGAGATAATCGTGGCCCGGATAGAGGGTTACGTCGTCGGACAGCTTTCCGATGATGGTCCGGAACGTGCGGTACAGCTCGTTCGGATGCCCTCCGTTGTGACAGTTTCCGGCACCGGCGTTGAACAGGGTGTCGCCTGAGAACAGCGATGGCTGGTTGCTGTGCGCCAACAGGCACACATGGCTCATCGTATGTCCCGGTGTGTCGAGAACTTCCAGTTCCACGCTCTTGCCAACCCGAACCGAGTCACCCGCCCGGAGACCCACATCGATTCCTTCGATGGACGCACCCGCCCCCGCATGCGCGTGCAGGGTCGCGCCGGTTGCCTCGCGCATCCGGGTGTTGCCTCCCGTATGGTCAAGGTGCTCGTGGGTGTTCAGGATCTTCGTGATCGTCCAGCCTCTCTTTTTTGCCTCGGCCAGGCAGAGGTCGGCCGCCAGCGGGTCGACCGCCAGTGCCTCACCGGTTTCACTGCACCCGATCAGGTAATTGAAATTCCTGTAACGGTTGTTGGTATAGATCTGCGCTACCTGCATGGGAACTCCAACATTCGGATCCTGGGTACTGTCCCGATTATAGGGAAAATCCGGAACGTGCCCGTGCAACCGCAACTGCGTCCCGCGCGCGTCGGGCCGGCCCATTCTGTCCAGGGTTGCCCCTGACCGGAGCGCTCCGCGCGGGCTCTAGAGGCCGGTTGCCGCCCTGCGCGACGGCCGATACGTTGCACGTGCAAACGGCTTAGGAGGCTGACAGTGCGCATCAAAGGCAACGAAGCGAGCCCGGGGATGGTGATCGAGCATCTCGGGAGTATCTGGCGCGTGGTGCGCAAGCAGGCGGTGCGAACGGGAAAGGGCGGAGCCTTCGCCCAGTTGGAACTTCGCAATCTCGAAAACGGCTCGAAGCTGAATGAACGGTTCCGTGCGGCCGAGAATCTCGAGCGGCTCTACATTGAGGGCCGCTCCTTCCAATACCTGTACGGGGACGCCAACACGGTCACACTGATGGATATGGAAACCTACGAACAGACCGAGTTTCCCGCCTCCATGGTCGGTGATTCACTGCCGTTTCTGCAGGACGCGATGGACGTGACCGTCGAGTATGCGGGTGAGAAGCCGGTGGCCATCCGGCTTCCTGACACCGTGATCGCAACCGTGACCGAGACCGAGGCCGTCGTGAAGGGACAAACCGCCTCCAGCTCGTTCAAGCCCGCGATGCTGGACATTGGCGTCCGTACGATGGTTCCACCCCATGTGGAATCCGGCAGCCATATTGTGGTGAACACGCTCGACGGGTCTTATGTGGAACGGGCCAAGGCCTAGCGCTCCGGACCCGGGTCGTGCCCTACCCCACCGCTCTGACCAACGTGATGTCCGCGGCCGCGGAAAAGGCTGCGCGGCCTCTGCGGCGCGACTTTGGCGAAATCGAAAACCTGCAGGTCTCCCTGAAGGGACCTGATGATTTTGTCACTGCCGCGGATCTCCGCACGCAAGACATCCTTCATCGCGAACTCTCGCGGGCGCGGCCCACCTACGGTTTTCTCATGGAAGAAGGCGTTGAGGAAGCGGGGGACGGCGAACACCGTTGGATCGTGGATCCGATTGACGGCACGTTGAACTTCCTGCGCGGCATTCCGCATTTTGCAATTTCCATTGCTCTGGAGCGTGCCGGGACGGTGATCGGCGCCTTCGTACTGGATCCAATCAAGCACGAGGCCTATTGGGCGGAAAAAGGTCGGGGCGCCTACGTGAACGATCGACGGCTGCGGATCACCCCGCGCGCCAGCCTCGACGGCGCGGTCATTGCCCTCGGGATTCCACGCAGGAGCCGGCCAGGCCACGAATCGCATCTGCGGCGCCAACGAGAAGTCATGCGCGCGGTTTCCGGGCTGCGTCGCTTCGGCGCTGCAGCACTCGACCTCTGCTACGTCGCATCGGGTCGGGTTGACGGCTATTGGGATACGGGTCTGAGCCCCTGGGATATTGCGGCCGGAATGCTCTGCGCCACTGAAGCAGGAGGATCCGTCGTCGGTCTCCGCCGTAACACCTCCCCGATGATCACGGGAGACATCATTGCCGGAACGCCGGATGTCGTCCTTGCCCTTCAAGACTGCCTGGCCGGTGCCGACCAGCCAGCACCTGCGTGACGACCTGGTTGTGACGAGCGACGCACTTCTTCAACATGCACACTGGCAGCCGGAACCACCCGCCCCGTCGAGCGTGCACAAACCACGAGAGCGTCGTACTCTGCGCACGTCCGTGCTGCTTGCGCATCATCCGAGTCTCCTGGCCGGGGAAGGCGATGACCCAGTTCGATTTTTCGTCCCCTTTCTTTGGTCCGGCCGCGCCAAAGCCGAGGTCAACGGCCCGGACCCGACTCGACCGATGGACGTATTGACTCGCAACCTGATGGACAATCCGCGTCGCATGCACGCGCCCGTGACCCAACTCCGGTCACCATGGCAGCCACAACCCCGACTCGCGGGAGTCACCAGTGCATAGCCCTCATCGATTCCTGATCCGCATGATCGCGTTCGTCGTGGCCGCGGGCGGGCTGGCCTCGCTGCTGCTGCCCACGCTTGTCACTGCGTTCAATGCCAACCCCGCACTGAACGGGCTGATTGGCGGCGTCCTGCTCATCGGAATCGCCTATTCGTTTCGCCAGGTCCTCGCCCTCATCCCTGAAATCCGCTGGCTCGAACGCTACGCATCGGGCATCAGTGGCAACATCGCCAAGTCCCGGCCTCCCACGCTCCTGGCCCCCATCGTCCGAACGTTTACCGAGCAAACCAGCCCTTCGAAACCGCTGATCTCTGCGCTTTCCATGCGGTCTCTTCTTGACGGGGTGAACTTTCGCCTGGACGAGACCCGCGACATCTCGCGATACATGATCGGTCTTTTGATCTTTCTCGGGTTGCTGGGAACATTCTGGGGGTTGCTTCAGACCGTGAGTTCGTTTGGCGCGGTCATCGGTAATCTCACTCTTGGCGAAGGTGGCGACGTCGCCTCGGTATTCGGGTCGTTGAAAACCGGGCTTACGGAGCCGCTTGCCGGCATGGGAACCGCATTCAGCTCGTCGCTGTTCGGGCTTGCCGGCTCACTGGTACTCGGGTTTCTCGACCTGCAGGTTTCCCAGGCCCAGAACCGTTTCTACATCGACCTTGAGGAATGGTTGGCGCGTCGCGCACACGTGTCCTCGGCAAGCGGTAGCGAGGCCGAGGCCGGACAGGCCTCCGTGCCCGTCTATGTGCAGGCACTGCTTGAGCAGACGGCGGAAAGTATTGAGGAGCTCCAGAAGGCATTGATCCGGGGCGAGTCTGAACGCCGCAATGTCAGCGAGTCGATGTCCTCAATTGCGAATCAACTTGCCGCGATCGGCGATCAAATGCGGACCGACCAGGCCGCTGTGATTCGTCAGGTCGAACGCGCCGTTGACGCTGGCGGCAGCCTGGACGAAACCGCGCTGGCGCATCTTCGCAACATTGATTCGAGCATGAGGCGCCTGCTCGACGAGCATGTCGCGGGGCAGGAAGCCGTCGTGCAGGGAATGCGCAGCGAAATCAAGCTACTTGCCCGTACACTGAGTGCCTCGGGCCCGGTGAATGAGGACAAGCCGGCGGAAGACACCGACAACGCGGAAGACACCAAGGACACCGAGAGCCCGCCAGAGGCCAAGGCCACCACCCGAGCAAAGGCAAGTCCCACGCGCACCCGTCGGACCCGATCCAAGAGTTGAGCTAGCGCGTGCGCACCCAACGCCAGTCACCCAACATTTGGCCCGGTTTTGTTGACGGTATCTCGACCCTTCTGCTTGTTCTGATCTTTCTGCTCGCGATTTTTGTCCTGTCCGAGTTCGCCCTGGGGTTGCTTCTCAAGGGGCGGGACGCAGAGCTCAAGTCTCTCAACGCGCAAATGGTTGACCTGACAGAGCAACTGGCCAGGGAGGAAACCCAGACCGCGGAACTTGCGGCAAACATTTCGGACCTCACCGAATCCCTCGATCAATCCAAGTCGCAGGTGGTCAATTTGCGGACAGCAAATGCCCAGCTCACCGACGAAATTGAAGACCTCACCCTGTCACTTGAAGCCGCGGAGAAGTTGGGCCAGGACCTGGAAGCCCGAAACCAGCAATTGCTCTCGGATCTCCAGGACCTCACTGAGTCTCTTGACTCTGCAAAGGCACTCGCCTCCGACCGTCAGCGCGAAAATGACGTTCTCACTGCAGATGTCGAGACCCTTACCCGGGCACTGCAGCAAACCGAGGCACTCGCCGAGGACCTGAAGGCCCAGAACACGACCCTGAGCGGCGATGTCGAGGCACTCACGCGGACATTGGAAGCGACCGAACGCCAGGGAAGTGAGCTGCAACAACAGAACACGACCCTTGCCGCAGACCTTGAGCAGTTGACGCTCGAACTCGCGGCCGCGCAGGCGCGCGGCGATGATCTCAGCAGCCAAAACCTGAACCTCGTGTCCGATGTCGAGCAGCTGGAGAGTGACCTCGCAGACTCCCGAACTCGCGGGATCGATCTCCAGGATGAGAACGCCGCGCTCACAGCCAATGTCCAGCAGCTGTCTTCGGCGCTTGAAGACGCCCGGGCCCAGACCGATGCGCTGCAGGTGCGGAACAACGCCCTGAACGACGACGTGGGAAGGCTCGTTCGCACACTGGACACGGCGCAGGCACGCGGGGATGCCCTACAGACCCAGAATGAGTCGTTGGCCGCGGATTTTCGCCAGCTGACGCAACATCTGTCCGAGGCACGATCACGGGGTGATGCGCTTCAGACCCGAAACGAGACACTCACCGAAGACGTTCAACGGTTGAGTCAGGAGCTCGAATCGGCACAGTCCCGTGGTGACACGCTCCAAGACCAGAACAATTCGCTGAACGCCGACCTGCAAACGCTCACGGAAGCTCTCGAAGCAGAGGAACTGCGAAGCCGGGAGCTGCAAGCCGAAAATTCTGCGCTCACAACCGACCTCCAGACACTTTCGGTATCTCTCGAGGCTGCCGAGTCTCTTGGCCTCGATCTGCTATCGCGGAACGAGCAACTGGCCAGCGACATCGAAGAACTGACGCTTGATCTGCAGGCCGCGGACACCTCTGAAGGTGATCTTGGCGCCCAAAACCAGCAACTCTCGGCCGAAGTCGAGGCCTTGCGTTTGACAGTTGAGGATTCCCGACTGGTGGAACTCGCGCTGCGCGCCGAGATTGACCGCTTGTTGGCGGTTGAGGGGTCTCTGCGGGAAGACGCCAATCGTCTGCGTACTTCCGAACAGATCCTTTCGAATCAGGCGGAAGACCTCGCGTTCGACAAGGAACAGCTCCAGCAACGCGTATCCGAACTCGCCGCGTTGGCGGCCGCTGCACGTACCGATTTGTCCCAATCGGAAGCCGAACTCGAGCAGGAACGGGCCCTCTCGTCGGCAGCACGCGACCAGGCGGCATTGCTTAATCGTCAGCTCGCTGACGTACGCGCCCGACTCGATGAGGTTGCGCGACTGCTGGATGCCTCGGAAGCCGACCGGGAAGCCAAGGGGTTGCAGATTATTGAGCTTGGCCAACGTCTGAATGCCGCACTGGCGGACAAAGTGCACGAACTCGCAGGTTACCGGTCGGAATTCTTTGGCCGCCTGCGGGACGTCCTGGGCTCCCGCGAGGATGTCCGCATCGTTGGCGACCGGTTCATCCTGCAGTCCGAGGTGCTGTTTCCGAGCGGTTCAGCCGAAATCAGTCCGAGCGGTCAGGGCGAAATCGCCGACCTTACAAATGTCCTCCTGGTGCTTGCTGACCAGTTGCCCAAGGATGTGCCGTGGATTCTTCAGGTCGAAGGGCATACCGACACGGATCCCATTGCCACGGAACAGTTTCCGTCCAACTGGGAGCTTTCCGTTGCCCGGGCCAACGCAGTCGCACGCCTGCTGTTGCGAAACGGCATGCCTCCGAACCGCCTCGCAGTCGCAGGATTCGGCGAGTTTCAACCGATGGATGACAGTGATTCACCGGCAGCACGCCGGCGCAACCGGCGCATCGAACTCAAGCTCACGCAGCCCTGAACGCCAACAAACTTGGTCGGTTCGCAACGCCGCGCGACGATCTCATTTGGTGCCGGATTTCGCGGATTGCCAGGCACGACACGTATAAACTTCTGTTAGCATGACCGAAGCGTCAAACCGATGCTTCCTTGAACGTTACTCGCCTTCATTCAGCAACGACAGACGGAGATTGCGGCGCGGGTTCGGCTTGTCCTGTTTCCCGCCTCGGCATCAACGCGCCGCTACCCTTCCCACCGGACATCATGCAAGACGTATTGCGAACCCTTCGACGTAAGCGCCGCGAGGCAAACCTGGGCGGTGGCGCCGAACGCATTGACAAGCAGCACGCCAAGGGGAAGTTGACGGCCAGGGAACGGATAACCGCGCTTGTGGATCCCGGCTCCTTCGAAGAATTCGACATGTTCGTCGAGCACCGCACCACCGACTTCGGAATGCGCCGGCAGACCATTCCAGGCGACGGAGTGGTGACTGGCTGGGGGGAGATCGGCGGACGCCCTGTATTCGTATTCAGCCAGGATTTCACCGTATTCGGCGGATCCTTGTCGGAAGCGCATGCCGAGAAGATCTGCAAGGTCATGGATCAGGCCATGAAAGTGGGTGCGCCGGTGATCGGCCTCAACGATTCAGGAGGCGCAAGAATCCAGGAAGGCGTGGCATCGCTGGGCGGTTACGCCGAAGTCTTCCAACGCAATGTCTTGGCGTCGGGAGTGATCCCCCAGATCTCGGTGATCATGGGGCCGTGTGCCGGTGGGGCCGTCTACTCGCCGGCGATGACGGACTTCATCTTCATGGTAAGCGATACAAGCTACATGTTTGTCACTGGTCCGGACGTCGTGAAGACCGTGATTCAGGAAGAGGTGTCCCAGGATGAGCTGGGCGGGGCACAAACGCATACGAGCCGGTCCGGCGTCGCCGATTTCGCGTTCGACAACGATCTCGAGACGATCGGTCAGGTACGACGCCTGTTCCAGTTCCTGCCTCTCTCGAATCGGGACCCCGTGCCGGTGCGAGAGACGGCAGATCCTGCCGACCGGCTTGAGCCCTCGCTTGATTCACTGATCCCGCTCCAGCCCAACAAGCCGTACGACATGCGGGAACTGATCGTCAAAGTGCTCGACGAAGCTGATTTTTTTGAGGTTCAGCCGAATTACGCGGGAAACATTCTGATCGGATTTGGCCGAGTCGAGGGACGGACGGTGGGAGTGGTGGCGAACCAGCCAATGGAGCTCGCCGGTTGCCTCGATATCAACTCAAGCCGCAAAGCGGCCCGCTTCGTACGATTCTGCGACTGTTTCAATATCCCGATCGTCACATTCGTCGATGTTCCAGGTTTTCTGCCGGGCACCGACCAGGAGTACGGCGGTCTGATCAAGCACGGCGCGAAACTGCTGTTCGCGTACGCCGAAACCACCTCACCAAAAATTACCGTGATCACACGCAAGGCGTACGGCGGTGCCTATGACGTCATGGCCTCCAAGCACCTTCGCGGCGACATCAACCTGGCCTGGCCCACCGCCGAAATCGCGGTCATGGGCCCGAAGGGAGCGGTCGAAATCATCTTCCGGGCCGACCTCGACGATCCCGCGAAGATCGAGCAGCGCACAGAACACTATCGCCGCAAATTCGCGAACCCGTTTGTAGCTGCGAGCCGGGGATACATCGACGACATCATTCTTCCGAGCGAGACCCGCGTGCGCATCGCCCGTTCCCTGCGCATGTTGCGTGACAAGCAACTCAGCAACCCCTGGAAGAAGCACGGAAACATTCCGCTGTGAAAGCACGACAACGATCGCGTCCGTTCCGGAAGGTGCTGATCGCCAACCGGGGCGAAATCGCTTGCCGCATCATTCGCACGTGCCGGGAAATGGGAATCAGAACGGTCGCCGTGTTTTCGGAGGCCGATCAGTCCGCGGTGCATGTTGACGCTGCGGACGAGGCGTTCGCCATTGGCCCGCCAGCAGCCAACGAAAGCTATCTCCGACCTGATGTGCTTCTGGAGGCCGCACGGAAAACCCGCGCACAGGCCATCCATCCAGGCTACGGATTCCTGTCGGAAAATGCCGCATTTGCGAAGGCGGTCGAGAATGAGGGTCTGGTCTTTGTCGGGCCGCCAGCCGAAGCCATCGATGTCATGGGCGACAAGCTTGCCGCGAAAGAGCTTGCCGCCAAGGTCGGGGTCAACGTTGTGCCCGGTCACGCGAAACCTGCGCGCACGGCCAACCAGGCGAGCCGAATGGCCAATGCCATCGGCCATCCGGTCATGCTCAAGGCAGCAGCCGGTGGTGGCGGTAAAGGCATGCGGATCGCCTACAACGACGACGAAGTCCGGGAGGCATTCCCTCTCGCCGCCGGAGAAGCGCGGTCGAGTTTCGGCGACGGTCGCATTTTTGTCGAACGGTACTTCGCGAATCCACGACACATCGAGATTCAGGTTCTCGCCGACGCCCATGGAAACTGCATCTCTCTCGGGGAGCGCGAGTGCTCCATTCAGCGGCGACACCAGAAAATCTTTGAGGAAGCGCCTGCCCCGCGGCTCGACGGAGCGATTCGCCAGCGGATGGAGGAGCAGGCCATCGCCTTGGCGCTTGCCGTGCACTACCGGTCGGCCGGCACGGTCGAATTCATCCTGGACTCCGAAGGCGATTTCCATTTTCTTGAAATGAACACCCGCCTTCAGGTCGAGCACCCGGTCACCGAGCTGGTCACGGGCATCGATCTGGTAGCGCAGATGCTTCGAATCGCGGCCGGCGAGCCCCTGTCCTTTGCCCAGGAGGATGTCCGGCCTGCGCGTGGTTGGGCGATCGAGGCCCGGGTTTGTGCAGAAGATCCCGAACGCGGCTTCGTCCCGTCGATTGGACGGATCCGGCGCCTCGAGGAACCCTCAAATTCCGGAGAAACCGCCGTGCGGATCGATTCAGGGGTAGTCGAGGGATCCGAAATTACGCCGTACTACGACCCCATGATTGCCAAAGTTGTGGCATTCGGACGCGACCGCAATAGCGCAGTTCAGACGATGCAGACGGCACTGGACGCGTTCTACATCCGGGGACCTCGAACCAATCTCGCATTTCTCTCTGACGTCGTGCGAAGGGCGCGCTTCCGGAAGGGGCAGCTTGATACGGGGTTTCTGGAAGCCGAGTACCCCGAAGGCTACCAACCACCTCCTCCCGCCGGGGAAATCCGGGATACGCTGATCGCGGTCGCCGCCTTCATGCACCGGGTCGAGGAACAGCGTTCCGGCATCCGGTTCCGAGCAGACACACGGAGCTATGTCATCGCATTGGCCGACGATGCATGGCCATGCACGGTTTGTCCGGCGGTGGGTGGCTACGATGTTTCCATCGACGACAGACAGCTGGCGGTGCGCAGCACATGGCGGCCTGGCCAGGTGGTATTCATCGGGCAGGTCAACCTGACTGAGGTCGCTGTCCAGATCGACCCCGCTCCGGCAGGCTGGCGGCTGAGCCACGGCGGCGTGCAGGTCACCGCCGTCGTCCGGCCGCCGGAAACGGCTGCGTTGGCTGTGCACATGCCGGTGAAACGTGCGCCCGTGGCGTCAAATCGCATCTGCAGCCCGATGCCCGGGCTGGTTCTGGCCGTCATGGTCAAAGAAGGTGACGAGGTTCGGACAGGCCAGGTTGTCGCGATCGTGGAAGCGATGAAGGCCGAAAACCTGCTACGTGCAGAAACCGACGGCGTCGTGAAACAGGTTGGAGTGCGGGAGGGCGACAACATCGCAGCCGACGACGTGATCGTCGAATTTGCATAGAACCCCTCGCGTTCACGAAAGACCAGGGACAAACGGCCACATCGGGGGACGGTGCGCAAACGTTCGGGGCCGCGCGTTGATTGTGCCCCTTTGCGATTTCATTTATCGTCATTCGGGTGGGGATGGTGCGTTGCGGAATGCCGCCTTGGTCAACTGACCGTCAACCCCCGTCGCTATTCGAATTTGCTTCGTGGGGTCCAGCGATGCGTCGGCCTATCGTTCTGTTATTTGCCATGACTGCCGTGCTGATCCTGAACGGGTGCACCAGCCCGTCCGAGGAGGGTCCAAGCAGCGAAGCGCCCGTGATCGACGAAGACACAGCCCTCACCGATATCACTGGCGATCCAATGGCCGGCATCGGCATCGAAACCGAAGAAAGCGCGGGCGAACTGCAGCTCACACCGGCACAACAGGCGGAAATCGACCTTATCGAGACGGGCGACCGGGTGTACTTCGATTACGACAAGAGTTCCTTTGGTCCTGAAGGTGAAGCGACTCTTCAGGCCCAGGGCGCGCTCCTCCTTCGAGCTCCCCAGGTCACCGTGACGATCGAAGGCCACTGTGACGAGCGCGGAACGCGCGAATACAACATCGCGCTGGGCGAGCGCCGAGCCGCTGCCGTCAAGGCCTATCTTGTCTCTCTGGGGGTGGAAGCGTCCCGAATCTCCACTATTTCGTATGGCAAGGAACGTCCGCAGATCGGAGGCCATAACGAAGAGTCATGGCGCCAGAACCGGGTCGCGATCACAGTCATCAATCCGTGATTCACCGTCTTCGAAGCGTTCTCCTCGCGGCGGCCGGAACAGCGATTCTGATTCATCCCGCCGTCGCGCAGGACACCGCGCAGCAACAAATCGACCAGCTCCAGGAACGCGTCGAGGCCCTCACCCGGCAAACCGAAGCGATTGCAGCACAGCAGAGACGGCTCCAGGAGCTCGAGGACGCTGTACGAAGCGTCACCGGGCAGATGGAAGAAAACCGGCACCTCCTGGAGGAACTGCGCACGAAGCTGGGTCAGCTGCAGACAACCTCACCCGAGCCGGACCCCGGCCCGCAGCCGGCCACCCCTTCAACCGGCCCCATTGCGGCGCCAGCACCAGTGGCCGAAAGCCAACCCGGGGGGCCTCCCGTACCGCAAGTCACCACTCCAACCCAGGAACAGCCGGAGGCGGCAGCGGCGGCCACGTTCAGTGACGAGGAAGCCAGCTACCAACACGCCTACCAGCTGCTTGGCGTCGCCGACTACCCCGGCGCGGAGGAAGCGTTTCGCGCATTCATTGACAGGTACCCGAACGGTACCCTGACAGACAACGCCTATTACTGGCTTGGCGAGATTCATTACGTCCAGAAAGAATATGACGAGGCTGCCGCGGCGTTCGCGCGCGGGTTCCAGAGCGATCCGGACAACCAAAAAGCTGCGGATATTCTTCTGAAACTCGGCCTCTCCCTCATTGCACTCGGCAACAATCCGGACGCATGTGCCACGTTCGACCGGCTCGCCACGGACTACCCTGACGCACCCAAACGCACCTGGGACCGGCTGACGCTGGCCCGTGACCGCGCCGGCTGCGAGTAATCCCACGGCGAATTCACACCCAATCTCCGCTCCGGAGTTCCGGTTACTAACCGCGAGAGCAGGACTGTCGCTTCACGGGACGGAGCCCCTCGCGATTGGCGTCTCCGGCGGCCCCGACAGCATGGCGCTGGCACTGCTTGTCGCCACGTTTCCGAAAGTTCGTCGTCGGCCGGTCACAGCGCTCATCGTCGATCATCGCCTCCGAGCGGAGTCGGGCGACGAGGCCGCCCGGGTCGGTCGATGGATGCAAGGGATCGGCTTGCCGCACCAGATCCTGGTCTGGCAACACGGCAGTATCCGAAGTGGTGTGCAGGAACGCGCACGCGCAGCCCGTTACCGGCTCATGGGCACATGGTGTGTGGACGCCGGTGTGCGGGAATTGATCGTGGCGCACCATCGTGACGATCAGGCCGAAACATTCCTGCTACGCCTTGACGCCGGAAGCGGCATTCATGGCCTGGGTGCGATGCGTTTGCGCACCCGTATGGGGCCCATCGATCTCGTGCGACCCTTTCTCGGGACCTCGAAAGCGCAGCTGCGCGCGACACTCGATGCCTTCGGTGGCGACTGGGTTGACGATCCCCTCAACAAGGACCCCCGCTACACGCGAAGCCGCCTGCGGAAACTGTTGCAGGAACCGTCATCCCCTCTCCCGAAACCGGCGGCCCTGGCTCGTGCCGCCCGCGCATTTTGGCGCCTCGACGAGACCCTCCAACGCGTAGTGGGCGCCCATCTGGATGGCGACGTCGACGTTTCGCCGTTCGGGCATGTGACGGTTGCGCGTGCAGAGCTGGCGTCGCTTCCCGAGCCGTTGCGGGTGCGATTTCTGGCTACCGCCGTACAAACCGTGTCCGGGCGCACGTACCCGCCTCGCACGCGGTCACTGAAGCGGTTGGCGGGATTGGTAGCCGGTTCTTCCACGGCGGCGCACACGCTCGGAGGCGTGCTCGTCTCGCTCAGAGAGACCGTGGTCACACTTACCCGGGAACTGCAGCGTGTCTCCGCGCCCGTCCGCCTCCGCGCGCCGGTCATGCGGTGGGACAACCGGTTTCGGATCGAGGCCCGGGAGCCGGAGCATCCGCTTCTGGTCGGAGCCCTCGGCATCCGCGAACTGGCAGCCGTGATCAAGGATCACCACCACCTTCGCGGCCTCCCCCGCACCCATCTCGCGACTCTTCCAGCATTTCGCAACCTTGACGGATTGGTGGGTGTGCCCCACCTAGACTGGTGGAGAGACAAAGGAGTCCGCGGCAACGTTACGGTCTGTTTCGATCCTCCGGTTCATTGCGTTCCTGGTGTAGCATCGCGACAGGAGGGCAGTCTCGAGGCCTTGCAGACCGGCTGCCATTGAGGAATCGCATGAACGGATTTACCCGCAACCTAGCATTGTGGATCGTCATCGGCCTGGTTGTGGTGACCGCCTACAACCTGTTCAACAGTACCCAGCAACAGAATTCGGCCGAAATCGATTACTCGACCTTCATCGAAAACGTCGAAACCGACCAGGTCAAATCGATCACTGTCAGTGGACGGGTCATCGACGGCGTCTACCGGAACGGCCAGAGGTTTACGGTGTACGGGCTGGAGGACGCCAGTCTCCTCCCGCTCCTGCGTGAACACAATGTCGCCGTTCGGGCTGCCCCGGAAGAAAGCAGCGTGTCTCCTGTGGTCGGCCTCCTGCTCAACTGGCTGCCGATGCTGTTGTTTATCGGCATCTGGATTTTCTTCATGCGGCAGATGCAGTCCGGAAACGGAAAGGCGTTCGGCTTTGGGAAATCGCGGGCCCGACTCCTTTCCGAAAACCAGCAGCGCGTCACGTTCGAGAATGTTGCCGGGGTCGACGAGGCGAAGGAAGAGCTGCAGGAGATCGTCGAGTTTCTCAAGAGTCCGCAAAAGTTTCAGCGCCTGGGCGGCTCGATTCCCAAGGGCGTTCTGCTGGTCGGGCCTCCAGGAACCGGCAAGACGCTGCTCGCCCGGGCGGTTGCCGGCGAGGCCAATGTTCCCTTCTTCACGATTTCCGGATCGGATTTCGTGGAAATGTTCGTGGGCGTGGGCGCAAGCCGTGTTCGCGACATGTTCGGACAGGCCAAGAAAAATGCCCCGTGCATCGTCTTCGTCGACGAGATCGACGCGGTCGGGAGGCAGCGTGGTGCAGGCCTCGGTGGCGGTAACGACGAGCGCGAGCAAACCCTGAACCAGTTGCTGGTCGAGATGGACGGCTTCGAGGCGAATGAAGGCGTCATCATGATTGCCGCAACCAACCGGCCCGACGTGCTGGATCCAGCGCTTCTGCGCCCGGGGCGTTTTGACCGGCAGGTTGTGGTCTCCAACCCCGACATCGTCGGGCGCGAGAAGATCCTCCGGGTCCACATGCGCAAGGTGCCGGTCGGGAATGACGTCAACATCCGGACCATCTCCAGAGGAACGCCCGGTTTCTCGGGCGCCGATTTGGCCAACCTGGTCAATGAGGCGGCACTCCTCGCGGCCCGGAAAGGCCGGCGGTCCGTAGGCATGGCTGAATTCGAACAGGCCAAGGACAAGGTCATGATGGGCGCGGAACGCCGTTCGATGGTCATGACCGAGGACGAGCGGAAGATGACCGCCTATCACGAATCGGGCCACGCCATCGTGATGCTGAACGTGGAAGGGCACGAACCCCTGCACAAGGTCACGATCATTCCCCGGGGGCGTGCCCTGGGAGTCACCATGTGGCTGCCCGAGCGGGACAAGTACGCCCATACCCAAATCGAACTCGAAGCCCAGATTGCCGGCCTGTTCGGGGGGCGCATTGCGGAGGAGCTGATCTACGGCAAGCGCCATGTCACCACCGGTGCAGGAAACGACATCCAACAGGCGACCAATCTCGCACGCCGCATGGTCATGGAGTTCGGCTTCAGCGAGCGACTGGGGCCGATTCGGCTCAAGAGCAATCAGGAAGAGGTGTTCCTCGGGCATTCGGTTGCGGAACAGCGGAACATGTCGGACGAGACAGCCAAGATGGTGGACGAGGAGATCCGACGAATCGTGGAGGCCGGAGAGAACACCGCACGCGAAATCCTTGGGGCGCGCGTGGACGAACTCCACGCTCTGGCCAACAGCCTTCTTGAGTACGAAACCCTCAGTGCCGATGAAGTCGATGCAGTACTCGCCGGAGGTTCCGTGGTACGCGATGAGAACGACGGAACAGTCCCGGAAGCCGGCCGACGTTCCTCGGTTCCGCAAAGCGGAGCACCTGCAGGCGGAGGCGAAGGATCGGAGCAGCCTGAGAGCGCCTGACCCCCGCAACCGGCGACACTCGGTCGCGGAAACCTGTTCTCTGCTGAGACCGCGCGAACTTGCGCCTCTTGAGGGTAGTGCCGTTGCCCGGCTGCCCCTGGTGGGCGGACCGATCGGTTTCGCGTGCGTCGACGAGGTGATCCCTGGACAACAGGAACCGACCGTTCGCACGCTCTCGCTTGCCGAGCTGGAAACCGAAGGCGACCGTTATGGCGAGACCCTGGCGTGCTTGACCGCTCCCCGTAAACCGTTTTCCGGCATTCCGCTAGACAGTCCAAGGATCATGGGCGTGATCAATGTCACGCCTGACAGCTTTTCCGACGGCGGGCGTTTTTCCTGCCACAACGAGGCGATTCTTCACGGTCGCGCCATGCTCGACGCCGGAGCAGACATTCTGGATATCGGTGGTGAATCGACCCGTCCCGGCGCCGAACCCGTATCGCCTGCGGACGAAATTCGCAGGGTGGAACCCGTCATTTCGGCATTGAAGGAAAGCGGGGCTCCGATTTCTGTGGATACCCGGCATCCCGAAACCATGCTTGCGGCGCGGCGTGCAGGGGCCTCCGTGTTGAACGACGTGTCAGCGCTTTCCCATTCCCCGGAGAGCGCCCGAACTGCCTCGGAGCTGGAGTTCGCTGTCATCCTGATGCACATGCAGGGTGGACCCGAAACCATGCAACTGCACCCGAGTTACGTTCACGCGCCGTGCGATGTGTATGCGGAACTCGCCGCTGCCGTTGCGCGCGCACGCGCGGCAGGCATTCCTGGCGACCGGATTCTGGTGGACCCCGGGATCGGCTTCGGCAAGAGCCACCAGCACAATTTGGATCTACTTGCCTGGTTGCCTTTGTTCCACGGCCTGGGTTGCGGTGTTGCGGTCGGCGCCTCACGAAAATCCCTGATCGGCCGGATCGACACCGGCGCGCCCGCAGAGAGACGGCTTGGCGGATCGGTGGCCATGGCCGTTCACGCCGCCGCGCAGGGAGTCCACCTCATTCGCGTCCACGATGTTGACGAAACCCGACAGGCCTTGCGGGTCTGGAATGCCCTTCGAGCCCTATAGGCGGTTGCGCCATTGCGAGCGGGCATCCGCAACACAGAGAGGTGTCACAGCAAGCCGGCACTGAAGGAGCCCAAACGATCCACCATGCCCGGACTTCAGCCCCCTCGCCCGCCAACCCCCGATGACCGCCGGCCTCCTTCGCCGCCAGGGGATACGGGTGGCGATCAGGCCGAGGTTCCCGTGCTGTCCGTTCGTCGGGTGTGGCAGTCGGGGTCTTCCAGAAAGTCCGGACGTAGCCGCAGGCCCAGGCCGGGTCCTTCCAACGGCTTCAGTGCACCGTTTTCGAGAGGCGGAAGCGCTGTCACAATTTCCTGAAACCACCCGAAATAGAAAGCCCGAACGACTTCCTGCACCAGGGCATTCGTGGCGTTGATCACGTGATGAACCGATGCCGCGAAAATCACAGGGCCCGTGCAGTCATGCGGGGCCACGGGACGATGCCAGGCCTCTGCCATCGCCCCGATTTTCCTGGCCTCGGAAAGGCCACCCACCCATCCGATGTCGTACATCACGTAGTCGCAGGCGCCGAGTTCGAGCAGTTCGCGAAACTGGCCTCGAGACCCGAGCGTCTCACTCGCTGTTGTGGGAACCCGGGTGGAGTCACGGAATTCCTTGAGGCTTCGAAGGCTGTCCATGCGGATCGGATCCTCGAACCAGAATGGCTGGATCGGCTCCAGAGCGGCGGCGATACGTTTGGCTTGAGGGAGGTCCCACATCGCATGCAGCTCCACCATCACGTCCATGGTGTCGCCTACCGCATCGCGAATCTTCTGGAACGGTTCAACCGCGCGCGCGAGGTCGGACGGAGAGATGTAGTGGCCTCCTGACGCCTCGGCCGCGTAATCAAACGGCCAAATCTTCATTCCCGTGATGCCCATCTCTTGGAGGCTTTTCGCCAGAGCCCCGGCGTCGGTCAGGAACGCCTGCAGGTCTTCGTAGGGACCTTCGGGTGTCTCTCCGGGCAGGTTGAAGCTTTCGGTCGACTGCTTGGCGTGGGACCGCACGTACTGATAGCCGGCACACGTGTTGTAGACCCGGATGGAGTCGCGGCTCCGGCCGCCGAGGAGCTGATAGATCGGCTGCCCCGATGCCTGGCCCCAGATGTCCCAAAGCGCGACATCGAGTGCCGAATTGCCACGCACCTCGGCCCCCGATCCGGAATGGCCCACGTACGACACCAACCGCTTGCTGTGGCGGTCGATCTGCAACGGATCCTCACCCAGCAGGAGCTTCGCCGCGTAGGAGTGGATGTGGCCTTCTGCCGATCCGGTGCCGTAAAACGTTTCGCCGAGCCCCGTGATTCCTTCATCGGTGTGGACGTGCACCCAAAGCAAATTGGGAAACCGTGCATGCGTGACCGTCTCGATCGCTGTAATTTTCATTCCGGTCTCCGGGTCTGTCCGTTTACGCGAGACGGGCGCCCTTATAGAACAGCAGACACTCTAGCGTTCCGGACTTCACGATGGGTCGAATCTTCGGTACTGACGGCATACGGGGCCGTGCCAACAGGCCACCGCTTACTGCCGCATTTGTCCAGAAAATCGGTATCGCTGCAGGCTCCGAGTTTGCGCGCGGCGATCATCGCCACCATGTGGTGATTGGCAAGGACACCAGGCTCTCGGGCTACATGATGGAAACCGCACTGACCAGTGGCTTCCTGTCGATCGGCATGAATGTGTTCATCGTCGGGCCCATCCCGACAGCGGCAATTCCGATGTTGGTCCGGTCGATGCGTTGTGATCTGGGCGTCATGATTTCCGGCTCGCACAACGGTTGGCAGGACAACGGGATCAAGCTGTTCGGGACCGACGGCCGCAAGCTGTCGGACGAGGTCGAGGAAGCGCTAGAGAGGCGCCTGGAACAACTACCCGAGTCCGCCATACGCGTCGGCAGTTCCGACATCGGCCGGGCGAAGCGCATCGATGATGCCGTCGGTCGTTACAACGAATGGGTGAAGGCGACGGTTCCTGCCGATCTGAGGCTGGACGGACTGAAGGTGGTTGTGGACTGCGCCAACGGCGCTGCCTGGCGAGTCACCCCCAAGGTTCTCTGGGAACTCGGAGCGGAAGTGATCGCGATCGGCGTCGAACCCAATGGCACGAATATCAACGAGCAGTGCGGCTCCACTGCGCCCGAGGCCATGGCGGAGAAGGTCCGCGAAACCGGAGCCGATCTCGGAATCGCACTCGATGGCGACGCGGACCGGTGCGTCCTTGCGGACGAAAACGGCGCGATCGTCGACGGTGACCGTCTGATCGGGCTGATTGCACGTGAATGGTGTCAGGAGGGCCAGCTCACGGGCGGCGCTGTTGTCGGCACGCCCTTCTCCAATCTCGGCTTCGAACGCTACCTTGAGACGCTTGGCCTGAGACTCCTGCGTGCTCCGGTCGGTGACCGGCACGTATCGGCATGGATGCGGGAACACGGCTGCAACGTCGGTGGAGAACCATCGGGGCACATCATCCTGGGCAACCACAGTGAAACCGGAGACGGCCTTGCCTCAGCGCTGCAGGCACTGTCGGTGATCGCTCGAACCCGAACCCCCCTCTCCGGTCTGCTTCCGGACTACCCGGCCGTTCCGCAGCACGTCCGCAGCGTAAATCTGCCGCCTGAGCAGCCTGGCGACCCCCTGACGGTGCCGGCGGTTCGTGACGCCGTCCATCAAGCCAGGCAGCGGATCGCCGACCGCGGGCGGCTGATCGTGCGCAAGTCGGGAACCGAACCGGTCCTGCGCATCCTGGTCGAAACAGCGGACAGGGCCTTTGCCGACGAAACCATCGCGGCGATCGCCGATGCGGTGGCGGAAAGCCGTTCGGAAGCGAAGTGAGGGATCACGGGCCTGGCAGCCCGGGAAGGCGTTTGCGTGGGCGACTGCTGATCGTTGCCGGTTCCGATTCAGGTGGAGGGGCCGGGCTTCAGGCTGACCTGAAGACAGCAACCGCGTTGGGTACGTACGCAATGACCGCGGTGACCGCGGTCACGGCGCAAGACACCCAAGGGATCCACGGCACGACCAGCATTCCCCCGCATCTTGTCGCGTTGCAGATGCGAACCGCACTACACGACCTTGGTGCCGACGTCATCAAGTCCGGGATGCTTGGCACTGCCGAGATTGCCGAAGCCGTACTCCAGACACTGACGGAGCATGGCGCAGGCATCCCGCTCGTCGTCGACCCCGTCATGGTGACGTCCGCAGGCGAAACTGTCCTCGAACCGGGCGCAGACACAGTTCTCCGTCGGTTGCTCAATCAGGCGTACCTGGTCACGCCCAACGTCCCTGAGGCAGCCCGCCTCACCGATTCTTCAATTTTGAACTGCGATCAGATGATTGCAGCGGGCCGTAAACTCATCGCTATGGGTGCGCGAGCCGCACTGGTGACCGGTGGTCACATCTCCGGGCCCCGCGTCACCGATGTACTGGTCACGGACCATGACGTGCACCGGTACACGACCGAACGAATTGAAACCCGTCACACCCATGGAACCGGTTGTACTCTGGCCAGCGCGATATCCGCGGGCCTTGCCCAGGGGCAGACACTCGTGCATGCGACAGCCCGCGCGCACTCCTACGTGCAACGCGCTATTCGCACAGCACCCGGACTGGGGCGCGGGGCAGGCCCGCTAAACCACGTGGCCTGACGCCCGAGACGCTAGGCGAGTGACGCCAGTCCGTCGCTCCTTGCCTCGTGAATCTTGAAAACCGCATTAAAGCCGCTGACTTCAAAGACCTCTTTCAAGTAGTCACGCATGGCGCAAAGCTCGATTTTGCCGGATCGGGCCTTCACCTCTTTCGCCACCATCAGCAACACGCGTAGTCCGGCACTCGAGATGAAATCAACATCCGAAAAATCGACAAGGATCGCCAGCTCGCCGCCTTTCACCTTGTCAAGAAACGCCGTTTCCACTTCACGGGCGTTAGTCCCGTCGATGCGGCCCTCTGGCTCGAAAATGAGGACATCCCCCTCTTTCGTACTCCTCATATCCAAAGCACGTACTCCTTGTTGGGATTCACCGGTCAACCACTCGCCGGTGGGACTGAGACTGCCGGATTGGCACCCGCACAAACCGGTAGGGTGAGCGAACTCCAACAGTACCTTGTCCGCTGGAGGGCTGCTCAACCACACCCGGAAAGCAGTATGCATCGTGGCGTTTGCAAAGTCACCCGGCCACGCTGTGCCCTGCAGCTTTGCCGCAGAGCGGGGTTGGCGCATTAACCGGGCTCGGGGGCGACCCCCGCGCAGATGCACGGGAACTCCACTCTCACCAGGTCTGTGCCAGCCCGTCAAGGCTCGAACGCGAGGCAGGAAGCGGAGCAAAAGCCCCGCTTCCCGATGCGTTCCAAGCAATCAGACTACGTTGGTACGCAGTGCCTCCGCCATGTGCTCTGCCTGGCGAATCGCCAAGGCCACGATCGTCAGCGTCGGATTCTCCGCAGCACCGGTCGTGAACTGGCTCCCGTCCGAGATGTACAGGTTCGGGATGTCGTGAGTTGCGCCCGTAGGCCCGCAAACACCCTCACTGGGGTCTGCACTCATCCGACAGGTTCCGAGGTTGTGCGTGCTCGGGAACGGCGGCAGCTCGTAGGTCTTCGAGGCGCCCGCCATTTCGTAAACCGCACTTCCCATCCGGTAGGCGTGGTTTCGCATGGCGAGGTCGTTGGGGTGCTCGTCGAAATGCACGACGGGGATCGGAAGGCCGTACTGGTCCTTCTCGGTGTCGTGCAACGAGACCCCGTTCCGCTCCTGAGGCATGTCTTCGCCGACCAGCCACATGCCCGCCATGTTGCGGTAGTTCTCCACAACCTCGCGAGCGTAGTCACGGCCCCACGTGCCCGGCGAGTCGACCGCCATACCACCGACGTTGCCGGCGATGGCAGCAAGACCGAATCCTGGCAGGGTCTGCATCAGGTAGCCGCCAACAAACCCGCGATCGGTATTGTTCGGGCCTTCGTCCATCACGATACCTGCCATCTGGGTTCCGCGATCGAAATGCACGGGACCCGGCATGACACCGTAAACGGTGCCTGTCAGGTGACGCATGAAGTTACGGCCAACCTGGCCCGACGAGTTTGCCAACCCGTCCGGGAACATGCTGGTTGCCGAGTTCAGAAGCAGGCGCGGTGTTTCAACCGAGTTCCCGGCCACTGCCACGACCCGTGCCTTCTGCAGGTGCATGTTTCCGTCTGCGTCGACGTACTCAACACCGTTCGCATGGCCAGCATCATCGTGGGTGATGCGGAGGACCATCGATTCCGGACGGAGCTCAAAGTGTCCGGTCGCCTCGGCCTTGGGAATCTCCGAATACAGAGTTGACCACTTGGCCCCGACCGCACAACCAGCCATGCAGAAACCGATCTGCTGGCAGCCTGGCCGACCATCACGCGGCTCGGGGTTGATCGACATGTTTCCGGTGTGGACGCTCTCGTACCCGAGCTTCTTCGCTCCGTACTCCATCACCAGGAAGTTGTTGTTGCCGGGCAGCCGCGGAATACCGTGCGTCCCGGTCGTCCCCATCTTGAATTCGGCGCGTGTGTAGTACGGGTCCATTTCAGCCGCATCAAGCGGCCAATCGAGCAGGCTTGCACCTGCGACTTCGCCGTAAACGGTCCGGGTTTTCCACTCATGCTCCTGGAAGCGCAGGCTGGCGCCTGCCCAGTGCACCGTGGTGCCGCCGACTGTCTTGCATACCCAGAGCGGAAGGCCTGCGTTCAATACGCCGGTCCCTACCCGCTTGTCCGTCCAGCTAAGCCGGCCGAACATCTCGCCCCAGTCATTGACAATGTCACCGAGGTCCAGCCGTTTGCCAGCTTCCAGGCACACAACGTCCACGCCCTTTTCGGCGAGTTCATGTCCCAGCGTGCCGCCACCGGCTCCGGAACCAATAATGACGACCACACTGTCGTCGCTCAGGTCATACTTGCGAGCCATGTTCAATCCCCCTTCTGCAGTCAGGACGACTGCGGCAGCCAGTCGATGTCGTTGAAGCCGCGATCAAGATAACCGCCATGCTCCACTGACGATCCCTCGAAGCCGAACATTGCGGCCACTTCCGGATTGCCGTAGAGACCGCCGAGGGTCGCCGCACGAACAGTCTCGAAGAAGGCGTTGTCGTCGGCCTCGGCACGCTTGATTGCCTTGAGTTGCAGCCCTCGGCTCTGCCGATGAAACGCCACGTGGTGCACAGCGTCGCCAGACGTCACAGCGCTCATGGCGCCCACGCCATTCGTCAATGTCGCCTGCAGGTCCGCATCGTCAGCTGCGCTGGCATCGAGATCGGCGACGACCTTGACGTAGGCTCCGTCCTCAAGAAAGTCGTGAGGGTAAAGCTGCCGCGCCATCGCAACGAGGCCGCGGACCGTGTTCTCGTCAAGTGCCTTGGCCTCAAACGCCCACGACGAATCGTCGGCCATTGCGACACCACCGGCTCCGAACGTGCCGGTAATCGCAGCTCCAGCCGCGGCTGTACCCGTACCCTGCAGGAACGTTCTCCTGCTTAGGTAACTAAAGTTCATGTGTCTCCTCCTCCAGTTTCAGGTCAATTGGCCCGGACCGCTTCGATACGGTGCCGGGACCGCCCGTATCCGTGCAGCATATCAGCCGCACGCGGCGTACTCTCCAGTGTGTCCCTCACCGCCTGGTCAGGCCGCATGAGGCAAGACAGGGGCATTACCAGGAAACGGCACGATCTTCCCAGGATTCATGATGTTGTGCGGGTCCAGCGCTCGCTTGACGGCCTGCATCAGACCCACACCGGCCCCTCGTTCGATCTTGAGGTAATCCATCTTCCCGTATCCGATCCCATGCTCGCCCGTACACGTGCCGTCCATGGCGAGGGCCCGCCGAACGAGTCTGTCGTGCAGAACTCCGGCTTCGGCGATTTCTTCCGGGTTTTCGGGATCCACCATGAATGCAACATGAAAATTCCCATCACCCACGTGGCCCGCAACAGGGGCCGGAATGACGGTGTGGGCGGCGATGTCAGCGTTGGTTTCGGCGATGCATTCCGCCAGCCGCGAGATCGGGACACAGACGTCAGTCGTGAGCGATTTCCGGCCCGGCCAACGCGCCATCAATGCGTAGAGGAGGTCGTGACGGGCGCGCCACAACTGGTTCCGCTCCTCCTGGTTGGCGCTCCACGCGAAGTCGCGCCCGCCGCACTCGCGCGACAGGTGCGCAACCGTCTCGGCTTGCTCGGCAGTTGAGGCGGGCGTGCCGTGAAACTCGAGAAACAGGGCAGGTGTTTCCGCATAATCTGATTTGGCCCAGCGGTTGAAACACTCCATCGACAGGCCGTCCATGAGCTCGACACGGGCTACCGGGACACCGGCGTGTGTCAGGGCAATGACCGTATTGACCGCGTCATCGACCGACGGAAACGAGCAAACGGCGGACGCGATGGATTCGGGAATTCCGAACAAGCGGAGCGTGACTTCCGTCGCGATGCCGAGCGTTCCTTCAGAACCGACAAACAACCGCGTGAGGTCGTAGCCGGCTGCGGATTTTCGGCTGCGGGTTCCGGTCTGCATGACCGTGCCGTCTGCAAGCACCACTTTGAGGTCGAGGACGAGTTCGCGCATCGTTCCGTACCGCACCGCATTGGTTCCCGATGCCCGGGTCGCGGCCATTCCCCCGAGGCTGGCGTCGGCACCAGGATCCACGGGAAAGAACAACCCCGTGTCGCGGAGATGCTCGTTCAGGGTGCGGCGGGTCACGCCCGCCTCTACCGTGCAGTCTAGGTCCTCCGCATGCACCGCCAACACACGGTTCATCCGGCTCAGGTCAACGCAGACGCCTCCCTCCAGCGCTGCAACATGGCCTTCCAGCGACGTTCCGGTACCGAACGGAATGACCGGAATGCCGCGCCGGGCGCAGGCACCAACGGTACGGGACACTTCGTCCGTGGTCTCGCAGAACACGACAACATCCGGCCGAGCGCCCTGGTGGTACGACTCGTCGCGGCCGTGCTGATCAAGAATCGCGGGCACCGTGGTCACACGTTCGCCCAGAAAGCCCTGGAGTTCGTCGACGACGCCGGACTGCGACGGGAACCTGCGCCTGGAAATCCCTGCGACCTTCGGCATGGATGGGGTCCTCTTGATGAATGTGCGCTGATCCTAGCGCACCCCGACGCCCCAGGCAGGCGCGCCAACCTTTCTCCAGGCCAGGTCGATTGGCAGTTCCCGCGGCAGCCTACGCTGACCGGTGGCGGATTTTGGCAATCCGCTGTTCAGTGCCAGAATGTGCCAAGCGCACTGCACACCGCCTGGAGCCGTTGTCATGATCCGGAATCTGCCCGCCGTACTTGGACCAGAGCACCCGTGGAAGCGGCTGCTGGCGATGGTGGCGTTCGGAGCGGTCGTGTACGTGCTGGTACCCTTGATACTGGTCACCGCCGTTGGTCAGTTCGCTTTCCATCTCTGGTCCGGCAGCAGGAACGAACGGGTCGACGAGCTTGCCAATGCGCTGACGGCTCTTCTGCAGGCCATCTTCGATTTCCTGCTCTATCGCACTGACCTGCTTCCGTATCCATTCAATCCGCTCCCAATTCCGACCGACCCCGACGATTTCGGTTCCGGGCCGGGCCTCGCGGGCGTTCAGCCGGCCGGCGGCGAAGCCCGAGCGGGTTGGGAGCAATGCCTCGCCCATCTCGGACGGCACCAGACAGGAGGGCCCCCTGAGCGCACGATTGCCGACGCAATTCGCACCGACCAGACAGAGGTGCTCGTCGGTCTTGAAATTCGCCCCTGGACGCTGCATGGCGAGGCACACCTCGCCATTGCCGTTCGCAATGCCGCCCTGGACGCTGTCTTTGTCGGCACGCGGTGGCAGGGGAGGGCCTGGCTGGCTGCTCTCAAGTCCATGCCCGGCGCCGTCACCGGCAGAATCCGGATCATTCCCGATTCGAATCCGCGTCACGCCCTCCTGATTCCGCTGGACCGTGTACTCGGTGCGCTTGACCGCTGACACCTTGTGCTGGCATCGAGGCGATGCGGAATACACTGGATACATTGCGGTGAGCGGAGCGTCAGCTTAACCTTGCCGCCCACAACTCCGATCGGGACCGCTTTGTGCGACCCGGCCGGTGCATTTCCAGGGAGGAAATAGATGCAGACCCTTACCCGCATCGGCTCGGCACTTGGCGCCGCTGCCACGGTGGCGGTGGTTTCGGCATTTTTCATGTCGTCAGCCAGTGCCATGGATCACGGCAACGAAATCGTCCATTGTGCCGATGAAAACTGGTGCGCATATCACCGCACCGTCGACAAGGCCCACCGCCACTCGCCCTTGTCCCAGATCAACACGAGCAACATCGGCGACCTCGGTGTTGCATGGCTTATGCAGCCTGGTGGGGCTGAAATCTCAGCCGGTGGTCTCCACAGCACGCCGCTCGTGCTGGATGGCGGCATGTACTTGGCGTACAACCCTTCATCCGTGATGAAGCTCGACGCAGCCACAGGCAAGCGTCTCTGGAGCTACGTTCCGGAAATGAATCAAGCCGTCGTTGCGCGGTCTGCGTTCGCGCACACGCGTGGCTTGGCCGTCGGTGGCGGTCGTGTGTACATGGGCCTGGCCGACGGCCGGATCGTCGCACTTGACCAGTCGGACGGGTCCGTTCTTTGGGACGAGGCAATCGTTGATTCTGCCAAGATCACCGCAGGATTCAGCGGCGCGGCCACCTACGTCAGTGAAGATCTGATGGTCATCGGGCAGAACGGCGGTGAGTACCCCGTAGAAGGCCGGATTTTCGGGATCAACCCCCAGGACGGTTCAGTAGTTTGGACCTTCTACACCACGGGCCGTGGCGACGATGCAGCGCTGGCGACGTGGGGCGGTGACTCCTGGCTGTACGGCGGTGGCGGCTCATGGCAGCCTGGCACGGTCGACTTCGAGAACAACCAGATCATCATGGGTACCGGTAACCCGAACCCGGACTACGACTACTGTGGCGCCGACTGCCGCGACCCGAACGTGGATGCGCATCGTCCTGGCGACAACCTGTACACGTCGTCGACTGTAGCGCTCGACCTCGACACCGGGCAGCTGAACTGGTACTTCCAGGAAGCCCCGAGTGACCCGTACGACTACGACGCGTCTCCCGGCGAGTACGTGATCTTCGAACGGGACGGGCGCAGGATGGTTCTGCACCCGGGTAAGAGTGGGTTCAACCACGTGCACGACGCCGCAACCGGTCAGCCTCTGGCCGTGTACTCGGCGATGAACCACCAGAACTGGACTTCGGGATTCAACCTCGAAACCGGCGAATTCGAAAACATGCTTTGGCCGGTCGCCGGCGAGAAGACTCTGGTCTGCCCCGCCATTGATGGTGGCCACAGCTGGAATGCCGGATCGTTTGACCCGAACACTGGCATCTCGTACCGGACCGTTCAGGAATGGTGCATGTGGCTGACCATTGCCCACAAGGACGGTTCTGGCCCGATCAGCTTCGGTGAGGCAACCCGGATTACCGAGCCGTACGCGCAGGTCTACATGGCCGCGGAGTGGATTCAGGCTGATCCTGAAGAGGACGAGGCCCACGGCCGCGTCGTCGCTCGCGACCCATTGACGGGTGAAATCAAGTGGGAACGCCGCTACGAGATCATTCCGCATTCGGCCCTTCTGACCACGGCTGGCGGACTTCTGTTCAACGCCGCCTATGAAGGTGACCTGGAAGCGATCGACTCGGCGACGGGCGACGTCCTGTGGACGTTCAACCTCGGTTCGGGCACGAACGGTGGAATCATTTCCTACGGTGTGAATGGTGAGCAGTACATCGCTGTCGCCACCGGTCACGGCACATACGTCGGCCTGGGCATGCTCGGCGGCGCATTTGCCGGGGAAACAATCGATTACCAGCGGAGCGCGCTCGTAGTCGCATTCAAGCTGATGTAAGGCTTGTCTTTCCCGCGGGCGGCGGGCTTGCCTGCCGCCCGCATCTTCTCTTCTGCCACGCACTGCTGGACTGCCGAATTGTTTCGGCAACGCTCTCAATGAAGTTGTTCCAATTTATTTCTGCCGCGCTGATTGCGGGGCTTTTCGTCGGGTCACCCGCCCCTGTTATGGCCGCCAGCGACGAAGTCCCTGCGCCTGTCGATATCGAGTCTGGCAATCCCATGTCGGGTGATCCCGAATCCATCGAAGCGGGCGCTTTCCTTTACGGTCGCTGGTGCGTCCAGTGCCATGGCGTGAAGGCGGACGGTGTGTCTCCCCGTTGGGGAAAATGGGGCTTCGATCTCCGCACCTGGTTCAGAGGCTATGAGAAGTTCATTGAGGTCGTCGCGGTAGGAAAGCTGCCAAAGATGCCGCCATTCGGCGAATACCTGGACTTCGATCAGATCAGCCAGATTGGTGCGTTTCTGGAAACGGTCTCCATCGAGGGAGCAGATTGGAAATGACCACGCTTCGAATAGCGGCGATCCTGACGCTCGTCGCCATTGCATCGCAGGCCACAGCCCGCAACACGTTTCCCGACTACTTCATGTTTACGAAGCCAGCGTGGCTTTGCAAAACCGCAGACGCATTCGACGCACTGCAAATCCGGCTGGCCGAAACGGACACGCCGGGCGACCTTCCCTGCGCACTGATCACGCACGACGACATTGAAGACATCATGGCGCCTTGGATCGTCGTGATCGGCGAGAAAGACGATCTGGTAGAGGTCCACTTCCTGGTGGAACGCTACAAGCGGCTTCGAGCACCGGAAGTTCCGCGTCGTGGCGGACGTGTCACTCGGGTCGAATTCATCGGATGGACCCATCGTCAGTCGCTTGAGGCGGTCTCGACGTTCTAGCTTACCAATTCGGAATGTCAGATCCCGCGCGCATCCTCGCTTCCCGACTGGATGCGCGCTCGGACGTTTTTCCGGGCTGCCCCTGAACCAACTCAATGAGTTCTTCCGCCTCTTGAGCGGTCATTTCCCGCGCGCTGGCATTCGTCAGGTCGACCTTATTTGCTTCGTTGGCCCCGGTTGCCTGGCCAGCCTTCCGCGCACCTGCGCCCGGATCCCCACCTTCCCGCGCCCTTGACTCTCCTTCGTTCGGTTGCGGACGGGCCGCCTGGACGTCTCCGGGATCCATTCCCTCGGGGGTTTCCACACCTTCGTCCGTTCGTGCATCACCCTCGGCCATCCCCTCACTTCCAGCAGTCACCAGGAGTCGTCTCGCAAGCTCATCCTGCAACCGGAGCGCAAGTTCCAAATTGTAGGCAGCGTCCGTCAGAGCCGGGTCGATCGTCAGTGCGTCCCGGTACTGTTCGATGGCCTCTTCCAGGAAGGCGTCGGCATTCAGAAAGCTCATCAGCGCATTCACGGTCTGGCGGTAGCGAACCGCTCCGAGGTTGTAATGGGCAAGGGCACGAAGCTCCAACGGAGCCGTCTCAAGGGCTTTCGTGAAGTACTGATCGGCTGCCGCATTGTCGTAAGACGAATACGCCGCCACACCACGTGCAAACAGCGTTTCCGGCGTTTCGTGGCCCGTCGCGCGTTCCGCGGCATCGAAGCGGGCGCTCGCTTCCGCAAAGTCCCCGTTCGCGTACGCAACGATTCCGGCGTCCATCTCTTGGCGCGCCAAATCAGGGTCCTTGCATGCGGTCAATCCGAGCGCACCAGCCAAAATCCCCAGTCTGGCCACAGTGCCTAGCCTAGCCACAGCCATGTTCACCGCAGACGCTCCACGATCACGCCACCGACCAGCATGAGCAGCGCCGGGAAAACCAGCCATTGGTACAGAGGCCGCCGGCTGCGTTCCAGGACGTCCAGCGACACCGGCCTCCGCGGGCTGGAATCGATGGCCTCGAACACGTCACCGACACAGTCTTCCTGCACGAGCGCGCAGAACGTCCCGTCGGTGAACGCTGTCAGATCGCGCAGACTGGCGTGGTCGGCGATGCTGCGTACCGGCTGACCCTGGTAGAGCAACGGCGCATCCGGCCCATCGGCTGTTGGGATGCGTACCGCTGCCGGCATGCCGGGAGCGCCTACCCCCAGCACATGCACGGCTACGTTGGTGGCCCGCAGGCTGCGACCGGCTTGGCGCAGCGCAGTACCGTGATCCTCACCGTCCGAGACCAGGACAACGTCTGTGTACTCCTCGTCTCCGGGTGACACGCTGCCGAGCGCAGCAGCCAGGCCCGTATCGACTCGTGTGCCCCGGCGCGAAATATTGTGCGGACCGACGTCCCGATACCGGGCTCGAAACGCGTCGTAGTCGAGCGCGGGTGGCATCAGAAGGCTTGCTCGCCCGGCAAACGCGAGCAGCGAAAGGCGGTGTCCGCCGGAAGCCGAAAGCCGGTCGATCAATTGATCCACGGCCCCGCGGGCGACCTCTGCTCTCGACATGCCTTCGTGATCACGGGCAAACATGCTGAGGGATACATCGACCACCACCAGGACATCCCGACCCTCACGTTCCGCTGCGCCTGTCGTGAAGCCTCCGAGAGGTTGGGCCAACGCAGCGCCCAGTAGTGCTCCAGAAATTGCGGTACACCATGCGGCCCACCGCCGTCCGCCGGCAACCCGGCGGAAGCGACCCGAAACCGACGAGACCGCAGCAAGCGCGCGCACTCGAGCGCGCGCGCCATACGCGTGCAGAAGCAGGATGCATGCTGCCACCAGTGGCGCCAGCACGAGAAGCACACCGTGAGCGAACTCCATCCCCTGCACCTACGGGGCGACCCGGAGCACGGTCGCTTCGAGGCCTGCTCGGGTCACCATCAGGACCAGCGCAAGCCCGAGAAACCACACATACAGGTCGACCTTCCGTTGATAGTGGCGCGCCACATTCCGCCCCGTCTCGAGTTGATCGATCTCGCCATAAATCGCCCGCAGGCCTGCTGCATCGGTTGCCCGGAAATAACGGCCCCCCGTGGCTTCGGCAACTTTGGTCAAGGTAAACTCGTCGATGAACACCTGAACCAGCCGGGTCTCTTCTTCGCCGGGTCCGACTGGCATCGCAACCAGACCCCTGCTCCCTGCGCCGATCGCGTAGATCCGGATCCCGAGCGCCTTGGCTGCCTCCGCCGCCACGAGCGGCTCTACGGTGCCGGCGTTGTGGCTGCCGTCCGTCAACAGGATCAGGACCCGACTGGCGTGTTCCTCTGCCGTCAGCGAATCCAGTCCCGCGAGGATGGCGTCGCCGATTGCAGTCCCATCCTCTTCCGGGAGGGTCACAGGGACGAGAGAGTCTGTGAGTTGCAGCACGGTTTTGTGGTCAAGCGTCAACGGTGTCAAGGTATCAGCGTAGCGGCCGAATGTGACGAGCGACACCAGATCCGACCCCCGCCCCGAAAGGAGCTCGCCGGTTCCGGCAATCAAGTCCCGGAACGTATCCTTGACGACTTCCAGTCGGTTTCGGGGGTCGTCCTCCGCTCCACCAAGGTCCCGCGCCGACATGCTGCTGGACACGTCAACGACCATGGCAACCGCGATCCCTTCCGTCACACGCTCGGTAACCTCAAGGCCGGCCTGAGGCCGGGCCAACGCCACCACCAGTGCAATCCATGCAAGCACGGACAACCCGGGCAACACCCGCGCTGCATGGGCACGCAGGCCAACCGGCCCGGCCCGAAAACTCGCCAACGAGGCAAAACCGACTTGGCGGCCTTCGCGTTTGCCGGGTTGGCGCCAACGCAACAGAAACACCGTCGGAATCACGACGAGTGCCAGCAGCCACCAGGGTTCCGCAAGGCTCACGCGCGGTACTCCTGGCTGGTGGACACGAAGCGCTCTGCCGCTCCAAGCGCCGATTCGAGGTCGTCCCGCGCAGCCTCCCAACCGGAGAATTTTGCCAAATCGCAGATGCCCAGCGCTTCCGTGGCCGCGTCAGAAAGTGGCTCCGGTGGCAGTCCGAAGCGCTCGGTGAACGCAGGGAGGTGCGCTAGGGTCTCCTCTGTCGTGCGGCGCGGTGCAGGCAGGCCCAACCGTTTCTGTATGTACGTCCGGAGCACTTCCGCGATCTCGACGGGCATCGTATCGAACGGGGCGGATGCGGCGGCCAATGCGGCCTGCAGCCGGGACAAAGCCCTCCGGGCATCGTCCTCCGGGGCCACGGTTGGTGCCGCACGATCAACTTCGATCGCGGTCTCCCACCCGGCACGCATCCGACGCCGTCGAAGCCCGAACACCACAAGCGCGAGCAGCACCACGGAGCCGATCAGTGAAGGAACTGCAAACCCCATCCACGCCCTTGTTGGCGGTGGAAACGGAACCGGCGGAGCAATGGGCTTTGGCGCAATGGTGTTTGCATCGGGCGGCACGTGCTCGTAGACCACGACCACAAGCGGGTGAGACGTAATTTCGAAGCGGTCCCCCACCATAATCCGGTTCACGCGAAAGCTGGGATTCTCCTTGCACTCCTCGAACGGGCTACCCGCCCCCGGGACAGCCAAGAAACGCTGGTCCGGACCACGCTCGCAATCGCCCGGACGCCGCGTACGAACCAGTTGCACATAGGCGGTCATTCCCGCGATCTCGAAGCTCCCGGTCTCGGCTGGTGCCTGCAGGCGATAGGTGGCGTGCGACCGGCGACGTTCTGCGACAGGGACAGCCTTGGCCTGATAGCCCTCAATGATTGCGAACGGCCCGATCGAATCAAAATACCGCGGGATATGCACTCCGATGTCCCATGGCATATCGGTAAAGATGGACAGCGTGAACTCTTCACCTGGACGTACCGCGGCCGGTTCGGCAACCATCCGGATTTCGATGTCGTCCAGAACGTCACCCGACGCCGGCACCGCGAAGCTCGCCATTGCGGCAATCAGCCAGATAACGCGTATCACGTCCGTGCCGCGGCTCGGCCGGTGTCCACTCCCGCCCGCTGCATGAAATACTGGATCAGTGCCTGGGTGGGGTCCGCACCGCTTGTGATCTCGAGTGGCCTGAGGCCGAGTGTTGCAAATACCCGCCAACGCTGCTCCAGCCTCTGGAGCGATTGCGCTTCGTAGTGCGCCCGGACGGCCCGGTTGTTGAAATCGACCAGCCGTTCTTCCCCGGTTTCGAGATCATAAATTGACACCAGACCTGCCTCGGGCAGGGAATCGTCGGCAGGGTCGCGGAACACGACGGGAATCACTTCGTGGCGCAACGCAAGCGCGCGGAGCGGGCGTTCAAAATCAGGAGCGAAAAAATCCGAGAGTACAAACAGGAGTGACCGACGTTTCGCCACGATCGCCAGGCGAATCAGTGCGCCCCGGAGATCCGTTCCGTGACCGCTGGGACGCGCCCGCGCAAGGCGCTCCTCAAGATACACCGCGTGCCCCTTGCCCTTCATCGGCCGCGTCCATGACTCGACACGGTCGCTGAACAGCAGCAGGCCGGCGCGATCGTTGTTGCCGATCGTGGCATACAGAATTGAACTCGCTGCCGCCCGGGCCATTGCGTCCCTGTCAAGCGGCCCGCTTCCGCTCTGGAGTGATCGACTGAGGTCCAACGCGACCACGACCGTGAGCTCGCGCTCTTCGATGTACTGTCGGACAAACGGTCGGCCGGCCCTCGCTGTCACTTTCCAGTCGATGGACCGGATATCGTCACCTGGCGTGTATTCCCTGAGTTCCTCGAATTCCGATCCTCGGCCCTTGAAGAGACTCAGAAATTCGCCAGTGACTGCTCCGTCGATGACCCGCTTGGGACGAATCCGGAGACGCAACCCACCACGCCGTGGTGCGACGGAACGACGGTCCGACTCCATCCCGTTACGGAACGGGCTGGTGTTCGAGAATTCTTACGATGAGATCGTCGGTCGTCACGCTGTCGGCCTCGGCTTCATACGATGTCAGTATGCGGTGCCGGAGCACATCTGGCGCGATGGCCTTGACGTCGTCCGGAGTGACGTACGTGCGTCCCTTGAGGTAGGCGCGCGCACGCGATGCAATGGCAAGGTAAATCGTTGCGCGCGGACTCGCACCAAGAGTTACGTACGGGCCCAGGTCGGTATCGATCTGTTCCACGTGGCGCGTTGCCCGCACGAGGTCAACCATGTACGCCTTGACCGAGTCCTCGATCCGCACCCGGTCAACCTCTTTTCGTGCCTCGACGATTTCGTCAATGGACACCACCGGATCTGGCATGGAGCCCTCGGCTGTAAAGGCCACCATGTCCATGATCGCGATTTCCTGCTCGCGGTCGGGATACTCGGTCCGAAGCATGAAGATAAACCGGTCCATCTGCGCTTCCGGAAGCGGATAGGTGCCGTCTTGTTCGATCGGATTCTGCGTCGCCAGCACCATGAACGGTGCCGGGAGCGCCTCGCTCTGATCGCCGATGGTGACCTGACGCTCCTGCATCGCCTCAAGCAGCGCACTTTGCACCTTTGCCGGGGCGCGATTGATCTCGTCGGCGAGCACGATGTTCGCAAAAATGGGCCCACGGCGGATCCGGAATTCCCCCTGCTTGGGTTCGTAGATCATCGTTCCTACGAGGTCGGCCGGCAGCAGGTCGGGAGTAAACTGGATGCGACGAAAACTTGCCGAAATAGCGGAGGCAAGGGTCGTGACGGCACGGGTCTTCGCCAGTCCGGGCGCGCCCTCAATGAGTACATGCCCGTTCGAAAGGAGCGCAATCACGATACGCTCCAGCATGGCGCGCTGGCCGACGATCGTGGTCGCCATCGTTGCCATGAGGCGTTCGGCGAGCCCGCTTTCAGCCTCCGGAGTGACGGCCGCAATATTCTGCTGCATTTTCAGGAAGCCTTTGCGCGATGGCGGAAGCCGGCGTTCGGCTCCGAGGTTACTATACCGAGGTCTTGCCTGACGAGATCAACACCAGGGTCTCGCCAACCTATACTTGCACCGGGGGCTGGGCCTCGGGCCGGCGTAGCTCAACGGTAGAGCACCCGCCTTGTAAGCGGAAGGCTGCAGGTTCAAATCCTGCCGCCGGCACCAGTCGCCGTGGCACCTCCAGCCAAAGGGAGTCGAAACCGCATGAGCTATGCATGGGCCCTCGGAATCCTGCTCACCATCGGCTTGACATTCGTCCCGGTTGCCGGTTCCGCCGACTGGGACGAAGTGCAGTCCGCGTACGAAGCCGGCGATGCTGTTCGGCTGGTAGCAGCGCTGACCCCCTTGGCCGAGAACGGAGACGCAGAAGCCCAGTTCAACCTCGGCATCCTGCACGATACCGGCCAAGGCGTTCCGCAAAGCTATCCGGAAGCGGTGCGCTGGTATCTCATGGCCAGCGACCAGGGCCATGCCACTGCACAGTACAACCTGGGGTTGCTGTACTTCGAAGGCAAAGGGGTCGCGCGGGACCGTGCCATGGCACTAGATCTCTACCGCAGGGCAGCCCGGAACGGCGATGCGGACGCGTTCAGCAGCATCGGTTACATGTACCTCTACGGCATCGGCGTCGACGAGAACCGACTTGAGGGGCTTGCCTATTTCCTGCTTGCCGCGGAACGCGGCAGCGGCGACGGTGCGCGCAATCGGGACCGAGTCCTACGCGACTTCGACACTAACGATTTCGCGTTCGCCCGCCGGCGAAGCCAGGATTTGGCGGCTGAGTACCTTGCCCAATGAACGTGACAGTTCGGATTGCCGTCATGCTTTTGGCGTTTGCCTTTGCATGCGCCGGTCGCGCCTCGGCGCAGTCCTGGCCCGAGTGCAGAACGAGCATTCAGGACATGCTGGCCACGAACACGCTCGCGTTCTGGGCAACTGAGACCGACGGAACCTTTCATTACACGATGCGGATCGACTCGGACCGCTGGGAACAGCTTGGTACAGAAGGCCAGGACCACCTAGAGGCGTTGCTCGGCTGTTCGATCAGCGCCGGCGGGCCTAGCGTGCCGTATTCGTTGTCAATACGGTCAGCGTATTCCAACAGGGAATTGGCCCGTTACCACAACGGTCAGCGAGAAGCACTCGATTAACCACCAACTGGGAGGAGGAACACCCATGCCCCAGACCACTGATGACCGGCCCATGCTGGAGCGACTTCGGGAACTCCACGAGAAAATGGAGCACGACGCCGAACTGGAGGGCGCCTACCTGAAGGACCGGGACGCCTTCCACCGGGCGCATGGATTCGATCCAGCGGAAGTCGACAAGGCAATCAAGGAACTGAACGAGCAGCGGATTGCTGGTTACAAAGGGGTTCTGGATGCCCATGGGGGCAAACTCAAATAGGCCGCGTTCTTTGTCCCAGGGGGTGTTTGCCGGTTTAATGGCTGGCATGCAGAGCCGCTTCCCGTCAACGGCGTTGGGCCAGGGTCGGCGTGTTCGAAACCGGCCAACCCTGCCCACTCCCAGCTGCGGGGCTGGTGCGGACGGAGGGACTCGAACCCTCACTCTCCGTCGGAGAAACGGATTTTCGTACCACTTCGGCTTTCGCCGCCGCGCGTTGGGCGCGTTGGTGGTCTGGACTATCCCTTCGCCGTCGTCGGAAGGCCGACCCCAGGCGCCGCCCGTCTAGTCTCTACACCTTCCTGCACTGCGACAGGCTTGGCTCGGGATCAGCATCGGCACCGCCGGTCAGCCTTCCCCGAATTTGAGCGGTTCTGCACCGTCGGTTTCCCGACGGGCACTCAACTTCCCGCAAGTCCGTCGCGTCTACCAATTCCGCCACGCCCGCAGGCCCCGGCTGCGATCATACCGTCTCGCCGTCTTCACGTTCTTCTCGAAACGGCGCCTCCATCGTGGTGAGGAACGCACGAACCGCATCGCTGCATTCGGCCAGACGCGCCGGATCCGGTGCCCGAAGCACGAGGCTCGTACCGATGTCGGGCGGCCGATAGAATGGGTACGAACCGATGTCGACGTCCGGATAGTCGGCTGCGACGATGGCCAGCGATTCTGCAACCGTGCCCTCTGGGCGGCTGACCACGAACGTATGGGTCCGGAGCGGAGGGCCACGCCCAAGCTGCGGTTCCAAAATGGAAAACATTGCCTTCATGATCGCGGGCACGCCGGCAAGCACAAAGACATTGCCTAGGCGGAATCCCGGAGCAGCAGACACCGGATTATCGATCAGCGTGGCACCGACCGGAATGTTTGCCATTCGCAGCCGGGCTTCGTTGAGCTCGACCTCGGTACCGTCGTAATGGGTGCGAAGTCGACGGTGAGCTTCGGCATTTCGCTCGACTTCTGCACCCATTGCGGCCGCAACGCTCTCGGTGGTGATGTCATCGTGGGTCGGGCCGATTCCGCCTGTCGTGATGACGTAATCGCAGGCTGCAGACAATTCGGAAACGGCCGAGATAATCCGGCCGCGGTCGTCCGGAACAACCCGAACTTCGACCAGGCGCACTCCGATTTCGGACATGCGCCTGGCAACATGCGCCACGTTCTTGTCCTGGGTCCGGCCAGAAAGAATTTCGTTGCCGATCACCAGCATGGAGGCGGTCGGGGCGTCTTTCGGCATGGCAATCTCCTGCCGGTCGTCAGAGTTGCGTGTTGGGATTGGGCCCGAAACGTATAGTCGGCAGTTCGTCCCTTGCCATGCAACATTACCTGCATTGAGCCGCCATGCAGTTTCCAGTGCCGCTCGTTCGAGCCTCATTGCTGCGACGCTACAAGAGATTTCTGAGCGATCATGCGCTGCCAGACGGTACCGTGGTTACGGCGCACTGCGCCAATCCGGGTTCGATGTTCGGACTGCTTGAACACGGAGCCGAAACCTGGTTGCTTCCCGTCAGCGACGCCCGGCGGAAACTCCGATACAGCTGGGAAATGCTTCGCGTGGGGCGCGGCCTCGTTGGCATCAATACGGGGCGCCCGAACACGCTCGTCGAGGAAGCCATTCGGGCCAGTTTGCTGGAGCCCCTGACCGGTTACCCCCGGATTCGCCGCGAAGTCCGATACGGCACCAACTCCCGCATCGACTTCCTGCTGGACGGTGCTGACCGCCCGCCGTGTTATGTAGAGATCAAGAACGTCCACATGTCCCGGACGCCCGGCGTCGCGGAGTTCCCGGATGCGGTGACCGCCCGCGGCCGCAAGCATCTTTCTGAACTCGCCCAGCGGGCGGCGGCAGGAGACCGCGCGGTCATGCTCTATGTCGTGCAGCGGGACGATTGTTCGGCATTTCGCCTGGCCGGCGATTTCGACGAGGCGTACGCGCAAGCGTCCCGAGACGCCCGGGAAGCCGGAGTCGAGGTGCTAGCATACGGCTGCCGACTTACCCGGCAGGCCCTCGCCGTGGCCCATCCCCTCGCATTGATTGATCCGGTCGGAGTCGCGCAATGAGCCGCCAGCACGACCAGGTGCGCATCCATAGGCCAGAAGACTTTGCCGCCATGCGACGAGCAGGCAAACTCGCAGCGGAAGTGCTCGATTTCATCACTCCGCAAGTGCAGGCCGGGGTCACCACCGAAGAACTCGACCGCCTTTGCCACGAGTTCATTCTCGATCATGGCGCAATCCCTGCTCCACTCAACTACAAGGGCTTCCCCAAGTCGATCTGCTCGTCGATCAACCATGTCGTCTGCCACGGCATCCCGGACTCCACGCGCCTGAATGAGGGAGATATCGTCAACCTTGATGTGACGGTCATCGTCGACGGATGGCACGGCGATACCAGCCGGATGTTTTGGGTCGGCAAACCCTCGCTTCAGGCACGGATTCTGACCGACACCACCTTCGAAGCCATGTGGGCCGGCATTCGCACCGTCCGGCCGGGGGCGACGCTGGGTGATATTGGCCACGCGATTCAGCAGTGCGTGGAAGCCAAACGCTATTCCGTCGTCCGGATCTTCTGCGGTCACGGAATCGGCCAGGTGTTTCATGATGCGCCTTCGGTGCTGCATTACGGCACTCCGAATACGGGACTCCGTTTGCGTGAAGGCATGTTCTTCACGATCGAGCCGATGGTGAACGTTGGAAAACCGGATGTGCGCATTCTGGATGACCAGTGGACGGCGGTGACGCGGGACCGGTCGCTGTCAGCGCAGTTCGAGCACACGCTGGGGGTCACCTCAAGCGGCTACGAGATCTTTACCGAGTCCCCTGCAGGATGGCACCGCCCGGCACTTTGACCTGCCATTGCGAGGTCGGCCAGCAAGCCCGCAATCGCGGTCGCGGGTGTCTCGCGCCTTGACGAGACGCTGCGATGGGGTCATGGCCGACGACCTGGAAACGCCAACGACAACTTGCGGGCCGCAACAAGGGCATGACCGCCTCGGATGCACGTAGGTCCGCGCCGTCTCCGGGCTGCGCCTGTTCCCGGCCTTAAATCGGACGTCGTACGTGACCGTTCTGCAGTCACGAATCAAACGGCCCCAGTTGCGAGTGCAACTGGGGCCGCAATCACCCAGGCAACGGGAGGATTTGCCCGTGTGCAACGGGAGCGGGCGGTGATCGACGACGGGCTAGAAGCGGATCACCACCCGCATTGCAGTGCGATCCTCGCAATCACGAGTGCCGCAAACTCAGAGCCACCTAACGGACCATGGGCCCGAGCCTCACCGCCTTTGCAGCCAACCAGGCCGCTCATCGTTGATCGCGAGGCGGTGGATACTCCCTACGTCTCGGGAGCCGACCTTAAGGAGCGTGCGTGTCCAAACTCTTGCCGGAACCTTGGCGCAACATTTCCGTTACGTAAATTTTTCGTAACATTTGATCGTCGCGGCACGCTGGAGGTGGGCAGAATCCTCTGATGCCCAAATGACCAGATCCGTATAACTCACTGTTTCGTATTGGTTATGATTGCGGCCGACAGGTCGATCCGAGCCCAATGATCATCATGCGGCAAGTATGGAAGCCGCAGTTGGCCTCCGTTTAGACCCCACGTCGGTGCCGGGAACGTTTCCTATGCGGCACAGCGAGTCGCGCCGACAAGCCCGACAAGCACTGGGCCCCATCGCCACGCCCGAACGGACGCGCTTCTCCCCGGAAAGGACGCGGCCGGCCGGGCTTTCGCTGTTTCGGCGCGCAGTGGGGCAAGACCCCGGCGGCCTACCGCTTGTCGCATGGCTACAAACGTCGTGAGGTGGCCGAAGGGGGTGGCAAAGCACCATCCTCCAGCGCTCTGATCGCGACGTATGCCGGTGTCTTCTCTGTGGCCGGCACCGGGCGCGCGATCAAGGGGAGATGCCACCATTTGACCAGCGTCGCACAAGTGCCGCTTCGGGACTAAACCCATGAGAAACCTAGCTCAAAATTTGTAGGTGACCGGCCGGGCAGGTAGGGTTGGGTGCACCCACCGCGCAGGACAGTTGCGAGGGATCATGTACCACTCATCCAGTTCTCTGGCGGCGACCCGCAGCCGGACCCCGGCCCGGCGACAATTTGGATTCCGTCCATTGGCCAGCACGCTGATCGCTTTCGCCTGTGTGTCGGTTTCGACGCACGCAGGGTCAGCAGGAGACGCCCCTTCGGTCGGAAGCCACATTGCGTCGCCTGTGGTCACGGGAACAAAAGTCGTCCGTGTGATCGACCAGGAGGCCATCATGCTGTCCGGTCAGACGAACGTGCGTGACCTCCTGACCGATCGCGGCGCCTACAACGCCTTCGGCCTCCGACGTCCCCTCGTCCTGGGGAGCAGGCGCGCCACCTTGATGCTGGACGGGAAACTCCTGCACGATCCGGAGCAGACGTTCGTGCTGGATCTTCTTCCGGTGGCTGGTGTCGAGCGAATCGAGATTCTTGCCGGCAGCGGGTCCGGACTGTATCCGGGCGGTGCGGTCTCAGGCGCGATCAACATCGTCCTGAGGTCGGATTTCGAAGGCCTCGAGCTGCAAGGGGGGATCGGACTTCCGGACGCCCCGGGGGCGGACTCCCAGCATGGCGCCGCCATATGGGGCGGTGCAGCCGGACGAGGCCACCTGGTGATCGGCGCCGACGCCATCTCCAAGGACGAAATCCGAAGCGCTGATCGGGAACACAGCCGCGCCTCGTGGACGCCGGGAGGTTCGTTCAGGGAGACGACCGGGGTGTCCGAGTTTGCCAACACTGTCGTTGTGGGCGGTATCGCCAAACCTCTGGGCGATTGCGATGGTGACGGCTATACGGGGATCCTGCAGGATCCGCTGTTGTTCCGCGACGGCAGTGCTTGCGGCTTCGCGTCGGGAGACAGGGGCTGGACCGACGAGCCGCTGGCGAGGGAAACCCTGTTCGCCGATTTTGATCACCCGGTGGGCGAGAGCGCAGAACTCTACGCCTCTGCCCGAATCGGACAGCTCGACGAGGTCTTCAGCGTGGCCCCGGCAGCGGGCGTCCTCAGTTTCAGGCCCACGGCCGCACTGAGGTCCAAGCTCCTCGCGGACCCGGACATCGACACAGTCCCCGATTCCGTGACGGGCTATCTCCGCTTTCTCGGACACGGAAAGCTGCAGGTCTGGTCGGAGGCAAAGGAGGACGACCTTGTGCTGGGCGTTCGGGGCCGGTCGGAAGGCGGGCTCGGATGGGATGCCTATGCGCATGCCAACAGGTACAGGCTCGCCCAAGGCGGAGGCACAGTTGTCCACCGGGGTCAAATCACGACGGAAATCGAGGCGGGCAACTACGACCTTGCGAATCCACTGTCGGACGACCCTGCCCATCTGGAAGCCATTCGAAACTCAAGCCTCGAGGCCGATGTCGACCTCCTGTACGAGCACCTCACGGCCGGCCTGACGATCGACGGCGACGCCTTTGCGCTTGGCGGGGGCCAGGCCAGATGGGCCGTGGGAACCGAAATGGAATCCATGGAGCATGCCGACACGGTGACCTTCTTCAATGTCGACGACCCGTCCGTGTTGTACACATTCGAGGACGCCATTGGCGGCGGCGGATACAGCTACCAGGGAGAACGCCGGTATGTTGCGGCGTTCGGCGAATTACTTCTGCCGGCCACACCGGAGTGGACGGTATCGGCTGCGGTGCGTCACGACGACTACGATGACGTGGGCGGGGCGTTCTCACACCAGATTTCGAGCGCCTATGTGCTTGGTTCGGCAGTCACGGTCCAGGGCTCCTGGGCTCGCAGTTCGCAGCCACCCATCTTGTCCGATCTGAATGCCTCCTTGATCAAGGGAACTGCGCGGGTCTGCGATACCAGGAACCACCAGGGTCCGCTGGAGGACTGCAGCCGCATACCTGTCGAGGCCTGGAGTGGGGGCAACCCCTCGCTGAAGCCCGATAACGGGGAATCAGTGAGCCTCGGTGCGATGTCGAGCGCGGGACCACTGACCTGGAATGTGGGCTGGTTCCGGACCCGTTTGTCCGATGTCCCGGCCGCATTGCCGGCCCAACAGATCGTGGATCTGGAAGCGCAAGGGCAGCCGTTGCCGGCGGGCGCCTCTGTCCGCCGGGCCGACGGTCAGATCACCCGGATCGACTATCCCCAGGTGAACGTGGGTGAAGAAACCATTTCGGGAATCGACATTCAGGTCGGCGCAAGCTGGGATGCAGGCTGGGCCGGCATTTCCGCAGACCTTGCGTGGCTGCACGTAACCGATCGCGAGGTGCGCGTTGGAGGCGAGCTCCAGCCGGACAGCTACCCGTCGGACCGGGTGCACGGCTCGTTGCGGGTCTCGGCTCACGGCGTCACGCTCGGCTGGGATGCCCATGCGATTTCGGGATACGAATACGTCACGGGTTCAGGGAGCTTCGGAAAGTTGCCGGGATGGGTCGGCCATGACCTTTCGTTGCACTGGCCGGATCCATTCGGCCTGGAAGGCATGTACCTCGCCGGCGGCATCCTGAACGTCGGTGATCGCGGCCCGTCCGCGACCTCCTCGTACCCCCGATTTGTGTCGCGAACGATCGATGCCGTGCGCGGCCGCACCTTCTTTCTGCGGGCCGGCAGGTCCTGGTAACAAACTTTCCGGTCGGTCGATGTCTTGCAGTCTCGCGGACGCCGGCCGGAGAGCGTCCGTCACCGACATCTCCAGGCCCGACGGCGGTCCGCGCCTCTCGCGCAATCGGTTGATGCCCGGTCCGGGCTAAGCGGACTCCGCCTCCGCGGGCAGGAACGAGTCCACTGCGATCCGGTCCGGAGGCGCTCCCAGGGCGGCCGTCTTCGCCTCGCACGCCTCGACAAACCCGGGTGTACCCGCGATCAGCACCGTGTGGCGGGCCAGCTGTCCGTGCACCCGATGCAGAACGTCGGGTACCCGGCCGGAAAGAAACCTCGTGCCGGGCGGCGGGTCTTCGCGGGTCAACGTCACTTTCCAAGTCAGGTTTGCAAACCTGCGCGCGAGCCGGCTGAATGTGTCCATCGCGAGAATCTCGTCGCGATCGCGCACCGACAGGAGAAGCGTGACGGGAGAGGAGAAGCCGCCGACCAGGGCCTCCTCCACCACCGCCAGGACAGGAGCAATTCCGGTGCCGCCCGCCAACCCGAGCAGTGGCCCCGGCGTGCTTGCAGGCAAGCCGAAGGTGCCGAACGGGCCGGTCAGGGACGCCACCATTCCGGGGCGCAGGTTCGCATGCATCCAATCGCTTGCACCGCCAGGTTTCTGACGGGCAACCAGGAACCTGAGCACTCCGTCCACGGGCGTCCCGTCCTCGCCCGGAGCGTCCAGCATCGAGTACGTCCTGGACGGCGAGATTCCTGGCACGGCGACTTCCATGTGCATGCCGGCGCGGTAAGCGAAACGGGCCGCCTTTGGCAGCGCAAATACGACCTCGCGGACGCGCGGGGTGATTGGGCGATTCGCCAGCGTTTCGCAGAGAAATGTTCCAGGGCGGGCCTCTGATTTCGCCGGTTGCCGCGGAAGCGGGGCATGAACCCGAACGAGGATGTCGTCCGCAGCGGGCTTGGCCTGGCAGAGAAGCCGCACCCCCTTCGCACGTTCCTGATCCGTCAGCGCCAGCTCAATCGCGCTGTCGCCATCCAACGCGCCTGACAGCACCGTCGCCCGGCAGGTTCCGCAAATCCCTCCCCGGCAGTTGTGCGGAAGGCGCACTCCGGCTGCAAGTGCCGAATCAAGGACCGGTTGGTCAAACGAGGCCTTGAACACAAGGTCCGTACCGTCGACCCGCACTTCTGCATCCGTGGACATGCGTCAGTCGTGCCTCCACTTGATCGAACAACCCATGCTCGGCGTCTGGGCCTCCGGCCCGCCCTGCCCCGCTGCAATCTGTTTCATGGCTGCAAACAGCTCGCGATGGCTCCCGTCACGGTCTTCAGCACGCGCGTCGTCGAGCCGGCCCCGATACTGAAGGCCGAAGTCGCGGTCAAATCCGAAGAAGTCAGGCGTGCAGACCGCGCGATATGCCCGGGCGACAGTCTGTGTGCGGTCAATCAAGTAAGGAAAGGGGAACCGGTGCAGGGCTGCAAATGCCTGCATGTGGGGCAGGTCGTCAGCGGGGTACGCCTCCGTGTCGTTCGGCATGATCGCGACCGCTCCGACACCATGCTCAACCAGTTCGTTTGCATCACGCACAATCTTTCGGGCGGCCGCCTTCACGTACGGGCAACGGTTGCACAGGAACATCACCAGGGTCGCATTCGGTCCGGCGACATCGTGCAACGTCCAGTTGCGGCCATCGACACCGGGCAGATCGAAATCCGGAGCCTTCCAGCCAAATTCACAGACAGGACTTAACTCGGCCATCACGCCTTCCCCTCTTTCGCGGGTCCACAGGTGCAACTAGGCTAATGCCATTGCAACACCGACACGACGTGACATCCCGAGGACAGCGTGCTGCCGGAGCGTGATTGATGCCAACCCATATTGATTTTGAAGGGCGTGTGGTGGTTGTCACGGGTGCAAATGGCCATCTGGGGAGCGTCGTGGTGGAGACCCTCCGCACATTGAACGCGGATGTCCGGGCTCCGCGCGGACCCGCCGACGGGGGGCCGGATCTCGCACGCGAAGCGTCGGTGCGGCTTTGGTACGCCCGGCATCCCGACATGTGGGCAACCGTCAATCTGGCCGGCGGGTTCGTGGCGTCGGACGTCGACGCCACCAACGAAGAAGTTCTCCAGCATATGTGGCGTACCAACGCGCGGTCCTGCTTTCTGTGCTGTCGCGAGGCAATCCGGGTCTTCCGGGCCAGCGGCAGCGGGGGCCGGATCGTCAACGCCTCCGCCCGGTCTGCGCTCGAACCAAAGGAAGCGGCAGGAATGGTGGCGTACGCCCTCAGCAAGAGTGCTGTGGCGACGATTACCGAGGCGCTCGGGGAAGAAGTGGCCGCTGACAATATTCTCATCAACGCAGTCGCCCCCGGCACCCTTGACACCAAGGCAAACCGGGCTGCGATGCCTGATGCCGACTACGGAACGTGGGTAAAGCTTGAGGATGCGGCACGAATCATCGCGTTCCTTGCATCGCCACAAAACCGCAACGTCCGAAGTATGGTGATTCCCCTTTATGCGGCAGGCTAGAAGGCCGCGACGCACCATGCCTCCAACCTTGACCGGAGGCTGTCAGCGATCCATGTGTTGCACCAGCCGGCTTCCCGATTATGTTCACTCCCGAATTTGGCGACGCTGAACCCTGTTCCAACCCACTTCAAGCCTATGCCTCCTCTGCTCGAAATTGACCGGTTAACGCGGCGTTTTGGTCCGTTTACCGCTGTGGATGACATGTCGTTCACGGTTGATCAAGGCGAAGTCCTCGGTTTTCTCGGGCCGAACGGCGCCGGCAAAACAACCACCATGCGCATGGTCGCGGGCTTTCTGCCGCCGACCGCGGGCACGGTACGCATTGGCGGCCTCGATGTGCAGGAGCGGCCAAAGGACATCAAGAAGCGGCTGGGATACCTTCCGGAAGGCGCCCCCTTGTACGGCGAAATGACGGTGTCGGCGCTCCTGGATTTCGCTGCGTCGGTCCGCGGCATGGCGTCGGCCCGACGCCGAGAACGTGTTCAGTACGTCATCGAAAAGTTGCGTCTTGCGTCGGTTGTGCAGCAGCAGGTGGAAACGCTGTCAAAAGGATTCAAACGGCGGGTGGGCCTCGCTCTCGCCATTCTTCACGACCCGGACGTGCTGGTGCTCGATGAGCCCACGGACGGCCTGGACCCCAACCAGAAACACGAAGTGCGCGAACTCATCAAGACAATGGCGGACACCAAGGCCATCGTCATCTCGACCCATATCCTGGAAGAGGTGGACGCGGTCTGTACCCGCGCGATGATCATCGCCCGTGGACGCAAGCTGGTGGACGGGACCCCGGCCAGCCTGCTCGAGGGCGCCCGGAATTCCAACCTCGACGATGTGTTCCGAAACCTTACGGGGGGGACCGAATGACCACACCGGTCTGGGCCGTTCTCCGGCGGGAACTTGCCAGTTACTTCATCACCCCGGTCGCCTACGTCTTTATCGCGATCTTCCTGCTCATGGCTTCCTTGCTCACGTTTCACATGGGCAATTTTTTCGATCGCGGACAGGCCGACCTGTTCGCGTTTTTCCAGTGGCATCCATGGCTCTACCTGTTTCTGGTCTCCGCAATCGCGATGCGCCTTTGGTCGGAAGAGCGCAAAACGGGGACATTGGAGATCCTGATGACCCTGCCAATGTCGGCCGCGCAGGCAGTCATCGGAAAATTTCTGGCTGCCTGGATCTTTACCGCCATCGCACTGGCCCTGACGTTCCCGCTCTGGATCACGGTGAGCTATCTCGGTGACCCCGACCACGGGGTCATTTTGGGCGGCTACATCGGGAGCTTTCTGATGGCGGGCGGCTACCTGGCCATCGGATCGTGCGTGTCGGCGCTTACCCGAAACCAGGTCATCGCATTCGTGGTCTCGGTGAGTATCTGCTTCCTGTTTACGGTCAGCGGTCTTCCAATCGTTCTCAATTTCTTCTCGGCGTGGGCACCGCAAACGCTCCTCGACGCCATTGCCTCGTTCAGCTTTCTCACCCACTTCAACGATATCAGCCGGGGCGTCATCGACCTTCGGGATCTGGTGTTCTTCGGTTCCCTCATTCTCGGCGCCCTGCTGCTGAACACGGTAATCGTGGACGCGAAGCGCGGTAGCTGACTGATGGTTCAGAAACAGCGCACGATCGCCACAGGCGCCTGGCTCGTTCTCACAATTGTCGCGTTTGTCGCCGTCAACATCCTGTCCGGCGCCCTGTTCAGGAATGCCCGCGTCGACCTCACGGCAGAAGGTCTGTACACGCTTTCCGACAGCACTTTGAAGGTGCTCGAAAATCTCGCTGAGCCCATCACCCTGCGATTGTTTTTCTCCGAGACCGTGAGTCAGGACATCCCGCCGCTTCGCGATTACGAACGACGGGTTCGCGAGTTGCTTGAACAGTACGTCGCACATTCTGACGGCCTGATCGAGCTTGAGCGCATTGACCCCATGCCGTTTTCGGACCAGGAAGATCTCGCCGTCGTCTACGGACTTCAGGGGCTTTCGATGAGTTCGGCCGGCGAGCGCCTCTATTTCGGCCTCGTGGCAACCAACAGCACCGATGACACGGAACGGATCCCGTTTCTCGACCGTGACCGGGAAGCTTTTCTTGAGTACGAGCTGACCCGAATTGTCTATGACCTGGCAAATCCGAGGCGGGTGAAGATCGGCCTGGTGAGTTCACTGCCAGTTGCCGGCGGCCTTCCCACCCCGGAAAGCCCCCCGACGGACTACGTGCGGCCCTGGGCGGTTCACAACCAGATGCTGCAACTCTTTGACGTGGAGAACCTTGGCCCGGAGCCAACGGAAATCAGTGACGATATCGACATCCTGATGGTCGTACATCCCAAGGATCCAAAACCGGAACTGCTGTACGCGATCGACCAATTCGTGATGAGCGGCCGCGGGGCCATCTTTTTTGTTGATCCGTTCTCCGAAATCGAATTCTCCTACATCGAACCGCAGCAGCGGAGGGTCTACATCCCGTACTCGAATCTGGCCGACCTGTTCCAGCCCTGGGGCTTCGAACTCGCCCCGGGGGAGGTTGTGGGTGACCGCCTGGCTGCACGAAAAGTCAGCATCAGTGAAGGCCAGATCGTGGACTACGTGCTCTGGCTGGCCTTGCTCGATCCCTCGTTCAATCAGGACGACCTGGTATCGGGCAATCTGGAACGGCTGTTCATGCACTCGGCAGGATGGCTGCGGCCCACCGAAGACCAGCCGGCGCCAGGCTTCACTTCCCTGGTGCGCGCGACCCCACAATCGATGTCGATTGACCGGTTCCGGATTCAGGTCCGCCCGGACCCCACCCAGCTGCTGGCTGATTTCGTGGCCGATACGGAAGTCCGCGTGCTGGCCGCGCGAGTCACGGGACCGTTGCCGACTGCCTTTCCGGACGGCCCCCCGGAAGCCAGCGACGGGGCCGATACTCCCGTGCCGGCGGCAGGACACGTTGCAGCGTCCGAGGCAGCGCATCTGATTGTCGTGGCGGACACCGACGTGCTCGCTGACAACGTCTGGGTGTCGAGCCGCGACTTTTTCGGCCGGACCACCTCTATTCCCACCGCCGACAACGGCACCTTTGTGATCAACGCACTGGAACATCTTGCGGGCGGTGGCGATCTGATCGGCCTCCGCAGCCGCGGAACCTCGACCCGGCCCTTCAAGGTGGTCCAGGACCTCGAGCGCGAGGCGGAAACACGCTACCGGGAGACCGAGCGTGCTCTGCAGGGTCAGCTGCAGGAAACGGAGAGAAGGCTCCGCGAACTGCAGGGCACAGTGTCCCCGGAAATCGAGGACGGGGCGCCGATCCTCACTCCCGAGCAGCGCGAAACCATTGCCGAATTCCGCGAACAGATCGTGACCATCCGGAAACGTTTGCGGGATGTGCAATACGAACTCCGCAGCGATATTGATGCGTTGTCTTCGCGCCTGGAGGCTCTAAACAGCTACGTCATACCCGCTCTGGTAGTGCTGGTTGCACTCATTGTTCCGGTTTGGCGACGCCGCCGCAGGAAGTCACGATGAATCGCCTGATTGCATTTGCGGGCGCGACGGTTGTCGTCGTGGTTCTGGCAGTCGCCGTCACGGTGTGGCGCGAATCGAGTCTGCGAAGCCAGAATGAACCCCAGCGCCTCTTCCCGGAACTGATCGACGAACTTAATTCCGTGCAGGAAGTCGTGGTGGAGAGCGAACACGGCGCATTTCGCCTGGTCCGGGACAGTGGAACCGACTGGGCTCTCCCTGAACTGGCGGACTACCCCGTTGAGCCCGAAAAGGTCAAGAAGGTACTGGTGTCGATGTCAGTACTCGAAACCCTGGAACCGCGAACCTCGGATCCCGCACGGCACGGTGCACTGGGACTCAACGACCCGACGGCGCCCGAGGACGGCGCGGTCTCGGTCTCGCTGATCGACAGTGACGGAAACCCGTTGGCCGCACTGCTGGTGGGACGAGACGCCAGTGGTAACCGCGATGCCCGCTACGTGCGCCGCGCGGGCGAGGACCAGTCCTGGCTGGTCTGGAGAAATTTTGACCTTCCCGGCCAGCCGATGGGTTGGCTCGACACCTCGATCCTCAACCTTCCACGCTGGCGTGTGCGGAGCTTTGTCACCGAGCACGCGGACGGCGAACAGGTGGTCATCGAGCGCGAACTCTATACCGACCAGTATTTTGGCCTGAAGGGGATTCCGGAGGGCTTCGAGGAAGAAAACCCGTTTGTCGGAAACCAGCACGGCACCGCGCTCGAACGCGTGCAGGCGGTCGCGGTCGAAAAACGTTCGGACCTCAACCTGCCGGCAGACGCGCCGACAACAACCGTCGAGACGTTTGACGGAGCGCGCCTGATCCTTCGGGCAGCAGAGCTTGACGAAATCGACTGGCTTTGGATCGACGCGGAATACGTGCCCGAGATCCGACAGGAACTCCCCGAGGACGGCCCCAATGTGGTCGGACTTCCGGAAATGCCCGCACTTGAAGACGTCGAACGGGAGGTTGAGGAACTCAACGCTCGCTTCAGCAATTGGGCATTCGCGGTTCCTCCCTCCAAACGCGAGCAGTTCTCGCGGCGCTTGGCAGACCTGATCAAGGAAAAGGTGGAAGACGCGGCGGAGGAACCCTCCGGCTAGATGCGGCACGGACGCCGTAATGCCGTCTGGTTGGGTCCGGAGCGGCGTCCGGCGGGAGGCCTGATCGCCGTTGAAGCCCATGCGGCCGTCCTGGGGCCGGCCGGCCCTCCCGACGACCCGCGCTGACGTGTTTTTCTGTGTAGACCTGCGCAGCATGGTCGTGGCCGCCGCCACGGCTGCCTTGCCGCGCGACCGGAGATGAAGGCCCGCGGATCTCCTGCGTGCACGCTCCCCTTAGGGTCAACCGGCGTGCGTCTGGCGTCACGGACGGCCAGCTGAAATCTGCCCAGACTGGTCTGGAACGCCCGGACGGCTACCATGGAGCGTGAATCCAACTCCAACCCGAGGCGGGACTATGGGCACTTCCGCACCGTGGCAACCTGGCGAGCCCGTGGCATTGCCGACGCGAAGCCCGGAGTCAGCCAGGGATGACCTGAAAAATTTCGGCTACTGCATCGTCGACGGCGTCCTGGATCAGGCCCAGATCGATGCGCTCCGGACTCGCCTGGAAGACCAAGCCGCAGCGGAAATTGAAGCGGGGATGGCCTTTGAGGACCAGGGGCCCGGACAGGACTGGTCCAACGCCGATCCGCGCTCGCAGCAGGAGACGTTCACGGCGGCCAACGGCGGAGTCAATCAGCGCCTCTGGATGCTTGTGAACAAGGGTGTCGTGTTCCGCGACCTGGTCACGGATCGCGCACTCGGTCCGCTTGTCGAGTTCCTGCTTGGGCCCGAGTACGTGCTCTCGAGTCTGACCGCAAATATTGCCAAGCCCGGCGGCCTGCCCATGGGGCTGCATACTGACCAGTGGTGGCTGCCGCGCCCGCTCCCCCGCCATGAAGAGCCGCACGCTCCGGGTGCCATGCAGAGAGGCGAGTACTACGGCTTCGATGACGGCGATCCGAACCGCCCTATCAACCCGCCATGCGCGGTTAATGTGGCCTATTGCCTGAACGAATTCACGGCGGAAAACGGGGCCACCCGCCTGGTCCCCAGGAGCCATCTCACGGGTCTGCAGCCGCCACCGGGAATTCCGCACTCGGTTCCGACTGTGGCCGCAGAAGCGGACGCCGGTTCAGCCGTCTTGTGGGACGGAAGACTTTGGCATGGCACTGGCGCCAACCAATCGGACGCGCCCCGTCTCGCCGTCCTGGCCACGTTCTGCGGCCCCCAGTTTCGACCGCAGGAAAACTACACCCTGGGACTGGATCCGCACCTCCGGGAAACCGCATCGAGAGAACTTCTTGATCGTCTGGGGTTTCGAATCTGGAACGCCTACGGGCGAATCGGAGACCCGTTCGTCACCAACGTCAACACAAAGAGCCGACCGGTCGGGGAACTCGTGCCTGGCCGGCAGGAGTCCAGCAAGGCGTCAGCACCTTGAGCACGCCCGTTCAACGCCTGGCTGCTGAACTGGTTGCCGCACGCAAAGCCGGGAAGCGGGCGACGACCTTTTCGTCTGAAAGCCCCGTGTCCGTGGATGACGCCTATGAGATCCAGAGCCAACTGAACGCCGCGCTCGGCGGCTCGTTGATCGGCTGGAAGATCGGCTGTACCAACGCCTGGGCGCAGCAAATGACAGGCACGGACGAGCCGTTCTTCGGCCGGATGCACGCTCACACCACATTCGCCAATCCGGCGCGCGTCGGCGGAATTCCTTTGGTGGATCCGATCGTCGAGCCTGAAATCGCGTTTCGGATCGGACAGGATCTGGCGCCCGACGACGCTCCGTTTTCCCTTGCGCAGGTGTTGGCCGCCACCGACGCGCTGGCTCCTGCGATCGAGATCGTGGATTGTCGGTACGAGGGAGGCTGGCCGGCCGCTTTGGCGGAAACGATTGCCGACAACGGCGTACACGGATGCTTCGTGGCCGGCAACTGGACATCCGAGTGGACGGATATCGATCGACCGGCAATCCACGTCACGGTGACGGTAAACGGCGAGCAGGTCACGGACGGCGTAGGCGCGAATGCACTGGACGACCCTGCACACGCACTTCTCTGGCTCGCCAACCGGGCGGCGGGGCGAGGCCAATTGCTCCGGGCCGGTGATATCGTGACAACCGGCAACGTTGCCAACGCAGCTGTACACGCCAGCCACGGCGATCACACGGTCTGTGATTTCGGACCACTGGGGCGGGTCGAAGCCACATTCGATTAGCGGGTCGGTCCACTTTTCTTCCACCGGCCCGGTCAGACGCGAGGCGTAATCTGTTACCCCATATGGTGTTTGCCGGGGGTGATTGCACCACTATATGGGGCCGGATATCGTCTCCCGACCTCTCGTGAAGGAGCGCTGGCGCCATGTCTCTCCTCAAGGCAAATCCGGTCTACAAGCCGTTCCGTTACCCGTGGGCATACGAGGCATGGCTTCAGCAGCAGCGGATTCACTGGCTTCCCGAGGAGGTCCCCCTTGCGGAGGACGTGAAGGACTGGAGGGAGAAGCTCTCCGACGAGGAACGGAACCTGCTGACCCAGATCTTTCGGTTTTTTGTGCAGTCAGACGTCGAGGTCAACAACTGCTACATGCGGCACTACGCGAGGGTCTTTGAGCCAACCGAGGTCCAGATGATGCTGGCCGCCTTCTCGAATATGGAGACCGTGCATATTGCTGCCTACTCCCACCTTCTGGACACCATCGGCATGCCTGAAGTGGAGTACGAAGCGTTCCTCAACATCAAGGAGATGCGGGACAAATACGACTACATGCAGACCTTCAACACCGAAACTAAAGAGGATATCGCCCGAACTCTCGCGATGTTCGGGGCCTTTACCGAAGGGATTCAGCTGTTTGCAAGCTTTGCCGTCCTGCTCAACTTTCCAAGGTTCAACAAGATGAAAGGCATGGGCCAGATCGTGACCTGGTCCGCGCGCGACGAAACCCTTCACACCAATTCCATTGTGCGTCTGTACCGGACGTTCCTGCAGGAAAATTCGGACATCGACACCCGGAAGCTGTCCAAGGACCTCGACGAAGCCTGTCGGACCGTGGTCGCTCACGAGGAGGCATTTATTGACCGCGCCTTTGAACTGGGCGGAGTCGAAGGCCTCTCGGCGGAGGAGGTGAAAGCCTATATCCGCTACATCGCGAATCGCCGTCTCAGCCGCCTGGGACAGGATCCAATCTTTGAGTCCGGCACGAACCCGTTGCCGTGGATGGACGAAATGCTGAACGCGCTGGAGCACACCAACTTCTTTGAGAACCGGTCAACCGAGTATTCGAGGGCCGCGACCCAAGGGACCTGGGAGGACGCCTTCGCCTGACGATTGCGGAAATGGATGGAGATTGGCGGAGGGCACCAACCGCCGTCATGGTCCCCGACTTGGCTTGCAGTGACTTGCCGCCCAGCCCGGGTTGCCCGCAATTTCCACCTCGGTGATGGCTCCGCTTGCCAGCACTCCCGCTGCTCAGGTGCGGGCTTCTCCCGCAGCACGGGCTATGCCTCGGGAGGCGACCCGACGCGAGCGCGCGATGCAGCTGTAACCGCTCCCCCCGCTGGCGGAATTTCTCCTGCGACGTGAATGGTCGATGTCGGAAACGCGAGTTCCGCACCGTGGCGACCGATGATCTCGATGATCCGCAAAAGCACATCCTGCTTCACTGCGTGGTACTCCGCCCACCGGGTTGTGCGGGTGAAGCAATAGACGAAAAAATCAAGGGACGACGGAGCAAACGCGTCGAAATTCACCATCATGAATTCGTCGGTATCAATGTCGTCGTGCGCGCGCAACATGGCCTCGACATCCGTGACAATGGCGCCCATCACCGCCGAGTCGTCATAACGGATGCCGATCGTCTCATGGATGCGGCGATGCCGCATTCGCGACGGATTTTCCAGGGCAATGCTGGCGAACGTGCTGTTCGGAATGTACAGCGGACGGGTGTCGAAGCCCCGGATCACGGTCAACCGCCATCCAATCTGTTCGACCGTGCCTTCGATCTCGCGATCCGGTGACCGAATCCAGTCTCCCACTGCAAACGGCCGATCCAGGTAGATCATCAACCCACCGAAGAAGTTGGCGAGCAGATCCTTGGCTGCAAAACCAACCGCAATGCCACCAATCCCGCCGAATGCAAGCACACCGGAGATGCTGAATCCAAGTGTCTGCAGAGCTACGAGGAACGCGGTGATCAAGACCGAAAGCCGGAGCAGCTTCGCGACCGCATCAAGTGTGGCCCGGTCGAAATCCTCCCCTTTGCGTTTCCGGTCCGCAATGAAATTGGTCTCCGCTTTGCGGATGAACCGCACCGGGAACCAGGTAACTGCCGCAATCAGGGCCACATCACGCACCGGGTCCGTGGCCGCGAAGATGGCAGCACCCACCTCGTTCCGGATGATCTCGATGGCCAGCGCAACACCTGCGATCCAGATGAACGCACCAACTGGTGGCCCGAGCGCTTCGACAAAGCTCTCGTTCCAAACGCTGGAAGTGCGCTTGAGCCTGATCTCGAGGCGCGCGACCGTTCGTCGCACCACAAACGCGAGCACAGCGGTGGCGAGAATGGTCACAAAGACCTGCAGCACCCACGATTCGAGGCCGACGGCGCCCAGAACTCGATAAAGCGTGTCGATTCCGTTCATCGCTTAATCAGACAAACCCTGGACTTGAGCTGGATGCATTGCAGAAACAACGCGAGGCTCCGGACTGGATGGGATGAGACGACATCTTGCAGTCCGGGAATGCGGTCCATGGCCCCCAGACCCCGTGCTCCTCGAATTCAGAGTTCCTGCGGGTTGTCACCTGGCACAGCGTCTGACCCGCATAGCCGGTCTGGCGACCCTCAGGGCCGCAGGCCACAACAGCGTGCATCTCGTGGCAGGACAAACAGGGGTTGCGGTCTTGCAGGGCACATCGACCGGGAACGCAGGCGCCCGCGTCCCGAACGCTTCCCGATCAGCTCCAACTGCTAACCGACCGCCCGCAACGCCACGTCGGCATCGGGCCGATTGCGAAAACTTCCGAGCGCTGCGGCCGCACCGCCGCTTCGATGCGGAATACGGGCCTCTTCCAGGGCCAGCTCGGTGGCACTCAGCGAGCCCAGGATCATGGCTTCACTGAGGGCGCCCAGATGCCCGATTCGAAAACCATTCGCTGCCCAACGGCCGATTGCAGCGGCGAGAGCCACCCCGTATCGCTCCCGACACAGCGTCCGCAAGTTTTCCGGGTCGGCTCCCTTGGGCAAGAGAATTGCTGTCACGCTGTCGCTGTGTTCCTCCGGTTTCGTACTCACGACCTCAAAACCCCACGCGGTGACAGCCGAACGCACGCTTCTCGCAATGCGACGATGACGGGAAAAAACGTTCTCGGGCCCCTCCTCGAACAGCATTTCCAGTGACGTCGCAAGTCCGTACCAAAGAGGAATTGCCGGCGTCGAGATAAATCCCAACCCACCGTCTGGTCCCAGGTGATGGTTCCAGTCCCAGAAATAGCGAGGGCAGCCGCCCGATTTCCTGGCCGCCTCAAGTGCCCGTTCGGACAACGCGTTGAAGGCCAGGCCAGGCGGAAGCATCAGGCCTTTCTGGCTCCCCCCGACGCAGACATCGACCCTCCACGCATCATGGCGATACGGGCTCGATGCGAAGGAAGAAATCACATCCGCGATCAGGAGGGCAGGATGCCCAGCGGCATCGATAGCTGAGCGAATCGCGGGAAGATCACTGAGAACCCCTGTCGAGGTTTCATTGTGCACCACACAGACTGCGCTGATCTTGCCCGATTGATCTGCACGCAAATGCTCCTCAATCCGGTTGGCGTCGACTCCTGTTCTCCAGTCACCTGGCAGATAATCGACTTCCAGCCCGAGCCGCTCCGCCATTTCCTTCCACCGCTGCGAAAAAAAGCCGGTCTCGGCCATCAGCACCCGGTCGCCGGGGGCCAGGGGATTGGCGAGCGCGGCTTCCCAGGCGCCATGCCCGGGTGAACTCATCAATGCAACAGGCGACTTGGTTTCCAGGAGTTCCTGCAAGCGACCGTAGGCCTGTTCCGCAATCGCGAGGAATTCCGGGCTGCGGTGATCCGTTTGCGGCGCACCCATGGCCGCGGTAATCCGTCGCGGAATGTTGGTGGGCCCGGGGGTATGCAGAAACTGCCAGCCGGGTCGTCCCGGCCGATCGGTGGGGTCAAACAATGGACTTATCTCAGGCGGTTTGGCGCGACCCGTCGTTGATCAGGGACCAGATCCGCTCCGGTGTTGCCGGCATGTCAAGATGCTCGACCCCGTAGCCGTGGAGTGCATCCACGACCGCGTTGATGATTGCGGGCGGGGCACCGATTGCGCCGGCCTCACCAGCCCCCTTCATCCCCAACGCGTTTGTGGTCGAAGGCACGACATTATACGTGAAGTCGATGGACGGCGCGTCATCCGCACGGGGCAGCGCGTAATCCATGAACGACGCGCTGAGAAGCTGCCCCGTTTCGGAATCGTATTGGGTGTGTTCAAGAAGTGCCTGGCCCAGTCCCTGGACAACTCCGCCGTGCACCTGGCCGGCCAAAAGCAGCGGATTGATGACCGTGCCAAAGTCGTCAACAACCGTGTAACGCACGATTTTCAAGGATCCGGTTTGGGGATCTATCTCCACTTCACAGACATGGGTCCCGTTCGGAAATGTGGAGGCCGGCGGCGTCCACCGCGCTGCTTCACCCAGCGGGCTGCCGGTCTCCGCCGCACGCTGGGCGGCCTCGCCGAGCGAAACCTCAAGATCTGTCCCGGGGACGGCAAAACGTCCGTTTTCAAACTCGATGTCCGACGTAGATGCTTCCAGCTGCTCTGCAGCCAGGTCGCGACCGCGCTCGATCACCTTCAACGCCGCATCGGACAGTGCGGCGCCTCCAACCGGAACCGAGCGCGAGCCACCGGTGCCGGAACCGAATCCGATCTTTGCGGTGTCACCCTGCACGATATCGACCTGATCAAACGCGAGGCCGAGTCGCTCCGAAACAATCTGCCGATACGCGGTCTCGTGGCCCTGTCCGTTCGACTGCGTGCCGATCAACACACGCGCGCGGCCGTCCAGACCGATCTCGACCGTCGCTTCCTCGGGGCCACCGCCGGAGCACGCCTCGATGTAACTCGCCATGCCAATACCGCGCAAATAACCCTGTCGTTCTGATTCCTCGCGTCGCTGCTGGAACCCGGCCCAATCCGAGCGGGCCAACGCATCGTCCATGTTCCGGACAAAGTCGCCCGTGTCGTAGACCTCGCTCGTCGCCGTGGTGAATGGCATCTGATCGGATGGAATGAAATTGCGGCGCCGGATCTCGGCCGCGTCCACACCCAGTTCGCGCGCGGCTTTGTCCACGATGCGCTCGACGACGAATGCAGCCTCCGGCCGTCCTGCTCCCCGGTAGGCATCAACCGGCGGTGTGTTCGTGAACGCGCCCAAGACGTTGGCATACACAGCAGGCGTGCGGTAGCAGCCTGACAGCATGGCGGTGCCAGCGAGCGTCGGCACAAAGATTCCGAAGTCCGAGCACTGGGCGCCCAGGTTGGCAATGGTTCGCACCCGAAGACCGAGGAACCGCGCCTCCTCGTCCAGTGCGAGCTCGGCACGGGTCACGTGGTCCCGACCGTGGGTGTCGGACAGGAAGGCCTCGGTACGCTCCGCACTCCAGCGGACCGGCCGGCCAAGTGCGCGGGCGGCAAACAGGACGTGAATGTATTCCGGGTACAGGAACAGCTTCATGCCGAACCCGCCGCCCACATCGTCAGTCTTGACGCGCATCTGGCCTTTCTCGACACCGAGAATGGAGGCCAGGAGCTTTTTCAGGGAAAACACGCCCTGCGACCCGCAGGTAATCGTAAATCCGCTTTGCTCGTCATGACTGGCGACCGCAGCCCGACACTCCATCGGGTTCGGAACCACGCGGTTGTTGACCAAGTCGAGCGTTACGATGTGGGCAGCCCCATCGAACGCAGCATCGGTTTTTTCCTTGTCCCCGAGGTCCCAGTCGAAACACAGGTTCCCGGGAACGTCGTCATGGATCTGCGGTGCTCCACTGGCCAGTGCGCCGGCAGCATCGGTGACTGCGGGACGCTCGGCATATTCGACATCCACCAGTTCCGACGCGTCGCGTGCCAGATTCGCCGATTCTGCCACAACAAACGCGACCGGCTCGCCCACGTAGCAGACCCGGCCCTCGGCCAGTGCGGTGCGTTTGGGCACGACATGGTCCGAGCCGTCTCGGTTCTTGCCGACATACGACGGTGGCATCGCACCAACGCCAGCGTCCTTGAGGTCCTGGGCTGTGAACACCCCCAACACACCCTCGGCCTGTTGGGCGGCGGTGATGTCAATGGAGCGGATGTCGGCACAGGCCACGGGCGATCGAATCACCTGCAACCACGCTTGATTGGGCAGGGCGATGTCGGCCGTGTACTGTCCGTTTCCAGTGAGAAACCGGGGATCTTCAGCCCGTTCTACGGGCTGGCCAATACCAAACTGGGCCATGCGGGAAACCTTCGGGGACTGTCAATTTGTGTCGGTCCTGCACGGCATGATAAGCGGCATGCATCGCCGGACAAGTTGGCGCCGGCCGTTTGGCCTACCCGGCCCTGCAACCGTGGAGATCGCGCCTTATGAACCGTGTCCTGGTCCGCATTAACCGTTCCGAACTGCTGTTGACGGCACGCGACACACCGACAGCCCGCGCCATTCTCGGCAAGCTTCCGATCGAGACCGTTGCCCAGACCTGGGGTGCGGAAGTGTATTTCCATGTTCCCGTTGCGGCAGACCTTGAGGCCGATGCGCGCGACGTCGTGGAGAAAGGCGAAATTGCCTTCTGGGCCGAAGGGGCCGCAATTGCAATCGGATTCGGACGCACACCGGCGTCTCGGGGAGAGGAGATCCGACTCGTTACGGCGGTGAACATCTGGGCCGACGCCGACGGTGATCCTGCAGTGTTCGCCGACGTGGAGGATGGCGACCCGGTCTGGGTCGGGCAGCACGTCGAACCAGGCTAACCCACTAGTTCCAGCAGGCGAGCAGGCGAACCACCTGCCACAAGCCCGTGAACCTGGTGAATGATCGCGTCTGGATCCGCACCGCCCCGGACGAGCAAGTCCCGCGCCTTCGCCTCAAGCCGATCAGGCCCGATCGGAGCCTCGGGGTCCCCGAGTGCTTGATCCCGTCGCGCGTGCAACATCCGGCCGTCGTCCAGACGCACCTCGACGGCCGCCCCCCAGGCCTGCGGATAGGCCGCCTCAAACTCACTCGCGGACGCAAGTTGCACCTTGCCGGCAAGCGAAGCATGTCGCCTCCTGGCCTCCGCGTCGAAACTGGAAAACCCGATGTCCCTGTCGGCCAGAGCTGCCGCGACACAATGCTGAAGCGAGAACTTCGCCTCATAGTCCGAGTCCGGCCGCGGGTTGTCACAGACATTGATCGCGGCCCGGTACGTGACCGCCCTCACCGATTCCACCGCGCCAGAACGATCCGAAAGGCTGAGTGCCGCATCGATCGCGGGATGGGTGTGCCGACAAGACGGCCAAGGCTTGATGGACGTCCGGCGAAGCGCCCAGGGCGCACTGGCATCCTGCAGTACCCTGCCGGGGTTGGCGTCAGGACAGGTCGCGGCAAAGAACCCCCGCTTCCCCTCCAGGATGGTTGCCGCGCCGGTCAGGCCATGATGGGCCAGTTCGGCCGCGACGACTCCGGCCTCGGAGGCGCGACCGGCATGCAGATGCTTGCTCATCGCACCCGATTCCATGAACTCCCAAAGCCCCGCCGATTGGGTTCCTGCATTGCCGAGCGCATGCACCATGGCCGTTGCGTCCAGGCCAAGAAGTGTCCCGGCTGCATACGCCGACCCGAACGGCCCGCACGTGGCCGTGTTGTGCCAGGTCCGATAATGCGCCGGACCCACAGCAGCTCCCACGCGGCACATGGCCTCCACCCCCTTCACGACGGCCGTCAGGAGGGCCCGCCCGTCGGCACCTGTGGACCGGGCTACCGCACAGGCGGCGGGCACGACGACGCATCCCGGATGCGTCACCGATTCACGGTGGAGGTCGTCCGCTTCGACGATGTGCGTGAGAGCGCCGAGGCGGAACGCCTCGCGGCCCGCATCGCGACCGGCCGTCCCTGCCCACCGGGAGACAATGTTCCCGACCTCGGTTGCACGGCCCGCCTGCGAGTTGGCAAGCGCATCAAGGACACAGTGCGACGCAACTTCGAGATCGCCAGCCGTGACAGGCTTGGCTTCGATGAGGTCGACGAGCTGCTGAGTCAGGCTGGGCATGGACTGATCCTGGATGAATGAGGCCCGGACAGGCAGTGGAGGGACGAGTATAAGTTCGATCGCCCATACCACCGACAGGGAGACGCAATCATGGCAAAGCGTGTGGAATTCTATTTCGACGTGGGCAGCCCGAGTGCCTACCTTGCGTGGTCGCAGCTGCCGACAATTGCCCGTGAAATGGGCGTCGACATTGACTACCGGCCTGTTCTGCTCGGCGGAATCTTCAAGGCCACAGGAAACGTATCTCCTGCCAATGTTCCCGCCAAAGGCCGATACCTCTCCCTGGACCTAGCCCGTTTTGCGCGCCGGTACGGTGTCCCACTCGTCTACAACACTGCCTTTCCCATCAACACCATCGGTCTCATGCGTGGCGCCGTGGCGGCCCTTCAGGAAGGCCTGATCGACACGTACCTTCAGGCAATATTTCCGGCATTCTGGGCGGACAACGTGAATTTGAGCCTGCCGGAGAAGGTCGTGCATTGCCTGCAGGCGGACGGGCTTGACGCCGACTTTCTGATGCGCCGGGCCCAAGAGGACGACGTGAAGGCGGAGTTGCGGGAACGGTCCGACGCTGCCGTGGAGCGCGGCTTATTCGGAATACCGACCATGTTTGTCGGAGACAGCATGTTCTTCGGTCAAGACCGGTTGGAATTCGTGCGCGAAGCCTTGGGCGCTTGAATACTCCTTGATTGTCCCGAACTGCAACACCATTTGGTAGATTAGCGTGTAAAGAGTGCCAACATGTGGGACGAGAGGACATGACCATGGACAAGGCAATGGAGGTTCGGGCGGAGTTCGGACTGGGCCAGGTTGTCCGCCACCGGATCTACCCCTTTCGTGGCGTGGTCTTCGATGTGGATCCGGAATTCAACAACACGGAAGAGTGGTATCAGCAGATTCCGGAGGACCTGCGTCCCCGCAAGGACCAGCCGTTCTATCACCTCTTCGCAGAGAGTGAGGACGGCCCGTACATTGCCTACGTCAGTCAGCAGAATCTCCTCCCTGACACGAGCAGGCAGCCTTGTCTGCACCCGCAGATTCCCCGCCTCTTCGACGGCCCCACGCAGGGCCGCTACACGCTGAAGTCCGAGAACGTCAATTAGTCGCCGTTCGCAACGGCGAACCCTTTAAGCCTTTCTTTTGCTCTTTGCGGCGTTTCCAATTGAGTTTTGTGCATTCGGGTGGCGCCGTTTGCCTAGTCCCCCAGGAAATGCTTTCTGACCCAAGGTGTCCTTTGCAGGCCCCCGTGCGGGTCTGGCCAGCTGTCTCGCCATCAACTTCCAAGCCGAAACCCCGGATAGACGAAAGCGCCGTTGATCGCGTCACAATCCTTTTCGGGCACGCCCGCACGGCGCGCGGTTTCGTACCAACTCCTGGCGATTTGTTCTTCCATCGCCGCGATGATCGCCTCGGCTTCATCGTGCTCCAGATGAAATCGCGCGCATTGCGAAAGCAAATTTTCAGCCTGGGCGTGGCGGCCAAAATCTCCGCAGCTCATCGCAAGATCACGCCGCTCAATGCTTAGCGGTGTAGATGGCGTCAGGTCATAGGCCGGGGATAGCTTCCAGTCCTTGTCTCTGGCGATAGCCGCATGATTGCGCGGGTGATCGTCAGTGTTCGAAATCAGGGCGTTAAAGACCATCCTGCGGAAAAGTTCCGCCGCATCGCCTTTCGGGTCGGCGCTTATCCGGCGCAATTCCTCGGCGAGTAGGACATAGGACCAACGATTACGGTGATGATGCGTATCCTCGGCACCAAGAATTGTCAGACCGCTGATCATTCGGGCGCGCAGATAACCGCCATCGGTTTTTTCGCGATCGAATCGCTTGACCAGCAGAACATCGCGGTTGCCGACGGTTTCGATCCGGCTTTGAGCGCTATCCAGTCCGCACGCCTGCGCAAGTTCCAGCATGGCGTGTTCAACACGGGCGTAATTCCACTTGTCGTCGGGCCGGTTGAACTTGGCAACCCAAAGCCCGTCACCATCCTCGACAACCGCTTTCGGGCGGGCACCGCCCATCGAGGTTCCGATTAGCATCAAGTTCTCAAACTGGCCGGCCTCGGGACCGTCCGGCACATCCTCGTCGGCGGCGATCGCATGGGCCAGCCCGACCAATTTTTCCAGTTCGAGCGTTTTGTTGAATTTGCGCCTTGGCGCGGGCGGTTTCGGACCGAGGCCAAATCCGAGGGCACCGGCGCGATCGTCGGGGGATTCAAGCAGGTAGTCGATTTCGCCAAGTTCGGACGTGCCGACCTGCTTTTCGATCACGCACCGCCCCCAATAATCGGGACCTGAATCGCGTATCGCACCGAACACGCCCATAAGCGCCATCGTCCGGTAGGTCGTCTGCGCAAGCTTGAGTTCAAGCGGATCGGCCGGCACGGCGTCGGGACGGGCGAGATAGCTCTTGCCGTAGACGAAACTGCCGACAGGGACGCCGGTCTGGTCCGATTCCAGTACGAAACGTCCCGCTGTCACGAACTCCGTCGTGCCCGGCAGGGTGATATAGACAAAGCACTCCCGCGTTCCGGCATCAGAAGTCATTGTCCAGCCCTTTGCTCGCACGGGCGCGCGTGCGGCCGCTCAGCCTGTCGAGGGTGAGCCCTTCGCTGTCACTTGCAGGATCGGCAAGGGCGGCCATCGGGCCAAGCAGGTCATAGCTCCAAAGCAAGGCGGAATAGACAGCGATACCGGTGCTGAGCTTGCCTTTCTCCGCGTCACGGACCGCACGGGTGCCGGTTCCGATCTTCTGCGCGACCTGATCGATGGTCAGATTGCGGCGCAGCCGAGCCGTGCGGAGGTTGCTTCCCAGGCGTCTCAGGGCCTGCTCGACCGCATAGGGCGGGGCTTTGGTCAGGAGGTTTCTGGCTGGCATGTGCTTTCAAGCACTGCTTATGCACGTTTATCTGCTCTTTAGAGCATACTTGGAGAGTGTCTGATAGTCACGAGCTATGCTCTGAAGAGCAGATTATGGTTTCTTAAGCGCTCGTTAGAGCAATATGAAAGCCGATTACAGGCATCCACACTGTTTGCACCGCGCCGTGATCCTCAACCCCCTTGAAGGACGCCTTCTCCACTCCAATGCGTCGCCCCTTCAAGCGGCTGTCAGTGACGGGGACTGGCTCAGGCTGTCTTCGGAATCAGGATGCCTCAATCGCTAAAATCCCATGCGCAGCACACCCATCGCCTGCAGGGCAGAACCGCCGTCCAGAAACTGCCCGTTACCGACGATCACGATCTCGCCACCCGGCTCGAGTGGCCAGCGCAAGCGAGCACCAGCTTCAGCGAGAACGTGGTTTCGGGACGGCATCGCCAGAACCTGTTCGTCACCCACGAGCGTCAAGCGAACCTCTTGATCCGAGGGCGTGCGTGACAGGATTCCCACGTGCACCGCAAGGCTCCGTTCACCGAACAGCCGACGCTCGGCCGTCATCCGGGCGCCGGCCTCAAGCAGGCCCAGGTAGCGTTTCGCACGTTCGGCATCGGCGCCGGCTTGTCCGCCGGACTCCCGGGCACCCTCCATCCATTGCGACGCATGCCGGAGACGCACGGACGGTGTGATGGTCCAGCACTCGGCGACTGCAAGATGAAACCCGACTGCCACGCGTGGCGCCAGCAGCATGCTGTCGAATTCCGTCAATTGGCCGAGCAGGGCCGGCGCACTGTTATCGTTGACAAAGCGCCGGTCCGCATGGCGCCCAACCCCGACACCCAGGCCGGCCTCCAGATACACCAGGCCTTGTCGCCAATAGGTGCTGCCGTCGGCGAACCACAGCTGTCCTTCGTTCTTCCATGACTGCGCAGGGCCGGCTCCTGCTGTGATGCGGCTCGTCACATGGCCGAGCATGAAGCCGAGTTGCCCCCAATCCCCGGGAGGTGTCGCGCGACCGATCGCAACGCCGTAATGCACCAGACGACTGGACAGCAGGCCCGCGTCGTCATCATTTCGGGAGCGTTCCGAGTACAAAGGAGCTACCCACCAACTGGCGCCTGGACCATCCTCTACGCCCGTTGCCACCTCGTGGTTGTCCCCGCGGTGGTGCGCTGACGCATCAGCCATGAGCCCCGTCAGATCTGCAAGTGCATCATCCGCCGCGACCAATCCGGTCGGGTCCAGGGCAGCGATCCGGCTCGGCCGGTTCGGATCCCGGAATACGGGTACGGGCCCTGCAGTCGATACATCGCCTTCGCCAAGGTCCCACAGCACCGAGCGGGCAGCCCCCGTTTCGATCGAAACGGATGTCCCGGCTTCCATTTCGATTCGACCATGCAGCGTCGTTCGCGTGTCCAGTTGGAGGCGATTGCGAGGCCCCTCAAGTCGAATTGCAGCACCCTGGCCGGCCGAAATGCGGCTTTCCGCAATAGAAACCGCGATCCCGTCGCCCTTCACATAGACGCCATGAGCGCCCGCGCCGAGGGCTCTGACGACACTGTCCGTCAACGTGAACCGGACACCGTGGCGAACAGTGCCCGGTTCGGTCACGATGTTCGCATTGACGTATTCGCCATGGATGGCGTGGGCATCCTCGCCCTGCGACTCCACTCGGCTGCCCTCAATCGTCACGACGTCGCCGTGGCGAATGACCTGCCCGCGACTGAGTGCAATGTTGCTGTCGTTGTTCTGGGCAAACACGCCATACGACCCCGCCCCCGCTGTCGTAATCTGGCTCCCCGAGACCAGTACGACGCTGCCGTAGTCCGTTACATCGTGACCAGACACCTTGATGTCGCGATCGTTGTCACGCGTAAAGATGCCATGCGCCTGATCCCCTGTCGTCGCGATGCGGCTGCCGGCGACACTGACAGTGTTGCCGTATCCGGTGACTGGTCGGTCGCCGATCGGGATATTGGCATCACCGATTCCGGCCCGGCCATCAATCACCCGAAAGCCGACCAGTCCGTTGCGTGCCCAAATGGCATGCGAACCGAGACCTGCCGTTGCAAGCCGGCTGTCCGTGACCGTGATCTCGTTGCCCTGCCCGCCCTGTTGAACGTCCTGAACGAATGGTCCGCGCGCGTGGATGGCCCGGCTGCGTGCCCCGTCTGTCGTGATCGTGCTGCGAGTCAGCACCAGCACGTTGCGGTCGCCCACAAGGTCAATCCCGTGCGGATAAAAGAATCCGGCGCGTTCCCCTGTGGTGGCGATGACGCTGTCTGCAATCTCCACACGGCTGTCGTTTCCCCATACCCAAATGCCGCGCCCGCCGTCCCCGGTGGTCTCGATGCTGCTCTCGCTGAGGACGACTGAGTTGTCCGTCCCCTTGATCCAGATTCCGTATGCCTGGCTGCCGGACGTATGAATCGACGATCCCGGTTCGAGCACCACGTGCGTGTTTCCGGGTAGCGGCTGATCGCGCGCGTCAAACGCAAACTTGCGGTCGGGTTCCTCGTGCAGGATGCCTTCAACGCCACGTGCGCCGTCGCCGGTCGTCTGCACCCTTCCCCGGACCTCTACCACTGCGTTCCCGCACGGAGCGTGAACTCCATGCGCATTGGGCTCGTCGGTCCGGAGGAGCGCACTCTCGGGCAGCACGCGTGTTTCTCCCTCTGCGAGCACCACGAGTGCCTCGCTGGTCGCCACGTCCCGGCACGGAACCGGACTCTGCGCCCCTGCATCCCAGCTTGCGCCGACCAGTGGCAGGCTTGCGCCGAGCACCCAACCCAACCTCAATCGCGGCATCTTCATGTCCAGCTTTCAGAGTCTTCTACTCCTAAGAAACTACCAATCCCCGGATGGCAACGCACAGTCGCAGCCGACGGAGCACCCCTGCGGCAGGGCGAATCCCCGCCCATGAGGGCGACTGGGGGCTTCGGCCCTGATAGCGCTCCGACGCACGATCGACACCGTGTGTTCAATTCGTGAGCGGACAGGCATCCGTCGTGGCGGGATCAGCATCGGCAAGCGCGCAAGGGTTGCAGGTGGATTTGCCTCGCGTTCAGCGAATACAAGTCGCTGGCCACGTTCCCGGATTATTGGGCAACGTACCCGGGGCAGTGAATTCGCTAACCCGTTCACCCCCAACTACGATCGCGGCTGCAGGGTGCGCGGCCATCACAGTCGCGGGCTCCTTTGGGCGAGTACCGGCCCCCGGCTGGGCCGGGCCAAGAAAGGCCTATGCATGCATATTCTTGTGGTGGAAGACGACAAGGTTGCGGCGGAATTCCTGGTCAAGAGCTTGTCGGAACTCGGACATGTCGTCGACCACGCGACGGACGGCCTGACCGGGCTCGACCGCGCACTTGAAAGCCGGCCCGACGCCCTTGTGGTCGATTGCATGCTGCCTGAACTTGACGGCCTCGCGATGGTGCGGCGGCTCCGAGCCGAAAAAGTGGACACACCGGTCCTGTTTCTGTCCGCGCTGCGCGAAGTCGATCACCGTGTACGCGGTCTCGAAGCCGGCGGTGATGACTACGTAGTCAAGCCGTTCGCCTTTGCCGAGATCCGCGCCCGGCTCGACGCGCTGGTTCGGCGGCGCTCACTGCAGCAGACGTCGGCCACGTTGCGGCTGGCCGATCTGGAACTTGACCGCTTGACGCGCTCGGTCACCCGCGGGGACAAACCGATCGAGTTGCAACCACGCGAATTCCGCATGCTGGAATTTCTGCTGGAAAACGCCGGTCAAGTTGTCACACGCACCATGCTGCTCGAAAAGGTTTGGGGGTACCACTTTGACCCCAAGACCCGGGTCATCGACGTTCACATCAGCCGCCTCCGGGCCAAGATCGACAGGGGCTTTGCGAAGCCCCTTCTCCATACCATTCGGGGAGTCGGTTACTCCCTTCGGACTTCCGTCAGCTGAAATTGGCATCCACCGCATCGTCACGTTTGCCGCGTTTCTGGCTCCTTCGCACGGCTGCGGTCCGGCTGACCCTCCTCTACCTGGTGCTCGTCACCGTCACCGGTTCCGTGCTGCTCATCCTGGTTCATGCCATGTCCGTCGGCGTCCTGAACCGGGAAACGGACGAGAACATTGAACGTGAAGTGCAGTTTCTGGCCGGCCAGTTTCGCCGCGGCGGCCCGCTCGCGCTTCGGCACGTGGTCGTCGACCGAAGCTTCGGTCAGACATCCAGTCTGTACCTCTACAAGTACGCGGGGCAGCCGAACCTGACGGCCGGAAACCTCGACACCTGGCCGCGCGCTGACATCGAACAAGGTGGATGGATCAACTTCGACTACACGGTTCCGGCCAGTGGCGGCGGGACCGAAACACGCGCAGCCCGGGCGCAGGTTTTGCTGGTTCAACCCGATCTGCAGCTCCTGGTCGGACGCGATATCGAGGGGCTCCGGATGCTTGATGAACGATTTGCGGCGTCGTTCCTGTGGGCGGGCGGGATTGCGCTCATTCTCGGTTTGGCGGGAGGTGCGCTGATTGCATGGCAGACGCTTCTTCGGGTCAACCGCATCAACGTGGCTGCCCGCAGTGTCCTTGAAGGCGACCTCAGCCAGCGTCTTCCGGAGCGCGGGTCGGGCGACGAACTCGACCAGCTGGCCAGCACGTTCAACTTAATGATGGAGCGTATCGGGGGACTGGTGAAGAACCTGCGTGAGGTCACGGACAATATCGCGCACGATCTCCGCACCCCGCTGCACCGCCTCCGTAGCGGCCTGGAGACAGCCCTGTTTGACGCGAGCGAAAGCCCGAAGCACCAGGAGGCTCTGGAACGCGCCATTGGCGAGGCGGATCAGTTGATCGAGACGTTCAACGGACTTCTCGAGATTGCACAGCTCGAAAGCGGCGTGCGGCCCAAATTCGAACCAATCAACATCTCCCACATGGTCCGGGAGCTGGCCGAAATCTATGACCCCGTTGCCGACGAGGCAGGTCTCGCACTGTTTGTCCATGCGGAAAACGCGGCCGCCGTGGCCCCGGGCCATCGCACATTGCTGGCGCAAAGCCTCTCAAACCTCCTCGACAATGCGATCAAGTACGCTGCCGCCGGCGGGAGCATCCGGATTACGGTCCGTGCACTGGCCCAGGGCGACATCGAAGTCATTGTCGCGGACGACGGTCCCGGAATTCCGGAATCGGAACGGCAGCGGGTTCTTGATCGGTTCGTCCGCCTCAGTTCCAGCCGGGACCAGCCGGGAAGTGGCCTTGGTCTTTCGCTGGTGGCAGCCGTCGTCCGTCTGCATCAAGGAAGCTTGACCCTTGAGGACAACGCACCCGGATTGCGGGTTCGAGTGCTTCTTCCTGGGCGTACATCGGAGACGTGACGGCGTCACCGGATTTCGGGCGGACGGGCAGCCGAGGTCGACCTTCAGCCCGTCCGGAACGTGGTAAGTTAAATCCGGTCTCGCTTCGGCCGACGTAGCTCAGACGGTAGAGCAACGCATTCGTAATGCGTGGGTCGGGGGTTCAAGTCCCTCCGTCGGCACCACACCTTGAATTGGGCCAGCTCTCTTGAGGTGGTTGAGCAGCGGCCACCCCTCCGACCAGCCGGGCCGGGACCGGCGGTCAGCTGACCAGGGGCCGCCAGCGTTTCGTTACGCTCCACGGGAACCCGTCGTACCGGGTGCCTGTCACCGATTGACGCAATGACGACTCTTGCTCTCAGTCGAGGGCCAGCACCGCCTCCGGTTCGTGAATGTGAATGAGCATGATCACCCACTTCCCGTCCTTCTTCCTGAGGGTGTAGGTAGCACCGCCCCGCTGGTAGACCTCCCCGCGGGAATTCACGCGTTCGAACGCCGTGCTGGCCAGGGCCGTGCCTTCTGTCAGCCGACTGACGTTGAGCGCCACCCAGCGTGAGCTTTCAAAGCCGCTGTGGAACATGTAGCGCTTCCATTTCTTGACGGTCAGCCGGATGTCTTTCGGCGTTTCGTAAGCACGCAGGTCACCGTTGGGAGCGAGCATGAACAGCGGAGCGTCGTAGTGCGAGAGGATTTCCCGGGTATGGCCATGATCAAAGGTCTCGAGATAGCTCCTCATGAATGAGTCGACTTCGGGGTCGTCTGCGGCAACCTGCCCCGGAAGCGCCAAAATGCCCCACACCGCTGCGATTGCAACGAGGCGGACGCACCTCGCGCCGGGAAGGCGTCGTGCCGGTCGCCTGTCAGCTTCTCGTGTCATGGCCCTGCTCCCTGAGGCTCCACTGGAGGCAAATTCGCCCGCCCGCCCAGACGATGTTGCGATGAGTGCCGGATCATAGACCGGTACTGCCCGGAACCGGGTGAAGACCAGCCCCTGAACTCGAGATCCGGGCCACACCCGCCGGTCATGCCGGCACTCCATGACAGTGTGCGATTTTCTGCCACGAGCAGCTGTGGTGTTCGGACCAGCCGTACGGCCGGATGTGGACAGGGGCGGACAGGGCTCCGACCTGCGTGCCCGGTCCCGCTCACTGTCCATTCGCCCGCCCGACCGTGCCTGTTCCTGGTTGCCTTCCGCCTGCGACGCCACTCCGTGCACCGGTACCCGGGTCGTGTCGCTGCAAGGCTGTCCGCTCAGGCGCTAACCGGGCGCTCGCTGCAGGACCACATCCTCAAGGATGGCGTCGGCGGACATTCCCTCGGCCTCCCCCTCGAAATTCAGAATGATCCGGTGGCGAAGGGCAGGAGGAACCGCCGCGTCGACGTCGTGGATGCTCACGTTGAACCGGCCGTCGAGCAATGCCCTCACCTTGCCGGCGAGCACGAGAGCCTGGGCACCGCGCGGGCTCGCCCCGTAACGGACGAACCGCTTGACGCTCGCGGGCGCGTATTCGTACTCCGGATGGGTAGCCAGGATGAGTCCTGCGACGTGCCCCTTCACCTCCTCCGGCACCAGCACGTCGCGAACGAGCAGCTTGAGGTCTTCCACGTGATCAATGCTGACAACCTGGTTCCCGCCCAGCTGTTCCCGGCCGGTTGTGCGCTCGACGATCTCCGCAATCTCCGCCGCAGCTGGCAACTCGACTGACAGCTTCAGCATGAAGCGGTCGATCTGTGCTTCGGGCAGCGCATAGGTACCGTCAATCTCGATCGGGTTCTGGGTGGCGAGGACGAAGAAGGGGCGCGGGAGCGGGTGGCGCTTTCCGCCCACCGTGACCGCACGTTCCTGCATCGCCTCCAGGAGCGCGGACTGCGTCTTCGGCGTGGCCCGGTTGATCTCGTCGGCGAGCAGGATCTGGCCGAACACAGGCCCGGGCCGGAAGGTGAGCGCACGACCGGCCTCCAGATCCTCAATCACGTCGGATCCGATGATGTCGGCAGGCATGAGGTCGGGCGTGAACTGGATGCGGGCGAGTTCGACCCCCAGACATCCGCATAACGCCTGAACCATTCGCGTTTTCCCGAGCCCGGGAAGTCCTTCAATCAGTGCATGGCCGCCCGTGAACAGGCAAACCAGCATCTGCTCCACGACGCGATCGTGGCCGACGATCGTGGCACTGATTCCGGACTTCAACTGCTCGAACGTGTCGTGGAATTCCTGCACGCGCCTTCTGCCGTCGTCAGGTGCGACCGGGTCTGTGGGGGCGGTTGCCGGCGAACGCGTCGTGGTCGTCATGCCGTCTCCTTCATTCGATTGGCGCGCCATCGGGTGCCGAGATCCAGCAACAACATTGCAAGGGCGGCCGCGAGCAGCCACTGCTGAATGGGAACGGGGCGTGTAGACGGCTCCCGTTGTAGTTGGAATACATCGGAAGCACCGGTGAGCATCTGCCCCCCGGTCTCCGCTGCAAGGGTACGCAGGAACGTCCGGTCGGGCGCACGGTGCCGGTATTCTTCCGGGTAGGAGACGACGGCGCCTGCGATGGTCGAGACGCCGCCGATATCGGGGCCTGGTGCACGGGGCGCCGGTTCCGCGGCCGGATCACCGTTCGAGGTGAGCCCGGCAGGCGCATCGTGGCCCATTGAGACGGCAAGCAGGTACGCCCCGGAGTCGGCGGCGGCAACCGATCCCTGGTGACGGCCCGGCGCGACCTGGCGCAGTTCCAGAACCCGCCTCTCGCGGTCGGGCCGGATCACCTCGGCCTGCACGCGCGCGAAATTGACCGGTCGCCCGTCTTCGCCTGCCACATCGACCGTGATATCCATCTGGTCCGTATCGATCCTGCTGCGGACAGCCAGGTCATCCCGACGTTCACTCTTTGCCGCCCAGCGCACGAGCTGCGCAAACAGCGGCCCGAGCGCCTCCCACTCGACCCATTGCGCCCCCCAGCGGGGCTTGATCTCGGACGTGAACGCTGCGGCCCGGCCGAGGCCGAAGCGCCACGTCGCGAGGACGGGATCCTGCCCGGGGCTTTCCAGGAGCACATCGGCGCCGCGCCGCGCGGTAGTCGCGACATATCCGTCAAGCGTGGGTGCAGCGTCGAGCGCGCCGCCTCGCGCAATCTCGTGATGGCGCGCCCGTGCCACAGGCCGGAACGATTCCTCGACAAGGCCGCTCCGGGTCGCCAGCTGGGTTTCCATGGTGAAGATGCGCGGCAGTTTCGATGCATCACGCGTGAAATAAAACCGGCCCTGGCCCATCTCGCTGATGCTTTGCAACTGCGGCGCGCCCGTTTCCGAGCCGATGGTGACAGCGGAGACCGTGATCTTCCTTCTGACCATGCGCTCGAGAAGCTCCGGAAACTTTGAGGAGTAGACCTCGCCATCCGAAAGGATGATCACGTGACGGATCACGGCGGGGCTGCGCGCAATGGCACGATATGCCTTCTCGAGACCCCACATGAGCTGGGTTCCTCCGCCTCCGGCGCGCATTGATGCGATCGCGTCAAGCACCCGGTCTGCATCCCCGATCGGGCCTATGGGCACGACCCAGCTCGACTTCATGTCGAAGGCCAGCACCCCGAGTTCGGTCCGCTGATCCATCACGGACACCGCCCGCTGGGCGGCTTCACGCGCAAGCGCCAGCCGGTGATGATCGCCGTCGGCCTGGTTCATGCTCCCGGATCGGTCAATGAGAAGCACAACGGCGGTGGAGGGTGCATCGAGCTTGCGGCGGGCGACCATCCTGACCGGGAGCGCTTCCTCGACCGGGGTCCGGTAGTACCCGCCCAGACCGAAGCTCTGATCGCCACCCAGCATCACAAGTCCGCCCCCGCGATCGCGTACGAAATCGCGCAGCGCGATCATCTGCGCGTCGGTCAGGGCTACGGACGAGAGGTTGCTGAGCAGCACGACGTCGTAGTCAGCGAACTGCTCCGGTCCGAAGGGGTCGGCTCCTTCCGCGACGACCGCAACTGAGGCCGGATCCTGCACGACCGTGACATCGATGCCCTGGGCGCTGAGAGCCCGGACGAGGAACTCCGCCTCGGCCGGCACCGGATCGATCAGCAGGGCCTGCACCGCTGGTCGGACCGCGACCACTCCGGCCGCGTGGTTGTTGCCTGGCTGCCCATCTTGGTCGGCCTCGATTCGAGCTTCGAAGACGCCAAACCCTTCGCGGTCCATTACGTCGCGATGAACCAGCGGGTTGTCCCCGCGACGAAGCTGCACCGTGCCCGACTGCACGAGCGTGCCATCGCGAAACAGCCCGATGCGCGCGACGCTGTCCCGGTTCGCGCGGACCGTGATCCGAATATCAAAGGGCTCGCCACGCCGAACATCGGCAGGCACGTCAACCCGTTCCACGGAAACCTCTCCAGGCTCGGGACCGCCGATTGGCACCGGGTGGACGGCAATTCCGCTGCGTTGCGCGTTCCGGACGATGTTGGCCGGATCGGAAACGGTGTCGTGGCCGTCCGACAGCAGCACGACGCGGCGATCGCCCGTCTCGGGGAGGAGTGCCTGTGCGCGTCGGAGCGCCAGGGCCAGGTCGGTTGCCACGGGCACGGGACCCGGTGTCGCCACTGCTCCGGGCGTGCCGGCGAGCTGCGAGACCGGTCCTGCAGTATCGCCAAGCCCGACGATACCGATGGTGTCGTCCGGTCCGGCATCGCGGGCGGCCTTCGTGACGTCGTCCACCGCCTCCTGCACGGCGCGGGTTCCGACACTTGCGGACCCATCGATCACGAACGCCACGTGGCGCGCTTCGGTACTAAGCAGCAGGCGGGGCTGCCAGAGAGCAGCCGCTGCCAGGGCGAGGGCGCCGAGCCGAAAGGCGGCCGCCAGCAGCGACGCCTGTCTGCGCCGGCGGTGCAGGTACAGGGCGAGTTCGGCACTTCCCGCGGCGAGTGCGGCGAGTGCGAGGAACAGCCAGAGTGTCTGCTCGTGCAGGTAGGTCGGAGCCGCGGGGCCCGACATGCGCGGCATGGACGCGGGCCCGGCCCGGCCCGGAGCGATGTTGGACTCGGCAGCGTCGAGGAGGTTGATCGCGACCTGCCCCGGCGGGCCGCTGCCAGTCCCCTCCCGGGCATGGGTGCCGGTCAGGAGCCCGAGACCGGCGGATCCGCCGGGTACCGGCGTTCCCGCTCGGTAGTGCACCGGAAACGAGTCCAGTCGGACGGGGTGCAACCATTCCAGCGCATTGCCAATGAGGAGCGGAAAGGCGACCCGTACCCGGAGATCCGATTGCAGGGAGCGGAAGCCGAGGAAAACGGCACGGACGGACCCGTCCGCCGCGCTCCCCGTTCCTTCCCCGGGCGTTCCGCCCTCGCGGGCGACCGGTCCCGTTGGCCGGTCGGTGGTCGGCTGCTCCGCCTCGGCGTCCCACGCGTACATAAGTAGCGAATCGCTCGACTCCGCAAGGACAGTGCCGCGGCTTTCCGGATCCTTGCGCCTGACCGCGAGAGATTCGTCGATCAGAAGATCCGCGAGGTCCACGTCGCGCATGACCGGATGTTCCCGGTGCCAGCTGGTGACGGCAGGCCGTTCGACCCGGCCATCGATCGCAATGGGCGCATCGGCGGGCAGTGCCCCTACGAGCAGGTAGCGCCCGGGCGGCAGGCGCTCGGGCGCCGCGCCATCCAGGACCACGACATCAGCTCCGGCATCGTGCGCCGCGGCGACGGACGGTGCCCGGAACAGCAAGGCCGCGTCATCCGACCGCAACGCCTCCTCCAGGAACAGGTCGCCTTCGCCGACCAGAGCAACCCGCCGCTCCCGCGGCGGCGGAAGCACGGCGTGCGCCGCGTCGTCCACGCTCAGTGCGTCTCCGGCCTGGATGCGGGCGGTGAGCAGTCCGCCGCTCTCGTGCCGGAAAGGCAGGATCACGGCTCTTCGAACACCGGCGGACAGCGTGAGGCGCTGCTGGTGGAGGAGGACATCGTCAAACGTGACTTCGAATGCGACGGAGCGCGCGGCATCATCGAAATTCGCAATCGCGACGTAGAGCTGGTACTCCGCGCTGGACGCAGGATCTCGACGAAGCGCGAACTCGGTGATGCCGGCGTTGGCTGATGAGGCGCCGACCAGGTGCCAGGCCACAGGCAGGTCGGTCACCGGCGCCGCGGGCGGCTCCGCGGCATCGGTAAACAGGTCGATGCGCGCGGCGGGTCCGCCGGCAACCAGACTGCGGGCCGCATCCAGGGCATCGGTGATCCGGTCCGGCAGGTGGGTCGCAACAAGGGTGTCGATCCCGGCCCGCAGACGTTCCCGGTCCGTCGTAAACGGCACCACGATCTCCCCGCGCGACGTCATGAGCATCGTGGACTGGCTCCGATCGAGCGTTCCGGCAACGTCTCGGGCCATCCTGCGGGCCGCCTCGAAGCGTCCTTCGGGAACGTCAGTCGCCTGCATGCTGGCCGAGGTGTCGACGATCATGACCACACGGGGCCATCCGGACAGCGTGGTCGACCACCGTGGATCGGCAATCGCGAGGGCTACCGCGACAACCGCGAGGAGTTGCAGCGCGAGCGAGACGCTCGGGCGCACCCTCCGCCACGCGGGCCGAGGGGAGCCCCGCCGATCATCGACAGCCTCCCACAGCGACAGGGTGGTCACCCGGACTTCGCGGCGTTGCACGCGGTAGATGTGCAGGACGACGACAAGGGGAACGGCCACGAGCAGCCAGAGCGCGGCGGGGTTGGCGAGGCTCACGCGAGAAATCCTGCCGAGCGAAGCCGGCGCAGGAGCTGCACATCGGAAATGTCGGAGCCGGCCAGCCGCACGTACGGCACCTCAAGCCGCCGGCACAAGGCCGCCCGTTCGTCGAGGAACCGGGTGAAATTCTGCGCGTACCGCCTAAGGGTTGCGCGCTCGGCGGTCACCTTCCTTGCCGTTGCAGGCACGGGCTCCTCTACGTCGCGGAGTTCGACGTCACCTGTAATGCGAGGGGATATTTCGTCGGCTGCGAGCACATGCACCACGCGCACATCGAGCCCGCGCGCAAGCAGCGCGCGAAGACCAGCCTCGATGCGGGACACGGGCTCGAGCAGGTCCGACACGACGACAGCGATACCCGGCGCGAGCGGTGAGCGCGCGTATCCCGTCAGGGCGTCTCCGAGCCGGGTGCGCCCGGCCGCCTGGATGGCGCCGAGGAGGTTCAGGAGAGGTCCGATCTGACGGCGCCCGCGGCGCAGCGTCATCCTGCGATGCATGGTATCGGCGAGCAGCCCGATGGCGACGCGTTCGTGATTGGCGAGTGCTACACAGGCGAGCACCGCCCCTGCTCGCAAGCCGTGTTCAAGTTTGGACGGCACGCCGACCCCCATTGAGGCACTGGTGTCGACGAGGAGGTGCAGGCAAAGATCACGGTCCTCGCGAAACCGCTTGACGACGAGCCGGCCCAACCGCCTGTAAACGTTCCAGTCTACGTAGCGTGTGTCGTCCCCCGGCGCGTAGGGCCGGACATCAACGAACTCCAGACTTGCTCCGTAGCGAGGGCTGCGCCTCGCGCCGGGCAGTCTTCCGTCGAACAGCCGCGCGGAACGCAGACGGAGCGTGGCAAGCCGATAAAGGAAGGCTGTGTCAAAGTGTGCCGCGGCGTTCATCACCGCGCCTGAATCGCCTGGAAATACCGCTTGACATGGTGCCGGGCATCGAGGGGGATCCACTCCTCGTTCAGCGTCTGCTCGGCGCGCCTGGTGAACCGTGCCCGCATGTCCTGCATCGGTCGCTGGGCCTGGCCGGGCCCGACCCGACCCGCCGAATCCGCTAGGAACGACCGATGCGCACCGTCCTGGTGAAGGCCCGCGACTTCAACGTCCGGTGCCTGTTCGGTGTGGATCCGGTCCGCGGGTGCGCCGCGCGGCAGGACAGCAAAACCTGTGCCGGGTTCTCCGGCATTGCGCCCGGTGCCCTCCTCGCTGCCCGGGCTGTCATCGGCAGTGCCCTCACCAGGACCGTGTCTGGGCCAGGGCGGCAGATCTTGCGTGGAGGTGTCGGTCGATTCGGGAAGGCTCGCGAAGCGGTCACTTGGCGGGGGCAGGTGTTCGTCATCAGGAAAGAGCGGCATGCGTTCGGGTTGCTCGCCGTCAGAGGGTTCCGGATAAAACTGCTCGCCACCTTCCGGCTGGTTGGCGGGCCCGCCCTGGTCGGGGCGCTCCCGCACGGTCTCCAGCGGCGGCGGACGGGTCGTGTCGCGTTGCCGTGCACCGCCCCACAGGACCTCCAGCTCGCCCAGGGCCTCGGCCGCCTCGGCCCGCGAGTAGCGCCTGGCTGACAGCTCGGTACCGGGTGGGGAGACGGCCTCGGCCGGGATGGGGAGACCGATCCCCGGTTCTCCCCCGATCTGCAGACTGGGCAGGCGATCGTCGAGGTCCAGCAACGGTTGGCGTTCATTGGTCGTCCGAAGCGTGTGCGCGGGAGTCTCGGGGCCGGTCACGACCGGCGCATCCCGGGACTCGTCGGCAGGCGTCTCGCCTGCGGGCGGCGGCCGCAGGTGGCGCACCTGATCGGTTCGCGCCATCGTTGCCTGCAGCTCCGCAGGTGCCGTTTCGTCGGTCGGGTGCGGTTCGGGCGCCGCCTGCACGGACGGAGAAGAGACAAGCGGGACGGCCGGCAGCCAGACGAGGAGGAGGGAGATCGCCAGGACGGCAACGGTGGCGCGGGTCCGGCGCGCAGGCGGGGCCAGTGGGACACCCGCCCCGACCGAGAGCCTGCTGGCGCAGGCGGCTGCGTCGGCGACGAGCGGTGCCACCAGGGGCAAGTCGATACGGCTTTCGAACTCGAGGGCGGCGGTCAGCCGCTCGTCCAGTCCAAGGTTACGGTCCAGAGTCCGGGCCGCTTGCCGAAGCGGAACCGGAACGAGGAGGCCGACCAATGCCCCGAGTGCGCTGACCGCACCAACCACGAGCGCGTATTCGGCCCCGCCGATCGGCCACACCGACTTCAGCACCAGCCACGGCACTAGGACCGCATGAGCCGAGAGCGCGGCGAGCACAGCTCCCGAGACGCCCCTTGCCACGCGAATTCGGTGCGTCGCCCGACGCAGGGTCGAACGAAGACGGGACCGATCCGCGACAGTCACCGTCATCGCCTGCATCTCCCGGGCGCGTAGCGCATCAGGTCGGCACCCCGGCGGTGAAGGCGCGACGGGGCAGATCCCTGCAAGGCAGGGCGACAGGCGAAGCCCTTCGTGTGCATGGCCCGGTCTCGCTGCGCGCCCGCTGGGCGGGCATCGTGCGTACGCACGCGATTCCGGGACGAAGGTGATCCGTTTGGCAATTCGAAACCAGCATGGCAATGCAAACCCGGAAACAGCGCGAGTGCATCATTCCGGCCCGGCGTCCCAATGACAATGGTCGTGTTGAAACCTTCCGCATCGGTGCTGTCCCCGGCTGCGGCCTCAAGGGCCCATGGTGCACGAACCGCTAACGGGCAAAACGTGCGGACATCGCGCCAACCTTACCGGGCGGATGTGCAGGATTCCGACCGTCGGGATACCCGTTTCCGGCCGTCGGCGCACGACGGCTGCACAAAGCGGGCAGGCGCGGGCGTGATCAGGTGCTGGATCGGGCGCACAAAGACCGGTTCAGTTTTCGCGGGTCGGGGCTTCGGTTATGATGGTTTCCGGTATGCAAACGTATGACGAGGCTGTTACGTCCGAGGAGACGCGGAACCGATGAAGGATTTCAAGCCTGGGCGAAGTGCCGGCACCCGCCGCCATCGCCGTCATGTCATGCAGGGCATCCTCGGCCTCGGAATCGCAGGTCCACTGGCTTCCGCCGGCGCTTTGGCGGCCAGCACCGAGGCGGAGGAGATCGCGCGGCAACGTCCACAGGACGGCGATCAGTTGACGTTCTTCGGCGGCGACCGAGACGGCGAAATCATCGCGCCCTCCGATCTCTTGCTGGGAGAGCAGCCCTTTATCGCCTATCCTCGTGATCCGTCGTCCGGCGTGATCCGGGACGGATCCCGCCTGAATCAGATCACATTGCTGCGAGTCGATCCTTCCCGGTTTGACGACAGCACCCGACCGGGCACCGTGGACGGCATTATTGCCTTCTCGGCTACCTGCACCCACCAGCAGTGTCCAGTAACGGCGTGGGACGAGAAGGCCGAGGCGCTGTTCTGCTTCTGCCATCGGTCACGCTTCAATCCGTGGCAGGCGGGCAAGGTCGTGAATGGACCAGCAACGCGCCGGCTTCCCTCGCTGCCGTTACGACTGGAAGGCGAGAACGAACTTCGAATTGCAGGCGGCTTCAGCGGCCGGGTTGGAACCTGATGCTGCCGCACGGCATTCGGGTGTCTCTCCGTGGGAGGAGATGCCCGGACGGTGCCTGGTCTCCATGCACCGTCCAACGAATCCCACGAACGACTTGACCTGGGAGGAGGTCGCCATGAGGAAACCATGGATTGGCAAGGCGGTTGCAGCCACGCTGCTCGCCGTGATGGTGGGCGGTGCCACAGGCGCTAACGCCATCGAGAACTACAACCCGGTCACCGAAGACCGGCTGGACAATCCCGAACCGCACAACTGGCTCCAGATTCGAGGCAACCGGGAAGGGTGGGGATACAGCTCGCTCGACCAGATCAATGCTTCGAATGTCGGGTCCCTGCAGCCAGCATGGCTGTTCTCGACCGGAGTGCAGGAGGGGCACCAGTCTCCGCCGCTCATCAACGACGGCGTGATGTTTGTCACCACGCCGATGAACCAGGTCCTGGCTCTCGATGCGGCCAGTGGCGAGCTGCTGTGGCGCTTCCAGCGGGAGTTGCCGGAAGATCTCTTCCAGCTTCACCCCACCAACCGTGGACCCGCACTGCTTGGCGACCGGCTCTACGTGGCGCTCACCGACTGCTATCTGGTGGCGCTTGATGCCCGGACCGGCGAAGTCATCTGGGAGACGGCGGTCGACGACTACCAGGCGGGTTACTACATGACGCTCGCGCCGCTCGCGGCCAAGGGCAAGATCATGGTGGGCGTGTCCGGTGGTGAGTACGGGATCCGCGGCTACATCGCGGCCTACGATGCGGAGACCGGCGACGAGGCGTGGCGGACCTACACGGTGCCCGCGCCGGGCGAACCGGGCAGCGAGACCTGGCCGGACGACGACGCCTGGAAGACCGGCGGCGGCTCGGTCTGGTTGACGGGTAACTACGACTCCGATACCGGCATTTCCTACTGGGGCATCGGCAACGCGGCGCCCTGGATGGGTGACACCCGCGGCGGGATGGACAACCTCTACACGACGTCGGTCATGGCAGTGAATGTCGAGACCGGAGACCTCGTGGGGCATCACCAGTACCACTGGAACGATTCCTGGGACTGGGATGAAGTCTCACCGCCTCTCATCTACGACGTGACCCGTGACGGGCAGACGTTCAAGGCACTCGTCAACGTGGCTCGCAACGGCCACATCTACGTCCTCGAGCCGACAGCCGATGGTCCGATCAATTACGTCGACGCATGGAACTACGTGTACAGCAACGTGATCACCGCGTTCGATGCAGATACGGGCCGCGTGTCGTATGACGACAACCACTGGCCGGGTACCAACAAGGCGGCGCTGTTCTGTCCGTCGCTCTGGGGCGGCAAGGACTGGCCGTACTCCGCCTACAGCCCGGACACGGGCTTGCTCTACATCCCGGCGAACGAGAACCTCTGCAGCACCCTGGAAGGTGCCGAAGAGAAGTACGTTCCGGGTGAGCTGTACATCGGAGTGCCGATCCCGGTGATCCTTGGCGGCTTCAGCCTGCGCGACGGATGGGAGCACATTGGAGAAATCCAGGCCTGGGACGTCGACAACCGCGAGGAAGTGTGGAGCCAGACCTTCAAGCACCAGAACTGGGGTCCGATCCTCGCGACTGGTGGAGGAGTGATCTTCTCCGGCGGAACCAACGACCGCATGTTCCGTGCCCATGATGCGTCCACCGGCGACATGCTGTGGGAATACCCGACCAATTCCGGGGTGACCGCGGTGCCGAGTACGTACAGCGTCGACGGCAAGCAGTATGTTGCCGTGCAGTCGGGCTGGGGTGTGGACGCCGAACGTAAGCAGGACGTCCTCCGCAGCATCATTCCCGGGTACGACGTGCACGTACCGCAGGGTGGCGTGATCTGGGTGTTCGCCCTTCCGTAGGCTCTGTCGGAGGCCCGGGAGCGGCGGTGCGGTAAGGCGCTGCCCCCCGAGCCGGCCCTGAACCTTCGGGCATTTTCGCGGCCGGAGTCCGGAAATCGGACTCCGGCCGTTTGCCGTACCGTGATGTGCCTCGCCTGATTTGTTCGTCGAGAAGGCGATATCGCAGGGCATGGCATCGCCGGCGTGGCGTGGTTCCGGATCAGCATGACCGGACGGGGCCGAGCGCAATGAGAGCAGCTGCAGGCGGTTGATCGCTTACGACGTTGATCGCGGTACATGCGCGCTCGCGGGTCAATACTCGACACCCGCATTGCAACCGAAGCGAAGTGACGGGACCCCGGCGGATCCACTGCCTGCACTCGAAGCTGCGGAAGCGCGCGCTTCGCCACTGCTACCGCAACCTTCCGCAGGCCGCGACCTCGCGGAACGGGTGGGTTGAACACTGGCCTGCATCGGCCAGACCCCGCGATTTCGGGCGTAGGGCGCGATCAGGCCCCCGGCGCCCACGCGTCTTTCGGAGATGCGTGGAGGGACATCGCGCCCGTGGCCGGCCCTTTCCATCCAACTCTGCCCTGTAAACTGGCAGGCAGGTGCGAAACATCCGGGACGCAACGATGGAACAGTTCGATGTCGTCATTGTCGGGGCCGGTCTGTCCGGAATCGGCAGCGCCTGTCACCTGATGCGCCGCTGTCCCGCCAGGAGCTTCGTGATCCTGGAAGGCCGCCACGCCATCGGCGGGACCTGGGATCTATTCCGTTACCCGGGAGTCCGCTCCGACAGCGACATGCACACGCTGGGGTACGCATTCAAGCCATGGACAGAAGCCAAGGCCATTGCCGATGGACCGTCGATCCTGAGGTACCTCAACGACACGGTCGACGAGAATGGCATCCGTCAACACATACGCTTCGGGCACAGGGTCACGAAAGCGGACTGGTCGAGCGATGAGGCCACCTGGACGGTGGAGGCAGAACACGCAGGCAAGTCGGTACGGATCGCGTGCAACATGGTTCTGTTGTGCGGCGGCTACTACAGCTACGAGAACCCCTACCGTCCGACCTGGGAGGGCGAGGACGACTTCAAGGGGACCGTTGTTCACCCACAGTTCTGGCCCGAGGACCTGGATTACCAGGATCAAAATGTCGCCGTGATCGGCTCAGGAGCAACGGCCATGACGCTGGTGCCGGCAATGGCGATGGGCGGTGCCCGTCATGTCGTCATGGTGCAGCGCTCGCCGACCTATGTGGTGTCCCGGCCCAGCGAGGACGGGATCGCCAATTTCCTTCGCCGCGTCCTCCCCGACCGGTGGGCCTACGTCGTCACTCGCTGGAAAAACGTGCGGCGCCTGCGCGATTTCTATCGGCTGACGCGCACGAAACCCGAACGGGTGAAGGCCATGCTGCTGAAGTTTGTGCGCAACGCGCTGGGGCCGGACTTCGACATCGACACGCACTTCACCCCGGATTACAACCCCTGGGACCAGCGTCTCTGCCTGATTCCCGACGGTGATCTCTTCGACGCGATCAACAGTGGCGGGGCCAGCATCAAGACCGAAACGATCGATCGGTTCACGGACGAAGGACTGTTGCTGTCCGACGGCTCTGTCATCAGGGCCGACATCATCGTGGTCGCCACCGGCCTGCGTCTGCAGTTTCTGAACGGCGTTTCCCTGAGCGTCGACGGCACGGCCATCAGCCCGCCTGATCACTGGTCCTACCAGGGGTTGATGCTGTCTGACGTGCCGAACCTCGTTCTTACATTCGGCTACATCAATGCGAGCTGGACCCTGCGCGCCGACCTCACAGCGGAATACGCTTGCCGGTTGCTCAACGAGCTGGGACGAACGGGGAATCGTCAAGCGACACCTCGCCTGCCGGAAGCGGAAAGGGAGGCTATGCCTGCCAGACCGTGGATTGACGGCTTTTCGTCCGGGTACATTCAGCGGGAGATGCACCGCTTTCCCAAGCAGGGAGACCGGATTCCATGGCGTAACACGCAGGATTACAAGGTGGACAGGGAAGTCATGAATCATGCGCCGATCGAGGACGGCGTGCTGGAACTCTCCAATCCGCCCGGCGGGGAAACTGCCCTGGAGAGGGAAGCTTCCGATGTCGCCCGCGCGGCCTGACTCCATAAACATCATCGGCACAAGATTAACCTCCGGGATCGCCGCACCACCGTCGCCGTAGAGTGCGACCCGACCCGGACCAAGCCGCTTGAAGCCGCGGTCACACCCTGTCAGGCATCGAGGCGTTCCGCACAGAGGCCGGATCCCGCATTGCACCCGGACCAACCTGTCGAGGGGTGCTCCGCTGCGCCAACGCGTATCGACGTATAAGCTGCCCCGCAGTAGTCCGTTGCCCCAAGGCTGAAGGATGATCTCCATGAAGATTTTGCTAGTTCCGCTTGCGCTGGCCGTGGCGTTGACGGTAACCGCGGTTCAGGCCGGATCCCTGGCTCCCGAGCCGCGCGTGATAGCCGAATTCGAACGAACTGTTCTTGATCAATCGGGCGCGCAGACGCTGGAGGAGTGGCTGGATACCGGCATCGCACGCTACTTTCTCACCGGTGGACAGCCGTTGCTCGTGCTGGTCAATGGCAGGCCCTACGCCACCACGTCCAGTGACCTGGATTCCCTGCCGCTCTCGGCCATTGAGCGTATCGAGATTGTGGGCGGGGAAACCCTGGGCACGTTCGGGGGCATCTCTGTGCGCGGGGCGCTCAACATTGTGTTGCGTACCAATCTGGAAGGCTTCGAGACCCGGGCGCTGGCCCGGTTACCCAGCCAGGACGGCGGTGATGGATGGCAAGGCAGCGTCTTCTGGGGCGGTCCGGTTGGTGACGGGCGCATGACCCTTGGCGTTGATGTCCTGCGCCGCCAGGAAATCACTGCCCGAAGCCGGGAGTACAGCCGCTCTGACTGGGTGACGGGGGGCTCGTTCAGCGAGGCGCAGAACATCAGCGTCGGCGGCAATACCGTCTGGATCGTCCAGCTCGACGAAGGAGCGGTAACCGGGGAACGGTCGGTCTCGCTGGGCGATTGCGATCCGGCAAATGGCTATACCGGGCCGCTCAGCAACCCGCCCGGCATCACTTCGGGCGACATGGGCTGCGGTTTTGCCTATGGGCAGATCATGTGGAACTCCGACCAATACGAGCAGCAAAGCGCGATCCTGACCCTGGACCACCCGCTAGCCGAAGACAGCAATCTCCACGTGGACGTAAATCTCTCGACCAGCAACGCGGCCTTCCGGTACGCCCCGTCCGTTGGTTCCTTCCGCTTCAGCCCGAACGCGGGATTGCTGCAGGCGATCAATGATGCCGCCGGCCAGGCGTTTACGGCGGACGACAACGACATCTTCGTTGCAGCGCATCGCTTCGTGGGACACGGCAACCGCGACTTGCTGAGCGATACCGAGGAATACGATGTCTCCGTGCGTGTCGAAGGCCGGCTGGCGGACGACCTGGGCTATGACGCGCGGCTTCACGTCTCTCGGTTCGATGGCTTCGTGGATGGCAACACCTTCGTGCATGGCGGCGAAATCTGGGAACAAATCCAGGCTGGGAATTACGACCTGGAAAACCCGTTCTCAAACGCTCCTGAGCACCTGCAAGCAATCGAGACGAGCAGCCTGCGCCAGGAAACCGACGTCGGCAGCGGCTATCTCGGGGCCTGGCTGGCACTCGAGGGATCCGGCTTCACGATCGGTGGCCGCGACGCGGCGTGGACCGCCGGGCTCGAGCTTGAGCGGGCCGAAGCGCACAGCATCCTGCGCTTCCGCGACCGCGACGGCATGACCCACGGCGTGTCCGAGGTGCTCGGTTCGGGCGGCTACAGCTTTGACGGCGAGCTTCAGAACGCCGGCGCTTTTGCCGAAGTGTCGCTTCCGTTGGCCGAGAATCTGAACCTGCGAGCCGCTGCGCGCGGTGACGAGCTCGACGATCTCGGCGGGATGACGTCCTGGCGTCTGGGTGCCGACTACCAGCTGACCGAATTCCTCTCGTTGCGCGGCTCCTGGGGTGCAGGTGACCGGACGCCGCCGATGTGGGGGCTCTACAGCACCGAAGTACAGGACCACCCCTATATCGAGTGTGATCCCGGGCTTGGGAGCACGCCCCGGTCGTGTACATCAATCAATCCCCGGCAGGTGACCCGCGTGACCACGGGCAATCCGGAACTTGATCCGTCCGACTCGGAAAGGCTTTCCCTCGGCGTTGAAGCCCGCAAGGGGCCCTTCTTCGTGGGAGTGCAAGGGTATCGACTGACACTTTCAGGGGAGCCGGGGTCGAACAGCGCCGATTGGGCGATGCGCAACCTGAACGAGTGCCAAAACGGCCAGACCGTCAACTGCATTCAGCGATTTGCCGGCGACATCACGATTTTTGACCGTTATGCAAACGTCGTCGATACCGAAGTCTCGGGCGTCAATACCCTGATCGGCGGAGGCCTGAAGACAAGTTGGGGTGCGATCGGCCTGCGCGGGTCCTGGCGCCATGTCAGCAGCGCCGAACTGCGCATTGCCGGCGAAGACGACCGGTATCCCATTCCCGAGAACGCCGTCCGCATCGCTGCGCTCGCGGAGCGTGGCAACCTGAACGCCGGATGGACTGTCAGTTACCGTTCCAGTTTCGAAAACCGGGCAGGAACAGGAACCTTTGAGTCCTGGACCGGCCACGATGTCTTCCTGGAATGGGCCGGTCCTCTGGGGATGGAGGGAGCGCGGGCCGCAGTCGGCGTATTCAATCTCACCGACGCCGGCTTGACCGTAAACACCGCGAACCCCAGCAGCGTGGATGGTCCGACCGAAGCCGGCTGGGGAAGGACCTTTTTTCTCTCCCTCAACCTGAACCTCTAAAGAGACGGGCGGCGGTCAGATCGCGGGAACCCGGGTGGGGGCCAGCGCGTTGTAGCCCGAGCCCGCCGGCAGGCGGGCACGGCTCAGAGATGTGATGCCCCATCCCCCAGGGGGCATCCATCCCGTCTGTTATCGCGAGGCTGGCGGTGTCATGTCCGACGTGACATTTCGCACTTGACCGGATCCGCTCATGGTCACCTAGCCGTCCACGAACCGGCAATAAAGCGTTCCGTAGTCTGGCAGCGACTGCCGCCCCGGGGACATCAAGGTCGCGGCCGAGGTTCGCGGAACTCGAGTCTGAGAAAGGGATGGTGCCGGATCGGCTACCAGCCAATCCGTGCGCCCGCTGGGTGAAGGAGGCTCGGTGCAATTAGGTCGGCACCAGGGTGCTCATGCGGACGAGTCCGCGACGGTCATGCACTCGGCCAGGGTTCGACCGTACCGCGCTCGATAAGGTACGAGTGCTCGAACAACTCGCCGGCGCGCTCCATTTCAGATTCGGCAATCAGAACTGTCGTGCCCTCTTGCCGGAGCCTGGTCAGGACCTCTGCCAGCCGTAGCGCCAGCGCCGGCGCAACACCCTCGAAGGGCTCGTCAAGCAGCAGCATGCGCCCTCCGGCCACCAGCGCGCGTGCCAACGCCACCAGCTTCTGCTGGCCTCCGGACAGCTGCTCGACCGGGCGGGCGCGCATGTCCGCGACCTCGGAAATCATGGCAAACGCTCGTTCGCACCGCGTGGTGCCGTCCGCGTGCCCTGATCCCCATGCGGGAAGCAGGAGATTTTCTTCGACCGTCAACCCCGGGATCAGCCGCCGATCCTCGGGCATGTATCCCATGCCATCTCGAACCCGTCGGTGCGTGGGCACCGAAGTGATGTCCTCCCCGTCGAGCAGGATTCGGCCCGCGTGAACGCCGATCAACCCCATCACGGCACGCATGAGAGTGGTTTTTCCGGCACCATTGCGGCCCACCAGGCCGGTGAACCCGCTCACGCTCAGATCGACGTCATGCAGGATGATGCTGCCGCCGAACCTGACCGTGAGATTCTGGATCTCAAGCACCGGAGCCCCGTTCCGGTCGACGACCAACCACGTGCTCGATGACGGCCGGATCCTCGAGAACCGCCTGCGGTGTGCCGTCGGCCAGCACCCGTCCCTCTCGGAAGGCGATCACCCGATCGGCATAGCGTCCTACGACCTCCATGTCGTGTTCAACGAAGAGAACGGTCGCCAACGTCGCGCGGAGCGCATCAATCACGTTGCCCATGACATCGAACTTTTCCTTGGTGCTGATGCCGCTGGTCGGCTCGTCCAGGAGGATCATCGCCGGCTGCCCCACCATGGCCATTGCAATGTCGAGCAACTTTCGGACTCCCTGCGGCAGCCGGTCCACCCGATCGTCGGCGGACTCCGACACCCGATAACGCTCCATGATCGTCTTGACTTCGGCCTCCACGTCGGGCCGCACCAGCGGCTGCCACCAGGGCGGGCGACGGTGACCGAAGACGCCGACCGCAAGCAGCAAATTCTCGTACACCGTGAGGCTGGGAAAGAGTTGCGGGATCTGGAACGAGCGGTGAATTCCGGCTTCGGTGGCCTCCCCCACGCTGCAGCCCGTGATGTCCTTGCCCCGGAACAGAATCTGCCCCTGGTCCGGTGCCAGATAACCGGTCACCATGTTGCAGAAGGTGGTTTTGCCGGCGCCATTGGCGCCGATTACGCCCACAATTTCCCCCGACGTCACCGCAACGTTGATGTCCTCGGCAGCAACCACGGCACCAAACCGCTTTCCAAGGCGACGGGTCTCAAGCAGGACTTCAGACATCGCGGCGACGAAGCCGGTCGGCCAGGGACCAGAGGCCGCCCGGCAAAAACAGGATGATCATGAGAAGCGTCACACCCAGCAGCATCTGCCAAGCGCCGGGGGCGTACTGGAGCGCAAACGTGCGCACCAGCTCGAACACGGTCTGCGCGATGAATGGAGCGGCGACGTTCCCCGATCCGCCGAGGACCGCAACGAACACAAACTCGCCCGATTTTGTCCAGTACGCGGTGTCCTCGGGGGTGACGTGCCCGATCAGCAGGACCGTGAAGACGCCACCGAGAGCCGCAAGCTTGGCCGCGGCGATGTACGCGATATGGACCGTTCCCCGGGCCGACACGCCAAGGTACCGAAGCCGCAGTTCGTTTTCTCGTACCCCCTGGCCGGCAAAGCCGATGGGGCTGGCGAGAAACCGGTCCACCCACCACGCCACGATGGCCGAGCAGATCACGATGTAGCCGAACAGCACGAACGTCATGCGCCCGCTGTCGGGATTCGGGGCACGACCCAGCAGGGTCGGTATGCCGACGCTGAACCCGTCGGTGCTGCCAAGCACAACGGTCTTGGCCAGGATCCCGAACAGGATCATCGAAAACGCGAGATTGAGCATCGCGAAAAAGATGCCGCGATGTCCCCGAACGATAAAACCCAGCGCCCAGGCCACGGCCCCCGCAAGGGCAATTCCCGCCACGCTCAGAAGCACCATGTCCGTGATGCCGAGGAACTGGTTGGCAAGCGCGGCGGCATAGCCCCCGATGGCAAAGAACAGCCCCTGCCCGAACGAGACCAGGCCGAACCGGATCAGGATCAGGAGGCCCAGGACCACCAGGCCGCCCGCCAGCGACACCGCCAGGGTATGGGCCGCCCACGCGGGCAGCGCCGGCCAGAGGGCGAGCAAGATCAAGGCGACCAGCGCAATTCCCAGTGAGTTCCGCCGCATCCGGCCGAGCGCTCTCATATGCGCCGCGCTTTCGGCCGTCCGAATAGGCCTTCAGGCCGTACCGCCAGCACAACTGTCATGACCACGAACACCACGAACAATTCGAGTTCCGGCCGATAAAACACTGCCGCGGTCCGGCCCAGACCCACCAGAAGTGCGCCGACAGCCGCACCCTCGATTGACCCCAGCCCTCCGATGACCACGACAGCAAAGGCCAGGACAATCAACTCGACACCGATACCGGGAACGACGGAAATCAGCGGAGCGCTGAGCGCACCTCCCAACGTGCCCAGGATCGCGCCGCACAGGAACGTCACAGTGAAAAACATGGTGACGTTGATTCCGAGAGCCGCCGCTGTCTCCCGGTCGTGAATAACGGCAATGAGAAGCTTGCCGGGGCGGGTGCGGTGGATGGCGGCCCAAATTCCAAGGCCGACCAGGGCGATCACGGGCACGAGCAGCAGGTCGTATCCCACGTACGGAATTCCGGCCACGGTGACGGTGCCAAACAGGAAGCGGGGTTGGTACGCTAGGTACGACTCCGGTCCAAACACCAGTTTCATCACGTCCTCAAGGACGAGGAACACTGCGTAGGTGGCCAGCACAATGACAATTTCGTCACGACCGTAGACCCAACGCAGGACGCCCTGCTCGATCACGAGGCCAACGATGATTCCAACCACGACGGCGGCAAGGACCATGACAGCAAGCATGGCGAGACCGGCGTCGGGCACGCCGGCGACATACAGGCCGACACCCCAGGCAGCAGCGTACGCCCCGAACGCATACAGACTTCCGTGCGCAACGTTCAGGACATTCATCACCCCGAAAATCAGGGTGAGGCCGATCGACACCATGAATAACCACGATGCGTAAACCAGGCTGTCGACGACGATCGCGGCCAGCGCCATCATGGACGGTCTCCGCGGTTTCGTACGCGCAACGGGGGCCGCGCAGGGTTCCTGCCGGCCGGCGGCCGCAGATTGCAAGAGTGTAATGGCCGAATCAACTCAAGCAGCACCGCCCCGCACCGAACCGGACCGACGGTTGTCCGTTGCCCCCATGATGCAGCGGACCGATCGGCATTTCCGGCGCTTTGCACGTCACCTCACGCGACGCACACTGCTGTATACGGAAATGATCCCGCTGGGCGCCATCCTGTCCGGAGCGCGGGACCGGTTTCTCCGCTTCGACCCGAGTGAACATCCGCTGGCGCTGCAAGTGGGCGGTGCGGATCCCGAAGGGCTGGCCATCGCTGCCCGCGCCGCGGAAGCGCACGGCTACCGGGAAATCAATCTCAACTGCGGCTGTCCGAGCACCGCAGTCCAGCACGGCGGCTTCGGCGTCGTGTTGATGCGGGTCCCCCGTCACGTTGCCGAGTGCGTGCGGGCAATGACCGAGGCCTCCGCCTTGCCGGTGACCATCAAGACCCGGATTGGCCTTGATGACGATCGGAGTGACGCGTTTCTCGACGACTTTGTCGGTGCCGCGGCCGAAGCCGGATGCCGGAGCTTTGCCATTCATGCCCGTCCTGCATGGCTTCACGGCCTGAGCCCGAAGGACAACCGCACCGTCCCCCCTCTCGACCATGACCGGGTGCGCCGGCTTGCACGAATCCGCCCTGACCTCGAAATCGTGATCAACGGCGGCGTCACCTCGCTGGGGGAAGCGGCAGCGTTCCTGGCCGAAGGCTTTGGCGGCGCCATGATCGGACGCGCAGCGTGGGACCACCCTTGGCTCCTGTCCGAAGCGGATTCCGTGATCTTCGGGGAGCGCCGACGAAGTCTCACGCGCGAGCAAGTGCTCTCCAGCCATGCTTCCTATGTGACCGGCGGAATCGCCGCCGGGGAGCCGCTCCGTCGCCTGGTCAAGCCGCTGACGGGGCTCTACCGGCAGCAACCCGGCGCGCGACGATGGCGCCAGGCGTTGTCCACAGCGCGCACCTTCGATGATGCACGCGCCATGATGGCGGGCTGACAGGTTACGTCGCGGGGCTCCCGCCCTCCCCCTCTTGCCGGCCGGCGCCGGCCCTGCAGGCGGGCCGTAGTTCCGGAACCTGGTCCTTCACGCATGACACGTGGGATCGCCCACACCGTGTCCGGCGCAGGGCATGCGGCCTTCTGTCCGTCGCGGACGCGCCCGCTCGCGGTCCGTCGTGCCGGATTCCTCCGCCGCACTGTCAGCCCGGACCGCGGCGAGACCGCCCTGGCTCTTCAGCCCGGGACGCCGCCCCCGCTCTGGACCGGCACAGCGTGCGGAGACGCCTGATCGATCCGTTTCTCGCCTTCGAAGTTCTCAAACACCTGCATCATGATGGGGAGAACCAGCAGGTTAAGGATGGTCGAGGACGCGAGTCCGCCAATGATGATCGCCGCCATGGGGCCCAGGATCTCGTGGCCGGGATAGTCTGCATCGAACGCGATCGGAAGCATGGCCAATGCGGTGACCAATGCGGTCATCAAGATCGAGGGCAGGCGTTCCGCCGCCCCCTGGATGACTGTCTCCACGTTCCACGGCATGCCCTCAATGACGACAATCTGGCGATAGTGCGAAACCAGCATGATTGAGTTGCGAAGCGTGATTCCGAACAGGGTCACAAATCCGACCAGCGATCCCATGGAAACCACGCCGCCGGTGAGATAGGCAGCGACCACACCGCCGACCAGTGCAAACGGGAGATTTGCCAGCACCAGGACGAGCGCCCGCCCCCGCCGCAAGGCGATGCGGGCGATGACCATAATTCCCACCCCGGCCAGCAGGGCGGCCACCAACAGCTCCGTGCGGGAGCGGCGTTGCTCAAGCGCCGTGCCGGCCAGGTCAAAATAGACCCCCCTCGGAAGAATGGCGGCCTGTTCAAGCGCGGCTTCAACCCGTGCCGTCACCGCATCCATGTCCGGATCCCGAATGTGGGCCGTGACAACCTGCAGCCGGCGGCCGCTATCACGGAGAATGGTGTAACGCCCCCGCCCCACGCGAATGTCCGAAAATGCACTGAGAGGTTCCAGCACGCCGTCTTGCCGGCGCAGCATGAGATCCCCCGGAGCAAACGGGTCGGCCCGCTCTTCGATATCCAGCACCAGCATCACCGGAATGGGCACCTCGTCCCGAAACACGGTGCCCATTCGGAGCCCGCCGTAGGCGGTCTCGACCGTCTGGACGACCTCGACCGGTGCAATGCCGGCCTCTCCAAGCCGCTCCCAGTCGAGGTGAATCTCGGTTTGCGGCCGTCCCAATGCCGCACGCACCCGCACCTGCGCCAGGCCAGGAACGGTCGCCAAAAGGCTTGCCACATCGTTCGCGGCCGCATCCAGTTCGTCGAGGTCCGGCCCGAAGATACGCACGACGAGTGGTGCCGCGTACCCCGAGACCGTCTCATCGACCCGTTCGATGAGGAACGTGTTCAATTCGCTCGCAATGCCAGGGGTCTGGTCGAGAATCTCGCGGATCTGGTCAAAGACCTGCTGCTGCCCGGACCCCGACAGAGGTTCCAGTTCAACCTCGTATTCGGCGTAGTGACTCCCGTACGTGTCAGCTCCGCGTTCGGCGCGTCCCGCCCATTGCGACACCGAACGCACGCCCTCGATACGCATGACCTGGCGGGTCAGGCGTGTGCCGATGCGGATGGTCTCCTCGAGCGACGTACCAGGAAGCCCGGAGGTGTGGATCATGTAGTGACCCTCACGGAGCTCCGGGAGGAACGTGCTGCCGAGTCCGGGCAGAAGTGCCACACCGAACAGCGATCCCCCCAGGGCCACCGCGATCGTGATCCCCGGCGCCCGACTCAGGAGGCGCAAACAGCGGACGTAGAGCGCCGACAGCCAGCGGACCAGGGGCGGCGGGCGCGAGGGACCTCGCCGGGCAAGCAGCATCTTGCACAGCGCAGGGGTCAAGGTGAGTGCAACCACGAGGGACGCAAAGATCGCCAGGATGTACGCCAATCCCAGAGGGGCGAACATCCGCCCTGCGACACCGGACACGGCAAACAGTGGCACAAACACCAACATCACAATCGCGCTGGCATGCACCATGGAACTTCGCACCTCCATCGAGGCGTCGAACACCAGCTGGTCCACCCGAACCGCACGCCCCGCGCCCTGCCGGAGGCGTCGGAGGATGTTTTCGGTGTCGATGATGGCGTCATCCACCACTTCGCCCAGAGCGATGGCCAGCCCGCCGATGACCATGATGTTGAACGTGTTACCCGACTCGAGCATGCCAAGCGCAGCGGCGATCAGGGACACGGGTATCGCACTCGCGGTGATGATTGCCGCGCGGACATCAAACAAAAACACCAGCAGAACGAGCAGCACCAGGCCACCGCCGACAGCGAGATGCGCGAAGATGGTTCTGACCGAACGCTGGACATACCCAGCTGGGCGGAAGAGATCTCGATGCACGAACACGCCCACGGAGGCCAGAGCCGGAGTGAGGTCGTCCAGTGCCTGGTCGAGCCCGCGCGTGACGGCGACGGTGCTCGAGCGGAACTGGCCGATCACCATGAGGATCACCGCAGGTTCCCCGCCCACAGTTGCCATGCTGATCGGATGCAGCGCTCCAAACCCGATGTCGGCAAGTTCCGCCAAGGGGATCCGTACCCCGTCCGAGCGCACCACACGGAGCGCCGAGAGCGCATCTTCGGACAGCGCATCCTCGCCAACCACGACCGCAAGAGTCTGATTTGGCGTGGCGATGCGGCCGGTGCTTCGGTACCCCGCGAGATCGACCGCCTTGATCAAGTCCGCGATCGTCAACTCCATCTTCCGGAGGCGTTCGGGGTCGGGCCGGATCTGAAGCGCCTCTACGTCGCCGCCGAAGATGTTGACGTCGGCGACCCCCGGCACCTCAAGGAGGTGCGGCACAACGATGTGCTCCACGTTCGAACGCAAGCGCTCGGGCTCACGCTCCGCTGTGAAGCCAATCGTCATGACGGTTGCCGCGCTGGAGGACAGGGGAACGATGGTGGGGGTCGAAGCCGATCGATGAATTTCTGCTTCGGCTACCGCCAGACGTGCCGCGACTGCGGCCCGGTTGACCTCGTCCTGGCTGCCGTCTTCGAATGTCAGCGTGACGATCGAAAGCCCGCCGATCGATTCAGAGACGATTCCGATCAACCGCGGGAGACCCCGAAGCACACCCTCGAGGGGGCGCGTGACCCCGACCTCGACCTGTTCGGCGGTCAGGCCCGGCGCCTCGGTCTGGACCGTCACCTGACGAGGCGCAAACTCGGGAAAAATGTCGAACGCCCCGTCGGACAGGCGCCAAAGGCCGGCTGCCGACAGTGCCAGCGCGAAGGTCAGCACCACGCCCGGGTGCTGAATCGCAAATCGGACAATCAGGGTAAGCACGAACTCAGTCGTCGTCCTCACGCATGATGTCGGCTCGGAATTCCTCGGCGAGCAGCATCTGGCCACCACGAACGACGATGCGTTCATCGAGCCCCAGCGTCGTCGCGGGAACGAACCAGCCTCGCTCGATCCGCCGCAGGGACTCCAGCGGCCGGCGCAAGTAGCGGTCATTCCCCAAGGCAGCGTAGGTCCACACACCGTCGCCGTGAAACAGCACCGCTCCCGTCGGCAGAACGAATCCGGGCTCGCCGCCCTCAAGCGATTCGAATGCCACCTCGACCCGCAACCCGGGCCGCAGGCCGGCGCCGTCGGTCAGCAGCAATACTGCATCGGACCCCATCCCCGGAATCTCGGCGTAGCCCGGCCCCAACAGCTCGACGCCGCGCACGGCGCCCGCAACCCGCAATTCGGGTTGAAACGGGCGGTCACGAAAGGCTTCGGGTAATGATGCCTGGATCAGTGTCCGGGTGCGATCCGCAAGGTGGCTGATCAGCGGCGCCCGGTCGGCCGCCGCTGAAGCCAGTTTGGAACCCCACCGATGCTCGATCGTCTGCAGCGTGCGGGCATGGCTTGCGGCGTGCTCAGCCTGCACCATCTCTTCCTCGCGAAGCCCCCGCTCGGCAAGATCCACATCGGCCAGGAGAACCAACCCCGTTTCGTACGCCGTCCGCAAGCGCTCGAGTCGCGCCCGCAAGGGCTCCATGCGCGCCTTCGACTGCTCAAGGACAAGCTCCGTAGCACGCAGGCTCGCAACATCTTCAAGAAGGTTCGCAACGTCCAGCACGACGCCGAGACTGGAGTAGCGTTCGACCCACGTTGTCTCCTGGGCCGACGCAACCATCAGCCCGTTGGCTTCGGCAACGCCGGGCGGAAAAATCAGTATCCGCTCGTCGTCACGGAGTTCGAGCTGTGCAACCGGCGCATCGTCGTCGTCATCGTCATCGTCATCGTCATCATGAACGTCATCAGCATCCGCAAAGACACCGGTCTCCGGTTGCCCGTCGTCTCGCGCATCGCCCAGCCAGCCCCGACTGACTGCCGCCAACACTTCCTCGGGCAAAAAATGCAGCGCACCGTGCACGGCCGCGTAGCCGCCCGCGAACGCTGCAATGACTGCCAGTGTGATGCGCATCAATCCCCCGCGGTCCGTGTCAGCCGCCTTCCGGAGCATCGTCGCGCCACGGAGCATCTTGCGGGCTAGCCCCGTCACGCAGGACTCGTTCCACGGCAACCTCCAGTTGGATCAGGGCCATCATATGGCGTATCTCGGCCTTGGCCGCGGCACGGCGCGCCGCCAACAACCGAAGATCCGCCTCGGGCCGCACCGCCGCAGGCAACGTGCGCTGGTCGATCGCCGCCACAATCTGTTGCAGGTCGTCCTCTGCGGCGGCAATTTCCGCTGCTGCCGAAGCCGCCTCCCTCCGCGCTGTCTCCAATTGGGTCCAGGCGCCTTCGGCGTCGGCGAGCACCCGCGCCTGCGTTTCCTCGAACGCAAACCGCGCCTCGTCGCGCTGGGCAAGCGCTATCGCGAGCCGTGCGTCGGTCACAGCCGGTACCGGCACCACCGCTCCGGCCAACCTGAGCACAAAGTCTTTCTGGTCCCAAAGAATTCCGGGGCCGAGCACCAGATCCGGAGTCAATTCAGCGAGGGTCAGGCGCAGGCGCGCTTCGGCCGCGCCATACGCGGCGATACTGACCAGGATATCCGACCGCCGCACCAGAGCTCGACGAAGCAGGCTCTCGAACTCGTCAACCGTAACCTGAGTCCGAAGCCGGGCCCGCAGGCCGGGTCGAATCTCCCGGGCCTGAACTGCGGTTCTGGACACCCCCAGCGCGGCTGCCAGTCCGGTTTCGGCCTCGTGCAACCGGGACCGGGCCGCATCCAGGTCGAGACGCGCCTGCAGCGCTCGTGCTGCCGCCCTGCGTGCATCCAGCGGTCGTGCGACCCCGGCCGCGACACCCTGGCGAAGTGTGGACTCCACCACCTCCCGCAAGCTGGCCTCCTCCTCGGCGAAACCGATCTCAAGGCGCGCGTGCTCGATCCGGGCCAGGGCCTGGAGGATCTGGTCGCGCACGGTCCACCCGATGCGCTCTGTTTCCCATTGCGCCGCAACACGGTCAGCCACGGCGGCGTCCGTTCGAGCTGTTCGCAGTGCTTGGCGTGTGAAGGGTCGTTCAACCGACAGTCCGAGGGTCCAGGGCGCGCCCTCCGTGTGGTACTCCAGTTCAGGCGCGTACACAAAGGGTTGGCCGACCTCCGTCAACTGGACCGCGGCAATCGCGTTGGCCAGCCGAGTCTCGGCCTGTCGCCGCACGGGCGAGCCCTTGACGGCGGTCAGCACGAGGGTGTCGATATCGATCGGATCGTTAGGCGGCAATCCTGTCTGCAACCGGTCTGTCGCCAGGGCGACCGGATCCAGCGGTTGCGGGGCGACCTCGGGCGATTCGCAGCCGGTACACGCGACTACGCCAAGCAACGCCAGTCGTGCTCTGCCCGCTCGAACCACACTGGCCATGCTCAGTCGTCGTCCCGAATGGCCTCCTTGAGCCGGCGCTGCGCGCGACCGGCCATTCGCCCCAACCGACGCGCAGGAGAGGGGTCGCGAACGACTTCCCGCGCTTCACGGACGGCAGCGGCGGCAGTGTCCGTCGCCGCCTTGCGCACCCGGGGATCCGCCGCAGCGCGACGGATCAAGAGACGCACCATTGAGCCCATCCATGCCATTGGCAGGCATCATATCACCGCAGCGTCACGGCCGGCCTCGCGCGACACACTATTGGTGCTCGACCACCGCAGCGTCCGGCGACCAAGGGGGCCTTTCGGGAACGGCCGCAACGCTATCGGCGCCCACCCGCAATGGGTCAGAGTCTGTAGCGGTAGTCCTCTTCATCGAGGCTTGGGCAGGGCGCACATTCGGACCGGCTCGCGAGGTTGCCCAACCGCTTCAATGCGGGCCTGCGGTACCGGCATGCGTCAGTTCATTGCGCTGCCTGCGGAGACCGTCGCGGCTGCAACCAGCTGGCTTCACAATTCGTTGAGCAGGGTTTGCAAACGTGTCTCCGGAGTTTCGTGAACAGCTCTCCTACCGGCCCCGGAATACGGGCGCCCGCTTGTCCACGAAAGCCTGGGATGCCTCGAGGTGATCGTCGGTAAATCCCGAACGCGCGTGGTTCCGGGCCTCCATGTCAAGCGCCGCGGCCAAAGACGAGGTCGCGCCAGCGTTGATGTTCTGCTTCATGTAGCCCAAGGCTATGCGCGGCCCCGCTGCCAGCTTGCGCGCGAGCGTTCGGGTCTCGGCCTCCAGCGATTCGCTGGCCACCACGCGGTTCAGGATGCCGGCGTCGCACGCTTCTGCAGCCGAAAGCCTCGGACTTGAGAAATAAAGTTCCTTGGCCTTGCCGGCCCCGACAAGACGCTGCAGGAACCATGATCCGCCAAAGTCACCGGAAAGCCCCACGTGCGCAAAAGCAGTGGTGAGGAGCGCGGTTTCATCCGCAAGTCGCAAGTCGCAGGCCAGGGCTATCGCAAGACCGGCCCCTGCCGCGGGACCCCGAATCATGGCCAAGACCGGTTTCGGCATTTCGAAGATCACACGGCTCACATCCATTCGGCGACGGAGAGCCTGGGCCCGCTCCTCCAGGCTGTCCTCCTGCAGCGAACCCTGCGCCATGCCTTTCACGTCGCCACCCGCGCAGAACCCACGCCCCGCCCCCGTGAGCACCACACAGCCGACTTCGCGGTCCGCGGAGGCTTCCGTCATTGCCGACAGAAGCGCATCAAGCATCTCGTTGGTCAGGGCATTCAGCCGGTCCGGGCGGTTCAGCGTCAACCAGACCACGTCGCCGTCGCGCGCTTGCAAAAGTTGATCAGACAATGGTTTACCTCCCCTGCGCCGTCCCACGGCTCGCATCCATAGCACCGCACCCGGCGTTGTGGCATTCGCGCTTGCACAGCAAGGCGTTATGCGAGGCGCAAGCGCATCCCGCCAAGACGGATAACGCCATCGTCCACCGGCAGTCCGGCCCGGCTGGCGTTCGTGTAAGCACGGTCGGCATCCCTGGCCCGCAATTCCAGAGCTGCCAGTCCGTCGCCACGCCCGTCGCTGGCCGTCACGAACCGCAGGCGTGCATTCGCAAGGGGCAGCGTCGGAACACCGTGCCCGCAGTCTTCGAGCCCGATCTCCGAGATTGCACTCCAGCGCGCCGCAAGAGCCGCCGGATCGGAACTCTGGATATCCGCCTCCGCAATTGCCGCAACGACCTCCGTGCGCACGAACGGCCGCCAATCCGGCCCGGCCGGATACCACGCGTCGTCTGCCGCGAAGTGGTCGCCCTGTTGTTGGTCGATTTCAAAGAACGTGCCGCCTGTGTCCCTAGGGTGCAGCTGGATGCCGTCAAAACCGTCGTACGCGTGGGTGTGGGCGATGCGGACTCCAAGATCGTGGACCCGGCGCCGGCAATGCGCGAGGTCATCGCACTGGGTGATGACCATGTAGCCGCCGTCACCCTGCCGCCGGTCCAGGTACCGGCCGGCGGCCGTGCCCGGGCGCGTGGGTGCAACCACCTCCAGGAACTGGTCGCCGACCGGCAGAAGGGAATTGACGAGGCCGAATTGGCCTACCTCAGGATCAACGTGGCAGACCGCGAGCCCGAACACGCGCTCAAGAGCCGTGACGACGGGTTGCAAGTCATGCGCGACGAGGCAGATCTGTCGCAGGCGCAACTCCATGGAATCTCCTTCCCCGGCCCGCGCCACGAGCAATTTGCAGGCGGCCCTGCCGATCCGTGTTCACCGCGCGGGAACCGGATGTCTCCGAACACTACCCGGTCCAGCACCCAAGCTCCCACTGGCCTACGGTCCTTCAGAAGCCTATGCGACACCTCGCTGCACGCTAAAGCGGCTCGGTTTCCGCAAACGCGAAGTATGCCTCCCGCGCCGCGGCATAGATCGGGCCGACCGGAAACACCTGGTCATCCACGCGCACAATGGGCAGCACCTTGCCCCAGTTGCCGGTGCTGAACACCTCGTCGGCGCCAAGCACGTCGCTCACGGTCACCGTTCGCTCGACCACCTCGATGCCGCGTTGGGCAAGAAGCGCTGCCACGCGCTGCTTGGTAATTCCGTTGAGGAAAGTCCGGTTCCAGACCGGGGTCACGGCCACCCCGTCCTTCCCCAGCCAGATGTTGGCCGAGGCCAGTTCCGCAACATGCCCGTCCCCGTCGAGCATCACCGCGTTGTCGAAGCCGCGGTTCCCTGCTTCCTGCAGCGCGCGGGCGCCGTTGGGATACAGGCACGCGGCCTTGGCTTCCGTCGGCGCCATGTCGGGACCGGGCCGCCGGAACGGACTCACGGTCACGGCGAGACCGTCCGGGGCGGGCATGGGCATGCGCATGAGGGTGAGCAGGAACTGCGTGCTGCCCGGCTCCGGCGTGAGAAATCCGCCGGCGGCATAGAGAGACGGGCGAATGTAGAGTTCAGCGCCGCTCTCGAATCGGCGCGCGCCCTCCCTGGCCAAGGCGTCGACCGCCGCCGCCTCCAGCGGCTGGTCCAGGCCCATTACGGCGGCCGAGCGCAGAAGCCGCTCGCAGTGCAGCCGGAGGTCCGGAACCCAGCCGTTGAAGAGCCTGGCGCCGTCGAAGACTGCGCTGCCATGCATGTAGCTCTGGCTGAGGGCACCGATCACCGGCGGATTCCCCTCATGCCAACTGCCGTCCGCGTAAACCAGGCTGTCCATTCGTCTCTCCCGCAGCCCTGCACCCGAGGGCAGGAATCGCTTCGATTTGGAGTTACAGGCCGCGCAAAGTACCATGCTGGAGCGGGTAGCGTGGCGGACCCGTCGCAACAGGCGCCGGCCACGACGACTACCGGTTTCGGACCTGCGTGGCTGGCCCGAACACAACGAGGAGGAAGTTGACATGAATTTGACTGTCAACGGCAAACCGCAGGACTTTGGCGGTGACCCGAACATGCCTCTGCTCTGGTATGTCCGAGACGTTCTCGGACTGACCGGCAGCAAGTTCGCATGCGGCACCGGCCTCTGCGGTGCCTGCACCGTCCATGTCGGGGGTGAGGCTGTGCGGGCGTGTGTTACGCCTGTGTCGGCGGCCGAAGGCATGGAAGTGACAACGATCGAAGGGCTGGATGCGGAAGGGAACCACCCGGTTCAGCGCGCCTGGCGTGCCCACAACGTTCCGCAATGCGGCTACTGCCAGGGCGGCCAGATCATGCAAGCTGCAGCCCTGCTGGCCCAGAATCCCGATCCGACCGATCAGGACATTCTGGACGGCATGAGCGGCAACATCTGCCGCTGCGGCACGTACCAGCGTATTTTCGCTGCCGTGAAAACCGCCGCGAAGGAGGTCTGACGATGACCACGCTTACGAACCTCAGCCGACGCACGGTTCTTAAAGGCATCGCCGGTACCGGTGGTTTCGTGATCGGTGCCCGGCTCGGTGCCGACCAGTTGCTGGGCCTGCCGGCCAATGCTGCCGAAGGGCATCTTGAAGCCAACATCTTTGTTGCGGTGGACGGCGACGGCTCGGTCACTATCACCTGTGCCCGTACCGAAATGGGACAGGGTGTCCGCACCTCGCTTCCCATGATCATCGCTGACGAAATGGAAGCCGACTGGAGTCGATGCTCGGTCGTGCAGGCTGCTGCCGAACAGAAGTGGGTCGACTTCGGACAGGAACTCGACACCGATGGTTCGCGTTCCGTCCGGCGGGACATTAAGAACCTGCGCGCAGCAGGTGCTGGCGCCCGCAAGATGTTCGAGATGGCGGCGGCCAACATGTGGGGCGTGCCGGCTGACGAATGTGTGGCCCAGAACCACCGTGTGAGCCATGCGCCAAGCGGCCAGTCCGCGGACTTTGGCGAACTCGTCGCCGCGGCGATGGAAGTCGAAGCGCCGGATCCGGCGACCGTCAAGGTCAAGGACCGGAGCGACTGGAAGTACATCGCCAACGAAGCCGCCTTCACCCCGGATGCCTATGTCGACCTCGTCGACATGACGACGGGCGGGGGAATGTTCGGCGCCGACATCATGCTTGACGGCATGAAGACGGCCGTTGTGGCGCGCTCACCCGTCTACCGGGCCACGGTCGAGAGTTATGACGACTCGGCGGCCATGGCGGTTACGGGCGTGCGGGGCACGGTCGAACTGCCCACGCCGGAGCTTCCGATCACCTTCAAGCAGCTCGGTGGCGTCGCCGTCATCGCCGACAACACCTGGGCAGCTCTTGAGGGCCGGAAGGCGCTCAACATCCAGTGGTCCGACTCGGACAACAGCGTTCACGACAGCTCGACGTACAACGACAAGCTGAAGAAGGCCGCTGCCGAGCCGGGGACCGTGATTCGCGAGCGCGGAGACTACGAGTTGGCGCGCGACAAGGCTTCCGCAACGGAAATCAGCCGCGAATACTTCGTTCCGTACTTCATCCACACACCGATGGAGCCGCCGGCAGCTGTCGCGAACTACCAGGACGGCAAGGTCGAGATCTGGGCAGCAACCCAGAACCCGATCGGCGTCCGGGACACGGTCGCCGAGGTGCTGGGCATCGAGAAGGAAGACGTCCTCGTCCACATCACCCTCCTGGGTGGTGGGTTCGGTCGCAAATCCAAGGCCGACTTCGCAGTCGAGGCCGCCTACCTGTCTCGTGAGGTCGGCGCTCCGGTGCGGGTGGTCTGGACGCGTGAAGACGAAGTCCAGAACGGCTACTACCACGCCGCCAGCGCACAGAACATCAGCGCAGTGGTCGATGCAGGCCGGGTGACCGGCTGGCGTCACGGCGTGGCCTTCCCGTCCATCCTGGGCCTGTGGGTCCCGGAACAGAAGATCGGCTTCAACATCGAGCACGGTCTGGGTCTGATCGACCTCCCCTACAACGCGATCGACAACATTCGGATCGAAAACGGGGATGCCGACCTCCACACCCGGATCGGCTGGTACCGGTCGGTGAACAACATTCAGCATTCGTTCGCGATCAACAGTTTCGTGAACGAACTGGCGCACGAATTGGGCCGTGACCCGGTCGAATTCCAGCTGGAGCTGATTGGCGAGCCGGCAGTCATCGACCTGACCAAGGAAAAGGTCGAGGACTACTGGAACTACGGTGACCCGATCGAGGACTACCCGATCGACACCGGTCGTCTTGCGCACGTCCTGCGCACGGCGCGCGATGTGTCCGGTTACGGACGGGCCATGCCCAAGGGGCACGGTCTCGGCCTCGCGGTGCACCGTTCGTTCCTGTCCTACATCGCGCAGGCGGTGCGGGTGCAGGTCGCGGATGACGGGAACTACTCCATCACGCGGGTTGACACGGTCCTCGACTGTGGCCTGGGTGCCAACCCCGAGCGGATTCGCGCCCAGTGTGAAGGTGCCGCCGTCTACGGCAACACCGTCGCTCGGTTCGGAGAAATCACCGTGACGCAGGGTGCCGTGGATCAGAGCAACTTCCACGATTACCCGGTCTCGCGGATCGATGACTCGCCGCTCAACGTTCACCTCCACCGCATCGAGAATGACCACATTCCAAGCGGTGTCGGCGAACCGATGGTTCCGCCGTTCGCGCCGGCCCTGGCCAACGCGATCTTTGCAGCCACCGGCAAGCGGGTTCGCTCGCTGCCGATCCGGCCCGAAGACATCGCAGCGGGCTGACGGAAATCGGGGCCCGAGGCGCGGGCAACCGCGCCTCGGGGCTCAGATTTCTCATGGCCGGGTGGGTGCAAGCCCACCCGGCCTTTTGTTTGCCGAAGGCCGTGGCACTTGCGCACCGGTTGCCGGCGGCTTCTGTTGACCCCAACGCTTGCATTCGCGCACTTCCGGTTCGCGCAACCAACGAGCGTGCAGGCCGCGGTTCGCCCGTGCGTGGGGCGCTGACCGCTATCCGCAATCGCCGCCATGTTCAAGTGGCGGTCGCAGACAGGCTCCCGCAGCGCGCGTCCGTATGGACGCTGCGAATGCCGGATGATCTCTCGACTTCAGGGGCGGGGTTGGCAAATCGGACAGACCGGTGCAGCATGCAGGCATGCGATCGGTTGATCTAGTCCTGTTGGCCGGACTTGCGCTGGGCGGTTCGGCAGCTTTTGCCCAGGCTGGCGAGCCGGTGCCAGTCGAGAAGTTTGACGTCCTTCGTGTGTGTGCGTGTGACTGCGTCAACCAGTACGTCTTGCACGTCGACTGGACGGACATCAGCGAGTTGGAGTGTCAGGGCCTGCGGAGTGATGGCCATTGGATGGCCGTCGAAGAATCGCGCTACACGCCGGACAGGCGTGCCGAATTGCTATTCCATACGCGCGAACAATTCAGTCAGTTTATGTGCGAGCGACGCCCGAGCCTCTGAGTTACACCGACCAGGCCGGATCCGATGGCTCTTCCATTACAAGTTCCGCGGACCCGAGCACCGCATGCGTGACCGAGAGACGGTCGCCCGGCCCGAGGGGCAACGGTTCTCCCGGGGGCCCCAGCAGCACGACGTCGCCGGCTTCGAGCTGTCGACGCCGGAAATTGAGATGGGTCGCCACCCACGAAAGGATTTCGTAGGGGTGGGCCAAATAGGACGACGTACTGGTTGACCCGATTTCGCGGCCGTCGAGTGCTGTGGTGAGCGATGCCGCATCCAGCTCGAGATCGTCCAGGTTCTCGTGTTCGGCACCCAACACGCCGGCAACGGCGCCGGCAAGATCGGCGATCACGAGCCCGATGCTGTAATCGGGCGCTTCGGTCACCCGGCGGTCGTCGACCACGCTGATCGCAACCGCCACCGTCCCGATGCATGGCCGCACCGATTCGCGATTCCAGGGGCCGTCGTCGGCCGGCATAGTACGGCTGACGCGGAGCGCGAGTTCGGCGCCCGCAACCATCTCGTGCCCCCCCTGCACCGGCAGCGCCGCCGGTGACTCCCGAATATCCCCGCGCCAGATCGGCCCCACGATCGGATGGACGACGCCGTGGCGCTTCTGCGCGGCATCAGTCGTGAGGGCGATGCGCCAGCCGCCGGGTTCATTACCTCGCGAGCGCGTGCGCCGGATGACCGAATCCTGCACCCGATAGGACTCGGCCATGGATTGCGGCGTCAGACTCGAATCCCACGTCGAATCAAATTCCGCCCCTTCTGCCCGGTCCGCAAGAAGGCGCTCCACCAGACGGTGGATCCGGACTTCCTCCAGCATTCCCATCGTTAGCTGCCGCTGCCTGCGAGCACGAATTGAACCGGCGTCACCCCATCGATCTCCCATTGCACCGTCTCGCCCGGCTGCGGCCATACCGTAACCGCGAGACTGCCGGTCATCACGATATCTCCGGCGGCGAGCGTGCGGCCGCGCCTGGTCAGGGAGTTGGCTAGCAGCGCAAGGACCTCCAAGGGTCCGCCCAGTACATTGCTGCCTATACCCTCTCCGGCGGGCTTCCCGTCGACGGTCAGCCGCCCCGACACCGCTGCCAGGTCGACATCGGGGGTATACGGAACCTCAGGACCGATGATGCAGCCATAATTCATCGCATTGTCGGCAACCAGAAGCCCGATGGTTGCATCGGTGCCGGCATCGCGATCATCGACGATTTCGATGCCGGCCGTGTACGTACCGACAGCACGAGCGACGGTATCTGCGCTGAAGGGGGCGTCCGCCGGGGCCAGGGGCTCCCGCAGACGCAGGACAATTTCCCCCTCTGCCCCGAGGTGACGGTACTGGCCAGGCTGCAGCCGCGCACTCCCGACATGCACCAGAGGGGCGAAGATCGCGCCTTCCGCCGGTTCGTCGACGCCGAACATCGCCTGCATTGCCGGATTCGTGAGCGCCACTTTCCAACCGGCGATCGGGCCATCGCCGGCAACGAGATAACGGCGGATCAATGCGTCCTGCACCGCGTATGCGGAATCACGATCCTCCGGCACGGCACCTGCCGGCAAGTCGCGCTGCGGTCGAAGCGCGCTCCGGTGGTCAAGCAGAACCTCTGCCGACCGCTCGGCCGTCCAAGTGCTCACAAGTAGTTGTGCGATCCGTCGCAGACCGGCTGGTCCGCGGTCAGCTTGCAGCCACACATGAAGGCGGTCTCATCCTGCTCGGCCGTCCACACCACTGGCAAGAATTCGGTGTCCTTGTGGGAACCGTCGCACCACGGCTGATTTTCGCTCTTCCCGCATGCGCACCATGCGTACCTCTGCCCGGCCTTGAGATCGACCTGAAAGGGTTCCGACTGGGCCATGACCGGATCAGACATCGGCTCTCTCCTTGTTGCAGCGTTGCAGGCGCGTTCTGCCGCCCTGTTGCACGTGCAGAGAGCGTACCCGAAACCGCGACGCCGGGATCCCGACACCATAATCGTCGTGCATGGGCGCGCCAACGGCGGCACAACAACTGTACGAGCGCGTGACGCCGGAGGTTCGGCGTTAACGCGCCCGAACACCCGGTGCCATCGCCTCATCCCCGGCCTGGCGCCGGCGTTCATCGACCCTCGACTGCACACCTGCCGGATCGTCTACACGTACCGCAACCGGATACTGGTGAACGGGCGCCGGTGCGTAGTCAAATGCGATCCGGCCGCGTTCGCGGAGATCTGCTGTGGCCGGGCGCATACTCGAACAACCAGAGCCCGTGGCCGGCATGCCGGGCACCCTCTGTGCCCGCGATAGAAGTTAGAAAATGTAATATCATTGCTAAATGGCTTTCCGTTCTGGCACGCGCTGCACGTTGCAGATTCGACAACTCACCGGCCCGTTGCTCGCAGCGGCCGTTCTTGTTGCGCAGGTGGAAGCAAGCCACCATGCGGTCGAGTTCGGCCACGACGAGCACTCGCACGGCGAGGACGAATCATGCGTGTTTCCGCTGGCATCCGCGGAGTTTTCTCTTCTCCCTCTAGCTCCGGTTAATGCCGCACCCCGCGTTTCAGAACCGCGGCCCACCGTAACCATCTCGCAGTTGGTTCCATCCAGCGAACCGAACGCGAACCCCATTCGCGCGCCTCCTGAACCTCGCCTGTTTTGACCCTAGCGCCAACCAGGCCAACACGGCCCGGTCGGCATTCAACTGCACGCCTCGTGATTCCGTGCGGCCAACGCGCCGTCGGCTGCTGTGCGTACAGGACATTCATATTCGGAACTGATCATGCAACCCATCTGCAAACCAGCAACGGCGATTTTCGTCCTAGTTGCGACGGTTTTTGGCGCCTCGTTTACAACTGCTCAGGCCCAATCCACACCCACTGCTGAAGAACTCGCGGCCGAAATTCAGGCCCTGAAGCGCGATTACGAACGTCGCATTCAAACCCTCGAGGCTCAGCTCGACGCAATCACTGCCAATACTCCGGCAGTCCCTCCGGCAACGAGCCGGCCCCGGATCGGCGATGCCGTCTCGAACCCCGGAATCGGGGTCATCCTCAGCGGTGCCATTTCCAGCTATTCGGCTGAAGAATCGGAAATCGCGCATTTCCAGACCGGACACGAAAGCGCCCGCGGCCAAGAAGGGCTCGCGCTTGTCGGAACCGAGTTCACCTTCTCGGCCAACATCGACGACAAATTCTCTGGCAGCGCGGTGATCGGAATTCACGCGGACGAGGAAGAAGAAGCGATCGAACTCGAGGAGGCGTTTATCCAGACCTTGCCCGGCGCAGGCCTGCCTGCGGGTCTACGCGCGAAAGCAGGCCGCGCGTTCTGGACTCTGGGGTATCTCAACGAACACCATCCCCATGCCGATGACTTTGCTGACCGGCCTCTTCCCTACCGCGTGTTTGTGGACGAAACCTACAACGACGACGGATTGGAACTGGCCTACGTTCTGCCGACCGACATCTTCACCGAGGTGGGTGCCGGTGTTTTTCGCGGCGACGATTTCCCGTTCGGGGGATCGGACACCGGCCGTAGCGCACAATCCGTGTATGCGCGGCTCGGCAGTGACATCGGCCGGAATCAATCGTTCCGGATCGGTGCCTACATGCTCGACGGCGACGCAACTTCTCGCGCAACCGGCCACGCCGCCCATGGGCATGAAGACGAGGGTGACATGCACGAGGACGAGGAAACCGGCGAGGACGAAGACCACGCCGAGGACGAGGATCACGCCGAGGAGGAGCACCACGATCTGCTGGCCGACGGCGTGTTTACCGGCGATACCGCCCTCTATGCGGTCGATCTTCGCTACACGTGGGCGCCGACCGGTAACCCGAATGCCCAGGAACTGACGCTCCAGGGTGAATACTTTTGGAGAACCGAACAGGGAGGGTACCTGGACGAAGAGGAAGGTGAGACGGCGCTCGTCGACGGAACCAGCAGCGGCTGGTATCTGCAGGGGGTCTACAAGTTCCAGCGATCCTGGCGGGCCGGCCTGCGGTATACACGCCTGAACCCCATCAGCGCATCGGACGTCGACAGCGACGAATACGAAGTCGAGCACAACCCGTATGCGATATCCGTCATGGGCGACTGGACCAACAGCGAATTCGGGCGCATTCGACTGCAGTACAATCAGGAATCCCTGTCGGACGAAGACACAGACCATCAGGTTTACCTGCAGTACATCATGAGCCTTGGCGCCCATGCGGCCCATGCGTACTAAGGGTCCTTGACGATGCCAAGGCAATACGCTCGTTGGGCCGTAATGGCCCTCGCGGCCATGATTCCGGCGATGGCAGTGCCATCGCCGGCGGCGGCTGACGTCAGAATTTTCGCATGCGAACCCGAATGGGCAGCACTGGCGACCGAAGTTGGCGGTTCCGAGATCACGGTTTTTTCGGCCACCCACGGACGTCAGGACCCCCACTACATTCGCGCGCGGCCCAGCCTGATCGCGGCGATACGCCGTGCGGACCTTCTGTTCTGCTCAGGTGCCGATCTTGAATCGGGGTGGCTTCCGATTCTGTTGCAACGCGGGGCCAGAAGCCAGGTGCAACCCGGGCAGCCCGGCCACCTGATGGCCGCCGATCATGTCGAGGTTCTGGACGTCCCTACTGATGTTGACCGCAGCCTCGGACACCTTCACCCCGCTGGCAACCCGCACGTGCAACTGCGGCCCGAAAATTACCGCCTTCTGGCCTCCGAATTGGTGCGCCGACTTGCTGCGATGGATCCTGCCAATATGGATCACTATCGTGCGCGGCTATCCGACTTCCACGAGCGCTGGAGCGCTGCCTCCGAGGACTGGGTACGACGTGCAGCAGCACTCGACGGAATGCCGGTCATCGTGCACCACTCGGAATGGGTCTATCTGAGCCACTGGACCGGCCTTGCGGTCGTGGCCACGATCGAGCGCCTTCCGGGCGTACCGCCGACTGCCGCGCATCTGGAGAAGGTTTTGGAGCAGACTCGGGCCACGGGAGCCGAAGCCATTCTGCTGGCACCGTATGTAGAACGTGACGGCGCGGAATGGTTGTCCGAAAGGGCGGGCATTCCGATCGTGGACCTGCCAAGCACTGTCGGTGGCATGGAGGGAGTTGACACCCTGTTCGATCTGTTCGACATCACACTTGAGCAGTTGGAACGCGTGCGTGCCCAGTCCTGAACTCCTCGAGATCGTGATGCCGGCGTTTGCCGCTGGCCTCCTGTGCACGGCACTGCATGCGCCGCTCGGAATCGAGGTTTTGAAACGTGGAATCGTCTTCATTGACCTTGCAACCGCGCAGGTAGCCGGCGTGGCGATCGTCGCTCTCAACCTCTGGATTGCAGCCCCATCCTGGATTACCACCCAGTTCGCTGCTTTCGGGGCAGCATTGGCGTTTGCAATCCTGTTCCGCTGGATCGAAAAGATCATGCCTGCGGAACAGGAAGCCGCCATCGGCAGCTGCTTCATTGTTGCCGCCTCGCTGACCTTGCTGCTCTTGGTCGACTCTCCACACGGCGGAGAAAAGCTCCAGCACATTCTTTCGGGCCAGATCCTGTTCACGTCGTGGACGACCTTGGCCGCATTCATTCCCGTGTATCTGCTGGTCACAGGATTTTGGATCGGATTCCCGGGCCTGCGCACGGGCCAGGGCTTTTTTGTGTTGTTCGCCTTGGCAGTGACGGCATCCGTCCAGCTGTTAGGGGTCTACGTGGTCTTTGCGAGCTTGATTCTTCCAGGACTGGCAGGACGGACTCTGGACGGCGCCTACCATCTCGGGCGGGCACTGTGCAGCGGTGCGATTGCGGTGGTCGTGGGCATTCCGGTCTCGACTATGGCAGATCTTCCAGCCGGCCCCGTGCTCGTGCTTTGCTTTACGGTCTCGGCCATAGTCTTTCGTTTGGCTTCCCACATGATGTCGCGCCCGGCCCCCGGTTCACCCAACCGGCAAGCTTGATCTGCACGACTTTCGGATCCGGGCGGGGTGCGAGTAAGGCATTTCAGGGACCCGTTTCGGAAGTCGTGCGCAAAGCCTCGGCACTGTCGTGCGTGCGAATGCTCCGGGCGCGTTGGTCTCTGACGCCACCAGAGGAGGCGATGGCACCGGTCTCGCAGTGCCGCAATGTCTGGGCTCTGCTGAACTTATCTGCTCGCTGATCACCGGGTCACGCATCTGATCGGACGGGGACAACGGCCATCCCCGTGTAACCGGTCCGCGCAGGAATTCGGACAATCGGGCCTCGTCGTCGGGCCAGGCTCTCCGTCGCCGGCCTCCCGGTCGATCAGCGATGGAATCCGAACCGGCACCCACGGTGGTGATGCCGGCGCCCCGGCACCTCGCCAAATGCGGTCACCGGCCGATGCCGTGGGCGGATGGGGCTCTGTCTTCAGTCCGGTATCCCGGATGCTTGCCATTGCGGCGCGCAGATCTCGAATCACTCCACTTTGTCACCCTTGCGCAGGAGGCATGGCAATCGGAAAAGCGTTCTTGACATCAAGCCACAGGAGTCTGTAGAAAAGAACAAATTACGAACAAGTGAGGAATTATGAAGGGATGCTCCCATGCCAGCCAACTGGAAACCCTGCGCCGACATATCTCGGGGCTGGAGCACCCAAAGAGGAATCACACTCCCATTACCCCCGATGTCAATTGGCTTCTGGGGGTCAAATCGCTGGACCGCGCGCTTCCCGCCGATGGGCTGTCGTGCGGCGCCGTGCACGAGGCATCCGGTGCGACCGGGCCGGATACGCCCTCTGCCTCCGCATTCCTTGTTGCCCTTCTGCGCCGACTTCCGAAGCGTTTCGGACGAGACACTGTCCTGGTTTGCGAAAACGATGCAAGCCGGTTTGGGCGCCTGCACGGGCCTGGGTGGCATGGCCTCGGGATCAACCCGGAAACCCTGCTGATCGCCCGTGCCCGGCACGACAAGGACGTACTTTGGGCCATGGAGGAAGGGTTGCGGTGCGGTGCCCTCTCGGCAGTTCTCGGCGAAATCGAATGCAGCACTTTCTCAATATCCCGCCGGTTGTCGCTCGCTGCCACAGAAGGCATGACCCCTGCCTTGCTGCTACGCCACGACGCATTCGTGTCAGCCAGCACGGCAGCTACACGATGGCGGGTTGCAGCCGGTCCCTGCTCCGACGACCCGCACGATGCTCGTGCCCCCGGAGCGCCCCGATGGATTCTGGAACTCATACGCTCCAGAGGCGGGCGGCCTGCCCATCACGTGGTGGAATGGCACCGTGAAACGGGTGCTTTCCGTATGGCTGCCACGCTGGCCAACCGAACGCCGTAGGGCACGGCCGGCCGGCGTGGCGTCCCCCGCCCGGTCGCGGCCCGCACCAGCCAGGGAACCTCTTCAGGTACTGGCGGTACCGAGTCGCCGCGGAATGGTCCTGACAGCTGTCAACCAACCGGCTGAGAGCGCCGGCCTCACACGCGGCATGCGTCTGGCCGATGCGCGCGCTGCAGTGCCCGGTGTTTCTGTCTCGGAATCCGACCCGGCCGCAGACCGGGAAGCCCTGATTCGACTGGGATTGTGGTGCCGCCGTTTCTCGCCGACCGTCGCCCTTGATGGAGCAGACGGACTGCTCCTCGACGTGACGGGTTGTTCCCACCTGTTCGGCGGCGAACAGGCCATGGTGCGCACGATTTCGGAGCGTCTTGCCGGTTTCGGGCTTGAAGCCCGCCTGGGTCTCGCCGACACCCCGGGCAGCGCCGGCGCGCTAGCCCGCTTCACCTCCAGGCCCTGGCGCGTTATCGCTTCCGGAAACGTGCGGGCAGCACTCGACCCGCTGCCAGTCGAAGCGCTTGGCATCTCGTGCGGCGATGCCCAAACCCTGCGCAACCTGGGCCTGACCACAGTCGGCGCGGTTGACCGCCTGCCGCGCACCGACCTGGAACGCAGGTTTCCTTCCCGCGAAGGAGCAAACGGGCTGCTGCAGAGTCTCGACCGGGTGCTCGGAAACCGGAGCGACCCCCTCTCTCCCCTCGTTCCCCCACCGGCCTATCGGCAGCATCTCGATTTCGCGGAGCCGGTCCTGCACCGGGAAGCACTGGAAACGGCTCTGGCCGAGTTGATGGGCCGCCTCACGGCGATCTTGCAACGTGACCGGTCTGGAGCGCGGCAATTTGCACTCTGGTGTTTCGGCGTCGACGGGAATGCGACCGAACGCACCGCGGCGGCCGCACGCCCGACCCGGAATGCAAAACATCTTCTGCACCTGTTCACCGATGCGCTTGGCACCGTGGACCCCGGCTTCGGCATTGATGCTGTTGCGCTGCACGCGACTTCTGCCGAGCCCATGGAAGGCCGGCAGCTGTCGATCGACGGTCATGCCCGGGATCGTCTCGACCGATTCATCGACCGGCTGGCAGCCCGTTTCGGAGCCGCCACCATCCTGCGGACGGTACCTGTCGAGCGCCACGTTCCGGAACAGGCCGAACGTCTCGTGCGGCCCGGGGAAGCCGCCGCATTCGGTTCGTCGTACCCGGACCGCCCACAGCGCCCGTTCCGCCTTCTTGCACCTCCGGAAGCTCTGGAAACCCGGGACCTGGAGCCGGACGTGGCGCCACGCGTGTTCATCTGGCGGCACGTCTGTTACCGCATTGTCCGCGCTGCCGGCCCCGAACGCATTGCCCCGGAGTGGTGGCTGCCGGAAACCTTCGGAACAACACGGGACTACTGGCGTGTCGAGGACACGAACGGCCATCGCTACTGGCTCTACCGCACAGGCGTCCATGGCGAGGGCACACCCTGCTGGTTCCTTCATGGCCTTTACGGATGACGCCGCCCGCATACGCCGAACTGCAGACCACGACGAATTTCAGCTTCCTGCGCGGCGGCTCGCATCCCGAAGAGCTGATGGAACGAGCCGCGCAACTGGGACTGCGAGCCATCGGCGTGGCCGACCGCAATTCCCTGGCCGGCGTCGTGCGCGCGCATGTAGCGGCAAAGAATGCGGGCATCCGTCTGCTGGTGGGCGCCCGCCTCGACCTTGAGGACGGTCCATCCTTGCTGTGCTACCCGCGCGATCGTGGAGCCTACGGCCAGCTTTGCCGCCTGCTCACCCTAGGTCAGCGGCGTTCTCCCAAGGGTGCATGCCGGCTTCGGATGGATGATCTCTTCACCCACGCGGAAGGTCAGGTCCTGATCGCTCTCCCACCCTCCGGGCCGGGCATGGCGCCTTTCGCGGCGCAGCTTGCCGCGCTTCGCGACCGGACCTCCAACCCGTTCTATCTGGCCGTCCACATGCTTTACCGGGGTGATGACCATGCCCGCATGACCCGGCTGGCGCAGCTTGCCGGCCGTTACGACATCCCCCTGGTCGCCACCAACAATGTCCTCTACCACCAACCCGGGCGCCGTCCGTTGCAGGACGTGCTGACCGCGATACGCGAACACACGACCGTCCAGAATGCCGGACACCTCCTGCATGCCAATGCGGAACGTCATCTGAAGAGCCCCGCCGAAATGGCACGCATCTTCGCCGGGCACGAAGCGCTGATCGACCGTTCCGTCGAAATTGCAGGGCTGATCGGTTTCTGCCTGGACGATCTGACGTACGAATACCCCGATGAACCCGTACCCGCCGGCAAAACACCGCAGCAGCATCTGGAAGACCTGACCTGGGCGGGAGCGGCCCGGCATTTTCCCAACGGCATCTCCGGGACACTCCGGAACACACTCCAGCACGAACTCGAGCTCATCGCCCGGCTCGACTACGCGTGCTACTTCCTGACCGTTTACGACATCGTGGAGTTCGCCCAGAAACACGGAATCCTGTGTCAGGGGCGTGGATCAGCTGCCAATTCGGCCGTTTGCTACTGCCTGGGTATCACCGCGGTCAATCCGACCGAGATCGAGCTGCTGTTTGAACGGTTCATCTCGCCTGAACGCAGGGAGCCCCCTGACATCGACATTGATTTCGAGCACGAACGGCGCGAGGAAGTGATCCAGTACATCTACAGGCGCTACGGCCGGGACCGCGCGGCCCTGGCTGCGACCGTGGTCACCTACCGCCCCCGGAGCGCCGCCCGCGAGGCCGGCAAGGCAATGGGGCTTTCCGAAGATACGGCTGCGGCCCTTGCCGACTCGCTCAGAAAAGGAGGATTCTCCAGGAAACGCGTACGTGAGGCCGGGTTGGACCCTGCCGACCCCATGCTCCGCATAGCCCTTGCCCGGGCGTCTGAGCTGCTGGGCTTTCCCCGGCACCTTTCCCAGCACGTCGGCGGATTTGTGCTGGGCCGCACCCCCATTTGCGACATGATTCCGATCGGCAATGCGGCGATGCCGGACCGCACGTTTGTCGAGTGGGACAAGGATGATCTGGAAGCCCTCGGCTTCATGAAGGTCGACGTGCTGGGCCTCGGCATGCTGACCTGCATTCGCAAGGCATTCGCACTGCTGAAACACCACCGGGGCATCAACCAGACCCTTGCCGGCATCAAGCGCGACGACACAGAGGTCTACAGGATGCTTTGCCGCGCCGACACCATTGGCGTGTTCCAGATCGAAAGCCGTGCGCAGATGAACATGCTGCCACGCCTCAAGCCGCGCTGCTTCTACGATCTGGTGATCGAAGTCGCCATCGTGCGCCCCGGACCGATCCAGGGCGACATGGTGCATCCCTATCTGCGCCGGCGCGACCGTTTGGAAGCCGTGCACTACCCGGAACCCGACCCCCGGCACGGTCCACGGGACGAATTGAAAAAGGTGCTGGAGAAGACCCTGGGCGTGCCGCTGTTTCAGGAACAGGCGATGCGCATTGCGATTACTGCTGCCAAGTTTTCCCCCGACGAAGCCAACACACTACGTTACGCGATGGCCACGTTCCGTCGACGCGGAACATTGCCTCGGCTCCGTGAGAAGCTGGTCGGTCGCATGGTTGAGCGAGGCTACGATCCCGAGCTCGCTGCCCGCTGCTTCCGGCAGATCGAGGGCTTTGGTGAATACGGCTTCCCAGAATCCCATGCCGCGAGCTTCGCGCATCTCGCGTACGTGTCTTCATGGCTCAAGCGGCATTTTCCCGAAACATTCGCGTGCGCCCTTCTGAACGCACAACCCATGGGGTTCTACGCTCCCGCACAGATCGTGCGCGATGCCCGCGAACACGGTGTCGAGGTCCGGCCCGTCGACGTCAACATGAGCGATTGGGACAATACGCTGGAGCCAGCCTCCGACGGGCGTCTCGCACTCAGGCTCGGCATGCGTCAGATCACCGGGCTGCGTGAAAAAGACGCCCGCCGCATCGTCCGAAGCCGCGCCCGGGGATACGTCGATGTCGCCAGCGTTTGCCGGCGCGCGGACATTCCGGCCTCCACCCTCAAATGCCTTGCCGAGGCCGACGCCTTCCGCTCCATCGATCTCGACCGGCGCCAGGCGCTATGGAAAGCCCTCGAAGTCACACCCAGGCTGCCGTTGTTTGCGACCCGTCCCGAAACCGGAGACGACCCAATCGCTGCTCTTCCGGACATGCCTCCGGGCGCGCAGGTTCTCGCCGACTACCGGACCCTGCGCCTTTCCCTGAAAGCGCACCCGTTCTCATTCCTGCGCGAGCGGCTGGACGGCACCGGCGTCCAGCCGGCCGCGGCGATTCAGCGCTGGGGCCGCAACGGCGACTCGGCAGTCGCCGCCGGTGTGGTTCTGGTGCGCCAACGCCCCGGCAGCGCCAAGGGCGTCATTTTCATGACCCTCGAAGACGAAACCGGCGTCGTAAACATCGTGGTCTGGCCGCGGACAACAGAAAGATTTCGCCGGATCGTGATGACCAGCCGCCTTGCCCTGGTGCGGGGGCGCCTCCAGCGCACCGGCAGCATCGTCCATCTGGTTGCCAGTTCTCTTGAAGACATCACGCCCTGGCTCGCCCTCCTGTCAGAAACCGCCCGGACCACTTCTGCAACCACGCACCCCGGAATCAGTACCGTCTCACCCCCGGCACCCCGCCATCCAAGAGCCCTGCGCGTGATTCCGAAATCAAGAGACTTTCATTGACTTGTGGCCCCGACTGGATCAGGGAAGCGCTCCTTAACCGGTTCAGAGGGGGACCAGCTGGATTGTGGCTGCTGCACGCCGCGAGCTGCGACACAGCCCGTGCACTCGAATGCCTGACGAGCGTACCCGCAACCCGGACATCCGTTCGGCGATAACGGCCCGGCGCCCCACAGCCGAGTTCGATCGAGTCACTAAACCGGAAAGATCACTTCGCTGATTCGGTTCAACACTGCAGCCCAGCCTCCGCAGAGCCGTGCACCAGCCCCAAACCTGGTTCCGGAGCATCGGACAAACAGTGGCATTAAGGGTCGGGCACCCCCGCTTTCGTTCGTACTGATCGAAATCGATGGTCGTTGCTTGGGGGAACCGTCGCGTCTGGACGCCGGTTCCTGACCTCATTCACACGACCCAGACCGCCTGCTGATTGTGGCAGGAGTGGAGGGACTCGAACCCCCAACCCCCGGTTTTGGAGACCGGTGCTCTAGCCGATTGAGCTACACTCCTGCAGAGAAAACCACATCTACCAGATTAGAGTTCCGTCTTGAATCGCGCCAGCACATTTTCGTCAACCGCCAGCTGGAAACGCCAACCAAGTGAACTGAACCTTGGCGGAAACCCCTCCTTGGTTCACACCGGAACGCATCGGTAAGGCACGATCAGCTTGATCGCAGGGTCACTTCCTTTGTCGAAGGCCACTTCGAAGCCGCTCTACCGTGATACCGCATCCTTCGCCTCGCTCCTTACCGATTCGCCGGAGGGGCTCACTGCTGTCGCTCGTTTCAAGCGACACCAACCTGTAACCCTCCCAGTTGATGCGCCCGACCACCGAACGTCATGGCGAAAGCACATGCATGCGTGGCGATCATCCCCCCATTACTCGGCTGACGACAAGCTGTCGAGACGTTTCTCAATGTCAGCCACCTGTTGCCTGAGACGCTCGATTTCCGCCTCCCTGGATGGCACTTCACGATCTGGCACGGGGTCTTCAATCGCATTGGGAACAGCAAACACCTGCAGAGAGCGGCGAAAGATATCCAGGTTCTGACGACCAATCTCGGCAAACTGCTCCATCGCATTACCAGCGGCCGGACCAACGAACATATTCTGCATCCGCTGAACCAGGTCCTTCTGGTTGGCTGCGAATGCATCGAGGCTCTTTTCCAGATAGATGCTCAACTGCGGCCCGACGCCGGCGTTGTAGGCTTGCAGAACCTGGCGCAAGGAATTCAGCGACAGCATGTTGTTGCCCTTGCCCTCCTCCTCGCTGATGATCTGGACCAAGACGGAGCAGGTGATGTCCCGGCCGGATTTCGCATCCTCCACCAGGAAACTCTCGCCCTGCTTCACCATGCCGTGAAGCTCCTCGAGCGTGACAAATTGCGCGCTGGTCGTGTTGTACAAGCGCCGGTTCGCATACTTCCGGATAACGGTTACCTGCACCCCACTGGCGTCACTGCCAGCGGTTTTGGCTGAGCCTTGCTCCTCGGGACACACAAGCCACTCCTACAAATGCCCGTCTGACACTTCAATTGATTATGCACTGCAACAACACGCGTGCGCAAGGCGCCAGGCACCTCGTGATTCCAACACTCTAGTTCTTGGGTTCGCGACAATGCACCCAGGACTTCCAACCTGCCGATGACACAACTGAACAGCGGAGAATGGCCGCCTAAAAATCTAGAATCATTACAATTTCTTCCATGTTCCAGGTGACGTCAGGGCTCTTCCTGACATTCCGGACACGTGCACCATCACAAAATTCCGACCGGGGACCGAACCCATTCTGAGGTACACCGGGCTCTGTTGCAATGCAAAAACCCGGTTGACAAGACGAAGGGAAGGGACTATATTTTTTGCATTGCAAAATTTTGGCCGGCAGCGCAAGCGGGCCCAAGCAACCTCAGAACCTTCACAACTGGAGATTTCCATGACCTCGACCAACGATACCGACCTCGGGCAAGGTGCGGCCGAAACAGCGGAGAAAGTCGCTGCTGCAGGGAAGCAGGCCGTGGAAGCCGCGCTGAAAATGGGAGCGGACGTTGCCGCGGAGAACTGCAAGAACGCTGCCGCCTTCTGCAAGGACCAGCTCCACCTCGTCCAGGAACGCTACAACAAGGCCGCCGTTTTCGGCAAAGACAACCTTGACGCCATGACGGAGGCCGCAACGGCGTTGGCGGCCGGTTGGGAAGCCTACCTTGAAGGTCTCGTCGACTACACCAAGACTGCGGTGGTCGAGAACGTGGACCTTGCCCAGCGCTACTTCGCGGTGCGGACGCCCAAGGACTTGATGGAACTGCAGATGGAGACCGCCAATAAGGCCGTCGACCGTGTGGTCACGCAGTCCACCAAGATGAACAAGATCGCAACGGACACCATGACCAAGGCCATGGAGCCGATCAAGGGCCGCATTGACGGATCCGTCGAGGCTTTCCTCCAGTCGTACGCAGCCTAGCGCTCGTCCAAACGCCACCCGACGTCTGATATCGACGGCCGACACGGTTCCATCAGGCTCGCTCCCTATTTCGCTCGGGCATCAGGTCGTCCACTTCCTCCTCCTCCCTGGGAAGACTGATGCCTGAGCGAAGCTCCACACCAGTACCGGGAAAACCCATGCAGAAAACGGCAATCGTCACCGGCGGAACACGCGGAATCGGAGCTGCCGCAGCAACCGCGCTCCACAATGCTGGCTACCTGGTCGCCTCCATCTACGGTCGCGACGACCGCAAGGCAAAAGCGTTTCATCAGGAAACAGGGATTGCGGTTTACAAGTGGGACGTTGCCGATTTCGATGCCTGCCAGGAAGGCGTGAAACGGGTTACCGATGATCTCGGCCCGGTCGACGTGCTCATCAACAACGCCGGAATTACCCGCGACGCCACGATGCATCGCATGGACTACGCTCAGTGGCGGGAGGTGATCGACACGAATATCGGCTCATGCTTCAACATGTCTCGGGCAGTCATCGCAGGTATGCGCAAGCGAAAATTTGGCCGCATCGTGAACGTCGGTTCGATTAACGGGCAGGCAGGCCAGTACGGCCAGGTCAATTACGCTGCTGCAAAATCAGGGATCCACGGTTTCACCAAGGCGCTTGCCCAGGAAGGCGCGGCACACGGCATTACCGTCAACGCGATTGCGCCCGGGTACATCGACACTGAAATGGTCGCGGCTGTACCCTCCGACATTCTGGAAAAAATCGTTCAGCGCATCCCGGTCAAGCGTCTTGGTCGAGCCGACGAGATCGCACGCGCAATCCTTTTCCTGGCGGCGGATGACGCCGGGTTCATCACCGGCTCGACCTTGTCCGTCAACGGCGGCCAGCACATGTATTGAGGACCGACATGGCAGCAACCGATCACGAGAGCGACAAAAGCGACTTTACCGACATCGCCGAAGCCTTAGGCAAGGCGACAGCGCAGGCTCAGGCCGGCTGGTCTGACTTAATGTCCTCCTTCCTCAATCAGCAACGCGAAACATTTGCCGCGGGAGCGAACCCCAAGCCGTTCTCGGAAGATCTGGCCAAGATGCGGCTGGATCCGGCCAAGATGCTGCAAAATCAAATGGCACTGTGGCAGGACTACCAGGCCCTTTGGCTCAACACGACCGCACGCTTGGTCGGCCGGGACGCATCGGCAGTCATCGAACCAGCGAAAGGCGACTACCGTTTCAAGGACGCGGAGTGGACCGACAACCCACTGTTCGATTTCATCAAACAGTCATATCTTCTCAATGCCCGCTGGCTTCGGCAGGCGATCGCTGACATCGAAGGGCTGGACCCCGACACCGCCCGGAAGATGGAATTCTACGGCCGCATGATCGCCGACACGTTCGCTCCAACCAACTTTGCACTGACGAACCCGCAGGTCCTGCGCGAAACAAAGGAATCCAAGGGTGCAAACCTTGTTCGGGGCATGCAAAACCTGAGCGATGCGCTGAGTGACAACCGGGACGGCCTGCGCCCCCAGCAGACCGACATGACAGCGTTCGAAATCGGCGTCGACATCGCAACGACCCAGGGCGCCGTCATCCACCAGACGCCGCTCATGCAGCTGATCCAGTACGCGCCAGCAACTGACAACGTCTATTCGAAGCCGCTTCTGATCGTCCCACCCTGGATCAACAAGTTCTACATCCTGGATCTCCGCCCCGAGAACTCATTCATTCGCTGGGCCGTCGAGCAGGGATACACCGTATTCGTGATCTCGTGGGTGAATCCCGACGCAAGTCTCGCCGACATGTCCTTCGATGACTATGCGCGGGACGGGGTTCTGGCGGCAATCGACGCCGTCGAAAGGGTCACGGGGGAGCGCGAGATCAACGCGATCGGCTATTGCATCGGTGGCACGCTGTTGGCGGCGACACTCGCCTACATGGCGAAAACCGGTGACAAACGTATCGCGGCGGCCACGTTCTTCGCCGCGCAGGCGGATTTCGAGAAGGCCGGCGACCTCCGCGTCTTCACGGACCCGACGCAGGTGGACGCACTCGAAAGTGAGGTACGAACGCGCGGCTATCTCGACGGAGCCCAGATGGCCGCGACGTTCAATGCCCTGCGGGCCAATGATCTCATCTGGTACTTCGTCATCAACAATTATCTCCTGGGCAAGGACCCGCCCGTCTTCGATCTGCTGTTCTGGAATGCCGATGCCACCCGCTTTCCGGCTCAGCTCCTGCTGGACTACCTCCGCGCGATGTACCAGCAGAACGCCCTCGCCCAGAAAGACCGTTTCGAACTGCTCGGCGTCCCGCTTGATCTGAGTACCGTTTCAATCCCGATGTACATTCAGGCGAGCAACGAAGACCACATCGCGCCGGCCGAATCGGTATTCAGAATGGTTCACCTCTTCGGTGGGCCAAAGCGTTTTGTCCTAGCCGGCTCTGGCCACATCGCGGGCGTGATCAATCCGCCGAGCAAGGAAAAATACCAGCATTGGATCAATACCCGGCGTCGGACATATGAAACAGTGGAAGCCTGGCGCGAAGATGCAACCGAACGGCCGGGATCATGGTGGCCCGACTGGCACAACTGGTTGTCCCGCCGGTCGGGGCCCAAAGTGCCGGCGCGCGAGGTCGGTGCAGGGGCCAGCGTGATCGAACCCGCGCCAGGGAGCTATGTACTGGTCCGCAGCTGACGAACTCCGCGAACCCATGCGCAGGCGAGGGAGCTGAATCACATGAAGGTCTCAATCGACATCACGTGCACACCCGAAGAAGCACGGCGCTTCTTCGGGTTGCCGGACGTGCAGGAAGTCCAGAAGGTCATGATGACCACCATCCAGGAACGGATGGCCGAAACCATCCAGACGATGAACGCAGATGATCTGGCAAAGGTTTGGCTGCCCACAGGAATGCCGGGTTGGGAGAATCTTCAGAAGGCGTTTGCAACGGGATTCGCGTCAGCTGCCAAGGACCGCGACGACACCTGATCAACGATCCCAAATCATCAGGCTGGACAGCGTTGCCGTTCGCCTGGCGCCGGCACTATCCAACCGACGGACATCCCGTAATGGCCTCCCGAACGCAAGTTGCCCGGTAGCTGAGACTCCCGTCCCGGCAGCGATGTATCGCTCGCTCGGTCGTTCAGGCGGTGGGTCCTTGAGCACGCGCGATGTCCCGACACTTGAGTGGACATAGCTGGCGCGGTTGCGGCCTGGAACTGAAGTGCAGAGATGCAGGCTCGCGGCCTCGCCAAAGGCCAATCTCCGGCCATTGATCGCACCTGCATGCAACACTCTCGTACTCCGACGTTGTTGCCTGCGAGACACTTTGCTAAGTATGCCGGAAGCTGGCCTTGCAGCGCCGGAGTAGGGGTCGTGCGAAATGGCTCAAGAGATCAACGCAGATTACGAAGCGCATCGAAAAACATGGCACACGTTCATGCGGCTCACGACATACACAACAGTCGGCGTGATCGTTCTGCTGGTCTTGATGGCGTTTTTCCTGCTGTAGCGGGTTCCGCGCGCACGCTTGCCATCACAGGCGTGTTGGCGCTCGCACTGCTAACCGGTGCCTGCGCAGCTTACCCGGCACCGGGCAGCTACAGCCCCATCCAGTTGTTCTGTCCGGGCAACTACGACCCCGAGGCTGACCTCTGCACCTTGCCCGTGGATTTCGGGGCGGTGATCGGGCCATGAACGACTTAACGGCGAGACTTTCGAAGCTGTATTCCGCCGTGGTTTACGACGCGATGACGGCGGCGGGAATCCACAACCGCGCCTTGCCGCCAGAGATCACCAGCCTGCAGCACGGAAGAAACGTTGCGGGGCCCGTATGGACGGTCGCTGGATCGATGCGAGACGGCGTGTCAGTGGACGACACCCTGCTCGCGTGGTCCGGATTCCTGTCTGCCGCTCCGGCAGGCCGTGTAGTCGTCTGCCAGCCCCACGACCACACGATTGCCCACATGGGAGAACTGTCGGCTGAAACACTGCAACTGCGCGGCGTTCTCGGCTTCGTCGTGGACGGCGGCTGCCGGGACGTCGACCTGGTCAACGAGATCGGCTTTCCGGTGTTTTGCCGGTACGCTACGCCAGCCGATATCGGAGCAAAGTGGATGGTGGACTCCATGGGTGAGACAATCGAGATCGGAGGGATCTCGATACATTCCGGCGACTACGTTCTCGGAGATACCGACGGAGTCGTGGTGATTCCGGCCGACAGTGCTGCCGATGTCATTGCGGCGGCCGAAAAAAAGGTAGCCACCGAAGGCGCACTCCGTGAAGCGATCCGACAGGGGGAGGATCCGCAAGAGGCATACAAGCGCTACCGCGTGTTCTGAATCATGGCTGAAGTTCCTGATCCACCGCGCGCTGCCGAATTCTCGGTCCTTGACCTGTTTCGAGTCGATAACCAGACCGCCATCGTGACTGGAGGCGGCAACGGAATTGGCCGCATCGCTTGCCTGGCACTTGCTGAAGCGGGTGCCCACGTCGCAGTTACTGACGTGAATCTTGAGGCAGCAGAGCGCACAGCCAGCGAATTGCGGGATGTCGGGCGGCAGGCGTCCGCCCACAAGCTCGACGTCACCAGTGAGGCAGACGTCGTAAACAATTTTCGAGCCATCCATGAACTCACCGGGCGCGTCGACATTCTTGTGAACAATGTCGGCCGCAGCCCGAGGAAGCCAACAGAGGAAGTCTCGCTCGATGCGTGGGAGCAGGTGCTGCGCCTGAACCAGACCTCGACATTTCTCTGCTCGCGCGAAGCGGCCAGGTTCATGCTGGCGGAACGTCGTGGATCGATCATCAACATCGCGTCGATCATGGGTGTAACGGGTGGTGGTGCGGCACCAAATCTCCCCTATCACGCTACGAAAGGCGCTGTCGTCAACATGACCCGTTCCCTGGCCTGTGAATGGGCTGATCGGGGAATCCGCGTCAATGCAATCGGTCCGACCTACGTGAAAACGGAGTTGGTACGACCCCTCCTGGAGCAACCGGAGCGGGTCGCCTACATCGAGGCACGCACTCCGATGGGTCGATTCGCGGAAGTCTCTGAAATTGCGGGCGGTGTTCTCTATCTGGCCTCGTCAGCTTCAAGCATGGTCACCGGCCATCTACTCATGATCGATGGCGGCTGGACGGCAATTTGACCCTGATTCCGGCGGATATGGTCACCCACGAATGGGACACGTGTGAACCAGGCGTTTAACCGTCAGCACCGGTCCGCGACGCCTCCCACACCTGGCAATCCTGGCTACGAACAACACCTGAATGCCGAACAGCGCCGCGCCGTGGAAGCTGGTGACGGTCCCCTGCTGGTGCTGTCCGGAGCTGGAACGGGCAAAACCCGAGTACTTACAACCCGTGTAGCCCATCTGCTCGCAGCCGGGCGGGCCCGCCCCTCCGAGTTGCTAGTCGTGACGTTCACCAACAAGGCGGCTCGCGAAATGCGGGAACGCGTTGAAGAACTGACGGGGCAACCGGTTTCGGGCTGGTGGCTGGGAACATTCCACTCCCTCGGAGCGCGGATTCTGAGGCGGCACGCCGAACAGGTCGGTCTGGCGCCTGACTACGTGATCCTCGATACCGGCGACCAGAAACGCATCATGAAGCAGGTCATGGATGCGGCCAACATTGATCCAAAGCGCTGGCCACCGGACAAGATCCTGCATTCGATTGATCGATGGAAAAACCTGGGACTCACGCCCGCGCGCGCAGATCATGAAGGCCGGGCGTTCGCCGGCAACCGAGGCATCGAACTCTATGCCGCCTATCAGCGCCGGTTGCAGACGCTCAACGCTGCCGATTTCGGCGACTTGTTGCTTCACAATCTGACACTGTTTGAAAACAGCGAACTTCGCGCGCTATGGCAGGCGCGTTTTCGGCACGTTCTTGTCGACGAGTACCAGGACACCAATACCGCCCAGCATCTCTGGATCCGCGTGCTCGCCGCAGGGCATGGCAACGTCTGCGCTGTTGGCGACGAGGATCAATCCATCTACGGATGGCGGGGGGCCCAGGTCGAAAACATCCTGCGGTTCCAGGAGGATTTCCCTTCGGCCACGGTCGTCCGCCTGGAACAGAACTATCGTTCGACGGGTCACATACTCGGTGCTGCTTCGGCGCTGATCGGCTGCAACCGGCAGCGGCTCGGCAAGACTCTTTGGACCGAAGGCGCACAAGGGGAACGTGTGCAGGTACACGAAGTGGGCGACAGCGATGACGAAGCAAATCTGGTCAGCGACAGCATCGCAGAACTTCAGCGCGCCGGAACCTCGCTCGATGCCATCGCGGTCCTGGTCCGGACCACGGCACTGATCCTCGGGTTTGAAGAACGTTTTCTCAAATCGGGCCTAGCGTACCGGATCGTTGGCGGCCCGCGGTTCTACGAGCGCAGCGAAATCCGGGATGCCATCGCGTATTTGAGGCTGACCTTGTATCGCCGCGACGACCTCGCGTTCGAACGCGCCATCGGACGACCGGCACGCGGAGTCGGTGCCACGACATTGCGAAAATTGACGGACGAAGCGCGGCATCGAACCACCTCCATCGAGCAGGCCGGGCGCATCCTGCTCGTATCCAAGCAAATCCGCGGACGCGCCGGAAAAAGCCTGGCCGAATTCTTCAAGAACCTCGACGAGTGGCGGCTGAAGGCGCACGATCAGGCACCTCACCGGATTGCGGAACTAGTCCTCGAGGAGTCGGGGTATCTCGGCGCGTTACGCCAAAACGCCAGCGAGGATGCCAAAGGGCGCTACGAGAACCTGACGGAACTGCTCAGTGCGCTGCGGGACTTCGAAACGCTACAGGATTTTCTCGAGCATGTCGCTCTCGTACAGGAACGGGAGAAGCCTTCGGTGGAACCCCGCATCACCCTGATGACGTTGCATGCGGCAAAAGGCCTCGAATTCGATGTCGTGTTTCTTCCGGGTTGGGAAGACGGCCTGTTTCCGCACGATCTCGCGGTTCGCGACAGCGACGACGGCAGCCTCGAAGAGGAACGCCGCCTGGCCTACGTCGGCTTGACCCGAGCGCGACGCGAGGCCCGGGTTTCGTGGGCAAACCGGAGACGGATCTACGGCAACTGGCAGGACCGTTTCCCGTCACGGTTCCTTCAGGAACTGCCCAACGAGCACATTACGGTCGAGACCATGCACAGCTGGAGCACGATGCCGCATTACGGCGTTCCCGGGTTCAGGACCCCGCGCGAGATTGCGGGCTTTGGGTCGGGTCTAACCGCGCACGGGTCTGATGCCCCTGCTCGCGAATACACCAAGGGACAGCGCGTGTTCCATGACAAGTACGGCTACGGAACGGTAATCGCTCACGACCAAGGCGCGGTCGAGGTCGAATTCGACAAGAGCACCGCAAAAACCATCATGGGCGAGTATCTGCGGCCAGCGGAACAGGCCTGACCGCCCGATGTACCGGATCCGGGTTCGTACGCCGGTTCACGCGCGAGCTGCTGTCGAGGAAATGCTGCTCGGCATCACGGACTTTACGAGCACCGAGATCATCGACAATGAGGTCGAGATTGCGGGTTTTTCGCGGTCGCCTCCCGATACCTCCGACCTGATCGCCGCCTTCCAAGACCTCGGCATCAGGTCCAGGGTCAGCGAGCCCGAAGAAGTTGCCGACGACGACTGGGTTGCACGCGGGTTGCGCAGACTCCCAGCCGTCCGGTCTGGCCGTTTTGTGCTGCGGGGGAGTCACCTGCCGGCCGCGGAGCGACGCTTCGACGACATTTGCATCGATGCGGGCGAAGCCTTCGGCACCGGTCATCACCCCACGACTGCAACCGCCATCGAATTGTTGTCGTGTCTGGCGCGGGGGCGTCTGCGACCTCACGCCTTGCTGGACATGGGAACCGGAGCCGGGACGCTTGCGATCGTCATGGCCCGGCTCTGGAAGTGCCCGGTCACGGCAGTCGACAACGACCCTGTCGCCGTGCGTTGCGCGACCGAAAATGCGGTCCGAAATCGGGTAGCCCATCAGATCCGGGTCGTGGAGGCTGATGGTTATCGCTCGGTGCAAGGCCCGTTCGATATCGTCGCTGCAAATCTTTACGCGGCACCGCTCCGAACCATGGTGCCCGAACTTCTGCGCTGTCTGGGACGGCGTGGCCAAGCCGTACTTTCAGGTCTTCTGGACCACCAGCGTATGCCGATATTGCGGGCTCATGCAGCCGCAGGAATGGTCCCGAGGCGAATCATCCGCCGTGACGGGTGGGTCACTCTGCACTTGGCACGCGCCCCCACTCGAACCTGCCATCGTCCGAGCCGACCACGGTCTCGGAGGCATCGCGCTCCGGAAGCGGGGACGGTGCTTCCTCTCCAAACGCCAGCGCCAAGAGGAGATTGATCTGGTAACGGGGAATTAGAAGAATCCGGTTCGGTACCCGGGCCAGTGTGGCGTAGTAGGCGTACTGACTGACCAGGAGGTCCCCCACCCGCATGACCGCGAGCATGTCTCCGTTGAGGCGATCCCGAAACGCGATCTCGATGTCGGGGTTCCCAAGTCCGTATTCCGTCATCGGCTGTGCAGGACGAATTGCGCGGTCGGCCAGCATTCGCGCAGTGATCTGGAACTGCTCGGCGATCCGGTCGGCGTCAGACTCACCCCCGGGGTCCGAATGACTGCCGTGATCGTGCCCGTCAGGACCGTGCGCATGCCCGTGACCCGCCCGCATCCACAACCCGGTGTGGTCGCGCTCGTACCCAACCTCTCGCCCCTTCCAGGCGATGGTGACGGCGCCAATATCCGGCTCGCCAAACGCGAACACCGGGAACCTGCCTTCGGGCAATTCGTCGCCACCCTCGGGTCCATGGTCGTGAGCGTCCTGTGGCACGGGTGCTCGATCGGCCTGAATCCAAACCGCCACCAACACAACCAGTGCAACCCAAACGAACGTCGCGCGTCCGCTGAGGTTCGGCAATCTCACCGCCGACGCCACCAGATGACGGACCCCATCAGAATGAGAACGGCGGGCCAGAAGACGACTGCGAAAAAGAACGTGCCCTTCATCTGCCGATTCGTCATGTTGACCTCGGGCAAGTCGTAGGTTCGCGGTTCAATGCCGATCAGGTTCTCCTGCTCCGCCAAATAGCTGACCGCATTGAGAAACAGATTGCCGTTCCCCAGCAGGTGAAAGAAGGAATTCTGGGCGAAATCGGCATCTCCCGCGACCACAATGCGCGAGCGCACCTCCCCACCGTCCACCTCGCTGTCACCCAAACGACGCGAGGCGACCGCGATCAACGTCAGCGGGCCCGTCTGTTCGTGGGGGTCGCGCTCGGCTCTCGCCTGATCGGTCTCGGCCCACGACTCTGATGACGAATTCACCAAGGGAATGACCGCCGTTCGCGGCATGCGCTCCGCTGTCGGAGCAAGCGGACGAACTCCCGGGTAAAACGTCAGTGCCAGGTCGCGCGTCATCTGATGAAGGTTGTAGCTGGTTACTGTTGGAGCCGATACGTCCGCCCAAAAATGCCTCGTTTCGTCAATCACGATGGCGTCCATCAGGACGATACCCCACTTGCTGATGAGCGATTCAAGGCCGGTCTCGACAAACGGGTCCAGCATGAAAAACGCGTTGTTTCCCTCCTCAAGCCACGTTTCTATCGTTGCGACCTCACCGGGAAGCAGCGCCGTTTTCGGGCCTGCCACCACCAGCACGGAACACGATTCAAGCGACTCGGTGGCGCCGGCCAACGTGACCTTGGCAACCTCGTAGTTCACTGTCTCCAGCGCATTTCGGGCCTTCGCCATGCCATGCTGCTGGTGCAGCACGAACTTGGCACCAAGTCCGTGTGTGTGACCGGATGCGCCTTCCTTGTGGTCATGTGATTCCATGCTGAACGGGTCGGCCTCGACATGCCCATCAAGAAAACACACCTTCTGCCTGACGCCGAGAGAAACCCGCAGCACCCCGTTCGCGATATCTGTCTCCGTCGGGCCATGCACGAAGTGCCGTCGCCCTTCACTTTCGAGAACTGCCGTTCCTGCGAACTGAACCCCCTGAGCCCTCGCCACGGCAGGGTTGAGGTTCGGGTCATGAAATTCCACGGTCACAAGCGACGACGCCTCGGCAAACAGCTGGTATCGCTCAGCGGTCGTCCGCAGGGCCGGATCGTGAAAAAATGTGATGTGCACGGCAGCCGGAAGGCGGGCCAGCATGTCGAGTGTCTGTGGCGACAAGGAGTGAATGCCCTGGGGCGTCAGGTCGAACCGGATCGGAACCCGGGTTGCCAGCGCGCCCAGAACCACCAAAGCAGCACAGGTACCGACGGCAAACAGGGCGATTTCCCTCCGCTTGCGGGTCAGGGCAGCCTGCAGCCACACCCGGATCAGGTAACCGCCGGCAGCGGCCATTACCAGTCCAAGTACCGCAAGGAGCAGCACAGGCCAGCCGAATTCGTTGGTGATCAACCGGGCCGCAACCGCTCCAGACAGTGAAGCAAGGCCAGCCAGGGCCACCAATCCCGCCAAGAACACCCGCATCTCAGCGCCGCCATTCAAGAGCGCAGACGTTCAGAACCAGTGCACCTGCGGTGAACAGGACGAACACAGCCAGCGATTCGAACCGCGCCAGACCTTCAACAAATTCGCCAAAGTGCCATGCGAACGAGAGATAGAGAACGAGTTCGCGCAAAAACTGGACGGATTGAAACGATTGCAGGTGGCCCACAAACCAGAATCCGAGAAGGAGCGATACGGTTACCAGCGCGGCAACTATCTGGTTGGGAGTCAATGACGAACAAAACTGGCCGATTGCCAGACACGCTGCCCCGAGTAAGAGAAAGCCGATATATCCCGAGACAATCGTCATCGTTTCCGGCGAGCCAAACAGATAGAGCGGCACCAGATCGAACATCGATCCGACCGCCATGAGGACCAGCATCGTCAACGCCCCGAGGAATTTTCCCGCAACGATTTGCCATGGGGCAAGCGGCAATGTCGCCAGCAGCTCGTAGGTTCCGGCGCTGTACTCGGTGGCGAACAGGCGCATCGACACCACCGGCAACAAGATTACGGCCAGAAGGCCCATGTTCTGGAACGTCTCGCGCATTGTCGCGAGCCCGGAGACAAACAAGTTGTAGGAGAAAAAGTAGCCTGTTCCCAGCAGGAATACCGCGAGGACGAAGTACGCGATAGGCGACCGGAAATAGAGCGTGATCTCCTTGTTGTAGACCGCAAGCACTCCGTTCACGACGCAGCCTCGACGTAGTGCAAGAACACGTTCTCCAGAGACGGTTCCTGCCTTTGCAAATCCAGGAGATCCCACTCCCCAGCCACTGCCCGCGCGATGGCGGCTTCGATGTGATCTGTCCCGTCGACGGCACAGGTCACTCTGGGCGGTGTGAGGCGATCGTCGATGTCAACCCCGTCGACCCCGTCGATTTCCAGCAGGCGTTCCCGGAGATCAGACCAGGAACCTCCAGCCACCCGCAATGCAACCCGGTTGGCCCGACCAACCGCCGCGCCCAGCCCGGTGGGGGAATCGATCGCCAACAACCGCCCGTGGTGGAGGATCGCGATACGGTCACAGAGCAGCGTCACTTCCGGAAGAATATGCGTGCTAAGGAGAACCGCATGCTCGTTCCCGAACGAGCGGATCACATCGCGTGTCTCGGAAATCTGACCCGGGTCCAGGCCGGATGTCGGTTCATCGAGCAGCAATACGCTGGGCTTCCCCAGCAGGGCCTGGGCCAGACCGAGACGTTGACGGTAGCCCTTGGAAAGCTTGTAAACCTCGGTCCGCGCGACAGCTTCAAGCCGGCACGCAGCCACCACGCGATCGATTTCCGATGCCACGCTCGAACGGGGCACCCTCTTCGCGCGGGAGACAAAATGCAGGAAGCCCCTTACATCAAAATTGTCGTAGAGGGCGGGCCGCTCGGGGGCGTACCCGACGGCGGCCGCACTGTCGACAGGCGCCCGGGTAACGTCGTACCCGGCGACCGAAACGCGGCCCGATGTGGGTGACAGAAAGCCGGCGATCATTCGGAGCGTGGTTGTCTTCCCGGCCCCGTTCGGCCCGAGAAATCCCACGATCTCCCCTTGCCCGACGTGAAACGAAACCTGGTCCACCACCGTACGATGGCCGTAGACCTTGGTCAGGTTGTCGATCTCAACTGGGTGCGGCACGACAAATTACGCGGCGCCGGTGCTCCATTATGGAAGCAGTTCCGAAAACAAAAGAAGAGGCCCTCCCAGAGGAGGGCCTCTCACAATGCATGCGAACCGGTCGTCAGTCGTACCAGTTCTCGCCCATGCTGTCGTACTGTTTGATCGAATGCCCTAACCAAAGCTGTCCGTTCTGGAGGTCAGCGATCATCTTCAGTCGGTTAACCGAATTGAAGTAGTCGAGAATGCTGTAATTCAGGCCCGCCGGGTATCCCTCGAGGTTCTCTTCCATCCAAATCGCGTCCTGCGACAGGACGACGGTTCCCGTGTTCGCGAGCTCCAGGCGCACGGACTGATGTCCAAGTGTGTGGCCAGGTGTACTCAACACCCAAACCGTGCCATCACCGAAGAGGTCGTAGTCACCCTCGATCGCGTGGTAGTTGAACTCCCGCGCATCGTCGTAATCCTCCACGATGTGGGCACCACTGGGACGCTGGAATTTCTCCGGCCACCAAGCCTGGTACAGCTCGCGCTTCTGGATCACGTGAATTGCGTCCGGGAACATCTCGATGTTTCCGATGTGATCGAGATGCGAGTGTGATGTGATCACGGCCTTCACGTCGTCAACGCTGTAGCCGAGCTTCTCAAGCTGCTTGTCGATCACGTCTGCGCGGGTCTGGGTTGGCTGCAGGAAATCACAACTTCCCTGTGACCAGTGCGTGGTGCACCCACCGTCCGAAATCGCGACGTTGTTCCCGGTGTCGTAGACAACCAAACCCTTCGGGTGATCGATCACCCACATGTTGATCGGGATCATGATGTCCCGTGATTCCGGATAGGTTGGAATCAAGCCCTGAATGTTGAAAGGCCCGAACTTTCCACTGGCTGTCCAGTAAACCTTCACACCTGTGTCGGCAGCAACAGCCGCGCTTGTCACAAAAGCGCCAACTGCCAGTGCCGCAACCGCCGTTGCGATTCGTTTCATTAGAGAACTCCCTCTCGATGCAAGCCTCTAGGCCTGCATTCCAATGTTACGAACATCCGGTGTTGATGCCAAGCATCAGCGGGCGCATCCGACTCGTTGATACGAGCGAACGCCCGTTCCACTGCGTTCAACGCGCCAAGAGAATTCCCGCATCGATACCCGCGTCCGCGAGGACGTCATGGATGTTGGCACGGAGCGCCGGCAGATCGTCCTCTTCGTACGTCTCGCACCGGACCACGATTGCCGCTTCCGTATGCGATGCCCGCAACAACCACCATCCAGCGCCGCTGGACACCCGAACCCCGTCCAGAGTGTTCGGTGCAATGCCAGCGCGGATCACGTCGTCGCGTACCTTCAGCACGACGTCAAACTTGCGCTCATCGGGGCAAGGAATGCGGAGTTCAGGCGTTCCGAACATCCGCGGAAGCGCCGCACATCGCTCGGCGAGGGGCGGTCCTTCACGGAGCGCTCGAAGCAGACGTGCGGCGGCATACAACGCGTCGTCGTATCCGGGATGTTCGTCGGCGAAAAACATGTGACCGGAATTCTCGCCCGCAAACAGGGCGTCGCCGGCCTGAACGCGCGATCGCATGAACGCGTGGCCGGTCCGACCCAGAACCGGTCGACCCCCCAACTTCGAGACGTGGCGGAGAACGCTTTCACTCGTCTTGACATCGACCAACACGGCGGCACCGGGAGACCGCGCCAACACATCCTCTGCCAGCACGCAGAGAACATGATCCGGTGACACAGGCCGGGCGTCTCCGTCCACGACGCCGAGCCGGTCACCGTCGCCATCGAAGGCAATCCCAAGGTCCATGTGATCCGCCCGCACTGCAGCGACCAGTTGCGCAAGATTCTCGTGTTTGGACGGATCGGGATGATGGGCAGGAAAGCTCCCATCGACTGTCCCGTTCAGGATCCGGTGTTCTCCAGGAAGGTGCTTGACCAGGTCCTCCAGAACGGCCCCTGCGGCGCCATTTCCAGCATCCCAAGCAACTCTGAGCGGGCGAATCTGGTCGCAAAGTCCCTGGCAGACCGCGGCTGCGTACCGAGGGCCGATGGAGTGCGCCTCGACCCCTCCGCGCACCGCCGGAAGCGGGCCTTGAGGAGCACGCGCGAGCCTCTGAATGGCTTCGCCAAAATAGGGGCTGCCACGGTGCGAGAGCTTGAATCCGTTATGCGTGGGCGGGTTATGGGACCCTGTAACCATCACGGAAGCGTCAGCTGCAAGCAGCCGGTCGGCGAAGTGCACCATCGGCGTGGGACCGACTCCAATCCGAAGGACACGCGCACCGGCGTCGGTCAAACCCTCGATCAGCGCGGCTTCAAGGGAAGGAGACGTCAGCCGTCCGTCACGGCCGACGACGATGCGGCATGGCGATTTGCCGGCTGCAGTCACCGCAAGAGCAAAGGCACGGCCAAGTGCCCGTGCATCGTCCGTCCCCAGCGTCTCGCCAACAACGCCCCGGATGTCATAGGCGCGCAGGATCGAGGGGTGAAAGAGGTGCTTCAATCCGGTTCCAGCGTCCGCCGGCCAACGCTCACGTACCGGATACCGGCCCGTACCATCTCGTCCGCGCGAAAGATGTTCCGGAAATCGAGCACCAGCGGTGTGCGCAACTGTGCCCGAATCCACTGCGGGTCGAGACCCCGAAACTCGTTCCATTCAGTCAGCACGACCAGAACATCCCGGTCCCGAATCGCTTCGTCCGCACTGGCCGCCCATTTCATGCCCTGGAACTCGGGACACCCGGCCATCATCGGTGTCTGTGCGGGGTCCCAGGCAGCCACCTCGGCCCCCCGGCGGAGAAGTTCGGGCACGACGGTCAGCGACGGGGACTCCCGCAGGTCATCCGTGTTCTGTTTGAACGTGAGACCCAGAATGGCAACCCTGCAGCCTTGAAGGCGACCGCCAACCGCCGCCTCGATCCGATCGGTGAGGGACGCCTTCCGGGCCTCGTTCAGCTCGACTACTGCGTCCACCAGCCGGGACCGAACACCCTGGGCTGCTGCGATCGCACTCAGCGCGCGGGTGTCCTTCGGGAAACAGCTGCCCCCAAATCCCGGTCCCGGGTGCAGGAATTTCGACCCAATCCGCCGATCCATGCCAAGGCCCCGCGCGAGCTCCTGAACATCGGCGCCCGCCGTTTCGCATAGATCAGCCATCTCGTTGATGAACGAGACCTTCATCGCAAGAAATGCATTCGACGCGTACTTGGTGAGTTCCGCTGTCTCCCGACTGGAAAACACCAGAGGCACCTCACGAAGGTTGAGAGGCGCGTAAAGAGAGGCGAGTACCTGTTGGGCATGGGCACTGCTGACCCCACAGATCACCCGATCCGGGCGCTGAAAATCCTCAATTGCAGACCCCTCGCGCAAAAACTCGGGGTTTGATGCGACGTCAAAGTCGCGGCCAGCACGCAGATCGGGTCGTTCCGCGGCAATCAGCGCTTCAAGCGCGGTTGCGGTCCCCACAGGCACGGTCGACTTTGTCACGACGACCGTGCGTCGCTTCTCCGGTTCCAGAGCCCGTGCGATACCGCGTGCCGCCGCATGCACGTCCCGCATGTCCGTTGCTGGGTCGCCTGCACGAGATGGCGTTCCGACCGCGATCAGGGCGGCGTCCACGTCCCCGAGGCCATCCGGGATCCGGCGCAGAAACCGAAGCCGCCCAGCGCTCGTGTTCCGCCGCACGAGATCGGCCAAGCCGGGTTCGAAAATCGGGATATCCCCCGCTTCGAGTCGGGAGATCCGCTTCGTGTCCCGTTCGACACATACCGTGTCGATACCGAACTCGGCAAAGCAGGCGCTGGACACCAGACCCACGTATCCGGCGCCGACCATCACAATCTTCATCGCGCTTGCCCCGCATCGGTGTCCTGAGCAACAAGGTGCCTTGCGGCCGCCAGGACCGGCCCCCGCAACTCCGGATCTTCCGTTGCCACTGCCAGTCCTGCTGCCACCATGCCTGCCGGACTGCCACAGTCAAAACGCTGTCCCTCGATCCGGACCGCATGCACCGGAGTAGCGCCGATCGTGCTGGCGATCGCATCGGTAAGTTGCACCTCGCCACCCTGGCCGGGCACAACCGCAGGGAGAGCTTCGAATACTTCGGGGGCAAGGACATAACGTCCGATGACTGCAAGCCGTGATGGTTCCGTGCCAGGCGCCGGCTTCTCGACCACCCCACGCACTTCGGCCACCGTCCCGTCATCCGCGCCGGGTTCGATCACACCAAACTTCACGAGTTCGTCTGCAGGCAGTTCGGTCACCGCCAGGACCGTACCACCCATCCCGGCATGCACGTCGAGCAGCTGACGAAGCGAAGGCACCCGGCCCAACACGAGATCGTCCGGAAGGAGAACGGCACCTGCACCTGCGCCAATCCGATCCGCCGCACAGGAGATCGCGTGACCAAGCCCCAACGGCTCAGGCTGCTCGACGGAATCAATCCGGGCAGCAAACCCGGCGACCGTCCGGATCGCGTCCCGTGCCCGTAAACGGCCGCGGGCCGTGAGCGCCGCCTCCAAGCCGGGATCGGCTGCGAAGTACTCGAGCGCCAGATTGCGTCCGGGGGCCGTGACAAGCACTACTTTTTCGACCCCGGCGGCGAACGCCTCCTCGACCGCGTAATGGATCAATGGTCGGCCGGCAACCGGAAGCATTTCCTTGGGAACCGACTTGGTGACGGGCAGGAACCGGGTCCCGAGGCCGGCCACCGGCAGGACAGCCGTGGTCACCGAGCGGGTGCGGCCACCTACCGCCGGCACCGTGCCACGTCTTGAATGTGCACCTCCGCACGCGTGCGGCCCCTCCAGGTCGAGACATGAACCTGTCCTGCCACATCGAGGGGCTGCCCCTTGAGGAGTGCGTTGCCGATGGGTGTTCCCTGGCTGCGGAACGCAATCGCCTTGACCCGTCCGCGGGTCTCGTCCGCAAGCAGGCAGCTCACATGGCCCGAGCCTACGATCCGGGGATGGACGGGAAACACACGGTGGAGGGCATAGCACGGATGGGGGTTGCCTTTGCCAAACGGTCCAGCGGACTCCAGTTCGACGCCCAGTGCGACGTTGGCACCGGAAACCGCAAGCACACCATCGAGCAGAAGCGACTCCTCTATCCCGTCGGGGTCCCCCCTCGCCGCTACGTCGGCGTTGAGAAACCGCACCAGGTCTCCGAACCGATCAGCACGGGCCGTAAAGCCTGCAGCCATTGGATGCCCGCCACCTGAAAGCAGCAATCCGGCCTTCCGTGCCCGGATCACCGCACCGCCGATATCAATTGAGCCGAACGAACGCGCTGAACCGCGCACGAGCGTTCCGTCCCGTGCGCACACCGCGGCAGGACGGCGAAATCGGGCTGCGATCCGACTGGCAACGATCCCAATCACGCCGGGATGCCACGCCGCGCCCTCAACCACCACGACCGACGGTTGATCGGATTGGGCAGCTTCCGCCTGGTCCACAGCCTCATCATAGGCTTGCCCCTCCAGCGACCGGCGTTGGAGGTTCCACTGTTCCAGTTGCGCGGCAATCCGGGCCGCCTCTTGCGGATCGTCCGTCTCAAGAATCCGAAGACCCAGCGCTGCATCCCCCACCCGGCCCGCGGCATTGATTCGCGGGCCGTAGACAAAGCCCAAATGCGTCGCATGTGGAGGCTCCTCCAGGCCGGCCGCATTCGCGATGGCGCGCAAGCCAGGCCGTGCCTCCCGGCCCATGGCCGCAAGTCCATGCCGGACCAGCCAACGGTTGGGGCCGGTCAGCGGTGCGACATCGCAAACCGTGCCGAGCGCTGCAAGATCCAGCAACGCTTCGGGGTCCGGGATTTCCGCGGCCCGTCCGACGCCTCGGGCCAGCAATTCCTCCCGCAGGCACTTGAGCAGGACCCAGACCAGCCCGCTCGAGGTCAGTCCATGCAGCCCGCTTGAATCGTCCACCCGGTTGGGATTCACGACCGCCGCCGCAGGCGGCAGCGCGGACTCGGCCACATGGTGGTCGACAACGATGACCTCGAGCCCGTGCGCCGCCGCATGCTCCAGCGCGGCAAACGCTGTCGTGCCGCAGTCCACCGTGACCAGCAGTTCGACGCCGTTGGAGCGGAACCAGTCGATCGCCCTGGCGTTCGGGCCATAGCCATCCCGCAGCCGATCCGGGATATACACCGCCGGCGGTTCGCCCACCGTCCGAAGAAATCGCACCAGCTGCGCGGTCGACGCCGAACCGTCGACATCGTAGTCGCCGAACACACCCACTTTCGTGCCCCGGGCCAAGGCGTCGGCCAGCAGCTCGGTTGCCGGGCGGAGGTCACACAGCTGATCGATGACCGGGGGCTCAAGAGGCGTCCCGCCGGCCAACCATGCCTCGGCCTCGACCGCGGCCATTCCACGCCCGGCGAGCAGCCGGGCCAGCACGTTCGACACGCCGGCCCTGCGGGCAATGTCGGAACTGATCCGGTCATCCGCGTTGCGGTACTGCCAGAGGCGCCCCGTGATGGATCGCTTGGTTGCCGATGCGGCGGCCGTCATTCCGAGACCGGATAGATCGCCTGGCGACGTTCGCGGCGGCCGTCAGCCGCATAGACGAGGCTCTCGCATGTCAGATTGGCCCCGGTCCGAACCGGTCCTTGCAGCAGAGGCCCGTCTGTCACTCCGGTGATCACCAGGAGCGTGTCGCCCGACGCCAGATCCGACCGGCGGTATGTTCTCTGCAGATCCTCAATTCCTGACCGCCGTGCCCGGGCCCGCTCATCATCATTCCGGAACACCAGGCGTGCCTGCATGGCGCCTCCCGTGCACGCGAGTGCCGCCGCTGCCAGGACTCCTTCCGGCGCCCCGCCGACCCCCATGTACACATCGATCGGGGATTGCGGGTCGGCCACCTGGATTACCGCCGCCACGTCGCCGTCACCGATCAAGCGCACGCGCGCGCCGGTGCTCCGGACCGTGCGGATCAGCGCGTCGTGACGCTCACGACGCAGGATGCAGACAGTCAGGTTTTCGATCGGGCATCCCTTGACGTCCGCGATGCGGCCGAGATTGTGTTCCGGCGGGTCGTCAAGGCATAACAAATCGTCGGGGCATCCGGGCCCTGCCGCCAGTTTTTCCATGTAGACATCGGGCGCATGCAACAGGTCGTCGCGCGCACCGGCCGCAAGCACCGCAAGCGCGCCAGGCCCGTCAGTCGCGCAGATCGTGGTTCCCTCCAGCGGATCGACCGCGATATCGATCTCGGGGCCGGTTCCGGTGCCCACCCGTTCGCCGATGAAGAGCATGGGGGCTGAATCACGCTCGCCTTCGCCAATGACGATCGTTCCGTCCATGGGCAGGCCACGAAGCTCGCGGCGCATGGCATCCACCGCGGCCTTGTCCGCGGATTTTTCGTCACCCCGCCCCCGCCACGCCGCCGCAGCGACGGCAGCTGCCTCCGTGGCGCGAAGGAAGCCGTCGCTCAACCCGCCCGCCAAGCCCGTGGCCCCACCGGTCATGCCGCGCCCTGCACTCGCCGTGTCCCGAGTTCGGAACGCTCGAAAAAGTGGCGGATATTCCTGCATGCCTGGCGGATGCGTTGCTCGTTTTCGACGAGACTGATCCGCACCCAGCCCTCGCCGCCCGGGCCGAATCCCGCGCCGGGCGATACCGCGACACGAGCCTCGGTCAGCAGCGCCTTGGCGAACGCGAGGCTTCCCATAGACCGGAACTGGAGCGGGAGACGGGCCCACACGAACATGGTGGCGGGAGGCGAATCGACGTCCCAGCCACAGCGGGTCAGGCCGCTCACGAGCGTATCCCGCCGCCCGCGGTACGTGGCGCGAACATCGTCGATGTAGTCCTGCGCTCCGTTGAGGGCGGCCGTCGCTGCGACCTGTACAGGCGTGAATGCCCCGTAGTCGAGGTAGGACTTGATGCGGGCCAAGGTGGCGACCAGATGCGGATTGCCGGCAGCGAAACCGATCCTCCAACCCGGCATCGAGTACGTCTTGCTGAGCGACGTGAACTCCACCGCCAAGTCCTTCGCCCCCGGAATCTGGAGTACTGACGGCGGTGGCGAGCCGTCAAAGAAGATCTCGGCGTAGGCCAGGTCCGACAGGATCCACACCTTGTGGCGCCGGCAAAGATCGACGATGGATTGAAGTCCGTCGAGGTCGATCACCGCGCCGGTCGGATTGGCTGGAAAATTGACGATCACGGCCTTGACCTGGCCGACACCCTCGGCAAGCGCCCGCTCCAGTCCGGTCACGAAATCCTGATTTGGCCCGACCGGAATCCGGCAGACCGATGCACCTGCCAGCACAAACCCGTAAGGGTGAATCGGATAGCTTGGGTCGGGCACGAGAACCTGGTCACCGGGTTCGGTGATTGCGGTCGCCAGATGGGCAAATCCTTCCTTGGATCCCAGCGTGACGATAGCCTCGCTCTCCGGGTCCAGTTCCACGCCAAAACGCCTTCGGTAGTAGCCAACGACCGCACGCCGGAGTCCGCGAATACCGCGTGAGGCGGAATAGCGGTGAACCCGGGGATTGCGGACGGTCTCGATCAGCTTGTCAACGACGTGCGCCGGGGGCGGAAGGTCGGGATTGCCCATGCCGAGGTCGATAATGTCCTCGCCCGCGGCCCGTGCGGCATCCTTCATCGCGTTCACCTCGGCGAACACGTAGGGCGGCAGGGTCTGCATCCGCTCGAACTCGCGGACCCACGGGAGGCGCTTCATGAGCTGTCCCCCGCGAAACCATCCCGGCGCTCCGAATTGGCGCACGCGTGCCCCAGGCACACAGGGTCAGGGCATTGGAAGCTGCCGGGTGAGCCGGAGACCGCGAGATCCGCGCCCATTGTGCGACCCGCGCAGCTAGGGCGCCAGGGCACCGGCCGTGAGACCGGCGTCTTCCGGCAAGCCCAGCATCACGTTTGCGTTCTGCACCGCCTGGCCAGCCGCGCCCTTCAGGAGGTTGTCGATCGCGCAGAGCAGGATGACCTGTCCCCCCCTGCCTTGTGCGACCCCGATGTGAGCATGATTCGACCCGCGCACCTCGCGCGTCGCGGGGACCGCTTCAAGCGGCAAGACCTGTACGAAGGAGTCATCGGCATAGGTGTCAGAGAGATTCGCGTGCAAATCGGCGACCGCCACCCTGGCGCGCGGCCGCACATATGTGGTGGTGAGAAGCCCGCGGTTCATGGGAATCAGATGGGGAACAAAGGTAACCCTGACGTCTGCTCCTGCGGTCTCCGCCAGCTCCTGCTCGATCTCCGGCGTGTGCCGATGGCCCCCGAGACCGTATGCGCGCACGCCTTCGGACACCTCGCCAAACAGCAGATCCTCACGCAGCGCGCGGCCAGCGCCAGACACCCCGGACTTGGCGTCGATGACAATGGGCTCATGCTCAATCAGGCCGCCGCCAACGAGCGGGAGAAGAGGCAGCAACGCCGCGGTCGGATAACAACCCGGGCAGGCTACCAGCGACGCCGACCGAATTGCCGCACGCGCATGCTCCGTCAGGCCGTACACTGCGTCAGTCTGGAGATCTGCCGCGCGGTGCTCCGCGCCATACCAGGCCGCATACGTCGCGATATCCCGAAACCGGAAATCGGCGGAGGTGTCCACGACGCGTGCGTTGGGAGCTATCCGGGCGACGGTCTCTTGTGTCGTGCCGTGCGGCAAGCAGCTGAAAACCAGCGCACAGCCACGACCATCGACTGCATCCACATCGACGAAGTCGGGCAAGCGCTGGCCCTGGAAGCGCGGGTAGAGGTCGGCAGGCGCCGTCCCGGCATGACGCTTCGCGCCGAGGGCGGCGACATTGAGCATCGGGTGATCAAGCACCAGCCGGAGAACTTCGGCGCCAACGTATCCGCTGGCGCCCAGGATTGCGACCGGGAACGACTCAGTCATGGGCTCAAGCCCGGTAAAACCGCGCTACACATGCAAAACTTAAGGGATAGGGCCGGCTGAACAAAGCCGGCGGGGATCAGCGCTTCGAGAACTGGAAGCTGCGACGCGCCTTGGGTCGCCCGTACTTCTTCCGCTCGACACGACGCGCATCTCGGGTCAGGAGCCCGTGAGCCCGGAGTTTGGATGTCAGGGTCGGCTCGCGTGCCGCCAAAGCGCGGCTGATGCCGTGCCGAATCGCGCCCGCCTGTCCAGACAGCCCCCCGCCCCTTACGGTGCAGATCACATCGATCTCATCCTGTCGTTCGGCAACCTGCAGCGGCTGACGAAGCAGAGCAAGGTGTACTGCGCGCGGGAAGTAGTGCTGTTGCGGTTTACCGTTCACGGTAACCCGCCCTTTGCCCGCCGTTACCCAGACCCGCGCAACCGAACTCTTGCGCCGGCCCGTACCGTAGCTCCGGCTTCGGTTCGACGGGGCCGAAGCTGCCGACGCAGCTGCCGAGGGCGGGTTTGAATTCTCAGCCATTGGACGATCGCCGCACGTTCTTGGAATTCAGGGCAGCCATATCAATGGACACCGGCTGCTGGGCTGCATGGGGGTGGTCCGGGCCAGCGTAAACGTGCAATTTACGCAATTGTGCGCGGCCCAACGGGCCCCGGGGGATCATGCGCTTCACCGCCAACTCAATGACTTGCTCTGGCCGTTTCCCGGCAAGGAGATCGCCGTACGGCCGCGAGCGGATGCCACCCGGGTAACCCGTGTGCCAGTAGTGCTGCTTGTCACGAGCCTTCGCTCCCGTCAACGCCACTTTTTCCGCGTTGATGACCACGACGTTGTCACCGCAATCGAGATTGGGCGTGAACATCGCCTTGTGCTTCCCGCGCAGTCGATTGGCAACGAGGCTGGCAAGCCGTCCGAGAACCACTCCGTCAGCGTCGATGACGTGCCAGGCACGTTCAATGTCCGCCGGGCGGGCCGAGTAAGTGCGCATGCGAGGTCCTTGCCAAGGCCGCGATGAGAGTGGAAACGCCGACCGCGCGATGCTCAGCGACAGTCAAGCGCCTATGTCTAGCCCCGCCCCGGCAAGGTGTCAACGCGACCGGACAACTCCGGTGCACGTTGAGACCACGAACGCAACGGTAGCGGGGGAGGGACTCGAACCCCCGACACGCGGATTATGATTCCGCTGCTCTAACCAACTGAGCTACCCCGCCCCAGCAACCGCCATGGCAGTTCCGTTGTCCGAAATCCGGCACTCTGACCGTGCTTTCTCCTCTAAGCCCTTTATCCGATGCTTGTCAAGAAGGATGTGCCGGACCGGGGAGCCATGCGACACCGCGGCATACGTCATTGCGTGAACCAGGGGACCCGTACCGCGCGCCCAATTGACGAGCGTTCTTGAATAGGATTCAAGGCGTAACTATAATGCTGGCGAGGGCGGAGAGGCGGCCTTGAGCGTTGGGTCGGCTTGTCAGGGAACTGTCGTGCACACCCGAACCACGCGAACTAATCGATCATTCCGCCAGTTGGCGATCGCCGGGGCGCTGGTGCTGGCGGGATACGGTATTCCGGCGCTAGCAGCCGATGATTCGGCAGGAAGCCTGGGGACCTTGCACTTCGGGGCTTCGGATATCGTCCCTTGTGCACTCCGCACCCATCGGATTGGTAACGAAGAGACCCCTTCGGCATTCGTGCACCCCGCGCCCAGCTGTGCCGCAGACATGCCGGCAGACGGCGCATCGACACCTCGCGTACCCATCGAAACCGCAGCGACGTGGGAGGCCGGCTACTCCGATGTCGATTTTGCTGTCGGCGTGGTTTATCGGACACTGCCAGCCCGTGTCCTCCCCATGGACGGTCGCGAGACCCTGTCACTGGTCAGTTCGTTGCAGTACGGGCGGTTCGTGGTCGGTGCATCCATCTTCGGAGCGGAAGGCCCGGCCATTGATGGCGTCCGGCAGGGCTACAATCTGGGCGCAAATTACCAGTTTGGGGCGCTGCGGGTCGCCACATCCGTGGTGGCAACCTGGACCGATGGTGCATGGACGGGCGGCATCATGAGCCCGGTCTTGCAAAGCACGCTGGACTCGCTTTCTGTTGACCTGGAATACGCCTTCAAGCCGGGCGTGACGGCGCACCTCAGCTATGTCGAAATCAATCGTCCGGACCACTGGCATTTGCGCCACCACGAATCCGCAGGGCAGAGGGAAAGTACCTGGACCGTTGGTGTAAGCGTTGGATTCTGACGCGCCTGGAGTGGCGTCGGTAGCTGCGCGCATTCAATCGGGCCAAGGCGCGCTCGACGATATCGTTGATAGCGAGTCCTGGGCAGACATTCGGGAGGGAGTTCGGAAGCTCTGCGCCCGATTCCCGGGCCCCTACTGGCGGGAACTTGATCGCGAACGGGCCTATCCGGATGCATTTGTCGCCGCGCTGACCGAAGCCGGCTATCTCGCGTGCCTCATCCCCGAAGAGTACGGAGGGGCCGGCCTGCCGGTATCCGCCGCAGTCGCCGTCCTGGAAGAAATCCACCGCAGTGGAGGCAACGGGGCAGCGTGTCACGCACAGATGTACATCATGGGTGCGCTCCTTCGTCATGGATCCGACGCCCAGAAGCAGCGCTACCTGCCCGATGTGGCCTCCGGGAAACTGCGCCTGCAGGCATTCGGCGTCACGGAGCCCAATGCGGGTAGCGACACCCTGTCGCTGCAGACGCGGGCCGATCGTGACGGCGACTTCTACACAATCAACGGGCAGAAAATCTGGACCAGTCGTGCAGAGCACTCAGACCTGCTGCTTCTCCTTGCCCGCACGACACCAGCCGAAGCGGTCGAAAAACGCACGGAAGGCCTCTCGCTGTTTCTTGTGGAAATGGCCGAAGCTCTTCAGTCCGGGCTTTCCATTCATCCCATCCGAACCATGTTGAACCACGCCACGACCGAGCTGTTTTTCAAGGACCTGCGCGTTCCCGCATCGGCCCGGATTGGCGAGGAGGGACAGGGGTTCCGTTACATCCTCGACGGGATGAACGCCGAGCGGATCCTGGTCGCGGCAGAATGCATCGGCGACGCTCGGTTTTTTGTCGATCGCGCGGTTGCGTACGCTGGCGAGCGCAGCGTGTTCGGGCGGCCGATCGGACAGAATCAGGGAATCCAGTTTCCGATTGCCAGAGCCTATGCGGAAACCGAAGCGGCCAATCTCATGGTCCAGAAGGCGGCCCGGAAATTTGACGCCGCCGAGCCCTGCGGACCCGAGTCCAACATGGCGAAACTGCTTGCTGCGGACGCTTCGTGGCACGCCGCCGAGTGTTGTTTGCAGACCCACGGCGGTTTCGGCTTTGCCGAAGATTTCGACATCGAGCGGAAGTTCCGGGAGACACGCCTCTACCAGGTGGCGCCCGTATCCACCAACCTGATTCTCGGTTACCTCGGCCAGCACGTTCTGGGACTGCCGCGCTCCTACTGAGTGCGGCGCAATGCCATGCGGGATCTTGAAGGCATTCTCGTGCTCTCAATTGAGCAGGCCGTCGCGGCCCCGCTCTGCACTGCGCGCCTTGCCGATGCCGGCGCCCGCGTCATCAAGGTCGAGCGCGACGGCGGCGACTTCGCTCGGCACTACGACCGGGTCGTTCTCGGCCAGAGCGCCTATTTCGTCTGGCTCAACCGCGGCAAGGAATCGCTGGTCGCCGACATCAAGAACCCTGCCGACCAGGCGCTGCTGCGCGCGATCGCCGCGAAGGCAGACGTGTTCATCCAGAACCTTGCGCCCGGTGCTGCCGCCCGCGCGAACCTCGGGTCCGCATCGCTCCGTGAAGCCAACCCCAGTCTGATCACGGTCGATATTTCCGGATACGGCGAGGGCAGCCATGAAGACATGAAGGCTTACGACCTGCTGGTGCAGGCCGAAAGCGGCGTCTGCGAACTGACGGGCACTCCAGACGGGCCGGCTCGTGTCGGCGTTCCCGTCTGCGATCTGGGCGCGGGCGTGAATGCGCACGCCGGCATCCTCCAGGCTCTCTTCAGGCGGTCGCGGACAGGCGAGGGATGCAGCATCGAGACGTCGCTTTTCAGCGGGATCGCCGACTGGATGTCAGTCCCCTATCTCAGCCGCCGGTACGGTGCGGTCGAGCTGAAGCGCCTCGGACTGACCCACCCGTCGATCGCTCCGTACGGTGCCTTCCCGGCCCGCTGTGGGCGCTTTGTCCTGATCTCCATTCAGAACGAGCGTGAATGGCGCGGGCTCTGCCGTGATGTCCTCGGTGACGAAACGATCGCCGACGATCCCAGGTTTTGCTCGGTCGCGAATCGTTTCCGGAACCGTGCCGATCTCGATGCCATCATTTGTGCGGCCTTTCGCGCCGACGACCGCCCCGCCCTCCTCGCGCGGCTACGTGCCGCCAAAATCGCATGCGGTGCGCTCAACGACGTGGCAGACCTGCAAAGTCATCCGGCGCTTCGGTTGATCGGATTCGACACCCCGGGCGGGCCCGTGGAGGTGATTGCACCTCCCAACTCAGTCGATGGCAGCTCCCCCGTGTACGGTGCAGTCCCGGAGCTCGGCGAACATTCCGATGCCATCCGCCAAGAGTTTGCTGCATGACCCGCATCACCGACGGCTGGGTTCCGACATCACGTGTTCACGACGACACCATTACGGCATGGCCCGCCCAGGCACTGGCCGCGACACTCGGGGTGGAGACGCCCGAGACGGGAGACCCGCTCCCGGCCGGCTGGCACTGGGCGTACTTCCTGGAGGCAGCCGGCGCGGATCAGATCGGGATCGACGGGCATCCCCAACGGGGCGAATTTCTGCCACCGCTCGAGCACCTGCCGCGCAGGATGAACGCCGGCGGGACGCTCTCCTGGCACGCCCCGCTTCGCATCGGGTCGACGGCCACCCGCACGTCCGAGGTGACGAACGTGGAGGAGAAATCAGGACGGACCGGACCGCTCGTGTTTGTCACGGTCGTGCACACTTTCCGCGCTGACGGCGAGCTTTGTATTGAGGAGGTCCAGAACATCGTCTATCGCACGGACGCCGCGTCCGGCGTGCCTGCTCCGGCGGCAAAACCGGCCCCCGTCGATCCGGACTGGTCCCGTCTGGTACGGCCTGACCCGGTGATGCTGTTCCGTTATTCAGCCGTGACCTTCAACGGCCACCGCATCCACTACGACGCTCCGTACGTACGCGAGGTCGAGGGGTATCCCGACATCATTGTCCACGGACCCCTGATGGCAACGCTGCTGCTCGAGACGCTCCGGCACGAAGCCCGCATGGGTGTATTGAAACGGTTCGCGTACCGGGCGCACCAACCCGTATTCGCCAATACCCCGATCCGGGCCGAAGGGCGCCACACGAACGGTGGCGCCGAGGCCTGGATCAAAGGTCCCGACGGTGGCCTTGCGATGCGCGCGGAAGCCGTGCCGGCCCCGGACTGATATCGGCCCGAAAAGCCCGTCCCCTACCCGGCGACTGCGGCATCCACCGTGTGGCACGCGGTCCGGACGGGCCCCGCCAGCGCGCCGGCCGGAGGCAAGTACATCTCGGCGAAGTAGCGGGCTGTCGAAATCTTGGCCGCGTAAAACGGGTCGCTTTCTCCGGCGGTGATCCGCTCGGCGGACCGCAACGCAGCCCGCCCCATGACCCAGCCTCCAGCAGCAAATCCGAGCATCGAGAGGAACGGGGTCGCGCCGGCAGCAGCCGCGCGCGGATCCTTCCGGAACTTCTCGGCGAGCCAGCCTCCCGTCTCTCCGACCGCGGTCGCGACCTCTCCCAGCTGACGTCCAACCGCAGGCAGGTCGTCCCCGCTGCTTTCGGTCAGCTGGCTGGCGACCGCTTGCATATCCGACACCAGGCTCCGAAACGGCTCGCCGTCAGCGAGTTGCAGCTTGCGCCGCAGCATGTCGAGGGCCTGGATGCCGTTGGTTCCCTCATAGATGGGCAGGATCCGTGCGTCCCGGTAATGCTGCGCCGCACCTGTCTCCTCGATGTAACCCATGCCGCCATGTACCTGAACGCCGGTTGAGGCCACATCGACACCCTGGTCGGTGCACCACCCCTTGACGATTGGAACCAGCACCTCGGCCCGCAGTGCGTGGTGCTGCCGCTCACTTGCATCCGGGTCGTGGCGCGCCCGGTCCAGGGTTTCCGCAGTGACAATTGCCAAGGCACGGGCGGCCTCGGTCTTGGCCTTCATGTCCATGATCATGCGGCGGACATCGGGGTGGTGGATGATCTCAACCGGAGCCGCGCGCGGATCCTCAATGGGCGCGCCCTGGACCCGGCTACCGGCGAACTCGCGTGCCTGCTGGTAGGCACGCTCCGCGATCGCAACCCCCTGGATGCCGACGTTGAGGCGGGCGTGATTCATCATCGTGAACATCGTCTTGAGGCCGCCATGCGGCTCCCCGACGAGTTCAGCCTGCGCTCCCTGATCGTCCCCGTACAGCAGCACGCAGGTTGGTGAAGCCGATTGTCCGAGCTTGTGCTCCAGCGAGTTGACCCGAACGTCGTTGTACACACCCAGCCCGCCGTCCTCGAGAACTTCCCGCTTTGACACCAGGAAGAGCGAGATGCCGCGCACGCCGGGAGGCGCGTCAGGCAACCGTCCAAGGACCAGATGCACAATGTTCTCGGCCATGTCGTGGTCGCCGTACGTGATGAAGATCTTCTGGCCGCGAAGCTTCCAGGCGCCGTTCGACTGCTCGGCCCGGGTGCGGAGCTGTCCCAGATCAGAGCCGGCCTGGGGCTCTGTGAGGTTCATCGTCCCCGACCATTCGCCGCTGATCAGTTTCGGCAGGTACGTCCGCTTCTGGGCGTCGGTCCCGTGCTGCGCAAGCAGCTCCACCGCTCCCTGCGTCAGCATCATGCAGTTGGCCATCGCCATGTTGGACGCCTGCCAAATCTCGTTGAGGGCCGTGCTCACCACCCATGGGAGCCCCTGTCCGCCCCACTCGGTCGGACCGCACACGGCGTTCCAGCCATTGTCCACGAAACGACCGTAGGCGTCGGCAAAACCCTCGGGGACTCGCACCACACCGTTCTCGATTCGGGATCCTTCGAGATCGCCCGAACGGTTGAGCGGAGCCAGCACCTCGCTTGCGAAGCGCCCTGCTTCGGTCAAGACCTGATCGACCAGTTCCGGCGTCGCTCCGTTGTTGCCGGGGTCATCGGCCCCGGATTTCGCGATGTCATTGAGAACAAACCGGAGATCGGCAAGGGGGGCCCGATATTCGGCCATGACGGCCTCCTGAAGAACGCGAACGGATGGCGGGCACCGGGTGCATCCCCGGCGCAGTTGCTCAAGGCAAAATATAGCCCGGCCAATTCATCGCGGGCAGGGTTCTGCCGAACATGGTCCTGGGCTCTGGACCTCAGGCAAGCCAACCCGTGGTTCCTGGACGGCGCAGCACCAGCGGTGTCGGGGCGATCCGATGGAACCGCCGGCAGGATTACCCCTTTCGACGCCCACTAGCGACCGATGTTCCGGCCCGGCGGATCCGGTCGCCCCCCCCGGGGCCATGGTCGACGCTTCACCTCGCCCGGTTGGCGGCTGGCAGGCAATGCGCGGCACTGGTCGAAAGTGCGCGTCTGGAGATTTCGTTCGCCAGTGCAGGCGCGGTACGATGGGGCAACTCCCGCGGGCTCAGCGTCTCGCACTTGCTGAACTCCACAGCACCGGCAAGACTCAACCGGGTTGGTCAGCCCCAATAGGATCATTCGTCGAAGGATCTGTCATGCAAGGCATCACGCAGCCGCTTGCGATTTATCTCGAGCGCCGAATGGCCCGCATCCTGCTGCTGGGGATCATCAGCGGGTTCCCCTGGGTCCTGATTGGCAGTTCCCTCAACCTGTGGTTGCAGGAAAACGGATTAAGCCGCACCACCATTGGCTGGGCGGGGCTGATCTTTGGAGTCTATGCATTCAACTTTCTCTGGGCGCCACTGATCGATCGAATCCGGATCCCGTGGCTGTCCGAGCGATGCGGCCAGCGCCGGGCCTGGATCGTTGTTCTCCAGGCCATCATTCTGCTGAGCCTGTTGGGCTGGAGCGCCATCGATCCCACCGCAAACCTCGGCGGCGTGATCGCGATCGGCCTCGTCATCGCCATCGCATCCGCGACCCAGGACATCACGATCGATGCGCTTCGGATTGAACAGATCGGCACAACGGAAGGCGAGGCGATGGCCGCAGGTGCCGCCGTCGCCGTAGTCGGCTGGTGGACGGGGTTCAAACTCGGCGGCGTGGCCGCGCTGGAAACAGCGCAGGCTTTCGAGACAGCAGGAGTCGAACACTATTGGCAGGCAACGTTCCTTGTCATGGGAGTGTTGGTCATTCTCTGCAACATCGGACTCGCTTTCGTCAGGGAGGCGCCCACCGACCCGAGGGCTGCTGCCCAGGCGGAAGACGAACGGAGCGTGGCCTCGCGCCTTGGCATGTCCGGGCCTATGGGCCGGGTCGGGGCGTGGATTGCCAGCACTGTCGCAAGCCCGTTGATGAGTTTTTTCCGGCGCAACGGGATCGCAATAGCAGCCGCCATCCTGGGCTTCATCTTTCTGTTCAAGATCGGCGAAGCATTCATGGGACGGATGTCGCTCGTCTTCTACAAGGAAATCGGCTTTTCGAAATCGGATATCGCCCTGTATTCCAAGGGCCTCGGATGGATAACCACAGTCGCCTTTACGCTCCTTGGAGGCTTTTGCGCGATCCGGATCGGATTGATCCGGGCCATGTTCGTTGCCGGAATCGCAATGGCCCTGACCAATCTGATGTTTGCCGTACTCGCGTGGGTCGGCCGTTCCGAACCGTTGTTCGCGGCGGCCGTCGTACTCGACGATCTCACTAGCGCCTTTGCGACTGTGACGTTTGTGGCGTTTATCTCGATGCTTGTCGACCGGACCTACACGGCAACGCAGTATGCGCTGCTTGCCTCGATCGGAACCTCAGGGCGAACGTTGTTTGCCGCATCGTCCGGAGTGCTCGTCGATTGGCTGGACGGTGATTGGGGGACCTTCTTCATCATCACCACGCTCATGGTGATCCCGGCCCTCATCTGCTTATGGGCTATCCGCGACAAGCTGGGCGCCATGCTGGCAGGCGCCCAGGTTCGGCTCTTCAGCAAGGAAGTGCGCGAAGCCACCGCGTCGACGACTTGAGAGCGCCCACGGCGCCGGCGGGGCCAGGCATCCAGGCCGCAGCCCCGCTGCGTCGTGCGGCCTTCCTCCAGTTCCCGGTCGCGGCATCGTTGGGACGGACGGACGGGCACGGGGCGTCAATGTGCCCCGGTCTTTGCCAGTAACAATTCCACGAAACACCGAGCTGACATCCAAAGCCGATCTCGTCCATACACGTTGAAGCACACGATGGTCGCGGATGCACCCTGGCTGCGGGATCGAAGATTGGGCACACTGGTGTCATGACCAACAAGCACGGAGCGACCGCAATGCCGAACACGAGAGAACTTGGGAGACTCACCCGTCGTAGTGTGTTGACCGGGGTGGCCGCAAGCGGGGCAGCCGGTTTCCTTCCGGCCCCGGCGCTCGGCCAGGGAACCGCGCTTCGCGTTGGCGCACTTCTGCCGTTGACCGGGGGCCTGGACCTCCAGGCGAGGCAGATGCGTCTCGGTCTGGACGCAGCAGCCGATGCAATCAATGGCGCAGGGGGCGTCTTGGGGCGCCCCGTCGAAGTTGTGTACGCCGATGCGAAAGGTACGCCCATGGGCCTTGCAGAGACCTGCAATCGCCTGGTTCGGGACGACGGCATCCATGCAGCGGTGGGTCCATTCATTTCGGCAGGCCGAAAGGCGGCAACGAGGGCACTGGAATCCCTGGGCGTGCCGCTGGTCTCGGCGTCAAACAATGAAGGTCTCTACTGCTCGGATGCGTACTTCTCGGTCGGGCCGACGCCGAGCCAGGACATCCTTGCCCTGATCCGTCATCTCGATGCCGGCGAGGGCCGCAGCTACTTCATGGTGGGCAGCTATTCGAGCTGGCAGGTGTCGAGCTTCCGCCAGGCCATCCTTCAGGCCATCTACAGCCTCGACGGATCGGTCACCGGACAAGCCCTTACGCAAATCGAGGAAACCAATTTCGAGCCCGTGATCCGCTGGGCCGCCGATACAGGCGCAACTTCCGTCGTGTTCTGCGTGCCGCGGTTGCAGGGAGTGCATTTCGTGCGGCAGGCGCAGGCGCTGGGCCTCCTGGAACAAATCAAGTTTGGCTGGGTGGGGTTCAACGAACTGCACGCCGCTGAGCTGCCACCCGCTGAAGCCAACCAAGTAGCCACAGTGACCTCATTCGTTGCGAGCGACGAGAATGGCGGGGTACCGGATCTTGTTGCTCGCATGCAGGGCCTTGGAGCCGACGACACACCCATCACGTACCTTGCCTACACGCACTACAACGCTCTGACTGCGATCGCCGCCGCGGCGCAGAGGGTCGGCGAATTGCAGGCATCCTCCATTGTGCAGGGGCTCAAGGGCCTCACGTTCGAGTCCGCGACAGGACCGGTCACCATCGATGCAGAAAGTGGTCACGCTCACTTTGAGATCATGGCCGCTCGAGGCGGCGCTGCTGGGCTCGATGTCGTCTCACGCCTCGGAATCGTCGCACCCAACTCCGGATGCTCGGTAACGTGAAGGCCCTGGGGGACACTGCCCGCAGGGCCGGCGCGGGGCAGCCGGGGACGTGCGGCTATGCTTGCGCGCCCCCGGCGCTGGAGGTCGCCTGCGTCGTCTTGCACAACCTGTCGGCAACGTAACCCCGTTCCAGCCGTCTGATTCCGGTCTTCCAGTGCGAGCGGCCAGCGCTCGCTTGACCAGCCGGATTCCAACGCGGTGCTGCCCGGCACATAGACCCGAGGACCAAGATGAGTTCCATGACATTCGAGCAGATTGAGGTGCACATTCAGGATGGCGTTGCCACCGTGACGCTCAACCGTCCCGACCGCCTAAATGCATGGACACCGCACATGGGCAAGGAGCTGAAATCCTGCTTTCGCTCCCTTGCCGATGATGATTCCGTACGGGTGATCATCCTGACCGGTGCCGGGCGCGGATTCTGTGCCGGCGCAGACATCGAGGCCCTTCAGGCGATTGATTCGGGTTCGGATGCATCAAGCCGGACCTCGGCGCCGTTCAATCCTGACGCACCGAAAGGATTCCAGGGTGCGCAAACCTGGTTCCCGACCGTTCCGCAGCCAATTATCGCTGCGATCAACGGTCCGGCAGCTGGTCTCGGATTGGTATTGGCACTTTGGTGCGACCTGCGTTTCGCAGCCGAGGACGCTGTATTCTCAAGCGCATTCAGCCGCCGCGGCTTGATCGCCGAACATGGAATTAGCTGGCTGCTGCCACGTCTGGTTGGAATTGCGCGGGCGCAAGACATTCTTCTTTCAGCTCGCAGGATCTCCGGTGCAGAGGCGGCGCACTTGGGATTGGTCAACGCCACATTCAAGCCGGACGAACTCATGCCGTCCGTCCGCAACTACGCGAGCATGCTGGCGACGCAAGTATCCCCCCGGTCAACGCGCATCATGAAGCGTCAACTGTGGGAGGCCTTGGGCGAAGGCCTCGAGGAAGCGCTTGCAATCGCCGATGCAGAAATGCACCAGAGCTTCTCGAGTGAAGACTTCAAGGAAGGTGTCGCGAGCTTCGCGGAGAAACGGAGCCCCGCGTTTACCGGTCGCTAGCAACCAGGAACCAGTCCAGGGAGGGGGAATTCCGGTCGAGCATCGCCGCAGTGCAGCTCAACACAATCGTCAGGCGGACCGAGTGGAGACGAGTGCACGGCCGTCGTATTGGCGTGGGTCCCTGAATGGCGCACGACAGGCATGTAACGGAGATACGGCAAAGAAAAACCCCGAAGGGCGGTTGCCCTCCGGGGTCAAAGAAAACCGGTGTCAAAAACCAGTCGAAGTCAGCGGATGATGTGAAGCTCCGCCGGCCCGAAGACTTCGCTTTCGCGACGTCCTGGTAAATCCGGGTACTCCGCCCAGGTTCTGTCCTGGAACTCTGCGGGCAGCTGGTCAGCCACGTTTGCGTATTGGACCCGTACCTTAAAACGCAACTGATTCATGGATTTCGGTGCATCGGAGTTGATGCAAGCAGGGCCATGACCACCGAATTCCTCAGCACCCTCGGTCACACACCATTCAGGCTGAGGGCTGCTCGCGCTGGTGGTAGAAAGCCGGAGAATCACACTCTGGCCTGCCTCGGGCCCACCATGAACGTCCAGCACCGCCCAGTAGGGCTGGTCAACCCAGGCATCCTCGGAATCCTCAGGAATTCCGCCCTTCAGGAACAGGATGTAAGCCGGATACAGCCCTGCAAAATATAGTCGTGCCTCTTCGCCCTTGACTGTCATGACGTCAGCCTGAGCAATGGCCGGGACACACCACGCAACGAGGAGCGCGCCCGCAATCAATGTCTTACGCATAGTCGCCTTCCAGATGCCGCGTCGACCACGAGTGGGCGCCAAAGGCACCACACCGTGTTCGGGCATCGCAAATGTGGGGAGATTGGGGAGCGCGCAAGTCTGCGCGCTCCCCTAAAGCCAGTCGAATCAGGCTGTGCGGACGTAACCGTACCGCTTGTTGGACGATCCACCGCCTTCCTCGCGGAACCGGCGCGCCAGCTGCGCGAGCTTGTCCTCGGAGAAGTCGGGCATCGCAGGCATGTCAGATGCGCTCTCGACGCCAATGTCGTAGAGACGTGCTGCGTTCAGACCGAAGATCGCCTGCTTGGTCAGGCTGTTCGGCCCGCCAAGGGATGGCAGATTGTAGGTCTGCTGCATGTCCTCAGGCACCTCAAGGCGACGCATGGCCTCGATCTGCCACTGCGGAGACCCGTACCAGACGGTGTCGGTCCCCCAGATGACGTGATCGGCGCCGAGGTCACGGACGAGTGTCCCGATCAGCGCTGCCGAGAAGCGCGGGTGCGCCACGGCGGAGTTGGCAAATGACGTGCCGATCTCGCCGTAGACATTGCTCACACCGTGCTCTTCGGGGATCCGTGTGAGGTCGGTCACCCACTTGATTTCGCCACCTGACTGCTCGAATTCCTTCCATGCCTGGTCCGGAAGCTCAAGGAACGGCCGCAGACCCGAGTGGTAGATCACGAAGTTCATCTCGGGGAAGTCCTTGGCCGCCTGCGGCAGGTCATCCATGGTCGCGTACTGCCAGACGCCCGGGAACGAGACCTCGTAGTCCGGAGGCAGCAGACCCTTGTGCGTGCAGATCGTGTTGATGCCCGCCTTCAACGACTTCTCGTAGAACGGGTACATGATCTCTTCGTCGTCGAGCCGCCAGGGGTACTTGGACGGAGAGAGCGGGTCACCGATCGTGTAGGACTTCCAGGATTCGGGGTGCAGTTCCTCGATGGCCTGGTCCACCACGTCCATCCAGCCGGGCTGACCAGGCGTGATGACTGCATGACCGAGCATCCGCCGTGATCCGGCAAAGTCGTTCACCATGTCGCGGGCTGCGACGATCTGGTCGTTGTGTAGGAGCCACCAGGTCGGGTCATCGAACGGAGCACCTGAAAGGAGCGCCATCTTGGTGTCACTGGTGTACCAAAGTTCGCGAATGTAATTCTCGAACTTGTAGCGGGCGAGCGTCAGGCCTTCCGTCTTCAGATTCGGGTTCCAGTGCTCCGACGCAAATTCACCCAGGCCGAGAATGGCTTCGTGTCCGAAGTCATCACGCAGGAAATGGGTCTGGTCATCCAAAATGAACTGACCGGACAACGCCTTGTCGCGCTCGCTCATCATTTCCGGGTCGCGGGCTTCGGCAGAACTCACCTGGAAGACGTCGCCACCATGGATTTCGTTCATGGCCACGAACGCCGCTGCCATTCCGCAACTGGTCTGCAGGAACGCGCGCCGGTCCATGCCGAGGTACTTCGCGTTTTCCTCGGCTAGGTCGAGAATCCGCTTCTCAACGTGTTTTTGGGTTGCGGACTGTTTCGGGGGCAGGTACTCCCCGTTAGAAACGATCTGAGTTGGAACGGGCAGATCGGTGTTGAGTTTCTCAGCACCGTCAACTAGCGCCTGTTCCCGCTCGCTTAGCCACGAATGGGCCATAGGTTCTTCCTCCTCCGAGCATCCACACGTCAGCAAAAACGGGCGTGTGAACCTCTATTGCACACACATAACGATACGCTTTCTTACGTGTCACGCAACCGGCGCGGTCGGGACACGGGCCGATTCCAACCCGCGGACATGGCATCACTATCGGCGGACGCTAAATTGCGTTCTGTCGCGCTTGCGGTGGAGAGACCCATGACTAGACCCTGCCTTTTCCGTCTGGCTAGCCTGCCCGCGTTCATGGCGGGCCTGGTTATCGCTACAGCCTTGCCTTTCGCGGCGCACGGTGAAGCCGAACCTGCCACCGAACTCGCCAGCCTCATGAGCGGGACGGAAGGCGAGTTGAGGGACGCGATGGAAGACGATTTCGTGCCCTCCAAGAAACGGATAGCCGGATGCCGATCATTCAGTTCCGAAGGCGGGAGCGCACGGCGGTTTCTCAATTCCCGACTGTTGACAGCGCGCCCCCACGCTGCCGTCCGTCAGGGACCCGGCAAGCATTTCTGCGTCGCGGGTTTCGTCGTAGGCCGTAACCTGCGACTTGAGGTGACAGCGGAGGCCACGGGCTGGTTCCGGATCAAGCTCGGGGATGTCGAAGGCTGGGTTGCCGCCTCGAACTTGCGGCGAGAGATCTGATGACGCCCGACCCGTCCACGCAGTGGCCCGATGAGTTGTTTGAAACACTGAAGTTGGTCGGTGTCACGCAAATTGGGCACGTGCCGGACGCGGGGCATGCGCACTTGATCAAGCGCTGCGGTGCCGACCCCGAACTGACGGTCGTCGGGCTCACCAGTGAGGAGGAAGGCGTTGGCCTCGCTGCCGGCGCCTGGCTGGGAGGCGACCGTGCGGCACTCCTCATGCAGTCAAGCGGTCTCGGCAATTGCATCAACGCAATTGCATCATTGGCTGAAGCCGGACAGTTTCCGCTGCTGATGGTGATCACGATGCGAGGCGAATGGGGCGAGTTCAATCCGTGGCAGGTGCCGCTTGGGCGTGCCGCCCGCGATGTGCTAACCGCTGTCGACTGCCGGATTTTTGAGGCCCAACACGCCAATGAGGTAGGGGAAACGACCCTGGCCGCCGCCCGTCTGGCATTTGACTCGTCGCAACGCGTCGCGGTTCTCCTGACCCAGCGGCTGATCGGGACCAAGGCGTTTCGATGACTGATCAAGCCCTGACACGCCAGTCGGTGGCCGACCGTTTGGTCCGGACCGACTCCGAGCTGCTTGTCATCGCCGGACTGGGTGGCACCGCCTGGGATGCCTCCAGGGCCGGTGACCGGAACCTCACGTACTACCTCTGGGGCGGCATGGGCCTCGCCGTCAGCATAGGGCTCGGCCTCGCACTCAGCCGGCCCGACCGGAAGGTGCTGGTTCTGACCGGTGACGGTGAAATGCTGATGGGTCTTGGAAGCCTGGCGACTGTTGCCCGTTCAGGGCCCCGCAATCTTGCCGTGGTGGTGGTCGATAACGAACTCTACGGCGAGACCGGGGGGCAGCAATCGCACACTGCCGGCGTTTGCGACTTGGAAGCAATCGCTCGGGGAGCAGGCATCACCGACTCGCGCACGATTTCGGATGCCGACGACCTCGAGCGTTTTGCGGTGGCGCTTGCAACGCTGGGAACAGAGGTGCATGGGCCGCTGTTCGCGACAACCCGCGTACCAGGGCAGCTCTCGACGCCGTCCACCGACCTGCCTCCCCGGGACGGGGCGTACCTGAAGCACCGGTTCCGTGAAGCGCTCATGGGACCGGAGTCGGTCCGGTGACGTCTTCGCCTCGGTCAAACCGCCGGCGTTGAAACCGTGGATCCGGGTGAGATGAGAATCCTCGGCAGCGTCGCGGAGCTCCGGGCGGCCGTGAAGGACTGGCGTTCCGCATCCGAGACGGTCGCGTTGGTACCCACAATGGGGGCCCTGCACGCCGCCCATGCCGCGCTGGTTGCGGACGCCCGGCGGCGTGCGAAGCGGGTGGTCGCGTCGCTTTTCGTCAATCCCAAACAGTTCGGAGAAAGTGAAGATCTTGCCCGCTACCCGCGAACCGAAGAGGAAGACCTGAAGCTCTTCCGGGCAGCCGGTGTGGACGTTGTCTTCGCCCCGTCCGAAACCGAAATGTATCCAGGCCGATTCGCAACGTCGGTCGTCGTGAACGGTCCGGCGGAAGGTCTCTGCGGCGCGGCGCGGCCGGGACACTTCAGTGGAGTTGCAACGGTCGTTGCGAAGCTGCTGCTGCAGTGCCTTCCCGATGTCGCCGTGTTCGGAGAGAAGGACTATCAGCAGTTGCTGGTTGTCCGGAGGTTGGCGCAGGACCTTGACATGCAGGTCGAGATTGTCGGAATTGAAACGGTTCGGGAGCCCGACGGGCTCGCATGTTCATCGCGCAACGCGTACTTGAATCCGGCCGAACGCGCCGCGGCACCCGCCATGTACCGTGAACTCCGGGCGGCGGCCGAACGCATCGGCGCCGGCGCCGATATCTCTGCCGCCGTCAGCACAGCGCGAGAAGCGATCGCGCAAGCGGGCTTCCACGAGGTCGAGTACGTCGAGCTTCGGCGTTCAGAAACTCTGGATCCGGTGACTGCCCGCGACGGAACGCCCGCCCGTGTGTTTGCGGCTGCCCGGATTGGCACCACGCGCCTGATCGACAACGTCGAGCTCACCTATTGAACCGGCGCACTTGTCAGCGCGGTTGGTCAAGTTACCCTACCGCAGCCAATGGCGCCCGTAGCTCAATTGGATAGAGCACCTGACTACGGATCAGGAGGTTGAGGGTTCGAATCCTTCCGGGCGCGCCAGTGCTTCCAGCCTTTTCCGCTCTTGCGCCGATGGCCCGCGGGTTGGGTTGCCGCCCATCGCACCTGCCCGCGCACCGGGATGGCTCGAGAGCACGCACGGCAGCTCATCGACGCCGCCAGATGTATTCCAACGTGATCGGATTCTGCACGAAGGCTGTCGATTGATGGCCGCAACACCAAAGAAATCAATCTTTTAACCTGACCCGCAGGCCTGAAAATACGTCATCGCTGCCAGAAATTGAGGTTTCCAGCCGTTGGGATCAATCCGCTGTCTCGTCTCGCCTGCACTCCGATATTCAGGCAAAGAATCCTCGACATCAGACGGAACCTTTCTCTAGCGTCAACGCAAAGAAAGGATTTTCGATTATCCTTTCGTTGCCAGAAAGCCAAGAAAAGGATCCTTTCTCAACGATGGCTGCAGAACAGGTGCTCTCGCGGCTCGGGCAAAAAGTGACCATCTCAACAACCGGCGAGACGGCGGAAGCGTTCGTGCCCCCGCCCTTGCCTCCAAGCCCGGCTTTGCGGTTGGACGGGCTCTATCGGCGGCTGGAGAGCGCCAATCGCGCGCTTGGTCAGCTCGACGGCGTCACCTCAATCCTCCCCGACGCCCAGCTATTCCTCTACATGTACATTCGGAAAGAAGCGGTACTCTCATCGCAGATCGAAGGCACGCAGTCATCGCTCGTCGATCTCCTGCTGTTCGAAAGCGAGGAGGCGCCAGGCGCGCCGCTCGATGACGTGCAGCAAGTATCCAATTACGTCGCCGCCATGAACCATGGCCTTACCCAAATCCGGGATGGCTTTCCGGTCTCTCTCCGGCTCATCCGAGAGATCCACAGCATCCTCTTGTCGAAAGGCCGGGGAAACACCAAACAGCCTGGCGAGTTCCGAGTTTCACAAAACTGGATCGGAGGCACGCGCCCCGGCAATGCGTTGTTCGTGCCGCCGCCTCCCGAGCAGGTCCTCGATCTCATGACGGACCTTGAGGCGTTCATTCACGCCGACACGCACGAGTTGCCAACCCTGATCAAGGTCGGCCTTGTGCATGTTCAATTCGAGACGATCCACCCGTTTCTCGACGGGAATGGACGGCTGGGGCGGCTCCTGATCACTTTCCTGCTCTTTACGCAGGGAATCCTGAAGGAGCCGATCCTTTACCTCAGCCTCTATTTCAAGACGCACCGCCAACAGTACTACGAACTACTCCAAGGGGTCCGAGAGCGCGGCGACTGGGAAACTTGGCTCGAGTTCTTCTTGGACAGCATCACCGGAACATCGCTGCAGGCAGCGTCGGCGGCACGCGAGATTCTGCACCTGTTCGATGCGGATCGGCAGCGCATTGAAGACCTAGGCCGTCCGGCGTCATCCGCGCTTCGTGTCCACCAGCTTCTCCAGCAGCAGCCGATTCTCGGAATCCCGTATGCAGCGCAGAAGTTGGGCATGTCCCGTCCGACAGTTGCCAAGTCGGTAAACCACATGGAAAAGCTTGGTGTTGTCCAGGAGATAACCGGGAAACAGCGTGGTCGGATATTCGTATATCGCGACTACTTGCGAATCCTAAGACGTGGCACGGAGCCGATATAAGGGAATCGGCGCAACCATCGCCTTCCGCTTGTCCGGACGACATCGTCGGCGGGAGCCTCGCGCCCGTGCAAAAACTGGACCGGCCACGCGACCGAAGGAGCCTGCCGCAGGTTGACAGGTCAACCCAAATCAGGGCCGTGACCCTGACGCGCCCACGGCCTCGGCTATAATTCAACTCAGCGGAGGTATCCCAAATCCGCCCATTGCCGGTAGGACTCATGAAAAGCGAAGTAAGCTTCGGCAACGCGAGCAAAGTCCGCATCCTTGGCAGATTCCTCAGCGACAACAGCCTCCCATCCGGACCGCATCGCCTCGAGGATTTCCGGCGACCAGCGATGGAACTGCACCCCGTGGGCCTCGAGTTCGGCCAGCGCGTCCGTCTGCGCCGCTTCGCCGATGGCGGCACCACGCACGAAATTGGCCATGCACGCCATTTCCACCTGCGCGTGCTGCACAAGCGACAGCTCGCTCCACCGACGCTCCGAAACCAGAAGCTCGAACAGGCTGGTCTGCTGATGCCAACCGGGGAAATAGTAGTGCTTAGCCACCTGATGAAAGCCCTGATTGAGATCGATGACGGGCATCGAATACTCCGCAGCATCAATGGCGCCAAGCTCCAGTGCCGGGTAGATGTCGCCACCCGCAAGCAGTTGCGTGGATACGCCAAGTTTCTCCATCACCCGCGCACCCAAACCGAAGAAGCGCATCTTCAAGCCACGAAGATCGTCAATGGACCGGATCTCTTCCCGGAACCAGCCCGACCCCTCCGGCGAATGCAGGCCGCAATGCATCGCATGAATTCCGTGCGGAGCGTACAGCTCGCGGTAAATTTCCTCGGCTCCATCCGCGTAAAGCCAGGCCAGATATTCTCCGATTCCGGGCCCGAACGGCACAGCGGTGAAAAATTGTAGAGCCGGAATCTTGCCGGCCCAGAGGCCCGCCGACGACCACGCTGCATCAATTGATCCCTGAGAGACGGCGTCGAACATCTCCAGTGGCGGCACCAGCGCAGTGGGTTCGAAATACTGTATCCGGACCGTCCCGTCCGTCACTTCGTCGATCTGCTCGATCAGATGGATGCCGAGTTCACCCTGAATCGGCCATTGGCTGCCGAAAGCACTGGCCATCTTCCATCGCACGCTCGGTGAAGCTTGCGTGGCATCAGAACCCGCGCGGGCGGGTTCGGCCTGGTCCGAAGCCTGGTCCGCACTCCACTGGGCAATCGAATAGCCACCGACGCCTGCTATCACGATGCAGAGCACATAGCTGAACAACCGGATCATGGCACTGGCTCCAACGTTTGCGTGAGACGCTCCACCCTATCACGCGGAGAAACAGTCAGCGGAGAAGGCCCCTTACGCTGACTTTCAGACATGCCATGGCGGTACCGGATCCGGGCGGCCTGTGCTCAAAGCCACAAACGGGCCAAGCGGTCGGACGACATCAAGGAGGGCCGCGCGCACTACCTCAGAAATGACAACGCCGCCGGTTCGATTGGAACCGGCGGCGTTGCGCAGAGAATGGCCATGACCGAGCGCGGCCACGGCCCAGGTCCGTCAGACGGAGTAATACATGTCGAATTCCGCAGGATGGGGCGAGTAGTCGAGGCGCTGGATTTCGGCCCGGCGCAATTCGATGTAGCCCTCGATTGCATCCTTCGCGAACACGCCGCCCTCGGTGAGGAACGCGTGATCGTTTTCCAGTGCATCGACCGCTTCGGTCAGGCTTGCCGAGAGGGTCGCAATTCCGGACCGCTCTTCCGGCTCAAGGTCGTAAAGATTCTTGTCCAGCGGGTCACCAGGGTCGATGCGGTTGCGGATGCCGTCCAGTCCGGCCATCAGCATCGCCGCAAACGCGAGATACGGATTGGAGGACGGATCCGGGAACCGAACCTCCACACGGCGGCTGTTCGGGCCCGTGCCGAACGGAATCCGGCAGCTCGCCGAACGGTTCCGGGCCGAGTACGCAAGCAGCGTCGGGGCCTCGAACCCCGGCACCAACCGCTTGTAGCTGTTGGTGGTCGGATTTGTGAACGCGTTGAGGGTGCGCGCGTGCTTGATGATGCCGCCAATGTAGTGGAGGCAATTCTCGGACAGGCCGGCATAGCCGTCTCCGGCGAACAGCGGTGATCCCCCCTTCCAGATCGACTGATGCACATGCATCCCGGATCCGTTGTCGTCCACAATCGGTTTCGGCATGAAGGTCGCGGTCTTGCCGTACGAGTGCGCCACCATGTGCACGCAGTACTTGTAGATCTGCAACGAATCCGCGGCCTGCACCATCGGACGGAACTTCAATCCAAGCTCATGCTGGGACGGTGCCACCTCGTGGTGGTGCTTTTCCATATCGAGCCCCATCTCCGCCATGGTGGTCACCATTTCGGAGCGGAGATCGTGGGCTGAGTCGACCGGCGGAACCGGAAAGTATCCACCCTTGGCTGACGGGCGGTGCCCGATGTTGCCGCCCTCGAACTCTTCACCGGAGTTGTAGGGTCCCTCTTCCGAATCGATCTGGTAGAACGTGTGATTCATCGACACATTCCAGCGCACGTCGTCAAAGACGAAGAACTCGGCCTCCGGGCCGAAGAACGCGGTGTCGCCAATGCCGGACGACTGCAGGTACGCCTCCGCTCGCAGGGCTGTAGACCGCGGGTCGCGTTCGTACGGCTCGCCCGTGGTGGGTTCGAGAATGTTGCAGAAGACGATCAGCGTGGGCTGCGCCGTGAAGGGGTCCATCACCGCTGTGGAGGGGTCGGGCATCATGCACATGTCCGACTGGTTGATCTCCTTCCAGCCCGAGATCGACGAACCGTCAAACATCAATCCGTCGGCGAACATGTCTTCGTCGACCGTATTCACCGCCTGCGAAAGGTGTTGCCATTTGCCCCGCGGATCCGTGAAGCGAAAGTCGACAAACTCGACATTCTTTTCCCGAATCAGTTCGAGTACTTTTTCAACGTCAGAAGCCATGAGTTCCTCCACGGCGTGCAAAACAATGAGAAGAAAAGAGGGGCCGGGCTCAGCCGGCAACGCCTTCAGATTACAATGTCGCCCTCTTCGCCCGTGCGAATGCGGATTGCCTGTTCGACCGGCGTGACAAAGATCTTGCCGTCACCGATTCGTCCGGTGTGCGCGGACTTCTGAATGGCTTCGATCGCCTTTTCCAGCAGATCATCCCGCAGGACCACCTCGATCTTAATCTTGGGGAGGAAATCAACCACGTATTCGGCGCCGCGGAACAGTTCGGTGTGGCCCTTCTGGCGACCGAACCCCTTGACTTCCGTAACGGTGATTCCCTGCAGACCGACCTCGTGAAGGGCTTCCTTCACTTCGTCGAGCTTGAATGGCTTGATGATGGCTTCGATTTTCTTCACGAGCATTCTCCGTGATTACGTCGACGCCAACGCCGGATTCAATTCCGCCTGGCGACTGTCAGGCCAGATAAAGCAAGGTCCGTGCCAACCATTCGAAACGCTGGAGAGGATTGGGCGAATGACCGGTTGGGCACCGTCCGTCTGCCCGCATTTTGGGCAGGACGATGCCCGTTTTTTGAGCGCGGGGGCAGTGCAATCCGGTCGTGTTTGCAGATGGTTGCAGCCGTGAAGCCTGCACGCAATCATACGCCGGCTCTGGCTGACGGCCGCGGGTCCACATAATGGATTATTTCGCCCAGCAGTTCATTAACGGCGTCAGTCTGGGGGCGATCTACGGTCTGATCGCAATCGGCTACACGATGGTCTACGGCATCATCGGGATGATCAACTTCGCGCACGGGGAGATCTACATGATCGGGGCGTTCATCGCCCTGATGGTCATCGTCGCGATCGGAATCGGTGACGGCGGCCTCGTCGTGATCGCGCTGCTGGCTGCGTTGTTTGTGTCGATGGCGTTGACCTCCGTGTACGGCTGGGCCCTGGAGCGGGTTGCCTACCGTCCCCTCCGCGGCACCCAGCGCCTGGCCGCGCTCATTTCGGCGATCGGGATGTCGATCGCGCTCCAGAACTACGTCCAGCTGACGCAGGGAGCCCGGGTGAAGACGCTCCCCCCGCTGATCCGCGGCGGCTTCGAGTTCCAGCTCGGCAACACCGACTTCATCGTCCGCCTCAGCACCCTGCAGATCATGATCGTGGTGGTGACGCTTCTGTTGATGACGGTGTTTGCCCTCGTGATTGCCCGCACCCCGCTTGGCCGGGCGCAGCGGGCATGCCAGCAGGACCAGGGCATGGCAGCGCTGCTCGGGGTCGACGTCAACCGGACCATTTCCCTCACCTTCGTGATGGGAGCTGCGCTCGCGTCTGTGGCCGGCCTGATGGTCACCCTCTACTACGGAGTCATCGATTTCTTCGTGGGGTTCATTGCCGGGGTCAAGGCATTCACCGCGGCAGTTCTGGGCGGCATCGGCTCCATTCCCGGGGCCATGCTCGGCGGGCTCCTGATCGGCCTGACCGAGGCGATGTGGTCCGGTTATTTCACGATTGAATACAAGGATGTCGCGACCTTCTCGATTCTTGTCATCGTGCTGATTTTCCTGCCAACGGGCATTCTCGGAACTCCCGAAGTGGAGAAAGTGTGACGGCGCCGGGCAGTTCCGCGCTGCTTCGAGACGCGGCCCTTGTCGCCGGCATCGCCGGGCTTCTGGCCTTTCCGTTCGTTGGACTTCTGGTCGCAACCGAGGGTAACGCTCCGTCGCTGAGCACCCGCTTTCCCGAGCTGGCCGGGGCAGTCGTGCTGATTTTCCTCGGGCGCCTCGGCATCACGGCGGTGCGGCGCGGCCATCTGGCCTTGCCGCTCGCGTTGGGAGCGGCGACGGCAGGCCTGGGACTCCTGTCGTTCGTCCTCCAGGCAACCCTCGTGACCGTGGAGGGCACGGCATCCTGGCATGCGTTCGTCCCCGGCACGTTCCTGTCGACTGTCGCGTGCGCGGGCGGCATCGCGATCGCCGTGGCTGCAGGCCGCAATCTCCTGGGCCGGAATCGTGAGCCGGTGCAAAGGCCTGCCCTGCCCATCCCGTCGCTCCTGTTCTGGGCGGGCATCGGCCTTGCGGTCATCGGGCTGCTGCTGCCGTTGCTCCCGATGGTGGACCGGCGGCTGATCGACGTGGCCACGCTGGTGCTCACCTACGTGATGCTCGGCTGGGGGCTGAATATCGTGGTGGGTCTGGCCGGGCTGCTCGACCTCGGCTATGTCGCGTTCTACGCCGTCGGCGCCTACTCGTACGCCCTGCTGTCGGTGACGTTCGGATGGAGTTTCTGGATCTGCCTGCCGCTGGCGGGCCTGCTGGCCGCATTGTTCGGCGTGATTCTCGGGTTTCCGGTGCTCCGGCTTCGCGGCGATTACCTGGCGATCGTGACGCTTGGGTTCGGCGAGATGATCCGGATCATCCTGATCAACTGGTACGACTTCACCAACGGACCGGACGGAATCACGAACATCGGCCGGCCGAGCTTTTTCGGACTGGATTTCGCTCTCAAGCCGGCAGAGAACGCGGATACCTTTCACACGTTCTTCGGGATTTCGTACGACCCGGTCCACCGTCTGATTTTTCTCTACTACCTCATTCTCGCACTCGCGTTTCTCACCAACGCCTTCACTCTCCGCATTCGCCGCCTGCCGATCGGTCGCGCGTGGGAAGCGCTCAGGGAAGACGAGATCGCGTGCCGGTCGCTGGGGGTTAACCCGCGCAACACCAAATTGTCCGCGTTCGCCATCGGGGCCATGTTCGCCGGGTTTGCCGGCTCGTTCTTTGCGACCCGGCAGGGGTTCATCAGCCCCGAGAGCTTCACGTTTATCGAATCCGCAATCCTGGTCGCGATCGTGGTTCTGGGTGGCATGGGAAGCCAGATCGGCGTGGCGGTCGCGGCCATCATTCTGGTCGGACTGCCGGAATACTTCCGTGAACTCCAGGAATACCGGATGCTCGCGTTCGGCATGGGCATGGTGCTGATCATGCTTTGGCGGCCGGGGGGCCTCCTCACCCACCGGGAGCCCACGATTCGCGCGCCCCTGCAACCGACGCAAGCATGAGCACGCCGGCGCTGCTGAACGTCGAGCACCTCACGATGCGCTTCGGGGGGCTCGTTGCAGTCGACGACGTGAGTTTCGCGGTTGACCCGGGAACCGTCCACGCCCTCATTGGACCGAACGGAGCCGGGAAGACCACGGTCTTCAATTGCCTGACCGGCTTCTACAAGCCCACAGTGGGCCGGATCGCGCTGAGCATTCCCGAGCCACGGCAAACGTTCCTTCTGGAACAGATGGACGATTTCCGGATTGCCCGCGACGCCCGGGTGGTCCGCACCTTCCAGAACATTCGAACCTTCCCCAAGATGTCCGTGCTGGAAAACCTCATGGTGGCCCAGCACAACCGGCTGATGCGTGCATCGGGCTGGAGCGTCCTCGGGCTGCTGGGCGCCCCCTCATTCCTCCGGTCGGAGAGGGAATCGGTCGAACGCGCCAGTTACTGGCTCGGCCGCACCGGACTGGCTTCGTACGCCGACGCCGAAGCCGGAACGCTTCCCTACGGTGAACAACGACGTCTCGAGATTGCGCGGGCCATGTGTTGCGACCCCGTCCTCCTGTGCCTGGACGAACCGGCAGCGGGACTGAATCCCAGCGAAACCGACGCGCTCAGCGAACTCATCCTGTACATCCGCGACCAGCACAAGATCAGTGTCCTGCTGATCGAACACGACATGACGATGGTGATGGAAATCTCCGACCATGTGGTGGTGCTGGACTACGGCCAGAAGATCGCCGAAGGCTCACCGGAGGAGGTGCGGACCAACCCCGCCGTCGTCCGCGCCTATCTCGGAAGCGATGACGAGGACGACGAGAACCCGGCGGAGGTCGCGGCACCGTGACTCCGCTCCTGAAGGTCGCGGGCGTGCACACGTTCTACGGCGCAATTGAAGCGTTGCGGGGGGTGAGTGTGGAAGTCGCCGAAGGGGAAATCGTCACCCTCATCGGCTCCAACGGGGCAGGCAAATCCACACTCCTGATGACCATCTGCGGCCGTCCGCAAGCCCGCCAGGGGCAGATCTGGTTTGCCGGCCAGGAGATCACCCGCCTGCCCACCTGGGACATCGTGCGGTCCGGAATCGCCCAGGCTCCGGAAGGGCGCCGGATCTTTCCGCGCATGACCGTCCTCGAAAACCTGCAGATGGGAGCAATCGCCAATCCCTCCGTCGACTTCGAGGAGGGGGTCCGGCGGGCGTTCGAACTGTTCCCGGTTCTCGGCCGGCGCCGCGACCAGAACGGCGGGACGCTGTCGGGCGGTGAACAGCAGATGCTGGCCATTGCGCGGGCGCTGATCAGCCGGCCCAAATTGCTGCTGCTCGACGAACCGTCGCTCGGGCTGGCACCCCGGCTGGCGCGCCAGATCTTTTCTGTTCTGCGGGAAATCAACCAGGCCGGTCACACGACGATTTTCCTGGTCGAACAGAATGCCTACCACGCGTTGCGCCTCTGTCACCGTGCGTACGTGCTTGCCAATGGCGTCGTCACTCTGCAAGGCACGGGCAACGAACTCCTCCAGGACCCGGGCGTCCAGGCCGCCTATCTCGGCGGGGGCGGCGGGTCATGATTGCCTCTGTTCTGGGAATGGAGCCCGGCGTCTACATCGGCGTCACGCTGATCATTGCCGGTGGCGCGGCAAGCCTGACCGGGCGTGCGCTGGCCCTTGCCTGGCGGCCCGTGTGGATGCTGATCCCCGCAGCGGCCGGCCTGGCGCTTGCCGATCGCTTTTTCGTCTGGGCCCTGTTTGACGGCGCCTTCTATCCGCTTGCCGGAACTCTGATCGAGTTCGTGACGCTGGTCGGACTGGCGGCTCTCGCGTACCGCTATACGCGCGTGATCCGCATGGTGCAGCAGTACCCCTGGCTCTACGAGCGCGCCGGTGTGCTCCGGTGGCGACCGGTTGCCGGCGGCCCCCCAACGGACGTGAGGTCTGAGGTCTGAAGAACCCCGGCCGAAGACCGCGACAGTGATATAGTTCCTGGAGACGTGTCGGACGCCCGGCGCTGATTCCCGGGGTGCCGGGGGAGGGTCAGATCCATGAAGCAAATCATCGTCGGTGTTCTGATCGCGGTGGCGGCGGTAATCGTCGTTGTCGTGGCCATGGACCAGTTCAGCGGAGAGGACAGTGCGGGCGAGCCGATTCGCATCGCGGCCGTCGGCCCGCTGACGGGCCAGTACGCGTCGTTCGGGGTGCAGCTTGAGCAAGGTGCGGCAGCCGCAGTGGCCGATCTCAATGCGCAGGGTGGTGTTTTGGGAATGCAGCTCGAGCTGGAAATCGGCGACGACGCTTGCGATCCCAAGCAGGCGGTCGCCGTCGCCAACAGCCTGGCAACCAAGGGCGTGCCAATCGTGATTGGCCATTTCTGCTCGGGTTCGTCGATTCCGGCGTCCAACGTCTACGCGGAAGAGCAGATGATCCAGATCTCCCCGGCGTCGACCAACCCGCAGCTGACCGAGCGGGGTCTGGACAATGTCTTTCGCACCTGCGGCCGCGACGATCAGCAGGGCCTGGTCGCGGGCGGCTTTCTGGCAGACGTACACGGCAGCGACCGCATCGCGATCGTTCACGACAAGACGGCCTACGGCAAGGGCCTCGCGGACGAAACCCGCGCCGCGCTCAACGCGAATGGCGTCACAGAAGTGCTGTACGAAGCGTATACGGCCGGCGAGAAGGATTATTCGACACTGGTGTCGAAACTGAAGCTGGAGCAGATCGACGTACTGTACGTCGGCGGCTACCACTCGGAAGCCGGACTGATCGTGCGCCAGATGCGCGACCAGGGGCTCGAAACGCTGATGATCTCGGGTGACGCCCTGGTCGGACAGGAATTCTGGGCCATTACCGGCGATGCCGGGGAAGGGACACTGATGACCTTCTCGCCCGACCCCCGCAACAGCCCGGACGCTGCGGATGTGGTGAAGCGCTTCCGCGAAGAAATGAACTACGAGCCCGAGGGTTACACGCTCTACACCTATGCTGCCATCCAGGCGTGGGCACAAGCGGTGGAATCCGCGGGATCACTCGATCCGGAAGCGGTCAAGGGAGCTCTCAAGTCGGGAAGCTTCAGCACCGTGCTCGGCACGTTCAGTTTCGACGACAAGGGCGACGTCGAGGGTCCAACGTACGTATTCTACGAGTGGCGGGACGGCGACTACCATCAGGTCAACTAGGGTCCGCACTCCGCGCGGTTAATGCGGACACGACCATGAACCTCGCGGGCGGTTCAGGACAGCCGCCCGCGAACTGAACGCCGTGGAATCGGTCGGAGGGATGCCGGAGCGGTCGAACGGGGCGGTCTCGAAAACCGTTGTGCGCGTCAGCGTACCGAGGGTTCGAATCCCTCTCCCTCCGCCACGAAACAACGCCACGCCATCGGGCTGAACCACCTGGTCGCGAACTCCGCCGTTCGCTGACGTAAGCATCGACACCAAGGCGCCAGAGCAGCCTCCGGAGTACTCGCCGCGTCAACCAGGCCGGCAGGCGGGTTGCGAACCTTCACGATCGTCTGTTCACCAACACGGGCATCCAAACCGGGCGCAGGCGCGAACGGCCGCTCTCGCACCGACGAACCTTTAAAGCCCCCGATGATCTCCTGGCTTGCGCCCGACCATGGCGCTCCGGCAGTCGACCTGCCCGTCATCCCGGCAGGTTGGACGGCCTGCCCGGGGGCTTGCAGCCGGAGGGACACGCCATCACACACGCCGCGAGCCCGGGCGGGTTCGGCCAGCAGACGACACCCGGGAAGCGAGAATCCATTCCGGAAGGTGCAACCAAGACAGGCTCCCGACGACATCAATCGGGCCGCCGTGATATTCTTGAACAGGTCGCAGTTTCGGGAGCTAAGGCCGATGATCCGAACACTGTTGGGAATTGCAACGTATCTGGCGGTCGGAGCAACCGCCGCAATCGGAGTTGCGGACAACCGCATGGACCCGGCTGACTGGGCCGGAGACCTGGCGCCCATCTCTCCGGCGGACTGGAGTTACGAGCGCGCAGCACATCTTCTTGAGCGCGCCGGCTTCGGCGGCCCACCCGAAGAAGTTGAACGTCTGGCGGCAATGGATCCCGCGGACGCCGTGGCATTCCTGGTCGAATGGGAGCGAATTCCCAATGACCATCTGCGTGCCTTTGATCATTCCGGCATCTTTCGTGCCGGCATGATGGAGGTCCCGCGGAGTCGCGCACAGGCTGTCCGGGACGCACGCCGCGACGGCGAAGCCCTGGGCGTCAAGGTCAAGCCCGGCGGCTCCCGCCCCCTGCAACCGGTGGTGAACGCATTCTTCTACATCCTGAATGCCGACCGCCTTGAGATCCGGCGTCTTTCGCGCTGGTGGGGCGAGCAGATGGTCCTCACCCACCGTCCGCTGCAGGACAAGCTTGCCCTGTTCTGGCACGGCCACTTCGCGACGGGCAATTTCAAGGTACGGGACTACCGCAAGATGTTGACGCAGCTGGACCTTTTCCGTGCAAAGGGAAAGGGGCCGCTCCGTGACTTGTTGCGCGGGGTCGCAACGGATCCTGCCATGCTGGTGTATCTCGACGCCGGGCAAAACGTCAAAGGCAATCCGAACGAGAACTTTGCCCGAGAAATCCTGGAGCTCTTTACGCTGGGTCCCGGGAACTACACGGAAACCGACATTCGGGAAGCGGCGCGCTCCTTTACCGGCTGGACACATGATCCCGCGACGTTGAAGTTCGTGATCAATTCGGACGAGCATGACACCCAATCCAAGACTTTTCTGGGAGAGACCGGCACGTTCGACGGGTACGACATCATCGATCTCATCCTTGAGCACCCCGCAACTGCGCAGTTTCTGGCTGGCAAGCTCTATGAGTACTTCGTGCGCGACGAAGCGGATGCGCAAGTGATCGATGCACTGGCGGACCGGTATCGCGAGAGCGGCTACGACACTGCTGATCTCTTGAGAACAATCTTCCTCAGTCGCGATTTCTATGCGCCAGCGACCGTCGGCAGTCAGATCAAGAGCCCGGTGCAGCTGGTGGTCGGGACCTATCGCAAGCTCAAGCTTTCTGCGTTGCCGGGCGTGCCCGATTTCCATGATGTTGTCGAGCGCCTGGGACAAAATCTGTTTGAACCTCCGAATGTCGCGGGCTGGAACGGCGGGCGCGCCTGGATTACGTCAGCGACGTTGCTAGAGCGGGGAAATTTTGGACGCCAGCTTCTGTTCCCCGACATGTTTGCATTCCGTGCGCCCGACCCGCTTTTCTCCCAAACGCTGGTCGATGTAGGCGCAAAGATCACAAACGGCGCCGAGATCACCCAGGCGACGGTGCAGGGCGAGTCGATGGCAATGGAAATGGCCGCATCCAATGAGGCCTACAACACCCGCTATGCATCCTGGCACGGCCACTCCGAAGCCATGCGGACTGTCAAGCCTGCAGATGCCAGTGCACCCCAGCTTGACGTAATGGCACTGATCGCCGGGCTCAGCACCACGGAAGAGGTGGTCGACTCGCTGTGCCAAAGGTTGTTGCGGCGTCCCTTGTCCGACGCAGACCGCGAGTCACTTGTCCGGTTCCTTGACGGACAACTGGCGGGTGTCACGCTGGCGGAAGCCGAATCGTGGATCGAGGAGCCGCTCCGTCTCCTGATGCACCTCATCATCAGTACTCCGGAATACCAATTGTCATGAGAATCCCTGGATTGCCCCGCGTTTCCCGGCGTCAGTTTCTCTCTGCAGCCGGCGCCGCGGGTGTTGGCGCGCTCGGCGTGCCGCCCGTCTTTAGGCGTGCTCTCGCCGCGACCGATCAGGCAACAGACCCCGCGGACCTCGCGGCTTCCGACCGGGAAGGGCCGATTCTGGTCGTGGTCGAACTCACCGGCGGCAACGACGGCCTCAACACGGTCGTGCCGTACGGCGACGACGCCTACTACAACGCCCGTCCAAGGATCGGCGTCCCGGAGGCCGAGCTCCGGAAGATCGATGATCATTTCGGCTTCCACCCGTCGTGCAAGGGGCTCGCTGAACTCTACGACCGCGGCGAACTCGCCATCGTGCACGGCTGCGGGTACGAACAGCCGAGTTTCTCGCATTTCATTTCGATGAGTTACTGGCATTCGGCAGCGCCGAACAGCGGTGAAGCATCGGGGTGGGTCGGGCGCGCAGCCGCGAACCTGAGCCCCGTCCCGCAGCGCGACTTCATCATCAACGTCGACGAGCGGCCTTCCCAGGCGGTTCGCAATCCCGTCCACCCGGCCCTCGTGTTCGATGAGCCGGAAACCTTCCGGCGGGAAGGGGTCTACGACCAGCAACCTCTGTTCGACGAACTGATCGGGGATCCCGACGCGCCTGAATCGAATCTTTCGTTCCTGAGCCGGAGCGCACGCGACGCGCGGCAGTCGGCCATGATCGTGCGCGACGCATGGAATGCCTACCGAAGCGACGTTGACTACGGAATCAACATTGGCTTGGCCCAGGACCTGCGGAAGATCGTTTCTCTAATCGACGCACGGATGCCGGCCAGATTCTATTACTGCGGTTACCGCGGTAACGCGTTCGACACCCACGTCCATCAATTCGACGTTCACGCACGTCTGCTCGCCTATGCGACGGACGCGATCAAGGGCTTCGTGGACGATGTCGAGCGGATCGGACGTGGCCGCGATGTCCTCACTCTGGTGTTCACGGAATTCGGGCGGCGGGTGCCTGAAAACATCTCGCTTGGCACCGACCACGGCACCGCCACGCCCGTATTCCTGGCTGGGGCCCCCGTTGCCGGAGGCCAGTACGGCGAGATGCCGAGTCTGACCGAGCTTGACGACGGCAACCTGCTCCACACGACAGATTTCCGACGCGTTTACGCAAGTGCAATCGGCGACTGGATGGGAGCCGACACCCGCGTCGTTCTCGGCGACGACTTCGAGCCCGTTCCCGCGGTCGCAAGCGTCTGAATCGAGGGAAGCCTGTTGGCCGGGTCCGACCTTCAGTTGGCCCGGTCGCAGGCGTGACTGCGGTATAGCTCGCGCAGGCGAGTCGTGACCGGGCCGGGTGTTCCGCCCCCGACCGGTTGCCCATCAAACTCCACAACCGGCACGATGAATGACGACGTGCTGGTGCAAAAGGCTTCCTCGGCAGTCGCAACATCGGCTGGCCGAAATGCCCGTTCGGTCACCTGGATCCCGTCAGCCGACGCCAGTTCAAGAACGGACTCCCGTGTGACCCCGCCCAGAACATCGTGGCTCAGCGGATGGGTCTGGACACAGCCGTCGCGGACGATCCAGGCGTTAGAAGATGCCCCCTCAGTGATGACGCCGTCACGAATCATCCAGCATTCAAACGCACCCGACCCGTGCGCCCCTTGCTTGGCCAACACGTTGGCAATGAGGCTGGTGGTCTTCAGATCGCAGCGTTTCCAACGAAGATCGGCCGCCGATACCACAGCAACCCCCGCCTCGAGATGCGATGCAAACGGAACCCAGGGCCTGAGGGTGACCATCAGCGCGGGTCGTGGATTCTCGGGAAACAGATGGTTTCGTGGCGCACGGCCCCTCGTCAACTGAAGGTAGAGCAGGCCATTCACCAGACCGTTCCTGCGCACCACTTCCGCCAGAACCACGCGAAGCGCCCCGTCCTCCATGGGCGCAGGCATGTCCAGCCCTGTGCGCGACCGTTCGAGCCGAGCGAGATGACGCTCAAGGTTGACCAGCCGTCCTTCAACGAGCGCAATCACCTCGTAAATGCCGTCCGCAAACTGCAAGCCGCGGTCTTCCACGGAAACGGCCGCATCACGCAGGTCTTGGTACCGGCCGTCCACATACGCCACTCGGGCCATCATCAATGTCCTTCTGTCCGTGCCAAAAATACTATTACAACCCGGGCCCAAACCCTCAAACAACGTGCTGCTCAGAGCCCGACCCTGCAAGCAGCCGATCGTTCAGGTACATCCGCAATAGTCAAGCGATGGACATCGGCCGGACACCGGTACATCGTAAGGGCACGGCATCCAAGCGTTTCTTGGTCCATACCGCGTCCGGCTGCCGCGCACTCGAATACAATTCAGAACGTTGCTCCCTCTTTCCCTTGCTAGCGCGACGAGATCATGGCGGTTTACACGCAGGTGAGTGCGGATCAGGTCCGCAATTTTCTTGCCGGTTACGACGTCGGCGCGCTTGAGACCTTCGTTGGCATCGCCGATGGGGTGGAAAACACCAATTTTCTGGTGTTTACGGCATCGGGCCGCTACATCCTCACCCTTTATGAGAAACGTGTCGACGAAGCAGACCTGCCGTTTTTTCTGGCATTGATGCACCACCTCAGCACCCAGGGAATTCCCTGCCCGGTCCCGCTGCATGATCGTGAAGGACAGGCTCTGGGCCGGATTGCAGGCCGGCCTGCAGCCCTCGTGACCTTCCTTGAGGGTGTGGCGCGCGCTCGTATCGAGCCGGATCATTGTCGATCAGTCGGGCAAGCTCTTGCCCGGCTTCATGCCGCCAGTGCACAATTCGACGGATCGCGCCCCAACCGCTTGTCGCTTGCGGCGTGGGACCAGACGCTCGCAAACGCACAACCCACTCTTGAGGCCTACTCGGCAGGCCTGTACGACGAGGTACGAAGCGATCTCAGCCGCATTCAGGCGGCGTGGCCAGAATCGCTGCCACGCGGCGTCATTCACGCAGATCTGTTCCCGGACAACGTGTTCTTCAAGAACGCCGGAGTCAGCGGTTTGATCGACTTCTACTTCGCCTGCGAGGACTTTTTCGCCTACGACATCGCCATCTGCATCAACGCATGGTGCTTCGAACGTGATGCCGATTTCAACGTGACCAAAGCGGGAGCACTATTGAGAGGCTATGAGGAAGTTCGAGGCCTGATGGAGGCAGAGGTTTCGGCTCTTCCCGTTCTCTGCACGGGCTCGGCGATGCGGTTCCTGTTGACCAGGCTGCTCGACTGGGACACCACTCCGCCCTCGGCGATCGTCCGCCCCAAGGATCCCGAAGAGTATCTGGGGCGACTGCGCTTCCATCGCGCCGCTCGCGGACCGGACAGTTACGGTCTGGCGCCAAGGTGAGCCGCGTGCCCATCGTTGTGTACACGGATGGGTCGTGCATCGGCAATCCTGGGCATGGAGGCTGGGCAGCAGTCATCAAGACGGCGACGGAGACCCACGAGATATCGGGCGCTGACCCCAGCACCACGAATAATCGGATGGAACTGATGGCGGCCATTCAGGCGCTTGAGTGGATCGATCCAGGCGAACGCGTGCGGCTTGTCACGGACAGCCGGTATGTGATGGACGGAATTACGAAATGGATTGACGGCTGGCGCGTGCGCAACTGGCGCACCGCAGGCGGACAACCTGTCAAGAATCAGGACTTATGGCGCCGCCTGGAGCAGGCAGTTGCGCGACACACGGTTCAATGGCAATGGGTACGGGGGCATAGCAGGCATCCGGGGAACGAACGCGCGGACCTGCTTGCGCGGACAGCCGGGACCGCTGGGTCCGGTTCAAGGCCTTGATGGTTTCAGCGCGGTTCTCGATATTCGGATCGGCTTCGTGCCATACTACCGTCGCGGATGGGTGGCCGAGCGGCTGAAGGCGCTCCCCTGCTAAGGGAGTATACGGTGATCCCGTATCGCGGGTTCGAATCCCGCCCCATCCGCCACGGTACGGCCGGACAGGATTGTCGGCAGACCGGCCTAGCCGCTATCCGATCGCGCTTCATGCGATTCCGCCAGCGCCCGTGCCAGGATCGCTGGGTCGATGTTGCCGCCTGACAGCACCAGCAACGCCGTCTTGCCCTGAAGATCGATCCGGCCCGCAAGGGCCGCGGCCAAGGCGGCCGCACCGCCTGGCTCGACGACAAGCTTCAGGCGGAGCAGTGCGAACGCAACCGCTTCCAGCACTTCGGCGTCCGTGACAGTCAGGCCTGGTCCCATTTGGCGGCTGCCAACCTCAAACGCAATCCGGCCGACCTGAGGCGGGATCAGCGAGTCGCACAGCGTCGTGACACCCGCGTCCGCGGCCACCCGCTTGCCGGCCCGGAGGGATCGGGCCATGTCATCGTGGTCTGCAGGCTCCACGGTTCTGACGTCCACGTCGGGAAATTCGGACCGCAAACCGATGGTCACGCCGGCCACCAGCCCGCCTCCACCACACGGAACGAGGGCGAAGTCCGGGACCATGTCGCGGGCCCGCATCTGCTGAGCCGCTTCCAGACCCGCTGTTCCCTGGCCGGCAACAACGAGCGGATCGTCGTACGGGTGCACGAAGGTGCCGCCTCGTTCCTCGGCGACGCGGGCGCCGACCTCTTCGCGCCCTTCGGTTTGCCGATCGTAGAAAACGATGTCTGCGCCAAAGCTGCGGACCCCTGCAATCTTCGTGCGAGCGGCATCGCTGGGCATGACGATGGTGGCTGGAGCCCCGAAAATCCGGGCCGCACAAGCGACGCCCTGAGCGTGGTTTCCCGATGACCAGCCCACCACCCCCGCCTTCCGGTCACCGGCTGCGATCGCCGAAATCCGGTTGAACGCACCGCGAAACTTGAACGATCCGGTCCGTTGCAGGCATTCGGGCTTGAGCACCAATCGGCCTCCGACGCGCGCGTTCAGAACGCCGGATTCCAGAAGCGGAGTGCGCCGTGCACGCCCGCCCAGGGCGCGACTGGCGGCGACGATGTCAGCACGTGTGATGGTCGGCATGGAGCCTTCTAGCTGGGACACGTCAGCGGCATTTCCCAAACGGGTCCATCGTTTTGCCCGAGCAGCGTGCGGTACACCGCAAGGCCTTCCAGCACGCGCTGCACATAATTCCGTGTTTCGCTGATTGGGATCAGCTCCATCCAGTCGAGCATCGCGATGTCCCCCTGGAGCGGATCACCGTAGCGCCGGAGCCACCGTTTGACCCTGGTGGGGCCGGCGTTGTACGCGGCCAGCGCCAGTGGGTACGATTCGCCGAAATTTGCCAGCAGGCCCTTCAGGTACCTTGATCCGAGGTCGACGTTGTATGCAGCGTCGCGGGTCAACCGCTGCAACTCATAGGGAATCCCCGCCTGCCGGGCGACCTGCCTTGCAGTGCTGGGAAGGATCTGCAAAAGGCCCCGCGCTCCTGCGCTGCTGTGGGCAGCCAGGTGAAACCCGCTCTCTTGCCGCGCTACAGCCAGCACCAGCGCCGGCTCAACATCAACCCGAACGCTTGCGAACGCGTCCGCATGGACGTCGGCCGGAAACGCGAGGTCCGGCAGGTAATGCCCCGCCCGCGTCGCCCTTCGCAGGACTTCCATACCGAGATGCGTATGGCCGGCCTCGTGGACGACCCGATAGAGGCCGCTCACGGCCTGCGGCGATGCCGCGCTCTCCGTAAGCTTCCGCGCAAACAGGCGCGCGTGGTAGGTCTGTCCGGCGTCGGCAAGAAGGAGCATTGCTCGTACACGCGGCAAACCCTCCCAGGCTGCAACCGCATCGGCGGGGACCGCCGGCCCTGCAGGCAATGCAATCGGGTAGCCGCGGCAGCGTGCCGCCATTTGGCCGTAGAACGTCGCCGGGTACCCGGCGGCAGCGGCGAGCCAGTTGCCGGCATCCCCATCCGGGCCGTCGGTCTTCGAGAGCGCAGCCCAATAGGACGCACGCGCCGCGGAGATGGGCATCGAGACACCGTCGCGCATGTCCTCGAAATGCCACGCGGCTCCTCGCGGGTTGTCAAGAAAGCGATTCGCAAGCCATCCGGCCATCCAGTCGGCCTCGGCGCCCGCCGAACCGTCAAGCGCGGTATAGCCCGACACAAGCCGATAGGCATCCGCGTAGCGGCGATCATCGAGCAGCGTGCGCACGTGAATGCGCACTTCGCGCCACCAGCGGTCGGGCCGCGGACCAAGATCCGGTGGCGGGTCCAGCAACAGGTCAACAGCCCGTTCGTACAAACCTGCCCGGCGGCGCCAACGCGCACGTTCGTAGATCAAGCCCGGATGCGACTTCAGTTCGGCTGAAACGCGGGCCACCGCGGCATCGACACCGCGCCCCCGCCGTCCAAGCCGAATGCGCGCAGCCCCAAGGCGCTCGATGTCTGGCGACACCCTCCGCAACTGCCGTTCGGCGGCCCCCCAGTTGCGTTCCCAAATCAGCCGGTCGAGCCGCGCCGCATGGTCGTTTGCTGTCAGGCTGTTCCCATGCCGTTGGAGGAAAGCACGTTCCTCAGCGCGCTGGAATGTCGCCGTCCTCCAGGTATCCCGGATTTCTGCCCCCAGATCGATCGCCGCGCCGGACGCCGCTCGAGCCTCGGCGTAGCGGGCCCGCCCGAGCCCGGTCCGGGGCGGAAACCGGTCGAACCACTCCACAATCTCCCGATCAGGAAGGTTCGCGGGGATGCGGCGTTCCGCCAGGACCTGTCGCAGCCTGGCAAGCGGCCAGTCCGCATGCGCGCGATGAAAATCACGCGCCTGTTCCCACGTTGCCAGCCCGTCCTCTGCCGATAGCCAGCGCCATGCGGCAATGGTGTACACCAACGGGTCTTCGGCGTTCCGGGCAAGTGTGAGTGCACGCTTCCATTTCGTCCGTTGCAGAGCCTCGACCACCTCCTGAAACAGGGCGTGATCCCGGTCGGACAGGGCGTACGGGGATTCGTTTTCCGCCCGGGCTGTCCACGCGGTCAGCATTGCACCGGCCACAAGCAGACTGCCGACGAGGTAACCCAGCGATTTCACCAGACCGGGAGTGCGGCGCGGGTCGGGATCATGCGCATCGCGAATCCGGGTTCTCGTTGCGCCCGCCCGCCCGGCAAGCACGGCAAGGTAGCTGGCCGGTCGCGCACCCATCACACGCAAGCGCCGGACACGGGCCTCGCCCCGCACGATGGATGCGAACACAACCAAAAAAATTGTCAGGCGGCTGCCGTCAGGAGACGCTGCACGACCCCGGTGGTCCGCGCCGCAGACTGGCGATCACCCGAACCCGGACAGTTCACCAGACGGATCTCAAATCCACCGACATGCCAGGCACCGGGTGTGCGTCCATGGTTACGCCCCTGTCTCGATTCCTGCGCAAAATAGCAGGCATTGCGCGCCCGGGGTCGGCAATGGCAACGAATTCTGGGCGTGGCGCCTTTATCGGTTCCGTGGCCATCGTCCCCGCCTCAGGCCGGTCGGGAATCCGGTGTACACACCGTTCCGGCTTCCTCAAGCCAGTCGGAAACCATCCCGGCCGCATCAAACTCCGGAACGTAGCCCGTATCCCGACGCAACCGCGCGGAATCGAGGGTCCGCCAAGCCTTCGCGGGTCCCGCCCGGGGAGAGCGCGGCTCTGCGGAAGGCGTCGCAACCCCGTGCTGGCGCAGCAGGTCCAGGAAGTCCGAAAACCGAAGCGGAAACGCGGGCGCGTTGTAAATCGGGGCCAGATCTCCCGCAAACTCCGCCAGATGAACAAACAGCCGCGCGACATCCTTCACGTACAAGACGTCGCTCAGAAAATCGTCCGGCGACGCAGTGGGGGCCATCCCCTTCTCGCCCCCCGCAACGGCATCCACAAACCGGGCAGCAGCCCCCCTGTAATGGAGTCCGGGCCCAAGCACCAGCGGCAACCGTATGCCGGTTGGCGAAATCTGCGAGCGATGGGCGCGAAACCACTGCGCCGTCACTTCGGCCAGATGCTTGGACAGACCGTAGGCCGTATCCGGGTCGGGCGGGTGCGATTCCTTGACCAAAGCGGAGGTGCCATCGGTCGTTTGCCCATAGACAACCGTGGAACTGCTCCACAGCACGCGCCGGGTGTTCGTCCGCGACGCCGCTTCGAGGAGAGTCGCCAGACCGCCGGCATTTTGGGCAACGGCGGCGCCCGGGTCACTGACCGCGGCAGAAAGTAATCCGGCTCCGCCCGCGCCGTACGCACCAAGCGCCACCACAGCGTGAGCGGGTTGCGCGCGGAGCAATTCTTCCGTTTCTGCCAGGTCGGAGGACCGGGCGATCGTGTGACAACCCTCGGGGACGCGATCCGGAACAGCCGCTGCAGGATCAAGCACGGTCACACTCCACGCCGCATCAAGAAAGGCACGCGCGGTCCAACCCCCAACAAACCCCGCACCGCCCACGATCAGCACATGCCGGGCCTTCATGACGGCTCCACGATGTGCATGAGTAACCCCAGGGCACGCTCTGCCGCATCCACACGTATGGCCTCGCGTCCGCCCGCCAGGATCAGGCGCACGTGGTGCATGGTGCCCCCGCGACGGGCTGCAGCGATGTGCACAAGCCCGACAGGCTTGCCCGGTGTCGCCCCGCCGGGACCCGCTATTCCTGTGACCGAGACCGCAAGGTCAACCGGCGCGACGGCCAAGACCCCTGCCGCCATGGCGCGGGCAACCTCCTCGCTGACCGCACCGCAGGTGTCCAGCATGGCGCGCGGAACACCCAGCAGTTGCTCCTTGGCGTCGTTGGAATAAACCACGAATCCCCGGTCCAGGACTCTTGAGGCGCCCGCGTGTTCCGTCAGGGCTGCAGCGATCAGGCCCCCGGTGCATGACTCGGCAACGGCAAGTGTCAGGCCTGCGTCATGCAGGACATCCAGGCAGTCGGCGCTGATCCGCCCGAGATCAGAACGAGCCATCGCGCACCAGCTTCAGCAGCACCGTACCCACGAGCGCCAGGCCTCCGGCGGCGAGGTCGTCGACCATGACCCCGAGACCGCCCTTGATCCTCGCGTCGAGCCAGGAGATCGGGAACGGCTTTGTGATGTCCAGAATCCGAAACAGGACGAACGCCGCCAGCACCAGAAGCACGTCAGTGCCGGCTGCGGCAAGCGGCAACAGCATGCCGGCGACCTCATCGACCACCACTTCGGGTGGATCGCTGCGACCGGAGACACGGCTGTACCGGTCGGCGGACCACCAACCGCCCACCGCCACACAGGCGGCGGCTGCAACCACCAGCGGGGCTCCGCCGACCACATACAGCAGCACCCCGACAGGCACCGTCGCCACCGATGCAAGCGTTCCGGGAGCCGGACCGATCCGGCCAACACCGCCAACGACGGCCAGCCATTCCGCCAGATCATCGGCACGGCTTTTCGTCACGTACTGGTTACCGGAAACAGCAGCGTTGCCATCGCCAACGCGGCAATGCCTTCCCGGCGACCCGGAAATCCAAGCCCTTCCGTGGTAGTCGCCTTGACGTTCACTGCAGCCGCGGCGACCCCTGCGAGGTCGGCCAGCGTGCGTCGCATCTCTGCCCGGTACGGATTGATCCTGGGTTCCTCGCAAATCAGGGTCACATCGAGATGCGCGATTTCGGCATTCGCCGTACGCGCTGCCTCCGCCGCATGGCGGACGAACAGGGCTGAATCAGCATTGCGCCATTGGGGATCGGTGGGCGGGAAGTGTTCGCCGATGTCCCCCATTCCGAGGGCGCCAAGAAGCGCATCCGTGACCGCATGCAGTCCCACGTCGGCATCCGAATGCCCGACCAGCGATTGGTCGTGCGGAAGATCCACCCCGAGCAGCCGGACGCCGCTTCCCGGAGCGAACCGGTGGACGTCGAACCCGTGACCGATTCGAGGCGTCCAGCCTCCCAGGAGGCGTTCGATGCGGGCAAAGTCGCCGGGCTCCGTGACCTTCAGATTGTCCACGTCCCCCGCGACTGCGCGCACGACATGCCCCGCTCCCTCCATCAGGGCCGCGTCGTCGGTCACGCCGGGGCCGGCTGATGCGCCCTGATGCGCAGCTGCAATCACGTCGTACCGGAAGCCTTGCGGTGTCTGGACGGTGTGCAGGCCGGACCGCGGCACTGTCTGCTGCACGCAGCTGTCCCCGGAGACCGTCTTCAGCGTGTCAAACACCGGCAACGAAGGCACCACGCCGTCGGCAGACGACAGCGCATCCACCACCCTGCTGATCAATGCGGCTCCCGGCCGTGGCCGGGCCCCGTCATGCACCAGCACCGCCCAGGGCGGCTCCTCGCGCATCGCCTCCAGACCGGCCGCAACGCTCTGCTGGCGGGTGGCGCCGCCGCACGGGAGAATCCGAACGTCGAAACCGTCCAGGGCCACCGCTGCAGCGTCCTGCTGACCGGGTGCGACAACGACCACGACGCGGTCGATCTGGGGATGCCGCACGAAGGGTTCTGTTGCCCAGCGGAGTGCCGGGCGGCCGAGCAGCGAACGAAACTGCTTGGGCAGTTGTCCGCCGGCCCGTTCGCCGCGACCGGCTGCGACAATCAGCGCATCAACCCGGCCCGGGACCCCGCCGGCTGCCGCCATCAGGCACGCCGGTCCTGGAGAATCATGGCGGACGCGCGCTCGGCGATCATCATCGTCGGGGCGTTTGTGTTGCCGTGCGTGATCGTGGGCATGATCGATGCGTCCGCAACCCGCAGGCCCTCGACGCCGCGAACCCGCAGCCGTTCGTCGACCACGCCGTCCCGGCCCATCCGGCACGTGCCGACCGGATGAAAGATGGTGGTCGCAATCTGGCCGGCAGCCGCGGCCAGGCTTTCGTCGTCGTCGGCCACGACACCCGGGCGCACCTCGGTCGCGTTGTACTGCTGCAATGCCGGCTGCGCACAGATCGTTCGGGTCAACCGGATCGCATCGGCCGCCACCTTGCGGTCTTCGGGGGCGGAGAGGTAGTTCGGCTGAATCGCGGGCGCCACGCGCGCGTCAGGGGACGTTGCGTGCACGGTCCCGCGCGAAACCGGGGCAAGATTGCAGACGCTGGCCGTGAACGCCGGATACGGGTCGAGCGGCTTTCCAAAACGCTCAAGGCTGAGCGGCTGCACGTGATACTGGAGGTTGACCGCATCGCGGTCGGGGTCCGAACGGGCAAAACAGCCGAGCTGGCTTGGCGCCATGGTCATCGGTCCACGACGAAACAGCATGTACTGGGCGGCAATCGCCGCCTTCCCCCAGAGCGAGGAGGCGGTTTCGTTGAGTGTTTCCACGCCGGTCACCCGATAGACCGTTCGCACCTGCAGATGGTCCTGCAGATTCTCGCCCACCGCAGCCTGTTCCACGACCGGGCTGACGCCAAGTCCGGCCAGGCGCTCGGGCTGCCCGATTCCGGAGAGTTCAAGGAGGTGCGGCGAACCGATCGCACCCGCCGCCAGGATCACTTCGCAGGCGGCATCCGCCTGGACCACCTCTGAACCACGCCAGAACTCGATGCCGGTCGCCCTGCCCTCGGCCATGCGTACCTGGCGGACGTGAGCGTTCGAGACGACCCGCAAATTCGGACGCCGCCGAATCGGGTCGAGGAACCCGCGCACTGCGTTCCAGCGCGTACCGCGCCGCTGGTTCACCTCGAAGTAGCCGCAACCCTCGTTATCGCCGCGATTGAAATCATCCGTTTCCGGAATGCCTGCCTGCAGGGCGGCGGTCCGAAATGCATCGAGAATGTCCCACTGAAGCCGGACCTGTTCGACCCGCCACTCGCCACCTCGGCCATGCAGGGGATCATCGACGCGCCAGTTATCTTCCGAACGGAGGAAGAACGGCAGTACATCGTCCCATGACCATCCGGCGTTACCCAGCTGGCGCCAGTGGTCATAATCGGCAGCATGGCCGCGCATGTAGATCATGCCATTGATGGACGAACAGCCGCCGAGTACCCGGCCACGGGGGTACGGAAGCGCCCTCCCGCCGAGTCCCGGCTCGGCCTCAGTGGAGAAACACCAGTCCACACGCGGATTCCCCATGCAGTAGAGGTATCCGACAGGGATCCGCACCCAATGCCAGTTGTCGGACCCGCCGGCCTCAAGAAGAAGCACCCGCGTGCCGGGATCGGCGCTCAGGCGGTTGGCCAGCACGCAACCCGCAGACCCTGCCCCGACAACGATGTAGTCAAAGCTGCCGATGCTCTGCACTGGTGCGGCCATGACCATCCCCCGGGAGTGCGTGAGAATCTGCCGGAGCCGACGGTCGAACGCAACGCCGGGCGCTCCGGGCCCGGTTTGGTGCGAGAGGTGCGCCCACTCTCCAGAAGGCCCCGCTCTGGAGACGATTTCCGCCCGGGCCGGTATGCAGTTGGGCTCGCGGGTATCCGGTAGTAGAGTCGATTGCCCAAATGTTGTGCAGGAGTTCTACGCGGTGCCGGAGCCACCCGAACCTGCATGCACCGTCGCGGCAGGACCGCAGCAGGTGCTTGAATCAATGGCAGTGTCCGTCGTGCTCGTAAACGGCGCAAGCGAGATCCTGTATGTCAATCCGGCCAGCGAGCAGTTGTTCGGAACCGGCGCACGCGGGCTTGTTGGGCGCTCACTTCGGCAGTTCCTTGCCGGCGACAGCCCCATCCTCGCCATGCTGGATCGGGTGGGCCGCCAGGGCAGCAGCGCGGTCGAATACGGAATCCGCCTGAGCGGGCCGGCGCTGCGGACCCGAGCTGTGGATGTTCACGCATCCCCCTGCCACGATTCACCGCTGCAGATCGTGCTCACGTTTCATGCCCGCTCCGTTGCGCAGTCGATCGGCGGCCATCGCATCGGTCAGTTGAGCGCCGCCCGGTCTGCAACCGGCTTCGCTGAAACCCTGACCCACGAAATTCGCAATCCCCTCTCCGGAATCCGGGGGGCTGCGCAGTTGCTTGATGTGGCGGTCGATGCAGCCGACCGCGAGCTGACTCGCCTGATTTGCGACGAAACGGACCGGATCGGCAAGCTGCTCGCGCGTTTTGACACCTTCGTCGACGGGGGTCCGGTGCCCACATCTCCCGTCAACGTGCACGCCGTCCTCGACCGGGTGTCCATGCTCGCCAAGAACGGATTCGCCAGCAGTGCCTCGTTTACCCATGAATACGATCCCTCGATCCCCTCGGTCCCTGGTGACCGCGACCGCCTGGTGCAGTCGTTCCTCAATCTCGTCAAGAATGCTGCCGAGGCAAACCCGGAGGGCCCGATCCGCCTGATCACCGGAATCCGGCATGGACTGCGCGTGCAGACGGGGACCGAAACCCACAGAGGTCTTCCGGTGTACGTCGCCATTGAGGACAGCGGTCCGGGAATTCCCGAAGACGTGCGGCAGCACTTGTTCGAGCCCTTTGTGACGACCAAGTCGGGCGGCCGGGGCCTGGGCCTGTCTCTGGTTGCCCGCATCATTGAGGATCATGGCGGGGTCATCGAGGTCACCGATGCCTCCGCCGGGCCCGGGACCCGGTTCACCGTTTACCTGCCCGCCGCCGGCGCCGGTGCCGCTCCCGTGGCCGATGAAGCGGAGGCCTCTCCCTGACTGGCCCCGCCTCCCCGTCCGCCACGGTACTGGTGGGGGATGACGATACGGCGATCCGGACCGTGATCCGGCGCGCGCTCGACCGGCACGGTTTCGCGGTTCGCGATACCGGGGACATGGGAGAATTGTGGTCCTGGATACGCGCGGGCGCCGGCGAAGTCGTGATCACGGACGTCGCGATGCCAACCGGCAATGGTCTCGACCTGCTCCCCCGTGTCCACGACATTCGTCCTGACCTGCCGGTAATCGTGATCAGTGCCCGCTCCACGATGCTGACAGCGCTCCGCGCAGGCGAACGCGGTGCATTCGACTATTTCCCCAAGCCGTTCGATCTCGACGACCTTGTAGCCACCGTCCGCCGCGCCATGGCCAGCACCGGGGACCCTGGCGCGGCATCGGGCCCCGCGTCGCCCGAAGACCTGCCAATGGTGGGCCGTTCTGCAGCCATGCAGCGCGTCTACCGGATCGTCGCGCGCGTGGTCAACACCAATCTGACCGTTCTGGTGCTGGGCGAATCGGGCACCGGAAAAGAGCTGGTGGCCAGGGCCCTTCACGACTTCAGTCCGCGCCGCAGCCGGCCGTTCGTGGCTCTCAACATGGCCGCCATTCCACGCGATCTGATTGAAAGCGAGTTGTTCGGGCACGAACGGGGCGCGTTCACAGGTGCGCACCGGGCGTCCGCGGGACGCTTTCGGCAGGCCGAGGGAGGCACGCTCTTTCTCGACGAGATCGGTGACATGCCGCCTGACGCTCAAACCCGCCTGCTGCGGGTTCTGCAAGAGGGGGAATTCAACCCCGTCGGCGCCATGACGCCGGTGCAGACCGATGTCCGCATCGTCGCTGCCACACATCGCGACCTCGGCGCCCTGGTTCGCGAAGGCCTGTTTCGGGAGGATCTCTACTACCGGTTGAATGTGGTCCCGATCCGGATGCCGCCGCTCCGCGAACGGCTGGAGGACCTTCCGCTGCTGGCCCGCCACCTCCTTGCCCGCGCCGCCGACGACGGCATGGAGCCGAAACGCATCTCCGACGACGGGCTCGCCCGCCTCGCCGAGCACACATGGCCCGGCAATGTGCGAGAGCTGGAGAATCTGCTTCGAAGGATGGTTGCGCTGACAGCCGGCGAGGTGATCAGTGCCGCCGCTATCGCCGACGAGATCGGCGGAGCGGACCCCAGTCCCGTCCGGCCTGCAGCCGAGGGAGCCACTCTGAGCGCCAGCGTGGAACGCCATTTGCAGCGATATTTCGTCGCGCATGGTGATGCCCTGCCCCCGGCCGGGCTCTACAAGCGCTTTGTCCAGGAGGTCGAACGGCCCCTGATCCTGCGCACCCTCACAGCGACCAACGGCAACCAGATCCGGGCAGCCGAACTGCTCGGAATCAACCGCAACACGCTTCGCAAGAAAATTCGCGAACTCGACCTTCGGGCCCTCCCGCGTCGCCGGCGGAATTCCGGATGACGGCTACTTCTTCAGCTTCGGCACGATTCCCCCTTCGGACGCACCTCTGGCGGCTCCTGTCCGGCACGCGCATCCGGCAGTGGATGGCCTGGACGCTTGCAATCGCGGGCGCCGTACTCGCAATCGCCACCTTCGTCGTGTTGACGCCCAGTGCGGATTCGGATCCCGGCCTGATCCTCGCTCTGTTGTACGCGGATCTGGTCATTCTTGTGATCCTGACCGTATTGCTGGCTCGCCGGGTGGTCATTCTTTGGCTGCGGCGACGCCGGGCGCGGGCCGGTGCCCGTCTGCATGTGCAGCTCGTTGCAGCATTCACCTTGCTCGCGGCCACGCCGGCGGTCATCGTGGCTGCCGGGGCGGCGGGATTTTTCACGATCGGAATCCAGGGGTGGTTTTCCGAACGCGTGTCCTCGGCGCTCACCCACTCGCTGGCGGTTGCCGACGCCTACTACGAGGACCACAGGAAGCTGGTTCTTGCCGACGTCTTGTGGATCGCGAACGGACTGGCCCGCACCCCGAGTGCGGATCGCCTGAACACCGAAACACTGGACCGCCTGGCCGCCGAGCGCGGGATTGCGGAGGCACTTGTGCTCCGCGCCGACGGCGAGATTCTGGCGCGCAGTTCGCTGAGCCTTCTGCTCGCGTTCGACCAGATCCCCGCCGACGCCCTTCAGCGGGCGCTCAGGGGTGACACCGTAGTCTTCCAGGTCCATGGCGGGGATCGCGTGCGGGCGCTGGCACCGCTTTCGGGCTTCGCCGATCAACTGCTTTACGTCGCGCGCTACATCGAAAGCAGCGTGTTGCGCAACATTGACGCAGTGCGAACCGCTGTCGGCGAATACCGGCGGACGGAGCGCGAACGGGACAGTCTGCACATCACGTTCACCATGGTGTTCATTGCGGTGGCGATTCTCCTTGTGGTGGTTGCCGCATGGATCGGCTTCCAGGCAGCCAACCGGTTCGCGGTGCCCATTTCCGCCCTCGCGCACGCCGCCAACCGGGTCCGGGGCGGCGATCTCGGCGCCCGCGTCAGCGAACAGGGCCAAAGCGGGGAACTGCTGCTGCTGCTCCGCGCATTTAATCGCATGACCGGCCAGCTTGAGGATCAGCGGGACGACCTCGTGACCGCGAACCGTGAGCTGGACACACGGCGCCGGTTCACGGAAGCGGTTCTCGCGGGTGTCAGTGCCGGCGTGGTGGCGGTTGATTCCCGCGGCCTGATCTTTCTGTCCAACCGATCGGCATCCGACCTCCTCGGCCTCCCCGAGGACGCCTTGACCGGCCAAACCTTCGTCGAGGCGATTCCCGCAATGGCTGACCTCTTCCGGCAAGCCACGCGGATGCCGAACCGCCTGAACCAGGACCAAGTCTCCGTCACCCGGGAGGGTCAACCACGCATCTTGCTTGCACGCGTGAACGTGGCGACCAGCGACACGAAGGTGCAGGGCTACGTCGTGACGTTCGACGACATGACCGAACGGATCGTCGCACAGCGCTCGGCGGCGTGGCGTGACGTCGCGCGCCGTATTGCCCATGAAGTACGAAACCCGCTGACCCCGATCCGCCTTGCGGCGGAGCGCCTGAAGCGCCTTTATGCAGCTGAGGTGCGAACCAACCCGGATGTGTTCGAATCGTGCATTGATACGATCGTGCGCCAGGTCCTGGTGATGACACGCATGGTCGACGAGTTTTCCGACTTCGCACGACTGCCTCCGCCGGACCTGCGGCGAACTGATCTGGTGCGCCTCATCGGCGGTGTGCGGACCATCAACGATACGGCGCATCCCAACATTCGCGTCAGTGTGCGCGCTCCCGACGCGCCCGTGTACGTTCTCTGCGACGCAAGCCAGATGGAACGCGCGCTCGGCAACCTCGTCCAGAATGCCGTCCAGGCGATCCGGACCCGTTCGGGTTCGGGCTCTTCCTCGGGCAGTATCGAGATCATCCTTGACGCGGAGGCCGATGCGGATACCTATCAGTTGAGCGTGGAGGACGACGGCGGCGGGTTTCCGGAGAACTTCCTTGACCGGGCAACGGAGCCGTACGTCACCACCCGTCGGGGTGGCACCGGTCTGGGTCTGGCAATCGTTCGTCGTATCGTTGAAGATCAGGGCGGCGGCATCACGCTGGCAAATTCCGCCCGCGGTGCCCGCGTGACGCTTACCTTTCCGCGCGCGCCCGCCGTGTCATCCGCGCCCAGCGTCGCGGCCTGAGGACGTATGGCCACCTCCTCCCGAAAATCGCGCATGCGCACCTCCGGGCTCGGCGAGATTCTGATCGTCGATGACGAGCCCGACATCTGCGCTGCGGTCCGGGATGTCCTCCACGACGAGGGCTACACGACCCGCGCCGCAAGCGATACCGCGAGTGCGCTGACCGCGCTTTCCGAACGGGTTCCGTCCCTTGTCCTGCTCGACATCTGGCTTCTGAACGGGGAGCGCGAGGGAATCGAGCTTCTGAAGACGATCCGGTCCCGCTTTCGCGAACTCCCGGTGGTGATGATCAGCGGTCACGGCTCGATTCGCAGTGCTGTCGACGCCATGCATCTTGGAGCCGCAGATTTTCTGGAAAAACCGTTTGACAGCGACCTGATGCTGCACGTGGTGCGCCGGGTTCTCGAAACGGAACGACTGCGGTGGGAGAACGCGACGCTCGCCGACCGCACAAGCACCACCGCCGAACTTGTCGGCACGTCTCCGGCCATCCGCGCACTGAAGAATGCCATTGCCCGGGTGGCCGCCACCAACAGCCGCGTGCTCATCACCGGCGCACCCGGATCCGGCAAGGAAACGGCGGCGCGGGCCATTCATGCCCAGTCACTCCGGCGACGAGGGCCGTTTGTTGTGATGAACGCGCCGCGCATGTCATCCGACCGGTTTGAAGAAGAGTTGTTCGGGAGGGAAGGAGAAAACGGGCAGGTGCTCCGTATCGGCCTCCTGGAACGTGCCCACGGTGGCACCCTGTTCGTGGACGAGGTTGTCGAGATGTCCCTTGACGCGCAGGCGTGGCTGCTGCGTGCACTCCAGAATCCTGCGTTTACCCGCGTCGGAGGCCAGGCGCAGGTGAAGGTCGATACGCGAGTCATCGCCTCCACCAGCGGGGACCCTGAGGCCCATATGCGGACGGACCGGCTCTCGGCCAGTCTCTACTACCGCCTCAACGTTGTTCCGATCCGGGTTCCCTCACTGGCCGAGCGCCGTGAGGATATCCCCGCCCTGGCCCGGCACTGCATGGTTCAGTGCGCACGGGCCCTCGGACGCACCGCGCGGTCGTTCGACGAGGAAGCAGAAGCAAGGCTCCAGGCGTACCACTGGCAGGGGAACGTTCGTCAACTCAGAAACGTTATTGAACGGGTCCTCATCCTGGCACCGGAGTCCGACGCGAGTCCGGTCGATGTATCGATGCTGCCGGAGGATGTCCTGCGCGGTCCTTCCGGAAACGGCACGCAGGACGAAATCGGCGCCATCATGAGTTGTCCTCTGAAGACGGCGAGGGAACAGTTCGAACGGCACTATCTCGCGTTCCAGCTGGCCCGCTTCGGCGGAAATGTGACACGAACCGCAGCGTTCGTTGGCATGGAGCGCACATCACTTCACCGGAAACTCCGGCTGCTCGGAATTCCCGACCACATGACATCCAGTCAGGACCACCCGTGAGCGAGGACGCACAATTTCGCGCCATCGTTTGCGGTGCGGGTGAAGTCGGCCGCAGCATCGCCCGGCACCTGGCTGAAGAGGAAGCGGCACGGGTGGTGCTGATCGCGCAGGAACCTGACCTCCTTGATCGCGCGCGGCGGGAAGCACCGGAGATCGAAACGCTTTACGGGCATCCGGCCCATCCCCCTGTCCTTGCAGAGGGCGGGGCCAGCAACGCCGATCTGCTGGTCGCCGTGACCCGAAGCGACGAACTCAACATGGTCGCCTGCCAGGTTGCGCACAGCGTGTTTGCGATCCGGACCCGGATAGCCCGCGTCAGCCATCCGGCATACCAGAAAGAGTACTGGCCGCAGTTGTACGGCCTGAACGATCTTCCTGCCGAAATCATCGTGCCTGAACGTGAGGTGGCCGACGCACTCTCACGGCTGGTGGCACTCCCGGGCACCAGCGACGCGGTCGGCTTCGTTGACGGCCGGGTTCAGCTCATCGGAATGAAACTCGACCAGCAGTCGCCCGTTTTGTCGCATCCGTTGCGCGAACTGACAGAGCTGTTCCCCGAACTCCATGCCCGGGTGGTCTACATCGTCCGGGATGGAATTGGCATCGTACCGGACAAGGATGAGACGCTTGCGGTGGGTGACGAGGTCTTCGTCGTGACCGAAGCCGACCGCGTGAACCGGGTCCTCCGATCCTTTGGAAAGGAAATCGGAGCACCCCGCCGGATCCTGATCATTGGCGGCGGAAATCTGGGCCGGATGGTTGCCCAACGAATCGCGAACCAGGAATCCGCGGAAGGTGTGACGATTCTGGAAGCCGATCCCGACATCGCCGCCCAAGCGGATGAGATCCTGGACGGGATCAGGGTTCTGCTGGGCGATCCACGTGACGACGGGGTCCTGGAAGAGGCCGGCGTGCATCACGCGGAAATGCTGCTTGCCCTAACCGAAAATGACGAAGTCAACACCCTGGTCTCGGCACTCGCCAAACGGAAAGGGTGTCCCTATGCGGCCACCGTCACCCACGACAACAAGTACGGCTCGTTGCTCAGCCAGCTCGGCATTGACCAGGCCATCGTGCCTCGGTCGGCCACGGTATCGAAGATTCTGCGATGGGTGCGCCGGGGCCGGGTGCAGGCCGTGCACACGCTGCATGACGGGCGTTCGGAAGTCATGGACTACGAGGCAACTGAGACGTCAAACATTGCCGGAACTCCGCTACGCAACCTGAAATTGGATTCCGACATTGAGATCGGCGCAATCGTGCGGCGCGATGAGGTGATCTTGCCTGTCGGCGATACCGTCATTCAGCCAGGAGACCGTGTCATCGTCCTAGTCACCCACGAAAAAGTTCAGGCGCTCGAAGCTGCGTTCGGAACGATCAAGCTCTAGTTGATCCCTGCAGCAATCGCGAAATCACTTGCCCTGGCGCTCGGAGCGGAAGGTCTGCTGTCGGGAGCCGTCGGAATCTGGGCAGTCGCGAAAGGAATTGAATCGGCGCCCGGATTCCTGCTTCTGGCAACTGGCGCCTGCTTCGTCAGTGGCGGCCTGTTGTTGGCGACCCGAAAGCGCGGGCAACACTGGAGCCGGCGAACAGCGCTGATCAATGCCGTCGCGGTCTGGGGAGTGCTTGCGCTCGGCGGCCTGGTGCCGTTCTGGTCTGCAGGTGCCGAACTTCACCTCGCACTATTCGATTCTGTATCGGCCGTGACCACAACGGGCTATTGGTCGTCCCCGGGTGGCAATCCCGCAGATCCCGCGATTCTGCTCTGGCGCGCCCTGCTGCAGTGGACCGGCGGATTGGTGACCCTGCTGGTCGCGGCCATTCTGATTCTTCCGGTCGGGCTTGGAGGAGCCAACAACCCGCAACCGGCTACCAGTGCAGGCGACAACACCATTGATCCATCGATAGTCCAGAGGATCGGCGCAACCTACGCCGCCCTGACTGCCCTGTGCCTGGTTCTGCTGTATGCAACGGGAACCACGGCACTTGACAGTTCCCTCTACGCTTTGTCCGCCATTGCAACCGGAGGCGATCCTCGGGGGTATCCGGGTGCGGTAGCGGGTTCGGATACATCACTGGTGGTTCTGGCCTTGTTCATGCTGGCGGGCGCCCTCTGGTTGCCCCACGGCCGAATTCGCCTTCGTTCAATCCTCGCCGCACTGGCACGAAGCAGCGAGACCATTCTTCTCGTTGCGCTGCTCGTTGCCGGCACCGGGTTCGCATGGCTTGCGGTCCCCAGCACGAGCCTGATCAACGGCTTTGTTTTTTCCGCCTCGCTGGTCAGCACATCCGGGATCGGGCTCGACACGCGCGACGTGGCGATCACGCCGCTTCTGATCCTTGCAGTCATTGGCGGTTCGGTCGCCGGCGCCGCCGGTGGACTGCGCTTGCGGCGGGTCTGGCTCCTGGGGTCGATCATCTGGAACGAGTTCAATCGTGGATTCCAGCCGCACGAGGTCAGGGTGTTGCGTCATGAGGGCCGGCCCGTGGATTCCGCCACCGTATCCGCACTATTCGCGTTTGCCGTGCTCTGGTTTACGGCATGCGCTTGCCTGGCAGCGGTACTGTCCGTGACCGGCCTCACGGCCGAGGATGCGGTCTTGGGTGCAGTGGCAGCGCTCACCAACACCGGGCCGGGGATGGCAACCCTCGTGGGCGCTGACGGTCCGGCAGGGTCCTTGGGAACCGCTGCAGTGATGGTCGGAATGCTACTCGGTCGGCTCGAGACGATCGGGCTGATCGCCATTCTCGCACCATCATTTTGGAGAACCTGACAGGGGATGCACCCGCCTCCGTTGGTTCGGGACGGAATCCCAGGCGAAGTGCAGGGCCCCCTCCGGAGGTTCCCGTGCTTGGGTCTGACGATGGAGCCTCCCCTCCGGACGGAACCGAGGCCATGATCTGCACCGGACCGGCCATGCGCACCGCTGACGCCCGAGGCCGTGCGTTGACCGGTGCCGGACAGCCTCAGTCCGATACCAGCTGGCGAGGTACCCGCGGCGACATGCGTACAAGGTCACCGCTCGCAGCTGCCATGACGTGCACCACACGCGGTTCGATACCACGATCGTCTGCACCATCGACTCCTCGCATCATCGGCCGATCGTACAACTGTTGAAACTTCCGCCGAACGCCGCGCTTCGGCCTTTCTCCGCTGGACGAACTATCAACGAGCCGGTAGGTTCAGCGCGTCGCAAGCACGTTCGCAGGTGGGACGATCTTTGGACCATCCACCAAAGCTTGCGCGCGCCGAAACCAACATCTCCGACTCCGCAGAAAGGCACGCAGTGCTGGTGTGTTGCGGCTCGCGAAGCGGCGACAATCCAAAATTCGCGGAGGAAGCGCGCTCGTTGGGCCTCGGGCTTGGAGAAGCTGGTTACGACATCATCACCGGAGGTTCCGGTGACGGTCTGATGGGAGCTGTGGCAGACGGTGCACTGGAAGCCGGCAGTCGTGTGACCGGCTTCGTACCGGCCTATCTCGCTGCGCTCCAACCGCCGCACCCGGGCTTGGAACGCACTGTCATTGTCGACTCGATGGCCGAGCGCAAAACACTGATGTTCGAGACCGCAGATGCATGTGTTGCACTTCCCGGCGCCATCGGAACAATGGATGAAATTCTTGAATCCATTGTATTGCAGCAACTTAAGCAGATCACGGGCCCCATGATCCTCCTTGACGTCGATCAATACTGGCAACCCATGTTCGACATGTTTGCACGCATGACCGAACACCGGTTTTTTCCTGACACGCTGGATTCCCTGGTGGTGAGAGTTGACTCCGCGCAGGCCGCAGTGCTGTCCGTTACGGAAAAGCTGAGGACACCGGGTTCCGGGCTATTCCGAAGTTAACTGCGGCAGCAGTTCGTTACACATTTCCTCAAGTTCCGGAGCGCACGCACCATGAGCAAAATTAAGGTCACCTCCCCCGTGGTCGAACTCGAGGGCGATGAGATGACACGGGTTATCTGGGAGATGATCCGTGAACGCCTCATTCTGCCTTATCTCGACCTTGAACTCGTGACCTACGACTTGCACGTCAAGAGCCGAGATCAAACGGATGACCAGGTCACCGTCGATGCTGCGCACGCGATCCGTGAGCATGGCGTCGGTGTCAAGTGCGCCACGATTACACCGGACGAAACCCGTGTCTCCGAGTTCGGGCTCAAGAAAATGTGGCGGTCCCCGAACGGAACGATCCGAAACATTCTGGGCGGCACCGTATTCCGCGAGCCGATCATCTTTCGCAACATCCCGAAGTATGTGCCGGGCTGGACCAAGCCGGTGGTCATCGGCCGTCACGCGTTTGGTGATCAATACCGTGCCACGGAGCTCAAGGTTCCGGGACCTGGCCGCCTTGTGATGCGCTTTGAGCCCGACGGACGTGACCGACCGACCGAGCTCGAGGTGTACCGTTTCCAGGAGCCCGGTATCGCTCTCGGGATGTATAACCTCGACGAATCGATCCGCGGCTTTGCCCGAGCGTGCCTTCGTTACGGCTTAAGCCTCAGTATGCCCGTGTATTTGTCGACTAAGAACACAATTCTCAAGCAGTACGATGGACGGTTCGTCGAAATCTTCGAACAGGTGTTCGACTCGGAGTTCGCTACTGCCTTCAGCGAGGCAGGACTGACCTACGAACACCGTCTCATTGACGATCTCGTTGCGTGCGCTGTCAAGTGGGACGGAGGATTCCTCTGGGCCGCAAAGAACTACGACGGCGACGTCCAGTCTGACCTTGTGGCGCAGGGATTCGGGTCGCTTGGATTGATGACTTCAGTGCTGATGACACCGGATGGCCAGTCAGTTGAAGCGGAAGCCGCGCACGGCACCGTGACGCGTCACTATCGCGCCTATCAGAGAGGCGAACCGACGTCGACGAATCCGATTGCCTCGATCTATGCATGGACCCGGGGCCTGTGGCATCGAGGAAGGTTCGACGACACACCGGATGTGCAGGCGTTTGCACAAACCCTTGAACGGGTCTGCCAGGAAACGGTTGAAGGTGGCCAGATGACCAAGGATCTGGCACTGCTAGTTGGTCCGGACCAGGATTGGCTGGAGACGGAGCCATTCATCAACGCAATTGCTGACAACCTGAAACAGGCCCTTTGACCTAGCGACCTCTCATTCCGTCGCTTCAACCGCCTTGTGGACCGCGTCCAGCGCACGCTGCGCCGCGGTCCCATCGGGCCCGCCACCCTGCGCCATATCGCGCCTCCCGCCGCCTTTTTTGCCTCCCAGTGCGGTTACGCCGGCCTTCACAAGCTGCACCGCATCAAAACGATCCGTCAGATCTTCGCTTACAGCGACAGCCAGTGATCCCTTCCCTTCAAATGACGTGACAACAACGGCCAAACCGGTTCCCAGCGCCTTGCACAATTCCTCGGCTTGCGGGCGCAGGGCCTTTGGAGGCACCTCGTCCAGAATCCTGCCAGCGACACGCACGCCGGCAATCGTTGCCTGTGCCGGAGCGTCCGTGCTGCCGTGAACAAGCCGCTTCTGGAGGTTCTCGACCGAGCGCTCCAAGTTGCGCCGTTCTTCCAGCAGCCGCTGAATCCGGTTGGGGATTTCTTGTGGTTGCACCCCGAGACTGGTTCCCAGCGCTTGCAGGGTGTCGGCATGGTCCTGGAACAGGCGAAGTGCCGAGGGCCCAACCAGCGCCTCAAGGCGTCGAACTCCGGCAGACAACGCAGATTCGGACACAATTTTCAGAAGGCCGATCTCTCCGGTCCGGGAAACATGTGTACCGCCGCAAAGCTCCAACGAATAGGGGCTCTCTGCATCGCTTCCCATGCGGACGACCCTCGCTTCATCTCCGTACTTCTCTCCGAATAATCCGAGCGCCCCTGCCTCCATGGCTTCGTTCGGTGGCAAGAGACGGGTCTCGACGGGTGCATCCGCCTGGATCCACGTGTTTACGTCCTGCTCGATCGTCCGGAGTTCGTCAGCCGACATCGCTCGCGGGTGACTCACGTCGAAGCGCAACCGATCAGGCGCAACCAGAGACCCCTTCTGCGTGACATGCGTACCGAGGCGATTGCGCAATGCGGCGTGAAGCAGGTGGGTCGCCGAGTGATGGATTCTGAGCCCAGTTCGACGTCCCTCGTCAACCGCAAGCTCAGCCGAATCACCGACTTGCAACTGACCCTCTTCAATCCTTCCGAAATGGACCTGCAGCACGTCCGCACAAATGCGCGTATCGGTCACACGCATCAATCCACCTGGCCACCGGATCGTGCCGGTATCCCCCATCTGGCCACCGGCCTCGCCATAAAATGGGGTCTGGTTGCACACCACCCCGACCAGATCGTCTCCAGGTCCCACCTGCTGGGTCTGTTTTCCTGCGGCGACGATCGCCGCCACCACCGCCTCAGCGCGGGTATCCGAGTACCCGAGGAATTCCGTTGACGAAATACGTTCCCGAACATCGAACCAGACGCTCTCGGCACCTAGGTCTTCACCTCCCGTCCGAGCTGCACGCGCTGCTCGTCGCTGCTCTGCCATAGCCTCTTCAAAGCCGGCCCGGTCAAGGTTTCGGCCTTCACCGCGGAGTACGTCCTCGGTCAAGTCAACAGGAAATCCATACGTGTCGTACAACCGAAATGCGGTTATCCCAGGAAGGGTCTGACCTTCACCCAAGTTCGCGGTCTCGTCCGCCAGAAGGCGCAGGCCACGTTCCAACGCTTCGCCGAAGCGGGCCTCCTCCCCTTTCAAGGTCTCAACGATCAACGCTTCAGCACGCCTGAGTTCGGGGAACGCGCTTCCCATCTCCGAAACCACCGTACCGACAATTTTCCACAGGACGGGTTCCTGAACTCCCAACTGGTAAGCGTGACGCATCGCCCGACGCGCAATGCGCCGCAGCACGTAACCGCGCCCTTCGTTGGACGGCAGAACTCCGTCAGCAATCACGAATGCGGAAGCGCGAACATGATCGGCGATCACCCGGTGCGATACAGCGTGTCCGGAGTCTTCATCCGCACCTGTGGCCGCCTTCGAGGCCTCGATAAGGGTGCGAAACAAATCCGTCTCGTAGTTGTCGGTGAACCCTTGGAGCACTGCGGCAATCCGCTCCAGACCCATGCCGGTGTCAATGGAAGGACGGGGCAACGGCACCCGGTGCTCCGGGGTTTTCTGGTCGTACTGCATGAAGACCAAATTCCAGATCTCGACAAACCGGTCGCCGTCTTCATCAGGTCCTCCCGGCGGCCCACCCGGAACATCATCCCCATGGTCAAAAAACAGCTCTGAACAAGGCCCACAGGGACCTGTGTCCCCCATGGCCCAGAAATTGTCAGACGTCGCGATCCGCAGAATTCGGCTTTCGGGCAAACTCGAAATCTTCTGCCAAAGCGCAAAGGCCTCGTCATCGTCCGCGTAAACGGTAGCCAGCAGCCGCTCGGGATCGACACCAAACTCGCGCGTAACCAATGTCCAGGCGTGCTCGATCGCCTGATCCTTGAAGTAGTCGCCGAAGCTGAAGTTCCCGAGCATTTCAAAAAAAGTGTGGTGGCGGGACGTGTAGCCCACGTTTTCCAGATCGTTGTGCTTGCCACCGGCGCGGAGACATTTTTGCGAGGTCGCCGCCCGTGCACTGGTTCTCGGCTCCCGGCCCGTGAACACATTCTTGAACGGCACCATGCCGGCGCTTGTAAACAGGAGCGTCGGATCGTTTCGGGGAACGAGTGACGACGAGGGCAGCACCTCGTGCCCGCGTGCGCCAAAATAGTCGAGAAATGCGGCCCGAATCTCGGATGTCGTGGCAGGTTTCTCCATAGCTTCGTAACGTCCCGAGGAATTAGGCTGCCGCGGAAGCCATCCGCGATTATTTGTCGACGAGTGGAACTGCAGCTGAGGCCATCAGCGCCTTATTCAGCACAAGCGTAGGTGTTGTCGAGATCGAAGATCACGACGGTCGTTGCTTGTTCCGTTTCACAGATATGAACGCATTCACCCGAAACTGCGTGTTCACCAGCCAAGTAATATCGCGTACCGGCAGCCACCGCATCAGAGGGAAAGCAACCCGTTTCTGCCTGTTTGACCCGCACCGAGGCCCCGGTGCAACCATATGCTTCCGGGTTGGCGTAGAAATAGATCCCGGGGTGTACCCAGGCAACCTCGAAGGTGTTGGTTACACACGCGGCGTTCGTTGTGGCCAACGCCGGTTGCGCAACGATCAATGCGCAACCGATGAGCGCACTGGAAAACCAGCGCTTCATGAGTTGAGCCTGTTCTTTACGAGGTCATCCACCGCCCCCGGTTCGGCAAGGGTCGATGTGTCTCCGAGTTCCTCGTGCTCATTGGCGGCGATTTTGCGGAGTATTCGCCGCATAATCTTGCCTGAACGGGTCTTCGGAAGCGCCGGGGCCCATTGCAGCAAGTCGGGCTTAGCAATGGGGCCGATTTCCTTCCTGACCCACTGGCCAAGCTCGGCGCCCAGCGCATCTGTCGGCTCGACTCCCCCGACCAATGTCACATACGCGTAAATTCCTTGCCCCTTGATGTCATGCGGATATCCGACTACCGCCGCTTCGGCCACCGCCTCATGGGCAACAAGCGCACTTTCAATTTCGGCGGTTCCCATCCGATGCCCTGATACATTGATCACATCGTCAACGCGGCCGGTAATCCAGTAGTACCCGTCCTCGTCCCGCCTCGCTCCGTCACCGGTAAAGTACATGCCGGGATAGGTGGTGAAGTAGGTATCCACAAATCGCTTGTGATCACCGTAGACTGTTCGCATCTGCCCGGGCCAGCTGTCCAGGAGCACCAGTTTTCCGGATGCCGGCCCTTCAATTAGATGCCCATCGTCATCCACAATTCCCGGGCGCACACCAAAGAACGGCAAAGTGGCAGAGCCCGGCTTGAGGGCTGTGGCCCCCGGAAGAGGCGCGATCAGGATACCGCCCGTCTCGGTTTGCCACCAGGTATCCACCACCCGGCAGCGTTCCTCGCCCACGACCCGAAAGTACCATAGCCACGCTTCCGGGTTGATTGGCTCTCCGACGGAACCAAGGATCCGAAGCGAAGATCGGCTCGTTTGCCGCACCGGCCCTTCACCGTCACGCATCAAGGCCCGAATCGCCGTTGGCGCGGTGTAGAAAATATTGACTTTGTGCGTGTCGCAAACCTTCCAAAATCGCGATGTATCCGGATAGTTCGGAATACCCTCGAACATCAGCGTGGTCGCGCCGTTCGCCAATGGGCCGTACACAATGTAACTGTGGCCGGTTACCCAGCCGACGTCCGCCGTGCACCAGTAGATGTCTCCGTCCTGATAGTCGAAGACATACCGGTGCGTCATTGACACGTATACGAGATAACCCCCCGAGGTATGTAGAACCCCCTTCGGACGCCCCGTCGAACCGGACGTGTAGAGAATGAACAGAGGGTCTTCTGCAGCCATTTCGACAGGATCGCAGGTCGCATCAACAGTTTGGCGCAGAGCGGTCCATGAAATGTCTCGACCGTCCTGCATGGGGACGTCGCCGCCGGTTCGCTCGACCACGAGCACAGTGTGAACGTCCGGACATCGAAGCAGAGCCTTGTCGGCATTGACCTTGAGCGGCACGCGCTTTCCGCCGCGTGGGCCTTCGTCGGCCGTAATCACGCAGGCTGAACCGCAATCCAAAATTCGCTCCGCCAACGAATCAGGGGAAAAGCCTCCAAATACCACCGAATGAATCGCGCCGATGCGTGCGCAGGCCAACAGCGCATATGCCGCTTCCGGGATCATCGGCATGTAGACGGTGACCCTGTCGCCCTTCTTTACACCGCGGCTTAGGAGAATGTTTGCCATCCGGCAGACTTCGTCGTGAAGTTCGCCGTACGTGATCGTCCGGCTATCTCCCGGCTCGTCTCCTTCCCAGATAATGGCGGCCTGGTTCCGACGGGTGTCGAGGTGCCGATCAACGCAGTTGGCGGACACATTGAGTGTCCCGTCATGAAACCAGCGGATATGCACATCGCTGCGCTCGTAACTGACGTCACGGACTTGAGTGAACGGGCGCATCCAATCGATCGTCCGACCATGGTCGGCCCAGAATTTCTCGGGATTCCCTATGGATTCTCGGTACAACTCAGCGAATTTGGCCGCATCCACATGGGCCTCGACAGCTGTCGCCTCAGGCACCGGAAACAACGCGTCAGTCATCGACAGAACACCTCACGTCAATAATCATTCTTGCCTTCGATCACCGTCTCGGCCGTGCAAGCATACCGACATAGAATTCTCAATCGATTCCGCAGCCGATCAGCGGTCTGCGAACGAGGAAGGACCACCACGCCCGATTTCGCATCCCGCCCGATTCTTCGTCCCTGGGGGACGCTGGATTGTCCTCCGACCAATCAGATCCGTGCGCAAGCCCCGCCGGCGCCAACGTCCAACGACAGCATTGCCGAATCTCTGCAAATCGATCAGCAGTACCACATCGCCCTTGCCGCACATGTGCACGGCACGAACGTTTGCTCGAAACGGAACTCTGGACTACAGCGAAACCGGCTTCAATGAGAACGCTTCTGCGCGAGAATTAACCGCAGGCGATCAATATCTCACCAACACCCACTCACTCAAACAATTTGCAGTTTCAATGCGGGATACAACTTCTGCAAATTGGGAAGCGATTTTGACTGCCAGGGAACCCTTGTGGATCCCTTGACGGTAAGCCCGGTCTTTGATTGCTTGCGGATTTCTATGACGAAGCGGGCAAGCAGGTTAATTCCCGAACTATTCAAAAAATTCAATCCTTTAAGATCTAGCGTAATTTCCTCTGGTGCCGATTCCAGGACGTCGTTCATCAGGGCCAAAATCGGTTGATACGCCTCCGTGCCGGCAAGGCGCATGGTGCCCTCGTAATGAATAACTGAATCTTCCGCCCACACGCGGTATTCGCCGCCGTTGATTTCATTCTTAGTGCCGTTCATCTCTGATAATCGCCTTCCGTCCAAAACACTGGGACGACGGCCCCTTTTTCACCACGCACCTTATCAGGTCCTACCGCAATGGCAAAACTGCCTGAGTCTCAACGCGAACCGAAGAAGCACCACCCTCGTCATCGTGAACGAACCGCCATCCGAATTCGACCCCATAGTCGCTCATCAAGGTCAGAAGTCCAAGACCGGAAGTCGTGGCTTCGGGATCAGCCGCATTCTTCTCGATCCGCTCGATTAGGAGCTCCGATGGATTCCGGTCCAATAAGTCATCGAGCGCCTCTTGAAATCGCAATACCGTTTTCATTTCTGCCAAATTGGTGACCTGCAGCCTAAACTCGTCATTCTCGAATCTCGACGTGACTGTGACGGTGCCCGATGACCGAAACTTCACCGCATTTTCCAATATCTCGTTAACCAGATACGATACGCTGCTTTCAATTTCACTCGCCTCCGAGCGTTTTTGTGCAGCGAAGCCAGCAACGACAGGCCCCAGAAAATCCGATGTAAGGCCACAGTGTCGCCACGCGAGATCAAGCGGACCATCAAAAAACCTGATACAGACAGCTTCCTTACCAAATGCAAGAGTGTCCGCAACCGTACCGTATTCCTTGAGCATCGTTCTACCTGTGCTTCACTACCACCAGCGTTATGTCATCGTGAATCTTTTGAGTACCAATGTGTGCCTTGACATCCGCCACAACACCTTTAACGACTTCAGCCGCCGACTCTAGGTTGCCATTGACCTTGACGCTCTCGCAAAGACGCTCGACGCCGAAAAGGTCACCATCTGACGCTTCTGCTTCGGTGACTCCGTCTGTGTGCAAAATCAGCGTGTCCCCGCTCTCAAAGGACAGTTTCTTTGAATTGATGAAATTTTCAATATCGGTTTCCAGTCCAATTGGAAATCCGAGATCCATGGTGTCAATACGTTCGAGAGAGCCATTGCCACGCAACACCAGGGCTTCCTCGTGCTGCCCGGTTAGCGTCAGTGTACCGTCGTCGTAATCGACAAAAGCCAAGCTCAGGTGCTTGTCAGACTCTGTACGCTCAATATTTTTGCATACGGCACGGTTGAGTGTCGTGAGAAATGACCTTTTGTCCTCATCGCCTGTTTCATGTAGCGCTCTGGCGATTGACTGGACCATAAGCATCAGCACACCGCTCTCCAGACCGTGACCGGTGACATCTCCGATACCGACCTTGATGCGGGACCCGTCCTGAAGGACGTCGTAATAGTCTCCACCGACCTCATCGGCGGGCTCCATGTAGCCTGCAATTTCCAAATGCTGTATCCCGCTGAGTTCCGAAACCTTCGGCAACACCATTGTTTGAATTCGTTGGGCGACCTCCAGCTCCGCGCCCAGGCGCAGGTTCTCGCTCTTCAGTTGCTCGTTCAAGGAATTAATCTCTTTATTTGCTTCTTCCAGGCTGCGGGTTCGCTCTTCGACAAGACTTTCAAGATTTTCGGTGTGATACTTGATCTCTTTCACCATGCTGTTGAATGCAAGCCCGACACGCCCGACTTCGTCTCCTGTTGGAATGTCGACCTGAACAGAATAATCCTTCTGCTCTAGCCGCCGCGCTGCGGAGGCCAAGGCACTCAATCCGGATGTGATTCGCCCGGAAATCGCATACACCGCGAAAAATACAATGACCAGGGCGACCAATAACGCCGCAATCTGGAAATTGAAAATGCGCGATGTCGTAGCCGCGATACCGGCTTCCACCGCTGTCAGAAGCCGGTAAACCTCCTCCTCTGACACAACGAACCCGAGTGTCATATTTTCTCGACCAATGCCATCAGGTGTCCATAAATTGGTCGGATGCATCTGCTTTTGGATGACGAGATAGGGAACTTGTCGCCCGTCTTCCTTCTCAATGACCAATTGCTGGATTACGGCCTCGGACCCGGAAACCAGCTCCATGTCGGAAACTGCAGGATGCGTGCTGGCACGAATGGATCGATCAAGTCCCGTGACTCCCTGCCCGGCTACATCACTCGAAACCAGGCCAATCGTCTGTTCTCCTGCTTCACTGATCGCAATCACATTTCCGTTCGACATCACGAGAAATCCGAATCCCGTATCAGCCAATGTGATACTTTCGACGAGTGACGTTAACTGATCAAGCGTGATGTCGACGGCCACCATTCCGGCAACATCCGTCCGGTCAGCGGTCCACAAAGGATGAAAAAAACTGACGATCAAGATGCCGGTAATCGCGTCGATGTACGGCTCTGTCATCACAATGTTTGAATCAACGAGCCTGCTGGATGGATCCTCTATCCAAGCTTGCCAACCCTCATAAACACCCGGGAAAAAGAAGTCCCAGAAGTTGGGCCCCTCGTTATGCCCCGGATAAAGCTCGTCAAACGTTTGCGCGATATCGGAGTACGGTGTGGCACGCAGAATTGAAGCGTGCTTGGGTCCGACATAGTAGACCTGCAGCTTTGGAGCGCCCGTCTCCATGATTGCCGGCCCCATCAGGTCCAGATACTTACTATCGCGAATCTCTCGGAGCGTGTCCGGCAACGGTTCGCGGTTCTCATCCAGGAGATAACCCCAAACGCTGACAGCGGACGGGGCTCCGGGCTGATTCTGTGCCCACCCGCCCTCGCTGCTGTACACCAATTCGCTCGTCAATCTCTCGTCAGCCTGAAGTGCAGTGCCCAGTTCGCCCTTGACTTCCGGATGGTCAATCAGAAACTGCATTCCATTGGCAAGCATCGTGACTTCAGAGTGCACGCGCTCGAGCAAGAAATCTGCCTGCGAAGCGGTCGCATCGATATATGTTTGCAAAAATTGCTCAGTGGATTGAGTCAGGCCGGTACTGATTTCTGTTCTTGCATCCCTGGACAGACGTTGCATATTCCAGATCGACACACTGCCTGCCAAGGTAAGGTCAAAAACAACTGCCGCACCAACAACAAGCACAAACTTCGCGCGAAAACTCTTGAACGAAAACCGCCCCACTGTTGTCTGGCCATTGCTCGCAGCGTCAATGGTCATGCTATTTTTCGTCCAGAAGTGACCCAGATTGGCCAGCCAGCATAACCTTTGGGATGCATGGCGGCAAATATATGGTCATCAAATCCCTTCTTGAATTTCGCGATGAACTCCTCATCATCGCCGCGCTCTCGAGCCATCGATTCGGCAAATAGGTGTTTCCATGTCTTGATCACATTTGCAAACTCTTCCGGATTGCCATCCATGTTTGTCACCATGAATGATTCAACGCGAATATCGGAAAAGCCCGCGTCAAGCATCAAAGCTCGGCATTTCGGTCCAATTTCTATGTCCATGTTGAAGTGCTTCCAAAGTTTGGCCACTTCATTGTATGTCCACTGGATCGATTCTGCGCGCGGTTCACCCAAGCAATGCGAATTTTTCTCGTTAGTGAGATATACGGTGCCATCCGGCTTACAAATTCGATAAAGCTCTGCGAGGATGAGTTCAGGACGATCAAAAACCTGCAGTGAGTGCCTGCACGTCACAAAATCAAATTCATTGTCCGGAAGAAGCATTTCAGCCGCATCGCCGTATACATACTCGACATTCTTAATTCCGTATTCTTTCGCCATGTTCCGCGCGTATTCGAGACTGGGTTTGGCATGATCCATGGCCAAAACGTAGATTGGATTGAACTCCCTGGACAAGAGAACTGAGAAGTCGCCTATCCCGCAACAAATGTCTGCAATCTTCATTCCTTCACGTATGCCGTGACGTGGCAAAATACTCTTCTCGTGGCGCCAGGTCATCGTTGTTTGCGTGCGCAACACCGAAATAAAGAAATCGTCTTCAACAAATGACTGTCCGGGATAAAAGTCCTTATCGTACTCGACCACCTCAATATTCGGAGCCCTTTCCCGCAATACGCCAAACTTGTACTTGGCCCAGCTGACGACGCTGGAAATCGTAACGGTTATTTTCAGGTCCGGTTTTTGGTCGCTCGCTTCGAGCAAGGTCGAGACAATCGCACAGAACGCAACACTGTTCAGTTGCTCAAGGCGTTTTATGTTCAGATAGAACCGGCCTGTCGAACTCAAAATCGATTCCCTGAGCTCTCGCAAGCAGTCCCCGATCTCCCCCTTACTTCTTGGCCGCACCTTACCTGCTAATGTAAATAATTGATCGTTTTCGTTGAATTCGAACCTGTACATGACTTCAACTAATCCTCAAATTCGACGTCAACGGCCAACCGAATCGCGTTATTCCCCGTTCTCTCTGCCGAGACTCTTGCGTTATACGATGTCACCAACTCGTACAATCCGGTAATCCGATCGTTATTGTCCTCCGAAAACAAAACCTCAATATATTTATCGGCAGCCTCAGGGGCACTCAATTCGGCGGCGGCGTTGACAAAATACTGTTGTTCCTCTTCAGCGCATGGAACCGTAAGTTCGACCCGGTCAGTTCGTCCGTTCCGGCTGATTTGGCAGCGCATCATGCCCGGTTCCTTGCGGGTTCGATAAACGGTCTCAAGTATCTCATTTACGGTCGCTGAAAATAGATTGGCGAACATCAATGGATCTTTTCGATTGTGGCTAACCACTTGCGACAGGTAAGTTGATACATGGTCACAATGTTTCCAATCCGTGTCAAAAAATTGTGTGTCCATGTCGAGTTCAACCAGAGGTTCAAAAATATCATCGCACACGTTCGTTACTCCCCCGATTTCTTGTCTTGAACTCTTGATCAATTGCAAGGCTTCAGATCGGCAGTTCGAAGTACGCGTTTCTGCCCGGACGAGAGGAATTTATCGTTACGCTCCCCAGGCCCGGGCAACTGTCTGTCGACGTCAAACTGCGAGCAGCTTGACTGTACAATTTTCATTTCGCCCCGGCCCCAACTGTCACCTTGACCCGCCGCACACCAAGGCCTGGCCAACCTCCAGCAACCTGATCCCGGCTAGTGGTCAATGATCCCGAAACCATAGAACCGCCGCATGTGCCCGCGTTTGGAAATCGGGTCTCAGTTTACCAGAAGTCCGACACGCAAGAGACTCGCCTCCGGAGGCGAACGGTAAGTCCGGCAATCACATGTTGCAAGTTACACAGCACACGGCTGCCAATGGACGGGGTTCCCGCGACAAAAATAGCGGGAACCGTTCGGGAGGACCTGACCTCCCATTACGCCGGAAAGGCGTCATCGGACCTCCCTGGTCAACGCGCGATAACGAAATGGTCTGCGGAGCAGGTCACAACGCACGGCACACACCCATGATTCCGCACCCGGTCACAGGCCGCGAGTTCAAATTACTGCAATTGATCGAGCTACCATTTATGTTCTTGCGTTATTCGGTCCAGGTAATTGTTGCGATACATCCAGTACCGGCTAGAGAAAGTAATTTGAATTGGCGTTCCGTGTTCGGCTGTGACTTTTGCAGAATTAGTCGTCATCATGGCTTACCATTGCAAGTTATTCGAAATACTGGCGGCATCGCAACTATGCTTGATGTAGTGTACTATGAACTGGTCGTTGCGTGCATGCAGCGCCCGAGGAGTTTGACATCCTCGAAATGACCAATTTAGAATAGAAGCAACGTTTTTCGCGATACAAATCGAACGCTACATTGCTGGTGGGACTCGGCACATGCCAACAAAGCCCTTGAGCAGCGCCACCAAACCAATACATACGCAGGATGAAAATTCCGCTGATGGTGCGGATCTGCTTGCACAGACCCGGGCAGAACTTGCGGACCTGCGCGCGGAATATGACGACCTTAAGTTGCTTTACGACGCGACGATGACTCATGGTGAAACCATCGAAAATGAACTGGCCGAAGCCAACATCCTGCTTCAACGCACACAAGCAAGGTTGAATGAAGAGTTGGACGATGCCAGCCGTTACGCGCGGTCAATTTTGCCTGCACCACGCGAAGAGTGGCCCAGAACAGACTGGTATTTCGAACCTTCAACGGAGCTTGGAGGTGACGCATTCGGTTACCATCACGTCGACCCCGACCATTTTGCGATTTACCTCATTGATGTCTGTGGGCACGGAGTGGGAGCTGCTCTCCTTGCCGCAACGGCCATCAATGTGCTCCGCACCGAGGCCATGTCGGGGCCCGATTTTCGCGACGCGAGCGCAGTGCTGTCCGCTCTGAACGATACTTTTCCCATGGAAAAGCAAGCGAACATGTTCTTTACGATGTGGTATGGCGTGCACAACAAGCGGACAGGCGAGTTACGTTATGCCTGTGCGGGCCATCCTCCCGCGATCTTGATCCATTCAGAGAGTGAAGGAGAGCCCTCCCCCACCCTGCTTGGGCACAGAGGAAACCTCGCAATCGGAACGTTTCCCGACCTCCAATATTCGGAAGACGTCGCCACCGTGCATCCCAGCGACCAGCTTCTGGTTTTTAGCGACGGGGCGTATGAAGTGGAAACCGGAAGGTCGCCAGGCGACATGCTCACAGTGCAAGACTTGGTGGATTACGTGATGGCGGACCTCGGTCGGGGACCGGACGAAGTTTATCGCTGGATTAAGGAACAAAACGGAGAGGGGGCGCTCCCCGACGATTTTTCTTTGGTCAGAGTTCACTTTTGATCGCTGGAGCCCGCGCCTTCGATCCCAAAATCAATTGCACATCGGCGTTGCGTTCCGTAGCCGGTTACGCCAGCATTACGGCGCGGCCAGCGCAGGCGGCCCAGGAAATTGCGTAGCCTGCAGCGGCAGTAGCTGCACCGGTCTGAGCCCCATGCATTCACCACTGCTTACGCCTTGGTTTTTCCGCAAATTGCAACGTTGGCCTGCAAGCTGCCGTCGGGTTTGCCCTCAAAATTCCGAATCGAACTTCCGGATTGGGCGGGACACTGCCGCGATGTGCCGAGAGCTCACGAGCGCGGTCCATAATGGTCTGGAACGTAGCGAACGTTTTTGCATTATCGATTTTCCAACCATGGGAGTGTTGCGATGACATCGCGCTTTGATCCAGACGGAACGCGACTTCCGGTCAAGATCGACTCGACATCCAACGGTGAATTCGTGCCCGTACCATTGGATTCCGCGTGTACCAAGGCGAATCACCTGGCTCATTCCTGGGCCACCGAAAATGCACGTCGCCTTGGCATGTCGCGGCGCACATTCATGGTTTCGCTGACGGGTGCAGCGACGACATTGCTTGCACTCAATCATGGAAATGCCAATGCAGGGCGAACCGGCGGCTTCTTTGATATCGCTGAAGATGCGGCGCTCGATGTGGACGCGGCCAGAGAACAACTGGAGGGGCCAGAGTTTATTTTCGACGTTCAGGGGCATTTTGTCGGGCAGCATGGTCTCGGCCAGGTTGGCCTCGGAGGATCCGAGGAGTTCATCAAGGATATTTTTCTTGATTCCGATACTGACATGATGGTCCTTTCCTTCATTCCTTCACATCGAGAACGCGAACTGCTGACGATCGCGGAAGCGGACGAGACCCGCCGGATTATCGAAGCCATGGACGGCACCGATCGTTTGCTTATCCACGGCCGCGTAAACCCGAACCAGGATGGAGACCTCGATGGTATGGATGAGCTTGCAGAGGTCTGGAACGTGTCGGCCTGGAAAACCTATACCCAGTGGGGCCCGCATGGCGCCAAGGGATTTTTCCTCCATGAGCCGGGCCCGGGGCAGGATCTGATCGAAAAAGCGCGGGCGTTGGGGAAAAAGACAATCTGCATCCATAAGGGCCTGCCATTCGGCCGTCGGTCTTACGAACACAGTCTGGCGACCGACGTCGGGATCGCGGCCAAGTTGTACCCCGATGTCAATTTCCTGATCTATCATTCTGGTTTCATCAGCAGCGAACAGGAAGGACCGTACGACCCAGGCCGCGGCGAAGGAATCGACGAACTTATTCGTTCCGTGGAGGCAAACGGTATAGGCCGGAATGCCAATGTGTATGCCGAACTCGGCAGTACGTGGCGATTCCTGATGCGCGACCCTGATGGTGCAGCACATACCATCGGAAAGCTTGTAAAGCACATCGGAGAGGACAATGTTCTCTACGGCTCCGATTGTATCTGGTACGGCTCACCTCAAGATCAGATTCAGGCTTTTCGTACATTTCAGATCTCGGAAGAACTCCAGGAAACGTACGGGTATGCGCCAATGACCGATGCCCTTCGGGCAAAAATCTTCGGCCTCAATGCGGCAAAGGTTTACGGAATAGACACGATCGAGTTTCGGCAGCGGGCTTCGAAGGATCGCATTGGCCGACAGCTTGCTGGCTACCGCTCAGAGCCGGATCCACATTTCCTGACCTTTGGCCCCAAAACGGCCCGCGACCATGCCGCGTTAATCAAAGCTCGCGGAGGTCCGCTGTAGCCGGAAGTTAAACCAGAGCGCTGACCGATTATTGATTTGACGTCAATAGCTCGGGAGATCTTTCGTCGATAGGCGCCTGCCCCTTACGTGACAACAGCTGAACCTTCGCCGATGGTCAATCAGGCGAAGGCCGCCTGACGGATTGGCGGCGCTGCAGCCATCCAAGGTCAAGCGCGATCTTGAATGCCTGGCAACGTAAAAATTGATTTAGCTGCAAAATCGCAGAAGGTGCATCCCGCCGAGTTGATGAGGATTGTGTTCCGTGATCGAGACCGGACCAAAACGATACAAGCCTGATCGGGGTGCAGGCCGGCAAGTGTGCTTCCCGGCGAGCGGGGAGTCGCACATCACGTTTCCTGACTACAGTCGGACAAAAATCCGACAGGCAGGTAAAGTTATGCAATACGCCCGGCGAATCGGCGTGCTATCAGCGCATCGAGCGAAACGGGGCCCGGGCCTTTGCCGATCACGAATAGCAACACAAAAATCCAAAGAATGTGAAACGTCCAGAATCCCTGTGGCACAACGATCTGGATCACGACCGTCATGACGAGAAGCGCCGCCGCAGACCACCTTGTCGCAAATCCGACCACCAGAAAGATGGGCAGAATGTTCTCCGCAAGTGCCGCAAGGTGGGCGGACAGAACCGGAAACGGAAGCCCGAATTCGTGCTCAAACAAAAAGACCGTACTATCGTTCACCGAGAATCCACTGACCTTCGCGCGACCAGAGAAGAAAAAGGTTGGCGCAATCGCGAACCTGGCCAAAATCTGAAGCAGCCAGTCCGGGACTCCCGCAAGGATCCCATTAACCCGTTTGACACGTCGTTCGATTTGCATGGCTGTCCTCATTGAACTCTCGAGCCCAGGCCCGCCACTGCGCCCGTTAACCGGATGCGGCTAGCCGGTACCCGGAAAACGTTCCGCCTGCAAACAGCCCTCCAAGTTGCCGTTGCAGGTCAAATTTTGAATCGACACTGCTGGCAGCCTCCCAGGCTGTGCCCAGGTCGGCCCCCAGGCTCACCAAACGTCCAAACCGGTAACCTGCCTCATCAAGCGTACGCACTTCAACCTCTGATTCGGGACGCACAACCAGAAGCCGTTCCGGCCCACCTGTGACCTCAATGGTCGACCGGGCTTCACTCGCTTCAAGTCCAGCCTTCCATATTCCAGAGACCGGAAACATCGACTCTAGCCACTGACAGGAAGGGTGCACAACGAGTTCGATGGCAGACATGTGCTCCGGGGCAACTCCTTCCAGGTCGCGGATGTCCAGCAATGGTGCCTCCGCCGCCACGTAAGCCCGATGCCAAGCCAGCTCAAGCCGCGCAACATCCGGGAACCACGCGTGGCTGGCCGCTGCCGCATACCCGGCGACGAAATCCGGAAATTCCGAACCGTATTCAACCAGGCGCCCGTGGGCAGGCGGGTTGGTCTTCACAAAATCTCTCGCAACGCGGTCAAAGAAGGCCTTCCCCATCAGCCTGACTAGTGACGGATAAAGACCCTCCAAAGACCGGATCAGTGCGCAAACGATGTTGTTCCGGTAGATGTTCAATCGGGTTGTGATCCCGGGACCATGAGCCGGCTCTGCAATCAGTCTCGCGACCTGGTGGTCCCCGCTGCCTTCCAAGGCGGACCGAAACGCCGCCTGGATCTCGGACAGGTCATTCACTGGCTAATGGCGCATCGACCGGACCGCTTGCAGTCCGAGGTTGAATCGACGGGGCATGCAGGCAAGCGGAAGGCTTGCATCCCGGGAGTTGAAGGGTCTCGCGAGCGACCTGTTCTGCCAACTGCACTTCCGACAGCAGTTCCTGAAGAGGCGGAAGATTGGCGTCGCGTTCGATCAGGGTCGGAACTGGGCCACAGCGTCGCAACGCATCACGGTACAGTTCGAAGACGCACGCCGGCACAGGCCATCCATGATCATCGATGCGTATTGGCTTCCCGCTTGCTTCGTCGACCGCATGGCCGGCAAGGTGAATCTCCCCCACAGCGTCTGAGTCCACCGCGTCCAGCCACTGATTTGGATCGAATCCGAGATTGCTCGCCGAGACAAAGAGGTTGTTGACATCCAGCAAGATTCCGCAGCCTGTGCGCCGCGAGACTTCATTCATAAATTCCGGCTCGGGAATCTCCTCACATTCGAATTGAACGTATGCGGACGGATTTTCGAGTAACAGTTGTCGCCCGAGGTGATCTTGCGCACGACCTACGTTGGATTCGACGATCGCCAAGGTGCGGTGGGTCAGAGGAAGTGGCAGCAAATCAGCGAAAAACACCTCCCCTGTGCGGCTCCACGAAAGGTGTTCGGAAATGACGAACGGCTCGAACCTGTCAATCAGTCTGGCCAGCCGATCAAGGTGATCGCGATCGGGTGCCTCACTCGACCCCAATGACATGCCCACGCCGTGAAGAGACAGCGGATAGTCCCTCCGAATCGCATCAAGATATTTCAGGGGCGGGCCGCCCTCGATCATGTAGTTTTCTGGGTGGACCTCGAACCAGCCCACGGGTGGTGAGTGTTCCAGAATCTCGCGATAGAACTCCGCCTTCAGACCGATTCCCGCAGCAAACGATCGTGGCCGGTCCGGGGCGGGAACCAGTGCCTGAACTGAAGCAGGTTCAGGCATGCACCGCCCCGGAGCCGGGCGCGACCAGGGTCAACGAACCCGATCGACCGATCAGGCCTCCTCTAGACTGCCCCCGACCAGTTTTTCGCAAAGACCTGCTGGCACATAGATCCAGGCGTCTTTCTGACCGTCCATTGTCGAGGTGCCCTGGCAGGAGGTTCCGGGCCCGGCGGCACAGTCGTTCTTTCCGGCTTTCGCCACCCCGTAACATTTTTCCATGTCGTCGGCAGCCACTGCCGTGGCTCCTGGGGCGGCTACCAGAAGCGCGGTCAATGCACCTGCGACAGCCATCGCAGCGGTTGTTGATTTGCGATCACGCATTTCGAAATTCCTCGTGATGAAATTGGAGAAACCATGGGCAATAGCCGCTGACTCGCGCCCCTCCAAACGAAAATGACCACGCATGGGTGGACGGCGAGCCATTCCAGCGACAATGACGCATATATGTCGGCCCTCAATCTGAAACCAACACGCGTCCTGCGCGCACATGGCCCATCCAGCGTCCGCGCATCGGAAGTTGAGACGCGGGCGGGAATGACGCGCTCCGCACAAATTGCACCGAACGCGAATGCAGCGTGCGCAGTACGCTGCACCGGGTCGCCGTTTTGTCCAGTGCGACCCTCACGCAGCCCGGTTCCGCCGATGCCGGTCCGCACACCCGGGCGCACTGCACCGGCGTTTTCAGGTGACCCAGCGGATCGCCCGTGATGGTAGAGAAGCTGGAACCCGAATCGACCTCAAAGCACGCTGTCGAGGGCGGTAATGAACGCCGAGATGCGGGCTGCATTGACACCCAAGTCGCTGGCGCCAGTTCGGCTTAGGGACCGGACATCTACCCGGGTCTCGGCTCCCTCACCGTCCGAACTGACCCGAATGACCACATCGTCCTTGAACCCGTACCAGAACGACACCTCCGTCGCTTCGATGCGGCCCTCCGCCGGTACAACATCGACGATCTGCCAACCCATGCCGATCGCAGTCTGGTGCGCAGCTTCAAACGCGTCCGAGACGCTCGCTTCGGTAACGTAGCCCGTGAGATTCGGATAACCGTAGTTCTGCTTGGCCGCCAGCTCCGGGCCCGCATACTCGTGTGGATTGGCTCCCTCCGCTTCGCGAGCGGGCACAACCGCTACAAACTGGGGTGGATTGACCGTATCCGTCGTAATGTCATGAATAAACGGTACCGATTTGACCGTAACCCCGAATTGCATGCCTTGGAAAGCAAAATAGCCCCCAACAAGCACACCAACGATCGACAGGGCCATCCCGCGATAACCACGTGGCAAACTGGCGCCCAACCCTACCAGCGACACCACGGCCCCAAGTGCGGCGATGCGAAACGCTGTGCCCGAAAGGGTCAAGAGAGCAAACAGAGTGGACCAGAGGTCTAACCGATAGCCAACTGCTGCCACCAGCAAAATCAGAGCTGCCAGCAACGAAATGCCGAATCCGATCATCGCGATTCGGGACGTTCGCGCCCGGCCGCCGTGGCCTGCCTCACCGCCTATAGTCATGGGAGCCTCCGATTGACCGCCAATGTGCAAGGATAGAACGATATCCGGAGGTTGTCTTTCGCCGGGAAATGTTGATTGAACTCAGCAGGCCGCCCGCAACCGCGTCACACGCACCACGGCACACGAGCCAGACAAGGATTTATTCGTCCCAGCGTTCCGGCACGGAGCGCGGCAGCTGTCCAACCGGCTTCCTGCAATCGACGGACCCAAGCTGTCGGCGGCACTCCTATGTGCCCGGGCCCGCGTCTCCGGTGCACCCTGCCCTGATCGATGCCGCTCCTTCCCGGAACGCTTTCTGCAGCAACCAAGCGTCCCCCGAATAGCAGAAGAAGTCGACCCCGGCAGCGAACAACGCAGGTGCCTCCGTCGGGTCCACGATCAAACGGCCGAGTGATTTCTCATGCCGAAGGCACGCTGCTTCCACCCGTTCCACTGCATCCCGGAATGCTGGATGGTCGAACTCGCCAGGAATCTTCAGGCTGACGCTAAGGTCAAGGTGCCCGATCCAAAGCAAGTCAATTTCGGGAAGTGCCGCAATCGCATCGATATCGTCGACAGCACCCCGTGTTTCAACCAGTACCGCGAGAACCGTCCGGGCATTCGCGGCGCTGAACTTTTCGTCGACCGGCCCTGCCGTGAAGCGGTCATGTTGAATGGCGAGTGCGACGCCCCGTTCACCGGCAGGTGGATATTTGGCGGCCTGGATCAGTGCTTCCACGTCAGCCGCCGATTCGGCTTTCGGCACCATGATTCCTTCCGCGCCGGCATCCAGTGCACGGCCGATGTGGTGGGGTTCGCCAGACGGAACCCGGACCAGCATTGGCAATCGGGCGGCCTCCATGTAGCGGAGGGCGGATTTCAATGAATCCATTCCGAAGCCGCTGTGCTCCGTATCCAGAAACGCAAAGTCCGCACCGGCCGCCTTCAGCACGTGCCCGATACCGGGAGTATTGAATTCGACTACGAACGATCCTGTCTTCAGACGGCGGTTCTGGGTCATTTCCTTGAGTGTCATGACCGCTTTCCTTTGAAGGGCACAATGTCATTCCCCGGCACCAACACGAGCGAAGGCCGGAATCCGGCGGACAGATTCCTTCCCACACCGAGGCGTGCAACGAGAATACGCGGTTGGAGTCCGGCCGCAGAGGGAGCGCCTGCGCCGGCGCAAGGCTGGAGTGCCCAAGCCCGGCAGGCTTGCGCGGAGTTTTCCGTTTGCGGGCAACCACTTGCGATCGCGACAGAGCCGCCGGCCTCAGGCCGAAAGCATCCCGCGTCGAAGAGGATTGCGGAACGCAGGTCACCGGCCGTCCCGTCCTGCAACACCGAACTCATGTGACTGCCCTGCCGGAAGGGCCAATCGCCATTCAGGCCCTGTGCAAGGCGCAGGGCACCTTACCGGCGTTCCGCAGCCGGCGCTGCGCCCGAGACTGCCGGCGATCAGGCCCCCAGCGCGCGAGCCACTCCGGACGTATCCACAACCCTGGCCCGCACGCCACGCCGCTCGGCGACCAGTGCCGCCGCGGCTTCTTCTGGCATGACCACAAAGGCGGTCGCCAGGGCGTCGGCTTCCGTCGCCGTCGGCGCCACGACGGACACGCTGCGATGACGATGGGCCGATCGTGCCGTCGCCGGATCAAAGATGTGATGCCACTCGCCCGCTGAGTCGAATCGCGTTCCGTACCCCCCCGACGTCGCGATCGCCTCGTCGCCGAGCGTCAACGTCTCGATGAGATCCTCACCGCCGGGATCAGGGATGCCGATCTGCCAGGGCCGGCCCTGCGGATGTTCGCCGATCGCCCGCGTCTCTCCGAGTTCCACGAGAACGTGCCGAAGCCCGCCCGACTTCAGGCGATCCGCCACGCGATCGGTGATGAACCCCTGGGCAATTCCGTTCAGAGTCAGGGCCATGTCGGGGCGCGCAAACTCCACGAGATCGGTGGCGACTTGTACGCCCCGCCAGTCAACGAGTGGCCGCAGGCCATCAAGCACTTCAGGGGCCGGTGGAGCGCCGGAACTCCGGAAACTCTCGGACAACGCGTTCCAGACCGGCTGCACCGTGGGGTCGAATGCCCCTTCCGTCAATGCCGAAAAGGACGCCGACTGCTCGAGTAGATTCACGAATACCGGATCAGGGCGGGCAAGTCTGCCGGTCGCGTTCAAGCGTGAAATCGCTGACCTGGGCCGGTAAAGGCTGAACTGCTCCTCGAAGTACTCGATGTCCGTCGAGACCTCGGCAAGAAGTTGCCGGGCCCGGGAGGGGTCCGTGTCGAACAGCACGATACGAGCCGGGGAGCCGAGGGCCACGCCGGTCCATTCGATGCGCTCCAGTTCTCTCGGATCCCGCATAATCCACGCGGCGCCGCCAACTGCGGCACTTCCGGCTGCGACTCCGATAATGGTGATCGCCCGCCGGCGGCTCACGCGTCGGGACGGATGCTCCGATTGCTGTTGGAACTCCATAGGGCGCCTACACCTCCGACGGTTGCGGTCCAGGAATGGGCGAAAGACGGTCGGGAACCGGCTCCACCGCTCTTTGTTCAGGCGCAGACTTCATCTCTCCGGAAACGAAAATCCGCAGCATGGGGGGAACAATCACGAGCGTGATCAACGCCGAAAGGGTAAGCCCTCCGACGACAACCGAACCCAACCCGCGGTAGAGCTCGGACCCCGCGCCCGGAAACAGGATCAACGGCATCATGCCGGCCACGGTGGTAAGCGTCGACATGAAGATCGGCCGCACGCGGTTACGTGTCGCTTCGACAATCGCGTCACGCGGGGCCAAGCCGTCCTCGCGAATATGCAGTAACGACTGGTGCACGAGCAGGATTGCGTTGTTCACGACAATTCCGACCAGGATCACGAAACCCAGCATCGTGAGCATGTCGAGCGGCTGCATCGCGTACAGGTTCAGGACCCAAAGGCCGATCACCCCGCCGGCAGTGGCTGGCGGCACTGAGAGCATGATGACGAAGGGATACAGAAAACTGGAAAACAGCACTGCCATGAGCAGATAGACGATGGCCACGGCAACGATGAGATTTCCTACCATCGCGTTCCACGTCTGCGTGAGCTCATCGGCGGTACCCGATATCTCGATCTTCACCCCCGCCGGCAGCCCCTGCGCTTCGAGCGGGCCCACGATGTCGGACTCGATTTTTTCGATCGCCGCTTCAAGCGGAATAAGGTCTGAGGGGCGCAACTGCAGGGTGATTGTGCGCTCGCGTTCAATGTGGCGGATCTCGGTCGGACCCGAAGTCACCAGAACGTCGGCAACCGAACTCACCGGGAGAATCTCTCCGCTCTGGGCCACGACTGGAAGAGTTTCGATTCCCTGCGTGTGATCAATGTCGTCGGTCGGGCCCCGAAGGGTCAGGTCCATGCGTTGTGAATCGACCGTGATCTCACTCACCCGCAGCCCGGAATTGAATGCATCGACGCTCATCGCCAGTTCGCGCGCGGTCACGCCATTATCGGACAACCGTACGCGGTCCGGGCGGACCTGCACTTCCGGCGAGCCCAGATCAAGCCCGGGAATCGGCCGCATCTGGTTGCCCTCCTCCCGCGGAAAGGCTTGCCCGATCAAGCCGGCCGCCTGCTGCGCGACGGCAACCGCATCCTCCAGCAAGGGCCCGCCGATGTCGATGTCGATCGCACGGCCGCCACCAAAGCCGCGCTGGAACAGGCTCGGCTGCGTGAAGAAGCCGAACGTGCCCGGTTCACCGAACAACGACCGGGTGAGGACAGGGAGGAGTTCCCGGACGCGGGTCTCCTCCATCGCGCTTGCCCCAAAGAAGGTCCGGCCATCCCGAATCGCGACGAAGAAATAGTTCTTGATCTTTGGGGGCTGGCCGGGCTCGGATTCGGGGCCCGTTTCGCTGGCCCAAAGCGGGCGTACCGGCACCTCGACCCGCTCGGCGATCTCGGTCAGGGTTTCGAGATTGTAGCCCGGCGGCGGAAGCATGACCCCGAAGATCAGGTTCCGGTTGCCCTCGGGCAGATACTCGAGTTTGGGCAGAAGCTGCCAACTCAGAACCAGAGCCCCTGCCGCGATGCTCAGCGCGATGGCCGCCGACGCCAACCGCGAGCGGAGTACGACGCGGACGTACCCGACAAACGCTCGTGCGATCAGGCGCGGAATCCAGTCGACAGGTCCGAGGCTGACGCGGCGGTGCCCTCGGCCCGGACCCAGCAGCCAGGTTGCGAGCGCAGGGATCACGGTCACCGACACCAGCAGCGACATGAGTACGGCCACGGAGATGGCCACGGCGATGTCACGGAAGAGTTGCCCGGCCTCGAGCTCCATCACCAGAACCGGAACAAACACCAGCACTGTCGTGAGGGCGGAAACCATGACGGCCGACCAGACCTGTCGCGTGCCCTCGTACGCTGCCTCGGGCCCGGTACGCCCGCCTTCACGCATCCGGTAGATATTCTCGAGGACCACGATTGCCGCATCCACCACCATCCCGACCGCAAAGGCGATGCCCGCGAGCGAGATGACATTCAGCGAACGCCCGAGTGCCGCCATTGCCACAAACGAGGCCACGACCGACACGGGAATCGCGAGCGCGATGATCACCGTCGCCCGCCACGACCGCAGGAACAGCAGGAGGACCGTGACCGCAAGCAAGCCTCCAATCCAGATATTCTGGCGGACGAGTTCGATTGCAGAATCGATGTAGATGGTCTCGTCGTACACCTGCTCGATCGTGAGACCGACGCTCGGCAGCGCAAACTCGTTGAGTTCAGCAAGTACGTCCCGCACGCCACGCATCGTGTCAATGATGTTGGCGCCGCTTTGGCGCATGGCATTCACTGCCAGGGCGTGCTCGCCCAGGAAGCGGATGTGGGCCCGCGGAGTCTTGTAACCGAAGCCAACGTCAGCGATATCGCTGATGCGGGTGCGGCCGATGCGGCCGGTCTCCGTTTCGTCGGTGATCAGCACCACATCCCGGACCTGCTCGGGGGTGTGGAGTTCTCCTTCCGCGCGCACGACATAGCGTCGCTTGCCCTCGTCCACGTCCCCGGCCGAAACCGAAGCGTTCGCGAGGCGCAGTGAATCCACCACCGACGGCACCGTCAGGCGGTGCGTGGCAAGCTGTTCCGGTTGGACCGTAACCTGCAATTCCCGCTGGGTTCCGCCGTACAAATTGGTCCGGGCCACACCCGGCACGCGTTCCAGACGGTCCTGAATCACATCCTCGACAAAATCGCCGTAGGTTGAGATGTCCCGCTGGTTACCCTTCGTGCGTGTGATGACGAACCAGGCCACCGCATTGTCGTCAAGACCGGCTGTATCAAGTTGCGGCTCACCGGCATCTTCCGGATAGTCGTTGATCTGATTCAGGCGGTTGGACACCAGCAAGAGTGCACGGTCCATGTTGGTGCCGACATTGAACTCCAGCACAACCTCGGCCTGACCGTCCCGTGATGTGCTCTCCATGCGCTGCAGGCCCTCAAGGCCTCGAAGCACTTCTTCCTGCCGGTTGACGATCTCTCGCTCGACTTCGTAGGGACTCGCGCCATACCACCAGGTCGTGACCGAAACCGCGGGCGTGAAGACGTCGGGAGCGAGCTGAATCGGAATCCGCGTCAATGCCAGGAAGCCCAGCACCACGATCATGATGACCATCGCGAGGACCGCGATGGGTTTCTGAATCGCAAGACGAATGACGTTCATTGGCTGGACTCGGTTGAGTCGCCAGCAGCCACGTCGGCTGTCGCAACCCTGTCAGACTCTGCAGTCTGGCCGCCCTCGTCCGGCGGAGGAGCAACAGCCACATCTTGGCCTGGAAGCAGGCGTTCGTTGCCACGGACCACCGTGACGTCGCCCGGCTGCACACCTCCAAGGACCACGAACCGATCCCCGACGGCTTCGCCGGTCTGCACTGGCCGTATCTCGGCTTTCCCGTCGACCACCACGTAGACCACACTGATTCCGCGCCGCTGCAATAAGGCGTCCTTGTGAACGGTCATCAGAACCGAAGCGGTACTGACGGGAACATGCACCGTCACGCCCTCGCCGATGGCGGGCGCGGCCATCTCCTCACCGAGTTCCGGCACCAGTCGCACCCGCCGGGTTCGCGTACGCGGGTTCTCGACGGTGCCAATGGACCGCACGACGGTTTTGACCAAATCGCCCGAGGTCAGCGTGACGTTGATCGCGTTCCCCGGGCTCAGAGCCGGAATCCGGACTGAAGGCACATCCGCCTCGATCTCGAGTTCCCGTTCGCTCACGAGCGTGACGACCGGGCCGCCCGGCTGCACTGCCTCGCCAAGATCAGCGTGGCGCTCTTCCACGACACCGTCGAACGGGGCGATCACCGTGCCCCGTCGAAAATCATCTTCTGCCGTGTTCAGCCGGGCCCGGGCCTCCTCGACCGCAGCCTGGGCCACCTGAACCTGGGCCGCAGCGATGTCAGCCTCACCCCGGGCATCGTCGCGCTGGGCCTGACTGAAGGCTGTTGATTCGCGCAGGCCTTCGGCGCGTTCCAGCCGTCGTTGCGCCAGTTCCGCCCGAGCCCGCGCCACCCCCAGATTCGCATCCGCCTGGGCAAGCCGTGCCCGCGCCTGCTGGACCTCCCAGCGAAGCCGATCGATGTCGAGAACCGCAATTGTGTCACCGCGGGCGACGCGGTCACCGATGTTGATTGGAATTTCGGTCACATGGCTCGCAAGCAGTGCCGGAACAACGGCCTCAAACAGTGTCACGAACCGGCCGATTGTGGGCGCGGTCTGATCCACGGACTGCGTGGTCACTTCGTCAACGCCCACAACCGCCGCCTGCTGCGCTTGTGCTGGCGACATGGCGGCGAGCGGCGCGGCCACAACCAGCAGCCATCGCGTCATTCGCAACAATCGGCAAACTCTCATCACACAGAAACCCCTGAACTCATGGCTGGAAACGCTGGCGGCATGGACTTCCGGGCCAACAATGTGCCGGAAGTCAATAGGCTACAGGTACCGGATCGAGATGGCGCCAGAGGTGCCATGTAGCGCAGGAACGCCAAGGTTCCCATTGCCTGCCAAGCTGCTCTGCCGTTGCCCGGTCGCATTTCTCCTTACCATACAGATGACTCAGGGCGCGTAGAAGCCCGAGATCGTCGACGGGGAAGACGTTCGGTCGCAACAGGCAGAAAATCAGGAACATCTCGGCGGTCCAGCGGCCAATTCCCCGTCGCGCAGTGAGTACAGCGATCACTTCCGCATCGGTCATTTCCAGCCACCGTGTACGGCGGCCGGGGCTGCTCGAAAACCATTCCGCAAGCTCGATGAGATACTCGGCTTTCCGAACCGAGAGCCCGGCCTCGCGCAGCAACGACACCGGCGCACCAGCCGCGCGACGCGGCGACACTTGCCCCAGGGCTCCCTGCAACCGGATCCACACCGCATGCGCAGCCTTGACCGAGATCTGCTGCCCGACGATTGATCGCGCGAGCGACTGAAACGCATTCCCCCGCGATTTCAGCGTCACGCCCCGGGTGGCCCGGATCACGCCCCCTAGTACGGGATCGCGCCGTGCGAGGGCACGCGTCGATTCCTCCCACCAGTCCGGGACGGTCCCACGTGCAGGTATGCGGGCCACGGCTATTGCGCCTCACGATGCCATGCAACGAACAGCGCGCCCACGACGAGCGCGAGCAGCACCGGCCAGGGAAGCAGCGGCAATTGGGCGAGACCGGCAATCGTGTGCCGACCGTGACTTCGGAGACCCAACCAGTTGGCACCTGCAGCATCGCCCCCGGCTGTCACCTGCCGGAAAGGCGGAGGTCCGCCGCGGTCGGCCAACCAGAACATGCCGCCGCCCGTGGCGGTGACCAGACTCTCCAGCGGTCCGGAATCCGCCTGCATCTCCATGAACTCCAGGTCGTCCTCCAGCCCCACCAGCACGGTTGTCGCCAGGTCCCCGGCTTCCAGCGTCCACAAGCCGGTCTCGCCCGCATCGAACGACGCGGCCGCCGCACCGGCCACGGCCGGCCCGAGCGCCACCTCCAGGCTGCTGCCGGACGGAGCGACCGCCGTCACCGCATCAAGCGGCCGATCAACGCTGCGATAGACGATGTCGACGCGCTGGTCCTGGGCCGTCGCTGTCAGCAGATGTTCCTCGAGGTCGGGCTCCTTCATCAGCCAGTGCACGACCCGGCGCAACAGTTCCGCACGCGGACCGCCGCCGGGACCCGGTTGTGTCCACACCCAGGACTGATCGGACAGCAGTTGCCCCACCCGTCCCTCACCGACCCGGCTCAGCTGCAGAAGCGGCCACCCGTCGGCACCCTGCATCAGGGCCTCGCCCTTGACCGGCATGCCCGGAACCATCCGGTACCACGGACCCCACTCGCCGGCACCCGCCTCCAGCCCAGCCGTCACCGGATGATTACGTCCCACTTCGGAGAGTTCCGGAACGAACGGCCGCTCGATGACCTCACCGGCAGGCAGAGTCGGAAGGATCTCGCGGAGTGGCGTGTTCACCAGACTGAACCGGCCCGCGTAGGACGGCCCAGCGATATCCAGAAGTGCGCCGCCGCGCACCACGTACTCCGCAATATTCGCCAGGTACTGGGGCGGCAGGATGCCGCGCAGGTGGTAGCGATCGAACACAACAAGGTGAAAGTCGTCGAGATTGGCGTCGAAGAGTTCGCGCGCGGGAAACGGAATCAGTGACAGTTCCTGGACCGGAGTCGCGTCCTGCTTGGTCGGCGGGCGAAGAATCGTGAAGTGGACCAGGTCGACCGCCGGATCGGCCTGCAGCAGGTTGCGCCAGTGGCGAAGCCCCATGCTGGGCCCCCCGGACACCAGCATCACCCGCAGCCGGTCGCGGACGGCGTTGACCCGAACCACCACCCGGTTGTTGTCAGGAGTCAGCTCGTCCGGGACCGTGGCGGTCTCGATGGCCACCGTCACAACTCCCGCCCGCTCGAGCGGGAGTTCGAATTCCGTCGGAACACCGACCTGCAGGATGCGTTCGGTCGTCGGGCCGCCGGGGATCGCGATCCGGACGGGTTCGGCCTGCCCCGCAGCCTCCTCGTCAACCAGCGTCACGCGAAATGTCACAGATTCGCCCACGATGCCGTAGCGCGGGGCGTCGTCGACGACCAGACGCCGGTCCCGCTCGCCAGGTGTTCCGGTCAGGAGTACGTGCACGGGGGCTGAGAATCCCAGTCCCGAAGCGTCGGCCGGCACGTCATGCACCTGACCGTCGGTGACCAGCACGACAGCCGCCACCCCGTCGGGCGGCACGTCGACCAGCGCCGAGCGTGCCACGCCGAACAGGTTTGTCCCCGGGCCGCCTCCGGACGCCGTCGCGATTCGCAATTCAAACCGGTCGTCGTCGGCCAATGCGTCGCTCATTGCCTGAACGGCCGCGCTGGTTGCCGATGCCCGGGTTCCGAGTTGCTGGCTGGGGCTGGCATCCGCAACCACCAGCACGACATCGGCCAGGTCCGTCTGCTGCTCGGCCGTCACCGTTGGCTGGGCAATCGCGACGAGCAACATCGCGACGGCCAATGCGCGAAAGCCCATCCCCGACGAACGCTTGCGGAGCCCGACCGTCAGCACGGCGGCCCCGGCCACTCCGAAGAGCGCAAGCAAGCTCCACGGAACCAGCGGTGCAAAGGTGACGTCGAAGGAGTCCACGGACCCTAGCGCCTCTCGGCCGCACGGCGCAGGCGCTGCAAGATGGTGCGGGTGTGTGCCTGGTCCGACTTGTAGTTGCCTGTCAATGCATACATTGCAAGATTGACCCCGAAACGATAGGCCATTTCGCGCTGGCGTTCCCCGCCGGGGGTGACGGGAAACAATGGCCTCCCGTCGAAATCGGTTGCCCATGCAGCCGCCCAGCCGGCGGCTCCGACGACAATCGTGGCCACTGTGTCCCGGGACCGGTCCGCCGTGCTCTCGATCCAGACCGCATTGCCTGCCCAACGTCCGGGAAAGCTTCGGAGGAGATAGAACGACCGGCCCAGCACATGAGAGCCCGACACCGGTACCAGCGGCGGCAAATCGAGGGCGCCGAGAATGCTGGCAAGGCGCGGGTTCCCCTGACCGGCCGAATCCAGTTGCGCAACCGGCGAACCGTCACGCGTGTCGAGAACGATCAGCCCCCCTTGCTGCAGATAGGTTTCGATGCGGCCGGCGGCCGTCTCTGAAATCGCTCCCTGGGTCTCGGTGATCGGCCAGTAGATGAACGGATGGAAGGCGAGTTGGTCGCGTTCCACATCGACCGCCTTGGGGGGCGCCGGAATGACCGATGTCCGCGCAGCCAATACCCGACCCAGCGCGGTCAGGCCGAGCTCGCTGGTCAGATCCACTTCCGGATCCCCCGTCTGCACGTAGCCGAACTGAAGCGCCAGCGCACCGGTCGGGATGGTGTCGTCGCTGTGGGCTTCCGCGGTCGTCAGGGCAACGAGGGCAACCATCGCAGATGTCCAGCCCCGGGGGCCGATGAGGCCGCGCAGGGCGAGCCCCGCGAGAATGTCGACGAGCAGGAGAACCAGCGCGAGCGTAAACAGCCAGGGGGTGAGATCCATCGTGGTCGCGCCGAATCGCGCGACCGGCTTGATCCCGTCCGGGAATGCCTTTCGATAGGCTTGGATGCCTGTCACGCTTTCTCCGAGGTTCAGCGCCTGGCGAAACAGGTCATGCCCGTAAAACCCCGGCGGATGACCGGGCCGTGGCTGTCCGGCCACGAGGTCGTCGGCGGGGATGGCGCGTGTCGCGGGCGTCGGGGGAATCTCGCGGCCGAACCCGTCCAGCACGGCAAGCGGCGGCAAAATCTCGTCAGGCACGTGCCCTTGCCCACCTTCCGCACGTTCCACCACGCGTTGCAGCATGCTGACGAAGAGCCCGGACAGCGGAAGGTTCGACCAGTCCGTATTCGCGGTCACGTGAAAGAACACCAGTTCGCCCCGCCCGCGGCGGGCAGCAGTGACCAGAGGTGTGCCATCGGCCAGGCGGGCCAGGGTCTGGTCATCGAGTGATGGCGACGGCTCGGCAATCATCTGGCGGCGCACCAGGACATCGTCCGGAATGTCCAGCCCGGCAAACGGCGACGCATCGGGAAACGGCCCCAGTGCAAACGGCTGCTCCCAGCTGAACGCGCCCCCAAGCGCGCGTGTGTCTCCCGACCGCAGGCGTACGGGCAGGAACGGATCAGCTACATCGATCAGCCGCTCACCGGCAAACCGGACAAGCGTCCCACCAGCCTCCAGCCAGGCAGCCAGCCTGTCACGCCCCTCGGGGCGAAGCTGGCCGACGTCAGCAAGCAGGATCACCGATGGCGAATCGTCCATCAGGTCCCCGAGCGGGCCCTGGCGAACGTCGGCAAACGGCTCGAGCGCGCGGCGCAGGTAGTAGGTGGGCGCAAGCAGCGGACGGGCGGCGTAGTCGTCGCCCACAGTCACCAGGCCGACCGTACGCCGGCGCCACCGGTCGTCCACCAGCAGTACGGCGGCCGCATGCCGTTGTCCTTCGATTTCGAGGCGTGTGATTTCGCTCCGTAGGTTTCGGGGCAGTCCGAGCGACACCGCCACTTCGTCTTCGCCGTCCTCGAACCGGGCCGGAACACGGGTCAGTACCCGTCCATCCATGCCCAGGGCCCGCACCCCCGTCTCGAGGGCACCTGATGCATGGGTCCGCCGCAACCGCGGGGCCAGCCCGTCCGAGTCCTCGGCAGACGGAAGCAGGATCACCGGCCGCTCGTGCTCCGGCCCGGCCATCAGCTGCAAGGCACCCATCTCGGCCAGCTGGCGGGCCAGCAGCGCCGTCGTCTCCTCATCGCCACCGTCGGTCCCGTCCCAGAACCAGAGGACCTCGCTGACATCCTGGAGCGATGCGCCAACCAGGGATTCGAGAAAGGCCCGGCGGTCGACACGCCACGGCCTCGGCTCGAGCACCCGCGCTACGCGGGCAGCCTCGTCGGCAGTGACCGCGGGCTGCGGCAGCACGTGCTCGGTACCGGGGGCAGTTCCCGCGAGGACAACCAGCCGCTCGCCGTTCCCTGCGGTCTCGATCGCGTCGAGAAGCGCGTGGCGCGTGTGCTCCCAGCCGCGAGCAGCAGCCCATCCGTCATCGACCACGACCAGGAGGGTTCCGTCCGCGCTGAGCTTCGGGTCCGCATCCCAGCGGGGCCCGGCCAGGGCCAGGACAACCAGTGCAAACAGGGCCATCCGCAGAATCAACAGCCACAACGGCGTCGAATGCGGGGGCTCCTCCCGATCGTCCAGGCCGAACAGAAGCCGGATCGCCGGGAAGCGCAGGCGCCGCGGGGCGGGAGGACGGATGCGCAACAGCCACCAGACCGCGACCAGTCCTGCAAGGGCTGCGAGCGCCCACGGTGCTGCAAACGTCAACGGCACTGTTCAGAAACGATCGACGGTGCCCGCCAGCGCCTCATGCAGCGCCAGTAGTGTTGGTTCCGGGGCCCGGTCTGTCCGGTGGGTGAGCAGTCCCCAGCCGTGCTTCCGGGCAATCTCGGCCAGGCCCTGCCGGTGCTCCTCGACACGGCGAACGTAGCGGCGGCTCACCGACTCGACCCGGCCGATCAGGAGATCGCCTTCGTCTTCCGCACCGAAAAACCGGACTCTTCCGCGGAAGGGCAGCAGTTCCTCCGCCGGGTCCAGCACTTGCACGATGTGTCCCGCCACTTCCTGGTTCGCAAGGTTCCTCACCCGCGCCGCAATGGTCTCAAGCGGCTCCAGAAAATCACCCACCAACACGGTCTGGGCATGACGTTCGACCCGGGCTGGCGGCGGCACGCCGGAGCCTGGCGGGGCGTCCAGCCCCAGCTGCTCCGCGATCCTCCCAAGCATCGCGCGTCCGCGGCCAGTGCGCGGCGTGGAACCCAGCAGCCCGACCGTTTCGCCACCCTGCAGCAGCATCGCGGCCAGGGCCAGCGTGATCAGTGCGGCGCGTGTCCGCTTCGGCTCGATATCGGGCGCCGAGGCGTAATCCATCGACGGTGAACGGTCGCACCAGAGCCACACCTGCTGCGCGACTTCCCATTCGCGCTCGCGAATGAAGATGTCCTGGGACGCGCCCGTGCGCCGCCAGTCAATCGCAGACACCGCGTCGCCAGGCTGAAACTGCCGAAATTGCCAGAAACTCTCGCCCCGCCCGCGGCGGCGGCGGCCGTGGACGCCACTGACGACACCGGCCGCCACACGCAGCGCGCGAATCGTGAACGACGGAAGGTGTGCGGCAAGACGTTCCGCACGTTCCCGGGGTGCAGGATCAGGCGTCGGCACCACCGTTTCAGGCTATGGATTCGGTCAGACGGTCGATCACATCAAGAACGCTCAGGCCGTCAGCTCGCGCAGCAAACGTGATATCCATGCGATGGCGCAGAACCGGTCGGGCCAGCGCCACCACGTCATCCACCGAGGGAGCCAGGCGGCCGTCAAGCACCGCCCGGGCACGGGCCCCCAGCATCAGCGCCTGGCTGGCACGCGGACCCGGTCCCCACGACACGTGCTCGCGTACCAGGTCGATCTCCGAGAGCCCGGGGCGGCCGCGCCGCACCAGGGTCAGGATCGCCTCCACGACGCTGTCGCCGACCGGAATCGAGCGCACGAGTTCCTGCATCTGGCGCAGTTCCTGCGCGGTTACGATTTGTCGGGGCTCCGTATCCGTCGGCCCGGTCGTGGCAATCAGCATCGTCCGTTCGGAATCACGGTCGGGATAGTCGATGTCGATCCGCATCAGGAACCGGTCCAGCTGCGCTTCCGGCAACGGATAGGTGCCCTCCTGCTCAATGGGATTCTGCGTCGAGAGGACGTGGAACGGCGACGGAAGCTCGTGTGCCTGGCCCGCGACCGTCACTTCGTTTTCCTGCATGGCCTGGAGGAGCGCCGACTGGGTCCGGGGCGAGGCACGGTTGATCTCGTCCGCCAGAAGGAGCTGGCAGAACACCGGCCCCTTGATAAACCGGAACGCCCGCTGGCCGTCTGCGCCCTCCTCAAGAACTTCCGATCCGACAATGTCGGACGGCATCAGGTCGGGCGTGAACTGGATGCGCTTGTCAACGAGGCCAAACACCGTGCCCAGCGAGTGCGCGAGGCGGGTCTTGGCCAGACCGGGCAGCCCGATTACCAGCGCGTGACCACCGGCCAGCAGCGTAATGATCGCATGGTCCACCACGTGGGGCTGGCCGAACACCAGCTCCCCCATGTGGGCGCGCGCACGCGCGACCGCTTCGTTGGCTGCCTCGATCTCGGCAACAAAATCATCGCTCGCGGGCACCGCAGCCACGGGCGCGGATTGGGCTGATGGCATGGGCTTAATGATCTTCCGGGCCGGCTAACCCTTCGACCTATGGCGAGCGCCACGGACGGGCAACCTGCGAAACTGCGGATTCAAACCAGAACTGCAACCTATCACGTGTGTCCCGGGGCCCGCAATGCACACGGAGGCGCTTCAGGCATGGACGAGCATCTGCATGGCTCCGGGGTTGCGCGGGGCGTAACCGCGGGCGCTGTCCCCTGCGGAGCCGGAACACCAACAGCCGTCGGGTGGTCGCGGGGCCTTTCGCCCCGGCCATGCAGCTGCCTTCGGGCGATGCAACCCCGCCCGCAAGGCCGGCTACGCGGCGGAGCGGCGGCTTGAGGGTTCGCGCAGGAACGGCGCGTCCAAAATCGGAGGCAATTGAAGGGCCCGGCCCGCTTCGGCCAACGCGTTGACAAAGCTGCGGTACGGTTCGATTCGCAGGTATTGATCGGGCACCATTGCCGCCATTCGCCGGTCTTCAAGGTCGGTCCGGTACAGATCGACCTCGAACCCGTGACCGGGCCCGATTTCGGCCGTCAGCGCCGGGACCACCGCAACGCCGAGTCCGGATTGCACCATTGACAGGGCCACCTCGTAGGTTCGGGTCGTTGCCTCCACATGCGATTTCGGCAACACGCCTTTGTACCACTCGTCAATTCGCCGCTTGTGCTGATTCCCGAATTCAAACCGGATCGTGCTGTTCAGTACGCGGGCGAGTTCCGGATCGTCGACTGCACCGTGATCGTGGACATCCTCGAGGGCGAGGCCCCTGGGCACGGCCAGGACATAGGGGTCCACGAAGAGTTCGGTTTGCGCGAACGGAAGATTGCTCGACGCGATCGAATCCGAAGCGACCACTCCGACCGAAATCCGGCGGGCATACAACAGCTCGATCGTTTCCGCAGGCGGCACCTCCAGGATATCGATCTCGATTTTCGGAAACGTTTCGGCAAAGATCCGCATCGCGTCCGGAAGCAGGTTTCGAGCCACCGAACTCAGGATGCCCAGCTTGAGAACTCCCCGCGTTCCGGTCGTGAACTGGGCAACGCCGTCAATCGCCTCGTCGTAATCGCTGAGGATGCGTTCCACCCGGCTCATCAGGAACTGCCCGGCGTCCGTAATCTCGATCGACCCGCCATGCCTTCGCAAGACCTGGGTTCCCAGCTCGTCTTCAAGCCGTGAAACGTGTTGCGAAATCGTCGCTTGCGCGACACCCAGCTGTTTGCTCGCGCGGGTGAACGAGCGCGCCGTCGCGACGGCCCAAAAGGCGCGCATGTGCGCAAGTGAAACGGCCATCGGCTCCCTCCCCGTTCGGCGATTAGCGTGGCGCGGTACGCCCCCGCAGGTCAAGTGGAACCGTGAGGCCCCCAGGCTGAACCGGACGGGATGCACTGCACCGGCACGCGATCGCGGCGCACAGGCCGGGCAGTGTGACAGTCGACTCCAGTCGATGCGGGCGCGCGGTCGCAGACGTCCCGACCCGGCGATTCGCGCGGCCAAGGCCACCGGCCGTTGCCATCGACGGAACCCGCGTCCGCGGCAAGTAGACCACTCGAGGTTCGACGAGGGCGGCGTCGCGGTCCCGAGACGCTTCCGCATTGCCTCCTTCGTTCAGTGGGCTGCGTCCCAGTTGGGCCCGGTCCCGATCTCGACCACCAGCGGCACGGTCATCGAACGGGCCGGAAGCGGCGCCGTTTCCATGACCCGCTTGACCACGGCGCCGGTCGCCTCGACCTCTGCTTCCGGGACTTCGAACACCAGTTCGTCATGGACCTGCAGAAGCATCCGGGCGCCCAGACCGGCGTCGCGGAGCGCCCCCGGCATGCGGATCATGGCCCGCTTGATGATGTCGGCCGCCGCACCCTGAAGCGGCGCATTGATCGCCGCCCGTTCCGATCCGCTGCGGGCGGCAAAGTTTCTCGACCCGATATTGGGGAGGTGGCAACGGCGCCCGAACATCGTCCTGATGAAGCCGTTTTCGTGAGCGAACGCCTTCGTGTCCTCCATGTACTGCTCAATCCCCGGATACTGCTCGAAATAGGAGGCGATGATCGCTTGGGCCTCGCTCTGGGGAATTCCAAGCTGGCGGGCCAGTCCAAACGCACTCTGGCCATAAATCAGCCCGAAATTCACGGTCTTCGCCCGCCGGCGCTGCTCGTCGTCCACGTCGGCCAGGTCGACCCCGAACACGCTCGCGGCCGTCGATGCATGAATGTCCGCCCCCGCGCGGAAGGCCTCCTGCAGGGGGGCGATCCGGGCCACTTCGGCGAGGAGGCGCAGCTCGATCTGCGAGTAATCCGCCGCCAGCAGCACCGTGCCTTCCGGAGCGACGAATGCGCGGCGGATGCGGCGCCCTTCCTCGGTCCGGATCGGAATGTTCTGCAGGTTGGGATCGCTCGACGACAAACGGCCCGTGGACGCGCCCGTCATGTGGTAGGACGTGTGCACCCGGCCCGTCGCGCGGCTCCGCTTGAGCAGCGCATCGACGTAGGTCGACAGGAGTTTCTGCGACTGACGCCAGGCAATCATGCACGCGGCGATCTCGTGCCCGTCGTTGGCAAGGTCTTCCAGCACAGCATGTGAAGTGGACGCGGCCTTCTTGACCCGGGTCTTGCTGCTGGGCGTGAGCTTGAGATCGTCAAACAGGACTTCACCGAGCTGGGCGGGAGACGACAGGTTGAACGGCCGGCCGGCAAGCGCGTGCACGCGTGTCTCCAGCACCGCCATCCGCCCTTCGAAATCGCTTCGGAGTTCGCCCAGCGTGTCGCGGTCCACCGCGATCCCCGCCTGCTCCATCGCCGCGAGGACGGGAACCAGCGGCCGCTCCAATGTCTCGTACACCGTCACCATGCGTTCCTGCAGCACGCGCGGGCGCAGATGCTGGTGCAGGCGCAGCGTGAGATCGGCATCCTCGGCGGCATACTCGCACGCCTTGTCGAGGGGTACCGCGGAAAACGGGATCTGGTTGCGCCCGGTTCCGCAGACGGCCGAGAACGGAATCGGCTCGATTCCCAGATGACGCACGCTCAGGGCGTCCAGGCCGTGTTTGCCGCGCCCCGCATCCACGACGTACGAGAGCAGCATCGTATCGTCGACGGGTGCAACCTCGATGCCAGCCGACCGCTTCAGGACGTTCGCGTCGTACTTGATGTTCTGCCCCACCTTGAGGACGTTCGAATCCTCCAACAGCACCCGTAACCGGTCAAGTGTCGGGCCCTCGGGGGCCTGCGCCGGCGGCGGCGGGGCAAACAGGCCGTCACCCTCCGTCGGGCTCCCTGGACTCGTGTGCGCCAGCGGGATGTAGCACGCGAGGCCCGGGCGGGTGGCAAGAGAAATCCCGACCAGGCTGAGGGTCTCGAGTTCCAGCCCCGTGGTCTCGGTGTCCACGGCGACCGTTCCGGCCTCCCGTGCCATCGCGATCCACGCATCGACGCGGTCCAGGTCGGTGACCAGTTCGTAGTCCCGCGCAATCTCCTCCGGCTGCTCGGTGTCCACCGCCGCCGGTGCATCGAGCTGCGCGGCGATCCGTTCCACCAGGCTGGAGAAGCCCTGGGCCCGGAGAAACTGGACCAGGGGCTCGGGTTCCGGAGGCCGCCGGTGCATCGCGTCAAGCCCGACCTCCACAGGCACGTCACGCCGGAGAGTGACCAACCGCATGCTCATCCGTGCATCGTCGGCATGCGCCTGCAGGCGTTCCCGACGCTTGGGCTGGGTGACGCCCGAAGCCCCCTCCAGGACACCTTCAAGCGACCCGAACCGCACAATCAGTTCGGCTGCCGTCTTCACGCCGATGCCGGGCACGCCCGGCACATTGTCAGCCGAATCGCCGGCAAGTGCCTGCACGTCGGGCACACGGGCGGGCGGGACACCGAACTTTTCCTCCACCTCAACGGGCCCGATCGGCGACAGTTCGCGGGCATCCAGCATGCGGATATGCGGGCCGACCAGTTGCATGAGGTCCTTGTCGGAGGAGACGATATCCACGCTCCAGCCCGCGTCGCGCGCCTGCATGGAGTAGGTCGCGATGAGGTCGTCAGCCTCGTAGCCGGGCATGTCGATCGCCGGCACACCGAACGCGCGCGTCGCCTCGCGCACGAGCTCAAACTGCGGAACAAGCTCTGCCGGGGCGGGCGGGCGGTGGGCCTTGTAGTCGGGAAAGATCTCGTTTCGGAACGACTTGGAACCGGCATCGAAGATGACGGCAAGCGCCTCACTCTCGTGCTGCTGGTACAGTTTCCACAGCATGCTGCAGAAACCGTAGACAGCGTTCACCGGCGTGCCGTCGGGGCGGGTCAGGATCCGGATCGCGTGAAACGCCCGAAACAGGTAGCCGGAGCCATCGACCAGAACCAGTCGCGGCCGGCCGTTAGCCGGAGTCTCCGCCGCCGAAGCCGTCACGGACGCCTGATACGATTAGCCGGTGCGGCGCACAAACCGCCGCCCGCAATACGGACAGACGGTTTCTCCGCCGGCACGCAGTGACAGAAACACGCGGGGGTGCCCGGCGGCCCCGCCGCCGTCGCATGCCACGCGGTCGCTGTCGACCTCAATGGGTTCCAGAGGCTCCATGAAACGCGGCCCCGAAGCGCCAACCGGCCGAAATAATTGCCACGCGCATGGCGCGATGATAAGGAATGGAATGCGGCCATGCTAGACGAACCCAGTTTCCGTTCCACGCCGAGCGCGGGAGCGCCGGCGATCCGAATCCGTGGCCTCAACAAGGTGTACCGGGCCCAGTCGGGGCAGCCGCCGTTTCAGGCGCTCCGCGATGTCGACCTCGAAATCCCGCAGGGATCGGTGTTCGGGCTGCTGGGACCCAACGGTGCCGGAAAATCGACACTGATCAACATCCTTGCAGGTCTCGTGGTCAAGACCGGGGGCCGGGTCGAAATCAACGGGCATGACCTCGATTCGGCATGGCGGCAGGCGCGTCTTTCCATCGGTGTGATGCCGCAGGAACTGGTAATCGACCCGTTCTTCACGCCACGCCAGACACTGGAACTGCAAGCCGGCCTGTACGGGGTGCCCAGTTGGCAGCGCCAGACCATGGCCCTTCTGGACATGGTCGGCCTTGCCGACAAGGGTGACGCGTATTCCCGGACGCTTTCAGGCGGGATGCGCCGGCGCCTGATGATGGCCAAGGCGCTCGTCCACAGGCCGCCGATTGTCATTCTCGACGAGCCGACCGCAGGTGTGGACGTCGAGTTGCGGGAACTCCTCTGGAACGAAGTACGCAGCATCAATGAGGCCGGTGCGACGATCTTGCTGACAACCCACCACTTCGATGAAGTTGAAGCCATCTGCGACCGGATCGCCATCATCAACAAGGGCGAGGTCATTCGGAACGGACCGATGGATGAGATGGTGGCCGAGCTGGACCGGAAGGATCTGGTGATCAGCCTGGCGGAGCCGTGCACCGGCATCCCGGAGGTGCTCGATGACCTTGATGCGCACCTGGCGGGGGAACGCACACTGGTGGTGAGCTTTCACCCGACCCGAAGCCGAACCATTGACCTCCTGAGCCGCATCCGGGAGGCGGGCCTGCAGATCGAAGATCTGTCGACCCGCGATCCGAAACTCGAGGACCTGTTCCGGGCGCTGACGGGCACCGTTCACACGGAAGACGCCTGATGGACTTGCAGACCGCTGCCGCGGAGGCACGCGCCTGGCCCTTCGTCGAGGCGCGCAAACTGGCCAAGCGAATCGGAAGCCAGCCGGTTACGAAAGGCCACGTGCTGTTCGAAACCGGATTCGGCCCCTCCGGCCTCCCCCACATCGGCACGTTCGGCGAAGTCGCCCGGACCGCCATGGTGCGCCACGCGTTTGAGACCCTGACCACCACCCCCACGCGGCTGATTGCGTTTTCGGATGACATGGATGGCCTGCGCACCGTCCCCGGCAACGTGCCGCGTCAGGAAATGCTGGCGAAGCACATCGGTCGGCCGCTCTCCGACATTCCCGACCCGTTCGACGAGCATGCAAGCTTTGCGGCCCACAACAATGCCGCCCTATGCGCGTTCCTCGACCGGTTCGGCTTCGATTACGAATTCCGGAGCGCAACCCAGTGCTACCGCGACGGGACATTTGACGAGACGTTGCGCAAGGTGCTGGTCCATTACGACGAAATCATGGCGATCATGCTCCCGACCCTGGGCCGGGAGCGGCAGGAGACCTACAGCCCGTTCCTGCCTGTGTCGCCGGCCACCGGCCAGGTCCTGCAAGTGCCGGTGATCGCGCGGGACCCCGATGCAGGCACGATCACGTACCGCGACCCCGACGGCGCAGCCATCGAAACCCCCGTGACCGGAGGGCGCTGCAAGCTGCAGTGGAAACCCGACTGGGCCATGCGGTGGGTTGCGCTCGGTGTTGATTACGAAATGAACGGCAAGGACCTGATGTCGTCGTACGCGCTCGGGGCCAGGATCGCCAGGGTTCTTGGCGGCACGCCTCCGACCAACATGACGTACGAACTGTTCCTCGACGAGCGTGGTGAAAAGATCTCGAAGAAGATCGGGAACGGACTCACACTTGAGGAATGGCTCACCTACGGAACCGAAGAAAGCCTCTCGCTCTTCATGTACCACCAGCCCGGCCGGGCAAAAAGACTCCATTTCGATGTGATCCCCCGGCATGTGGACGAGTACGAACGCCACCTCGCCAAGGTCCTGGACACCGGGGACTCGGACCTGGCCGAGGTGCTCGAAAACCCGGCGTGGCACATCCACGGCGGACGGCCGCAACGCACCCGGCCTGCACCGCTGACATTCGCCATGCTGTTGAACCTCGCGAGCGCGTGCAACGCAGAAGATTCCTCCGTTCTCTGGGGGTTTATCGAACGGTACGTGCCGGGCGCCACGCCAGAGAAAGAGCCGGCGCTTGATCGTCTGGTCGGCCTCGCAGTGCGCTACTACTGGGACCGGGTCCGCCCGAACAAGCAGTACCGGGAGGCCACCGACGCCGAACGCAAGGCGCTCTGCGACCTGTCAGCCGTGCTTGAGGCGACGGACCCCGATGCCGACAGCGAGACTCTCCAGAGTGCCGTTTATGCGATCGGCCGGCAGAACGGCTACGAGGAGCCACGGGACTGGTTCAGGTGCCTCTACGAAACGCTCCTTGGCCAGTCGCGCGGACCCCGCATGGGGTCGTTTATCGCGCTTTTTGGCATTGAGGAGACGAACCGCCTCATCCAGGCTGTCGTCGCCGGCCGCCGGCCCTCGGAACCAGCCGATGCCGCAGAAGGCTGAGGCGTTCCTGGCGGCGGCGGACCGCCTTCACTTAGCGGCGGAAACCGGTGCCGTGACCCAGCCATCCCGAAACGCTGCGGCCGGTGCCGGTTCCAGAGTGCCGATGGCCCTGCCGCGACTGTAGTCGCCGTCCAGACGGAGTTTTGCACATGGATCGGATTCTTGAGGAACAGGTCGCCCTGGTCACCGGTGCCGGGCGGGGAATCGGCGCCGAAATCGCCAAGCTGATGGCCGCCCACGGCGCCCGCGTGATCGTCAATGACCCGGGCAGCGCGGCCTCCGGCGAGGGTCAGGATCGTGCGCCCGCCACAGAAACCGTAGAGGCAATCCGGCAAGCGGGCGGCATTGCAGAACCGAATTTTGCGAGCGTCACCCAGTACGGAGATGCGCAGGCGATGGTCGAGCAGGCGCTCGACAGCTTCGGGCGAATCGACATCGTCGTGAACAACGCCGGAATCCTGCGGGACGCCATCTTTCACAAGATGACCGAAGACGACTGGGATGCCGTGATCGGTGTCCATCTGAAGGGAAGTTTCAACGTCTCGCGGGCCGCCGCGCCCCACTTCCGGGCCCAGAACTCCGGCTGTTTCGTGCACATGACCTCCACGTCCGGGCTCATCGGCAACGTCGGGCAGGCGAACTATGCCGCGGCCAAGCTCGGTATCGCCGGGCTGTCGAAGTCCATCGCGCTCGACATGGCGCGCTTCCACGTCCGCTCCAACTGCATCTCGCCATTCGCCTGGAGCCGCATGATCGGCACCATTCCCGCCGACGACGACAGCCAGCGCGAGCGCATTGCCAAGCTCCGGCGCATGACCCCGGACAAGATTGCGCCGCTCGCCGTCGCGCTGTGTTCGGAGCAGGCGTCCCACGTGACCGGGCAGGTGTTTGCCGTGCGAAGCAACGAGATTTTCCTGATGGGACAATCGCGCCCGCTCAGAGGTCTGCACGCCTCCGAGGGATGGACCCCGGAATCCTTGCTTGAACGCGCGTTTCCGGCATTGGAGGCCGACTTCTACCCGCTCGACCGCACCGCCGACATATTCCGCTGGGATCCGGTCTGACCGGACACCGGACAGAGAGCCGCCGTCGCCATCCGCCGGCCGGAGGTACCGCCTGTCCCTGCAGCGCCCCGAACCCGTGGAATCAGGGCGCCGGGGTGTCGTCCGTGAGGCACCACTCCAGAATCGCCTTCTGGACATGCAGGCGATTCTCCGCCTCGTCCCAGACTGCAGAACTCGGGCCGTCAATCACCTCCGCCGTCACTTCCTCGCCGCGGTAGGCCGGAAGGCAGTGCATGAACACCGCCTCGGGTGCCGCCGCATCCATGACAGCCGCATTGATCTGAAACGGAAGGAAGATCTGGCGCTGGTCCGCGCCGGCGTCCGTGTTCCGGTCGGCAGCCATCGAATTCCAGGTATCGGTCAGGACGGCGGAGGCCCCCTGCGCCGCAGCGAGTGCGTCGTCCATGAAGCGGACTTTCCGGGACGCGCGCGCCCGGGCCACGAGATCTTCGGGCGGGCGCCTGGACGGAGGGCACGCGACGCGCAATTCGAGTCCGAGCCGGATCGCCGCGTGAATCCAGGAAGCCGCCACGTTGTTGCCATCGCCGATCCACGCCACGTGCCGACCGCGCATGGAACCGAACCGGTTCCTGAGCGTGAGCAGGTCCGCCATCACCTGACACGGATGGCTTCGGTCGGTCAGGCCGTTGATCACGGGAATGTCGGCGTGCTTCGCGAACTCTTCGAGATCCGCATGCAGCCCCGTCCGCATCACGGCAACATCAGCGTACCGCGAAAGCACCCGCGCGGTGTCCGCAAGGCTTTCACCGCGTCCCATCTGCGTGGTTCCCGGTTCGAGCGTGAGCGCCCGCCCGCCGAGCTCGTGCATCGCCACTTCAAACGATACCCGGGTCCGGGTCGACGGCTTGGCAAAGACCATCGCGAGTGTGCAGCCTTGTGCCGCGCCCGGCCGGGTCCTGAGTGCACTTCGGCCCTGCTGGTAGACAGCGGCCCGGTCAAGAAGCCGTTCCAGGACCTCGCCCGAAAGGCAGTCGAGGTCGAGAAAATGTCGAGGTTGCGCAGTCATCAAGCGGGCTGGTGAGCCGGTCAGCGAAACGTCCGAAACACTGCTTCCGTGATGGCCAACGCCTCGTCGATATGGGCGGGTTCCAGATTGAGCGGCGGCAACATCCGGACGGTGCCCCCGGCGGCCGGAATGGTCAGCAGCTTGTGATCGCGGAAGCGGTTGTACAAATCCGTGGCATCCACGACCGCGGTCATTCCGAGCATCAGGCCGCGGCCGCGCACATCCGAGACCACGCCTGGATGCTCGCTCTGGAGACGTTCGAGACCATTCCGGAGGTGCTCACCCGACCTCTCGACCCGGCCGAGGAAGCCGGGGCTCATGATCTCCTCAACAACCGCATCCGCGACCGCAGAAGCAAGAAAGTTTCCGCCGAATGTCGACCCGTGCGTGCCGGGCACCATTCCCGCGGCGGCCCGTTCCGTGGCCAGCACCGCTCCAATCGGAAAGCCTCCGCCAAGGCCCTTGGCCAGCCCGACGACATCGGGCGACACGTCGTCCCATTCGCAGGCCAGCAGCCGGCCGGTCCGGCCGATTCCGGTCTGGACCTCGTCGAGGGCGAGCAGGATGCCGCTGGCATCGCACAGGTCGCGAAGGCCGGAGAGGTAGCCCTGCGGTGCAGGGATGATTCCGGATTCTCCCTGCAGGGGCTCGACGAGCGCGCCCGCCGTGCGTTCGGACACCGCAGCCCGAGCCGCGTCCACATCGCCGTGCGGGACCCGGATGAACCCGCCCGCCACCGGTCCGAATCCCTCGCGGTGGGCCTCGTTTCCCCCGGCGGCCAGCCCGCCCAGGGTCCGTCCGTGAAATGCGCCCTCGGTGACAATGATCTCCGTGCGTTCGGGGTTCCCCTGGTGGTGATGGAACCGCCGTACCGTCTTGATCACGCCCTCCGACGCCTCGGCACCGGAATTGCAGAAGAACACCCGCTCGGCAAACGTGTGCTCGACCAGACGCTCCGCGAGCCGCTCCTGCGGGCCGATCCGGTAGAGATTGGATGTGTGCCACAGGCGGCTTGCCTGTCCGGTCAGCGCGGCAACCAGCTTCGGATGCGCATGCCCCAACGCTGTCACCGCGATTCCGGCGCCGAAATCAAGGTACCGGGAACCCTCGGTGGTAAAGAGATAAGGTCCCTCACCCCGCTCGAACGCAATGTCGAGCCGGGCGTAGTTGGCCATCAACGCGTCCATGACTGAAAGATCCAAAAGAGGAACGGGCGGCCGAGCCGGTCGGGCAATGTAGCGCAGAACACTACCGGGCGAGGGCCCGGTTCAGTTCTTCAGGCGATAGCCGGTTCGCAACAGCCAAAGCGCCCAGAGCACGAGTGCCAGGTTGAGGCCTGCCAGAACGACCGCACCTACCAGCAGACTCGCATCCGAATGGCCGATAAAACTGTATCGAAAGCCATCGATGACGTAGAAGAACGGATTGAAGTGGATGATGGTGAGGAACGGCTCCGGCAACCGCTGAATCGAGTAGAACGTGCCTGACAGGAATGAGAGCGGAGTCACAACCAGGTTGGTGATCGCCGACATGTGGTCGAACTTCTCGGCCCAGATTCCCGCAAGAACGCCCAGCACCGACATGAACACCGCCGCCGAGAGGGCGAAATAGACCATCGACACCACGTCGTGGATACGAACCGGCACAAAAACCCACATTGCCAGACCAACCGCGATCCCGACGCATGCACCCCGGGCCAACCCGCCGACGACAAACCCGGTCAGGAGTTCTCCCGGGGCAAGGGGCGGCATCAGCAGGTCGACGATATTGCCCGTCATCTTTCCGCTGAGCAGTGAACTCGACGAGTTCGCGAACGCGTTGAGCATCACCGACATGACGATCAAGCCGGGTGCGAGAAACTCAAGGTAGGGACGCCCGCCCACTTCCCGGAAGGTCCCTCCAAGAGCGAGCGCAAACACCGAGAGAAACAGAAGGGTGGTGACGACCGGGCCCGCAACCGTCTGTTGCGAGATCTTGAGAAACCGGAGCGTCTCGCGGCCGCAAAGGACGGACATGCCCCGCCAGTTGACCCTTCCGACCAGCGGGCGCGGCATGGGTGCAGCCGGACTTCGCGGCCCGGGATGTAGATTGGTACTCATTCTTCTGTATCCGCCGGCGTCGGCAGCTGTGTTCCCACGGAGATCGGGGCCCCGCGCAGAAACGCATCCGCCGGGAGAGCCCTCCCGCCCGGACGCTGGACTTCCAGTAACTGCAGCGCCCCTTCTGCACAGGCAACTGTCAGCTGTCCGTCCAGGACGGTACCCGGCCGCTCGCTAGACGCCTCGACCGTGCGGGCGCGGCAGACCTTAACCGGTTCCGGCCGCCCCCCCAAGGGAAGATAGGCGCGCGCACCGGGGACGGGTTGCAAGGCACGGACCCGTCGCTCCAGTTGCTCGGCTGTCATCGTCCAGTCGAGAAGCCGGTCCTCTGTGGTCAGCTTGCCGGCATAGCATGCGCCTCCGGCCTGGGGCACGGGGGCAACCGAGCCCGCATTGAGGCGTGCCAGCACGGCGGGCAAGCGCTGGCCTCCGCAAACAGCCAAGGTCTCCTGGAGTTCTCCACCGGTCGTGGACGGTTCAATTGGCACCTCGCACTGGTCGAGGACGGGCCCGGTGTCCAGTCCTTCGTCCATCAGCATCAGCGAGATGCCCGTCACCCGGTCGCCAGCCATGATCGCGCGCTCGACGGGAGCGGCACCACGCCAGCGCGGGAGCAGGGACGCGTGCACGTTCACGCACCCCAACCGGAACGCCCTGAGGACCGGGGCCGGCAGCAGCAGTCCGTACGCCGCAACGACGCCCACGTCGAGTTCCATCGCCTGGAGTGACTCGATCTCTTCCGTATTCCGCAAGGTCGAGGGTGTCCGAACCGGAAGGCCCAATTCCCGGGCTCGCGTTTCTACCGGGGTTGGCCGCAGCCGGCGACCGCGGCCGGCCGGCCGGGGAGGCTGCGTATAGACGGACGCGACCGCATGGCCGCTGTCATGCAGCGCGCCCAGAGTCGGCAATGCAAACTCGGACGTGCCGAAAAACGCCGCTCGCAACGGCGCTGCCGCCATGCTCGCAGTTCAGGCCGCGGTGCGGACGGACCGGGCGCCGCCTTTCCGGGCCGTCTGTTTCTCCTTGACCAGGCGCCGGATGATCCGGTCGCGGGTCAGGCGATGAACACGGTCGACAAACAGCACGCCGTCGAGGTGGTCGATCTCGTGCTGCCAGCAAACCGCCTCAAGACCGGAGCATTCCCGCGTGTGCTCCCGGCCCTTCAGATCCTGATAGCGGACCGTCACCTGTGCAGGCCGCTCGACCTCTTCGTAGGCGTCCGGCACCGAGAGACAGCCTTCGCTCATGACTGCCGTTTCCGTGCTGGAGCGCAGAACCTCGGGATTGATCAGCACCTGCGGGTTCGGCGATTCATCCTCGGGCGCCAGATCCATCACGACCACACGCTGATGTACATCGATCTGCGGCGCAGCCAGGCCGATGCCTTCCGCGTCGTACATGGTCTCGAGCATGTCGGTCACCAGCACCTCCAGTTGGTCGTCGAACTGCTCGACCGGGCTGCTGACGACCGTGAGGCGGGGGTCTGGCGCTTTCAGGATGGGTCGGATTGCCAAGAGAGGCTGCCTCCGCAGTCTGCGTTACGCGAAGCGCGGCGCGCGATCAGATGTCCGGCCGATGGGCTTCACGCCTCCAAGTATGGCAAAAAAAGGGCGCGGTCGGGGGGCCTTTCCGACGTTCCACCGCATCCGCCGTTCAGCCGGGCGGCCGGATCGCCCTCTCGAGCGGAAGGTCCGGCTCCCGGGACCATTCGGCCAGCGACCCGTCGTAGAGGCGTGAACCCGTGCGCCCCAGAAGTTCGTGCAGCACAAACCAGCCCAGTGCGCTCTCGAGTCCGGCATTGCAAAACACGACCGGATCAGGAGCCGCCGGCAGGCCGGTGTGGGCGAGGGCGGCGCCAAGCACGGCGCGTGTATGGAATTCCAGCGTCCCGTCGACGAAGAACCACGCCATCGGTGCGTTCCTCGCCCCCGGCAGGGTGCCGTGGCGCAGGACCGTCTCATTTCGGTTCAGGCCCAGGTACTGATCACTCGTCCGCAGGTCCAGCAGCGGACGGCCCGCCTCAATCGCAGCCATGACCTCAGTCCGGTCTGCAATGATCGGCGCCGCCGGGCGCGGCGCGTAGGTCGTCGCCGGCCGTGGCCGGTACCCGGTGTCGACATCGTTTTCCCATTCGGCAGTCCAGGCTTCGAACCCGCCGTCCAGGATCGACACCGCAGTGTGACCGACGGTGCGCAACGACACGAAGATCGCGGCCGCCTCCGCCCCGTCATAACGGCCCGTCCCGGGGGCCACGATCACCACATGGTCATCCGGGCGAATGCCGAGCTGACCAAGCAGCTCCGCTGTCTGGGCGGGTTGCGGCATGACCATCGGAACGCCGGCCCGTGTTTCCCGCCATCCGTCCGTATAGAAATTAGTGAAGACAGCGCACGGGACGTGTCCGGTCTCGTGATCGGCGCGCGAGCGCCGGACATCCAGAACCACAACCTCGTCGGTGCACACGCGTGCGGCCAGCCAGGCAACATCAATGAGAGGGTCCGCCGCCGCCGGGTGCGCCAGGAGGCCACCGCCCAGGCAGGCGCTGACAAACAGCCGCCGCACCGTGCGCATCACTCGCAAACCCGCCGGAGCCTGCGCTGAACCCGATAGATGGTTTCTATGCAACGTATAGATTGAACCATCGGGACCGGGAGCTAATTTGCCTTCCACTGATGGACGGACCGTAAAACGTTCGCCATCTTCTTGGAACCCTAGTCGGAGAGTTACCAATGTGGAAAGCTCCTGAGGTTCGCGAAGTTGCGGTCGGTCTTGAGATCAACTGCTACGCTTGCGCGGAGGTCTGATCCCAGTCTGGATCTGACTTCAACCCCCGCCGAGTGGACGCCGGGAACTACGGTGATGGCATATGCAAATCCGTGTTCTTGGTGCAGCCGCCGGCGGGGGGTTTCCCCAGTGGAACTGTAACCATCCCAACAGTCGCCGAGCACGAACCGGCGACCCTTCGACCCCTTCCCGCACCCAGTCTTCAATAGCCGTCAGCAACGACGGCACGCGGTGGGTCCTGTTCAACGCATCCCCGGACCTTCGGCAGCAAATTGCCGAGAACGCGGTTCTTCAACCGCCGGCAAACGCGCCGCTTCGCCATAGCCCGATCGCCGGCGTGGTCCTGACCAACGCCGATGTCGATCATGTAGCGGGGCTGCTCAACCTCCGCGAATCGCAGCCGTTCGGTCTCTACGCCACTCCCCGCGTCCTCGGTGTCCTTGAGGCCAATTCGATCTTCAACGTCCTCAATCCCGCGTTTGTGGAACGCCGATCGCTGACGCTTGACGCAGAAGCCACGCTTCTCGATTCCAGCGGAGAGAGCGTCGGTCTCGCAGTGACGCCGTTTGCCGTTCCCGGAAAGGTCGCGCTCTGGCTTGAGGACGAATCGAAAGGCCCCGATTTCGGGTCGGTCGACGAAGACACCATCGCCCTCCATGTGCGCTCCACGACCGATGACGCGTCGTTCGTGTACATGCCGGCCTGCGCTGCCATCACCGACGCCGTCCGCGACCGCGTCCGCAACGCCCCGCTCGTCTTTTTCGACGGGACGTTGTGGGTCGATGACGAGATGGTCCGTGACGGGGTCGGCGTGAAGACCGGCAAACGCATGGGGCACACGAGCATCTCGGGAGAAGGGGGCTCGCTCCACGGTCTGGACGATCTCGGCATCGGGCGCCGGATCTTTATCCACCTCAACACCACCAACCCGGTCCTGTCCGCCGACACCCCCGAACGGCGCGCGGTGGAGGAAGCGGGCTGGGAAGTCTCCTACGACGGCATGGAAATCGCGCTTTGATCGCGCCCGCACCGCTTGTTCCCGGTTCCGCCAGGGCGACAGCCGAACCCCCACGGACCGAGGCCGAGATGCTGGCGGCGCTCACGCAGATCGGTGATGAGCGCTACCACAGCCTGCATCCGTTCCACCGCCTCCTGCACGACGGGAAACTCGCCAAGGGGCAGGTGCAAGCGTGGGCCCTGAACCGCTACTACTACCAGTGCTCGATTCCGCGCAAGGACCTGACCCTGATGGCGCGGATCGAGGATGTCGACCTGCGCCTCGAATGGCGCTCGCGGGTCATTGACCACGAGGGGGACATGGACGGCTCGGGCGGCCTTGCCCGGTACCTCCAGCTTTGCGAGCGGCTCGACCTCGATCTCGACTACGTCCGTTCCTGCGCCGGCCTCCTGCCGGGGACCCGCTTTGCGGTCGATGCCTATATCGCGTTCGTGCGCGAGCGGTCGGTTCTGGAAGCGATCGCGTCCTCGCTCACCGAGCTGTATGCGCCGGCAATCCATCAAGAGCGGATCGCCGGGCTGTCCCGCCACTACCCCTGGGCCGACGACTACGCCCTCGCCTATTTCAAGAAGCGGATCAACCAGGCCCGGCGTGATGTCGACTTTGGACGGGCCTGGGTCTTGAGCCATGCCCGCACGCGCGCTGAACAGGACGCCGTACTGAACGCGGTCCGCTTCAAGACCGATGTCTTGTGGGCGCAGCTGGATGCCCTCCATTCGGCGTATGTCGCACCGGGGCGCGTGCCTCCTGGATGCTTCGTCCCCGACGCAGACGGGCATGAGCACACCGCATGAGCGAACGGCTGATCCTCGACGCCGGGTCGGTTCCGCGGTTGCCCCGCCACGCGAAACTGCGCTTCGACCGCGCCCGCGACTGCTGGATCATCAATGCACCGGAACGCGTGTTTGAACTGGACGCGGTCGCGGGTGAAGTCATCCAGCTTGTCGACGGCACCCGTACACTCGAGGCCTTGATTGATGAACTGGCGGCAAAATACGCCCAGGCACCGCGCGCCGAGATCGAACGCGACGTGACCGTGATGCTTCAGAATCTGGCCGACAAAGGATTTGTTGTTGCATGACCGCAAACGCTGAACCGAACGGTGCATCCGCTGCACACCCTGCCGATGCCGAAGCACCCGCCTCTGCAAAGCGGCTCATCCCCTATGCGGTCCTCTGCGAACTGACCCACCGCTGTCCGCTGCAGTGCCCCTACTGTTCCAACCCTGTCGAACTTGAGCGCGCGTCGCGTGAAATCGACACCGAAACATGGAAGCGGGTGCTCTCCGAGGCCGCCGACATGGGAATCCTGCAGGCGCATTTCTCCGGCGGGGAACCCACTGTCCGCAAGGACCTCGAGGATCTCGTCGCCCACGCCTCCGGGGCTGGGCTCTACACCAACCTCATCACGTCGGGTGTGCTGCTGTCCAGAGACCGGCTCGACCGCCTCTATCAGGCGGGCCTCGACCACGTGCAGGTTTCGTTCCAGGACACGGAAGCCGACAACGCCGACCGGATTGCGGGTTTCCGAGGCCATGCCAAGAAGCAGGAAGCAGCCCGCATGGTGCGCGCGGCCGGTCTGCCCCTGACGGTCAATGCGGTGATGCACCGCCAGAACCTGCACCACCTCGAGGCCATGATCGCCATGGCGGTGGACCTCGATGCCGAACGTCTTGAAGTCGCGCAGGTGCAGTACTACGGCTGGGCACTCAAGAATCGCCAGGCATTCCTCCCGACCCGGGCCCAACTCGACGAGGCAACCCGGATCGTCGAGGAGGCGCGGGTGCGCCTCAAGGGAATCCTCGCGATCGACTACGTCGTGCCCGACTACTACGCGCGCCGCCCGAAATCCTGCATGGGCGGTTGGGGGCGCCAGTTCCTCAACATCACCCCGGCCGGCAAGGTTCTGCCTTGCCACGCCGCCGAAACACTCGATTTCCTGGAGTTCGAGCGCGTGACCGACCGCCCGCTGGCATGGATCTGGGAGCACTCGAGCGCGTTCAACCGGTTCCGTGGTACGGACTGGATGCCGGAACCCTGCCGCAGCTGCGACCGGCGCGAGATTGACTGGGGAGGGTGCCGGTGCCAGGCGTTCGCGTTGACCGGCGACCCTGACACGACGGATCCCGCCTGCGAATTTGCCCCGCACCGGGACGTGCTTGAAATGCCCCTCGGCGAGGCAGGGGGTGAGACGCCCGAGTTCGTTTACCGGCGCATCGGCAACACCTGACCGGCAGGCACGATGTGCGGGAGGCCGGCTGCAGCGGGAGCGGGCCGCACCCGCACAGTCCGGTTCCTGCCGGGTGCCGCCGGTCCATCACCCTGGCAGACCCGCACGATGCGGATTCGCTATCCTCGGCCCGCGCCCACATCGGTGGGCAGTCGCCTCCGTGACCGACTTCCGTCCCGGACCACTTGATTAACGCTGTGCAACCATCCACCCAGACCATGCAGTCGCTGCTGGCAGCAGCCCAGGCGAAAGTCTCGCAGATCGATGTGATCGAGGCCCAGGCTCGCCATGGAAACGCCATCTTTGTGGACGTGCGCGACCATCATGAGGTCGTCGCAGGAACCATCCCCGGTGCTCTGCATGTTCCGCGCGGACATCTCGAGTTTATCGCCGATCCGGCATCGCCCAACCATCCGTCGGAGCTTGCCTCCGATGCCGAGCTCGTGGTGTACTGCGCCGCTGGCGGCCGGTCAGCCCTCGCCGCCGCAACACTGCAGGAGATGGGGTACGGCAACGTCTCGAATCTTGTGGGCGGCTACACGGCCTGGGTTGATTCGGGTGGGGCAACGGAACACAGTTAGCCAGCACTCGCAAACCGGAATGCCGGCCCGCGAGGAGCCGTAGGTCCAGCACCCGTAGCTCAATTGGATAGAGCGCTGCCCTCCGGAGGCAGAGGTTGCAGGTTCGAGTCCTGCCGGGTGCGCCACGGCGAGGTTCGGAGTTCCTCTCCGACCGCCACGGAGTCGAGGCCGGTCGTCAGCGGGCGTTGTCCCGGCTCTCCGAACGGGGCACTCCGGCCCCCACCACTTGTCCCCCCACGCGCAATGTCGCCGGCAACGATTGCACTCCCGCGCAGCCCGTGAGGTCCAGATCGCCGCCCACGACGAGATCGTCGGGCAGCCCGGTCAGGCTCCGACACGCCGTGAGATTGAGATTGCGCGGCACACGCAGTCCCGCAGGGAGCCGGGCGAGCTTGCTGCAGTAGTGCAGATAAAGGCCCCCGCCAACCGAAAGGGCCGCCGGCAATGTCCGGAGGCTTGTGCAATGGGTCAGGTCGAGGTTCCCCCCGACCTCGAGGCCCTCGGGCAGCGTGACCAGACTGAGGCAGCGCGTCAGATCGAGGTTGCGCCGCACCCGAAGGCGGGCCGGAAGCTCCTCGAAGCCGGTGCAATGGGAGAGATTGAGACTGCCGTTGATGCGCATTCCTTCGGGCAAGCTGACGAGCCGCGAGCAGTACGACAGATTGATGTTTCCGCGCACATCGAGGTCGCCGGGAAGACAGGACAACCCGGAGCAGCCGCTGAGGTCGAGATGACGGTCGACCTGCAGACCCGCAGGAAGGGTCGATAGTCCCGTGCAATTGCAGAGCGACAGTCCTCCTGTCACACGCAAGTCCTCGGGCAGTGCAATCAGGTCCACGCAACCTGCCAGATGGAGGTTTCCCCGGACCACCAGACCGGACGGCGCCTCGCCCGCAAGAATGGCGGAGCGGGCTGCATTGGTTCCGATCGAAACCTCGCCCATCGACCTAGCGCACTCCCGGCGCCCGCACCGGACGCAGCCCCGCCTCAGGGACCGGGACCCATCGGCGGGCCGCCCCCGCCAGCCAGGTGCACGCCGCAGTCCCCGATGCCAGTTCGCCCGCAACATCGAACCCGTTTAACGCGCGATCCCAGCCCGCACCCGGACCCCCATGCGTTCCGAATGCCGTCGTTGCCCCGCTCTTCTCATCCTCGATCCCGGTCATCAGGAGCCCAACTTGGATCGGGAACCCGCCGGTCATCACTCCAATTTGCCTGGCGTCCATCGCCAGCCCGGTTCAGGCAGCGTCTCCACAACCTCGAACACCCGGGTCCCGGAGAAGGACCGGCCATACCGATCGATTGTGCGGACGGTGAGGGTGTGCATCCCGACGTCCAACGAACGCGGAAGGTCTGCGCGCCAAAGGTGGCTTGATTTCCGGGTCAGCATCCAGGTCTCGAAGGGGCCCGGAGCGCCGCTCCACCGCCGGCCGCGCCACGTTGCAAAGCCGGCCGTGGCATCACCCCCTTCGGTGCTCCGGTAAGCCATCCGGCCCTGGGTCGCCTGAAGCGCCACTGCCCATGGATCCGCGTACTCGGGCCCGACTAGAGGCGCTTCCCCCGCGCCCGCCTGGGTACGGTTTGCCTCAATGGGCTTCGCCCCATCGATGGAGGCGAACACGCGGCTGTCGCGGGAGCCATTCCACACGTTGACAGCCACCCAGGTTCCATTCTCCAGATCGTCGAGGGTCACTACGGACAGGTCGCCGAGGTCGGACACCGTGACCGGCGGGACGTCGCCGAGATTCGCAGGCTGATCGGCGAACCGTGCGAGCTCCCGCACCCAGTCACGAAACCGGGGTGTATTGAAGGACGCGTGAAACTGTTCATCGACTGCGCTCCCGAACTTGACGTAGGTGTCGACATAGCCGGAGCCTTCAAATTCGAGGACGTAGTACCCGCGGGGAGCGCCGAGACGCTGCGTTGCATGGGGCACCCCGTGATCGTCCAGATCGCCGGCCCACCACGAACCGGAGACAGCGCCGGTGATGATCTGATGAAACGGTGCCGGGCCCGACCCGACCGTTTCCTCCCAGCCGGCGAAATGCTCGCCCGGCAGAATCTGCTCCACCGTGTGGGTGTGGCCCGACAGCCCGAGCGCCGGGCGGTCACCGATGATGGCGTAGAGCGCCGACAGATTGTCAATGTGGTGTTTGGGCCTCCCTGCGTCCGTAAAGCTCACAAACGGGATATGGACGTTCACGACCAGCAGCTTGTCCACGGGAACGTGGGCGAGATCGTTCGACAGCCACGTGAGCTGCCGCCCGGAAATGACCCCGTTGTAGGCCCGTGAAGCATCGGTGGCGCAGAAAGGGTGGGCATCCACGCCGTTGCAGGGATAGCGCACGTCATCGAGCACGACGAAATGCACGTTGCCGATGTCGAACGAATAGTACTCGGGGCCCCATTCGCGACGGAACGTGTCGAACGAATCCGCGTCGCGCCCAGCATCGAAATCGAGATCGTGGTTTCCGGCCACGTAGTACTGCGGTATCCGTCCCTGCGCGATGATGCTCTTGAACCGGCCGAACAACGACAGGTCATCGCCCATGGTGTCCCCCTCGAACAGGAGGCACTCGGTCGCGGAGGTGTCGCGTTCGGCAAGCATCGTGCCGACCGTATCTCGGACATAGGCGAGTTCCTGATTGGTGTACGCCTGTGTGTCTCCGAACACCAGACACTCGAAGCGGTCACCCACAGGATCCTCGATCAGCGGAAAATTGATGGCACGAGGCAGGGGTCCGGTGGGTTCAAGGCCGCCAAACCGGAGCGGTGGAGATCCGTGTTCCTTGTGGATGTAGTGAAACTGCGGGACCATTCGGGTATCGACGGGCACCGCGTAACCCGCCGGCTTCGTGATGAACAGGTTCATGTCGGAATAGGCGGGAAGCGCGTACGAGCCCGCCGCATCGGTGATGACCACCTCGCGGCCGTTGGACACCATCACGCCTGTCACACCCTGCTCCCCGGCGTCGAACACCGAGTTGCGGTTGGCGTCCAGGAACACGACTCCCAGGGCAGTGGCATCGCCCGCGGGTTCGCGAACAACCTGGACCGAGCCGACATAACTGGTGTCTTTCGCAACGGCGACGCTGCTGCAGGCGACCAGCATCGCACCCAGCACGGGCCCGATCCGGCGCATCGGCGGCTTCCTTGAACAGAACACGAACCCGTACATAAGGGCAGCGAACGCCCGTCTGGTTGGCAGTGGTTGCGAGGCGGTTCGAGCTGCCTCCGTCCGGTGCACGCTGTCGGGTAAAGCGGGCCACCCATCGCGGACATCCAGACCGCGGCCCCATGGAACGGCAAGCGCGCACCTCCACAACAAACGCCGAAAACCAGGCCTCATGGCTGCGTCGCTAGGGCCATGACGCATCGTGCGGGACGGCCGTAGCTGAAGTCTCCCTCCACACTTCGGTACATCAGCGCAGCGGGGGCCTGTCCTCCGGGAATGTCGACGCGATGGAGAAGGCACCCGTCAGAGCTTCGGCTCACCGGCGTGTAGACCGAGCCATCCTGGACAATCGGCATGCCAAGATCCGTCTGACCGGCTATCGGTTCGGTGGGAGCCGGGCCCGCACAGGCACTGCACAGTGCGATCGCTGATCCGGCTGCCAAAGAGCGGATACGGGTTGCCATTGATGAGGGTTACCAGGTCATCCGGTAGGCAACCCCCACGCCGGATTCGGCATGGTCCGGCGCATGGCGGGCTTGCATCGAATGCCCGACCTCAACCGCGACGGAACCTCCCAACGCTTCCCGTTCGTGCCGGAAGGCGAGTCGCACCTCCCGGGCATCCGGACGCAACGGGATCCGATACTCCTCGTAAAGCCTCCGTCCGTCTTCGATCTGACCGTTTTCGATTCGGAATGTCCCCGTCCCGGTCTCGGCGCGCAGGGGCTGCTCCACGGTCAGACCGGTCGTCGGGGTGCCGATTCGCATCGCCAATGTCGACATCAGGGACGCGGAGGCCGAAAACAGCGTGTTGGCTTCGTACTGCGGGATGCTGTACGCCAGCGTTCCGCCAGCGTTCACCGTGAAACCCCCGCCAATCTCTCGCGCGATCGTGCGGGAAACCCAGACCATGCCGGACCGAAGAGCTGCTCCAAACGCCCCGGATGTCTGTGAGTCCATATACCCCGCTCGATCCACACTGAAGCCGTACCCCCAACCGCCGGCCTGGGGGCGACGCGCGAGGCTTGCCGATGCCGGGCCAAACCCCATCATCCACTCCCCTTTCGGCAGCAATGGCAGCCCTTCCATGCTTTCAACGGCTGCCCACTTCTGGCCAAGGGTTCCGAGCCCGACCGCCGGCGTGCCGGTCCGCTCCGTCTCGGCAAATTCCGGGATCGGAGAGCGGCCCTCTGGGACAGTGGAGACCAGATCAGAGAGCGGAACCCAGAACGGAAAGTCATGATTGTCGAACGCCGTTAATTCGATGCCTCCAATCCGTTCGACGACGGAGCCGAATGCGGCCGGCGTGTAGAGCACGGTCCGGCTAAGGGGTTGTGCCGACTGACCGGCGCTCAGGGACCCCACGGGCAACAGCGCCGCAGCCAGATCCAGATGGCCCGCTCCGTAGGTCTCCAGATCTCCGTACTGTCCGCTGCGATCAGCGGTATCAATCATCCGCTTGACGATTTCCGTATTTCCACGCGTCCCTCTGAAGTGTTCCTTCAGCAACGCAAGCGAACCGGACACCATCGGTGCGGCAAAGCTGGTTCCTTCCAACCCGCCCACATGATCGCCCTGACCCGGCGTGGCAGGGTTCGGCACGAGCCCCCGCACCGTGCCCGGAGCGGCCAGGCAGTAATGCCGCCCGTGCGTTGCAGCGTCCCAATCCAGAGGGAGAGAGCCGCACCGGTTGGAGTAGTCCGCGATGATCCCCGTACTCGGGTCGGTTGCCACGACAGACAGGGAATGCCCGCGCAGTTCGCTGATATAGAACGGGAGATCCGCGCCGAGATCGGACCAGATCTCCCCATGATTTCCGGCGGCATACACGATGATGGTTTTTCGGCTGTCCGGTGTATCCACTTGCAGGAGAGCATCGAGGGTGTTGGGCAGATAACGCCGGTACCACTGGAGTTCCGCCTCGACTGTTGAGGACACAACATCCGGATCAAAGATGGGCATGCCAAAGGACCGGTTGATGATGTCGAACTTCGCGTAGTCCGCCTCCACATACGCGGCCTGCAAATCGTCAAACTGGCGACGGTTTGCCTCGGGCAGGAGGGAGACCGCAAACCGGAGTGCGGCGTCCGCACGGGCAACCTCCTCCTGGTCATCGGAGAAATCCGTGACAACCGGGATGATGGTGGCCGACGGTGCAACCCCGAAGTTGGCTCCCGCTGCGACGGAAGCCACGACTGTTCCGTGCTGATGGTCCGGACCGTAGGGCGTAGGCACCTCCCACCATCGCGAAAGCCGCTCGATCGGGTCCCCTGCGTTGAAATGTTCGTCGAGCACGAATGCCGAATCGTCCCTCTCGGGCCAGCCGTCCTCGCTGATGATGTCCCGCGCCCACCGGTTGAGGGCTTCGTCGTCGCCCTCGCTGTTTCCCGACCACACCGAGCAGGTACCGGCGCGCCGGCACCTCTGGACGTCACTGAACCGGTCATCGCCAAACGGGTGCACATACGTGAGGGCTGCACCATCCGCTTCCTGCAGCTTCACCCTGCTCCCGAATTCGGCGCGCTGCGTGTAGTCGACAATCGTGTCCTCGATGCCGATCCGGACACCCTGCCCAGATAATCCCAGAGCGTACGCATGATGCGCCCCGATCTGCTCAAGAACCCCGGGCTGATGTGTAGTGAAGCGCGGCGTCGCCAGCTGGTCTTCGGGGGTTGGCTCCCTCGGAGCCGTCGGGGCCTCTGCGGCCGTCGGGTCGGATCCCCCGCTGCATGCGGTCAGCAAGAACGCCATGCCAACGATTGGCGCGACACCGGTTCGGTAATTCATGCGCTCCGTCCCATCTCAAGATGCCCGACCGGAAAGTATCGACGGTTGCAGACATAGCACGGGTCGGGTGCATCACTCCCGACACGTGCTCGCTCGGCAATGCGGCGTGACCCGGTACACCTCAGTTTGAACTAGAAAAATCCATACCGGTTGCCTTCTTGGGGAGTTCCCGTTCCAAAAAGATGTTTTTCAGGTGCATGCCCACATCGGGCGAGGTCCACAACCCAATCGCCATATCCCGCTTTCAAGAGCCTGACTGTCTTCCAGTCGAGACGGACGTCGACGATCACCTCGCCGTCAGGCCTCCTACGGCCGACAATCTCGCCGCCGGCGGGCGCGGCAGTTGGCACCTCGCCGCTCGTCGCCTGGAAACCCCTGCCGGCGAACTGTCGGAGCTGCAGCACGGGTTCCCTGCCCCGGACGGCTGCTTTGACAAGAGCGAAGCTCATCCCATCACCCGCGGTTCGAATGCACTTCGCACCGACATTGGGCTCGTGACTCAATTTGGCGGAACCCTTCCTCCTACATTGATCGGACCGAAGCGTGCAAGCTGGAACAGCTGGACGCGCCCACCGAAATTGCCCGCCTGCGAGTTTTGGATGAGAAAAAGAGCCTGCACGCAACCGAATGAGGGCAGGCCGATTGCCTGCTACTGCACCAAACAGAACGGCTACGCTCATGCACGGTACCCTTACAGAACGTAGAGAAAACAGAAACAAACAGGTGACGCTCGAGTCAAGGGGTCCAGCATTGAACCCTTTGTGTGCGGGCCTCAGACCGTATACGGCACAGCGCTTCGCCCACTTGCAGGCCGGCCAGAGAAGCGTTGCTGCCGAAAATTCGCTTGGTCGGGCCCGGTTTGGCCTGGGTATTGAAGGCCAATGTCATACCCATATTGTCCAAGTAACCATCCTCGGCGCCATCGAAGTCGTCAGGTGATTGCGATACCAACATGAGCGCTCCACCTTTTGATCGGCTCATTCTGATGAGGTTGCCAAGAGCAGGAAGCTTTGTTGATAGGATGACATGGGCCTCGTCAAGCATGGTCAGGTGCCGCAGGTCACGGGCACCCTGGCTGTCTGTGGGCGCGTCCCGTTGAGAGTTAATCCAGCGGTCCAGGGCATCAAGGGTCAGATTGATAATTAGTCGCCGCATCTCCCCCGATCCGTCTTGCGGTAGGCGAATAATCCAGCTTCTTGCGAAGAACGCAGCCGGCGACAGATCGGGCTTGAAAAGCGCGAACTGGGTCAATTCGTTCAGCGTTGCCGTCAATTCGTCCGGCTTCCGTCCACGATCTTCGTACTCCGCCTCCAATGCTGACGCGACGTCTGGCAGATTCGCTGGCATTTCCAGCGAACTGCGGCGAAGGACGGATGCGACGGCTTCCCTCAATGCCTCGGACTGGACTCCACTGGGCCTGCGCGCCTTCACCGCGGCGATCGAGTCCCGAATGCGCGAGGCGGCGGTTTTGATTGCTGTGTCGTCACGGGAAGCAACATGCAGCACGTCCAAAGGGATTGCCGTTTCCGGTGGGGTGATCCGGGATGCTTCGAAGCTTTGTGTCAAGCTATCGGTAAGGTCGCCTTTGAAGTCGAATGCAAGGAGCGGAAGCTCGCAGTGTTGGCGCAGGGTGCGGAGCATATGAACCGCGGTCCTAGTCTTTCCGGAACCGACACCGCCCATAATGGCCATGTGGGGGCTACCACCTGCCCCGTTCAGCGAAAACGTGACATGCTCCTCCGATTTGACGTCACGCGCCATTTCCCCCACCGGCAACCGTACTTCTCCCGAGTAGGTGGTCGCCACGGGAGCTGGCGAAGGATCGTCCCGTCCGTCACCGTCTCCTGCAAAACTCGCAAGTTCAGCAAGCCGCGCGACGAAGCCTTGCATCTGTTGTCCACCGTCATCCCAGTCCCGCTTGAGAAGAAAGGCTCCTCTTTGCCAATGACGTGTGACCAATCCCTGCAGGGCCCTCTTTGTCATTTCATCTTTGTCGCTGTGCTGCGTGATGAGAGCCAACCATGCGGAGGCATGGGTGTCCTCGCCAAACAATTGCGCTCCGCGTAGCGCAGTAGCCATATCCTCGCTGTCTTCTCCGCTCAATTCAGGTGGCTGCTCAGGGAGAGACAGCGATCGACCAATAGCCAGCCGGGCGGCCACATATCGATGCTTCCAACCCAAGTTCGCGGTAAGTTCCGCACAAATATCGTCTGCCGTTCGGGTCGGTCGAAACGAAGATGTAGCAAGATCCGGTATACCGACCACCATCACTAAATTTGCTCCAGATCGAGTTGGTGAACGCTCGTAATGGCTATGCCTTTGTCGTTGCTTATCCGCAGTTCGAACGCAGCCAACAAACGGTCCCTGATTGCATCGAGTTTGTCATCCACCACCTCTTCGTCGGTGGATAGGAGAATCACTTGGCCAAAGCGGTCCGTAAACGTGTCTAGCACTCCAATTCTCTGAGTCCGGCTCAGCCGCGCCAATGGTGTATCGACGACAAACGGAAAAGTACGGCCGCTGACTCTCGTAATCGCCGTGATGAGAGCCTGGGTAAATACCTGACTGGCCCCTGCGGACTTATCGACCTCGTGCAAGTCCTCTCCGTCGACCGTCAGCATCTTCACTTTGCAGTCTGAAGTGATCTCGATCCGGTCTATGCGATCAGACATGTGAGCCATTGCCTTCCATGCCCGCGTCATCTCCTCTGCAACCTCGCCAACTTCGCTCGGCAACGCATCCTTCATTAGATCCTCAATGAGTGCCGCGTAGCGATCGGCGTAGTCGGCCCGCCGCAATGCGGGAGCGCTGGCTCCTATACGTGACATGTAGCGTCCGAGTTCTGCTCGCTTCTGTGCGAGTTCCGCGTTCTTCATCTCGATTGCGCGACCAGCCTCATCTCTTTGGGATTTGTAGCGCCCCCTCTGTTCGGAAAGTTCCTTCAATTGCTTGGTGAGGTGCTCCACTTCAGGCGCTGTCGATTCGAGTTCCTGCCATTGCCGCTTCTCGGACTCGGCGCGTTCGACAGCGATTCGGAATCGTTCCTCGTGGCCCGCAATTTCGCCTTCAGTGTGATTGTCCAAGGACATCAAATGTTTGATCGCGTTCTCTCGCATCACACCATTCAGGGACGGATGGCGATAGTTGTCGGGGCAACCCTCGGGAGCCGGATGCCACAGGGCGTCCCAAGCGTCCTTACCGGCTTCGACAACAGCCAAGCAACGATCTCTATCAAGGGGTGGATCGATTGCGGAGACACGGCGTTCAAGTTCGAGGGCGAAGCGGTCAAGATTCTGGGCTCCTTCGTTGCGGCCTGCCTCCCATCGCTCACGCATTGCTTCTGCCTCGAGCCTTTCGCGTGTGCAATTCCGGAGTTCAGGACCCGCGAGCGCCATCGCGACATCTTCCCGAATAAGCGTTAGCAGTGCTTCCATGGCACGCTGCGCCTCATTCCGATACCGTTGCTCTGCTTGCACCGAGCGCTTGACCATTGCCATCGTACCTTCGCCACGGCCACCGATGGATTGAGTCAGTTCGTCGATTTCGGTCGTAAGTCCAGGTAGAACCGTTGCCGCCTCGTCGAAGCGATCTTGCTCCTTCTCTAATGCTTCCGAAATGGCGGCAATTTCTGCCTCCACTTTCTTTACCGTACTGTCAGTTGGCGCCGCGGCTGCGGTGCGTCGTTGTTGCGCATAGGTTGAGAGCGACGACTTCAGGTTACGCAAGATCGGGAGACCCAGCAGACCTTCAATCCCTAGGCGGACCTGTTCACCCATTTCACGATTCGCATAACGCTGCACCTGTTCACCGTCAAAGAGGAAGAACTCGGCGAGGCTCGGATGGAGAAATCGTTGTGCTATCCAGCCACGGTACCATTCGTCACGATTTTCAATTCCTGGGGGCGGCATGACTGGTTCCCTGGCCAGTCCATGGAAAATAGTTAGATCATCGTCGCTCGGCTTGTGTTGGCGGTTCTGCCGAAAATGCCAGATCCGCGTAAGCTCAACCGGTTCCCCATTGTCATCCTCCACTTCAATCGACACGGAGCAATTTGCTGGACCCGTCTCTGTGGCCCGATGATGAAGGGTGTTGCTGAGGAACTGACTGTAGTTAGCTTTCAACCGGTCAACGGCGTCTCCATTGGCGGAGCCCCGGGCACGCGGTAGGAGGACTAGTCCATCACGTCCAAACAGGCCCAGAGTGAGAGCTTCGAAGAATGAGGTCTTTCCGTACTCATTAGGGGCCCTGATAAGGATGACGTTCCTGTGCTCATGCGGGGTTGGAAAGTTAAATCGGGCGCGCCTGTAGGAGCGCCAATTAATCAATTCGACTGAACGGAGATGCATTACTCGTCCGTCTCAGTCTCAATATTGTCGAAAATCTCGTTAAACGCGTCGGTTATCCCGCGTTTCCGGAGCTTGCCCTGCTGATCGATCTCCACCGCAATCAGCTGCTCAAGCACACTTGGATCGAGTTCCGCCTCCTTGCACTTCGAACGGACCAACACCCGGCCTGCTTCGCTGCGAAAAAGTACGACATGGCCAGTGGGCATCACGCCCCTCCCGTAGCGGCGTTACGTTGTGCTTCTGTGTTTCGCTCCGCGTTGACGATCACATCGTCCACCCAGAGTTCTCGTATTCGTTCGATTTCCGACTGTGAAATAAGGACCATGTTGGATTCCGCTTGGACCGCCAACAGTCGATCGAGGATTTCCCGCCTAGCAGCCATGTTGAATGGACCGGGCACGAATACTCCCTTCTTGGTGATCGTAACGCGTCCATTGCGGCGCCGCGCGAGGCGGCGTTTGGGGTCGTTACGAATCTGCACAAGCCAGTCGCGAAACTTCAGTAGCGGCAAAAATTGATCAAACCCGGAGTCGACGAAACCTGTCAAGCTCTTGTCTTTCTCCACAACTGTGCACGTCCAGCATCCGAAACGGGAAGATGTGGTGCCACACGAAGGTGTGTCGGACGTCGAAGTTACGACTGGGCATTCGCCCCCGCCTGCGTCCCGATAGAGCTCGATTAATCGATTATGGCTTCCGCCCCAAGGCGGCCGGTTCTCTGCGAGAAATTCCCACACATCGTCAGTGTCTAACTCGAGAATAGGCCGGAACACCAGACAACCCGGAAGATCGTTGTGCCGGTTCAGTCGCGAACCGTTGTCATAGCGTGCCGCTACGCCGGCTCGATTAGCACTCTCATTTCTCCGCACGCCAAGCAGAAGAATTACCTCGCCTGAGATGCTCGCCTGTTCACGAACGTAGTTGCTGGTCGGCTGAATCTTCATTCGGTCGGTGCACCAGCGGAAATTGCGATTCGGCGAGGGATATCCGCGACCGATAAGATTGACCCAGAATGTCTGGTTCAGTTCGGGCGCGGTCGTGGCGACAACCACAGGCAGGCCAAACGCCTGTGCTGCTTTCTCTATCTCCGTAAGGCCGATTCGGACATGTTCCATTACCAGCGGACTTTCGACGAGTGTGTCGTTGGCAACCACGTGGATGGTCCGCGTTCTATCGCTGCGCGGCAAGGAAATCAGGTGTTCAATGGCGAGGTGGGCAACGAGTGTGCTGTCTTTCCCGCCGGAGAATCCGATGATCCACGGCTTGCCGTGCGGCTCAGCGTATTCCTCCTGAATCTCTTGCCGAATGAAGGCGAGTGAGCCATTGCGCGTGTTTGGTATGTTGGCACGGCGGTGTGTGTGCTGATTTGCGGCACTGGACGGAGTAAGGGTCTCGGATGCGAAAGTAGGCGACATTCTCTTGAAGCGGTCTTAGATCAACGTGGTGTGCGGGCTCATGTAGATACCTCTGAAGATAGGCCTGCGGCTGTAAGTCGGCTTTCATGACAATGAGATATGAACAAAACATCGGCGATTGGTTGCATTACGGCGTTATCGCCGCGCAACCTGCCCTCCCCCCGAAGACGCTTTTTGGGGCCAAAATCTTCACTGTCGTGTTTCGGTCTTTTTGCCACGTGACGTCTTTCCGCCATTCCTCCAACAAGGCAGGATGAAAGATACACTCGCACGATAAACGTGCATACGAACACGTGTTCCAATCCTGCAATACCGTACCGATGGGAGATATTGAGGTCCGGCTGGCCCGCAATCACGCGTGGATCAAGGCAGTCAACATGCCATCTGCATGGAAGTTGACTCTGGGGCACGACGGCGTAACCGGACGTTCCGGGCGTCATGCACGCTGACCATCATGACGTGGGAATGGGATATCCGGACGGCCTGTCGTGCAACAACTCAAGGCACCTAGGGAACTCGAAAATAGGTCCCTGACACCTTCGCCTAGCGGAGCATGTCAGCGACAGCGTCGAGACCCGCCTGGGCGCAGATCTCGTCCTCCGCCGAGGTCGCACCCGACACACCCACGCCGCCAATGTGGTGTCCGTCCGCGGTCATGATGGGCAGGCCTCCCGGAAACACGACGACACCGGGCACGTGCTGGGCACCGTGCGGCCGCTCACCGCGATACACGAACTCTCCGAACGACCGGGTCGAGCGCGGGAAATTGGCCGACGTCTGGGCCTTGAGCATCGCGATCTGAATGCTGCCACGCTGCGCATCATCAGTGCGGCTGAAATACTTCAAGTCCGCGCCTTCGTCGTACACGGCCACGATCACAGGCCGCCAGCCCATCTCGACGGCTTTCGCCTCGCAGGCGTCAGCAATTGCCTTCGCGACATCGAGGGTCAAGATCGGCCGCTCCTCGGCGGCCTGCACACTGCCGGCAGTAAGCGCGATAACCAACGCGACCACCCACCTTCCAACCACTGCGTTCATTTCGCGGCACCCCTTCCGTTTCGACTGACCACCCGGCATCCACGCAGGAGCGTGCAATGCCGGCACACGCATGCGTGCCGGTCACGCTACCCGCGGTACCCAATGCCCGCAATGCCTCTACCAGGAGGGCAGCCGGCCCCGCGCCCCGGCATTAACCGGGAGCACGTTGCCGGGTGGTCATGCGGGTCTTGCAGGCCTCCGACGGATGCACCAATCTGTCCGGAATGCTTGACGCCGTACAATCCGCAACGCCCGCCCAAACGCCGAACATGGACGGTGCCGCTTCCGGGGACCGCACCCCTCCTCACAGCATCGAAGCCGAAGAGGCGCTGCTCGGGACCCTGCTCCACAACGACCGGGCGTACGAATACCTCGAGCGCCTCCGCGGCGCCCATTTTTACGTTCCGGTCAACGGACGCATCTTCGAAGCGGCCCGGCTTCTGATCCAGCAGGGACGGCGGGCCGACGCCGTCACGCTGCGGCCGCAGTTCGCGCAAGATGAAGCGCTGGCAGACGTGGACGACTACCTCGGACGTCTGGTGCACGGCGCCATGCCCCCCGAAGCGGCCCGCCACTACGGTGACATCGTGCTGGACCTTGCCAATCGGCGTGCACTGATCGAGATCGGCGCACGCATCTCAGGCAACGCCGCCAGCGTGCGGGTCGATGTGTCGGCGGCCAGCCAGATCGAGGACGCCGAGCAGCGCTTGTTCGAGATCTCCGAACACGGGCGCGGGCCAGGCGCACCGCGTCCGTTCGTGGAGGGGCTGACCGAAGCGATTCAGGCCGCAGAAAACGCCTACCAGCTGGGTGGCAGGCTGTCCGGAATCACCTCCGGCATCCGCGGCCTCGACGCGCTCTTGGGCGGCTTCCATCGCTCCGACCTCATTATTCTGGCCGGCCGGCCCGGTATGGGGAAAACGGCGCTCGCCGTCAACTTCGCGCAGGCGGCAAGCCGCCCCGAGGTCTTCGTGCCGTGGGAAGACCGGGATGCGAAAGCGCCCGGCACCGTCGCCGTTTTTTCCCTGGAAATGGCGGCAACCCAGCTCGCCAATCGAATCCTCTCGTCCGAGACCGGGATCTCATCCGAAGCCATCCGGCGGGGCACCATCCGCGACGAGGAACTCACCAAGCTGATCGATGTGTCGAAGGATCTGGAAGATCTGCGGCTCTTCATCGACGATACGGCCGCGATCACGATTCCACAGCTCCGCACCCGCGCTCGCCGCCTCATGCGAACCGAGAACGGTTTGCGACTGATCGTCGTCGACTACCTCCAGTTGATGACGGCGACCCGCAACCAAAACTCCCGCGTCAACGAGATCAGCGAAATCTCGCAAGGTCTCAAATCGATCGCGATGGAGCTCAATGTACCGGTCATCGCGTTGTCACAACTCAGTCGCCAGGTCGAGAGCCGGGAAGACAAGCGGCCGCAACTGCAGGATCTGCGCGACTCCGGGACGATCGAGCAGGACGCAGACGTAGTGCTGTTTATTTTCCGCGAGCACTACTACGTCCGGCAGCAGGAGCCGCAACAGCGGGGGGACGAATCGGACCCGGACTTCAAGACGCGTTACGATTCATGGAAAGAAAAACTCCAGAAGACGGCCAACGCCGCCCAGATCTTCGTCAGCAAGCAGCGCCACGGCTCACAGGGCGATGTCAAGGTGCACTTTGAACCCCATCTCACGCGGTTCCAGGATCCCCCCGACTCCACCAGTTGACAGCCGTGACCCGGCCTCCACGGCACTGCAGGCGGCCCTGGACCGAGCTGGAACAGCGGTCGTGGTCGACCTTGAAGCGATCCGGACGAACTTTCGCGTACTGAAGCAACGGGTCCGGCCGGGTTGCACAGTCGCCTGTGTCGTGAAGGCCAACGCCTACGGCCTCGGCGCCTCCCGGATCAGCGCCGCCCTGTTCGATGCCGGGTGCCGGACGTTTTTTGTCGCAACACCCGACGAAGGCGAGACCGTTCTGGCTGCAGTGCCGCGCGCCGAAGTCATGGTGCTGGCAGGGGGAGCCTGGCTGCCCGCCAATTCGGACCTCATCCCGGTTCTCAACGATCCGGGCGATGCCGAGCGTCGGCGGGCCACGGCAAGGGCAGCGGGGCAATCGCTTCCGGCCGCTGTCCACGTCGACACGGGCATGCGCAGGCTGGGTTACGAACCCCGCGACTGGGACGCCTTTACCTCGGATCCGGATCTGCGCGCCGGTCTTGACCTCACGCTTCTCATGAGCCATCTCGCCATTGCCGAGCGCCCCGACCATCCGCTCAACGCGGCGCAGCTTGCGCGCTTTGAATCAGCCGCGGACCAAGCACTGTTTGTCACCCGGGCCAGCCTCGCCAACTCGTCCGGAATCTGGCTCCCGCAGGCGTTTCATTTCGACCTCGTGCGGGGTGGCGCGGCCCTGTTCGGGATCAATCCCACGCCGCACGCGGACAATCCGATGCGGCCCGTCGCGCGTCTCGTGGGGCGGGTTCAGCAGGTCCGATCCGTTGACCGTGGAGAGGGCGTCGGGTACGGTCACGACTGGATTTCCCCCCGTTCGCGCCGTATTGCCACCGTGTCGTCGGGCTATGCCGACGGGTATCCGAGACATCTGGGGAATACAGGCTGTGTCGCGATCCATGGCCACGTCGCCCCGGTCGTAGGACGGATCTCCATGGATCTGGTCACGGTTGACGTCACGGACGTTCCGGATCGCCTTGCCCGGCCAGGCGTCACCGCCGAATTGATCGGCCCCGAGGTCCCGGTCGATGCCGTGGCCGACCGCGCCGGCACCATCGGCTACGAAATCCTTGCCCGCCTGGGCAGCCGTGTCCCCCGGCTGTACGTCAACTGACCGGCATGCGTATCTGGGCAAATCCGTTTGCGGCAATCGGCCGCGTGGTGCTCGAATTCCTGGCCGCAACCGGCCGCGTCACGTTGTTCACGATCGAAGCGGTCATTGCGATCTTCCGTCCGCCGTATTTCTTCGGCCAGACCGCCCGCCAGGTGCTGGAGATCGGCTACTACTCCCTGCCCATCGTCGGCCTGACGGCCATCTTCACCGGCATGGTCCTTGCCCTGCAGAGTTACACGGGGTTCAGCCGGTTCGCTGCAGAAAGCGCGATCCCGTCGGTACTCGTCGTCTCCCTGACCCGCGAGCTCGGGCCCGTCCTTACAGCCCTGATGGTCGCGGGACGCGTGAGTGCTTCCATCGCAGCGGAAACCGGAACGATGCGGGTGACCGAACAGCTCGACGCGCTCGTAACGCTGTCGGCGAATCCCCTCCAGTACATTGTGGCGCCACGACTGCTCGCCGGTGTCCTCGCTCTCCCGCCACTCGTGCTGGTGGCCGACATCATCGGAACCATGGGCGGGTTCCTGATCAGCGTTGGCAAGCTCGGGTTCGAACCCGGAATTTTCCTGAACCGCTGCCTTGAAAGTCTCCAGACGCTCGACGTCGTCTCGGGTCTCGTCAAGGCCGCCGTGTTCGGCTTCCTGATCGTGCTCATGGGGAGCTACCACGGGTTCCACTCCGCCGGCGGGGCCCGAGGCGTAGGCCGGGCCACCACGAATGCCGTCATGTCTGCATCGGCCCTGATTCTGGTCGCGAACTACCTCATTACCGAAGCGTTCTTCTCGCGATGAGCGCGCCGTCACCGCCACCCGCCATTGAACTTCAGGGGCTTGTGAAACGGTTCGGCCACAAGGTTGTGCTCAATGGCCTGGACCTCGCTGTCGGCGCGGGGGAATCGGTCGCCATCATCGGTATGTCCGGAACCGGCAAATCGGTCAGCTTCAAGTGTGCGCTCGGCCTCCTGCCGCTTGACGCCGGAACGGTGCGGTTCGCAGGCACCCTCCGCGAAGAACTGCCGTCGCGTGGATCCCGGGCGCTGATGCGGCGCTCGGGCGTGCTCTTCCAGGGCAGCGCACTGTTCGATTCCCTCCCGGTCTGGGAAAATGTCGCGTTCGCGCTTTATCGCACGGGCCGCATGCGCAAATCGGCCGCCTATGCGCTGGCCTGCGCCAAGCTCGCCGATGTCGGCCTCGATGAACGCGCCGCCAATCTCTATCCCTCCGAACTCTCCGGCGGCATGCAGAAGCGTGCCGCCATCGCCCGCGCGATCGCGGCCGACCCTGAATTCCTGTTCTTCGACGAGCCGACATCCGGCCTTGATCCGATCACGGCCGCCACCATCAACCGGCTGATCGTGGATTGCATTAACCGCCTGCGCGCGACCACGGTCACGATCACCCACGATCTTGCGAGCGCCCGCCAGATCGCAGACCGTGCCGCCATGCTGCATCAGGGCCGCATCGTCTGGGACGGGCCGGTTGACCGTCTCGATGAGGCCGATTCACCGCTGGTCGCGCAGTTCGTGCGCGGCCAGCCCGACGGTCCCGTGACCGAGGGCGCTGCGGCATGACCATCGCTGACTTTGCCGTCGTGGGTACGGTGCTGTTTTCCGGTGGCCTGGCGTACGCCCGCGGATTCGTGCAAAGCGCACTGTCGCTCGCAGCCTGGATTGTGTCGGGGCTGGCCTCGGTATGGCTCCTCGACTGGGCGGGCGAACTCATGATGCCGCTGGTGGGCGATTCGGTGATCGCGCGCGGCGTGGGAGCCCTGTGTGTCTTTGTGGCCGTGATCGTCGTGCTCACGTTTGCCATCGCCCCCGTTGCGGGCGCCATCGCACACAGCATTTTTGCGCCCGTCGACCGCGCTCTCGGCTTCATTTTCGGAGCCATTCGCGGCCTTGTGATCATGGCGGCTGTCTACATCGCATTATTCTCCTCGGGCCTGGTGTTCACCGAATGCCCGCGAATGGTGCGTGATGCACGCACATTGCCCGTGGTCGTGTACGGGGCCCACATGATCGTGACATTGGTGCCAACCTCGATCCAGATGATGAGTCATGGATGCTCGGAGGACGGCGCGGCGGACGCTGCGGACCTGCTCCAGCGCATGGAACAGCCGGCAGAACCCGCGGAGACCGACGATGACGTGGGCTACGCGGGCGAGGACCGCGATGCATTCGACCGGCTGATCAATATCGAATCGGGCGCCGGCGAGGACCACGACCCGTGACGGGCGCGGCTTCCTCTCCGGCCCGCGCCCCGCTCGACGGGTTTCGCGAAGAATGCGGCATCTTCGGTGTCGTCGGCACCGACAATGCGTCGGCCGTGACCGCACTGGGTCTCCACGCCTTGCAGCACCGGGGCCAGGAAGCGGCGGGCATCGTCAGCTTTGACGGCCGGCAGTTCTTCGCCCACCGCGCGCAAGGGCGGGTGGGCGATGCGTTCGGCTCGGACAAGGTCATCAGCACCCTGCCGGGCCGGGCCGCCATCGGCCACAACCGGTACTCGACCAGCGGCGCCAAGACCCAGTTGCGCGACATCCAGCCCATCTTTGCCGAAATCGCACAGGGCGGGGTCGCTATCGCCCACAACGGCAACCTTACGAACGCCCGGACGCTCAAGCGGGAGCTGGTCCAGCGGGGATGCATCTTCCAGTCCACCATGGACACCGAAGTCATCGTGCACTTGATCGCGACGGCAAGCGGCCCCACGTTTCTCGATCGCCTGATCGAGGCCCTGCACCGGGTCGAAGGGGCCTACTCGCTGATCGCGCTGTCCATGAACGGCGTCATCGGTGCGCGCGACCCGAACGGCGTCCGGCCGCTGGTGCTCGGCGAGCTCAACGGGCAACCCGTCCTGGCTTCGGAGACGTGCGCGCTCGACATCATCGGCGCCGAATTCACGCGGTCCGTCGCACCCGGCGAACTCGTGTACCTCAGCGACGCCGGTGTCCAGAGCATTCCGGATGCGCTGGGGCGCGCCCACCGGACGTTCTGCATCTTCGAGTACATCTATTTCGCCCGGCCCGACAGCGTGGTCGAAGACAAGAATGTCTACGCGGTCCGGCAGCAGATTGGCCGGCTGCTTGCGCGCGATGCCCCCGCCGATGCCGACATTGTCGTGCCGGTGCCCGATTCCGGAGTGCCGGCCGGCCTTGGGTACGCCGCACACGCCGGTCTGCCCTTCGAGCTCGGAATCATCCGCAACCACTATGTCGGCCGAACCTTTATCGAGCCCACCGACGAGATCCGGCATCTCGGCGTCCGCCTGAAACACAACGTGAACGCCGCCGCGATCGATGGTCAGCGGATCGTGCTGGTCGACGACAGCATTGTGCGCGGCACCACGTCGACCAAGATCGTCGACATGCTCCGGAGCAACGGCGCCCGGGAGGTCCACATGCGGATTGCCAGTCCGCCGACCACCCATCCCTGCTACTACGGTGTCGATACTCCGGAGCGGGATGAATTGATCGCCGCGCACATGGACGAGGCGACGATCGCCAAGAAGATCGGAGCCGACAGCCTGCGCTTCGTCAAGCTGGAGAGTCTCTTCGAGGCCGTCCACGGGCAGCGGCCAAACGGGGAGAGGATGCCGTATTGCGCTGCCTGCTTCACCGGCGACTACCCGATTTCGCTCATCGACGACACGTCGGCCGAACTCCCGCTGCTCCTCGAGAAGACCTGAATCCGGGCCGCAGCCCGCAGTGGAATCCCGCTCCGTGTGCACGGCATAGTCCGATTTTCGTATGCTTCACGGGTCGGCGCTCAAGGCCGCAGAAGCACGACAGCGGCTGCCCGACCCCATGCAGCCAGAGGTGCGCCTCAGGCGTTCGTCACATCCATGACCGAAGCACCCCGGATCCTCCTCATCGTCACCGGCGGGATCGCCGCCTACAAGTCGCTTGATCTGGTGCGCCGGCTGCGCGAACGCGGCGCCCGGGTGCGCCCGGTCCTCACCCGAGGCGGCGCCGAGATGGTCACGCCGCTGGCGCTCTCAGCACTCGCCGGTGAGCGGGTCTACCAGGACCTGTTCTCGCTGACCGACGAGAGCGAGATGGGCCACATCCGGCTGGCACGGGAGGCCGACCTTGTGGTCGTCGCTCCGGCCACGGCGGATTTCCTCGCCAAGATGGCAGCCGGCACCGCCGATGATCTGGCGACGACCGTCCTGCTCGCGACGACGGCGCCGGTGCTGGTGGCGCCGTCCATGAACGTGCAGATGTGGGCCCACCCCGCAACGGAACGAAACATCGCGCGCCTGCGGAGCGACGGAGTCCACTTCGCCGACCCGGAGGCCGGAGACCTCGCGTGCGGGGAGCAGGGGCCCGGCCGCATGGCGGAGCCCGCCGACATCATCCAGGCGATCGATTCGGTGCTGATGCGTTCGCGGTCGCTCGACAGCTTGCGAGCGGTCGTGACCAGCGGCCCCACCATCGAGCCCATCGACCCGGTCCGCTACCTGGGCAACCGGTCGTCGGGCAAACAGGGGCATGCGATTGCCGGAGCGTTGGCCCGGCTGGGTGCCGAGGTCACTCTCGTCACCGGCCCGAGCGCGCAGCCGCCACCGCCGGTCGCCCGGGTCGCGGAAGTCGAAACCGCATGCCAGATGCTCGAGGCATGCCGTGACGCGCTGCCGGCGGACATTGCAGTCTGCGCGGCAGCGGTGGCTGACTGGCGCGTCAAGACGGTGCAAAGCCAGAAACTTTCGCGGAGCGACGGATCGCCACCGTCCTACGAACTTGAGGAAAATCCCGACATTCTCGAGCAGCTGGCGCAACCCGCGGACGGTCGGCCCCGGCTGGTCGTCGGATTTGCAGCGGAGACCGAACAGGTTGTCGACCGGGCGCGCGCCAAACGCGACCGGAAGCAATGCGACTGGATCGTCGCCAACGATGTCTCGGCAGTCCGCGACGTCTTCGGCGCCGACAGCAACGTCGTGCACCTGATCACGGGACAGGGCACCGAGACATGGCCCCTCCTGAGCAAGAGCGAGATCGCCAACCGGCTGGCAGAGCGCATCGCCTCCGTCTTCGCCGCGCCCGCCGCCAAATCGTGAGCGCCCGCAGCGGCCCGGTCACGGTCCGTGTTCGCCGGCTGGCGCATGCGGTCGACGGGGGTCCGGTACGCATGACGGAGGGCAGCGCCGGCTTCGATCTGCCGGCAGCCAACACGGACCCGGTGGAGCTGGATCCTGGCGGTTCGGCAGTCATTCCCACCGGACTGGTGCTGGAGATTCCCGAAGGCTTTGAGGGTCAGGTGCGGCCGCGGTCGGGGCTCGCCCTTCGGCACGGTATCACCCTCACCAACAGCCCCGGCACGATCGATGCCGACTACCGCGGCGAGATTGCGGTTCTTCTGATCAACCACGGGCCGGATCCGTTCGTCGTCTACCGGGGCCAGCGCATTGCGCAGCTTGTGATCCAGCACCTCCCCCAGGTCCGTTTCGAGGAGGTCAGCCGCCTGTCCGCCACATCGCGCGGCGAAGGCGGCTTCGGATCCACAGGGACCGGCGAGAACGAGCACGCCGAATGACGTCCGGTACCTTTACCGAGGACCAGATCCAGCGGTACGCGCGGCACATCGTCCTGCCTCAGGTCGGAAGCACCGGGCAACAGCAGCTGCTTGCAGCCAGTGTCCTCGTGGTGGGGGCCGGCGGACTGGGTTCGCCACTCGCGCTTTATCTCGCTGCGGCCGGGGTCGGGCGAATCGGAATTGTCGACGACGACACCGTCGACCTCTCCAACCTGCAGCGCCAGGTCGTGCACGGCACCGGGGATGTCGGCCGGCCGAAAGTCGACAGTGCCACCGAGGCCGTCGAGAGAATCAATCCCACCGTTACCGTTGAACCGCACCCGGCGCGGTTCACGACCGCCAATGCGCTCGATCTGGTTTCCGGCTACGACATCGTTGCGGATGGCAGTGACAATTTCGCCACCCGTTTTCTGGTCAATGACGCCTGCGTGCTAGCCCAAAAGCCTCTGGTGTCCGCGGCCCTGCTCCGATTCGAGGCCCAGGTGGCCACTTGGAAGGGCTTCATTCCGGACCAGCCCTGCTACCGGTGCCTGTTCCCGGAGCCCCCGCCAGACGGGGCGGTGCCAACCTGCGCCCAGGGCGGCGTGCTCGGTGCGCTGGCCGGCCAGGCCGGATCCTTTCAGACGATCGAGGTGATCAAGGAAATCCTCGGGATTGGCACCAGCCTCGCGGGCTGGCTGGTCCTGATCGATTCCCTCGCCGGCGAGACCCGAAAGGTCCGGGTTCGCGCGGATCCGGACTGCCGCGTCTGTGGCCTCCAGCCCACGATCACCGACCTCGCATGCCATGCCGCAGACTGACCGTGCCCTGATCTGCATCGTGCACTCGGGCACCTACGAGCGGGTGCGATTCACGCTGGCGGTTGCAGCTGCAGCGGCGGCGGCAAACCGGCCGGTCACACTGTTCTTCACCATGGATGCCTGCGTGACACTGCAGGGAAAGCAGGGGTGGCACGCCCTGCACGCAGGGGAGGCAACCAGCGCCGCCGACGCCGACGCCGTGCTCCGCGGCAAGGGGGTCGCAGGCTTCGAAGAGCTGCTCACGGCCTGTGCAGATCTTGGCGTCAAGATGCTCGTCTGCGATATGGGGCTTCGCGCAACGGGCCTCGCGCGGGAGCAGCTCACTCCCGGCTTCCCCATCGAGGTCGGCGGGCTGTTCTCCCTGCTTTCCGGCGACGGAGCCGAGTCGCAGCTGCTCTACTGTTGAGCCACCCGACCGCACGGCCTGCCCCAACCGGAGCGGGCAGGCGTCGTTTGCGGGCCACTCGTGATCCGGTCGCGCGCGCCACGTCTCTGTGCCGGCACGCATTCCGCGCCTGGACACCCCCCGGTTGAGTATGCTGGGGGCGACGGAACCACCGGGGCAAGGCCGCCATGGCGATCGGGCCGCACAAGCTTGAATACGAGGTGCTTGAAGGCTGGGAGCAGTTGCCCGAGGGGTGGTCGTTTGTCGAAGTCGCGGGAGTCGCCGTCGATTCACGTGACAGGGTGTATGTCTTCAACCGGGGCGCCCACCCGGTGATCGTGTTCGACAAGGAAGGCCGGTTCCTGGACGCGTGGGGCGAAGGCGTGTTCACGAGCGCCCACGGCATCTTCATCGACCACCTTGACCATGTCTGGTGCGCCGACAACGCGGACCACACCGTGCGCAAGTTCACGACCACCGGCGAACTTCTCATGACCCTCGGCGAAGCCAACCAGCCGGCCGATACCGGCTTCGTGTTTGGAAGCACGCCGGTCCAGCACGCCGGCGGGCCGTTCAACATGGTGACCAACGTGGCCGTCACGCAGACGGGCGACCTGTTCATTTCCGACGGATACGGAAACGCGCGCGTGCATCACTTCACCGGAGACGGCCAACTGGTGACATCCTGGGGAGGACCCGGCAGCGGTGCCGGCGAGTTCAATCTCCCCCACGGCATCGCGGTTGATCGGTCGGGGCGCGTATTCGTGGCTGACCGCGAGAATTCGCGAATTCAGATCTTCGGGCCCGGCGGGGACTATCTCGAGAGCTGGGACTGGGTCAACCGGCCTGACGACCTCTTTCTCGACGAGCAGGAAAATCTCTACATCGCCGAACTCGGATGGTCGGTTCCCGTCCCCGAACGCCCGCATTTCCCGTTCATGCGGCATCCTCCGGCCGGCCACGCACCGATTGCGCGCGTCACCATCTGCGACCTCGACGGCCGGATCCAGACCCAGATCGGCGGCCCGGATGCGGTGTTGCCAGGCAATTTCATTGTTCCGCACGGGATCTGGGCCGATTCGCGGGGCGATCTGTACGTCGGCGAGGTGGTGAAGGCGTCAGGGGCCATCGAACACTTCGCCCCCCTGCCCTGCCACGCGTTCCAGAAGTTCGTTCGGGCGGGCTAGGACGCAAGCCATGAGCCGGGACCGGAAACCCGACCTTGTACTCCGCAATGCCAGCGTCATCGACGGGACCGGTGCGCCCGCTTTCTCGAGCGATGTCGCCATCACAAACGACCGGGTGACAGCCATCGGCGCGTCGCTCAAACTCACCGGTGCGGCGGAGCTTGATGTTGCCGGACGCGTGGTCGCCCCCGGCTTCATCGACGTGCACACGCATGATGACCGGGCCGTCCTCAGCGATCCGACCATGGCCTGCAAAGTCAGCCAAGGCGTGACCACGGTCGTCACCGGAAACTGCGGGATCAGCCTGGCGCCGCTGAGACCCGACGGTGCGCCGCCGCCCCCGGCGGACCTGATCGGTGACCGGCCCGAACAGTATTTTTCCCGGTTCGCCGACTACCTGGCGGCCATTGACCAGGAACCGGCTGCGGTCAACGTGGTGGCACAGGTGGGGCATTCGACCCTCCGCATGGGGGCCATGGACGATCTGGACCGCCCCGCCCGCCCGAACGAAATCGCCCGGATGCGCGGGCAGCTGGAGGAATCGCTCGAAGCCGGTGCAGCCGGCATGAGTACGGGACTGTTCTACCAGCCCGCCAACGCCGCACCGACCGCGGAGGTCATCGAACTGGCCGCAGCACTCGCGCCTGCGGGCGGCATCCATTCCACCCACATGCGGGACGAGACGTCGGGCATTCTCGAATCCCTCGATGAAACGTTTGCGATCGGGCGAGGCGCGGAGGTGCCCGTGGTGATCTCGCACCACAAGTGCGCGGGAGCTCCGAACCACGGGCGGACGCGCGAGACCCTGCCCAAGATCGCTGCCGCCCGCGCCAACCAGCCGGTTGCGCTTGATGTCTATCCCTATGTGGCGGGCTCCACGGTCCTGACCCCGACCCGCATGATGAATGCCAGCCGGGTGATCGTGACCTGGTCGAAAGCATCGCCGGAGATGACCGGGCGCGAACTGTCGTCGATTGCCGCCGAATGGGGGTGCGACGAGGAGACGGCAGCAGAGCGGCTCCAGCCGGCCGGAGCCATCTACTTCATCATGGACGAGGACGATGTCCGGCGTGTTCTTGCCTTTCCGCACGCCATGATCGGCTCCGACGGCCTGCCGCACGACACACACCCCCATCCCCGCTTGTGGGGCACGTTTCCTCGGGTCCTTGGCCACTACGCGCGCGACGTCGGCCTGTTTTCGCTGGAGGAGGCCGTGCGCCGCATGACCGGTCTGTCCGCCGCGCAGTTCGGACTGACCGACCGCGGAGTGCTGCGGCCTGGGGCCTACGCTGACATTGTCGTCTTCGATCGCGACACCGTGGCAGACCGGTCGACCTGGGAACAGCCCACACGACCCTCTGCGGGAATCGAACTGGTGATGCTCAATGGCCGGGTCACATGGCGTGACGGTGCGAGCACCGGCGCGCGGCCCGGCCGGGCACTCCGCCTCCAGGACCTCGGCCCGATGGGCCGCGTGAGCGCCGTCGGGGTATAGCCGGCGGCTATTTGACGCGGAATTCCCGGATGTGCGCTGTGAACTCCCGAACCGGACGCTTGGGCGTCTGCGCACTCGCGGCACTGGCCATCGGGTTGACCGTCAGCGCACGGGCGGAATCGGTCCTCCGTGTGGTCCCGCATGCGGACCTCAGGAATATCGACCCCATCTGGACCACGGCCTACATCACGCGCAATCACGGCTACATGGTCTACGACACGCTGTTCGCGCTGGATTCCAATCTCGAGGTTCAGCCACAAATGGTGGATCGCTGGTCGGTCAGCGACGACGGCCTGATCTGGCGGTTCACGCTTCGCGACGGACTCCGCTGGCACGACGGCGCGGCTGTCACGGCCACCGACTGCGTGGCCTCGATACGGCGCTGGAGCGCCCGCGACGGCATGGGGCAGAAACTCGCCGATGCCACGCGGGAGCTGCGGGTGATCGACGCCACGACCTTCGAACTGGCGCTTTCCGCACCCTACGGGCTCGTGCTCGAGTCGCTGGCCAAGATCAGCTCCAACGTACCGTTCATGATGCCGGAACGTCACGCCGAGACCGACCCGTTCGAACAGGTGCCGGAGGTCATCGGCTCCGGTCCGTTCATGTTCGTGAAAGAAGAATGGATCCCCGGTGTGAAAGTGGTCTACGTCCGAAATCCGGATTACGTCGCGCGAAGTGAGCCGGCAAGCTTTGCCGCGGGTGCCAAGATCGCCAGGGTCGACCGGGTCGAATGGCTCTACATCCCGGATTCCGCAACCGCCATGAATGCCCTGCTGGCCGGCGAGGTCGACTATTTCGAGATTCCGCCGCACGACCTCCTTCCGGTGATCGAGGCGTCACCCGGAGTCGAGGTCCAGAACCTGGATCCTCTGGGGGTTCAGGGGTGGATCCGGATGAATCATCTCCATCCACCGTTCGATGACCGGCGAATCCGGGAGGCAGTCCTGTGGCTGATCGATCAGGAGCTTTACCTGCGTGCCGCGATCGGCGACCCCAGGTACTACCGCTCCTGCCCTGCGATGTTCGCGTGCGGCACGCCGTACGAGTCCGACGCCGGAAGTGGGCCGCTTGTCGGCAACGATCCTGGCGCGGCCCGACAGCTGCTTGCTGACGCCGGTTATGACGACACCCCGGTGACGATCCTCCAGCCCACCGACATCCCGGTCCTGAGCAGCGCCTCCCTGGTCACGGCGCAGATCCTGCGCGACGCCGGCCTGGTCGTGGATCTGCAGGCCATGGACTGGAGCACCCTGACCAGCCGGCGTGCGCTCGTTGATCCACCGGCGGACGGTGGCTGGAACCTGTTCCATACCTGGTCACTGGTTGTCGACGTCGCGAACCCCGTCGCCAACATCGCGGTCTCAGGCGGGTGCCGGGAGCGGGCATGGTTTGGCTGGCCATGCGACGATGAGCTTGAACACCTGCGCGACCTGTTCGCGAGAACTGGCTCACCGGACGAGCGAAAGCGCCTCGCCGAACAAATTCAGGAGCGGGCGTTTGAAGTAGGCACGCATGGCATCTTCGGTCAATGGACCAACCCGGTCGCCTATCGCAGCTCCCTGAAGGGCCTCATCGCATCGCCCGTGCCTTTTTTCTGGAATATCGAGAAAACACGGGATTGATTCCGACGCTGACCTGCCCTGCCTGACGTCAACCCGGCCGTCTTGACGTCAGCGAATCTGTCGTGACGATCGTGGCCAGCACCGTCGCACCAGCATTCTTCCGCCCGCGCGGCAACGGATGAGGGGTTCTGCCGGTACCGCAACCAACGGGCTTTCTGCACAGAGTGCAACCGGAACGTGGCAGGACCCTGCTTCTGTCCGTTGCACCGCACGATCATGAAACTGACGGCAATTCTTACGCTTGGCCTTGCGCTGCTGCAGCTGCTTCCGGCGTCGCCGACGCTGGCCGAGACGGAGGCACGTTTCCCGACGTGGGGCAGCATTGCCGCCAGCCGTGCGCATCTCCGGGTAGGGCCAGGCCAACGATTTGAAATCAAGTGGGTGTTCACTGCGCCCAGCATGCCGGTGCAGATCACTGATCGTCATGAAAACTGGCGCGAAGTGACAACCCCCGGCGGAATCACCGGGTGGATGCATCACAGCCTGCTGTCCCGAAGGCTGACCGTGTGGGTCAACGAGGAGGCCACACTGCGACGACACCCTGCTGACGATGCAAAACCGTTAGCCCGGATCATGTCAGGTGCAGTTGTGGATCTCCTCGATCCATGCGGGCCGGCATGGTGCAGGGTCAAGGCTGGCCGCTGGAAGGGCTACCTCGCCCAACCTGTGCTCTGGGGGCCTACGGATCCCGAGTGAAATCCCCGCTGAGGGCGGCGCGCATGGCTTCCGGCATCACCGCCATGTGCTGGTACTCGGCATGCTCGATGCCCATCGTGACCCGGGCCCCTGTGCTGACAAACGCCGCAATCGCCTCGGGCGAAAACGGGAAGTGCAAAAACTGGACGGACGATGCCTTGCCGTCGGCGGTTGTCCGGTCGAGGTCGGTTTCTGGAACGCCCCGGACCGAATGCTCGCCTATCTCGATCGACACCGTTTCCTCGAATCCGCCAAGCCTTCCGAGCACCCGCCGCCGACGGACGGGATCGTCAATTTCGATCATCAACGTGGCGACCAGTTCCCTGCCATTCGGAACCAGGGGCCCGTACGCCTCGATTTCCTCGTGCAGCTGCTCCTGCCCGCCGCCTTCGATGCGCACCATCTCGTGAATCTGGTAACGGATGGTGTCGAGGTTCTCGAAATAGGCTGTTGCGACGGGACCGATGCTGATTCTCCGGTTCCGCTTGAGCGCAACAATCCGCTGCCGTTCCTCGGCGCGGATTTTCGAATAGGCCTCCGCAGACAGAAAATCCTCCGGCCTCAGAACCGCAGTCATCGGCGTTCCTCACCTTGGTAGGCCGCAGCGACAAATTCGATCGGATGCCGGGCCACAGGGGCCGGGGAGCCTTTGAGCCGCATCGATTGCGACAGGTGCATTCCGGCGAGCGGGCAGGCCGCCGCCAGGTTCGGTCGGTCCGCACGGATGGCCGCGCTCGTCGCATTGCGGCCATGCTTGACCGCGGTGTCGAACCACTGCTTCTTCATTCCCCACAGCCCGCCGTGACCGGAACACCGCTCGACGACGGTCACGTCGGTTTCGGGAATCAGCCTGAGCATCTGCGCGGCCTTGGGGCCGATGTTCTGGGCCCGGCTGTGACACGCGAGGTGCACCGTGACGCCCCCTTCGATCGGTTGCAGCCCGGGCGCAAGGTCCCCTGCGTCGGCGATTTCCATGACATATTCGTCGATGTCGCGCGTGGCGGCGGCCAGCTTGCTGACGTTCTCGTCGTCCGGAGCGAGCGCCGGCCACTCGCTTTTGAGCATCAGGGCGCAACTCGGCGTCAGCGCGATCACGGTGCGTCCCTCGTCAATCAGGGGCACAAACTCCCGTGCGGTTCGCACCGCCGTGCGCCGAACCTGCTCGACATCACCCTGCTCGTATTGCGGCATGCCGCAGCAGCGCGGATACCGGAGCACGACGTCCACGCCATTCCGCGCGAGCACAGACAGTGCAGCCTCACCAACGGAAGGCGTGTTGTAGTTGACGAAACAGGTCGCGTACACCACGGCCTTCCGTTTGGCCGGAACGGCATCGGGCGGCCGAACCGGTTTCCGCCAACGGTTTGTCAGGGTCCGCCAGACGTAGCGGGGAACGTCCGCACGGCGATCAATTCCCGCCACCCATTCCATGATCACGCGGATCCACCGCTGCCGAAGCAGTACGTTCGCCACACCGGCACCCAGTCCCGCAAGCCGGCCGTTTCGATCGATCTTCGCAATCTGCCGATCAACCCACGACACTTGCCTGTTGCGGAAATCAATTGCGCGGGCGCGCAGCATCAGGCGCGGGAAATCAATGCGGAACTCGTGTGGGGGGACGTACGGGCAGCTCACCATGAAGCACATGTCGCAGAGCGTGCATGCACCCACCACATCACGAAAGCCGCTGGACGCGACGGAATCGAGCTCGAGCGTCTCCGACTCGTCGATCAGATCAAACAGGCGGGGAAAGCTGTCGCACAGGTTGAAGCAGCGCCGGCAACCGTGACAGACGTCGAACTGCCGTCGCATTTCGGCATCAAGCGCCTCCTCGTCCCAGAACGCAGGGCTGTCCAGCGCAAGGGGCTCGCGCTCGGGTTGCCTAAGGCCGCCTTCCATGCAATCGCTCCTGTGGCAGGGCCGGCACACGGCCGGCCCTCATCCGGCGTGGCTGCCGTCAGCTGTCGAGGCTGTCGAGCGCCTTCTGGAACCTGCCTGCGTGGCTGCGCTCGGCTTTCGCGAGCGTTTCAAACCAGTCGGCGATCTCATCGAATCCCTCTTCGCGCGCCGTGCGCGCCATGCCCGGGTACATGTCCGTGTACTCGTGGGTCTCGCCGGCGATCGCCGACTTGAGGTTGGAGGCGGTGTCGCCGATGGGCTCGCCGGTCGCGGGGTCTCCCACCTCAGCCAGATATTCGAGGTGGCCGAACGCATGGCCGGTTTCGCCCTCGGCCGTCGACCGGAACACTGCTGCAACGTCGTTGTACCCTTCCACGTCGGCCTTGGAGGCGAAGTAGAGGTAGCGGCGATTGGCCTGGGACTCGCCGCCGAACGCGTCGGCGAGGTTCTGCTTGGTTTTGGTGTTTTCTAGAGACATCACCCTCTCCTGTGCTGTCGGCAGGAACGCCGGTCACAGGGGATGTAGGTGCCGATTAACCGGAAGTCAATTGTTTTGGAATCAATTCAAAAAAAGCAGTCAAGCCGATCCGGACTCGTCCCTGAGTCGCACCAGAATGTGGACATCGGCAACCTCTGTACCGGAAGGGGGTTCGGGAAGTCCGACAACGGAGATTCCCTCGATAGGAATGTCCTGCAACTGACCGGTTTCCGGATGGACAAAGTGGTGATGATGGCTGGTGTTGGTGTCAAACCAGCTCCGGTGGGAATCCACTGCAACCTCGCGCAGCAACCCCGCCTGAGCAAAGCGGTGGAGCGTGTTGTAGACCGTTCCGGTGGCCACGTGCGTGCCGCTACGGAGGACGTCGCGACGAAGGGATTCCGCGGTCACGTGCTGATCGTCGCTGCCGAAAAGAACCCGGGCGAGCGCCAGGCGCTGCCGCGTCAGGCGAATGCCCGCCGTCCGCAGGCGTGCACGAAGCTCGGAGTCTGAAGGTGCTTTTGCCATCACGATCTCCGGACCGTCCAGACCAACCCCTTTGCCTGTTGCAGTCTGCCAAGTTCCTTAACTAGTGTCGCTACACTCGGCGATCCACCCCATCAACATACCTTTTGGAACCCGGATGGTGTCAGGAACACGTTCTGCAGCTTCGAGGCGGGGTGTCATCGGCTGGTGCCTGTACGACTGGGCAAACTCCCCTTTTGCAGCCATCGTCCTCACGTTCGTCATTCCGGCGTACTTCGCCGAAGCGATTCTCAGGGACACGGCGCGGGCTCAGGCCGACTGGGGATTCATGGTGGGAACCGCGTCCGTCGTGGTCGCGGTCCTGAGCCCCATTGCGGGCGCGGTTGCAGACCAGACAGGGCGCCGCAAGGTATGGATCGGTCTCTGCGCATCGGTCCTCGTTCTGGCAACCGGGTTGCTCTGGTTGGCAATACCCGCACCGCACGCCGCCAGCTGGCTACTTTGGTGGTCGGGGATCGCCATCATCGCATTCGAACTCGGCCTCGTGTTCTACAACGCACTCCTGCCAACTCTCGGACCCCGCGACCGACTCGGCCGCATTTCCGGCACCGCATGGGCTACCGGGTATTTCGGCGGCATGACGTGCCTGGTGCTCGCGCTGTTCGGAATCGTGCTTGCCGATCCGCCTCCCTTCGGTCTGGATCCCGGCCAAGGAGAACAGGTCAGGATCACGGGGCCGCTCGTTGCAGCATGGATGGCCCTCTTTTCTCTGCCCCTGTTCCTTTGGACCCGTGATGCGCCCGGGCGCGCTGTGTCGACCCTGACCGCTGTCCAGGCCGGCCTTCGCAGCCTGGGCCGAGACCTCAAGGCCATCGTCCGGGATCCGGACCGGAAGAACGTTGGCCGTTATCTGCTGGCTCGCATGATCTACACGGACGGCATCAATACGATTTTCGCGTTCGGCGGCATCTATGCCGCAGCCGTCATCGGCATGTCCGTCGCCGAGGTCTTGTTTTTTGCGATTCTTGTAAACGTCACCGCCGGTCTCGGAGCGCTGGTCTTCGGTCGAATTGATGATCGCATCGGAGCCAGGCTGACCATCCTGATCGGTCTTGCAGCCCTCGTCATCATCAGCGTTGGCATGCTTCTGATTGACTCGGCTGCCGCATTCGTCGCCATCGGCTGTGTGCTTGGCATCTTCTTCGGGCCCGTGCAGTCCGCAAGCCGCTCGCTGATGGCGCGGCTCGCGCCGCCAGGCAACGAAGCCGGAGCATTCGGCCTGTATGCACTCTCCGGAAAAGCGACGGCGTTTGTCGGACCCTGGCTAGTGGGCGTCGCCACACTTGCGACCGGAAGCGAACGATGGGGTCTGGCCACCGTGCTGCCGTTCCTGGTCGTGGGTGCGCTGCTTCTGCTACGGGTCACGGACCCCGCCCGGGCCCGGATCTGAGGCCCCGCGCAGTGCCGGGAGGCGGCCTGGAAACGCAGCCAGGATGCAGTGTTGCGGACATGGAGCCGCACTGCCGCTTCCCGGTTTCCCTGAGCGAAATCAAAATTGGTGCTCAGACGCTCGCGCGCAAGACACTCGTCAAGTTCATCGAGAACTTCGCCAGTTGACGGCAGCCATTGACGCCTGCTTCCCAGTCCGGCATGTCCACTTCGTACACCCCGGACCCGCCTCTGCCACCCGGTATGCGCCCGGGGTCTTGTATTTGTGCGGATTTCGGAGGTCGGCAGTGCGAAATTTTGGTTCCTTGGCCTGACCACTCGCTTCATCGCAGTGATAGCGCGCCAACTCACGTGGCCGTTCACGCAAACCAACCGTCTGGCCAACAATGCCCGGGTTTTAAGCATTAGACTCCTAACGCCTCTGCGACTGCCGAAGGCTCCTTGTCTTGGCCGACTTCGCACTCTCGCGCGACAAGACTGCAGTCCAGGCGAGACGGCCGATTACGCTTCCGGAGCTTGCGCAAACAATCGAACCGTAAACCGCTCGTCCAATTCGATCAGATCGGGATCCGTGCCGTTGTGTTCCTTCATTCCCTTAACGATTTTCCTGGGAATCCCCATTCCCATGTGTTCCAGATACCGATAGTCCCGCATCACGTCTTTCAGCAATTGGTTCCGTGCGGCCCGCGTCCCGAACCGCATTCGGTCCGGCGTTATGTCGTTCGGCAGTCGGCCCGGTGAGACAATTTCCAACCTGTCGATATAAATCGACAACTCGACATCGGTGCCTGTGAGCAGGTAGTCGCGGTGAATCAGGGCGTTGACGATGGCCTCCCGAAGAGCATCAGGCGGATAGGTCGGACGGTCCACCCTTCTTCCACCTATAGCTTCGACGATCACACGAGTGTTGCGTTGCACAAAATTCAGAGCCTGTTCGACCAGGCCGTTCTCGACGATTTCGCCGCTCTTGTTCAGTAGAGGCGTCATTGCACCGCGAAGAGCGGCGCGCTCCTGCACACCATAATCCTGTTCCGATCCAGGATACGCGACAGAGTCTATCCCGGCGTGAGGCAAGAAATGGTTTGGCGTCTTTCCGAACAACAACATGCCTCCGACGGTTACGCCTTCCTCGGTCATGATTTCGGTGTTTACGAGAAGTGACTGCCAGGCCTCCTCGTCTTCGTCGATCGGCACCTCCTGCTGGCGAATGTCGACGAAATAGTTTCGCAGCCGTCTCCGGTCGAGGTTCGCAAGTGTGGCACCCGAAACGGGCCGCAGTTCGGCCCGGATCGAACCTCTTTGCTGAAACAAACGGGCAAGTTCTTCCGGACTTGCTTCCCGGCTCTGCGTGCCGACACGCATCAAATATCTGTTGGTGTTGTTGTTCCAGAGCGCGTGCACGTCGTATCCGCGGGTCACGCGGACGATGGCAACGTCGTTGCAATCCTTGACACTCCGCACCACTTCGAAGAAGGGAACGATCGCAGGCCTGATCTTGTCGCGGCATACGCTCATGATCCACTCTTCAAGGTTTTGCCGAGTCAGGCCGGTGATTGTTCCGTCGTCTGCGACTCCGAGCAGCACCATGCCGCCTTCCAAGTTCGAAAAGGCAACCAGTTCCTTCGCGAGGTCTTGCGTGCGCAAATCATCTCGTTTGAATTCGACTCCGGAATTCTCGCCGTTCGCAATGATTTCCAACAGTTCAGTACGTGTTGTCATGCTTCAGAACCCGAACTTGGATCGTCGACACCGCTGCTGTGCTCAACAGCCTTCCTGAGACTTCCTCTCAAGCACCCTTGGGCCAAGTGCTCTGCGGGAGACCTGTTGCTTTTCGAGTCATATCCCAAGCGATCGCTTGTTCCATGTACGATCCGACTTCGGCCCTCTCTGTAGACTCGGTTCTCGTCTTTTTTTGGTTGAGATTCATCCCGGACCCGGAAATGACCCCGAACCGGATCATAAATGCCGCGTCGCCCCTTGCCATCGGTCGAGGCTTCTATCGACGAGCAGAATTTGAGAATCGCTATCGGATCCGCACCTTCCGTCGTGCTTTCGTAGAACAACACAACCCTTGAAAAGTGGCCGGGCAAGCGCCCAAGTGCATCATGCATCCAGCCTCCGCGCCGCACGGGCAACCGCGCTCGCGCGTTCGGCCTGACCCTCGGCTGCACCGGCGCACGCCTTTTGGGTGATGTCGGGACCGGCAGCTTCCGGCGTGCCGGCATCGAATGGCGGTTCCGGGTTGTACTCGATGCCCAGCTGCACCAGCTTGGCCGCCGGCTCACCTAACACCTTGGCTGCAATGGTAAGGGCGAAATCGATCCCGGCCGTCACTCCGCCACCAGAGATATACCTGCCGTCAATCACTACGCGTGCAGGATCGGGCACGGCGCCAAACTCCCGCAACAGGTCACGCGACATCCAGTGGCACGCCGACCTCCGACCCTTGAGGAGCCCTGCCGCGCCAAGAACCAGAGACCCGGTGCAGACCGACGTCACATATTTCGCGTCGATTGCCTTCTCGCGCAGGAACTGCAGTGTCTCGCTGTCCTCCAGCAGGGCGTTGGTACCCGCCCCTCCAGGCACGCAGACGATGTCGAGACCGGGGCATGCGTCGAAGGTGGTGTCGGGAAAGATCTTGAACCCGCTGCTTGCCGTGACAGTTTCAGCCTTTTTCCAGACAAGCCTGACCTCTGTGTCGGGCAGCTTGGTAAAGACCTCGTGCGGACCCGTCATATCCAGCTGCATGATTCCCGGGAACACCAGTATTCCGATTCGCAGAGCCATGGCGCCGAGTCCTTCGTGTGCAGCCGTTTCAACCCGCGATCGTAACGGCTACGCCCTGCCGGTGCCGATGTGAGGTCCGAACGATGCGGCCGGCCGGCTCACCATCGGTGCACGCGGGATGATTCCTTCCTCGCACGTTGCCATCCGAGAACGCATCGATGATCTGGTCGGGCCTGTTGCCGCGGCCTGAGCCGGTCCAGACGGGCGCCGGCGCGACGCGCCGGTTAAGCCGTTCGTCCCACCGAATTGTTTGCGGGAACCAGCAGGGCTTCTCCGACTTCTTTGGGCCTGCCACCGGGAAATCCGGCGCTAATGCTTTCGCACTGCCAAACGGCGCGAGGGTCGCCGGTGAGAAGTCATTCCCGAATGCCGCCCGAACCGGACAGGCGATCCCCAGGGAAGTCACCTCGCTTGGTCTGGATCAGGCCTCCCGGCGATCCGATCCAAAGGCACCGCCCGCATACCTGGCTGTCGAGGCGCAAGCGCACCCGAAAACCCCTAAGCGCGAATGCTCCGCTCCAGCGCCGGATACGCAGCCCCGAGTGTCACCGCACGCGCAACCATGAACACCAGGTACGCCGCCCATAGACCGTGGTTATCGAACAGCGGCACCAGAACTGCCATGGCGGCCACAAACGTGACCCCGCTGATCGCCATCGCCACCACCATCGCCCGGGTCCGGGTGGCGCCGATAAAGATGCCATCGAGCTGAAAGCTCCAGACCGAGATAATCGGCAACACAATGGACCACGGCAGATAGACGCTGGCCATCTCCCGCACCTCGCTGATGTCGGAAATGAGGGCGACAATCCCGTTACCGAACAACGCGTAGGCGGCAACGTATACGCCCGACACGATCACCGCCCACCGGCTGGTCTCTAGCACCGCCGCACGGAATGCCTTCCGGTCCCGGCGCCCCACCGCACCGCCGACCAGCGCTTCGGCCGCATGCGCAAACCCGTCAAGGCCAAAGGCCACGAAGGTTTGCAGAAGAAAGAGAACGCCGTTGGCAGCCAGCGTCAGCTCTCCCATCCGGGCGCCGACCGCGGTAAACGAACTGATGGAACAGACGGCGATCAGGGTCCTCAAAAAGATGTCCGCGTTGACAGAGGCGATGCGACGGAACGCTTCGAGATCGCGAATTGCACCCAAACGAAACGGCGCTCCGCGTCGCGTCGCGATCCGGGCGGTCAAGGCGAGGCTGAGGACTGCCCCGCTCCACTCGGCCGCCACCGAAGCCCACGCAACGCCGGTCAGGCCCATGCCCTCGATCACGCCGAGCCAGACATCGAGCGCCACGTTCAGCAGATTGATCATGGCGTTCAGGACCAGCACGAGGCCTGCGCGCTGCACGCCCAGCAGCCAACCCGTCGCCACCGCATTCAGCAACACCGCAGGCGCCGACCAGATCCGGATCGCGATGTAGGTGTCGGCGAGCGGCGCGACCGTTTCGGATGGACCGATGATCAACAGACCAACCCATCGGACCGGAACCGACAGCAACACCATGGCGCAGCCGATCACAACCGCCATTGCGTAGGCTCGGACGGCGGTTCCAGCCAGCCCCTCGGCATCACCCGCACCGTGCGCCTGGGCCGCAAATCCGGTCGTGCCCATTCGAACGAAGGCGAAAGTCCAGAACAGAAACGAGAAGACCGTTGCACCGACTGCGACGGCACCAATGTCGGCGACGCTGATCCGCCCGACGACGGCGGTGTCGACCATCCCCACCAGCGGAACGGTGAGGTTGGACAGGATCATCGGCACCGCCAGCCGCCACATCGGCACGTCGCGAGGCCGCATCCTGGATGCCATCAGACCCTCAACTCCTCATCGGCAATCGGATGAAGACCGCGCCGCCTTGCGCCAGCGAATCGGCCGGTGCGCGGAGGCCAGGCGCCGCACTGCGGGTTCAAGGCCGTTATCGGGATGCGTTCGAACGCCCGCTCACGCGCGGCAGTCGAGCACAACCTTTCCGGTCACGCTGCGCGACAGGAGCAACTCGATCGCCTGCCCTGCATCCTCGAGCGGCAGAACCCTGGCGACACGGGGCTGGAGGCGTCCGTCGGCGTACCAGGTGCCGAGCGCCTCGAACGACTCGCCGACAAGATCCGGTTCCCGTGCCGCTACCTCGCCCCAATAGAGGCCATGAACAGCCGCATTCTGAAGGAGCAGGCGGTTGGCCGGGAAGGACGGGATCCGGCCGGCCGTAAATCCGACGGTAACCATGCGACCGTTCCATGCCAGGCGACGAAGCGCATCGTCTCCCGGATCTCCCCCCACGGTGTCCAGCACGACGTTGACGCCATCGGGTTCCAGGGCAGGCAGCTCGTTGCGCACCCGGCTCGTGCGGTAGTTGATCCCGGCCAACGCACCGCGTTCGCGGCAGACGGCAAGTTTCTCATCGGATCCGGCAGCGGCAATGACACGTGCGCCCATGGCAGCGGCGATTTCCACGCCGGCCAGCCCCACTCCGCCGGCCGCTCCGAGTACCAGGCATGTTTCGCCCACCTGTAGAGCGGCCTTCCAGCTGAGGGCTCCGTGCGCAGTGCCGTACGCGACAGGGAATGCAGCCGCGGTCAGGAAGTCCATGCCGGCGGGCATCGAGTACGTGTTCTCTTCCGGCATCACCACTTCGTCGGCAAACCCGCCAAAACGCATGACCCCCAGAACGTGCTGCCCCACCTCCCGTCTCGTGGTCCCGGTTCCGGCCTCCAGCACGACGCCCGCAACCTCGAGACCCGGACTGAACGGCGGCCGCGGTCGCACCTGATAGCGCCCCCGCAGCAGAAGGGAATCCGCAAAATTGACCCCCGCAGCGAACACCCGGATGCGTACCGAGTGAGGCTCCAGAGGCTGGCTCGGGCCCTCTTCAAGATGCAGCACTTCCGGACCGCCGTAGGCAGTCGCCACCATCCGTCGCATGCGAAATTCCCACTGATCAGCGTGTTCTTATACTGAAATCCGGCTGAACGGGGATATCGCACCGTGGAGTTTCTGGTCTTGCACGAAGACGGTGTGCGGCTCCTCGCATTCGGGGGCGTGCTGGGCGTCATGGCTGCCCTGGAATACCTGTTTCCACGGCGGCCCCGGCAGGTACCTGTGGGGCGACGATGGCGGGTGAACCTGTCCCTGACGGCCATCGACGCGTTGGTGCTTCGCCTGCTGTTTCCTGTACTTGCAGTTGAATGGGCGGCGTGGCTGCAGGGGCATGGCGTTGGTGCGACCTATCTCTTCGCCCTGCCCTACTGGGTTGCCTTCGTGGGCGGCATGTTGCTCCTGGATCTTGTGATCTACGCCCAGCATGCGGCCTTCCACTACGTCCCGTTCCTGTGGCGCATTCACCGTGTTCACCACGTCGATCTGGAGGTCGACACCACCACGGGAATTCGGTTTCACCCTGTCGAAATCGTGCTGTCGATGGTCATCAAGTTTGCCGCGATTGCCGCAATCGGGGTCCCTCCGGCGGCGGTCGTCGCATTCGAGGTGGTGTTGAACGCGGCCTCGCTGTTCAACCATGCCAACCTCGCCCTGCCGAAGGGCCTTGATCGCGTGCTCAGATGGGTGCTCGTGACGCCGGATGTCCACCGCGTGCATCATTCCGTCGTTCCGGCCGAAACGAATTCGAATTTCGGGTTCAGCGTGACCTGGTGGGACCGGCTGTTCGGAACCTTCCGGGGCCAGCCGGCCGCTGGTCACGATGCGATGCAGATCGGACTTGCCGAATATCGGGATCCCGCCCAGCAGGGACTGCTCTGGACCTGCGCTCTCCCCGCGCTTCCGAATGTGCGGGCTACTGAACGATGACCCCGCCACGCGGACCGGTCGTGCGCATGGTGCCCGACGGCGACAACCGGGAACGCAATGTCTGCACGGACTGCGGCTTCATCCACTACGAAAACCCCCGCGTCGTGGTGGGGTCCGTCGTCGTACACGATGGCCAGGTACTGCTGTGCCGGCGGGCGATCCCGCCCCGGCACGGCTTCTGGACCTTGCCGGCCGGTTACCTGGAAGCTGGCGAGTCCGCGATCGCCGGGGCGATGCGCGAGGCGAGCGAGGAAGCATGCGCCTCGATTGCCATTGATCGGCTGCTAGGGCTCTACTCGCTCCCGCGCATCTCCCTGATCCAGATCATCTTCGCGGCAAGCCTCGTTGATCCCCACGTTGCGCCCGGCCCGGAGAGTCTCGAGGTACGGATGTTCGGCTGGGATGAGGTGCCGTGGACAGACCTCGCATTCCCTTCCGTGCAATGGGCGCTCGAGACCTGGAAGAAGGCACCAGAAACGACCGGTTCCGGAGCAGCGCTCGGCCCCTTTGACATGACGGTCTGAACCGAGGCGAGCGCTGTCTCGTTGTGAGTTGTCTGCGTGCGGGCCCCGGCGTCTGCCGGTGTTCAATGCGCGCGCGGTGCAGGCGGATCCGGAACGCAAACACGGGCCGGCATGCCGCAACGCCACCACGCGTTGCAGCAGAGCCACCTAGAGATCGGGCTCCGGCCAACGGCGGTGCACCCATAGCCACTCGTCCGGGCGGGCGCGGATCCACGCGCTGAAGCGGTCGTTCAGGGTCCGGAGCAGCACCAGCGTCCGTTCCCGCCGGTCCAGCGCACCACTCGGAACCGGCAAGGCCGGCTCGATCGTGATACGGAAGCTCGCCTGTTCCCGCCGCTCCACTCGGAGCGGCAACAACGGCAGGCTCTCCCGAAGCGCAAGGGACGCCGCTGCGGGCGCGGTCCTGGCCGGCACACCCAGAAGCTCGACCAGCGGACCTTCGGCCAGCTTCTGGTCGTTGAGCACGCCGATCGAGCGACGATGGCGCACCGCCTCGAGCAAGGCCCGGCCCGCACGCCACTTGCGGATGTATTCCACGCCGGCAGGCCGGTGGCCCTGGATGATGCGGTTGGCCCAGGGATTTTCGGCCTGGCGGTAAACGATGGTCATGGGAAGGCCCGCGCGGACCAATACCAGGGCCCCCATTTCCCAGTTCGCAAGATGGGCACTGGCAAACACCGCGGGCTGGTTCCGCCGCTGCAGGTCTTCCAGGATTTCCAGCCCGTGAACCTCAAACCTTGCCGCTCCGTCAGGACGCGGTGCGAGATCCGGAACGAGGGGGTCCAGATCACGAAGATGGGGAAACTCGAACAGGACGCGCCCCAGGTTTTCCCACATTCCTTGCAGGACCTGGCGCCGGTCCGCGTCGGCGAGTTCGGGCAATACGCGCCGAAGGTTGCGCTCCCCGGTGCGGTGCAGGGGAACGCGCGGTCCAAGCGTCCGGAAGATACGGCCACCGAGATCGGACGCCCGGTCGATACCAAGCGTCCGGGACGCGGCCAGTGCGGTTTCCAGCCCTGCCCCCTCGAGGAGGTGGCGGAGGCGCCGGAGCGGCGTCCGCCGCCTCACCCGCCCGGGCCCACCACGCCCCAAAGCAGATCGTCAACTGCACTCTCGTTTTCGAACTGTAAACGCACGTCCGCCACCGACACCCGATTCCGGTATTCGGCCGGCAGGCGGACGCCATCCTTCGCGGTTGTGACCGCAACAGCGTCTGCAGCCTTGGCCGCCCGCAGAATCCGTTCGAGATCCACGGTGCGATAGGCGTAGTGGTCGGGAAACGCGCGGGTCGCTACCACCTCGGCGCCGACATCGCGGAGCGTCCGGAAGAATTTGGAGGGACGCCCGATCCCGGCAAACGCGAATACCCGAAGTCCGCCGAGCGACCGCATGCCGGGGGTTGGTTGAAGCGTGGCGCGGAAGCAAGTGAGTGCGTTCGGGATTTCTGCTCGTATCCCGGCGGAATCGTCTCCAACCAGAACCACCGCATCGGCACGTGCAAATCCGTCCGCCGGAGTTTCCCGGAGCGGCCCGGCCGGAAGGGTGCGGCCGTTGCCGAGGCCAAACGCCCCGTCCAGGACCACCAGAGCCAGGTCCTTGTGGATCGCCGGATCCTGAAACCCGTCGTCCAGAATGAGACACTCCGCGCCCGCTGCCACGGCGGCTCGGGCGCCCGACGGCCGGTCCCGGGAGACCCAGGTCGGCGCTGACCGCGACACAAGGAGTGCCTCGTCTCCCACCGTCCGGAAATGATCCCCCACGGAATTCACGCGGCGGGGAGGTCCGGTCCGGACGCGGTACCCGTGCGAAAGCACATGCGCATCGATATCCGCACCCCGCAGTCGTTCAGCCAATGTCTGACTCACGGGAGTTTTCCCGCTGCCCCCAACCACCAGGCTGCCGACGCAGATCACCGGAATGCCGCAATGCCACGGGCGACCACGGCGCTGGCGGCGCCGAGCTCCCCAGGTCCAGACCCCCGACAGGGGTGACAGCGTGTGGGCCCAGACGCTGTCCGGGGCAGCCCAGAACTCAGGCGCCCGCATGGCCTGTCCTCGCGGCACGGACCATATCGGCAAGCATTCCCGCAATCTCCTCCGTCGCGCCGCGCGCGTGCGCCGACACCCGTAGAGCTGCACCCGCCATGCGGCCAGCCGCATCCGAATCCGACAGCAACCTGTGCAGGGCGCGCCCCAGCGTGTCCGCGTCACGGACCTCGAGCGAGGCGTTGGCTGCCCCGAGTTCGGCGGCAACATCCGACACGTTGGCAACGTCCGGACCATGAAGAATCGCGCAGTCAAGCCCCGCCGGCTCAAGCAGATTGTGCCCGCCCCTGGGCGCCAGCGTGCCACCGACAAATGCGATGGACACCAACCGGTAGAACAGTCCTGTTTCACCGAGGGTGTCGGCAATGTAGACGTCCGCGTTCCCTGGAAGCGCGCCCGTACTCCGGCGCTCAGATTGCAGGCCCTTCTGCCGCACCAGGTCGGCCACTTCGGACCCGCGGTCAGGATGGCGGGGAAGCAGAATGGTCAGCAGTCCCGGGTGACTCGATGCGAGGCGTGCATGGGCAGCGAGCGCAATGTCTTCCTCGCCAGGGTGTGTGCTTGCGGCAAGCCAGAACGGTCGGGTCCCGATGTCTTCCTGCAAGGCGGCCAGTGCTGCCTGGTCCCACGCCGGTGCGTCTGCGTCGGCCTTCAGGTTGAGCGGACCCCGCACACCCCTCACCCCCAGGGCGCGCAGGCGTTCCCTGTCGTCCCGGGTCTGCGCAACCACGGGATCAAATCCCTGCAAGAGATGAGGGAGAGCATTTCCCAGACGCCGCCAGCGGCCTGCGGAACGCGCCGAAAGACGGGCCTGCACCAACGCCCGCGGGATGCGGCGGCGGGCAAGTGCGGACAGCGTCTCAGGCCAGAATTCCGACTCCACACGAAGCGCACAATCAGGCCGCCAATGGTCGAGAAACCGTCGCACCGCAACGGACCTGTCCAGCGGTGCGTACTGATGACACGCGGACGGCGGTAGCGACGTCGCGAGAGCACGGGCTGAAGTCACCGTCACGGTTGTGATGAGCACGCGCATCCGCTCCTGCTCGACCAGCCATCGAATGAGTGGCCCGACCGACCGCGATTCGCCCAGGCTGGCTGCATGAATCCAGCACAGCGGCCCGCTCGGGCGCGCGAGCGAAGGCCGCCCGTGGCGTTCGCCGATGCGCTTAATGTCCTCGCGACCGCGACGGGCGCGCATCCGAAGCGCGAGTCCAAGTGCGGGCGCCGCCACAGCCCAGGCCAACCGGCTCGCCAGCAACAGTCCGGATGCACCGAGCGACGCCGGTTTCGTGACGTGCATACGGGCAGCAATCTAGACGAAATGTTGGGGCGACTGGCGTTATGCTTGCTGCATGGCGCCTGTCCAAACCCTCACAGCGAACGGCCGAACGGTCCTTTTCGATGCGGTGTTGCGTCCGCATCGGTCCCTGGGACGCGCCGGGTTCAGCGCACTCATGGCCACGGTTGTCATTTTCTGTCTCGGCATCGGGCTCTTTTTTGCCGCACTCGGCGCCTGGCCGGTGTTTGCGTTCATGGGCCTTGACGTTCTCCTGGTGTTCCTGGCGTTTCACTGGAGTTACAGGAGCGGGCGGGAACGGGAACGGGTCAGCCTTGACACCGAGGCCCTTCGGGTGGTCCGCACCGACGCCGACGGTTGCGCACGTGCCTGGTCGTTCCAGCCGTACTGGCTCAGGGTCGACGTCGACGAGGCTGGCGACCGCGTGAGCGAATTGCGGTTGTCGACCCATGGGCGGAGCCTGGTCATCGGAGCATTCCTGGCCCCCGAGGAGCGCGCCCGGTTCGCGGAGGCGCTCCGCGACGGAATCCGCCGGTGGCGAAATCTTCCGCCCGGGCTCTCATCGACTGCCTGAAATCACGCGGGCTCTGCGTTCCAGGCCGAATCCGGTTCGACCCCTTGCCCGCCATGGGGCGTGCGCGGCCACCTGCGACCTCCTGGCGAGACCTCTGCAAACGCCCCTCTCGCGCCTGGCTCGTGCTCCCGGACGGCTGTCCGGGCATGGCTCAGGTGCACCGTCAAGCGACCGGTTCGCGGCCGTGAGGCCGCATCGGCCACGCGCGCATCCGGCTGGCCGCCATGCAAGCGACCGCAGGCACTGCAAGCCGATGGAGGCTTGACCTCACGCACCAGCACACAAGATGATCGCGCATCGAACCCACGACGGCTGACCGAGCGGAGACCGCCCTTGGAGATACTGCAACTCATGGTCAGCGGGCTCGCCAACGGGTGCGTGTACGGCCTGATCGCCCTGGGATTCGTCCTGATCTACAAGGCCACGGAGCAGATCAACTTTGCCCAGGGCGACATGATGATGCTGGGGGCATTTGTCGCGATCTGGCTCGGTAACGACGATCAGTTCGGCCTGCCCTTCTGGCTGGCCTGTGCGGGCGCCGTGCTGGCCATGGCCGTGGTCGGGGCGTTGATCGAGCGCACACTGCTCCGCGTGATTTTCGGCCAGCCGCAGATTGCAGTGGTCATCCTGACCATCGCGCTCGGATTCATCCTGCGATTCATCGCCGGTGCGTTCGGCGGCCACGACCCTCGCGTCCTGGAGAATCCGCTTGCGGGTGCGTTCGTGTCCATTGGCGGCCTGACCCTCGCCCTGGACGAGATCGCTGTTCTGGTGGTCACCCTCATTCTCACCTGTCTGCTGCTGGGGTTCTTCAGCTACACCAAACTCGGAATCGCCGTACAGGCATCGAGCCAGAACCAGATCGCTGCGTACTACATGGGTATCCCGGTCCGGCGCATCCACGGGATGATCTGGGCCCTGGCCGGTGCCATCGCCGCCGTTGCAGGAATCCTCTTCTCGGCGAAAGGGTCAATCGATCCCCTCTCTGGACTGATTGGAATCAAGGCATTCGCGGCGGCGGTGATCGGGGGTCTGGGATCCCTTGTCGGGGCCTTGGCAGGCGGCCTGATCATCGGACTGGTCGAGCCGTTTGCAGCCCGGTATATCGCGGCCGGTTATTCGCAGATCATCCCCTATTCGGTCCTGATCCTCGTGCTCATGTTCCGCCCCCACGGCCTGTTCGCCCAGGTGCAGAGCAAGAAGGTGTAGCCAGGTGCGGGTTCCCCTGAAAACCACCTACAACCACGATATCCGGCTGTTCGAGGACTGGCGGAAAGCAGGCCAGTACGGAACCCTGTTGCTGCTGGCCGCAGGAATGCCCTTCCTGGTCGGGGATTTCCTCATCGGCGAACTGACCGGCGTCCTGATCTGGGCGGTGGCAAGCATGGGCCTCATGGTCCTGACCGGGCATGCAGGGCAGGTCAGCCTCGGTCACGCGGCCTTCCTTGCAGTGGGCTGTTACGCCCACGCCATCATGATGGACCGGCTGGGCCTCCCGTTCCTTGCGTCGTTCACGCTGGCCGGGATCGTGACCGGAGTGGTCGGCGTCCTGGTGGCCATTCCGGCCTTCCGTCTGCACGGGATCTACCTCGCGATAGCCACGCTTGCGCTGTCTGTTCTTGTTGAGGACATCATTGTCCTCGCGGAACCCTGGACCGGAGGCGTGGCCGGCCTGGTTGCGCCCACGATCTCGATCGCCGGGTTCGAGGTTGACCGATTCAGTTCTCCCGACCGTTTCTACTGGTTTTGTCTCCTCGTCGCGGTCCTGGTCACGCTCGGGTACCGGAACCTCCTGCGCGCGCCCCTGGGACGGGCGTTTGTGGCCATCCGCGACTCCGAGGTATCCGCCCAAGCGATGGGCATCGACCTCGCCAAGACGAAGGCCGCGGCGTTCGGCCTGTCCTGCCTGGCCACCGGCTGGGCCGGCGCCCTGCTCGGACATTTCTTCTACACCTTCAACCACGAAGTCTTCACGGTCCTGATCTCGATCCAGTTGCTGCTGATGGTGGTGATCGGCGGGTTGGGTTCGATTCACGGCGCCTACTACGGTGCGATCGTGGTCGGGCTCGTGCCGCAGGCGATCAACATCACCCGGGACTGGGTCACGGGTGCCTTCGGAGGGAGCGGCGTGGCCGTCCCGGGGCTCGAGATCGCAGTGTTCGGACTGATCCTGGTGTTTTTCGTCCTGTTCGAGCCGCGCGGAATCCACGGCCGTCTGATGAAATGGAAGGTCTACTTTGAACTGTTTCCCCTCTACCGTCGCGCCATGTTCCGGCGCCAGAAGAGCTATCTGAAGACGGAACGCATCCGGTGAGCCTGCTGCAAGCGCGCAATCTCACACACCGCTTCGGCGGCGTGACCGCGATCAGCAACGTCTCGTTCGACGTCGAACACGGCGAGATCCTGGCCATTATCGGACCCAATGGCGCAGGCAAATCCACGCTCTTCAACATCATTTCCCGAATCTATCAGCCGGACTCGGGCGAACTTCAGTTTCGCGGACACCCCCTCCTGAACCGTCGGGCCTCTGACATCGCCGGGCTTGGCATCGCGCGAACTTTCCAGAACATCGAGCTCTTCGAGCACTCCACGGTGCTGGAAAACCTCCTCATCGGCCGCCATACGCGGAGCGGAACGTCCGTTCCGCTGCAACTGTTCTTTGCTCCCTCCGTCCGGCGCGAGGAAATCGCCCACCGGGAATCGGTCGAGCGCATCATCGACTTCCTCGATCTCCATGCATATCGGGACACGATGATTGCAGGCCTCCCCTACGGCGCCCGCAAGGTCGTGGAACTGGGCCGGGCCCTCGCGCTGGAACCGCACCTGGTCCTGCTCGACGAGCCCGGGTCCGGACTGTCCCCGGAAGAAAGCCAGGACCTGCAATTCTGGATCAGCGACATCCGCTCGCTGCTGGGGATCACGGTCGTGATGATCGAGCACGACATGACGCTGGTCTCGGCGGTCGCGGACCGGGTACTGGCCCTGGCCGACGGACGCGTGATTGCGCTCGGCACGCTCGACGAAGTCCGCTCGCATCCGCAGGTGGTGCAGGCCTATCTCGGCGCCGACGCGGAGGCGTCCGCATGAGCCGTACTCTCCTTTCGGTGCGGAACCTCGAGGCCTACTACGGGCCGGTTCTGGCGATTCGCGGGATCAGCCTTGATGTGCCCGAGGGGGCGATCGTCGCCGTCCTGGGGGCAAACGGTGCGGGCAAGACCACGCTTCTCAGGACCATCTCCGGTGTGATGGATCCCGAGAAGGGCACGGTCAGCCTGGCTGGCCGGTCGATCGCGGGCCAGAGCCCGGATCGCATCGTGCGTCAGGGCCTCGTGCACGTACCCGAAGGGCGGGAAGTGTTTCCGCTCCTGAGCGTTGCGGAAAACCTGGCGATGGGGGCCTATACCCGTTCGGGAGGCGACGACAGCATGCACGCGGCCCTGCAGGATTTCCCGATCCTCCGGGAGCGTCTCAATCAATCCGCGGGAACCCTGTCAGGCGGCGAACAGCAGATGCTCGCCATCGCGCGCGGGCTCATGGCCCAACCCAAAATCATGCTGCTCGATGAGCCGTCGCTCGGTCTCTCCCCCCTTCTGGTGCGCAGCATTTTCGCCGTGATTCGGCGGCTCAACCGCGACCGGAGTGTTACGGTGCTCTTGGTCGAGCAAAATGCCCGGCTTGCGCTGGAAGTGGCCGACTTCGCGTACGTAGTGGAACTCGGACGAATCGTCATGGAAGGCACCGCGAACCAGCTCCGCCACAGCCGCGACATCCAGGAGTTCTACCTTGGCGGCTCCGGACCGGGACCGCGCGGAGAACGGCGCTGGAAGCGCCGGAAAACCTGGCGGTAACCCAGCGATGTTGGATTGCCAGCTCCCCGAACTCCCTGACACTGCCGCCCGGCACACTGCGGATTCGCACCGGATCGAGGGTTGCGATACAGCACCCAAGCTGTTTCTCCACCGCTGCCGGACGCTGGGCCGTCGAACCGCCCACCGCGAAAAGGACCTGGGCATCTGGCGAAGTTATTCCTGGACAGCCTTTCTGGAGGCGGCCCGCGCCATCGGCCTCGGCCTCAGGGAACTCGGGTTGGAACGGGGGGATGTCGTTTCCATTCTTTCCGAGGACAACAAGGAATGGATCTACGCCGACTTCGGTATCCAGTGCGTAGGCGGAATCACCAGCGGCATCTACACGACCGACAGCCCTGATCAGGTTGCCTTCCTCCTGAACGATTCGAACAGCCGGTTCGTGTTCGTGGAGAACGACGAGCAGCTGGACAAGTTCCTCGAAGTAGAGGACCAGGTTCCGGCGGTATCGAAATGTATCGTTCTGGACCGGAAAGGCCTGCACGCGTTTTCGCACGAACGAGTCCTGTTTCTGGACGACCTGTACACGCTTGGGCGCAGCGCCCACGACCGCGATCCTGCCGCCTTCCAGGACGACATCGAGGCATCCCGCCCGAACGATATCGCCATGCTTGTCTACACATCGGGAACGACCGGCCGGCCCAAGGGCGCCATGATCACCCAGGGCAACATCATGTTTGCGATGAGCGCCGGATTGCGGCTGCTCGCCGCGCGCGCGCATGACGACCAGCTGTGCTTCCTTCCCCTGAGCCACGTGCTTGAGCGTTTGCTCTCGGTGTTTGGCCCGCTCGCCTCCCAATCGGTTGTGAACTTCGCGGAAAGCCCCGAAACGGTGTTCGACAACCTGCGCGAAGTATCGCCCGCCTACGTCGCCGCGGTGCCACGTGTCTGGGAAAAGATCTACTCCCGCATCACCCTGCTCGCGGAAGAGGCCACGCCCCTTGGCCGCTGGATCTATGAGCAGGCCGTCGCCTGCGGCCTGAAGCGCGCCACCTTTCGTATGGAAGGGCGGAAGGCGCCCGTGTGGCTGGAGGCGCAATTCCTCATCTGGGACTGGCTGGTGCTGTCCAATCTCCGGCGAATGGTCGGCCTTGACCGCGCCCGGCGCATCGTGACCGGCGCAGCGCCGATCTCTCCCGACCTGATCACGTGGTACTGGGGCATTGGTCTGGTCATGCTGGAGGGCTACGGCCAGACGGAAAGCTCGGGAATCCTGGCGTTCAATCTTCCCGGCCGCCATCGCGCAGGCTCGGTCGGGCCTGCGCTGGCCGGGCTTGAACTGAAGATCGACGGCAACGGCGAGATCCTGGCCCGCGGACCTGCCATCTTCCATGGCTACTGGAAGGATCCGGAAAAAACGGCCGAGACGCTCGTCGACGGCTGGCTGCACACAGGCGATGTCGGCCATGTCGACGACGAGGGCTTTGTGTGGATCACGGGCCGGATCAAGGACATCATCATCACGGCAGGCGGCAAGAACATCACACCGTCCGAGTTCGAAAACCAGCTGAAATTCTCGCCCTACATCCTGGATGCGGTGGTGATCGGCGATCGCCGGAAGTACCTCACGGCATTGATCATGATTGATCAGGAAAACGTCGAACGGTTCGCACAGGACCAGAGGCTTCCATTCACGGACTTTGCCTCGCTGTGCGCCACGCCCCCCGTCCAGGAGTTGATTCGCGGTGAGATCGAAGCGGTCAACGCGCGCTTTGCCTCGGTTGAGCAAGTCAAGGATTTTCGCCTGATTGACACTCTGCTCACCGCGGAAGACGACGAACTCACACCCACCATGAAACTCCGGCGCTCGTTCGTGGAACAAAAGCACGAAGCGTTGATCAACCAAATGTATTGACGGGTCACAAGGAGACCGGACATGCAGTTTTTCGTACCTTTGCTTCTGGCGGCCGCGATCTCCGGCTCCGCTCTCGCCGACCAGGGGGTCAGCGATGACGAGATCGTGATCGGCTCGGTCAATGACCTGTCCGGGATTTTCGCCGCCTTCGGTGCCCCTGCTGTTGCGGGCGCACAACTGCATTTTGACGCGGTCAACGCGGCCGGGGGCATTCACGGACGTACGATTCGCTTCGTCGTGGAAGACAGCGGCTATCTGATGCCGAAGGCCATGCAGGGCTACAACAAGCTCATCAACCGCGATCAGGTGTTCGCGATGCTCCTGTCGCTCGGCACGCCCATGAACATCGCCGGCTTCAAGCTGACCACACCGAAAAACATCCCCAACGTTTCACCTCTGTCGGCCGCCCGGCAAATGCTCGATGAGCCGATCCGCCTGCGCTTTGCGGCCACGAGCTCGTACTACGACCAGATGCGGCTTGCAGCGGACTACATGGGCGACCACTACGGCATCTCGAATGTCTGCACGATGTACATCCCCTCCGACTTCGGAATCGAAATCCAGGCTGCGGCCAGCGAGGCTGCCGATGCCAACCCCGACCTGACGTATGTTGCCGAAACCACACACAAGCCCGACGAGACGGACTTCGCCGGGTCGGTGCAGAAGCTGCACGCCGAGGGCTGCGAAATGGTCGGAGTTGCACTCGGCGTCCGCCAGACCATCACGGTCCTCGCAACGGCGAAAAAACTCGGGTTCAACGACATGAAGTTTGTCGGCACCTCGGCCACCTTTCACACAGTGCTTGCCAAGGTGCCCGGCGGGGTGACGCAGGGCATGTACGCTGCGGCCGGCTGGTCGGATCTCGAGGCCCGGGCGAACCAGGAAGCGCCTGCGGCGTTTATCGCGGCATACCAGCAAGCGCACGGAGATTTCCCTGGCACCGGCGCCCTGCTTGGATACACGGCCGCCACAGGATTCACGCTTGCGCTGGAGAAAGCGGGTCGGGATCTCACCGTGGACAGCTTCATCGAAGCCATGGAAAGTCTCGACTACTACGATCCGGTGCTGGACAACCAGGTCAATTATTCGGCCGACGATCATCAAGGCTCTGACGTCGTCGTGCTCTCCGTGGTCGATGGCGAAATGTGGAAGGAAGTCGCACGCCTGCGCTGAACACGTCGCGCGCGTCCGCGGGGAGCAGGGGTGCAAATCTCCCGAAGCGGGACCGGGGGGGCCGAGCGGAACGGCGCGCGAGGACGCCTGCTCCTTCGTCACCGCGGTGAAGTGGGTCTGCACGGTGGCATCAAGCCGGACAGTGCACTCTGGCCGAAGGTCAATGCGCGCGTCGTGTGATGGCCGCGTCCGCGAGCCCGAGCTGCGCGCGGCAGACGCCGGGCGGACCACAGCGTCACCAAAGCCGAACGTGCGCGGAGTAGAAACCGCGCGGCGGACCGTCGGGTGGATTCAGTCGCCCTGATCTGCGCGCCGGTTTCCACTGGCCCGTTGAGGAGCAGGCTCTCGGGGGCAATCAACGCTCCCGGAGAGCTAAGCGAGTGCGGCAGGGCAGACGCCGTGGGCCGGCCGCAGGGAACGATGGCCGGTGCGGCGTCAGCAGCGCTGCCTATCGGACCGAGGCTACTGAACGTTCACCGGATCCGGCGCCCGCTGCGCCGTGCAAGGGACTGACGGCAAAGGCCTCGAAGGCCAATGTCGCGCTGCTTTCCCGGCGGCGCTCTGCCTGGCCACTCTCCAGACGTCTGGGCGGTCATCAGTTCGAGGGGTTCGACACGGTCCCCCCTGAATCGTCGCCGTTCGAGTCGGAGGAGTCGTATCCGGTACCAAACGCCCCCACCAGATCCTCAGTCCGGAACACGCCGCCGACTTCCGCGCCGCTTTCTCCGTAGAAGGAACCTTCCAGGAGTCTCACTCCATCCTGATCGGAGAAGCCGGCAAACGTGAACTCGATGTCCAGCCAAGGCTCTGGTGCAGCAATCTCCGCTCCCGTGTCCAGGTCAACCAGATCATCGATCGTGACGTCGAGAGACCCCTCGGAAAAGTTCGCGACGACCTCGACTCTGCCGCCAAACAAACCCCCTCCAGACCGGTCGGAAAAAACCGGAAGGCCGGCGGCCGAATCGAGGTTGGTGAACTGGCGGGCTGCAGCAAACCCCCGATACATCCCCATACCTCCTTCTTGCAGATATTCGACCGGCCGTCCTTCGGAAAACGCAGAGAGGTGGTCGAACCAGACACCATCCTCGTCCTGCAAATCGCGTTCGTGAGTCACGCCAAAGTAGGAGTAGTCAGACCATCCGCCCCAAACGATCCGCCATTTTGTCTCGTTGGTTCCGAGGCTGGCCGATTCCGAATACAACACGGCCGTTACATGCGAGCGTTCGCCCACTGGTCGATATTCGTCGCTCTCCGGTTCCCATCTGAACTGGTTATCGAGATCCGGGGCAATCCAGTCGTTGTCTTCCAACCTCAATCTTGGCGTCGCGAACTGGCTGGACGATCGGCTGGCGATCTCCTCACGCACGCCCAAAAAGTCGCGCGGACCCTCGTCGGCCTCATCCAGGTTGGCATTCTCGCGCCATCCTTCAGCCTGCGCGGACAGGGCCGACATGATCTCGCTCAGCCGCTGATCCGAGCCGTCCGTGGGCTCAGCGGGTCCGGGGTCGACAATCGGGGGCGTCGTCGGACTTGACGAGCCACCGCAGGCTGCAAGCACCCCCATCGAAGCGATCAGGGCAATCAGTCCCGCGTGGCGGGCGACGATCTCGAATCGATGAATCCACATGTGCGTCCACTCCCTCTCCGCCTGGCGAAACCTCTCAGCAGCATACTGAGCCGGAACTGCGTGAAATAGAGTTGGCGCACGTCATCCGTCATTGCGCGATGTGCAACGTGTCGCAGGCCGACCCGTCGTCGGCAAACACCGCCCTCACCATCCCCCGGCGCCGACGTGGCTTGACCAGCATTGTGACTTCAGCAAGCCGGGCAATTCCTGCGCGGCTTCCGACACGCGGCTCATGTGCAGTTGGCATACTGCAAGGACTCGTTCCGGCGGACACCCCGGTTCGGACCCTCGTCAAACCTTGCCTCCAGAGTGCCTCATGACCAGCAGAATCGAATACTTGAATCCGCCAGACCTGGCGCCAGCGCTCGGCCTTTATTCCCAAGCCTCATTTGTTCCCGCCCAGCTCGGCACGTTCCACATTGCCGGCCAGGTTTCGGCGGACGTCGACGGCTCCGTCATCGGAGCCGGTGATTTCCCTGCGCAGGTCCGTCAGACCTATGCCAACGTGCAGAAGGTGGTGACCGCACTCGGAGAAACCTGTGACAGCATTGCCGTTATGCGCACCTACATTGTCGGGCCCCAGCACCTCCCCACATTCATGGCGGTACGCAACGACATATTTCCCGCCATGTTCTCTGGACCCGATTATCCGCCCAATACGCTCCTGATGATTGATCGGCTGGTCAAGGAGGAGCTTCTCATTGAAGTGGAAGCGGTCGTCGCGAAGCTCCACGACTGATCCCGAACCCGTCCGGCCCATGCAGATTGGGGCGCCAGACCCGGCGGGCTCTACCTCATCACGACCGCCTGCGGTAGGCCACCTGGACAACATCGGTGGTGCCCGCAGCGAAGCCGGCGGCGCACACCGCGAGATAGAAGTTCCACATGCGGCGGAAGCGTTCATCGAAACCGAGGCGGGCAATCCGGTACCACCGGGCATTGAACCGGCGGCGCCATGCGCGGAGCGTGCGCGAATAACTGTCGGAATAGGATGTCGCTCCAATCGCTTGAAGCCCGACGGCTTCCGAATTGGCGTGCAGCGCGCCCGGGCTCGGAAGCATCCCGCCAGGAAAGATGTGTTTCTGGACGAAGTCGGCCCGCTTCCGGTATTGCGGGAACAGCGGTTCCGCGATCGTGATGGCCTGAAGGGCCGCAACCCCGCCCGGCCGAAGCCGGTCATGAAGCGCCGAGAAGTAGGCAGGCCAGTATTTCTCGCCAACGGCTTCGATCATTTCGATCGAGACAATTCTGTCGTAGGTACCTCGTTCGTCCCGGTAATCGCGGAGCACGATCTCGGCGCGGTCCGCAAGCCCCGCCTCGAACAAACGGCGCCTGGCGTGGTCGTGCTGCTCCCGGGAAATGGTCAACCCGGTCACCCGGACGCCCCGTTCGCGGATCGCATATTCCGCGAATCCGCCCCAACCGCACCCGATTTCAAGAATCCGGTCGCCGCCCGCCGGCGCCAGCCGGTCGCAGATGGCCGCAAACTTGTTCCTCTGGGCTTGCTCGAGGCTTTCCTCTCCAGTCCGGAAGAGCGCCGATGAATAGGTCATCGTGTCGTCCAGCCACAGGCTGTAGAACTCGTTACCAAGGTCGTAGTGGCGGGCAATGTTGCGCTGAGACCCCCTGCGGGTGTTGGCGTTGAACCAGTGGCGAATCCGTTCACGGAGACGAAACAGGCCGGCGCCCGGAAAATGCCGCGCTAAATTCTCGTTGTTGAGCAGGATCACGTCGAGAAGGTCCTGGAGGTCGGGAGTGGTCCACCAGCCATCCATGAACATCTCGCCAAATCCCTGATCGCCCGTGCCCAGCAGGCGCCGAAAGAAATCGCGGTTCAAGACGAAGATCCGCCCGTCCGGTCCCGGTTCTCTACCCTCTGCCCGCAGCCGCTGACCGCTGGGCAGTTCGATCTCGATCGATCCGCGTTCAATCCGGTCGAGAAGCGAGGCCACGACTCGGAGACGCCGTGGCAGGGACGACCGGTCCGGCCGCGGTTCGGAGTCAGCGGCGCGTCGCGCCACGGGTGCAGTCATGACGCCCGCTCCCTCTTGCGTCCGGCCATCCGCATCAGCGCAAAATAAACCGGCCGCGGAACGGTGGCGAACAATTTGAACACCGCCGTCATGATGCGAGGAAAGGCAATCTCAAACTGTTGTCGCGCCATGCCGCGCACGATCCTGTCAGCAGCCGCTTCGGGAGTCATGATGAACGGCATCGGAAAACTGTTCTTGTCGGTCAGGCGCGTGGCCACGAAGCCGGGATTGCACACCTGCACCACGACACCGGAGTCACGGAGATCCAGGCGCAGGTTTTCCGCGAGGTGAATCAGCGCCGCCTTGGTCGCGCCGTACCCCCAAGCATCGGGCAGTCCACGATATCCCGCAAGCGATCCGAGCAGCACGATATGCCCGAAACCGCGCCGGCAGAACGATGGAACGCAGGCAGCAAGCACCCGAAGGGCGCCTGTGAAGTTCACGTCAACGGTCCTCTCCAGCACATCCATGCGGGGCTCGCGCGCCGACATGGGCTCATAGGCCCCGGCGCAGTAAATCACGCCGTTCACGGTGCCGACGCGACTGAACGCCCGCATCGTGCCCTCGCTGTCGGTCGCGTCGAACGGCACCGCTTCATGGCCGCCGCAGGCTGTCTGCACGGGAGCCATCGTCGCGACAACGTCGTCGAGTGCCGCGCCGTCGCGGGCTGATGCGACCACAGCGACTCCTTCCCTGGCCAGACGCAAGGCGAGATCCCGACCGATGCCGGCGCTGGCCCCGATCAACCAGAAGCGCTTTCCGGCGAGGCTGTTCATGACACGCTTGGTCCCGTCCCGGGCGTATCCCCGGCAGGGGGGAGGCGAAAGAACGCGATTACCTCGCCGACCTTGAGACCGAATTTGGACATACGTGCCCGATTGATGAGCGTACCGTCGTTCTGCAGGAAAAACTGATCCTTCATGCCAACCACGATCTCGCCGCGAGGCCTCGGCAACCGCAGCCGGTAGTGCATCACCGCCGCATTGCCGCGCTGCAATCCCTTTGCCGTGCCCTCGACGTCCGGCGCGGTTGCAGTGAAGGTTCCGTCATCGGCAAAGACCAGGGTCCAGCACCTCTCAACCGTCTCGCCGTCGTCGTAACAGAGGCGTTCGTCGAGTGTGCCCCTGTTGCCGGACCAGCGACCGGCCATCTCGATCACGAACCGTCGCTCCATCCGCCCTGCGAGACCAAAGAATGCCCCCGAGGCAAGGAGCGATCCGCGCAGATAATGTCGGAGGTCGAGAACCGGCGTTCCGTCCTTATAGGCGTCGAGGCCGTCCGACCTCCACGGGAACCACGGTCGCTGTCCGGGGGCGGGTTTCGTCTTCAAACCTGATCTCCTCTGTCTTTGACCCATGCCAGGAGCACCGCAATGGCCACCAGTTTGAGTGCGCAGGGCACCAGGGCGTAAGCGACCGCCAACGCCTTGCGACCGTCGTCGAGAGACGTTCCCGGCTCATAACCCATCAGGGCAAGGGCGGGCAGCGCCACACCCGCAGCCACGGCAAGCGCGGTCTTCTGCAGGAATGTCCAGATCGCGAACACCTGTCCGCCGCCGCCGCGGATCCGCGCCGCCAGCATGGCCGGGGCCAGTGTCATGTCCGCCCCGAGCGCAGCGCCTGACGCGATCACAATCACGTAGAACGCTGCGGTGTCACCTGGCCCCAGCACATAGGCCCATACGAACACCGGAATCGAGATCGCCATGCCTGCCATGAGCGTGAGCTTGCGCCCGATCCTGCCCGCGAGCTTCGCCCAGGCGGGGGCCGCACTCGCTGCCGCGGCGAAAAAAACGACCAGCATGATCCCGGCATGCGGCTCCGCGACCAGAACATCAGCCACGAAAAACAGAAACAGCGTCGAGGTGATCGCGGTCGGCAGGGCATTGACGAGGCCGAAAACAAGAATGGCCCCGACGCCTGGTACCCGGAGGGCGTCTGCCAAACCAGCCCGTGGCAAGCCCTGGCCTGAACTGCGCCAGGATCCGCGCATGCGACCGAGGATGAGCACGGCAAACAACGCAAACGCAAGGGCAAAGCCTGCGTGGGCGTAGGGGGCACCAAGGATTCCCGCCGCGACTGCCGGCGCCAGTGCGGCAAGGCAAATGCCGACAAGCCCGCCCGCCTCGCGCCAGAGCGCAATCCGCGTATAGCCGCCGCCCGCAGCTTCTGCCTGGGCGAGACCGTGATCGTACAGCGCAATCTGCAGGGCGCTGAACCCGGTGAAGGCGATCAGCAGACCAAGCGCGAGACGGGGCAAGGGTGCGCCCCAGCCTGCCGGTCCGAACAGCAGGCACAGGCCGGTGACGAGAAGGGCCCCGGACACCAGGACCCATATCTCGCGGTAGTGCGACCAACGGTCCGCAAGGCGCCCGATGATCGGATCCTGCACGCTGTCGATGCCGCGCGCGGCCAGCAATACCGCGCCGAGAACCGGAAGGGCGATGCCCATTTCCTCGGCGAAATAGCGGGGCGCGTGGATGTAGAGCGGCAGGCCGCCACAGGCGAGCACGGCTGCGACCGCGCCAGGCGGGTACAGGTCACCCCGCCTGAGACGGACGGCGCCGGCGTCAGCCATCGCAGCGCCCGGAGAGCATCGCATCCCGCTGCGCCTTTCCTCGGCTCTCTGGGCCGAGCCAGATATCGAGGAACAGGTCTGCATCATGGGTGAGGCTGCCCACCGGGCTGCCGTTCAAGTAGAAGTCGACCTCACCGGACCGATTGCGCCAGGCCGTGTAGCGGTCGCCTGCCGAAACGCCTCGCATTGTCTGTTCGAGTTCGGCTCGCGCCGCGCCGAAGCTGGCCTCGGGCCGCCCGGACATTCGCGCCATCTCCGATATCGAGGACGAGACCAGTTTGTTCTGGTCGATGTCCCGCCGGTAAATCAGCGAGAGGCCGAATTCCTCTCCTGGCGGGACCTCGGCGTCTGTCCAGAGTTCCGCCCTGTAGAGGCGGAGCAGCAGGAACCGGTATTCGGCACAGCCTGCGGGCCCTTCGGCCGGTACGCGCCCCTCCAATTCCGGTGGCGCAGCAGCTGCGGCACCGGCCATGAGAGTGACGACCAGGAGCCCGATCCCGATCCGCAGCGTCATGTGATGCTCCGCTGCGGCGGCTCGGGCCGGCGCCGGTACCGCACACCCTTGCGCCAGAGCCTGAGCGCTTGCCAGTGAATGAGCGCTGTCGTCCGGGCGGCACCGAACGGGCGGCGCACAAGGGCGCGGGCAAGTTCCCGATCCGAAAACGGCCGGCGCACCCCCGCGATCGCGGTGTCGAGCCCGCCACCCGCCGGATCTTCGTAGACGATTCGGACGGCAATTCGCGCATCATCGACGAGGAACCGGAACCGGTACCGGCCTGCCATGCCGAAGAAAGGCGATACGTGCAGGCGTTTTGCCGAGACCGTCCAGCAATCCCGCCCGATGTCGGTGCCGTGTTCTCCCGTGCACAGGTAGCCGTGGCGATCGCCGAACGTGTTGTGGACCTCGGCAAGCACGGCACGAAGATTGCCGGCAGAACCCAAGAGGAACCAGAAACTGATCGGATTGAATGTGTAGTGCCAATAGCGCGGGTGGGTCAGCAGCAGCACGCGATCAACGCCGTCAATTCCTGCATCCGACGCCAGGCGTCGGGCACCTTCGACACCCTTGCAATCGGCGATCCCGTGATCGGACGGCAGAAGGGAGACCAGGTTGGGCCGGCCGAACGAAAACAGTCGCGGGCCAGGATCCTGCCCGAGGAGGACTTCTTCATCGAGAAGCAGGTAGTCGACCCAATAAACGAATCGGTTGTCCACAGGGATCCGCCGGGTATGGCTGACCCTGGCCGGGACGACCGACGATCCGACTACCCCCATGGCGGTGCGGCTCCCAGCGATCCGGCGACCCGGACCGCGCTGGCGAGGCCGTCCTCGTGGAATCCCATTCCGGTCCAGGCCCCGCAGTACCAGGTTTCGGCGCGGCCCTGAATCGATGGAAGCGCCGCCTGGGCAGCGATCATGCCGGCGTCGTATTGCGGATGGTCGAACTGGTGATCGTCGAGGATTCGGGACTCGTCGATCGGGGCCGACGGGTTGAGGGTGGCGAACAACGGTGTTTCGGCGGAAATGTTCTGAAGCGAATTCATCCAGTAGGTCACCGACGCGCACTCCTCGTCGAGATGCGAATCGGCGAGATAAACCCAGCTCGACCAGCACCGCCGCCGCCTGGGCATGAGTCGAGCGTCGGTATGGAGCACGATCCTGTTGCGGCGGAACGGGATACGACCGAGGATGCGGCGTTCGTCCCGGTCGGCATCACCCAGCAGTGCGAGCGCAGAGTCTGCATGGCAGGCGAACACGACCGTGTCGAAGCGTTCCGCTTCCTGGCCGCCCGCCCTGATCTCGACACCGCCCGCTCGTCGGGTCACAACCTCGACCGGTGCACGCAGGCGCAGCTCTGCGCCCATGCTGGCGATCATCCTCGAGACGTAGTTGCGCGAACCGCCATCGACGGTCCACCAGTCGTGCTGCCCGGTAAAGGACAGGAGGCCGTGGTTGGCAAAGAACCGCGCCAGGACGTAGGCCGGAAAGTTCAGCATGTCGGCGCGCGGGGTCGACCAGATCGCGCCGCTCATCGGCAACAGAAAATAGCGCTCGAACCAGGAGCTGAAGCGTCTCCGGCGGATGAGTTCGCCCAGTGTGAGATCGGGATTTTCGGAGGTGTCTGCCAGCGCGGTGCGATTGAAGACCATGATGTCGCGGAACATGCGCCAGAAGCGGGGCTTCACCGCGTTGGCCGGCTGGGCCAGCGCAGCATGAATACTGCGGCAGCCGTATTCCAGCTCTCCGCCATTGACGGAAACCGCGAAGGACATGTCACTGCGCCGGGTCGGCACGTCGAGCTGTTCGAAAAGCCGGCAGAGGTGCGGGTAGTTGACGCGGTTGAACACGATGAAGCCGGTGTCCACCGGGATGTCCCGCCCGCCTGTTCGCGCGGTAACCGTTCTGGCATGGCCGCCGGGGCTATCCGCTGCCTCGAACAGGACGACCTCGTGGGCGCGTGACAGCAGCCATGCGGCGCCGAGGCCCGAAATGCCCGCACCGATGACGGCAACCTTCCGCCGTCGGCCGTTACCTGGCCCGGGCCCGTTCACGTGCACGTAGTCCATCGTTAACGTTACGCAGGAAACGTGCCGGCGGATCACCGCAACGGAGCAAACGTGATCCGAAATGGCGGTGCAGCCGTATACTTAGGTATGACACGCGAAGGCAGGGTCATTCCGTTTCGTCGCGATCACCGGCCAACGGTGCCGGCCGCCGCGCCCGCCCACGATCCACGGGCAAGCACTGGACCCAGCACAGACCAATCGGGCACTGGGCCCGACCGAATGGCGACGCTGCTTCACGCCGTCGCCACGCAGGGAGACCGGGACGCGTTCTCTGCCCTGTTTCGACATTTCGCCCCTCGCCTGAAGGCTTATCTGCAGCGCGCGGGGGGCGAGACCGAAGGGATTGACGACGTCCTGCAGGATGTCTTCGCCACCATCTGGAGGAAAGCCGGGCTGTATGACAGCCGGCGCGCTTCCGTTGCCGCATGGATCTTCGCCATTGCACGCAACCAGCGCATCGACGCCTTTCGGCGCCAGCGCCGACCGGATTTCGATCCCGAGGATCCCGCCTTCCGGCCTGCTCCCCTGGTCGAAGGCGAGGAAGCGGTTGCCGTGCGGCAGCGCACGGAGGCCGTCCAGTCCGCCCTCGCCGGACTGGGTGAGGAGCAGCGCGCGATCCTGCAGCTTTCGTTCTATCAGGGCGAAACTTACGCGGACATTGCCGTTCGCCTCGGGATTCCGATCGGCACCGTCAAGTCAAGGGCCCGCCTGGCGTTTCGTCGTCTGCGCGACCACCTCAGCCCTCACAGGGAGGGGGCGTGATGACGATCGATCACCATATCGGCGAGGATCTGCTCCTGGCCTATGGAGCCGGCACGCTGGATGAGGCAACGTCGCTGCTCGTTGCCACACACCTGGCGCTCTGTCCGGCCTGTCGGGCCGACCTCGACCTCGCCGAGACCATCGGGGGTGTGCTGATTGACCAGGCGGAGAGCGTCGTTCCGGCGGATGAAGGCATCCTCGAAGCGGCTGCCAGCGCCCCCGCTGGCCCGGCGAGAACCCGACGGATTTCAGAGCAGACGCCCCTCGATGGCCCGTGCGGGGCATTCGTTCTGCCGCAGCCCCTGCGGGACTACGCCGGCGGCGATATTGCCGGACTGGCATGGCGCGCAGTCGGTGGCGGCGTCCGGAAATTTCCTATCAAGACGGGCGGTCCTGGCGCAACAGCACAGTTGCTGTCCATCGCAGCCGGCCAAGGGGTTCCCGATCACGGCCACCGCGGCTTCGAGGCGACACTGGTTCTGGCAGGATCGTTCTACGACCGGGGCTCGTGGTATCGGCGCGGCGATGTCGAATTCGCTGATGAGGGCGTGGTCCACCGTCCGGTCGCCGGACCGGAGGAAGACTGCATCTGCCTTGCTGTGACCGATGCACGTTTGAAGTTCCTTACGCTCATCCCGCGCCTCCTTCAGCCGTTTCACGGAATCTGATCGACGATTCCAGCGGGCAGCGCGCGGGTTTCGGCCGCGCGTTGAAGAGCGGCAAGAAATCGGCTTGCGCACTCGGGGCAAGCGGGCCTTCGCTGTCGATCCGACGAATTCCGCATCACCGTGAAGCTGGTTCAGAACACGTCCTGCCCACGAAACGGGTCTCCGACGGCATCCACCGCCTGGACTTGGACGTCGAGATCCAGCTCGAACGCAGCTTCCTGGCGCCAAGGAGTCGCTCGGTTGCACCGCCGAGTCAGGAGGTCACGCAAACATCGGCCGCTCGCCCTTCGATTTGGGGACCGGATCGCCGAACTCCCTCGCGGTATCAATCCATAGCTCGACCGCTTCGTGGATGCTCTTCAACGCATCTAACTGGCTTGCGCCATGCGCCATACAGCCTGGCAATTCGGGTGCATCGGCAATAAACAGCTGCTCTTCGTTGCTCCAGTAGAGGATGATCTCGTACTTGTGCAGCACTCAGAGTACCTCCCCGTTATCAGCCGTTGTTGCTCGGAATGGGTTCTGTGATTACCTGCAAATCCGATATGCCGGAGAAGTCTCGGGCATTATGGGTGACTAGTGGAATTCCAAATCGTACGGCACATGCGGCAATCCACGCATCGTTGAGTGAAATGGGCCTTCCACCTCGCTGTCGTTCTGCTACCAAACGGCCATAGCAGGCGGCGGTCTCTTTGTCGTAGGGGACCACGACGAATTGACGGAGAGTTGCTTCAAGTGCCCGCCGTTTCGTATCGCCCCACTTTGCCTGCTCAGCGCCGAAATATAGTTCTCCAACTGTAATAAAGGAGATTGCCAGCAGACGATTTTCCACGTGGCGAGAGTAGGCCTTCGCTTCCCGGTTTCCACGCATCAAATAGGAGACAATATTCGTATCCAGTAGAACACGGGCTGGTGTCACGAGAGGCTACCAGCACCGGTACGAGTGTTCCGAAGTTCGATAATCGTTGCTTCGAAGCCATCATTCCTTTCGCCAGGCCAGGTTCCGAATAGCTTTTGGGCCGTGTCCAGCGGCTTCACATTCTGCAAATCAGCCAACTCGTCCAAGGTAGGCGCTGCCCAAAATGACGGACCAACTGCTGTTCCTTTGGGCAATAATTCAATGCCCTCTTCCGTTTTGTCGTCCAAGGGTTCGATATCATGGATTCTGATACTCGTGATCCTCCCGGTCGCTGGATCTTCAGTTGTTTTCCCGACTACACGAACATAGCCGAGAATACTTCCGAGCACCTGGTCCCTGTGCGAATCGTCAAATTGGCAGAGTACCGGTTCTCCAGCAGAAGGGTGAACGCGACATCGGGTGCCTTGCTCTTTGAAGTCAGCCATAAGTAGCCGCCCCTCAACTGTGCGAACGTTCGATTGTGGCCTTTGGATTCGCTCACGGATCCGAGCAAGCCCGTCCGGTGTCAAGGATGCCCCAGTGGCACTGTTCCGGGTCCCCAGGGCGAATGACACCCTTTCGATTCCCTGCCCAAGGACGTTCCCTGCATCTCGCCACGCCATCAACACGCCGGCGTCGTAGCCAGCCGGCAGAGGCCCGGTATCTCCTTCTCCCTGAACTGCCTTCAAGCCGTGAATCGCCTTTTGCAGGGTTTCTTCCCCTGTATCCATGCCGGGAAGCTGCGGGTCTGGCCTGATGCGCTCGAAGCCGAGAACTGCCGCCGAACTTCCCGGTTCCAGCGATACGAGTTCCAGGTTCACGTCGTCCTCGACGCTTTTCGGCGGTCTTCCCCTACGCTGGCTCGCAGACTCACCTTGAAGCACTCGGCCGACCCGCTGAAAAGCCGTGTTCATGCGATACAGAAAGCGTACCAGCTGGGTCACAGGAACCGTGCCAGGTCCAACGGCATGGCCATCAAAACGAACTTTCAGCAAAGGGCCTTGCTTTTTCATCGACCTGTCTCCTCGCCATGCTGCTCTGTGGCGGCCGCCCGGCTCGCCAAGACCACAGGCTCCGCTCATTGCCGAGACCCCGCTGCCTTTGAATCCCGGCGAGGCTGGTCTTCACAACATCGCCGACGAAGACGTTGTCCCCGAAAATGGCGGTGGCTTCTCCGGCAGGAGCGAGCGCATCATGCCAGTCGGAGATGCCCCGGGCCAGTAACTCCGCGTGCCGCGAGCGGCCGGATTCGCGATGCAGGCAATCAGCGTACCGGCACCGACAGAATGAATCTCCTTGGCCGTGATCGGCCTTGTCTCAATCGGGAGGAAGCGCTCTTGGCCAAGCTTCGTCAGTATCAGCTCATCGAGAATGTCCTGCTCGGTTCGGACCGACGCACGGTCGCGCAATCGATGGAGGGCGTCGGTCACCATGCCGTTTCGACCGGAAAGGGCAATGTGTCGTGGCTGGACACCCGGAAGGCCAACTACTCCATATCGAGATCGACTCCTACCGGACAATGGTCTGATCCGGCCTCGTTTGGCCAGATGAAGGCATCGCGCACCCGACGCATGGCAGTCGGTGAAGCCAGCACGTAGTCGATACGCCACCCCACGTTCCGCTCTCTGGCCCCGCCCCATTGACGCCACCAGGTGTAGTGCCCCGGGGCGTCCGGATGGCGCGCGCGAAATGTGTCAACCCAGCCTGCATCCAGCCAGCGGTCCATTTCTGCCCGCTCTTCGGGAAGGAATCCGCTGCTCTTACGGTTTGTCTTCGGCCGTGCGAGATCGATTTCCTGGTGCGCCGTGTTGTAGTCGCCGACGACCAGGACCGGACACCGGCGCCGCAACGTCTGGACCCGATCAAACACGGCCCGGTAGAACTCGAGCTTGTAGGGGACCCGACTGTTGTCGCGCTCCTTCCCGCTTCCTTTCGGGAAGTAGCAGTTGACCACGGCCAGCCGACCCCGCGGCGTTTGGTAGCGAGCGGCGATATACCGCCCTTCCACGTCAAACTCCGGTATCCCGAGCGCGTTCTCGACGTGCTCGGGCTCCGTTCTTGAGTAAAGGGCCACGCCGCTGTATCCCCGACGCTCCGCCACAGCGAACGCGACATGCCAGCCGGCGGGGACCCGAGCCGGTTCCGGGATTTGCTCCGGCAACGCCCGAACCTCTTGAATTCCCAGAATATGAGCCTTCGAGCGGTCCAGAAAATCGACAAAACCGCGCCGCACGCAGGCCCGAACACCGTTCACGTTCCAGCTGACGACCCGCATTACGCTCTGCTCCCGCGCTACCCGGAACCCCTGGCGCCCGACGGGCGCCAACTGGCCAAGCCTCCCTTATTCAAGTCCCGACGCCACTGCAGAGTGGGACACCGCCGGGTAGGCCCCGTGCCCGGGCCGGCGATCAACCCGCCCCTCCCGCTGGCGTAAGGCGCCGACGCGAGCGTGGACAGGTGTCGTTCTCTCGTTCCCCGCCGGCAACAACTGCGGCGCACAGCCGGAACCGGGCCCGCAAAACATCTCTCAGGCGAACCTGTTCACGAGCGGTTGGCCGGCGCGCAGTCGCACGACGTTATCGGCGATGATCGCAAAGCGCCGTTCCAGCATGGGCGTGCTCCAGGCGGATGTATGCGGCGTCATCCAGACGTTGGGCAATGCCGCGAAGTCGTGACGGGAAGGTCGCACGCCCGGACCGCCAGGTCGCGGATACTGGTACCAGACATCGATCACGGCGCCGCCGATGGAACCGGTACGAAGCGCCTCATACAGCGCATCCTCGTCGATTACATGCCCCCGCCCGATGTTGATGACCACGGCGTCGTCCTTCATCGCCGCAAACACATCTGCATTCACAAGGTCCCGGGTCTCCGGGGTCAGCGGACACGCCACCACCAGATAATCGTACTGCGAAACGGCATCGACGAGCCGGTCCGGGGTCACCACTTCGGTTAACGGCGCCTCGGTCACCGGGCTCCGCGTTACCGCGCGCACATCCATCCCGAAGGCGTGTGCGCGGTGCGCGAGGGCGCGCCCGATCCGGCCGTAGCCGAGAATTCCGAGCACCCGGCCATGCAGTTCGCCATGCGTCGGACCCGCCGCAAACAAGCTGTCGGACCAGTCACCCGACCGGAAACGCCGTTCGGTCGGCACCACATTGATCACATGCTCCAGCATGGCGCGCATGCAATATTCGGCGATCGGAATCTCGTGCTCGAACACGTTGCACGCGGCGCAGCCGGCAGGGAGCGCGTGTGGGTCCACGGAATCGGTCCCCGCTCCGGGAAGGTGCAAGAGCCGCAGCCGGGGTGCGGGAGGGGAGTTCGCGGGCCACCCCATCGTCACGGCAACCTCCGCCGTGGCCAGCGCTTCAGCCCACGCTTCCGTGTCATGTCCCGTACAGCGGATCGTATGCGGAACCGCAAGGCAGGCACGGAGCAGTTCGGCATACCGCTCCCCCATGGCGCCGTTCATCGCAACCTCGATCGGTTGCTCCAGGTCATTCAACTCGGGAGGCCCAAGACGTCGTGCATGCCGTACAGGCCTGGCGCCTGCCCCACCGCCCACTTCGCCGCATGGACCGCGCCACGCGCAAAGATCGCCCGATCATGGGCACGATGACCAAGTTCGATTCGCTCGCCGGGACCGGCGAACACGACCGTATGGTCACCCACAACATCGCCGCCACGGAGCACGCCGTATCCGATCGATCCGCGTTCGCGGGGGCCGGTCTCGCCATCGCGACCCCGGACGGCAGCGGTGTCGTGATCGATTCCCCGGCCGGCCGCAGCCGCGCGGCCAAGCAACAAGGCAGTCCCCGAGGGCGCGTCCCGCTTTGCACCGTGATGCATCTCGACGATCTCGATGTCCCATTCGGACTCAAGCGCCGTCGCGGCCGTCTTCACGAGGTGTGCGAGCAGGTTCACACCGAGGCTCATGTTCGCTGACCAGACCACAGGTACGGTCGCACCAGCCCGGCGAAGGGTTTCCGCCTGCGAGCCGTCAAGACCTGTCGTCCCGATGACGAGCGCGGTGCCGGACTCCGCCGCAAGCGCGGCATGGCGCACCGTGGCCTCGGGCGTCGTGAAGGCGATCACGACATCCGATGCGGCAAAGAACGATTCTTCTTCGGCGTCGATCGGAACGCCGGCATCGACCAAGCCTGCCAGTCGGCCGGCGTCCGTGCCGAGTTCTTCATGCCCTGCGTGTTCAAGTGCAGCCGCCAGGCTGCTGCCGTCCTCGGCGACGGCCCGGACCAGCGCCCGACCCATGCGTCCGGCCACCCCGGCGACCCCGATCCTCGCTGTCGCGGTCACGACTCCATGCGCTCCTGGACTGACGCGTCGAACTCCTCTGTGGCAGGGTAATTGCGTTCTGTCATCTGGTCGGCCAGAGCCTCCAGTGCCTTCCGCTGTTTGCGGTTGAGATTCGACGGCACCTCGACGCTGATCTGCACATAAAGGTCCCCCTGGCCGGATCGCTGGAGGTGCGGCATGCCCTTGCCCCGCAGGCGGAATCTCTGGCCATTCTGCGCGCCGGCCGGGATCGCGAGCTTCACACGGCCGCCGTCCAAGGTCGGGACCACCAGCTCATCACCCAGCGCCGCTTTCTCGAACGGTACGGGAACCACCATTTGCAGGTGCTGGCGGTCACGCTCGAAGAGCGGATGCGGCGCGGTCTCGATGAAGACATAGAGGTCGCCCGAACGCCCCCCGGCTCCACCGGCCTCCCCCTTCCCGGTCAGCCGCAGGCGCGTGCCGTCGTCGACGCCGGGTGGAATCTTCACATCCACGGTCCGATTGCGGCGAATGCGGCCAGCCCCTCGGCAGGCGCTGCACGGGACCTCGATGATCTGCCCCCGTCCCCGGCACGTCGGGCAGGTTTGCTGGAAGATCATCATGCCCCGTCTGGACGAGACATCGCCCGTGCCGTTGCACGTGGTGCACGTGACGAGTCGGTTGCCTTCCGCACCCGACCCGCCGCACCGCTCGCACGTTTCGTCGGCGGCGAACCGAATGGATTTCGTCGCGCCCGTGTAGGCCTCTTCAAGGGTCACCGTCAGGGCGTACTGGAGGTCGGCACCGCGCGCTGATCCGGACGTGCGCCGTCCGCCCCCCATGAATTCCCGAAAGATGTTGTCGAAGATGTCTCCAAAGCCGCCGAAGCCTGCAGGGCCACCACCGGACTGAAGTCCTTCCTCGAATGCCGCGTGCCCCATCTGGTCGTAGGCATTGCGCCGCTCGGGATCCTTCAACACCTCGTAGGCGCGGTTGACATCCTTGAACGCCTGTTCGGCCTTGTTGTCGCCAGGATTGCGGTCGGGATGGTGCTCCTTGGCCAGGCGCCGGTAGGCACTCTTGATGGTCTGCGCGTCCGCGCCACGGTCCACACCCAGCACCTGGTAGAAGTCACGCATACGAATCCCTGCCGGCTGACGGCGTCAACGCGGCAGACGAACCCGCCGCCCGGTGACGACCTGCTCTAGGAGCGGGGCCGATCCTTCGCGTCGTCGTCCTGCACCTCTTCGAAATCCGCGTCGTAGACGGCGTCGCCCTCTTCGCCCTTCGCGCCGGTTCCGTTAGCCGTCGGGGCTCCGTCTCCCTCGGCAGCGGCGGCGGTTGCCTGCGCGTACATGGCCTCGCCAAGTTTCATGGCTGCCTGATTGAGCGCACCGGTCTTGGCCTCAATGGCCTCCGCATCGGCATCGTCCTTGCCAAGCTCGGACCGGAGATCCTCGAGCGCCTCCTCGATGGCCTTCCGGTCGTCGTCGCCCAGCTTGTCGCCGTGCTCGCCCAGGCTCTTTTCGGTCGAATAGACGAGGCTGTCGGCCTGGTTCCGGGCTTCCACGGCTTCCCGGCGGGCCTTGTCCGCGGTGGCGTGCTCCTCGGCCTGATCCACCATCCGCTTGATCTCGTCATCGCTGAGACCGCCGGACGCCTTGATCTGGATCTGCTGTTCCTTGCCCGTCGCCTTGTCCTTGGCCGACACGTTGACAATGCCATTGGCATCGATGTCGAAGCCGACCTCGATTTGCGGCATTCCACGCGGGGCCGGCGGAATTCCAACCAGGTCAAACTGACCCAGCGCCTTGTTGTCGACAGCCATCTCCCGTTCGCCCTGGAACACACGGATCGTCACCGCAGTCTGGTTGTCCTCTGCCGTTGAAAACGTCTGGCTCTTGCGTGTCGGAATCGTGGTATTGCGGTCGATGAGCCTGGTAAACACGCCGCCCAGGGTTTCAATTCCAAGCGAGAGCGGGGTCACGTCGAGCAGCAGGACATCTTTCACATCGCCGGACAGGACCGCCCCCTGGATGGCCGCACCGATGGCGACCACCTCGTCCGGATTGACGCCCTTGTGCGGGTCGCGGCCGAAGAAGTTCTTGACCGTCTCGACAATCTTCGGCATCCGCGTCATGCCGCCGACCAGAACCACCTCGTCGATCTCGCCGGCGCTGACACCCGCGTCCTCAAGAGCCTTCCGGCACGGCACGACCGTGCGCTGGACGAGATCGTCGACGAGCTTTTCGAGCTGGGCCCGCGTGATCTTCATGTTGAGGTGCTTCGGCCCGCTCGCGTCGGCCGTCACGAACGGCAGGTTCACCTCGGTCTGGCCCGTGCTGGAAAGCTCGATCTTGGCCTTTTCGGCCGCCTCCTTGAGGCGCTGCAGGGCAAGCTTGTCGCTCCGCAGGTCGATGCCGCTGTCCTTCTGAAACTCGTCGGCCAGGTACTCGACCACGCGCATGTCGAAGTCCTCGCCGCCGAGGAACGTGTCGCCGTTGGTGGACTTGACCTCGAAGACGCCGTCGCCGATCTCGAGAATGGACACGTCAAACGTGCCGCCACCCAGGTCGTACACAGCCACAAGCCCGCTTTCACGCTTGTCGAGCCCGTACGCCAGCGCCGCCGCGGTGGGTTCGTTGATGATCCGGAGCACCTCCAGCCCGGCGATCTGGCCCGCGTCCTTCGTCGCCTGCCGTTGCGAATCGTTGAAATAGGCCGGAACGGTGATCACCGCCTGCTTCATCTCGCCGCCGAAGTGCGCTTCGGCCGTCTCCTTCATTTTCTGGAGCGTGTAGGCGCTGATCTGGCTCGGGGCGTAGCGCTTGCCGTTGGCTTCCACCCACGCATCACCATTGTCCGCCTTGATGATGTTGTACGGGACCATCTCCCGGTCCCGCGTGGTGACCTTCTCATCGTCGAAATTCCGGCCGATCAGCCGCTTGATTGCAAAAAACGTGCTCTCGGGATTGGTGACCGCCTGCCGCTTCGCCGTCTGGCCCACAAGCGTCTCGCCGTCGTCAGTGAACGCGACGACCGACGGGGTCGTCCGGCTGCCCTCGGCATTCTCGATCACACGGGCGTTACTGCCATCCATCACGGCCACGCACGAGTTCGTGGTGCCGAGATCGATCCCGATCACCTTGGCCATTGCATTCTCCTTGGTACGCCGCGGCCCTCACCGTCGGCGAACATGCGCTTCAGAAACTATCGGTATATGGGAACGGGGCCGGCAGCGTGCAAGGCGGTCAGGCCGGATCGGATACCGCCACCTCGGCTTCGGTCATGGCAGCAGCCAGAACACGCGCGAGCGCTGCGTGCAATTCCGGCTGATCGGTGTCCGCCGGGAACACGAAGGTCGCATTGAGGACAACCAGTTGTCCGGAGGCGAACAGAAACCGGTGCCAGAACCGTTCCTGAACCGGAACCGGTGCCGCAGGCGGCTCACTCATGCGGCTGCAGGACAGCAGGTATTCCCCGTCGCCCCCGCTTCGAATCACGATGTCGCTCGCCTGCTTGGATTCCGCGACCGTGCGGATCAGCTGGGCCGTGGCCTCCGCATCCAGCGGCCGCTTCCGCAGTGTGCGGGTGTCGCCTTCCAGGATGAAATACGTGCCTTCCAGCCCGGGCACTTCCAGTGCCAGTTCCCGGGCCCCTTCTGCAGGATGCTCGGTCCAGTCCGCAGGCAGGTTGATCGCCACGCCATCCCACGGTGTGGCCCGCCGCCAGACGAGCGCATCGGCCCGGCGCTTCGCGCTCGCCTCCCGGTCGAGCGGGGTCTCGGCGGCTCCGAACTGCACACTTTCTGCCGCCGCCTCGATGCCGGCCACCTCACGATCGACCGTGTCCCGGGCCTCGTCTGTCGCGGGATGCGCAAGCGCCAGAGTGACGATTCGAATGTGCCGGGCTCCGAACACCGCCGCGCGCCGCCAGATCCGGACTTCCTCGTCGCCATCGAGGACCGCGCGGTAGGAAAGCGCCCAGCCGGATTCGCTGTCGCCGGCCACCACAAGGCCCGCATCACCGCCGTCGAGATACGCACCGGGCTTGCCCGAAGCCACCGCATCCGGATCCTCCACGGACACCACGTTGATGCCGAGGACCGGGTAGTCGCCGAACGGAAAGGTGACCTTCACCCGGTCCCGCTCGGTTTCGCGAATCCGCCACGAATCCGGGAGGGCGAGATGAGCCGCCCCGTCGCCGAGCGTGACTGTTTGCCCGTTGTTCACACGTCGGATTGGGAATCGTCAGGCGCGGAATCGGTGCTTCCGGACGCCGGGCTTTTCGCCGGCGATTTGCCCGGGCTGGAGGACTGCGCGTCGGCATCGTCCGGGGCGGGAGGCGCACCCGCCGCCGAGGTCTCCTCGGCCTCTTCCGCTTCCTTGGTGTTCTTGGCGTCCTTGCGGTTGGTCGTCACCACCGCAGCACGGAGAAGCCGGTCGTGGTGCCGGTATCCGGGCTGCAGAAGATCGACCACGGCGCCGCCCGCGACATCGTCCCGCTCGACCTGGGCCACCGCCTGATGGTGGTTCGGATCAAACCCGTCGCCGGTCGCCGGGGCTATCCGCTGGATGTCGTGGCGTCGAAACTTGGCAATCAGTTCCTGGAGCGTGAGTTCCACACCCTCGCGCAGGGTTCGGACATCCTCCACCTTGGTCTCGCCGTCCGCAGGCATGCTCGCGAGCGCGCGTTCCAGATTGTCGACGATCTCCAGGAGGTCGCGCGCGAGAGCGGACGCACCATATTTCACCGCGTCCGCACGCTCGCGCCCGGCCCGCTTTGCGGTGTTGTCGGCGTCTGCCCGCGCCCGCAGCGCCCTGTCACGTTCGGCCTCAGCCTCGGCTTCAAGCTCGGTGATCCTGTCTTCCAGGACGGCGATCTCGGCCTCGAGGTCCAGGGGCGGCGCCTTGTCATCCACCGCATCGCCTGGTGACGATTCGACTGCGGGTGCGGCGGATTCAGCGGCCGGATCGGGCGTTCCGGGCTCAGCGTCGTTCTTGTCGATCAAGACCGGTCTCCCCTCACACAGGTCGTGCAGATGGTACCGGCTGCGCACGGATGCAAGTGGAGCCTGCCGCGACGGAGCCGGGGTGCCTCGCAGTCAGGCGATGTCGACTGCACCGCCGAGAACGTCGCCGATCTCGCTTCGGATCACCAGATTGGCGGCCCCGTCCTGCGGCGTGGGCTCGCGGTTGATGATCACGTACCGGGCGCCGTTCTGCTTGGCCATGAGCGGAATATCCGCCGCCGGGTACACGACGAGGGACGATCCGACCGCAAGGACCAGATCGCAGGCCCGGGCCGCAGCGTCCGCCCTGCGCATCGCCTCGACAGGCATGGGCTGCCCGAACGAAATGGTCGCGCTCTTGACGTAGGGACTCGCGCAACCGCGGCAGCGGGGCAGGGTCTCGTCGACATCGAACCGCCGGAAGATCTCGTCAAGTTCATGTCGCAGGCCGCAGTCGCAGCACGCCGCATAGGTTGCGTTTCCATGCAGCTCGACCAGACGCTCGTCGTCGATCCCCGATGCCTGGTGCAGCCCGTCGATGTTCTGCGTCACGACCATCGTCACCCGCCCGGACCGGACCAGTTCGGCCACTGCCCGGTGCCCCCGGTTTGGCACGGCGCGACCCATTGCGCGATCCGTCTCGCGCTTGCGGCGCCAGCTCTCGCGCCGCATGTCCTCGGAGCGAAGGAAATCCTCGAAGCGGATCGGCTGATGCCGGTCCCAGACCCCTCCGGGGCTGCGGAAGTCCGGAATTCCGGACTCCGTGCTGATTCCGGCGCCGGTAAAGACAAGAATCCGTTGCGCCGCCTGAAGCTCGGTCCGAAGGCGCGTTATCCAGTCGTTGCGCGCGACTGAATCATTCGACGGCATTGGCCTGCCCCCTCAGAAGCCAGGGGTCACGCGAGTGGCACGAACGCGGCCAGCCTGATCGATCAGGCCGTGCCAGCAGTGCCCGCTTCGGCTGGCCGCCATCGGCAAGGGTCCGTGCACGCCTCTCAGCCAAGCAGGCGCCCGACAGCGCGCGCCGTGTAGTCCACCATCGGAATGATCTTCGCGTAGTTGAGCCGTGTTGGCCCGATCACCCCGATCGCGCCCAGCGGCTCCAAACTGTTGTCGTCCTGGGCCAGCGGCGCGACGATCAGCGAACAGCCGGAGAGGGCGAACAGTTCGGTCTCGGCACCGATAAATACGTGCACCCCGGAACCCTCGAGCATCGAATCGAGGAGGCGCCGCAAGGTGCGGCCCCGTTCCAGTGCCTCGAACAGGCGCTGCACCTCCTCCATCGCCGCCTGCTCACCCACGCCTTCGAGGGTGCGCGCCCGCCCGGTCAGGATCAGCGACGAATCCGTCTCGGAGGCCGTCCGTATGGCAAGGCCAGCGCCGATCACCTTTTGCGTTTCGACGTCGAGGTCGGCCTCGTGGGCCGCAATCTCGGATTCGACCAGTCGGCGCGCCTCTTCAAGCGAACGTCCCGCGAAGCGGTCGTTGAGGAAATTCGAGGCCTCGACGAGAGCGTGCGCCGGCAACCCGGGCGGCAGTTCGATCAGGCGGTTCTCGACCAGGTCGTGTGCGTCGACGATCACGACGAGCGCCCGGCCCGGGTCAAGGCGCACAAACTCGACGTGCTTGATTGCGCGCTGCGCGTTCGTTGAGGTCACGACCAGCGAGGCGCACTGCGCCAGCCCGGACAATTCCTCACCGACCGCGCGCAAGACCTCGGGCAGGGTGCGTCCGGCACCGGCGCAGAGCGCCTCGATCCGGCCGCGGTCATCGGGCGGCAGTTCGCCGATCTTCAGAAACCCGTCGATGAACAGCCGCAGGCCGCGCTCGGTTGGCAGTCGGCCGGCCGACACATGCGGCGCATAGAGATATCCGAGCCGTTCCAGATTCGCCATGACCGCCCGGATCGAAGCGGGCGAGAGCGCACCCTGCAGATCCTTTGCCACGGCCCGGGAGCCGACCGCCGCCCCGTCAACCAGGTACGATTCCACGACCCGGCGGAAGATCTCCTGCGAGCGCTGGTCGAGTTCGCCGAATGATCCGGCAGCGGCATCGGCTGCGCCGTCCGGTCCCGATCCTGCCTTGCGCTTTGCCTCAGCCACGGCTGTCGGGGTACGGGCGCCGTGCGCCGAGGCCGTCGGGCAACTCGTGGCGGCGATGTCCGAACGAGTGCTTCCGGATCAGGTACGCAAGCACAGGGTCCTTGCGCGCCTTGCGGAACTGGTGGGCCCGGAGTGCCACCGTCAGGCGCCCTCCATACCCCATGAGTTGGTCCGCGAGGGTGATCATCCGGCTGTTCGGCCAATTCTTCGGACGGACCCTGTCGAGCTGATCCAGCAGCGCTTCGGCGGTTGCCCCGCCACTGGCTGCAGCAAGCACGATGAGGGCGGCGGCGGTCGACCGCGACACACCCTGGAAGCAGTGCACGTGAACGTGGCGGCAGCGCGCCATCGCAAGGCGCTGTCCGAGCCGGATCAGGGTCCGGACGTGGGCAGCGGAGGGAAGAATCTTGCCGCGTGCCGGACGAACCGCGTCGTGAAACGCCAACCGCGTGACCTGGCCGTCGTGCCGGCTCCGGAGCGGTGCCGGTGTCCGGTCACCGGGATCCAGAATTGACACCACATGGCCGGGACGGCCGAACCGTGACCGCTGGACTGTGCGAAGGCCCGATACGGTCACCTCGATCGGCGCCAAGCGCTCAGCCTGCACTGGAGCGGGCGACCGGGATCGAACCGGCGACATTCAGCTTGGGAAGCTGACGTTCTACCACTGAACTACGCCCGCAAGAATTTTGGCATCACGTCGACACACCGGCGAAGGTATCGGGAGGTTCGTCCCGGGTCAAAAACGCTGTGGAATCGCGGCCGGTCACACTGGAGACACCCGCAGCACCGGCCGCCCGACGGGCTCCGGTGTGGAACCCACGGGGGCCCTGCGCTATCGTTATCGGGTGCCCGCTTCGGGGCAATCCCGCACTGGACGTTGCCCGTGGAAGCCTGCGCTCGCTCGGAACTTGCACCCTCAGTTCCTGGAACGGTCAAGTATGCCGACCCGTGGTTCACGGTCGACGGCAATCCGCGCGCTGAGGTGGAATTCCGCCAGCTTGAGACACTCTGGTTCAATACCGGAACCCTCTGCAACCTGGCCTGCCAGGGGTGCTATATCGAATCGAGCCCCACCAACGATCGTCTCCAGTACCTGACCCTCGACGAGGTCGAAGCCTATCTGGACGAGATCCGCGCAAGCGGCGATCCGACGGACGAAATCGGGTTCACCGGCGGCGAGCCGTTCATGAACCCCGACCTTGTCAGCATGGTCAAGACCTGTCTGGATCGCGGATTCCGGGTGCTGCTTCTGACCAACGCCATGCGTCCGATGGCCAAGCAGGAGAACGCCCTGGCGGAGCTGGGCGGCCACGAGAACCTCCGGATCCGGGTGTCCCTCGATCACTACGGGCGCGAGCAACACGAACGGGTCCGGGGCGCGAGATCCTGGGAGCCGGCGATGCGCGGGCTTCGCTGGTTACACGACCACGGCTTTTACCTGGCGATCGCATGCCGGATCGAGCATGAACCGGAAGGCACGATGCGCGAAGGTTTTGCTGCTCTCTTCGAAGAACAGAACCTCGCAATTGACGCGTTTGACCCTCTGCAGCTGGTCCTGTTTCCAGCGATGGATCCCAGCGTGAGCGTGCCTGAAATCACGCGCTCGTGCTGGACATCCCTGGGTGTGGACCCGGACTCCATGATGTGTGCCCGCTCGCGCATGGTCTTGCGCCGCAAGGGCGCGGAGCGCGCAACGGTCGTTCCCTGCCCGCTCCTGCCGTACGGCAAACTGCACGAACTGGGCACGAGCCTTGCCGACGCCCGGCAGAGTGTGGTCCTCAATCACCCTTTCTGCGCACAATTCTGTGTCCTTGGAGGCGCCAGCTGTTCGGCGACCGGCGCATGAACGAGAATCCGTTTGAAATGGCCGACGACGATGACGAGGGTCACTGGTACCACAAGGAGAGCCGCGGCATTACGGTCCGCGTGCGGCCCTTCTATCTGGAGGAGCAGTCGGTTCCGCACGAAGAGCGCTACATGTGGGCGTACCATGTCCGCATCGAAAATCGCGGGTCCGCGAAGGTGCAGCTGATGACCCGCCACTGGCGAATCGTGGACGGTCAGGGCCAGGCAATCGAGGTGAAGGGCGACGGCGTCGTCGGCGAACAGCCGGTGCTGGCGCCCGGCGAATCGTTCGAATACGCCTCCGGAACCCCCTTGTCCCAGCCATCGGGGATCATGTCCGGCACTTACTGGATGCAAGGCGAAGACGGTCAGATGTTTGCGGTGGAAATCCCTGCATTTCCGCTGGAAAGTCCCTGGGCCCAGCGCACGCTCCATTGATGGCGGGCTCACGTCCTTCGCGCGCGGAGGCTGAAGCAGCGGTACGCACGCTGATTCGGTGGGTCGGCGAAGACCCGGACCGGGAAGGGCTCGCTGGCACACCCGGGCGGGTTATTCGCGCCTACGAGGAACATTTTGCCGGGTACGATCAGGACCCGGGAATGATCCTGCGCCGCACGTTCGAAGAAACCGAGGGTTACGACGAGATCGTGGCCCTCCGGGCCATCTCGTTCGAATCCCACTGCGAACACCATCTCACCCCGATCATCGGCGCCGCGCACGTCGGCTACCTCCCCGACCAGCGGGTCGTGGGGCTCAGCAAGCTCGCCCGGCTCGTCGACGTGTTCGCGAAAAGACTGCAGCTGCAGGAGAAAATGACAGCACAGATCGCCCAGACGATCACCGAAGAGCTGCGGCCACGGGGCGTCGGAGTGGTCATCGAAGCCGAGCACTTCTGCATGTCCACCCGCGGCGTGCGCAAACGAAACGCGACCATGCTGACCAGCCACATGACGGGCGCATTCCGTGATGATCCCTCCACCCGCCGGGAATTCCTGCACCTGATCGACCGGGTGACGCCTTAGGACTCCGACCGAACCATGCTGCGGATCCGTCCGGTTCTGCACCTGACCGGAATCCTCATGCTGCCCATCGGGGCAGCGATGCTGGTCCCCATGATGGCGGACCTCTTGGCCAGCGAACCCTCGTGGCGCGCCTTCGCGGTGACCGGGGCCGCGACAGCGTTTGTCGGGGTCGCACTGGCCCTCGCCTGCCGCCGCCGCGACACCTCGGCCGACGGGCAGGGCGCGAGCCACGACCCCCGGCAGGTGCTCGCACTGATCACGCTGTGCTGGATCCTGGCGATCGTTCTCGCCGCACTGCCGCTCGTGTTTTCCGAGCTCGAGATCGGCTACACCGACGCGTTTTTCGAGGCCGCGTCCGGCCTGACCACGACCGGCGCCACCATTCTCACAGGCCTGGAACAGCGCTCTCCCGGCCTGCTGATGTGGCGCGCGATGCTCCAGTGGTTCGGGGGGCTCGGCATCGTGGTGATGGCGCTGGTCATGCTGCCGTTCCGAGAAATCGGCGGCATGCAGATCATCCGGATCGATCAGGACGATCGCGGCCGGGGTCCGAGACTGGGGCAGACCCGGCTCGCCTGGGTGCTGGTGAAGATCTATGTCTGCCTGACCGCAATCTGGGTGGTTCTCCTTCGGCTCGCCGGGATGGACTGGTTCGATGCCGTATGTCACGCCATGACAACCATCGCCACGGGCGGGTATTCGACCCGCGATGGATCCATCGGGGCCTGGGGCAGCCCCGCTATCGAAGCGGTCGTGATTCTGGGCATGCTGGCAGCATCCCTGCCCTTCATCGGCTACCGCCAGATTGCCGAAGGCCGGTGGCGGCAGGTCAAGGGAAATCCCGAGATCGGCGCCTTTTTTGCGGTGGCAGGGGCGGCCGTCAGCATCGTCGCCCTGTGGCTCTGGCTCGGAACCGGCAATGCGCCTCTGGAGGCGCTGCGGCGCGCCGCGTTCAATGTCGTGTCGGTGATGACGGGAACCGGCTACGCGACGGAGGATTTCTCGGGCTGGGGCGGGGGGACCACGCTGCTCCTGTTCCTCCTGATGTTCGTCGGCGGTTGCAGCGGAAGCACCACGGGAGGCCTGCGGATCTTCCGGATTCAGGTGATGCTCGCGCTCGTCCGGGCCGAGATCAGGAAGGTCCCGCAGCCGCGCCTGGTGAGTACACCGCGCCTCGCCGGCCAGCGCATTAGCGGGGACTATCTCCGTCCCGTCCTCAGTATTGCCGCCCTCTTCCTTGTGACCGTGACCGTCCTGTCAGGCTACCTTTCCATGCTCGGGCTTGATCGTCTGACCGCGCTCTCCGCCGCCGCCTCCGCGGTCGCCCTTGTAGGCCCGGGACTCGGCCCGATTGTCGGGCCGTCGTCCACCTACGTCTCGCTTCCGGACGCCGCCAAATGGGCATTGACCGCCGGCATGATTCTGGGCCGGCTGGAATTCCTTACTGCGCTGGTTCTGTTCGCCCCCGGATTCTGGCGGCGCTGAGCAACCACCGGCCAAGCCGGGCGGCATCGTTCTGAATCAGAAACAGGCTCGGAACAATCACAAGCACCAGCGGAGTGGTCGCCAGTAATCCGAATGTGATGGTCACCACCATCGGCCGGAGAATTTGCGCCTGGAAGCTCGTCTCCAGAAGCAGGGGAGCCAGACCGCCGATCGTGGAGACGGTCGTGACAATGACGGCCCGCAACCGCTCGCAGCTCCCGTTGGTCACGGCTTCTACCAACTCGACGCCAGCCTGCAGCTGCCGTGCAATCGTGTTCACCACGATGATCGAGCCGTTGACCACAATGCCGGACAGGCCAAGGAGACCGATGAGCGAGATGATCGTGAGGTCGAGCCCGATGACCCAGTGGCCGGCAACCGCGCCCACCATGGCGAAGGGAATGACCACCATCACGATCAACGGCCGGGTGTACGAACCGAAGACGAGTGCGATCGCGAGATAGATCGCCAGAAGGCCCAGGGCAGCGCCCGTCAGCATCTCGCGGAGGGTTTCCCGCTGCTCCTCGTTGCGCCCCGCAAGCCGCCACTGGACCCCATGCCGGCCGGCCACCTCATCGAGCGGAGCGGCGAGTTCGGACCAGATCTCGGTCGCATTGGCGCGCGCGTTATCCACGTTGGCGGTCACTGCGACTTCGCCCACCCCGCCTTCCCGCTCAAGTTTCGAGAACCCCTGACGCTCCTCGATCTCCACGACCTCGGTGAGCGGAACCTGGAGCCCGGCCGGGCTTTGCACGAACAGCGAGCCCAGGGCGTGGGGCTCCATTGCATCCCTGCGCATCCGTACCCGGATGGCAAGCTCTTCGTCACCGGCCGCGACGCGTTGCGCGACAATGCCCTCAAACGCTCCCCGCACCTCGCGCGCAACCGCCCCGGTGGTAAAGCCCAGCGCCCGCCCCCGTTGCGTCAGGGTGAGTGCAAGCTCACGCTTTCCGTACGGCAGGTTGTCCTGGATGTCCTCGACGCCTGCGTATCCGGCAAGCAGGGCCTGAATGTCCACGGCCGCGGCCTTCATGGCTTCAAGGCTTGCGCCGAACAGGCGGACGTCAATGTCCTTGCCCCTGGGGCCACGGCGGGGCGCTGCAATCTGGAGTTTCTCAAGTCCAGGGAGCGGCCGGACCTCGGCCCGCCATGCATCGATCACATCATTCAGCAGAACATCGCGTTCGGACGCAGCCACAAGCTGGACGGTCACCGCACCCAGATGATCACCCCGCAAGCCCTCATCGGTTCGTGTCCCCCGACCGATCGTGCCGTACGTGGTTTCGACAACCCCGTCGGTATCGATGGCATGGATGGCGCGCTCCAGTTCGTCGACCATGGCTTCCGACGTGGTGCGTGGAGTGCCAGCCGGGAACCAGAACGTCGCGGTTGCCACTTCGTCCTCAAGCGACGGAAAGAACACGAACTTGACCTGACCCCCGGCCAGGAGGCCGGACACAGCCAGGAACAGGGCAACGACCGTTGTCACCATGAGGTACCGGCGACTCATGGCCCAGCCGATAAAGCGCCGGTAGGCACCTTCCCGGAAGGTTGCGAAGCCCCGGTCAAACCATCGCCGAAATCCGCGGGTCTCCTGGGGCCTCGCGCGGGACCGCGCAAAGGCGTGCCGCATGTGCCCCGGGAGGATCCAGAAGCATTCGACGAGGCTTGCAAACAGGACAGCCACGACCACGAGCGGGATCGCCGACATGATCTGGCCGATGATCCCCGACACGAAAAACACCGGCGCAAAGGCCGCCATGGTCGTCACCGACGCGGCCAGGACCGGCCAGAGCATCATTCTCGCGCCCAATACCGCCGCGTCGAGCGGTGGCGCGCCCCGCTCCCAATGCATCTGGCTGTGCTCGGCCACCACAATCGCGTCGTCCACCACGATTCCCAGCATCATGATCATCGCGAACATGCTGATCATGTTGATCGACTGGTCGGTCGCATACATCACGACCAGCGTCGCGGCGAACGCTGTGGGAATGCCGATCGCAACCCACATCGCGACACCCGGCCGAAGAAACACGAACAGGACTCCCAGGACGAGCAGGAGCCCGCTCAGGCCATTGCGCATCAGCATGTTGATCCGGCTCATCACCGCCTCGGCCTCGACGAGGAAAATCTTCAGTTCGAGGTCGTCGGGCAGACCCAGACCTCCGGGTTCGCTGTCGAGATAGGCAAGGATGTTGTTCCAGGTGGCCAGGATGTCGCCCGATGGCGCACGGCGGATGTCCAGCGAGAGCGCCGGCTGCCCGCCGCTCCGGCCCAACGAGGTTCCTTCCTCGAACCCCTCGGATACGACTCCCAGGTCGCCCACCTGGAATGTCTGGCCCCGTGGGTCCGAAACAATCTCGAGCGCACTGAGTTCCGCAGCGGTCGTGGTCTCGCCCAGCATCCGGACCTGCAGTTCACTGGCTCCCTGGGTATCCCCTCCCGGCAGATCGCGGGCCTGCAAATCGATGCGGCGCGCCAGCTCACCGAGGCTCAGGTCCAGAGCGAGGAGCGCCGCCGGTTCGACGTCCACGATGAGTTCCGGTGATCGAAGATCGGAAATTCTCACCTGGTCGGCGCCAACTGCCAACAGCTTGTCCCGGAGCGTCTTGGCGTATTCGCGCAGTTGCGCCTCGTCGTACGGTCCCGTCAGCCGAATGCTGGCGATGCGGTCGTACTGAAGGGCTCCCTGAACCACGGGACGTTCAGACGTCTCGGGCAACGACCGGACTCCGGAGACCGCAGTCTCCACATCGGACAGCGCCTTCTGCAGATCGGCACCCTCCTCGAACTCGAGCAGGATGGAGGCGCGCCCTTCCCATGCCGTTGATTCAATGCGCTTGATCGCATCGAGAAACTGGACCTCGGGCTCGATGGCAGCAATCACCGTGTCCGCCACATCCTCGGCACTGGCACCCGGCCAAACCACCGAAATCGACACGTAATCGATCGAATAATCGGGAAAAAACTGCGTGTTTAACCGATAAACAGCGGCAATGCCGAGCGCGATCATCAACACCATCAGGATGTTGGGCGCCGTCGGGTGGCGGGCAAAGTTCGTGATCAGCCCCGTCTTCGGGACCGGTTGCGGCTCAGCGACCACTTGATTCCATCTGGGCCACCACCTCAACGGCATCCCCGGCCCCGAGTTCGGCCGAACGGGTCACGATCACGGCCTCGCCTGCGTTCAGATCCCCTTCCACCAGCACGGCATCGAACGCCCGCGCAACCGGCACCACGTCCCGGGGCTCTGCCACGCCGTCCACTGCTACCAGCACAAACGGCCCCGGATGCACGGCGTTCGCCGGGAGGCGAAAGACACCGACATGCGCGTCCTCGTACAGCTCGATCTCGACAAATGCACCGGGACGAATCGGGTCCCCCGCGACATCCTGATCAATCATTCGGGCATAGACATTAATTCCGGCCCGGCCCGATTCGATCTCGCCCTCGATGCGCGTGACCGTCGCGGTATAGGTGCGGACGCCGGATTCCGTCCGCCAGCTGACGATGCATGTTGCGCCAATCCCGCCGTCACCGATGTCCATCAGGCGCGCGAGCCGCCCTTCCGGCACAAAAAACCGGACCTCCAGGGTCGTGGTGTCGATCAGGCGGGCAATGCGTTCACCGGCAGCAACCTGCTGGCCGACATCGGCAGACACCTCGGAAAGGTGGCCGTCAAACGCCGCGCGGATGCGCGTATCCTCAAGCGCCCGCACGCTCCGCGCCGCCGCTGCCCGCATGCGCTCCAGGATCGCCTCCCGCTGATCGATCTGCGCTGCACTCGTGCCGGCTTGCTGACGCCGCAGCGTCAGATCGGTTTTAGCCTCGGCCAGACGCGATTGTGCCGCCTCCAGCGTTCTCCGGGCACTGACGTTCTGCTCCGCCAACTCGGTCTGGCGCTCGTATTCCGCCTGGGTGAGGTCGCGCCGTTCCTCTGCCAACCGGACAAGGTTGTCGTGGTGACGGCTGTTTTCCCGGGTTTCAGCGAGACGGGCTTCCGCTTCACGCACCGCAGCCGCGGTCTCTTCAACGCGACGCTCGTACTCAAACGGATCCAACTCAAGAAGCACCTCTCCCGCGTTCACGGCCGATCCGTTTGCGAATCGTTCCGATACGCGCAGCACCGGGCCGCCGACCCGCACGCGCACGTCCGCAGAACGACGGGCGATGACCTCTCCGTACGCCGTAATTGTCGGCGCATGGGTGCCGCGCTCGGCGGCGACCACCGCAACGGGCAAGGCAAACTGCTCCGTTTCTACGAAGTCCGGAGGGGCTTTTGCACGCACCAACATCACGAAGAGCGCGACCCCGGCCGCCAAAACTCCCGCCACCTGGAGGCCCCGGAACACGTGTCCCAGTACGCGCCTCAGTAGCCCTCGCCGGCGTTCCGGCGGATCGCCCGTCATGCCTGAATGGACCACGTCAGCCCGGGCCTGATCGGCCGCCGGTCCGGCAGGCGCATCTCAGCATTTCGTCCTGCTCTTCGGGCTCGGCGGGCCTGCGACGCCGGCAACCGTGCTGTTCTAGTCGATGACGGCATCACAATTGCCCGACCACGGACCCTGGCGATTGGCGTTCACCATGCCGTGACGTCCTCCAAGGCCCACGCGGACCACCCGACCCGATTCGAACCGCCCCATCAACCGGCTGATCACGACCGATTACCAATATAGTCCGATCCCCCGAAGGCGAAAACAATCCGCATGACCAGCGACTTGGAATATTCGTTCGCAACTGCCACGTACCAACCCAGTGATCCGCGTTGCATCGACCCTGTCAAGTCGATCACCGGGTGTGGCACGATGTCGAGGTCGGGGGCCAGTTCGCGGAACAGCAACATGCTGCGTTGCAGGTGCACAGCGCTTGTCACGAGGATGGCCGAACGAATCCCGTGTTCCTCGGCCCAGAGACGGCTCTCGACAGCATTCCCCACGGTGTCGACAGCAGTTCTTCCCAGATCGACGCGGGGCTGCATGGATTCCGGCACGGACAGGTCAGCGGCGCGCACGCCCGCGCCCACACCCGACACCAGAAGCCGCGCGCGCGGGTTCGCCTCAAGCAATTCCAACCCGGCGGCAAGCCGTCCCTGCCCTCCGGTGAGCACGATGACAGCATCCACGTCGGTGTTGCGGGACGGATCCGTCGGCACCAGCTCCGCAAACTGGTGGAAACCGACCGCCCAAACAAAGATGCCGGAACCGATCAGCACGAACGGGATCGTGCGAAACCCCCGCCTAAAGGCCCGCAGGTCGTGCTCCAGCGTCCCACGCGCGCACCGCGCAACACTCAATCCGGCTCATCGTTGACAGCGAGGAGACGCGGCCCCCGGTAAAGGTCTGTGGCACGGCAACACCACGCGTTACGAGCCCGAACAATCGGGCTGCAAGTATAGAGCGGACCCTGGCTGGTGCGGTATCGCGCTGGTTCCCAAGCGCGGCCTCGCGCAGCTGCTCCCCAGGCACGGGACGGTGACGGAGGGACGCGCCACGGGCGCTTGGGCATTGCCCCGGCTTTGCAAGCAGCCTCGAGACGAGGCAAGTGTCGCACCGAATCCCGTCGGGTTCGTGCTTGCCCGGGTTCCGTCAACGTTCCCATCCTGACGGCGAGTGTGCTATAGAGAGCGACCGCTCCCGCGGCATTTGACCCACCTTCTTGATTGCGAGTGACTGTCCATTGCAAGTCGTTGTACGAGACAACAATGTTGATCAGGCCCTTAAGGCGCTGAAGAAGAAGCTGCAGCGCGAAGGCCTGTACCGCGAAATGAAGAAGCGAAGGGCCTACGAAAAGCCTTCCGAGCGACGGGCCCGGGAAAAATCGGAAGCCGTCCGTCGCTGGCGCAAGCTGCAACGCAAGCGAGCAGCCCGCGAAGCCTGATTTCAGGTCGTTCCCTGCGCGGGCGCCGAGTTCCGCGGCACACGATTAAAGATCAGAGAGCTTTGACGTGGCCCCGCTTCAGGCCGGGGTCGCAAGCGCCTGATTGAACGCCGCAACTGCCGCGCCCGGCCCCTTCGGGTGGTTCCAGACGGCCGAGACAACGGCCACGAAATCGGCTCCCGCCGCCGCCAGTTGTTCGCAGTTGTCCGGCGTGATGCCGCCGATCGCAACGGCCGGCACCACGGTGGTGGAGGTCCACTCCTCGAGCACTGCCAACGGCGCCCGCGCGCGGGGAGCCTTGGTCTCCGTCGAAAAAAACGCCCCGAACGCGACATAGTCCGCATCGGCCCCGGCGGCCGCCTCCATCGCCCGATGCTTGGAGTCGTAGCAGCTCACGCCCACGACCCGATCAGGCCCCACCTGCCGGCGTGCCGCAGGCCCCGGCACATCGTCCGCGCCGACATGGACGCCGTCCGCATCGGTCTTGCCTGCAAGGTCGACCCGGTCGTTCAGAACCAGAGGAATGCCTTGCGCCCGACACCGTGGCAGAAGCGCTTCCATTGCCGCGATCACGGCGGAATCAGGTGCTTCCTTCAATCGCAGTTGCACGCATCCGACGGCACCCCCGGCCAACGCGTCCTCGAACAGCGGAACAAACTCGTCGAGATCAAACGATGCCGGAGTGATGAGATAGAGCTGGCAGCGGGGACTTGCGGGATTGCGCCGGATGCTGCTCAGCATGCGCTTCGATAGATTTCGATGAGCCTCCCGAGGAGTTCGACGGCCTTCTCCTTCGGGCGCTGGAAGCTGTTCCGCCCCATGATCGATCCGTGGGCACCGCCCGACGCAATCTCCTGAACCTCCGCCAGAATCTCGTCCTCGCCTTTCGCGGACCCTCCCGACATCACGACGATCCGCCGTGCGCCGAAGGCCGCGTCCATCACATGGCGGATCCGTTCGGCGAGACCGAGGCCCGGCACTTCGAAGGAGCCGTCGGTCCCCTCTTTAGCCGAATAGGCCTCCACGGCCTCGGGCTGCGCAATGCGTGCACTGGGTGGCTTCACCTTGATCACGTGCGCTCCGACCAACGCGGCCATGTGTGCGGCATAGGCTGTGACATCCAGCGCCGTCTCGTCCTGCTTGGCCAGCTTGCCCCCGCGGGGATACGACCAGACGACCGTCGGCAGTCCGGCGGCACGCGCCTGACAGATGACATCCCGCAACTCCTCGAGCATGCCGTACTGCGCATCGGCGCCGGGATAGATCGTGAATCCGACCGCCGCGCAGCCGAGCCGGACCGCATCGTCGACCGATGCGGTCACCGCCTGGTCCTTCACTGTCGACCAGCTCATCCCGCTGTTCAGCTTCAAAATCAGCGGTATGCGGCTGCTGAACGTGTCCACCCCCGCCTGCAGCAGGCCGAGTGGACCCGCGAACGCGCTCAGGCCCGCATCCAGCGCCAGCTGGTAGTGGTAGTGCGGGTCGTACGCATCCGGGTTGGGCGCGAAAGACCGGCCTGGACCGTGCTCGAAACCCTGATCGACCGGGAGGATCAGCAGCCGCCCCGTCCCGCCCAGCGCCCCGTGCATGAGAATCCGGCCGAGATTGGCAAGCACGGCCGGCGTCTCGCCCTCGTAATTCGCCAGGATACGCCTGATTTCGGGAGTCGGCTGCATGCTCTGGAATCCTTTTTCTGGACTGTCGGTCATACGGTGAGAGGGACCAGCCCGGGCAAGGTCCGGCCCTCAAGCCACCGCAGGAATGCGCTTCCGGCAACCGAGACATAACTGAATCCGCCACCGAGCGACAACTGATTGAGGGCAGCGGCGGTGTCGCCCCCTCCCGCCACGGACGTGAGGACGCCGCCCCGGGTCAGCATGGCGGCGGTGCGAGCGAGGACCGCTGTTCCCTGTTCGAACGGGGGCAGCTCGTACAACCCGAGCGGCCCGCTCCAGAGCAGGGTTTGCACGGTGGTCAGGCGATTGCCGAAGACATCGCACGTCGCGGGGCCGATATCGTAGACGCGCTTGCCGGCCGGAACCTCCTCAACCGGAACCACGGACGTGGCGACACCCGGAGAGGCATCCTCGGCCACCACGACGTCAACCGGCAGCAGCAGTTCGCATCCCGACTCGGATGCCGCGCGCGTGATTGCCCGCGCCTCATCAAGCATTTCGGTCTCGACGAGCGATTCACCGAGATCCGCACCCTGCGCCGCAAGAAACGTGTTGGCCATCGCGCCTCCCACAGCAAGGGAGTCCACGCGTTTCACCAGGTGGCGCAACGCCAGGATCTTCGAGGAGACCTTGGCGCCTCCGACCAGCGCCATCACGGAACCCTGATCCGCGTCAAGCACCCGGGTCAGCAGGTCAACCTCGGTTTCCACTGCGCGCCCGGCGACCGCCGGAATGTGTTCGGGCACGCCGACCACCGATGCGTGCTCCCGGTGCGCGACGGAAAACGCATCGTTCACGTAGGTGTCGCCAAGGCGTGCGAGCGCTGCCGCGAACTCCGGATCGTTTGCTTCCTCACCAGCATGAAACCGGAGGTTCTCGAGAAGCGCGATGCCGCCCGGTTGCAGATCCCGGGAGATGGCCTCGATTGCCGGGCCGACGCAGTCACCGAGTAATGCGATCTCCTCGATTCCGAGGACGCTTCCGATCGGCTCGGCCACGTGCGTCATCGACAGTTCCGGCACGACCGCACCGTCGGGACGTCCGAGATGCGACGCCAGGATCACCTTGGCGCCCCGGGCCACGAGTTCCGCAACGGTCGGCTTCAGGCGTTCGATGCGTCCGAAGTCGATCGGCGACCCCTCGGCATCCAGGGCAACGTTGAGGTCACAGCGGACCAGTGCGCGCTGCCCCTCCCACGCCACCGAATCGAGGCGTCTCAGTCTCACCCGACTGCGCCGCCGAATTCCGCCATGCGGGCGGCCGTATCCGCCATCCGGTTCGCGAATCCCCACTCGTTGTCATACCAGGCCAGGACGCGCACGAGGCCGTCGTCGACCACCTGGGTCTGGGTCGCATCGAACGTGGCGCTCGCTGCCACATGGTTGAAGTCTGTCGACACCAGTGGCTCCTCCGTGTAGGCCAGCACCCCGCGAAGGCTTCCCTCCGCTGCCGCCGCCATCGCTTCATTGACGGCGGCCACAGTTGCAGGCCGACCGGCGTCAAACACCAGGTCAACCAGCGAGACGTTGACGGTGGGGACGCGAATGGCGCAGCCGTCGAGCCTCCCGGCGAGCTCCGGCAGGACAAGGCCGATCGCACGGGCCGCTCCGGTCGAGGTCGGGATGAGTGACATGGACGCGGCCCGGGCCCGACGGAGGTCGCCGTGCATCGTGTCGTGAAGACGCTGATCGGCCGTGTAGGCGTGCACGGTGGTCATGTACCCGCGCTCCAGGCCCACGGTCTCGTGCAGCACCTTGGCGACGGGAGCGAGGCAGTTGGTCGTGCACGACGCGTTCGACACGACCCGGTCACCTGCCTCGAGCGTTGAGTCATTGACGCCGAACACCACTGTCCGGTCCACGCCCCCGGCCGGGGCCGAGACCAGCACACGCTCCGCACCGGCCTCAAGATGCTGCGCGGCACTGGTACGGTCCGCCAGCCGGCCCGTGCATTCAAGGACCACATCAACGCCGAGCTCACCCCAGGGCAGCTTTCCGGGATCCGGTTCGGCCAGCACAGCCATGCTCCTGCCGCCGACGTTCAGCGCACCATCCGCGAGTGTCACGTCGGCCGGAAAACGCCCATGCACCGAGTCAAACCGCAGCAGATGGGCCGAGGTCTCGGGCGGCGCAAGGTCGTTGACCGCAACCACCTCCACATCGTCCCGGTCCGACTCCGTAATCGCCCGGAACACGAGTCGGCCAATGCGGCCAAACCCGTTAATCGCAAGCCGTGCAGCCATCCGCTAGTGCCTCCTCAGGTGCGGCCGAGGCGAACGCGAACCCGTTCGGCGACCGCTTCGGCGGTAATGCCAAAATGCTCGAACAAGGCGGGCGCCGGCGCCGAGGCGCCGAAGCCGGGCATCCCGACAAACTCCCCGTCCGGTCCTAGCCAGCGGGTCCATCCGAAACGGGTTGCGGCCTCGATCCCGACCCGCAACGTATCACGCCCCAGCACGCGCTCTCGGTACGCAGGATCCTGATCCCCAAAAAGCTTCCACGACGGCAGAGACACGACACGCGCCGCGATGGATTCCGCCGCCAGCAGGTCAGCCGCCGTCATTGCAATGGCGACCTCGGAGCCCGACGCAATGAGCACAGCCTGGGGGTCCTCTGCCTCGCGCAACACATACCCGCCGCGCCGGGCCGAGCAGTCTGGCCCGGTACCGGTCCGGAGAGTCGGGACCGCCTGCCGGGTCAGGGCGATCAGGGAGGGGCCCGCTTCATGCTCGATGGCCAATTGCCAGCATTCGGCGGTTTCCACGGCATCCGCCGGCCGCAGCACCAGAAGATTGGGAATGGCCCGAAGCGCGGCAAGATGTTCCACCGGCTGATGGGTCGGGCCGTCTTCGCCGAGACCGATTGAATCGTGCGTCGCGACGTGGATCACGCGAATGCCCATGAGGGCCGCAAGCCGGATCGCCGAGCGCGCGTAATCCGAGAACACGAGAAAGGTGCCCCCGTACGGGATCAGTCCGCCGTGGAGGGCCATGCCGTTCATGCAGGCCGCCATTCCGAGTTCGCGCACACCCCAATAGATGTAACGCCCGGCGTAGTCCTCACGCGCGATGACCGCCTGGGCGGACGCGCGGGTATTGTTGGAACCTGTGAGGTCGGCAGACCCGCCAATGAGGTTCGGCACACGTTCCGCGAGCGTCTCCAGCACTTCCTGGCTGGCTTTCCGGGTCGCCCACCGGGGTGCCGTGTCCGCGAACCCCTTGGCCAGGTCCGACATGACGGCACCGAGACTTTCGGGAAGCGTTCCCTCCAGCGCCGCTGCCATGGACCGGGCCGAATCACCGCCCGCCTCCCGCCGGGCTTCCCATGCCAGGCGCTCGGCCCGGCCGCGACAGCCGACCGCACGCCAGGATTCGGCGACGGCCGCGGGAATCTCGAACGGCGGATGGGCCCAGCCATGTGCCTTCCGGGCGCCGGCGACCTCGTCCGGACCCAGGGGCGCACCGTGCGCGGCCGCTGTACCAGCCTTGGTGGGCGCGCCGATGCCGATCGTGGTACGGCAGCAGACAAGCGACGGGCGCGGATCCGCCGCCGCTTCCGACAGGGCGCGGTCGACAGCAGCCGGGTCGTGTCCATCGACCGATTGCGTATGCCATCCGAGCGCTGCAAACCGGGCCTCATAGTCGTCCGACATCGCGAGGCTGGTCGGGCCGTCGATCGAGATGCCGTTGTCATCGAGCAGGACGGTCAGGCGTCCGAGCCGGAGATGCCCTGCCAGGCTCGCGGCTTCGTGGCTGATGCCCTCCATCATGCAGCCGTCGCCCGCGATCACCCAGGTGCGGTGATCAACCAGGTCATCGCCGAAACGCGCATTCAGCATCCGTTCGGCGAGCGCCATTCCCACGGCGTTGGCCAGGCCCTGCCCAAGCGGCCCGGTCGTGGTTTCGATTCCGGCGCCGTGGCCGTACTCCGGATGCCCCGCCGTCCGGCTTCCGAGCTGGCGGAACCGTTTCAGTTCGTCGATCGGGAAATCCGCATACCCCGTCAGGTGGAGCAATGCGTAGAGCAGCATCGATCCGTGGCCGGCCGACAGGACGAAACGGTCACGATCAGGCCAGTCGGGATGCTCCGCATCGAACTTGAGGTGCCGCGCAAACAGCACGGTCGCGGCGTCGGCCATCCCCATCGGCATGCCAGGGTGCCCGGAACCCGCCGCCTCGACGGCGTCCATGGACAGGGCCCGGATGGCGTTCGCCATCTCGTGATGCGCTACGGAGGGAACTGCTTCGGACAAGCCGGTTTCCTGATGAGTCGTGCGTGGGGACAGGCAGGGAAACCGGCAGCCGCCGGGTCACCGCAAGATGCGACCCGAACGCCGCCCCGTCAACCGGTGCGCAGTGGCCGCCGCGGGTCTCCGGTCGCGACCCGGTAAGGAGGTGCGTTGCGCCCGGCCGGCCGGCGTACGCCGGGCCCCGGGCTGCTCATCCTACCCGCCAGCGGAAGGGATCGGCGCTCCAAACGACACCGATTCACCGCAGCCGCACCGCGCGGTCTCGTTCGGATTCTCGAACGTGAACCGGGAATGAAGGATGCTTTCTTCCCATCCGATTCTGCTGCCGGCAAGAAACAGCACGGCCGCCGGATCGATGAACACCTTCACGCCCCTGTCCTCCACCAGTTCGTCGGTGGGCCGGACCTCGTCGGCGTACTCCACGTCGTACTCCATCCCGGAACAGCCGCCGGTCTTGAGAGCCACGCGAAGCCCCTTCGTGGCCTCGCCGCGGGCCTCGATCAGGGCGCGGGCGCGGGTCGCGGCGGACTCGGTCAGGGTCAGCAGTTTCGGTGCATCGGTCATCAAGGTTCCTCTAGAAGTAGCCAAGTTCGAGGCGGGCTGCTTCGCTCATGCGATCAGGTGTCCAGGGTGGTTCCCAGACGATGTCGACCCGCACATCGCCAACGCCGTCGACCTTCCGAACGGCCTCCTCCACCCGTCCCGGAATGTACTGCGCTTCCGGACAGTGCGGCGTTGTCAGGGTCATTGTCACATCGACGTCAAGGCTGTCGCCGATCGCGACGTCGTAGACCAGCCCCAGATCCCAGATGCTGACCGGAATCTCGGGGTCGTACACGGTCTCGAGAGCCGCAACAATGTCGGGCCGCAGCGCCTCGGCGCGCTCCGCCGGTGTGACAGTGCCTGGCAAAGGCGGTGGATCCTGCATCATGGCTATTCGGTCCGAACGGTGCCGGGCGCGTTCCCCAGAGCGGCCCGGAGGGTGTGAAAGGGCAGCGTCGCGCACTTGATGCGCATCGGATACTCGCGCACGCCGGACAGGACCTCCAGTTTCTCCAACCCCTCGGCCGACTGGTCGGGGCCGGTGAGCATCCCCTGGAACCGCTGCACCAGATCGTGGACATCCGCCACGCTCCGCCCCTTGATCAGGTCCGACATGATCGACGCCGCGGCAACCGAGATCGCGCAGCCCTTGGCATCGAACGACACCTCGCGAACGGTGTCATCCTCGACCACCACATCGAGCGTGATCAGGTCGCCGCACAGCGGATTGTGTCCCTTGGCCGTGCCGCTCGGCTCGCTCAGGCGCCCCGCGTTTCGCGGGTTCCGGCTGTGGTCCAGAATCACCTCCTGGTAGAGCTCGCGGAGGTCACTCATCGCCCGAAAATCTCCGCTGCCCGGGCAAGGCCCTCGACAAGAGCGTCAAAATCCGAGGTGTGCGTGTAGATCCCGACCGACGCACGGACGGTGGCGACCACGTCAAAATGCCGCATCGCCGGCTGTGCGCAGTGATGGCCCACCCGAACCGCTACACCCTCGCGGTCGAGCACCGTTCCGATGTCGTGGGGATGCACGCCGTCCACTACAAACGACACGGCACCGGCGCGCTCGCGCGGCGTCCCCACGAGGCGCACGCCCTCGGTTTCCGCGAGACGCTTGACACCGAACCTGAGGACAGCCTCTTCATGGCGGCGGATCGCGTCCATGCCAAACTGTTCGATGTACCGGATCGCTGCCGCCAGCCCCACGGCGCCGGCGATGTTGGGCGTGCCCGCCTCAAAACGCGCCGGCGGCGGAGCGTAGGTGGTGCGCTCGAACGTGACCTCCTCGATCATGTCGCCACCGCCCTGCCATGGCGGAAGCGCCGTCAGCAGTTCATGCCGGCCGTACAGGGCGCCGATTCCGGACGGGCCGTACAGCTTGTGGCCCGAAAACGTGTAGAAGTCGCAAGCAAGATCCTGGACGTCGACCTGTGTGTGCGGCACGGCCTGACAGCCGTCGATCAGCGTGAGAATGCCTCGCTCGCGGGCCCGGTGGCAGATCTCCCGGGCGGGCAACACGGTTCCGGTGGTGTTGGCCACGTGCGCGAACGCAATCACTCGGGTGCGGTCGCTGACCTCCCGAAACACCGCGTCGGCATCGAGATTGCCTTCCGAGTCCGCCGTCGCGACGCGGACCCGCGCACCTGTTGCATCACGAAGCATCTGCCACGGCACGATGTTGGAATGGTGCTCCAGCACCGTCAGCACGATCTCGTCGCCCGACTGGATGCGATCACCCCGGCCCAGGCATTCGGCAACCAGGTTGATGGCTTCCGTCGCGCCGCGCGTGAACACGATCTCTTCCGGCTGGCGTGCGTTCAGCAGGTTTCGCACGACATTCCTGGCGTCCTCGTGGCGCTCCGTCGACCGCGCTGACAGCAGGTAGACGCCCCGATGCACATTGGCGTACTCCGATTCGTAGAACTCCCGGAGATCATCGAGCACCGCGCGCGGCTTCTGTGCGCTTGCCGCACTGTCGAGGAATGCCAGGGGCCGGCCGTGCACGGGCCGGGCCAGCAACGGGAAGTCGGCCCGGGCGCCGGCAACGCCTGGACGCGGGCCCGACGGGGCGTTCACGACGACCGCCCTCCGACCGCAGCAAGGCGGGCAGCAAGCAGCTGGCCGACCAGTGCGCGGAGTTCGTCATGCTGCACGCGGTCGGCGACCACACCGGCAAATGCCTGCATCAGCACGGCGGTGGCGTCCGCCTCGGCGAGGCCCCGCGTGCGCAGGTAGAAGAGAGCATCCGCGTCGAGCTGCCCGGTGGCCGAGGCATGGCTGCAGGCCACGTCATCGGTCAGAATTTCAAGTTCAGGCTTGCTCTCCGCGCGGGCGCCGGTCCCCAGCAGGAGATTGCGGTTCTCCAGTGCGGCGTTTGCACCGGCGGCATCGGGAAGCACCCGGATACGCCCCTGGAACGCGCCGCGGGATTCGTTCGCAAACACACCGCGCCAGAACTGGCGGCTCGAACCCTCCCGGGCGCGGTGATCGAGACGGGTCAGCGCATCCACATGGGCGTTGCCCCGCGCGAACATCAGCCCGTTGATCTCAGCGTCGGCACCCGGTTCCTCGAACACCAGCCGGGTTTCGGTCCGGACGGCGTCGTCCAGACTTGTGAGCACATGGCCGGCGTACGCCGCCCCCGCCCGCAGGCGACCGTGCACCACATCCATATGAACGGCTGCCCGGGAACCCGAATCCGCGCGAACATGCTCCAGACGCGCCCCCGCACCCAGTGCCACGTCGGTGACGTGATTGGTCCAGACCTTTGCGTCTCCGCCGGCATACACCTCGACGACGTCGGCCCGGGCGCCGGCCCCGAGGACCAGCAGGGTGCGGAGATGGTGGGCAACCGGGCTGGAAGCAGCACTCGCCACATGGACGATTTCAAGCGGGCTTGAGACCGTGACCCCGTCCTCGACAAGCAGCACTGCCCCGTCAGCGGCCAAGGCAGCGTTGAGAGCGACCAGCGCCTGGGGGCGACGATCGGTTGTTCGCGAGAGCCGATCCTCCGCAAACTGCTCGGGATCTCCGATCAACCCGCGCGCGGTCTCCGGATCGTCCGCAAGCAATGCACTCAACGGGAGGAGACGCACTCCGGCGGGTGGAGCACCGAGGTCGGAGTGGGCGGCACTGAAGCAGCCGTTGACGAACACCATGCGGTGACGGGGGCCCGCGAGAGAGGGCACGGAATCCGGCACTGCACCGGCAGCCGCGTCAGGCTCGGGTGCGAAGACCTGCTCCGTGAGTGCGGTCGTGGCGGCTGACCGCCATTCCTCGATGCGCGCGTGCGGAGGCCCGTCCTCTTCAAACTGTCGGAACGCCTGCCCCCGGAACGCGTCTACCCACGGGGTGCCCGCCCCGGGAAGCGTGTCCCGGCAGGCCGCGAAGGCTGCGCGCTGTCCGGCGAGCCACGCGTCCGCCGCCGATTCAGGCCGGCTGGAAAGCTGCATAGCCCGCTTTTTCCAGCTCGACGGCCAGGGTGCGGTCGCCCGAACGGACGATCCGGCCATCCGTCAGCACATGCACCGAGTCCGGAACCACGTGGTCAAGCAGCCGCTGGTAATGCGTGATGACCACCATGCCGCGCTCGTCGTTGCGCATCGCATTCACGCCGGAAGCCACAATGCGGAGTGCGTCGATATCCAGGCCGGAATCGGTCTCGTCGAGAATCGCCAGTTGCGGCTCGAGCATGGCCATCTGGAAGATCTCGTTCCGCTTCTTCTCCCCGCCAGAAAATCCGGCGTTGAGGTCGCGGCGCAAAAACGCCTCGTCCATCTGGAGCTGGGCCAGTACCTCGCGGGAGCGCTTGAGGAAATCCATGGCGTCCATGGCCGATTCACCCCGCGCCTTGCGCACGGCATTCACCGCCGTCCGGATGAACGTCGCATTGACCACGCCGGGAATCTCGACGGGGTACTGGAATGCCATGAAGACACCCGCCTCGGCACGCTCTTCAGGCTCCATGGCCAGAAGGTCCCGTCCGTCGTAGCGCACCTCGCCGTCCACGACGCTGTAGCCCTCGCGGCCGGCCAGGACGTTGGACAGGGTGGACTTGCCCGAACCGTTGGGCCCCATGATGGCTGCGACCTCGCCATGCGCGACCACGAGATCAATGCCCTTCAGGACTTCCTTGCCCTCAACCTCGGCCCTGAGAGCCCGGATTTCGAGAAGCGGCGCACTCATCCGACCGCTCCCTCCAGGCTGATGCCGAGAAGCTTCTGGGCCTCGACCGCAAATTCCATGGGCAGCTGCTGCAGAACCTCGCGACAGAACCCGTTCACGATCAGGGACACCGCCTCTTCCGCGTCGAGACCCCGCTGACGGCAGTAGAACAGTTGCGCGTCGCTGATCCGCGAGGTCGTCGCCTCATGGGCAACCTCGGCGCCCGGGTGGCGCACGTCGATATAGGGGACCGTGTGTCCGCCGCAGGTGTCGCCGATCAGGAGCGAGTCGCACTGGGTGAAGTTGCGGGCACCGGCAGCGCGCGGCTGCACCCGCACAAGGCCCCGATACGTCTGCTGCCCGTTGCCGGCCGAAATCCCCTTGGAGATGATGGTGGAGCGCGTGTCACGGCCGAGGTGGATCATCTTCGTTCCGGTATCGGCCTGCTGGCGAAGATTCGAGATCGCCACTGAATAGAACTCGCCTACCGAACGGTCGCCCTGCAGGATGACGCTTGGATACTTCCAGGTGATGGCCGAACCGGTTTCCACCTGCGTCCACGAAATCTTGGAATCCGCACCGCGGCAGGCGCCCCGCTTGGTGACAAAGTTGTAGATCCCGCCGCGTCCCTCGGCATCGCCCGGATACCAGTTCTGGACGGTCGAGTACTTGATGTCGGCACCCTCAAGCGCAACCAGCTCAACGACGGCCGCATGCAGCTGGTTTTCGTCGCGCTGCGGCGCCGTGCAGCCTTCCAGATACGAGACGCGGCTTCCCTCGTCGGCAATGATGAGGGTGCGCTCAAACTGGCCGGTCCCCCGTGCATTGATCCGGAAATAGGTGCTGAGCTCCATCGGGCAGTGCACGCCCTTCGGGATGTAGACGAACGAGCCGTCGCTGAACACCGCGGAATTCAGCGCCGCATAGAAATTGTCGCCCTGCGGCACCACGCTGCCGAGATACTTGCGCACAAGCTCGGGATGTTCGCGGACGGCTTCGGAAATCGGACAGAAAATGACTCCGAGTTCGGCAAGCTTGTCCTGGAACGTCGTCGCCACCGATACGCTGTCGAACACCGCATCCACTGCCACATTGCCGGCTCCGGCGACACCCGCCAGAACCTCCTGCTCCCGGAGCGGAATGCCCAGTTTTTCGTAGGTTCGAAGCAGTTCCGGATCCACCTCATCCAGACTCGCGGGGCCTTCGTCGTCGCGCTTGGGTGCGGCGTAATAGCAGGCCTCCTGGAAGTCGATCTCGGGAAAGTGCACGTTCGCCCAGCGTGGCTCGTGGCCTTCCATGCCCAGCCAGCGCCGGTAGGCGTTCAGGCGCCAGTCGAGAAGCCAGTCAGGTTCCTCCTTCTTCGCCGAAATGAAGCGAACGATCTCCTCGTTCAATCCGTCCGGCGCGCGCTCTGTCTCGATATCCGTGACAAATCCGTACCGGTACTCGCTTGATGCGCGCTCGACCGTCTCGATGGTCTCCCGAAGCGCGCTCACCGGAGCGTCTCCGAACTCGCTGGCGACGTGATCGCAGGCAGCGGCATCAGGGCCCTGTCGGACGTCAGATCGTGCAGCGAGATCCCGTCGAGCGTCGAGCGGATGGCATCATTGATCTGCTGCCAGTGCCCGGCCGACGGGCAGATCTCCATGAGATCGCAGGCGTCACTTCCTTCCGCGCACACCGTCAAGGCCACCGGCCCGTCAATGGCCGAAATCACGGCGCCCACAGAAATCTCGCTCGCCGGACGCGCGCTGCGGTAACCGCCTCCGGGCCCCCGTTGCGACTCCAGCAAGCGCGCACGGGTGAGAGCTGCCAGCACCTTGGTTACGGTCGGCACCGGGAGGTGCGTCTCGCGCGCCAGGGCTGCAGCAGTGAACATGCGAATAGGCTCGCGGGCCATGCGCCCCATCAAGAGCACCGCGTAGTCCGCAAGCCGACTGACACGGATCATGGGCACCTCTTCCCTGACCGTTGGGCCGACCGGGTGAAATTAGTAATCTTGACTCAACAGGTCAAGTATTCTGGAAGCCTCTGTGGTATGGTTTTGGCTCTGCCGCGTGGGTGGGAGGATCCGCTGAATCCGGGGCCGAGATGCCGGGCATCCGCTGGCTAGATCGGACCCGGTAGAGCCCAAGGATTCAGCCGACTGCTCGACGCAGGCGCTGCAATAACCACGATGCGCCGCCGGAACCGCGGCCTCATGGAGAGTAAATTGGGCATTCATTCGCGAGCGCTTTGCTCGTCCCTTTTCGCTGTCGCGCTGATTGCGGGACCTTCCGCCCTTGCCGACACCACCGATTCCCGTTGGGCAACGACGGTTGTGGTCGCCAAACAAGGCGATCACTGCGTCGACGATCCCAACTGCATGAACCGTTACCACCCCGCGATCCCGGCGGTTGCCGAGGCCAATCCGGGTGACATCGTTGTCCTGCACACGCGTGACGCGCTCGATTCCGATCTCACGCTGGATTCGATCGCCGATGACCTCGCGGCACTCGATCTCGGCCTTGTCCACCCCATGACCGGCCCCGTGCACATCAACGGCGCAAAACGCGGCGACGCCCTTGAGGTGGAACTGCTGGCCATCGCCCCGGACGAGTACGGATATACCCTGATTGTTCCCGGCTTCGGATTCCTGCGGGACCTCTTTACCGAACCCTACATCGTGAACTGGCGCCTCACGCCGCGCGGCGCGGTGTCCGACCAGATGCCGGGCGTCACAGTCCCGTACGAGGCATTCCCGGGCTCCATTGGCGTGCTTCCGGGCGAGCCTGAAGTGCAGGCATGGAAGGCCCGTGAGGCCGCGCTGGCCGAAGCCGGCGGCATCGCCCTCGCACCAGCGCCGACCGGCGCGCTGCCTGCCGACATCTGCGGGCCCGAGGGCAGCCACAGCAACGACTGCCTGCGGACCATCCCGCCGCGTGAGAACGGCGGCAACATGGATGTCCAGCAGATGCAGGTGGGCACCAAGATCATCTTCCCGTGCTTCGTGGACGGTTGCGGCCTGTTTGCCGGCGATGTCCACTTTGCCCAGGGCGATGGCGAGGTTTCCGGCACCGCGATCGAAATCGGCGCCGTTGTGACGGTCCGGACCCGGGTTATCCCTGGCGCGGGTGCCTCCATGGATGCACCGCAGGTCAGCGGCAACGACGAGATCCGCGACATCGAGCCGACCCGTTTCCACCAGACCATCGGCCTTCCGGTGAAGGGCGCGGGCGAAGTTCCGATTTACTCGACGTACCTCGACTCCGAGAAGATCGGGCCGCTCGAGAACCTGAGTGAGGACCTCACCCTTGCAGCGCGGCATGCGTTGATCCAGATGGTCGACTACATCCAGGCCGAGCACGGCCTGACCCGCGAACAGGCCTACATCCTGGCCAGCGTCGCGGTCGACCTCCGGGTCGGACAGGTCGTCGACGTCCCCAACTACATCGTGACTGCAGTTCTGAACCTTGACGTATTCGACAAGTTCAGGAACTGATTCCGGCTCATTCCGGGGAGGGTGCGCCAGCCGGCGCACCCTCCTCGGTCTGGCGCTTGTCGGCCTGCTTGCGGCACCGGCGCCCGCAGTCGGCCATACCCCCTACCGGCAGTGGAAGGTCTACCGCCAGCGCCATCTCATGCTGGGTGCATCGCGCGACCAGGAGGGGAGCTATCCGGCAGCCAAGGCCCTCCAGGCTTTTCTCGAAGAGGCTCTCCCTGAGGCACGCGCACGCGTTGCGCGCGCGCGGACTAGGCGCCGGCTCGGGGACCTGCTGGCAACCGACCAGATTCCCATCATCCTTCTCTCGCCCCATGACGCGGTGGGGCTGACGGAGGGGCAAGCGCCGTTCCGGGAACCTATCCCTGACCTCCGTGTCCTTGCCCACATTGCGGACTATGTCCTCTGTGTGCGAAGCACGTTTCCGGAAGAGCACGCCTGGATCCTGACGCACGCGTTGACCGATCACGGGAAGGCAGGCGATCCGAACACGCTTCCGGTGCCAGTGCACAAGGGCACCCTGGCCGCGTTGGCCGGCGAGCCGGCGCCGGTGAACCGCGACAACCAGAACACCGGGACCGGCGTCCCGGAGGACCCAGTCTCACACCAACACTGACCGGCAGGTACCCGGTCATATGCGCAGATTTACGGGAGCGGCCACATTGCGGGCTCCCCGCAAGTCACCGACGTGACCTTCAGTTCTGCCCGGAGACCGGGGCCTTGGGTAAGGGCGAGGCGCGGGCTGCAACCGTCTCGATGCAGGCATGACGCAGGCGAATCACGGGATTCGTTCCGTCGTCACACCGCGAAGCTCAGCCAAACTGGCGTTCGAGTGGCGCGAACAGCCGGTCCACATCGTCATCCGTGTTGTAGAGGTGCGGCGTGACCCGCATGGCCGAGCCGCGCACGCTGACGTGCACCTGGTCGGCCGCCAGCGCCTCGAGCAGACCTGGCGGGCAACGCTTGTCCGGAAAATGCAGCCCCAGGAAGTGCCCGGCCCGCAGATCAGCGGGGGCGGAGCTGAACCCGAGCGCGGCCGCTCGGTTCGCGATCTGGGCGGTCCGGGCCGCAAGCGTCGTCTCGATCGCGTCCACACCCCACTCCAGAATCTGCTCAAGCGCCGCGTTCAGCATCGGAACCAGCGCGAAGTTGGCGCGCTCACCCACATCAAAGCGACGGGCGCCCGGCTGGTAATCGTCGCGGTAATCGACGAGTCGCGCGAAGTCTTCGGAGCCCGCGCGGTTCGCCCAGTTGAACTCGATGGGCTTCCCGTTGCGGTGTTCCGGCGCCACCCACAGGAAGCCGAGTGAGTAGGGCCCGAGAAGCCATTTGTATCCGGCGCAGACCACGTAATCCGGCTTTATCGCGGCAGCGTCGAACGGGAGCGCACCGCCCGACTGGGTGAGGTCGATGACGAGGGCGGCGCCCTCTGTGCGGCAGCGCGCTCCGATCCGTTGCAGATCGAGCAGGCCGCCGTCGGTCCAGTGGCAATGCGGCAGCGCCACGACGCCGGTGTTCTCGTCGATCGCATCCATCACCGCTTCGGACCAGTTCCAGTCGGCGGGGCGGGCCACGGTGACAAGGGACGCCTCCCGGCTACTTGCCAGTTCCCGCCACGCATAGACGTTGGATGGAAACTGCTCCGCCAGCACCACAATCCTGCTCCCTGCGCTGACGGCAAGATTGCGAGCCGCGCAGGACAGGCCGTAGCTCGCCGACGGCACAATGGCCACGCCTTCCGAATCCGCTCCGACGATGGCGGCAAAGAGATGCCGCGCCCGTTCGTTTCCCTCGAAAAAATCGGATGTTGCGATGGTCCAGGGCCGCGCCTTGGCCCGCACTCCGAGATCCCCCGCGGCAACCACCGCGTGCATCAACGGGCCCATGTACGCGCAATTGAAGTACGCGACATCGTCGGGAATGTCGAAGCGGTGACGCTGGTTCGGGATCAGCGAGAGCGGCGCATCGTTCACAACCGGCTCCTGTTCAGTGCGCGAGGTGAGGCGATGTCCGGCTGGTCGCCGGCCCGATGCCATGATCGCGGCGATTCAGCGCGCGGAGGGGAACGCCCGTGATCCCTCGAAGGAATACTGGAGCGGCGAGCAACGCGCTGTGGGGCTCCGCCGCCCGCGGTACCTGCGCTTGCCGCGCCCGAGAGTCAAGCATCCGTTAGCCATGCGCCGGTTCAGATCCGCTCGGACAACCAGATGGCCAGCCGGGTTGACATCCGGACCGATCGCCGCAGCACCCGGTATCCGGGCGCATTCGCCGCCCCCTCAGCGCGGGCGGTGTCGCGATGTTCGAGTTCATCGGCACGAAAGCGCTGAAGGCGCTCCCGGAGTTCCGGTTCGTCCTCACCGAGACTCTCTTCCTGCCGCGCATAGTGGCCGTCGATCACCTCCTCCACAGCCTCCGTGCACGCCATGGCCCCCGCCGGGCCAAGCAGCGCACTCGCTGCTCCCATGGCGTAACCAGCCACATGCCAGAGCGGCAGCAATGCTGTCGGCCGCACGCCCCGGAGCGCAAGGTCCTCGGCAAACGCGGCGAGGTGGCGCTGCTCGCCGGCCGCCATTTCGCGGATCACCGGTGCCGAGGGTGTCTTGCCCAGTACGGCGAGTTGCCCCTCGTAGATGCGTTTCGCCCCGTACTCGCCGGCATGGTCCACCCGCAGGATGCGCGCCGTGCGCCGCGCCGGGGTCGGGTCCCCGGGCAGGCGGGGCGTCCGCCCGGAGCGCGGGCGCCTGCTCATGCACGCACCTGCCGAGAGCGGACCAGGACCGCTGCTGCCAGCAGCGCGAGCAATCCGGCGCTCACGGCCACCCAGCCCGCAATAGAGAGGCCCAGAAAACTTGCAGCAATCTCGTCGCAGCGAACCACGGGAGCCTGCATGATGGCGTCCAGCAACTCGTCCGGGGTGGCCGCATCCATGCCCGGGGCGGAGCACCCGGCAGGGCCCGGCCACCATCCCTGCTCGACGCCGACATGCCGAATGGCCAAGCCCGTCGTCGTTGCAAACCCGAGCCCGGCTGCCCCGACCGCCACAGCGGCGAACACGGCCACCCGGCGGAACGCCCAGCCGATCGCGGCAAGGGTGCCGGCTGCGGCAAAACCCCACCGTTGCCCGATGCAGAGATCACACGGGGGAAGCCCAAGCCCATACTGCATGCCCATGGCTGCCACCAGCGCTGCGGCAGCCCCGATCGCGGCCACCGCCAGATAGCCGGAAGGCGTCTGCAGCCAGTTCCAGGCCGCTCCGACCGTGGTGGGCAGCACATCCCTCTCCTAACGGAGTGCCAGCACAGCCAGCACAGCCGCGCCCAGCAGAATGCCGCCCACTGTGGCCAGGCGGGCATGGCGCCGGATCAAGGCCTCCGCCTGCTCGCCGAACAGGGCCGGCAGCAGTGCGACCACGCCAAACCGGAGTCCGCGACCGGCCAGGGAAGCAAGCCCGAAGGACCAGAGTTCCATCCCGACAACCCCGCTTGCGAGCGTGACTGCCTTGTAGGGCAGCGGTGTGAAGGCGGCGAGGAAGACGATCCACGGACCGCCTTCCGCGTACCACGCCTGCACTTCCGCGAACGCGCCTTCGAGACCGTACACCGCAAGGATGCTGCGGCCGGCGGCGTCCAGCAGCAGCCGGCCGATCGCATACCCGGCAAACCCGCCGGCGACCGACCCGAGGGTGGCAATCACCGCAATTCGGAGCCACCGCTTCCGCCTGGCCAGCACCATCGGCACGATCATCACGTCCGGAGGCACCGGAAAGACCGAACTCTCCGTGAAAGCCACGACCGCGAGGGCGGGCTCGGCGGCCCGGTGACCCGAAAGCCGGAGGACCCAGGCGTACAGGCGCCCAAGGACGCCCGAACGCTCGGAGCGGAGGCTAGAGACGGCCACGACCGGGCGCCGCAGCCAGCAACTCGCGTGAATACGGGTGCTGCGGATTGCCGAACACCTCCGCCACAGGTCCGGTCTCGACGATCTCCCCCTGCGCCATGACCGCCACCCGGTCGGCCACCTGGGCCGCCACCCGAAGGTCGTGCGTGATGAACAGCATCGCTAGCTCGAACCGCTCACGCACGTTCGCCAGCAGATTCAGGACCTGCGCCTGCACCGACACGTCGAGCGCGGATACGGGCTCGTCGGCAATCAGCACCTCGGGCTCCAGCGCAAGCGCCCGGGCAATGCAGATGCGCTGGCGCTGCCCGCCCGAGAACTGGTGCGGATAGCGCGCCAGCGCATCCTCGCCCAGCCCGACGAGATCCAGCAGCGTGCGGGCCCGCGCGAGCGCCTCACCCCTGGACACGCCGTAGTTGACGGGCCCCTCGATCAACGCCGCGGCAATGGTCCGCCGCGGATTGAGCGAACGGTACGGATCCTGAAACACCATCTGGATGCGACGCCGGAATGGCCGCAGATCGCGCCCTTCCAGGCCCGCGATATCGTGCCCCGCCAGAAGCACCTCGCCGCTGCTCGCCTGGGTCAGCCGCACCGCGCACCGGGCAAGAGTTGATTTGCCCGACCCCGATTCTCCCACCACCGCCAGGGTTTCGCCGCGTCGCAGCTCCAGCGACACATCGCGAACGGCGCGCACGGTCCGGCCGGACCGGAACCAGCTGCCGCCCGAGAACGTCTTCGAAACCTGCCGCAGCTCAAGTGCGGCGTGCGTGGTGGCGGCGGGCCGCGGTTCCGGTTCCAGCCCTGGCACAGCCTCGAGAAGCATGCGCGTATAGGGGTGTACCGGGGAGCGGAGCACCGCATCGCGCGGGCCCTGCTCGACCACCTCGCCGGAACGCATCACGACCACCCGATCGGCGATGTCCGCGACCACCCCGAAATCGTGGGTGATGAAGAGAACCGCGCTGCCGCGCGCCTTCTGCATGGTGCGCATGATGTCGAGGATGCGGGCCTGCGTGGTGACGTCGAGTGCCGTGGTCGGTTCGTCAGCGACCAGCAGGGCGGGTTCGAGCGCGAATGCCATCGCGATCATCACCCGCTGGCGCTGCCCACCCGAGAGTTCGTGCGGATAGCTGCGGACCAGCCGTTCCGGATCCGGGAGCTGGACCGAGCGGAACAGGTCCACGACCCGCTGGCGCCGTTCGCCGGGAGCCAGGACGCGGTGGGTTTCGAAGACCTCGCGGACCTGCTCGCCCACCGTGAGGACGGGATTGAGGGCCGTCATGGGCTCCTGAAAGATCATGGCGACCGAGCGGCCGCGGAGCGATCGAAGGCGGGAGGGCGTGGCCGTGCGGAGGTTCTCGCCTTCCAGCTCGATGACTCCCCCGGTGACCTGCAACTGCCCCGGCGGCAGCAGGCCCAGAATCGCCTGCGCGGTCACCGACTTCCCGGATCCCGACTCCCCGACCAGACACACGATTTCGCCGGCGCGGACATCGAACGCGACGTCCTCGACCGCGTGCGGGCGCTCGGCCCCGGCCGGCAGCGCGACCGTCAGACCACGAACCGAGAGGACCGGGGGCGGCGTTGGCGCCGTCATGAGACACGGCCTCGAAGCCGCGGGTCGAGCGTATCCCGGAGACCGTCGCCCAGCATGTTGACCGAGAGCACGGTCACCGCGAGGAACACGCCGGGAAAGAACAGGATCCAGGGCGCAATCTGGAAAAACGTCCGCCCTTCGGCCATCACGTTGCCCCAGCTCGGCACCTCCGGCGGCATGCCGGCGCCGAGAAATCCAAGGATCGATTCGACGATCATGGCCGAGGCACAGACGTAACTGCCCTGCACGATCAGCGGTGCGAGGGTGTTGGGAAGAACGTGCCGGATGAGCAGGCGCGGCAGGCGCGCGCCGGCCGCCAGGGCCGCCTCGACGTAGGGCTCCTCCCGCACCGCGAGTACCACGCTCCGCACCAGACGCACGACGCGGGGGATCTCCGGAACCGCGATGGCCACCACCACGGTCGTCAGGGTCGCGCCGGACAACGCGATCAGCGCGATGGCCAACAGGATTCCCGGAATGGCCATGACCCCGTCCATGACACGCATGACAATGCGGTCGACCGTCCGGAGGTAGCCGGCGACCAGGCCGATGCAGAGGCCCACGGCAAGCGCGACCGCCGCCACGGCAAGCCCGACGCTCAGCGACACCCGCCCCCCGTGAAGGGTGCGTGCAAGGATGTCGCGGCCGAACATGTCGGTCCCGAAAGGATGCGCGATCACAGGCCCGCTCAACCGCTCCTCGGGCGCCATGCGGAGCGGGTCCAGCCCGGCGAGCGGCGGCGCTAGAACCGCGGTCAGGATGACCAGACCCAGGAGGATCAGACCGATCCGCACCGACGTGCTGCGACGGACGGCGTTCATCCGCGAATTCTCGGGTCAAGGAGGCTGTACAGCAGGTCGACCACCAGATTGGTCAGGACGTAGGCCCCGCTGAACACCAGGATGAGGCCCTGAATAACCGGGTAGTCGCGCCGGAGCACGGAATCGACGGTCAGACGGCCGAGGCCCGGAATGTTGAAGACGCTTTCGGTCACGACCACCCCGCCCACCAGGAGGGCGAAGGCGATGCCGATGACGGTCACCACCGGGACCAGTGCCGGGCGAAGGGCGTGGCGGCGGAGCAGGCGAAACGTCGAGACACCCTTGGCCCGGGCGGTACGGATGTAGTCCTCGCCCAGGACTTCCAGAACACTTGCCCGGGTGACGCGGGCAATCAGGGCGATAAAGACAAAGGACAGCGCGACCACCGGCAGGATCAGGTGCCGGACAAACGGGCCCGCGCCCTCCCCGAGCGGGGCGTATCCCTGGACCGGAAGCCAGGCGAGCTTGATCGCGAAGATGTAGATCAGCACGTAACCGATCACGAACACGGGCACCGCAAAAGCCAGCGCCGCCCCGCCCATCAGCAGCCGGTCAGGCCACGCGCCGGCCCGCCACGCCGCTGCCACGCCCAGCGGGACCGCTACCACCACGGTCACCAGCAGCGTGCCGACCGAAAGCGCCAGGGTGGGTTCCACCCGCTGGGCAATGAGCTGCGCCACCGGCAGGTTTGAAAAAATCGAGATGCCGAGATCCCCGGTGAGCACCCGCCCGACCCACTGGAAGAACTGCACGTAGAGCGGTTCATTGAGACCCAGCCGCTCCCGGATGCGCTGGATATCCTCCGGCGTGGCGTAGTCGCCCGCGATGACTGCAGCTGGATCGCCGGGGCCGAGATGCAGGAGCAGAAACACGATGATGGCGACCACCGCCATCACGGGAAGGGTCGCAAGCAGGCGCTGCAGGAGAAAGGCGGTCACCGTGTGTGGCGCCCGCTCAATGCTTGGCGATGTTCCAGAACAACGGAATCGGGGATTCGAGGACGCCCTCGAGATCGGTCCGGAACGCGACCGGGTTGAACCATTCGCCGAAGTTCACGTAGGGGACGAGTTCGAACGCCTGCGTCTGGACCGCCTCGGCCCGCGCAAGGCGCCGGGCGTCGTCGTTTTCGAACGCAAACGCCTCCCGGAGTTCCTCCATCGTCGAATCGCAGGGCCACCCGAACCAGGCCCGCTCCCGGCAACCCCCGCTCGTCACCGTGCTTGCGAGGGGATGGACGACATCCATGCCGATGAACCAGGTCGGAAAGATGTTCCAGCCGTTCTCATCTGGAGGGGCATCAAGTGCCCGACGGCTCGTCAGCGTGCTCCAGTCCATCGCCTGGAGCTCCACGTTCACGCCCGCCTCCCGGAGTTGCCCGGCCACCATCAGGGCCGCCCCGCTCAGGATCGCGATATCGGTCGGCTGCATGACGACGACCGGCCGGCCGTCGTAGCCGGCCTCCTCGAGGAGCGCCTGGGTGCGGGTGAGGTCGTGTGCCATCAAGGCATCGGCGCCTGCGTCCGATTCATACGGGCTTCCGCAGCCGAAATAGGCAGGGCACGTCCGCCAGTGTTCCTCGTCGCCGACCACGGCGCGCAGGAACCGGGCCTGGTCGACCAGCCACAGCATGGCCTCCCTAGCCTTGGGGTGATCGAAGGGTGGATGGAGGTGATTGAGCCGGATGTGTCCCTGCACACCGACCGGGTCGAGCCGGGCGACGGTGACGTCCGGAGACGCTGCCATGATCGGAAGGAGATCGTGCGGAGGCAATTCGAAATAGTCCACCTCGCCTGCGAGGAGGGCATTCATGGCCGTGGCCGCATCGGGCACGTAGAGCCATTCCACACGGTCGACCCGCGCCACCTTGCCGCCCGAACCCCAGTTCGGCGGTTCGTCACGCGGGACGTACGCGTCGTTCCTCAGGTAGACCACCTTGGCGCCTGGCACCCACTCGTCGGCGACAAACCGGAACGGGCCGGAGCCGATGACTTCCGGAATCTGCTCGAAGGGGTCCGTCAGCGCATGGCGCTCGGGCATGATGAACAGGACGTTCGAACTCGCCTTCGCGAGGGATTCAAGCACCAGTCCGTACCGCTGCTCAAGCGTCAACCGGAACGTTGCGGCGTCGAGCGCTTCGAGCGATGCCGTGACATCCATCAGTTTCTGGCCCATGCCGTCGCGGGCACCCCAGCGTCGAATCGATGCGACACAGTCGGCCGCTGTCACCGGCATTCCGTCGTGCCATGCGAGGCCGTCCCGAAGCCGGAAGGTCCATTCCAGGCCGTCGTCCGACATCTCCCACGAATCGACCATCTGCGGCTGTACCCGGAATTCCGAATCCAGCGCGAACAGCGTGTCGTACACCATGTACCCGTGGTTCCGGGTGATGTACGCGGTCGTCCAGATCGGATCGATGTTCCGGAGATCGGCGTGAACGACTGCGCGCAGAACGGATTCGGCGCTGGCCGGAACGGCCAGCAGCCAGGCCAGAGCCAGTGCGCACGCAGCGCTAGCCGGTCGCACGCAGGGCATCCTCGGCCAGCCGCGCCAGGAAGCTTGCACCCACCGGCAGGTTGTCGTCGTTGAAGTCGTACCCGGGGTTGTGCAGGGACGCTGAATCACCGTTGCCAATCCAGGCGTAGGCGCCAGGCCGTTCCGCGAGGAAGAATGAGAAATCCTCGGAACCCATGACCTGCATCTGGTCTGTCGGTTCGGCCTCACCCGTAATTTCAGACGCAACCTGGCTCGCGAACCGGCTCGACTCCGGGTCATTGATGGTCGGCGGATAGCCCTCCCTGTAGTCGACGTTGACAGTCGCGCCGAAACCCTCGGCGACGGCCTGACACAACTCGGGAAACCGCTTCCGAACCATGGCCCCCGTCTCGGGTGCGAAATAGCGGATGGTGCCGCCGAGCTCCGCGCTGTCCGGAATCACGTTGAACGCGTCCCCTGCATGAAACTGGGTGACCGAAATCACCAGCGTCGATTTCGGGTCACTGGTCCGCGACACCAGGGACTGCAGCGCCTGGACGATGGCGGCGCCGGCCACGACCGGGTCCACCGACTGATGGGGCATGGCCCCGTGGGCACCCTTGCCCTGCACGGTCACAACGAAATTGTCAGCAGCCGCCATGACAGGGCCCGGTGCGACCCGCACCTTGCCCTGCTCAAGCCCCGGCATGTTGTGCATGCCAAATATGTTCCGGACCGGAAACCGGTCGAACAAGCCGTCATCGAGCATGGCCTTCGCGCCCGCAAATCCTTCTTCCGCAGGCTGGAACACCAGCACCACATCACCCTGGAACTTGCGCGTTTCAGAAAGATACCGGGCGGCCCCGAGCAGCATTGCGGTGTGCCCGTCGTGACCGCAGGCATGCATTACGCCCGCGTTCTGGGACGCGTGGTCGCACGTGTTCTGCTCATTGATCGGAAGCGCATCCATGTCCGCGCGCAACCCGACTGAGGGCCCTTCACCATTCCGGATCCGGCCTACAACGCCCGTCCCGCCGATTCCTTCAACCACCTCGTCGACACCGAAGGACCGGAGCAGGTCGGCCACGCGCTTCGCGGTCCGATGCTCCTTGTAGGCGAGTTCCGGATGGCTGTGAAAGTCGCGCCGCCAGGCGACCATGGTGTCGCTGCCGCCCGCAATTCGGTTGATGACAGGCATGAATCGTCTCCTCGGGTTCGACGGTACCATATCCGTCTGTCCGCAGCGGGACCGTTGGGCATCTGCAGAACCGGCTCGTTGCCAGTGTAGTCTCTTCATCCCCGCACTCGCCTGCGCGCCGGAGGTTGCATGGCACGGGACCCATCTACGGTCGTTCGCCTCGATCGCATCTACACCCGAGGCGGCGACGAGGGCCAGACGTCACTCGGCGACGGGCAGCGCGTCGGCAAGCACACGCAGCGGATTCGCGCATGCGGCAGCCTGGACGAGGCCAACGCCCTCATCGGTGTCGCCCGCGTCCATGCCGCAACGGCGGTTGATGGCCTGCTCGCCCGAATACAAAACGACCTCTTCGATGCGGGGGCGGATCTCACCGTGCCGCCCGACGGCAAGCGCGCGGGCACGCTCCGGGTCACGGACGCCCAGGTCGAGCGCCTTGAACGCGAGATTGACGATCTGAACGCGGGCCTGGAGCCGCTCACGTCATTCATTCTGCCGGGCGGCAGCGAGGCGGCGGCGCTTCTGCACGCGGCCCGGACTGTGGTCCGCCGCGCCGAAGTCGAGCTTTGCGCTCTGTCGGTTGCGGAAGCGGTGCCAACAGCGTTGCTCGCCTACGTGAACCGCCTTTCGGACCACCTGTTCGTCCTGGCACGCACCGAAGCCGCGCGGTCCGGCGGTGATGTACTCTGGGTTCCGGGAGCCAACCAATGAGTCCAGCACAACCCAAGCGCTACAAGCGCATCCTGTTGACCGGCGCTGCAGGCGCCCTCGGATCCGTGCTGCGGGAGTCGCTGCCGGCCCTGACCGAGACACTTCGGGTCTCGGACCGCGAACCTCTTGGCCCCACGCGCGCGGGGGAAGAATCGGTCCAGTGCGAGCTGGCTGACGCTGCTGCCACCGAGGAACTCACCCGCGACGTCAACGCCGTCGTCCATATGGGCGGTGTCCCTACCGAGGCCCCCTTCGCGGACCTCCACCAGAGCAACATCATCGGGATCTACAACCTGTACGAGGGGTGCAGGAAGAACGGCGTGCAACGCGTGGTCTGGGGCTCGTCAAACCACGCGATCGGCTTCTACCCCCGGACGCAGACGATCGACGCCACCGTCACGCATCGCCCCGACACGCTCTACGGCCTGACCAAGGCATTCGGCGAGAATCTCGCCCAGCACTACGCTGACCGGTACGGCGTGGAAACCGTCTCCCTGCGCATCGGATCCTGCCGCGAGGAGCCGACGGATCGCCGCATGCTGGCGACCTGGCTTTCGTATCCGGATCTCGCTCACCTGGTCGAGCGGTCGCTGGTCGCGCCCTCCGTGGGGCACACGATCATCTATGGCGCGTCGGACAACCCCGAATCATTCTGGGACAACCGTTGCGCACAAGCCCTGGGCTTCAGGCCCAGCGACTGCGCTGAAGTGTTCCGCGCTCACATCGAGGCGACGACGCCACCCGTCCCGCCCGACGACCCTCTGGTGTATTACCACGGCGGGCAGTTTGCGGCGATGCCGCATCCCGATGATCCGCCCGAGTGAACCGGCGTCCGAGATTCGGTTGCCTGCCGCCTGCCCTATCACGATGAGGATATCGGGATGCCATCGAACGCCCCTGTGACAGGTCCGGAGGAGACCTACTTCAACGCCCTGGCAGAGGACAGGTTCCTGCTCCAGCACTGCGACGCGTGTGACCGGAGTGTCTTCTATCCGCGCGCCTGCTGTCCGCATTGCGGCGCCCAGACCCTCGGTTGGCGCGAGGCGTCCGGACGGGGCACGGTCTACGCAACCAGCGTGGTCAGGCGGCGCCCCGAACAGGGCCCCCCGTACAACGTCGCGCTGATCGACCTCGCCGAGGGGCCGCGGATGATGAGTCGGGTGGACACGATCGAACCCGAAGCTGTCCAGATCGGGATGGCCGTGACAGCGGTCATCGACCGCACCGGCGATCAGCCCCTGGTGGTGTTCAGGCCAGCGGACCCCCAACCGTGAGCAATCTCCGGGGAGCGGCATCGATTGCCGGGGCCGGAACGTTCGGGCTCGGCGAGGCGCCGGGACTCAGCGAGCTCGAGATCACCACCGGCGCCGTGAACGCGGCGCTGGACGATGCAGGGCTTCGACCAGCCGACATCGACGCGGTATTCAACGCCTCCATGACGGTCAACATGGGCACGCTGTCCTTGTGCGAGTACCTGGGAATCGCACCCAAATTCTCGGATTCGTCCATGATCGGCGGATCGTCCAACCTCGCGCACCTGATGACCGCGATGATGGCGATCGCGACAGGACAGTGCGAGGTGGCCCTGGTCGCCTACGGCAGCAATCAGCGTTCGGTGTCCGGACGCCTGGTCTCGACGTCCCGGCCGGACCCCTATGAAAGCCCGTACGGGCCCCGCCAGCCAATCACGTCCTATGCCCTCGCCGCCTCACGTCACATGCACGAGTACGGCACCACCCGCGAACAGCTGGCGGCCGTCGCGACCGCCGCCCGGGCATGGGCTGCACTCAATCCCGAAGCATTCCTGCGGGACTCGCTGACCATTGACGACGTGCTCGGGGCGCGGCCGATCAGCGACCCTTTCACCGTGCGCGACTGCTGCCTGGTCACCGATGGCGGGGGCGCCGTCATCCTCACGGCACCGGAACGGGCCCGCGATCTCCGGCGGCCGCCCGTGCCGGTCCTCGGTGCAGCGATGGCGCACTGGCATCGATCGATCACCAACATGCCCGACCTGACGGTCACGGCAGCCCGCGAGTCGGGTAAGCGGGCTTACGCGATGGCCGGCCTTTCCGCCGCGGACATCGATGTGCTCGAAGTGTACGACGCGTTCACCATCAACACGATCGTCTTTCTTGAAGACCTCGGCTTCTGCCCGAAGGGCGAAGGTGGTGCCTTCGTGGAGAACGGAGCCATCGCGCCGGGCGGCACGCTCGCGGTCAACACCAACGGCGGCGGACTGTCGTGCTGTCACCCGGGCATGTACGGAATCTTTCCGCTGATCGAGGCGGTGCGGCAACTGCGCGGCGAGGCCGGCGAGCGCCAGCAACCGAACCCGAAGACGGCGATCGCCCACGGCAACGGCGGGGTCTTCTCGAGCCAAGTCACGCTGATACTCGGCACGGAGGCAGCGCTTTAGCCGCAGGCCCCGACCGGGACGACGCCCGGAATTCGATGCATTCAGGTGTCGGGCGGCAAAAACGTCACGCTCGGCACGATCGCCATCCGGCGACCGGGTTGCCACAGCATTCCGTTTAAACGGAAGACCGGCAGCTCAGTTGCGAGGACCTCCCAGCCTCCTATGCATCCCGAACCTGCTGACGGCAAAGAGGAGCAGCGCGGCAACGACAATGGACGGGCCGGCCGGCGTGTCGAGATGCCCTGACACGAACAGTCCGACCAGAACTGCGCCGATTCCGGCGACGGCTGCTCCAGCGGCCATGCGTTCCGGGCTTGAGGCGAACCGGCGAGCCGTCGCCGCCGGGATGATCAGCATCGCGACCACCAGCAGCACCCCCACAACCTTGATGGCCACGGCAATCACCGCCGCGACGAGAAAGCCGAACACCAGCCGGGCACGCTCCGGTCTCAGGCCCTCCACCCGCGCCAGTTCGGGGCTCACGGTGGCGGCGAGCAACGGCCGCCAGATCCACCACAGCACGCCCAGAGCGAGCGCACCGCCAATCCAGATCGCGGCCAGATCGTGCCGCGATACCGACAGAATGTCGCCGAACAGCAGCTGTTCCAGATCCAGCCGCATCGACGGAAAGAACGAAAGGATCACGAGGCCGAGTGCCAGACCGCCGTGCGAAAGCAAGCCGAGGAGCGTATCGGCCGGCAGCGTATCCCGGCGCTCAAGCACGAACATGAGCACCACTGCCATTGATGCTGTCGCAAAAATGCCGACCGTCAGGTGTACGCCGGTGACCACCGCGATCGCCACTCCGAGCAACGCCGAGTGCGCGATCGTCTCGCCAAAGTAGGCGAGCCTTCGCCAGACCACGAAACAGCCGGTTGGACCCGTAACCAGCGCCAAGCCGATGCCAGCAACGAGCGCGCGGATGAAAAAATCATCAAGCATGCCTCAAGCCGACACGGCCCGGTCGCGTTGCGTCATCAGGTCCGCGGGGATCATTCCGTCGCTGCCGGGGCATTCTTGCTCATTAGCCGCCAGAACGATCACGTTGTCGCCAGCAATCCTGGCCGTCTCGATGTCATGCGAAATCATCAGCACTCCGCAATCGAGATCATGACGAATGGTTTCGATCAACTCACGAAACACGCCCGAGCCCGCCTCGTCGACCCCCTGGTCGGGTTCATCCAGAACCAGGAGATCGGGTTTGTGGATCAGGGCGCGGGCCAGAAGCAGGCGCTGAAATTCACCGCCCGACAGAGTCGCAACCGGAGGATCGCCGAGCCTCTCCAGCCCCACGGCAGCGAGCGCCGCGTCGATTTCGCACGGTGACAACCGGTTCGTCAGCGTCATCAGACGGCGCAGGGTCAGGGGCAAGGTCGGAGCGAAGGCAAGCCGCTGCGGCACATAGCCCACATCGAGACCTTCCCGCAGCCCGACAGCTCCCTCGTCAATGTCGATCAAGCCGAGGACGGCCTTTGCGCACGTCGATTTGCCCGCCCCGTTGGCCCCAATGAGATACACCAGCTCCCGGCGCCGCACCTTGAAATCGACGTTCCGCACAATCCAGCGTGCCCCTCTCCGGACGCCCATGTTCTTGGCGGCGCAGAGGTCAAGGGGGTCACCGCACAGCGCACAGTCCATATGAATTCCTCCGGCGGTTGAACCCCGCTTCGCGCGAGCCGGTTTCGGCCGCCGGGTCGCAGGATGCGGCCGGGTCCGACGGGCGCGGGCCAATCAGTGGGGCAGTGAGAGTGCGGCCGACATATTGACGAATGTGTCAAGGTCCAAGGCGTGTAGCCGAGCCACCGTTAAATCTAGAGAGCCCGAATGAACCCTACGCGGCCGCTTGACCGTTTCCTGGTTCCAATTGTCACTGCCGTAATTTCAGCCGGTTGCGTGGTTGGGGGTTCGACTGCGGCTGCAGAAGCACCGCGCGTCGTGACGTCGATCAAGCCGGTGCACTCGCTGGTCAGCGCCACGATGGCCAATGTCGGTGAGCCTTACCTTGTCATTCGCGGTGCGGTATCGCCTCACACGTACTCGCTGCGCCCTTCCGATGCGGCGGCACTCGAAGATGCGGACCTCATCTTCATGATCGACCCGGGGCTGGAGACGTCGTTTGCACGCGCGATTGCGAACATCGCACCGGACTCGCACGTCGTGCAGTTGTCGACGACCGAACACCTGGTTCGGAGGCCACTTCGCGAAGGCGGCGCGTTCGAGTGGGAAGACGGCCACGACCACCACGGCGACAAACATGACGCCCACGACCATGAGGACGAGCACGACACGCCCATCGGCTCCGATGACCATGCGCAGGACGACCATGGGGACACCCGCGAGGAGCCGTTCGACCTCCATATCTGGCTTGATCCCGAAAACGCGTCGGCAATGGTCGACAGCATCCTGGCCGCACTGACCGATGCCGACCCCGCCAACGCCTCCACGTACGAATCCAATGCCCGTGCCCTTCAACGCGATCTCGCAGAGTTCGGGGCCGCGCTCGCGGCCGACCTCGCACCGGCCCGGGACATCCCGTTCGTCGTGTTCCATGACGCGTATCGGTATTTCGAGGATCGATTCGGCCTGACCCCGGCAGGCTCGGTCGTGGTCAATCCCACACAGCCGCCGAGCGTGCAGCGAATTCGCGAGATTCGGGCCAAGATCGGGACCCTTGGCGTGGCCTGCGTCTTCGACGAACCGCAGTTCAACCGAAGCGTCGTCGACACCATTATCGAAGACCTCCCTGTAGGGACGGGCACGCTTGACCCGTTGGGTGCGACGATTGCGGACGGCCCGGAGCTGTACTTCACCCTGCTCAGCAACATGGCGGCGACGTTCCGGCACTGTCTTTCGCCGGACAACAACGGTTAGGAGCCACTGGCGCACCAGATCGCCCGTCGGTCTCACCGTGGCTTTGCACCTGCCGCGGAACGCGCAAATCGCCTGGGGCCCAATTTGCATCGCCGGCAAACAAACCGCGAAAAATCAAGCGGAGGGCACGGGTCTCTATGATTGAGGTCAGCGGGGATGAGCGATCATCCTCGATGGGAGGATTAACTCATGACAATTTGCATTGGCCTGAAATCGGCCCGGCAAATTCTGGGCATCGTGGCAGCGAGCGCCTTGTGGTTCATGTCGAGTGCGGCAACCGCGCAAGACTACGTGACCGACGAGATGCTGCTTGAAGCAGCCCAGGACCCCAACAACTGGCTGATGGCGCCGCGGGACTACGACTCAACACGCTACAGCCCCCTGCGCCAGGTCAACACCGAGACCGTCCGGCGCCTGGTTCCAAAATGGACCTTCTCGTTCGGTGTGCTGGACGCGCAGAACACGACGCCGCTGGTCAACAACGGCGTGATGTACGCAACCGCGTCGCACGGACGGACGTTTGCGATTGATGCCCGCACCGGGGACGAAATCTGGCGGTACTACGATGAACTGCCGGAAGGCGTCGCCGGCAACATGTGCTGCGACATCGGCAACCGTGGTGTCGCCCTGTACCACGACAAGGTGTACGTCGCGACACCGGATGCCGACGTGGTTGCCCTCGACTCGAAGACCGGCGAGGTGGTCTGGCACCGCAACATCGGCAACTGGGAAGAGGCCTACACCATGACGGTGGCCCCGCTCGCAGTGAAGGGGAACGTCGTCGTCGGGCTGTCCGGTGCGGAATATCCGACCCGGCTCTACATCGAGGCGCTTGACGCCGAGACCGGCGAGCAGGCGTGGCGGACCTATACCATCCCGGCCCCGGGCGAGCCGAACCACGACACCTGGGGCAGCGCCGACGCCGCGGCCTTTGGCGGCGCATCCGCTTGGATTACAGGTTCGTACGATCCCGAACTGGATACCCTGTACTGGGGGGTTGGTAATCCCAATCCCGACTGGGACGGCGTCAATCGTCCTGGTGACAACCTCTATTCCAACACCACACTCGCGCTCGACCCGTCGACCGGCGCGATCAAGCACTGGTACCAGTACACGCCGCACGACATCTGGGACTACGACGGCAACAACGAACCGGTCCTGATGGATGTGGACGGCAAGAAACTATACTTCCACGGCGACCGGAACGGGCTTCTGTACGCCATCGACCGGACCGACAGCAGCTTCGTCTGGGGCGTTCCCATCTCCAAGGTCAACTGGATGACCGGGTTCACACCGGAAGGCCGCCCCATCGTCAACCCGGAGAAGGTGCCGCGGTACGACTACGAGGCCAAGGACATCTGCCCCGCCTCGGAAGGCGGCAAGTGGTGGAACCCGATGGCGGTCAACCCGCACAGCAAGATGGTGTTCGTGCCGAGCCGGGAGATCTGTGTCGACATCCAGAGCGCGCCGCTGGGCGAGGGGCTGAACCCGCCCGTCCGCACGCTCGGCAAGCCCTACTGGGGCATCGGCACCATCGGCTGGAATCCGGGCTACGGACAACTGGTGGCGTTTGACGGGCGGACCGGAGAAAAAGCCTGGACCGTGAAGGCACCGTCGCCCTACACCAGCGGCCTTCTCACCACAGCCGGCAATCTGGTGTTCGCGGGCACGCCCGAGGGTTACTTCAAGGCGTACGACCAGGACACCGGTGAAGAGCTGTTCTCCTACAACGTCGGAACCGGAATCTTCGGCAGTCCGATGACCTATGCCATCGACGGCCGCCAGTACGTGGCGGTGCCGGCAGGGTTCGGAGGCTGGACCGGCTGGGCCATCTTCGGCAAAGGGGGCGCACCGCAACTCAAGGACAGCCGCAAGGGCGGGTACTTGATGGTGTTCGGACTCTTTGACTAGCCCGACCCCGAGGGCAATCAATCCGGTGTGATTGAAGCCTCAGCGCGACCCCGAAGAGACCGATTGTCTCTTCGGGGTTTGCCGCAGCACCAGAGACCGTAGAGCGTCAAGACATGCGCGTGTCGCACCACCTCCGGCCGTTGGCCTTCGCCGCTGCCTTCGCCACCACATTGAGCGGCTTGCCGGGCGGTGCGGCTGCGGAAGATGCCAATCCCTACACCGGCGACGAAACGGCGATCGCCGAGGGCAAGCAGCTGTGGGCCGCAACCGGCTGCTATTCGTGCCACGGGAAGGAGGCCGGCGGGGCCGTGGGGCCCGACCTGACCGACGATCAGTGGGTGTACCGGCCCACCGACAAGACGCTGTTCAACGCGATCGCCAACGGGCGAAAAGGGACAGTGATGGTGGGTTTCTCGGAGAGCCTGGACGATGACCAGATCTGGAAGGTGATCGCCTACATTCGTTCTCTCTACCGGGGAGACCCCGCAAAGATCATCTGGTAGTGGATTCGCTCACTCGCAGGATCGGCCCGCTGGCCGGGACGTCCCGGTCGCATCCGCCTGCACCTTGTTTGGCCAATACTTGGCCTATGCCGGAATCGGGCTGCAGTCAGTGGTTCCACCAGGGCAGGTCCGAAAAGGCCCGGAGGTCAATCTCATGGGTCCAGGCCGACCGATGCTGCGTTGCCAGGTGATAGTAGGTATCGGCGATCCGCTCCGGCAGCAAAAGCCCGTCGTGCTCGAGCCCCCGCTCCTCACGAAGTTTCTGGAACGCTTCGGGCCCGAGCATCCGTCCCAGCGTGTCCGGCGCGTCCACTGACCCGTCGATCACGATGTGCGCGACGTGGATGCCCTTGGGGCTGAATTCGGCATTGAGGCTCTGACACAACATGCGGCGCCCGGCCATGGCCGAGGCATGGGAATGCTGGCCCTGGTTGCCCCGCATCGCGGCCGTCGCCGAGGTCACAAGGATCGTCCCGTGCCCGCGCTCAACCATCAGTGGACACACCGAGGTTGCCGTGCGAAAGAGCCCGAAAGTGGCCAGGCGCCAGCCCCGCTCAAAGGCCTTGTACGTGGTGTCCGCCAGAGGCTGATCGCCTATCTGCGCGCCGATGTTGTACACCACCACTTCAATCGGACCAATGTCGGCCTCGACCGCCGCCACGCGCTCCTCGATGCTGTCGGGGCTGACAACGTTGAGAAGGAATCCCGACGCGCTGCCGCCTTCGCGCGTGATGCGTTCCACCGACCGTTGAAGACCGGCCTCGTCGGTGCGCCGGCACAGCACGGCGTGCATGCCTTCCCTGGCAAAACGCCTTCCGACGTGGCTTCCAATTCCGGCACCGGCACCAATGACAAGGCAGACCGGCGTCATCGCTTTTGAACCTGCAACTGTGCCTCCGCAGCGCTTGGCTGCATAGGTTGCTGTTTTGTTGGAACGTCAGTGCCAATCGGAACCAGCGTAGGCGTTTCGGAATCCGAATCCAACTGCCAATGGCAACTGAAAACTGCACACTTTCGGCAATCGAAAACTGCGCACATCGAGGGTTCGACAGGACCTGTCAGCACCAGGGGGAGGTCCGGTGTGGACGGGTTGCGATGCCCGAGTGGTACACTCCAGAGCCTGCAGCGCAGGCCCCGAGGCGGCCTGCCCCACGAATTCCGAGGTAACCCGCACGAGCCGGCCCCGAAAACGTGCGGTGGGCGAAGACGCGTGCCTTCCGGCGAAAGCCCCGGGCCGCCATCGGCATAACCGAGGAGCGCCGAATGCACGTTCATCTCGATGCGGTCGGTGGAGTCGCCGGGGACATGTTCGTGGCGGCCCTGGTCGACGCCCGGGCCGACTGCGCCCAGGAGGTTGAAGCGGCTGTACAGGCGCTGGGCCTCGGCAACCGGATCTCCGTGAGCTTCGCGGCCCACCATGATGGTGTCCTGCGCGGCCGCCGCTTCCGGGTCCACTGTCCGAAACCTCCACACTCGACACCTGCGGGCGATGTCCGCGAAATCATCGCCGGTTCCCAGGTTGAAAGCCGCGTTCGGGAACGCGCGCTTGCCATGCTTGAGTTGCTCGCCGAGGCCGAGAGTGAAGTGCACGGGATCCCGCCCGCCCGGGTCGAGTTTCACGAACTGGGCGGCCTCGACACTCCGGTTGACCTGATTTCAGCGGCAACCCTGATCGAGGCCCTGGACTCGCCGTCGTGGTCGTGCGGCGTCTTGCCGCGGGGGCGCGGAATGGTCGAGTCGGCGCACGGGGCCCTTCCGGTCCCCACTCCAGCGGTCGCGATCCTGCTGCAGGGAATGCTGCTCGCCGACGACGGAATCGAAGGCGAACGGATTACTCCGACCGGAGCGGCCATCCTGCGTCATCTCGACCCGGACCAGACCGCCGACCAGGTGCCCCGCCGGCTCGAAGCGACCGGGCACGGTTTCGGCACCAGCACGTTCGAGGGCCGGAGCAACATCCTGCGTGCGCAACTTCACAGTGTGGCGCCTTCGATCCCTTCCGGTGATGACATCGCTGTCCTTACATTCGACGTGGACGACCAGACGCCGGAAGACCTTGCGGCTGGTCTCGAACGCATACGGGCAGCCGAGGGTGTCCTCGACGTCACGCAGCAGCAGGTGACCGCGAAGCACGGCCGAATGGCGGTCCGAATCCAGGTCCTGGCCTGGCCCAGCCACATGCAGTCCGTGTCCGCATGCTGTTTTCGCGAAACCACCACCCTCGGCCTTCGCTGGACACGCGCCCATCGTCTCGTACTGTCGCGACAGATGGTCACGATTGCCAGCAACGACCGCTCCCTTCGGGTCAAGGTCGCCGATCGGCCGGACGGCGTGCGCACAGCCAAGGCCGAACTCGCCGACCTGGACGAGGTCGAGGCCGGTCACGCGGCACGGGCAGACCTCCGCCAGCAGGTCGAGGCAGAAGCGCTTGCCCGGTCATCCGCCGATCAACCGGAGCGTGCAGGTGGCGACCGCGACGACTGAGTCAGCCCTATCACTCCGCGACGTGCTCGACGCGATCGGACCGGTCGCCGTTGCGGTGAGCGGCGGGGTGGACAGCACGACACTCGGAGCTCTGGCGGTCGCGTGGTTTCCCGCGACCACGCACCTCTTCCATGCAGCCTCGCCGGCGGTTCCCCTGGAGATAGCGAACCGGCTTCAATCGCACGCCAACGCCAGGGGCTGGCCATTGGAAATTGTCGATGCGGGCGAGTTGCGGGATGCAGACTACCGACGCAATCCCGTCGACCGGTGTTTCTTCTGCAAGGACCGCCTTTATCACGCCATTCAGAAGCGCACCCGGTTGACCGTGGTTTCCGGCGCCAATCTCGACGACCTCGACGACTTTCGACCCGGCCTCCGGGCGGCCGCAAACCATGCGGTACGCCATCCGTGGATCGAAGCCCGCATCCGCAAGGAAGAGATCCGGCGGCTCGCCGCCGCGCACGGCCTTCAGCACTTCGCAGACCTACCTGCCTCACCGTGCCTGTCGAGCCGCATCGAGACCGGGATTGCCATCACGCGCGAAACGCTGGCAGCCATCGACGGCGCCGAGCGCATTTTGCGCGACGCACTGCGGCCGGCCACCGTCCGCTGCCGCGTGCGCACGAGCGGAATCGTGGTCGAACTCGACGAACCCACCCTGAGCGGCCTCGACGCCATTTCCCAGCGCGAGCTCGAGCAACAGATTCGCGTGATCTTCCAGCCCACCCGGCGGAGTGGCCCGGTCGGCTTTACGTCCTACCGGAGAGGGAGTGCCACGGTCCCGGCGCGGTCGGCATGAGCGTCCGTGCCGAGGAGGTTCAGCTCGACTTCGGGCGGCGGGCCCGAATCGGGCTCGACGAAGCCGTGCTGTGCGAAACCAAAACCGTGGAGCAGCTTGCCTACATTCTGGACCAGGCGGCCGAAGCGCGCCGCAGCATGCTCCTGACCCGCCTCCCGGACAGCCAGTATCGATCCCTCCGCGATGACCATCGCGCCGCACTCGACTACCACGCCCTCTCGCAGACCGCATACTTCGGAGAGGTGCCCGCGCCCGAGGGAGATCCGCGCGTTGCCATCGTGTTCGCGGGAACGTCCGACGCCGGCGTTGCCCAAGAAGCCGCGCGCACCCTGCGTTTTGCCGGCGTGGCGAGCGAACTGCATGGCGACGTCGGAGTCGCCGGATTGTGGCGCCTTCTCGACCGCGTCGACCAACTGGCGACGATGGATGTCGTCATCGCTGTGGCCGGCATGGATGCGGCCATGGTCAGCGTCCTGGGAGGGCTTGTGCCAGGCCTGCTTATCGCTGTTCCGACGGCGGTCGGCTATGGCAGTGCCAGGCACGGAGAGACAGCGCTCCACAGTTGCCTGACCAGTTGCAGTCCCGGCATCGTCGTCGTCAATATCGGCAACGGGTTTGGCGCTGCGTGCGCCGCCCTGCGTGCGACGGGCCGTGCGCGCGCCATGCAAACCGAAGCGGCAGGAGCGCGGGATGCGCATTGAGCTGAATTACGACCGGGGCCTCCTTCCGGTCTCGGTGCCGGCGAACTGGCAGGCTACCGTTCTCCGGAAACCCGCCATGCCCGTCCTTTCCAGCCCGGAGGCGGCGGTCGCCGAAGCGCTCGAAGCACCGGTCAGTGCACCACGCCTTCACGACCTCGCGGCCGACGCCGGATCCGCGTGCATCTTGATCTGTGACATCACGCGCCCGGTTCCCAACGGGGTCATCCTGCCGCCCGTCGTGCGGACATTGCTGGACGCGGGGATGCCCGCCGACGCCATCACCATTCTGGTCGCAACCGGTCTCCACCGCCCCAACGAGGGAGACGAACTCCGGGAAGTGGTGGGTGACCCATGGGTCTTCGATTCGATTCGGATCGTCAACCACTACGCTCGCGCCGACGCTGACCACGTCATGGTCGGAACCACACGGCAGGGCGCGGTCATCCGGCTGGACCGCCGATTTGTCGAGGCGGACCTGCGCCTCGCCGTGGGGCTCGTGGAGCCCCACTTCATGGCCGGCTATTCCGGCGGCAGGAAGGTGGTGGCTCCGGGCGTCGCACATGCCGAAACCATCACGACCTTTCACAGCGCCCGCTACATGGAGGATCCCGGAGCGACCAACTGCAGGCTCGAAGACAATCCGCTGCACCAGGATCAGCTTGAGGTGATCGAGATGATTGGCGGTGCGTACGCCGTCAACACGGTCATCGACGAACAGCGGCGCATGTCCTTCATCAACTACGGGGAAATAATCGAAAGCCACCTGCAGGCTGTTGCATTCACCCGCGCCTATTCGGAACTTCCGGTGTCGGAGCGGTTTCCCACCGTGGTCACGTCGGCGGCCGGCTACCCGCTCGACAAGACCTACTACCAGACGGTCAAGGGGATGGTGGCGCCCATCGACATCCTGGCGCCGGACGGCAACCTGATCGTGGTCTCGGCGTGCTCGGAAGGCATGGGATCGGCCGAATACGTGGAAGCCCAGAGACGCCTGATCAGACTCGGGCCGGACCGGTTCCTCCAAAGCCTTCTGGCCAAACGGTACGCCGATGTCGACGAATGGCAGACCGAAAAGCAGCTCCTGCCCATGCGTGCCGGCACCGTCTCGCTGTACACCACGGGCCTCAACGACGATGAGCGGGACCTGACGGGGGTTGCGATGGTGGATTCGGTCGAGCGCGCGATCGCCGACAGTGTGGCGCGCGCCGGCGACCCCCGCGTGGCGTTCGTGCCGGAAGGCCCCTACGTCGTGCCGTATTGCACCGCCTGAACACGCGGGGGTGAGGCGACGGACGGCTGGCGAATCGACGACCGTTGCCTGATTCTGCACGGCACCTGAGCATTTTTGCGGGCGGGAACGAGGCAGCCTGCGACGATCGAAGCCCGACCCTCCGATTGCAGAGCACCACGTGTTCGCCGACCAGCCCGACTGTGCGCTGGCTTGTGCGGTTGCAGTGTCGATCGACACCCATCCAGAGTTGAGGCTTGACCCCGCCGCACCGGCGTCGACGCGCAACAGTTTTCAGCCGCGCACAGTTATCCACCCATTGTCGCCCCGCCGACTCCATGCCCCGGGAACACACTCCGGGTAGGATGCGGTAACTCCCCCGTTGAGAGCGACTGACCATGCAGCCCGAGACGGAACACCGGCTTGCCGTTGAAGCGCTCGACCGCATCGAGCGGCGCGTGGTACCGCAGGCCGACAGCACGATGGTGGTCGACAGCGAGCGCTACACGGACCGGGGCGCGCTTGCCGCCGAAACTGCGTCGCTCTTCCGGCGCTTTCCACTGCTGGTGGCGCTCAGTTGCGAGGTCGCCGAGCCCGGCGACTACCTCACTCTCGAAATTGCCGGCTTGCCGGTGGTTCTCGTCCGTGACGACGACGGCGAAGTACGCGGGCTGCTCAACACATGCCGGCACCGGGGTGCCCGGTTACTGGACGGCACCGGCCGCGTCGGCAAGGCGTTTGCCTGCCCCTATCACGGGTGGGCATACGACCGGTGCGGAATTCTGCGGGCACTTCCAGGCAGCGAGCATTTTCCCGAAGTCGACGTCGACGATACGCGCCTTGTCCGGTTCCGCACACTGGAGGAAAACGGCCTGATCTGGCTGCAACTCAACCCCAACGCCAGAACCCGGCCAGACCCAGAACTCGGAAGCCTGGACACCGAGCTCGAGAGCTACGGGCTCTCGACCTACAGCCTGCGCAGCCGGCACGTCTGGACCAAGCGCATGAACTGGAAACTCGGCGTCGACACGTTTCTCGAGCTTCATCACGTGCCCGTTCTCCATCGTCGAACGATTGCCAAGACGTTGCTCGGAAGCGCGTTTCTCTACGAACCGTACGGCCGGCACGCGAGGCTGGCGGCACTTCGCCGCAGCCTTCTCGACCAACGTGACGCTGATCCCGAAACCTGGCAACTGATCCCGCACGCGACTGTTATCTATCGGTTGTTTCCAAACGCGGTCTTGATCAGCCAGGGACCGCATTTCGAGTTCTACCGCTTTTTTCCCGACCCCGAGCGGCCGGATAGGTCCGTCTGCCATCTGACCTTTGCGTCACCCGGTGACGACTCGTCAGACCGGGACTGGGACGAGGTCGCACAGATGGCACTCGGTGTGCTCGACAACGAGGATTTCGCAACCATGGAGGGCGTGCAGGCCAATCTGGCAGCCGGCATCCAGCGGCACCTCGTGTTTGGCCGGAACGAAATCGGCCTGCAAAACTTTCATCGCATGCGGGACGCCGCTCTAGGCAACGCTTAGCCGGCAGCCGCCTGCGCCGCCCACAGGTCCGGCCCGGCTGGCCACCATGCAATCGTCGGCCCTGATGAATTCACGTGCCTGCTCGGCGGAAGCATGGGCTGGCCGCGCGAAACCGGCGAGGTTCGGCCTCGACGAAGCTGCTACCGTTCCGGTCAGACGACGTCAGGCGGAGCAAGACACCGCGCGCGGTGAAGGTGCGAGCGGCGATCTGCCTTCGTGATGGAAGGGACGGCAATGGCGACAAACGATTATCAGACGGCCCTCGTGACCGGCGCTTCGGCCGGTATCGGCCAGGCAACGGTGCACGCACTTCGTGCCGCCGGCCTCGAAGTGATTGCGGTCGCACGTCGGGAAGAGCGGCTCAAGGAACTGGCCGCCAGCACCGGCGCCAAGCCGCTGGTTCTCGATTTGTGCGACACGGAAGCCCTCTACGCTGCTCTTGAGCCTCTCGAGATTGACGTCCTGGTCAACAATGCCGGCCTCGGTCGCGGCATGGACGACTTTCTCACGGCAGAGCGCGGCGATATCGATCTCACCATCAACACCAACGTGAACGCGTACCTCCATACGATGCGGGCCGTGCTGCCCGGAATGCGGGCCCGGGGGCGGGGACACATCGTGGGCATCGGGTCCGTCGCCGGCCTCTATCCGCTCAAGTCGCCCATCTACGGCGCATCGAAGGGTGCGGTTCGCCTCGCTTCCCAGAATCTCCGCCTGAATCTTGCGGGAAGCGGGGTCCGCGTCACGGAAATTTGCCCGGGCCGCGTGGTCACGGAATTCATGGTTAGTGCGTTCGGCGAAGAGGCCGCTCGCAAAACCTACGGCTCGTTTGCCGACCTGCAGCCCGACGATATCGCTGACGCCGTCGTCTACGCAGTCAAGGCACCCTGGCGGGTGAACGTATCCATGATCGAGATCGTGCCGACCGAACAGACATTTGGCGGACAGCAGTTCCAGTCTGCCGCGCGTTAGTTTCGGATTCTCGTCACACCGTGCAGACGATCGCCTTCCTTTGGCCGGAGTCCGAGTTCCGTACCACCGGACTCACCGTGCCCGCGGGATTCAAGATCCGATTCGGGCGTGCGACCGTACGAGCTGAGGTGGAAGCGGGTGCCGCCGGCGCCGATTACATTGTCATCGGCTCGGGATTCGGATTTGTCGACAAACCCTTGCTCGATCGTGCGCCCGACGCGCGTCTGGTGCAGCTGACCGGTGCCGGTTACGACAACGTCGACCATGACGAATGCGCCCGCCGCGGCATTCCGGTGTGCCATGTTCCCGGCCTGAACGCGCCCTCGGTCGCGCAGCTGGTGGTCCAGCTGGCCCTTCGTCTGGCCAGACCGCTGACCTTCCTGTCGACCGGTGGAGAAGCCGAATGGCTTGCTGCCCGCACAGCGCACGCGGCGACGGCTCACGAACTCGCCGGACGCGCGGGCGTCGTCGGATTCGGTCACATCGGCAAGAATGTGGCCCGCTACCTGGCTGGTCTCGGCCTTGATGTGGTACGTGCCGAGCGGGCCGGACAGCACGACGACGTCGTGCCGGCGGTACCGCTCGACGAATTGCTCGCCACGTCGGACCTCATTTCGGTGTCCCTTCCGGGCCGGGACGACACCCGCCACCTCCTCGACCGCCGGCGGATCAACCTGATCAAGCGCGGAGCCACATTGATTCACGTCGGCCGCGGAGGCGTCGTCGACGATGCTGCTGTCGCTGATGCTCTGGAAGAGGGACGGCTTGCGGCAGCGGCATTTGACGTCTTCGAGTCGGAACCGCTTCCCCCGGATCATCCGTTCCTCAAGCTGTCCGAGAGGGCCCGATCACGCCTGCTGCTGACGCCGCACGTTGGCGGGCAGACATTTCAGTCCAAAACCCGCAATTTCAGGGTGGCGCTGGAAAACGTGGAACGCGTGGCCCGTGGCGACGAGCCCGTCTACCGCGTCCAGCGCTGAACATGGCCGAAAACAGTGCGGGGTCCGGCCGGTGGGTACACGCATTGGGTCGCGTCGCGCAGCATCCCCGAAGGTCAGCTGTGCATCACCGCCACCTTCCGGCGGATCGACAGGCGGACCTTGTACGTGCGCAAGGCCACGCACCCTTGACTGCGCCATCCAGGATGCACCCGGAATAGCATCTGGAACAGAAAGTTCCGATTGCACATCGCGCAAAGCGCTCCGGGGCTGACGCATGCAGCACCACCCCGCCGACCAGGGCAACCCATGCCGCTGATCGAAGAACGTTCAAGAAGATAAGTGGTAAACTGCGGCCACGATGACTGCGACGCATGCAAAACAGACCCTCCATCTGAAGGACCTTGAGTCCGAAAGTATTAATATTTTTCGGGAAGTTGTGGCCGAAGCCCGCGACCCTGTAATGCTGTACTCGATCGGCAAGGATTCGGGTGTGATGCTGCACCTGGCCAAGAAGGCGTTCTATCCGGCCAAACCCCCGTTCCCGTTACTGCATATCGATACAACCTGGAAGTTCCGGGAGATGATCACGTTCCGGGACGCGGTTGCGGAAAAGGATGGCTGGAAACTCCTGGTGCACATCAATGAGGAGGGTGTAAAGCGCGGGATTGGGCCGGTGTCGCACGGTTCGCAAGTGCACACGGAGGTCATGAAGAGCGAGGGCCTCAAGCAGGCGTTGGACAAATTCGGGTTTGACATGGCTTTCGGCGGAGCCCGGCGCGATGAAGAGAAGTCGCGGGCCAAGGAGCGGGTGCTCTCGGTGCGCGATGCGAGACATCGGTGGAACCCCAGGGACCAACGACCGGAACTTCGCAACCTCTACAACTGCCGGCTCAATGCCGGCGAAAGCTTGCGCGCGTTTCCGCTGTCGAACTGGACGGAACTCGACGTCTGGCAGTACATCGCCCACGAGCAGATCGATGTCGTGCCGCTCTATTTCGCGGCCTCTCGCCCCGTGGTTGAGCGGGACGGTCTGCTGATCATGGTGGATGACGACCGGTTGCCCATGCGGGACGGAGAAACCCCCTCTCTCCGGCGCGTCCGTTTCCGGACGCTCGGGTGCTACCCCCTTACGGGAGCGGTCGAATCCGATGCCGAAACGGTAGCCGACGTGATCCGGGAACTCGAGGCCGGGCAATCGCTGGAACGGAGCGGACGGGCGATCGACCATGACGAGGATGGGTCGATGGAACGCAAGAAGAGGGAAGGGTACTTCTGATGCCTGCCAAGTCCGATCCCGGGGCCGGTCTGCTCCGCTTCATGACATGTGGCAGTGTCGACGATGGCAAGAGCACGTTGATCGGACGGCTTCTGTACGACGCCGGTCTGATTCCCGAGGAGGAGCTGGACCAGCTGCGTGCACGCGACCGGCAGAGCGGCGGCGAACAGGAAGTCGACTATTCCTTGCTGCTTGACGGCTTGCAGGCGGAACGCGAGCAGAAGATCACCATTGACGTCGCGTACCGGTACTTTTCGACCGACCGTCGTCGGTTCATTGTGGCGGATGCACCGGGACATGAGCAGTACACCCGGAACATGGCGACCGGGGCCTCGGCCTCCGACGCCGCCGTTGTGCTGGTGAACGCGCGCGAGGGATTGCTGGTCCAGACGCGACGCCACAGCCACATCGCGTCATTGTTCGGAATTCGGCATGTGGTGCTTGCCATTAACAAGATGGATCTGGTCGACTACTCCGAGGACCACTTTCGCGAACTGACTGCTGCCTATCGCGAGGCCGTCGAGTCCCTGGGTTTTGCGAGTGTCGACAGCATCCCTGTGTCGGCATTGCACGGCGACAATCTGGCGAAGACGACCGACGCGATGCCCTGGTATGAAGGGCCAACCCTGTTGGAGCGCCTGGAGACACTCCCGGTCGCTTCGTTCCAGGCTTCGTCCGCCTTCCGTTTTCCCGTGCAGTGGGTGAACCGCCCCAATGCGGATTTCCGGGGATATTGCGGCACCGTGGCAGCGGGGAAAGTCGAGCCCGGCGACACGGTCGTGGTTGTGCCTTCCGGCCGCGAGAACCGCGTGTCAAAAATTGTCACGATGGACGGGGAACAGGAAGCCGCCGTCGCGGGCGATTCGGTGACACTGCTCCTGGAGAAGGAGACCGATGTCAGTCGCGGCAACGTGATCGGGTCGGTCGATTCACCGCCTGAGGTCAGTGACCAGTTTCGGGCAACCCTGCTGTGGATGGATTCGGAGCCGATGCTCCCCGGCCGGGCCTACGAGATCAAGATCGGAACCCAGTCGACGATCGCATCAGTTTCTGACCTTCGCTACGAACTCGATGTGGCGTTGGAGGAACACGAGGCCGCGAAGGTGCTCGGGCTCAACGGCATTGGCGTATGCAATCTCTCGCTGGGCCAGGTCGTCGCGTACGACTCGCGCCAGGCGAACGGAGCAGCGGGATCGCGTTACATCCTGATCGACCGGTACTCGAAACGCACGGTCGGGGCGGGTGCAATCGAGTATGGCCTGTCGCGTGCCGTCAACCTTACGCCGCAGAAACTGCAGATCGACAAGGCAGCCCGGGCCGCGCTGAAGAGCCAGAAGCCGTGCGTGCTGTGGTTTACGGGGCTCTCCGGTGCCGGCAAATCGACAATTGCCGACCTGACGGAGAAAAAATTGCACGCACTTGGTCTCCACACACATGTGCTGGACGGTGACAACGTCCGGTCCGGGTTGGGCCGGGACCTCGGGTTTACGGACGCTGACCGGGTGGAAAACATTCGCCGGATGTCAGAGGTTGCGGGATTGTTCGTGGAGGCTGGGCTGATTGTCCTGGTGGCCGTAATTTCGCCATTCCGCAGCGAACGGGAGATGGCCCGGGCGGTGGTCGACGACCACGAGTTCCTGGAAATCTTCGTCGATACGCCGGTATCCGTGTGCGAGAGCAGGGATCCAAAGGGCCTGTACCGCAAGGCGCGCCAGGGTGACCTCAAGAACTTTACCGGCGTCGATTCACCCTACGAGGCTCCAGAGAACCCCGAACTCCGCATTGACACGACGGCCCTTTCCAGCGCGGAAGCCGCCGACCAGGTGGTTGAGTTGCTCCGTACGCGAGGGAGCGTGTGATCGTCGTTGGCTGTGATCCAGCCACGACCCCGCCAGCGGGAGGCGGTCGCGCCCAGGGCCATGCGCGGCGCGACCATACGAGGGAGATGGCCCATGGCGCGGGGTCAGATATGGGCACTTGCGGGATGCGACTGACCGGAACGCCATGACATGAACCGGTTGAGGCAACAATCCGGCGTCGGCCGGTCATCGCCGTGGCCGGCCATGTCCGGCACGTTGCAGTGGCGAGACACCATCCAGCAACCGGTCCCGCAGGACGACGTCCGCGGGAAATCGACTGACAAATTGCGGGAACACACGAAGTGAAGATTCCGACCGCCTATCAGGAGAGTTACCAGCAGGCACGCGCCGCGAATGCCGACCTCGCGGAACAATACCTTCAGTTCACGATGGTCGGCGATGTGATTGCTGACGCTGCGATAGAGGCGATGGCCGACCTCGGGCCTGAGGAATCAGCCCGGCTCATCCGTGCGGGCATGGACGAGGAGCCAGAGTTTCGCACCAATGCACCCGCAGCACTTCGGGACTTCTTCGCCGAAGTTGATGAACAGCCGGACTGGTTCGACCCGGATGTGATCATGCCTGGACGCCGCGCGTTTCACGAGTATTCGGACCTCTTCATCCCGGCATTCTTCGTGGTGACCCTGATGAACGCCGTCTCTCTGATCAGCAAGGCGTTCTACGTCACCGGTCGGGTTCGCTCTGCAGACGGTGTTCGGCGCATTCGGCAGAACACCCGGCACCTCGTCGAGATCATGATGCCGGGCGCGCTGGAGCGCCACGCAGATGGCTGGAAGCTCTCCGTCCGGATCCGATTGATCCATGCCCAGGTCCGGCGCCTGATCCGAGCGTCGGGTGATTGGGACGAATCGGTCTACGGTGTCCCGCTGAGCTCGGCGCACATGGGCCTGTCGTCGGCCAACTTTTCCGCATCGATGATCCGCCAAGCGGAGCGCCTTGGAGCGACGATGGATGCCGCGAGCCGGAAGGGCTACATGGAGGCTTGGCGTTATGCCTCCTGGCTGATCGGCACGCCGGATGAGCTGCTCTTCGAGGGAGACGAAGAGCAGACCCTTGAACTGTCTCGGATTGCGGCCATCTGCGAACCGCTCCCGGTCGAGGAGGCCACGGTGATTGCACGTGCACTGGTGGAGGCAGTACCCATTGTGGCCAACAAGGACGACCCAAAGGAACGTGAGCGCATGATGGCGCATGTTTACCGGGTTTCCCGAGCGCTGCTTGGCCACTCGATAACGGACCAGCTTCAATTTCCTCGCTACCACACGGCAGGGTTGCTGACATTCCTGCGAGGCAGACGCATTGCCATCAACGCGACCCGGAAGGTGGCTCCGACGTTCGGTGCCAAGTCACGAGCGAAGGAATTGGCGTTCTTGCTCGAGGCGTCGATGCTGAGCGACTTCAGCTACAACCTGCCAGACCACCTCAAGTCCGGAAAGGCGAGCCCCTGGTGACGGGCCCGCGAAGATGGAGACCTCTTCGCAAGCTGCCGCAACCTGTTCGTTCCTGAATGCCCACCTCATGAGGCACGTTCCGGGTCGCCGGACCGTTCTCGCATGGAGCATCCCAGGTACGATCGGATGATCAGACGCTGCCCACAACATCCGGTTCCGGGCATGCTCGATCCGCTGTCTGCCCGCCTTGTCAGAAGCAGGTCCGGTTCGCGCGTGGGAGCCGAGACGCGTCTGAAGCGACGCGCAGACCAGCCAAAAGTCCGCATTCGCTCCCAGCGAGACAGGGCCCGGTTTTCCGCAGGTTCCTGATCACAGAACGATGAGGGAGTTTCGGCGTCGCCGGAGGAACGGCCAAACACGGATGACGTATGCGCCACGCCAACAGACGGCTACGTTCAGTGCGGGTAGCCGAGAAGTTCGAGGCCCGGGCGGCATGCCTCGGTAACCGCTGCCTGCTCGGCCGGGTCAAGCTTCGCAAATTTCGAAGGCGTCGGACGCGGAAGTGCTGCGGCCTCGCGAATCCACTGCTCGTCTTCCAGATCGGGGTCGATGAACCGGATGAGCCGCCGCAGATGTTGTTCGGGCTCGGACTGGAGGTCCTCGAATTTCAGGTTCAGGACGCGATCGGCCGGGACTTCGGCCAGGATGTCATCTCCCAGTTCGATCATCGAATTCCAGAGCGCAGCGAAATCAGAAAGTGCGAGTGTGTCGAGGGACTGGTGCTCGGATCTGACCAGACGGGAGGCGATGATTTCCACCCACGGAGCGGTATTTCTCCACAGCCATCGTCTCCGCATCATGGCCATGGGTCTCAATCCGAGCCTCTTGGATCTCTTCAATGTCGCCGCGATCATCCGGAACAAGTAATGACGGCTCATTGAGATGGCGGTTTCCCGCCCGTCCCGATAGACATGCACGATCCGCGCTTCAGGGAATTCGTGCAGGAGTATTGGCGCGAACGGAAACGAAGCGCCCGAGCGTTCAGCCCAGACGTCGGCGCCGAATTTCTTCGAGAGCCACCCGAACATGTACCGCAAGTGCGCGCCGGGTGACTGCTTGGGCTGCTCCCGCATCACGGCCCCCAGTTCATCGAACAGCGCCTCGTAATCTTCCGTGAGGAGGGGCAATGTGGCGCACATGATGGGCGGCACGTCGTCCCGCGAAAAACGCGCGCCTGGTTCATCAATGGGGTAGAGGAAATCCGTATTGTGCCGCCCACGGAGCATCATGCGGGTGCGTCTGCTCTGACGGCTGAGGAGTTCCCACATTCTTTCGCCGGTCAGTCGCCGTGAACGAAACAGTCGTGGCGGGCCAACCAGACTGAAGAACTCCGAGAGGCTCAGCACGCGCGGATGTTCGTTCAGAATCTCCGACACGAGCGTAGACCCGCAACGCCCTGTCCCCAGTACCAGTACGGGAGGTTTGCCGTGCATGTTCATCGCGGCGTGGGTCTCTCGTGCGAAAGTACGCTGGTGTTCGAGGTTGAGGTCCGCTAGAGCAGCAGACGACTATGTTCAGTGCGGGTAGCCAAGAATTTCCAGGCCCGGGCGGCATGCCTCGGTCACGGCTGCCTGCTCGGCGGAATCAAGCTTGGCAAATTTCGAAGGCGTCGGACGCGGAAGTGCCGAAGCCCGCTGAATCCATTGCTCGTCTTCCATGTCGGGATCGATGAACCGGATCAGCCGTCGCACTTGATGTTCCGGCTCGGTCTGAAGGTCCTCGAATTTCAGATTCAGGACGCGGTCGGCCGGGACTTCGCTCAGCATCTTGTCTCCCAGCTCGATCATGGAACTCCACAGGGCAGCAAAATCCGTAAGTACGAGTTTGTCGATGGGCAGTTTCTCATACCTGACCAGAGGAGAGACGATCATTTCCATCCACGGAGTGAGGTTGTTCCAAAGCCATGGTCTGCGCATCATTGCCTTGGGCCTCAACCCGAGCCTTTCGGAATTCTTCAAGGTCGCTGCGATCAGCCGAAACAGGTAATGACGACTCATTGAGATAGCGGTTTCCCGCCCATCCCGATAGACATGTACGATTCGTGCTTCAGGGAATTCGCGCAGCACTCTTGCCCCGAACAAAAACGAAGCTCCCGAGCGTTCGGCCCAAACGTCGGTGCCGAATTTCTCCGAGAGCCATCCAAACAGGTGCCGCAAGTGCGCGCCGGGTGACTGCTTGGGCTGCTTCCGGATAACGGGCTCCAGTTCATCGAAGAGCGCCTCGTAGTCCGCTGTGAGGTGAGGCAACGTGGCGCACAGGATGGGTGGCACGTCGTCCGCCGAAAAACGAGCGCCTGGTTTATCGATGGGGTAGAGGAATTCCTCCCAGTGCGGCTCACGGAGCATCAGGCGGGTGCGTCGGCTCTGACGGCTGAGGAATTCCCACATTCTCTCGCCGGTCAGTCGCCGTGGAAAAAACAGTCGGTGTACGCCAACCAGGCTGAAAAACTCCGACAGGCTTAGCACGCGCGGATGTTCGTTCAGAATGTTCGACACGAGCGTGGAACCACAGCGCCCTGTGCTCAGTACCAATACGGGAGGTTTGTCGTGAGTGTTCATGATAGTGCGCGTCTGTCCTTCCGGAGTGAACTGGTGGTCCGGGGTTGAGATCCTCAAATCAAGTGGGTCGAAGATGGAAGGCGATGCCGTTCAGGCTGGCACGCGATGCGAAAACAGAGATCTGCGCCGGACACCGCATTCCAGACTCGGCAGTCCAGGTCGCGGGATCAGGTGGCTTTCTCCATCAATTTATCCAGGCTGGAGTTTAGCGCATTGCCGGTTTCGGGAGAAACTGGCGGTCCAGTGAGGCGTTGCAGAATCAGACGACAGGCGTGGCGGCGACGATCGCTCTGTGGGCCTCAGCAACTCCTGGGCCTGCCCTCGAGAGGCGGCAGAAACAGAAAAATAAACACCTTGACGATATGCGTGGAAAGAAACCCTTATGCGACTAACGGCAGCGGATGTATAATGTAGCTGGGAGAATGCACGATGGTACCGAGTCTGATCCGATGACGCCGACGCCAGACAAACGGCTCCCGCCCGGCCCGGACGGGATTGGCTTTGGACGCCTGCGGGATCGCATGCGCGATGGAGTGGGCTTCTTTGAGCAACTGCAGCGCGAATACGGGGACATCGTCTATTACCGGATTCTCTCACACAGATTTTGCGTTGTCTTCGATCCCGCGATTTTCCGAGACATATGGGTAAACGACAGTGACTCGTATGGATTGGGTCCAATCGTCACAAAAAGCGGAATGCTCAACGACCCGACCTCAGGGTTGCTCGCTGAAGGGGAGGAGCATAAACGGACACGTAAACTGATCCGGAGTACTTTGTCAGCAAAGGCCCTGAACAACTACGGCGCCATCATGATTGAGCAGGCACTGAAGACGCAGGCTCGTTGGCAGGACGGCGACACGATCGATCTCGACGAGGCGTCCCAAGAGCTGGCACTGGATATCGCGACCAATACGTTTTTCGGCAAGGACATGTGGGTCGAGCGGGATATCGTCTTGGATACCTTGCAGGCATTCGAGTGGAGCATCATGTTGTTCACGTTTCCCATGGGGAAACTGGTCGCGCGACTGCCGTTGTCCCGGAACCGCCACAGGGCAAGGGCGATCCGGGCGCTGGACGACGCCCTTCACAAGACAATCGCGAACGTCCGGGCCGAGGGCGCCGAGCGTACCGACCTCCTATCGCTTCTGGCCAATGCCACAGACGAGGACGGGGTCTATGAGCCCTTCAATGATTCCGAACTGAGGGATCTGTGCCTGATCTTGCTGATCACCGGACATGAGACCAATGCCACCGCCATCATTTGGTGTCTGTACAACCTCAGCCGCAATCCTCATGTCCGCGAGCGGCTTGAACGCGAATTGCAGGAGGTGATCGGTGACCGCCCGCCGACGCCGGAAGACTATCGGAAACTCGTCTACACGCGTGCCGTGTTCGACGAGAACTTGCGTGTTACCCCACCCGCCTTCCTTATCAGCCGAACGGCACTCGAAGACGTCTCCCTTGGCAACTTCCGTGTGCCGGAGGGAACGACGGTGCAGCTCTGCTGGAGGGTCGCGAATTTGAGCGACGAGTATTTTCCGCAAGCGGACCAGTTCATGCCGGAGCGCTGGATGGGGACGCAGCTTTCGGACCAGGCCAAGCATGCCTACACCCCGTTCGGTGGTGGAAATCACATCTGCGCCGGCTCGGGCTTCGCCAAGATGGCGGTGGTGCTGACGCTCGCAACGATCTGCCAGCGATGGCACGTCGACGTCGTCTCACCGGACTTTCCAGAAATGAATACAACGATGCTGTTTCGCCTAAGGGACGGCCTTCCGGTCAAGCTGCGAAGGCGCGAGTCAGCGCCGTAAACGGAATGCTGCCGAAGTCCTGATGCGGCTCATCGTGTCCGTCGCTGGCAGGTACGATGCGCCACAATTGTCCAGTCCCTCAGTCTGCGAGTCGGCGTGCGGGCTTCCGGATCGACCAACCACTCCGCAGAAGCAGGTCTGTGGGCTGGACGATGATCCCGCTCGGGACCACCTTGTTGTTTTGACGGACAGGATCAGCACCCTCAGCGTCCAGAGCGAGCAAGTATTGATTCGGCGATGACTCCCGCAAGGGTGAAGTCGCCCGTGCTGGTCGCTCTCCATTATGCGAGGCGGACAAAACCTCTTGCTCACGAACTGCGGTCGACGATGCAGGCCGACCACTCGCGGAAAGCCTCCCTCCCAAGAGCAATAGACGTGCCACTTAGAATGGACGGATTAAAGGATTTACTTTTCGTTTACGGGTCCGTCGTCGTCTGGAAACGCTTGTAGATCTCCGGACTGAAGGTCCGTGCGGAGACGATCTCGTCCATGGGGACCACTACAAGGAATTTCTCAGGATCCCCATTGCTCGCCAGCAGGACGGGCACATAGTCCGTCGTGATGCAGAGTTCTTTTGTCTTTACGTCGCGGTACCCGCTCCAAACCGGGATCAGTGATACGTCGCCTTCGCCATGTGTGCCAACGCCGCTGGCTTGCACGTAGCCGACGTAGGACTTGCCACTGCGCATCGATACTTCGACCAGTTGATGGTGGCCGATCGAATCGTGCAGAAGCACCTCAATCCGATTCCCGTTGCGCCTAGCGGCGTCATAAGCGGCATTGTTCTCGGTGTGCCAGCGGTTCAGAAGTTTCGGCACGGCGACAGCGATTACTGCCACTCCCGCGAGTGAACCGGAATGATCGAAGGGCAGCAAGTTCGCCCACCAGTCCTTGATGCCGTCGGGGATCCGGCCTTCGGTGGAAACTACAAGAAAGCGCGCCACCGCGAACAGCAGAAGGCCGCACGCCATGGAGTTAAAGAACAGTTGATAGCCGGAGTCCCTGTGGGTCTGGTATTTCGTCCGGTTCCAAGTTGCCAAGAAGAGGTAGCCGCCTAAGGCAGGCAGCAGCACATGCCACAGACCCATCTTGACCTCCCGGCACGCTACGAGCGTTTGTCAGCTGCCTTATTTGGTCGACCAGGATGCAGTTTCGACATGCGCCGCAGCGTCTCTTGAACTTTCGGGAGTTTCAGTAGCGCCTGCGGGTCGACGTATCGGCCCCCCTTTGAGGTCACGTGCACGCGAATGGCGTCTTGCCGTTCCGTGCTTGGTTTGTGTTTCACGAGAGTCCCTCCCTAGCAAGGTGACGGCTGCCAATTGTGATCCTGCATCCGGTGGCCGTCAAACAGGCTGGTCCATTACGTTTCTCCGGAATGGACATGCAGCCGCGGCATTCCACGGCGTCGAAAATTGGCGGGCGGGCTTCGGCGCGGGAAGTGCGGGTGCTTGAGGATGACGATCTGTAGGCAATCGAAGCCGTGCAACGCCGTAAGTTTGGCGAACAGTTGTCCGATCAAGATCAGGTCTAGTGCGAGATCATCCAGGGGCGGTCCGACGGGGACTTTTTCACTGGAGTCCGATCAGGCGTGGATAAATGGCTGTCTGCACCATGAACGTGGGAATGGCTGTGGGTGTGGGCGGTACCCCGCCTCGGCGCGTCCGCGCTGCGTTCGTTCACCTCGTACGCCTTGCGCCTGGCCGTCGACATCGCAGCAATTCGGGGAGCAGTGCGCACAATTCGGCGGGCGGAGGCCGAACACCCGGGACAATCGGCGGGACGTGCGTAATCGGCCATGGGCGCCCAGGCATCAAAAGGCCCGCAATCGTCGCACTGGTATTCGTAGACTGGCATTCACATGCACCTTGATGAAGAACAAACGGGGTGGACGCCCGCCTTCGTGGCGGGCGTCCGGACGGCATCAGAGATCCGGTGCGAGGGGCACGTCGACCGAGCCGTCAACAAACTTCACGGGACCGTCCGCGTTCGGCATCATGTCCCAGTCGAAGATCTCGTTCGGGATCCACAGCGTCGCGCACGCATTCGGAATGTCGACCACGCCGGATAAATGGCCCTGGACGGGTGCAGTGCCGAGAATGCCGTAGGCCTGCGCGCCCGAATACCCGAATTTCTTGAGGTATTCGATCGCATTCAGGCATGCCTGACGGTACGCGACATTCATATCAAGGTAGTGCTGCGTTCCACTCTCATCGACCGAAATTCCCTCGAAAATCAGGTAGTCGTTGTAGGCCGGTGTAATCGGTGACGGCCGGAATACGGGGTTGCGGATCCCGTATTTCGCGACGCCGCCCTTGATCAGTTCGACCTTGAGATGCAGCCAGCCAGCCATTTCGATCGCACCGCAAAATGTGATCTCACCGTCACCCTGGCTGAAATGGAGATCACCCATGGAAAGACCGGCGCCGTCCACATAGACCGGGAAATAGATCCTTGAGCCGCGCGAAAGGTCTTTGATGTCGCAGTTGCCGCCATGCTCACGCGGCGGGACGGTGCGTGCTGCCTCGGAAGCGGCTGCAAGGCGGGCGTCACCGGTCATTTTGCCCATGTGCGCGGCTTGCGTCGTCGGCAATGCGGCAAGCGGCGGCACGCGATCAGGGTTGGTTTCGAACAACGCCCGTTCACGCGCATTCCACATTTCCAGCATCGGACGGTCGGGCAAGCATCCGATAAGGCCGGGATGAATCAATCCGGCGTAGCGCACGCCCGGGATGTGACGCGAGGTCGTGAACATGCCCTGAAAATCCCAGATCGACTTCTGCGCTTCCGGAAAGTGATCCGTGAGAAAGCCGCCGCCGTTCTGGCGCGAAAAGAACCCGTTGAACCCCCAGAGACTGTCGTCCTTCGCGCCAACGTCGAGAAGGTCGACAACCAGCAAATCGCCAGGCTCGGCACCGCGCACGCCAATCGGCCCCGACAGGTAATGCACCTGCTCCAGCTCCACGTCGCGAACGTCGGCAGCGTCATCGTCATTCTTGATCTGCCCACCGGTCCAGTCGTACGTCTCGATCCTGAACTCGTCACCCGCATCGACCCACACCGCAATCGGAATGTCGGGATGCCATCGGTTGTGAACGTTCGGGTTTGTAGTAGGGCTTTCGCCCAAATTCACCGGTATCAGCGTATCGGCCATAATCGTACCTTTCTCCTAAAGAACAGGAAGCGGGGCTAAACGGAAAGAAATTGCGCGACCCGGTCGGCGTCGACGTTCTGGCGGTCCTGATCGTGCACAAACCCGCCGTTCTCGATCACAATCACCCGGTCGGCAACATCCAGTGCGAAACTCAAGACCTGCTCGGACACCACGATGGTGAGCTCTCGCTCGTCGCGAATACGACGCAAGGTGCGGGCCATGTCTCGAATGATGGATGGCTGAATGCCCTCTGTCGGCTCGTCCAGCAGCAAGACCTTGGGGTTCGAGGCCAGGGCCCTGGCGATGGCCAGTTGCTGCTGCTGACCGCCTGACAGGTTGCCTCCACGGCGGTCCTTCATCTCGAGCAACACAGGAAACAGTGCGTAGATGTTGTCCGGCACAATGCTCTGCCCGGTCACAATCAGTCCGGCCTCAATGTTTTCCTGCACGGTCATCGATCCGAAGATCATGCGCCCCTGGGGCACGTATCCGAGGCCACGGGCCACCCGGCGGTGGGTCTTCTCACCAGCGATCGCCGTTCCGGCGAGTGTGACCTCTCCGGACGTCTCGGGGACAATGCCCATAAGCGTTTTCATCAGGGTTGACTTGCCCATGCCGTTGCGGCCGAGGACCGCAACGATTTCGCCTGCCTGCACGGCAAGATCGATCCCGTGCAGGATCTCGCTCTCGCCGTAGGCCGAGCGGAGCCCCTCGACCTGCAGGATGGGAGCCGCCGTCATTGACCGAGGTAGACCTCGACAACCTTCGGATCGGTCTTGATCCGGTCCATCGGGCCTTCCGACAAGATCTTGCCCTGGTGGAGCACGGTCACCCGGCTTGCGATGTCTTCCACGAAGCCCATGTCGTGTTCGATCACGATGACCGAACGGTCCTCGATGATCCGGTGGAGGAGCTGCGCAGTCTTTTTCCGCTCGGCAATCGACATGCCCGCAACGGGCTCATCGAGCATGAGGAGTTCGGGATCCTGGATCAGCAGCATGCCGGTCTCCAGCCACTGCTTCTGGCCGTGACTGAGATGCCCGGCCTTGTCGTGCATCCTGTCCTCCAGAAAAATCATTTCGGCAATTTCCGCCACGCGCTCGCTCACGTTGCGGTCGCGGCGAAACAGGAGCGCACCCCAGACGCTGCGGCCGTGCGGGTAGGAAATCTCGAGGTTCTCGAACACCGTGAGGTCCTCGTACACGCTCGGCGTCTGGAACTTCCGCCCGACACCGGCATGCACGATCTGGTCCTCGCGCATCTCCATGAGCTCCATGCCCTTGAAGTTCACCGAGCCCGCGGTCGCCCGCGTGCGGCCGCAAATGAGATCCAGCACCGTGGTCTTGCCGGCACCGTTGGGACCGATGATCACCCGACACTCGTTCGGCTCGACATAGAAGCTGAGGTCGTCGACCGCCTTGAAGCCGTCGAACGACACCGTGAGCCCCTCGACCATGAGCAGGAAGTTCGGGTTAAGGACCGTCACGAGCCCGGCTCCAAAGGAGCGCTGCCCGGTTGGGCGACCTCGCCCGGGCGCCGGCGACCGGACTGGAGCCGAATGGGCGCCCTTACGCGGGCGAGGGCGTCCGCGAGGAGTTTCGTTCCCGCTGCGCGGTGCTTGAGGAAGGCCAGAAGCGCGTTGATCCTAGGCTCGACGTGATCGGCATAAAGTCCGGCTAGCCCGTTCGGGAACGCCATCACAACGGCAATAAAGAGTGCGCCGAGACCGAGCAGCCAGAGTTCGGGGAAACTCTCGGAAAACGTGGTTTTTGCCCAGTTCACGAGCAGCGCCCCGTAGACCGCTCCCTGAACCGAGAGACGCCCTCCAACCGCACAGAAGATCACCATCTCGATCGACGGCACGATCCCGACCAGGGTCGGCGACATGAACCCAACCTGCAGGGTGAACATCGCGCCGCCGACCGCGGCAAATGCCGCCCCTGCACAGAAGATGAACATCTTGAACTGGGCAACGTCGTAGCCGGAGAACCGCACCCGGTCTTCCTGGTCCCGCATTGCGACCAGGACCCTTCCGAGCTTCGACTTCAGAATGAAAGACGCCAACAGAAGACACATCATCAGAAGCGCGCCATTGACGAAATAGAGGATTTCCTTGGCGGCGTCGGTGCGGATATCCCAGCCGAGCAGGGTGCGGAGATCCGTGATGCCGTTCACCCCTCCGGTAAACCCTTGCTGCCCGATGATCAGAATGGTGAGAATGGCGGCCAGGGACTGCGTGATGATCGCGAAATACACCCCCCCGACCCGACGCCGGAACATCGCAAGCCCGATGACCCAGGCAAGCGCGACCGGCACAGCGACGACGGCGAGCAGACTGAATGCCAGGCTGTTGAAGGGCTCCCACCACCAAGGCAGCGAGGTCAACTGGTTCCAGTCCATGAAGTCCGGAATGCCCGGCGTCGACTGGATCGCGGTGGCTTCAGGGGTCGACGCTTCCAATTTCAGGAACATCGCCATGCAGTAACCGCCGAGGCCAAAGAACACGCCTTGCCCCAGACTGAGAATGCCTCCAGCGCCCCAGCAGAGAACCAGACCCACGGCCACGAACGCGTAGGTCAGGTACTTGCCCGCGAGGTTGAGCCGGAACGTGTCGAGCGCGAGCGGCAGTACCAGGAAGATCACGGCCGCCAGAATGACGAAACCCACGATCTCCGAGCGAGAAAACCGAATCCCCGCAGCCAGGCGTGCAACCATGCTTCGCCTCCCCCTACTTGCGGAGCCGCAGGGAGAACAGGCCCTGCGGGCGCAGCATGAGGATGGACACGACCATCACGAGCGTGAGCACCTTGGCCATGGAACCCGAGAGGAAGAATTCCATGATCGACTGCGCCTGGCTGATCGTGAACGCACTCGCGACCGTGCCGAGGAGGCTCGCGGCGCCGCCAAAGACAACGACGAGAAATGTGTCGACGATGTAGAGCTGTCCGGCGGTCGGGCCCGTGGAGCCGATCATCGTGAAGGCCGAACCGGCCATCCCTGCGACCCCGCATCCGATGCCGAACGTCAGCCGGTCGGTCCACTCGGTGTTGATGCCGACAGCGGAGGCCATGACCCGGTTCTGCTTGATGGCCCGCACCTGCTTGCCCCATCGCGAGCGGAACAGCATGAGCCACACACCAAGCGACACCGCAAGCGCCAGCGCCATCACGCATATGCCGTTGATCGGAACCTCGATCATGTCCGTGACCGGAAGCGAACCCATCATCCAGTCGGGAATCGTCACGCCGACTTCACGGGCACCGAAGATCGATCGGTAGAGCTGCTGGAGAATGAGGCTCACCGCCCATGTGGCCAGCAGCGTGTCGAGCGGCCGCCGGTAGAGGTGCCGGATGAGCGCCCACTCCACGAACAGGCCGAGCGCACCGGCGGCGAAGAACGCGAAAACCATCGCGACAAAGAAGTAGGTGCCGAACAGCGATGGCATGAACCCGCTGAACAGGTTGGACATCAGGTAGGTCACGTAGGCGCCGAGAATCATGAACTCGCCGTGGGCCATGTTGATGACCCCCATCTGACCGAAAATGATCGCCAGACCCAGCGCCATCAGCACGAATACCGAAAACAGGATGAGCCCGGCAAAGCCCTGCATGGCCAGGATTGCCCCGAGCTCAGTAAGCGAATAGTCAAACAAGACGGAATTCCTCTGTGCCGTGGTTCCGACGATCAATCCCCTGGCCGGGAGCGAAACGCGTCCCCGGAATGATCGGGTCCGCAGAAAGGCATGAGACCGATGCGGAAGGCACAGCAGCGTTCCGCATCTCGGAAGGTGTCCGCCGGCCGGGCGTCGTCAGAGGCGGGAGGTTGAGGGCCGCCCGGCCAGCGGCATTCCGGTGGAGGAAGACCGGAATTGGGTGGAGCGCGAGCCTGCAAGCATCACGCTTGCAGGACTCGTCGCGTCGGGTCATCAGTTCAGCCGGTCTTACTGGTAGCCGGCAGGAAACGGGTCGGGCTCAACGAGGTCAGCCGTCTCGTAAATCACGTCGTACTGACCGTCGGTGCGGGCACGTCCGACCCTCGTCTTGGACCAGAGGTGGTGATTCTCGTGAACCTTCACGTAACCCTCTGGAGCGGTCGTGAGTTCGATGCCAGGGCTCGCTGCGCGCACCTTGTCGACATCAAACGACCCTGCCTTCTCGACCGCGGCTTTCCACAGCCATGGGCCCAGGTAGGCCGCCTGCGTCACGTCACCGATCACAATGTCGTCACCCCACATTTCCTTGAAGGCAGCAACGAACTCCAGGTTGTTCTCGTTCTCGAGCGACTGGAAGTACTTCATGCAGGCGTAGCCGCCCTCCATGTTCTCGCCGCCGATTCCCCGGATCTCGTCCTCGGTGACCGAGATGGTCAGCAGGATTGGATGCTCCTTGGTCATGTCGATGCCTGCGGCCTTCAACTGCTTGTAGAACGCCACATTCGAGCCCCCGACCACGATCGCGTAGATGACATCCGGCTTCCGCAGGCGAATCTTGTTGATCACGGAATTGAACTGCGTGTGGCCGAGCGGGTAGTACTCCTCGCCCACCACCTTCTGACCGAGGAAATTCTCAATGTGCTTGCGGGCGATCTTGTTCGATGTGCGCGGCCAGATGTAATCGGAGCCCAGCAGGTAGTAGGTCTCGGCCCCCTTTGTTTCCGCCACCCAGTCCAGGCCGGCGATGATCTGCTGCGTCGCTTCCTGGCCGGTGTAGATCACGTTCGGGCTCTGTTCGAGACCCTCGTAGAACGTGGGGTAGTAGAGGAACCCGTTGTACTGCTCGAACACCGGCAGCACTGCCTTTCGGCTTGCCGACGTCCAGCACCCCATGACCGACGGCACCTTGTCGTTGACGAGAAGCTTCTTGGCTTTCTCGGCGAAAGTTGGCCAGTCGGAAGCGCCGTCTTCCTGGATAAAGTCGATCTTTCTGCCCAGGACCCCGCCCTGTGCGTTGATCTGTTCAATTGCGAGCTTTTCCGCCTGAACGGATCCGGTCTCGGAAATTGCCATCGTGCCGGTGACCGAGTGCAGGATTCCAACCGTCGCGGTGTCGTCCGTGACGGCAAGGCCGGTCGTGTTCACGACCGACGTGGGGTAATCTTGGGCACGCAGATATTTGGGAACGAACAGAGACGAGGTCAGCGCTGCGCCTCCGGCCAACACGGAGCGGCGACTGACACCTGGATTGAACCTGAAGTCTTTGGGCTTCGGCATAGTGCCTCCTCGGAACATGCTGGGCTGCGGCTTGCAGCCCCTTGCCGAGGAATGTGGCGCGTCCTGGATCAGGCCGGAATACGTCATTCGGCCCATGTCCGGGGAGCGTTTGACGACGTAGTGTGATGCGTGGCGACGCGGCATGGCGTCAGCGTGAGCAGTCCGGAGGCGTGATATCCGGCAACCGGTCGAGCGCCGGGGCCTCGCGAAGGCTGCGGTCAGTTGATCTCGACCCTGTCACCAATCGGGGCGCGGCACGGCGGCTGCCAGAGACCTAAATGTGAAAGCGAAGCAGGGGTTGGTACGTGTCGATATGAAACCAGGGTCGGGTTTCTTCCGTTGAAGGTCATGCCACGCATGAAGCACGCAGCAAGACGCGTGTGGCGCCGCACCTGGTGGTGGCGCATGGGCCGCTGCCTTGCCGTCGTCGCCTTGTTTGGCTCCGCCTTGGCCGGTGGCCTCGTGACCCTGCGCGTCTATCAGGCGTCACCTGCATTCGATGTCGCGTTGGGCGTGATATTCGCCTTGATGCTGATCCTCATCGGACTCGCAGTCGGTTGGTTCATCCTGTCCACCGAACGCCTGCGCGCCGCGCTTCGGGAAGCCAAGCTGGAGGCCCGGCGTCTGCTCCGGGAACGGCGCGCACTGCGGCGCGCGGACCGGGAGTTGCAGTCAGCGAAGGACAAGGCGGAAGCCGCAAATCAGGCGAAAACCCGCTACATGACAGGCCTCAGCCACGAACTTCGGACTCCGCTCAACGCGATCTACGGATTTGCACAACTCCTCGAGAATGCACAGGACATTCCAAACGACCGGCGCACGGCGATCACTACGATCCGAAGGAGCAGCGAGCATCTCACCGGACTGATCGAAGGGCTTCTGGATGTTTCCCGCATCGAATCCGGGCGGCTCGAGATCCAGCGCGACCAGATCGACCTGCGCGCCTTCCTGACCCAGATCGCCTCGATCTTTGAAGCGAGCGCAGGCCGCAAGGGGATCGAATTCGGAATGAAGACCCGCGGCAAGCTGCCGCGATGGATCGCCTGCGACGAGAAACGCCTTCGGCAGATCATCATCAACCTCCTCTCCAACGCGATCCGCTACACCGAAACAGGCAGGGTGGACTTTCTGTTCCACTATCGGAGCGAAGTCGCGATGATCGAGGTCCGGGATACCGGAATCGGCATTCGGCCCGAGGACATCGAAACGATATGGCTGCCCTTCCAGCGCGGGCGTCATCTGGAGCAACCGGGCTCAGGGCTGGGGCTCACTATCACCAAACTCCTGGTCGAGATCCTCGGAGGCGAAATCGAACTGGAGAGCGAATTCGGCAAAGGCAGCGTGTTCAGGGCACGCCTGCTGCTGCCCTCCGTCCCGCACCAGGGCCACGACACGCTGACCGGAACCGCGAATCCCTCGGCGCTGCAACCCACCGGGTACGAAGGGAAGGCGCGCACCATTCTGCTTGTCGACGACGACCTGAATCACCTAACCCTGGTTGCGAGCTTCCTGAAACCAATCGGGTTTGTCGTGCATACGGCTTCGTCGGCAGAGCAGGCGCTGGCAATGCTCGATCACTTCAGTCCGGACCTCTTCATCTTCGATATCGATATGCCGGAACTCGATGGCTGGGGGCTCGCTCGTCGCGTTCGCGGAGGTTCTCCCGGCACGACTCCCATCATCATGATCTCTGCCCACGCCTCCGACGGTTTGGCCCCCGAGTCGGAGAATGCCTTGTGCGACGCTTTTCTCGCCAAGCCGTACAACTTGAACGATCTCCTGACCAAGGTTGCCGGCTTGCTGGACATCCGGTTGAACCGAAGGCCGGCGTGCGAATCGGTTTCGGAAACGGTGGTCTCGCCGGCCGGCGGAATGCCGCGGGAACTGGTCGAGGAGCTGACCGAGCTGGCCTCCATCGGGCACGCTCGCCGAATCGAAATCCGGCTCGACGAGATCGAAAGAACCCACCCGGACACGCGAACGCTTGTCACGCAATTGCGCAAGCTGCACGCGACCTTCGACATGCCTGGCATGGTTCAATTCCTGGAGGGCATGCAGACCGATGGATCCTGACGCGCGGCCAACGCACATTGCCCTGGTCGTCGATGACGATCCCGATGCCCTTCAGATCGTGGTCACGGCGCTGGAAAACAACGGGATCACCGTGCTGGTTGCACGGGACGGCGCATCAGCCCTCGACATCGCGGGCCGCGTCCGCCCGGACGTTGTTCTCCTTGACGTTACGATGCCGAGCCCGAACGGGTTCGAAACCTGCCAACGCCTTAAGGCCATGCCGGGCCTCGCGACCACGCCCATTATTTTCGTGACCGGCCTGAGCGAACCGGACAACATCGTACGGGGCCTGAAATGCGGCGCGGTCGATTACCTGACGAAACCGCTGGAGATCGACGAACTGGTCGCCCGGCTGACGATCCACATCATGAATTCGAAACTGATCCAGGGGACACTTGACGCGATCGACCTTTCAGGCCCAGCGCTTATCGCATTCAATGAAGCAGGCCACATTTGCTGGGGATCACCCGGCGCCGTCGACCTGCTACCGGATGCGGCGGAAACGCCAGTGCCACGAGGGAACACCCGCACCGAGCTGGTCATTTGGGCAAGGAAGGCGTTTTCCAGCCCGGTTTCCGAGGTTCAGCCGTTCTGCTTCGGGGACCATCAGCTGCGTGTGATCGGGGTGAGCGCGTCCAGGGAACTCCTGGTCAAGATCGGATCGCGCATCGAGTCAGACAACGAAGACTGCTTGCGTCACGCGTTCAATCTCACCCGCCGCGAGGCGAACGTGCTCTTCTGGCTGACCCGCGGCAAGACGAATCGCGATATCGGCATGATTCTGAACCGGAGCCCGCGAACCATCAACAAGCACCTGGACCAGATCTACCAGAAGATGGGTGTGGAAAACCGGACCTCGGCGGCCGTCACCGCGGACCGGCTGCTTCAGGTCCGCCTCAACAACTGAATTGGCGGACCCGGCAGGAGACCGCGCCTGTCCGCGTCCGGCCCGCTCGTGCTCTCTCCGTACAGGCGACGCCAGCCTTTCAACGCAACCGGCCAGACTGCCGTCAATACACTCCCGTCAGGCAGTGACCTTTTCGCCGCTCATCGCAAATCCCTTGTAGGCGTTCTCCACGACCTCGTCGCAAATCGCCTTGTAGGTGTGGACCCCGCCAACGTAGGGCATGAAGACGCGCGGTTTGCCCGGAATGTTGGCGCCCATGTACCACGAGTTGGCTTGCGGATAGAGCGTGGCGTCTGCGACTTCCCGGACATGGTCAACCCATTTGTCCTGCGCATCAAACGTTGGAACAACCCGGTTGTAACCTTCTGAACGCATGTGCCGGATGCATTCGGCAATCCAGTCGACATGCATTTCGATGGACAGAATCATCTGACTCTTCACCCCGGGGCTCTGCGGTCCCGTCACCATGAACAGGTTCGGAATCCCCGCGACCATCAGTCCAAGGTACGTTCGCGGGCCGTGTGTCCATTGCTCCTTCAGCACGACACCGTCCTCCACCTGGATGTCGATCGCCAGCATGGCGCCCGTCATGGCATCGAATCCGGTCGCGCACACAATGGCATCGAGCGCGAATTCCGCCTCGGTTGTCCGGATTCCGGCGGCCGTAATCGCCTCGATCGGTGTACTCCTGAGGTCGACCAGGGACACGTGCGGCTGGTTGAAGGTCTCGTAGTAGTTGGTGTCGAGGATCAGGCGCTTGGTTGCAATCGGATGGTCGTCCGGACACAGAAGCTCGGCCGTGACCGGATCCTTCACCGTCTCCCGGATTTTCTGGCGCACAAATTCGGCAGCCGTGTCGTTTGCCGCGTTATCCAGCAGGAGGTCGGAGTAGGCCATCATGAAGCCGACGGTGCCGCCCGCCTGCCACTGGGTTTCGTAACGGGCCCTGCGTTCTTCAGGCGTCGCTTCCAGTGCTTTCTTGACGGGTGGCGGGTGGCCTGCCACCCCGAAGGGAGTCGCGTAGGCAGCCTGCCGGTGTGCGGCATAATTCGCCTTGCGTGCAGCGATCTCGTCAGCCCGCAACGGGCGGTTGCGCGCCGGCAGGGTGAAGTTGGCGGTGCGCTGGAACACGATGAGTTCGCGCGCTTCCGCAGCGATGTGTGGAATCGACTGCACGGCGGATGAACCTGTCCCGATGATGCCGACGCGGAGGCCGGTGAAGTCGACGCCCTCCCTGGGCCATAGCCCGGTGTGGTACCAGCGGCCGGCGAAGTCATCGAGGCCCGGATAATCCGGCCGGCGGGGCGTCGATAGATTGCCTGCTGCCATCACGCAGAACGGTGCAGTGATCTCGGTTCCGTCGTCCGTCGTGAGGGTCCAACACCGGGTCTTCTCGGCGAACGTCGCGGCAACGATCCGGGTGTTCAACTGCACGTCCCGCATCAGATCAAAGCGCTCGGCGACGTGCTGCACGTATTTGAGGATTTCGGGCTGGGTGCCGTACCGTTCCGGCCAGACCCAGTCCTGCTGCAGGCCTTCGTCGAACGAGAACGAGTAATCCATGCTTTCGAGGTCGCACCGGCAACCCGGATAGCGGTTCCAGAACCACGTGCCGCCGATGCCGTCACCTGCCTCAAACGCACGCACGCGGAGACCCAGAGATCGCAGGCGGTGAATCGCATAGAGGCCGGCGACCCCGGCACCTACGATCACAGCGTCGAAATCGGCGTCCGGGCTGCCCAGCGCGAGGCTGCCGACGTCATCCGGCATGGGTCATTCTCCTCTCGCGACCCGTCCGCGGCAGGCGCGCGCGGGAACTGCAACCGGTGCCACGGCACGGACCGGGAAGTGGCCAAACCGCCGCTTGCCGGTGGCCGCCAGCCTAATCTCCGGTCTGGAGACGTTCCACAAGCTGGCGCACGGTCGGGATGAAGCCGTCCCGATAGAAGGGATCTTCGGAGAAGCGCCAGGCATTGTGGCCGGCAAACATCAGCTCGCTGTCCACATCGGCATCGTGCGCGATGTCCTGGAGCGTCTTCTGGATGCAGAAACTTCGCGGGTCGGCCTTCCGGCCCGTGCTGTGATCGCCCTTGTCGGCCCAGTTCGAGAACAGGCAGTGCGACAGGCAGCCCTTGCAATCAATCTGGTCCTGCCGAATGGAGCGTGCCCGGTCGGGACCGACGAAGATCATGGTCTGTTCCGGGGTCCGGAGGCCTTCTGTGAATCCGGCCTCGGTCCATTGCCGGACCCGCGATGCATCATCGGGCGTCATCCAGACCTTCCGGCGACGGGCTCCGACCTCGACCGGCTCCGTTTGCTCCCCGTCGGCTGCATAGGCGAAGGGGACCTGCCGGTTGCTGCGCTGGTCGAGTTCATCCAGGAACTCGTTGCGAACAGCAGACGAGTAGAAGCCGGTCGGACTGTGGCGGTGCAGCAGAACATCGCCGCGACGGAGCGTGAGCAGGCGCTTTTTCCACTGGGGCGAGATCGGGCTCTCCCGGGTCAGGAGCGGCCGGGTCCCAAACTGGAACGCGACCGGGCCGATCTCGGGATTGTCGAGCCAGTCTTCCCACTCCCGGAGGTACCACACACCCCCGGCAATGATGATCGGCGTCTCGGCAAGGCCCACGGCCGTCATCTCGTCGCGAAGTGCACGCACGCGCGGGTACGGTGGCTCCGGGCTCCGCGGATCTTCGGCGTTCGACAACCCGTTGTGCCCGCCCGCAAGCCACGGATCTTCGTAGACGACACCGCCCAGCCAGTCGGCGTTTCGATGGTATGCGCGGCGGAACAGGACACGGAACGCCCGTGCCGAACTCACGATCGGGTAGTAGTAGATGCCGAAGCGGGCAGCAATCTCGCTGAGCTTGTAGGGCATGCCGGCGCCGCAGGTCACGCCGTGGATCAACCCTTTGGCCCGCGTGAGAATGCCTTCAAGGATCCGCCGGGCAGCTCCCATCTCCCAGAGGATATTCACGTGCAGCCGCCCCTGGCCGCGGCGCTCCTCGTGGGCAATCCGGGCCTGCGTCACGCCGCCGTCGATCGAGTACCGCACGAGTTCCTCATGCCGGTCGACGCGGGTTCTGCCGGAATAGATCTGCGGGATCACCTTCCCCTTGGCGTCAAACGAATCCGCATTGACGCCGGAGAAGGTTCCGATCCCGCCTGCGAACGCCCAGGCTCCGGCGCTGACGCCATTGGATACCGAAATCCCCTTCCCACCCTCAACGAGGGGAAGGATCTCCCGGCCGGCCATGCGAATCGCGTTCAGAGGCTTCATGCGCGGATCTCCCCGCAGCCGTTCTCCCGCCTAGTCCCACGCAGGCGGCTGTCGGCGGCGCGCCCGGTTGGCAGCTGGCGGAGGTGGCGCCGGACTGGCGGAGAGATCGTCTCCCGTTTCCTGGTCGACCGCCTTCATCGAAAGGCGGACACGTCCACGGCCATCGATTTCGACCACCTTCACCTTCACGGCGTCGCCCTCCTGAACGACATCCTGCACCGAGCGAACCCGGCGCGGGACGAGCTCGCTGATGTGGACAAGTCCATCACGCTTTCCGAAGAAGTTCACGAACGCCCCGAAATCGACAATCTTGACGACGGTGCCGTCGTAGACCACGCCGACCTCCGGCTCCGCGACGATGCTGTTGATCTCCTTCAGCGCGGCATCGATCGAATCCTGGCTATTGGACGCGATCTGCACCGTTCCGTCGTCGCTGACGTCAACGGTCGCGCCCGAGGTTGCGCAAATTTCGCGGATGATCTTGCCACCCGGACCAATGATTTCGCGGATCCGGTCGACCGGAATCTTGATTCCCACAATCTTGGGTGCATGCGCGCTCATCTCGGTACGGGCACTGCCGAGAGCATCTTCCATCGCATCCAGAATGTGGAGCCTGCCGTCGCGCGCCTGACCGAGCGCCACATTCATGATTTCCTCGGTAATGCCCGTGATCTTGATGTCCATCTGCAGCGACGTGATGCCGTCTCGCGTTCCCGCCACCTTGAAATCCATGTCACCAAGGTGGTCTTCGTCGCCGAGGATGTCGGACAGGACGGCAAACCGCTCGTCCGCCTTGATCAGCCCCATGGCGATGCCCGCCACCGGGCGGTCGAGGGGAACGCCCGCGTCCATCAGTGCCAGGGACGAACCGCAGACGGTCGCCATCGAGGACGAGCCGTTGGATTCCGTAATCTCCGAAATCACCCGAATCGTATAGGGGAAGGCCTCGGCTTCCGGCAGGAGCGGTCGCAGCGCTCGCCAGGCCAATTTGCCGTGGCCGATTTCGCGTCGTCCGGGCCCGAACATGCGGCCCGCCTCGCCCACCGAATATGGCGGGAAATTGTAGTGGAGCATGAAGCGCTCGCGGGCGACGCCGTCTAGAGACTCGACCACCTGTTCGTCGGGGCCGGTGCCCAGCGTGACACTGACCAGAGCCTGCGTTTCCCCGCGCGTGAACAGCGCGGAGCCGTGCGTGCGCCGAAGCACTCCGGCGCGGCAGTCAATCTGGCGCACCGTTTGTACGTCACGGCCGTCGATCCGCGTGCCGGTATCCAGAATGGCGGAGCGGACGATGTCTTTCTCGAGGTGCTTGAGTGCATCCCCGACTGCAACGGGGTCGTGCTGTTCAGCGGCCTGCTCGGCCACGTCGGTGCGTACGGCCGCGATCTGCTCGACCCGGCTCTGCTTCTCCTGGACCTGATAGGCCGCCCGCAATTTCTCGCCAGCAGCCTCGGCAACGAACGACTCGAGCGCACTGTCATCATCTGCCGCGGCCGTTGCCCAGGGTTCCCGGGCCGCGTCCTCTGCAAGTTCGGCAATCGCGGAAATGACGGGCTGCATCTGCTCGTGACCGAACATGACTGCCCCGAGCATCGTGTCCTCGGACAGCTCGTTTGCCTGCGACTCCACCATCAGAACCCCGTCGCGTGTGCCGGCGACGACCAGATCAAGGTCGCTCTCCGGCAGTTCGTCGAGGCGCGGATTGAGAATGTAGGACCCGCCGGAAAAACCCACGCGGGCGCCGGCAATCGGGCCGAGAAACGGTGCGCCAGACAGTGCGAGCGCCGCCGATGCCCCCACCATGGCAGGGATGTCGGGGTCGTTCTCCAGGTCCGCGCTCAGAACGGTGCAGACGATCTGGGTCTCGTTACGGAAACGATCCGGGAACAGCGGGCGAATCGGGCGGTCGATAAGACGCGATGTCAGAGTTTCCTTTTCCGACGGACGGCCTTCACGCTTGAAGAATCCGCCCGGGATGCGGCCCGCTGCTGACATTTTTTCCTGGTAGTTGACGGTCAGAGGAAAGAAGTCTGCGCCAGCGCGAACTTCCTTCCGGGAGACAGCCGTGCACAGCACCTGGGTCTCCCCGTAGGTGACCATGACCGCTCCGTCGGCCTGTCGGGCCACCAACCCGGTCTCCAGCGTGAGAGGGCGCCCGCCCCACTCGATTTCCTTGCGATGAACTGTGAACATGGAGGTTAACGCTCCTCTTCCTGTTTCTTCTTGAGATCACGTGCGTTTGGGAACCCGGCGAACATGCTACGCGCGTCCACGGATATCACGGACGGACACGGTGCGTTCCCGGGCTGCAATGCCCAACGTCCGGACGGCCGGAGGTGCAAACACCCGGTCTGTCCGTAGCAGGGCCTATTTCCTGAGGTTGAGACGACGCAAGATATCCTGGTACTTGGTCTCGTCGGTTCTCTGGAGGTAATCAAGGAGTCTGCGGCGCGAATTCACCATGCCGACCAATCCCCGCCGAGACGCCGTGTCCTTGTGGTTCGTCTTGCAGTGCTCGGTAAGGTTGTTGATCCGCTCCGTGAGGATCGCAATCTGGACTTCGGGCGAGCCCGTGTCCGACTGGTTCCGCGCATACTCAGTGATCAGCGCTGACTTGCGCTCCGCAGTAATCGACATCAACTTGTTCCCTTCGGGCCCATCGCGGGGCCCCGAGACGCTCGGAAGACCCGCCGGGGAGAAAACTCCCGGTTACTCCACTGGCCGACCGCTACCGCCCGACCATCGCACAACGCGAAAACAACGCTGTCCCCATTTGTCATGCAGGGACTCTGCGCCGGACGAATCCTGCGACCTTGCCAGGCACGAGCCGCTTCCCCTTCCGTCAATTCCAGCACCGGGATGTCGGCCAGTGCTGCATCAAGGGGTAGAAGTTCTGCACCAACACCCCCTTTATCTGCGATTGCGTCGAGATGTGCAAGCGTCACCGCGTCATCTTCCCCGAACCGGCCTACGCGTGTCCTCCGGAGCATCGTGACATGCCCCTCGGTACCCAATGCCGCCGCCAGGTCGCGGGCAAGACTCCGGACGTACGTGCCGGTACCGCAAACCAGATTGAGGTCCGCGTGATCGGCGTCCGGAACGTCCACCAGCTCCAGCCCTTCGACCATCACCCGCCGCGGCGCCAGCTCGACCGCGCGCCCGGCCCGGGCAAGCGCGTAGGCGCGCCGACCCTTGACGTGGACTGCCGAATAGACCGGCGGCACCTGCAGGATGGAGCCGACAAACGCGCCCAGTGCGGCCCGGATGGCTGCCGGGGTGGGCCGGACGGAACTCTCGCGAACCACCGAACCCTGGGAGTCCAGGGTGTCGCGTGCCTCGCCCCAGCGAATCCGGAACCGGTATGCCTTCTGGCCGCCCGTCACCCAGCGCACCGTCTTGGTGGCTTCGCCGAGCGCAATCGGAAGGACACCGGTCGCCAGCGGATCCAGCGTGCCCGCGTGCCCCGCCTTGGCCGCGCCCGAAAGCCGCTTCACCCGCGCGACGGCCTGGGCCGATGACATGCCGGCGTCCTTGTCGAGGATCAGCCAGCCCGAAGGCTCAGGCTGCATCGGCCCGTGATGACCCATCCAGTAGCCGATTGAGATCGCTCGCGTGGTCGAGCTGGCGGTCGAGCAGGAAATGCAGCCGGGGGGCGTAGCGAAGCCTGGCGCGCCGCGCGACCTCGCCCGCGAGGAACGGGGCCGCCTTGGCCAGCCGCTGAAGCAGGTCGGAGGCGGTTTGGGCCGAGTCGAGACCGAACGGGAGAACAAAGACGTCCGCATGCCTGAGATCGGAACTCATGCGCACTTCGAGGATGGTGACCTTGCTTTCACGAAGTGCAGGGTCGCGCAGCACATCCCCGCCGAGCACCTGCGCGAGCGCCTCCTGCACGGCGCGCCCGATCCGATACTTGCGGCTGCTTTCCCAGGCACCTGCGGCCATGACGGTCAGTCTCCGAGGGTGCGCTGCTCCTCACGGGCAACGAAGCATTCGATCATGTCGTCGGCCCGAAGATCCTCGTACTTCTCGAACGACATCCCGCATTCGGTTCCAGCCCGGACTTCGTCGACGTCATCCTTGAAGCGCTTGAGCGTGGCCAGTGTGCCGGTGTGAATGACGACGTTGTCGCGCAGGAGCCGCACCTGGGCACCGCGCCGGACCACGCCTTCGGTGACTTCGCACCCGGCGATGTTGCCGACCTTGCTGACCTGGAATACCTGCTTGACGCGGGCGTAACCGAGGAAATCTTCGCGAATGGCCGGTGCAAGGAGTTCGGACAGCATTGACCGGACGTCATCGATCAGTTCGTGAATCAGCCCGAAGTACCGGATGTCGACACCCTGCTGGCGTGCCAGCTGACGCGAGACTGCGTCCGCGCGCACGTTGAATCCGATCACCAGCGCCGGCGTCGCAGCTGCCAGCGTCACATCGGATTCGGTGATTGCCCCGACTCCCTGGAACAGGATGTGACAACCGACTTCCTCGGTGGTCAGTCCCGTCAGGGCCTGGGCGATGGCCTGGAGGGAGCCATGCGCATCGGCCTTGATGATGACCGCGATCGTCTGGCGCTGCTCCGTGCCCATGCTGCGGAGCATCTCCTCCACCGTGGCACCCTTCGACAGCGTCGCAACCCGTTTCTGTTTCTCCATCCGCACGCGGTATTCGCTGACTTCCCTGGCCCGGGCATCGGTGGGGACGACCACGAATTCATCACCGGCCTCCGGCACATCGCTGAGGCCAAGCATCTCCACGGGAACCGAGGGGCTCGCGGTCTTGACCTTGGCGCCGCGCTCGTCGTTGAGCGCCCGCACCCGGCCCCATTTCGAGCCGGCCACCACGATCTCCCCGACACGGAGCGTGCCCCGCTGGACCAGCAGCGTCGCCACAACGCCGCGGCCGCGGTCTAGCCGCGCCTCGATCACCACGCCTTCCGCAGAGCGCTCGGGGTTGGCCTTCAGGTCGGCAACTTCCGCCTGGAGAAGGATGGCGTCGATCAGCCCGCCAAGATTGGTCTTCTTCGTTGCCGACACCTCGACCGGAATCACGTCGCCGCCGTGATCCTCGGTGATGATCTCGTGCTGGAGCAGCTGGGTCTTGACCCGCTCCGGATCCGCTCCCGGCATGTCGATCTTGTTGATCGCCAGCACAATCGGCTTGCCTGCGGCGCGGGCGTGCTGTGCAGCCTCCACCGTCTGGGCCATCACCCCGTCATCCGCGGCCACCACAAGAACCACGATATCCGTGACATCGGCGCCACGGGCCCGCATCGCCGTGAACGCGGCGTGGCCCGGAGTGTCGATGAAGGTGATCTTTTGGCCGCCTTCCGTCTGGACCTGGTAAGCCCCCACATGCTGCGTGATTCCGCCAGCTTCCTTGGCCGCGACATCGGTTTCCCGAAGCGCATCGAGAATCGACGTCTTGCCGTGATCGACATGGCCCATCACGGTCACGACCGGGCTCCTCGACACCATGTCCTCGGGTTGGTCCGGGTCGGCTTTGAGGCCGATTTCGACATCGGCTGCAGCCACCCGCTTCACGCGGTGCCCGAGTTCCCCGACCACGAGTTCGGCCGTGTCTGCGTCAATGGTCTGCGTGACCGTGGCCATCACCCCGAGCCCGATCAGGGTCTTCACGACCTCCGCGCTTCGGACCGCCATCCGGTTGGCCAGTTCCTGGACGGTGATCGCCTCCGGAACCACAACCTCGCGGACGACCTTCTGGGCGGTGCCGCCCTGCGCCCGGCGCTGGGCCTGTCGCTCACGCTCGCGGGCGCGCCGGACCGACGCAAGTGAACGCTGGCGCTCGGTATCGTCCAGCGCCTGCTGAACCGTGATCTTGCCCGAGCGGCGCCGCTCGGTCTGCTCCCCGCGGCCGCTGGTCTTGCGGGCTTCGCGGCGGGGCCGGTTCCGCTGCTTGCGGGACCGTTCTGCCGGTTCCGACGGACGGGGCGCCGGCGGTCTCGACGTGCCGGAACGCGGCGGGGCCGATCGCGGACCATCGTGCCGTGCCGAACCTGGCCGCGGTCCCGACGCCTGCGACCCCGGAGGGCGAGGCCTGCCGGGGCGCGCATCACCCGTGCGCTGGGGCCCGGTGCGCCGGTCTCCCGAGCGGGCGCGCGCCCCCTCGGGTCGGTCCCGGTGGGGGCGAGTTGAGCGTTCCGACAGCGGAGGCCCGTCGCCGTCGGGCCGACCACGGCCCTGTGGCCTTGGCCCCCGTCCCACCACACGCACATCGGGCGCTTGCGGGCCGGACGGATCCTCGAGCACCCCGGGGTCGCCCTCTTCCATTGGCGGCGGACCGTCGTCCATGACCCTGGAAGGCCGCTCTGTTCTCTCCGGGGCGCGCATGCGTTCGCGCTCCGGCGGTGCCTCCAGCTCCTGTTCGGGCGAGGGCACGATGGTGACCTGGTCGCCGGCATCGAGCGGCTGGTCTGCGAGTCGACGCGCGCGCTCCTCGAGTGCCCGTTGGCGGGCACGGCGCTCACCTTCCGAAAGTCCGCTCGCCGGGGGTTTCCGTGGAGAAACGGGAGGTGGCGTGGGCGCAGCACCGGCATCGCCCGCCGCCGGCGCGAAGGCGCTCTGGGCGGTCGTGGTCAGGCCTGCAGCGGCCTGCCGCGCCTTGTCCTCCTCCAACTTGCCTCCAGCGCCCTTCTTGAACACCCGCTTCTTGCGGCGTTCGACTTCCACCGACTTGCTCCGCCCCCGCGAGAAGCTTTGACGGACAGTGCCTCCACTGACCGTCCGGCTGAGTGCCAGGCTGTCAGGACGGGAGTCCTTGGAGTCGGGGTCAAGGCCCAGAGTTTTCTCGGTCATGCCTGAGTTCCGTGCAGAACCGGCCGCAGGCCGGCGAGGCGGTGCAAGTCGCGTTTGATGCGGTCGCAGAGCGATCCGGGCGCGAGTGCGATATACGCCGCTTGGCCGACGCCAAACGGCTTGCCGAGGGCCACCTTATCGGGGCCTTGGCCAGCTGCAACACCGCGGTCCGATGCTTCACGTGTCAGGCGCAGCGCCCCCGTGCCAGCATCCTCCGCGACAATCAGCAATCCAACGGAGCCGCTGTCGAGCGCCTCCTTGCAACGTTCATGGCCATGCACCGCATGGCCCGCCCGCCGCGCCAGTCCCAGCAGGCTAACAATCCTGGCTGCGACCTGGCGCTCGACATGGGCAGCCAGATCCGCCGGCGCCGCGATCTTGCGCTGGAATACGTGGGAAAACAGATTACGCCGTACCGCTTCATCGATGCGTCCGCGGTCAGCCCCGACCCATGCACCCCGACCCGGAAGGCGTTCGGACAGATCCGGAACCAACTCGGTGCCATTCGCGACAAAGCGCACCAGCGCCGCACGATCCTCAGGCTTGCGCGTCACGATGCAGCGTCGCTCGCCGTCCGTGCCGCCCACTGGTCCAGTCATGCTCACGCGTGCGTTTCCGCTCCCTGGTTCGCATCCGGCCGGGCAGGTTCCGTCTCGTTGGCGGCAAACCAGGGCGCGCGCGCCGCCATGATCACGGTGTTCGCATCGTCGTGCTCAAGCTCAACATCCGGGAGTTGAATACCGGAGCCCATCTCCTGATCGTTGGCCCGATAGAACACGCGCAGTTTTTCCAGCGCAACCTTGTCGCCCAGCACTTCGATCAGTTCGTCGTTGGAAAGGTCCGCGATCTGATCGAGCGTCCGGATTCCGTTGAGGCCAAGAACCACAAGCATCGACGGGCTGAACTGCTCAATCGCCGCCACTTCATCAGTCACGCCGAGTTTGGCCCGGATTTCCTGAAGCTCTGCGTTCCGTTCGTCAATGACCTTCGTCGCCCGCTCGCGAAGTTCTTCGGCGACCTCTTCCCGCAGACCCTCGATTTCCGCCAACTCCTCAAAGGGCACGAACGCAATCGCTTCCAGCGAGTCAAAACCCTCGGTGACAAGCAGGTGGGCGACCACCTCGTCGACATCCAGGGTATCGACAAACATCCGGATCAACTGCCGCAATTCTTCCTGACGCCGGTCGGATTCCATCTTTTCGGTGAGGATCTTGATTTCCCAGCCGGTGAGCTTGCTGGCAAGCCGGACGTTCTGGCCGCGCCGGCCGATGGCATAACTCTGCTGGTTCTCGGGCACGACGACTTCAACCCGGGTTGCCTCGTCGTCAAGAATGACCTTGGACACCTCGGCCGGAACCAGGGCGTTCACGATGAACGTTGCCGTATCCGGCGACCATTGAATGATGTCGACGCGCTCCCCCTGAAGCTCGCCAACAACCGCTTGCACCCGGCTCCCCCGCATACCAACGCAGGCACCGACAGGGTCGATGCCCGGATCGCTGGAAATCACCGCAATCTTTGCCCGGCTCCCGGGGTCCCGCGCGGCCGCGATGATTTCGACGATGCCGTCGTAGATCTCGGGCACCTCCTGCGCGAACAGCTTGACCAGGAACTCGTTGCAGGCACGCGACAGCAGAATCTGCGGGCCCCGCGTTTCCTCGCGCACCTCCATGATGTAGGCGCGGATGCGGTCGCCCGCTCGGTAGGCCTCCTTGGCCAGCGTCTGGTCGCGCCGCATGAAGCCTTCTGCACGCCCGAGATCGACGATCACGTTGCCATATTCGAAGCGCTTGACGATCCCGTTGATGATCTCCCCGACACGCCCCTTGAATTCCTCGTATTGACGGCGGCGTTCCGCTTCGCGCACCAGCCGGTAGACAACCTGCTTGGCGGTCTGTGCAGACAAACGGCCAAGGTCGATCGGAGGCAGCGGCTCAAAGAACTGATCGCCGACCTTGGCGTCCGGGTCGCGTTTCTTTCCGTCTTCGAGACTGATTTCCTGATGCCAGTCCTCGACCGGGTCGGCAACCTCCAGGACCCGCTGCAGCGAAATGCCGCCCGACTTGCGGTCGATGGTGGCCTTGATCTTGAGGTCCTGACCGTACTTGCGGAGAGCGGCCGCTTGGACAGCTTCCTCCATGGCACCCAGAACCACCTCAGAGTCAATCAGTCGTTCATTGGCAATGGACTGCGCAAATTCGAGCAGTTCCGGCCGTCCCAACTCGGGAATCGCGTTCACGTTCTGTTATTTCTGGTCACCAGGGACCCGCATCACGCGGACACCGGACAAACCAAACACCCTTGAAAATTCACCGGCTCGCGAACCTGACTCCATGGTCAAATCTGCGAGGCAACCCGGACAATGGCGACCTGAGATCCCCGCGCAGACCCCGCAGGAGGGGAAGGTCATCCCCCGGCCCTCGCGCCGCACAGGCGCGAATGGCGGCTGCCGACTTTCGCGACGCCACACTACGAAACTTTTGAGGAGACGATCGCGGAATGTCCGCAACCACACAATACAGTGTTCGTACTTGGGTTCAACCGCCTCGCAAGGCCCGCGCGACGCATGGTGGCCTGTTTCAGGCCAGTCCCCGCCCCGCTTCCAGGACGCGAGGTCATCACAATTGATGGTGCGGGTGGTCGGAGTCGAACCGACACTCTGTTGCCAGAACCGGATTTTGAGTCCGGCGCGTCTACCAATTCCGCCACACCCGCGTGGGCACCTTCGTCCCCCGAATCAACTGCATTCGGGGCGATCGCGCAAGTCTTCCAGTTGACTTGCGTCGTGTGTCAGGCACAACCCTCTTGTCATCCTTCTGTCACCGTTTCGGTTGCATTGGGTGGCGGGCGCAACCATACTGCGCGGCTATGGAAGGGCAGGCACAAACTACCCCCAGTGCATTGCCGGCTCGGGTGGTTTCCCGCCCGGGCCGGAGAGTTTCAAGTCCCGACAACGTCTTTGCAGATGGCGAGATCGGCCAGCTGGTGGGCCTGTTCTCGCGCATGTTGCGTGCCGGCCTCTGGCACGACTATTCCATTGACCATTCCGATACCCAGGCGGTGTTCTGTGTGTACCGGTATGCACGCGAAGCGCCGGAATACCGGCTCGTGCGGGGCAACCCACGTGGCCGGATTCCCGAGTGGCAAGTGTTTCAGCGCGGAAGGGCCCTCAAGCAGTCGGCCAGCCTTCCGCTGCTTCTGACTTGGCTTGAGGCCCACGTCCGGAGGCTCCGCCAGAGCTGATTCGCAGCGGTTGTCGCACGACACCCGCCCATCGTGATCAATCGCATTAAATTCTTGATTGATTGCAAGCTTTTGCAAACTATTGCTTGTGGCGGAGTGTCCGCGCACCTGCAACGACTCCAATTCCCGAGGCCATCCTTGGCGGGTTGGCACTCCCAAAGCAATGGCGACCCGCTACCGCCGGCAATCCCGCCCGTCCGGTCCCGATATGCTCGGGAAGTATCGCGATGACGCGACAGCCGCAACGCCGTGACGATAGCTAAAGAGGCCATGCAAACCCGGGCTGCGTGGACCGCAGCCTTCGCCCTCACGGGCGGGGAGATAGTGCTGTAGTCCGGACACGCCCTCGCGCCCTGATCCTCGTATCCGGCGGGCAGACCGGCGCGGACCAGGGCGCCCTGGAGGCAGCACTGGCGTGCAACATCCCGATTATCGGCTGGTGCCCAGGGGGTCGCTGGACGGAAGCAGGCCCGCTCGATCCCTGCTGGCCTCTGATGCCGACGCCTTCCCGGCGGCCGATCGAACGCACGCTTCGCAACCTGCGTCTGGCCGACGGAGTTCTGATTCTGGCGGGCAGGCGGCTCCGTGGCGGGAGCATCGTCCTTCCCCGGGCGGGCCGGATCTCCAGACCCCGCCTGGTCGTCGATCCGTGGACGCAGCGCGCCGTCCCGGCAGCTGTTCGGTTCTGCGTTCGCTACCGAATTACAAAACTTCTGGTCGGCGGCCCGCGCGAAAGCGAGGAACCGGGCCTTCACGACGCCGCCCGCACGATGATGATGCGGGTCTTTGCGGAACCCCGGCTATGGGCGTCATTCCCACTCGATCGTGCCCGGCGGCTTTGACGTGACGTCGTAGAGGACCCTGTTGATCCCGGGCAACCGGTTGACAATCGTCGTGCTCACGTCGGCGAGGAATTCCGCGGAGAACGGGTAGACACCGGCGGTCATCCCGTCGACCGAGGTGACGGCCCGCAAGGACAGGGCGTAGTCATACGACCGCCGGTCCCCCATGACGCCGACACTCCGCACCGGAAGGAGCACGGCGAAGGCCTGCCAGATCTCGTCGTAGAGCCCCGCATCGCGAATCGCGTCAAGGTAGATCCGATCGGCCTCACGAAGGAGCGCGACCTTGTCCGGGGTCACCGCGCCGGGAATCCGAATGGCGAGGCCGGGACCGGGGAAGGGGTGCCGTGCAACCAGGTGCTCCGGCAGGCCGAGTTCGCGGCCGAGCGCCCGCACCTCGTCCTTGAAGAGCTCGCGCAACGGTTCGACAACCTGCATCTGCATGCGCTCGGGAAGCCCGCCCACATTGTGGTGCGACTTGATGGTGACGCTGGGCCCCCCGGACGGCGCCACGGATTCGATTACGTCCGGATAAAGCGTGCCCTGGGCGAGGAAATCGGCGCCGATCTCGCGCGCGACCTTCTCGAACTCCTCCACGAACACGCGGCCGATCGTCTTTCGCTTGGCCTCGGGGTCTTCGAGTCCCTCCAACGCAGCGAGGAAGGTCTCCTGCGCCTCCACAACCCTGAGTTCGATGTTGAACCGGTTCCGGAACGTGTCCTCGACGTCGGTCGCCTCGTTGGCCCGCATCAACCCGTGATCGACCAGCACGCACGTGAGCCGGTCGCCGACGGCCTCGTGCACGAGGCGCGCTGCAACCGCGCTGTCGACCCCGCCCGAGAGGCCGCAGATGATGCGGCCCGCGCCGACCTGATCTCGAATTCGCGCCACCGCTGCGGTCCGGATCTGTTCGACCGACCATGAGTCCCCGAGACCCGCGACGTCACGGACAAACCGGCGCAGCAACGCGGACCCGTCGGGTGTGTGCACGACCTCGGGATGGAACTGCACGCCGTAGTAGCGCCGCTCGTCATCCGCAATCGCCGCACAGGGCGCCGCCGGCGTCGTCGCCACCACGTTGAAGCCGCTTGGCACCGCGTCCACGCGGTCGCCATGACTCATCCAGACCGGGTACGTCTCACCGCGCTTCCACACCCCGTCGAACAACGACGACGACTCCACGATGGCGATGTCCGCGCGTCCGTATTCGCGGACCCCGGCCGGGCTGACCCGCCCGCCGAGCGCCGCCACCATGGCCTGCTGCCCGTAACAGATTCCGAGGACTGGCACGCCCGTGCGGAACACTTCCGGCGGTACTGCGGGAGCTGCAGCTTCCGCCACCGAATCGGGTCCGCCGGACAGGATGATGGCGCCCGGTGGCGGATCGAGCCGCTCGGACGCCCGGTGCCAGGGAACGATTTCGCAGAAAACGCGATGCTCGCGGACGCGGCGCGCGATCAGCTGGGTGACTTGGCTTCCGAAGTCGACAACGACAACACGCTCTTTCACCCGTCCAGATTTTTCCGGAACAATGCGATCTGCTCGGCGAGATCATCGCCGTCCTCACACGGGAAGTCGCAGACCTCCTCAATGCGGGCAAGGTTGGCCTCCGCCTCCGCGACACGCCCCAGGGCGAGGAACGTCTCGCCCTGGTAATGCAGGGCGCCGATGTGGACCGGGTCGAGAGCCAGCGCCTTGGCATAGTGGTCGAGGGCAAGATCGAAATTCTGCAGACGGCGCTCGAGATATCCGAGCTGATTCCATGCCTCGGCCGTGTCTGGCTCTTCCGCAAGCAACGCGCCCAGGGCGAGGCGGGCATCCTCATACTGGCCGCCCTCGATCATTGCCGTTGCCTCGGCGAGAAGCCCTGCGGTGCCGCTCGCACTCTCCGGTCCGGGAACCATGAAATCCTCGGGGTTCGCCAGAACGGCTGTTCCTCCCGCAGCCACGCCTGCAGCGGTCAGAAGCGCGGCCAATCCGTGCCGCCAACGCGGCCCAACCCGATCACTCATCGTTTTCCTCCAGCGCATGTGCCAGGGCGGCAGGGAACAGGGGCTTCATCATACCCCCGTCCTGTAATTAGGGGCTTCCCGTGTGACGGCAATGTCGTGGATATGGCCCTCGCTGATACTCGCCGACGTCACCCGGACGAATTCGCAGTCGGTCTGCATCGAGGCAATGGAGGGGCACCCGGTGTACCCCATGGCGGCCCGCAACCCTCCGACCAGCTGATGAATCACGGCAGCCGCTGGTCCCTTGTACGGCACCCGGCCCTCGACACCTTCCGGCACGAACGCCATTCCGGCGCCCAGCTCCTCCTGGAAATAGCGATCGGCGGACCCACGCGCGAGCGCGCCTACCGACCCCATGCCGCGGTACGACTTGTACGACCGTCCGCCGTACAGGAACACCTCGCCCGGTGTCTCGGAGGTTCCAGCGAGCAGGGAACCGACCATGATGCAGTCGGCGCCGGCAGCAATCGCCTTGGCCAGATCACCGGAGAACCGGATTCCGCCATCCGCTATGCACGGAATTCCGGCGTCTCGCGCCGCCTCGGCCGCCTCCAGAATGGCGCTGAACTGCGGCATCCCCACGCCAGCCACCACGCGGGTCGTGCAGATCGAGCCCGGCCCGATCCCGACCTTCACGGCGTCGGCCCCGGCTTCGGCCAGCGCCCGGACCCCGTCGGCGGTGGCCACATTGCCGCCGACGACACGCGCCTCGTTGGACATGGATCGAATGGTCTTGACCGCCTTCAGGACATTGCTGGAGTGGCCGTGCGATGTGTCGACCACAACGGCGTCAATACCGGTCGCGATCAATGCCTCGGCCCGCTCCAGCTCCCGGGCTCCCACACCCACGGCAGCAGCCACCCGAAGGCGGCCGCGGGAGTCCTTGGACGCACTCGGATAGCGCTCCGATTTCTCAAGGTCGGTCAGGGTAATCAGGCCCACGCACCTATGGTTTCCGTCGACGACCAGCAGTTTCTCGATCCGCCGCTGATGGAGGATCTGCTGCGCTTCGCGCGGACCAATGCCCTCGTTGGCGATCGCCAGGTTTTCGGACGTCATCAGTTCGCGCACGGGCTGGGATTCGTCCCGGGCAAAGCGCACGTCGCGGTTGGTGATGATGCCGACCACGACCCCGTTCGCATCAACGACCGGAAATCCCGAAATGCTGTACTGGCGCTTGAGGCGCCGGACGTCACCGAGCGTGGCGTCCGGGCTGACCGTCACCGGGTCCACGACCATGCCCGACTCGTACTTCTTGACCCGGGTGACTTGCCGGGCCTGTTCGTCGACAGTCAGGTTCTTGTGAATGACCCCGAGACCTCCTGCCTGCGCCATGGCGATCGCGAGGTCGGCCTCTGTGACCGTGTCCATGGCGGACGACACGAGCGGAATGGCGAGCGGAAAGTCGCGCGCAAACTGGGTGCCCGTATCCACGTCGGACGGCAGCACCTCCGATGCGGCGGGGCGAATCAGTACGTCGTCGAAGGTGAAGCCTTCACGCATGCGGCCAATCCTGCCTGTTTCAGGTTCCGGTTCCATGCTTATAGAGCCGCGGGCCCTTCGGCGAAACCGGCGGTTGGCGGCGTGGGCGTGGCCGGCGGGCGAAACCCCCGCGCCAGAAGAAACATCTCGCTCGATTCGGCGCGGGAAGCCGGGGGCTTCCGGCGCCGCACGTCCGTGAACGTTTCCCCGATTTTCCGCACCAGAGCCTCCTCTCCCGGCCCCCGGATCAGCTTCACCAGCAGCGTGCCTTCGGCCGCGAGCAGTTCCAGGGCAGCGTCGGCTGCGGCTTCCGCGAGCGCGAGGGCCCGAAGCTGGTCCGTGGCGCGATGCCCCGTCGCCGAGGGCGCCATGTCCGAGAGAACGGTATCGGCCGGCCCTCCCAGTGCCGTGCGCACCCGTTCCAGCATGTCCGTTGCGAAGACGTCCCCCTCGAGAATGACGGCGTGGCCGACGGGCGTGACAGGCTGCAGGTCAAGCGCCACGATGCGCGCGGCCGGCGCGCGCTCCACCGCGACCTGAAGCCAGCCGCCAGGTGCCGCACCGAAGTCCACAATCCTGCGCGAGCGCTGCAGGAAGGCGTCACGGTCGTCGATGGCCGCCAGCTTGTAGGCGGAGCGGGACCGGTAGCCGTCCTTGCTCGCGGCGGCGACAAAGGGGTCCGCGTGCTGGCGGCGGAGCCAGCGCTGTTGGGACAGCGGCCGGCCGCGCATCCTTCGATTCGCGGGACGGCGCTCCCGCTGCCCTGCAGGCGGCCGGCGTCGGGGCACCGCTAGCGCGCTCCCGCGCCCGAGCGGGCCGTGCTTTCGCCAGGAAACCGGACCCGCACCTCTCCTGCTCCAGGCCGGATCACGCTGCCGCCGATCTGGAATCGGCCCGCGAGAGGCCGTGCCCGGACATTCAGTAGATCACGACGCTCCGGATCGACTCGCCACGATGCATGAGGTCGAACGCTTCGTTGATCTCGTCCAGCGGCATGGTGTGCGTGATCATGTCGTCGATCTCGATCTTTCCGTCCATGTACCAGTCGACAATCTGCGGCACCTGGGTGCGTCCCTTGGCGCCACCGAACGCGGTGCCGCGCCAGACCCTGCCGGTCACGAGCTGGAACGGCCGGGTCGCGATCTCGGCGCCGGCCGGCGCCACGCCGATGATCACCGATTCGCCCCAGCCCTTGTGGCAGCATTCGAGCGCCTGCCGCATCGTCTCGACGTTGCCGATGCATTCGAAGCTGTAGTCGGCGCCGCCTCGTGTCAGTTCCACGAGATGCCCGACGACATCGCCTCCAACCTCGCGGGCATTGACGAAATCGGTCATGCCGAACTTGCGCGCCGTCGCTTCACGGGCCGGGTTGATGTCGACACCGACGATCATGTTGGCGCCCACCATGCGCAGGCCCTGAATCACGTTCAGCCCGATCCCGCCCAGACCGAAGACCACGCAGTTGCTTCCAGGCTCGACCTTGGCCGTATTGATGACCGCCCCGATCCCGGTGGTCACGCCGCAGCCGATGTAACAGATCTTGTCGAAGGGCGCGTCCTCCCGGACCTTCGCCACCGCAATCTCGGGAAGAACCGTGTGGTTGGCAAAGGTCGACGTCCCCATGTAGTGGAGCACCGGCTTCCCCTCCAGCGAAAAGCGGCTGGTGCCATCGGGCATGACCCCCTGCCCCTGTGTCACGCGAATCGCCTGACAGAGGTTGGTCTTGCCGGAGGTGCAGTATTCGCACTGCCGGCACTCGGGCGTGTAGAGCGGGATCACGTGATCCCCCGGCTTGACCGAGTGCACGTTCGCCCCGACATCGACGACCACGCCCGCGCCCTCATGCCCGAGAATGGCGGGAAACATGCCTTCGGGGTCATCGCCCGAGAGGGTGAACGCATCGGTATGGCAGATGCCCGTTGCCTTGATCTCGACCAGAACCTCGCCGTCCTTCGGCCCGTCCAGGTTGACCTCTTCGATCACCAGGGGTTTTCCGGCCTCGACGGCCACCGCAGCTCTCGTTTTCATTGCTCAGAAACTCCCTTCGGCCGGGGATGCCTGCTGTCGACGATACCACGCTCTCGAAAGCGAATCGGAAGCCCGTGCGCCGGGCGCTTCCGGAAACCGTACCACCGGCTGAGCCCGGTCTGCTCGCCGTGGCGGCTGTATGCTCGGAGACCGGTGCCGCACCCGCCGCAAGCCGCACACCCATATGAGATTGCCTGGCCGCATGACGATTGCCATTACCGCATTCACCGACGTGCGCAGCCCCTACGCGTTTCTTGCATTGGCCGAAACCTGGCGCTGGGAAGACGAGCACGGAGCCAGGGTGTTCTGGCAGCCCTACGCCATTCCGATCAAGGAGGTGTTCGGCCCGGCTGTCGGCCGCGACCCGCACCTGTTGCGCAAGGTCAAGTATCTGTACCGGAATGCCCGGAGGCTCGGCGCTCCGCGAGGTCTCACAATCCGCGGAACAAAGCGGATTTTCGATCCGACACCTGCCCATGTCGGCATGCTCCAGGCCAGGGACGAAGGCATTCTCCGGCCGTTTCTCGATCGCGTGTTCACGGGCGTCTTTTGCCGGGAACTCGACCCCGACGACGCCGGTCACGTCCGGTCGGTGCTTGTGGACCTTGGAAGTGACGCCGCGGCCTACGACCGGCGCCTGCACGAAGGTCCCGGGGAGCTGGCCGCCATCCAGCAGCAGGCCGAGGAACTCGGGGTGTTCGGTGTCCCGAGCTTTGTCATCAACGGAGAGCTGTATTGGGGGACCGATACATTTCCGCAGATTCGCGAGCGCATTGCGGCGGCCGCCTGATCGTCGAGACGCGCGCGCGTGAGACTGCCCCTTTGCGGGATCAGGGCCGGTGCGGGGCCTGGCGTTGGAACAAGGCGGAGAGGCGGAGACGTCTTGTACAGTGGATGCGCACGCGCCACCGTCCGCCCCCTGAGATCCATCCATGACCACACCGCCCCCGGCCCAGGCCGGTATGCCCCTCAAAGACGTCGACACTCCGGCACTGGTCATTGACCTTGATGTCTTCGAAAGCAATCTCGACCGCATGGCGCGCGGAATCGCCGCCGCCGGCATACGGGTCCGCCCCCACGCCAAGACCCACAAATGCGCCCCGATTGTCCAGCGGCAGATGGAGCGCGGCGCTGTGGGCGCATGCTGCCAGAAGGCCAGCGAAGCGGAAGCGCTTGTCCATGCGGGGATCGGGGACGTGCTGGTCAGCAACCAGGTCGTCGGCCGCCGAAAGATCGAGCGGCTGGCCGCGATGGCGTGCGATGCGAAGATCGGGGTCTGCGTCGACAATGCGGCCAATGCGTCCGAGATCGGCGCGGCCGCGACCGCGGTCGGCGCCGCGATCGATGTCCTGATCGAAATTGACGTCGGGATGAAACGCTGCGGGGTGCAGCCCGGCAGTGAAGTTGTCGACCTCGCCCGGCACGTGCGCGCGACGGACGGGCTGCGGTTCGCAGGCCTGCAGGCCTATCACGGGCTCGCACAGCACATTCGCAGCCACGCCGAGCGGAAGGCGGCAACGGAATCCGCGATCCATCTGGCCCAGAGCACCGTCGAGGCGCTCGCCGACGCCGGCATCGCTTGCGAAATCGTCGCCGGGGCTGGAACAGGGACCTGGGAATTCGAAGCGGCAAGCGGCGTCTACAACGAGCTGCAGCCGGGCTCCTACGTATTCATGGACGCCGACTATGCACAGAACGAGAACGAGTCCGGCGCGCCCGACACCACGTTTGCACAGTCCCTGTTCATCTACACGACGGTCATGAGTACCCCGGGCTCCGACCGTGTTGTCCTTGACGCCGGATTGAAGGCGCTGTCTGCGGAATGCGGGCCTCCGGGTGTCGCCGACCTCGGGTCGGCGACGGTTGCCGGTGTATCGGACGAGCACACGACCCTCGATCTCTCGGGATCCAATGTGCGCCCTGCCCTCGGCGACAAGATCCGGCTGGTTCCATCGCACTGCGATCCGACCGCGAACCTCCACGATTGGTACGTCTGCGCACGCAATGGCCGCGTGGAGGCAGTCTGGCCAATCGTCGCGCGCGGCTGCGTCTGGTAAGCCCACACGCGCGGCTGAATCAGGGCCACCAGCGCCCATTCTCGCGTGCGCCCGGCAACAGGGATTCCCGCAGACTCGATGCCCAATTCCGCACCGCGGGGACTGGCGCAGACGAAGCCGTCAATCGGTTCGAAACCCGTTTCGCCGCCCGTCGCCGGATGGACAGAATCGGCAGTGTCAGCTAGGTTCCGAGTCCTCCATCGACGCGCAATCTTCATCAACGCCTGCGCTCAGCTGCAGCGTGCATGTGGGCGTTGCGAGCCAGACTTTGCCCAGCCATCTCTTTACCAGTGAAGCCGTGTCCGAGGGCCACCCGGACAAGATCTGCGATCAGGTATCCGACACGATTGTCGACCTGATCCTGCGCAAAGCGGACGATCCGCGCACCGCGCGTTCCGCATGCGAAGCGCTCACCACAACCAATTTCCTGGCCGTGGCTGGTGAAACTCGCGGACCTGCACTGACCGAAGCCGAAGTGGAACGCGCGGTGCGGGAAACCGTGCGCGACATCGGCTACGAGCAGGAGGGATTCCACTGGCAGCGCTTCACGTTCGACTACCACCTCCACGAACAGTCTCCAGACATCGCCCAGGGCGTGGACGGTAAAGCGCCGAGCGAAATCGGCGCCGGAGACCAGGGACTGATGTTCGGCTATGCCTGCCGCGAAACCGAGGAACCGGCACTGATGCCGGCAGCCCTTCACTACAGCCACGGGATTCTTCGGCATCTCCGGGCCGCCCGTCGCTCCGGTGACGTCGACGGCCTCGGACCAGACGCGAAATCGCAGGTAACAGTCCGTTATGAGGGGAGAAAGCCGGTCGGGGTCGAGAAAATTGTGGTCTCAACCCAGCACGACGATGATCTGGCCATTGCGGATGTCCGGGACCGCGTTATCCCGTCGATCGAAGCCGCCTTGCCGCGACGGTGGCTGCCTGGCCCCGATTCCCTGCTGATCAATCCGACCGGCAAGTTCGTCATCGGAGGGCCCGACGGTGACGCCGGAGTGACGGGCCGCAAAATCATCGTGGACACCTACGGCGGAGCCTGCCCGCACGGTGGCGGTGCATTTTCGGGCAAGGACGCGACGAAGGTCGACCGGTCGGCAGCCTACGCAGCCCGCTATCTCGCCAAGAACATCGTCGCCGCCAACCTTGCTGACGAGTGCACTATCCAGCTCGCATACGCCATCGGCGTGGCCGAGCCCCTCTCGGTGCTGGTCAAGACCGACCAGGGTCCGGAACGCGACGCCGCCCTGACACGGGTGCTGGAACAGGGGGACGTATTTTCCCTTCGGCCCGGCGACATTCTCGAGCAGCTAGGGCTTTTCCGGCCGATCTTTCGCCGCACGGCCACGTACGGGCATTTCGGCCGCGAACCCGAAGAGGATGGCGGATTCAGCTGGGAGCGAACGGACCGGACTGACGAGATCGCAGCGGCTCTTGGCTGAGGCGCCTCGGTACCGGTGTTACGGACGCCGGCAACGAGGGCGCCTCCGGCCTAACCGCAAAGCGCTCATTGAGCAGGTCCTCCCGGCACTTACAGTCCCCCTGGGCGACGCCGGCACGTTGAAGCCTGCGTCCTTGTTCCCGGAACCGGTCGCGTCCACCTGGCTTGAGATCGGGTTTGGCAGTGGCGAGCATCTCGTCGCCCAGATCCGGGACAACCCGCACATCGGGTTCCTGGGGTGTGAGCCCTTTGTCCACGGCGTGGGCGCGTTCCTGGCCCGCCTTCCGGTCGAACACCGTCCTCGCACCCGCGTCCTGGCCGACGACGCGAGGCTGCTGCTGGACGCCCTGGAGCCGGCATCCATCGAGCGCGTCTACCTGCTGTTTCCCGACCCTTGGCCCAAACGGCGGCACGCGAAACGGCGCTTCATCCAGTCGACCTCGCTCGACCAGTTGGCACGCGTCATGCGACAAGGCGCGTGCCTCCGGTTCGCAAGCGACCATCCGGTCTGCCAGCACTGGGCATTACGCCTGCTTCTCGACGATTCGCGCTTTCGCTGGACGGCCCGCCGTCCCGTGGACTTTCTCAATCCTCCCGACGACTGGCACGACACCCGATATCAGACGCGACACGCTCGTGGCAGCGCCGACCCCTTGTTTCTTGAGTTCATCCGCGCCTGACCCTCGCACGCTCCGCGTCGCAGGCGGAATACGAGAATGTAGGGTTGTCGGCGAGCGTGGCGCTCGCATTACAAGATGCCGGCTGGGGCGCAGCTGAACACTGGTTGCGGATGCCGGTGAGCTACGAGCTTGCGCAGGCGCGCTGGGGCTTGGTTGGTGTCAAGCGGCGCCTATACGCATGGTAACGTTGGTCCCTCTTGTCGTTGAGACACATGCGAAAAGCCCTATGCGGAACACGCTGGCGGTTAGTCGTTCTTGCAACTTGAGGGAATCGGAGAAGACCAGAGATGCACAGCACCGTTCCATTTGGAGTAATTCTCGCGCTCACCTTTTCTTCCCTGCCTAGTTTGGCGGCTGCGCAAACCCCTTATGCCCATCAATCCACGACGCAACCTGCAGAAGGAAGATATGAAATCGTGCAATCTCCGATAGCGGCGAAATGGACATTTCGGTTGGATCGGTATCGAGGACACGTAGCGCAACTAGCTGAGGCAGAAGACGGTGCGCTAACGTGGCAGGTAATGTTCGTTGTGGATCTACCCGAGGTACATTCAGCACAGACCGCTAGATTTTCGATATTCGCTTCAGGGATAGCAGCTCGATTTACTTTTTTGATAGATAGCCATACTGGCCAGACATGGGTTCTGAATTCCTTTTCGGATGACGTAGCAGGTTGGTCTCCATTTGTGGAATGAAAATGATGGGCCTATTGGAAAAACTGCTTGCGCCCCGCGTTCTTCAGCAATCCCGCAAGTTAGCATTTTGAGGCGAGGTTCGGCACGAGTGACACCACCAAACGCGAACAGGTCTCCAGCAAATCGCACAACTGGTTCGGCGGCCGCTTCGGCACTCACGCTCTGGAAACGCCAAGGGCGGATGTGCGCCGTGGGGGAATCCCCGGTTCAGTCAGAAGCGGCGTTCGCTCCCGTTCGCCGAACAACACGAAACTTCTTGCGCCCAAGCACCACATTCACGACGAAGGTCGAGGCAAACAGCACAACGTAGGGACCGATGCCGACGTCCAGGCCGGTGGCCGTCATTCCCGCCCACAGCACAATGGTTGCGTACGACGCTGCCACACCCGACTCCAGCCAGACATTCGGCTTCCGGCGGACCAGAAGGTGCGCGGCGCAACCCGCAACGAGAACCACGACGAAAAACTGGAGGAGCGCCACGCCCTCGACGTGAATGCCGACCGCTGCACTGACCGCCCAGATAACGAGCGACACCGCTCCGGTTAACCCGACCCACGAGACCGAAACCTTGATCAGGGGGTGCATGGCCATGCCCTGTTGTCTCCTCTCGGTCTTGTGAGATTCTCGAACCTACGTCCCGTCTCGGTGGGCATCAAGACGCGGACGGCGCACTTCGCCCCTGACCTGCCGGATTGAATCCGGACAAAACCGACTGCAGTTCGTCAATGTGAACATGCTACGCTCGGCGTTTCCCTGGCACTTCGGCAGAGAACCTTTCATGCGCCCCTTGCTGCTCTTGCTCTCCATCTGGCTCGTTCTGGCCCCAGGCATTGCAGCCGCTGCCGACATTCGCTGGGGGACGTCCCGGGTCGGCTCAAGCGGCCATCGGGCCATCACCAACCTGGTCCAGGTCATCAGCCCGCATGTGCCGGCGTACCGATTCACGGTCCAGCCGACGCCCGGTGCCCTGCTGACAGTGAAGGGATACGCCAAGGAGGAATTCGAAGCGTTTTACGGTTCCGACGTGGCGTTTTACGAATACGCGAACGAGATCAAGCGCTTCAAGGGATTTCGTGAGCGCGCCTCCCGGGTGCCGGTGCAATCGTTCTGGCTGTACACCGTGGAGATGGGGATCGGAATCCACGCCAGGGACCGGGAACGGTTCGGTTCATGGGCGGACCTCACCGATGCCCGGGTCTACACCGGCCCGCGGCCGTGGGACACGCGTGCACTGCTTGAGCGCACGTTCGAGGTCCTCGGGGTCGAACACGACTATCTCGAGGTCGACCTGAAGACCGCCGGCGCCGTTCTCGAAAGCGGTCGCATCGAGGCGTTCGGCGTCTACACGACGGCGGAAGCCACGACGGCACCGTGGCTCGCCGAGTCGTCCTTGCAGACGGACTGGGCCCTGCTGAATCCAAGCCCGGACGAAGTCCGTCAGCTCGAGGACGCCGGCTTTGCTCCGGTCCGGATCGAGCCGGAGATCTTCGGCAAGCGAAACACGTATGTGGACGAGGCGATTCTGGTGCCTCACTTCTACGGCGCCCACCTGGGCATGGATGTGCCGGCGGACGACGTCTACGACATCCTGTTGATCATCGAGGCCAATGCAGACGCGCTTGTGCAGGCCGACCCGGCCTTCGCGATGGTCGCGGTGGACATGGCCGAGGTGCAGCGGCGGGGAGTCCAGTCAGCGCACTCGTACGTACCGATCCATCCGGGGCTGGCCCGATACATGCGCGAGCGCGGCGTGTGGGACCCCGCCTGGGATACCCACGTAGCCAACTGAAGCGGGCAAGCCATGGCTTCCGCGGACACCGCAGGGGCGACTCGCCTCCAGCGCGTCGCGCACGTGCTGTTTCTGCTGGGCGGGGCCGGCTTCGTGGCCTACCTGCTCCGCTACTACCTGACGACTGAAGGGGGTTCGACGCTACTCGCGTTCACGCTGGTCCCGGTCACCTACATCCTCTTCACCCTGAACGCCCTGCGGAAGGGAACGTACTACCCGCGCCTCGGTGAAGTCTGGCAGGGCCTCCTGGCGGCCATCACCATTGGCGTCGCGGCCACGGTCAGCATCTACATGACCGTCGAATTCGAGGATCTGGGGACGGTGCGGGCCGGGGACTGGAACACAACGGACCTCATCCTCGGCGGGGCGATGGTCATTCTGGTGATGGAGTTCGCCCGCCAGCGTTACTTCGTCCTGTTTGTGATCAACATCGTGCTGATTCTGTATGCGGTGTACGGCTGGGTGGTGCCCGGAATGTTCTATCACCCGGGGCTCAGCTGGACCCGGATCGTGACCACGACGAGCGTGGAGGACAGCACCGGGGTGTTCTCCAGCCTGCCGCAGCTCGCGTTGACCCTGATCGGCTCTTTCGTCCTGGTCCTTGCCGTGCTGCGTGCGTTCGGCACCATCGATTCGATTCTCAAGGCCACCCGGAAAGTCGCGGTCCGGTCGCCACTGGCCCTCCCCCAGGCTGCGGTCGCGGGCTCCATGGGGGTGGCCGCGGTCAGCGGGAGTGGCGCTGCCAACGCGGTCACCACCGGATCGGCGACGATTCCGGCCCTGATTCGGGCCGGGATGAAGCGGGCCGATGCCGCGGCCGTCGAAACCGCGTCCTCGCTCGGTGGCCAGCTCATGCCCCCCATCATGGGCATTTCAGCATTTCTGATGGCTGACTTTCTCGGACGGTCGTATTTCGACGTGGTTGTGCGCGGATACATTCCGGCCCTGATCTACTTTCTCGCGGTCGCCACCAGCGTCTATCTCGTGTCTCACCGCACGGACCTCGCGCGACCGAAGGCCGGCGATGCGGACGATCCGGGGCCGCTCGAGGCCGCCGACTGGTTCAATTTCGGCGCATTCGCAACCGTCGTGGTCGGTCTTGTCGTCCTGATGGTTGCCTTGCACACGCCGCCGATGTTCGCGGCCCTCGACATCTTCGCCGTCGTGGGCGGGGGGCTATTCCTCGCATCGACCGTGCGCGAATTCCGGGCCCGTGGAATCGCCGGCCTCCGCCGCCTGCGGGAGCCGGTGCTGCGGTTCATCGACCACTTCACGACGATGACCAGCGACCTCACTCTGCTGCTCGCCGTACTCGCCATCCTTGCGGCCGTGCTCGTGAACACCGGCGTCCCGACGAAGATCGGCTTCCTCCTGATCGACGCGGCCGCCATCAGTGTCCTGGCGCTGGCCGTGGTCGCTTTCCTGTTCGGTGCCGTTCTCGGCATGGGGCTCCCTCCGGCGCCGACCTACATCCTGACCGCGCTGGTCATCGCACCCCACCTGATCCAGGCTGGAATCGACCCGTGGCCCGTCCACTTCTTCGCGTTTTTCCTTGCCGTGTGGGGCGAACTCACGCCGCCCACATCCGTGGTGGCGGCCATCACCTCACGGATTGCCGACGGGCCCTTCCTCGCCACGCTGTGGCGCGCCCTGCTCCTGTGCTCGCCCCTGTTCGTGCTCATGGCCGCGATGTTCACGCGCCCGGAGCTGGTGCTCGAACCCGGATCTGCCCAGCTTGAGGCCATGGGGTTCGTTCTGGTGGCGGCTGTCGGTGTTGCCTTCAGCCTGCAGGCACGATTCCACCGGAGCCAGCCGCTTGACACCGCGATCCGCGCCGTGGTCGGGCTTGCCGCACTGGTTGCACTTTGCCATCCGGAACCCACTGCAGCACTCGCGGCGGGCGCGCTCGTCATCGCCTCCATCGTGTACTGGTGGCGGTACCGGCCGGTGGCCGCACACCCGTCCGGGTAACAGCAACCACCCCAGTGGGCCCCGCATCCGGGGCGCACGCCCGCGAGGCAGCCCGCGTTGCGGCCCGGACCCGCTCTCAGTCGAGCGCCTGAGGGCGCGGGCCGCCGGTGGCCCAGTCGAGCAGCTCGGCGGTGTGCACCACGGGAAGGGTGCAGGTGCCCGAAATCTGGAGCATGCAACCGATATTGCCGGCCGCGACCGCGGCCGCGTCCGACCGCTCGAGGTTGGCCACCTTGCGGTCCCGGAGGCGGGTCGCCAGCTCGGGCTGGAGAAGATTGTACGTCCCGGCCGACCCGCAGCAGAGATGCGCCTCGGCCACCGGTTTCACGTCAAACCCTGCCTGCACCAGAAGCTGCGCAGGCATCGCCGTGATCTTCTGGCCATGCTGCAGCGAGCACGCCGAATGGTAGGCGACCGCGAGCCCGCGGTGCGGGCCGGAGACGGACGGCAGGGTCAGGCGGTGCACGACTTCCGTCACATCCGCCGCCAGCCCCGCGACCCAGGCGCCGTCAGAGCTGGCGTCCCCGGTGCGGAGCAGGTGGCCGTAGTCCTTCAGCATGGTGCCGCACCCGGACGCGTTCACCACGATTGCATCGAGCGGGTCCTCCGCATCAATCGCGCGCCAGGCCCGGGCGTTGCGGCGCGCGGCATCCCTGGCCGGAGCCTCCCGGCCCAGGTGGTGCTCAAGCGCTCCGCAGCAGCCGGCGCCCCGCGCCACCACGACCTCGGCCCCGAGCCGGGTCAGCAGACGGATGGTCGCATCATTGATGCGTGGCTCGAGGGCTTGCTGGACGCAGCCCGTGAGGAGGGCGACCCGCATGCGACGCGGCCCCTCGGCCGGATGGACCGTCCCCGGCCGCACCCCGGCGGACGGCGTGCGGGGTTCCGGCGGCATCAGTTTGAGCATGGTCCCCGCGGGCCCGGGCAACAGCCGCGCGAACGGGCGCGCGAGACGGCCCAGGCGAAGGGCCCAGGCAAAACGCGCGGGGAACGGCAGCAACGCACTGAGCAGCCGGCGAAGCAGCCGTTCGCGAAGGGGGCGCCGAAAGGTGTTCTCGATCCAGCCGCGCGCGTGGTCCACCAGATGCATGTAGTGAACGCCCGACGGGCATGTCGTCATGCACGCAAGACAGGACAGGCACCGGTCGATATGGAGCACGGTCCGGGCGTCAGCCGGGCGCGCGTTCTCGAGCATGTCCTTGATGAGGTAGATCCGCCCGCGCGGGCTGTCGAGTTCATCGCCGAGGAGCACGTAGGTGGGGCACGTGGCCGTACAGAAGCCGCAGTGGACGCACGAACGGAGGATGTCGTTGGCCGTCCGGATCTCGGGATCCTCGAGCTGGGCAGGGGTGAAGTTTGTCTGCACGGCGTCAGGTGCCCATGCGGCCCGGGTTGAGAATCCCTTCAGGATCGAATCCTGCGCGGATGGCCTTGGCGATGCCGGCGAGGCCCGGGCTCTGGGGCGCAAACACCCCTTCGGCCACGCGTACCGACGCCGGCGCACGCAGGAGGGTCGCGGTCCCTCCCGCCTCGGCGGCCGCGCCCCGGACCTCTGGCGCTGCACTCGCCGCCTCCCGGGACTCGAACCACAGCATGGTCCCGTCGAGGAGCCAGCGGCCGCCGGGATTCGCGGCAAGGTTCGTAATGACCGAGGCACCGGATGCCATGGGAACCGACAGCCGCCAAAGCGGCCGCTCGGCCTGGACAGCCTCCGGCTCGGCAAACGGTGCGGCGTCGCTCACCGCTTTCCAGAGCGCCCGCGTCGGCGAATCGTCGAGTTCCTGACGGGCCCCTCCCACTTGCTCCGCCATCCGTGTCATGCGGTCGCGCACCGAGGTCGACGGCCCTTCAAACCGGATGGCGACCGTGACATCCGCGCTGGACTGCAGATCGGAGAGCAACGCGGGCGCGAGATCGCCCGGAAAGCAGCAGTACCCGCTCGGCTCGAGCGGGCTCTGTGCGGCGGCAACCAGCACTCGCACGGCATCGTCCAGCGACCGCCCCGGGAGCACCAGGGAGTGGGCCTGCGGGGCGCGCGGCAGGACCTTGACGGTGACCTCGGTGAGTGCCGCCAGGGTTCCGAAGGAGCCGGCGAGAAGCTTGCAGAGGTCGTACCCCGAGACGTTCTTCACGACATGGCCGCCGGCCTTGAACGCTTCACCGCGGCCGCTCACCGCGCGGAATCCGAGAAAATGGTCACGCGCGCCGCCCGCACGGACGCGTCGTGCACCCGCGAGGTTGCAGGCGATCACGCCGCCGATCGTGGCGCCGCCGGCGGGCGTTCCGTACAGGGGCCCGAAATCGGGCGGCTCAAATGCCAGTTCCTGGTTGCACTCCCGGAGAGCAGCCTCGATGTCCGCAACCCGCGTGCCGGCCAGGCTAGTCAGCGTGAGTTCCTCCGCCTCGTAGGCCTGGATGCCAGAGAGTGCATCCAGCTGCAGCGTGACGGCCGCGTTGACCGGGCGGCCGAACCCGGGTTTCGAACCACCCCCGATCAGTTGCGCCGGGGTGCCGTCGGCAACCAGCCCCCGGATCGCATCGATCAGTTCGGATTCGTCCGCCGGGCGGACGTGGGAATCGACGGGCGGCGGCACCCTAGAAGCGGGGCAGGTGGGGGAACCGAAGCTGCCCGTGATGCACGTGCATTTTTCCGAGCTCGGCGCACCGGTGGAGCTCCGGGAACATCTTGCCCGGGTTAAGAAGGCCGTCGGGATCAAAGGCGCACTTCAGGCGCTGCTGGTGCTTGAGATCGGTATCGTCGAACATCGTCGGCATCAGGTCGCGCTTCTCGACACCGATCCCGTGCTCGCCTGACAGCACACCCCCTTCGGCGACGCACAGCTTGAGAATGTCGGCACCAAATTCCTCAGCCCGCTCGAGCTGGCCGGGGTCGTTGGCGTCGTAAAGGATCAGCGGGTGCAGGTTTCCGTCGCCGGCGTGGAAAACGTTGGCCACGCGCAAGTCGTGTTTTCGGGACAGCGCGGTGATGCCGTCAAGGACGTCAGGAAGGCGGCCGCGGGGAATGGTTCCGTCCATGCAGAGATAATCGGGCGAGATCCGCCCCATCGCCGGGAAGGCGGACTTCCGGCCAGACCAGAAACGCTCCCGCTCGGCCTCGTCCGCGTTCTCCCGCACGTGCGACGCCTCGCACTCCCGGGCGATCGCGATGACGCGCTCCATCCCGTCGTTCACCTCGGACTCGGTGCCGTCGAGCTCGACGATCAGGAGCGATTCGGCATCGAGCGGATACCCGGCATGCGCAAACTCTTCCGCCGCCTCGATCGCGAACTTGTCCATCATTTCCATGCCGGCCGGAATGATTCCGTCGGCGATTACGCGGCTGACGCACGTGGCTCCGGCGCGGATGGAGGGAAAACCCAGCAGGGCGGCCCGGGTGCACTCCGGGTGCGGCCGGATCTTCACGGTCACCTCCGTGATGACACCGAGCAGGCCCTCCGATCCCGTGATCACACCGAGCAGGTCGTACCCGCCGGGATCGGGATGGCGGCCGCCAATCCTGAGCACCTCGCCAGCCATGGTGACCAGTTCCACGCCCAGGATGTTGTTGGTGGTCACCCCGTACTTGAGGCAATGGACGCCGCCCGAATTCTCGGCCACGTTGCCGCCGATGGAGCAGGCAATCTGGCTCGACGGATCGGGCGCGTAGTAGTAGCCGCGGCCCTCGACGGCCCGGGTGATCGCAAGGTTGGTCACGCCAGGCTGTGTCACGACGCACAGGTTGTCGTAGTCGATCTCGAGGATCCGATTGAAGCGGCCGAGCCCCAGGGTGACGCCGTCGCGCAACGGGAGTGCGCCCCCGGACAGGCCGGTGCCGGCCCCCCGAGGAACAATCTTGACGCCGCGCCCGTGGCAGAGTTTCAGTACGGCCGCGACCTGCTCGGTTGTCTCCGGCAGCACCACGAGCATCGGCAGTTCCCGATAGGCCGTCAGCCCATCGGTTTCGTAGGCGAGAAGCTCGCGTTCCTCCTCGATCACGCCCTCGCCCGGCACGATCGCGCGCAATGCCTTGACCAGACTCGCCCGCGCAGCGATCACCGCCGCATCCGGTTCAGGCATTCGCATGCTGGATCCTCACACTGGCCGGGAAGCCGACGACACGGCGCGGCGATTCAGCCCTGGCGCGCCTTCAGACGTGGATTCTTCTTGTTGATCACGTAGACCCGCCCCTTCCGGCGGATGACCCGGCAGTCGCGATCCCGTTTTTTGGTACTCTTCAGCGAGTTGACGATTTTCACCGTTCTGACCCCCGTCCGCGCTCGCGGATCGAATGCAGTCTTGCGTTGGAGCACTATCGGAACCATGGGCTGTGCTGTCAATCCGCCTGGCCGGACGCCATGATCCCGCAGCCGCTGGTTCCGGCATCGCTCATTCCGTTCCTCGATCCCTGGCTGTGGTGGGCGGTCGCCCTGGTCGCCGCAACCGCGGGCCTCGTCCTCTGCTTGCGCGCACCGGCTTTGCGGCGTCACGCCGGCTTCCTCGGCCGGGTCGCGGTGGGCCTCGCCGGCATGGGTGTGCTCGTTGAACTGCAACGTCGGGGCGGAATCGGGGCACCAGTGCGGAGCTGGCCCGGCCTGCTGCTGTGGGCGGTCGCCATCGGCGCCATGGCCCACCTTGCGGTTGGGCTGGTTGGCCGCGCCGTCCGGTTCGTGCGCACCCCCGCTTCCCCCGATTCGAAGGAACCGCATCCATGACGATCGAGTCCGTTGATGTCTCCCAGTACCGCCTGCCGCTTGATCCCCCACTGACCGACGCCACCCACGGCGCCATGTCCGTCTTCGATGTGACGGTGGTCGACATCCGCACCGACGACGGCGCGACCGGAAGCGGCTACACCTACACCGCCGGGCGGGCCAGCGGCGCCGTGCGAAGTCTGATTGCGGACGATTTTGCACCACTTCTGATCGGCGCCGACGCGGAACGGATCGAGGGGCTGTGGCAGCGCCTGTGGCATGCCGTGCATTACGTGGGCCGCGGTGGCCCCGCGAGCTTCGCGCAGGCGGCCATCGATGTCGCGCTCTGGGATCTCAAGGCCCGCCGGGCCGGTGTGCCGTTGTGGCGCCTCCTCGGCGGGCACGACCCGGTCGTGCGGTGCTACGCCGGCGGCATCGATCTCCAGGATCCCATCGACGAGCTTCTCGCGCGCACCGAGCGCCGGCTTGAGGAGGGGTACCGGGCGATCAAGATGAAGGTCGGACGCGCCAACGTCCACGAGGACGTGGAGCGGGTCGGTGCCATGCGCAAGCTGCTTGGCGAGGGATTTCCGCTGATGGTGGACGCCAACATGGGCTGGCAGGCCGGAGAGGCCGTGCAGGCCGCTCGCCTCCTGCGGCCGTTCGGGCTGGTGTGGCTCGAGGAGCCTGTGGCGCCCGACGACTTTCCCGCCCACCGGCGGGTGCGCGACGTTGGAATCCCGATCGCTGCCGGCGAAAACCTTCACACGCTTGCCGAATTCCAGGCGCTGCTCGCCGCGGGCGGCGCCGACTTTCCGGAGCCTGATCTCGCGACGTGCGGCGGCATCACGGTCTGGCGCAAGGTCGCGGCGCTGGCCGAAGCGCACGGCTTGCCGGTCACGTCGCACGGCGTGCACGATCTGCACGTGCACGTTCTCGCCGCCGCCCCCAATGCGTCATATCTCGAGATCCACGGCTTCGGGCTCGAGCAGTTCATCGAGCAGCCTTTGGCGGTGCAAGACGGCACGGTGACGGCGCCCGACCGCCCGGGGCACGGGGTTGTGTTTGACCGTGAGCGCCTCAGCGCCTACGCCCTGTAACCCACACCGCAGCCCCGCCGGCGCCGGCCTCCGGCGCGCCGCCTGGCTCCAGCCCGGGACGACGCATGTCTGATGCCACGGTGGCGGCCGGCCCGCCTGACACGATCAACGTCCGCCGGTTCATCGCGTTCATCGCCATGATCGCGGGCATGTTCATGGCGGTGCTCTCGGTGCAGATCGTGGGCTCGTCGTTCAAGGAGATTCAGGCAGCGCTGGGTGCGGCGCCCGACGAAGTGAGCTGGGTCCTGACCGCGGCACTGATTGCCGAAGTGATCATGATCCCGCTGTCGGCGCGCCTGAGTCAGGTGTTTTCGACCCGGATCTTCTTCTCCGTCTGCGCCGGCGGATTCACGCTCGCGAGCATCGGCTGCGCCCAGGCCTGGGACGTGCCGTCGATGATCGCCTTCCGGGCCACGCAAGGCTTCTTCGGCGGCGGCATGATGCCGATGGTGGTCGCCAGCCTGTACAGCGCCATCCCGCGTCGGCTGCAGGTCACCTTCGCCATGATTTTCGGGATGCTGGGCACCAGCGCCGTCGCCATCGGTCCCGTGGTGGGCGGCTGGATCACCCAGGTGTTGTCCTGGGAATGGCTGTTCCTGGTCAACGTCCCGATCGGAATCCTGGTGCTGGTCGTGGTCGTCCTGCTGGTGGACTTCGACCGGCCGGCGCCGCGGCTCTTCTGGTTCACGGACTTTCCCGGGATCGCGCTCGCCTTTGTGCTCCTCGGATCGACGCTGTTCGTCCTGCAGGAGGGGCAGCGCCGCGACTGGTTCGAATCCGACCTGATCGCCGCCTGCACGGTGGTGGCGGGCGTGGCCCTCATCGCCTTCCTCGCCCGCGAATTCACAGCGCGCGACCCGCTCGTGCGGTTCGGCAACTTCCGGCGATCCCATTTCGTGGCCGGCGTGCTCATGATCGGAATCTTCGGCGGCGGCCTGTACATCCCGATCTACCTCCTCCCGCTCTATCTCGGACAGGTCCTGGGATTCGACACCGCGACGATCGGCAGCATCACGGCCGTTCTCGGGGTCTCGATGGTGCTGTCCGGCGTCTTTGCCGGCCACCTCGTCCGCTACCTGGGGATCGCCTGGACCGCTGCGCTGGGCTTTGGCCTCCTTGCGACGGGCACCATTCTTCACGCCGGGCTCACCATCGACAGCGGCTTTGCCGAATGGGCCATCCCGCAGGTGCTCCGCGGCATGGGCGCGCCGCTGGCGTACTTCACGATGCTCGATCTCACCATGAGCGCGCTCCCGGTGTCCGAGGTCAAGCACGGCAGCGCGCTCTTCAACCTGATCATGCGGCTCGGGGCGGCGATCGGCCTCGCGGTTGCAAACACGCTCCTGGTGGCGCGTGCAGACCTGCACTACGCCCGGATTGCGGAAGCGATGTCGCTGCCGCCGGGCGGCAGCTGGCAGCTCCTCGGGCTGGTGTCGGGCCAGCTCGCGGGGACCCTGTCGCCCGATGTGCACGCGGACGCGATCGGCTACCTCACCCAGATCGCGCAACGGGAGGCGCTGCTCATGGCGTTCAACGATGTCCTGATCAGCACCGCCGGCTTCCTCGCGGTGGCGCTCCTGGCCATGCCGGTCATCGGCCGGATCGCGCGCACGTCGCACGTGCGCATCTGACATTCAGGATTCGGGGCGCGCTTCCTGCAGACGTCCGCCTAGGCGAACCGGCTCGGCCCGGCTCGCGAGGCCAGTGGCCGCAATCGTCTCCACGAACACGCCGGAAAGCGTTCCGTCTCCGCCCGCAGAGCGGATGCGCCCGGTTCGCATCTTGGTGCGAAAACGCGCAATCCACGGCTCCGACTGGTAGCCGATTACTGACTGGTAGTCGCCGCACATGCCGGCGTCCGCCTGAAACGCCGTGCCTCCGGGCAGGATGCGGGTATCGGCCGTCGGCACGTGGGTATGGGTGCCGACAATGAGGCTTGCGCGGCCATCGAATGCATGGCCGAACGCCATCTTCTCCGAGGTGGTCTCCCCGTGCAGGTCAACGACGAGCGCGTCGGCGCCCTCCCCCAGCCGGTGCTCGTCGAGGAGCAGCTCGGCGGCCGCGAAGGGATCATCGAGCGGCTCCATGAACGTCCGGGCCATGAGATTGATGACGCATATCCGCCCGCCCGACGCCACGTCGTACACCCCGACGCCGGTCCCCGGCACCGATCCCGGATAGTTGTGGGGGCGCAACAGGCGCGGTTCGCGCGCGGCGAAGGGGATAATCGCGGGGCGGTCCCAGATGTGATTGCCGGAGGTGATCACGTCGACGCCGGTCGCGAACAGTTGCTGGCAGGTTTCCGGCGACGGGCCGTAGCCGTCGGCCGCGTTCTCGCCGTTCGCGATCACGAAATCGAGTTCCAGCGCACGCCGGAGGTCTGGCAGGTACTCCCGCAGCGCCCGCACACCCGGTGCGCCCACGACATCGCCGCAGAAGAGGAACCTCACCGCCCTGAGGGTCCGGGTTGCCGAGGGCGCCGGAACACACCGCGTTCGGTCACGACGATCTCGAGCGGGCGGTCATGGGCGGCCGTCGGCACGCTACCGGCGCACTGGTCCGCCCACGCCAGGCCCACGGTGCGCGCACCGGGACGCAGCGCCGCAATGGCCCGGTCCATGTACCCGGCCCCGCGGCCGAGCCGGTTGCATGCCGAATCGAAGGCAACCAGCGGCACCAGCATGACATCGGGGGCAAGCGGCTCGGCAGCCGCACCCGGTGACAGCATTCCCACCTGGTCAGGGATCAGTGCCTCACCAGGCTGCCAGCGCCTGAACACGGGGGCGGCACCGCGGCGGTGGATTGCAGGCAGCGTCAGGGCGATGCCGCGCTCGATCAATGCTGCCAGCAGCGGGCGCGGATCGATCTCTCCGTCGTCCGGCCAGTACCCGGCCACGATGTCGCCCGGCCGAAATGCAACATGCAGGAGGACGCGGCGCGCCAGGACATGGGCGGCGTCGAGGACAGTTCCGTGCAGGCGCCGGCGGCGCTTTCGGTATTCGAGCCTGAGTGCCCGCTTGGCGGCGGTCACCTCATCAGGCACGGGCAGAAGGGAGGAACCGCGCCGACCGTTCGCATCGGAAACCACTCTGGCGCAAAATGGTCAGGTGGGCGCCGTATAACCGGACCACGGCCCGGACAGGGACAGCTCCCCAGTGGTCGTTGAGGCCCAAGGGTTGTCGTGCAGCGCGCATCGGGCAGTCACCATCCCGACACCAGCTTAGCAGAGGCCCAGTGTCCGCGCGGCCGGCCCGCGGCGCGGGCACGCTCGATCAGGACGCAGCCTTGGCCCGCAAGTCCGCCACACGCGCTTCCAGCGCGACCAGCCGGGAGGCAGCGTTCTCGGCCACTGCACGGGCGTCATCGAGGACCGTCAGCGCCGCCATGAGAATGAGCTGGCTCTGGCCAGCCTCCGGGTTCCGGGCCTGGAACTCCGACACCTGGTCGTCGATCGCCGTGACCAGCGCCTTCACACGCTCCATGTCTTCGGGGGCACACGCAATCTGGTAGGGGCGGTTCCCTACCGACACTTCAAGATTCGCCATCAGATCCGTTCAACAGGAGGTTCAGCTCGCCAAGAGCCGCATCGACCTCGTCCAGAGCCTGCTTGCGGCGCACCGTGCCTGCAGCGGACGCGTCCGCTGCCGCGTGGGCGCGTTCCAGGCACGCCTCGATCTCGTCGAGGTCGGCCTGAATCCGCTCCGCTATCCGGTCGACGTCGCCTGGGCCGAGTCCGGTCGCCGGAGCGGATTCCATGGCCCGCTCGGGTTACGCGCGCCTAGGGCAAGTACCCGCGGTCGCCCCAGGTGTTGTACTTCTCCCGGAAGTCGGACAGGGAGGCCCACACCCGTGCGAAGTCCGCGTTCTTGGCGGCTTCCTCCTCGACCACTTCGTTCCAGGCGTTCTCGAACAGCGCCAGGAACTCGGGCTCCCACTGGTGCACGTTGACGCCGCGCTCCTCAAGCTGGACCAGCGCATCGGGCTGCAGCGACTCGGCGAGGCCGTAGGACGTAAGGATGCTCTCGGCGCACGTGGTCTCGACCTGCGCCTTCTGGGCCAGGCTGAGCTCGTTCCAGCGCTCCATGTTGACAATAAATTCCGAAAAGCTGGTGGGCTGGTGCCATCCCGGCAGGTAGTAGTGCTTGGCGACCTGGTAGAACCCGAGTTCAAGGTCGATCACGGGTTGCGCGAACTCGGTCGCGTCGATTGTGCCGAGATCAAGCGCGGGATAGATGTCGCCGCCCGCCAGCAATTGCGTGGAGACACCGAGCTTTTCCATGACCTTGGCTCCAAGGCCGAAAAACCGCATCTTGAGGCCTTGGAGATCTTCCACACTCTCGATCGGGTTCCGGAACCAGCCCGACGCCTCCGGCGAAATCATCATGCAGTGCATCGGGTGGATGTTGTGCGCGCTGTAGAGTTCCCTGAACAGGTCGTCACCACCACCGAATTTCAGCCATGCGATGACCTCGCCTGGCAAGGGGCCGAACGGAACTGCGGTAAAGAACTGGAGGGCCGGCACCTTGCCCGCCCAATAGCCCGGCGTTGACCAGCCGGCATCGACCGCTCCGGTCGAGACAGCGTCGAAAATTTCCAACGCGGGCACCAGCGCGCCGGGCTCGAAGAACTGGACCTGGATGGTGTTGTCGGACACCTCCCGAAGGCGTTCGACAAAGTCCTTGCCTCCCGTCCCGAGGATGACAAGATTCCCCGGGAACGTGCTGGGCATCTTCCATCGCACCGTGCTGCCCGCAGCACCGGCGTCAGCAGTCTCGGTGGTGGCCGTCTCCCCGGCCTCCTGCTGGGAGCCCGGCGACAGGTAACCGGCGCCCATGTAGCCGACGACCAGGCCGACGGCGAGCACGATAACGAGCACGAACTTATTCATGGCAGGAACTTCCCCGATCCCGGGCGTGCCGTGGAGATTTCCCGGCGTTCCGCCCGAGCGAATACTGCCCCAAGGGGCGGGGGTGCGCAAACTGCATGCCAGCCATGCGCCCATGGCGTTCGGGCCTGTGGATCGCTAAATCCCCTGCGTTCGGCTGCGCGTTGCGGGGCCGGTTTCTGCAACCCCCGGAGGGAGCAGTCCCATGGCACAGAAGTTTGACGTGGTCGTGATCGGCGGCGGCATTGCCGGAACCTCTGCAGCCGCCCGCATCGCACCCCACGGCCGGGTCGCGCTGCTGGAGCGCGAATCCATGCCGGGCTACCACTCGACCGGCCGTTCGGCCGCATTTTTCACGGAAAACTACGGCAACACCTCGATCCGTGCGCTGACGCGGGCGAGCCGGACCTTCTTCGAGCAGCCGGAGGCGCATTTCGAGGGGCCGCTCCTCGGCGGGCCGAGCGGCGCCCTGTTCATTGCCCGGTCGGACCAGGGGCGTGCCTTCGACGCCCAATTGCAAGCGGCCACGGCGACCGATCCGACGGTGGCCGAGATCACGACAGACGAGGCTCTGGAGCGGGTACCGGTATTGCGGTCCGCCTACGTGGCGCAGGCGTTTTTCGAGCCCCACGCGCGCGAGATGGACGTTGACCGGATTCACCGGGGCTGGATCCGCACCCTTCGCGCACACGGCGGGGAGCTGATCTGCAACGCAGAGGTCCGGGCCATCGAGCGGTCTGCCGGCGCGTGGCACGTCGACACCCCGCAGGGCGAGTTCGAGGCGGCGGCGCTCGTGAATGCGGCCGGGGCGTGGTGTGACGTGCTCGGCGGCCTGGCAGGCTGCCGTCCGATCGGGCTTCGCCCCAAGCGACGCACGGCCATCCTGTTTGCGGCCCCTGCCGGGGTGGACGTGACCGGCTGGCCGATCACGCTCGATGTCGAGGAAGAGTTCTACTTCCGCGCGGACGCCGGCCGGATTCTGGCGAGCCCCGCCGACGAGACCGACTCGCCGCCCTGTGACGCCCAGCCCGAAGAGCTCGACATCGCGCTGACCGCGGAACGCATTCAGCAATCGACCACGCTTGCCGTCGACCGGATCCAGAACCGGTGGGCTGGCCTCAGGAGCTTTGTCGCCGACCGGACCCTGGCCATCGGCGAAGACCCCGAGCAGCCCGGGTTTTTCTGGCTGGCGGGCCAAGGCGGGTACGGGATCATGACCTCTCCCGCCGCGGCGGCGGCCTGCGCCGCGCTCGTCACGGGAAACGCGTGGCCGGACGCGCTTGCTGCCGAAGGCGTCACACAGGCGAGCCTTGCGGTCGACCGGCCGGGCCTCCGGCCATCATCCACAGGCCCGGACGTGCCCTGAACGCGTGGGCGGACCAGCCCCGCTGTATGGTCGAATCGCCCCCCGGCTGGCGCTAATTCCTGCATGGAGCCCGACGCTCTCCGACGCTGAGTCCGGGTTCCAAAGGAACCTTGCGATGCGACTCGCGGCGACACCAGCGCACGGTCCATTGCGCGTTGTTCCACCGTGGCTAGACTGCCCGCTTCAGGCCGGATTGGGATCGAGCCCGAGCGGCGGAGGAAGCAGCCGATGCAGATAGGCAAACTAGCGGGAGCGGTGCTTGTGCTCGTGTTGACCACGACGGGAGCCATGGCCACCGACATTGTGGGGCAACCGGTCGATTGGGGCCTCGGTTTCCAGGTCGCCAGTTCCCAGTTGATGGCCGATATCGATGCCTTTCATGACGCCTTGCTCTGGCTGATTTTCCTGATTTCCCTGTTTGTGCTGGCCCTCCTGGTCTGGGTCATGGTGCGGTACAACGCCACCGCCAACCCGAATCCGGGCACGCGCACCCACAATACGCTGCTGGAGGTGCTCTGGACGGCGATCCCGGCGATCATTCTGGTGGTCGTGGCCGTACCGTCGTTCCGGATCCTGTACGCCGCCGACGTCGTGCCGCCCGCCGACATGACGATCAAGGCGACCGGGTACCAGTGGTACTGGAGTTACGAGTACCCGGACCACGGGGATTTCTATTTCGACGCGTTCGTGGTCGACAGCGCGGAAGAATTTGAAGAGCCGAGACCGTTCGTGCGGCTGCTTTCCACCGACTTGCCAATCGTCGTTCCGGTGGACACCACGGTCCGGGTGCAGGTCACCGCTGCGGATGTCCTGCACAGCTGGACCGTGCCCGCCCTCGGAGTCAAGGTCGATGCCGTGCCCGGGCGCCTCAACGAGACGTGGTTCCGCGCCGAGCGCGAGGGCATCTACTACGGGCAGTGTTCAGAACTCTGCGGCGATTACCATGGCCGCATGCCGATCGAACTGCACGTGGTATCGCAGGAAGCCTTCGACGCCTGGCTTGTCGAGGCACAGACCAAGTTTGCGCACGATCCGGCCGCGGCCGAGCCCGTGCTTCTCACCCAAAACGCCCGCTAGGCGCACACCACTTCCGGGGATTTTCGTATGACGATGGCAGCTGAGGCGCACGCCCACAGCGACCCGACCGGCTGGCGCCGGTGGCTGTACTCCACCAACCACAAGGACATCGGGACCATGTACCTGGTGTTCGCCATCATCGCCGGCGTCATCGGCGGCGTGATGTCGATGCTGATGCGCTCGGAGCTTGCGGCGCCCGGCGACGGCATCCTGGGTGGCGACTACAAGCTCTACAACGTCCTGACCACTGCACACGGCCTGATCATGATCTTCTTCATGATCATGCCCGCCATGATCGGCGGCTTCGGCAACTGGTTCGTCCCGATCATGATCGGAGCGCCGGACATGGCGTTCCCGCGCATGAACAACATCAGCTTCTGGCTGCTGGTTCCGGCCTTCATCCTGCTGATGGCGAGCCCCTTCGTCGGCGGTGGCGCCGGCACAGGCTGGACCATCTACCCGCCGTTGTCGGGCAATCCGGCCCATTCGGGGCCCGCCGTCGACATGGCCATCCTGGCACTGCACCTCGCCGGTGCCTCGTCGATTCTCGGCGCAATCAATTTCATCACCACGATCTTCAACATGCGGGCGCCGGGCATGACGCTGCACCGCATGCCGTTGTTCGTGTGGTCCATTCTCGTCACGACCTTCCTGCTGGTCCTAGCGCTGCCGGTCCTCGCCGGCGCGATCACCATGCTGCTGACCGACCGCAACTTCGGCACCGCGTTCTTCGTGGCCGATGCGGGCGGCGATCCGATCCTGTTCCAGCACCTGTTCTGGTTCTTCGGCCACCCGGAGGTCTACATCCTCATCCTTCCGGGATTCGGCATCATCAGCCAGGTCGTGGCCACCTTCGCGCGAAAGCCCGTCTTCGGTTACCTCGGCATGGCGTACGCCATGGTCGCGATCGGTTTCATCGGCTTTATCGTGTGGGCCCACCACATGTACACGGTCGGCCTGGACGTGAACACGAAGGCGTACTTCACCGCGGCCACCATGGTCATTGCGGTGCCCACCGGCATCAAGATCTTCAGCTGGATCGCCACGATGTGGGGAGGGTCGATCGAGTTCCGAACACCCATGCTGTTCGCGATCGGGTTTATCTTCCTGTTCACGGTGGGCGGCGTCACCGGTGTCGTGCTGGCCAACGCCGGCGTCGACACGGTGCTGCACGACACCTACTACGTGGTGGCCCACTTCCACTACGTGCTATCGCTCGGTGCGGTCTTCGCCCTCTTCGCCGGGTTCTACTACTGGATCGGCAAGATGTGTGGCCGCCAGTACCCCGAGTGGATGGGGAAGGTGCACTTCTGGATGCTGTTCATCGGCGTGAACCTCACGTTCTTCCCGATGCACTTCCTCGGTCTGCAGGGGATGCCGCGCCGGATCGCCGACTACCCGGATGCATTCGCCGGGTGGAACATGGTGGCATCGGTCGGTGCCTGGATCTCGGCGGTCTCGATCGTCTGGTTCATCCTCATCATCGCCCGCACCATGTTGGCGGGTCAGAAGTGTCCCGAGAACCCATGGGGCCAGGGTGCGGATACGTTGGAGTGGAAGGTCGCGTCACCGCCGCCGTTCCACACCTACGAAACCCTGCCCACGGTCCGCTAGGTCCGCCACCTTTGCCGACCGTATCCGGAGGTCTCGCCCGCCCGTCCGACGTCAGGACGGGCGGCGACCTCCGGGATTTCTTTGCGTTGACCAAGCCGCGGGTGATGTCGCTCGTGGTGTTTACCGGCATCGTGGGCATGGCGCTTGCGCCCAACGCCCTCCATCCGGTCCTGGCAATTGCCGCCCTGCTGGCGCTCGCACTCGGCGCGGGCGGGGCCGGGGCCATCAACATGTGGTTCGACCGCGATATCGACGCGGTCATGGAGCGCACGAAGACCCGCCCCGTGCCCGCGGGCCGGGTCGCGGCGGCCGAGGCACTGGCGTTTGGCGTCACGCTCTCGATCTTCGGCGTGCTCCTCATGGGGCTTGCCGCCAACTGGACCGCAGCCGCCCTGCTGCTCGCCAGCATCCTGTTCTATGTCTTCGTCTACTCCGTCTGGCTCAAGCGCTCGACGGTGCAGAACATTGTCATCGGCGGAGCCGCAGGCGCGCTGCCGCCGGTCATCGGCTGGGCAGCGACGGGGGAGATCACGCTGTTCCCGCTGATCCTCTTCGGCATCATCTTCCTGTGGACGCCGGCGCACTTCTGGGCTCTGGCCCTGCGGCGGTCCGACGATTACGCGCAGGTCGGCGTGCCCATGCTGCCCGTCGTGCGCGGCGAGCGCGCCACACACCGCGGCATCCTGCTTTACAGCGCGGCGACCGTCGCGGTCACGCTGCTGCCGTGGCTGCGCGGGGACCTCGGGGGGATCTACGGGGTGGGAGCCTGCCTGCTCGGCGCCGGCCTGCTGGCGCATGCAGCAGCCATCCTCGGCCGCCGCACCGGCAGCGAAATGCGGATGTTCTGGTACTCCATCGCGTATCTCTTCCTGCTGTTCCTGCTGATGCCTCTCGACGGCCTGCTGGCGGGATCCTGACGTGTCGCGGCAGGACCCCAAGACGCGCCGGAAAAACCTCGCTCTCGCCGGCCTCATCGTGCTCCTGATCGCGATCTTCTATGTCGTCTCGCTGGTCCGGATGAGTGCCGGGACGTGACCCGCAACCAGACAGTGGGAACCCTGGTGGCGCTCTGTGTCGCGCTGATGGTCGGAGTGAGCTTCGCCGCGGTTCCGCTTTACGACCTCTTTTGCCGCGTGACCGGGTTCGCCGGGACACCCGGGGTTGCCGATCACGCGCCCGGCGGCACGGGCCAGGTCATCACGGTCCGGTTCAACGCCGACACGGCCCCTGGCCTGCCGTGGCGCTTTGAGCCCGTCGAAAAAACCGTGACCGCCGAAACAGGCGCCTCGATTCTCGCCTTCTACCGTGTCACCAACGAGGGTTCGCAACCGGTGACAGGCACGGCCACGTTCAACGTCACGCCACTGAAAGTCGGGCAGTACGTCCAGAAGATCGATTGCTTCTGCTTTGTCGAGCAGCGGCTCGAGCCCGGCCAGACCGTCGACATGCCGCTCACCTTCTATGTGGACCCCGCCATGACAACCGATGCGGCGACACGCGAGGTGACGACCGTGACCCTCTCCTATACGTTCTTCGACGCGAGCCCGGGCGACCCCGACTCGTCCGTCGCACGTCTTGCCCCCATGCCGGCTGGCGAAGCCGGCACCTCCGACGAATCATCCCGCGGGAGCCGTCCATGAGCCAGCAGGCCCATCCCTACCACCTCGTCTCGCCCAGTCCGTGGCCTGTGGTCGGGGCATTCGGCGCCCTCACGCTTGCGGTCGGCGGCATCATGTACATGCACGAGCTCGCGTACGGAAACGCTGTTCTCGCGATCGGGGCCCTGCTGGTCGCGTTCACGATGTTCGTCTGGTGGCGGGATGTCGTCCGCGAGGGCGAGCACGAGGGGCATCACACGCCGGTGGTCCAGCTGGGCCTGCGGTACGGCATGGTCCTGTTCATCGCCTCCGAGGTCATGTTCTTCCTGGCCTGGTTCTGGGCGTTCTTCGACGCGAGCCTGTTCGCCGACGAGGCGCAGCAGGTGGCCCGGGTCATGTACACGGGCGGAACCTGGCCCCCGACCGGGGTCGAGGTCTTTGACCCGTTCCATCTCCCGCTGCTCAACACCATCATCCTGCTGACGTCGGGTGCCACCGTGACGTGGGCCCATCACGCGCTCCGCGAGGGCAAGCGGTCCGGCCTGATCCAGGGGCTCGTGGTCACCGTCGCCCTCGGGGTGGCGTTCACGGCAGTCCAGGCCTACGAGTACTCGCACGCGCCGTTCGGTTTCGCGGACGGTATCTACAGTTCCACCTTCTTCATGGCGACCGGGTTCCACGGCGCACACGTCCTGATCGGCTCGATCTTCCTGATCGTCTGTCTGGCCCGGTCGATTGCCGGCCATTTCAAGCCCGAGCATCACTTCGGCTTCGAGGCTGCTGCCTGGTACTGGCACTTCGTGGACGTGGTGTGGCTGTTCCTGTTCTTCGCTGTCTACTGGTGGGGTGGTTCGGGCGGCGCCGTCCATTGAGGCCAACGTCGGGCCGCTTGACGGGACAGTGGCCGAGACGCCTGCCGGCCGCGCACTCCGCGGTCGGTGCCCCGCTTGCGGCAAGGGGCGCTGCTTCCGGGGGCTGATCGAGTTCGAGGCCGCCTGCTCCGTCTGCGGCATCCGGTTCGACAGCGCGGCGATCGGCGACGGTGCATCGTGGTTCGTCATGCTCATCGTGGGCGCCCTGGCCGTGGGCGGCGCGTTTTTACTCGACGCATGGCTCCGGCCAGACATCTGGGTGCACGCGCTGGTGTGGACACCGATCATCCTGACCGCGACAGTCGGACTGCTGAGGCCCGCACGGGCGCTGTTGCTGGCAAGTCACCTGCGGCACAACCCTGTGGACATGGACCGCAACATCGATGACCGGTGAACCGGCGCGGTTCCGCGACCGGTACGTCTTGCAGGGGATCGCGGCAGCAAGCGCCTTTCTGGTCCTGCTCGGGCTTGGCACCTGGCAAATGGAGCGTCTCCGCTGGAAGGAAGCCCTCCTCGCCGACCTCGCCGCACGATCCCAGGCCGAAGCCGTGCCGGCGCCACACGCCGAACCCACCCTTGCGGAATACACGCGCATCCATGCCGAGGGCCGGTTTCTGCACGACCAAGAGGTGCTGCTGGTGCCGCGGACCCGCAACGGTGTGGCCGGCGCACACGTCCTGACGCCACTCGAGAGGCCGGATGCACCGGCATTACTCGTGAACCGGGGGTTCGTTCCGGATGCGTTCGCGCCCGTCGCCACCCGATCGGCCGGCAACCCCGCCGGGCCTGTGCGAGTCGAGGGGCTTCTCCGGCTGGAGCCCGAACCCCGCTGGTTCACGCTGGAGAATCGCCCGGCGCAGGGCGTCTGGCACACCGTGGACCTCGCGGCCATGACGGAGGCCACCGGCCTCGATCTCGCGGGCTACGTCCTCGATGCGGACGCCGCACCCAACCCCGGGCGTTGGCCCGAGGGGGGGCAGACCGGCATCGCGATTCGCAACACCCATCTCGAGTACGCGCTGACGTGGTACAGCCTCGCCGCAGTCCTGGCGGTATGCATCACGATTGCGGTCCGGAACGCAGCCCGTCGCCGCGGCCCGCCACCAGCGGCTCGACGCGCGTGACGGCAGGCGTCTGCAAGCCGCCGTGCAAGCCGTACGGCCGTCCGTCCTGAGCGTCCACGCGAGATGCACTCGGAGCGCCAGGCGTCGCGATTCACAATGAGGCTGTTCAGCACCCTCGCCATCGCCGCCGTGCTGGCACAGGTTGCCCTCGGCGGCGCCGTCCGGTTGACAGGCTCGGGGCTCAGCTGTCCCGACTGGCCGCTCTGCTACGGCCTCTGGATTCCGACCCCGGGCGCGCTCGCCGCGATTCCAGACCTGGCCTACGCTTACTGGCAGATCTGGCTTGAATGGCTTCACCGGCTGAACGCCGCCGTGATCGTGGGGCCTCTCGTCCTGCTGGTGATGCTCACAGCCCGAACACCCACGCACCGGATACTGGGCGGCGTCGCGATCGCACTTGTGGTGGTACAGGCGTTTCTGGGTGGCGTGACCGTCTTCGACCGTAACAGCCCATGGTCGGTCACTGTGCACCTGGTGGCCGCGATGCTGCTTCTCGCGACACTTGTCGGATCCTCGACCGGGCCCGAGCGGACCCGCCCGGACGCACGGATTCTGCCTCTGGCCTACCCGACCCTTGCCTGGACCGGAACGGTGCTCGCCATCGCCACCGTCGGAGCCGGGGCGTATCTCTCGAAATCGGGCGCAACCCACACCTGCCCCGAATGGCTGCTGTGCGGTTCGCCCTGGAGCCTGGAGCGTTATGCGCAGCCCGACGTGCTCCTCCACCTCGTCCACCGTGGCCTGGCGCTCCTGAGCCTCGTGCCCGCACTCATCCTGTACTGGCGATTGCCGCGTCAACACGCACCCGCTGCCCTGTTCTGGGCCAAGGCCGTGCCCCTGATCTTCCTCGTGCAGGTGTCGCTGGGCCTGTCTGTTGCCATGCTGGAGCCGAGTGTCCCGCTGGCGCTGACGCATCAGTTCATCGGGACACTACTGGTCACCGCCTATGCGGCGCTCGGCTGGCACGTCGTCCGCGAACGATGACATCCATCCCACCCACCGGCGCGTACGTGAGCACGCGAGGCGCACAACCGGCCGATTTCCGCGCGGCGACGCTTGCCGGGCTCGCACCGGACGGCGGCCTCTTCCTCCCTGCCCGCTGGCCTGACAGCCGGGCCCTCTTCCGGAGGCTGGACGACGCAGCCTATGCGGAGACTGCGGCCGAGGTGCTCTCCTCGTTTGCCGGCGACACCCTGGACCGTCGCGCGAGCGCCCGCCTCACGAGGGATGCCTACGCCGGGTTCACGCACGCCGATGTTGCGCCAGTCCGGTCCCTGGGCCACGGGCTCCACCTGCTGGAACTCTTTCATGGTCCGACTTTCGCCTTCAAGGACTTCGCCCTCCAGATCCTTGCCCGGCTCTTCGACCGTTTCCTGGAACTCGAGGGCCGGCGCGCGCTGGTTCTTTGTGCGACGTCGGGCGATACCGGGGCCGCAGCCATCGAGGCGTGCCGGGGCCAGCGCGCGATGTCGATTGTCGTACTTCATCCGGAGGGCCGGATCGCGCCATTGCAGCGGCGGCTGATGACCACGGTCGCCGATCCCGCCGTTCACAACATCGCGATCGAGGGAACGTTCGATTCGTGCCAGGCACTCGTCAAACAGGCCTTCGCCGATGAAGTCCTGCGGCGCGACTGCGGGCTGCTCGCCGTGAACTCGATCAACTGGAGCCGGATCGCCGCCCAGGCCGCGTACTACGTCCACGCCGCCCAACGGGTCGGTGGCGCGGCACCCGTGTTCGCCGTCCCATCGGGCAATTTCGGCGACTGTTACGCCGGCCACGTCGCGGCGTGCATGGGACTCGATGTCCGGCGTCTGATCGTTGCAACCAACCGCAACGACATTCTCGCCCGGTTCTTCCAGACCGGGCACTACCGACCGGGCACGGTGCATCGTACGCTCTCGCCCGCCATGGACATCCAGGTCGCATCCAACTTCGAACGCCTGCTCTACGAACTCCGGGGGCGCGAACCGGGCGCGGTCCGGCAGGACATGGCAGGATTGGCGAACGGCGACGCCATTCGGATATCCGACCGTGAGCGAGAAGAGATCGGCAACCGGTTTGAGGGGAGCATGGTGACGGAAGACGACACGCTGGAGACGATGCGGGCCGTGCGGGACACGGCCGGGATTGCCATCGATCCGCACACCGCTGTCGGCATTGCCGCGGCGCGCCGGACCGGAGCCCTGGATTCCCGCCTGCGTGCGACGGGCGCGCCGGTGATCGCTCTTGCCACCGCACACCCGGCAAAGTTTCCGGATGCGGTACGCCAAGCGCTGGGCGAAGATCCGCCGATGCCTGAACCTCTTGTGCGCGCCATGGATGCGCCCGAACGCGTCGTCACACTGCCCTCGGACTACTCCGCGCTTGCGCAGCACCTTCGCCGCGCTGCGGCAGCCACGCAGGACGATTCTCCATGACCGGCGCCAATGCCTTGCCGCCGCCGGAGGTGACGACCCTCCCCTCGGGCCTCCGTGTCGCGAGCCAGGTTGTCCCCGGCGTGCGCACAGCGGCTGTCGGCGTCTGGGTCCGCGCCGGGGCGCGCCACGAGCCCGCCGAACGCAACGGAATCTCCCACCTGCTGGAGCACATGGCCTTCAAGGGCACGACAACCCGCACCGCCCGCATGCTTGCCGAAGAGGTCGAATCCGCCGGTGCCTACATGAATGCCTACACCGGCCGCGAAGAAACCGCGTATCACCTCCGGATCCTGCCCGCGACCCTTCCGCTCGCTGTCGATGTGCTGTCGGACATCCTGCTGAATCCGGTCTTTGCCGAGGAGGAACTCGATCGCGAGCGATCGGTCATTCTCCAGGAGATCGGTGAATCGCACGACAACCCGACGGATGTCGTGTTCGACCTGTTCCAGGGCACGGCTTTCCCCGACCAGCCCTTGGGCCGGCCCATTCTCGGAACCCCGCAGATCGTTTCCGAAATTGGCCGAGACACGCTTGCCGCGTACATGAAGCAGCACTATTGCGGCAGCACCATGGTGTTTTCTGCGGCCGGCGACGTCGACCACGACCAGCTCGTCGAACTCGCGGGCCAGGCGTTCGAGCGCGTGACGGCGGCCGCCGCCACGCCCGTCTCGCCTGCGGCCTACCGGGGCGGGAAGAGCCTCGGGAAGCGCGACCTCGAACAGACCCACCTTGCGCTCGGATTTCGCGGGGTGGCGGTCAAGGATCCCGACTTCTACGCCATGACGATGCTGTCGGCAGTGTTCGGCGGCGGTCTTTCGTCACGCCTGTTTCAGGAGGTGCGCGAGAAGCGGGGCCTGGTCTATGACATTCACAGCTTCAGTAGCTCGTTCCACGACAGCGGCATCTTCGGAATCTACGCGGGGACCGCCGAACGCAACGCCGGGGAGGTCATCCGGCGCATCGCCGAGGAACTGCAGGCCATGACGCGCAAGGTGCGCCCCGAGGAGCTCGACCGGGCTCGCGCCCAGGCCCGGAGCGCGATGCTCATGGGCCTTGAGAGCTGCGCCGGTCAGGCCGAGGCACTCGCCCACCAGCTTCGTGTGTACGGCCATCCCGTATCGGTTGACGAGCATCTCCAGCGGCTGGCCGCGGTCGAATGCGCCGATCTCAGCCGCGTCGCCGAACGCGTGCTCGGCAGTCCGCTGACGCTGGCGGCAGTCGGCCCCCTCGGCGGCGTGCCCGGCGACAGCGAACTCCGGGCCCTGTTCCACGCACCGGTATCCGGGACTGCGTGAGCCGCCTGGCCTCCCTTGTCCGCGACCTCTTCGGATCCCGCGTCCTGCAGGGACCACGAATCTACCTGCGCCCGCCCCGACGGTCGGACGCCGGAGCATGGGTGGCCATTCGTCGCGAGAGCTATCCGTTCCTCAAGCCCTGGGAGCCGGAATGGCGACCCGAGCACTGCACCCGCGCAGCGTACCGGCGCCACCATCGGTACCAGACCCGGGCCGCGCGGGACGACCAGGGCTATGCGCTCCACATCTTCCGGAACACCGATCATGCGCTCCTTGGCGCCGTGACGGTGTCCAACGTGCAGCGCGGGATTGCCCACTCGGCATCGCTCGGTTACTGGATCGGCGCGCCGCATGCCCGGCAGGGATACATGCGCGAGGCGCTCACCCTCCTCATTCCGGCGCTGTTCGATGACATGGAGCTGCACCGGGTCACGGCAGCGGCCGTCACCCGAAACCAGGCCAGCCGCGCGTTGCTGGAAGGCCTCGGATTCCGGCACGAGGGGACGGCGCGCGCCTTCCTCCAGATCGACGGCCGGTGGCAGGATCACGCTCTCTACGCCCTGCTGTCCGGTGATCCGCGCCCCGTTCTGCCGAACCAGTCGACATCAACTCACCCCGACATTCCTCCAGACCCCGGAGCATTGCCATGAATCTGTCCCGCCTTCTCGCTGCCCGGGAGGAAGCCGGCCAACCGGTTCGCGTCGGCATGATCGGTGCCGGCAAGTTCGGAACCATGTTCCTCGCGCAAGCGCGCCAGACCCAGGGCCTCCACATCCTCGGCATCGCCGATCTCGATGTCGGGAAGGCCCGCGCCAACTGTGCCGCGGCGGGCTGGACCCCCGAGGCCATCGGGGCAGCTGACCTCGACGACGCGTACCGAACCGGTGCGACCTGCATCAACGACGACGCTCCCGCACTGATCGCCCATCCGGCACTCGATGTCCTGATCGAGGCGACTGGCGACCCGAAGGCCGGGATTCGGCATTGCCTGGCTGCGATTGCCAACGGGAAGCACGTGATCATGGTCAATGTCGAGGCCGACGTTCTGGCAGGGCCCTTGCTTGCCCGCCGGGCGGAGGCGGCAGGTGTCGTCTACAGCCTCGCCTGGGGCGACCAGCCGGCGCTGATCGCTGAACACGTCGATTGGGCCCGGGCTTGCGGCTTCCGCGTCGTGTGCGCCGGCAAGGGGACGCGCTACCACCCCGACTTTCACCAGTCGACCCCGGACACCGTGTGGGACAATTTCCACTTCGGGCGCGAAACCGCCGAGCGCGGCGGCATGAATGCGAAGATGTTCAACTCGTTTATCGACGGCACCAAGTCGGGGATCGAGATGACCGCCGTCTGCAACGCGACCGGGCTGACACCGCAATCGCGCGGCCTCGCGTTTCCGCCGTGTTCGAAGTACGACCTCGCCGAGGTCCTGAAGCCCGAGAGTGCCGGAGGCAATACTGAACATGCCGGCACCACGGAAGTCGTGTCCTCGCTGCACCGCGACATGTCGCCGGTGGCGAACGACCTGATGATGGGCACCTACGTCGTGATCGAGGCCGACAACGACTATGTCCGGCACTGCTTCGAGGAGTACCGCATGCTTCCCGACAGCTCGTTCCGCTACGCGGCCCTTTACCGGCCGACGCACATGATCGGCCTCGAGCTCGGCATCTCGGTCGCGTCCGCCGCACTGCGCGGCGAACCGACCGGGGCGCCGACCGGATTTCGCTCGGACGTGACCGCCTGCGCCAAGCGGCCGCTGAAAAAGGGTGCCGTGCTCGACGGCGAAGGCGGATACATGGTGTGGGGCCGCCAGCGGCCGGCCGCCGCCTCCCTCGCGGCCGGATGCCTTCCGATCGGCCTTGCGACCGGCGTGACTCTCACCCGCGACATCGCTGAAGGCGACATCCTCCGCTGGTCCGACGTCAGCGTGCAGGACAATGACGATGCCGTCCGGGTCAGGCGGGAGATGGAACTCGCATTCGGACGCCCCAACGCCTGACGCCTTGAGGCGCTGGCCTCCGGTGTTCGGCAGAAAGCCGTCGCTGCCTAGAGTGCGAGGCAGGCCTGGCAAGGCCTGTCCCTGGGGCGACCGGTCAGGCATGCTGAACGCGGCGGGAGGCAGGCGATGTTGATGCAGCAACAAACCGGAGCGGACGCCTCTGCTGCGACGGCAATTCCTCACGCTCCGGGACTACCCATCGCCGGTAACGCGTTCTCCATGGCCGCCGACCTCAGCGGCTTCCTGACCCGCTGCTACCAGGAATTGGGGCCGGTCTTTCGGGTGCGCGCCTTCGGGCGCCGCTTCGTCGTGCTGGCGGGCCCGGAAGCGAACCGCTTCATGCGGCGCGAAGCGCAGCCGCATCTCCGTTCCTGGGACGTCTGGGCCGATTTTCATCGCGAACTCGATTCGATGCGTTCGGTCCTCAACATGGACGGGCCCGACCATCTGCGGATGCGCAAGGTGCAGACCCGGGGCTACGGGCGTCGGCAAATCCTGGATCAGGTGTCCGAGGCAGTCCGCATCACCCGCGACGAAATCGAACGCTGGCCGGTCGGTGCACCAGTCGGCGGGCACAGGGCCTTGCAGCACATCATCGTGGAGCAGCTGGGCGTCTTGCTGGCCGGGGTGTCGGCGCGCGCCTGGGCGGACGACCTGATTCTCTTCCTGGAGGCACTGCTCAAGGCGCGGGTCACACGTCATCATCCCGGTTTCATGATGCGGCGGCCGCGGGTGCGCCGTGCACGGCGGCGCCTTGAGGAGCTCTACCAGACGGTGCGCCGGTCGCGGGACGAGGCGAATGGTACGGCGGCGGCGGTTCTCATCGACGACCTGCTAGCCCTCCACCAGAGCGACCCCGCGTTCCTGCCGGATTCGGACCTCCGCGTCTCCCTTCTTGGCCCGTTTCTTGCCGGTCTCGACACGACGGCCAATGTTTGCGCGTTCATGTTGTATGAGCTGTTGCGGAGGCCCGACCTGCGTGCACTAGCTACGGAAGAAGCGGACGCGCTGTTTGCGGACGGGCCGCCGACGGCGGAAGCGGTGAAGGGCCTCGATGTCCTGCCCCGCATCGGCATGGAAGTGATGCGGCTCTATCCGGTCGCTCCGGCCCTGCTCCGTCGGGCAGTCAACAGTTTCGAGTTCGCCGGGCACGAAGTGCCGGCGGGTGCCTTCGTCCTGGTCGGCACGACGATTGCGCACCGCCTGGCCGAGCATTTCCCCGACCCCGACCGCTTCGACATCGACCGTTATCAACCGGGCCGAGGAGAACATTTGCCGGAAGGCGTCTTCGCGCCCTTTGGGTCCGGCCCTCACCGCTGCCTCGGCCATGCGCTTGCGGAGGCACAGGTTGCACTCACCATGGCCACGATCCTGCATGCGGCCGAACTGGTCCTCGATCCTCCCGATTACCGCCTGAAGCTCAGGCAGGCCCCGACCCTGCATCCCGACCGGTCGTTCCGGTTCCGCATGACCGCTCGCCGGAACCAGGCCGAGGGCGGCTACCTCTCAGGTTGAGCCACGCCCTTCGCGGCGGAATTGGTCCGCGCAATCATCGTGCTCAACAGCTTCCACCGGCTTGCCGACAGCCGCATACAGGAAATTGATGGTGCGCGCCGCGGTTTTTTTCGTCCTCGATTTTTCGCGCTCGGAATTCGCCATGGACGATCCGAGCTTCTCCGAGCCGGTCCGCGCGACGCTGTTTGAGGACGATCGCGCGGACGGCGAGGCGCGTCGCCAAGCGCCGGTGGCTCCGGTCGAAGTCTCAGACGAGCGCCAATACGAAGGCCGGCACCAAACGAACCACTGGCGGCTTTCCGGTCCACAGCCTGTCGACACGGCGCGCCGATCCGGTCACGCTGAAGCTGAACGACGTGACGTTGCCGGGAAGCAAGGACGGCACCTTTCCACTGCTGACCAAGCTGACACCGCTGCAGGGCCGGAGGTTCGCCCTGCTGAAGATCGACCGAGCCTCAGGTGTTGCCATGTAAGCGCCAGATGCCGCGTTCCGAAACCGCCCGAATCGCCTTGTCTGCGCGCCACTTTCTCGGAAACCCTCTGCGTGAAGTTTTACTGAGGTTTGAATCGCTGCTGTTGTTTATGCTGTTTGTTTCGTTTACATCGTTTGCGGTCTGGTTTCTCACCGAAGGGAGATTTGCAATGAACCCCGCGGTTTTGAAGGAAGCCGAACTGGCTATGCCGACCGACGAGGAAGCGACGCTGGCCAATGAGGCCGGTCGCCAAATCGCGTCCGTAATTGACGGAGCCGAAACCGTATCGGCGCACTTTGGGCCAAAGGCCACTGCGACGGTAAAGTTACCGGTCACTGCAGTGCGTTTGCTCCTGAGCATCCTCGAACAGATGGCACGCGGCCACGCCGTGACGCTGCTGCCCGTCCACGCAGAGCTGACTACGCAGCAAGCGGCGGATCTTCTCAATGTCTCGCGGACGTACCTCGTTCAGCTTCTCGATGAGGAGGAAATTCCCCACCGGAAGGTAGGCACGCACCGGCGGGTGCGGGCGGAAGATGTACTTGCCTACCGGCGAGAGACTGCACGTGCGCGTCGTAAGGCACTGGACGAGCTGACCGCGCTTGATCAAGAGCTTGGCCTTCAATAACGCATGGACCGGTTCAAGGCTCACGGATACCGAGGTCACTTGTCCGGCCTGTTTTCGTTACACGCTTCTTCGACTCGCCAACCGCAACCTCTATCGCGCTCGCTGGAGCACCGTGATCCGTAAAGCGAAACCAAACCGCGGGTGGTCTATGGACTCAGCCCAGCCCGTGCACTACGCCATCGGCGACCAAGCCGGAACCGGCAAAACGGGCTGCCAGATGCCTCATCTGCCCGCGCAAGGACAACCGCTCCCATGAACAACCTTGATCGAAACAAGCGCACAGTGCAACGGTTCTACGACTTGATGTTCAATCAATGTCAACCGAGACAGGCCGTGGAGCTCTACGTGGGCGACGAATACATCCAGCACAATCCCCACGTCGAGACAGGAAAGGAGGGCTTCATCAGGTATTTCGAGGAGATGGCCCAACGCTTTCCGGGCAAGCGAGTCGATTTCAAGCGAGTCATTGCGGAGGGATCCTTCGTCGTACTGCACTGCCACCAGACCTGGCCCGACCCGACACCGGACTACGCCGGAATTGACATCTTTCGTCTGGATGCGAACGGCAAGGTTGTCGAGCACTGGGATGTGCTGCAGGAGATGCCGGCAAACAGCCGCCACACCAACGGGATGTTTTGAAACCAAATCGGCTTGGAGGCCTGGCACCGAGAGCGCACGAAGCTCGCGCCAAACTCTCGACCAGCGCACCTGCGCCCGGCCTTTTCGTGCGCCACCTCCTGTAGCGGAGTCGTTACGTCACTGCAGGCCATGTCATCAGCGAAGGGACGGCCCTGAGTGCTTGGGCCACACATCGAGAAGCCTCTGCAGCTGATGGGTTTCCAACGTGGGCGCCCCGGATATGGCCCCGAACTGTTGGCCCAGTGTCACTCCGCCGGCTCTGGTTTCGAACATCGGATCAGCAATTGCCCAATTGGCTCACCATGTCAGCATTGGGGAATTTACGGAATTAGATCAATTGGATTTCCTTCGAATCTTTTGAATTAGAATTTTTCATCTCGATTGAGGCTCTACCAATTGGTCCCGGTACACGAACAGTTGGTTCCGGTCACGATGCAGGGTGACCGATTTTTGTCGCGCCTGCACCGCGGTGGAGGCCGTCGGCGTAGACATGAAAACATATGCCGGGTCATGCCCGACCGGTCTCACCGCCAAACGCAGGCCTCAGCGTTGACACGCAAGTATTCGTCAATGAATTTGTCCACCTGCCGGGACAGCCTGGAAAGCACATATCCACCGTCTCTTCCATGAGTGCCGGTGATTGATGACCCCCAAGTCTCCGCAAGAAAACTCTCTCCGCTTTCCGCGTCAAATACGCGCTTGAGAAATTGAACGCGAATGTTGAACCCAAGATGAACCACATGGACAATAACGTTGAGCGAAGGGTACGAGGTTTCGTCGAAAAGACGCGCGCCCTGCAACCTGCTCCGCGCCGCTGTCCTGATATCGTCCTCGGTGAGGTCAATTTCGCCTGGACCCGATGTCCTCCAGGTTACGAGCAGATCCACAGGCCGGCAGTCGTTCAGCAACTCGAACCTGTCGATGCGATCCTGAATCTCGTCGGCCCATCCCACAGCAGGAAGGAGTATGAGCAATACCAGCACCAATCGAACTGTCACGGACATCCTCCAGGTCGTGATGCCCCATCACAGGGCACGTTTGGTTTCGCACACGATTGAAAGTAAGCCATCCTCTCCGGGCACGAAACGGTGCGCGGAGATGCGCTTGACGCCATTCTCAATTGATCACACCGCGGTTCCCGGAATTCCTGCGCACGGAGTCTGTGCCGCGCGACTGCTGCGCCCGAACGGCCGGGAAAACAGCCAGACACCACAACACATGACATAGCGGCGCCCGCGCGGAACTCATCCAAGCGGCCCCCAAGCACGTCCGACACCGGCTGAATCATGACTTTTGAAGGTGCCTCGAGGCGGTTGCCCAGACTTGTATGCGAGTAACCAAGATTAACCACATGAGCGCGTGATACGATCATTTTTGCTGGTAGTTCGGAGGAGTAGCAGAGTCCACCTTGCGTTCGCCGACCATCCGTTCAGGCACGCCGGACCACTTCACCGCCCGCCTTCACGAACGGAGCCACGGATGAACGCGATGACCATTCCGCCCGTATTCGTCGTGAGCACCGGAAGGTGCGGTTCGACCATGATCTCCGATGTACTAAGCCGGCATCCTGACATTCTCAGTATCTCCGAGTTCTTCACCTTTCTTGATGTGGGCGCGTTCGGGCGTCGGCGAGCTTCTGGCGACTGGATATGGAAGCGTTGCAGCTTGCCCAGTCCGCGCATGAGCGTGATCGCTAGAGGTGAGCAGTTCAGCGAGTTGCTTTATCCGGTCGATGATCCAAACGCTCGTTTTTCGCGCATCGACGTGCCGCCCATCATGTGCATCACTCTTCCTCATATCACTGATCAGTTTGAGGACTTGTACGATGAGTTGGAGGTGGTCGTGCGGAGTCAACCAACACAGTCACCCGCAGCGCACTTCCGCCAGCTTTTCGAGTCGCTCGCGAAGCGATTCGACCGGAAGGTGTGGGTCGAGCGCGGAGGCGGCACCCTACTCTGGGCCTCTCGGCTCCTGCGTCACTTTCCCGATGCGCGGCTCATCCATGTCTACCGCGACGGCCGGGAAACGACTGTGTCGATGAGTCGACATCCCCCGGTTCGTGATTTGGCAGCGATTTCGATTCAATGCCGACGCTACGGGGTCGATCTCTGGTCATTGATGGAGAGGTTGCAGGCGCATGACAGCCTTACCGCATGGGCGCACAGAATCGGGAATCGCGCGATTAATCTGGACCGTCTTCCCTGGGATAAGTTGACTCTTCCTGATTTCGCTGATCTTTGGAACGTGATGATCGAGACGGGTCATCGAACTTTTGGGAACTACCCTTCACACCGGCTTCTGAATGTCCGGTTTGAGGATGTGCAATCGGACCCCGAGGGACAGTTCCGTCGTCTCATCCAGTTCATTTCGCCGGAACTCGAAAACGAGGAATGGCTGCGTGAGGTCGCCACTATCCCGCGGCCGACGCCGTCAAAGTTCGCCAAACTCGACGGGGACGTGCAGCGAGCGATTACGCAAGCGTGCCGTCCGGGTCTCGAACTTCTCGGATACCCTGTCTGAGCCGCTGAGCGCGCGTGCCATGAATGCCGGTTCTGAGTTCGTACAGAAGTTGCCGGCGATTTATCGCGGCGCTGCCGCTGAGGCTTCCGGGCACCTGTCCGAAACCGATGCAGACCTGGCCGCGCTTTACCTCGGCCAGACGACCCAAGGGGACCCGCTCGCGGATGCCGCCGTGAGCGCGCTGGCGGAAGCCGGCCATGAGTCCGCGTCGTTCTTCATCAAGGCGGCCGTCGAAGGGGCGCCGGAAGCTGCAAGCGCCCCAGAGCCACTACGCGCCCTGTTCAGGCACCTGGAATCCACTCCGGACTGGCTGGACCACGACGCGTTGATGGACGGCTGCAGGGCATTTCACAAGCACTCGGATCTACTCACTCTCGGATTTGTTTTCAACGCAGCGATACTCGGATTCTCAACAACCATCAGCAGGTCCTTTTTCATGACCGGTCGAGTAATCGACAATGGCATGCGCAGGCTAAGGCAAAATCTCTTGCAGATGCTCGAGGTACACATGCCTCATTCAATGAGAGTGCGTGGCGACGGATGGAAACTCACTGTGCGCACTCGCCTGGTGCATTCCAAGGTTCGACAGCTGCTGATGGCTTCGGGCGATTGGGACGTGACGACCTACGGCGTGCCCATCAGCATGGCGCACGTGGCGTTCGCTTCCGCAAACTTTCCGACGCGTATGTTGGACGCCGCGACCCGGATGGGTGCCCGGTTCAGCAGCAAGGAACGATACGGCCTGTTGCATAGTTGGCGTTACGTGGGCTGGCTTCTGGGTGTGACAGAACCGATTTTGCACCGCGACGAAAGCGAAGCACGGCGGCTGGTCGATGTCGGCATGCGGTGCGAGCCTGCACCGGAGGAAGAAGCGATCGTGATCGCCAACGCGCTCGTCAATTCCGCTCCAAAGCTCAGCGAAGTCACCAGCCAAACAGAGCGCGATGAACTCCTGGACTTCTGCTACAGGCTCTCTCGCGCATTGGTCGGAGACAAGCTGGCCGACGCACTGAGGTTCCCGCCACACCGCACTTTCTTTGTTCTTCCCTCATTCCGGACACGGACGTTTTTTGCGAGACAGGCGAAGCGCATCCCCATCCTTCGTCACATGCTTGCCAATGCTCGTGTTTCGCGGTTGGATCAGATTATGGCGGTCTCGTATCTGGCTGACCACGGACTGAGCTATACCCTGCCGGAAACCGTGCATTCGGATGTGGGAATCGACTGGTGACCCGCGTCAGTTGAATTCGCCGGCTTTCAACGCAAGGCGAAGATTCTCCTTTCCCATGGAAAAGCCAGCGCCGGGAAGCTTCCGGAATCAGATTGCGTGGATGTCGTTCGAATCTGCTGAAATAGAGTTTTTTCGTCTCTATTGAGATCCAACCGCCTGTCCTTGCGGCTGAAACAGCCGGCTTCGGTCACAATCCGGGATAGCGAGTGTTCGTGCTTGCACCTTTGGCGGGGCCGTCAGCATGCACCGCAGGACATTTGGCTGGTCATGCTCGTCCATGCGCACTAACCGCAGGCCTCAGCGTTGACCCGCAGAAGTTCATCGATGAACTTGTCCACGTGCCGCGAAACAAAAGAAAGCACGTATCCGCCGTCTCCTCCATGGGTACCGGTGCTTCCAACGCTCCAAGTATTTGCCAGCATGCTTTCGGCACTTATCACATCAACAACAGGCTTATGAAAGTCAACATCGATGGTATACCCATTCCCCACCACATGAACAAAAACCTGTAGCAACCCATATGTTGATGTCTCTCCGTAAAGGCGTGCACTCTTCAACCTGCTTCGCACTGCGGTCACAATATCGTCCTCGGCAAGGTCAATATTGGCTGAATCCGATGTTTGCAAAGTCACCAGCAGATCTATGTGCTGGCAGTCGTTCAGCAACTCGAACCTGTCTAATCGATCCTGATGCTCGTCGGCCCATCCCACAGCGGGAAGGATCAGAAGCAATACCACCACCATTCGAACCGCCATCGCCTGCCTCCAATTCAAGATACCCCGACCATACCGGACGTTTGGTGTCGGGCACCACCGAAAATACGCCGGACCTTCCGGGGCCAGCAGGGTGCGCGCCATCAGGGCTCGATCCGGTAAACCCTTGACGCCGTGTCGTGGAACAACGCGTTTTTCTCGTCCTCTGAATAGTCGGCGGTGAGCCGCTTGAACGCGTTCCACAGCACGGTGTAGCTGCAGCTCACCTTGTCGACCGGAAAATTCGACTCGAACATGCAGCGCTCAACCCCGAACAGTTCAATGAGTGTCTCGTAGTAGCGGCGGGTTGCTTGCATCAATTCCTGACTCCCCGGGGGCCGGGGGCGGCTGTGCCAGGCGTATCCGTTGATTTCCATGGCCAGTCCGCCAAGCTTGGCGAACACGTTGGGAAGCTCCGCCAGCCGGGCGACATCGCGACGCCAGTTCGCAAACACCTCGTCCGCGCGGTCCGCATAAGGCCCGATTCCCAGTGGCCCGCCAAAGTGATCAAGGATCACAACCTGGTTCGGAAACGCGCGCACGAGATCAATCGCTTCCGTGAGCTGATGGTGGTAGCACCAGAGATCAAAGGTCAGCCCGCGAGGCGCCAGATGCCGGAAGCCGGCGCGAAAGGAATCGGCCTCCATGAGACCGGGCGGCGGTGCGGCTCGGGCGACGGGAAACGCCGGGTCCTCATGCCAGGCGACAACGTGGCGAATGCCGCGAAAGCGCGCGGGGCTCGCTGCAATGTGGGCATCCAGCGTGGCCGCAACCCGGTCTCCGGAATCCAGCGCGGCTGTTCCCACAATTCCGGCCGCCACCCGTGTCGCGCCATACAGCCCGGATGCCGCCATGGCCGCGATTCCGTTGACGAACTCTGTTTCACCAACGACCCGTTGATCATCAGTGTCCTCGCGGCGATACATGGCACCGCATTCGACATATACCGTGCTCGTCACATGATGGCCCCCGCCGAGGTCGGCGAGCAGGTCGTCAAGGAGATAGCGGGGCTGAATCATCGCCGGGCGGTGATCCCAGAAGTGGTGGTGGGGATCGCAGATCACGCGCCCGGGATCGAGAGCCTCTTCCTGGACCAGATCCAGCCAGTCTGCGTTTCTTGCCGCCATGCGGACCGGTTCGCTCAGGCGCTGCCTGCAGTGGGCGAAATGCGGTAAGGATCGACCCGCTCGCCGGTCACCGTACTGCCGATCTCGCCGATTGCGCGCTCCCATTTCGCGTCATGGTCGTCCGCAAACACCAGATCTTCATGGGCCGGAACGTGCAGCCAGGAGTTCTGCAAAATCTCCTGGTCGAGCTGGCCCGGCCCCCAGCCGGCATAGCCGAACAGGACCAGAGCCCGCCTCGGGCCTTTCTCGTCCGCGATGTCGCGAAGCACGTCGACACTCGAGGTCAGCAGCATGGATTCGCCGACCCGCTGCGAGTGCTCGTACTCGCGATCGTCCGTATGCAGGACGTATCCGCGGTTCAGTTCCACCGGACCACCCATGTGGATTGCGACGTCCCCGGTCGATTTCGTGGCCTCGATTTTGAGGTCGTCCAGGATGTTTTCGAAGCGCGGTGAATCGGTTGGCCGGTTGACAACAAGGCCAACCGCACCCTCCGCGGAATACGAGCAGAGATACACCACCGTCCGTTCGAAAAAGAAATCGGTCAGGGACGGCATCGCAACCAGCAGCTGGCCGGAGAGAGCGGAGCGGTCCGCATCCTCGGGCGGTGTGTGGGACATGGGTCAACGCTATTCTTTGTGTGCCCGCCATGCAATCGATCCCGCAGCCATCAATGCAGGGACCGGGGTCGGCCCCACTTCGAATCGCTGGGCGTGCGACTTGTTGATCACTGCCTGACCTGATCGGAAGGTGCGCCATGCCCAGAACGTTAATCACCGGCGCCAGCCGGGGAATCGGACACGCTCTCGCTATCGAGCTTGCGGGGCGCGGCCACGACGTCCTTGCCCTGTGCCGCAATCCGGCAGACGGAAGCGAGCTCGCGCGCACCGCAAACGTGACGGTGCGAGGCCTTGATGTTGGAAGTCCGGTCGCCCTGCATTCGTTTGCCGCGGACTTTGACGGTGTGATCGACGTGCTTATCAACAACGCCGGCATCGCCGGCGGGAAGCTCCGCGCCGACTTCTCGGAAGCAGACTTTCAAATGGCCAGCGATGTATTCCGGATCAACGCTGTCGCACCATTACTGCTGACCCGGCTGCTCGCCGAGCGCCTCGCCCCGCAGGCCCTGGTCGCGAACATCTCGTCGGCCATGGGATCCAACACGCGCAACACGTCGGGCGGGATGGCGATCTACCGGGCGAGCAAGGCCGCACTGAACAGCGTCACCCGCACGCTTGCGGCGGAACTCGGGACGCGCGGCGCGACCGTCCTCGCACTGCATCCCGGGTGGGTTCAGACGGATATGGGAGGCAAGGGCGCGGACATCGACACGGCGACATCCGCGCGCGGCCTCGCGGACGTCATCGTCAAGGCGGACCCGTCGCAGAACGGCGCCTATCTGGACTGGAAAGGCGCCGCGCTTCCCTGGTGAGCGGCAGAGGTTGCGGGAACCAGATCGAGCCCTCCCGCTTCCACGATGAAGTCCACCACTTCCGGCACACCTTCGCCGTGTTTCACCTGGGTGAAGAGGAAGGGCCGCTCACCCCGCATCCGGCGCGCATCGCGGTCCATGACCTTGAGGCTGGCGCCAACCAGTGGCGCTAGATCGGTCTTGTTGATGACGAGCAGGTCCGACCGGGTAATCCCGGGGCCGCCCTTGCGGGGAATCTTGTCGCCAGCCGAAACGTCAATAACGTAGATCGTGCAATCGACGAGTTCCGGGGAAAACGTCGCCGCCAAGTTGTCACCACCTGATTCAACGAAGACCAGGTCGAGCGCGGGGAACATTCCGCGCATCTCTGCAATGGCCGCGAGATTCATCGAGGCGTCCTCACGGATGGCGGTATGCGGACATCCGCCCGTCTCCACGCCCTGGATCCGCCCTGCATCGAGAGCACCCGATCGCATCAGGAATTCGGCGTCCTCGCGGGTATAGATGTCGTTGGTGATCGCTGCGATGTCGTAGCGGCCGCGCATTGCTTTGCAGAGCGCGTCGAGCAGCGCCGTCTTGCCGGATCCGACAGGCCCGCCGATCCCGACGCGGAAGGGATTGGTCATGATCGAAACAACCTCGTGTACTGGGTTTCGTGCTGCGTTGAGGACCAGTCGACAACCAGCGCTGCCGTGCCGATATCGTCGAACGAGCGTTGCAGGGCGGCGTCGGCTGCCTCCAGGACATCGTCCTCGAGCCCGGCCAGAATGCGCTGCCCGGCGATCTGTCCGAGGGGGATCAACCGGATTCCGGCGGAGACCAGATTCGCCGCCAACGCGTGGAGATAGGCCGCAAGCCCCTCGTGCAGCGGAATACCCGCCCGCGCCACGGCCACGGCCACGTTCGCCGGATACACCGGCTCCACGTCGCTCGGACCGGGGCCGTCATCCCACGCCGCTTCCGCAGCAATTCGGAACGCCTCGCCCTGGGCCTTGGTCTCGGCCGCGATCTCGGCAGTACCCCGCATTGCACGCCCGAGGCGGGACACCCTGCACAACCGGTCGGCATCGCCCGCACTGACCGCCTTCCAGGTCTCGCGAAAGAGGTCGGCATCAATCCGGCCGGCGCCAAACCGCAGGATGCCGCGGACCCAGTCCTCCAGCGAGTCGTGATCGCGGACCAAATCGCATGTGACGGCATGCTCGAGCCCGTGCGAGTAGGCATAGGCACCCACCGGGAAGGACGGGCTGAGCCACGTCATGAGGCGCACTATGCGTCGATTCGCATTCATGCCGGCGGTGTCCAGAAAGCTCTGCAGCGGCCAGGGCGTCGCCTGCAAGCCGCAAGCCGCTGAAGACGTGGGTGGGGATCGCGGGCCCCGATTCTGCCAGTCAACGTTTGCACGGAGCTGCCGCGGCGCACGGTCTTGCGAAACCGAGCATTTCTGCGCCTACGCTCCCGCCGGTTGGCTGGGGTCGCCGCCTGGCACGGCGTAGGCCCCGGATTCGGGTGTGAACGGCGCTGCCCGGCGGACCGTCGATGCGCCCAGACCCTGGACCATGGTCGCCAGGACATGATCATCCCGTATTCGCAGCCTGCCGTCGGCCAGAACCTGAAGCGGCGCGTGCCGGTTGCCCAGGTGCCATGCGACGCGCGCTGTCTGGGTCGCCGACTCGCAGGCAATATCGATGACCGGCTCGGGTGCCGCCACCACCATGACGGTTCCGCCGTCGGCAAGCACCAGGCCGTCCCCTTCCACGAGGCGGGGCGCCGCCTCCAGGTCGAGCAGAAACGGTTCACCCGAATCGTCACGCAGGCGAAGCCGGCGCCGTTGCCGGTCCTCATGCCCGAGCGTCACCGTCGGGCACCCGCGCCCGGGGGTCCAGCTCCCGGCCCGTCGTATGTCCGTTGCACGCCGCATGGCCGCCACCATGGTCAGAACAGGAAGTAGCGCTGAGCCATCGACAGCCGGGTCGCCGGCTCGCAGGTCAGCAGCGCGCCGTCGGCGCGCACCTCGTAGGTTTCCGGATCGACGTCGATCTCCGGGCACAGATCGTTCAGCACCATGTCCGCCTTGCCGAGCGATCGCGTGCCGGCCACCGGCACAAGCCGCTTCGCAAGGCCCAGATTGCCGACATCGGCCTCCAGGCTCGCCCCGGATACGAAGGTGACAGACGCCGCTGCGCGGGCCCGCCCCAGCGCAGCGAACATGGGCCGGTAGTGCACCGGCTGCGGCGTCGGGATCGAGGCGTTCGGATCGCCCATTGCGGCCGCTGCGATCGCCCCGCCCTTGAGTACGAGGTCCGGCTTGACGCCGAAGAACATCGGCTTCCACAGCACGAGGTCGGCGAGCTTGCCGACCTCGACCGACCCGACCTCGGTCGCAATGCCGTGTGCCAGTGCCGGATTGATCGTGTACTTCGCGACATAGCGTCGCACCCGGAAGTTGTCGTTGTCGCCGGTCTCTTCGGGCAGCCGGCCACGCTGGCGTTTCATCTTGTCGGCGGTCTGCCAGGTCCGGATGACGACCTCGCCCACACGTCCCATGGCCTGGCTGTCCGACGCAATCATCGAGAACGCACCGAGGTCGTGCAGGATGTCTTCGGCAGCGATGGTCTCGCGGCGGATGCGACTCTCCGCAAAGGCGACGTCTTCGGGGATGTTGGCGTCGAGGTGATGGCAGACCATCAGCATGTCGAGGTGCTCGTCCACGGTGTTCACCGTGTACGGCCGCGTCGGATTGGTGCTTGACGGGAGGACGTTGGGCTCGCCGCACAACCTGATGATGTCGGGCGCGTGACCGCCACCCGCACCTTCGGTATGGAACGCGTGAATGGTGCGGCCGCGGAACGCTGCGCGCGTGGTCTCCAGATAACCGGATTCGTTCAGGGTATCCGTGTGGATCGCGACCCCGACATCGCAGGCGTCGGCGACCTCGAGGCAGGTATCGATCGCCGCCGGTGTGGTGCCCCAGTCTTCGTGCAGCTTGAGGCCGCAGGCGCCGGCGCGCACCTGTTCGACGAGGGCCTGCGGTTCGGACGCGTTGCCTTTCCCGTAGAAGCCGAGGTTTACCGGCAGCCCTTCCGCCGCCTCCAGCATGCGGGCGAGATGCCAGGGCCCTGGCGTGCAGGTGGTGGCGTTGGTGCCCTCGGCGGGCCCGGTGCCACCACCCAGCATGGTTGTCACACCCGAATACAGCGCGTCATCGACCTGCTGCGGACAGATCCAGTGGATATGCGCATCCACCCCGCCGGCTGTCAAAATCCGGCCCTCGCCCGCGATCGCCTCGGTGCCCGGGCCGATGATGATGTCCACACCGGGCTGCGTGTCGGGGTTGCCCGCCTTCCCGATCGCCGCAATGCGTCCGTCGCGCAAGCCGACGTCGGCCTTGACGATGCCCCAGTGGTCGACGATGAGAGCGTTGGTGATCACGGTGTCGACGGCTCCGTCCGCACGGGCAAGCGGAGACTGGCCCATGCCGTCACGGATCACCTTGCCGCCACCGAATTTCACCTCTTCGCCGTACACGGTCCGGTCGTCCTCGACCTCGATGAACAGTTCGGTGTCCGCGAGCCGGACGCGGTCGCCCACGGTCGGCCCGAACATGGCGGCATAGGCCGCCCGCTCGATCGGAAACGGCACCGCCTAATCCTCCAGCGGGCCCTGGACCTGGGCGTTGAATCCACGCACGATCCGCGCCCCGGCATAGGGAATCAGGCGGGCTTCCCGTTCCTGGCCGGGCTCAAACCGCATGGCCGTCCCGGCCGGAATGTCGAGACGGCGCCCGCGGGCGGCCGCGCGGTCAAAGCGGAGGGCCGCATTGGCCTCGAAGAAATGGTAGTGCGATCCGACCTGGATCGGCCGGTCGCCCGTATTGGCAACGGTGAGTGTTACCGCCTCCGCATCGGCATTGAGAACCAGGGTTCCTGACAGGGGCACGATTTCACCGGGAATCATTGAGAGGTCTCCGTCAACGGATCGGCTGGTGCACGGTGACAAGCTTGGTGCCGTCGGGAAACGTCGCCTCGACCTGAATCTCCGGAATCATGTCGGCCACGCCCTCCATCACCTGGTCCCGCCGAAGGACACCGGTGCCGTCGCGCATCAGGTCTGCAACCGAGGCGCCGTCCCGCGCGCCTTCGACGACATAATCCGTGATCAGCGCCACCGCCTCCGGATAGTTGAGCCGCACACCGCGCTCGAACCGGCGGCGGGCCACCACGGCGGCCATCGCCACCAGCAGCTTGTCTTTTTCCCGCGGTGAAAGATGCATGCCGGGTCTCCTCTGTCAGACGTACCACAACCGGGGCAGACGGGCCGCGAATCCGGCCGCTTCGGCGCGGAACCCGGTCCAGAAGGTCGCAAACGCTTGCCGGAGCGCAGCCGATCGCGCGGCCAGCCAGCGGACGACCAGAACACCGTTCACAACCGTGGCCCCGGCGCGCACGCCGCCCGGATTCTCGGCCAGAAGCCGGCGCGCCAGATCCAGCCGCGCCCGCGCGTCATCTGCAACGTACACAGCGCATGCGACGGCCCCGGCTCCACCGAGCCCGGCCGGGTGAGTGACCACGGCGGCAATGTCACCGTCCATGTGCAGCGCATCCGCCCAGGCGAGCGCAGCGCCGCGGCGCACTTCCCACGCCTCCCGAACCAGCCCGCGCGTCAGCCGCTCGCCGGACGCCGCCCGGCCCAGCACCAGGAACTCGCCGGCCAGCACCCGGCCGGTCGGGGCGCAATCGATCCGCACCGTACGCCGCAGCCGGGCCCCGTCGAACAGGATCGTCTCCTGGGGCAGCCATTCGAGCCACGATCCGGCGGCAGCGCGCAGCGTCACCGCAATGTGGCAGTCCGGACCCGTGGAACGGTAGACCTTCTCGGCGGCCTGGGCCGTCACGACCGCTGCCGCACCGTCGTCCACCGAGGCCGCGACATCGATCCGGTCGCCGCCCACGAGGCCGCCGGAGGTCGTGACCAGCGCGGCCACAGGCGGCTCGGCCGCGGGTTGCGCAGGGAAGAGAACGCGCATCGGATCCCGCTGGTAGAGGTGGCGGAGCGCCGCCGCGCCGGCGCCCGCGAATCCGACCTCCGCGGCACCGTGCACCCTCTGGAGAGCGCCCACCGGATCAGACCGTGAGGCGGCGGCGGACATCGTCTTCGACCATGTCTTGCGACGTCCCGGCCAGAACCACCTCGCCCCGGTCCAGCACCACAAAATCGTCGGCAAGATCGCGGGCGAACTCGAAGTATTGCTCGACCAGCAGGATCGCCATGTCCCCGCGCGCGGCAAGCGTCCGGATCACGCGCTCAATGTCCTTGATGATCGACGGCTGGATTCCCTCTGTCGGCTCATCGAGGACAAGCAGGCGAGGCCGCATCACCAGCGCCCGCGCGATGGCCAGCTGCTGCTGCTGGCCACCAGACAGGTCGCCTCCCCGTCGTCCGAGCATGTCCCGGAGCACGGGGAACAGATGAAAGATCTCGTCCGGGAGTGTCCGGGCAGCGCGCGGCAGCGACGCGTAGCCGGTGCAGAGATTCTCGCGCACGTTGAGAAGCGGAAAGATCTCGCGTCCCTGCGGGACGTAGGCGATGCCGCGCGCCGCGCGCCGGTCGGCCGCCAGCGCCGTGATGTCGTCGCCTTCCCACAGGATCCGGCCGGACGAGACCCTCTGCTGGCCGACGATCGCGCGCAGCAGGGTCGTCTTGCCGACACCGTTTCGCCCCATGACGCAGGTAACGCGCCCGGGAACGGCCTCCAGGCTGACCGCCCGCAAGGCGCGGCTGGCCCCGTAAAGCACGTCGATCGAATCTACCCGCAGCATCTAGCGCCCCAGGTACACCTCGATGACACGGGGGTCGGCCTGCACCGCGTCCAGCGCCCCCTCCGCCAGCACCCCGCCCTCGTGAAGGACGGTCACCCGGCAATTCAGCCCCCGCACGAACGCCATGTCGTGCTCGACCACGACCACCGAACGGGTGCCGGCAATGCGGGTCAGCAGGGCGGCCGTCTGCTCGGTCTCCTCGTCGGTCATACCGGCCGCCGGCTCGTCGACCAGCAGCAGCTCGGGCTCCTGCATGAGAAGCATTCCGATCTCGAGCCACTGCTTCTGGCCGTGGGAGAGATCGCCCGCACGGCGCTGGTGGTGTGCAGCAAGAGCGGTCGTCTCGAGGACGCGGTCGATCCGCGTGCGCGCCTCCCCGTCGAGACGGGCAAACAGGCTCTGGACGACGCCGCGATTCCCCGCCAGGGCCAGTTCGAGGTTGTCGAATACCGTGTGTTCCTCGAACACGGTCGGCTTCTGGAACTTGCGGCCGATACCGAGATTGGCGATCGCCGCCTCGTCGAGCTGGGTGAGATCGATCCCGTCCCGGAATTCAACCTGACCCCGGTCGGGGCGGGTCTTGCCGGTCACCACATCCATCATCGTGGTCTTGCCCGCGCCATTGGGGCCGATGACGGCCCGCAGTTCGCCGACCTCGACGTAGAAGCTCAGTTCATTGAGCGCCCTGAACCCGTCGAACGACACGGTCACGCCGTTGAGATAGAGAATGGTCGCGCCCCGGTCCGGCCGGGCCTGGACTGGCGCCTCCGTCACGGAACCGGCCCCCGCCCCGGCGGGGCGCTGCCCAGGCCCCGCACACCGCGAGGCATCCGGCCAAACACCGGCACGGTCCCGACGATTCCCTTGGGCAGGAACAGGGTGACAGCGATGAAGAGGCCGCCGAGCACAAACAGCCAGGCGTCGGGAAGCACGCCCGTGAACACGGTCTTCGCGTAGTTGACGAGGATCGCCCCGAGCACAGCTCCGTAAAGCGACCCGCGGCCGCCGACCGCGACCCACACCACGATCTCGATCGATGCCGCCGGCGCAAACTCCGACGGATTGATGATGCCGACCTGCGGGACGTACAAGGCTCCGGCAAAGCCCGCGAGCATGGCGGAGACCACAAAGACGAACAGCTTGTAGTGCTCGGCCCGGTAGCCCAGAAACCGGACCCGGGCCTCGGCATCGCGCACCGCAACCAGCACCCGCCCGGCCCGGCTGCGCACGATGAAGCGGCACAGCAGGTAACCGGCCGCCACCGCGAGGGCACTGACCGAAAACAGTGCCACCCGGGTTCCGTCCGCCTGCAGGCTGAAGCCCAGCAGGTCCTTGAAATCGGTCAGGCCGTTGTTACCGCCGAACCCCATGTCATTCCGGAAGAAGGCCAGCATCAGCGCGAACGTCATGGCCTGCGTGATGATCGAGAGATAGACGCCGGTCACCCGGGACCGGAACGCGAACCAGCCGAACACGAGCGCGAGCGCGCCGGGCACCAGGAGGGCCATGACCAGCGCAAACGGAAACCAGTCGAAGCCGTACCAGTACCAGGGCAGGTCCTTCCAATCGAGGAACACCATGAAGTCGGGCAGCTCCGGGTGCCCGTAGACCCCGCGTTCGCCGATCTGGCGCATCAGGTACATGCCCATCGCGTAGCCGCCGAGGGCAAAGAATGCGCCGTGCCCGAGACTCAGAACGCCGGCATAGCCCCAGATGAGATCGACGCTCAGGGCCAGCAGTGCAAACGCCAGGTATTTCCCGACCAGGCTGACCACGTACGTGGGCACGTGGAGCGCCGAATCGGAGGGCAGCAGCAGGTTCGAGACGGGCACCAGCACCGCCGCGGCCAGAAGACCGGCGACCAGGATCTGGCCGCCGCGGTTGCCGGCCAGCAGATCGACGAGCACCGAACGCACCGGCACCGTTCAGGCCTCCACTGCCCGGCCCCTGGGCGCAAACAGCCCGCGCGGACGTTTCTGGATGAACAGGATGATGGCGACCAGTACGAGAATCTTGGCCAGCACCGCCCCCGCGTAGGGCTCGAGAAACTTGTTCGCCACTCCGAGGCTCATGGCACCGACCAGCGTGCCCCAGAGATTGCCGACGCCGCCGAAGACGACGACCATGAAGCTGTCCACGATGTACGCCTGGCCGAGATTGGGGCTCACATTGTCGATCTGGCTCAGTGCGACACCGGCGACGCCGGCGATGCCTGCCCCGAGTCCAAAGGTGGCAGCGTCCACCCAGCCTGTGCGAATGCCCATCGACGAGGCCATCGATCGGTTCTGGGTCACCGCCCGCATGTACAGGCCGAGCACAGTGCGGCGCATGACGAGCGCGATCGCGCCAATCACGAGCAGGCTGAACACGATGATCGCGATCCGGTTGTAGGGAAGGACCAGCCCGGCCGACGTCTCGAACGCTCCGCTCAGCCATGACGGGCTGGAAACCGGCTGGTTGGTGGGCCCGAACAGGGTCCGCACGAGCTGTTGAAGGATCAGGCTGAGGCCCCAGGTCGCGAGCAGGGTTTCAAAGGGCCGGCCGTACAGCCACCGGATGACGCCGCGCTCGATGGCCACCCCGGCCGCACCCGCCACCAGGAACGACGCCGGCACCGCAACCGCGAGGGAATAATCGAGGGCACCGGGGGCAGCGGCGCGGAAGATCTCCTGGACGACGAACGTCGTGTAGGCGCCGAGCATGACCAGTTCGCCGTGCGCCATGTTGATGACGCCCATCACCCCGAAGGTGATGGCCAGGCCGACGGCTGCCAGCAGCAGGACCGAACCCAGGCTGAGACCCTGGAAGACGGCGCCAAGCAAATTCCAGACAGCCAGCTTCCGCTCGACCCGGGCGAGCGCCTCCGCCGCGGCACTGCGGACCTCCGGGTCGGGTTCGCTGTCCTGCCCGAGGCCGGCAAGAAGGGACCGGACGTCCGGAAGCGCCGATTGCGACAGCCGCTCGACGGCCGCCATCCGGTCTTCGGCCGCAAACCCGGCGTCGGTCAGGATGGCCGCTTCGGCGAGCGTGAGCAGGTCCAGGAGGTCGGGATCCTCTTCCCGGGCTATCGCCTGCCGGACGGTGTCCAACGCTCCTACATCACGCGCGACTAGGATCACGGAAGCCGCCTCAGCACGCTGGGCTGGATCGCTGGACAGCAAGGCGAGGCCACCGAGAACGGTCTTGATCAAGCCCCGCAGACGGTTGTTGACCTTGACCTTCTTGAGTTCCTTCTTCTTGGCGTCGCCAAGCGCGGACCCGTCGAACACGCTCGTAAGCGCGTACACCTTGCCGGTCTTCTCGCCGATGACGACGAGGCCGTCCGCCTTGCGCACGAACAGCCTTCCCCGGGCCATCTGGTCGAGAACGGCCGCCACCCGCGGATCTCCGGTGGCAGCCAGCGCCTCGACTCCTGCCGCGCGTTCCTCGAAGCTCTTCGCCGCGAGCCCCTGCACAGCCTCGTCGAATTCGGCCGCGTGGCCAGCGGGCGCGCCACCCATGGCCACAGCGACAGCCAACACGCATGCGGCGAAGCCGGCGGCAGGCCCGGCGCTACTAAGCTTCGGCATGGCTGCGCATTTCCGGACAGTGAAAGCCGGCCCGCGGCCGAAAGAGCCGCGGGGGCCGGGACGGGTGCAGCCCAGAGCGGCAGGCGGTCCTGCCGCTCCGCATGGACTGGGACAACCCTACATGTCGGCCGACCCGCCGTACAGCGGCGCCTCGCAGTTGCCGCACACCCAAGGATAGGTCCAGTCGGCCGTCAGTCGGGCACTTTCGGGAATGTAGTCAGACCACGCATCCCCACGGACCACGCCGTCAGTTTCCCAGACCGTCTCAAATTGCCCGTCATCCTGGATCTCGCCGATCAGGACGGGCTTCGACAGGTGATGATTGGTGTTCATCACCGCCGTGCCGCCGGTCAGATTCGGGAACGTCTGCCCGTACATTGCCTGGCGAACGGCATCGACCGCAACCGTGCCGGCCTGCTGGACTGCCTGCACCCACATGTTGAAGCCGATGTAGTGGGCCTCCATCGGATCGTTGGTCACCCGGTCCTCGTCGCCGATGAACGCGTGCCACGTCTCGATAAACGCGTCGTTTTCGTCGGTCTCCACGCTCATGAAATAGTTCCATGCCGCAAGGTGCCCGACCAGCGGTTCCGTGTCCAGGCCGGCGAGTTCCTCCTCGCCTACGGAGAACGCAATCACCGGGATATCTTCGGCCGCGATCCCCTGGTTGCCGAGCTCCTTGTAGAAGGGCACGTTGGCATCCCCGTTGATGGTCGAGACCACCGCCGTCTTCTTTCCCTCGGACGCGAACGCCTTGACGCTGGCAACAATGGTCTGCCAGTCCGAGTGCCCGAACGGGGTGTAGTTTTCGAGGATGTCTTCGTCCGAAATCCCCTTCGCGTTGAGATAGGCGCGAAGGATCTTGTTGGTTGTCCTGGGATACACGTAATCGGTACCGAGAAGCACGATCCGCTCGGCACCGCCACCCTCTTCACTGAGAAGGTAGTCCACCGCCGGAATCGCCTGCTGATTCGGCGCAGCGCCGGTGTAGAAGACGTTTCTGGAACTTTCCTCGCCCTCGTACTGCACCGGATAGAAGAGCAGGCCGTTCAGTTCCTCGATTACGGGCAGGACCGATTTCCGGGACACGGATGTCCAGTTGCCGAAGATCACCGCGACCTCGTGCTGCTCGAGCAGCTCACGGGCCTTCTCGGCAAACAGGGGCCAGTTCGACGCCGGATCGACCACGACCGGTTCGAGGGTCATGCCCAGAAGGCCGCCCTTGTTGTTCTGTTCCTCGATCAGCATGAGCATGGTGTCCTTCAGCGTGGTCTCGCTGATGGCCATGGTGCCGGAGAGGGAGTGCAAGATGCCGACCTTGATGGTTTCCGCTTTTGCCATTCCGGACAATGCGGTCACCGCGGCCACAACGCCTGCGAGCACCGCGTACCACTGGTTTCGAAGCATGGACTTTCTCCACTGGGGTTCATTGGCAGCCACCGGGCGCCAGTTCCACAAACCACGCCCGACACCCGATAGAAGCAATAAGCGTGCCAATCCGGCCTCAGGCCGGTTACCCGGCCCGACATCGCACGCAAGGAACCTTACATTGCCTAAATTCTGTGCATTAATGCTCTGAACAAGTCAGGTTAATGATCAATAATGGTGCGTTTGTGGCTGGTCGGTCGATCAGCGCAGCTGATGCGACATGCGCTGCAACATGGTCTCCAGGATGCGGCTTCTTCGCCATCGCGAACTTCGACCAGCGAACAAACGCCGGCACGGACGGGCCGTTCGGCCTGTCTCCGGCACCTCCTGCCCGGATGGTCACCCACCCCTCGGCAGCCATGGGTTCGGCAGTTGTGAGGGCGCCCGCACCGTCGGCGATGCCGTGAACCACCGGGCACACCCCCGGTCCGCATGGCCTTGCCGATTCGGAATCGTGCGACGACGACATGGACGTATTCTGCGTCGGGTGGCGGCTGGCATATGGACGGCACCCGGGCTACAAAGCGCGCCGGCCCTGCGCCCCTCCCCTACGGTGCCCACTGGCGACTGGAATTCGACCCCATGGGATCAATGATCAAGGTTCGCGCGGCCGACGATGCCGAGCTTCCCGTCTACCTTGCCGAGCCGACTGGCATCCGGCGCGGCGCACTGGTCGTGATTCAGGAAATTTTCGGCGTCAACAATTACGTCCGTTCGGTCGCCGACGAGTTTGCCGAGGCCGGTTACGTCTGTTACGCGCCCGACCTCTATCACCGGATCGAACCGGGTATCGAGCTCGGTTACGAAGCCGACGATGTGACGCGTGGACGCGAACTCAAGGACCAGACGGGTTGGGATCTCCCCGTTATGGATGTGCAGACGTGCGTATCCACGCTGCTGATTGATCACCGGGTCGGTGTCGTGGGATTCTGCTACGGCGGATCGCTTGCGTGGCTCAGCGCATGCAAGGGCTATGGCATGGAGGCTGTCGTCTGCTACTACGGCGGACAGATCGCCGCATTTCTCGATGCCCCTGCCAGGGTCCCCGTCCAGATGCATTTCGGGGACAGCGACACGACCATTCCCCCTGATGACGTCGAGCGGATCCGCGCCTTTGCGAGCGATGCCGATGTCCACGTCTACGACGGGGGCCACGGCTTCGCGTGTTCTCTTCGCAGCAGCTACCGCCAGGACGCCGCGAAAGCCGCGCATGACCGCACCCTTGCCTTCTTCGCCAAGCACGTCTCAAGGGAGACCGCATCATGATTCGCGCCCTGCTACTCGCCCTGGCTACGGCTCTGGCCTCTCTTCCCGCCGCTGCCATCGAGCCGCCCGAGGAGCTTGTTGTCGTCGACCTGCAGACAGGCGACGGCGAGGTCGCGGAAGCCGGCCGGGGTGTCAGTGTCCAGTACACCGGCTGGCTCTTCGATCCCGACGTCGCGACCGACGATCCATGCATGGCCCGCGGCAAGCAGTTCGACAGTTCCCGGAACCGCCGGCCGTTCAATTTCCCGCTGGGTGAGGGTTATGTCATTCCGGGCTGGGATATCGGCGTCGTGGGCATGCAGGTCGGCGGCCAGCGCTGCCTCGTGATCCCGCCCGAGATGGCCTACGGCGAACGCGGCGCCGGGCGAGGCGCCGTGCCCCCGAACGCCACCCTGATCTTTGAGGTGGAAGTCCTCGCGGTCGCGGAGTACTAGCCGTGAGCCGGCCTGTGTTCGGAATCGTCGGCGGCAGCGGAATCTACGAACTCGAGGGTCTCGGCAGTCCCCGCTGGGAGACCATTGACTCGCCGTTTGGCGCACCGTCCGACGCCATCCTGCACGGGCAACTGCACGGGCTGGAGTTCCGCTTCCTTCCACGGCACGGGCGTGGCCACGCACTTCCGCCCACCAACCTCAATTTCCGGGCCAACATCGACGCGCTCAAGCGCGCGGGCGTGACGGACCTCATTTCGCTGTCGGCAGTCGGCAGCCTCCGCGAAGACCTGCCGCCGGGCAGGTTCGTGCTGGTGGATCAGTACATCGACCGCACGTTCGCCCGCGTCAAGAGCTTTTTCGGGCCGGGCCTCGCAGCGCATGTCTCGATGGCAGAGCCGGTGTCGGAGCGCCTCTGCCGCCAGCTTGCGGCCGCCGGCACTTCGGCCGGGCTAGAGCTGGTCACCGGCGGGACCTACCTCGCGATGGAGGGGCCGCAGTTTTCGACGCGGGCAGAATCGGAACTGTACCGGTCGTGGGGATGTGACGTGATCGGGATGACCAACATGCCCGAAGCGAAGCTCGCCCGCGAGGCGGAAATCGCCTACGCGAGCGTCGCCATGGTGACGGACTACGACTGCTGGCATCCGGACCATGACGCCGTGACGGTCGAGCAGGTGGTCGGGGTCCTGCTGGACAACGCCTCCAGGGCCAAGGCGCTGGTAGCCGCATTCGCCGAAACCGCGGCGGCTGTCGACTGGGATGATTCGGACCCCGCCTACCGGGCCCTCGACGTCGCAATCATCACCGCGCCGGACGCCCGCGATCCGGAGGTTGTGGCAAAGCTCGATGCCGTAGCGGGGCGCGTGCTCGGCGGCTGAGCGCCGCCCGCGATCAGAGGTCGGTCTCGCCGCGCTTGACCGGCTTCCAGGTGCGTCGATACGTGGCGTAGAAGACTCCGGTCATGACCACCAGGAAGACCAGAACCCGGAGCCCCATCCGCTTGCGCTCGTCGGCTCCCGGATCGGACGTCCAGGCGAGAAACGTGGTCACGTCGTGCGCCTGCTGCTCGATCGTCGCCTCGGTGCCGTCGGCGTACTCCACGTCGTCGCCCCACAGCGGCTGCGGCATCGCGATCACCGATCCCGCGAAATACGGATTGTAGTACGACGCACCGGTGTCCACGTCCTCGGGCGGCTCTTCGTAACCGACGAGAATGGCGTACACGTAGGCTGCCCCCCGCTCCCGGACCTTGAGAGACAGATCGGGCGGGGCAACGCCGTTGTTCACCGCAGCGGCCGCATTCGCATTCGCGAACGGTTCCGGAATCAGCGGATCGGACGCACGCCCTGCGCGCTCGAACATGTCGCCCATGTCGTCCGGCCCGTCGGTCACGAATGTGGCCGCCGCCATCTCGCGCACTTCATCGGCATCGAAGCCCAGGGATTCCAGGTTGCGCCAGGCCATGTACTTGAGGCCGTGGCAGGTCGCGCAGACGGTGCGGTAAACCTCGAACCCTCGGACGGCCGCCGCGCGGTCAAGCCGGCCGAAGGGGCCGTCGAACGAAAACGCGACATCCGGGGGCGGTTTCCCCTCGGTTGCGGCGCCGGCCACGTCAGGAACGGATGCAACCATCCACAGCAAGGCCGCCACGGCCCCCGCCAGCCGCATCATGGCGCGTCCCCGCCGTGGCGGTGGCCGTAGATGGTCGCGGGAAGCGTTCGCGTCCGCTCGAGGCGACCGACCAGGGGCATCAGGATGAGGAAGTGCGCGAAATAGTACGCGGTCGCCACCTGCCCGACCGTGATGAACAGCCCTTCGGGTGGATTGGCGCCCACCCATCCGAGCACGAGCGTGTCCAGGACGAACAGCCAGAACAGCCACTTGTAGATCGGCCGGAAGGCCGCGCTCCGGACCTTCGAACTGTCGAGCCACGGCAGCGCAAAGAGGACCAGGATCGCACCGAACATCGCGACCACGCCGAGCAGCTTGTCCGGAATGGCGCGGAGAATCGCGTAGAACGGCAGGAAGTACCACTCGGGCACGATGTGGGGAGGCGTCCGGAGCGGGTCGGCAGGAATGTAGTTTTCCGGATGGCCGAGGCTGTCCGGACCGTAGAACACGATTCCTGCGAAAAAGATCAGCGCCATGCCGAGGCCGACCAGGTCCTTGACCGTGTAGTACGGGTGGAACGGGATCGTGTCCTTGGGCGCGCCCGGGTTGATCCCCAGCGGATTGTTCGACCCGTGGCGGTGCAGCGCGACGATGTGGAGGAACACCAGGGCCACGATGACAAACGGCATCAGGTAATGCAGCGCAAAGAAGCGGTTGAGCGTCGGATTGTCGACCGAGAAGCCACCCCAGAGCCATTCGACGATGGCCGGGCCGATGGCCGGTATCGCGGAAAAGAGGTTGGTGATGACGGTGGCGCCCCAGAAGCTCATCTGGCCCCAGGGAAGCACGTAGCCCATGAAGGCGGTCATCATCATCACGATCAGGATGATGATGCCGAGCCACCACAGGAGTTCGCGCGGCTCCTTGTAGGACCCGTAGTAGAGCCCGCGGAAGATGTGGATGTAGACGCAGATGAAGAAAAACGACGCGCCGTTGGCATGCACCGAACGGATCAGCCAGCCGTAGTTCACGTCCCGCATGATGTGCTGCACGCTGTCGAAGGCGTAGTCCACATGCGGCGTGTAATGCATGGCAAGGACAACGCCGGTGATGATCTGCACGACCAGGAAGAACCCGGCGAGCGAGCCGAAGTTCCAGAAGGCGTTCAGGTTGCGTGGGGTCCGGTACTCGATCAGCGAGTGCCGGGCCGCCGAAAAAAACGGCAGGCGGTAATCGATCCAGCGGATGATCCGTGTCACGGGGCCGGCGCCCTGCATCGCGTTCAGCCGACCCGGATCGTGGTGTCGTCGACGAATTGGTACGGAGGCACGGCAAGATTCTTGGGTGCCGGCCCCTTCCGGATCCTGCCGGATGTGTCGTAATGCGACCCATGACAGGGGCAGAACCAGCCCTGATACTCGCCCTGACCGTCACCGAGCGGAATGCAGCCGAGATGCGTGCATACGCCGACCAGTACAAGGAAGCGGGGATCCTTCACGCGGCTGGCGTCGGACTCGGGATCAGGCAGGTCTGCTGAATCGTCCTCGGCTGCCTGCGCGATCTCTTCGGGTGTCCGGTGGCGCACGAAGACCGGCGCTCCGCGCCACAGGACCGTGCGGCTGCTCCCGGGCTCAAGTCCGGCAACATCGACATCCACCGAGGCCAGTGCCTGGACGTCGGCGGATGGATTCATCTGGTCAATGAGCGGCCAGGCTGCACAGCCAGCAGCCACGGCGCCAAACGCGCCGGACGCGACATTCAGGAAATCACGGCGGCTGGAATCCGCCGCTGATGCGGGTGGTTGCGACATACGTTCCAAGGGGTCCGAGGCCCACGACGCCTCGTGCGGGCCAATCCTGTTTGTAACCAAGACTTGCCGATTTGCAAGTGGGTTAAATTAGGGCATTCCTTGCGCGCCGTACGGGCCCGGACAGCGACGGCGCCATCGGCCGAGTCCGGCGAGCACAATCAAAACGTGCGGTCCGATACCGACGCCTCCAGAGAACCCGGCATGCGCACGGGAAAGCCGGCCGGGCTGCGCCAGCACCTGGCGAAAACCGGCCCTCGAAAACTCTCGATAAAGCAGAAGCCACCGCCAAGGGCGGAGCACGACTGGGCCGGTGATCGCTTTGCACGGGCTCGCCTGATTCCAGCGCATTGCAAGGCAAACCCGCCGGTTGCGGCAAGCGCTCGCGAGATGGACGGACATGTTCTGCGGCAGCATCCACACGAGCGAATGGCCACAGGTGGACATGTGTTCCAGAGTGGACATAATGTGAATCGATCATCACGGAGAAACGCCAATTCCGTAAGTTTTGGCGATGTGCTCCTACCGGATGTTCGAACCCTCAGATCGTAAGGGTCTAGATGTTGATTAATTGTTGATATTGCACACCACTTTCGTCTGAGGCTGAAACAAGGGGGTAAAAAGAGAACATGGACGGAATGATCGAGGAGCGCATTCCTCTTGCCCCCGTGCTGCCGGAAAAGCTTTTCGAGCGCGACCAGGACGCGATTCAGGTCCCCGGCGGCTGGCGTGTATCTCCCAACGAAGACCGAGATGCCTTTCTTACCGAGTTCGGGAAATCGGTCCTCCGTGACCGCTACACCCTGCCGGACGAGTCGATCCAGACGATGTTTGCCCGTGTCGCGAGCACCTTCTCGGATGATGACGGGCATGCCCAACGGCTGTACGACTACATGTCCAACCTCTGGTTCATGCCGTCGACTCCCGTACTTTCCAACGGCGGCACTTCGCGCGGTCTGCCGATCTCCTGCTTTCTGAACGAGGCTAGCGACAGCCTCGAGGGAATCGTCGATCTCTGGAACGAGAACGTCTGGCTGGCCGCACGGGGCGGCGGCATCGGCAGCTACTGGGGCAATCTGCGCTCGATCGGCGAAATGGTTGGCCAGAACGGCCAGACGTCCGGCATCATTCCGTTCATTCGGGTCATGGACTCGCTCACCCTTGCCATCAGCCAGGGGAGCCTGCGTCGCGGCAGTGCCGCTGTGTACTTGCCGGTCAACCACCCCGAAATTGAGGAATTCGTTGAAATCCGGCGTCCGACCGGCGGAGACCCGCACCGGAAGGCCCCCAACCTCCATCACGGAGTCGTGGTTCCCAACGCCTTCATGCAGGCAGTGGAAGCCGACGATGAATGGGCGCTGGTCAGCCCGCGCGACGAGAAAGTACGGCGCATGGTATCCGCCCGCGCCCTCTGGATTCGCATTCTTACCGCACGTGTCGAGACCGGCGAGCCGTACCTGCTGTTCATTGACCACGTGAACGACTCCGTTCCGGAACATCACCGGTTCCTCGGTCTTAATGTCCGCACCTCGAATCTCTGCTCGGAAATCACGCTGCCGACCGGACCCGACCACCACGACCGTGAACGCACCGCAACCTGCTGTCTCTCGTCGGTCAACCTCGAGCACTACGACGACTGGAAAGACGATCCCCTTTTCGTCGAAGATGTGATGCGGTTTCTCGACAACGTGCTCGAAACCTTTATCCGGAACGCTCCTGACTCCATGGCCAATGCGCGCTATGCGTCGCAACGTGAACGCAGCGTGGGGCTCGGGGTCATGGGCTTTCACTCGTTTCTTCAGTCTCACGGACTGCCATTCGAATCGGCAACAGCCAAGGCATGGAATCGGAAAATCTTCAAGGACTTGCGTGCAAAGGCGGACGACGCGTCGCGCAAGCTCGCTGAGGAAGAAGGACGCGGACCGTGCCCCGATGCCCAGGACGCTGGGACCATGGAGCGCTTCTCCAACAAGCTGGCGATCGCACCGACGGCGTCGATTTCGGTCATCTGCGGAGGCACGTCTCCGGGCATAGAGCCCTTCGCCGCCAACGCGTATGTGCACAAGACGCTGTCGGGCGCGTTCCCTGTGCGGAATACCTATCTCCAGCAGTTGCTGGCCGAGAAAGGGCAAGACACGGATGAGGTGTGGTCATCGATCACCACCCGTCAGGGGTCGGTGCAGCACCTCGATTTCCTGAGTGACGACGAAAAGGCCGTCTTCCGTACCGCCTTCGAGATTGATCAGCGTTGGGTCGTCGACCTTGCCGCCGACCGGGCGCCGTACATCTGCCAGTCCCAGTCCCTGAATCTGTTCCTGCCGGCAAATGTCCACAAGCGCGATCTGCACCAGCTGCATTTCGCTGCGTGGAAACGCGGCGTGAAGAGTCTCTACTACCTTCGCTCCATGTCGCTGCAGCGTTCCGATCAGGAATCACTGCCGGAACCCGAGGCGTTGTCTGCCGAGGACCCGCAAGTGGACTACGAGGAGTGTCTCGCCTGTCAATAGGTCGCTGTCTGGGCTGAAAAGCCCAACAGCGCAACGGCAGATTTGACCTCCTCCTGAGCGCGAATGTCGCAACCCTACCCTCCCGGATTTCCAGGCGGGCTGTCTTTGGCACCTAACCGGATCCGTAGCCCGCGCCGTCCTGTTCCCGTCCCGATTGAATCGCACACGGCCAAGATGACTTGGGATCTTTAACCGATTGGAGCTATCCGGGGGACGGGTTTATCCGAAAGCACCGGGCGGGACGATCTGATGGCACGCTACATCGACAGCATGAATCAACGATTACCGGTAGAAGTTGGTGCTGGTCGCGGCCTTGCCGAATAGGGGGATTGGTGGCAATGGGCGTTCACACACATCGGAAACGAACCGAAACCAGGAAATACCCTACAACAGCAGGCTACGTTTACGTGCTCTCCTTTTGACAGGTTCGAAAACAGTGTGGGATTGCTCCGAATTAATGGATAACCGGACACTGTGCAGAAGAGACGTATCGATGGCAAAGACACAGGCACCGCTGTACCGGCAATACATTGCGGACCAGCCGCCACATAGTCCAATCGCTCTCCAACAGCGTGGCCTGAGAACTGCGGTGTCCAAGCCACTTTGCCGGATTGAAGTGAGGGCTTGACTCGGATTCAGGGTTGTTGTCGGTTGTGCCGCCAACAAGCGGAGTTGCAGCGGTCACATATCATTTCGAAGTTCGCGCTACGCGATGCTCAAGGCGACAAGAGCGCGCTGGAACGTGTCTCCAATACGGGACCCCCTTTACCTCGAAACCAATCGTGGGACGTTGAGCACTTGCTGTGCGGCGAGTGCGAGAAGCGTCGTGGAAAATGGGAGGCGATTGTCGCCGCGGCCATCGTTGGCACCGGCGACGGGCGTATTCAGCGACCGGAGCTACACCCCGATGACGAGTATTCCAGGCAGATGATTCGCGTTGAAGAGATCCCTTACGGTCCGGTCAAGCTCTGGGTACTCTCAACGCTGTACTTAATGCACCATGCCACGAAATCGGATTGGGCCCAGTTCTATCTGACCGCAGATGAAGAATCCCGACTCCGGAAGCTGCTTCTCTCCGGCGAACCTGGAAGCGACCTTGAGTTCCAGATCCTTGGACAGATGACCTTCCGATCACCGGCGACGCAAGGCATTTCTGGAGGCATCATCAGCCCGGGTTTCATCACGGAATTTCGCGATGGCGCACCGCGGACTCGAATGGCCCACTTTTTTGCGCTTGACGTTCACTGGATTGTCGTGCTCGGCGACTGGCCCGCCAATCCATTGCGTGCAGCTCGACTGCGTGCAGATGGAAAGTGGCGTGTCCTTCGAGACATCGATTTTCGAGCTTTCGCGCAGGCAGCTCCCGACTTGGGCCTGATTTTCTCGGCCGTCTGATTGGCTCAGCTTTCCCATCGCGAGCTGCGATCAGGCAGGGCGTAGGCCCAACTGTCCTCCCTTCCAAAATCCTTGCGAACTTCGAACCTGACGAGTGCGCAAATTACTTCCGCCACGCTGGCTATGCTTCAACCTGAAAGGAATCCGCTCAGGCGCTTTACTTTTCTGAAGCTCGACGCTGCCTTAGTTGGCGCAACGACCAAGCTCGATAAAGATGATCGAAGGTCCGAAGAAGCTCCTGCTGCAGTGATTTCGGATCGTCTAACTTAGCCCGATCAATGAAGAGGTTCCAGAAGTATTCTGCTGTACCCTCCATGGTAAGCGCTTACCTGTCATGTTGCCCGAATTGGGCCATGCATAAAGGCTGTAGAAGCAGAACATATCCGTAGTCTGAGACCGACATTGACTCATTTCAAGTTCGTTCCGCAGCTCCTCGTTAACGCGCGAGTAGGAGAAGAATGCGCGCAACACAGACGGTAACCTTTCCTTAAATCTCTCCGGCGAATCGGTCTCGGCGGCCGCGAATCAGCGGGTCGCAGGAGGCTCGGCGAATAGGAATTCGTGCTGAAGCCGAGTAAGCGGCCGGCGTCTGTCCAACGTAAGCAGATCCAGGATACAGGGCTGCATGGCCCGGGCGACTGCCCGGACAACGGGGACAACCGAAGCATTGCCGAACTGGCGGTAGGCCTGAGTGTCGGACACCGGGATCCGGAAGACCGCCTGACCCGGATTCTCGAAGCCCATCAGGCGCGCGCACTCCCGCGGGGTCAGTCGTCGCGGAAGCTTCCCCTTCTGCCTGATCAGGATCTCTGATCCGTCCTTGTAGTAGCGGGAGGAAAGGGCACGTGCCGCATCGTCCAGTCCGTACAGGGAATAGCCGAAGCTATTGCCCGCCTGGCGGTGTTTCCGCTTGTTGTCCTGCAGGTAGTTCCACATATGCGGACTGATCGTGTACTTGGGATCAACATCCTCGTCGAGGATGGTCCGGAGCGTGGGAGCAGGCCCTGCCGGTATGGCCAGTTCATCGAAATCGAAAGCCGTCGGGCTCCGGAACCCCACGACAAAGATCCGTCGACGCTTCTGCGGCACCCATGGGGAGGAGTCGATGATGCGCGTGCTGACGTTGTAACCGAGTTCCTTCTCAAGGGTGTGCATGATGGTGGCGAACGTCGTGCCGCCATCATGCCGCTCCAGGTTCTTCACGTTTTCGAGCAGGAACGCTACCGGCTGGTGATAATCAAGAATCGTCACAAGATCGCAGAACAGCGTCCCATGAGGCTCGCCCAGGAATCCGTGAGGACGGCCAAGCACGTTCTTCTTCGATACACCGGCGATGGGAAAGGGCTGGCACGGAAAACCGGCCAGCAGCACGTCATGTTCCGGCACTGCACCAGGATTCTGCGAATATGGCCTGATGTCTCCGGCAAACACGTGCGGGCTGTCCTCGTGCTCCGGGAAGTTCGCGGTGTAGGTCTCCTTGCAGAACCGGTCCCACTCGGTCGTGAATACGCATAGACCGCCGATTTCTTCGAACGGTCGGCGCAGGCCGCCGATCCCGGCAAACAGGTCGACGAAGCGAAAGCTGTCAAGTTGGGCGGCTCGACTGCGCGCGTTCGCGATCTCGCGAAGTTTGTCCAACTTCAATGGGTCGATGCGCTTCGTTTCTCCCCTGACGTATCGGCGCACGGTTCTGGCACTGACGCCCAGCAACGCTGCAGCCTCCTCAAACCCCAGTCCAGCTCGGGACATCAGTTCAGAAAATTTTGCGGGACCGCGTGCTTCCATATGCCTGAATACAATCAATTTGTGTCATTTTTTGCCAATGTGTCCTAACTCGACCCGGCAGGCAAGCGGTTGTTCGCGGCCCGGCCTGCTCCGTCTCTCATTCTCCTAAGTACCCAGATAACTATGCCGACCACATGCGCGTCCCCCGCAGAAACCGCACAGGATCTTCAGACGGGGTTGGCGGACATCAGCGGAAGTTCGGCCGGGGGTGCGCTCTGCATTGACCGACCTAGGGCCGAAAACTGCTCCGAAATACGGGGCGGTGGTCGTTGGCAGTAAACCGGTCCGAGAAAGAGAGAATTTCTGACTACATCGACACGGTGCGCTGAAGTCCACGGCCAAAATCTTACAAACTGGACAGACTGGACATTATCCCACATGATCTTGTGAGGACAATCGTTGCAGGGGGTAAGTGGTTGGAGCAACCAAGGTGACGAAGCCTGTGGCTGAGTTTCACGTCGAAGGGCTTCATGGGCTCTCTCGGAACGCAACGAAGTTCCTCCGTCACCATCCGGAGGAAGCACGTATGGCTGTGGCTGCCGCCCTGGAAGCGGCAGCCATTCAGTACGGCGTTGGCATTGAAGCCGCCGAGGTTCCCGAACACCTTAAGGCGTTTGTGTTCACGCGACCGATTGGCGAAGAGATGCTCAGCGTCTCCGAAGCAGCCGCCTGTATCAAGGTGTCTCGAACAACGGTCTACGACTGGATAGAGAAGGGAATCTTGCTTGGCTGGAAATCGACCAAGCGCGGACTGACTATCCCGGCAGAGCAAATTTTGGGGCCTGGCAAAGTGGTGCCAGGCATCGAACAGCTTCTTGAGATCATTGATGATCCCGAACTCGCGTGGTCCTTTCTCTCCGAGGAGTGGCCTTTTGAGAACGAGGTCATGCGTCCGATAGATAAGCTGAAGTCCGGTGAAATTGCGGACGTAACGAACGCTGCTCCGGGCTTTGGAACGACCATCACGTGACAAGAGACAGGTGCTCCCGCAGATGATGAGGTTGTTGCCGGGAAATACGAATTTGCCTTTGGCAACGCTACCCACGTTCGAGAGTTTGAGGCGTCATATCCTTGTGTCCCGTCCTCTTCCAACTGCTTGGCGGGCAGTTGCAGTTGCGGGTAACGATAAGTTGCCCATGTCCTGTTCTTGGGCGTCCATGGCTAGATCGTCGAGCGCTCCGCGCGTCACTGCATCCGTCGCGTTCCTGTACCGGAGGATGACGTCATAACGCACACGGTGATGCATCCCAATTACTTCAAAAGAGCGCAAGATAGGAGTTTTTTGCATATTTTTCGCAAATAACGCTATAATCTCGCTGGTCGACAGGCAGGAGGGGCCAGAAAAGTGCTATTGCGTTTCGCCGTCGAGAACCACCTCTCCATCTGCGAAAGGCAAGAATTGTCTTTCGCAGCGTCATCATTGAAGGACCGAAGCGATGGACTGATCAAGTGTAAGGCCGTGGACAGCGGGGCGGTCGTGCCAGCGGTCGTGATCTACGGCGCCAACGCATCTGGTAAAACAAACTTTGTCCAAGCTCTATTGACGATGAAGATGATGGTTTTGTGGTCGCAGATCAGAGGCAAACCCGGCGGTGGAGTGACATGTCGAAAATATCTGCTGGATCCGAGTTTCCGAGAAAGACCGTCATGCTTCGAAATCGATTTTGTAGTTGATGGCATTCGCTATCACTATGGTTTCGAAGCAACCGACGAAGCTTTTACGTCGGAGTGGTTATATGCAATCCCAAAGGCACACCGTAGAAGGCTCTACGAACGCAAGAACCAAAATTTTGCATTTGGTCGCTGGTTGAAGGGACAGAATCGCAATATCGCTGAACTCACACGTTCAAATAGCTTGTTTCTTTCTGCTGCTGCGCAAAACGGCCATCGATTGCTTTCTCGCGTTTATGAATTCTTTATTGATATCACATTCTCGGATCTGAGTTCTATCCCAGGATTTGATTCTTCCTCTCAGTTCAAAATAGACAGCGTTGATGACCGCGTAATTGACTTTCTAAAGTCAATCAATACAGGAGTTATCGGATACCGAAAGAGGGAAACTGAGTTATCGGAAGAAATCCGATCAATAAATCGAGAAATCAAGGAGGTCCTTGAAAGGATCGTTGGAGGCACAGTAGTGCTCAAACCAGGCTACAAAGAGAGGATTGCACAAATTGAACTTGCCCACCGTGGAAGAAACGGGGAAGCGGTGCATTTCGATTTCGACTTTGAGAGTGCAGGAACACGGAGGTTACTTGTAATTCTTGGGCAAATATATAAAGCGATCGATAAGGGTCTTCCCATCGTTATTGATGAGCTGGATGCCAGTCTGCATACCTATGTGTGCGAAGCAATATTGCAACTTTTCTGTTCCCCAAAAGTAAACAACCGTGGTGCACAACTCATAGCGACAACTCATGATACCAATTTGATGCGGTCTAAAGTACTCCGACGGGACCAGCTTTGGTTCGCGGAGAAAAACATCGAGGGAGCTACGGACGTGTATCCGCTCACAGACATCCAGACTCGGAAGGGAGACAACGTTGAGCTGGGATACCTGCAGGGACGGTACGGCGCAGTACCAATTGATGATCCTGTAGCTGCATCGCTTTAGTCCTATCGAAATGACAAAGCGTCGAACTGGCAAAATCAAGCGTCGAAGGCCGACAAGACAACCCAAGATTCGGTTTATTCTATTTTGTGAAGGGAAGAATACAGAGCCCGCATATTTTTCTGCCATCGGGCGAGTTTGGAACGATGCACTTGTTTCAATTGAAAGTCGTGATGGTATTGGGGTTCCGATCAAAATAGCTCGAGAAGCAGTGGCTTTTGCGAGATCAGAAGGGCTGGCGCAAGGCGGTAGACGGCCAAGGAATCGGTTTGAAAAGCGAGACGAAGTTTGGGCTGTATTCGATCGGGACAACCATCAGAAATATGAAGAAGCCGTCCGTCTTTGCGAAACCAACGGTATTAGGGTCGCGAGATCAAATCCATGTTTTGAGGTCTGGTTGATTTTGCATGAGCAAGATTATAATCGACCGGATGACTCCAAAAAGGCGCAAAGAGTGTTGGAACAACTGCGGCCAGAATACGACCGGGCGGGAACGAAAGTGCCGGACTGCGACGAGATCGTGGCTCGAGTTCGCGATGCTGAAGAGCGAGCACAGGTACTGCTTCTTCGTCGGCAAGACGAAATGCAGCCACATGGGCGGCCCTCTACGACAGTGGGTAATTTGACAAAGGCAATTAGAGAAGCAGCCGAGCGCGCCGGTGGGCGTAAAGTCAGGGATTGCTAAAGCGGAAAGGAGCAACGTTGCTGAGCGCGGAAGTCCTGCTGCTCCCGAACAATACGTAGAATTGGTAGCAGGAGCTTGGTACTTGAGAGTGGCCGGGCGCTTGGGCCAAAGTGAGAATAGCGCCAATACTATTTCGACCCCTATGGACGAGCGCTGTAAATGCCGGGTTAGCGAAGTGTGCGTGTCGGTCAGTTGAACGTATCCGCAGGTGACCGGATTGGTCGCCGATCAATCTTCAGTGTTTCCAAGGAGCAGGGCCCAGACGTAATCCCATGGCAGGCTGTGTAACTGTGAATTGTGGAGGTCAGGACTTGATCAGAGTATGCAGCCACGCCCTCCAGCAAGCGAACCGGTCATTCCACGTCCTTACCAGTAAAGGAAAGTGGCTTGTAGCCGCATCGGGCCCGGGGCGGCAGCTCGACGCCGTGCTCCTCTCCGAAGTACCGCGCGAAGACCTCTGACGGTGGGCTACGACGCTCGGTTTTTCCGCGCTTCTCATGGATGATGCGGCGAACCAGTTCCTCCAAAGAGACGCCAATCCGGCGCGCCTCTCGGCGCAGCCAGGACTTGTCGCCAGGATCAATGTCGCGAACCGTGATGCTTTTGCCCATTCCGGCGTCTCCTATCAGTCTACAGCCTGTCGACAGCGGCCTGCCCTCCATACGCGATCAGGATTCCCGAATCAAAAGCTTGTGATCTCCGTCTGGTGAATGGGCCCATACTCTGGATTTGACCGAAACCTGCTGGGCTCACGGGACTGGCCGCGCTTTCGATCACAGTACCAAGTGGGTCCACGAATATCTGTCAGCAACCCAATTAGCTTCTGCGACACTGACCTCGTTTGCTGGGCCAGATTGGTCGCTGGTTATGTGGTGGAGGCAGCGGCCACAAACCTGGCGGCCATCGGGGCGCGGTCTTGGAGCGCACCGATGACCCGACGTCGCCACGATACAAGGAACCCGGACAGAGCCCTCTTTCCCCGCTGCACGGAGAAATGCCAATGCGATCATCCTACGGAGCCCTGATACGCCTTGCCGACCAGCGGCGTGCAGAGGACCAGCCCAAGCCCAACCGGGCTGCCATGCGGGCACTCGAACGCTTCGGCCGGGAACGGCTGTCGAAACACTTCTTCATGCGCGACTTCCTCTATTCCGAAATTGCCGCAGTCCACGGCATTCCCAATGTGCCCGACGATCCTGAACTCGCGCTTGAAGCGGGCCGGGGCCTGTGCAGGGACCTGCTCGAGCCACTCCATGAGATCTTCGGACACGTCACGGTGCGGTCGGCGTTCCGTTGCGGAGACCTGAACGGTTTCGGAAACGCGCACGGGTTCAGCTGCGCCAACAATCGCACGGCCCGTACCCGCCACATCTGGGACCGCCACGACGACGAGCGCCATGTCGGTGCGACGGCGTGCGTCGTGATTCCGTGGTTCATCGACTCCGAGGGCTACCGGAATACCGGCGACTGGCGGCCTTTGGCCTGGTTCATCCACGACCACCTGCCGTATTCGGAGATGGCGTTCTTCCCGATCAACGCGGCATTCAACCTGACCTGGCGCGTCCGCGACCCGATCCGGAAAATCCGCAGCTACGCGCCACCGAAGGGGATCCTCACCCGGCCGGGGTATCCCAACCACGCAGGCGACCACAGCGACCTCTATCCGGGATTTCCGACCGTTTGACGCACGGTCCCCCGATCGCGATACGGTCGTGTACGGAAAAACAGGCCTCGGCCTGGCCGGGCAGCGTCCCCGCCGACGGCTGTGACTGGGCCCGGGATGCATCGCTTCCAGCCGACGCAATGCGTGGAGCCCGGTGTGCTAGCTTCCCCGGCCAGGGCCCCTGCCCGTGTGACCAGTTCGCACGACGGCTCCGGCCGCCGCGCGGAAGGTGTGCGTGTCCACTGTCACTGAGTCCCAAGTGCGGTCCGCCCTCGCAGGCGTTCTGGACCCCGCCCGCGGCAAAGACGTCGTCACCCTCGGAATGGTGCAGCAGGTCGCCATCCGCGACGGCAACATCGCCCTGGTGCTGCAAGCGGACCCCTCCCGGGCCCAGGAGCTCGAGGTTGTCCGCAGGGCCTGCGAACAGGCCGTGCTCTCGTTGCCGGGTGTGGCGTCGGTCAGCGCCGTCCTCACGGCCGAACAGCCGCCGGAGGGTCCTAGCGGCCAGGGAGCCGGCCCGAACGCCATTTCGCTGCCTGGCATCAAGGCCATCATCGCCGTTGCGAGCGGCAAGGGCGGGGTCGGCAAGTCGACCGTGACCTCGAATCTGGCGCTCGCCATGCGCCGGCAGGGCCTCGAGGTCGGAATTCTGGACGCCGACATCTACGGCCCGTCCCAGCCCCGCCTCATGGGGATCTCCGGACGTCCGCAGGCGATCGACGAAACCCGCATCCGGCCGATGGCCGGCTACGGCATCAAGGTGATGTCGATCGGCTTCATGATCGACGAGGAACGCCCGATGATCTGGCGGGGCCCCATGGTGCAGGGCGCGCTGGAGCAGCTCCTGCGCGACGTGGACTGGGGCGAGCTGGACGTGCTGCTGGTGGACATGCCGCCGGGCACCGGGGATGCGCAGCTAACCATGTCGCAGCGGGTACCGCTCCGCGGGGCCGTGATTGTCTCAACCCCCCAGGACATTGCGCTGATCGACGCCCGGAAGGGCCTCAACATGTTCCGCCGGGTCGATGTGCCTGTCCTCGGCTTCATCGAGAACATGAGCTGGTTCGCGTGCCCGCACTGCGGTGAGCGGACAGAAATCTTTGCCCACGGAGGGGCCGAGAAGGCGGCGGCTGCGATGCAGGTCCCGTTTCTCGGCGGCATTCCGCTGCACCTCGCGATCCGCGAGACCTCGGATCAGGGCCTTCCGATCGTGGCGTCCGCGCCCGACAGCGCGGAGGCCCGCGCCTTTTCCGCGGTCGCTGAGCGCCTGATGGAAGAACTCGGCCAGTCGGCCGTCGCGGCCGCCCCCGAGATCCGCTTCGACTGACCGCGGCCGTTAGCCTCCGGGAAGCGGCCGCCCCAGCAGCGCGTGCAGTTCGCGCCACTCACGGGCGCCGAGACCACTCGATTCCTGGTCCATCTCTTCACCGTTCAACCAGGCCCGCACCACCTCCAGCATCGGTCCGGACAGTTCTGCGGCGTCGAGCCGGTAATCCTCGAACGCTTCCGCAACGATCGGCACCCAGCGCTCCACGATGCCGAGAATCACGTCCGCGTACTTCCGGATCTCGGTTTGCGAATGCGGATCGGCGCGAAGGTGCACGAAGTGGAGCAGGTTGTGCAGATTGACCTTCCAGTACCACTGGGTGTAGGCCGAGAGCGGGAGATTGATCCGGGCGAGTTCGCGGGCAAGGCGCGGCCGGTCGGGATCGTCCGGGGTGCCGTCCGCCTGTTCGTTCAGGAGCCAGTCGTAGCGGTCGAACGCATGCTTCGCGTCGTCTTCCAGCACGCGACGGATCGCTGCCGCAGCCTCTGATGTCACCGTCCGCGCCCGCCCCTGCCGGTTGGTGCTGGACTGCTCCGCAAGGTCGTCGGCCTCCGGCAGGTAGAACTCCCGGTCAAGAATCGAATACCGGGCCGAATACTCGTTCACCGAAGCCGTTCGATGCCGGATCCACTGCCGGGCAACGAAGATCGGCAATTTCACGTGGAACTTGATCGAGCACATCTCGAACGGCGTCGTGTGCCGGTGGCGCATCAGGTAGCGGATGAGCCCGCGGTCTTCGCGCACCCTCCGCGTGCGGGTGCCGTACGACACGCGCGCCGCCTGAATCACCGCGCTGTCGTCGCCCATGTAGTCGACGACCCGCACAAAGCCGTGGTCGAGAACGGGGTACTCCCGCCCCAGGATCGCATCGAGCGCGGGAACGGACGGACGGGCCGGCGGCTCCTGGCTCATGGGCGCGACACGGCCCGCGCCGTGCGCCTCACGGCCCGACCTGGAAGACGTGGCGGCGCAGGAAGTACCGGATCGCGGCGGGCTTTCGCGGGAGGAGCGCCGGATAGAAGGCCGGATGGGCGTGGAACGAAAACGACCCCCGGGAACTCGCTGTGTAGTGGAGGTACCAGCGATTGCCGTGAACCACCGCGGTGCGCCAGGCCGCGAGCGTGGTACTTCCCAGCATGGATTCGAATTGCTCGTGGATAAAGTTCTGCTGGACTTCGACAAATGCCTTGAGCCGGGAGGCATCCTGAAGCGGAAAGCTGGTGGCCGGAAGCCCCAGGATCACCACGAGATGATCGAGACTGACCGCGCGGATCAGGCCTCCCGCGTCGTAGCCGTTCTCGTCGGTCTCGATGTCGACCGCGGCGTATCCGAGGGCGGCCGCAAGCGCCATTTCCAGATGTGTTCCGGCGCGGGCGAGCGCGTCACCCTCAAACGTCTCGGGCAGGATGGCATGCAGGAGGGGATCGCTGGTAGTGGGCACGGGCAGGACTCCGCATGGGGTTGGCGACGACGCATCGAGTCCGGGCGATGGTCCCGGACCAGCCCCCGGCTTGGGCAGCCGGCGGCCCTCAAATTAACAGGAGTGGGCCATCCGGGCAGGTGGATTGACAGGCGGGAGCCGGGACGCGGCCTCCCTTGCGGCCCGCTCGCGGCTGAATTACCGTTTTTCCCAATCAAGGGCGAACAGCAACCCGCGCGTGCCGCCGGTGGGCGATGGACCGGCACCGGCGGTTGCCCGCGGCCACGAACCCCCCGCCCGTGAAGGAATGCCAATGGCCGTCACCGACCGCCCGTTTCGAAGCGTCCTCTATATGCCTGGTGCCAACGCCCGGGCGCTCGAGAAAGCGAAGACGCTCCCGGCCGATGCACTGATCTTCGACCTCGAAGACGCAGTAGCCCCGGATGCCAAGGAGGAAAGCCGCCTCCGGGTCCGGGACGCCGTTGCCAGCCGGAGCTATGGCCGCCGCTATGTGATGGCGCGCGCCAATGGCCTCGACACCCCCTGGGGTGCCGACGACGTCGCGGCGCTGGCTCCCGCAGGGCCCGACGGGCTGGTCCTGCCCAAGGTCGAGACCGCTGCCATGGTGACTGACGCTGTGGCGCGCATGGATGCGAGCGGAGCCCCGTCCACGACGCTGCTCTGGTGCATGATCGAGACGCCGAAGGGTGTGCAGAACATCAATGCGATCGCCGCGGCCAGCGACCGGCTGGGCGGCCTCATCATGGGGACCTCGGACCTGACCAAGGAGCTCACGGCCCGGCACACGGAGGACCGCCTGCCGATGCGGTTCTCCCTCTCCGCCTGCATGATCGCTGCCCGCGCCAACGGCCTGGTCGCGCTGGACGGGGTCCACCTCGACCTCAACGACGACGCCGGCTTCCGGCGCCAGTGCGAGCAGGGGGCCATTCTCGGCTTCGACGGCAAGACGCTCATCCATCCGAAGACGCTTGCAGCCGCCAACGAGATCTTCGGCCCCTCCGCGGACGACATCGACTACTCGCGCCAGGTCATCGCGGCCCACCAGGCGGCGGAAGCCGAGGGGAAGGGCATCGTCCTCCTGGACGGCAAGCTGATCGAAAACCTGCACGTCGAGAATGCGCACCGAATCGTGGCCAAGGCGGACGCCATCGCCCAGCTGGAGGCAGCGGGCGGCTGAGCAACCCGCCCGACCGTCGCCGTCGCCGGTATCCTGCCCTAGTATCCGGCCGGACCGCAGCGCCGGCAGTACACCGGCCCCCGGTTGGAGTTCTGCATGCCTGACGCCACCCGTCGTCCGTTGTCACCGCACCTGTCGGTCTACCGGCCCGAAATCACGTCGGTGCTGTCGATCCTGCACCGCCTCGCAGGGCTGGTGCTGGCACTCGGGATGGTCGCGCTGGCCGCGTTCCTGACCGCCGCCGTGTCGGGCCCGGAAGCGTTTGCCACGGCCGTCGCGGCCGCGAACAGCCTTCTCGGATGCGCCTTTCTCCTCGGCGTGTCGGCAGCCTTCTTCTACCACCTCGCCAACGGCGTGCGGCACCTCTTCTGGGACGCCGGATACGGATTCGAGATGGCCAATGTCCGCTGGTCCGGGTGGCTGGTACTCGGCCTGACCGTGATCCTCACGGCAGGATTCTGGCTCGGAGTGACGCTCTCGTGAACTTCCGGACACCGCTTGCACGCGTGCGCGGCGACGGCTCCGCCCACGAGGGGGCGCATCACTGGTGGATGCAGCGGGTCACCGCCGCCGCCCTTGTCCCGCTCGGGCTCTGGTTCGCCGTGTCGCTGATGTGCCTTGCCGGCGCCGGGCAGACCGGACATGCCGAATTTGTCACCTGGATGGCCCGGCCGACGAACAGCATCCTCCTGATGCTGCTGGTCGCGAGCGGCTTCTACCACGGCTGGCTCGGCGTGCGGGTGGTGGTTGAGGACTATGTGTCGGCTCCAGCCACCCGGACGGCGGTGCTCGCGCTCGGCGGGGCCGTCACCTGGATCGCGGCGGCGGCAGCAGCGCTCGCCATTCTCCGGGCGGGGTTCGGGAGCGTCTGATGGCGGCCGCCTATGACATCGTCGACCACGCCTACGATGTGGTCGTGGTCGGCGCCGGCGGCGCCGGGCTGCGCGCAACCCTCGGGCTCGCGGAGCAAGGATTTCGCACCGCCTGCCTGACCAAGGTCTTTCCTACCCGCAGCCACACCGTGGCAGCCCAGGGCGGCATCAGCGCCGCACTCGGAAACATGGGCGCCGACGACTGGCGCTGGCACATGTACGACACGGTCAAGGGCTCGGACTGGCTCGGCGACCAGGACGCCATCGCCTACATGTGCCGCGAGGCGACCGCCGCGGTGATTGAGCTTGAGCACTACGGCGTGCCCTTCTCGCGCACGCCCGACGGCCGCATCTACCAGCGGGCTTTTGGCGGCATGACCACCGAGTATGGCGAGGGGCCGGCGGCGCAGCGCACATGCGCAGCCGCGGACCGCACCGGGCATGCCATTCTCCACACGCTCTACCAGCAGTCACTCCGCAACGCGGCCGAATTCTTCGTCGAGTACTTCGTGCTCGACCTCCTGATGGGCGACGACGGGACCTGCCAGGGGGTGCTCGCCTGGAAGCTTGATGACGGCACGCTCCACCGCTTCCGCGCCCACACGGTCATCCTCGCGACCGGCGGATACGGGCGTGTGTACTTCTCCTGCACGTCGGCACACATCTGCACCGGGGATGGCAACGGAATGGTGCTGCGGGCCGGGCTTCCGCTCCAGGACATGGAATTCGTGCAGTTTCACCCGACCGGCATCTACGGCGCCGGGTGCCTCATCAGCGAGGGAGTGCGCGGCGAGGGCGGCTACCTCACCAATGCGGACGGCGAGCGCTTTATGGAGCGTTACGCGCCGAGCACGAAGGATCTGGCCTCACGGGACGTGGTCAGCCGGTCGATTACGCTCGAACTCCGGGACGGCCGTGGCGTGGGCGACGAAAAGGATCATGTCAACCTGCACCTCGAGCACCTCGACGCCGACGTGATCGCCGAGCGCCTGCCGGGGATCGCCGAACTGGCGCGGGTGTTCGGCGGCGTGGACGTGACCCGCGAGCCTATCCCGGTTCTTCCGACCTGCCACTACAACATGGGCGGCATTCCGGTGCTGCACACCGGCGAGGCGGTGACGGGCAGCGCCGACAATCCGGATGCCGCGGTACCCGGCCTGATGAGCGCCGGCGAGGCGGCCTGCGTCTCAGTGCACGGCGCCAACCGGCTTGGCTCCAACTCGCTCCTCGATCTGGTCATCTTCGGGCGCGCCTGTGCGCACCGGGTCGCCGCAACCCAGAAGCCCGACGCGCCGGCCCGCGCGCCGCTGAAGGATGCGGAGGATGCGATCCTCACCCGGTTTGACGGGTTCCGCCACGCCGCCGGAGGCACGCCGACCGCCGAACTTCGGCTCCAGATGCAACGCGCGATGCAGGAACACTGCGCCGTCTTCCGGACCGGTGACAGCCTCAACGAAGGCATCGACAAGGTCGAGGAAGCGTGGCGCGGCCTCGCGGATGTGCGTCTCACCGACCGCTCCCTGATCTGGAACACGGATCTGGTCGAAACCCTGGAACTCGAAAACCTGCTCCAGCAGGCCGTGGTCACGATCGGTTCCGCCCTGCACCGGACCGAAAGCCGCGGCGCGCACGCGCGGGAGGACTATCCCGAGCGCGACGACGACCAGTGGATGGCCCACACCCTGGCATGGTTCCGGGACGGCCGCGCCGAATGCGCCGCCCGCCCTGTGCACCTGGACACGGATTCGCAGGATGTCGACACCATCCCTCCCAAGGCACGGGTGTACTAGGGACGAGGAGGCAGACATGGTGGCGTTCAGATTGCCCAAGGGCTCCGAAGTCCGGCCGGGTCGCCGCGTGGCGGCGGAACCGGGCGCTAGCAACGTCCGCGAGTTCCGGGTGTACCGGTACTCCCCGGACGACGACAAACCGCCGCAGGTCGACATCTTCGAGGTCGACCTCGACAAGAGCGGGCCGATGGTTCTCGACGCGCTGATCGAGATCAAGAACACCCTCGATTCGTCGCTCGCGTTCCGCCGCTCGTGCCGCGAAGGCGTGTGCGGCTCGTGCGCGATGAACATCGACGGAACCAACACCCTGGCGTGCACCAAGGCGATCGACGACGTGCGGGGTCCGGTCAAGGTCTACCCGCTTCCGCACATGCCGGTGATCAAGGACCTGGTGCCCGACCTCACCGATGCCTATGCCCAGTACGCCTCCGTCGAACCCTGGCTCAAGACCGAATCGCCCCCGCCGGCCCGCGAGCGGCTGCAGACCGAAGAGGACCGGCGAAAGCTCGACGGCCTGTATGAGTGCATCCTGTGCTTCTGCTGCAGCACCAGCTGTCCGAGCTACTGGTGGAACGGCGACCGGTACCTGGGCCCGGCCACACTCCTGCAGGCTGCCCGGTGGCTTGAGGACAGCCGTGACGAGGCCGCCGGCGAACGCCTCGACGCCCTCGAGGATCCGTTCCGCCTGTACCGGTGCCACACCATCATGAACTGCACCAAGACCTGCCCCAAGGGCCTCAACCCCGCCCGCGCCATCAGCGACATCAAGCGTCGTATCCAGCAGCGGCGCTGACGCGCCCATGCTCCTGCTTCATCTGGGTGCCGTAATCGGCGGCATCGCGCTCCTGGTTGGCGGCGGAGAACTGCTGGTCCGGGCCGCCGTCGCCACGGCCAGCCGTCTCGGGGTCGCGCCGTTCGTGATCGGGGCGAGCGTGGTCGCGTTCGGCACATCGTTCCCGGAAATGGTGGTGGCGGTGCGCGCGGCACTCGGCAACCACGCCGGCTTCATTCTCGGCAATGTGGCGGGATCCAATATCGCCAATGTCCTTCTTGCCGTCGGCGTCGCCGCCGCCTGTCGCCCGCTGGTGGCGACACCGGGGCTGCGCCTTGACGCGCTCGTCATGCTGGCCGCCACCGTGGTGTTCGTCGGCCTTGGCCTCACCCTTGAGGTCCTGCCCCGCGCCGGCGGCCTCGCGCTGGTCGCGGCCCTCGTCGCCGTGACGGTGCTGACAGTGCGGCGAAACCACGCCCCCGCGGTCCGGACCGTGGCCGCTCCGGCCGTCCAGTCGCTCGGCTTCAGTGTGGTGGCGATCCTGGTCAGCCTTGCGATGGTCGCGGGCGGCGCCGAGGCACTGGTGGCCGGGGCGAGTGGTCTCGCCCGCACGATGGGCGTGCCGGAGGCGGTCATCGGCCTCTCGGTGGTGGCGATCGGCACGTCGCTGCCGGAAGTCACGGTCACCGCTGTTGCCGCGCTCCGCGCCCAGGCGGGGCTCGCGCTCGGCAACATCATCGGCAGCAACCTGTTCAACCTCCTGGGCGTCACCGGACTTGCCGCCCTCACCTATCCCCTGACCATGCAAGGCCTCCTCACTCCGCTCGACCTTGCAGTGCTTCTCGGCACGACCCTGTTCCTGACCATTTTCCTCACGGTGGGACGCACCCTTGGCCGCACCGTCGGGTGCAGCCTCGTCCTCCTGCAGGTCGCCTTCCTCGTCATCGTGTACGCACCGCACGCTTAAGCAGGATCCCGAACAGCCGGACCCCGGCGCCCGGGCATAGGCCGGCGTTGCGACGTCCGCAAGGCGCCGCCGGAAGCGAGCGGCGCCATCCGCGCTCTCACCCCCCGGTGATACAATTGCGGCCAGCAGAACGTTTCAGGCCCGCAGCATCGGAGAGTGTGATGGATCGAGGCAAACTGGTTCTTCTGGTCGTACTGGTAATCGGAGTCGTCATCGGCCTCGCGGTCCGGCCCGCCCTGTTCGACGAGCCGGAAATGGCAGTCGGAACTCCTGCCACCATGGAAGACGTGGCAGACGAAGTGGAGCCGGTACGCTGGAAGATGGCCAGCGCCTACGCCGGCACAACACCGATTATCGGCCCGTCCATGAAGGACATGCTGGAGCGCGTCCGGGTCAGCTCCAACGGCAGTATCGACATCCGGTTCTTCGAGCCCGGCGCTCTCGTCCCGCCGCTCGAGATCTTCGATGCGGTGGCGTCCGGCGGCGTCGACGCCGGCTGGGCCACGCCCGGTTTCTGGGCCGGGAAGGTGCCAGCGCTGCAGCTGTTCGCCTCGATTCCGTTCGGGCCGGCTGCGCCCGAATACATGGCCTGGATGTACTTCGGTGGCGGCCAGGAGCTGCTCGACGAGCTCTACCTCAAGCACAACATCAAGAGCACGCTGTGCATGATCCTGCCGCCCGAGGCGTCCGGCTGGTTCCGCAAGGAAATCAAGACGGTCGACGACCTGCGCGGGCTCAAGATGCGGTTTTTCGCCCTCGGTGCCCGGGTCATGGAAAAGATGGACGTCTCCACCCAGCTTCTGGCGGGCGGCGACATCTATCCGGCCCTGGAGCTCGGGACCATCGACGCCACCGAATTCTCTAGTCCCGCCATCGATCGGAATTTCGGTTTCGAGCAGATCGCGAAGTTCTACTACTTCCCCGGCTGGCACCAGCAGTCCACGTGGGCCGATGTCACCTACAACCTGGATCGCTGGAACGAGCTCTCGCTCAGCCAGCAGACCCTGCTCTCGATGGCCTGCGGAGAACTGGTCCAGCGGAGCCTCGCGCAGGGTGAGGCCCTGCAGGTCCCGGCGCTCGAGTACTTCGAGGGGCAGGGCGTCCAGTTCAGGCGATGGAACGACGAATTCCTCGCGGCCTACCGGGCGGCGTGGGACGAAGTCGCCCTTGAGGAGTCGGTGAATGACGCCGACTTCGCGAAAGCACTGGCCTCGCTGAGAGAGTTCCGCGCACGCTACTCGACCTGGCGCGAGCTCGGATATCTCGATTGATGGCGGAGTTCCTCGACCACCATATCAACGGCCGCCGGGTCACCGGCGGCTCGGACCGGGCCGGCGACGTCTTCGACCCCTCGGTTGGCGAGGTCGTCTGCAAGGTCCGCCTAGGCGGCGCGGCCGAAGTGGATGCCGCCGTCTCGGCAGCGCAAGAGGCGCTCCCTGCGTGGCAGGCCACGACGCCGGCGGCCCGGGCGCGAATCCTGTTCCGCTACCGGGCACTTCTTGAGGAGCACGCGGGCGAAATCGCCGAATTGATCTCGCGCGAACACGGGAAGACACTTGAGGACGCCCGCGGATCGCTCATTCGAGGATGGGAAGTGGTCGAGTTCGCATGCGGCATCCCCCACCTTCTCAAGGGCGAGCACAGCCGCGACGTGGGAGCCGGGATCGATACCTGGTCTCTCATGCAACCGCTCGGTGTTTGCGCCGGCATCACGCCGTTCAACTTCCCCGCGATGATTCCGTTGTGGATGTTCCCGCTCGCCGTCGCGTGCGGGAACACCTTCGTGCTCAAGCCCTCGGAGCGCGATCCCTCCTGTCCGCTGCGACTGGTCGAGCTGTTCGAGGAAGCGGGCGGCCCCCCTGGCGTCGTCAACGTCGTGCACGGCGACAAGGAAGCCGTCGAGGCCATCCTTGCCCACCCCGACATCGAGGCCGTGAGTTTTGTCGGCTCGACGCCGGTCGCTCGGGCCGTCTATGCGGGCGCGGCCGAGCACGGCAAGCGTGTCCAGGCTTTGGGCGGGGCCAAGAACCATCTTGTCGTCATGCCGGATGCCGACCTGGATGCAGCGGCAGACGCCCTGCTCGGGGCCGCGTACGGCTCGGCCGGCGAGCGCTGCATGGCGGTGTCTGTCGCCGTGCCGGTGGGCGATGTGGCCGATCCCCTGCGTGACAAGCTGGCCGAACGCGTGCGCAACCTTCGCATTGGCCCCTACAACGATCCGGCGGCGGAGATGGGCCCGGTCGTCACGCAGCAGGCACTCGAGCGGATAGAGAGTCTCGTAGCCAAGGGTGTCGAGGAAGGCGCTGACCTGGTTGTCGACGGCCGCGGTCTCAAGCTGCAGGGGTACGAGAACGGCTTCTACATCGGCGGGTGCCTGTTTGACCGCGTGACGCCCGACATGACGATCTATCGCGAGGAGATCTTTGGCCCGGTGCTCTCCACGGTGCGGGTCGAGACCTATGCGGAGGCCCTGGGCCTGGTGCGGGCCAACCCCTACGGGAACGGTGTCTCGGTGTTCACGCGCGATGGCGCGGCGGCGAGGGACTTCGCCGAACGCAGCAACATCGGCATGGTCGGAATCAACATTCCCATTCCCGTGCCGGTCGCCTACCACACGTTCGGGGGATGGAAGAACTCCTTCTTCGGCGCATCCAACACCCACGGGATGGAGGGGGTCCGGTTCTACACCCGCATCAAGACCGTCACGGCGCGCTGGCCGGCGAGCGGTGAAAGCCGCCCCGAGTTCGTGATCCCCACCCATCGATAGCACGGCGCCGCCCGTCCGATGGCCGGCCGCCGTACGGACAGCCCGGTGCCAATGGAGGCAGAGACTGATGATCAAGCAGCTTCACCACAACGCCTATCGCTGCCGCGATTCGGAAGAAACCCGCAAGTTCTATGAGGATTTCCTGGGCCTCCCGTTGTCAGAGGCACTCGAGATCAGAACGACCAAGTCGGGCCGCGAGGCCGAGGTTCTCCACACTTTCTACAAGCTGGAGGACGGGTCCTACCTGGCCTTCTTCGAGGCGCCGAACGAACCGTTCGACTTCAAGGAACAGCGTGATTTCGACCTCCATATCGCGCTCGAAATCGCGCCGGATGACCTGCAACCGATGCTCGCCAAGGGTCGGAGCGCCGGCATCGAGACCCGAGGCCCCTCGGATCACGGCATGATCGATTCGATCTACTTCCGGGACCCGAACGGCTATGTGATCGAGCTCTGCGCAAAGCGCCCCGGCCACGATGCCATTCTCGATCCGCACCAGAACGGTGCGCGGGAGAAACTGGCGGCCTGGCAGGAGGCCAAGGCAGCGTAAACGGGACCGGGTTCAAAACACGGCGCCAGCCCTGTCTCAGGCCCGACCGCGACGGGCACTGATTCCGAATACACGCAAGAGCGGATGGTAGTTGGCTGGCTGGCCAGCGCCAGCTCTTACCATCCCAAACCATCGAAGCCTACGCGCTGTGCCCAACCCATTCGCAGTGAATTATGGACGAGAGTCACGATCGGAGACTGAGACCCTCTAGTCGTCAGCGGCTGCATTTGCCAGATCGTGATTCTCGTCAATAATCCCCTAAGCTTTCGCCCACGCGAACTACAATGTGGTCTGTTTGACTGCGCTAGCGGACAATGCATAAATTTTTTCGGTTACTTTACCTCGCCACCATGACATCGGTTTTTTCCATGTCCGCGGTTGCCCAAGACGAGCTTCCAAAACTTGGCCAATTATGCGTAACTGACTTGGGAACAGGATTTAACTGGCGAAACGGGGCTTGGGAGCAAGTTAATTTCATTGAACCGAAATACGTTGTAACCAAAATTAATTTCCCTGCAGAGTATTCGGCAAACTTTTCGGACGATGAATTCTTCGCTTACTACAACTGCACTCTTGAGTTCCTAATGAAGAAGGAAGCCAGGCATTCTGATTCTTCGAAATCCTATAACGTCTGCATAAGGGTGCAACAAGTTGGCGAGGAATTCTCAGAGTACCTCCCGTGCACGGAAATGCATCATATCGACAATGACATGGATGACTGGACCATCCGGATTAGCTGTCCCAATGACATGTTTTACATGCGGCCTAACGGCCATTTCCATAAAGGAAGAGTACACAGTGACGTGAGAGCTAAACCTGCGGATGACTATAAAGACAGTTTGAGCATTTTTGTAGGTAAGTGTGCTGATATAACAAATTAGGTCACGTTGCTTGCCAAATTCCTGAATTTGAGACTACGTAAACTCCTCCTGAGCAGAATCTTACGAAAGTTGCCGACTAATTTTGGCAATTCAGGCCTTGGCTTCCGCTTTTGGAGTTTGGAGCGTAATGAAGTGACGGAGCCGTGGCATCGAAGGTTCTGAAAGGCATAAAGTCGCCTCGCCAAGGCGTGATTTGCTCCGCTGGCACTGCGGATTCCGGGACCACGCAGATATGAGGCAGGGCTGGGCGCGTGGGCGTGATTTCTACCCCACGGCGACCAGGGCCTGGCCGACAGGCTATCGCGCCGCGTGCCCGCCGTCGACGGTAACGATGATTCCGCTGAGATAACTCGCCCTGTCGGACGCAAGGAAGACCACGACGCTGGCGACCTCTTCCACCGTTGCGGGGCGTCCGAGCGGAAGCCCCGCGAAGTATTCGGGCCACCGGTCGCTGTCTCCAAGCTCAGCCTCGGCCTTGGTGGCGAAGAGGGTCCGGATGCGCTCGGTGTCGACTGCGCCGGGGTTCACGCCGAGAATGCGGACGCCGTGATCAATGCTTCGGCTGCCAACACCTCTGGTGAATGCCATGAGCGATGCGTTGCCCGCGCTTCCCGCAATGTAGCCGGCATCGTAGTTTTCCCCCGCAAGCCCGATCACGTTGACGATCACACCGCCGCCCCGCTCGCGCATCCGGCGGTAGTACGCGCGCGTCGTGTTGATGTAGCCGAAGACTTTCAGGTCCCACGCTTCACGCCAGCGATCCTCGTCAACGTCGTCCAGGGACCCGCCCGGAATGGCCCCTGCGTTGTTGACCAGGATGTCTACATCACCGCATTCCCCGGCGAGCTGCTCGGCTCCTCCGCGTTGCGCAAGGTCAAGCGGATGGATTTCCACACCCACCTGATGGGATTGGCGAATGTCATCGCGCACCGAGGCGAGAAGATCGCCGCTCCGCGCCGTGAGATGCAGGTCGGCTCCCTCGGCGGCGAACACTTCCGCAACGCCCTGCCCGATTCCCTTGGAGGCGCCTGTCACCAGTACAGTCTTGCCCCGCAGATTCAGATCCATGCGATACCTCCCGGAACTGCGGCGAAAACCCTACACCACGATGGCATCGCGGATCAGATGTCTGACTCGGGCCAAATCGCTCCGGGTCAGTTGCCGAGCCGTCGCCGCGCCCGCCGCAGTGTCTGGGACGGCGTTTCCGAAAACCGCCGCGCGTAGTCGGCGCTGAAGCGGCCGAGGTGCTCGAAACCGCAATCGAGTGCCACGTCCGTCACCGACGTGCCGGGCGCAGCAGCCCGGAGGCGGACCCTAGCCTCGTTGAGCCGCACCGAGCGCAAAAACACCATCGGCGAGGTGCTGCGGTGGGTTCGAAAGGCACGGAACAGGGACCGGCCGCTGAGACCCGAGTACCGGACCAGGTCTCCGATCGACAAAGGTTCGCTCGCGTGCTCGCGGATGTAATCCTCGACGTCGCGCACCTGTTTCGGCCCGGCACTGGCGGTCTCGCTCTCGAAACGCTTGGAATAGTTGTGCGGCTGGCCAACGAGAAGCGCGGTGAGCAACGTGTCTTCGACGCTGGTCGCAAGCACCGGATGGGCGCCCAGCGTATTGGCTGCCTCAAGGTCATCGAGAACGAAACGCAGAAGCCGCCGGTATCCGTCCCGGAACGGTGGACGCAGCAAGGGATCGAACGTCACCGGCTGCGATGGCCTGTCGCCGGTCAGGATGCCGAGATGGCTCTCCAGTGCGCGCCGCTGAATCTTCATGATGATTCCGCATGAATCCGGCCTGTAGTTAATTGCGAGGGGCCGGGTCGGCGAGGTCACCATGCCCTGGCGGCGCGTGACAACGCACTCCTTGTTGCCGTTGACGTAGCGGATGGCCCCGGATGCGGCGATCTGGACGAGATAGAAGATCTCTGTCTCGCCCAGGTCGTAGCCGATGTCTGCGTCGAATGACAACGCGCCCACGCTGATGCGAGTCAGCGGTGCCTCGCAGAGGCGGAAGCGAAGACGGGCAGTGCGTTCCGGGAGCCGGATCTGGTGGCCGCAATAGGTGCTTGAAATAAACGACGCCGCTTCGTCTGCGCGCGTCGTGGACGCAATCTCGTAACGCGAGAGCGGCCGTGCGAGGTGGGTTGTCGAACGTGAACCCATAGCGCCTTCCGAAATCAGCATATGGAGGCGGTTGCGGGTCCACAAGCAACCGCTGTCGCGCTTCCGTCAGCGGCCGCTTGGCGGAATCCGGACAGCGGTGGCGCGATCCGGATTGCACGGATGTCTCATCCGTCGTTGGTTCAACTCCCGGGAGACGCTTGGCGCGCAGGCGTGCGCGCGGATTCGGCGGACACGCCCTGTTTCCCCAACGGAGGAGAATTGCCGATGGTTGCATTGACCATCAATGGATACAGCTACCTGACAGACGCCCCGCCGGATACACCCTTGCTGTGGGTGATCCGTGAAGAACTGCGTCTGACCGGAACCAAGTACGGATGCGGTATCGGCCTGTGCGGAGCTTGCACGGTCCACGTCAACGGCGAAGCCGTGCGTTCATGCCAGGTCGAGACTGGCGATGTCGAGGGCACGTCGATCACCACAATCGAGGGCCTCCACTACGCCGACAACCACCCGGTTCAACAGGCGTGGGTCGAGCTGCAGGTGCCGCAGTGCGGTTACTGCCAATCGGGCCAGATCATGCAGGCCGCGGCTCTCATTGCCGCCAATCCGACCCCTAGCCGAGAGGAAATCGTCGAGTCGATGGACGGCAATCTCTGCCGCTGTGCGACCTATTCCAGCATTGTGGGCGCTGTGGACCGTGCAGCCACGATCGCCCGAAGCGAGGCATGACATGACCGTCCACGAAACCCAATTATCCCGTCGGGATTTTCTTGTCCGGTCGATGGCCACCGGATCAGGGTTCGCGCTGGGAATCGGATTCACTGCGGCCGGGTTGCCGAGCGCCCAGGCCGCGGCAGCGCCGTTCACGCCGTCGATCTGGTTCACCATGCTTCCTAATGGCGAGACCATCGTTCACATCGTGAAATCCGAAATGGGGCAACACATCGGTACCGCCTTGGCCCAGATCGTCGCCGACGAACTGGAGGTCGATTGGGAGGATGTCACGCTTGACTACCCCGAAGGCAGCACTGAAAACTTCGCCATCTACGGTCTCGCTTACACCGTGAACAGCGGCAGCGTCACGACCGAATTCGACCGCCTGTCCCGCTCCGGTGCAGCTGGCAGGATCGCCCTCGTCGAGGCAGGCGCCCGCCTGCTCAACGCCCGAGTACAGGACGTCGTTGCCGCGAGCAGCCGTGTCACGGATACCGTTTCGGGGCGATCGCTCAGCTACCGCGACATTCTCTCGCAGACGACCATTGAGCGGCGATTTGCGTATCCGGACGATTTTCGCGACATCCCGCGGAAAACCCGCGAGGACTACAAGATCATCGGCCAGTCGATGCCGGCACACGACATTCCCGGAAAAACCAACGGGAGTGCCCGCTACGGAATCGACGTGTTCATCCCGAACATGGCGTACGGCGCACTGGTTTCACCGCGTACGAGGTACGGATCCAAGGTGCTGGCCGTGGACGACACCCGAGCGCAGTCGATCCCGGGATACCTTCGCTCAATCACGATTGATGACAGTTTTGGCAAATGCACCGGCTGGGTCGTTGCACTGGCAGAAAACTTCCCGGCGGCTGTCAAGGCATCGCAAGCTCTTGAAGTCGAATGGGACCCCGGTCCCTATGCCGACCTCACAGTCGATGGCCTGCTCGACGAATACCGAAGCCTCCAGGCGGATCCGGAAGCCGGCGCTCCGTGGGTGGAACAGGGAGACGTCGACGGAAGCCTCGCCAATGCGGATGCGGTGATCGACGTCGAATACACCACCGACATGATCTGCCACGCAACGATGGAGCCCTTGAACGCCACCGTTCACCGCGTGGGAGACACGTGGCACGTGCATACGGGCACGCAGAGCACCTCGTTCGCCCGGATGACGCTCACGGCGTACCTCTCCCATTTCCTCGGCACGCCGGCCGAAGAAATCAACGTGATCGTCCACCAGCGGTTGCTGGGAGGCGGTTTCGGCGGCAAGCAGGACTACGACGAGATTCTGGCTGCTGCCTACTGCTCTCATCAGGTTGGTCGGCCCGTCAAGCTGATTCAAACCCGCGAAACGAACTTCGCGACCAGTTTTCCGCGCACGCCGACGCTTCACAAACTGCGGGGCGCGGTCAAGGACGGTGCCTTCACAGCGATGGAGCATGACATCGTGTGCGGCTACATGGGGCCCAGGTTTTCGGTTGGAAAGGCCTACGGCAGCGACTGGCTCCAGCTGGACGCCGACGACGGCTCCGGCCGCGACATCGACCAGTGGTCGATCGGCGGCAGCGACCACTGGTACACCCTGCCCAACCACCGCGTCCGGGGCATCAACCACGATCCCACCACGTGGGCGGTGCAGGCCTCCGCACTGCGGACCGTCTCCAACTCGTACAACTATTTCGTGGTGGAATCGTTCCTCGACGAAGTTGCACATCGCATCGGCAAGGACCCGCTCGAGTTCCGTCTGGCCATGCTCACGGGTGAAGGGTCACGGCGCGGAATTCCCAATTCGGGCTACGAGCCCGGAACCGGATCCGACTACTACATGGACCGGCTCTGGATCTCCCTGCCCTGGGCGTCCGAGAACAGCTGGATCCCCTACGAATCCGCGACAGTGGGCGGGGCCCAGCGACTCGCCAACGTGCTCCGTGTGGCAGCAGGCAAGGCCGGATACGGCAAGCGGATGCCCAAAAACCACGGCATCGGCATCGCGGTCTCCGCAGCCGAAGAACGGCAGAGCCCGACCTGGGTGGCTGGCGTAGCCGAGGTGGCTGTCGATCCCGCAACCGGCGAGATCGACCTGCAGCGTCTCACGATTGCCATGGACATGGGCATTGCAATCAACCCCGTCAACGCTCGCGCCCAAATCAAGGGCGCCGCGCTTTGGGGCGCAAGCCAGGTCCTGAGCGAGCGGCTGACCCTCACAGACGGCGCGTTCGAGCAGCGGAATTTCGACACCTATCTTCCCATTCGCTTGAGCCAGGTGCCGGAAATCGACGTTGAACTCGTGGAATCGGGCCACCACCCGAGCGGTGTGGGCGAGCCGTCGTCGACTGTCGTCGCGCCGGCTGTAGCCAACGCGGTGTTCAACGCCGTCGGTGTGCGTATGCGGCACATGCCGATCACGGCGGACGCGGTCAAGGCCGCAATCCAGGCAACCTAGCCAGGTTCCCTGGACCGTCCCGGAGCCGCGCGATTCCCCGCGCGGCTCCGGAATGGCCGGCCACTGCTTCCTGCCGTATCTGTTGTACTCCGTGATGTCGAACGCCCTCTACATGTTGCCCGCCACGGAGCTCGTGCGCGGTTACCGCTCAGGCCAGTTCTCACCCGTGGAGGTGACCCAGGCGGTGCTGGATCGCATTGCCTCGCTCGATGCGACCCACAATGCGTTTTGCGTCATCGATCCGGATGCAGCGCTTGCCGCTGCCCGCCGGTCCGAAGCGCGATGGCGCGAAGGGCAACCGTGTGGCCCGGTGGACGGCGTGCCGACCACCGTGAAGGACCTGATCCTCGCCAAGGGATGGCCGACCCGGCGCGGATCCCGAACAATCCCCGCCGACCAGGTCTGGGACACCGACGGCCCGCCTGTCGCCCGGCTGCGTGAAGCCGGGGCGGTCCTGCTCGGAAAGACGACAACACCGGAATTCGGCTGGAAGGGGGTAACCGACAGCCCGCTGACAGGCGTGACGGTCAATCCCTGGGATCCCCGGCGCACACCCGGTGGTTCAAGCGGCGGAGCGGCGGCAGCGGCGGCGTTGGGAATGGGGGCCCTGCATGTTGCCACTGACGGCGGTGGCTCGATTCGCATGCCGGCAGCGTTCTGCGGGATGTTCGGCCACAAGCCCACGTTTGGAGCTGTTCCGGTCTATCCGCACTCGCCTGCAGGAACACTCTGGCACCAAGGGCCGATCACGCGGACCGTTGACGACGCCTGCCTGTTGCTCGACGTCGTTGCGAAGCCGGATCCTCGGGACTGGCAAGCCGTCCCGCTGGCCCGGCCGCTTACACCCGCGCGGGAAAGTCAGGCCAGCATTGCCGGGCTCCGTATCGCATACAGCCGCACCCTGGGCTACGCCAAAGTCGATCCGAAGGTTGTGGCAGAGGTCGACAAGGCGATCCAGTGGTTTTCAGACCAGGGAGCGGATGTCACCGAAGAGGATCCCGGGTTCGACGATCCGATTGACACCATGGTCACGCTGTGGACCGTCGCGCTTGCAGTCGCAACCAACGGGCTTTCCCCACAGCAGCGCGAAGTGGTGGACCCGCCCATTCTGGACCTCGCGGAGCAGGGCCGGTCCGTTTCCGCCTTGACCTACCGTCAGGCGGAACAGGCGCGAGACGCCCTAGGCCGTCGCCTCCGGGAATTCCATGACCGCTACGACCTCCTCGTCACTCCGCAGCTTCCGATCACGGCGTTCGAGGCCGGCCATGAAGTGCCCGTCGGCAGCGGAATGGCGCGCTGGTGGGAATGGTCTCCGTTCACCTACCCGTTCAACCTGACCCAGCAGCCGGCCGCGTCGCTTCCGTGTGGCTTCGCCTCCGACGGAATGCCGGTGGCCGTGCAGATCGTTGCCCCGAAATTCGGTGATGCAACGATCCTCCGCGCGTGCCGCGCCTACGAGCAAGCGCACCCGTTTCCCGTACCCACCCACGTGGACACCAAGCCAATCGAGGCCAGAGCGGTTTCCTGAAACGGTCGGCAGGCTGCGGCTACGCGGTAGGGAGAGAAAGCCGCCAAACGGCGCTCAAGCGTGAATGCGTCTACCGGTTACCCGTCCGGCCGGCTGGTACGAAGCAACACGAGGCCGATGACCCCGACCACAATCGCTACCGGATAGAGCACGCTGGCCGCCAGGACCGGAAGGAACACGTCAAACCAGACCGTGGGGTCTCCCGGATCCGGATCCAGGTTCCGGTCGACCAATCCCTGCAGGCCAACCAGGCTGTTGGCGTGGATTTGCGACCAGATGCGGGCGATGGATGGCCCCACTCCGAACAGGGCCAGGATCACAGCCATGGCCCCGCCTGCAAGACCAATCCAGCCGATGGTGCGTTTCATCGTTTCAGCCCTCCTGCAGCCCGTGCCTGAACTGGCCCCGCTCCCGTCTGTGGAATGTACTGGAGCGCACCCCCCGATGCGACGCGGCGCGGACACCGATGCCGGACGGCATGAAGCGGAGATTATGATGCACGCATGCCCGCCCCTGGTCCCGCAGTGCACAGCCGGTCCGCCACCGGGGCGTCACGCTCCGGCGATGCCGCGACGCTCGCGATCGACGAGATCGAGGCCCGGCTTCGGACGGCCCTGCCAGCGAGCGTGATTCCGGCCGTGATTGGCAATGTGACCCTGCCCGAATCGACGCTTCAGAACCTTGTTCCCGCGGCCGTCCTTGTCGGGTTGGTGGACCGGCCCGATCACCCCACGGTTCTCCTGACGCGGCGCGCCGACGACCTCCCGCGCCACCCCTCGCAGGTAAGTTTTTCAGGCGGCGTTGTCGAACCCGACGACGACGACGAAATCGATTGCGCGCTTCGGGAGACCGAAGAGGAAATCGGGCTCATGCGGACCCACGTCGATGTGATCGGGCGCCTGGACACGTGCATTACCGGGACCGGCTATGCGGTCGCGCCGGTGGTGGGCCGGATTCAGCCCGGGTTCTCGCTGTCGCTTGCGACCCGAGAGGTCGCCGCTGCCTTCGAAGTTCCCCTAGCGTACCTGCTGGATCCGGCAAACCACACGGAAGGCACCCGAACGACGACGTACGGTACCTTCCGCTTCTACGACATTCGCTGGCAGGAACACCGGATCTGGGGTGCCACCGCCCGCATGCTGGTCAACCTCTTTGAACGGACGCGACAGCCGTGATTCGAACTCTTCTGGTCCGCATTCTTCCTCTTCTGGTACCGGTCATCCTGTTCCTGGTGTGGTACTACATGGCGCGCCGGCGAGCCGGAAAGACGGGTGGCCCGCAGCCCACATGGCAACAGGCGCCCTGGGGATGGATTGCCTTCTCCGGCCTCCTCGTCCTTGTCATCGGTCTCGTGTCCTTCCGCCTCTCGATCGGCGAATCACCAGAGGGCACCTACGTGCCGCCGCGGCTCGAAGACGGGCAAGTCATCCCCGGCCACATGGATCCATGACCGGGCGCACCCTTCGGCGCATCGGGAGCATCACCGGGAATCCGGCATGGCTGAACCGCCCGCTGGTCACGCGGGTCATGGCAGCACTCGACACGCACGAGGCACGACCGGCCGCGCTCTTTGTCGGCGGCTGTGTACGCGATTCCCTGCTCGCCAAGCCGCGTGACACAGGCGATGTCGATGTGGCCACGGTGCACGCACCCCGGCATGTCCTGAACCTGCTGGAGCGCTCCGGTGTGCGCACGATTGCACCGGGCCTTGCCCACGGCACGGTCACCGCCCTGCCGGACAGCAAGCAATCCGGATCCGTCGAAATCACCACACTGCGGCGGGATGTGAGGACGTTCGGACGACGGGCTGAAGTAGCCTATTCGGACGACTGGGTCAGCGATGCCGAGCGCCGCGACTTCACGTTCAATGCCCTGTACGCGGGCACGGACCGCACTGTGTACGGGCTGAACGACCTGGGCCTTCGCGACCTTGCCAAGGGCCGGGTGCGGTTCATCGGGACCGCCGCCCACCGCATTCACGAGGATTATCTTCGCATCCTCCGGTATTTCCGCATGTTCGCCTGGTTCGGCGGACGCCGGCACGAGCGGACCAACCTGAATGCCATCGCCAAGGCGTTGCCGGGCCTCGACCACGTATCGGGCGAGCGGCTCCGGGTCGAGATGCTCAGGACCCTGGAGGCCGCTGATCCGGTACCGGCCGTCCATGCGATGGCTGTGACCGGCACCCTGCACCGGGTCCTCGGCGAGTGGAGTCACCCCACATCCGTCACGGCCAGAAAGCGCCTTGAGGTGCTGGCGCGGCTGGTGCGCCTGGAGTCCCGGCTCGGCCACGCAAGCCCGGTGCGCCGGCTCAGTACGCTCGTCGATACCCCCCGCGGCACCGAACGGGCGGCCGATCGCCTGTGCCTGTCGAATGCCGAAGCCAGGCGCCTCCAGGCTGCCGCAACGGCCGGGCCTCCACCCACCACGTGCACCGAAGCACGTCGGCAGATCTGGGAAGCGAACAGCCGCGAACGCGCCCTGGATCGCCTTCTTGTTGGCACCGCACGGGCCCGCGCACCTGATGAGTCCGTGGCCATACGGCTGGGCCGGTTCATCCCGACCTGGACACCGCCGGAGTTTCCGCTCGGCGGCGAGGATGTGATTGCACTCGGGGTGCCGCCCGGCCCCCGCCGCCGGGCCCTGCTCCGCTCGGTCGAGACCTGGTGGGCCGACGGCGGCTTCAAGGGCACGCGGGAAACCTGCCTCGCGGAACTTCGACGCCGCGCCAATTGATGTCCGCGGCCCGGGTTGACCGGCCGCGAACCGCCTGCCACGGCATTGCCGCCAGGGCCGGCGCAGGGCGGGTCGGCGCCTCTGCCGCCGGCGCTCGCCGGATCGGATCTACGCGTTGACGGGCGGTGGTACCGGAAGCGGGTCCGACGACAGAAGCCCCGCCTTCCGGAGATCCCGAAGGCCGGGAAGATCGTTGCGCGATTCGAGACCGAAGTAGTCCAGGAAGGTGGTGGTCGTCTGCCACGTGGTGGGCCGGCCCGGCACCTGCTTTCGGCCGCGGGGCTCGATCCAGCCTTCCTCAAACAGGATGTCGAGGGTTCCGGGGCTCACCGTCACGCCCCGGATCTCCTCGATTTCAGCCCGGGTGATCGGCGCGTGATAGGCGATGATCGCCAGGGTCTCGAGGCCGGCACGGGAGAGTTTCCGGCGCCGCACCTTCTCGACTGTCAGCCGATCCGCCAGGTCACTCGCGGTGCGAAAGGCCCAGGCATTCCCGACCTTCGTGAGCTCGATGCCGCGTCCCTGGTACTGCGCACGCAACGACTCCAGCACGCTTGAGACTGCCACGCCTTCCGGGAGAAACCGGGCGAGGTCACCGGAGCGGACCGGTGTCGGGCTCGCAAACAGGACCGCCTCGGCAAGGCGGCACGCATCAAGCATGGGGTCGTCGAGCACTCCGGACGCCTCCGTCTTGAGCGTGGCCGCGCAGTGGTTGGTGGTCCGGGCCGGCGGCTCGCTCGGCGCAGATCCGCCCCGCGCCTCCACAGGGCTGACCGGCCCGAGCAGGTCCAGGGGTTCATGTACCATGGACGGAATCTCCTGCAACGTCGCTTCGCGCCCGGATCAGCACCGGGCCGAACGCTTGCGCCTGTTGAATGTCGAGTTCGCCCCCGCGCACGAGTTCCAGGCTCGCCGCGAAGACCGATGCGTAGGCCGAGCGGCGCGCCGCCGTCGGTTCGCCGCGAGGCAGAAAACCGGTCAGCGTGGCCCAGTCGTGCAGGCGCGAGAGCCGCTTCCGGATCCATCCGGTCGCGGTCTTGGCCGTGTACGGGCGAATCGGACGCACAGCAAGTGCTGCGGGCTGGCGTCGCCTGCAGACGGAGGCGTAGGCCACCAGCAGATCACGGAAGCTCGCGTCGACCGTCACGGACACCTGCTCTGCGGGCGCCTGTTCTTCGCCGCGCGCATGCCGGTCGCGCCCGAGCAGCGGCCTGCGGAAGAGGAGTTCGCCGTGCCGCCGCATCGCATCCAGGCGCGCAATTCGCAACCGGAACGCGTCGGCCAGTTCCTCGGCGCTTTCCTCCCCGTCATCCGAATCCGGAAGGAGGAGGCGTGATTTCAGATACGCGAGCCAAGCCCCGGTAACCAGATACCCCGCCGCGATCTCGAGCTGGAGGCTCCGGGCGCGATCGATGAACGCGAGGTACTGCTCCGCCAATTCGAGAATCGAGATTTCGGCGAGATCAATCTTCTGCTGGCGCGCGAGCGTCAGCAGGAGATCGATCGGCCCCTCATACGCGCCAAGGGAGAGTACGAGTGCGCTTGGGGCCGATCGACGGGGAGGATCTTCTTCGAATTCGGGCATGGGGTCGGTCACGACAGGCCCGCGATACGAGCGATCCAATATACCACATGTTGGGTTGGTTCGCCAAGCATCCAACGAAATATAGGGAATTCGGTTCCAAACGCCGATGCCACCATCGGCACGACCACGAGCCCCAGCAGGAGCACGGGAAAGCCATACCGTTCGGTCCGGGCCCATTGGCGTGCCCATGCCGGCGACAGGGCGGCATAGAGCGCCCTTCCTCCATCCAGCGGCAACAAGGGAAGCAGGTTGAGGAGCGCCAGCAGCACGTTGATCCAGAGCGCATTCACCAGGTTGTCCTGAAGCCACCCACCCCCGACCGGAACCCAGGGCACCAGATGGAGGAGCAGGGCCGCGAGCAGCGCGAGCGCAAGGTTCATGCCGGGCCCGGCAAGTGCGACCGCAGCGATGCCGATGCGCCGGGGCTGCAACCGGAAGAAGCGCACCGGAACGGGCTTCGCATAGCCGAACACGAGCGGCGAGATCAGGACCAGGATCAGCGGCAGCAGCACCGTGCCCACCGGGTCGACGTGGCGGAGGGGATTGAGCGTGACGCGGCCGGCTACCCGCGCGGTGTCATCACCGAACCGCTCAGCGACGTACCCGTGCGCCGCCTCGTGGAGCGTGATGGCCGTAAGCACTGGCAGGGCCCAGACCGAGAGCGCGTCGAAGAACTGAAAGGCCTGGTCAAGCATCGGAAAGCAAGGCACGCAGCGCGATCCACGTGAGATCGGCTGTCCACGACGGAGATCTGTGGGCGTCGCGCCATACCACGGCTGCATCCCACCGCGCCGCCGCCCGGTCGGTCAGGGGCGGCACGGTGTGCGCAATCCGTGCCATCTCGGAAAAGACCCCGTTGCAGTGCAGCGCGACATCGCAGCCCGCGGCAAGCGCCCGGGCCGCGCGGTCCTCGACCGGCCCCGCGAGGGCCCCCATGCCGATGTCGTCCGAAAGCAGCAGCCCCTCGAACCCAATGCGGCGGCGTACGGTGTCCTCAATGCCCCGCCGGGACACCGTCAGGGGGTGGTCCGGGTCGCACGCCGTGTAGACGACATGCGCGGTCATCGCGATGGGTGCGGTCCGGAGCGCGCGAAAAGGCGCAAAGTCGGTGGCGTCGAGAAGGGCGGCCGGTGCGTCGACGACGGGCAGCTCCCGGTGGCTGTCGGCTCCGGCGCGGCCGTGGCCCGGCATGTGCTTGACCACCGGCAGCACACCGGCCCGCCCCAGACCGTCGATGGCCGCCTGACCCAATCGCGCGACCACCTCGGGATCGGCGGCAAAGGCCCGGTCGCCGATGACGGCATCCGCGCCCTTGACCGCAAGGTCAAGCACCGGCGCACAATCCACGTCCACTCCGAGGGCGGCGAGGTCTCGGCCGATGAGCCCGTGCCCGATCTCTGCGGCCTTGACCGCCGCCGCAGGATTCCGGGCCGCCAGGCGTCCGAACTCCGCGAGCGCCGGATAGGTCGGTGCATGGGGCGGGCCGAGGCGCTGCACGCGCCCGCCTTCCTGGTCGATCAGGACCGGAACCCCGGAACCGGCGGCGTCCCGGAGCGCATCCACCAGTCCGGCGATTTGCGCCGGTGACTCCAGGTTGCGGGCGAACAGGATGAATCCGAACGGCCTGGTTTCGGCAAACAGGGCGTGTTCGTCAGCTGCAAGCTCTGGACCCGCAACGCCAAAAATGACCGGAAGCGTCACTGTCCCTTGGCGACGAAACAGGAAATCCCGCGCTGCTCCAGCCGGTCGCACACGGCTCCCGCCGCCTTCCGGGACTCGAACGGCCCGGCCTGGAGCCGCTGCACTTTCTCGTCCTCGGAAACCGGAAACTCCCGGATGCGGAAATCAAGGCCGTCAAACACGTCGGGATGCGCAGCGATCAGCCGGTGTGCTTCCAGGATCGCGCGCCGGGGTGAACGCACCGCCAGAAGCTGGATCGATGCCTTCCAGGCGCTGTAGGGATGGCGGCGCTCGGGAAGCCTGGGCGGATCCTCCTGAACCACCGGTTCGTCCGTGGCGGTGTCGTCACCATCCTCGAGAACCACGTCCGGCGCGGCGGATTCGGACTCCGGGTCCAGCGCTTCGGGCCGCGGTCGCGTGATCGGTTCCTCGTAGCCCGGGAGGAGCAGTTCCGCGCCCGCGTCCTGCTCCCCGTCGGCTCCGTCCAGCAGCATGGTCTCCAGATGCTCAGCCGAATACCCCCCAGGTTCGTCGGGCTTTTGACGGGTGGGTTCGGGAAGCGGCTGGACCACGGGCAGCGTCCCGTCGGCAGGGGGTCCGCCGAGGTAGCCCTCGAAGTAGAGCCAGGCACCCAGGCCGAAGGCACCGACCACCGAGGCTGCGACTGCCGCACCCGCGATCCGGTTCATCGCATTTCCTCGGCCGGCGTCACACCAAGGATCGAGAGGCCCGCGCGCAAGACCGCGCGCACCGCGTCCGCGAGCAGCAATCGCGCCGCCGTCCGCGGCCGGTCGTCCGGAAGCAGCGTGCGAAGCGACGGCTCGCCGCGGGCGCCCGCCGTCCAGAGGGCGTGGTACCGGGCCGCGAGCTCCGCAAGCCCGAAGGCAATGCGGTGCGGCTCGCGCGCACGGGCAGCGGCCTCCACCCGGTCGGGCCAGAGCGCGACTTCCCGCATCAGCTCAACCTCCCGCGAGTCGGTGAGGAGTGCCACATCGGCTTCGGCGTCCACGTCGAGCGACTGGAGATCCTCATGCTGTTCCGCGCGCCGGAACACGGAGCAGATCCGGGCGTGGGCGTACTGCACGTAGTACACCGGATTGTCCTTCGATTGGCGCACCGCCTCGACCAGATCGAAATCGAGCGGTGCGTCGGGCCGGCGCATCAGCATCAGGAACCGGAAGACATCCGCCCCCACTTCGTCCAGCACCGATTCCAGGGTCACCACGTTGCCAGCGCGCTTGGCCATTCGCACCGGCCGGCCAGCGCGCGTGACCCGCACGAGCTGGCAGAACTTGACGTCGAGATCGGCGGCCTCTTCGCTGAGTGCCGCAAGGCCGGCACTCACCCGCTTCGCATAGCCGCCGTGGTCGGCCCCCCAGACGTTGATCTGCTCCCGGAAGCCGCGCCGGAACTTGTCGAAATGGTAGGCAAGGTCGCCCGCGAAGTAGGTCCACTCGCCGTTGGCGCGGCGCAGGGGCCGGTCGGCATCGTCCCCGAAGCTGGACGCCCGGAACAGCAGCTGGGGCCGGGGCTCCCACTCCTCCGCGGCCTCCCCCTTGGGGCGCGGCAGAACGCCGGTGTAGACCAGGTCACGATCCTTGAGGAGCGTGACGGCCTCGTCGATCCGGCCCGCCTCCCGAAGCGTGCGCTCGGACACGAACCCATCGAAGTGCACGCCCAGCCCGTCGAGATCCCGGCGAATCAGGGCCAGCATGGCCTCGGTTCCGGCGGTGCGGAACCGTTCGAGCCAGGCGTCTTCCCCGGCCTCTGCCGATTGTCCGGAGTCGGCGGCAAACAGGTCGTCTGCAACCGGTTGCAGATAGTCGCCCGGGTAGAGAGGTTCCCCGGGCGGTTCGGTCTCGAGTCCGGCAGCCATCCGGTAGCGGTGATGGATGGACCGCGCCAGCTGTTCGATCTGGCCGCCCGCGTCATTGATGTAGTACTCGCGCGTCACGGCAAACCCGGCGAACGCGAGAAGCGACGCGATCGCATCCCCGAGCACGGCCCCGCGTCCGTGCCCGACGTGGAGTGGCCCGGTGGGATTGGCGGACACGTACTCGACGTTGACCGGGGTGCCGGCGCCCATGCTGGACCGGCCGTAATCGGCGGACGCAGCCGCAGCGGTGCGGAGCGCCGGGCCCCAGACTGCGGGGGTCACCCGGAGATTGACGAAACCGGGGCCGGCGGCTTCCGCCGACTCAATGCCGGCGGCGCCCGGAAGCTGCTCCGCGAGCTGCTCGGCGAGACTGCGAGGCGCCATCCGGAGATGCTTGGCGAGCACCAGGCCCGCGTTCGTGGCGAGGTCGCCGTGCGCGGGGTCGCGCGGCGGCAGGAGCGTCACCGACCGCGCGATCAGATCATCGAGGCGCTCGTCACCGCCTCTGGTCTCCTGCCCCGCTAGCCCATGGAGCACGTCCCGGAGGCGGGACCGGAGTGCCGGGAGGGGGCCGGCAGGCGGCGCCGGGGCGTTCACCTTCGGCACGGACCCCGGCGGTGCCGCTCCCTGCGGCCTCGCGTGCTCAGCTGGAGAGTGCCTGCCGGATGGTGTCGACCGCGCTCCTCGCGGTCGCGGTAAGGAGCCGGACGTCGTTCGCAATGGACACGAACTGGTAGCCCTCCTGGATCTTCTTGATCGCGTACTCGGGCGACAGGCAATGGAGCCCTGCGGGCACGCCCGCGCGCTTGGCAGCGGCAAGAATGGTCGCCATAGCCTCGGTGACCACGGGATTGTCAGGGTCCATTTCCGGCCGCTGCCCAAGGGACAGGGCAAGGTCCGACGGGCCCACATAGATCCCGTCCAGACCGGGTGTCGCAAGAATGGCATCCACGTTCTCGACCGCTTCCCGGGTCTCGATCATGGCGATCGCCAGCACGGTCTCGTTGGCCTTGTCCAGGTAATCGGGCCCACCGTAGATCGCGGCGCGGACCGGGCCAAAGCTCCGGGTTCCCTCCGGTGCATAACGGCAGTAGGACACCAGATCGGCGCATTGCGCCGGCGTGTTCACCATCGGGCAGATGATGCCGTAGCTCCCGGCATCCAGAAGCCGGCCGATGATGCCCGGCTCCAGCACCGGCACCCGGGTGAGCGGCGTGACCGGCGTGGTCGAGAGCGCCTGCAGCATGTCGATGGTGTCGGAAAAGTCGCTCAGGCCGTGCTGCAGGTCGATCGTCACCGAGTCCCATCCGCAGCCGCCCATCACCTCGGCCGCGAAGCCGTTCGGGATCGCGAGCCAGCCGTTCACGACGGCGCCTCCCTCCCGCCAGATTTTTCCCACGTTGTTGACGCGCATCGCCCCTACTCCAGTACTTCCGGGTTCACGATATTGCCTGGCCGGATCCGGCCATCGAACGCGTCCAGCACGTTCTGGCAGGTCGCTTCCGCCATGGCCTGCATCGACTTGTCGGTGATTCCGGCAATGTGCGGGGAAAACAGGACGTTTTCCAGATCCAGCAGCGGATGGTCGTCGGGCGGCGGCTCGACATCGAAGACATCCAGACCGGCCGACCTGATCCCGCCGCTTCTGAGCGCATCCACGAGCGCGCCCTCGTCGACGATGCCACCCCGGGCCGTGTTGACGAGAATGGCGGACGCCTTCATGCGCCCGAGCGCTGCGGCGTCGAACAGGCCTTCCGTCTCGCGGTTGCGAGGACAGTGGATGGAGACGAAATCTGCTGCGGGGAGGGCATCCTCCAGGCGTTGCACGGGCTCAGCGCCCGCCTCCTCGATTGCCGAGTCCGCGACATAGGGATCGAAGACGGCGACGGTCATTCCGAGGGCGCGGCAGATCGCTGTCGTCCGGGTACCGATGCGGCCAAATCCCACCACGAGCAGGTGCTTTCCGGACAATTCGAGGGTTTCCCGGGACGCCTCGAACCGGGCCCCGAACCGTCGCTCCTGCACAGCCCGGTGGAAAAAGGTGGCGCGCTTCGCGAGCGCCATCATCAAGAAGACCGCGTGCTCGGCGACCGACTGCGAATTTGCCTCGCCGACGATCAGCAGTGGAATCCCGCGCTCTGTCAGCGCCTCGACATCAACGGAGTCGTAACCGACGCCGAAGCGGGCCACCACCTCCAGCTTCGGCGCGGCCTCCAGAAACTCGCGGTCGCAGGGCGAGGTGCGCAACGTTACCGCGGCCACGTCATGCAACCGGCCAAGGAGCGTATCGAGCTCGTCGTTTGAACACTCCTCCACCAGCACGTCCGCGCGCGCGTCAAGCAGCGCACGCCCCTCCGCGGGCATCCCCTGTACGAGCATTACCTTCCGCTGGTTTGCCACCGTGCCAGTCTCCTCAGACTTCCTCGACGCCCCGCTTTGCGAACTGCGCCCGGTCCCACAGGGTCTTGACCTCGCCGCGTTCCACCCGCTCCTCGAGCGTCTCTTCCGCGGCGACCACATCGGCGAGGGCGGCTATCACGCGCTCGGCGTGCACTCTCGGGACCACGACCACGCCGTCCTCGTCTCCGATCACGATATCGCCGGGCAGGACCGCCACGCCGCCGACGCTCACCGGGCCATTCACCTCTCCGGGACCATTGCGGTACCCGCCGTTCGGCCGAATCCCCCGGGCAAACGTTGGCGGCCCCTTGGCACGGATCCCTGCAGCGTCACGCACCAGGCCATCGGTTACGATTCCCACGACGCCTTTCGCTTTCGCAATCGCCGCATAATGATCGCCCAGCACGGCGCCGCTCTCGTCGCGCTCGGTGGCGAGGACCAGCACATCGCCCGGCACGACGTAATCGAGCGCCGCCACCGCCGCCAGCGTGTCGCGGGGCCCGGCTGACGCGGTGACCGCAACGCCGGCAAACCGCGCGGTCGCTTCGAGCGGACGGATACCGATATCCATGCAGTTCCAGCCCTGCTGGGCATCAGCCACGAAACTGGTCGGGGCAGCCTCAAACGCCGCCACCTGTGCAGCCGTCGCACGCCCGGCCGGCGTGCAGATCCTCAAAGCGAGGGGATCGCCAATCACGAAAAACTGCGGGGTAACACGGTCACGGCTCCTCTGGTGACCCGTCCACCATAACGCACCGTCCGTCAACACCCAACGGCCGCCAGCAACCGGTCGGGCCCCCTGGCCGCGACCCGGCGCAGGCCGCACTCCCCTGGTGGCGCAGCCAGGGTTCGCGATAATGACCATGCCTCCGAGGCGTCGGGACGACACGGTGCCAGCATGACGGACAACCCGGGACCCTGGTCGCGCGATACCCGCATGCGGGCCGCAGCGTTTGACCATGTCCGCCGGTTGATGGAACTCCGCGGCCAGCTGACCTCTCGGGACCTGCAGGCAGGCTTCATGTTCGAGGGGGAACGCATCCCGCTGGTCAACCCGCAGCGTGGCATCTTCAAGCCCCGGCAAATGCAGTTCCTGCTGTCGATCCGCACTGTCCACCCGAGACCTGGCCGCAAGGTCTGGTACGACGATCAGCGAGCCGTCGATCGCGTCGACTTCGGTGCGGATGGGACGGTCGACTACGCGTTCATGGGCACGGACCCGGGAGCACCAGACAACCGCTGGCTGCGCGAGGCTTATGAACAGGGAATTCCGATCATCTACTTCTTTGGCATTGCCCCGCAGCGGTACCAGGCCCTGATCCCCGCATTCATCGCTGGCTGGGACCCCGGCGCGCTCAAGGCTGCAGTCGCATTCGGTCAGCCCGAAGCCTCAACTCTCACGCAGTCAGCATCAATCCCCGACACGTCGGAGCGCCGGTACACGCTGACCGTCGTCAGACAACGTTTGCACCAGGCACAGTTTCGGCTGGCGGTCATCGATGCGTACGATGGCCACTGCGCGCTGTCGGGGATTGGGGAGCACCGTCTCCTGGATGCCGCCCACATCATGCCGGATGCCGACGTCACCCGGGGCCAACCGGTCGTACCCAACGGCTTGCCGCTCTCGAAGATTCACCATGCGGCGTTCGATGCGCACCTGATCGGCATCGACCCGGATTACCGTGTGCACGTGTCCGACCGCCTCCTTGCGCAGCGGGACGGGCCGATGCTCGACGCCCTCAAGCAATTGCATCAGAAGAGCCTTCGCCGCCCGCGCCGAACGCTCGACCTTCCGGACCGTGACCGGCTTGCGGCACGCTTCGAGCAGTTCCGGGCGGCGGCCTGACGACCGCCCGTTCACCTTCCCTCAGATCATGAAACGCGGGTGCTCGCCCGTCGCAGCGCTGGTTACGCCTCGTTCGAGATCAGTTGAGTTCGGAAGAAGGCGACGTTGGTGGCGAGGCCCGGCAAAAGCCACTGGAACAGGCGGACGACGTCGCGGACCTCCGCCTGCGTCGCGTCGGCATCTGCTGCGGCCTGCAGCGCCGCTGCGTTCAGTCCTCCGGGATTCGGAAGCGCAAGCGCGGTATCGACGAGGGCATCGTGCATCTGTTCGACGACCGCCTGGTGGCTGGATGTCGCCACCACAGCCCGGAGGTCGCCCCACGCCGCGGCGAGGTAGCTCGGCCAGCGCGCAAGCGCACGGTAATCCGAATTCACGAACGGCAGCCCCAGCGTCGCCTTGATGTCGTCAAAGAGCGCACGGGTTGCGCTCTCCGCATGGTGCGGTTCCACCAACACGAAGGGAACCTCCGCGGCCGGAGCGTGGCGGCCGGTGAAGGGAGTTGCATCCGAACTGCTGGCGAGGTCGCGTCCTTCCAGCAGCAGGCGTGCCCGGGTCGCGAGAAGCGCGTAGGAAAAATTGCCGTGCGAGAAGATCTCGATCACCTCGGCAATCTGGGCAATCTCGCGGGGCGCATAACCAAGCGAGGTCAACCGGGAGCGGATCGGTGGCGGATCCAGAGTCAGGGCAGCCTCTTCGGCACGCGCCCGCAGGTCCCGGCATGCGTCCACGAACTCGACGGACAAGCAAAGGGGCCGCATGCCCTGCCAAAGGGTCTCGTAGAAGCGCGGATAATGGGCGAACGCCATGGCAACCACGCCCATCCACGGAACCTGAAGGACCTCCTTCGTGTCGTCGTAGACGGCCTTCCGTGCACCTGTCGCCAGGTATTCGGGCAGGGGGTGAATGGCAGGCACCGGTGTCGGCTTGACTCGCGGCAATCGGGGGACACCGCCGGTCATGCTCCGGGACCCCACGCTTCGGCCTTGTCGTCGTTCACCCGTTTGTCCTCAAAGGCGGCTGGATTGGTCTGCCGCGGGCGCAGCGGCACCACAATCATGACAGGTCCCCTGCCCCGTTCACGATTCCAGCTTCGCTGGTCAAGACCATTGTGCGGGCCAGCGCTTTCTTCTGCTCCCCAGGGAGGCCGCAATCGCGGGCCCTGTAACGGTTCGAGACGGGTCCGGCCTGAGGAAAGTGCGGCGCGGCGCGGAGAGTTCCGCGCCGCGCCGGATGCGGGCTTTTTCAGGCCGCCCGCACGTAGCCGTACCGCTTGTTCGACGGAGCTCCGCCCTCTTCCCGGAACCGTGTCGCCAACTGCGCAAGCTTGTCCTCGGAGAAGTCCGGCATCGCCGGCATATCGGTGGCTGATTGCACGCCGATGTTGTAGAGGCGCGCGGCGTTCAGCCCGAAGATTGCCTGCTTGGTCAGGCTGTTCGGCCCGCCCAGCGACGGCAGGTTGTACTTCGCCTGCATGTCCTCGGGAACCTCCAGCCGGCGCATGGCCTCGATCTGCCACTGCGGCGATCCGTAGAAGACGCTGTCCGTCCCCCAGATGACATGGTCGGCGCCCATGTCGCGCACCAGGGTGCCAATCAGGGCCGCCGAGAAGCGCGGGTGCGCAACGGCCGAATTCGCGAACGCCGTCCCGATCTCGCCGTAGACGTTGTCGAGTCCATGGTCCATCACGGCGCGGGTCATGTCGGTCACCCACTTGATCTCGCCGCCGGACTGCTCGAATTCCTTCCAGGCCTGGTCCGGCAATTCGAGGAACGGCCGGAGTCCCGAGTGGTAGATCACGAACTTCATGTCGGGCCAGTCCTTGGCCGCTTTCGGAAGGTCGTCGAGGGTCGCGTGCTGCCACACGCCGGGGAACGAGACCTCGTAGTCGGGCGGCAACAGGCCCTTGTGAATGCAGATCACGTCGATCCCGCCCTTCAACGATTTCTCGTAGAACGGGTACATCAGGTCTTCGTCATCGAGGCGCCACGGGAATTTCGACGGCGAAAGCGGGTCGCCGATCGTGTACGACTTCCACGAATCGGGACGCCATTCGCTGATGGCCTGGTCCACTGAGTCCATCCATCCCGGCTGGTTGGGCGTGATCACGTTGTGTGCCAGCATCCGTCGCGAGCCGGCGAAGTCGTTCACGAGTTGTCGTGCCCCGACCATCTGGTCGTGGTGCAGCATCCACCAGGTCGGGTCGTCGAACGGCGCCCCCGAGATCAGCGCCACCTTGGTGTCGCTCGTGTACCAGATCTCGCGGACGTAGTTCTCAAACTTGTAACGCGCGAGCGTGAGGCCCTCGTCCTTGAGTTTCGGGTTCCAGTGCTCGGACGCGAATTCACCCAGACCGAGAATCGCTTCGTGCCCGAAGTCGTCACGAAGGAAATGCGTCTGGGCATCGAGGATGAACTGGCCGGACAGCTCTGCAGAACGCTCGCTCATCATGGCCGCATCGCGCGCTTCGGCCGGGCTGACCTGGAACACGCCGCCGCCATAGACCTCGTTCATGGCGAGGAACGCCGTGGCCATGCCGCAACTCGTGTTGAGGAACGCGCGCCGGCTCATCCCGAGATGCTTGGCATTCTCCTCGGCGAGGTCGAGAACGCGCTGCTGAACCTGTTTCTGGATGGCCGATTGTTTCGGGGGCAGGTACTCCCCGTTGGAAACGATCTGGGTCGGTACCGGCAGATCGACATCAAGCCGCTCGGCTCCGCTGACCAGCGCCTGTTCACGCTCACTCAGCCACGTATGGGACATGCGAATACTCCTTCGCGATCACATCGCCATCACGATGCGACAAATTCTCCGGCCAGACCACCCGAAGTGGAAGCCTGCGTCCGTATGCGAAACATATATTACTCGTATATCACGGTAAATCCGGCCCGCCGCTCGGACCCTGCCTTAAGTCGCGCAGGGGAGATGCTTCGCGCTGAAGGGCGGGACTGTCTGACGAGGTGGCTTGGTGCCCCCTACGGGACTCGAACCCGTGTTTCCGCCGTGAAAGGGCGGCGTCCTAGACCACTAGACGAAGGGGACCGACGCTCACGCACCGATTTCGTGTCGCGGCAACCCGACCGATGTCCGGCCGCGAGTCACTCGCGCACCCGCCCGGAATACGTGACCACGCTGTTCCAAGTGTATTCCGATTCCGGGCAGGAGTCACCGCGCGACGACAGGCCAAGCGGGATGCGGTGTCGCCTGCCCGGACCACGACGCTCCGTTCCCGGCTCCCGACCTCAACGGATCAGTGCACGATGACCGGTCATTGCCTGGACCCGCGTCTCTGCCCCATATTGCCATCCGCCGAAGCGGCACCCCTGCCGCAGGCCTGTGGTTCGGAAGCCCCATGACCAACCGTTCCAGTCGTGCACCGGTTCGCCGGATCGGGATCACGATTGGAGACCCGGCCGGCGTCGGTCCCGAAATCGTCGTCAAGGCCGTGGAAGCCCTGCCGGAGGCGCAGCGGCGCCAGCTCGCGATCATCGGCAATCTGGCCGCCCTTGAGCGTGCGCAGGCGGCCTTCGGAACCCGTGCCGACAGCCTGTCCGACTGCCACCTGGAGCCGGCCGGCCACCAGGACCGCCCAGCCCCGGATGGCGTGCCGTCGGCGGAGGGTGGCGACGCCAGTCACGCCGCCGTGGTCCGCGCCGTCGAGCTTGTGCGCGAAGGCCGCATCGACGTGGTGGTGACAGCCCCCATCTCCAAGGCCGCGCTGCATCTCGCCGGTCATCGCTACGACGGCCATACCGGCCTCCTGGCAGACCTTTGCGGCGTGGCCGAACCGTTCATGCTGCTCGCTGCGCCCGAATTCGCGGTCGTTCATGTCTCCGCGCATGTACCGCTGCGGGTCGCCATCGAGCGCGTCCAGCGCGAGCGCGTGGTGCGGGCGATCCGAAGCGGTGCGGACCATCTCCGGAAGCGCGGCATCGCGCAGCCGCGCATTCGCGTGGCGGGGCTCAACCCCCACGCCGGCGAGGGCGGCATTCTCGGGAGCGAAGACTCAACCGAGATCGGGCCCGCCGTCGAGCAGGCCCGGAGGGAGGGCTTCGACGTCTCGGGGCCACACCCGCCCGACACGGTGTTCCGTGCGGCCGCTTCCGGCGCGGCGGATCTCGTGGTGGCCCAGTACCACGATCAGGGACATATTCCGGTCAAGCTGGGCGGGTTCGACACGGCCGTCAACGTGACACTCGGCCTGCCGCTGCACCGGGTGTCGGTCGACCACGGCACGGCCTTTGACATTGCATGGAAGGGCGTGGCCCGGGCCGACAACCTGGGCGCGGCGATCGCCTACGGCGAACGACTGGCCGCCATGCCCGTGTCCGCCTGAACCGCCGGCGGAAGCCGAAGCCCACGCCGCACCCGCACGCCTGCCGCGGTGCACCCGGCGCTAGTGCGCGCTCCAGCCGCCGTCGACCTTGAGGCTGGTTCCGGTCACCAGGCCGGATGCGGGCGAGGCCAGATACAGGACCGCCGCGGCCACGTCGTCGACATCGCCGACGCGCCTCAGGGGAATCATCCCGTGCACAAATTCCGCAAAGGCCGGATCCTCGAGGAACGGGCGTGCCAGCGGGGTGTCAATGAATGTCGGAGCAACTGTGTTGACCCGTATGCCCTTCGGGCCGAGTTCGACGGCCATGGCCTTGGTCAGACCCTCGATTCCGTGCTTGGTCATGCAGTAGACGGTGCGGTCGCGAGCGCCGACATGGCCCATCTGCGAGCTCATGTTGACGATCGAACCCGACCCCCTGCGCAGCATCACCCGGGCCGCACTCCGGGCCACCCGGAACGCAGCCCGCACGTTGAGGTCGAGGACATCGTCAAGGACGCTGTCGGTCACCTCGGCGAACGGTTGCGGGCGATTGGTACCGGCGTTGTTGACGAGGATGTCGAGACGCTCGAGGCACTCGATCCGCTCAAGCAGCGCATCGCCTGTCACATCCTCCACCCACGCCTCGACGGGGCCGGACGCTTCCCGCGCCAGGCTCTCGAGTTCGTCGCGCGTCCGCGACACCGCCACGATGGCCGCTCCCGCATCCGCCAGGGCGAGCGCGCACGCTCGCCCGAGGCCGCGCCCGGCGCCCGTCACCAGGGCGACCTGCCCTTCCAGCCCGGCCGCCCAGACCGGCGCTTGCCCTTGATTCTCGACCGCTTCGCTCATCACATCCTCCACGTTTCGGCACAGTGCCGCATGCTACGATCACTGTCCGCCCAACGCCCGGACACGCAGCATGGCACGCCACCTCAAGACCGGAATCAGCGACGCCGCCAGGGCGGATGCGGACGCGAAGGTGCGCGAGACCGTGGAAGGCATTCTCGCCGAGATCGAGACCCGGGGCGATGCCGCCGTCCGGGACTACTCGGAGCGGTTTGACAAGTGGTCACCAGAGAGCTTCCGGCTCGACCGCGCTGCCATCCGCGCATGCTACGACCGGGTCAGCCGGGACGACCAGGCGGACATCGAATTCGCACAGGCCCAGATCCGGAGCTTCGCCGAAACCCAGAAGGCGGCGCTGCAGGACGTCGAGCGGGAAACGATGCCCGGCGTCATTCTCGGCCACAAGAACATTCCGGTGAACAGCGTCGGGTCCTATGTCCCGGGCGGCAAGTATCCGATGGTCGCATCGGCGCACATGAGCGTCGTGACGGCCAAGGTCGCCGGCGTGAAGCGCATCATCACCTGTGCGCCGCCGTACGACGGCGAACCCCACCCGGCGATCGTGGTCGCCCAGGACATGGGAGGCGCCGACGAGATCTATTGCCTGGGCGGCGTCCAGGCGGCCGGCGCGATGGCGCTTGGCACCGAATCGATCGACCCCGTCGACATGCTGGTGGGGCCCGGCAACATGTTTGTCGCCGAAGCCAAGCGGCAGTTGTTCGGGCGCGTGGGGATCGATCTCTTCGCCGGCCCGACCGAAACGCTGGTCATCGCCGACGACTCGGTCGACGGGGAGCTTTGCGCCGCCGACCTGCTCGGGCAGGCGGAACACGGCCCGACATCGCCCGCCATCCTGCTGACCGACTCCGAGCAGCTCGCGCACGACACCATGGCGGAGGTCGAGCGCCAGCTAGAGACCCTGCCCACTGCGGAGACGGCCGGCCGGGCGTGGCGCGAGTACGGGCAGGTCATAGTCTGCGACAGCGAGGACGAGATGGTGACCGTGGCCGACGGCATTGCTGCCGAACACGTGCAGGTCATGACCCGGAATCCGGACTACTTCCTTGAGCGGCTGACCAATTACGGCGCGCTCTTCCTCGGCCCCGAGACCAACGTCTCGTACGGCGACAAGGTCATCGGCACCAACCACACGCTCCCGACCCGCCGTGCTGCGCGCTACACGGGAGGTCTGTGGGTGGGTAAGTTCATCAAGACCTGCACCTACCAGCGCATCACACCGGAGGCCTCGGTCAAGGTCGGAGCCTACTGCTCAAGGCTCTGTGCACTGGAGCACTTCGCCGGCCACAAGGAGCAGGCCGATATCCGCCTGCGGCGGTATGGCGGGCTGAATGTCCGCGGGCTGGACGTCCTTCCGGAACGCGAGTAGCGAATTCCCGCAACACCCTTGCCGAATCGGGCTGGCCCGCCGCGGCTCCGTGGGCGGCGTCGCCGGCCGGGCCTGATCACCGGGTCCAATCCGCCGGGCGCCGGTGCCGTACAGTATCGATCGCGTGCGCGGGAGTGCGAAGCGTGCGAAACTCCGGCGAGCCTGGCCTCGCCGCGCGGTCCCGGATCGGGCACTGCAGACATCGCGCACTGGCGTCGCAGCAACCATATCTGCCATGCGCCGCGTCGCCGGCCGCGGGTTCGCGCGCACCATGAATGAGCAATGGAGAGGGTCATGAACCAGATCGATTTGAAGGGTCGTGTGGCGGTCGTCACAGGCGCCGCAAGCGGCATCGGCCGGGCCACCGCCACCCGCCTCGGGGCGGACGGCGCAGCTCTCGAGCTGTGGGACGCGGCCGCGGACGGGCTCCAGCAGACCGCACAGGACACGGGCGGTACCGCAACGGTGCTGAGCGTCGCGGACGATGACGCCGTCGCCGCGGCCGCCGCAGCTGCGGTCGAACGGCACGGACGCCTCGACATCCTGGTGAACTGCGCTGGCATCGCCGGGGATATCGCCTCCGTCGTCGACACCGACCCGGCCGAATGGCGCCGGGTGCTCGAGGTCAACCTCACGGGAACGTTTCTCTGCTGCCGCGCGGTCATGCCGCACATGCTGGCGAACAGCTACGGGCGAATCGTCAATATTGCCTCGGTGGCCGGCAAGGAGGGCAACCCGAACGCAGCGCACTACAGCGCCTCGAAGGGCGGCGTGATCACGTTCACCCGAGCCCTCGGCAAGGAGGTCGCCGGGAGTGGCGTTCTGGTGAACTGCATCACCCCCGCCGTGATCGAGACGTCGATGCTCGGCCAGGTCACGGAGGCCCAGGTGAAGTACATGGTGGACCGCATCCCACTCGGACGAATGGGCCGCCCCGAAGAGGTCGCCGCAATGATTGCCTGGCTCACCTCCGAAGAGTGCTCCTTCTCGACCGCTGCAGCGTTCGACCTGTCGGGCGGCCGCACAACCTACTGAACGCCGATCGTCTTCCCGGGACGACGACCCACCATCCTTTTGACGCCGGAGGCGCCATGCATCCCCTCACGATCCGTTCCATCTCCACCCGTGTGGTCGACGTACCGATGCGGCGTCCGCTCGCCACCCGGATTGGCGCCTTTTCGCGGGTACCGTTCCTGCTGATCGATCTCCTGACCGAGGAGGGTGTGACCGGACGGAGCTACCTGTTCGGATACCGGCCCAACGGCGCCCGCCTCACGAAACTGGTGCTCGAGGAGATCGAGGCGATGGTCAAGGGCCGCCCCTGCACGCCCGCGACGCTCTACGACGACCTGATGCAGGGGCTCTCGCTCTACGGGCCGCAAGGCATCGCCATGAAGGCGATTTCCGGCTTCGACATGGCGGCGTGGGACGCCTGTGCGCGCGCAGCCGACCTGCCTCTGGTGGCACTGCTAGGGGGCACCCCGGGCCCGATGCGCGCGTACAACTCCAACGGTCTCGGCCTGATGGAGCCGGACGCTGTCGCCGCGCAGGCGGTGGAGCTTCTGGAGGGCGGTTTCCGCGCCATGAAGATCCGGTTCGGCCGCGATGATGTGGACGCAGACGTCGCTGCGTTCGAAGCCGTGCGGGGGGCGATTCCGGCCGACTGCCTCCTGATGTCCGACTTCAACCAGGGACTCTCGAGACGCGAGGCGCTGCGGCGCCTGCCGGTGCTCGACGACTTGGGCCTCGTCTGGTTCGAGGAGCCAATCGCCTACGACGACCTCGACGGCTGCCGGGAACTTCGCGAAACCGTCTCGACTCCCATCCAGATCGGCGAGAACTTCTACGGCCCGACCGACCTGCAGGCGGCGGTTGCGGCCGACGCGGCCGATTTCGTCATGCCGGATGCGCAGCGGATCGGCGGCGTGACCGGCTGGCTGCGCGCGGCCGCCATCGCCCACGAGGCGCGCCTGCCGTTCTCGAGCCACCTGTTCCCCGAAGTGTCCTCGCATCTGCTCCGGGTCACGCCGGGAGCCCACTGGCTGGAATACGTCGACTGGGCCGAGCCGTTCCTCGCATCACCCGTCACGGTGAAGGACGGCTACGTACAGGTGACCACAAGCCCCGGAACCGGCATCGAGTGGGACGAGGACGCCGTGCGCAAGCTGGCGGCCTGACCGGCGCCCGCTCCGCGGACACGTCTCTCCGGCCCGACGCGCGCCGTCGCCGTGGTCGCACCGCCCGAACCAACGGAGGCTCCTGAACGCCCCGCCGTCGTGCTCGGCATCGAGACGAGCTGCGACGAGACGGCCGCCGCGATCGTGGACTCGAAGCGCCGGATTCGCGCCAACGTCATCCTCTCGCAGCGGGCCCAGCACGTCCCCTTCCAGGGGGTGGTGCCGGAACTCGCGGCACGGAGCCATGCCGACCGGCTGGACCTTGCGATCGACCAGGCGCTCCGGAACGCAGACTGCACGCTTGACGGGCTCACGGCCGTGGCCGCAACCGCGGGCCCCGGCCTTCTCGGCGGGGTTCTGGTGGGCACCGTGACAGCCAAGTGCATCGCGCTCGTGCACGGCCGCCCCTTCATCGCCGTCAACCATCTCGAGGCGCACGCGCTGACCCCGCGGCTCACCGACGGGATCGACTACCCGTACCTCGCGCTGCTGGTCTCGGGCGGCCACAGCCAGTTTGTCGCCGTCGCGGGCGTCGGCGAGTACCGGCTGCTTGGCACCACCCGCGACGACGCCGCCGGTGAGGCCTTCGACAAGGCAGCGCGCCTGCTCGGGCTCGGATTCCCGGGCGGCCCGGCCATCGAGCGCGCCGCCCGGAACGGGGACCCGGACCGGTTTGCCCTGCCGCGGCCCCTGATGGGGCGTCCCGGGGCCGACCTCTCGTTCAGCGGTCTGAAGACCGCCCTCGTGCACGCCGTGGCGGACGTGGGGCCCGTCAGCCCGCAGGACCGCGCCGATCTCGCCGCGTCCTTCCAGCAGGCGGTCGCGGACACCCTGGCTGACCGTCTCGCCCATGCCATCGACCGCTTCCGGAGCATCCACCTGGACGGAACGGTGATGGTGCTCGCAGGCGGCGTCGCGGCCAACCAGCAGCTCCGCACGCGGCTCGGCGCGGTCGCGACCGACCGGGGCATGCGCCTCGTCGCACCGCCGGTGCCGCTGTGCACCGATAACGCGGCCATGGTCGCATGGGCGGGCGTCGAGAAACTGGGCGCGGGCCTTGAGGCGGCGCTCGAGGAACCTTCGCGGGCACGCTGGCCGCTCGCGGAGGCCGCCCGTTGAGGCCGGTTTCCGTCCTCGGCGCCGGGGCCTGGGGAACCGCCCTCGCCGCGATCCTTGCCCGCACGGCCGGCCCGGACTTCCGTCTCTGGGCGCGCCGCGACGAGGTGGCCGACACCGTCAACCGGACACATGCAAACCCCGAACTCCTGCCCGGCATCGCCCTCCCCCCGGAACTCCGGGCGACAGCGTCGCTTCGGGATGCGGCCGCAGAGATCGTGTTTGTGGCGGTTCCCGCGCAGCATGTCCGCGCGGTCCTGTCGCTCCTGAGCCGGTTTCTTGAGGCAAGAGCCGCTGTCGTGCTGTGCGCGAAGGGGGTCGAGCGCGAGAGCGGGTATTTCATGAGCGAGGTCGTCCTCGACATCCTCCCGGATGCGCGGGTGGCAGTCCTGTCGGGGCCGTCGTTCGCGAGCGAGGTCGCGCGCGGACTCCCGGCCGCGATGGCCCTCGCATCCACGGATCCGGATCTGCAACAAAGGGTGTCCGGCCTCTTCGCCGGCACCGCGCTCCGGCTCTACGCCAACGATGATCTGGTCGGGACCCAGATCGGCGGTGCCGCGAAAAACGTCCTCGCAATCGCCTGCGGAATGGCAATGGGCGCCGGATTCGGCGAGAACGCCCGGGCCGCGCTGATCGCCCGCGGCATTGCCGAGATCCGCCGCCTCGGTCTTGCCTGCGGCGGGCGGGCCGAAACGCTGTCCGGTCTCGCAGGCGCCGGCGACATCGTCCTGACCTGCACCAGTTCGGCGTCGCGAAACTATGCCTGGGGCCAGGCGCTCGGCGCACAAGGAGCCGGTGAGGTACGTCCCGGAGGCCGGGCGGTGGTGGAAGGTCTCGCGAGCGCGGGCGCCATCCAGCAGCTCGCGCGGCGCCTCCGCGTCGAGATGCCCATCACCGACGCCGTGGTCCAGGTGCTCGAGGCTGGCGCCGACGTGCGCGCGGCGGCTGCGGCACTGCTCGCGCGGCCACCCCGGGCCGACGGCGAAACCGCATAGGGCGGCAGAAGCGCCGTGACCCCTCTCGAGCTCGCCCTCTACGGACTTGTACAGGGTGCGACCGAGTTCCTTCCGGTCAGCTCTTCAGCGCATCTCTACGCCCTGGAGCACCTGTTCGCCTGGCCGGAAGCGGGGCGCACCCTGGCGGTGGCAAGCCATGCCGGCTCGCTGGTGGCACTCCTCGTCGCCTTTCGCAGCGAGGTCATCGGGCTCGGACATGGCGCGCTGCTTCTCGCCCGGGGACAGACCAGCGGCCCCGAGGCGCAGGAGGTGATCCGGATCGCGATCGCGAGCCTTCCCATCTTTGCGGTGGGCGTCGTGGTCGCTGTGCTGGTCGCCGAGGCATGGCTCTCGCTGCTTCCAATCATGGCCGCATCGACGGCCGCGGGCGCAGTCCTCCTGTGGGCCGCGGACCAGGGCTGGATCCGGCTCGCATGGGCCCGCGCCGGAGGCAGCGCGGCCTACTGGTTCATCGGCGCGATGCAGGTCCTGGCACTGATTCCGGGAGCGAGCCGCGCCGGATGTGTCATCACGGCCGCCCGCATCGCCGGTTTCGACCGCACGGCCGCCGCCAGGTTCGCGTTCCTGCTGGGGCTGCCTGCTGTCGGCGGAGCGACGGCGGTGGAGGCGTGGCGGTTGCTGCAGGCCCCGGACCCGGTCCTGGGGGCGGCTGCGGCCGCTGTCATGGCGGTGGCGGGCCTATCAGCGCTTGGAGCGATCCACCTTTTGCTGCGGTGGATCCGCTACCGGAGCTTCACGCCGTTCGTGCTCTACCGCCTCGCCCTGGCCGGCCTGCTCGGATGGCTCGCGGTGCTCGCCTGACTACCGCACGCGGACTCGTCCCGAGCGATGTCACAGGCGGCCCGGGACCGTGCACGGGGCCGATTCAGGGCGCCCGGAGCACCGGCTCCGCAATTGACTTTGGTCCGGGGCTGGCATAAACAACCGCACCGGCCTCCGCTTGTTCCGGAGGCATTCGACGGGCGCGGGGAGCGAATGCGCCGCGGTGTGGCCGCTTCCGACCCCGGGCTCCCTCTCTCTCATTCCCCTGGATTGCCATGGCACTGAAGATCCGCCTGAGTCGGGGCGGGGCCAAGAAAAAGCCGCATTACCGGATTGTTGTCGCGGACTCGCGGAGCCCGCGCGACGGCCGCTTCATTGAACGCGTGGGGGACTACCATCCCCTGCTGCCGAAAGATGACGAAGGCCGGGTGCGCATGGACCTGGACCGGATCCGCCACTGGATGGCACGCGGAGCGCATCCGACCGAGCGGGTACAGCGGTTCCTCGCCGACGCCGGCGAGATGCAGAAGCCTGCCAAGTTCGCGCCGGCAACGGAAACCGAGACGGCGTCCGAGGACGCTGCCGAGACGCCTGCCTGACCCATGCTTCCGCTGATAGCGGGCGTCGCCCTCTTCGTTCTGCTCCATGTCCTGCCGATGACGCGGGGCCGTGTCCGGACAGCACTTGTCGACACCCTGGGCCAGGGTCTCTACCGGGCCGGGTTTGCGCTTCTGACCCTTACGGCCGTCGGGCTGATGATCTGGGGTTGGAGGTCTGCACCCGTGGTGCCGCTTGCGGCGCTGCCGCCGGCATTCGCGACGATCGGCACCGTTCTCGCGTTCGTCGGTGTCATCGTGATGCTGTCGAGCGTCTATCCGTCACGCATCAGGCGCTGGCTCCGCCATCCGCAATTCGTTGGCGTGATCCTCTGGAGCGTCGGCCACCTGCTCCACGGCATCTCCGTGCACAAACTCGTCCTCTTCGGAGGCCTTGGCCTGTGGGCCCTGGTCTGGCTCTGCAAGGAGGACTGGACGCAACGCAAGCCCGGCAATTTCGCGCCGCTCCATTTCGATGTTCTGGGCTTCGCGGTCTCCCTTCTGGTGGCTGTGGGTATCAGCTGGATTCACGCTCTGGTCTACGCCAATCTGATCTAGCCCACTCCGATCCGGATTCCCCGCATCGTGCCCCCTTCCGTGCCGAGTCAGACCCCTCCCACTCCCCCTGAGCGCGTGGTGCTTGCCAGGGTGCTTCGCCCGCACGGGGTCCGGGGCGCGGTCCGGTGCCGGCTGTACGCCGAAAATGCTGACCTCCTGGGCTGTTCCGACCTGATTCTCGAGCCCGGCGGGCGCCGGACGCGTGCGCGCATCCTGTCCGAGAATCGCGGGCATGCGCTCTGCACGCTGGACGGCGTGACGGACCGAACGGCGGCTGAGGAACTGGCCGGGGCTGCACTGACCGTCGCCCGCGACCGGCTTCCGACCACGGAGGCCGGGACCTACTACCACACCGATTTGATCGGGCTGGCGGTGCGGGATTCGGCCGGGCGTGACCAGGGAACGGTCGTCGCCGTGCACAACTTCGGCGCCGGCGACCTGCTGGAGGTCGAGCCGCCCGAACAATCGTCCGTGTTTGTGCCCTTCACCTCAGCCGCGGTTTCCGCGGTCGACCCCGAGGCGGGCGTCATCGAGGCAGAGGCGGTCTGGTTTGAGCCGGGCCGTAACCGGACCGGGGACGGGGCGCCACGACGGTGACCGAGCGCGATTCCCCCTGGCGGGCCACCGTGTTCACGATCTTCCCCGCAATGTTCCCGGGCCCGCTCGGGCATTCGCTCGCCGGCCGCGGACTCGCCGCCGGTGTCTGGGAGCTCGAAACAGTGGACATTCGGCGCCATGCAGGCGATAAACACGCCTCCGTGGACGGGCCCGCGTTCGGAGACGGCGGGGGCATGGTCATGCGCCCCGACGTGCTCGCCAACGCGCTTGATGCGTACAGCGAGGCCCCGGGGCCCGCACTGATGCTTTCGGCGCGCGGACGGCCCCTGACCCAGGCGCGGGTCCGGGCGCTTGCCGCGGAACCGGGCCTCCGCCTCGTGTGCGGCCGGTACGAAGGAGTCGACGAGCGCTTCATCGAAGCGCGCGACGTGGAGGAGGTTTCGATCGGGGACTACGTGCTGTCCGGTGGTGAACCGGCGGCCGTCGTGGTCATTGATGCTGTGGTGCGCCTGCTGCCGGGAATAACCGGCACGGTGTCGCGGCTTGCGGACGAATCGTTCGAGAAGGGGTTGCTGGAATACCCCCAGTACACGCGGCCGCGCGAGTTCGAGGGCCGCACGCCGCCGGCGGTACTGGTCTCGGGCGATCACGCCGCAATTGCGCGCTGGAGGCAGGCGGCGTCGGAGGAGGTCACCCGGGCCCAGCGTCCGGACCTCTGGCGGGAGTACCGCAGGAATCACGAGCCCGGCAGCTCCGACGCGGACAGGAGAACGAACGATGAATGTGATCGAAGCGATTGAACGCGAACAGATTGCCGAGGCCCGCGAGCGGCGGGCACCGCCGGACTTCCGGGCCGGGGATACGGTCCGGGTCAACGTCCGGGTGACCGAAGGGTCGCGCCAGCGCGTCCAGGCGTTTGAAGGCGTCTGCATCGCGCGCACCAGCCGCGGCATGGGTTCCACCTTCACGGTGCGCAAGGTGAGCTACGGCGAGGGCGTCGAGCGCGTCTTTCCGCTCTATGCGCCGATCATCGAGAGCATCGATGTGGTCCGCCAGGGCCGGGTCCGGCGCGCGAAGCTCTATTACCTCAGGGGACGTTCGGGCAAATCCGCACGTATTCGGGAAGGGCGCCGACAAGCCACAAGCCCCTCGACCACCCCGGCGCCTGCATCGAACGACTGACACGCCCCATGCCTGCCGCCACGCCGCAAACTCTGTTTGCGAAGCTCTGGGACCGTCATGTCGTGGAAACCCGCGACGATGGCGTAACGCTGCTGTACATCGACCGCCATCTGGTCCACGAGGTCACCAGCCCGCAGGCGTTTGAAGGCCTCCGCAATGCAGGCCGGCCAGTGCGCCGGCCTGAGCTCCAACTGGCCGTCGCCGATCACAACGTGCCCACCGAAGGCCGCGTCAACGGCATCGACGACCCGACGGCGCGCCTGCAGGTCGCGACGCTTGAGGACAACGTCCGCGAGTTCGGCGTGCCCTACCTGCCCCTGCTCGACTCCCGCCAGGGCATCGTCCACATCATCGGCCCCGAGCAGGGATTCACGCTTCCCGGTACCACGGTGGTCTGCGGCGACAGCCACACCGCGACCCACGGCGCGTTCGGGGCCCTGGCGTTCGGCATCGGCACCAGCGAGGTCGAGCATGTGCTGGCGACGCAGACCCTGCTCCAGAGCCGGCCGAGGACGATGCGCATCACGATCACCGGCGAGCCTCCGGCGAGCGTCGATGCCAAGGACCTGATTCTCAGCATCATCGGCCGCATCGGGGCAGCGGGCGGCACCGGCCACGTCATCGAATATGCGGGGCCCGCGATCGAGGCGTGCTCGATGGAAGGCCGCATGACGATCTGCAACATGTCGATCGAGGCCGGGGCGCGGGCCGGACTGATCGCACCGGACGAGACCACGTTCGCCTACCTCAAGGGCCGGCCCATGGCGCCGTCCGGCGACGCGTGGGAGGCGGCGTGCGCCGACTGGCGCACCCTCCCGACCGACCCCGGAGCGTCGTTCGACCGGGATATCGAACTCGACGTCGCGGACCTCAAGCCGCACGTGACGTGGGGCACGAGCCCGCAGGATGCCGTACCGGTGGATGCCGTGGTACCGGATCCGGCGGCCGCGCCGGACCCCGACAAGCGCGAGATCATGGAGCGCGGGCTCACGTACATGGATCTTGCACCCGGCACGCCGCTCCAGGACATTCCGATCGACCGGGTGTTCATCGGGTCCTGCACCAATGCCCGGATCGAGGACATCCGTGCTGCCGCCGCGATCGCGCGCGGCCACACGGTCGCAGACCGCGTGAACGCCATGGTGGTTCCGGGATCGGGCCTCGTGAAGGAACAGGCGGAAGCCGAAGGCCTGGACCGCGTCCTGATGGATGCCGGCTTCGACTGGCGCGAGCCGGGCTGCTCGATGTGCCTCGGCATGAACCCCGACCAGCTCTCGCCCGGCGAGCGCTGCGTCTCGACGTCCAACCGCAACTTCGAAGGGCGCCAGGGGCGGGGCGGCCGGACGCATCTCGCGAGCCCCGCGACCGCCGCCGCCAGCGCGATTCGCGGCACCATCGCGGATCACCGCGCCCTCACCACCGGGAGTTCGTGATGCAACCGTTCGTTCGGCTGGAAGGGATCGCCGCTCCCCTCCCGATGGCCAATGTCGACACCGACATGATCATCCCGAAGCAGTTCCTGAAGACGATTCACCGGAGCGGCCTCGGGCAGTACCTGTTCCATGAGCGGCGCTCGACGCTGGACGGTGACACCATTGAGTCTTTCGTGCTCAACCAGGATCCCTGGAAGCGGGCGGAGATCCTGATCGCCGGCACCAATTTCGGGTGCGGATCGTCGCGCGAGCACGCGCCCTGGGCGCTGGTCGATTTCGGCATCCGGTGCGTCATTGCACCGTCGTTCGCCGACATCTTCTTCAGCAACAGCGCGAAGAACGGCATCCTGCTGATCACGTTGCCGGAGAGCGACGTCGAGGTGCTGATGAGTGACGCCGGTGATCCGAACACGGCGCGCATGACGGTGGATCTCGAACGCCGCGAGATCACCCGCGCCAACGGCGTGACCCTCGCGTTCGCCATCGAGGACCATCGGCGGCACTGCCTCCTGCAAGGCCTGGATGACATCGGCCTGACCCTTGAGCGAACCGAGGCAATCCATGCCTACGAAACGAAGGCCGGGGCCGCTCGGCCCTGGCTCGTTCCGGGGTCCTGACCATGGCGCGTAACAGGCGGGTACTGCTGCTTCCGGGCGACGGAATCGGGCCCGAGGTCGCGGGTGAAGCCCGCCGCGTGGTCGAGTGGTTCGACCGGCGGCGTTCGGTCGAGTTCGATCTTTCGGAGGGCCTGGTGGGCGGCGCGGCCTACGCAGCGTCTGGCCATCCGCTGCCGGACGCGACGCTCACGGCGGCCATGGAGGCCGACGCCGTGCTGCTTGGCGCGGTCGGTGGCCCGAAGTGGGACCTGCTCGACTTTTCACTTCGCCCGGAGCGCGCCATCCTGGGCCTCCGGAAGGAGCTTGACCTCTTTGCCAACCTTCGCCCGGCCAATGTATTCGACGCCCTGGTGAATGCCTCGAGCCTCAAGCCCGAGATCGTGCGGGGCCTCGATCTCATGATCATCCGCGAACTCACCGGCGGCATCTATTTCGGTGAGCCGCGCGGCGTGGAGACGCTCCCGGACGGGAGCCGGCGCGGAGTCAACACCGAGGTCTACTCGACCCATGAAATCCGCCGGGTGGGCGCGGTCGGTTTCGAACTGGCCTCGAAGCGGCGCGGCAAGGTCCACTCCGTCGACAAGGCCAACGTGATGGAATCAGGCGGCCTGTGGCGCGAAGAGATGCAGGATCTCCACGACACGGACTACCCGGGCATGGAGCTGCACCACATGTACGCGGACAACTGCGCCATGCAGCTGGTGCGCGATCCGCACCAGTTTGACGTGGTGGTGACGAGCAACCTGTTCGGCGACCTGCTGTCGGATATCTCCGCGCAGCTGACAGGCTCGCTCGGCATGCTGCCGTCCGCATCGCTCGGCGCGCCCGGACCCGAGGGCACCCGCTCGGCACTCTACGAACCGGTCCACGGAAGCGCCCCCGACATCGCCGGCACAAGCCAGGCCAATCCGATTGCGATGGTGCTCTCGCTCGCGATGCTGTTGCGACATTCGCTCGACCAGGGCGACGACGCCGATCTGATCGAGCAGGCCGTGGGCAACGTTCTCGAAAACGGAATCCGGACGGCCGACATCGCCCGCGCGGGCGAGACCGCGGTCTCCACGACTGCAATGGGGCAAGCTATCTGCGACGAACTCGACCGTCTGGCCGCGTGAGGCGGCAGGCGATGCGGCGGATGACCGGGTGCCGCGGGGCCGCCGGCCGGACCCGGCGCCTTTGTCGCAGAGGCGCACCATGAGCTTCCATCTAGCGGTGGTCGGCGCCACCGGCGCGGTCGGCCGCCGGATGCTCCGCACACTTGCGGCCAGGAATTTCCCCGCCGCCTCCGTTGTCGCCCTGGCCTCGAAGCGATCCGCCGGCCGCGAAGTGTCGTTCGACGACGAGCGCACGCTCACGGTGCAGGCGCTCGATGGATTCGACTTCTCCGAGACGGACCTTGCGCTGTTCTCGGCGGGCGGCAGTGTCTCCGCCGCCCACGCACCCCGCGCCGCCGAGGCCGGCGCCGTCGTCGTCGACAATTCCTCGCACTTCCGCATGGACCCCGACATTCCGCTCGTGGTCCCGGAGGTCAACGTCGAAGCCCTGGCCGGGTTTCGGACCCGGAACATTGTCGCCAATCCCAACTGCTCGACGATCCAGCTGGTCGTGGCGCTCAAGCCGCTGCACGACATCGTCCCGATCCGGCGCGTGGTGGTGTCGACCTACCAGTCGGTCTCCGGTGCCGGCATGTCGGCCATGCGGGAACTTGAGGCCCAGGTGCGGAGCGAGCTGTTCCAGGAAGCGGCCGAGGTCAAGGAAATGCCGCGGCGGATTGCGTTCAACGTGATTCCGCAGATCGACGTGTTCGAGGACGACGGCTCCACCCGGGAAGAGTGGAAGATGGTGCACGAGACCCAGAAGATCCTCGATCCCGAGATCGCGGTCGCGGCCACCTGCGTGCGGGTTCCGGTCTTCATCGGCCATGCGGAAGCGGTGACCGTGGAGTTTGCAGGGCCGGTGTCGCCGGAGGACGCCACGGCCGCACTGATGGAGGCGCCCGGGGTCCGGGTGATGGATGCGGACGATCTCGGACAGTACGCCACGCCCCTGGACTGTGCGCACGAGGACCAGGTGTTCGTGTCCCGGATCCGGACCGATCCCACGGTCGATCACGGGCTGCAGTTCTGGGTGGTCGCGGACAACGTCGGCAAGGGCGCAGCGCTCAACGCCGTGCAGATCGCGGAAACCCTCGTGCAGGCGCATCTGGCGCACTGACGGTCCAGCCCGCGAGCATGCGGGTTCGAATCCTCACATCCGCAGTCTTCTCTGCTCCTAAGCGCCCGAGCGCCGAATGCACCGCGTCCTGAAGCGCCGGCCGTTGCCAATGCCGGGTGAACGTGTTTCGATACCGGCACGCACGGGCGAGGGCGGCACCGGCAGGATCACCGGGAGGGCGGATCCCGATGGGCCGGGGCGGGGCAAATAAGGAGGCGGCAGGGATGAAAACGGCATGCATGTTGGTGGCAACAGCGCTTCTGCTCACCGGCTGCACGGCGACGCGGGTCCAGGATCACATGGACGGCATGCTCGGCCAGCCGGTGTCGGAGGCCTTCGCCAAGCTGGGATTGCCCGACACCGAAGGCACGATCGTCGGGCTCAAGTACTACGCGTGGTCAATCCAGGGGTCCGGATCGTATGCCGTCCACCAGACCGACACGCGATACATCTACACCCCGTACGGGGTGTCGACCTACCTCTACACGGTGCCCCTGGTCGCGCCGTACAGCTACTTCTGCAGGCTTCGGATCTTCGTGGATCCGGACGAGACCATCAGCAACTACGACCTCAAGGGCGAAAACCGCGGCTGCTCCCGGTTCGCGGCCCAGCTTGCCCGTGCGGGCGCGGGTCCTGCGGGGATGCCCAACTGACGCCTGTCGGGATTCTTGCCCCGCGGGATCATGCCGGATCCGTTACGGATCCGTGCGGAAAAGGCTGAGCGGAACGCGGTCAGGCACGAGGCGTCACTCGCAAGGCCACCGGTCCTCAGCCGCGTGGGCCCTGAATTCCGCGCTCCACGGACGCGAGGGGAAGCTGCAAGAGCTGGGCCCCGTGCACCGGCGAGATCAACCGCTCGCCCACCGCCCTCCAGACCAAACTCTCGAAGCGTTGCGGGCGCTCAAAGGCACCGAAGCCTTCGCCGTCCCCAATCGGCTCCGGCTCCTCCTTGCGCCACGCGTGCGCAAAGCTGCGAAAGGCATATTCGATGCCTACCCACGCCAAGATGCCGGACTCCCCGAGGCGCATCAGCATGGCCGCAGCGGATACCCCGTACAAACGCTTCAGGCGCATCAGTTCGTGGCAGGTCATGCCATGACGATGCGCGCCTGTTTCCTCCGCGAGATGTTTGGCGGGAACCAGAAACGCGCGAGCGAACCGGTCCATCGCTTCCGCGAGCCGTAGCTCAGGATGGCCGGTTCCACGGATGACTCGGTGCGCGAGTGCGCGAGCGAGGTTCAATCGCCTGCACTCGACGCCGGTTCGGCTGGACACGACGACCACGGAGGTAGCAGGCCTGCCACCGGTACACAGCACGTCGCAGGCCAGCCCGTCGAATCGTTCCGGCAGATCTGCCTCAATCACCCGGATGCCCTTGGCTTCGAGGAGCCCGCTCATGCTTGGAATGGGGTGATTACCGAGCGACCAGTGTTGGCGGAGCCCGTCCGCGATATTGTCTATCTGCTCAAGGCTGTCGACATACTCCATGGCCAGATTGCCAAACGGATCGTCCGGCCGGACCGGTTCAAGAGCTTCCTCGATGACGAGGTAGTTCTCGACCTTTTCTGTGACGATGGCTTCCGCTCGCGCGCGATCCCGCGCTGAAGTGCCCGAGTGCCTTCGGAACGCGATTCCCCTGACGGCCTCCACCCGGCTCCCCAAAAGGAAGTCCCGCGACACGTCGAGGGTTTCGCCGAGCCCGATCAGCACCATCGACGATGGCATCATCTTCCCGGACTCATACTTGCCGATCGCCTGCGCGGTGACCTTTGGGGAGATTTGATCGGCCAATGCACGCAACGTCAGCCCCGCCTTCTTGCGCGCCAGTTGCAGTCTTCGTCCGAACATGACGCCATTCTCCGGAAATTCCAGAAGGTTGAAAAGCTACAAAATCGATGGTTTTGGAAACCGGCAATTGGTTTCTGGTTTCTTTCAGGCCGCGAGAATCCATGCGACGTATCATCGGCACCAGGAGCCATGATCCCGCTCGGGACCGCCGTGCTCGCAGCTGTGGACCGCCAATCCCGCCACCCGTGCACCAACCGTACCGAGGTCAGGTGAGGACGGGCCGTGCGCATGCCGGGGGACCGGAATGGCCCTCCTGTGCACCCATGCTTGATCTGCCGTGAGCCGCCCGGCCCATTCAGCGCCCAAGGCCGCGATGCCCGGCCGCAGCCGGCCGGCACCCGGACGAATGACGAGGCCGGACCGCTGGGTCCGGCACGCGGAGGCCGAGCAGGCTCGTCTGGAGATTGCTCGCGCCCGGCAGGCCACGCCCTGGTTCCGGTTCCTCCGGCTTTGGGCGCTCCACCGCGAGGCGCGGGCGTGGGCAGAACGCCGGCGCCGGAAGTCGAACCGGCGCTGGATGCGCACACGGCTGCGCCAGGCCCGTCGGGACCCGATTCTTTCCGAGCTGAACAAGGCGCAGCGGGTGGCCGTGCTCACCGGCGAGGATCGGACCCTGGTGATCGCGGGTGCAGGTACAGGAAAAACCCACACCCTGGCCGCGAAAGCTCGGTATCTGGTTCGGGAATGCGGCCTCGCACCGAGCGAGATCGCGTTTGCCACCTTCACACGGGCCGCGGCTCGCGAGATTGCCGAGCGCACCACCGACCTTCCAGGCCTTGTGGTCGGCACCCTTCATCACCTGGCGGGACGCCTGACCGGCCAGGATGCCGACGGGCAAGGGATCAAGCTGTCGCCTCTCGCCAACGACGACCTGGCTCGCCTCCGCTGGATTGACGCCCGGGTGATCGAGGCGATCGAAAGCGACCCTGCGCTGCTGACGGCGCACGTGACCCGCCAGTGGGCGCGCACCGCCGCCCAGGCGGAATTCAGCGGCGAGCCGGTTGCGCTGCAGGTGCCGCCGGACGGCACGTGGGTCCGTTCACTGGGCGAGGCGCGGGTAGCACTCGCGCTCCATCTGTCCGGTATCCGGTACCGGTACGAGGAGCGCTTCGACGTGCCGGCGGCCTACAGCACCCGTGCTGGCGCGCAATACCGCCCCGACTTCTACATCCCGGATGATCCCGACGAGCCCACGCAAAACGCAGGTGGGGTGTGGCTGGAGCACTTCGGCACGGGCATCGACGGCCGTGCGAGTGACGCGATGGAAGCTGCTGGCTACACCGAGACGCGGCAGTGGAAAGAACACCTCCACCGCCGCCTCGGGACCCGCCTGGTGATCACCGAATACGCGGACATTCAGCGGTATGGGGCGCGATTCCCGAACGTGGTGATGGGGCGCCTGCGGGACGCCGGCTGGCGCGGGGCCAAACTGGAAGACCCGCATGCGGTGGATCGAATCCTGCGCGACCTCAGGGCCCAGCAAGGGGTGGGGCGGCCCAGTGCCCTGGCGCGCGAGATTGACGCCTGGATCCGCACTGTGCGCCAAAGTGTGAGCGAAAGCCCGCCGCCAATGCGGAACGTGGGCCCCGATGTGCAGGCACTTGCCGATCTCGGTGAAGCCGTGCGCGCACGCTACGAGGCCCATCTCCGCACCACCCGCACCACCGATTACGAAGGAATGATTCGCATCGGGCGCCACATGATCGAGACAGGAAGGGCCCGGGTGCCGTGGCGGGCGGTGCTGATTGATGAGTACCAGGACGTGAACCCTGCGCAGGCCGCGTTCGTCCATGCCATCACCCGTTCGCACGATCCGGAGCAGCCCGGCAAGGCACCGATGCTGACCGCGGTCGGTGACGACTGGCAAAGCATTTACGGATTCCAGGGCGGCGAGGTGCGCCTCATTCGCGACTTCACCGATCCGGCGGGCCACCCGGCTGGCCCCGCCGAGCGTGTCGTGCTGCGGCAGACGTATCGGTTCGGACAGAAGCTCGCCGACGTCACCCGGCTCTTTGCGCTGCAAGACCGCAATGCGAGAGACCGGTCCGTCGTGGGTGCGAAGGAACGGCGCCCGCCGAGACGCCGACCGAGCGCGATCACAATCACCTCCGCACGGCTCACACCGGCCGGACAAGAACGCCTCGGTGGGCAGCTTGCGGGCCTCACGAGCGGGGTGCTGGCTGCACTTGAGGACATCGCCGACCACGGCGAGACGGCCAAGGGATCGGTCCTTGTGCTCGCACGCCGGAACGCCGACCTGCAACCGGCCGACCGCGCAGGCGGGTCCGAGATAGGGCTCGACCCTGCAGCCTTGGAGGAGCGGGCCCGTGCTCTCGATCTTCAGGTCGAGTGTTCGACCGTGCACGGAGCGAAGGGCCGCGAGGCCGACTTCGTGATCGTGCTGGATCCCGACCCCAAGGCTGGGGGCAGCCCGGGCGCCGGACAACACGCCCTGTCCCGCGCGCTGGGTCCGCTGCGCGGTGCAAACGCTGAGCCGCCCGCAAACGAGGAGCGCCGGATCGGCTATGTCGCGCTGACCCGGGCGCGGCGCAAGATCTATGTCGTTGCCGGGGCACCGGGCGGTTCGGAGTGGACCCGCTGGCTGGAAAGTTATGCACGGCGCAACGTTCGAAGGGTCAGCACCAGCGAGTTGCGGGAGTTGGCTTTGCCTCTGGACGAACTCCGGGCCGGCGCTGCCAGACCCCGGGATCGCCGAGGGCGTCGCGCCGCGTAGTCACTCCAGCCGGCGGAACTGATGCCTGCCGGCACCAAATTCCGGGCCTCCGCTCCTTGCAAATGCCGCGGCTTGCGCACAGTCTGTCCGCACTCGGCCCCCTCAGGGCCTGCACCAGACGGATGCGTGGGAGGACCCCGTGCAACTCTCCAGGCAACAACTCTCGCAGTTCGAGACCGAAGGCTTCCTGTTCCTGCCGGAAGTCTTCTCCCGTGACGAAGTCGACTTGCTCCGGACCGCGTCCGACGAGGTGTTCGCCCTGAAACGCGAGGAAGTCTGGCGCGAGGCGAGCGGGGTCGCACGGACGGCCTTTGCCGCTCACACGTACCACGACACGTTTCGCAGAATCGGCCGCCATCCAAGGCTGCTCGGACCCGTCATGCAGATTCTCGACGGTCCGGTCTACATGCATCAATTCAAGGTCAATGCCAAAGCCGCGTTCAATGGCGAGGTTTGGCAATGGCATCAGGACTACGGGACCTGGAAACGGGACGACGAGATGCCCGAGCCGCGGGCGATGAACATTGCCCTCTTCATCGACGACGTCACCGCGGCCAACGGACCCCTTCTCCTGATTCCGGGCAGCCATGCGCTCGGCGTGGTCGATGCCTCGCATGACCTGGAGACCACCAGTTACCCGCTTTGGACGCTGGAAGAAGAAACGGTCAAGGAGCTTGCGGACCGTGGCGGCTGTGTCGCGCCGACCGGCCCTGGTGGAAGCGTGCTTCTGTTTTCGTCCCTCATGGTCCACGCAAGCCCCCCGAACATCAGTCCGCTGAGCCGGAACATCGTGTACCTGTCCCTCTGCCACGTGGACAATCACATTCGACAGTTCAAACGGGCAGAATGGATCGCTCATCGCGATTTCAACCCGATTCAGCCGCTTGCGGACAACTGCCTCCAGGAGGCTCCTGCCGCGCAGGCGGCCTGACCGCAACACCGGCGCCCGGAACTCGACACAGCGCTGGTCCAGCGCTGCGGCATCGGCACGTTATTAAAGATTAGGCTCTAAATTTTAATAGCGCGTCTCGTTATTCAACAAACTTGAATTCCGAGAACGCGGCGTGCGGCGCGAGTCCACGGCCACCTTCGGTACGGACAAGCATTGGGTTAAGGCCGTGGCAGGAAAATCGGCGGACACTGTCACGCGACCTGCACTCGTCCCACACCGCGGGCGCCACGAGGTGATTCCGGCGCACGGTTGATCTCCCGCCCGAGCCCGCTCGCAGCCGAGATCGGCCGTTCTGAGCACCCGGGTTGGTTCATCCCGGCGATGGGATTGTTTCAGTAATGTGCGTGCGGCATGCGCGGCAATCCGCACACGCGCAGGTGACCGGCAGGGAATGATGCTCGATTACAACGCATTCGATGTGCTCTCGTTTGATTGCTACGGAACTCTTATCGATTGGGAGACCGGCCTCCAGGAGGCGTCAAAACCGTGGCGTGCCAGGACCGGCGTCGGCGCATCCGATGACGCGTTGCTTGAGGCGTTTGCCCGGCACGAAACCGTGGTCCAGGGCGCGCAACCGGAAGTGCTCTATCCCGACATTCTGGCGGCGGTGCTGAAGGCAATCGGACAGGAACTGGATGCGGAACCGACCGCTGCGGAATGCCAGGACTTCGGGCAATCCATTGGCGATTGGCCCCCGTTTGCCGATGCCTCGGAAGGCCTCCGCCGGCTCCAGGAGAAGTATCGGCTCTGCGTGCTGTCGAACGTGGACCGTGCCAGTTTTGCACGCTCCGCCGAACGCCTGGGGATCCGGTTCGACTACCTGTTCACCGCACAGGACATCGGCTCCTACAAGCCGGATCCGCGCAATTTCCAGTATCTCGTCAAGAAGCTGGCCGCCGCTGGCACGCCCGCTCCCCGCATTCTGCATGTCGCGCAAAGTCTCTATCACGACCATGCCCCGGCGCAGGCCATCGGGCTCAGGAGCGTGTGGATCGACCGACGGGCAGGCCGTGCGGGCGGTGCCACCCAAAACGTGGACGCCGCCTACGATGCACGGTTCACCACACTTGCCGATTTCGCCGCCGCCGCGTGTGGTTGACGGGGCAGCATGCGCCGGCCGGATGTGCCGGTGCGCAGACGGCGGCGGCAGCCGCACACCGCACCCCTGGCGAGGCGTTCCGTTTCTGTCGCACACCGGAGCGCACGCCTACACTGCAGCACCTGTCACCACGCCGGGCAGGCACGGCTTGATCTCCGAGTTTCCGTAGACTTCCGCAATGCCAAGCGAAGCCGATAAACAACCTCCTCTTCATTTCACCACCAGGGAAGTGGCAGAACTTCTCCGGGTGAAGGAGCGGAAGGTGTATGAGCTCGCGGGTGCGGGAGAGATCCCGCATCGCCGGATTACCGGCAAGCTCCTGTTTCCGAGTGCCGAGATTCTCGCCTGGATCGAGGGAGGCCGCGATGCCGCTGTCGCAACGCGGCCCCCTGTCATCGCCGGTTCCCATGATCCCCTGCTGGACTGGGCGGCACGCGAATCCGGCTCCGGCCTCGCCACACTCCTGAACGGAAGTCTCGACGGGCTCGACTGGTTTGCCGACGGGCGCGCGGCGATTGCCGGATTGCATGTTCCGGAACCCCGGGGGTGGAACGAGCAGACCGTCGTCGGGCGCGGGCTTCGCAACTGTGTCCTGATCGCATGGGCCGTGCGAAGCCGCGGCCTGATTCTCGCTCAGGGCCTCGATACGGAAGTCAAGCGGATCACGGATCTCCGGGGCAAGCGGGTCGTTCTTCGGCAGCCGGGAGCCGGCACAGCGGAAATCTTCAGCCGCCTTCTCGCGGACGCAGGCCTCGGAATGGATGACGTCGACGCAGCCGAAGGGTTGGCCCGGACCGAAAGTGACGCCGCGGCGGCTGTCGCAACAGGCGAAGCGGATGCGGCGCTTGGCGTCGAGGCCATGGCCCGGCAGTTCCACCTCCCCTTCCTGCCGCTTCTCGACGAGCACTTCGACCTGCTCATTGATCGGCGGGCGTACTTCACGGAGCCCGTGCAAACGCTGCTCGCATTCGCCCACGGCGAGGCCGTGCGAACCAAGGCGTCGTCAATGGGTGGCTACGACGTCAGCGACCTCGGCACGGTGCGCTGGCTCTCGCCCTGACGCCCGAATCCCCGGGGTCGAAACCGCCGCAACGGCAAGGGACTCACAGGCGAGCGTTACAACTCGTTCAGCCGACGGCAGGTTGCAGCCGGGTATTACGTAATACCCGTCCTCGCAGACGGCAAAGCTGGATGCCCGTGCGGCAGCGGCCGCACCGCGATCACTTCCGGGCGTTGGGAAAGAACACCTGCTGGCCGTCGATCTCGAAGGACGCGATCGTGGCCTGACCATCCGCCGACAGAATCCACTCGATGAACATTTGACCCAAGTCGGCCCGCACGTGGGGGTGCTTGTCGGGGTTCACCCGGATCACCCCGTACTGGTTGATCAGCCGCGGATCTCCTTCCACGACAATCGTGTGCCCGCCCTTGTTTCCGAACGCGGCCCAGGTGGCGCGATCGGTCATCACGTACGCGCCCATGGCTGTACCCATGTTGAGTGTCGCGCCCATCCCGGCGCCCGTTTCGCGATACCAGCTCCCGGACGCTTCGGCGACGTCGATCGGTGTCTCGCTCCAGAACCGGCGCTCCGCCTGGTGGGTGCCGCTGTCGTCTCCACGCGACAGAAAGACGGCTTGTACGGAGGCAATCCGTTCGAACGCCGCCACGACATCCGTCGAGCCCGTCACCCCCGCGGGGTCGGCTGCGGGGCCCACCACAACGAACTCGTTGTACATCACGTCGTGCCGTGCGACGCCGTGCCCCGCCGCTACGAAGCTCTCCTCGGATGCCGTCGCATGCACGAGGACCACATCTCCATCCCCGTTCTGAGCGTTCCGGAGTGCCTGACCGGTTCCGACGGCGACCACCCGTACCTTGATGCCTGTGCGTTCTTCAAATGCCGGCAGGAGATGGTCGAACAGCCCTGAATTCTGTGTGGACGTCGTCGATTGCAGGACAATGAAGCGTTCGGCGCCTTCAGGACTTCCCTGCGGGCTGCCGACCCCGATCCAGATCGCCGCTGCCGCGACAGCGATGCGACGGACCGCGCGCCGGATTCCTTGCCGCGACGAAACCGCCGCTATTTCGCGGGCTCCAGATACAGGCGGTTCTGGAGCCAGGCGCGCGCGGCAGGGGAATTCGGTCGATCGAGGACCTGCTCCACATCGCCCGTTTCCACGATTCGCCCGCGATGAAGAAAGAGTGCCGTTTCACCGATGCGACGCGCCTGACCGACGTCATGGGTGACCATCACGATGGTGACCCCGTTCCGATGGGCTTCACCGATCAATGCCTCAATGGCATGGGTGGATGCCGGATCCAGGCTCGCTGTGGGTTCGTCGAGAAACAGGACCTCGGGCTCGCAGGCGAGCGCCCGCACCACCGCAAGCCTTTGCTGTTCCCCGACTGAGAGTGCCCGCGCCGGCTGCTTCGCGAACGCGGCAAGCTGCGCCAGTTCCATGTGTTTTTGCGCCTGGCGCCTGGCGCTGCCGACGCCACGGACGTCGAGCGCGAAGCGCACGTTGGCCATCACCGAACGGCGCAGCATGACGGGGCGCTGGAATACCATCGCCTGGGCGCGCCGGCCTGCCCGGTCAAGGGAGCGGCCGTGCCAGAGCACCCGGCCTGACGTGGGCGGGATCAGGCCATGCAGCAGGCGCAGCAGCAGGCTCTTGCCCGCGCCATTCGGGCCCAGGATGACCGTCCGACTGCCGCGCTGAAACTCGACATCGACGCCATCGATCAGCGGTTTGGCGTCGATGCTGAAACCGAGCGCCCGCGCCTGCAACAGCGGCGCAGGAACCAAATCGTCCTGCGGCGGCGCGACAGAAGGCGTGAAGTCCGGTGACACGTCAAGCATAGGCTGACCGCACGGCCGAGGCCCGGATGGCCATGACGGCAGCGTTAACGATCAGCGCGAGAGCCAGCAGGACGACCCCGAGTGCCAGGGCCAGCTGCAGGTTGCCCTTCGACGTCTCCAATGCGATCGCCGTGGTCATGACGCGGGTCACGTGGTGGATGTTGCCGCCGACAATGATTACTGCGCCGACCTCTGCGACAGCCCGGCCGAAACCGGCCAATGCCACGGTCAGCAGGCTGTAGCGGGCATCCCAGAGCAGCGCTGCGACCCGGTCGACCGGGCCCACGCCGAGGGATGCGAACTGCTCCGCGTATTCGGTCTGCAGTTCCTCCACCACGTGCCGCGTGAGCGCAGCAACGATGGGCGTAACCAGAATGGTTTGCGCGATGATCATTGCCGTCGGTGTGTAGAGCAGGCCCAGGGGACCCAGCGGCCCGGAGGCCGACAGCATCAGATAGACCATCAGCCCCACGACTACAGGCGGCAGACCCATGAGGGCATTGAGCGTGACAATCACGACCGGGCGGCCCGGGAATCGAAAAGCGCCCGCGACGGCGCCCACAGGAATGCCGATCAGACAGGCGACGGCGACGGCCGTGAGCGTCACCCGAAGCGAAAGGCCGATGATCTCGAGGAGCCCCGCATCCCAGACGAGAATCAGCTTGACTGCGGCGCCCAGGACGCCTCCGAAGCCTTCCATTTAATGTGTTTCCTTCCGAATTCCGAAGAGAATAGCGTCAAACGCCATTCGCTCAAAACGCCCGCGCAGGTGCTCGGCGCAACGATTCGACGGGCGGAGCGACGCCCCAAGCGTTGAAATGCGCTCTAAACGAACGAATATCTGCCGCAACGTGCCCCTCCGGATGTTGCACCGCAGAGTTGGCAGGCGAATGACCAGTGACCAAAGCAGGGGCGTGGTTCGTTTTCTGAACCTGAGTCTGGAAATCAAACCTATTTTCAACAGCAATTGCACACGTTTGCGGTTTGAGACCATGCAACGCGTTTTGCAACCGGGAGTGCGCATTCGGTGAACGTCCGCGGGAATTGGCGTGTCGGGGCGTCCGGTACATCGGACGACACGCAGGAGTTCAGCGCCCCTGTTCCCGGCTCATGCCGTTCGACTCACAACCGGCTTGGCTTGGCGCGTCAAAAACCGGTAGGCTGACTTGAGCAGCAGTGCACGGCACTGCTGAACATGCCTGCAGGCGTCTTCTGAAGGCGCTGCAGGAAGGCACCAGCGGCGAAGACATCACGATGGCGGCAGACGTAAATCCACCGGCAGGCACGGTGCGAAGCGGATCCTTCAATTATCTCGAGGCGTCCGTCCAGTCGTCCCTTTACCGAAACGGGCAGGTACTGACGCGGCGCAACCGCGACGGCAGCGACGACGCCTGGGAGGGCGTCCATCTGCAACCGCATCCGATGCCGGTCCACGATGCCCGGCAGCTAGAGCCCGACGAACGCTGCACGCTCTCCAGCAACGGCTTCGAGTTCGTTGCGTGCCCCTTGGCAGAGCCGGCTACGGACTTTCTCGACAACGAGCAGGTGGTGCGTCGGTATTACCCGGAATGCGCCGACATCGTGCGCACCGCGAGCGGAGCGGCGGTCGTGGCGGCATTTGACCACAACATCCGCTCGGCCACGGGCAAAAAGAGCAAGCACCGTATTCGTGGCGGCCAGCAGGTTCAGGGGCCGGCACGGGTTGTCCACGGCGACTACACCCTGCGCAGTGCGCCGCAAAGGCTCCGCGACCTGACCCGGCCGTCGACCTCCAACGACACGTTACGAACCGTCCTGGGCGAAGGCGAATCGCTGCTCGACGAGGGCCGGGTAGAGGATGCATTGAAGTCTGGCCGGTTCGCCATCATCAACCTCTGGCGGAGCATTGCGCCGGAGCCGGTCGCCACGCACCCGCTGGCCCTGTGCGACGCTGCAAGCGTCCACCCCGAGGATCTGGTCGTCTTTGAAATCCACTACCAGGAACGCATCGGCGAAAACTACTTCGCGAAGCATTCCGAGAAGCACCTCTGGTACTTCTACCCCGCACTGACGCGAGACGAGGCCCTGCTCATCAAGCAGTGGGACTCGCAGGGAGAGCTTGCCCGTACGAAGGGGGAGCGCGGCGACGGCAGCGCCGTAACGGGGCCCTGCACATTCAGCTTCCACAGTGCTTTCGACGATCCGGGGACACCACCCGACGCACCCGACCGCTGGAGCATCGAAGTGCGCTGCGCGGTGTTGTACGACTGATTCAGGATCGCGGGAGAGGCTTCGCGATCTAGGCCGGGTCGGCCAGCTGCACAAGGTGCACGTGCTCGCCTAGAGCATCCTGCGCCAGATCCACCAGATGCCGGTGATGGGTATAGAACAGCACTTGGGTGCGTTCGGAGAGTTGGCCCAGGACCTCGAACCCTGCGGCCGCGCGCTCCTCATCGAAATTGATGAACAGGTCGTCCGCGACGAACGGCAATGATCCGGCGCTTGCCAGATAGTCCTCGACCGCGGACGTTCGAAGGGCCAGAAACAGCTGGTCCTCGGTGCCCGTGCTGAGGCCCGGCGCTGCCACCACCTCACCGTCCGGCCGCACGCCCGCGAGCTGCATCGAATCATCCGAACCGAATTGCACCTGCAGCCGTGCGAATGAATTCCGCGTCAGCACCTGGAACAGTTCCCCGGCCCGCTGCAGAAGGGGCCCCTGCTTTTCCTGCCGGTAGCGTTCGATAGTCCAGCGCAGCATCGTCGCTGCCGCGCGGGTCTGGACATACCTGGCGGCTGCATTCCGCATGGCAGCCAGCGCCTCCTCGCGGTCGGCGGCAGCCCGGGCAGCGGCATCTCCACCACCGATGGCCTCCCATTCCGCATTCGCCTCCGTCCACGTTGCGACCGCCGCCTCCAGACGTTCGCCGATGAGCTTCGCGTCCGCCCGGGCCGTCTCTTCCTTGGCCGTCACCTCGTCGATGTTGATATCACGGCACTCTTCGACAAGGTGTTCAATGCCAAGTCCGTCGCCGTCCCGTTCAAGTGTCTCGCTAGCGGCCGCCCACTGCTCCTGCACCGTCCGCGAACGATCCGATTGCACAATTGCCGCGCGCAGGGCGTCCACCTCCTTGACACCCGCCTGTTCCAAGAGCACCCGCACCGAGGCCCAGCCAGCCTTCCGACGATGGTCGAGGTCGGCGAGCTGCTTCTGCAGTTTGTCCGCCGCCGCTTCCCGGTCCTGGCGCTGTCTTTGCAGCTCCAGCGCTTCGTCACGCCGGAGCACGAGTTCGCATACGGCGCTGGCGGCGGTTTGGTCGGCCAGATCCGGCGCCAGTTCCCCGACCAGGTCCGCGACATCCCGCGTATAGGCCTCGATATCGCGCTCGATCGTGGCGATGCGCTTGTCGCGAAGATTGCGCGCCGCAGTTGCATGCTCCCGCATGTCGTCGATGACGTTGATCTGCGCCGCGGCTGCTTCCACTGCACTGTCGCCGGGAAGACCAAGCGCCGTCAACGCGCTGGCCCAGTCCTCCTTCCAGCTGTTCCAAGCCTCCTGAGCCTCGGCCAGAAGCCGCTTCGCACGCGAGACGCCGGACTTCGCCTTGCGCAGTTCCTCGTCGAGTTCGGCAATCCTCTCGGCCTTCGCCTCCTCCTTCTGCCGGAAGGACTCGGCCCGCCGGATCATCGCCTGCAGCGTGTCGGCGTCGGCGGTCGCATCCTCCTCCCCGCATTGCTGCAGTGCAGCTCGAAGTTGCGCCTTCGCCTCGTGCTCCTGTTGGGTCGCCTGGCTCAGTTCCAGCTCCGCTTCGCGTCGCTTCGCATGCAACTGCACGATGGAATCACGCAGGTCGAGCCAGACCGCCATGGCATCCGGATCCAGAGGCTCCAGGGGAAGATCCGTCCACAACGACCGCCACGCCTCGTCGAGTTGCGAATCCTCTGCCTGCAGCGCCGCACCCTTCTCCTCAAGCTGCGCGACACGAAGCTCCTGCTCGGAGATGCGTGTCTCGATGGCTGCCAGCTCGCCAGCCGCCTCCGCCTTGTCAAAGCGCCGGTCGGCGGCGTCATCGGCCTGTTCGACCGCACGCTCGAAGGCGGCAGGCAGATGCTCCGGCCCATCGGCATCGGGTTGCTCCGCCGGTTCTGGCGCCGCCGTTTGTGTCACGTATCGAGCCTTGACCCGTTGCCACAGTGCGTCGCGCGCCTCGCGCGCCTCCCCGACGGCCCCTGGCGGCACCACGCCTTCCTCTTGCATCCGCCGCTCGAATGTCTTTCGGTCGCGCTCAAGATCGTGGCCTGCGTCCGCCAGATGACGCCTGTGCTCCACACGCCGATTGGCCAGATCCTTCACGCGGTCCCGCGAGGTGTCGACCGCGTTCCTCGACGGAACCGCCAGGGCCTCGATGTCGATGTCCTCGGAGAGCGGGGGACGCAGCAACTCGCGCTTCCGCGCAATCTCTTTCGACAGGGCGTCCATTGTTCCGCTGGCGACGCGAATGCGCCCCGCCACGTCGCCAAGCTCCCGGACGGAGTCGAGCACAGCCGCGAGCCCAGTGGTATCGCGAGCCTCGCCGACCGCATCGCGGCGCAGCGCCTGGTCCTTCTGTTCGGCCTCGGCTTCCTTCCGGGACGTCCGCGCATTGCGGAGGTCGGCGTGCAAGCCGCCCTGTCTCTGCAAAAGCTGCCGTACCGTCGCCACGCCAACCTGTGACGGGACACGGTCGATCAGCGTCGCCGGATCCTCGAATTGCCAGCCGAGCTCGCCGGCGAGGCGGGCAAGCGTCTCCAGCTCCAACTGATACTCGTGCTTCCGTTTGGGCAGGTCCGTCCACCCGGCCTGCAATTCGATGCGCCGTTCGTCGAGTCGTCCGATGTCGTCCGCCCTGGACACCAGCGCCTCGTCCACTTCGAGGGCGTCCAACGCTTGCCGGGCTTCATCGAGTTGCGGCTTCAGGGCGGCCTTCTGCGCCTCGGCTTCCCGCTCCTGCTGCTCCGCCCGGGTGAGGATCTGACCGGCGTTTTCCGGAAGTGCGACCATCTCTGCAAGTTCCGCGCGATTCCGGTCCAGTTCACACCACTCCCGCACAGTCCGATGCACCCGGCGGATGCGGGCCAGCTTTTTCAGTTCTGCGGCATTGGCCTCCGCGTCGCGGCGGCAATCCTGGAGCGTCTGCCTGGACCGGCGTTCGTCCCTGCGCCTTTCTTTCCAGGCGTTGACGCTGAGCGAGTGCTGGCGACGTTCGGCCTCTGCTGCATCGAACCGGTCGCGCGCGTGGTAGTAGAGCCGGTGCTTGGCCTTATGGGGCGCCCACAGTCCATCGGCTTCCTCCTCCAGCCGGTCCTGGCGTTGGCGCAAATCCTCGAGGCCGGTGCCGGCCGCGAACAGCATCTGGCCCAGATCGCCCTCGGCCTGGAGAATCGCCCTGCCGCCTTCGGCGAGCCGGCTGTGGCTCAGGTTGAACATGCGGCCGAAAAACGTCCGGTCGGCGCCGTGCAGATACGGCGCAAGCAGCGCCTCGCCTCCGGGAAGCGGCGATCCGTCGCTGCCAAGCACGGTGTTCCTGTTGCCCTTGCGCCGCTGAAACATGAACTCGCCGTCATCGTCCTCCAGCATCGCTCCGAGCCGAATGGCGTCGTAGTTGTGCAGGAAGCCGTACGGCGTCTGATTCGGAATACCGAACAGGAGATCCTCGATGGCGGCGAGCGATGTCGTCTTGCCGGCTTCATTGGGACCGAACAGGATGTGGAGATCCCGCTTCGCCCGCGGCAACGCGATCGACCGGTCGGTGAACCGGCCGTAACGCAGCAGATCGAGCCTGGCAATGCGCATGCGCTCAGTCCTGCTCCACCGCTGTCAGGCGGGCGTGAAGCCACGGCATGACGTGGCGCATCAGTGCCTGGTAGTCGCCGGCCATCGCGGCCGTGAGCAGGTCGTCCTCACAGTTGTCCCGCAACGGATGCGGAAGTGCCCCGACCAGGCGGCCGATGTCGGCCTTCAACAGCGCGACCAACTCCTCATCGCCTTCAGCGTCCGCGAGCATGCGCTGCAGGTCACCCAGCTGGTCTTCGGGTCTCGGCGCGTTCGCCACGTCGGCGACGGGCACTGTCTGGACCAATACGCGCTCCACCCACGCCGCCTCGTCTCCGAGGCCAAGGGCGATGCTGCGCGCCGCAGCGATCAAATCGTCCGTGTCGGCAATCAGCTGGTCATGCAGAGGGGTGCGCCCCTGCAGCAGGATTCGCACTGCAAGCAACCGACCATCTGCCTCCTGCACGGCCTCGTTCAGGGTCATGCGCATGCGATCCACGACCTCGTCCCGGTTGTCGGCACCCGCAGCATCGACCTCGAGTACGGCCCAGCGCACCACATCGAGCGTCAGATGGGTGACATCGACGGTTTCGCCGTCCTCGACCGTCACCATGGCCGCACCCTTGGGGCCGGTTTCACGGACATGGCGGCCCTGGAGGTTGCCCGGGAACACAACATACGGGTCCTCATGCAGCACCTGACGGCGGTGCACATGCCCGAGCGCCCAGTAGTCGTAGCCCTTGGCGACCAGCTCGTGGAGGCTGCAAGGCGCGTAGGTGGCGTGACCTTCGCTTCCTTCCAGGGCGGTGTGGAGGACGCCGATGTTGAAGACGTCGGGCATTGGATCGGGGTAACCGGGAAGGAGGTTTTCGGTCACCGCCCGTTCAGGAAAGCTCCGGCCGTGCAAGACAACCCCGAGTTCGTCGAGCCGGAAGGTCTGGGCTTCGCCGGCACCGAACACACGGACGTTGTCGGGCAGCGGCAGGGACTTGGTAATCAAGCTCTCGGCGTCGTGATTCCCGTGGAGAACGAATACAGGAACTCCGGCCTCGTTCAGGCGGCCCATTTGTTCGGCAAAGAACAGCCCGGTACTGAAATCGCGCCAAGGGCCGTCATAGAGGTCACCAGCGATCACGACGAAGTCCACCCCCTCGTCGCGTGCACAGTCCACCAGCGCTTCGAAGGCGGCGCGCGGTGCCGGGCGAATCCGCTCCGCGAGGCCGCCCTCGATACCCGCCAACCCGGTCAACGGGCTATCCAGGTGAATGTCAGCGGCGTGCAGGAATCGGAAGGTGCTCATGGTCCTCAGTGACGGTTGTGATCGTGTCCGGAATCAGGCGACAGAAACCCTAAGCGCGACGCAACATACCTGGCTTCACCGCAGTGAAGTCCGCGTTCTCGTCGCAGTCCGACAAACCAAGGCTCCTGCTCGCTACCCATGCTCACGAGATCAACGATCATTTCTCTTGCATGATCCGTTCGTACGCCCGAAGCCGACGAGGTGAGCGTGTTTGAGTTCCGGGTTGGCAGCGCCCATGGAATCCGCTGATCCTATTCCCATCCAGAGATCCCGCCCATCCGCCTGGCGTCACTGCTTCACCATCACAGCCCTGCGCTGTAGCTGGGCGGTGTTCAGATCGGACAGGGGCCGATCCAGACCGTGCCGCCGTTGAAATCCCACGTCTGCCGGGCGTCAGCTCCGTTCCGACCGCATCCCTAGGCGCCAATCCGCAATTGTGTACCAGTTTCGCCCGTCCGATTCCGCCATCACGTTGGCGGGGATGCGCTAAGGCGTGCGGGGTTTAGGATATGGGCAGAGGCGGGGGCCTAGTCTTTGGAGTTATGGGTGGGCAAGGCTAGCCCGGCCCCCAATCCGAATTCTGCTTACGCGAACCAGTCGATCTCCCGGCTGAACATTCATGGCCATTGCACCGGCCCAAAAGGCGCTTGTGTGGTGAGTGAGTGTTCACGGACGTCACGCGGAACTAAGGAAAGGCGCCCGAATCCATCAACGTCTCGACCGGACATTTCTCGGTTTCTCTGGGCGTTCTGGGGCGGCCACCTGCCTGATTTGTATCCGCCGATGATTGGGATTGACTCGGGAATTTGTATCGTTGGGAGCTATGGCCTCCAAAGGCCCGATAGCCATTGCCGAACCTTCCTGATCGATTTGCGGAGGGGACAGTCGAATTGCCTGCTCGGGACCACCTTACCACCTCCATAGTACTGTTCTTTCGAACGTTGATCGCGCGCGCGTCCAGCCTCAATCCAGTTCCTTGACCACCGGGGCGCCCACAGTGCTCTGCTCCTGTCGATCCAATAGTGAGACTGGCATTCAAAACTCCAATTGCCGATGGAAGGGCTTAAGGAAACAGACACCCCGTCATAGATCAGCGTCCAATCTGTTGGACTCAACGGCGTCACGACTTCTCTTCCGCATCCACAACAGCACAAGTGCACCACCGTGGTATAGTCCGTGGACACATAAATCGTATGCTCGTCGAGTTCTTCCGGAACAATCTTGACGAATTTATGTGCCAGGACCAACGGTGGCTTCACGCACAGTCCTCGTTGATTATCGAATTGCCATCCAGTGTGTATGCGCTGAAGTGTTCGTTCTTCAAATCCCGATAGAACCCGGATAGCTTCTTCCACTTGATGACCGCCAGCACAGCGTTCAACGCGTTCAATTCGGCGATCTGAATATTCCGAGAATACAGTTCGTCCACGTTGCCGTCGGATAGTCCGATTCGTTTTTTGCTCCGAACATGGTCGCGCATTTCAGGTGTGCTCGTTGTCACCCGAACGATCCCTTGGAGCTTGCCATCGACGAGTTCCATACCGATCCCGACATCGACAAAAGGGATGCCGAATTGCTCCAATTTCGTGATGATTGAGCCTTTCGCCTCGCTACGGTCGATGCAGATAAACACGAAGTCCATTTTCTGTAACAGTTCAACGTTGGATGCGTTGACGTTTTCCTCATGCGCCACGATGCCGTTATGCATCAACGAGTAGTGCCCTGCGTGATGACGAACCTTTTTCGGAATGGCCCTCAGCTCCTCGAGGGACGGCGCGCCCGGAGCGCGGAACGCGTTATGCTGGAGGAAGTCATCCCCATCGAATACATGGATTTCCCGCACGGCGGTCTTGGCCACCAAATCAAGGATATATGAGCCCGTCCCGCCTAGGCCGACGATAGCGACCCGCTGCGCCAGCTTTCTCGACAAACCCACGACGCCCGCCTGGCTCGAAGCGGTGTCGATGTATTTGAACACCGTCTCGGCATCGTCGGGTTCTGTCACCCGGCGAGGTCTCGCTGTCAAGTTTGGGTCGATGGCTTCGGCAGGACCCGAGATTATGGCGGCATAAGTCGTCATCTTGTGATGGTAGTCCCGGTACCCATCGGCAGGTTTGCTCGAAAAAGAGTGATCAATCGCGAAATTGTCGGAGATATCCTTTCGAACGCTCTCATGTTTGATCTTTGTCAGTTCACACCCATCCCGATCACAAGGGTGCTCGCCTGCGAACATGGCAATGTGGTTCTTTGGCCGGGTTGTCAAATCTCCCGCCAAGTCAAGCGTCGACACCAAGGTGCCCAACTTCACCTGCCCGCTGGAATTGACGTAGGGCACTTCACGGACCACGAGATGGCCAGCCACAATGGCTACGTAGTAGCCATCCTCGACCAATGCACGGAGGTCGGGACTACGATTTATCAGTGACGGTGACATTCAAGACCATTCCCTCCCTTATATTTATGGTTTCACCTTCGATCAGCGTGCCCTCCGGTCTGGGTCCAGCGGCATTCCTGTAAGTGATCGTGAAGCAGATGAACTCACCTTTGGGCGGGTCATCGAACGCCAGGTTGATCACACCGTCGAAGGTCAACTCTTCGCCCTGGACGAGTTTTTCCCGGCCGTTGACGATGATCAATACCCCCCTTTCCTCGGCGCATCTGCTGTTTTCGTCACCATGTTCTAGCTTGCGCTCTTGCTTGAGTGTCATGGTAATGGCCTCCTTTCTCAGCCCTTGGGTGGATAGGGGTCGCCGCCGTGGCTATCGCTTTCGGCGATTCGTCCGTCCTGGTTGTGAATTCGCAGTTCGGTCCTCTGGTTGCGACTGATCGCCCGTCCGTGATCAATCGCATCCTGCTTGGTGTCGTGATGGCTGCTCGATCGCGTAGCGCCTCCGCGCTTCACGTCCCAGCCGCCCTTCGGGTTCGGCACGACATGATGGGTTTTTGGTCCCCTGCGCATGTTCAATCTCCTTGTCTGCATGCAGCTCGTATGGTACAATCTGACGAATCCGTCATAATCGCGATGTGACCAAAGGCCTCTCAACAATCATGACGAAATCGTCAGAAAAATATATACGTTTTCGGGATGGCTGAGTCAAGCAGGCCGACAGAGAGTTTTCCGCAGAGGCTGCGCACTGCTCGAACGGCTCGTCATCTGAGCCAGAGCGACCTTGCCCGGCGGGCCGATCTGCAAGCATCAGCCGTCTCGCACTTCGAGACTGGCACCCGAAAGCCGTCGTTCGACAACCTCAAGCGCCTAGCCGACGCCCTCCGCGTCACGACCGACTATCTGTTAGGTCGCTCTGATCTCATGGAGACATCAGCCGCCACCGCCGACAGGCTTCACCGTCACTACGCGGGCCTCTCCGCCGAGCATCAGGAGATGACGGATGAGTTCGTGGAGATGTTGACCCGGAAAGCCCAGCACAAAGCAAAAGAGGGCGAGTGAATGGCGCGGCCCTACGATATGTTTATCAAGGTGCACCACGAGGCGGAGCGCCTCCTTTGCGAGTTGCAGATCGCCGCCCTTCCAATCAATCCCTTCGCGATTGCCCGTCGACTCGGAATCGAACTGAAACCACTCCCTGCGTCAAAGGGCAGTGCCTCAGGCATGCTTCTCCATGTCTCTGGAATGTTCGGGATCGGGTATCCGACTCACGTCAACAACTGGGGGTTCAAAAGATTCTCCGTCGCCCACGAGCTCGGGCACTACCGGTTGCCCGGACACATTGACGCCGTTCTGGACAACCAGGGGAGACACTTCTCCATGGGAGCGTTCCGCAGCACAATCCGATATGAACAAGAGGCGGATCAATTCGCCACAGCACTGCTCATGCCTGCCAACCTCTTCGTTGCCGCAGCGGCTCGCGCCGGCAACGGACTCCAAGCGATCAAGACGCTTCAAAACCGGTGCGTAACGTCCCTCGAAGCCACTGCCATCCGGTATGCGCAAACTAGCCTCGACCCGGTGGCTATCGTCCGGAGCAGCGCCGACACCATCGACTACGTCTTCATGTCGAGTTCTCTTATGGGCTTCCCCGGTCTTGATCGGATCCGAAAAGGCAAACTGTTGCCCTCAGACAGCGTGACCGCAAAGTTCAACTTCGATGGCGAGAACATTGCCCAGCGGCGGTGCGCCAAGGGGCAAAGCTGCCTCCAAGGCTGGTTCAATGGCGGGTATAGCCAGAAAATTCTGGAGGAGGTAATCGGCCTGGGCAGCTACGGCAAGACCCTCACCGTGCTTACCGGCATGGAACCCCCCGGACGAGATTGAGGACGGGGAAATCGGCTTGGACAGAGGATCAGAAGTGCCCTTCCGTCGATGATCCGGCTCTCAGCGCCAGTCGCTTCCACGTCCCTCAAAGAACGGTTCCCCAACTGAAGGCACCTGTACTGTACTCGCTTCTGCGCCGATTCAGCATGCGTTAATCGGCTAACCCCTGCGCTGAACGCCACAATAGCGTCTGGGCTCTCTTGGCCGACTGCGCCCCAACGACACCCACAGACATTCACTCCAATCCGCTTACGAAGTGCGTGCGGCGAATCTGGGAAAAAATATGCTATTATTTCAATATCTTATAAGATCGCTAAAGGATTTACCGTGTTTTTATCAAGATTCGGCACTGGTGTTCCAGTCGACACCGGTCGAGAGGATGTCACCCCGGACTTCCACCTTGTCACGCAGACTGCCGATCAGCCTAGTGTGCTCGCACTCATACGGCACCAGCCGCGCGACCGGCTTGCCGTGCTTTGTGATGACGAGGCCGTCCGGCTCAAGCCCGTCAAGCAAGGCAAGGCATTGTGCCCTGAATTTGGCGGCATCAATGGTCTTCATCCACTTATCTCCGCGACATATGACCATGAGATATGTGCGACCAGTCTGCAATGCAGCCAGTCCCGCTCTGCCAGTCTAAGTATGTCCGTTGGTAGGCGGGAGTGTTGCTCGACGAAAAAGACGTGTGCTGTTACGTCATAGTTTACGTGCGTGGTCACAGCATAATTGACTTGAATGTTAACGTCTCTATAAACTTGCATTATCACGGCAAATTAAACTTGCGTAAGCACGAAGATAGTCCAGCATGGTCACACCGAATGAGAAGCTCGCTTCATCGCTGGCACAGCTCCAGAAGCTCCAAGGCAGAGAGCGGAGGGTCTTTCGATCCAACGAACTGACGCGTGTTCACCGCGAGCGGTTGGTCAGGAACGGTTTTTTGCGCGAGGTGATGAAGGGCTGGCTGATCTCATGCAGCCCGGATGCAGGTCCCGGCGATACGACACCCTGGTTCGCTTCGTTCTGGGAGTTCTGCGCGGCCTATTGCAAGGCCCGGTTCGGGACGGACTGGCACCTTTCCCCGACACAGTCATTGCTGCTCCACGCGAAACACACCGTCATCCCGCAGCACGTCACGATCTATACATCCAAAGGTACCAACAACACCGTCGAACTGTTGTTCGGCACGTCTTTGTACGACCTCAGACAACGAGACACGCCTCCACGCGCCGACCTCACCGATCAGGACGGGCTGCAACTGTTTGTGGCCGAAGCAGCTTTGGTGCGCGTGCCGGAAGGGTTTTTTGTTCGGCACCCGGTCGAAGCGCAGGTCATACTCTCCGGCGTCCGCGATGCAGCTGATGTGCTCGGGCGGCTACTTGACGGCGGTCATTCAGCAATTGCGGGACGGCTGGCCGGCGCCTTCCGCCGGATCGGCAGAAGTGAAGTGGCCGATGAAATTCTGAGCGTCATGAAACGCACCGGCTACGATGTCCGTGAAGCCGATCCATTCGAGCCGAAATTCGCTTTTGGTGCGCTGAGCCGGACGCAGGCGCCGATAGTCGGCCGCCTCCAATCGCTTTGGGAGAGGATGCGAAAGCCTGTGATCGCGGCATTTCCTAAAGCGCCCAACCTGCCCCAAGATCGAAATGCCTATTTGTCGTTCGTTGACGACATTTTTCAGAGCGATGCTTATCACTCGCTGTCGATCGAGGGCTACCGCGTTACACCGGAACTGATCGACCGAGTACGCGCCGGCAACTGGTATCCGGACAACCATGACGCCGACCGGCAGAGCCTCGACACGCTGGCCGCGCGAGGTTACTGGCAAGCGTTCCAGCTAGTGCGGGGAGCGGTGAGTGAGATCGTTGGCGGCGGTAATGCTGGTGCGCTGATCCGGGAATCTCACCGTGACTGGTATCGCGAGTTGTTTCAGCCTTGCGTTACGGCCGGCCTCATTGAGGCTTCCGCACTGGCGGGTTACCGCAACGACGCCGTGTTTCTTCGGGGGTCACGGCATGTCCCACCGAGGTGGGAAGCGGTGCGCGATGCCATGCCGGCCTTGTTCGATCTTCTGGAAGCCGAAACCGAGCCTTGCGTTCGAGCCGTGCTCGGGCACTGGTTGTTCGGATACATCCATCCCTATCCGGACGGCAACGGGCGCATGGCACGCTTTGTCATGAACGCGATGCTGGCATCCGGTGGCTATGCGTGGACCGTCATCCGGGTCGACGATCGTGACGCCTACATGGCAGCGCTTGAGGGCGCCAGCGTTGATCAGGTTATTGAGCCGTTTGCACAGTTTTTGGCGGACCGGGTTGCGTGGTCAATGGAACAGGCAGAATGAGCGCACGCAAACGCCTTTGTGCGCCAGTAATCTCAGCTATTGTTTGTATTCGACATGTCAGGGGAAGATTGCGTTCGCAGCTCCAGCGTCATGAAGACACTGGCCGGATCCAATACGTAGTCCGCGAACGGTTCGCATTCGACAAAGCCGTACTTCGAATACAGGGCGCGTGCGGGCTCGAAATACTCCCATGAGCCCGTCTCCAGGCTCAATCGGGTCGCGCCCTGAGCTCGCGCGAAGTCAATGATGTGAAGCAGCATCCTGCTGCCGATACCGGTGCGCCTCTTGTCGCTGACGGTGTGCATTGATTTGATTTCGTAGTGGTCACGCGACAACACCCGGATCGCGCCGATCGCCACCAGATCGTCATTCTCCCACATGGACCAGAACTCCACGTCGGAGCTCTTCAATCCCTGCAAGTCCAGGGCATGGGCGCTTCCCGGTGCGGTCTCGGCTCGGGCCTGGAGCAGATGGGTTTCGAGCAGTTCACGAACCCGAGGGTCGTCCAGGCCTCCGCGCTGAATCTTCATGGTGCGTCCGTTCGATCACGTTGCGCATTCCAAGATACGCGTTCCGGGGTCGAGCACGACGTCGGGGTGCCGACATGTTCGCAACCGGGGAAGGCAACAACCTGCCGTGCGGTCTCGCTCCTGGCGCAGCCCGCCCGCCACCTGACGATCACCGGCTGCTGCGTCTCGGCCATCAGTGCGGGCGTTGTGGCGAGATCGGAATGGAGAAGCAGCAATAAGCCGGATGCAGTTGCTGGTGCGCAACGCCCCGTTTGCGCGCGCCTGCCACGACAGTGTCTGCCAAGGCGACCGGCCCAGCTGAACGAAACCGCTGCCCCGGCCGCGACGGCAGATCAGGTTGCCCTGCATTGTCTGGGCCGCCATCGGTCTGGAAGTAAAGCACGATCGCTTGGCGCGACGCCGGCCCCCCTGCAACCCAGCCTCGAACGATTTGTTTTGTTTCGTATAGTCGTAGCATGGATACGACAACAAGAAACAAGCTAATGATCCTCCACGTCAGTCTGGCGCCCGGGACGCCGCTGACGGCGAAGGACCTCGCCGCTCTCGGAATGTCGGCGGATCTTGTTGTCTACTACGTCCGGGCTGGCTGGCTCCAGCGACTGGCACGCGGGGTCTATTGCCGCCCCAACGATCCGCCAGCCCTGTACCCCAGCCTGGTGCTGCTTCAGAGAAGCTTCGAAGGGCTCCATGTTGGCGGCAGTTCCGCGCTCGAGTGGCATGGCATCAGTCACACTGTGCCGGCGCGGCCCATCCACCAGCTTTTCGGATGGAGGTCGGCGCGCCTTCCGGGGTGGTTCACCAACCGGTTTCCCTCGAAGTACCGGCGTAAACGGATATTCAGAGAAGAACCCAAGGCCCTGCTTCACGTCCGGCCATACGACAACAACCGGAACGCCCCGCTCGTCTCGGCACCCGAGCGTGCCTTGCTTGAGATGCTGAGTGAGGTCGGGAGAAGGCAATCCCTGCAGGGGGCGCGCGAACTCGTGGAGGGCACCTATACCCTGCGGCCTAACGTGCTGCACGATCTGCTCAAAAGCTGCACGAGCATCAAGACGGTGCGTCTCTGCCTCAATCTCGGCCGAGAGCTCTCCCTGCCCTGGGCGGCCAAACTCGATCCGGACGACCTTCCGAAAGGGAGCAATAGCCCATGGGTATCGCGTACGGCTGACGGTGTCCTGGTGCTGAAACCGTGAAACCGAGCTGGCTCGAGAGCACCCCTCGGTGATGCGGGCTACATCTCTCGTGCCGTTCGACAACACTTTCCCGCAAAAGAGCGGGCGTCTCGAACATCAAGATCAACCCGTCCGGGAAGGTGAAGATAGTTATTCACCCGTGAAAGCCTTTGTCGGGCGGCGTCCTTCACAGAGCGACAGTCGGTTTTGCTCGTGATCTGCTGTTTGGCGTTCCAGCGGAGTGCGTGAGGTCGTATCCGATGGGCCTGCCCTCGATGAGTTCGATGGCAGGTTTGATCGAGCATGCGACAACGATACCTGAGTTGTCCGGTAATGCCCCGATTTGGTTGCCTAAATGGTTGTGCAACGGGAGCATCGACAAGCGGTATCCGCAGATCACACCCGCAATCCGGTAGTCTTGCTTGTTAGTCTTGCCCCCGGCATGAACCAGCGGGCCGCCGCTGAATCCGGGATTATTGTGTCCGTCGACCCAGAACGTGTGTCCCTGGGCTCCGCTGAACACCCCGGATTTGACCAATGGTATCGGAAATTCGCGGTTAATTTGTCCTCCGGCACTCATCATTCCGAGTGGAAAGCCTAGGAAGAAGACCTGCTCGCCAAGAACCAGGCCTGTCGTTGGTTCAAGCGGGAAAGTTGGAGCTAGTTGAATGTTCGGCGCCAAAACGGCGATATCGTCTTCGCCCGATCCGATTCCGACGAGACATACTGGAAGATCTTTCCACTGTCCGTCGTGATAGATCTTTACTGAGTTCGGCGGGCCAGTTTTCTCAAAGGCGTGACGGACGGTAACGCAGTACTGTCTGCCGCCATGATCGAGCGCGAACGCCGTGTATGTGGCGGATCCAGCCTTGATCCGGAAAACGCGTTGGATGACGTTATTCGTAATCATGATGACGGATTCCTAGGAGCCGTTAGCCTCTTTAGCCATGTCTACAGCTTACCGTCAATGTTGACTGGTCGGCACTTCCAGACGGCTTTCTCGAACGCCGCGATAAGCCCGTCCTGGAAGGTGACGATGCGGCCAGATCGACTTTGGCAACCCACTCATCGGTCTGCTTGTCAACGTGAGGGTCGGCGATGGCGACGCTGCAGTTCGCAACACGTCCGCCACTGGCGTGTTAAGTGCCGGTTTCGCCGGCGCTGCGGTGCAGGATCTGGACCGAGGAGACCGGCTGTTATGTCACTTCGAAGCGAGGCTCCAAGACCTCGACAGGGAGGGGGACGTTCCAGCCCGGAGCGGTCCCGCCTTCCTCTGGTTTGCTACCCAATGCATATCGCGCCTGCCGCGGGGCCAGCGCGCGTAGATTTTTTTGTGCGCAATAGTTTCTATGCCAAGCCTTTTTTGCTCACGCTGCAGCCAATATATTGCCGACCTTGAGGTGCTGGGCGAGCATCGCCGTGACCACCTCGTCACCGGGCCGGCGGCCGACTGCACCCGCATATTCAGCCCGGTGGAAGACCGGCCTGGCGCCGAAGAAGGGAGCCGATACGAGCCAGGACACGGTCAAACGTTCATTGGGTGGGAGAAAATTATATGTCTTATGTGGCATTCCCTCTGTTTAAGGAAGCATGCCTTCAAAGAAGCTACTTTTCGATTTCGACTCGAGCGAAAGAAGAAATCTGATCTTGCCCGGCATACGGGAAGTCAGGTGACGCTCGAGTCCCAAGCCGGCAGGCGAAATTCAAGCCATCTCAATCCGGTTGCGCTGGTCAGTTTCTTGGTGAGTCAAGGCGAGTACGAGGTCAACGGCGTGACGTGGGATGCGGACCGCAAGCCCATGTTTCTCAAGATTCAGCTTCCCGGAGACCAGGGTGGCGGGCATCTCCCCGGCGGCGGGCACACGTTCCTCCGATCAACCGTGATCGGGAGCCTTCGTATTGCACCGTTCTCCAAGGTTTCGAACCGTTCATCCCGATTTACCGGGACACTGTAATTGTAATAACTTTACTAAAGTAATAACTTAACACGGCCCTTGGCCCGGTTGCCGAGGGCCGATCACGGATGCACGAACCGTGCGGGCCAACACGAATTTCAGGAGTACTTCGATGCGAGTTCCGAGGACGGCCACGCTTGCCGCCGCACTGGCCTTTGGCCTGCATGCCCCAGCCGTTGCGCAAACCGACGACAGTGCTGCTCCGGCCACCGACGTCACGATCGAAACCATTGTCGTGGAAGGGCAGTACTTTCCGCCCAACACCACGACGGTCGGGAGCCGGTTCCCGGTTCCTGCCAACAAGATTGCACAAACGGTGCAATTGATTCCCAACAGCCTGTTCCAGACGCAGGGCGCTGTCCATGTTTCGGACATTCTCGCCAACATATCCGGGGGATCGACGAACCGGGGCGTCGTGGGGACGTACAACCCGTATCGGATTCGAGGTCAGGATGCCGGCCTGATCGTGAACGGGAACCGGAACCGCTTCTACGATCTCGATTACGGGCTGCATCCGATCGAACGGGCCGAAGTGCTGAAGGGCCCGGCATCGACCTTCTACGGCATCCAGAGCGGCGGCGGGCTTGGCGGCGTCATCAACCTGGTCACCAAGAAACCCCAAGACGAATTCGGATCGGCCGCTGCCCTGCGGGTCAGTGACCAGGGCACGCGCATTGCCTGGGGCGACGTCACAGGCCCCCTTGGCAACAACTTCGCATTTCGTGTTCTGGCAGACGTCGAACGCTCGGACACCTTTGTCGACAACGGCTTCATCGACCGGGAAGGGGTCGCGGGAGCTCTTCGATTCGACAACGACGGACGGTTCCGGCTCTTGCTGGAGGGTGACGTGCGCAACCGGCGAACGCCGTTCCACGTCGGTCTGCCGCTCTACGGAACGGTCACCGGCCTTGATGACATCCGCTTGCCGCGTTCACTGGACATTGGCGAGCCCGCGATCCCGGACTCTCCGTTCGCCTCCGGGAACGGGCACCGGTGGAAGAACCGGATGCTCACGCTCACGTCGGAGTACGACCTGACGGACACCTGGACGCTCAAGGGCACCGGCCGCTACCAGGATCGTCGCATTGTCGAGAACTTCGCGTTCCCGCTTTCGCTGGACGACGACAACCGGTCCCTTGGCCGGCTTCTCTGGATCTACCCGGAGGATGACAAGGAATCGATCGCTGTGGTCGATCTGCTGGGCAACTTCGACATGGGCGGACTGGAGCAGAACGTCGTCATCGGTGTGGACTACGGATCTTTCCGGGCGGATTCGGAAGACTTTATTTTCGGGTCCCTGCCCCCGATCGATATCTCGAATCCGGTGTACGGCCAGCAGCCGTTCGACGTCGCTTCGATCGGGTTCACCAACTACTACAGCAAGCTCGACACCCGCGCGGCATACGCGAACGGGCTCTTCTCCCTGACCGACCGCCTCGCGCTGTCCGCGGGAGTCCGGTTCGACGATATCGATCAGGAAACCAACAGCGACGCCACGGACTTCGCCGAGGCCCATCACGAGGAAGTGTCGCCGCGTGTGGGCGTGACATATGAAGTCTCGGACGGACTGGTCGGCTTCGTCGGCTGGGGGGAAGCGATCAGCCCGCAACTGCCCACCACGGGCGTGAGGAAATACGTTCCCGAGACGTCCTCGCAAATCGAGGTTGGGGTCAAGTTCGATTACGCCCGAATCACCGGCACCGCCGCTCTCTTCGATCTTGAACGTGACGGGATTGCCCTCAACGATCCGCTGACGCTCCTGCCGCGGTTCATCGGGGCGCAACGCACCCGCGGTCTCGATTTCGACGTTGCCATCACGGTCTCGCCGCAATGGACGGTGCTTGCGAATTACGCCTACATCGACAACGAGACCAGCCGCGACCAGTTCACGCCAACCAACGAGGGCAATGCGCTCCCCGGCGTGCCGGAACATTCGGGACGGATCTGGACCAACTACGACATCGCGGGCGGCACGCTTCACGGCCTGTCGCTCCAGGCGTCGTTCACGTTCGCGTCGTCGCGCGCAGGGGATATTCCCAATACCTACGAGGTTGGGGGATTCGAGGTTGTCGACGTCGGGGCCCGGTATCCGCTGGGCGAGTGCACCTGGCTGCAGGTCAATGTCCACAACCTGCTGGATGAGCGGTACTTCAACCCGGGAACGGGGTTCAACGAAGGTTTCGTGACACCGGGCGAACCGAGAACCTTCTTCGTCACTCTGGATTTTGCATACTGAGTGTCGTGGCGGCCGGACGCCGCGCCAAATGACAAGAGCTATGGAATGCTTGAAGCAAAACGGCTCTCCAAGTCCTTTGGCGCGGTCACGGCCCTCCGCCTCCTGGATTTTGCGATCGACCCGGGGGAAGTCGTCTGCCTGCTCGGGCCCAACGGGGCGGGCAAGACGACGACGATCAACCTCTTTCTCGGATTTCTCGAGCCGACGTCGGGAGGCGCCTTCGTCAACGGGCTGAACGTGCAGGAGGCGCCGGTCGAGACCAAGCGGCATCTGGCATACATCCCGGAGCAGGTTGCCCTCTACCCCCTGTTCAGCGGGTTCGAAAACCTCAGGCATTTTTCGAGGCTTGGAGGCCAGCCACCGGTCCCGAAGCAGGATCTCTACGCATTCCTGGCGCAGGCGGGGCTTTCCCGGGAAGCCGCCGACCGGCGCGTCGGCACCTACTCGAAGGGGATGCGCCAGAAGGTCGGCGTCGCGATCGCCCTGGCCAAGCAGGCCAAGGCCCTGTTGCTGGATGAACCGCTGTCCGGGCTGGATCCGAAGGCTGCCAACGAGTTCGCGAACATCATCTCAGATCTCAGGAACGACGGCGCCGCAATTCTCATGGCGACCCACGATATTTTGCGGGCCAAGGAAGTCGCGACCCGGATCCGGATCATGAAGGCAGGCCAAACCGTGGAGGAACTCAATCCGGCCAGCGTGCGCGAGGCGGACATCGAGCAGATTTATCTGGAGCACATGCGCGATGACTCTGGCATCGGGGAACAGACGGCCTAGGCCCCTGTCGGTCTGTCGGCTGGATGGCCGCCTGCAGGCGCTGCCTGATCGGCGCCGGTGCGCAATCGATGTGGCCCGCGAGATGGGCGGCCATGCCCGGGCGCGGCGCTCGGGCGTCACCGACCTGCCGCTCCCCGTGAACTCCGCATGATCCGCGTCGTTCTGGGAAGGGAGGTCAAGCAGTCCCGTCGGGACGGGCGGGTTGTGGTCATGCGCCTCGTGCTGATTGCGCTCGCGATCTCGGCCGCGGTCAGCGGGTGGAAGACGATTCAGAGCGCAGAGCGGGAACGGCAGGCCGCGATCGAAAGCGATGCCCACACCTGGGATCATCAGGGCGAAAAGAATCCGCATACGGCGGCGCATTTTTCGCGGTACGCCTTTCAGCCCGTGCCCAGCCTGTCCGTGTTCGATCCGGGTATCACGGACTATGTCGGACAGGCGATCTGGATGGAGGCCCATTACCGGAATCCTGCGCAACTGCGACCGATCGAGGACGGCGTTGAAATCCAGCGATTTGCAGAACTCAGCCCGGCCTGGATTCTCCGGGTGTTCGCTCCCCTCCTGATCATCCTCTTTCTGTTCGCAAGCATTGCCGGCGAACGGGAAAACTCGACGTTGCGCCATGTGCTGAGTACGGGAGTGCGGCCGCGTGCTGTGTTGCTGGGGAAAGGGCTCGCGGCGTGTTTCGTGTCCGGCATTCTGGGCCTGGTTGTCATTGCCACTGCCTGGCTCTCCGCGTCATCCGCGAACGTGCTGCCCCTTCCGGATTCCGGATGGCGCCTCACCGGAATCGTTCTTGCCCACATTGTCTATCTGGGCATCTTCATCCTTGTGGCCCTCGCGGTCTCGGCACGCGCCGGCCGGCCGAAAACCGCGCTCGTCGTCCTGGCCGGGTTCTGGGTTGCGGCGGTCGTCTTCGTCCCGCGCCTTGCGGCCAATGTCGGGGCAACGCTGTCGCCGGCTCCCTATCCGGCAACATTTGCAGAGCAGTTGAAGAAGGAGTCGTCCGAGCCGTTCTGGGGAGCCTCGGAGGAGGCCACCGCGCGGCGCGACGCCATCGTGGCGGATGTGCTCGCCGAATACGGGGTCGAGACCGCCGAGGAGCTGCCGATCAACCTCGATGGCTACCTGCTCCAGGCCAGCGAGGAATTCGGCAATGCCGTGTTCAATCGCCTCTATGGCGAACTCTGGTCCACGCACGAACACCAGCAGACGATTGCCCGCCGTTTCTCCCTGCTGTCGCCCGCGATCGCCATGCAACACGTCACCCAGGCACTTTCGGGCACGGACCTGTTCGCCCACCGGCATTTCACCGAGGCGGTCGAGGCGTTCCGAAGGGATTTTGTCCGTCGCCTCAACGAGGACATGATCACCGGGGGCGGGCAGGACGGCTATGCCTATCAGGCCGGCGATGAATTCTGGCAGAGCCTGCCCGACTTCGCGTACGCCCCTCCCCGGATGCATGCGGTCCTGTCCAGGGTCTGGGCTGATTTTCTGATTCTCTTCGCCTGGCTTGGCCTCGCGGGCGTGCTCGCCGCCCGGGGGGTGCGCTGGATCCAGCTCGAGGAGGCGCACCGGTGACGATCGCCACGCTCTCCCGCCAGGAACGCCGGGCGCTCCTCGCCGATCGCGGAACGGCCGCACTGCTGGTCCTGTTCCTGGCCCTCTGCCTGTTTGCCCTGTGGCAGGGACACGTCCATCGCGCGGCACTGGTGGAAGGCGTCGCGAGCTTCCAGGAGGAGGGGAACGCCCGTGCCGAGAGCTGGCGGGCGCGCCTTGCATCAATCGAATCCGGAGACACGACCCTGGAGGACGACCGCTGGGCAGGATTGGCCATGGGCGTCTACCTGGCCGTGTCCGCCCCGCCGGGGCCGTTGGCCGATCTTTCGGTCGGGGTCTCGGACGTGCAACCCATGACGGCGACGGTGTCGCAATGGAGAAGCATCGAGAACCTGTTCGGGATCTACCAGTTCCAGAACCCTCTGGCGCTCGCTGCGGGCCCGTTTGATTTCGCCTTCGTCATCACGTTTCTCCTGCCGCTCCTGATGATCGTGCTCGCGTACGACGTCCTTTCCGAGGATCGGGAGCGGGGGCGCCTGGACCTGCTGCTGGCCCAGCCCGTCGCCATCCGTGACCTCGCGTTTGCCAGGCTGGGGGTACGGTTCGGAGCGGTTCTTGTCCTCTGGGTGGGGGCTGCGCTGGTGGGCCTCGCCGTGGGTGAGGGCGAAGGGCGAAGCGTGCGTTTCGCCATCTGGCTCACGGTTGCCGCCGCCTACTTTGTTTTCTGGGCAGCCCTGATCACGTGGGTCGTCAGCCTGTTCCTCAGGAGCGAGACCACGCTTCTGGCACTTGTGGCGGTGTGGGCTCTGAGTGGCATGATCGGGCCGGCCGTGCTGACGGCGGCGGCTGAGGCGGCCTATCCGGCGCCGTCGCGGCTGGCGTTCCTGTCGGATGCCAGGGAGGCTGCGAGCGACGCCTACAAGTCGCGGGCCGATATCATGCAGGGGATGCTGCTGGACCATCCCGAACTCACGGTCGACGACTATTCCATCCCGGAATACATCCGGACCTCGTTCCTCGTCACGCGGACCGTCGATGCGAAGGTCGAACCCGTGCTGGAACGCTTCGATGCCGTGCTGTCGGCACGCCGGTCCTTTCTCAACCGACTGCAGTACGCCTCACCGGCGGTGCTGACCCTGCACGCCTTCAATGCCGCTGCCGGCACCGACCTTGAACGCCAGAAACGATTCGAGCGCGAGGTCCGGGCCTACAAGAAGGTTCTCGGTGACCGTGTGGAGCCCGATGTCCTGGCGGATATCCGCCTCACGCCCGAGGCCTACGACGCGCTGCCCAGGTTTGCGTTCAAGGAGGCCTCGTTCGGCGCCGTCGCGAGGACCGTACTCGGCCCCGTTTTCTACCTCGGGGCGTTCGCGGCACTGTTCGGGTTCCTTGCGCGCGCGAATCTCGGGAGACTCCAGACACGGATGAAGGAACCACGGCCATCTAGGCGGGGACGGTCCCGCCGGGCTGATCCTGCAATAACCCACTGAACCGGTGAGGCACGGTCGGTAAGGTAGTGTCCCCTCGCGCGCCGATGCCAACCGGGTGCCGGTAACCGGCCGCGACCACCGACCGATTGGCGGCTGTGAAATGGACCAGACCGTGCACGCAGGTCTTGAGGACTCCCCGTCACGGGTTGTGGATGCGTGGCTGGCCGGCCTTGAGACCGCCATGACCGATCCCAGCCCGGCGGCTCTCGCACCGCTTTTTCTGCCCCACTGCCACTGGCGCGATCTCCTGGCTCTCACTTGGGACGTGCAGACCGTCAGTGGCCGGGATGCCGTTGTCGAGGCGCTGCAGCAGTACGCACCGGGTGCCAGGCCCTGCCGTTTCGGGCGGGGTCAGGGCCGGACGCCGCCCCGCCTTGTCACCAGGGCGGGTACCGAGTGCATCGAGGCCATTTTCACCTGCGCGACCGCCACCGGCCCGGCCGAGGGGGTCGTGCGTCTCGTTCGTGACGGCGAAGATGGAGCGCTCAAGGCGTGGTCGCTGCTCACGGCGCTCCGCGAGATCGAGGGGTTCGAACCGGCTGTCGGGGCCGCGAGGCCGACCGGGGAGGCCTATTCGAGGGATTTCCGGGGGCCCAACTGGCTCGATCAGCGCCAGGCTACCGTCGCCTATGCCGACCGGGACCCGGCGGTCCTCGTGGTCGGCGGCGGACATGCGGGGTTGACCGTCGCCGCGCGCCTCACGCAACTCAACGTCGACACGCTGATCGTCGACCGCGAGGCCCGCATCGGGGACAACTGGCGCAACCGCTATCACGCGTTGAGCCTGCACAACCAGGTGCAGGTCAATCACATGCCCTACCTCCCCTTCCCGGAAAACTGGCCGACCTACATCCCCAAGGACAAGATTGCCGGCTGGCTCGAGGCCTACGTCGAGAGCATGGAGCTCAATTTCTGGACGGGCACCGAATGCACCGGCGGCACGTACGATGCCGAGGCCAAACGATGGTCGGTAAGGCTCCGTCTGGCGGACGGCAAGACACGGGAGATGCATCCGCGCCATGTCATCATGGCAACGAGCGTCAGCGGCATTCCCAACCGCCCCGACCTCCCGGGGCTTGCGGATTTCGGAGGCCGGGTCCTGCATTCGAGCGAATTCGGGGAAAGCGGCGACTGGGCCGGCCAACGCGCGCTGGTCGTGGGCACGGGCAACAGCGGCCATGACATTGCGCAGGATCTCCATTCGCATGGCGCGGACGTCACGCTGGTCCAGCGGAACCCGACCATGATCGTCAATGTCGAGCCGAGCGCCCAGATTCCCTATGCCCTGTACGACGAGGGACCGCCGCTTGAGGACTGCGATCTCATCACCGCATCAACGCCCCTTGAGGTGATGCGAACGGCGCATCAGCAAATCACCGAGCGGGCCAAAGCGCTCGACCAGGATCTGCTCGACGGCCTTGCCCGTGTGGGCTTCAAGCTCGACTTCGGCACGGACGGGACCGGCTGGCAGTTCAAGTACCTCGAGCGCGGCGGCGGCTACTACTTCAATGTCGGCTGCTCTGACCTGGTCGCCTCAGGCGAGGTCGGGCTCATGCAGTGGTCCGACATCGACCGGTTTGTCGCCAAAGGTGCCCGCATGCGGGACGGTGCCGTGCGGACGGCCGATCTGGTAGTGCTTGCCACAGGCTTCAAGGGTCAGGACCACCTTGTCCGGCAACTGTTCGGCGATGACGTCGCGGATCGCGCCGGTCCGATCTGGGGGTTCGACCCGGAGCAGCAGGAGCTCCGCAACATGTGGACCCGGACCGGACAACCCGGGCTCTGGTTCACCGCGGGAAGCTTCGCCCAGTGCCGGATCTATTCGCATTATCTGGCGCTGCAGATCAAGGCCTGTGAGGAAGGGATCATTCCGCTGACGCGCGAGGCGTAGCCTGGCAAGCGATCCGGTTCCGCGATCGGGACCGACGGACAAGCGCTCCCCGTCTGCCGGAGGTCGTGGCGGCAGCATTCTGAGAGGCCTCGGCAGACCATGTGCGACGCGCTCGATGCGGGTCTCCGCCTGGCATGCGTCCGCCTGATCCGCCGCCACCAAACTGGAACGCTTATCGAGGGAGCAGCCCCGCAGCCCGGGGCCGGCACCACGGGTCAGTTAGCCCGGGCAGCTTCCCACTGCTCTTGCAGGTGCAGCCACCGCTCCTCGGCTTGGGCCAGATCCCGGGTGATCTCCCGGAGTGCATGCTGGAGCGCGACCACCTTCTCGGAGCTGCACTCATACAGTTCGGGATCCGCCATGACCGCCTCAAGCTCGGCCTTTCTTGCGGTGAGCTTCTCGACCGCCCGTTCAGCGTGGCCGAGATCGCGCCGGAGCGGCGCCAGGGCTTGGCGGCGAGCGGCTGCCTGCCGCCGCTGGTCGCGCCTGTTTTTCGGATCGGGCGACGGCGCCGATGCTTGGGTTTCATCTAGCGCCACCGGAGCGGCACCGTTGAGCAGGAGGTTCCGGTAGTCCTGCAGATCACCGTCGAACTGAGCCACGGTTCCGTCGGCCACCAGCCAGAAACGGTTGGCCGTGAGCTTGATGACATGGGGGTCATGGGTGACGATGATCACCGCCCCGGCGTAGGCGTTGAGCGCCTGGATCAGCGCCTGGCGCGAATCGACATCGAGGTGGTTGGTCGGCTCGTCGAGCAGCAGGACATGGGGCCTGTCGGCCGTCATCAGCGCAAACAGCAGGCGCGCCTGCTCGCCGCCCGACAAGCTGGCGACAGGGGTGAGGGCGCGCTCCTGCGCAAAGCCGAACCGGGCAAGCTGCGTGCGGATCTGTTCCGGTGAGTCGTCCGGGCGCTTGCGCTCGAATTCGGTGATCGGGGTCGCCGCCGGATCGAGTTCGTCCGCCTGGTGCTGCGCGAAATAGCCGACCCGGAGCTTGCGCCCGGTGGTGAGCGTGCCGCCCATCGGCGGGAGGCGCCCCGCCAACAGCCGCATCAGGGTCGACTTCCCGTTGCCGTTGGCACCGAGCAGCGCGATCCGGTCGTCGTCGTCGAGGCGCAGCGAGAGCCGTGTGAGCACCGGTGTGTCGCCGTAGCCGACTGACACGTCCCGGGTACTGACCAGCGGAGATGCCAGCGATTCGGGGTCGGGAAACCGGAAGATGATGCCGGTTTCGTCCCTGTGTTCGGGAATGGGCTCCATCCGCTCTAGCAGCTTGAGGCGCGACTGCACCTGGCGGGCCTTGGTGGCCTTGTAGCGAAACCGCTCGACGAATTTCCGGATATGGGCGCGTTGCGCCTCCTGGCGGGCGCGCAGCTTGACGTCCCGTTCAAGGCGCATGCGCCGGGTGCGTTCGAAACGGTCGTACCCGCCCTGGTAGAGGTTCAGCCGGCCGTGCTCGAGATGAAGGATCTGCTGTGCTACGCCGTTCAGGAGATCGCGGTCGTGGCTGACGACGAGCACCGTGCCTTGGTACTGGCGGAGATAGTCCTCGAGCCAGAGCGTGGCCTCGAGATCGAGGTGATTGGTCGGCTCGTCGAGCAGCAGCAGGTCGGGCTCGGTGAACAGCAGGGTCGCGAGTGCTACGCGCATGCGCCAGCCCCCCGAGAACGTCTCGAGAGGCCGCTGCTGCGTCGCGTCGTCGAACCCGAGCCCGTCGAGAATGCGGGCAGCGCGGGCAGGCGCGCGGTGCGCGTCCTTGTCGCGGAGGCGCTCGTGGATTTCTGCGATGCGCACGGGATCCGTGGCGCTCAACGCCTCGTGCTGGAGAGCGATGAGTTCGCGATCAGCGGCCAGCACCGTCTCAACCAGGCTCCGGGATCCCGAGGGTGCCTCCTGAAGCGTCATGCCGATGCGCCAGCGCTCGGCAACGTCGATAGCCCCGTCATCGGGCTCCAGAGCACCGGTAATCAGGCGGAGAAGGGTGGTCTTCCCGGTGCCGTTGCGCCCGACGAACCCCACGCGGTGACCGGGGTTGACCACCGCGCTCGCCCGGTCGAACAGGACACGGCCGCCGATCCGGTAGGTGAGATTGTCGATGCGGAGCATGGCAGGGGTTTACACGGGACACGCGGGATTACAACGACGGAGCTGCATGAAGACCGAGGCGATACCAACTACCCGCAATACGGACTGGGGTTTCTTCGGCACCGTCGGTCACCGCGCTGACGCCTCTGCTCAGGCCGGCCAAGTGGATCGGAACGGTCGCGGGCGGCGTTGTCACGGCTTTGAACCCAAGGGGCGTGACTTATGGGTTCGGCCTGTTTTTCGTGTCATCCTTGCTCCGGAGTTGAGTCGGCTGGATGCATCGGGAAGCGAACCTCGTCTTGCTTCAGAGCGCATGCTCAGTGATCAATCTGTTCGGCCTCTTCCGCTGGGCTCAGATCTCGGGGTATCGAGAACGAGAGCCGCCCCTGCAACCGTATTGATCGCCGTAGCGTCATTCGCCACAACGCCAGGCTTGGCAACCGAAATCGTTGGAACAGCAACGGTTATCGATGGCGATCCCATCGAGAGCCGCGGTCAAAACATGCGCTTCCACGGAATCGACGCTCCTGAAGGAGGCCAGCTGTGCGAACGGGACGGGTCACGCTATCGATGCGGCCAAGCCGCGGCCCTGGTCATCAGCTTTCCCTCCTAAGGTCGTTGGAAAAGCGCCATATTCCAGAAAAATTTGAAGGCATGATGATGTCATTGACATCGCACGTTGTCATTCCTACATAACATCATGTCACTGTCACGGAATAGCATCATGCTCGAATGGAAGTCTCGGTACCAAGATTGGGAAGGTACGGCGTCAGAGCTGGCCACCGTCGTCGCCGATGTCTCCCTGGAGCTGAACATCATCGATGACGACGTGACGCCGAACGAAAGGCTGGTCCGGCACTATGCACAGCAAGGGGTGCTTGAGCGCCCCGAAAGGCGCGGGAAGGAAGCGATCTTCGGCTTTCGGCAGATAGTCGAGTTTCTGGCCGCCCGAAATTTACTGCGAGATGGCTGGCCCCTCGCCAAAGTCGCCGAATTCAATCGTGCAGCCGACATGAACCAGCTGCTCGACCTGCTACCCAAGGGAAGCGAGCGCAACAGGGCGCAGGAACTTGTTGCCAGATTCCAACGACGTTCCGAACACGCCGAGTTGTTTGGAGACGTGAAACACTCGCTGTCGCCGCCATCCTTTCTCGCTCGTTCGGTCGAGTTGACGAAAGGCCGGATATCGAAGCGAGAGGCCCTCGAAGCACTCGGAAACCCCTCGGAGTCGCCTGAACGAGACCGTCTTGTGCGTTTGACGCTGGCCCCCTGGTGCCATGTCTATTTCGACCCAGAAGTTCTCCGCCAGCTATCACCGGAAACCCCGGAACTGGTCGGGCAGGCTCTTACCCAATGCTTGATCGATGAACGCATTCACCCAGGAGACAAGAAATGACTGAACCCACCCTTTTCCTCACTCCACGCCGTCCCGCACTGCTGTCGGGCTTTGATAATCAAGTCGATGTACTGGTGCGCCTCCAGGCTCCGTCAAAGCCTGATACCGCGGCCGAACGTTCGCCTCTCAACCTTGCCATCGTACTGGACCGGTCCGGATCCATGTCAGGACAGCCGCTGGAAGAGGCCAAGCGATGCGCGAGCTTTGTGATCGACCGCCTGGGACCGAAGGATCGGGCCTCGGTAGTCGTATACGACCATGAGGTAACGCTGCTCGTGCCGCCCAGCGAGGTGACCGACAAGGAACGGTTTCACACGGCGATCAGGCGGATCGAAAGTGGCGGTATGACGAATCTTCACGGCGGCTGGCTGAAAGGCGCTGAACAGCTCTCACCGCATATCGCAGCCGACACTGTGTCCCGTGTGATTTTGCTTTCTGACGGTCAGGCGAACGAAGGCCTCACCGACGTCGACGCGATCGCTCAACAATGCACCGAGCTTGCTGAAGCCGGTGTGTCGACGTCGACTTATGGGCTGGGACGGACTTTCAACGAAGACCTGATGATTCGAATGGCCCAAGCGGGCCAAGGGAATTCCTACTACGGCCGCACTGCGGAAGACCTGATGGATCCATTCCAGGAGGAATTTGATCTGCTCGCTGCGCTGTACGCTAAACAAATTCGGTTGTCGCTGTCATCACCCGAGGCGATGTCGGTCGATATCCTCAATCAGTTTCCGCGTGACGCCGGGGGCTATGTCCGCCTGCCAGACCTGGCCTTTGAGGGAGAAGCCTGGGCCCTAGCGAGGGTCATGGTACCAAAGGCGCTGGCTGGAAACGGTGACGGCACTTCCGCCACACATGTCTTAACAGTCGCAGCAACATTCCAGGATCTCGTTGGGGATGTCCACGAACTCCGATCGGCAACGTTGGGGCTGCCAAGTCTGCCCAGCTCTGCATGGAATGCGGTGGTCGACGACGAACTCGTGGCCCGTCGCGTCTCGGAATTGGAAGCGGCAGCAATCCAGGACCAGGCACAGCGGGCGGCACGCGACGGCGACTGGTCCGAAGTTCGTCGCCGGCTGACCCAGGCGCGGACGAATGCCAAGGACAATGAGTGGCTCACTGAGGTCTCCAATAAACTCGAAGCACTTGCTGATCAGGAAGACGAGATGATGTTCGCAAAGGAGGCGAGGTATTCATCTCACCGGATGCGTTCTCGCCTGGCGATGAGCGTCGAACCGGGCGCTTTCGACGAAGCGGTACCTTCTTACCTTCGCCGCAAGGCTGAACAAGGCAAGGCGGGCGGCAGAAGCAAGCGAAGCGAATAGGTCGAGACCACAACAGGGGTTCGACCTTCAGGAGGATCAAATGGATGAGATCTCGAGAATTGCCCGTCCGAATTGGACCGATCACCGCAAGAAAAACGAGCCAAGTCCGGGACGACCTTGATACCGAATGCCAGACGCACGTCGGCCTCGCCGACGCCCCTGATACCTCAGCTCGCTCCCGAGCGAATATCCAACAGCTCCCGGAGTTGTTCGCGACGGGCGAGCCTACAGGCGCAACTCGCGCTTGCTTCTGGACGAAACCTCACGAATCGCTTCTCGGGTCCGGCAATCTGTCCATTCCCTGAGCTTTCAGTTGGTCCAACGTCGGAGACGGTCATGGAGAAACCAATATTGACGGAACGCTAACTCACAGGAACTTGGGTTCAAGCATTTGACAGCAGAAATCTTGCTTTACACGACTGTCCACTATTCAGTAAATCCAGGGACCATCATCCATGGATGGCTTAGTTCCGCCGATCATCGCTCTTTTTCTCTTGTTCCTTGCGGTGTATGCGATTACAAGCGGGATTATTGGTGCTGGCCGCTTGTTCGCACGGGCATGGGAGGGCGGCGGCGTAATTGGCGTATTGCTTATGCTTGCCTTGTGGATATTTGCGTTTCCGATTATGGCCGTCTTGGCATTGATCGCCGGCATAGCGAACAAAAAGTTTAATCGCCGCAAGGAAAGTCATTGACATGGGAGGTTTCACACATTGAAGTGCGATACACTTTAACTGCGAGATGGAAATGCGGCGTTGGAGGTCAAACCACACATTCAAGACGATGTATCGAAGTTCGGCTGATCACGCGACGCGGGACATGCTGTGAGACCGCACCTTGAGATAATCGTCCACGGTGAAGATTTGTACCGCCTGTGCATCCGGGTACTTTCCGGCTCACGACTCCGTGTCGCTGAGGCGCTCATGGATTTCGGGGATCCGGAGCACGACAAGGGGTTTACACAGCAAGCGCGGAACTGCAACGATCGGTTTTGGCAGGCCCTCTGCCTTCCTAGGCCATCTTCCTTCCTCCGGCGAGGAAAAATTGGGACTGGCTGTTCACGCGAGGCACGGAACGGTGTATCGGCCCGGCCGGTCGAGGCGATCAGGGGCCAAGGTGCCGGCTTCCGCTACTCGTCCGCGTCTGGCTCCAGAATCGCGCGGAGATAGGCGATATGGTCGCGGAAGGCGCGGAGCCCGGTCCTCGTGATGCGTGCGCGCGTGCGCGGCTTGCGTCCGCTGAAATCTTTGAAGATCTGGATGTAGCCGGCCTTTTCCAGAACGGTCAGATGCGTGCCCAGATTACCGTCAGTGGCGCCGACGGCCGCCCTCAGCCGGACAAACTCGAGCCGTTCGCCCGCCGGCAGCGCGTTCAGTGCTGCCAGGATGCGCAGGCGCGTCGACTGGTGGACGATTTCGTTGGGCTTCTCGCTCATCACGCCGACCTCGTCCACAGGCCGCCGGCCAGCAGCACACCGCCGCCGAGAAACGGCAGGGCCGGCTCCAGCCAACCGGGCGCGAAAACATGCAGGCCGACCGTGGCCGCGGCGAGGAAAGCCCCAACCACGGCGTAGCGCAGGCCGAACCAGCACCCGGCAACGGTGTAGGCTGCCGCCACCATCAGCGCGGCGAGCGCCAGCACCCGGAACGGTGTGATTGGCCCCAGTACGATTAGGGTCAGCACAACATACCCCGCCAGCGCCGCCACTGTGGCGAAGATGCGGAACATGTCGACAATGCTTTCCCCGTATTGCCGCGCTTGCCGGGCCGCCAGCCAGCCGGTGCCGGCCAATCCCACGATATCGGCCGCCGCCCAACCGATGCCGGTTGAGGCAGGCGCCAGCAACCTGACCAGACCGCCGGCGATCCAGACGGCGCCCCACAGCAGCAGATAGCGGCTGGCAAAGCCGTAGCCAACAAGGGTACGGCTGCGGCGTTCGGTCGTATCCACAGCACGCAGCGCCGCTGCAGCCTCGTCCTGGCTGGGAATCATGATGACCTCCCTGTGTCAATCCGCTTGCTCTTGCCAGCTTATCAGAAAAGCACTCTTACTGAAAGAGTGCTTTGAGTTTGCGGTGATAAGAGGTGTTTTTTCTTGGTGCACTGAAAGACAATACTATTTCGGAATACGGGGTTGGTGGCTGTTGGCGGTGAAACAGGCCGAAATTTAGGCGATTTCTGACAACACCGTCGCGTAAACGACCTCAGGCGAAACCATCGGTGTGTTTTCGGGAACGCCTGGCTCACGGCCGGCCTAGATACAACCGAAATAGGCGGACTCCCTCTGCAGGCAAACGCTAGGTCAATCCGGTTGGCCACCTTGAGCTGGTTAATCGGCGTTGTCTACAACGTCAGCCCTGATTCCGCCTTCCGAAAGGTCTAAAGCGACCGTGCGGTTGTTGGCCTCCCTACCCCGTGACGACGACAACTCCTAGGTGATCCGGCCCCGCTACTAGGACTGGCATCGTTCTAACCTGTTCAACTGGCGCAAGATCCGCATCCTCAACATTGTCGATGGCCTCAGCCGGCTCTCGCCGGCGATCAATGGTCGGGCGCATGATCGCGACACGTGCGTAGTCGAGACACTGGAGCGGGTTGCCGCGATCCACGACACGCCGAAAACGATCCGCCTCGACAACGGTCCCGAATTCATCAGCAAAGCGCTTGATCTTTGGGTCTGCCTCAACGGCGTGACGCTCCATTCCTCCCGATCGGGAAACTCCGCCAACAACGCGTGCATCGAGCCGTTCAGCGCATCCTTCCGGCTGATTGCCTGAACGCCCTGTGGTTCCTGTGCCTGACGGATGCGCTGGCAACATGTGAAGCGTGGCGAACGGATTACAATCAGTCTTGGCTACATCGCTTTAACGATCAGAAACCCTTGATCGAGCGAATCACATACAGTGAGGCGGAATGCCGGACCCAAGGCGACTCGGCCGCGACTTTATCGCTGCAGTTGGTCTAGGTCGGAGGATCTTCAGGACCACCACGCTAATTTCATTCGCACTCGTGCAGAGGCTCAAATGCGCAAGAAGCAAAGTCCATGCGGTCGCTAACTGACCTAACCGGAAATCTCGACGTATCTACCGCGCAAGTTCTTACAGCTTTTCGCATTGTCGGCACTCGTGCTGGCATCGAGGAAATCATAGACTGGACGAAGAAGGAACTTGAGGGATACGAAAAGGACGATGAACTTCCTTCACATCGAGTTTGGCCGCTAACAATTAAGGCCACCCTCTATAACCCGCTCCAAGCGATCATGAATGATGTCGAACTTGGAGACTTCGCCATTGACGAACAAATTCGAGATCAGTCGACAACTTACCATTGCCGAACAGGTATCTGGCAAATCGAGAATATGTTGCGAGAACGAGGCAATCGACGAGTCGGCGCTGAACATCCAAACCTTGCAACTCTCATCAATGACGGCCCGATGCTTTCCGAAGGATGGACGTGCACCCATGCTAAGGCCGAATTTTCGCCAATGCACTTGGAATCAGTGGTGAATAAGGCAAGACAGGCTGCGCTGGAGCTATGCCTAGAATGTGAAAACAATGGCATCGATCTCCCATGGAATGGCGATGACGAAATTCCCCTCGAAGAACGAAAGGAGTGGCTGGAGACGATCAAAAATGAGGGTACGAGAGAGATTATTCGACGCATATTTGACACGATCTGGAAGAGTTTCGCAGGAGTAGCATGATCCGTAGTCATGAAAGAGCTCAGAAGGTTAAGTCCGAGACCTGCTGGCTGTTCGCCCGGGATGAGCTAAGGGATCAGGGGTGTCGGCGAGACCGACGTGTGTTTGGTATCTGGTCTCTAGCTCATCTCGGTCGGCCACCGTCTGCCGGCGCTCAAAGGCGGTGATCGCGATCGCGCGCCAACGTTCAGACGTGGGACATCCTCGCAGCGAGCAGTGTGAGCGGCTTGGGCTTGGAAGAGCTGTGAAGATCCCTTTATTTCATGAAGTCAAAAGCCGTTTGCAACGCTGTGGATGCCGCCTCTGTCAACCTACTCCAAAGACGGTTAGTGTCTCATTTTGCACCAAGGACAAGCCATGACGACACGAGAGAAACCCACTATGAACGGATCGCGAATCGCTCGTCTTTACGAGCATCATCCAAAAACCGGCGAGTTGATCGACATTGAATTAGATTTTGGTCTTTGGAAGACGGAAGGCGTACTACCTGATGCCGGAGATGTGATCATCGACCATGGTGTTCCTGCTGGTAAAGACCGAACAAAGCGTACCCATAGAACTGTTTATGAGGTAGTCCGGCGGTATTTCGGACTAGAAGACTCCAAGCATGTGGCGATTATCGTGGAAGCCCGAGAGGGGCAGGAAAACGAAATAGACATGTTCGACATCTACTGAGGAACTGTCGACACGCACTAGCATTGGTGCGTGTAACTGATCGTGCACTACAATTTCTGCCGGGTCCATCTGGGCCTTCGCATATCGTCGGCCATGTCCGCTGGCTCCTGTGGCGGAACGGTTGCTGGGCTCCCTTCCATGGCTCTACGACAACCCGTGGGCCATCGCTGACCCAAAACCGGGCTCACACCTCACCGATCTGCAATACCCGTGGCAGCGTATCCGGGCATGCTCGGGCCCGACGATATGCGCATTCACGACCCGCGCCATAGCTTCGCCTTCCGAGCGCTCGCTCTTGGCGAAGGCTTACCGATGATCGGCATGCTACTCGGTCACACCCAAGTGCAGACAACCCCTAGCTAAGCCCAACTCGCCCGCGACACCATCAAGGCTTCTACCGCCCACACCAGCGACAGCATCAAGCGGGGCCTCGACACTGCGGAATGCAGAGCTTCGCAATAATGCGCCCATTTTCCTGTCCGAGGACCGCTGCGATCTTCGGACAATCCTTGGAATGTCCGAAAAATGCATGCTAATCCGGACATAATGACCCACACACTAGATCCCGATGTTCGCACCTGGCCGCTCGCCCGAATGGCAGCCAGCCCGGAAGCGGTCTGGACACCTTCAGATTTCGCCGATTTCAGTAGCCGCGCCTCCGTCGACAAGACCCTCCGGCGTCTGGCTGCCGCTGGTGATCTTCAGCGCATTGACAAGGGACTCTACGACCGGCGGCGGAAGAACGGACTGACCGGCTGCCCAACAGTGCCCGACCATCGCGCCGTCATTCGTGCCGTCACCCGCCGCGAACGGGTGAGCGCCCTGATCGACAAGTATGGCCGCGGCTAACGATGTCGGCCTTACCGCCGGATCGGCGCGCATCGAGGTTCTGGTCGATGCGCGACTGAAGCCGATCCAGCGTGGCAACCAAGAGATCCATTTCCGTTGCGCCGCACCAAGCCGCCTGCACTGGGCCAACCAACTGGCCATGCACATCGCGCAGGCGCTGCACTGGATGCGGGACATGCTGACCCAAGACAGCGAGAGCCAACGTGTGCAGGCTGTCTTGAACCGCAAACTCGCCGACCCTCAACATGTGCGAACGATTCACGAAGACCTGCGAGACGGTCTGTCTGCGATTCCGATCTGGATGCAGGAGTTTCTGCGAGAATTGATCGGGTGCGACGGCGCAGGCAAGCCGCCAAAATGACAGTTGCTACCTAAAGGACAATCATCGCCGCCTCGGCGCACAACCGTCGTGATCCGTTTTTGGGAACCGGCCGTGCGCCCTGACCACCGCCGTCGAGAGGGCCTTCTGGGTGGGCTGGACTCTGAATACTTCTCTTCAGCGGCCCGCCTGAGATCCTAGAATCCTCTCAAGGATAGCAGGTCCCTGTCGAAAAACTACGGCTTCATACGACGGCTCTCCGGAAACCTCGATATCACTGTCTTTCGCGACGAAATCGGCGAGTCGACAACCATTGAAGACCTGGAAGCACTGTCAAATAAGTACTGAACCAAGCTCGATACCATTGGGACCGTGCTGCCTGTGGGCTGCAGAAATACGTGATCATCGCTCTCTCTCTCTCGCAGCAGCAAAACAAAATCCATGCAGCCCGGCACAGACCTCCATGAGCCTTCTGCTTTTCATAGTTTTGCGTAAGGGTAGTTTGGCTTAATCCAATCGTGGAGGTACTTACCCTTGGAGTCGGCCTGAATAAATTGATCAAAAACCCAAGATTCGACATTGTAGTAGATGTACGTTTCCCCAGATTGCAGGAAGCGGACATAAAGTGCCATCGTGGGCGCGTCATATCCAATCGCCTCGATATTCGATGATGTGACGAAGTGCATTTCCGGCACTACGAATCCTCCAGTTTATCGCCCTGCTCATTGGATGAATCGGAAGAAACCGATTGGGTGCGCCAGTTCGTCAATGCCTGGGCATAGAGGTCCGGATTTGGGCGGTCGTTTTTCTGCCAGACCGTTGGCAATTTCGGATTATCGCCAACCGGCTTTTTCCGCGCCTTCCGCACCCGAACCCGCGAGGGGATTGGCATGACTTCGCCGAGAAAAAGACCCTCCCCGGTGCGCAGCGACGGAAGCAGGTTTACAAGCCCGCCAAGGTCGTCGGGCACACTAGCTGCCACCTTCGCACGGTCTGCGGAATTCGTAACGCGTAGTGCGATCAGCGACCCGCACTGGCTGAGAACGGCGTTGTCAAGTTCGGAGGGGCGCTGCGAAACAAGCATAAGGCCGACGCCGTATTTTCGGCCCTCCTTGGCAATGGTCGAAAGGGTTCGATGGGCAGGAGTAGCTGCGCCCTCCGATACGAAACGATGCGCTTCGTCGATGACCACAAGCAGCGGCTGCTCACGTCCGCCGACAGCAAGATCCTGAGCCCAGAATAGTATGTCGTAGATGACACGCAGCATCGTGCCGACGATGGTCGGCAGAACCTCGGACGGAAGGCCCGACACGTCAAATATGGTGACCGGCCTGTCGTGACCGACCCAATCCCGCACAAGCGCATCAAGATCTGCTTCGACATTCCCAGTAATGTCCGGCTCGAATCCACCTCCGGGGCTGAAGAGAAAAGAGAATCGGGTGTCTTTGAGCCGGCTGCGCATCAAGTCAAGATGACGGTCGATATTCCTTTTCCTCTGGTTCTTGAAGGGTTCATTGTTATACGGACTCATCGGAGGGTACCGATCCGATTTGAGCGCAAGAGGATCGCCCCTTTCCTTCGGGCAATACGCGTCCTCCGGTTTTTGGTCGCCACTCTTCTTGAAAGTCATGCGCTCAAACTTGTCCAACTCGTACCACAGGCGCTTGATACTGAACGGGACCGGGGAATCGGCGGTCAGCGTCTCCGGCGGTGGCGGTACCTTTAGCGCCGCAGCAGCAGGCACTTTCATATCCAAAACTTGGTCCCTGATCGCTGCCTCGGTGGGCGGCTGTAGTCCACCCAGAGTCAAGTGCTGAAGCTCCGTGAAAGGCAGCGCCCAGAAAGGCACCCACAAAGGCCGTTCGCCTGTGCCTTCATCGGGGCGAATGCGAAAGACTCGCGCCCGTTCTCCTAAGGCTGTTGCATATTCGCCGTGCGGATCGATGACAATCACTCGTGCATTTGGAAAGGGGCCGTCCGAGAGGGATTCCAGCAGTGCTGTCACCAGGTTTGACTTGCCCGCACCCGTGGAACCAACAACGGCACAATGGCGGCTCACAAGGCCTGAAATATTGATGTCAGCGGAAATTCCGGCTGTCGCAGCAATAGTGCCCACCGAGATTGTGCCGGTGGTTCCCTCCGCCCACCCATAGATGATTTTGAGATCAGCATCAGTAACGATGTGAACTTCATCGCCGACTGTCGGATATTGGCCGACACCTCTTTCAAACTGTCCAGCCAGACCCTCGCCAAAAAGCACGACAGTCATCCAACGGTAACCGCTCAAATGTTCCTGATCCTCCACTTCCAGCGGCATATCCGCTGTTGAGCCCGGATCGAAAGTGGGAACCGCGTCTGCACCAACCTGTGTACACACCGCGTACAGGTTCGCATAGCCGAGGGGGATGCGAAAAAAGCCGCCAATCTGCCCAACGCGGTAAGAGGTGCCCTCAATCATTATCAGCGTCGACGGTAAGTCATCGCGCAGCCTCACCCGCACGATGCCGCCCGTCACGGAAGCGACCTGACCTACGTTGGTTGCATCGCCTCGTGCCATAACGGTCTCAGTCGGCTGTCATGGAAGCAAGGAAGCCGCAGAAGGACGAGAAGTCCCCGATCTTCATCCGTCCTCCCTGTGCTCCCCCGTTCTGGGTTTCCGCGGCAACTCTGGCCTCCGTTGCCGCCGACGCTGCTTCGAACTCCGCGCCTATTGAAGCAGGCTCGGCGGGGCTCGCCCACGCAGCTCGGACGCCACCAATGATTCCTGTTTCGGGACCGATCATTACCAAGTTGCGTCGCAGGAGTGCGCGCTTCACGAGTTCTGTATCGTGGTCTGTTTCGTCGAATTGCAGAGCGTAGACATGAGTCCGCGGTCTATTTTCAAGAGCGCTGAATATCACATTATTGATGTGTTCATCGCCGAAGCTGAAGCCAGCCACTATAAGCAGGGCGTCATCAAGCTCCAGAAAACGGCCGAGCCTGTCAATGAACGCGGCATAGGGCTGCTGGCGCGACTCGTCGTACTTTTCAAAGGACGGGAAGATCATTTCGCCCGACAGGTTCGGCCCGCCGCGCACCACGCGAAGATGGCCCGCATATTCCACTCGTCGCCAGGTGACCGAGCCGTGCATCTTCCATAGACGCACCCAGTTAACGCCCGGGGCCGCCTCTTTGTGGCGTACGCTGTCTGCGTGAAAGAAGGGCCGATGGGTCCCAACAAAGCCGTCGAAGACGGGAATGCGTTCCGCTTCGAGCGCGAGTTCAGTAAGGATGTCGTAGTTGACCGTGAATATTTCGACGGGGTGCTGCCGCACCATCCTAACTAACCAACGCCCGAAGGCATTGTGGGGCAACTCGTCGGGGATCCGTTCAAGGTCCGGCGATACGAGCCGGGCGATGGTTTGGCGTACCGTTTCCTCAAACTTCTTGATTTCGGTTCGGTCGAGGCCAGCGAGCGTATCTCCGTCGCCAATGGCAACTAGCATCATGCGCGCGCGCGAGAGCACGTTTTCCACATTCGGGAGCTGATCTGCGCCCACACACTGCTCGACAATTGAGTCCCAAGCCGCCTTGAATTTGTCTCCCAGCTCTCCTATGGATTGCCGGCATTGGAGCGTTAACTCCCCAACGTTGGGGATGAGCGATTCGGGTTCGTTACCGACGGCGGGGGGCACCTTTACAGCGCAAGAAGTGCCGGCCCCAAAGAAAAAAGCGATGGGCTTGTCATGCCGAGCGAGTTGTTCGCGTAAATCACAAAGCGTTTTGTGTGCGTCATGCACGGCACCGCCCCCTTTATCCCGCTCCGGGTATGAACGGCAGCGCGGCGATCCCATCACGCAGAACCCGCGTCGCCCGGCAATCGTCCTCGTTGTAATCGAGAATGCGCTGTCGCACGGCGGGATCGCCGCATTCCACCCATTTATGGAACCACTCGATCGAAGCCGCACCTGACGGATGGGTGTCACGCCACGCAAAACCCAGATATTTGGCCAACGATTTAATCGAGTAGTCGCGCGTCGGCCATTCAGTCGCTTTAAGCACGACATCGAAGTACAGATCAATTGCCTGGATCGGATCGAATAAAGCCTCGAGCTGTTCCTCGCTGCATACCTCAGGGTACTTCTCGCGCAGCTTGCGGTATTGCGTGCGTTCGTATTTGGAATAGTAATAGATCGTGCACGGCATCCGGTCGTGCATGTAAGCCCAAGCCTGCGCAAACGCATGTCTCTCTGCTTCCGCGGTGGCTTCGTCGGCGAAGAAGGAGACATAACGCTCGCCGGCATTGGTGCCGCCCTGCCGCTCCACGAAGCCATGCAGGTAACAGATGTCCCGCATTGGATCGGCTTCAATATCGAAGAACAGTTCGCGACCCGCCTGCGGAAAGTTTACCGGCTCGCGCAAATAGGGCCTCGCGTCGCTTCCCGCGGCAATCAGTTTCGCGCGGGCGTGCAGCTTTGCCAGCGAGCGGGGTCCGACCCCCGGAATTGCAGTTTTTGACCCCTCCACAAACCCAGCCGGGTCCACAGCCGCGAAATCGTGAATTGTGCTGACCTTGCCGCGCATTGCATCGCGACGCGAGCGCCCAAGTTCAGGTACAAGCGTCAGATCGTCCGCCGCCGAAAGCCGAGACAGGCACGCATCGTGCCAGTGGCAGAGTTTACAAACGCTGCCATAGGCTGCAGAAGTATCAGCCTCCTTCCTTACAATTGCCTGGGCCTGTCCGAGGCATTCCTCGTAATCCTCCCACAGCGTCCGCGGATGACGTTTGCCGTAAAGCTCCGTGAAGTCGTAAATTACTTCGCGGCCGTTGACGTCCCAGATGAAGGCGCGACGTCCGGCTGATAGCCCTTTACGTTCAAGGATATCGGTATACAAACCCAACTGAACTGCGTAGTGTTTTTTTGGTTTTGCATGGTCATTTGGCCCTTCTTCGCCGCTTCCCGACTTTACGTCTCCCGCGACGTATCGGTCTCCTTCTTTGCGCAGCAGATCAGGCTCACCCAAAAGACCGCCTTCTTGAATGCGAGCGCCATAAATTAGGGGCTCTCCCCGCTGCAATGCCTCCACAGTGCGACGCTCTTTCTCATCACCAGCATACGGCGTCAGGTCGAGATACGGGATAACTAGGCTGTCCATGACCTCCTGCTCAAAAAGTGTGCCACGTTCCCACAGTAATTTGACGAATGGATTGGGCACATCCCGCTGGCCAGGATCACCGAAGAGATCCATGGTCACACGATGCGGACACGAAACGAGGTCGTATAGCATCGCTGCAGTTACAGGTGGTGTCATGGCAGCCTCGTTCGCGATTTGCGCGAGGGAATAGCATGGGAAATGACATCGCGCGAATGCTGACCGGCCGAGCAACCGGTTCTGCATCACGTCTGCCATGAGCGACAAAGCGCCACTCCTTGACCTCCGGCCCGACGATCTGGGCATTGTTTGCGATCTCCCGCAGCACAATGTGCCGGAACGCGAAGTGCTGGCTTTCGGGCCTCGGGCTACCCGGAGGGCCAAGAACTACTCAATCTCGATCTCGCAACTCCGGGCGATAACCTGATTCCGCTGAACGTCTGGGGAGCATTGGCAGAAGCTTTCCGTGGGTCCAACCTCCCGTTTAGGGCCGACCTCATTGACCGGGCAAGGGTTAACGAATCGTTCCGCAAAAGCATTTGGCGCGATGAGTAAAATGTGCACATTTCGGCGATGGATTCTGAAGCTATCGATGCTGGACGTTGATCTTCGAAAGCCATGCCTGGACGGCAGAGAACGGAGATTGAGCCTGACCAAAGGGCCATGTGGAGGCCTTCACTCGTGACAAGCGGATCGGCCTCGTGACACCGGGAACCGACCGTCGGGTCAGCTCATGGCGCACGCGGATTTCGTAAAGCATACCCGGCCCAACACCCTGCAACGGTCGCAGATCCCAGATCGGGGAACTTTACTTCAGAACTATTGAGGGGTCTTCATTCATCACTGACAGGCAGTAAAGTCCTAGGCCGCGAGCACGGGTTCGCGCTTGCTTCCCGTGCAGATCCAATCCACCACTACGCTCTTCGAAATGGAGTTCTTCCTGGCCCGAGTTGGTCCTACCTTCTTCAAGTTATTCTCGCCTCCATAGGACGCATCCCACAAAGCTCCAACAAATTTGGGACTCGCCCGCTCTCGAAAAAAAGATTACACCATCGCCTGCATCGGCCTGCACATCAAAACCAAGGTGTGCAGAAGAGCGAATACGCCGTCAGCTTTGCGTAGGCCAACAAGGTCCTGAAAAAAGGCCCTAAGCTGCTCATGTGGTACGATCAGGCCGCAACACGAATGGGGCGAGATTTGCGCATGATCACCAAATGGAAGCTCTTCAACTTTAAATCAATTCGTGAGCAGACCGAGCTGGAACTCGGCCCGCTTACGATCTTCGCTGGAGCGAACAGCAGTGGGAAGAGCACGTTTATTCAATCCGTTCTTCTTGTAGCCCAGACTTTGGCCCACAAAGTGGGGTCGCGATCCGTCGTTCTGAATGGTGCTCTCACCAGTCTAGGGCAGTTTGACGACCTGCGATCCAACGGCGGGTCATCTGATCAAATCACCATCAAATGCACTTGCCGGCCGCGTAGGGACCACGATGTTGCAATACTCAGGCGGAATCACCCCGGGTCCCGCAGTGGAATTAAATTCTATGGTCCGCGCCCCAATTTTCTTCAGGAAATCACTTGTGAGATTTCGTTCGACGCTGACGGTTCGAACACCCAGAGTGACATGTTCCAAATCCAACCACGGCTTTCTGCCACCCAACTATCTTGCATATCCAGAGACGAGGACAACGTGGATCAGAAAGCCGAAATTTCGATCCAATATTCCAATAACGAGATTTCCCAAATCGAAGAAACTGAGAGCGTCAGCAAAATTGATGATCAGCTACGCTCTGGTTTAGCTTACGATATTTCACTAGACAGTGATTCTTTGGATGACGTGAATGACGAATATCGCTCAGCCAAACCTATCGGCTGTATACTTCGACACTTTCTTCCTGAAAGAATTGTTTGCGTCATTGACCCCATTGAGGAGGACGCCAACAAAATAACCGCGGCTCTTCGGGGCGAATACCGTCGTGCCTTTGCCTTAAGGCACCGCCTGAGAAAAGACACTCTACTTTCGGAAGAGATCATCGCTGTGTTGCGCGACGTCCTCAAGGGCAAGTATCGAGAGAATTCGGGATTGGGTTTGGAGGTCGGTGCAATGACATTCGGGTCATGGCATGAGTGGTTGCGCAGTCTCCCAGCCGACGATCGCGTAATGATTCAGCGGACCCTGCTCGATAGTGAAGATCTTTTCGACCGCATCTATTGCGCCATGACTGCATCAAAGGAAAACGATGCAGAGAGTAAATTTGTCTATACCAGGCTCCCCCGCTTGATAGCGCAGGCTACCAGGGATCTGGATAATTTCTTTGCCTCGTCCCTAAAGTACCTCGGGCCATTAAGGGATACTCCAAAACCGTTATATTCGCTCGCGCCAGCTGCCGACCCCCATGACGTAGGCTTGCGCGGAGAGCACACTGCTTTCGTTCTTGAGCTCCATAAGGACAAGAACATCCGCTACATCCCGTCCGCAAATTTCCAAGACCCGGTAGTTGATCACGAAACAGCTACCGCAACACTCGAGGTAGCCGTTATTGATTGGCTCCAATATATGGGTGTCGCCAGCTCGGTCGAAAGCCGATATCAGGGTAGATTGGGGCACGAGTTGAAAGTGGGGCTTGTTAACGCGGACAGCACGCATCACCTTACTCATGTCGGGGTGGGCGTTAGTCAGGTTCTGCCAATCCTAGTCATGTGCCTTCTCGCTGGCACTGACTCTACACTTGTTTTCGAGCAGCCGGAATTACATCTTCATCCGAAGGTTCAAACGCTGCTTGGCGATTTTTTTCTCTCGATGGCTTTATGCGACAAGCAGTGCATTGTTGAAACCCACAGCGAGTATTTTGTCGACCGCCTCCGTTTCCGAATTGCGGCGGCCACAAGCGACAAGGAGTTAAACAGCCAGACCAAAATTTACTTCGTGGAAAAACTGTCACAGGGGTCAGTTTTTCGGGAGGTATTGATTAACGAGTACGGAGCCATAACCGACTGGCCGGAAGGATTCTTTGATCAGTCTCAACGACAGGCAGAGGACATTCTGCGAGCTGCGACGATGAAACGTAAAGCAAGGAGGAGCAATCTAGGTGCATAACTTACATTGCGTAACAATTGATGCAGGCGTGTTCGCTGTTCCGCATGTCGATTGCACCAAGGATGAAGCCTTTCACTATATCGATACGCTAGAGGCCTGGCGCAAATTATTTTGTGAGCCCTGGATCGCGATATTCATGAGCGAGCGAGCTTCGGAGTCGCTTTTTGACGATGATTTGTTTCCACTGCCGAAGCATCTCGAAAAACTGTTCAATGCCCACGGTATAACGGAATACGACGCAAATACCTTTGCGACGTTTGCTAATCGGATTTTGACGACCACTCCATACTTTGAATCCCACTATCGGATCAATGATGTATTGTGGGACCGAGTGGAAACAGATCCGGATGTTATTCGGTTGACAAATCATGCCAACCTCCAATCCGACCTTACCCGGTGCATCGTTTTATTCGCCGTTCTCCGCAAACACTGTTCTGAAGCCGTCGGGGGACATTCGCTCATACTGAGAGAAGCACCTAAACAGGTAATCCGAATTAGAGCTCATATTCACGAGCTTGAGCATGCCAGAGAGGATATCCCTGTCTTGCCAGCGCCGCCGGAGTTCTTTGAAGGCGACGCGTTAGTCTGTGACGACTTTATGGGGTTGGTTGATTGTCTCGATGAAGCAGCCATTCTTGTTGGCGCTTCTGATGACCAAGGCATTGTACTCGCCGTCCGAATCGCTCTGTTCAAAAATGCCATTGCGCAAAGTGCTTCCCCTAACTGGAGCAATGTGATTGTTCCGACTATTGGGCCCAAGTTCCGGAATTTATGCCAGCAGATTTGTGCTGACCAAGGGGCATCCGTGCCAACGAAGATCCTTCGATCAATCGTGGAAACCCTCCAGAAACAGAATCTTCGCGCCGTACATGCTCTGCGGACAGGGCCAGGCGGAAATGATCCACAAAAACAGCGTGGGACCGATAAAGCGCAGCGTCGAGATATTGATCGAGAACTCCATCTTCATTACTGGGAGCGCGCTGACGGGACAATTGAGTTAGCGTCCGTAGTTTATCACGATGATTTTTCAATCCCGAGATAAAGCGGCACATTGGTGTCGCTGGGCATAATGAAGAGGTCGGGTTCGCAATCGTCGGCCGCTTGCTTGGACACAGCCAGCGCGAAACCGCGCAATTTAGAACCGGCTAGTCGAACGACGAGCTACGAGATGCTGCGGCGCAGGTGACAGCCGTCATAGCGCGAGCCTTGAGACACGAGTCAAAATGGCCTTCCCTGCTGGAAAACCCGAAACACCCGGAGCCATTGGCCGAGGCACCTTAATTCACCATGCCTGAAATGCCGTTAACTGTTCGGAAGGCAAGCAGTTCCAAGTTGGGCCAGTCCAAGGGACACCCAAGGGAGCAACGGCACCGTTTCGGTAGGTGCTTCAAAGATATCTCCCACACCCCGGTCTCGACTGGTTGAAAACCTTCCTTCATTGCTGTGCTGGGACAAGAAATCGGCAAGCATAGAGCCCATCGGCACCCAATGATCCGCTTATCGATTAACCTATCAGGCAGCGTCGGCTAGGCGAAAGGTGGCGACACGGCCGACTTGCTGGATTGGTGTCGCACAAACTTTACGTGGCCTCACGGGACGAAATAGGGAAACTGCCTCTCGGTTGGAGAACAACAGTCAAGGATCACATGGCGAAACGAGCGAGCAACAAGGGCGCCAACCTCGGATTTGAGAAGGAGCTGTGGGCAGCAGCAGACAAGCTGCGCGCCAACATGGAGCCGTCCGACTACAAACATGTTGCCCTCGGCCTAATCTTCCTCAAATACATCTCCGACGCGTTTGAGGCAAAGCGGAGCGAGTTGCTGCAGCACGACCTCGCTGATGCCGAGGATCCGGAGGAATACCTCGCGGAAAACGTCTTTTGGGTCCCCAAGGCCGCACGCTGGTCGCGGCTGCAGGCCAGGGCGAAGCAGACGACCATCGGCAAGGACATCGACGACGCCATGCTGGCGATTGAGGCCAGCAACGCCTCGCTTAAAGGCGTCCTGCCGAAAGACTACGCCCGCCCAGCGCTCAACAAGGTCATGCTCGGCGAGCTGATCGATCTCGTAAGCGGAATTGGCATGGCCGAGGAGGCGGACCGCTCCCGCGACATACTCGGGCGGGTCTACGAGTACTTCCTCGGCGGTTTCGCCGGGGCGGAGGGGAAGCGCGGCGGCGAGTTCTACACGCCCCGCTCCGTCGTTCGGCTGCTAGTCGAGATGCTTGAGCCCTACAAGGGCCGAGTCTACGACCCCTGCTGTGGCTCCGGCGGCATGTTCGTGCAGTCCGAGCGGTTCGTCGAGAAACACGGTGGACGCATCGGCGATATCGCCATCTACGGGCAGGAAAGCAACTACACGACCTGGCGGCTCGCCAAAATGAACCTCGCCGTGCGTGGCATAGAAGCCGACATCCGCTGGAACAACGAGGGCAGTTTCCACAAGGACGATCTGCCAGATCTCAAGGCCGATTTCGTCCTGGCCAATCCACCATTCAATGTCTCCGACTGGGGCGGCGACCGGCTCCGCGACGATGCCCGCTGGACCTTCGGTGTGCCCCCAGTAGGCAACGCCAACTACGCCTGGCTCCAGCACATCCACCATCACCTATCGCCGAATGGGACAGCGGGCGTCGTGCTCGCCAATGGCTCCATGTCCACCGTGACGTCAGGCGAGGGGGACATCCGTCGCGCATTGGTTGAGGGAGATGCAGTGGACTGCATGATCGCATTGCCCGGCCAGCTCTTCTATTCGGTCCAGATTCCTGCCTGCCTCTGGTTCCTTGCTCGCAACAAGAATCCCGGCCAAGGTCAGCGTGATCGGCGCGGCCAAGTGCTTTTCGTCGACGCCCGCAGGCTCGGGCACATGGTGGACCGAACCCGTAGGGAGTTTTCTGACGAAGACATTGCCAAGATCGCCGGCGCTTATCGCGCTTGGCGCAGCAAGTCCAAGGAATCTTCTTATGCGGACGACCCTGGCTTCTGCAAGTCCGCCTCGCTTGAGGAGATCAGGCAACAAGGACTCGTTCTCACACCCGGTCGCTACGTTGACATAGCTCCGACTGAAAATGACGACGTGCCATTCGTGGATCGGTTTGCAAAACTAAAGAAGACGCTCAGGGAACAATTTGCCGAGGCGGACGAGCTAACCACCCTGATCCAGAAGAAGCTGGAGGAAACCGGCACTCATGGGTGACAGCAGCAAGACCACGCCCCTAGGTGACTACGTGAGCGTGCAGAGAGGCAGCACTTACCGAAGTTCGTTGCTTGGACGGGAAGGCCCAGTACTGCTGGGATTAGCGTCGATTGCTCGGAACGGAGGATTTCGCTCTGACAATCTAAAGACCTACGGAGGCAAATCGGACGAACGTATTCTTTTGGAACCGGGGGATCTCTACGTATCTCTGAAGGACGTGACGCAATCCGCCGATCTACTGGGAGCTATCGCTCGAGTTCCTAGCACGGTTTGCCAGGGAAGGTTAACGCAAGATACGGTGAAGTTAGTTTTCAAGCATGACTTGATCCCAAAGAATTATATCTATTGGATATTGAGAACTCCCCAATATCGCGAATACTGCAGGGCACGTGCAACGGGAACGACAAACTTAGCCCTCCCTCGCGAAGATTTCCTTGCTTTCTCAATCCCGACCCTGACAAATGATCGCTTCTCGTTGATCGAACTTCTCCAACAAATCGACGACAAAGTCAACTTGAACCGTCGCTTGAACGAAACGTTGGAGGCATTGGCGAGGGCAATTTTCGAGGACTGGTTCGTCGATTTCGGCCCCACACGCGCCAAGGCCGAAGGACGCTCTTCCTATCTTGCACCCGAACTCTGGGACTTGTTCCCCGAAGCGCTGGACGATGAGGGTAAGCCGATTGGGTGGGAGCAAGGGACAGTTGCAGATATCGTGGATTTTCCGAGGCGCGGCGTCAGCCCCACAGACGTTTCCGCAGAAACACCATACATCGGGTTGGAACATATGCCGCGCCGATCGATTGCGCTCTCGGAATGGGAAGGTGCGGGGAAGGTCAAGAGCAACAAGACTCGTTTCCACAGCGGAGAAATTCTGTTCGGGAAACTGCGTCCATACTTCCACAAGGTCGGAGTAGCTCCAGTTGAGGGCATTTGTTCTACCGACATCGTTGTGGCAGTCCCGCGGGCGCGGGAGTGGGGAGCATTTGCTATTGCATGCCTATCTTCAGATAAGTTTGTGGATTACACGGACCGGACATCTACTGGCACCAAGATGCCACGCACCAGCTGGAAAGCGATGGCGCAATACAGGATTTGCTTGCCACCGGAGCCGGTGGTTTGCGCCCATAGTGGTATTGCACAATCTCTTCTCGATCGAATCGGTGCGAACATTCGCGAAACTTCCAATCTGGCCCGGATCCGCGACCTTCTCCTGCCAAAGCTCATGTCCGGCGAAATCCGTGTTCGGGATGCGGAAAAGGCCATCAAGGCCGTGGCATGATCCGCGCCGCCGTCAATCCGGAACTTGTGCGCTGGGCCCGTGAACGCGCCGGGTTTGCGCAGAAGGATCTGGAGGCGAAATTCAGCAAGCTGTCTGAATGGGAGAGCGGGAAGACACAGCCGACCCTCAAGCAGTTGGAAGCATTCGCTCACGCTGTCCACGTGCCGTTCGGCTACCTGTTTCTCACGGAGCCACCCGAGGAACGTCTTCCGATTTCGGATTTCCGCACTGTTGGAGATATCCCAAGCTCCAGGCCGAGTCCGGATCTGCTCGAAACGCTCTACACCATGCAGCGACGGCAGGCATGGCTGCGGGAGTACCTAGTTGAGCACGATGCCGAACCGCTAACCTTCGTGGCGAGTGCCCGTCTTTCAGACGACCCCTCTGCCGTGGGTCGCGAAATGCGACGCACCCTCGGCCTTCAAGAGGGTTGGGCCGTGGACGTCCGCACTTGGCAGGACGCCGTGAACGAACTGCGTCGCATGATTGAGGACCTCGGCGTAATGGCCGTGATCAACGGCGTGGTGGGCAACAATACCCACCGTCAGTTGAGCGTCGCTGAGTTTCGCGGGTTTGCGCTTTCGGATCGCCACGCGCCTCTGATTTTCGTGAACGGCGCGGACGCGAAGTCCGCCCAGATGTTCACGCTCGCTCACGAACTGGCCCATATCTGGGTGGGGGAGGAGGGGCTTTCCGGTTTCGAGAACTTGCTTCCCGGCGGCATGGAGGCGGAAGAATGGTGCAATCAGGCAGCGGCCGAATTTCTCGTGCCGTCGGGAATGTTTCGGGAGCGTTGGATAGAGGTGAGGCGGGAACAGAGTCCCTTCGAGGATCTCGCACGGTCGTTCAAGGTGAGCCCCGTGGTCGCCGCCCGCCGGGCCCTGGACCTCAATCTCATCGAACGTGAAGTCTTTTTCGAATTCTACCAGCGCTACGTCAACCAGGAACGCCGGTTCCGGATGACATCGTCCGGAGGCGACTTCTACAACAACCAGAACGCTCGTGTGGGTAGCCTTTTCGCTACCAGTGTGATGAGAGCAGCTCTGGAAGGTCAGGTCGGGTTCAGGGAGGCTTACGAATTGACCGGCCTCCGTGGAGGAACTTTCCACGATTACGCCAGGCGATTGGGCATCCGGCTTTCTTGATGGCACATCGGATTTACCTTGTGGACTCCGATGTCCTGATTACGGCGAAGAACCTCTACTACGCCTTCGACATTTGCCCTGGTTTCTGGAAATGTCTGCTTCAAGGGCACCGAGAAGATCTCGTTTTCAGCATTGACCGGGTGCGCAACGAGCTGCTCGCAGGTCGCGAAACCGAGGATCTTGTTCGCTGGGTAGGGAGTGAGGTCCCTGCCGGCTTTTTTCTTCCAATGGACTCTGAAGAAGTGACTCGCGTCTATACAGAAATCATGCTGTGGGTCCAGAGGCATCCAGGATATTTCGACCAGGCCAAGGCGAAATTCGCGACAGGTGCGGATGGCTGGCTCGTCGCTTGCGCACAGGTGCGCGGCGCAACGGTCGTGACAAATGAGCAGCCTGCTCCAACGTCCAAGAGGGACGTCAAGCTGCCGGATGTCTGCGACACGTTCAATGTCACCTGGGGCAACACCTTCGCGATGCTTCGAGCGCTGGGAGCGCGGTTCGATTGAGGGAAGGGTTGAATGACCGACGTAATGGGGCGGAGATCAAGAGTCCTGATGCCTGCATCGGGCTCGGCCTGCGCTGCATGAACCCCCACAAGATGCTCCACCGCGAGCGTGCGAGCCTCCTCCCGGATACGAGAAGGGATGCGGCCTGATGGCACGACTCAACGAAAGTGAGGTGGAAGAAGCAACACTCGCGTGGCTTGCCGGGCTTGGCTACCCCGTGCTGCACGGCCCGGACATCGGCCCAGAGGGTTCGGCGCCGGAGCGCGTCAGTTACGACGAGGTGCTACTGGAGGGTCGGCTCCGCGAAGCGTTCGCGCGCCTCAACCCGAATCTTCCCGCCGACACACTCGAGGATGTGCTGCGCAAGCTGTGGCAGTCGGAAACCCCCTCCCTCGTCGAGGAGAACCGCCGCCTGCACCGCTACCTGATCGAGGGCGTCCCGGTCGAGGTGGCCGGAGACGACGGCAGCATCCGCCACGACGCCGCAAGGCTGATCGATTTCGACACCCCCGATTCCAACGACTGGCTCGCGGTGAACCAGTTCACGGTGATTGAAGGACAGAACAACCGCCGGCCCGACGTCGTGCTGTTCGTGAACGGCCTGCCCCTGGCCGTGATCGAATTGAAGAACCCCGGCGACGAGAACGCTACCCTCGAAGGGGCGTTCAACCAGCTCCAGACCTACAAGGACGACATCCCCTCCCTGTTCCGCACCAACGCCGCGCTGGCAACCTCGGACGGGGTTCAGGCGCGCCTCGGTTCACTGACCGCCGATCTCGAACGCTTCATGCCTTGGCGCACCGTGGACGGTTCCGCCGTTGCCCCAAAGGGTGCACCGGAACTCGAAACCGTCATCAAGGGCGTCTTCGACAAGTCCCGGTTCCTGTCGCTGATCCGGGACTTCACCGTGTTCGGGGACACGGGCGCGGGGCTGGCGAAGATCGTGGCCGGTTACCACCAGTACCACGCTGTGCGGCGCGCGGTCGCGTGCACCTTGCGGGCTTTGCCCGGACTTGCTCCGGGTATGCGCGAGGATCCGGCCGCATATGGATTGCCACTCGTCGCATCGCAGGAAGAGGGCGACAAGCGCATCGGTGTGATCTGGCACACCCAGGGTTCAGGAAAGAGCCTGGTCATGGCGTTCTACGCCGGACGGATTGTCGCCCATCCGGCGCTGGAAAACCCAACCATTGTTGTCATCACCGACCGCAATGACCTGGACGACCAGTTGTTCGGTGCGTTCTCGATGTGCCGCGACCTGCTCCGCCAGACTCCGCAACAGGCCGAGAGCCGCGAGGATTTGCAGAAGGTATTGAACCGGCCTGCCGGCGGTGTGGTGTTCACGACCATTCAGAAGTTCGCACCCGAATCTGGCGAGACCGATTACCCGGTGCTCACGGACCGCCGCAACGTCGTCGTCATCGCCGACGAGGCGCATCGCAGCCAGTACGGTTTCCGAGCGAAGGTGGCACAGAAGACCGGAGAAATCTCCTACGGCTTCGCCAAGTACTTGCGCGACGCCCTGCCCAACGCCTCCTTCATCGGCTTCACGGGCACGCCGATCGAGAACGAGGATGTGAACACGCCGGCCGTGTTCGGCCACTACATCGACGTCTACGACATCAGCCGCGGTGTCGAGGATGGCGTGACGGTGCCGATCTACTACGAAAGCCGCCTCGCCCGCATCGAACTCGACGAGGACGAAAAGCCGACCCTCGACGACGAGATTGCAGAGCTGACCGAAGACGAGGCTGAAGGCGATCAGGAGCGCCTCAAACGCAAATGGTCGACCGTCGAGGCCGTCGTCGGGGCAGAGAAGCGTCTGCGTCTGGTTGCCCAGGACCTTGTCGAGCACTTTGAAGACCGTGTAGGCGGCTTGGCCGGCAAGGGCATGATCGTCTGCATGAGCCGCCGGATTTGCGTCGCGCTCTATGGAGAGATCGTCAAGCTGCGCCCTGACTGGAACAGCGACGATAACGAGAAGGGGACGATCAAGGTCGTCATGACCGGTGCGGCGTCGGACCCGAAACAATGGCAACGGCACATCGGCGGCAAAGCCCGCCGGGATCTGCTTGCCAAGCGGATCAAGGACCCGAACGACGCGCTGAGCCTCGTGATCGTGCGGGACATGTGGCTGACGGGCTTCGATGCACCGAGCCTGCACACGATGTATGTCGACAAGCCAATGCGGGGACACGGGCTCATGCAGACCATCGCCCGCGTAAACCGCGTGTTCCGCGACAAGCCAGCCGGACTGATCGTCGACTACATCGGCATCGCCCAGAACCTGAAGTCCGCCCTTGGCCAGTACTCACGCGACGATCAGAGACAAGCCGGCATCGACGAGGCCGAAGCCTTAGCAGCGATGCTGGAGACGTACGAGATCGTGCGCGCCATGTTTCACGGTTTCGACTATCGCGAGGGCCTTGCAGGCACGCCGCAGGAACGGCTCGCCAAGCTCGCCGGAGCCATCGAATGGGTTCTTGCCATGCAACAGAGCGAGGCCGCCAGGGAATCCACGGAGGAAGGCAAGAAACGGGCCCATCGCCGCTTCAACGACGCCGTGCTGGCGCTCACCAAGGCTTTCGCGCTCGCTGCCGCCAGCGACGAGGCGCGCAAAGTGCGCGACGAGGTGGGGTTCTTTCAGACCGTGAGAGCAGCCCTAGCTAAAAGCGCACCAGGTTCCGGAACCTCGTCCGCCGAACGGGACCTGGCCGTGCAGCAGATCGTCAGCCGCGCCATCGTCTCCACCGAGATCGTCGACATTCTCAAGGCTGCTGGGCTGGAAACGCCGGACATTTCGATCCTTTCCGACGAATTTATGGAGGAAATTCAGGGGATGGGGAAGAAGAACCTCGCCATGGAGGCGCTGCGCAAGCTCATCAACGGCGAATTGCGCTCCCGAAGCCGCGTCAACGTCATAGAGACCCGCGCTTTCTCCAAGCGCCTTGAGGACGCCATCGCCCGCTACCACAGCAACGCTATCACGACAGCGGAGGTCCTCCAGGAACTGATCGGGCTCGCCAAGGACATCCGCGCCGCCTACCAACGCGGTGAGGAGGAAGGCCTCAGCCAGGACGAAATCGCCTTCTACGACGCTTTGGCCCAGAACGAGAGCGCGGTCGAGGTCATGGGCAACGACCATCTCCGCGTGATCGCCCAGGAGCTTCTGAACAGCTTGAAGAGCGGCGCTTCTGTCGACTGGCAGCACCGACAGTCAGCACGCGCCCGAATGCGGATCCTGGTCAAGCGCATCCTCCGCAAACACGGCTATCCGCCCGACCTGCAGGACGCCGCCGTGCAAACCGTCCTGCAGCAGGCCGAAATCCTTTCGGCACGGTGGGCTGCATGACAACTAAATCCTTCGATATAGCTGCAAAATGTCTTTCGATGGTTTAGCACCCCCGGCCGTTAACCTGAAGAAGGCTAGGTCCATCCTCCCGGCAAGAAACGGGCAAGTTCAATTGGTGGCACATGTCAGAAGAGCCCGTCGGGATATTGCCTTGGCGGACATGGTGGTGGGAGTTGCCGGATAATTCGGTGATCTTGACTATCGATCACCGTGTCGAGAATGACGACTGCATGAAATGGCTCGGCGACGGTGCAATCGAGGAGACCGTCCAGTTCAAACTCCAAAGCATAGTCAGACCAGAATATCGACGTGGGGGGACGGGATTTCATCCAAATCGCGGTTCGGCTGCGGAAACTGAGTTTCGGGTCTAAACGAATGAGTAAAAGCTTGAACGACCCGCAAGAAACAGTCGTGGCCGAGCCAGTCATGGTCTTTGAACCGATCGAGGCCGGGGATAAGTGGCACGGTGCGAATTGGAAAGTTACTAACGAAGATCTGCTTGCAGAGCTAATTGCCCGGATTGCAGTCGGCCAGCATCATCATGTCATGCGTGTACTGAAGGAAACAGGCGCCCTCGCATATGCCCCAACACAAAACACAAAGGACGGTGCGATCGCCTTGTTGACGGCGACCGATCCTGAGAACCCATGGCAGCGCGACGGATGGATGTTTCAGGCCATTTCGTGGATAGCCGCCCACCTTCAAGATGCGGCAACAGTAAAGTCACCACCGCACATGATTCCCGCTGACAAGGGTTTCGATGGTATTCATCTGCGCTTGGACAAGGGGAAAGGCGATGTGATTTCCGTGATTATTTGCGAGGAAAAGGCAACCGACAGACCACGTGGCAAGATCCAGGGAGAGGTTTGGCCTGAGTTCAAGAAGTTGGAAGCTGGTCAGCGTGAGAACGAGCTCGTGTCTGTAACCTCAACGCTCCTTGCGCAGAATCGCCATGTGGACCCAGAGCGGGCAGTTCATGAGATTTTGTGGCAGCAAGCGCGCGCATATCGAGTATCGATCACTGTCGGCGATAAGGAGCACTCCCACGCGGGACGGGAGGCACTCTTTAAAGGATATGAGGAAGTGGTGTCGGGAAACGCTTCTCAGCGCCGCCGTGCAGAGACCTTCTACCAGAAAAAAATGCGGGATTGGATGAACCAAATGGCGGCCAAGGCTATTGCTGCCGTGAATACGATCGAGGCATCTGATGTATGACGCCGTCACCGCCGAGTTGATTAGTTCAACTCCGCCCCTTGAAGATCTCGATCGGGCATCCTTACCGGATCTTTTCTCCGAGACTTTCTCGCAAATCGCAGCCGCTCGAATCCGGCTCCGCGAATTGGGAGATACACAGTCTGACCGTCTATCCGAATTGATCGGCACCATGCGGCGTCTAGCGCACACAAACGAAGCGCTGGTAGCTGTGCTGCCAGAACGAGAGGATCGCGCCGCTGCAGCATTCGTTGCGGCGACAGCGCATCAATTGGCGGCACACGCCGACCGCCAACTTGCAGGTGCGGTGGCTCCCACGCATTTGAGCCAAAGAAGTGTGTCAAGTGATATTGCTGCGATGCTACTATTCATGGTCGCGGAAGCAATGGCCGATGCCGCGGAGATGGCTCGCAAGGTTTGGGTTGAAAGTGAGAATGCTATCGAAGCTGCACTGATCAATGCTCTGAAGGATTTCGCTTCTGGACGGTTGGAGGCACTGACAGACACTGCCATTCCCCGGCTGGATACCGTGGCGGAGGACCATGTAGGGCACACCGCCAATGGCGCACTGTACCAACTCATTCTTGAGGGAGTACAAGCTCTAGCACGGCAACAACTTGATCCCGGGCCAAGTCTTGAATCGGCTCCAATTGATCTTTTCGAGCGCGCCCGTTCTCTAAGCTTAGGCACGCCCTTCTCTGCTGGTCAAGGTGTTCGCGGTGTCGTGAGCTCCTTTCCAGGACCGTACCATCTCGCGTCTTTGTTGGTGTCCGTATCACGCGATGTTGCCGATGGTGCTGTCATTTATATCGATCCTCCTCCAAGTCTCGACCCTAATGCTTGGGCCGCCAGTATGCGGCAAGTGGCCAAGTCCAGACCGTTTCTTTGGCGGAATCATCGTAAGGCAATCGCAGAAGGTTATCTTGAGCCTGGTGTCTCCGCAGTTGTCGGGTTTCCGACAGGGGCGGGAAAATCAACACTAGCGGAGCTCAAGATCACTACGGCGCTGCTCACGGGCAACAAAGTTGTCTTTATCGCACCCACAAATGCGCTCGTTGACCAAACCTCGGCGTCCCTTCGAAAGTTGTTCCCGAAAGCCGGCGTACAGCACGAGCGAGCGGACGAGATTGGGTTTCCGCGGGGTGAAGACGAGCTGTCGAAAATCCTAGTGATGACACCGGAAGCGTGCTTGACGCAGATGAGCATGGATACCTCAGTATTCGAAGGTGTCAGCCTATTCGTGTTCGATGAATGCCACCTCTTGCATCCAACTGAAACATCAGATGATCGGCGGGCGATCGATGCGATGCTTTGTATCGTGAACTTTGCACACATCTCCCCGCGGTCCGATTTCCTCCTACTCTCTGCAATGATGAAGAACGCCGATACTGTGGCAGGTTGGATCGCAGAACTGACAGGCCGTCACTGCCTTGCCCTCGACCTGCCGTGGAAACCGACCCGGCAATTGCGTGGTAGCGTCGTCTATCCGCACCAGCGCGTCAGCGCGTTGGAACAAAAACTACGAACTGCTAAGCGAAATAAGACAACAAATAACCCGCCTGCAGCGCTCAAACGCGAACTCACCGCTGAGCCGCTTGCGCTGTTCAGCTTGAAGCAGACCTGGGCAAGCCGAAATACGGAAGATTACGTGCTCGTGTCGCTTCTTGACGCAGCCGTAACACTCGGTGCGAACGCGTACTGGAAACCGACCCCCAACGCAGTGGCCGTCACCGCGGACATCACCGTCGCAGCAACCCAAAGCGGAGTGAAGGCGCTCGCTTTCTTCCAAACCATAAAGAATGCGACGAGCGCCGCAAAACGGGTCTGCGAGGCTTTAGGTAGGGCGAACATCGCACTTGAGCCAGATGAAGTGGATTGGCTTGCGACAGCAGTGCTCGAACTAGGCGACGCGGCTCACCTCTATATCAAGGTAGACGATGGCCGGGTAATCGACCAGGCCAGCGTGCATCACGGCCTTCTTCTGCCTGAGGAGCGTCGCTTGTGTGAAGCACTTTACAGGCGTGAAGGTGGTCTAAAGGCGCTCACCGCGACATCGACACTGGCGCAAGGAATGAATCTGCCATGCGAGCTGGTGATCATCGGCGAAGACAGCCGCTTCGATCGAGAGAAGGATAAACGGAAGGTTTTGGAAGCGCAGGAGTTGTTGAACGCCGCGGGGCGAGCAGGTCGCGCCGGAAACAACGCCGCGGGCGTCGTGCTCGTTGTGCCGGGCCAAGTAGTGGGCGTTGATTTTGAGTCAGCCACAATTGGAGACCATTGGGGAACTCTGAGGGAGATATTCGGGCAATCTGACCAGTGCCTCGAGATCGATGATCCGTTGACGGCGATCCTTGACCGCGTTCATGTCGATATGAATGGGACCGGCGAGATCGAACGCTATGCTGTCGCTCGCCTAGTGTCTGGCGGCAGCGGCGACACATCGGAAGAGAGGCTGTCGCATGCGATTGGTGCGACATTCGCCGCCTATAGGGCTCGCCAACGGGGCGATACAAATTGGCTTGACGAACGCAAAGCCAGCGCTGCGCAATACCTTCACTCGCAATTAGATGAGACTGAAGAGGCACCAATTGAAGGGCAGGTGGCCGCCGGTTTAGGATTGTCTTTAGATTTGGTACGCCGCTTGTCCAGCGCTCTTTCAAAGTCTCAGCCGAATACGGGAGCGAATGTTCCTGAATGGCGGCGATGGTTCTTCCGCTGGCTGGCCGACAATCCCGACCTTCTAGAGAAGGCCTTCCGACAGCAGAATTTGGTGGAGCTGTTCGGCAAGCCAAAGTACGACGCCTGTCTTTCGGATCAAGAAAGGGTGGACCTCGTTCTTCCAAGCCTAGAGCGGCTAACGGGACTCTGGATGAAGGGAAAGCCACTCAAAGAACTCGAGCTTGCAATCGGCACAGAAGAGCGGAAGCTAAAGACCTGCGATAAGGCCCGGCGCTTCGCTGTCAGAATTGTCCCAGACCTTGCGTATCTGTTCGGTTTGCCGGCGCTATTGCACGACCGAACGCAAGCAAATCGAGAAGATCCAATCCCCGCGCCGCCCGCAATGGCGCAGTTGGCCCGTTGTGCTCGCATCGGCCTTAATTTCTATGAAGAGGCGGGTCTCAATCAGGTCCTTCGACCGACCCAATTGTCGCGACGCCAAATCCACAGAAGGTATGCTCAATTGAAACCCTACCTGGAGCCAGCCGCCCAAAACGAAACCTGGAATGACGTGACAGAGAGGATCGAGCAAGCGATCGCAGCGGAATTGGCCGCGCGCCAATAACGCACAGGGGCCAATCAGGCTTATTTCCTTCTTCAACCAATCCCAACACTCTGGTTGCCCTCGAACTCAAATTATTCCGAAACGCCGCGCACCATTTTGCCACACAGCGTTCCAGCACGGTCGAGGCTGTGATGGCTCGCACCAGACCCGCAGGGAGGCCGTGAGCTTCACCGCTGCGGAACCACCGACTGCGACCTGGAAGAGCGCCTGCTCGATAACGGTTTCAAGGCCGGCTCGCCGTTCAACGATGCGCGAGATGAACGCCTGGGTCCTCGGACAGGGAAACGCCTTCTCCTTCGCATGGGGATGGAACTGGCGGAGAAGCTCTGGGCACATTTGGATGAAGAAGTTCATCTCGGGCACCATGCCGATGGCTTCCGACCGGGCGCACCAGTCGCCGGCATCGATTCGGATCCCGAGTTGGACGAACCGGGACGCAAGAGTTGGGAACACGCGATCCAGTCGGACGCATTGCCGGACAGCTGGCTCTTCGGCGCGGGCCGCGTGTCCGGCAATACGTCCGACTGGGACGACGAGGTCGCCATCGCCGGGATTGAAGCCGCCGGGCTTGTCGCGAAGGCAGACCGAGGCCGGCTCACGGCCCGCCGCTAGTCCCCTATCCCAGTCGCGGGGGAATCCGCGGCTGCGACCTCGACCAGTGTGTCCGAGAAGGTCGGCGCGTTGCCATAGTCGGCGAACGTCGGCGGATTGATCGCATTGACCGTATAGCCGTTGCGGCTCCCCTTGACCCAATATCCCATCGGCGCGACCACGACGCCCGGCCGGGTATCGTCGCTGACCTCGGCCACCGCGTGGAACTTGCCACGGTCGTTGAAGACCCGGACCTCGCTGCCGCCCGCAATACCCCGGGCTTCGGCGTCCTCGGGGTTGATCATCACCGTCTGCTCGCCGGCATGGTGCAGCTGGGTGCGCAGGTTGCCGTAGGACGAGTTCAGGAAGGCGTGGCTCTTGGGCGAGATCATGTTGAGCGGATAGCTGGCCGCGAGCGACGGGTTGGTGTCGGGCGATTCGTTCTGCGGCACGAAATCGGGCAGCGGATCGAGAGGTTCGCCCGACTGGTGGCCCATATAACCCTGGCGGAACAGGGGCAGCACCATGTTGCCGCCGGCGGCCATGGAGGACTTGAACTCGACCTTGCCGGACGGGGTCGGGAAATTGCCTTCGCGGTGAGGCACGAAATCGTCCGGCGAGCCGACCTTGAGGCGCACATAGCCGGTCTTGCGCAGGCTTTCGAGATCGACACCCTCCAGCACCGGGTTACTCCAGTCCAGCGCGTCGACGGCCATCTCCTCATCGCTCCGCTGCCAGTAGGGATCGTCGAAGCCCATGGCGCGTGCCAGACGCCGAAACAGCTCGGTATTCGGCACGGCCTCGCCGCGCGGCGCGATCGCCGGTTCGTTCAGCGTCAGATACAGATGCCCCCATGAGAACATCATGTCGAACTGTTCGAGCTGGGTCGTCGCCGGCAGGACGATATCGGCATAGCGCGCGGTATCGGTAATGAAATGCTCGCTGACCACCGTGAACAAATCCTCGCGCGCCAGACCGCGCAGCACCTTCTCCTGCTCCGGCGCGACCACGGCCGGGTTGGAGTTGTAGACGAACAGGGATGAAATCTTCCGGTCCAGCTCGCCCGTCAGCGCCGGGCCGAGCCGCCACTGGTTGAGTACCGGCGTACCTTCCGGAATCCAGTCGGGCCGGCTGATATCGTCCCATTTCATCGGGAAGGCCCAGATCGGCATATGCAGGATGCCGCCGCCGCAATGGCGCCATGAGCCGACCAGTCCCGGCAGGCAGGACAGGGCGCGCACGGCGTTGCCGCCCGAGGCGTTGCGCTCGATCGCCACGCCCATGCGGATCACCGACGGCTGGACGGTGGCGAACTCGCGGGCCAGCGTTCGGACATCCTCCTGGTCGATGCCGGTGATGGCGGAGACCCTGTTGGGCGTGAAGGCGGCCGCACGTTCCTTCAGCTCCTCATAGCCCACGGTGTAGTTCGCGACATAGTCGTGGTCGACCAGGTCCTCGGCGATGATGACGTTGATCATGCCGAGCGCCAGGGCGGCGTCGGTGCCGGGCTTGATCGGCAGATGCCAGTCGGCCTGCTTGGCCGTCCGGGTCGCGACCGGGTCGATCACGACGACCTTGGCGCCGCGGCGCTGGGCCTCGGCAATAAACGGCCAGTGGTGCAGATTGTTGCTGATCGTATTGATCGCCCACAGAACGATGTAGCGGGAGTGGACGAAACTTTCCGGGTCGACCGCCGCAGTCGGACCGCAGGTCATGAAGAAGGCGGTGATGGCGGCCGAATCGCAGAAGGTGCGCTCCGACACCGTTGCGCCCAGCTTGTTGAAGAAGGCGTCGCCGGCATTCAGCCCGTTCAGAATTCCCTCGGTGCCGAGATAGCTGTAGGGCAGGATGGCGGCCGCCCCGTCGCGCGCGACGATCTCTTTCCAGCGGCCGGAGATCTCTGCAAGCGCGTCGTCCCAGCTCATCGGCTCGAACGCGCCGTCGCCCTTGGCGCCGGTTCGGCGCAGCGGGGTGAGTACCCGGTTCTCGCTGTAGATCCGGTTTTGGTAGTCGTTGACCTTGACGCAGAGGCCGCCCTGGGTGAACGGATGGTCGGGATTGCCGCGCACGCTGGCGACCCTGCCGTCCTTCACCGTGGTCAGCATTGCGCAGGTGTCCGGGCAGTCGTGCGGACAGGCGCTGAACACTGTTTGTTCGGTCATCGTAACCCTCCAGATCCAGGCCCGGGGGCAAATTCCGGCAGCTGGCCCATCGGGCAGGTGGCCGTGCAGCTGCGCGATTCAACTATACGCCATTGCCTGCTCGACATCCGCCCAATCCACCGCCGGCCACTCCGACGCGCCGGATTAGCCTTACAGCGCACCCTCCAGCGCCTCGTCGGAAAGTACGCCTGACGCCGGCCAGCGCAGGCCCGAGGCCGCAACGCACGCCAGCGTCTGCGCTACCGAGCGCCGCGACAGACCGCGGTGGGCGCGATCGCCCGGGCGGCCGCGCCCCTCGTCAAAATGGTCCGACAGGACCTTCTTGAGCGTCCTCTTCGCAAGCCTTCCCCGCGCCATACCTGCCCCCAGGGAACCCCCGAGCGGTAGAACGTCAGCCTTTGCGGCGCATCGACAACCGCCGCACCAGGCGCCGCTACGGCACCCGGAACGGGTGGCTGCTTTTGCGAGAATTAGTGGCGATTTTGGATGCGAAGCGGTGGCTACATTCGTGAGATTAGGCGAATGAGCCACTTCACGCCGAACGGACGGCGCCTCCCTCGCCTGGCCCGCCTTTTCGGTTTTGACGAACTGGCGTGCCGCGCCGCGCGTCTGAGCGGGGCTTTGCCGTCGTCCGTCGCGGCGGGGCCCGCCGCGATGGCGGCCAGGAACGGCCCGGCAAACTCCCTCAGCTTGGCCGCGCCCACACCCTTGACCTCGGCAAATTCCGCTTCGGTGCGCGGGCGCCGGTGCACCATGTTGATCAGCGTGCGATCGGGAAACACGACAAAGGCCGGCACGCCGCGTTCCCGCGCGATCTCCAGGCGTAACGCCTTGAGGGCGCCCAGCAGTTCCGAGTCCCCGCCGGTCAGGGGCTGTTCGTCGGCAGCACCGCGGGCCGAAACGGGAGCCCGCGACTTTGCGGGTGCCGGGCCAGCCGCGATAGCGGCCAGGAACGGCCCGGCAAACTCCCTCAGCTTGACCGCACCCACGCCGTTGACCTTGGCGAACTCCGCCTCGGTGCGCGGGCGCCGGTGCACTATGTCGATCAGCGTGCGGTCGGAAAACACGACAAACGCCGGCACGCCGCGTTCCCGCGCGATCTCCAGTCGTAGCCTTTTGAGGGCGCTCAGTAGCGCCGAGGCCTCGCCGGCCAGGGGCGGTTCGTCACCAGCGCCGCGGGCCGCAACGGGCCCCCGCGCCTGCGCGGGCGGGCGCATGTCAGTGTCCTCGCGATAGAGGAATTCGCCGTCGCCTCGCATCAGGCCCAGACCCTTGTCCGTGATCCCGATCCCGCCATAGCCCCCGATGTCGATCCGCAGAAACCCTGTCGCCACCATCTGGCGGATCAGCGAGCGCCACTCGTTCCGGCCCCGCCCCGCCCCCACCCCGAAGGTCGTCAACCGGTCATGGCCGAAGCGCGCGACCTTGTCCGTACCGGTGCCCCGCAGGATGTCAATCAGGTGCGAGGCCCCGAAGCGCTGGCCCGAATGGTAGGCGGCCGAGAGAATCTTCCGCGCGTCCTCGGTCCCGTCGACGCGCCCGGACGGGTCAAGGCAGACGTCGCAGTTGCCGCAGGCCTCGATCCGCTCCCCGAAGTAGTTCAGCAGCGCCGCCCGCCGGCAGGCCGGCGCCTCGCAGTAGCCGAGGAGCGCGTCGAGGCGCTTGTGCTCCCGGCGCCGGCGCTCGGGCCCCGCATCCTCGTCCTCGATGAACTTCCGGCGCATCCGGATGTCCTCGAGGCCGTAGAGCATGTGCGCCTCGGCCGCATCGCCGTCGCGACCCGCCCGGCCGATCTCCTGGTAGTACGCCTCAACGCTGCCCGGCAGGTCGGTGTGGAAGACGTACCGGACATCTGCCTTGTCGATCCCCATGCCGAAGGCGATCGTGGCGGCGATCACCACGCCGGGCTCGGTCATGAAGACGTTCTGGTTCGCCTCCCGCTCCGCCTGCTCCATGCCCGCGTGGTAGGGGAGCGCGCGGACCCCGTCCGACGCGAGCATCGCGGCGGCCTCTTCGGCCTTCCTCCGCGACAGGCAGTAGACGATGCCGCTCTCACCCTTGTGACGGGCGATGAAACCACGCAACTGCCGCTTCCAGTCGCGCTTCATCTCCACCGCGAGGCGGATGTTGGGACGGTCGAAGCCGAGCACGAACTGTTCGACGCGGCCGCCGAACAGCTTGGCCGCGATGTCATCCCGCGTCACCTCGTCGGCGGTCGCCGTGAGCGCCGCGATCGGAACGCCGGGGAAGAGATCGCGCAGCCGGCAAAGGTCCTCGTATTCCGGCCGGAAAGCAGGACCCCACTGCGAGATACAGTGGGCCTCGTCGATAGCGAAGAGCCGGACCGGAAGCCGGGCAAGCGCCGTCAGCATAGGTTCCGTCATCAGCCGCTCGGGAGCCATGTATAGAAGCCGCGTTTCGCCCGCTGCCGCCTGGCGCCAGGCCGCGACGTTGGCGTCCCTGCTGTTCGAGGAATTGATGCATCCAGCCGCGACGCCCGCCAGCCGGAGCGCGGACACCTGGTCCTGCATCAACGCGATCAAGGGGGACACCACTACCGTGAGCCCGTCCACGACCAAGGCCGGGACCTGGAAACAGAGCGACTTGCCCGCCCCCGTCGGCATCACGGTGAGCGCGTGGCGACCGTCGAGGAGCGCTTCGATCACCGCCTCCTGGCCGGGACGGAACTCCGCGAATCCGAAGACGGCCCGCAGCGCGCGGTGGGCGGCATCCAGTGAGCTTCCCGACGCGTCCGGCCACGACCGGCCCTGCCGCTCGTTCCTTTCGAGCATCTCGGGTTGCCAGTGCCCGCTACTCATCGGGAGCGGGACCCGCGATAGCACGGTGCGGCACCTCGGCCAGGCAATCCTGCCGCCGGTCTCCCTGATGCCCGTTGCCGCCGGTCCCGGGCGGCTGACATCGGAATTGCGCCATCGTTCGGTCGATGGGGAGACCCCATGGCAGTGGCCAAGTGCGTCATGGAAGATTCGTAACGCCAGTCGCCTCCCCCAGCAATTGCCGAGGGGCGATAGTCGACTAACGCCATCGAGGATCTACGGGTTGGGAATGCTCGATAGATCGTCGATCGTGTCGCCGACTGCCTTTCAGCCTATCTGCGACGCGACGACCGCGACGACGGGACGCTCATCGAATACGCGGTGAGACTCGGCAACGGTACCGTCTTCAAGCGCCTCGGGTTTTTGCGAAGCATATTCCTAGCGGTGCTCGACTGGGTCGTCTTTGCGAGCAGCACTTGAGCGGTGGTCATGCAAGCCTCGATCCCATTCAAAGTGGGCCGGTCGTCGTGGCAAAATGGCGGTTGCGCATACCGGCGGTATGGCTCACAGAGAAACAGCTTGCTGGATAAGCGCGAAATCCTTGCAATAGCTGAGCAGACATCGCTCAACCCGCATGTCGTGGAGAAAGACTATATTCTCGGCTGGGTCTTGGCCGGAATCTATCGGCACAAGGACCTTATGGAAAGTTGGATATTCGAGGGCGGCACATGCCTGAAAAACAGGTATGTTCCTAACTTCTGCGCGCTGCAATTCGAATCCGACCAGATCCGCCCCAACACCCACACCACCTTACCGACCACATGCACATCGTCGGTGCGGCACGTATAGGGCTCGTAATCCGGGTTGGCTGACACCAGCCGGACCCGAGCCGGGCCGTCTTCACCGCCGGGGAGCGGCTGCACCCGTTTCACCACAAGGCCCATCCCGTCCAACAGGACAAACATCTCGCCGGTCACCGGCACGCGCTTTGACAAATTGACCAGGAGCCGGTCGCTGGCCGCCATCTCGGGTTCCATAGAATCCCCCTTGACGAGGAGAATGCGGAGGCTCCCGGGACTGGCATAGCCTTCATCCCAGATCATTCCTTAGGGCAGGAACCAGCGCGCCTTTTCGACGACGAACTCGCTGGCGATCGCACCGGGTCCAGCGGAGGCCTCGACATCGACCTCGGAGACGGGGCTGCGCGTGACCGGCCCCCGGTCCATCTCCGGGTGCCGCTGCTTCTTCGCCCCGGCCCCTCTTTGCCGGGGCGGGCGCTCGGCATGGTGCAACTCCTCAGCCTTGCAGCCGAGCAACTCGGAGAGTTTCTCCGCATCCTGGTAGCTCAGCACCTTGAGCATTCCGCGCTTCAGGAACTGGTGCATGTAGATCGGGTTGCGGCCGATCGCGACCGCCGCCTCGCGTATGTTTATGCCGCGCTGCCATAGAAACTGGAGGATTCTTCTCGTATCGGGTCGCGTTCCATCGCTGTACCTCGCGGGTTTGACGGAAAATATAGCGTATTCGATAAATGTTGCCGTTGTTAGCCCCTTTTATTGCTTTTATGTTTTATTCTTATGAACGGACTGGAACAGCATCTTCACAACGCCGTCCACGCCTACATGGCGCGCAACGGCGTGGCCGCGACCCGTCTCGGCATGACGGCGCTCGGCGATCCCACCTTCGTCCACCGGTTGCTGCGAGGGCGAGTCCCGCGCCTCGACACTGCCGACCGGCTGCTCGTCTTCATGGGCGAGGAGCCGGTGGGCCCGGCATTCCGGCGCGAGGTCGAGGCCTTCATCGCGACCACGGGCACCAAACCTTACGTGCTGGGCCTCGACGCGACGGGAGACCCCTCCTTCGTAAGGAAGCTGCGCCAAGGCGTTTCGCCACGGCTCGCGACGGCAGACCGGGTGCGGACCTGGATGAACACCCACGCATCTGATGCCGACCAAATTGCGATCAGGCGATCGCTGACGGGTGGAGCAGATGCTGCCGCCATGACTGACTCTCCAGGAGAGACTTGCATGACTGAAAACACATTTCTCTACATGAGCACGCGCGAGGTTGCGGCCTTTCTGGGGCTCAGCCCTCGGACGCTCGACCGTTATCGGGTAACCGGCGACGGGCCGCCCTTTCATCGCTTCGGCAACCGAGTGCGCTATGCGCGTGCCGATGTCGAGGCCTGGGTCGAAGCCCGGCGTTTCCTGTCCACATCGGACGACGGTTCTGCCCGGGAGGGGCTTCGATAAGCGCCCGCGCCGAATTCCGGAACCGTCTGTCCGAGCTGGTCCGGCCGGGTCCGCCCCTTCTTTCCTCTGTGGCAACCGCAGCCCTTCCGGTCCTTGCCCTTCTGCTCGGGTTTGATGCCGCCTGGGCGACCTCGGACACCACGTTCGATGCGCCGTTGCAGACGGTGACGGACATGGTGTCCGGCACCGGCGGACAGCTTGCTGCCGCGCTTGCGGTGAGCGCGACCCTTGTCGGTTCGGTGCTCCGCTTCAAAGCCAAGCAGATCATGGGCGCGGTCGGCGTGGGCGTCGCTGCCGTTACGGGCATGGGCATTGTTACCAGCCTTGTCGGCACGGCGATCGTGTGATGGGGGTTCACGATGGCCGATCTCTCCCGCCATGCCATCCCGGATCGGCTCGACGGCCCGGAGCGCCGGCTGTTCTTGGCACTCGACGAGGCTGCGGTGCTGCTGGGCCCGGTGGTGATCGATCTCTACCGAGGCAATCCGTTCCCTGACCTGCGCGCAGAGATGCGCGAGATCCGCGTCGCCAAAGATGTTGAGCTGCGGCACCACGTCGACGAGATCACGGATATTGCCGATGAGACTGTCGCGGAACACCAGCGGCTTGCCGTCCTCGTCCTCGCGAAGGCGCTCGCTCACCTTCTCCACCGCATCGCCGAGACGGCGGTAGAGGTCAGTAACCGCATCGTTGAGCTTCTCGCGAATTCCGGTTTCGATGTCCGAGCGGATGCGCTCGGTCTCGCCGTCAGCGAGACGAACCAGGAAATGCCCGGCATCGGGAACGGGGTCGATCCGGTAGACGATCCGGAACCGGTCCCTCAGGGCATCCTTCGACGGATAGTCCGCCATCCGGAACAGCCGGCCGAGATCAATCCGGGCCTGGTCCCTGTAATCGTCGTACAGGGCCACGAACCGGTTGCGTTCCCGCACCATCTCCTCGGTTAGATCGTCAAGTGCCGTGACGTAGCGGTCATAGTTGGCCACTGGCAGGAGGCGGCTTCCGTGATCATCCCAGGGAAGCGTGTTTACGTAATGGGCTGCCCTTGCCCGGCTCATGACATTGGCAAGGGGCGCCAGCGCCGTCTTCGGCAGGAGCCGCTTGTTGTAGCGCCCGGCACTGGCATCGGCATGGTGGGCGATGGCCACCTGCCGGCTGGCGTCGCGGTCATGGAGCCGTCCGGACCAGCTGGAGATACGGAGGTTCACGATCATTGCGTCATGGGTGAGGTTCATGCGTCTGTCCTTCCGAATTCGATTTACTGCGAGCGTGCGGCGGCCCAGCGGATGAAGGCCGGGCTGTGCTGGAGCGCGGGATCCCGGCGGATGCAGGAGCTGACGAGGAACTCCCCGATCTCGCGTCGCAGCCGTCCGGCATAGGTGACGATGGCATCGAGACTGATGTCGTCGGCGAGGCGATAGAGCGCACCGCAAAGCGCGATCAGTGCACTCGCGTTGTCAGGAATACCGGCCGTCTCCGGATCGTCCAGCACGGTCTTGGGGTGCGGCAGTTCCCGCCAGATCCGCAGGAAGGCCGAGAACTCCACCGCAGCGGCCTCACCCACAGCACCCCGGAAGAGTGCCCGCTCGATGCCGGCATCAAGGCCGGCGCGGCGCTCAACAATGCGGGAGACAAACGCCCAGGTCCTCGGGCAGGGAAACGCCTTCTCCTTCGCCTGGGGATCGAACTGGTGGAGAAGTTCCGGGCGCATCTGGATGAAGAAGATCACCTCGGGCGCAATGCCGTTGGACGCGGCCCAGGCGCACCAGTCGCCGGCATCCACCCGGATCTCGAGATGGACGAACCGGGACGCAAGGGGTGTCGGCATACGGTGCGCCACACCCCGGTCGGTCTCGCGATTGCCGCAGACGATCATTGCGGCGCCATCCGGCAGTCGGTATTCGCCGACCGCGCGATCAAGCACCAGCTGATAAAGCGCTGCCTGCACCATCGGTACGGCCGAGGGCAATTCCTCGAGGTTAATGAGAAACGCCCGGTCGCTGTCTTCCGGCGGCAGGAAGGCCGGCGGCGCCCAGCGGGTTCGGCCATCGGTGTCCCGCCAGGGGATGCCGCGAAGATCGACGGGATCAAGGAGGAGGGCGCGAACGTCGACATATTCGCGATCGGCCGAGGCGGCGACCTGCTGTGCGATTTCGCTCTTGGCGCAGCCCGGCGGGCCCCAGACGATCACCGGCTGTTGGGCCTCGACCATCAGGGCGAGGGTTGTGGCGAGATCGGACGGGGGAAGCGTGTAGTCAGCGGATATCGGAACGGATCGGGGCATCGGCAGTCTCCGGATGGCGGGTCGACGGCGTCGACACCCTCCGGGCTGACGAACCGTCACCCCAAACCGGCTGGCCGGACTCTTCGTGTTGCGGAGAAAGGCTGCGAAACGAGGGCCGGACAAACCATCCGGACGATTCCTGGATGCATTGGATGAAAACAGACGAAATGAAGCGACTAAATCCGCAAATCAGGCGCGGTGTTGACTCGGTGTTGACTCGGCAATTTCAATCGAAATTCGGGCAAAAGAAAACCCCTCGAAAACGCTTAGTTTTCAAGAGGTTTGTTGGTTGCGGGGGTAGGATTTGAACCTACGACCTTCAGGTTATGAGCCTGACGAGCTACCGGACTGCTCCACCCCGCGCCATTGAATGATCCAATTGGATGTCCGGGGCGCCTCGAAGGCCTGGCAGCGACCTACTCTCCCACGCCTTAAGACGCAGTGCCATCGGCGCTGGGGGTTTTCACGGCCGAGTTCGGAATGGGATCGGGTGTTGACTCCCCGCCATAACCACCAGGCCATCGAGACGTCCCGGACATTCTGACCCGTGCAATCGTTCGCAGGGGGTACGGAATTGCTCCTGCACACGGAGAGAAACACAAGCCGATCGAGCGATTAGTACCGGTTAGCTCCACGCATTGCTGCGCTTCCACACCCGGCCTATCAACGTGGTGGTCTTCCACGGCTCTCAGGGAAACCTGGTTTCAAGGCGGGCTTCCCGCTTAGATGCCTTCAGCGGTTATCCCTTCCACACATAGCTACCCAGCGATGCCGCGGGCGCGACAACTGGTACACCAGAGGTGTGTCCATCCCGGTCCTCTCGTACTAGGGACAGCTCCTTTCAAGTTTCCTTCACCCACGGCAGATAGGGACCGAACTGTCTCACGACGTTCTAAACCCAGCTCACGTACCACTTTAATCGGCGAACAGCCGAACCCTTGGGACCTGCTTCAGCCCCAGGATGTGATGAGCCGACATCGAGGTGCCAAACACTCCCGTCGATAGGGACTCTTGGGGAGTATCAGCCTGTTATCCCCGGCGTACCTTTTATCCGTTGAGCGATGGCCCTTCCATGCGGGACCACCGGATCACTATGGCCGACTTTCGTCTCTGCTCGAGCCGTCGCTCTCACAGTCAGACAGGCTTGTGCCATTGCACTCCACAGCTGATTTCCGACCAGCCTGAGCCTATCTTTGCGCGCCTCCGTTACTCTTTGGGAGGCGACCGCCCCAGTCAAACTACCCACCATGCAGGGTCCCGGACCCGGATAACGGGCCACGGTTAGATACCAGAAATCGGAAGGGCGGTATTTCAAGGGTGTCTCCACGCCAGCTGGCGCCGACGCTTCATAGACTCCCGCCTATCCTACACAACCGATCCCTAATACCACTGCAAAGCTGTAGTAAAGGTGCACGGGGTCTTTCCGTCTGACCGCGGGTACTCCGCATCTTCACGGAGAATTCAGTTTCGCTGAGTCGATGATGGAGACAGTGGGGAAGTCGTTGCGCCATTCGTGCAGGTCGGAACTTACCCGACAATGAATTTCGCTACCTTAGGACCGTTATAGTTACGGCCGCCGTTTACCGGGGCTTCGATTCGGAGCTCTCACCCGTCCTCTTAACCTTCCGGCACCGGGCAGGCGTCAGGCCCTATACGTCCTCTTTCGAGTTAGCAGAGCCCTGTGTTTTTAGTAAACAGTCGCCACCCCTGAGTCTGTGCCCCCTGCATCCGGTTGCCCGGACACAGGGCCCCCTTCTCCCGAAGTTACGGGGGCAATTTGCCGAGTTCCTTCATCATCGTTCTCCCAAGCGCCTTGGTATTCTCTACCAGTCCACCTGTGTCGGTTTGGGTACGGTCTGTACGCCGGGGTTGTTTCCTGGAACACCTTCACTGCCCGGAGCAATCCAATAAGCCCGGACAATTCACAGCATTCGTCACCTCCGGCAGGCCCAGGAATATTAACCTGGTTCCCATCGACTACGCCTTTCGGCCTCGCCTTAGGGGCCGGCTCACCCTGCGCGGATTAACCTTGCGCAGGAACCCTTGGACTTTCGGCGACAGGGTTTCTCGCCCTGTTTGTCGCTACTCGTGTCAGCATTCTCACTTCCGATACCTCCAGGCTGCCTCGCGACAGCCCTTCACAGGCCTACGGAACGCTCCGCTACCGCGCGACTAATGTCGCGCCCGCAGTTTCGGTGCATGGCTTGAGCCCCGGTACATCTTCGGCGCAGGATGGCTTGATTAGACCAGTGAGCTGTTACGCTTTCTTTAAAGGATGGCTGCTTCTAAGCCAACCTCCTGGCTGTTTTGGCCGTCCCACATCCTTTCCCACTTAGCCATGACTTAGGGACCTTAACTGGCGGTC
>OZ244896.1:0-645000 GCA_965221495.1 Alphaproteobacteria bacterium | reverse complement strand
TCGGGAAGCATCCGGCGGAGCTCTGACGGCGGCCCGTCATGATAGCTGCCGTAGCCGGCCCGAGGCCTGTCAGACGGAACCTCCCGGGCAGCGGGAGCCGGAGCAATAATTTCACCTTCACTGCCCGGGCCGCTATCTTGCAGCACGGGTATACGCTGCTCCGACGCCGGGCGGCGGCCCCACCACCCCCTGCAGGGAAACATGCCGCTAATGCCGTCTCCGTTCCGTGCGGCCGTTCTGGTCGCGTTGCTCCTGGCCCTGCCGGCCTCTGCCGCGGCCGAGGCCGTCCGCGTCGCCGTGCTCAAGTTCGGGACCGTCAACTGGGAGCTCGACGTCGTCCGCCATCACGGCCTTGATGTCGCCCACGGCCTCGACCTCGAGATCGTCCCGCTTACCAACAAGGATGCGACCGCCATCGCCCTGCTTTCGGACGCGGCGGACATCATCGTGACCGACTGGATCTGGGTCAGCCGGCAGCGGCAGGCCGGCAAGGACTTCACCCTGATTCCGTACTCGAACGCCGCCGGCAGCATCATGGTGAATCCGGAGAGCGGCATCACAACCGTCGAGGATCTCGCAAGCGGAGGGCACCGGATGGGGATTGCCGGCAGCTCGATCGACAAGAGCTGGCTCCTCGTCCGCGCCCACAGCCTGAGCACCACTGGCCGCGATCTAGCCGACACTTTGGATCTCTCGTTCGGGGCCCCGCCCCTCCTCAACCAGATGCTCCTCCGGGGCGACCTCGACGCCGTCCTCACATTCTGGAACTTCACCGCGCGCCTTCGCGCCCAGGGCATGCGCGAGGTGCTGCCCGTGACCGCCGTGCTGCCGGAGCTCGGTGTCGGCGACACCCTTCCCCTGATCGGGTACGTCTTCAGTGAATCGTGGGCCCGCGCCAATCCGGAGACCCTGGAGGGTTTCCTTGCCGCGACACACGCCGCCCGCGAGATTCTCGCCACCGATGACGCCGAATGGGAGCGTATCCGCAAGCGGACAGGCGCCAAGACCGACGCCATCCTGCATGCGCTCCGCGACGCGTTCCGGGCGGGCATCCCCGACCCGGCGGCGGACTCGGGCGACGCCATCGGGCGCGCCTTCGCGGTGCTTGCCGAGATCGGCGGCCGGCCCCTGATTGGCGAACACCCCGAAATCGCGGACGGCACGCTTTGGCAACCGACACCCTGAACGCGCCGGACGCGCCTGCGTCCGCCCTGGACAGCCTGCGCCGCGCAGCCGGCAGCCCGACCGGGCTCCGGATCTTCTCGTTTGCACTCCTGGTGGCGGTCTGGAGTGTCGCCACCACGGCCGACCCTTCGGGCCAGGTCCTCCCCGCACCCTGGGTCGTTCTTGACACCTTCTGGTACCACGCAACCGAGGAGGGGCTCTTCGTCCATCTCGGAATCACGCTCTGGCGGGTGCTCGCGGCCTTCACGGCAGCCATGCTGATCGGGGTTGCGCTCGGCATCCTGATGGGAGCCCGGCGCCGCGCCGACGTCATTCTCGACGGCTGGCACATCCTGTTCCTCAACATGCCGGCGCTGGTCCTCATCATCCTCTGCTACGTCTGGTTCGGGCTGACCGAGGTGGCGGCGATCACGGCCGTTGCACTCAACAAGATTCCCAACGTCGTGGTCACGGTCCGCGAGGGAACCCGGGCCGTCGACCGCGAACTCCTTGATGTCGCGCGCGTGTTCCGGGTCGGCCGGCGGGCGACCTTCCTCCACTTCTTCCTGCCGCAGCTCTACCCCTACGTCATGGCGGCCGCGCGCGGCGGCATCGCGCTGATCTGGAAGATCGTCCTGGTCGTCGAGCTGCTCGGGCGCAGCAACGGCGTCGGCTTCAAGCTGCACGAGTTCTTCCAGCTGTTCGACATCGCCTCCGTCCTCGCCTACACGCTCGCCTTCGTGGTCGTGATGATGGTGATCGAATACGGCGTGATGGCACCGCTCGAGCGGCGGTTCACGCGCTGGCGGTGACCGCCGGGCTTCGGGTCGACGTCCGCCGGAAGCACTTTCCCGGCGACGGTCGAACCCCTCCGCACACGGCCATCAAGGGCCTGCAGTTCACGGTCCCGGTGGGCCAGTTCTGCTGCCTGCTCGGCCCCTCCGGGTGCGGGAAGACGACCCTCCTCAACATCGCCGCCGGCCTCGACACCGACGTCGACGGCGAGGTCCGCGTTCCGACCGGCGAGGCCGCCGGCGACCGGCCCCCGGTCAGCTACATGTTCCAGACCCCGCGCCTCCTGCCGTGGATGAGCGTCCGCGACAATGTCGACATCGTGCTCGACGAGCGGGAGCGGGCGGCGGGCCGGGCCGTGGAGCTGCTGGAGGGGATGGACCTCGGGCGCTACCTCGACGCCTATCCGAACCGGCTCTCCGGCGGGCAGCGAAGGCGCGTGGCTCTCGCGAGGGCATTCGCCATCCGCCCGGCCCTCCTCCTTCTTGACGAACCCTTCGTGTCGCTCGACCTTCCGGTCGGCAACCGGCTGCGCGCAATCCTGCTCGACCTCTGGCAGGCGCAGCCCACGACCGTCCTGTTCGTGACCCACGATCTCGACGAGGCGATCTACCTCGGCGACCGAATCGTGTTCCTCTCGAAACCGCCGTCGCGCGTGGTGCATGATGTCCCCGTGGACCTTCCCCGGCCACGCTCCCCCGGCGGACCCGAGATCGCTGCCTTCCGCACCGAACTGCTCGGCCGCCACGAAGACCTGCTTGCCGGCGGCGCCGGCACCCCGACCGCCTCCGGATCCCCGAGCCCATGACCGCAACCGCACCCAACTCCGGCACCGACCCCCTTCTGGAGGTCGACGCCATTACCAAGAGCTACGGCAGCCGGCCTGCGCTCAAGGGCGTCTCGTTCACGATCGGCCCAGGGGAATACGTGTCGCTTCTCGGCCCGAACGGCGCCGGCAAGACCACGCTGTTCCAGTTGCTCGCCGGGCTGTTCGTCCCGGACTCGGGCACCGTCCGGGTGGGCGGTTTCGACATGCGCCGCGACGCGGTCAAGGCGCTGTCCTCGATCGGGTTCGTGTTCCAGCAGGCGACGCTCGATCTTGACCTCACCGTGCGCGAGAACCTCGCGTTCCACGGCCGCCTCCACGGAATCGGCCGCGCCGAACTCCGGCGCCGGGCCGAACTCGAACTGCAGAAGGTGGATCTCGAGGACCGCATCGACGACCGCGCCCGCAGCCTGTCCGGCGGCCAGCGCCGCCGCGTCGAGCTCGCGCGCTCGCTCCTGCACCAGCCCAGCATCCTCCTCATGGACGAGCCCACCGTGGGCCTCGACCCCCCGAGCCGGAGCGACCTCCTCGCGTACGTTCTCGAACTCAAGCGCGAACGCAACATGGCGGTCCTGTGGGCCACCCATCTGGTCGACGAGGCCGAGGTGGCAGACGAGGTCATCATGCTGCACCAGGGCACCATCCGGCAGGCGGGCGAGCCGGCCGAGCTGATCCGCCGCGCCGGCCTTTCCAACCTTCACGACACCTTGGTACATTTCACGACCAACAGTTCGCTCAAGGAGGCGTCCTGATGCACCGGTGGTTTCTGGCTGCAGCGTTGCTGGGAGTGCTCGGATTCGCGGTCTCCGCGACCGGCGGCGAGATTTATGTCAGCAATGAGGGCAACGACACGGTGGTCGTGCTCGATTCCGACTCGCTCGAGATCCAGCATGTGATCGAGACCGGCGGCCGGCCCCGCGACCTGCGCTTCAGCCCCGACGGGACCAAGCTGTTCATCGCCGCGAGCGAAGCCGACCGCATCGAGGTCCTCGATCTGGAAACCAAGACCATCGTCGGACACCTCGAGACCGGAGACGACCCCGAGATCTTCGACATCGACCCGACCGGCGAGATCATCGTGGTCTCGAACGAGGACGACGCCGAAGCCACGGTGATCGATATCGCGAGCGGGACCATCCGCACTGTCATCGAGGACGTCGGAATCGAGCCCGAAGGCGTCACCTTCACGCCCGACGGCAAGCTCGTCTACGTGACCGCGGAAGCCACCAACACCGTCGCCGTGATCGACCCGTGGGCCGGCGAGATCGTCGCCGACATTCTGGTCGGCAACCGGCCGCGCCGGGGCGCGTTCACCCCGGACGGCAGCGAGTACTGGGTGACCAACGAACTCGGCGGGACGGTGAGCATCATCGACACAGAAACCCTTGCCGTGATCGACACCATCCGCTTCGAGAAGCGGGGCCTCCGCGAGGCTGACATCACGCCGGTCGACCTTGCCATGACCCGGGACGGGAGCACCGCCTTCGTCACCCTCGGCCGGTCCTGGCACGTGGCCCGGGTCGATATCGCGACCCGGGAGGTCGAGGCCTACATCCTTGCCGGGAGCAGGGTCTGGGGCGCGGCGCTGACCGCCGACGATTCGATCCTCGTGGTCACCAACGGGGCCAGCGACGACATTTCCGTGATCGACACCGAGGCCAACCGGGCCACCCGGTCGGTCGCGGTCGGCCGCACGCCGCACACCGTCCGCATCCGGGACTGATCCCGCCGTGACCTTCCCAGGGCGTGCAGCCGCCGCCGTCACGCTCGCGTGGTTGCTGGTTCCGGGCGCCGTTCCCGCCCAGGAACGCCCCGTCTTCACGATCGGCTACCTCGATGTCGCCGACGACATCCGCTACACGGACTGGGGTGTCCATCCGGTGGACATCCGATCGGAAACGAACCGCGGCGACCGCAGGCCGCAGGCCGGCGCCGCCCTCGGTGTCAACGACGTCGGTGCATTTGCCCGCCGGGCGGGCGTCCAGTTCGCACTCCGCGCCGCGCGCGCCGCCGACGCGGCCGGGCTGGCCGAGGCGCTTGCGACCATCCGCGCCGAAACCGGAGCCTTCGTCTTTCTTGTGGACGCGCCGGCGCCCGTCCTCGGCGAGCTGGCGGCCGCGACCCGCGGCGAGGACCTGCTCCTGATCAACGTCTCCAGCGTGGACGACGGTCTGCGGGGGGCCGACTGCGAGGCACACGTCCTGCACACGGCGCCCAGCCGCCAGATGCTGGCGGATGCGGTGGCCCAGTACCTGATCGGCCAGAACTGGACCTACATCCTCGTTCTGCAGGGGCCGCTGCCCCAGGACGAGGCGATGGTGGAAGCGTTCCGGCAGGCGGCCGCGACCTACGGCCTCAAGATTGACGCCGAACGGTCGTTCGTCCTCTCCAACGACCCCCGCATGCGGGACCGGAACGACCTCGACCTGCTGACCGGCCGCGCCGACTACGAGGCCGTATTTGTCGCGGATGTCGACCGTGAATTCGCCCGCTCGGTGCCCTATTCGACCCAGGACCCGGCCGGCGTGACCGGCGCTGCCGGCCTCCGGCCCACCGCGTGGCACTGGAGCTATCTCCGGCACGGGGCGCCGCAGGTCCACGGCCGCTTCGAACGCGAGGCCGAGCGGCGCATGGAAGCCGCCGACTGGTCGGCCTGGGTAGCGGTCCGCGCCATCGGCGAAGCCATGGTCCGGACCGGCAGCACCGCCTACGCTGACCTCCGCGCCTACCTGCTCGGCCCGGAGTTCCGCCTCGACGGCTCCAAGGGTCCGGCGCTATCGTTCCGGCCCTGGAACGGACAGCTCCGCCAACCGATCATGCTTGCCACGGAGGACTGGGTGACCGACGTCGCACCACTCGAAGGGTTCCAGCACCGCACCGACAATCTCGACACGCTCGGTCGGGATGAACGCACCAACGCCTGCCAGAAGTTCGTGTCCGGGGACGGCGAGTCGTGACCGCCGGCCATGCACTGCGCGCCCTTGCGGGGCTCACGGCCCGCGAGGTGATCAAGTTTTCCCAGCAGCGCGGCCGCCTGCTGTCGGCCTTCGTGCGGCCGGCGCTGTGGTTGTTCGTCTTCGCCGCCGGCATCGGCTCCACCAAGGGAATCGACCCGGGCATCATCAGCCCGTACCCGGTCCAGAGCGTGAACTACTTCGAGTACATCGTGCCCGGGCTGGTCGGCATGGTGCTGCTGTTCAGCGGCATGCAGTCGTCGCTCTCCATGGTCTACGACCGGGAAATGGGCGTCATGCGCCTGCTTCTGACCGCGCCCCTTCCGCGCTGGTACCTGCTCACGGCCAAGCTGTTCGCCGGCACGATGCTCTCGATCCTGCAGGTGTACGTGTTTCTCATCGTCTGCCTGCCGCTGATCGGCCTCCAGATCAGCCTCAATACCCCGCTTCTCGGCTGGGTCTGGATGTTCCCGGCCGCCGTTCTCTTCGGTTTGCTGCTCGGTGCCGCGGGGCTCGCGCTCTCGGTCTACATCCGCCAGCTCGAGAACTTCGCGGGCACGATGAACTTCGTGATCTTCCCGATGTTCTTCATCTCGAGTGCGCTCTACCCCCTCTGGCGGATGCAGGAAAACGGGGCCGAGATCGTGTGGTGGCTGGCGCAGGTCAACCCCTTCACCTACGGCGTCGAGCTCGTGCGCTGGGCCAGCCAGGGCCAGATCCACTGGGTCGGCCTCGCGGTGACGGCGGCCTGCACGGTCGCGTTCCTCGCCGCCGCGGTCGTGGGCTACGACCCGCAGCGCGGGATGCTCCGGCGACGGCCTGGCGGCGGCGGGCCCCCGGCCGGCGGCTGAATGTGGCGCCGGGCGCGATCACATCCAACATTGTCGATCTCGTCGGCAACACCCCGCTGATCCGCCTGCGGCGTCTCTCGGACGCCACCGGCTGCGAGATTCTCGGCAAGGCCGAATTCCTGAATCCCGGGCAGTCGATCAAGGACCGCGCCGCCCTCTGGATCATCCGCGATGCCGAGGCGCGGGGCGTCCTCAAGCCGGGGGGCACGATCGTCGAGGGCACCGCCGGAAACACCGGCATCGGCCTCACCGTGATCGGGAGTGCGCTTGGCTACCGCACCGTGATCGTGATGCCGGAGACGCAGAGCGAGGAGAAGAAGAGCGCGCTTCGCACGATCGGCGCCACGCTCCGCCTGGTTCCGGCCGTGCCGTACGCGAATCCGGGCAACTACGTCCGGTATTCGGGACGCCTTGCCGAGGAACTGGCCGCCACGACCCCGCATGGCGTCGTCTGGGCCAACCAGTTCGACAATCCCGCCAATCGCCGGGCGCACCGCGAATCGACCGCGCCCGAGATCTGGGAGCAGACCGGGGGCAAGGTCCATGCGTTCGTGAGCGCGATCGGGACCGGCGGCACCCTGGCCGGGGTGTCCGACGGCCTCAAGGAACGCAATCCCGAGGTGCAGGCGGTGCTTGCCGATCCGATGGGTTCGGGCATGCACGCGTGGGTCCTGACCGGAACGCCGAAGGCCGAAGGCACGTCCATCACGGAGGGCATCGGCCAGGGCCGGGTGACCGGAAACCTCGAGGGGGCCCGCATCGATAATTCAGTGCAGGTGACGGATGACGACGCCCTGCACGCCGTGTTTGCGCTCGCCGCCGAGGAAGGGCTTCTGCTCGGCGGCTCGAGCGGCATCAACATCGTGGGCGCCGAGCGGGTCGCACGCGACCTCGGCCGGGGTCATGTGGTGGTGACCATGCTGTGCGATCATGGCTCGCGCTACGCATCGAAGCTCTTCAACCCGCAATTCCTTGCCGAAAAGGGGTTGCCGATTCCGCACTGGCTGGAAGGAACCGCCTGACATGCCCCAACCTGCCCCCGTTCCGCCCCTCGTCGACGTGAACTGGCTGCGGACGGCGTTGCTCCATGAGGACGTCGTGGTGCTGGATGCCTCCTGGCACATGCCCGCCACCCACCGCGACGGCGCGGCGGAATTCGAGCTCGGGCACATCCCGGGGGCGGCGTTCTTCTCGATCGACGGCATTGCCGACCCCGACTCCCCGCTCCCGCACATGGTGCCGACCGCAAGCGCGTTCGCAGAGACCGTGGGCGCCCTCGGCGTGGGTACCGGCGATCACGTCGTCTGCTACGCGACCGAGGGCATCGGCACCGCGCCCCGCGCCTGGTGGACGTTCCGGCTGTTCGGCCATTCACGCGTCTCGGTGCTTGACGGCGGCCTGCCGGCGTGGACGGCGGCAGGCGGCAGCCTGCACAAGGGGCCCGCCCACCCGACCGCGCGCACGTTCGAGGCGGCTGGCCCTGACCCCGAGCGCATCCGCGATCTGGCCGCACTGCAGGCCAATCTGGGCACGGGCGCCGAGCTGGTGGTCGATGCCCGGAGCGCCGGGCGGTTCGCCGGCACCGAGGCCGAACCGCGCCCCGGGCTGCGGAGCGGACATGTGCCGGGCAGCGTGAGCCTCCCCTACCAGACACTCCTCGACGGCAACCGCATGCAGAGCCCCGAGGCCCTGCAGGCCGCGTTCGCTGCGGCCGGTGTGGACGGCGACCGCAAGCCGGTGTTTACCTGCGGGTCCGGCGTCAGTGCCTGCACCCTCGGCCTCGGCCTCACCCTGACCGGTCGCGACGACTGGGCCGTCTACGATGGTTCGTGGAGCGAGTGGGGAGGACGCAGCGATGTCCCGGTCGAGGCCTGATCCGCCCCGCCCCCGACCAGCCACCGTTTTCGGGCGTGCCGGCCGCACGCCGCACGACCATCATGGCGTCGTCAATCCACCGGTCTACCACGCCTCGACGATTCTCTTCCGGGACACCGACGATCTCCGCGCCCGCGCACCCAACGTCCTGGACGACGTGGTCTACGGCCGGTTCGGCACCCCCACGACATTCGCCTTCGAAGACGCGATCGCCGTCGCCGAGGGAGGAGTACGCAGCGTGGCCGTGTGCTCGGGCAAGACCGCCGTCATCACCGCCCTCACCGCGTTTCTCAAGTCTGGCGATCACCTGCTGATGGTCGATTCCGCGTACGGCCCGACCCGCGGGGCCGCGCGCGGACTGCTCGCCCGGTTCGGCATCGAGACCACGTTCTACGACCCCTGCATCGGGGCGGGCATCGCCGACCTGATTCAGCCCAACACCCGCGTTGTCTACATGGAGTCCCCGGGCTCCCTCACGTTCGAGGTGCAGGACGTGCCGGCCATCGCCGCGGCCGCGCACGCGCGCGGCTGCACCGCGATCCTGGACAATACCTGGGCGAGCCCTCTGTTCTTCCGCCCCTTCGAGCACGGCGTCGACGTGTCGGTGCAGGCCGCAACCAAGTACATCTCCGGCCACTCGGACGCGATGCTCGGGGTGGTGACGACGACCGAGGCCGCGCACAGGGCCGTCCGCAAGACCGCCCAGGCCCTCGGGGCCACGGTCGGGCCCGACGACGTCTATCTCGGCCTCCGCGGGCTCCGCACGCTCGAGGTCCGGCTTCGCCGTCACATGGAAACCGGCCTCGCGCTCGCCCGCTGGCTTGCATCCCGGCCCGAGGTCGAACGGGTGCTCCATCCGGGTCTCGAGGGCGACCCCGGGCACGCACTCTGGAAGCGCGACTTCCTCGGCGCGTCCGGCCTGTTCGGCGTGATTCTCCGGCCGGCGCCGGAGGCCGCGTTCGATGCCTTTCTCGACAGCCTGCAGCTCTTCAGCATGGGCTACAGCTGGGGCGGGTTCGAGAGCCTCATCATCCCGGCCGACTTCCGCAATGCGCGCGCCGTGCACCCGTGGCCCGCACCGGAGCGCACGTTCCGCATTCACGCCGGTCTCGAGGATGTGGACGACCTGCGCGACGACCTCGAAGCCGGATTCGCCCACCTTCAGGCCGCGTCGGCATGAGACACCGGATGCCGGCGGTCACCGTGCTGCTTGCCGCGGCACTTGCGGTCACACCAGCGCTGGCCCTCGAGACGTTCCAGGCGGGCACCGTCGAGGTGCTCTCGGACGGCAAGCGGCACAAGTTCGACGTGGAGCTTGCGGTGACCCAGGCCCAGCAGCGCCAGGGCCTGATGCACCGGCTCACCCTCCGCGAAGACCAGGGGATGCTTTTCCTGTACACGCCGCCCCGCCGGCTCCGCATGTGGATGAAGGACACCTACATTCCGCTCGACATGCTGTTCATCCGCCCGGACGGCACGATTGCCGCGATCGCCGAGAACACCATGCCGCTGTCCCTGACGCCGATCGGCCCCGATGTCTACGTCAACGGCGTCCTCGAGGTTCTGGCGGGGACCGCCGAGCGGCTCGGCCTGCGCCCCGGCGACCGGGTCCTTCACCCGCACTTCGACGCTCCATCCTCCGAAGGCCAGTGAGCGCCGAGCCCTGCATTCGAATCCGCGTCCAGGTCGGCGACCTGCCGCTCTTCGGTCCCGGCAAGGCGGCCCTCCTCACCGCGATCGCCGAGGTCGGCTCGATCGCCGGCGCCGCCCGGTCGCTCGGCATGTCCTACCGCAGGGCCTGGCTTCTGGTCGATGCGATGAACCGGAACTTCTGCGACCCCCTGGTCACCGCAACACCCGGCGGCCGCGGAGTGGGCGGGGCCCGGATCACCGAGCTCGGTCACCGTGTGCTCGCGATCTACAAGGCCGTGGAGACAGACGCCGCCATCGCTGCCCAAACGTCGCTCGCCGCGTTCGAGCAGCTGCTCGCCAGGGATCCGGGCCCGGGTGTCGCGGACGACTCGGAGTAGCGCCCGGCCCGGCCTTGCAATGCGTTATATTCTGTCGTATATAACTGTTGGCCGGCGCCAGCGGCTGCCTGCCGCCAGGACACGCACCTGGCGGCTTCCCCGGCGGCTCGCTGTCTGCCTGACCCTCCTCGGATTGGTCGCGGCCCCGGCCCCCCTCGTCGGAGGGGGGCCGGCGGCCGGACCGGTTGACCGGACCGAGCTTCTGGTGTTTGCCGCCGCCTCGACATCCGGTGTTCTCCAGGACGCGGCCGCTGCCTACGCGGCGGAGGGCGGTGGGCGCGTCCGGTTTTCGTTTGCCAGCACCAGCGCCCTGGCCCGCCAGATCGAAACAGGGGCCCCGGCCGACCTGTTCCTGTCCGCCAATGCCGCCTGGATGGACCGCATTGAAGCGGCCGGGTTCGTTGCCGAAGGCAGCCGCACACCCCTGTTCCGGAACCGCCTGGTGCTGATCGCACCGTCCGACTCGGCACCTGATCCGGTGGCGGTCGATGCCGACCTCGATCTCGGCGCGATGCTCGGCAACGGCCGCCTTGCGATTGCCGATCCGGCATCCGTCCCCGCCGGTATCTACGCCCGCCAGGCGCTCACGGCACTCGGGATGTGGGCGCCCCTCAAGGCCCGCATCGCACCGGCCGCCGACGTGCGGCATGCGACAACGCTCGTGCGCCGCGGCGAGGCACCGCTCGGGATCGTGTACTGGACGGATGCCCGGAGCACCCCCGGCATCGAGGTTCTCGGAGAATTCGACCCCGACCTGCATGAGCCCATCATCTACTGGGCGGCGCAGCTAAGCAGCACAAACGCCGCCACCGCGTTCCTCACGTTCTTGCAATCGCCAGGCGCCCGCACGATCTTCGCCCGCCACGGGTTTGCGCCCCTGCCCGATGCCCTCGCCCGCCGAAACTGAAGCGCTGCTCCTGTCGCTCCGGGTCGCGGTCTGGAGCGTCATTGGGAGCCTCGGCCCGGCGATTGCGCTCGCCTGGCTGCTGGCCCGCGTCCGCTTCCCCGGGCACGCGGTCGTGAACGCGATCCTCCACATTCCGCTCGTCGTGCCGCCCGTGGTCATCGGCTATCTGCTGCTGGTGTTTCTCGGCCGCCGGGGCGCGGGCGGCGTCTTCCTCGAGGACGTGTTCGGCATCACCCTGGGGTTTACCTGGCAGGGAGCTGCGATCGCGAGCGCCATCGTCGCGTTCCCGCTGATGCTGCGGGCCATCCGCCAGGCGATCGAGGCGGTGGACCGCCGGCTCGAGCAGGCGGCCCGCACGCTCGGCGCGAGCCCGGCCAATGCGTTCTGCTCCGTCACGTTGCCGCTGATTGCCCCCGGCATCCTGGCCGGGATGGTGCTCGCCTTCGCCCGCTCGCTCGGCGAGTTCGGCGCCACGATCACATTTGTGTCGAGCATTCCCGGGGAAACCCGCACACTGCCGCTCGCGCTCTACGCCGCCGCCCAGACCCCTGACGGTGAGGCCCAGGCACTCCGCCTCGTGGTGATTTCGGTCGCACTCGCGATGCTCGCCCTCGTGGGCTCCGAGTGGCTCGCCCGCCGGACGCGCCGGTACGCGACCGGCCTGCCATGATCGAGATCGCGTTCGCCCACCGGCTCGGCACGTTTGCCCTGGACGTGCGGATTGCAGCCCCGGCCACCGGGGTCACCGGCCTCTTCGGTCCGTCGGGAGCGGGCAAGACCACCGTGGCCAACGCGGTGGCCGGCCTGGTCCAGCCCGATGCCGGGCGAATCGCGATCGGGGAGACCACGCTGTTCGACAGCACGCGCACAGTCGCCACGCCGCCCGAGCGCCGGCGCATCGGCTACGTGTTCCAGGAAGCGCGCCTCTTCCCCCACATGACCGTCCGCTCCAACCTCCGGTTCGGCGCCCGGCGGCGCGGGCGGGCTGCAGCCGGCGCCTTCGACCAGATCGTCGACCTGCTGGGCCTCGCACCGCTGCTCGACCGGCGCACGCCCCATCTCTCGGGCGGCGAAGCGCAACGCGTGGCGATCGGACGTGCCCTGTTGAGTGACCCCGACCTCATGATTCTGGACGAGCCGCTCTCGGCACTCGACCATCAGCGCCGCGAGGAGGTGCTGCCCCATCTGGAGCGGCTCGCCACCGACACGGGCATTCCCGTGATCTACGTCACCCATGCGATCGAGGAGATCATCCGCCTCGCCGACCACCTCGCCGTCATGGCCGACGGCACGGTGGTCGCCTGTGGCCCGATTCAGGACGTCATGGCCCGGCCGGACTTGCCCGTCCTCAATGACCGGCGTGACGCAGGGACCATCCTCCGCACCACTGTCGCCGGTCACTTCGACGACGATCACTTGAGCGCGCTCCGCTTCGGCGAGCACACCCTCCTCGTGCCCCGTACCGCGCGGGACGCGGGCGCGCCTCTGGCCGTGCGTATTCTTGCCCGTGACGTGGCCGTAGCACTCGACCGGCCGCCGCGCTCCAGCGTCGTGAACGTCATTCCGGGCACGGTGACCGACATCCATGCCCGCCCCGCCGGCCAGGTTGACGTGAGCATCAATGCGGGGCAGATCATCCGGGCGCGCATCACGCGCCGCTCGGCCCACGAATTGCACCTGCAGAAGGGGATGCCTGTGTACGCGTTGATCAAGTCCGTGGCGTTCGCGGAGCGCGACGCCATCCGCCATCCGGGCAGCACTCGCCACCAGGCGGAGACCGACCCCGCCCTGCCAGAGGTGGACGCCTGATGGGCCCGGCGCCCCGCTCCGGCGGCGAGATCCTTGCCGACCAACTGCGGCTCCACGGGGTGGATACCGTCTTCGCCGTGCCCGGCGAGAGCTATCTCCCCGTCCTTGATGCGCTCTACGACCGGCGCGACGCCATCCGCCTGATCACCTGCCGCCACGAAGCGGGCGCCGCCAACATGGCCGAGGCCGCCGGCAAGCTCACCGGGCGGCCGGGTGTCTGCCTGGTCACCCGCGGACCCGGCGCGTGCCACGCGAGCATCGGCGTCCACACCGCCCATCAGGATTCCACGCCGATGGTCCTGCTGGTCGGGCAGATTGCCCGCGATACCCGGGGGCGCGAGGCGTTCCAGGAAATCGACGTCCGGGACATGTTCCGGCCGCCCATGGCCAAGTGGGCGATCGAAATCGAGGACACCCGCCGTTTGCCAGAGATGCTGCACGCGGCCTTCCGGACCGCGACCACGGGGCGGCCGGGGCCCGTGGTCCTCGGATTGCCCGAGGACATGCTCCAGGAAACGGCAACGGTCGCGGATTCGGCCGCATGGGCTGCAGCTCGCACCTACCCCGCACCGGGCGATGCCGCGTTGGCGCGCGACCTGCTCGCCAATGCCGAACGTCCGCTCATCATCGCCGGCGGGAGCACATGGGACGCCGCCGGGCGCGAGCACCTGACCGCCCTTGCCGAGCAGTCCGACATTCCGGTCGCGGTGTCGTTCCGGCGCCAGGACCTCATGGACAACGAACACACCCATTACGCGGGCGACCTCTCGACGAGCGTCGACCCCCGTCTGGTGGCGCGGGTGCGGGAGGCCACCCACCTGCTCGTCCTCGGTGCGCGCCTCGGGGAAATGACCACCGCCGGCTACACGACCCTGCGTCCCGGCCGCCAGCCGGCAACGCTGATCCACGTGCACCCCGACCCGTTCGAGGTCGGCCGGGTCTTCGTCCCCGATCTCGGCGTCGCGGCCGATCCCGGTGCGTTCTGCGCGGCACTCACCGCCAGCGGTGTGACCGCAGCACCGGTGCGGAGCGCCTGGCGCGAAGCCGCGCACGCCGACTACCTCGATGCGTCGACGCCGGACGGCTACGGCGCGGATCTCGACATGGGCGCGGTCATGCGCCATCTCCGGGACACGCTTCCGCCGGATACCGTGATCACGATCGACGCGGGCAATTTCAGCGGATGGCCCCAGCGCTTCTGGCGGTTCCGGCACCCCCGCTCCCAGCTCGGTCCCACCAGCGGGGCAATGGGGTATAGCGTTCCGGCCGGCGTCGCGGCGAGCCTCGTCGCGCCCGAGCGCACGACGGTGAGTTTCGTCGGCGACGGCGGCTTCCTCATGGCCGGCCATGAACTGGCCACCGCCGTCCAGCACGGCGGGCGGCCGATCGTCCTTCTGGTCAACAACGCGATGTACGGCACCATCCGGATGCACCAGGAACGGAGTTACCCGGAGCGGACGATCGGGACCGACCTCGTGAATCCCGACTTTCCGGCGCTCGCCCGGGCGTACGGCGCCCACGGCGAACGCGTCACCCGCACCGCCGATTTTCCCGAGGCGCTCGCGCGGGCCCAGGCCTGCGGCACCGCGGCCGTGATCGAACTGGTGGTCGACGCCGAGCAGATCACCACCCGGACCACGCTCCAGGCAGTGCGAGAGGCGTCCACCCGCAAGCCGTAGGTCTGATTCTGCAGGCACCGGGCACGGGTGGCGTCTGCAGAATGGTACCAGCAGCGTCCTTTGGACCGTTGAAGGCCCAATTTCCCACAAACGGATTTCAACAAAGCAGACAACAGCCGACCAATCCATGAGACGGCCGACCAAAATCATAAATTCGGCGTGGCGGTCGTTGTCGCCTCCGAGGAGTGGCTGATGCCGGTGCACGGCAGCGGCGGGCCAATGCAACCGCTGTACAATGTTCTGCTGGCGTTCGAAATTGACCCGCTTCGGACCAGCTATCGTTCGCAGTTTGGCTGCTGAAGCCTTGACCGGCGAATACCCAATCCTCGACGTGCGCCCGGAATGGATGCAGCAGCCGGAAGAGATGGGGAGCAAGGCGAAGTTCTGGTTCCGAGATCCGGACACAAAAGGTCCGAACTGGCTCTTCAAACACCCACAACCTGACACCGGTGAGCACTGGGCGGAGAAACTCGCTGAACAAGTCGCGGATTGTCTCAAGATCCCGCACGCTCGCGTGCAGTTTGCCCGGTTTCAGGGGAAGCAGGGCACGGCAACGGAATCGTTTACCAGCGGTGACGTGGGTCTGCTTCATGGCAATCAGTTGCTGGAAGCAATTGTAGGAGGATACGAGCCTGAGAAACGCTTTGGACAATCCGGTCACACGCTACTCAACGTGATGAAAACCATGGATGCTGTCTTCGGAGCAGACGCCCAGCAAGCAAAGGCGAAGATTGCTGACTATCTGGTGTTAGATGCATTGATCGGAAATACGGACCGCCACCACGAGAACTGGGGATTGTTGGTGCGCTTTAGCGACCCCTTATCACACTGGGAAGTTGCTCCATCCTTTGACCACGCCTCATCTCTGGGTCGCGAAATGAGAGACGAACGACGGCAACGCCTACTGAAAGAGGGTCGCGTTGGCTGGTACGTGGAGCGCGGCCGCGGTGCCGTGTACTGGTCGGAAGAAACCAGGCGTGGCCCAAGCCCGTTGGAGTTGGTACGATGCGCTACTCGCGCACATACAAACTTATTCCGACCTGCATTAGCCAGATTAAGGCAATTCGACCACTCGAAGTTCTGCGAATTTTTGGGCCGCGTCCCAAATGACTGGATGTCGGCTCCGGCTCGCAGGTTTGCGGCTGCGAGCGTATCGTACGCCCTGAATGAACTAAGGAACCTCGAATGAGCCCTACACAAACTCTTTTTTTGGCTTGGCAGGATCCGGACGGCCGTCAGTGGTTCCCGATCGGTCGGCTGGATGCTGACGGTTCGTATCGCTACCGGTACATTGAGGGTGCACGCAGGGCGCAGGGTGCGGGCTTCGAAGCCATGCGTGACTTCCCAGAACTTGAGCGCGATTACCGATCGAGTGAACTTTTCGCGCTGTTTCGGAATCGGGTGATTGCGGCAGGGAGGCCGGACCGCCACGAATACCTGCGTTCTTTGGACCTGCCGGACGACGCCGATCCGTTCACTATTCTGGCGGCCAACGGGGGCCGCAGGATGACCGACCTGTACGAAGTCTTTCCGAAGCTAGCCAAGAACCGAGATGGAACCTTCACCTGCCGCTTCTTCCTCCATGGGGTAAGCCATGTGCCCAAGGCGTCGCAGGAGCGCGAAGCTTGCCTGCAAGCGGACGAGCTCGTCCAAGTCACACTGGAACTAACAAATCCCAAAACCGGCATTGCGGTTCAGATCCAATCTAGTGACTACCACGTGCTCGGCTGGGCACCCCGTTACCTGGTGACCGACCTGGTTGCCGCCATGGCCGAAACCCCGACATACGAGGCGCGCGTGGTACGGCGAAATGCGCCGCCAGTACCGCGCAGCCACCAGCTGCTGATCGAGATGCGGGGTTCCTGGAGCAAACACGAGCCGATGCGTGGAGGTGACTTCCGGCCGCTTGTTCCGTAGGAGCAACATCGGCAAGGGCGGGGCGACAAGCGTGCGTAAGCTTTACGCCCTTACCCGGCGCCGCCCAGTTAGGTCCGTATCGGCATGACGGCTCAACACCGTCGGAGAGGCCGCACTTCATGCCCAGGAGGAACGACGGTTCGAAAGGTGCAGCAGCGGTAGTTCTGAAAGCCGGATTTGCGTGTAAGGTCCCATTCGTCGCCCCACGGCCGAGCCGACGTTCCCCGGTGCCTTCGTGCGCCCGGGCGCATGCCGTGTTTCCCTCGGGCCGGACCCGGCGATCTTCCGAACCCACACGCACGACGAGGTGATGACCGCGATGGCTGACGCCAACTATCGAACGGCACTGGTGACGGGCGCTTCCAGCGGGATTGGCGCGGCGACCGCCCGTGCCCTCCGGAAACAGGGCCTCGAGGTCACAATCTGTGCCCGGCGCGAGAACCGGCTGCGCGCCCTTGCCGACGAGATCGGCGCCACGGCGGTGGTGTGCGACCTTTCGGACCGCCAGGCTGTGTACGAGGCCTTTCAGGACCTCGAAGTCGACGTCCTGGTGAACAACGCAGGCGTCGGTCGTGGGTTCACCAGCATCACCAAGGCCGCGCCCGACGACATCGAGACCACGATCACCCTGAACGTGACCAGCATGCTCCACATGCTGCACGCAGTTGTGCCCGGGATGGTGGCCCGGGAGCGGGGGCACATCGTCAATATCGGCTCGGTCGCGGGCCTCTACGGCGTCGCGCCCGTGGTCTACGGCGCGAGCAAGGGCGCGGTGCACCTCCTGAGCCAGGATCTCCGCCTCGATGTCGCCGGCAGCGGCGTGCGCGTCACGGAGATCTGTCCGGGGCGCGTGATGACCGAGTTTTTCGACGTTGCGTTCGATACCCCGGAGGAACGGGAGCAGTACACCACGGGGTTCAACTTGCTGGAGGCCGACGACATCGCCGAGAGCATCGTGCACGCCGTGAACGCACCCTGGCGGGCCAATATTGCGCTGATTGAAATCACCCCCACGGAACAGGCGATCGGCGGCGTTCGGATCGCCACCGCCGGCACAGGAGGCAGTTCGTGAACACGACCAACACCTTCAAGGCAGCCCTGCAGGCCGGCACCCCCCAGATCGGGATGTGGGCCAGCCTCGCGAGCCCGTTGGCGACCGAAGTGCTGGCCGGCGCCGGCCTCGATTTCGTCGTGATCGATTCCGAGCACGGGCCAAGCGACGCCGCTGAAATTGTCGCGCAACTCCACGCCTGCGCTGCCGGCGGCGATACACCGGCCGCGGTCCGGGTATGGTGGAACGATCGCGTCGCCATCAAGCGTGTCCTGGACTGCGGCGCCCAGACGATCGTGGTTCCCTACGTCCAGACACCGGACGAGGCCCGTGAAGCCGTGGCGTCGGTCCGGTACCCCCCGGCCGGAGCGCGCGGCGCCGCCGGCGCCACGCGGGCAAACGCGTTCGGGCGGGATTCGTCCTACTGGAGCGAGGCCGACGAGCGCATCTGCCTGGTGGTACAGATCGAGACCGAGGCCGCGGTCGAGGCGGCAAGCGAGATCGCCTCGGTCGACGGTGTCGATGTGGTCTTTGTCGGACCGGGCGACCTCGCCGCCGACCTCGGCGTCATCCATGACCGCCGCCACAGTACGGTGCTTCAGGCGCTGCAGCGCGCACTTGCCGGCATTACGGCCGCCGGCAAGCCTGCCGGCATCATGGCCGGCAGCATCGAGGAAACCCGCGAATACGTGGAGATGGGTTTCTCGATGGTGTCCGTCGCGACGGAACTCGTGCACCTCCGCAACACGGTCGACCACGTAGTCCGCGAGCTGAAGGGGGCCCCATGAAGATTTCCTCTATCGAAGCGATCCCGATTGCGATCCCGTTCACCCAGCCGGGCCCGCCGAGCGGGTTCGGCGGCGAGACGTGGAACACGCTTGCGTGTCTGCTGGTCCGGCTCGAGACCGATTCCGGAATCGTGGGCTGGGGCGAGGCCTTCGGCTACAACTGCATCCCCACCACCAAGACGGCCATCGACACGCTGGTCGCGCCGCAAGCCATCGGGCTGCCGGCCGATGACATCGCGGGCACGATGGACCGACTTGAGGTCATCTTTCACCTCTTCGGCCGCTACGGCATCACCACGTTCGCCCTCTCGGGGCTCGAGACCGCGCTGTGGGACATCGCCGGCAAGGCTGCCGGCAAACCGCTGCATGCCCTGCTCGGGGGAACGGACGCCACCTCGCTTCCCTGCTACGCAAGCCTGTTCAAATACGACGACCCCTCGGTCACAGCGAACGTGTCGGAGGCCGCATGCGCCGACGGCTACGGGCGGATCAAGCTCCACGAAAACACTCTCCCGCCGATCCAGGCCGCGCGCACGGCGATTGGTGACGACACACCGCTGATGGTCGACGTCAACTGCAGCTGGCGGGCGAACGACATGCCCGCCCTGATCGGCCCCCTCCAGGACGCGAACCTGCTCTGGCTTGAGGAGCCCGTCTGGCCGCCCGAGAACTTCCCGCTGCTCGCAGAGACGCGGAGCGACCGGCTGCCGATCGCGTCGGGCGAGAACCTGTGCACGGTGTGGCAGTTCCGGCACATGCTTGATGCGGGCGCCGTCGATTACACGCAACCCAGCGTGACCAAGGTCGGCGGCGTTGCGGAGTTTGCGGCCGTGTGCGACGCCACCCACAGCGCCGGCGCCTCCGTGGCTCCCCACTCCCCCTACTTCGGTCCCGGTTTCCTTGCCACTCTGCACCTGATAGCGACCAAGGCACCGGAGGCCCACGTCGAGCGCCTCTATGCCCACCTCGAATCCGATCTGTTCGGAGGCATGACGGTTCCGGGCGCCGACGGCAGGGTTGCCGTCCCGGACCAGCCCGGCCTCGGCTGCGATCCGGATCCCGAGCTGGTCAGGCGCTACCGCACCACGTAGTGCACGCCGCGCCGGCCCGAGACGGACGGAGCCGGCTACAGGAAGCTGTACGGATCGATATCCACCTTGACCCGGACTCCTGACGGAGCCGCAAGGGAGCCCAGCCAGCGGCGGACGTAGGCCTGCGGAAGGCGGTTGCGCCGGCACCGGACGAGAAAGCGCAGCCGGTAGCGTCCCCGAAGCCGGAACAGCGGCGCGGGCGCCGGGCCCAGCACCTCGATTCCGTCCTCGTCGGGCGCACTCCGCAGAAGTGCACGGCAGTACGCCTCGGCAGCTTCAAGCTTGCGGGCCGTGACGATGAGCGCCGCAAGTCGGCCGAACGGGGGCATGCCGGCCTCCTCGCGGGCTTCGGCCTCCATGTCGCGGAACGCGGTCCCGTCGCCGCGCAGGAAGGCCTGCATGACGGGGTGCGCAGGATCCCAGGTCTGCATCAGCACGCGGCCGCGCCGCCGGCCCCGGCCGGCACGGCCAGACACCTGGGTCAGGAGCTGGAAGGTGCGCTCCCCGGCGCGGAGGTCCGCTCCTCCGAGGCCGAGATCGGCGTCCACGACCCCGACCAGCGTGAGGTTCGGGAAATGGTGCCCCTTGGCGACCATCTGGGTTCCGATCAGGATATCCACGCGTCCCGCCTCCATGGCCTGCACCAGCCGCTCGAAGTCGGCGGCGTTTCGCATCGTGTCGCTCGTCATGACTTCCGGAATCGCTTCCGGAAACCGTTCCCGCACCTCTTCCTCGATCCGCTCGACGCCAGGCCCGCACGCGACCAGCGAGTCCGACACCCCGCAAGCGGGGCAGACGTCGGGCCGCGGCATCCGGTACGCGCAGTGATGACAGGAGAGAACCCTGGAGTGGCGGTGATCCACCAGCCAGGTTGAGCACTTGGTGCACGACAGGCGGGCACCACAGGCGTTGCACAGGGTCAGGGGGGCGTACCCGCGCCGGTTGAGAAAGAACAGCACCTGCTCGTCGCGCGCCAGTGCCGCGGCCGCGGCCTCGACCACGGGTTCGGCCAGCCACTGCCCCTTCGCCGGCCGGTGCCGGCGCATGTCGACCGTCTCGATGTCGGGCAGTTCCGCCTCGCCGTGGCGCTGGGGCAGGACCAGTGACCCATAGCGCTGGTCGCGGACATTGACGTGGGTCTCGAGCGACGGTGTCGCGGACACCAGCACCACCATCGCCTGCTCGCGTGCGGCCCGCGCCACCGCCATGTCGCGCGCGTTGTAGATGACCTGCTCATCCTGCTTGTAGGACGCGTCGTGTTCCTCGTCGACGACAATCAGCCCGAGATCGGGAAAGGGCAGGAACAGCGCCGACCGGGCACCGACCACCACCGGAGCACGCCCACCGGCGATCGCGCGCCAGGCCCGGCGCCTCTCCGCCGGTGACAAGCCCGAATGCCACCGTGTCGGGGACTCCCCGAAACGCTCGGTAAAGCGCGAGAACCACTGCGGGCCGAGCGCGATTTCAGGAAGCAGCACGAGCACCTGGCGCCCGCGCGCGAGGCACGTCGCGATCGCCTCGAAATAGACCTCAGTCTTGCCGGAGCCCGTGACGCCGGTCAGGAGCATCGGATGGCGGTTCTGCCCCTCAAGGCTCCGGACCAGTGCGTCCGATGCCTCGCGCTGGGGCGGCGACAGGTCGAGGTCCGGACGGGAAAAAGCCGGCACCGGGGACGGCGTGGGTGGCAACGGCGCATCCACCAGCAACCCTGCCTTCACCATCCCGCGGAGAACTGCCGAGCTGGCTCCTGACCGGTTCCGGATTTCGGCTGCAGGAAGTGCGCCGTCCGCGGCGTGCAGGACATCCACCACCCGCTGGCGGGCAGGGGTGATCCGCACGTCCTCCGGTTGCGGATCAGCCACTGCATATCCGGCCGGGACGGGCGGGGATGCGAACGCATCGGGCACCGGTAGCGCCATCTTGAGGACGCTGCCGAGAGGGGTCATGCAGTACGACGCGACCCAGCCGAGAAACGTCCGCAGCCGGTCGGTCATGGGCGGCAGGTCCGAGACGAGCGCTACATCCTTGAGTCGGCCCGCCGGGATCGCTCCGCTCGCCGGCCCCCACACCACACCCGCCTCGACCCGCTCGCCGAACGGGACCGAGACGTAGGTCCCTTCGGCCACCGATCCGTCTACCCGGTAATCGAACTGCCGCGACAGGGGCCGCGCAACCATGACGGACACGCTGCCTGCGTGCACCGCCCTCATGGCAGGCCGCTAGCCGCCGGTCGAGGCGGCGGATTCGATCGCCCGGACGGTCTACACTGGACCGACGCCAACCCGCGGTGCCGTCGCCGGGCCCTCGAAGGGAGTTTCTGGATGCAGCTGTTTGTCGACACCGCGGACACGGAACAGATCGCCGAACTGGCAGCCACCGGACTGGTGGACGGCGTGACCACCAATCCATCCCTGGTGGCCCGGACGGGACGCGACTTCCGGGAGGTGATCAAGGAGATTGCCGGCCTGGTTGCCGGGCCCATCTCGGCTGAAGTCACCGAAACCGAATGCGACGCCATGGTCGCGCAGGGGAGCGAACTCGCCGCAATCGCCGAGAATGTCGTGGTCAAGGTCCCGCTGACGTGGGACGGGCTGCGGGCCTGCCGCCTGCTTGCCACCGGACCCGACCGGATCGATGTCAACGTCACCCTGTGCTTTTCCGCCACCCAGGCGCTTCTGGCCGCCAAGGCGGGCGCCCGCTTTGTCTCGCCGTTCGTGGGCCGGCTCGATGACATCGGCCAGAACGGGATGCACCTGATTCGCGACATCGTCGAGGTGTACAAAGCCTATCCGGCGACGCTCAAGACCGAGGTCCTGGTCGCCTCGGTGCGTGGCCCCGCCCATGTGACGGAGGCGGCCAAACTGGGCGCAGACGCGGCCACCCTGCCGCCGGCGGTGCTTCGCCAGCTCGCCCTGCACCCGCTCACGGACAAGGGTCTCGCGGCGTTTCTCGCCGATTGGGAGAAAGCCCAGGCCGCGGCGGCATCCGGGCGCAAGGCGTAGACCAAAGGCCAAGAGACCTTGCTGCGACCGCCCCCAGGCCCGAGACGGGTGACGGTCACGGCCTTGATCCCGCACCGTTCCGGGCGGTGCGGCCTCGAGAATTCGGGGTAGCTCGGTCGATGGAAGGCGTCAGCGATGAAGTCGCAGCCGCCCTCAAGGGTTACCTGGACCACTTGCGTCAGGAACGGCGCCTCTCTCGACATACGCTCGCAGCATACCGGCACGATACCGGGCGGTTTCTCCGGTTCATGGCGGAGCATCTCGGCGACACGGTCAGTCTGGCGGCCATCGACGCCCTGGCGCCGGCCGACTACCGCGCGTGGCTGGCCGAACTCGCCCGCCCCCCGAAACCCCTGGCTGCCGCCAGCGTCGCCCGGGCGCGCTCAAGCGTCCAGGGCTTCCTCGTGTATCTCACCCGGCACCACGGGCTGGGCGGCGTCGGCCTTCGTCGGCTGCGACCGGTGCGGGTTCCCGCCCGCGACCCCAAGCCACTCGACGAGGCTTCCGTGCAGGCGGTGATCGATGCCGCCGCTCCGCCCGCCGACGGATGGGAAGGCCTGCGCGACCAAGCCGTCCTTCTTCTCCTCTACGGGGCAGGCCTCCGGATCAGTGAGGCCCTGTCCCTGAACCGCGCCGACGTCGCCGGGAACCAGGACGTGCTCCGCATCGCGGGCAAGGGCGACAAGGAGCGCATGGTCCCGCTGCTGGCCCCCGTGCGCGAAGGTATCGACCGCTACCTCGCAGCACTCCCGGACGGGCAGCCTGAGGATCCGCTGTTTCTTGGCAAACGCGGGGGGCGCCTCGGCGCCCGGGCGGTCCAGCGCTGCATGCAGAACCTTCGGGCCAGACTGTCCCTTCCGACGACCGCGACGCCGCACGCCCTTCGGCACTCCTTCGCCACCCATCTGCTCGAGGGAGGCAGCGACCTGCGGGTGCTCCAGGAACTGCTCGGGCACGCCCGCCTGTCCACCACCCAGCGCTACACGGCCGTTGCCGACCCGCTTCTTCGTGAGACGTTCGAACGCACGCATCCGAGGGCGCGGCGCGATTAGCCCACCGCGTGCGGGGCTCCTAATCAGGCTGCCAGCCGGTAGAGGTCGGGATTTCGTCCGTCGATCCGGATGTCGGCGACCCCTGAATCCCAGTCCGAGTGCGGAGCAAGTTCCTCGACGGTCAGCTCGTGCTGATCGAGGCCAAGTTTCTCGACAGCAAGCAGCTTCATGAGGACCTCGACGGCTGGATCGATGGCCGGCTCTTCATCCCGCTCCCATTGGCCGATAGTGGCGCGGTCACAGCCAAGCCGTTTCCCTGCTTCCTCCCGGGTGAAGCCCATCTCGCTTCGAAGGAAGCGGAATTCCCTGCCTGTCATGCGTCGACGCGGGCGGCTTACGATCGCATGTGCAATGGCCTTGTGGAGGCCGAGGACATTCTTGATGGCGCAGGTTTCCTCTCCATTCTCGTTGTGCACGATGTCGGCACCGCTGATGATGACGTGGTCGAGTCCGCACTCGGTATAGCGGTAGCTCTTCACAGAGCGTCCTCCCTTCCTGGGCCTGCCAACTGCCCGGTTCGCGCGGATCGCCAATGCGGCCGGCTCGTGTTGCCGCTGGCCCTGGTCACGACCGCAGGCGTTCGTTGTCGGGATCGTGCGGCGAATCGGGAATGACGTGCGCCGGGTACCGCTTTCCCAGAATCTCGATCTCGAGTTCCGTCCCGACCGCTTCGTGCCCGCTGTCCACGTATCCGAGCGCAAGGCACTTCCCAGTCGAGTGACCGAACGCGCCCGCCGTCGTCCGCCCGATCATCTCGCTCCCCTGCCACAGTGGCTCGTTGCCGATCGGGTCCGCATCATCGATGTTGTGCACCTCGACCGTGACGAACCGGTGCGGCACGCCGTCGGCCTGCTGGCGGACCAGCGCTTCGCGGCCGATGAACGCGCCCTTGTCGAGCGCCGCAAACCGGTCGAGCCCGGCTTCGAGGATCGTGTATTCGCGCGTGAGGTCCTGGGCCCACATCCGGTAGGACTTCTCGATTCGAAGGGAATCCATCGCCCGCATGCCGCACTGGCCGATCTCAAAGTCAGCGCCCGCGCGGAGCAGCTCCAGAAAGAGATGCCTCTGATATTCCACCGGGTGGTGAATCTCCCATCCGAGCTCGCCGACAAAATTGATCCGCATCAGGCGCACCGGTGCCATCCCTACGTGGGTGTGCTGGCCGCTCAGCCACGGAAAGGCGCTGTTGTCGAGGTCCGCCTCGGTGATCTTTGCGAGGACGGCCCGGGCGTTGGGCCCGGCCACAACCAGCGTCGCATGCGAGGTGGTCAGATTGTCGATCCGGACGCTGCCGTCGTCGGGCAGGTTCCGCATCAGGTAATCACCGTCGAATCGCTCGGCCGCGCCAGAGCTGACCAGGTAGAAGCTTTCGTCGGCGTCACGCATGATCGTGAATTCGGAGCGCACGCCCCCGCGCGGGGTCAGCGCATGCGCGAGGTGGATGCGCCCGGGCGCGCGCGGCAGCCGCCGGCAGACGAGGCGGTCGAGCCAGGCCTCCGCACCGCGCCCCGACACCCGGAACTTCGAAAAGCTCGTGATGTCGATGATCCCGACGTTGTCGCGGATGTTGCGATGCTCGCTCGCTACGTGCGGGAAGTAGTTGGTGCGCCGGAAACTCCAGACATCGGCCCGCTCAACCCCGTCCGGTGCAAACCAGTTCGGTCGCTCCCAGCCGTAGCGCTGGCCCCAGACCGCACCCATGCCGTCCAACAGGTCATGGATCGGGCTCGTCTTCGCGGGCCGGGCTGCCGGCCGTTCCTCGTCCGGGTAATGGATGACGAAGACGTTTTGGTAGGCTTCCTCGTTCTTGGCTCTCACGTACGGTGCACTGGCGTAGGCGCCGAAGCGGCGGGGGTCGACGTCCATCATGTCGATCGTCGGCTGCCCCTCGACGATCCATTCCGCCAGCTGCCAGCCGGCGCCGCCCGCGGCCGTGATGCCGAAGCTGTGGCCTTCGTTCAGCCAGACATTCCGGAGGTCCCACGCCGGCCCGACCAGGGGGCTGCCGTCCGGCGTATACGCGATCGGTCCGTTGACGATGTCCTTGATGCCCGCGCGCTCGAAGCTCGGAACCCGGTTGATGGCCGCCTCCACGTGCGGCATCAGGCGATCCAGATCGCCCGGAAACAGGTCGCGTTCGAAGGTCTCGGGCACGCCGTCCCAGAAGCGGGCCGGCGCCCCCTTCTCGTAGGGGCCCAGGATGTACCCCCGGCGTTCCTCGCGCAGGTAGTACGACGCGTCCGACTCGCGAAGCACCGCCATTTCGGGCAATCCCTGCGCATGCCGTTCCGCGAGTTCCGGCACCTCGTCGGTCACGATGTACTGGTGCTCGACCGGAATCGTGGGGATGTAGATCCCCAGCATCTGGCTGGTGTGCCAGCTGTAGTTTCCGGTCGCGCACACCACGTGCTCGCAGACAATGTCGCCACCGGGAGTCCGGACCCGCCATTCGCCGCTGGCGGTGCGCTCAAGTGCCGTGACCGGCGTGTCCTGGTAGATCTCGGCACCAAGGTTGCGCGCGCCGATGGCGAGCGCCTGGGTGAGGTCTTCCGGGGCGATGTGCCCGTCGTGCGGATGGTGGAGCGCACCGACCAGGCCCTTCGTGTTGCAGAGCGGCCAGAGCGCGCCGACCTCGTCGGGCGAGATGATCCGGAACGGGACGCCGATGGTGTTCGCGGTACCGCAGTACTTGCGGTACTCGTCCATCCGTTCCTCGTTGGTGGCAAGCCGCAGGTTTCCGGTGACGTGAAAGCTCACGTCCTGGCCGGTCTCTTCGGGGAGCGTCTTGTAGAGGTCGACCGAGTACTTGTGGAGCTGGCCGACGCTGTAGCTCATGTTGAAGAGCGGCAGGAGGCCGGCAGCATGCCACGTGGAGCCGGCCGCCAGCTTCGTGCGCTCGCACAGCACCACCTCCGACCAGCCCTTGCGGGCGAGGTGGTAAAGGGTCGAGACCCCGACGACCCCGCCGCCGATGACCACGACCCGCGCCGATGTCTTCACAGGAACCTCCGCCGCATTGTGTCTGCCGTACCTTCGCACAAATCCGCCAGCCCAACCATCCCGCACCACACCGCAATCGCACACGCCGGTGGGCGTCGGTCTCGGCCCAGTCCGCCCCCGCGATGCACAGCTCGAGTGTCGCCAGCGCTTGCACCGTGACGGCCCCCGCCCGCCCGGCCGGCAGCAGCAAAAAACAATTGCGGGCGTCTCATCCGCACAGGTACATTCGCCGCTGAAACCACTGGCGGACAGGCCCGCGCGCCCGGCACTTCGGTGCCGGGCAGGATCGCGGGCGGCGCGTGCAGTGCAGACGTCGCAGGAAAGGACGCCCACGATGGCGAACTACCAGGACTCGGTCGACCAGTCCGACCGCCTTGTGCCCATCAATCTCCGGCAGTCCGGCCGGACGCCCGTGGAGCTCCTGATCTCGACCCGGGTCCGGAAGTCTCCTTACTGGCACCTTTCTCACGAGGCGGGCTGCTGGCGGGCCACCGTCTACAACCGCATCTACCACCCGCGCGGGTATGTCCGGCCCGAGGACGGCGGTGCGGCGGTCGAGTACGACGCGCTCGTCAACCACGTCACGGTCTGGAATGTCGCGGTGGAGCGGCAGATCCGCGTGGCGGGCCCCGATGCCGAAGCCTTCGTCAACTACGTCATCACGCGGGACGCGACTCGGATCCAGCCGATGAACGGCAAGTACGTGATCCTCTGCAACGAGGCCGGCGGCATCCTCAACGATCCGGTGCTGCTCCGTCTGGCAGAGGATGAATTCTGGTTCAGCCTGTCGGACTCCGACCTCATGTTCTGGCTGCAGGGCGTTAACGTCGGCCGGGGCGCCGACGTCGCGATCGACGAGATCGATGTCTGCCCGTTGCAGATTCAGGGGCCGAAATCGGCCGACCTGATGGCCGACCTGGTGGGTGAAGAGGTCCGGGAACTGCCCTCCTACGGCCTGATGACCGCGCGCGTTGCCGGATGCGATGTGGTGGTCTCGCAGACCGGATTCAGCGGCGAGAAGGGCTACGAGATCTATCTGCGCGACGCGACCCTGCATGCCGAGAAGCTGTGGGGCGCGCTTATGGAGGCAGGCAAAGCCCACAACCTCCAAGTGATCGCACCGGCCCATCAGCGCCGAATCGCGGCCGGGATCCTGTCCTGGGGCCAGGACATGGATGCCGAAACCCTCCCCTTCCAGTGCAATCTCGGCTACCAGGTGCCCCGCACCAAGACGGCCGACTACGTTGGCAAGGCGCGGCTCGAGGAGGTCCGCGACCTCGTCGCCGCAGGTACACCGCCGTACCGGCTGACGCTGGTCGGGCTGGTGATGGGCGGGAGCCCGATCAACGACTACGCACCCGATTTCTGGCTCATCTCGGGTGCCGACGGCGGCGACCCTGTCGGCTACGTCACCTCGCCGTGGTACTCGCCCGAACTCGAAACCAACATCGCCATGGGGTACGTGCCATGCGCGATGGCGGCACTCGGAACCGCGGTCAAGGTCTGGCTGCCCGACGAGTATGCGACCACGCCGGGGCAGCCGGTTGACGGCGCCGTCGTGGAGATGCCGTTCCGCCCGTCCGTCAACCCGAACGCCCGGGAGATCGCGAAGGCGGAGGGGCGCGATGCCGCCTACTGACCGGTGCGGTGCCAAACCGGCGCCCGACCCGGCACCCGGGGCGCCACCCGCCTGATGCGCACGCCATGCCCCAAGGCCGGAAGCGCGGTGTAACGCGCCGGCGATGACCCGCTACTCGATCTTCAGCCTCGCCCGCAATGCGCTTGCCTACCGCCCGGACTGGCCCAAGGCCTGGCGCAGCCCGGATCCGCGCCCGGAGTACGACGTGGTCATTGTCGGCGGCGGCGGTCACGGGCTCGCCACGGCCTACTACCTGGCCAAGGAGCACGGCGTCCGGAACATTGCGGTCCTGGAAAAGGGATGGCTCGGCGGCGGCAACACCGGGCGGAACACGACAGTCATCCGCTCGAATTACCTCTGGGACGAGAGCGCCCACTTCTACGAGAAGGCGCTGCAGCTGTACGAAGGCCTCAGCCGGGAACTGAACTTCAACATCATGCTGAGCCAGCGCGGGGTTCTGAACCTCGCGCACAACGAACACGACCTCAAGGAGATGTCACGCCGGGTGCGGGCCAACCGGCTGAACGGAATCGATTCGGAAATCCTGGACACCCGGGGCGTCAAGGCGGCAATTCCGCTCCTCAACCTCTCGAGGCAGGTGCGCTACCCGGTGCTCGGCGGCTCCCTCCAGCGCCGGGGCGGCGTCGCCCGCCATGACGCGGTCGCGTGGGGGTTTGCCCGGGCGGCCGATGCGCGGGGCGTGGACATCGTGCAGAACTGCGAGGTGACTGGAATCGACGTCGTCAACGGCCGCGTCCGGGGCCTTCGGACATCGCGCGGAGACATTGCGGCGGCGAAGGTGGGCCTCGTTGCGGCGGGGCATTCCAGCGTCCTTGCTGCAATGGCCGGCCTCCGGCTTCCGATCGAAAGCCACCCCTTGCAGGCGATGGTGTCGGAGCCGATCAAGCCCGTGCTCGACACCGTCGTGATGTCCAACACCGTCCACGTCTACCTGAGCCAGTCCGACAAGGGGGAGCTCGTCATCGGCGCCGGCATCGACGGCTACAACTCGTATGCCCAGCGCGGCAGCTTTCAGATCATCGAGAGCCAGATGGGGGCCCTGCTGGAGCTGTTTCCGAGTTTCTCGCGGCTCCGGATGCTGCGGCAGTGGGCCGGCATCGTCGACATCTGTCCGGACGCGAGCCCGATCGTGGGCACAACCCCCGTGGAGGGCCTCTTTCTCAACTGCGGCTGGGGCACCGGCGGCTTCAAGGCGACACCGGGATCGGGCTGGGCCTTTGCCCACACCCTCGCGCACAACCGGCCGCATGCACTCAATGCCCCCTTCACCCTGGAACGGTTCAGCACCGGCGCGTTGATCGACGAGCACGGTGCCGCGGCCGTCGCGCACTGAGACCCCATGCTGCTGATTGCCTGCCCCTGGTGCGGACCGCGCGACGAGAGCGAGTTCACCTGCGGCGGTGAGGCGCACATCCAGCGCCCGCCGGACCCCGACGCGCTCAGCGATTCGCAGTGGGCGGACTACCTGTTCATGCGCACGAACCCGAAGGGCCGGCACCGCGAGCGCTGGTGCCACACCCACGGCTGCCGGCGCTGGTTCAACGTGGAGCGGGACACCGTGACGCACGCCATCGCCGCGGTCTATCGGATCGGGGACCCGCCCCCCGGCGATGACGCCCCGGAGGGGTCGTGAGCCGCCGGCCGTACCGGTTGCCCGAGGGCGGCGTGATCGACCGGTCGCGGCCGATGACCTTTGTGTTCAACGGCCGGCGCCTCACGGGGTTCGCGGGCGACACTCTGGCCTCCGCGCTGCTCGCAAATGGTGTGCACCTGGTAGGCCGCAGCTTCAAGTACCACCGGCCCCGCGGAATCCTGACGGCCGGCACGGAGGAGCCGAACGCGCTCGTGCAGCTCGGAACGGGGAACCGGAGCACCCCCAACCTCAAGGCGACGCGGGTCGAGCTCTACGACGGCCTCACCGCGTCGAGCGTCAACTGCTGGCCCGGGGTGCGCTTCGATGCCGGCGCGCTGATCGACGCCGCCCACCGCCTGGTCCCGGCCGGGTTCTACTACAAGACCTTCATGTGGCCGCAAGGCGGCTGGCATTTCTTCGAGCGAATGATCCGGCGGATGGCCGGCCTGGGGCGCGCGCCGGACGGCGCGGACCCGGATCGCTACGAGCGCATGCACGCGCACTGCGATGTCCTGATCGTGGGCGCCGGCCCCGCTGGGCTGGCGGCAGCGGAGGCGGCGGGCCGGAGCGGTGCGCGGGTCATCGTCGCCGACGAACGCAGCAGGCCCGGCGGCACGCTCCTGGACATGCCGGCCGGTGCGGGCGGGACGGACGCGGGCTGGGCGGGCGACACCGAGGCCAGCCTCCGGTCGATGCCCAATGTGCGGATGCTCACGCGAACCACCGTCACCGGCTATTTCGATCACAATTTCCTGATCGCGGTTGAGCAGGTGACCGATCATCTCGGCCCGGGCACCCCCGCACATCTGCCGCGGCAGCGGCTGTGGCGCATCCGGGCCGGCAGGGTCGTGCTCGCGACCGGAGCCCTGGAGCAGCCTCTGGTCTTCCCCAACAACGACCGACCGGGAATCATGCTGGCCGGCGCAGCACGGGCCTACGTCAACCGCTTTGCGGTCCTTCCCGGGCGCCGTGCAGTGGTGGCGGCCAACAACGCCAGCGCCTACGCGGTGGCGCATGAACTCCATGGCCGCGGAATCCAGATTGCCGCCATCGTCGATTCCCGGCCGGGTGGCGACGGTCCCGCACAGCGGCGTGCGGAGGCGGCCGGCCTCCAGGTCCTTCCGGGCCACGCGATTGTCGACACGACCGGCCGCCACCGGGTCCGAAGCGCCCTGGTCGCGAAGATCAGCGCGGACGGCACACCGACGGGGGCAACGCGCAGGCTGAAGTGCGACCTGATCGCGATGTCCGGCGGCTGGAACCCGGCGGTCCACCTGTTTTCGCAGTCCGGCGGGCGATTGCGGCACGATGAAACGACCGGGGGATTCCTGCCCGACAGTGCGCGCCAGGAGGTTGTCTGTGCCGGCGCGGCGGGAGGCGCCGTCGACACGGCCGCATGCATCGAGCAGGGCCGGCAGGCAGGGCAGGGCGAGCCGGCCACGGCCTCACCGGCTCCGGACGGCACACGTGCCGCCGGGCTGCGTGTGCCGGACACCCGCGCGCGACGGTGTTTTGTCGACTTCCAGACCGACGTGACCGCAGCCGATATCGCACTGGCGGTGCAAGAGGGTTACGAATCGGTGGAGCACCTGAAGCGCTACACCACCCTCGGAATGGGCACCGACCAGGGCAAGACCGGAAACCTGTCGGGCCTGACCCTGCTCGCCGACACGCTCGGCACACCCGCCGCCGCAGTCGGAACCACCACCTTCCGCCCTCCGTACGAACCGGTCACGTTCGGCACGGTCGCCGGCCGCGACGTCGGGCTGCTGGCCGACCCCGTCCGGCAGACGCCCATGCACGCCTGGCATGTGGACGCCGGAGCCGTGTTCGAGGATGTCGGCCAGTGGAAGCGCCCGTTCTACTACCCCCGCGCCGGCGAGACACAGCACGACGCGGTGGCACGCGAATGCCTCGCGGTGCGGCGCACAGCCGGCATCATGGACATCAGCACTCTCGGCAAGATCCTCCTCTCCGGACCCGACACCGTGGAGTTCCTGAACCGGGTCTACACCAATGCCTGGGACAGCCTGAAGGAGGGGCGCTGCCGCTACGGGCTGATGCTCGGCGAGGACGGCATGGTGCTCGACGACGGCGTCACGTCGCGTCTCGCCGGGGACCGGTTCCTCATGACCACCACCAGCGGCAATGCGGCCCGCGTGCTTTCCTGGCTCGAGGAGTGGCTGCAGACCGAATGGCCCGACCTCAGGGTCTACCTCACGTCACTCTCCGAGCAGTTCGCGGCCGTGGCACTCGCCGGCCCCAGGGCGCGGGCGATCCTGGCCGGCCTCACCGGCGACATCGATGTCTCGGCCGAGGCCTTCCCGTTCATGGCCTGGCGCGAGGGGCACGTGGCCGGAATTCCGTCCCGCGTCTGCCGGATCAGCTATTCGGGCGAACTCGCCTACGAAATCAGTGTCCCGGCAGCATCGGGCATGGATCTCTGGAACGCGCTGCTCCGGCATGAACCGGAGGGTCCGGTCACGCCGTACGGAACCGAGGCGATGCACGTGCTCCGTGCGGAAAAGGGCTACCTCCTGGTCGGGCAGGACACGGACGGAACCGTGACACCGCACGATCTCGGGATGCAGTGGATCCTGAGCACGAAGAAGGATTTCATTGGCCGCCGGTCGCTGGCACGGAGCGCGATGCGGGACCCGGAGCGCAAGCAGCTGGTGGGCCTCCGGACGGAGGACCCGAAACGGGTGCTGCCCGACGGCGCCCAGATTCTCCCCGCACCCCCGGCCGGTACGCCGGAGACAATGATCGGCCACGTGACCTCCAGCTACTGGAGCCCGGTCCTGAACCGCTCCGTCGCGCTGGCACTCGTCAAGGGCGGGTGCAACCGCAAGGGCGCGACGGTCCATGTGCCGCTCGAGGATCGCACCGTCCGCGCGGAGCTTTGCGAGCCGTGCGCCTACGATCCGGACGGGTCGCGCCTGCGTGGCTGAGGGCGCGCAGAGCCAAACCGCGGCGGTCACGCTGACCCGCTGCGAGCCCCGCGGGCGCATCAACCTGCGCGGCGACAGCGCGGACAGCACCTTTGTCGCCAGCCTCGCCGATGTGCTGGGCCTCGCGCCGCCCGCGGCGTCGGCATCCGTCCAGTCAGAAGCGGGGTCCGTTCTTCTCTGGCTGGGCCCCGACGAATGGCTGATCGAGGTTCCGGCGGCAGAGGAGGCCCGGGTGGCCGCCGGGCTGGAGCAGGCCCTGTCCGGACTCCATGCCTCGATGGCTGTCGTCAGCGACGCCCACGTGACCTTCGCACTCTCCGGGCCGCGAGCAGCCGATGTCCTGGCCAAGGGCATGACACTCGACCTGGATCCGGATGTCTTCGCGCCCGGGCAATGCGCGCGCAGCCTGCTCGCCAAGGCCGCCGTCCTGGTGCACCGCCCCGGCGAGGAGCTGCTCTACGAAATCACCGTGGCGCGGAGTTTCTCCGATTATGCGGAGCGGTGGCTCGAGGACGCGGCCGCCGAATACCTGCCCCCCGCCTGACGAGCGAGAGCCGCGGCCCTGCCGCTGGTGCGTCAGGAACCGCCGGATCCGCGCTGCGTGGTTTCCCAGTCCGCCGCGGTGTACGCCGGGGCCGTTGACGGCGGCAGGGGGGTCCGGCCACGAATCGCATCGGCCGCCTTCTCGGCGATCATGATTGTGGGCGCGTTGAGATTGCCCGTCGTGATCGTCGGCATGATCGAACTGTCGACGACGCGGAGGCCCGCCATGCCGTGCACACGGCTCTCGGGATCGACCACCGCCATCGGGTCGGTTCCCATCTTGCAGGTGCCGCAGGGGTGGTAGGCGCTCTGCACGGTCTCGCGCACAAAGGCATCGATGTCCGAATCGCTCCGGACCGCATCTCCCGGTGCGAGCTCCCGGCCGCGGTAGGGATCGAAGGCGGGCTGGGCGAAGATCTCCCGGGTGAGACGAACGCAGGCGCGCATGTCCACCCAGTCGTCCGCGTGGCTCATGTAGTTGAAGCGGATGTGCGGCGCTGCGGCAGGGTCGGCTGCGGCAAGGCGGACCGTGCCGCGGGATTTCGAGCGCATGGGCCCGGCATGCGCCTGGTAGCCGTGACCGCGAAACTGCTTCGCCATGTCGTAGGAGGCCGCCAGCGGAAGGAAATGGTACTGGATGTCGGGCCAGCGAACCCCGGGCCGTGACCGGATGAAGCCGCCCGCCTCGAAATGGTTGGTGGCACCAAGCCCCGTCTTGCACGCGACCCACTGCACGCCGATCCGTGCTTTCGACAGCAGGCCCGTCGCCCCGTAGAGCGTGATCGGCCGGGTGCAGGCCTGCTGGATGTAGAGCTCCAGGTGGTCCTGGAGGTTTTCCCCAACCCCCGGGAGGTCGTGGACCACCGCGATGCCGAACTCCTGGAGATGCCGGGCCGGGCCAATGCCCGAGAGCATCAGGAGCTGCGGCGCGTTGATCGGCCCGGTGCAGACGATGACCTCGCGCCGCGCCCGGACCGTGCGAACCGCGCCCCGGCGCCGGTATTCGACGCCGCGGACGCGGCGGTCGTCCACCAGCAGCCGGGTCGCGAGCGCTCCGGTTGCAACCGCGAGATTGGCCCGTCGGGCCGCCGGGCGCAGGTAGGCATTCGCTGTGCTCCACCGGCGGCCACGATGGACGGTCATGTCCATCGGCCCGAAGCCCTCCTGCTGATGCCCGTTCATGTCGGCCGTTTCGGGATATCCGGCTTCCACGCCTGCCGCGATGAACGCGCGGTAAAGGGGATTGGCGAGCCGCCCGCGCGACGTGTGCAGAAGCCCTGCATCGCCGCGGTACGCGCTCCCGGGTCCGGCGAAGGTCTCGGCCTTCCGGAAGTACGGCAGCACCTCGGCGTAGGACCAGCCCGTGGCCCCGCCGGCCGCCCAGCCGTCGTAATCCAGTGCATTGCCCCGCACGTAGGCCATGCCGTTGACCGACGAGGAGCCTCCGAGCACCCGGCCGCGCGGGCAATGCAGCCGCCGCCCGCCAAGGTGCGGCTCGGGTTCGGTCTCGTAGTGCCAGCCGAACCGCGGATGGGTCATGGCGATGGCGAGGCCGGTCGGCATCTGCAGGAACACGCTCCGGTCACTGCCGCCGGCTTCCAGCAGGAGCACGCGCGCGGTGCCGTCCTCGGACAACCGGTTGGCGAGCACGCAGCCGGCGGATCCCGCGCCGACCACCACATAGTCGAACTCCTGACCGTCGTGCATCCGTCTTCCCTGCCGCCTCTGCGCGCACCGCGACCGCATCGCTCGCTTGCAGCGATATAGCAGCCATGGTAGCCCTAACGTGCGCTGTTCCTTTGTAAACGGCGCGCGCTAGACGCAAAATCGAAGGGAGACGGAAATGTCAACACAGTTGCGCACGATGGTGCTCGGGGCATTCTCGGCCCTTCTCCTGGCGCCGGCTGCCTGGGCAACCGATTCCGAGTCCTGCAAATCCGTCCGGTTCTCCGATGTCGGATGGACCGACATTACATCGACGACGGCCGCCACCTCGGTGGTCCTCCAGGCGCTCGGCTACGAGCCTTCCGCGACCGTGCTGTCGGTTCCGGTCACCTACGCCAGCCTCAAGAACGGCGACATCGACGTCTTCCTCGGCAACTGGATGCCGACCATGGAAGCGGACATCGCGCCATACCGGGACGACGGCTCGGTCGAGGTGCTGGCCATGAACCTCACCGGCGCGAAGTACACCCTGGCGGCGAACCGGATGGCCGCCGAGGGCGGAATCACGAGCTTTGGCGACATCGCGCAATACCGCGACGAGCTGGACGGCAAGATCTACGGCATCGAACCGGGGAACGACGGCAACCGGCTGATTCAGGCCATGATCGACGAGGACACCTTCGGGCTCAGCGGCTTCGAGGTGGTGGAGTCGAGCGAACAGGGCATGCTTGCCCAGGTCGAGCGGGCCGAGCGCCGCGACGAATGGGTCGTGTTCCTGGGGTGGGAGCCGCACCCGATGAACGCCAAGTTCGCGATGACGTACCTCGCAGGCGGCGATGACATTTTCGGACCGAACTTCGGTGGTGCTGAGGTGTACACCAATGTCCGCCAGGGTTACGCGGAGGAGTGTCCGAACGTCGGCAAGCTCCTGACCAACCTGGTCTTCACGCTCGCCATGGAAAACGAGATCATGACCGCGATCCTGGAAGGTGGTGAGGAGCCGCAGCAGGCGGCCACCGCCTGGCTCCAGGCCAATCCGGACATTCTCGAGAGCTGGCTCGACGGCGTTGTGACGATGGACGGCGGCGACGGCCTCGCGGCCGTCCGGGCGAGCCTGGGCCTCTGACCCAGGCTCTCGCCTTCCCGGCGAGACCAGGCAGACCGACGCCAAGGGGTAGTTCTTGAACTGGTTGACCGACCAGAAGATTCCCCTTGGCGAATGGATCAAGTCCCTCGCGGATCTGCTGCTCGACCACGGGGCGTGGTTTTTCGACTATCTGTCAGAAATCATGAAGTTCCAGATCGAGGGCGTGGCCAGCCTGCTGCTGGCCCCGCCGTCGCTTGCCGTGGTAGCGGTGCTTGCCGGCCTGGCGTTCTGGCTGCACCGGTCATGGAAACTGGTGGTCGCGGTGGTGCTCCTGCTGCTGCTGGTGATCAATCTGGGGTACTGGGAAGCCACGGTCCGGACCCTCACGCTCATTCTCTTCTCCACCGTGATCTGCATCGTCGTCGGCGTGCCGGTCGGCATCGCCGCGGCGCACCGGCCCTGGCTCTACAACGCGCTCCGCCCGGTGCTCGATCTGATGCAGACGATTCCGACCTTCGTCTACCTGATCCCGACGATGATCATGTTCGGTCTCGGGGTGGTGCCGGGCCTGATCTCCACCGTGATCTTTGCCGTGCCGGCACCCATCCGCCTCACGCATCTCGGCATCTCGGGCGTGCCGAAGCCGCTGATCGAGGCGGCCGAGGCATTCGGCGCCACGCGGCGCCAGCTTCTGTGGAAGGTCGAGCTTCCGCATGCCCTCCCCACGATCATGGCGGGGGTGACCCAGTGCATCATGCTGAGCCTGTCCATGGTGGTGATTGCCGCCATGGTCGGCGCCCCGGGCCTCGGCGTCCCGGTCCTCCGCGCACTGAACACGGTCAACATCGCGAAGGGTTTCGAGGCCGGGCTGGCCATCGTCATCGTGGCGTTTCTGCTTGACCGCATGTGCAAGCCGCGCAGCCGCCCCGAGCGGAGCTGAGCGATCCACGCGATCGAACTGAAGAATGTCGACATCCTGTTCGGCGGCGATACCGATGCCGCCCTGCAGATGCTCGACCGTGGTGCCGACCGCCAGGACATCCGGGACGGCACCGGCGCGGTGGTCGGCGTCGCAGATGCGTCCCTCCGCGTGCGGCGGGGCGAGATCTGCGTGCTGATGGGCCTGTCGGGCTCCGGGAAGTCGACCCTGCTGCGGGCGGTCAACGGCCTGTCCCGCGTGACCCGCGGCGAGGTCTGGGTGCGGGATGGCGACGGCGTGCTCGACATGGCCGCCTGCGACGCCGGCACACGGCGGCGCATGCGCATGGAACGCATCGCCATGGTGTTCCAGCAATTCGGCCTGCTTCCGTGGCGCACGGTGCACGAAAACGTGAGCCTCGGCCTTGAGCTGCGGGGAGCCAGCCGGGCGGAGCGCAATGCGATCGTCCAGAAACAGCTCGACCTGGTCGACCTCGGCCCCTGGGGCAGCCACTACGTGCACGAACTCTCGGGCGGCATGCAGCAGCGCGTGGGCCTCGCCCGCGCGCTCGCCACCGACTCCGACATCCTGTTGATGGACGAACCCTTCTCGGCCCTCGATCCGTTGATTCGCGAACACCTCCAGGACGAGCTTCTGGACCTCCAGCGACGCCTGCACAAGACGATCCTGTTCGTCAGCCACGACCTGAACGAGGCGCTCAAGCTCGGCCAGCACATCGCGATCATGGAGGCCGGCCGAATCGTGCAGTTCGGCGAACCCGAAGAGATCGTCCTGAATCCGGCCAACTCCTACGTCGCCGAATTCATCGCCCACATGGACGCGCTCCATGTGCTGCGCTGCGGCTCCCTGATGACCCCGGTCGCGGACGTGCGGCGCGATGGTGACACGCTGCAGCTCGACTGGTCCGGGCTCAACCGGTTGAAGCTCCGCGCCAACGGCGAGCCCGACGAGGCCAGCATCGAGCCGGCACCGGCCACGATCCGGCACTACGCGGACTCGATGGACACGGCAGCGCTCGGCGGGGAGACGATCTGTGCGGCGGCGCCAGACCTCCCGATGCGGACCGCGATCGAGCTCCGGTACTGCACCGGCCGGCCCGTGCTGCTGATGGAAGAGGGCCGGCTGGTCGGCGTGATCGGAGATGACGAGATCTACCGCGGCCTGACCAGTCAGGGTGCCCTTGCGCCACGGGAACCGTGACCCGGTCGGCATAGGGAACGAAAAGCGGCGGCGCGCGCAGAGAATCCGCCCGCCGAGCGATTGTTCACCGGGTGCAGACTTTGATAGGGTGGAACACCCCCGACCACAGGTGGAGTGCGCGCACATGTACCGGCCCGGCCTTGCCCTGCTGACCTTCTGCACCGCCGTTCTTGTCGCCACGGCTGCTCCGCGCGCGGGCGACTACGACCCGATGCGTTCTGCCTTCTGGGCGGACATGCAAACAGCGTTTCTCGGCGACGGCCCGATCAAGTACGACGCCCAGGTCCGGCTGGTCATGCCCCGTACGGTCGAGGACGCGTTCAGCGTTCCGATCGTCGTTGAGCTGAGCGACCGCGTGCAGCCCGCCGAGGAAGTCGTGGTGATTGCCGAAAACAATCCCATCCAGACAGCTGCCCGAATCTTCCCTCGCCGGACAATCCGCTCGGTCGGCATGAACATTCGCCTGGAGCAGACGACACCGGTGCGCGCCGCCGTCCGCGACGCCGACGGCGTCTGGCACGTCGCAAGCGTCAGGGTCGAGGTGCAAAACCCCGGCGGATGTTCGGCAATGGGCGGCGGCGGCAGTGCGGAGAATCCGCTCGGAACGATCGTGATGAAGCGGTTTCGGCGGCCCAACAGCGTGACGCGGCTCAAGATGGGAATTACCCATCCCATGGATACGGGCCTGGTGACAACCGAGGACGGCGACGTCGTCCCCGCCTATTACGTCGAGAAGGTCACCCTCGCCGATGCGGCGGGCCCCATCGCAGATCTCGTGACCTCGGCCGCACTGGCAACGGATCCGGACTTCTATTTCGACGTCCCCGATCGCCTGCAAAGCGTCAGGATCCGTGCCTCGGACTCCAAGGGTCTCACGTTCGATTTCCTCGAAGCGGTACGCCGCAGTTCGAACAACGAGAGCTAGGCAGGCGCTTCACCGAACCTGCCGCCACAACTGCCTTGATTGGCGCGCCGGCCAAGGGGCCGCGCGCGCACTTCAACCGGAGACCCGACGCCATGATTCGATGGATCCGACAACTGGCTGTGACCGCCGTGGTTTCGGGGCTGGCCGCCAGCTTCGGGACCGGTTCCGCCCTGGCGGCGGCGGGGTCGCCACCCCTCGGTCCGATTGATCCCGTCGAGACCGGGTCCGACCTCAAGTTTGCCTGCGGTCAGCACGTCGAAGGCTTCAAGGACGTGGTTGGCGAAGAGTTTCTTCGGTGGATGCTGATCGTCCAGTGCCGGGCATTTGTCGGCGGGGTTGTCGAGCTGATCCAGACAGGACAAGTCGTCATCGAAGACTCACCGCGCTGGCAATGCGTCACCATTCCCGAAGACGTGGACGAGTTGTCGGCAACCTTCGTGACATGGGTGGGGCGGCGGCCGGCGCTGATGCGCGAACCCGCAGCGATCGCCCTAGTGGAAGCCGTCGAGCTCAGTGCCCCGTGCCGGGACGGTTGACCGGTCAGTGACACGACGCGTGCACGGCGCTGCAACGCCTGCACGCAACTCCTGCAGGATTAGAGCCCGTTGGCCAACCCCAGTTCCGCCGCATGCGCCGGAGCCGAGCATTGACCGCACCCGTAACCGGGCAATAATGCCCGCGCACCGCAACCGAATGGATGCTGAAGGAACCTTGAGATGAAGCTGGCGGCTTGGATGTTCGCGTTAATTTTGGTGGCCGTAACCGCGCAGGCCGCCACGGAGGATTGCCCCAAGGGGCCGGAAGGCAACCGATGCAAGGCCGAAAACGGCGATCCACTTGCCATGTACCTGATCGGACGCGAAGCGTATGAGGCGGCGCGCGAGACCGGGGATTTCAGCGAGGCCTACATGTGGGCAACCCGCGCGCGGGAGGCCGGCTTTCTCGCCGGCAGGATGCTGTTCAAGATGATCCATCTGCAAGCGGGCGACGGCGGTCACCATGACAAGGTCGAGGCGCATCAGTGGATCACCAAGGCGATTGCCGAGGGTGACGATTACCTGGTGCCCTGGAAACGCCGGCTAGAGGCCGTCATGACCGATGACGAATTCAAGGCAGCGCGGAGAGCCGAAGCCGAGTAGCCTGCAGCCGGCCCGTCGGGCAACACGCGGGCTTAAACCGCGACGCATCGATTTTTGGCGGGAATGCCGGCTCCGGCACCGAGCCGCTAGTCCTGGGAGACGGCCCTCTGAGCGCCGGTCAACTGCGCAGCCTCTTCCGCCGTGATGCGGTTGCCGGCCTCGTCGTAGTAGACGCCCTTGATCTTCTCTTCGATGTAGGTTGCAATCCCCGCGATTTCGCGCTTCGACATGACGCTCTTGAATTCGGGCATGCCGCGGTCGCGAATACCGACCGTGATCACGTAGACCAGGCCGTCGTGGTCAAGCAGCGTCCCGCGCAGATCCGCTGCAAATCCGCCGTACGCCGGGCCTCCACGCCCGTCCGCCTTGTGGCAACGCGCACACTCGTTGGGAAATTCGGTAAACACGATGGGGGGTGGGCCTGACCGCCGCTTCGGTTCATCTTCAGCCGCTGCCGGACCTTCCGGCAACGTGCAGATCGCTGCACTCATCACGGTCGCCATGGCCAGGCCGACCAGGGATCGGCCCTCTTTGCTGAAATCATGCATGGTCGTCAAATCCGGCCCAGTACGGGTGTCAGGTCGTAGATAGTGTTAGTCCGGCCTGATTCCGCGACGGTTTGCCGCCGCACGGGGACGGCCAGTCGCGCTGGTGTTGCCGGGAAAAAAGTACGCGGGCCGGCGAGTGCTCGCCGGCCCGCGAAGGGTTCTGCTCTCTAGAGCGCGAACACGTACAGCACGTTGCTGGGAACAGCAGCCTTCAACTCGGGCGTCGAGTCGGTAAACCACTGCGGCCATGCACCGCCCAGGCCAACCTGGATCGCGATGTACTGCTTGCCGTCGGCCTCATAGGTCATCGGCGGAGCGTTGATCGACGAACCGGTCTCAAAGCGCCACAGCTCTTCGAGTGTCGTGTCGTCAAGCGCAACCACCGCGCCGTCAGCCGTACCGGTGAAGACCAAGCCACCAGCAGTCGACATGATGCCGCCAAGCATCGGGAACTCGGTCTCCCACTTGCGCACGACCACGCCGGTCGACACGTCGATCGCCGTCACGCTGCCGGTGATTCGGCCGGAGCGCGGGTCGTCGAACGTGAAGTACGGGGCTCCACCAAGGAACCACTGCCGCGTCGACGGATCGAAGTTGATCGGTGAGACGGCGGCGAATGCCTTGTTGCAGCTCTCGATAACCGGGATGTAGTACAGGCCGGTGTGCGGGCTGTAGGACGTCGGGGGCCAGTTCTTGCCGCCCGTGTGGGCCGGACAGGAAATGCCCTCGATCTCGCTCCGCGCGCCGACTTCGGTCTCTTCGCCACGATACGCTGCGGTACCCGGGTTGTAGTGCTGGACGTCAACCGTCGGGTCGTACGCGTTCGGGCGGCCGTTCTCGTCGAGACCGTCCGTCCAGTTCAGCTTCTTGACGAACTGGGTGCCCCAGACGAATTCGCCGGTGGAGCGGTCCAGCGCGTAGGCGTAGCCGTTGCGGTTGGCGTGCAGGGTCGCGCGCACGAACTGGCCGTTGATCACGGTGTCGACGAAGGTGTTCTCGGCGATCGAGTCGTAGTCGTACGGGTCGTTCGGCGTGTGCTGGAAGCCCCACAGGAACTCACCCGTGGTCGCATCCACCGCGATGGTGCTGTCGGTCCACAGGTTGTCACCTGGACGGTAGGCGTTGTCCCAGTCCGGGCCCGGGTTGGCGGTGCCCCAGACAATGATGTTGAGCTCGGGGTCGTACGAACCGGTCACCCACGTCGAGCCGCCGCCCGTTTTCCATGCACCGTAGTCGTCCTTCCACGTCTCGTGGCCAGGCTCGCCCGGCCCCGGAATCGTGTGCGTGCGCCAGATTTCCTCGCCCGTGTTGATGTCGAGCGCTGCGATCCAGCCGCGGACACCGAATTCGGCGCCGGCCATGCCGGTGACCACCGTGTCCCTGACGATGAGCGGTGCGCCCGTGATGGTCTCGGCAATCCCCGGGTCGGCCACCTGGGCCTCCCAGATCAGGCTGCCGTCGGTCTTGTTCAGGGCGCGAATGCGGCCGTCGATGACCGGAGACAGAACCATGTCGCTGTGCAGCGCCACGCCACGGTTGTTGATGCCGCAGCAGAGCACGCTCGGCGCCCAGTCCTTGTCGGCTTCAGGGTCGGATCTCCACACGGTGACCGGCTTGCCGCCGCGCACGTCGAGCTTGGTCACGACGCCCCAACCGGTCGTCAAGTACAGGAAGCCGTCTTCAGCGATTGTCGTGCCTTCCAGGCCAGCAAACGGGAACACGACCGGATCCGTTCCGCCGCCCTGAATGCTTCCCATGGCGTAGGTAAACGCGACCTTCAGATCACCAACATTGTCCCTGTTGATCTCACGCAGGCCCGAGAAGCGGTGGGCTTCGTAATTGCCGTGATGATTGATCCAGTTTTCCGGCTCTGTTTCGCTGTTGACCAGACGGTCATGGGTCACGTTGCCGGCGAATGCAGTACTCACAAGCCAAACAACACTGAAAGCTCCAATGGCAATCAGGCGCAACCCTCTCAGTATAGTGGACGTCATTAATGGTCCTCCCTTGGCCGGTGTCGGTCGCAGTGCAAACCGGGCCAATACACAACAACGCGGGCAAAGGCCCGCGCCCGTGTTCCGACCGGAGTCCTGCGTGACACCGCCACGTCTACTCGATCCGGGACACCCCGGACCAACGCCGACAGCCACGGATCGGCGTCAGCGTCCGCCGAATGTTAGCAGCGAAGAATTGCACCGGCGACTCGGACTCTCAGGCGGGCGTCGGCAGTGGGGGGCGTATGCGCCTTCGACGCGCATGCTGTGCGGACTGTGGTCTGCGGTCGCTCCCTGCCGTCCCGGTCCCGTGCCAGCCGCCGGAATGTCCGCCTCACCGCGAGTAACCCGGCGGCCCAGCCCGGCAGATCATCACTGCAACATCCCATCCGGCCCGGGCGACGAGCGCGGAGCAGGGCGGGCCAACCGGCGCCCTGATTCGCGTTCGATTTGCTGCCGCTGACCCGGTCGCTGCCAGCCGCTGCCCCTCCGGGTGGACCAATCGGCCGAGACGGGCCATTCTGCGCGCCGCAAGTCCAGCCTTGCGAGGCTCGTGCGTCGCCCCGAGCCTTGCGCACGGCGTTCTGTTCGCAACCTCGATCGTCCGCGTCATTGATGCTCACGTGCTCCGGGGCAGTCCGTCCGGGTTTGTGCGCCGCGACCCGAAATTCGTTTCAGTCACCGGAATGGGAAGATGGATCACGTTTCTGTTCGTCAGTCTTTTGTGGATCTGAGAACCCGGCTCGAAGCCGGGATGGTCGGCCAGAGCCCAACGGTGCTCAGTCTGCTGATCGGGCTTCTGGCCGACGGCCATATCCTGCTGGAAGGGGCGCCCGGGCTGGCCAAGACCCGGATCGCCCGTCTGCTCGCCCAGGCCATGGAAGGCGTGTTCAACCGCATTCAGTTCACGCCTGACCTGCTGCCCTCCGATCTGACCGGATCATCGATGTACGATGCGCGCGAACAGAAGTTCGAGTTCCAGAAGGGGCCCGTTTTCGGAAACTTCATTCTGGCCGACGAAATCAATCGTGCGCCGGCCAAGGTGCAGTCGGCGCTGCTCGAGGCCATGGAGGAGCGCCAGGTCACCAGCGGCACGCGAAGCTTCAGGCTTGAAATGCCGTTCTTCGTGATTGCGACGCAAAATCCGATCGAGCACGAAGGCACCTGGGACCTTCCACAGGCCCAGCTCGACCGTTTCCTGCTGCACGTGCGGGTCGACTATCCCGACCTCGCGAGCGAACGCGAAATTATGGATCTCGTCCTGCAGGAGGCCGTCGAGGCCCTCTCTCCCGGTGAGGCCCCGGCCCCGATTACCAAGGCAGACCTGGCTGAAGCACGGCGGCTGGTGCTTGATGTGTATCTGTCGGAACCGGTGCGCGACTACATCACCCGTCTGACCTCGGGCACGCGCGGGGACCCGAAGAGCCTGGCCGGAGTCGACGAGCACCTGTCCCACCCGGTGAGCCCCCGCGGATCCATCTCGCTTGCGCGGACCGCCCAGGCGCGGGCATGGCTGATGGAACGCGACCATGTGCTCCCGGAGGATGTCCAGGCGCTGGCTCCCGAGGTGATGCGGCACCGCATGGGCCTCACCTACCGCGCAGAGGCGGACGGCGTCACCACCGATCAGATCATCGACAACCTTCTGGAGCAGGTCGGTGTGGTTTAGCCGCTCCCGGCAATCCGAACCAGGGTCCGCCGACCCAACGCAGCTCACACTCCGGGAGCTGATGGCTACCCAGCCGCGCTATGTGCGCGGCCCGCTGTCACCCGGCCAGCGGTACCCCACCGGCATGCGCCCCGGCCGTCGCCGCGCCCAGGGCATGGACCTGGACAGCATCGGCCCCTACGTGCCCGGGGACGACATCCGGTGGATGGACTGGCGCGCCACGGCGCGCACCGGGCGTCCGCAGATGAAACGATTCGTGGCGGAGTCGCATCTTGCCCGCATGCTGATCGTCGACTTGCGGCCGCATTTGCTGTTTGGCACGGACACACGCCCGATGGCCAAGACCGCCGCGCTGCTGGCGGCTCACGTGGCCTGGGAAGCATTCGCGCTGCAGGAGCCCGTTGGCCTGATCCTCGTTCCCGACCAGGTCCTGGTGCGACCGCGCCGGGGGAGGGGGCACGTCCTGTTCATGCTGAAACATCTCGAGGACGGGTACGGGCGGGCGCTGACGCGGACAGGGCACGCCGACGGGGACGCGCTGGTCACGGCGGTCGACACCGCCAGCAGCCTGCTGAAGTCCGGAGACGAGATCTGCGTCTTCAGTGATTTCGGCGATATCACGCCTGCCCTGGCCGAGAAGGTGCGCGAGCTCAACGCCGTTCGCCGTTTTCGCGCCATCATCGTCGAGGATCCGATGTTCCGGCGTCCGCTGCCCTCCGGGCGCTACCCCTATCAGGTGGCCGGCGACACGGTGCGCCGGCTGGCGACCATTTCGGCATCGATGGCAAGCCAGCACGAAGAGGTCGTGCAGGACCTCCGCCGCTCCCTGCGGCGGTCGCTGTTCCAGGACGGCTGGCAGATCACCGAAGCGGCAAGCGCCGCCTTGCTCGCACCGGAGCCGTCGCGATGACCGAGGACGAGGTCCTCGCCCAGCTGCGCGACATCCACGTACCCGCAGACGCCGCCTCCGCGCCGGCCTCCGGATTTGCCGCATGGCCGCTCCTCATCCTGGCGACGGTGGTCGCTGTGCTCGTGGTGGTGCGCGTGTGGCGAGCCCGTCGATGGCGCCGAAAGGCCAAGGCTGAACTCAGGGAGATCGTCCGGGAGCCGGAGCACGCGGTCCAGTGGCCGCTGCTGCTCGCGTTTGCTGCCACGCTGCCTGAGCGGGCCGGGCGTTCCATCACCCTGCCGCCGGTGGCCTACCGACATCCCGATGCCATTTCCGACGCCGACAGGGCTGCGTTGATCGGCTTTCTGAGCACGGAGCTCGATCGGTGATCGATCTCCTGCGCCCCTGGATCCTGGCCCTCCTGCCGCTGCCGCTTCTGGCCTGGCGCTTGCTTCCCGCCATGGCGGCAAATGCGGCGCTTCCGATTCCGGCACCGGTTCGCGGACTGATCGCCGGGCTTGCCGGCCAGGGCCTGCTTGGTCACCGCCGCCTGCCGGAGGACGTCTGGCTGAAGGCGCTGGGCTGGGTGCTGATCCTGGTTGCGCTGGCCGGGCCTTACAGCCGCGAATCGGTACTGCTGACGCCCACCGGGCGCGACCTCGTGATTGCGATCGACCTGTCATCCAGCATGGAACAGGAGGACATGGTCCTCGACGGAACCCGGACTCCCCGCTACCTGGCGGTCCGGTCCCTGCTCAAGGACTTCATCAAGGCCCGCAAGGGCGACCGCGTGGGGCTGATCGCCTATGGCCATGAGGCGTATTTGATCGCACCTCTCGGTTATGACGTCGATGCGGTCGCGGCCGTGCTGGACGAACTCGAAATCGGCCTGCCGGGGCACCGGACCGATCTGGGCCGGGCCATCGGGCTGGCCATCAACACCTTTGGATCCGAGCCCGATTCCAGCCGGGTGCTGGTCCTGTTGTCGGACGGGGAGGACAACTCGGGCGAATTGACCGGGGCCGATGCGGCGAGCCTCGCAGCGGCGCACGGCATTCGCGTTCACACGATCGGCTTTGCGTCGAGTATTGAAGCCGACGGGGCCGACGTGCTCCGGACCATTGCAGCCCTGGCCGATGGCCGGTTCTTCTGGGCCAAGACCACCGGGGACCTGGCAGCGGCATCGCAGGCCATCAGTGCCATGGAACCCACGGCGCGGCCCGAGGAAGAGCATCACATTGTCCGGGACTGGTCGCGTTACGCCATCGCGCTGGCGCTGCTTGTCCTGGCGGTTCTGGTCGTGGTGGAGATCCGCAAGCGATGACGTTTGCGCAGCCCCTGGCGTTGCTCCTGCTGCTGCCGGCGGCGGGTCTCGTGATGTGGCTGCGCCTCGCCCACGGGCCGGATGCGCTCCGCCTGCCCGGGCACTGGCGCCGGGTCATCGATTCCACGATGCAGTCCTTTATGGCGAGGCGGGTGGTGTCACCCAACCGGCTCCCCGTAGGGGTCTGGCTCGCCATCTGGACGCTCCTCGTCCTGGCCCTGGCCCGCCCGGTCCTGGACGCCCCGGCGCCGACGGATTACGGCAACCTTGCCGGGCGTGTGATCGCTCTCGACATCGGATCGGGCGTCGATGTGGACGACCAGCGGCTGCTCGCGTACCGACTTCTGGATGCAGCGCCGCAGACGCCGACCGCGCTGGTTGTCGCCACCGCGGAAGCGTTCGACGTCGTGCCGTTCACGACCGACCGGGCGCATCTTGAGCGCTACCTGCAGGCCATCCGGCCTGCCGTCATGCCGGTTTCGGGGCGGGCCCCGGGCATGGCGATCACCCATGCCGAAACCCTTCTCGCGCGGGCGGGAATGGTCGTCGGGCAGCTGGTCCTGATCACGGGCGGGGATGTGCCCGGAGGCGACGCAACCGTCGCCGGAAAGTGGTTGCGGACACTGGTGGTGGACGGTGACAATCTTGACGACTGGAGCCAGTATGCGGACCGGATCGGCGCCCGCCTCGCGGACGCCACGGCAATCCGAGCGGTTGTCGACGATCTGGACGGAGAGGTCGCCGATGCTGCCCGAGACAGCGACGATGCAGCCGACTATGCCGTGGGCCCGTGGCTGGTCATGATCGCCGCCGGCCTGTGGCTTCTCTTCTTCCGCCGGGTCCGGTCCTCATGATGTGGCGGTTCCTCGGCTGGTGCGGAATCGCGGCGATGGTCGTGGCCGTCTCGTGGCTGTGGCCCCGGATCGGCCACGCCCCGTCCGATTTCGAGATCGCCGCGGAGTACCTGGACAACCGGCAGCCGGATCTTGCGCTCCTGTTCTTCCGCGACGCTTCGTGGCGCGGTGTCGCCGCGTACCGGGCCGGTCGATACGCCCAGGCGCTGCACGAGTTCACTGCCGGTGACACGGTGCCGAACCTGTACAACGCGGGCAACAGCCACGCCCAGTTGCGCGATTGGCCCAACGCCATCGCGACGTATCAACGGGTGTTGCGGTTCGACCCCAACCATGCGGACGCCCGGCACAATCTGGCGTTGGTACAGAAGCTGCTGGAGCCGCAGGACGGCCCTCCGGAATCGGAGGACGAGGCCCCCGAATTCGCGCCACCCGAGGTCGAGGAGCATCAGGTCACCGAACCGCAGGAAGGCTTGTCCGAGCGGGCGCAACCTGCCGACGCCCCGCAAAGCGATACTGCCGGCAATACGAACGACACCGATGAGGTCAGCGACAGTGAAGCCGCTCAACGGCCCAAGCCGGTGGACACGATCGGCGAGGTGGGCACGGCCGCCGCGATCGGCCGGACGAGCGACGACCGCGGGGAGGTCGATCACCGGGTGGTCGGCTCCGTCGACCTGAAGCCACGGACAAGCGCCCGTCCCCCCCGTGTCCTGCTGCGCAGGATTCACGACGATCCTGAGACGGTGCTCCGCGCGCGGCTGCTCGCGGCCTACGAATCGCGAATGGCGGGATTACTAGAATGATCCGCATCCTGCTCGGCTGCCTCTGCCTGTGCGTATCCGCGGTCACGGCATTTGCACAGCAGACGGATGAAGCGGACCGCCGGTGGTTCACCGTCACCCTCGACCCCCCGTGGGCGGCGGCCGAGGGCATGTACGTCGGAGGGGAAATGATCCTCCACGTGCAATTCATTTCGTCCGACCCGTTCAAGCGGGTGCGGCTCGACCTTCCGGCGATCGACGGCGCGCGCACGACCGTCCTCACCCGCGCGCGCACGCGCCAGGTCGAACTGCTTGAGCCCGAGGGGTACAGCACGCTCGACAGCACGAAATACAGTCACGAAACCCGCCTAGCGATCGTTCCCGAACGGAGCGGATCCCTCGTGATTCCGCCCATTGCCGTCACCGGTATTGCCGAACCCGGGGACGGCCGCAGTTTCGAGTTCAAGAAGATCTATCCGGAACAGACGATCGTCGTGCACCCCGAAGACCCGACCTTCGCCGGAGACACCTGGATCGTCGCACGCGATGTCGCCATCGAGGAGGCGTGGTCGCACGCCATCAGCGAGATTCGGACCGGCGACACAGTGCGCCGGACCGTCGCACTCCGGGTCGCAGGCGTCACCGCCGACGAACTGCCTGAACTCGTCCTCGACTCAGCCCCCGGTCACCGCGTGCTGAGCACCGACATCGCGACCAGGACCGAGACCACCGAGCAGGGCCACGTGGCCCGGATGGAACAGAGCTGGGACATCTATATCGAAAGCGAGGAGATCACCTACATCAGCGAAATCCGGTTTTCTTACTGGAATCCGGAAATCGCAGAACCTGCCGAAGTGACCGTCGCGTCGCAGCGCATCGAACCGCTCAAGCGCGACGCGGCCGCGCTTCGCGAGACTCTGCGCGACGAGGCTCACGCCCAGCACGAGGCCAGGCGCCTGGGGCTGTGGGGCCTATTCGCGGTTCCGATCCTGGCCCTGACCATCATCCTGGTTCTGACGGGTTGGCGCGCACTGCCCACCAGGCCGGACTGGAGATTCTGGCGGGCGTCCGGTGCCAGCGCCGGGCCGCTGGAGTTCTATGGCTCGTTCCTGACCTGGAGCCGGCACACCTTCGGGCAACGGTCGGTAATGCGCCGCGAGCAGATCACACCGCTCGGGGTTCGCGCAACCGATCACGTGGGGCGATTGCACCGTGCAACATTTGGACGTTCCCGGGGCGAGATCCCGATGCGCAGCATGGCCACAGTCCTCATCCTGGCTGCACGACGCAGCGTCCTGTCGCGGTTCCTCTCGACGCTCCTCCCCGGCATCGCACGATTCCTGTTCCTGCGCTAGGGCGCGTCGGGCCGGTCCCGCGACTGGGATCGACCCGCCCCTGTGCTCTTTTCGCAGGCGGGCGGTAACCGCCGTCCGACACGACGCCGGACAGCAGACGACCGGAATGCGAGCACTCTGGCCGTAAGCCCCATGCGGTCCTACGCTGACGATCGAGCCCCAATGGCACGCGGGAGACGGTCAATCGATGTACGTCGTCATTTTCGAGGTTGAACCCCACGCCGACGGCCGGGACGAATACCTGGATATCGCAGCCCGGCTGCGGAGCGACCTGGAAACCATTGATGGTTTCATTGCCATCGAACGGTTCGAAAGCCTGACCCAGCCTGGCAAGGTCCTTTCTCTTTCGACCTGGCGCGACGAAGCGGCCATTCAACAATGGAGAGAGCGCGCCAAGCATCAGGATGCGCAGGAACGCGGCCGCAGCGTGTTGTTCAAGCACTACCGGATTCGGGTGGGCCAAATCGTCCGCGACTACGATCTCGCCAGTTCACCGTGGCGGACCAGTGTTCCCTCGTGAGGTCGGATTCGTCGGGTCACTGAACCAGACGTGAAAATCCTCGGCACGGATTGCCTGAAGGAAAAAGCCCGCCTTTCGTCAGAAACCCAGTTCGTGGCGCAATAGAAACCAGTGCGCTTGCGCCCCGGATACCGTCCACCACCGGTGGTCTCCTGCGGCTCCTGGTACGCGCTTCAATGAGGCCGGGGCGCAAGCACCCCGGATACCCGGGCTGGCAGCGCTCAACCTGCTCCTCCAGGACAAGCTTCAATGAGGCCGGGGCGCAAGCACCCCGGATACCCGCCGCACCGCCTCAATGATATTCACGACCGCGTTGCTTCAATGAGGCCGGGGCGCAAGCACCCCGGATACCGTCGGCGTCGCCGAGTTCAACCGCATGAGCACCGATATGCTTCAATGAGGCCGGGGCGCAAGCACCCCGGATACCCCCGCTGGTCCACGACAGCGACGGCATTGGCAATGCCTTGCTTCAATGAGGCCGGGGCGCAAGCACCCCGGATACCGTGGTTGAGGGTGTTGGCCTTCCCTTCGCTATAGAGGCTTCAATGAGGCCGGGGCGCAAGCACCCCGGATACCCCGGCGTCCTCGAACGCCTTCCGCAGGCCCACCACGCTTCAATGAGGCCGGGGCGCAAGCACCCCGGATACCCCGCCGACGTGATTTCTACCGACTCCTCGCCCGCCACGCTTCAATGAGGCCGGGGCGCAAGCACCCCGGATACCACCTCGTGTTCCGCCAGATGGCGCTCTACGGCATCGTGCTTCAATGAGGCCGGGGCGCAAGCACCCCGGATACCCCGATGTCCGGGAACAACGGCATGACATCGCCGAAGTCGCTTCAATGAGGCCGGGGCGCAAGCACCCCGGATACCCACGCGCGACCTGTTCGAGTGGACCACTGCCGCGAAGCTTCAATGAGGCCGGGGCGCAAGCACCCCGGATACCCAATCGCAAACCCGGTGAAGATCCCGACAGCGCCTGGCTTCAATGAGGCCGGGGCGCAAGCACCCCGGATACCGCTGTGACGCTGGCGGTTATCGCCGGCGAGCAGTGGAGCTTCAATGAGGCCGGGGCGCAAGCACCCCGGATACCCCCCAACGGTATAACCTTCTGACTCTCAAGCCAACATCCTGGCGATTTCGAGCGGTAGAGAAAATCTTGGTCAAAGAACACCAATCGGGTCCGTATCGGAGTCGAGTAAGGTGCCAAACATTGTTCGAAAGCAAGGCCTTGTAGTTCTTCGAGAGACTCGGGATACGCTAGCGTTGCCTCGCCGCTCGAACCGGTTCGGCAGATGGGAAGGGGAGGGAACTAGGTTTTTCAAAGACCATATTTGAAGCTCGGGCTCGGAAACGCAATTAAATCACGATTGCTTGGCGTTCGATAGTGGAGAATGTCTTGCCGATGCTCATGACCGCTATGTCCGTCTTGTCCGCAGGCCCGACGTCAATCAAAAGTACATGGTCCTGCCCAGCCTTGACCAGTTCACGCAAGGCCGTTTCCAGTTCGGCACGGCGGCGGCGAGACAAACGACACTGAAAGACCGAAAGCTGCAACCATTCTCCAAACCCATGCATGGTCTTGAACAGTCGCCGCCAGCGCCTGGAGTCGGAGATGTCGTAGGTCACGATGTAGATGCGTTCGTCGATCATGGTGCGCGGTCCTTCATCTAGGAAGGTAATGCGGATAGTCAGAAAGTTCGCCCAAGAGGTGGCGGCACAACAACCGCGCCTGGAGCAATAGAAGTCTCCGCATGCTTAGCCGGTAACCAAACAGCGGATGTGTGGTCTCCTGCGAGAGACGCCGTTCGAATGCACCGACAAAACGACGACGGCCTGCGGGAATCAATGACGTTCCCGTTGGAGCCGTAACGAAGTCTCCGGCAGAAACCTCTCGAGTGTTGACTGCGGTCAGTACCACCGAATCGGCGATAATGGGGCGGAACGGTTCCATGATATCCAGAGCCAAAGCAGGCTTGCCGTAACGCGAAGCATGGAAGAAACCCCGGTAGGGGTCGAGCCCAACTGTCGCAAGCGCAATTGTTAAATGACGCGTCAGCATCGCGTAAGACAACGATAGCATGGCATTCACGGGATCGGTTGGAGGGCGACGATTGCGGGCGTTGAATCGGAACGGTGCTAAATCTCCAGTGTCGTCTGATGATTTCCCCGTGCCGGGCTGGGCGAGCAGGTCGGACCATGATCGAAAATAAATTGCTGCCGCCTCCCCCTCGAGCCCGAGAAGCACACTTATCGAAGGTGCACGCGAGGTCGATTTGCGGACCACAGTAAGCCTATCAAGAACGACCTTCCGAGCATCACGGTTGCCCCGCCAATTGCGTCGCAAAATGGTTCGCTGGTTGACAATCTTGGCAGCCACCAGTGCGCGGGCGAAGCTTAAGCAGTAACTTGCATCGAAGCTTCGCCTATATTGTGCGGTGCGAACATCCACATTGCGATGACCAACTCCGTGGGCGATGCCACGAAACCAGCCGCCGTGGCTATGGAAGGCTACTGGAATTTCACGCTCCATCAGCGTGGTGAGCGCCGGTGTGGTGATCGACACGTTGCCGAACAGCGCAACGTCGGACACGTCGTTCAACCGCACCTTGATATCCCTCTTACCCTCATCGGCAACCTTGAGAGTGTCACCTTCCTTGCTGATACGTGCACGCTGGGACTGGATGATCAGAGGAAGGGCCTCGTCCGCCCTTATTGCGATGGGGCGAGGCGCCAGGTTAGATCCGCTTAGAGAGCAAACTTCGTCAGGCAGGCAAATCGACACCAACGCACACCGTGGACATTTCGGACTGTCCCGCAATGGCGGAGGGATGCGGCCTTGTGCAACGGTGAGCCGGAGACGGCTGACAGCTTCCTGCGCAGCCATGCGAAGTTCATCGTCCAGAACTATCCGGACTCGCTCTCGGCTTCCAGCATACCAGATGGCCCCTTCATCGACGCGGTAGCCATGCTCCTCTAGCAGCATCGCTTGAAGACATACCTGGATGCGTTCCGGGTCGTAAGCGCCCGCAGCAACATGGGGACGCTTCCCGCGCTTGTAATCGACTGGCGTCACCACCCCGTCCTCAACCTCGGCAATGTCTATCTTTGCGACTACTCCGAGCGTTTCAGAAGAAAGGGTCAAAGACCTGCTGATCACTTTGGAACCGCCAGACTCGTCGTCATCCAGCATCTCGGGTTTTGGAAGAGGGCTATTGGACCGGTCGACCTGCTTGTGAATCCGCCGCCCGTCAACAGTATCGCCTGTCTCCGCCCATTCGGCCTGCCCCCACATCAGGTAGGCCAAACGCGGACAATAAATGAATTCGTTCACCATCCGCGCCGGCACCAGCGGATCATCACCCGTGGCAGGTGGTGCAGGAAGTTGAAGTTCGAGTTGTTTTCCGGTGATCATTGCTCTCATTTGGCAGCAGACACATTCCGCTCAACAGCCAGCGCCCGCTTCCATGCAGCAAAATGAGACCGGTCTACGAACCGGGACGGAATTTTGCGTCAGCATACCGCCGAGGCCGTGCGGCCTCGACCCTTGAGGCATAGATGTATGGACACTTACAAGAGGCAGCCGAAGGTGTCGGACATCAACCTGCGCCAAGACAATACGGCGTGTTGGTCGATACCAATGAACTAAGAGGCCTGCCAGACAAAGGTACGAGCTTAGCAAGATACGCATTTTAGGGGATCGCACGTACAATTTGCTTGCGTAATGCCTTGGGAGGAGCCCACCGCTCCACCGTAAATCTGCACAAAGAAACGTCGCGCCGCCCGCCCGACGGACGCAGTTGCGCGATTCTGCTAACGGTGCTCCCGAAGCGACTTGGCCGACCAAGCAAGCCAAGAATGCGTGAAGTGGTGAAAACGCTGCAATTCCTGCATTGGGAGAGATGTTGCTTGCAGCCTGATGGAAGCGATATCTCGGGGTTTCCGACGGTTCAACGCATTTCGAAGCTAATCCGCTACCGTCGGGCTTTAGGTCCACCTATGTCAGTAGAATTAACCTTGTGCGGGAACGGTGCGGCCAAAGGCGGTGTCGTTGAGGTTTTGGTACACGAGCAATCAGCACTCGCCACTGCGCAGGCACCATCCTGGCAGTTTTCGTCGCAGCGTACTGATGGGGGGCCGGGCCCCAAAAAGGGGCCCGGAATAAGCTCGGCATTTCGCGCCTTAACCTGACAGCCTCAGCGCTTCAATGGAGACCAAGCCTACAGAAGTAGATGTTAGCAGAAGCTGTGAGGTTAGTTGAAACCTTCTTCGGCAACCCCTATGTTCCTTCCTCCAAGACCGCCGGAGGATCGAAATGATGAAAAATGCCGACTACATGCCTTTGCAGCACCATCGCATCAGACGCTCCGTGAAACAGTTTGAATCCGTCACTGAAATCGTAGACGAATGGTTTATTTCGCCCTGCAAGGGAACATCATTACGCCCAGACTCGCATCCAGCGGATCGGGCCATGTGGCGGCAACAATTCTCGACCGACCTCGCACCTTGTCCGCTCCGCAAGTTGATTGAAAGGAACCCAAGATGACCCAACTTACGTTGGAACGGCTCCGGACAGCGGTTGCTGGTGACTCCGTAGCCATACGCTCACGGATGACGCTCCAGCCTGTTGGCGGCGAAGGAGACAAAATATTTCCTCCATCCTACAGAGTTGAAGATCGCGCCCAGCACAAGTACGCAGTGGAACAACGGCAGGTTGGCGGCGACAAGGTCTCCACCACGGTCCTGCTGGATTCCGTCGCGTCGCAGGCTAATCGGGCAGAACTCGCGCTTCTTGACGGATGGGAAAGAGGTGAGTTGGTGTTTCCGGTTCCCTATGTCGACTTCTCGGACGATGGAGGCGTCACTGACTACAGCAAGTTGACAGTTCTAGAGGCACCTCACCGGATCGCGGACGCGATTTTCCGGGACAGTCTGCTTGACGGCACACTATTTCGACTATCCGATGTGGGCCGCGCGATCACCGACGCCACACCGCGGAACTCCACCGCTTTGTTTCGCTATTCGCCAACCTCCCTGTTGTTCGGTATGTGGGATTCGACTGGCCCAAAAGGTGGGCAGGGAGCGAAATTCCAGCGAGCTTACGTGTCGGAAATCGTGGGCTATGACGCACAAATCGGAAGCAAAGTCGGCGGCCGAATCGATCCATTGCAGATCGGAAAGGTCACACAAGATGACCGTCTATACAACAGTGCGGCCAAGGAAGAAGTTTGGACGGACGACCCCGAACATGCCGAGAGAGACCAAAAGGGGACACCCGTTCATGCGCGCGCGGGCCCAAGCGGTGAAGCCGGCCAACCCTCAAAGATCAATCACGGCAACATTCCTCCGCGCATTGATTCCCTGGCTGGTGGGGTCACAATCTCCAGCGCGTTGCAGACCACGGTGATCTCCTTCGCCGCTCTTCGCCGGTTCCGGTGCGAAGGCCATTCTCGCGAGACAGAAGCTGCCGTGCAGACGGCCGTCGCTGCGCTCGGCGTTGCGGCAATCGCCTACCAATACGAGATGGACTTCGATCTCCGTTCGCGCTGCCTGCTAGTCCCAACACATCCTCCCAAACTGGAGTTGCTCAGCCGTGATGGGTCCGCCGGAACCATCGTAGAGGTCGACCGGGACTCGTCCGCTCGAATGCTCCGGGAAGCAGCCGCGGAGGCAACCGCGGCGGGTGTCGGCTGGAAGACCGACGAAATCCGGCTTGTTCCAGCACCGAAGCTACTGGAACTGATCCGGCGCAGCCGCAAGGTGTCGGCAACTGAACAGTCGGCTGGATGAACGATGTATTCGGGCAACGGTTTCGGAATCGAGGTCAATTTCCTGACCGGCCGCTTCGTAGCTACGTGCCACAATGATCGGCGGCAGCCCGAGTGGCCGCCTCACCCAGCGCGTTTGTTCTCGGCACTCGTCGCCGCGTGGGCCGAGTTGAGCGAGCCAGACGCTTCGGAGCGTGCTGCCTTGGAATGGCTGGAAACTCAACCGTTCCCCGATATCTGCGCGTCCGAAGCCGTGCCGCGCCGGGTGACGACACACTTCGTGCCGGTCAATGACGCTTCCATTGTTTCCAGCGCCTGGTACGAGCGGCAGGCGAAGAAGGTCTCCGGCCTCGCTGCCAAGGTGGTTGCCGAGGTCACCGCTTCTAGCGGCGAAATGACCAAAACCTTGTCGCTGGCGAAGAGCAAGCTGGATCGAGAGAAAAACGTCGCAACCCAAGTTGGTGACACCGGCAATACAAATCCGGCTTCAGCAGCCGCGATGCTTCCGGAACAGCGGGGCAAGCAAGGGAGATTCTATCCGTCCGTCACGCCTGACGACCCCCGCGTTTGTTTTGTCTGGAATTCGCCTCCAAGTGAAGAAATCGCCAACGCACTCGACCGAATTCTGCAGAGAGTCACCCGACTGGGCCATCCCGCATCACTCGTGTCATGCCGGCTGATCGCAGAGTCGTCCAACCCCACATGGGAGGCCGGGGAAGGAGTTACCATCATGCGGGCAGTACGGCGCGGTCAGCTTGCTGAACTGGAGCGGCGGTTTGCCCGTCACGAGGGGTACAAGCCACGAGCGTTACCCTATACGCAGGCTCGCTATCAATTCGTGCTGAACGCCAGTGGACGGTCAGAAGAGGCACAAAAGCCGAATACATCGGGCCAGTGGATTGTCTTCGAGTTCTCCCCGGTCTCTCGACCCTTCCCGATCACGCGGGCCGTGGAGATTGCAACCGCAATGCGAGCAGCCGTGTTCCACTATGCCGAGGATCCGATTCCGGAAGGGCTCAGCGGCCATCGACGAGACGGACGGCCGACTGGCGCGCCGCACATGGCGTTCCTTCCACTTCCCTATGTCGGTTTCGGACACGCCGATGGCCACTTGTTGGGGATGGCCGTGTCCATTCCGGACTCGATCGGAGAGGATGCGAGCCGAGCCCTATATCGGGCAATTGGAAACTGGGAAGCATCGGCAAAAGAAGCGGGAGATAACACTCTCCAGCTCACTTTGGGTGCGCGGGGGGTAGTCGAGCTCTCGCGATTGCACGGCACTTCCACGCTCGTGTCCCTGCGCCCCAGCGTTTGGATCCGGGATTCCTGCCGATGGGTTTCGGCGACTCCCATTGCCCTACCCCGGCACCCTGGCAAGCTCGCCGGCGGGTCCGATGCGGCACGGGCCAAAGCCTGGGCATCGGCGGAAGCGTCTGTGGTCTTGGCGTGCGGCCATTTGGGGCTGCCTGAACCGACCTCCGTTGAAGTTTCGTTAAGCCCGTTCCTGGCCGGTGCTCGCCCGGCAAACCAGTTTCCCGCTTTTGTTCAAAACGGGCGAGAGGACCGACCTGTGCGCCGTCAGCTCGTACACGCCGCAGTGACCTTCGAAAAATCCGTAACCGGTCCGCTTATGCTCGGAGCGGGACGCTTCCTTGGGCTCGGCCTGATGCGTCCCGCATTACTGGCAGAATCATCGGAGCCGATGTCGGGCGGAGCCGATGGAGAGTAATCCAGATGGGCCTGCGGGTGGTGATGTTGGCACGCTACCCTGTCCAAGCAAGTTGACATCAGAAGACTTCGCTACGTTCTTCCGCGACGTGCATGGGTATGACCCGTTTCCTTGGCAGCAGCGGCTGACAGCGCAGGTTCTGGAACAGCGCACTTGGCCTGAGGTCATCGACCTCCCGACGGGCACTGGCAAGACGGCGGTACTCGACACGGCGGTGTTCATGATGGCAGCCTGTCCGACAGATTCTCCCCGGCGGATCGTGTTCGTAATTGATCGCCGGATCGTTGTTGACCAGGTCTGCAGACGAGCGCTGCGTATTCGGGACCGGCTAACTTCCGCCACTACTCCGATTTTGGAACGGGTGCGAGACCGGCTGTGCCACTTAAGCGGTGGCGAACCTCTAGGCGTCGCAGCGTTGCGGGGCGGGATTCCAGAAGGTGGGAGCTGGACACATCGCCCGGAGCAACCTTGGGTTGTGGTTTCCACCGTCGACCAGTTCGGCTCCAGACTTCTATTCCGAGGATATGGGGTCACACCAAGCATGCGACCAATTCATGCCGGACTTGCCGGCAATGACTGCCTCGTAATCCTGGATGAAGTGCACTTGAGCGTGCCGTTCGCGAAGACTCTCACCCAAGTGTCGGCACTGCGCTGCTCAGAACTGCTGCCCCGGCGGTTCGCAACCGTTGAGATGTCTGCGACACGCGGTGGCACGGAAGGCAGCCGGTTCACCCTTCTCGATCAGGACCTAGAGGGATGCCGGGAGCTGCGTCGCCGCGTGACGTCGCCCAAACAGGCGCAACTAGTGTCAGTGCGAGATCAGGAGGCAGTTCCGGCTGCAGTGCTCAAAATAATCGGATCCATAGACCGTGCGAATCAACGGGACGGCATTCAGGTTCGCAGCATCGGTGTCGTCGTAAATCGCGTACGAACCGCTCGCGAGACGCACAAACTACTCGCGCGCGAGGGTTGTGAAGCGTATCTGATCACCGGACGTATGCGACCGCTTGACAAAGTCGCTGCTTTGGATCGGATCAGCCCCATCGTCGACCCCGACGGTGGTGGGCGCGGCGACAAGCTGGCCATTGTTGTTGCGACACAAGCTATCGAAGTCGGTGCTGACTTCAGTTTCGACGCCATCATTACCGAGTGTGCTGCAGCCGACAGCCTGCGTCAGAGGTTTGGGCGCCTTGATCGTCGCGGAACCTATTCGGAACTGGCAGGCTGCCCAGCACAAGCATGGATTCTCGGGCCAAAATCGGTGGTGGGGGCAAAGAAACCCGACCCAATCTACGGTGATTCGGTCAGAACGACGTGGGAGGAACTCGAACGGCGCTTGAAAGAAGACGGGTTGCTTGACGTCAGTCCGACAGCACTACGGGACTTTCCGGTTGATGCCAATGCACCAAGAGCAAACGCTCCACTAATGCTGAGAACGCACATGGATGCATGGGTCCAGACGTGCCCGGAGCCACTAGTACAGCCGACCCTTGACTGGTTCCTACACGGCATTGACCAGAACGGTCCAGCTGACGTGTCGATTCTTTGGCGGTGGGACCGGTCGGCCGAGGCCCTGCGTCTTGTTCCACCTCGACAAGCAGAGTTCATGCAGATTCCCATTGCGGCCGCCAAAGCCTGGCTAGCCGCGTCCGAGGAGGTCGACATTGCTGACGTGGGGCAGCTATCGGAAGCGGTGGACGCTCGTGCCCCGGAGGGGTCGTGCACCAAGCGATGGGTTCGCTGGGCCGGATTCAGCAGCGGGGTCGAACACCTTGCGGTCAAGGATATCCGACCCGGAGATGTACTTGTGATCGATCCGAAAGAAGGCGGGATGTCTGCGGAAACCTGGGATCCCTCTTCTTCGGATGCGGTGGAAGATTTAGGCGATGCGGCGCAGTGCGCCTATGGCCTGAGGGCTACTTTGCGCCTGGATTCGAGGTTGTCATACGTGAACTCCCCGCCAAGACCTTCGGACGATACTGATGAAGGTGTGACCGCTACCGAACGCATTGCAACTTGGCTTGAAGAGCAAACCAAAGAGCCAAACCAGCAATTCGACTGGATTCGCGAAATCGTTGAAAAATTGAGGAAAAGCTTCGACCTAGCCTCCGTTGGGCTCGACGATGATAGCCCCGACAAGGGCTACTACATTCTCGCCGAACGGTACTCACAGACCAAAAATCCGGTGGTGGACGCTGCTTCTATGGACGGTTCAGACGAGTCCGGCTCCTTTACTGCAACAGGCGTAACCCTTCGTCGACACCTTGATGGCGTAGGAGCAAAAGCCCACGAAATTGCGAAAAAGTTAGGCTTCTCCCCTGAAATCAGGGAAGATCTCCGCCTCGCTGGACAGCTTCACGATCTGGGCAAAGTGGACCACCGCTTCCAGTGGCAACTGATGGGCGGAGATCCTGTGGAACTGGAGCTGCGTCGCGACGAGCCGCTCGCCAAATCACTGCGACGTGCTCGCGGGGAGTGGAAATACCCAAAGGGAATGCGGCACGAGGTGGCGAGCGTCGCGATGATCGAATCGAACTCCGATGTGCTTGGTCCCGCGCACGACCGAGACCTTGTGCTCTATCTGGTTGGTACCCATCATGGCTTTGGACGCCCTCTGCCACCGATCATCGAGGACCCGGAGCCACAAGTGCTCTCCTACACGTTGGACGGCCACCTAATGAGGTCGCAGTCCGACTTGGTGGAAAGTACACTCGCGCTCGACATGGCGGATCGTTTCTGGAGCTTGGTAGAGCGGTACGGATATCACGGGTTGGCATGGCTGGAGGCTGTGTTGCGATTGGCCGACCACCAACAGAGTGCTGAAGAAGCAAATCAGACGTGAGTGGCACCCATCTTCCCGGGCTTGACGGAACGAATCCGTTGGGGTTTTTGGCAGCTCTCGGTGTGCAGGTGGCTTTCGCCAACAAGGAAGCGGTCCCACGTCTTTGGTGGAGCACCGATGTTGTGCCCCATGCGATCGTGGACGAGATGTTCACCATCGATCGGATCGCAGCTCAGGCGCTGGGAGCATTCGCGCACTGGTCAAACAGTCCAGCGGTCAATCCACAACGGTTGGACGGCTCGAAAATGCCAAAAGGCGACGAGCTCAAGCTGATACCCGATGATATCGGAATATATCTCTGCCAAGCGTTGCGAATTGCTTGGAGTGGTGATTTAGCTACGTCCCTCGTCGCAGAGGGGAGCTTGGACAACAAGAAGGTGGCGAAACCGTCAGATCTCTACTTCACAGCGGGCCAACAGAAATTCCTGGATACAGCTCGCACGATACTCAATGCCGCAAACAAGGAGGATGTCGAGTATGGGCTCAATGGTCCGTGGCAATATAACAGCAATATCCCTTCCTTTGGATGGGACGTCACTGACGACCGCGTGTACGCCCTGAGAGCCAAAAATCCCAGCCCGGAGAAGAAGATGACTAATCCGGGGCCCGAAGCTCTGGCGTTGCTGGGATTGAGTCGGCACCCAGTGTTCGCAGGACGGAGCGGGACGGACACGCAGGGATGCTCCGGTTCGTGGAAGTCGGGCTGGTACTCTTGGCCGCTATGGCGCACTCCCGCCTCTCCACACGCAGTCAAATCACTCCTAGCTCATGCATACGACCACCCCGAGGCTTCGGAACGCACGCGCTGGTACCGGGCTTGGGGTGTCTCAACGATCCTGCGATCGCCGATTCGCCGGACCGATCAGGGCGGCTATGGCACATTCGGCCCCCCGGACATCACATGGTAAAGACCGACGGATTGCCTCGCTCAATTGACAGTTGAGGTCCCCAAGGTGCCCAAAGACCGTTGAGCGCAGCTTACTACTGGTCAGAACTAGCGCTTGGCGCAAGCTTGGAACTGTCTTATACAAATATCTTTTTCTCAGGTTTATGTTCGTTTTATTAGACAAGTTATGAGAACAAGAGCGATTGACGCGTTACCGAGAGCGGCGAGACACGCCCTCTTTAAGCTGGGCGAAGACATCACTGTCGCCCGCAAGAAACGCCGCATCTCGACGGTGTCGATGGCCGAACGGGCATTCATCAGTCGTGGCACCCTCTACAAGGTGGAGCGAGGTGACCCGTCAGTCTCGGTCGGCATTTTCGCGACAGTCTTGGCGATCCTAGGGCTCGCCGACCGCTTGGCCGAGGTTGCCGACCGGCGACACGACTCCCTCGGGCTGGACCTTGAAGAAGATCGATTGCCCAAGAAGGTTCAACCAAGACGGCGCTCCCGGACGCCATCATGACCGGAGCGATCAAGGTCTTTGTCGATAATCACGGGCAATCACGTTTTGTTGGCTGGTGCCACTACATCACCAAGCAGCGGAGCCAAAGCTCGGTCTTCGAATACGACGATGCGTGGCGCAGGCACGCTTATCTTTCCCACCCGATTCCCGCCGAATCGCCCGCCAGAAATTGGCCGAATCACCCGCTATAAGTTGGCCGAATCACCCTTTGGAATGCTTTCCTCTCAGCCACAAACGGCCTGAACCTGCTGTAGTCGCTCCCTTTTTTCTACAGGCGTGGCTGAGGATGGATTATCTTCTACGGATCGTCGCTCCTGTCTGGCGGAACTGTTCGAAGTTTCCAGGGCAGAGCGTACCGAAGGCCGCAAGACCTGCGGGAAAATGACGACTGGCCTGCAACACGCCACCGGTTCCTTTCAGCCCGCCGAGCCTTCAGCTCAGACGTGTTCCCCTATCGGGCAGGGCGTAGCCACGACCCGACTGCAAGAGCCAAACGCCCGCCTTGGGCTCGCGCAAGAGTTCGTCCTGGCTCCGGTTTGGAGCGGCAGCCTGCAGACTGTGAACAAAAGGTGTGTAGTGAAGACATCCCGGGCGAGTTCCCCGCGACCGCCGGCTCACCTTCGCAGTCCTGTCGACGGAGTTGCCGCACGCTCTGATCGCTGCCAGTCCACGCCCCGGGCGCGTCCAGTGATCCGGGTTGCTCTGCCCGCGCAACGACAGGCTCAACACCCACGTCAGGTTGGTCTGGGTCGCCGCGTTCGCCCCTCCCGCAATGGCGGAATCGCGCTGCCGCTGTTAATCATCAGAGCCGGACCGGACCCCGGGCTGGCGCTCAGGCGTGCACCGCCTGCCCGAACGCAGCGTCCGCTGCAGCCTCGCGGATCGATTCCGAAAGTGTCGGATGGGCATGGCAGGTCAGGGCCAGATCTTCGGCCGCGCCGCCAAACTCCATCGCCACTGCCGCCTCGCCGATCAATTCACCGGCGGCAGCACCAATCACGTGAACCCCGAGGATTCGATCCGTTTCTGAATCGGCGAGCACCTTGACCATCCCTTCGGTCTGATGGCTCGTGCGCCCACGCGCGTTGGCCGTAAAGGGGAACCGCCCCTTCGTGTAGGCGCGCTTGCGCTCCTTCAATTCCTCTTCCGTGAGGCCGACCCAGGCGACTTCCGGATCGGTGTAGACCACGGACGGAATGATCGCGTAATTGACGCTCGCCGCATGCCCTGCGAGCTGCTCGGCAAGGACATGCCCTTCCTGGCTGGCCTTGTGTGCCAGCATCGGCCCGGCAATGACATCGCCGATGGCATAGACCCCCGGGGCCGAAGTCCGGAACTGCTCGTCGACGAGGATCCGGCCGCCCGCGTCAAGCTTGACCCCGGCGGTGTCCAGCCCCAGCCCCTCGGTGCGGGGAACACGGCCCGTGGCCACGAGTACCCGGTCGGCTCCGAGGGTTTCAGGGGCGCCACCGGCGACGGGCTCCACTTGGAGGTTCACCCCGCCGTCCGAGACCTGCGCCGACGTCACTTTCGTGCCCAGCCGGAACTGAATGCCCTGTCCGGCCAGGGCACGGTGAAACCGGCGCCCGATTTCCCGGTCCATTCCGGGAACGATCCGGTCGAGAAATTCCACCACCGTGACCTCGGCACCCAGGCGGCGCCACACGGAACCGAGTTCCAGGCCGATGTAGCCGGCGCCAATCACCGCCAACGTGCCGGGCACGTCGGGCAATGCCAGCGCGCCTGTGGACGTCACGATGCGGTCCCCGTCGACCGCGACGCCGTCGAGCGCACTCGGGTCGGAGCCGCTTGCAATCACGATATGGGTCGCCGTCAGTTCGCGGGTGCCGCCGCCCTCCTCAACCACGACGCGACCGGACTCCGCGAGGCGCCCCCGTCCCTGGTACCGGTGGACGTTGTACTTCCCGAACAGGTGATCGATTCCGCCCGTGAGGGCCGTCACCGCATCGTCCTTGTCGGCCATCATCGCCGCCAGATCGAGTTCAACCGGCCCGGTGCGAATGCCGAGCGCGCCTAGCTCCCCGGCCTGCTCGAACAGGTGCGAACTGTGCAGCAGCGTCTTCGATGGAATGCAGCCCACGTTGAGGCAGGTGCCTCCGAGCGTCGGCCGCTCTTCCACGCACGCCGCATTGAGGCCAAGCTGCGACGCGCGAATCGCCGCCACGTAACCACCGGGGCCGCCCCCGATGACGATCACATCGTGGTGCGGCACGTCAGCTGTCAAGCGCGAACAGCGCCGGTTGCTGAATGAAGTCGCGCACCCGGACAAGAAACGTCACGGCACCCTGGCCGTCCACGATCCGGTGATCGTACGAGAGCGCCAGATACATCATGGGCCGGATGACCACCTTGCCGTCGCTGGCGACCGGGCGGTCCTGGATGCGGTGCAGGCCGAGAATGCCTGATTGCGGCGGATTGAGAATCGGCGACGACAGGAGCGATCCGTACACGCCGCCGTTTGACACCGTGAAGGTTCCGCCCGTGAGCTCGTCCGGCGACAGCGCCCCCGTCTGCGCCCGCTCGCCGAAATCGCGGATCTCGCGCTCGATGTCCGCAAAGCTCTTGCGATCGGCATCGCGCACCACAGGTACAACCAGGCCGCGTTCGCTGCCCACGGCGATGCCGATGTCGTAGAAGTCCTTGTAGACGATGTCCGTGCCGTCGATCTCGGCATTCACTTCGGGCACCGCGCGCAAGGCGGCGACGCAGGCCTTCACGAAAAACGACATGAACCCCAGGCGCACCCCGTGCTGGTCCGCAAACGCCTGGCCGTAATTCTTCCGAACCGCCATGACCGCGCCCATGTCGACCTCGTTGTAGGTGGTCAGCATGGCCGCCGTGTTCTGGGCCTCCTTGAGCCGCTCGGCGACGCGCCGGCGGAGCCGGGACATCGGCACCCGCCGTTCGCGCTCGCCGGGCGCGGCCGGCTCTCCGGATCCGTCGTCTTCCGGTTCCGCTGCCGCCGCGAGCACGTCCCCCTTCAGGATGCGGCCGCCGGGGCCGCTCGGAGCGACCGTGCGGGGGTCGATCCGGCGCGCTTCCACCGCGCGGCGTGCTGCCGGCGACAGCGGCCGGTCCGTCTCCCCCAGGAACGCGCGGAGATCGTCGGCCGTAATCCGGCCGCCGCTGCCGCTTCGTTGCACCTGTCCCGGATCCGGGAGCGACGGCGCGACCGGGGAGCTTTCGTCGGGCCCAGGCCCGGTGTCCTCCCGGGCAGAGGTCGCCTGAACGGCGCCGACGTTAGGCGCTGCAGCCTCGGCAACCGGCGCCGGGGCCGCAGTGGGCGGCTCGGCCTCGCGTGCCGGCTCGGGAGCAGGCGGGTCGGCCGCGGGGGTGGCTGCGGCTGTCGCATCAATCCGGGCGATCACCGTGCCAACAGCGACATCGGTGCCGTCGTTGGCCGCAATTTCCACGAGCACGCCGTTCTCAGGCGCTTCCACCTCGACCGTGACCTTGTCGGTTTCGAGTTCGACGAGAATTTCATCCCGCGCGACGGGGTCTCCCGGGTTCTTGCGCCAGTTGACGACCGTCGCCTCGGTGATCGATTCACCCAATGCAGGAACGACGATGTCAACGGCCATGGTGGACCTCGGCTAGTCGGCGGTGGGGGGCAGGGTCAAGGCGCGGTTCACGAGATCGTTCTGCTCGGAGACGTGCGAGGCGTAGAGGCCGGTCGCGGGCGACGCCGCCGAGGCGCGGCCGGCGTAGGCCGGACGACCCGGCATGCCGGACCCTTCCATCGCTTCGTCGAGGAGCGGCCGCATGAAGGACCATGCCCCCATGTTTGCGGGTTCTTCCTGGCACCAGACGACCTCGGATCGAGGGGATGCCGACAGAATGTCCATCACGACATCGAACGGGAACGGATAGAGCTGCTCGATTCGCACGATCTGCACCGCCGCCCGAATGTCGCTGTCACGCTCTTCCAGCGCCTCCAGCAGATCGAAATACACCTTGCCCGAGCAGAAGATGGTTCGCCTGACGTCGGTGGGGTCGGGAGGTTCGTCCTGGCCCAGTACGCGGTGGAAGCGCGAATCGGGCCCGAACGCAGCCAGGCTGGACACGGCCCGGCGATGCCGCAGCAGCGACTTCGGGGTGAACATGACCAGCGGGCGGAGGAACTTGCGCCGCATCTGGCGCCGCAGAACGTGAAACAGGTTGGCGGGCGTCGTGCAGTTCACGATTTGCACGTTGTCTTCGGCCGCAAGCTGCAGGAAGCGCTCCATGCGGGCCGACGAATGTTCGGGGCCCTGCCCCTCGTATCCGTGCGGCAGCATCATCGTCAGGCCCGACATGCGGAGCCATTTGGATTGTCCCGAGGAGATGAACTGGTCGATGATGACCTGGGCACCATTCACGAAGTCGCCGAACTGGGCCTCCCAGATCACGAGGGACTTCGGGGACGACAGCGAATAGCCGTACTCGAACCCCAGGACACTCGCCTCGGCGAGGGGACTGTCCACGATCTCGAATTTCGCCTGGGAGTCGGAGATGCCGTTGAGCGGCACCACGCGCGTCTCGTCGCTCTGGTCGATCAGCACGGCGTGCCGCTGGGAAAATGTCCCGCGGCCGCAATCCTGGCCCGTCATCCGGACCGGAATGCCGTCGAGAAGCAGGGATCCGATGGCCAGCATTTCGCCCGTGGCCCAGTCGATATCGTGACCGCGTTCCACCGCATCGACCCGGCGACCGAGCTGGCGGGCGACCTTGCCGTGCAGGTCGAAGCCGTCGGGCACCGTCGAGGCGCGCTGGGCTATCTGGCGGAGCTGGCCGATATCGACCCCGGTCTTGCTGGGGGGCGAACCCGGCCCGGCCGAGCCGACGAACCCCTCCCACGCGCCCTCCAGCCAGTCCGCCTTGTTGGGAACGTAGGAGTCGCTCGCCGCAAAGGCGCTGTCCAGGCGCTCCTCGCAGGCCGCCACCATGGCATCGGCTTCGTCGGCCGTGACCACGCCTTCCTCGACCACCTTCCGCGCATAGATCTCGCGGGTCGTGGGGTGTTCAGCAATGCGCTTGTACATCAGCGGCTGCGTAAACGCGGGCTCGTCGCCCTCGTTGTGCCCGAATCGCCGGTAGCAGATCATGTCGACGACCACGTCGGACTGAAACTCCTGCCGGTACTCGGTCGCCACCCGGGCGGCATAGACCACAGCCTCGGGGTCGTCGCCGTTCACGTGGAAGATCGGCGTCTGAATCATCAGCGCCACGTCGGAACACCAGGGGCCCGGCCGGTAGTGCACCGGGTTGGTGGTGAAGCCAATCTGGTTGTTGATGATGAAGTGGATGGTCCCCCCGGTGTTGTAGCCGTCCAGTTGCGAAAGCCCGAGCGTCTCGGAGACGAGGCCCTGGCCTGCGAACGCCGCGTCCCCGTGCAGTGTCAGGCCCGCCACCTGCTGGCGCGCGACCTCCCGGGGCAGGCGTGACTGCTTGGCGCGCACCTTCCCCGCGACGACTGGATTGACCGCTTCCAGATGCGACGGGTTCGCCGTGAGCGAGAGATGCATGATCACATCGCCCATGGTGCGGTCCGAGGAGGTGCCGAGGTGGTACTTGACGTCGCCCGAGGCATCGATACCTGGCGGCATCGCCGGCGCACCACGGAATTCGGCGAAGATGGCTTCGAGCGGCTTGTTCATCACGTTCGCGAGCATGTTGAGCCGCCCCCGGTGCGCCATCCCGAGCACGATTTCCTTGAGCCCGAGCGAACCGCCGCGCTTGATGATCTGTTCGATGGCCGGAACCATGGCCTCGCCGCCCTCGAGCCCGAAGCGCTTGGTGCCCGTGAACCGGCGCGCGAGATACCGTTCGAAGGTCTCGGCATCCGTCAGGCGTTCGAGAATCGTGCGCTTGCCGAGGTCGGTGAAGTCGGGGCCCGCGTCCTTGTACTCGATCCGCCGCTGAATCCAGGCCTTTCGTTCGGGATCCTGGACGTGCATGAACTGCACGCCCATCGCACCGGCGTAGGTCTCCTTCAGGACCCGCATGATCTCGCGCACGGTGGCCCATTCCAGGCCCAGCACGTGATCGATGAAGATCGGCCGGTCGTAGTCGGCCTCCGTGAACCCGTAGGTGGCCGGATCCAGCTCCGGATGCGGCTGAACCGGGGTCAGGCCGAGCGGATCGAGGTCGGCCTCCAGGTTGCCGCGGACCCGGAACGCCCGGATCAGCATGAGCGCCCGAATCGAATCCCGCGTCCCGTCGAGTGTGGCCTCCGGCGGGCTGCCGACCGGCACCGAAACAGGCTCGGGCGCCGATGCTCCCCGAAGGAGTTCGGACGCCGACGGCGCCAGGGAATGAAAGAACGTCCGCCACGCGGGATCGACCTGATCCGCGTCCGCGGTGTAGGCCGCATACAGGCGCCGCAGTTCATCCCGCCGCGCGGTGAATCCGTCGGCTACATCCACGCAGCCCTTCTCCTCCTGGTCCCGCCCGGCACCGGCGTCCCGGCTACGCCGCGACCTTTTGCATTGCCGTTCCGATCTCGGCCGGCGAATCGATGACGGTCGCTCCGGCCGCACGGAGCGCCTCGATCTTCTCGGCAGCCCCTCCGGATCCACCGGCGATGATCGCTCCCGCATGGCCCATGCGCCGGCCCGGAGGCGCGGCGCGCCCGGCAATGAACGCCACGACCGGCTTGTCGCTCTTGGCCGTCCGCAAAAAGTCGGCCGCTTCCTCTTCGGCGGTCCCGCCGATCTCGCCGATCAGCACGATGGACCGGGTCTCCGGATCGCGCATGAACTCCTCCAGCACGTCCACGAAGGTGGTGCCGGGGACAGGATCGCCGCCGATGCCCACGCACGTCGACTGCCCGAGCCCGACCGCCGTCGTCTGCGCCACCGCCTCGTAGGTCAGGGTACCCGAGCGCGACACGATCCCGACGCTTCCCGGCGCGTGGATGTGGCCCGGCATGATGCCGATCTTGCAGGCGCCCGGCGTGATCACGCCCGGGCAATTCGGACCGACCAGCCGGGTGTCCGACCCTTCGAGCACGCGGCGCACGCGGACCATGTCGAGGACCGGGATACCCTCGGTGATGCAGACGACGAGCCTGACGCCCGCATCTTCCGCTTCCAGGATCGCGTCGGCGGCAAACGACGGCGGCACGTAGATGACCGATGCATCGGCCCCCGTTTCGGCCACCGCTTCGCGCACCGTGTCGAACACCGGGAGGTCAAGGTGGGTGCTGCCGCCTTTGCCCGGCGTCACGCCGCCCACCATCTTGGTGCCGTAGGCAATCGCCTGTTCCGAATGGAAGGTGCCCTGGGCGCCTGTGAACCCCTGGCAGATGACGCGGGTGTTGGCGTCGACCAGGACCGCCATCAGCCGCTGCCCTTCGTCGCGGCCACGATCTTCCGGGCCGCATCCCCGAGATCGCCTGCGGTGGTAATCGGGAGCCCCGATTCCGCCAGGATCCGGGTGCCAATATCGACGTTGGTGCCTTCGAGGCGGACAACCAGCGGCACATGCAGGCTGACCTCGCGCACGGCGCCCACGATGCCCTCGGCGATGGTGTCGCAGCGCATGATGCCGCCAAAGATGTTGACCAGCACGGCTTCCACGTCCGGGTCGGAGAGGATGATCTTGAACGCCTGCGCAACCCGCTCCTCGGATGCCCCGCCGCCCACGTCGAGAAAATTGGCGGGCTGGCCGCCCTCAAACGTGATCAGGTCCAGCGTCGCCATCGCGAGCCCGGCGCCGTTGACCATGCAGCCGATGTTGCCGTCGAGCTTGATGTAGCTGAGGCCGTAGTTCGTGGCCTCGATTTCCCGCGGGTCCTCCTCGGTCTCGTCGCGGAGCTCCACGAGATCCGGATGGCGGAACAGCGCGTTGTCGTCGAAATTCATCTTGGCATCGAGCGCCACCACCGCATCGTCGCCGACGACGGCGAGCGGGTTGATCTCGATCAGGCTGGCGTCGGTCGCGGCCAGGGCCTCCGCCATTCCGAGAATCGTCCGCTCGGCAGACCGCCGCGCCTCCTGGGGCAGGTCCAGCGCAAAGACCAGTTCACGGGCCTGGTAGGGGCGCATCCCGACCGCGGGGTCGATGGCGACGGTGCGAATCTTCTCAGGGGTCGCCGCGGCGACCTCCTCGATCTCGACGCCGCCCTCGGTCGACGCCATGGCGACGAAACGCCCGCGCGTGCGGTCGAGGGTCATGCCCAGATAGCGCTCGGCCGCGATCGCCGCCCCCTCCTCGATGTAAATCCGCCCGACCTCAGTGCCGGCGGCACCCGTCTGCGGCGTGACCAGGCGGGCCCCGATCAATGCCTCGGCAGCGGCCGTGACCTCGTCCAGCGACTTGGCGACCTTGATTCCGCCCGCCTTGCCGCGTCCACCGGCATGGATCTGGGCCTTGACCACCCACACATCGCCGCCCAGGTCCTCGGCGGCCTCCCGGGCTTCGCTCGCGGTGTAGGCGATGCGCCCCTGCAGTACGGGGACACCGAAGCCCGCCAGAATTTCCTTGGCCTGGTACTCGTGAACGTTCACGTTGCGTCCGCCGCTTTCCGGAGCGCCTCCAGCAAGCCCTCGACGGCGCCGACCGACCGGTCGAACATTGCCTGCTCGTCCGCATCAAGCTCGACCTCGACCACCCGTTCCACGCCGTTGGCCCCGATCACCGCAGGCACCCCCACATAGAGATCCTTGACGCCGTACTCGCCCTGGAGCCATGCGGCGCACGGCAGCACCCGCCGGGAATCGTGAAGGTAGGCTTCCGCCATCTCGAGTGCGGAGTGGGCTGGCGCGTAGAACGCCGAGCCGGTCTTTAGCAGCCCCACGATCTCGGCGCCGCCGTCGCGGGTCCGCTGCACGATCGCGTCGATGCGCTCCTGGGTCGTCCACTGCATGCGCACGAGTTCGGGGACGGGGATTCCGGCCACCGTCGAGTACCGCACCAGCGGCACCATCGTGTCGCCGTGGCCGCCCAGCACGAACGCCGACACGTCGCGCGACGAAACCTCGAATTCCTCGGCGAGGAAGTGCCGGAATCGGGCACTGTCGAGCACCCCCGCCATGCCCGCCACCTTGCGGGGCGGCAGACCGCTCGCGCGCTGGAGTTCGAACACCATCGCATCGAGCGGATTCGTGACACAGATGACGAATGCATCCGGACAGTGGGTGCGGATGCCCTCGCCGACTTCCTTCATGACGCGGGCATTGATCCCGAGCAGGTCGTCCCGGCTCATGCCCGGTTTGCGCGGAACGCCGGCCGTCACGATGACGACATCGGCGCCGCCCAGCAGCTCGTACGACCCGCCGCCGGTCACGGTACCGTCCGTGCCCGCAACAGGCGTGGCCTGCGTCAGGTCCAAAGCCTTGCCTGCAGCCACACCGTCCTGGATGTCGAACAGGGCCACATGGCCCAGATTCCGCAGGTTGGCCAGGTGCGCAAGCGTGCCGCCGATCTGGCCGCCGCCCACCAACGCGATCTTCGCTAGCGCCATGCGGCGCGCTCCCTTCGACAGGCCAGTACACGGCGCACCGGGGAGAACAGATGCCGCCGGCTTTGCCCTTCCAGCCTACCAAACCGCCGCCCGTTACGAAACACCGAATCACGCGCCAAGCGCCAGGTTCGGACCCGTGCTGACACGGCTTGCCGGGCCCCCAAACTGCAGTCCGTCATGCACTTTCCGGGACCGCACCACAGGCCCCAGAGGGCCCGCCATCGACCACGATGTGGCAGCCAGCGCAGGAGGGGTGGACTGGCAGCCCCTGATCGGCCTTCTATAGTCAGGTTCTTCAGCCCAGCGCCCGCAGCGAGGCGGTGCGCCCCGCAGTCCGACGGCGGCGGGCGGTTGCTTTCTGTTCGGATTCGGATCGCGCATGTGCCGTCACGCCGCGTACCTCGGCCCCGAGTGCGCCCTGGACACGTTTCTCACGGCACCGGAGCACTCGCTGGTGGTCCAGAGCCACTCGGCAAAGGAACTCGAGACCGCGCTCGTCTGCGCCGACGGCTACGGTTTCGGCTGGTTCGACGGCGATGCAACCCCCGGGCATTACCGCTCGACCCTCCCGATCTGGCAGGACCCGAATCTCGCCCACCTTGGCGCGGCCCTTGCCCGGAGGGTCTGGGTGGCCAATGTCCGGAGCGCGACGCCGCCGTTGCCCGTCAGTCACGAGAACACCCACCCGTTCGCGGCGCACGGCCTGCTGTTCTCGCACAACGGCTACATCGAGCAGTTCCTTGAGACCGTGCGGCCGCGCCTTCGGGCGCTCCTGCCGCCCGACGTCGACGCCGAAGTCCGCGGCTCGACCGACGCGGAACTGCTGTTTGCCCTGGTCGAGCGTCATCGCCGGGATGCGGAGGGTCTGCCGCAGGCCATTCGCCTCGCATTCGAAACCCTGGCCGCCATTCTTCCGCGCGACGCCGATGCGCTGCTGAACGTGATCGCTGCGACCCCCGACATGGTGGTGGCCACCCGCCACGCCATCGGACAGCGCCGGAGCCCGAGCCTCCACGTCGCCGAAGGCCATGCGGCATTTCCGGGTGCCAGCCTTGTGGCCTCGGAGCCGCTGGATTCGGATTCGGCCTGGTCGCCGGTTCCGGACGGCCACCTGGCCGTGCTGACCGCCGGCGGTGTCGCGCTTGAGCCTCTGTGAAGCCCGTCGTCGAGCCGGTCGCGCGGTGGCAGCAGCTGCAGCAGGCGCTCCTCGCCATCGCTGCAGACCAGTCCAGCGACCGACTGCGCGCACAGCCCTCGCCCGAACTCAGTCCGATCGGCTGGCATCTCGAACACAGCGTGTTCGTCGAATGCCTGTGGATCCGCTCGGCCCTGCTCTCCGATCACCGCATCCGCGACCGCCTGGCACCCCGGTGCCTTCCCGAACTCGCGCCGAAGCAGGACCGGGGTCGCCGGCTGCCACCGTCCGAAGAGCTGTTCCGATGGGCGGGCGAGACAATGCAGAAGAACCGGGTGCTGTTCGGCACCGTCCGCGACCCTGACGCGCGCGATCCCCTGCGCGGGGGTGACCGCATCCTGCACTTCCTGATCTCGCACCACGCCCAGCACCTCGAGACCATGCGCACGGGCGCCTGGCAGTTCGAACCCCGGCCTAGGGCGTCCGAAGCGCCGGCCCCGGCCGTCGACCCGGAACCGATTGCCCCTGCGGCCGTGACCCTTCCAGCCGGAACCGTGTGGGTCGGAAACGCCGATGCGGCCCGGGCCCACGACAACGAGCTGCCCCGCATGCGCACCCGCCATCACACGGTCCGGATCGCTTCGCACCCGGCGACCAACCGCGACTGGGCGGCGTTCGTCTCGGGCGGTGGGTACTGCGACAGCCAGTGGTGGACGCCCGCGGGCTGGCGGTGGCGGACCAAAGCCGACGCCGTGGCACCACCGGGATGGCCAGCTACCAACCCCGACGACCCGGTAACCGGCGTCACCCGCCACGAGGCCGCCGCCTTCGCCCGCTTTGCGGGCGCCCGGCTGCCCCACGAGCACGAATGGGAGGCCGCCCATGACGCCGGGCTGCTCCGCGGCACCGGCGCAGTCTGGGAATGGTGTGCCAACACGTTCCACCCCTATCCGGGGTTCCGCCCCTTTCCGTACCGCGAGTACTCGCTGCCGTGGTTCGACGGGAGCCACTACGTGCTCAAGGGCGGGAGCTGCCTGAGCGAACCCGAAGTGCGCCGGGCGGCGTTCCGGAACTACTACACTCCGGATACGCGCTATATCGCGTCCGGAGTACGCCTGGCCTACGACACAGCAGACCACGCGGACATCGGGTAGCCTGCGCGAACGGGGCGTGGCGCAGTCTGGTAGCGCACCTGCTTTGGGAGCAGGGGGTCGCGTGTTCGAATCACGCCGCCCCGACCACGGAGTGACACCAATGGCCGAGGTCCGCATCTACCGGCCCGCGCGCTCGGCGATGCAGGCCGGCCAACGCAAGACCCGCAAGTGGCGGCTGGAATTCCTGGCTGGTGTTCCCCAGAGCGTCGAGGCGCTGATGGGCTGGACGGCTTCGAACGACACGCGGGAACAGGTCGCCATCACCTTCCCGGACCGGGATTCGGCAATTCAGTTCGCCGAAACCCACGGACTCCAGTACGTACTTGCCATGCCTGCAGAACCGGTGTCCGGGCACCAGAGCTACGCCGACAACTTCCGGCCTGACCGCCGCATCTGAAGCCGGGCACTGCCCGTCCTGGCGCTGCCGGGCGTGGAAGGTCCCGGCGAAGTTGTCACCTTTCTCCCCAACTGGTCGAGGCAAATCCGCCATACTCGGCGCATGTTCCACCTGCGCCTGGAGACCTTCCGATGAGCCGCCTCCCGCCCGTCATGCCCGCGGATGCGACACCTGCCCAACGCGCGGTCTTCGAGACCGTGACCGGCGGTGAGCGCGCCCGAAGCCACGCTGCTGACTTCTTCTTCGACGCCCGAGGCGGCCTTGCCGGGCCCTTCAACGCCTGGGCACACCGCCCCGACCTCGGCGACGGCGTCCTTCGCCTCGGCGGGAAGCTGCGGTTCCGCGGCGTCCTGCCTGGCGCTGCGCGGGAAATTGCCGTCCTCACCGCCGGCGCGAAATGGCAGGCCGAATTCGAGTGGTGGGCGCACGCCGCGATTGCCCGCCGCGAGGGGGTCCCGGAGACTGTCCTCGATGCGCTCCGAGCCGGCGAGACCCCTGAGCTGTCGGACCCTGTGGATCAGGCCGCCCATGCGGTTGCGACGGCACTTCTCGCCTCCGGCAAGATCGACGACGATCTGTATGCGTCAGCCCACGCCTTGCTCGGCGACGAGGGCATGGTCGAGCTGGTGACCCTAGTCGGGTACTACACGCTGGTGTCGTACATTCTCAACGCCTTCGAGGTCGCACTTCCGGAAGGAGAAGCCCGCGCGTTCGGCCGGTAGCGCCGCGCCACCCGGGCGCCGTCCGGCACCGTCTGCCGAGGCGTGACGTTGGACACGCTACAGCCCTGCGGCCGTCCCAAGGAGCGATGCGCACCGGCGCCACAGCCGGTAGTGTGTGCGTGATGCGCCCTTAGCTCAGGTGGATAGAGCAGCGGTCTTCTAAACCGCAGGTCGCAGGTTCGAGTCCTGCAGGGCGCGCCACTCCCACTTTTCGTTTCCGGCCCCCTGAGGTCTCGGCGCCCGTGCAGAACCTGGAGTGAGTTTCGATCTAACTGAAGCAGGAGGTTGAACCGTTCGGCAGAAGCAATTGTGTCGGTGGTCGCGACGTCCGCCCCAAGGCACCTGTTGAGAAAGTAGGGCGCAGTAGCTACCTTAGACGCATGAGATCGGTCGGTATCAAAGCGCTGAATAACCGGTTGAGCGAGTATGTCCGGCTCGCGGCAGCCGGCGAGACGATTCTGGTGACCGACCGCGACCGGGTGGTGGCGGAGCTCGGCCCGCTCCGGGAAAACCGAAGCCCGGTACTCGCCGATGCATTTCTTGCTGAGGCGGTGCGGTCCGGCGCGCTTGCGCCGCCGGCGCTGGTGGGTTCGGGACCGCCACCCAGGCCCATCCCGGTTGCCAGTTTGGACGAAGTGTTAGCCGACCTCGACGAGAGTCGGCGCGATCGGTGATCTATCTCGACACGTCGGTCGCGCTGGCTTGGCTGCTAACTGAAGACCATCGGCCCCCAGTATCTCTATGGTCCGATACGCTGGTCTCCAGTCGCCTCCTGAATTACGAGATTTGGACGGCGCTGCATGCGCGCGGGCTTGCCGACTCCCACGGCGCAGCGGCGCACTGGCTCGTCGGACGGGTCGCGCTGCTGGAGTTGACTCAGCAGGTGCTTACACGGGCGCTGGACGCCTTTCCCGGTCCGGGAACGCTGCGGACTCTTGATGCACTGCATCTGGCATCGTGCGCGTATCTGGCCGATCAGGGCCAAGACGTAGAACTCGCGAGCTATGATCGGCGGATGAATGCCGTCGCCAGCGCCATGAACATTCCGCTTCTCGATCCTGAAGCGTCGCAAAAGTCGTAACCAGCAAGGTCGCGAAAAGTTGTTCGCAGTGCTTCTGGCACCGCAGCGCCCGTCGGTGGCCGCAAGTGAATCTCAAGCGGATGACCGAGGCTACCGTTCCATGTCCGTCAGATCGCGGGAGGAACGCTTCTTCGACTGGATCTACCGCGGATGGGCCGTCTTGTTTCAGGGCATCGCGCAGCTCTTGGGTGGGTGTCGTGGCCCGCATCCATCATGCTGAAGCTGTTCCATCTTTCCGTCGGGAACTCAGTGACGGACACGCTGGAAAATTCTGGTCCCGAAATTGAAATGGTGCAGTATGTCTTGCCCCAAAACGTGAAACTCGACCGAGGCAAGTGACCGCCCAAAGCGATCGTGCAATGCCAACTCTCTCTCGAACACAGCATCTAGCGCCGCGTCGCAATAGTGGTGCAGGACTGTCCAGACATGCGTTGTTCCTCAGAGTCACTCACGTACACCGCGGCGACGCTATCTGCCTGCGCAAGAGTCTCGGCAATCAGATAGAGATCGACCCGTTCGCCATCGACCGGCTTGCCATCGATTACCCCCTTCATCGGCGTCCTCTCCTTCGAACCTCACGTCGGCCGGATCGTTCTTCAGGCCTCGACGTGTCGCAACGTGAGGTCCACTGATCACCGAAATTTGCACGGTGCTCCGTCAGGAAACCCCTTGCCGGTAGTTTTCGGCGGGTCTTGGCTGCCCGGCACATGCCGCCATGGTCAACAGCGCGCCCGGCAACTGGCGAGCGACGCGAATCCATCTTGCCCGCCCCAGCCTCGCCAACCACGAGAGCGATGCATCGCATCGCGAACGCTCTCGATGTCGCGGATGTGATCCCCGGGGCTGCGACCGGGTGGCCGGACTGTGCAATGCGGCAAGCCGTCAGTCGCTTGCGGCATGCATTCCAACCAATCCGGCAGGGCCCGCCCGAGGCAGGGCCCAATTGGCTTCAGGCGGCGGCGCGCTCCTCGGCCAGAGGCGCCCCGGTCTTCGCCGCGACCTCGCCGAGCGCAATGCCGGGCGCCAGTTCCACAACGTGCACCACGCCGTCGCGCGGCTCGAACACGCCGAGGTCCGTGATCACGAGGTCGACGCACTGCTGCCCCGTCAGAGGGAGCGTGCAGGACTCCACCAGCTTCGGGGAGCCGTCGCGTGCGACATGCTCCATCACCACGATGACCCGGCGCACGCCTGCAACCAGGTCCATCGCGCCTCCCATGCCCTTGACCATCTTGCCGGGAATGGTCCAGTTGGCGAGGTCGCCGTTGGCCGCAACCTGCATCGCGCCCAGGATCGACAGGTCCACATGCCCGCCGCGGATCATCGCGAAGCTGTCAGCGCTCGAGAAATAGCTCGAATCGGGAAGTTCGGTCACCGTCTGCTTGCCGGCATTGATCAGGTCGGCATCGACCTCGTCGTCGTACGGGAACGGGCCCATGCCGAGCAGGCCGTTCTCGCTCTGCAGGGTGATGTCAATTCCGTCGGGGACAAAGTTGGCCACCTCGGTGGGCATGCCGATTCCAAGGTTCACATAGAACCCGTCCTGCAACTCGCGCGCGGCGCGGGCGCAGATCTCGCTTCGATTCCAGGGCATCGCGGTCTCCGTAACGTGGATCAGGGCCTGGGGCGCGTGGTGCGGTGTTCGACGACCCGACTGTACTGGGATCCCTCGAGAATGCGATCCACATAGATGCCGGGGGTATGGACCTGATCGCCGTCGAGGGCGCCCGGTTCGACCAGGTGCTCGACCTCCGCGACCGTCACCTTGCCGGCGGTGGCCATGACCGGATTGAAGTTGCGCGCGGTCTTCCGGTAGATGAGATTGCCCTTGGTGTCGCCCTTCCACGCCTTCACGATCGAAAGGTCGGCAACAATCCCTGTCTCCATCACGTACTCGCGCCCGTTGAACGAGCGGGTTTCCTTGCCCTCGGCCACAACCGTCCCCGCGCCGGTCGCCGTGAAGAACGCGGGAATGCCGGCGCCGCCGGCCCGAATCCGTTCCGCCAGCGTGCCTTGCGGGTTGAACTCGAGCTCCAGGTCGCCATCGAGGTACTGGCGGGCAAAAATCTTGTTCTCGCCGACGTAGCTCGACACCATCTTCCGCACCTGCCGGGTCTCGAGCAGCAGCCCCAGCCCGGCGCCGTCAACGCCGGCGTTGTTGCTCACCACCGTGAGGTCTCGCGCCCCGGTGTCCTTGAGCGCCAGAATGAGGTGTTCCGGAATCCCGCACAGGCCGAATCCGCCGCACATGATCGTCATTCCGTCGGTTACCAGACCATCCAGTGCGGCGGCGGCATCCGTGTAGACCTTGTTCATGACGTCGTGACCCCTGCTGCCGGAGCGCGGCCGGCGACCAGAGAGTAGGAAAGACCCGGGCACGCGGCAACGGAGTCGAACCCCCGCATCCGGCGGCGCGCGCACGGAGGCCCGCCTGCGCTACGCTTGCCCGCGGGAGGCAAGTCGTTCGGAGGAATGGGCACCATCATTCGCATCCTGACACCTGCGGTCGCGCTCGGCCTTCTGCTGTGGGCCGGTGCCGCGCACGCGTTCGAACTTTCCGGCGCGGTCCGGCCGTTCGCCGTGGTTGCCCAGGATCTGGAGGAAGCCGGCATTCCGGCCGTGCTGACGCCGGCCGATGCGGTGCGCTACCGGCGCATCTTTGCGCTGCAGTCCATGGGGCGCTGGTCAGCGGCGGAAGCCCTGATTGCGGAGCTTGACGACGATCTCCTTCTCGGCCATGTCCGCTTTCACAAGCTGATGCACCCGACCGCGTACCGGTCGTCGTTTGCCGAACTCGCGGCCTGGCTCGAATCGTATGCGGATCATCCGGGCGCACGCCGCATCTACCGGCTTGCGCTGCGCCGCCAGTCCCCGGATGACACCCCGCCGCGCCGACCGCCCCGGGCGAGCCAGCTCCGCGGCTACGGCATCGACATCTTGGACGCGGGCAGCACGATCGGCCAGTCGCCTGCGCAGCGGGCACTGGCCCGCGAGATCATCGGTCTGGTGGCCGCTGGCCGGCACGAGAGCGCGTTCGACCGCCTGCAGGACGGATCGCACGATTTTTCGCCTGAAGACCTGGCCCAGCTCGAGGGCCGAATTGCGACCGGCTACAACGGGGACGGCGACTACTGGCGCGCGTTCGCGATCGCCGCGGCCGCGGGCGGGTCGGTCGAACCGGGCGTGTCCTGGGTCCACCTGCGGGCGGGTCTTGCGGCCCTGCAACTCGACCTGACGTATTCCGCGCTCGAACACTTCCGGAATGCGGCCACAGCGCCCGGCAATGACTGGGAAACCGCCGCCGGAGCGTACTGGACAGCGCACGTACTCCGGGAAAACGGCGATGACGATGACGCCCGGGCCATGCTGCGCGTGGCGGCTGGTTACCCGCGCACGCTCTACGGCCAGCTCGCCCTTGAGCAGCTCGGAGAGCCGGAACCGATGGCGTGGGGGGCGCCGCCCGCCGTCGCGGCCTCCTTGCGCGCGCCCACGCTTCAGCTGCCGGCAGCCCGGCGTGCCGTCGCCTTGCTGCAGGCAGGGCGCCAGTACGCGGCCGAAACCGAGTTCCGCCTGGTTGCGGGAGCCGACCACCAGGTGCCGGATTCAGAACTCTTTGCGCTTGCCCACGCGCTCGACTTTCCTGGCGTGGTGCTCCGTCTGGGGAGCCGCTTCGAGCCCTCCGACCCTGCCCGGCTGACGGCGCTCTATCCGGTCTCCGACTGGATCGGATCCGCCGCGAACCGTATCGACCGGGCCCTGGTGCACGCGGTCGTCCGCAAGGAATCGGCCTTCAACATCCGTGCCCGGAGCGCCCGCGGGGCCCGCGGCCTCATGCAGGTCCTGCCCCGCATCGCGCGATCGCTGACCGGCGACGAACGCCTTCGCGGCGCCGGTGCGGACAGGCTCTACGAGCCGGCGCTCAATTTGCGCCTCGGGCAGCAGCTTCTCGTGGATGTCCTCGACCATCCGGACATCAACGGAAACCTGATCGGCGCTCTCGTGGCCTACAACGCGGGTATCGGGAAATGGCTGGAGTGGCAGGACCGGATCGACGCCGAGAATCCGCTCCTGTTCATCGAAAGCATCCCGGTCGGTGAGACCCGCTGGTTCGTGAAGCGCGTGCTGGCCAGTTTCTGGATGTACCGGGATCGCTACCAGCAGCGCATGCCCGCCCGTACCGCGCTAAGCGACGGCAAATGGCCGCGCTATGTTCCCCTGGATGCCGGATTCGCAGACTCGAAAGGAAGGTTCTATGTCGGGTCTTGATGAAACCAGGCCGTTTCTCCCGGTCCAGATCGCGCTCCTGACGGTGTCCGATTCACGCGAATTGTCCAACGACCGGTCCGGCGACCTGCTGGCCGAGCGGATCGCTGCCGCCGGCCACGTACTGGCTGCCCGGGCGCTTGTCCAGGACGACTCTGACCGCATCGAGGAGCAGCTCCGCGCGTGGATTGCCGACCCTTCGGTGGACGCGGTCATTGCCACGGGCGGCACCGGAATCACCGGGCGGGATGTGACACCGGAAGCGTTCGGGCGCGTTCTGGAAAAGGAGATTCCGGGCTTCGGTGAACTGTTCAGGATGCTGAGTTTCGCGAAAATCGGAACGTCGACGATGCAGTCGCGGGCCCTCGCGGGCGTCGCCAGCGGGACCTACCTCTTCGCCCTTCCGGGCTCTCCCGGCGCCTGCCGCGACGGCTGGGACGACATCCTCGTGCACCAGCTGGACAACCGGTTCCGCCCCTGCAACCTCGTCGAGCTCATGCCGCGGCTGAACGAGCACCTCGGCTAGGCGCCGGGCGGCGGACGCACACCCCGACCGCGCGCGCCGGCAGGTTCCGAAAGTCCGCCTGTGCGCCTGAAGTCGATCCCGATCTTTTGGGCGGCCATCCCTCCCCCCGTCCGGGGCGCGCTGTGGATGATCTTCGCCAACGTGTTCTTCACGATGATGAACACGCTGGTGCGCGAACTCTCCGAAGGCTACGGCCTGTTCCAGCTGCTCTTTGTCCGCTCGCTGTTCGGTCTGGTGTTCGTCCTGCTGATGGTCTGGCCGGCCGGAATTCGCTCGCTCAAGACGCGGCGGCCCGGCCTGCAGGTCTTCCGCGGCATGCTGGGTTTCGCCGCGATGTTCATGTGGTTCTTCGCCGTGAGCAACATGCCGCTCGCCCAGGCCACCGCAATCAACTTCTCGGCGCCCGTCTTCGCCGCGGTGCTGATCGCGGTCTTTCTCGGCGAGCGCATGCGCGTCCGGAGGTGGACCGCCACCGGGCTGGGGTTCGTCGGCATGCTGATCGTCCTGCGCCCGGGCTTCGCCGACTTCACTCTGGCGATCGGCGCCGCCCTCTGTGCCTCGATGCTTATGGCCGTGGGGGCAACGGTCGTGAAGGTGGTCGCGCGCACCGACCATCCGAATTCGGTCGTGCTCTACGTCCCGCTGTTCCTCTCCGTGTTTTCGTTCGTCCCCGCGATTCTCAACTGGACCCCGCCCACAGGCACGGACCTCGCCGTGATGGCGGCTCTCGGACTGGTCGGCACGCTCGCGCACCATTGCTGGGTGCGGGCATTCGCGGTCACGGAGGCGACAGCCGTTCTTCCCTATGACTTTGTCCGGTTGCCGATGATGGCGCTGGCCGGCTACGCGCTCTACGCTGAGGTGCCGGATATCTGGACCTGGATCGGAGCGACCGTCATCCTGGCAAGTTCGGTCTACATGGCCCACCGCGAGAGCCGCGCCCATCGGCGACGGCAGTGATCCCGACCCTGCCGCTCCGGCTCTCGGCCAACGGCCGGGCCGGCCTGTTCATTCTGTGCAGCGCCGCCACCTTCCCGGTGATGGGGGCGCTGGTCAAGTACCTCTCGACCGACTTCCATCCCCTGGAACTTGCCTTCTTCCGCTGCCTCTTCGGCGGCGTGGTCCTGATTCCGTTCTTTCTCCGACGGCCGGAGGCGGCGGCCACGTCCCGGCCCGGCATGCACCTCTTCCGCGGGTTCCTCGGCGTGGTGTCCATGTGGGTCGGGTTCACGGCGCTGTCGCTGCTGCCGCTCGCCGAAGCGGTCACGCTGGGCTTCACGCGGATCCTGTTCCTGATTCCGCTCGCCGTGCTCATCCTCGGCGACCGGGTCGACCCCGCCCGCTGGATCGCGACCCTCGTCGGTTTCGGCGGCATCGTCCTGATGGTGAATCCCACCACGACCGATCTGCCGGCGGCCGGTGTGGCCCTTGCCCTGGCGGGCGCGCTGACGATTGCCGGCGTCAAGCTGACCGTGAAGGCGCTTGCGGACACCGAGGGCACGCTCACCATCCAGCTCTGGTTTGCCGCGTTCTCCACCCTCGCGACGTTCGTTCCGGCCCTCTTCGTCTGGCGCTGGCCGGAAGGGCACGAACTCCTGCTGCTGCTCGCCATCGGCGCGATAGGCACCCTGGGCCAGGTGTTCACGGTTCTGGGGCTGCGGGGCGTCCAGCCCAGCGCCGTCATGCCGATCGACTACACGAGGCTGATTTTCGCGACCTTCTACGGCTTCCTGCTGTTCGGTGATCTGCCCGGCCCTGCCACCATTGCCGGGGCAGGCGTCATTGTGCTCGCCACCCTGTTCATCGCGCGCCGCAGCGAGACCATCGAGACCACCCGGCTCGGCCTTATCCGGCGCCGCTAGGGAGGACGTGGACCAGCAGGGTTCCTCCCCATACCAGCGCTGCGACCGAAAGTGCCTGGCGCACACGCAAGTACCAGGGTGGCGCCACGCCGTCGCGAATGGCACAGAGGTCGGCCACATGCGAGGCCAGGAACGCGCCCAGAAACACGATGACCAGCCCGACGTAGTTGACGAAGCCGGCCAACGCCGCAAGCCCGGCCGCAGGAGGCAGGAAGGGATAGATCCACCAGAACCCGTGCCGGCGGACGCCGAGAGCGGTGGCTGCGAGGGCCAGGCCGAGGTGCAGCGCGCCGAGGAAGGCCAGCGCCGCCAGCGCGTAGTTGAGGCTGTTGAGGAAGAGGTAATCGCGCCAAGGGCCGTCGAGCAGCCAGACCCCCGCCGCCGCGCCGAGAAAGAGCGCCGAAGCGCACGCCGTCGCCAGCCAGGCCCCGGGCGGAACGGGAGGCGGAGGAACCGGGGCCGTAGGAACGGGGGCTAGCCGGGGCCGGTCTGCCACGCCCCGTCCATTGCCGCTGCCAGGTCCACGTCGAGCTGCGTGATGTCACCCGCGTCATGCGTGGTGAGCACGACCTCCACCCGGTTGTAGACGTTGCTCCACTCCGGATGATGGTTCATGGTCTCGGCGACGTCGGCGACCGCGGTCATCCACGCGAACGCCGCCTTGAAGTCGGGAAAGCGGTACGTCTTGGCGATCGCGGCACGGTCCGGAAGGCGCTCCCATCCCTCAAGTCGATCAAGGGCGGCGGCAAGCTCCGGCTCAGTCAGGGGTGCAGGCATGGTGTCTCATCGCAGTCGGTGCGAGCGGGTTCTGTCGAGGCTCCGGCACCACGGTGCCCGACCATGACCCGCCCCGCAAGCGAGGCGCCACTCCGGACGTTCGGACCGGCACCCTCACTGGAGGACATCGCCGCCATCGCCGCGGCGGAACTCCGGCGCCTTCCCGAACCGTTCCGTTCGCACACCGACGGAATCGCGTTCCGGGTCGAGGAGTTCTGTGATCAGGACGTGCTGCGCGACCTCGAACTCGAGAGCCCCTTCGATCTGATGGGCCTGTACCAAGGAGTGCACATCGGCCACAAGGACTCCGGCGCTCTCTCCGAAGGGCCTGACATGGTGTTCCTCTACCGGCGGGCCCTGATCGACTACTGGGCCGATTCAGACGACGGCTTCGAGCGCATTGTGCGCCACGTCCTCATCCACGAACTCGGCCATCATTTCGGCCTGTCGGACGAGGACATGGAACGGATCGAGGCAGAGGCCGGCTGAGCGCAGGTCAGTTGCGGCACGCGTCGGCCAACGGCCGCGTCTCCGCTTCAGGCACGCAAACGCCGTCGGTCCCGACCGCGATCATGCAGGCATGGTCGCTGAGATCGACGGTGAGGTCACGCTCGTCGCACTGGCTGACATCCCAGTTCTGGAGTGTCGCTTCACCCTCGTCCGTGCGGAAACAGCGAAGGGCCCCGCCGTCCAGCCAGAACATCGAGTGCCCCGACCGGACCCCGAGCGAATCGGCCCCGTCGTTGCGAACGCAAATCAGCTTGGCAGATGCTGGAGATGCAGCGATCAGGGCGGCGACGAGCATCGCCCCCGCAGCGGCAAAACGAAACACGGCAGCGATTCCTCCGTTGAACCGGGCGCGCCCTGTCCAGGCGGCTCGCCAATACATAGAGCGGTTGGGCACTGCGAGGCGAGTCGCACCCCGCCCGAGGCCGCGGGGCGCCGGCGCCGGAATTCAGGTCAGCCTCCGGGCGACGCCTTCTCGGCCACACCTTCCCGGAACAGCCACCGCACGGCACGAACGGCAAGCACCGCACCGATCAGCTGGGCGGCCACGAAGGGCGGCACATCGATGGGCCGCACACCGGAAAACGTGTCGGACAGGCTGCGGGCAATCGTGACCGCCGGGTTGGCGAACGAGGTCGATGCCGTGAACCAGTAGCCGGCCGAGATGTAGAGACCGACCAGCCAGGGCACGGCATTCGGCCGCACCCGGATCCCGGTCAGGATGGTGGCGACGAGGCCGAACGTCGCCACCAGTTCCGCCAGCCACTGCGCGGGCCCGAAACGCGCCGTGGTCGCAACCTGGAGCACCGGCTGTTCAAACATCAGGTGCGCGAGGACCGTGCCGCACACCCCGCCCGCGACCTGCACGGCGGCGTACGGCCACGCCTCCGCACGCGGAAGATCGCGCCGCATGGTGAACGCCAGGGTCACGGCGGGATTGAAGTGCGCTCCGGACACCGGCCCCAGCAGCGTGATCAGTACCACCAGAATTGCGCCTGTCGCCACGGTATTGCCGAGCAGCGCGACGGCGGTGTCATCGGTCAGGCTCGCGGCCATGATGCCGGAGCCGACTACGGTGGCGACGAGCACGGCCGTGCCCGCGCCTTCTGCCGCAAGGCGCCGGGCCCGATCAGACTGCATTGGAGCGGTTAGTTGGCCATGATTGCGCGGGCGGAGTTGCCGGGGCAGAGAAACCGCAGGCTGTGGATGCGATTGACAGCACTCGCCTCAGTGGGGCCGGGTCGCGTCGCAGCAATCGACGCACTCCTCGGCCAGGGCAATCAGGGGTCCGCAGATCTCGGGCGTGCCCTGGCAGCAGTCGCGAACCAAGAATGCGATCAGGTCCCGCATGCCAGCGTAATCCGCCGAGTACCGAATGGTGCGGCCGGAACGTGCCGGCGTAACCAGACCGGCCCGGGTCAGGCAAGCAAGATGGGCCGACAGGGTATTCGGAAGCACGTCGAGGGCTTCGGCAATGGCGCCGGCCGAACGGCCCTCCGGCCCCGCGGTCACCAGTAGCCTGAAGACCTGGAGCCGGGTCTCGTGGGACAATGCATCCAGCGCGTTCAGCGCTTGCTTGCTTTCCATCGTTCGTCATCGCACCTTCAGCGGATTAATGATTCCATTATTCGAGAACTATCGAAATATGTGCGCCTGGTCAATGCCGGCCCCGGGGACCGTGTCCGCCCGGGCTGCCCCAGCGATGCCGGCATTACCCTGCTCGGCGCTGCCTCTGGGTGGGCGGTGGGGTAAACCCCACGGCAACCGTGTGGAACGCTCGACCGGATGACACCTGCGGACATTCTCCCCGACGTCCTGGAGCCGGGACTGGTCACCGTGTTCTGCGGCTCGGCCGTCGGCGCCGCCTCGAGGAAGGCGGGGGCGTATTACGCCGGGCCCGGCAACCGGTTCTGGAAGATCCTCAATGAAGCGGGGTTTACCGACCGGCGCCTGCGCCCGCCCGACTACCCCTCGCTCCCCGGGTACGGGATAGGGCTCACGGACCTTGCGAAGTCCGAGTTTGGAAATGACGCGGATCTCTCGCCGGATGCCTACCGAACCGACGTGTTGCTGGAGAAGATCCAGCGGTATCAGCCGCGCATTCTCGCGTTCACGGCGAAAACGCCGGCCCGCAGCTTCCTCCGCGAGCGCTTCGGCGCGACCCTCGCCACCGGGGAAGCCGGCCTGGGGTTGCACGCACAGACAGTCGGTAAGACCCGGATCTGGGTCCTGCCGTCCACGTCGGGCAAAGCCACCAGCCACTGGCGGACTGAACCCTGGCACGCGCTTTTTCGCCTGCACCAGACCTACCTGTCCAGCCCCGGCGCCACCAGACCGGCCGCCACGTTGTTCGCGTCCTGAACGTGCTGTAGGGTCGGAATGGCGAGGTTCCGAAGCACCCTGAACAGGGATGCGGGCCCTTGCAGCGGCTGCCAGGCTCTCGTGTCGGACAAGCATGATGGACACCATTGCCGGCGCCGCCGACCTGCAGGCTCGCGCCGTTCCTCCGTCCCGGCCGGTCCCCACTTTGGCCGAAGATGTCGTCAACGGCCTGCTGACCGAACCGCGCTCGCTGCCGCCAAAATATCTCTACGACCAGGTCGGCTCGGACCTGTTTGACCGAATCTGCCGGACGGACGAGTACTACGTCACGCGCACCGAAGCGGCGCTGCTGAACCAAGTGGTCGGGCACATCGCGGAAGCGGTTCAGCCCGCAACGGTGTTTGAATTCGGAAGCGGCATGTCCCGCAAGACACCGCAGATCATCAGCGCCTGCTCGCGCGCAGGGCCGCTCACGACCTACGCTGCATTCGACATCTCTCCAGACGCACTGCAGGCGGCCGGACGCGATCTTCAGCGCATGCACCCGGACGTGGCGGTCGAGCTCTTTGTGGGCGATTACACCGCGGGCCTTGAGGCCCTGCCCGTCCCCGAAGGTCCGCGGCTGTTCCTGTTCCTTGGCGGGACAATCGGAAATTTCAGTGAGCCGGACGGGGCGCGGTTCCTGGCCGATGTGGCAAGCAAGATGGAAGCCGGCGATTTCCTCCTGCTCGGTGCCGACCGGATCAAGGACCGGCAGGTCCTGCACGATGCCTATAACGACTCACAAGGGCTGACCGCTGCGTTCAACCAGAACGTGCTGCGGGTGCTCAATGCGCGCCTCGGGGCCGACTTCGATCCGGACGCCTTCCGCCACGACGCCCGGTACAGCGCGGAGCGCGCGCAGATTGAAATGCGTCTCGTGGCCGTCCGGCCCCAGACCGTGACCATTCGGGGCCTCGACAAGCAGATCCGGCTTCGCGAGGGTGAAACGATCCTCACCGAGATCAGCCGGAAGTTCAGCCGGGAGTCCGTGGAACGCCTGATCGCGAGCGCCGGGCTCCGGCCGTTCCGGCACTACGCGTCCGACAACGACTATTTTTCGCTGGTGCTTGCCGGCGCCGCATAGACGCGAACGTAGGCCGGTCGGTGCGTGCGGGACGGTTGCCGGACGCCAGGCAGGACCGGTCCTGGCACCGAATTGCCGGCGATCATGAAAGCAGCGCTGACCCGGAATGCCGTGGCCCGGTGAGGGTCGCGATGGAGCGGGCGATGAGATTCGAACTCACGACTTCTACCTTGGCAAGGTAGCGCTCTACCCCTGAGCTACGCCCGCCCAACCGGGCGCGACATGATAAGGTAAGGCCTAGTCCGTGCAACCTTCGGTGTGCAGAGGGCACCACCTGCCAGGAAAGATCCATGCCCCCATCCGACGGCCTGATCGCCGGTTCCGATCCTGCACAAACTGCCTCCATTTTCGAGACCACAGCCGCGCGTTTTGCCCAGGACGTGCTCGCCGCATCACGGACGCGCCCGGTCATCGTGGACTTCTGGGCCGACTGGTGCGGCCCGTGCAAGCAGCTCACGCCGCTCCTCGAAGCGGCGGTGAATGCCGCGGGCGGCAAGGTGGCCTTGGCCAAGGTCAATGTTGACCAGAACCAGTCTCTTGCCGCGCAGCTTCGGGTGCAGTCGCTGCCCATGGTGTACGCGTTTATCGACGGCCAGCCGGTTGACGGATTTGCCGGCGCCCTCCCCGCAACCGAGGTGCGCGCCTTTGTCGACCGCGTCGCCGCCCAGTCCGTGGGCGCGGTCCAGGAGCAGATCGACCAAGCCCTTGCTGCTGCCGACGCCGCGCTGGCAACCGACCACGAGAAGGCGGCGCAGCTCTATTCCTCGGTGCTGGAAAGCGACAGCGCCAACGCGCGGGCAATCGCCGGGCTCGGGAAGGCGCTGCTCAGGGCGGGGCGCACCAACGATGCGCGGGACATTCTTGAGAACATTTCGGACGACCTTGCGCAGGACCCGGCCATCGAATCGCTACGATCGGCCATTTCCCTTGCCGCTGAAACCAGCCAGGCCGGCGATGTGTCCACCTTGCGCACCAAGATGGACGCCAATCCCGACGACCACCAGGCGCGCATCGACCTGGCCAACGCCCTGCTTGCCCATGACGACCGCGAAGAAGCCATTGAAGTGCTGCTGGAAAGCATCCGGCGCGACCGCGAGTGGAACGACGCCGCAGCACGCAAGCGACTGCTCAAGCTGCTGGACGTGCTCGGCCCCGGCGACCCCCTGACGGCACGCGCGCGCATGCGGCTGTCGACAATCCTGTTCGCCTGATCGTTTCGTGCCGCCCCCGGATCCCGGAGACCTGCCGGATCATCTGGCCCTGTTCCCGCTGCCGGGCGTTGTCGTGCTGCCGCGTGATCGATTTGTCATTCAAGCGTTCGAGCGGCGCTACACGCGGATGATTGACGATGTGCTTGGCAGCCATCGGCTGTTCGGAATCGTGCAACCGCGCGAAGACGGCACCGCCCCCGAGCATCCGATTCCGGACGATTGGCCGCTGTATGGGATCGGCGGTGCCGCTTACATCCAGGCCTTTCACGAAACCGGCGACGCGCGCTACCTGCTCCAGTTGACCGGGGTCTCCCGGTTTCGAATCAACTCCGATCTGCTGGGCCCCCGGGGCTATCGTCGCGCGACGGTGGACTGGTCGGGATTTGACGGAGACTTTGAACCCGCCGATGGCTCGAACATCGATCACGACAGCCTCTTGCGCGCGCTCCAGCGCCACGCCCGGTTCGAGCAGATGGAAATCGACTGGGATGATGTGGCGGACTACTCGACCGTGGAACTGCTGCATTTCGGGGTTCGAAGCTGCCGGGTCGAGAACCGCGAGAAGCAGGGAATGCTGGAGGCCGGCGATGCCGAGAAGCGTGCCGAGATGCTGTTTGCAGCCTTGGCCATGAAGGAGGCTGAGCGAACCGGCCCGGGAACAGGGAGTATCAATTGACCCAGAAGTCAAACGGACCCCCGGTGGATCCGCGCCTGCTCGAGATCCTGGTGTGCCCCGTGACCAAGACCAATCTCGAATACGACCGCGACCGCAACGAACTCGTCAGCCAGGCGGCGGGCCTCGCGTTCCCGGTCCGGGACGGGATTCCGATCATGCTGGTGGACGAGGCGCGGCCGCTGGACGACGCCGACGCGGGGTGACGACCAGCGCGTCCAGGCCGGTGACGATTCGGGTGCACCGGGCCGACAATCTCGTTGAAGTCACATTCGACGACGGGGCGTCCTACCGGCTGCCGGCCGAGTTCCTTCGGGTCGAGAGCCCGTCCGCCGAAGTGCGGGGCCACGGCGGCCCAAAGCAGTTGGTGGCCGGCAAGCGCCACGTCGGAATCAAGGCAATCGAACCGGTCGGACATTACGCGATCCGTATCTGCTTCGACGACGGCCACGACACCGGCATCTATTCGTGGCGTTTCCTGCGCGAACTCGGCGACACGCAGGAGGAACTCTGGAACGCGTACCTCACCGCTCTTGAGAAGGCCGGCGCATCTCGCGCGCCCTGACAGGCTCTCGGCAAACCGGCCGCAGATCCGCGCAGTGTGAAGCTGAGCGACGAGCAACTCAAGCAGCCAGCAATTTGGCGCGCCAGAAGCCATGGTGAATGGGATTATTCTCTCACTTCACAACTCTGATTCGGCCAGTTGATTTGGGCGATACTCCATGGAGATGTTCGTCGATTGCGACATAATGTTTTCTGGGTGAGAGGGGGCTTAATCCGATGAGCGGCTTGCTCGAAAACGCGGTGCAATCGATCCAACTCGGGGTTGAGGATTATCAGGCCGCTGATGCCAAGCGCGCATTGTCGGCAGTGCGGAACTTCTACGCCGGCGTTCTGCTTTTAGCCAAAGAGGTTCTGGTGCGCGCAGTACCGAATGCAAACCCCGAGGAAGTAATCGGCGCCCAATTCAAGCCGATACCTGACGGAAGCGGGAAGGTGACGTTTAAGCGGAAGTCACATCAGACCATCGACTTCAACACTATCGGAGACCGGTTCAAGGACTTCAATCTGCGCATCGATCAAGCCGCGCTGCGCGATCTCAACCGCGTTCGCAATGACGTGGAACACCACTACACAAAGAAGCCACGCGCAGCCGTGCGTGAGGCAATCGCCAAGGCGATGCCCGTTGTTGCGAACCTGTTTCGATCCATAAAGGTCGCACCAAACGAAGCGTTGGGTGAAGCTTGGCAGGTGATGCTTGCCGTGCGCGAGTTTTACGAGGCTGAACTAGCCGCATGCCGCAGCACGTTAGACAGGGTCGAGTGGCCTGACGGTATGCCCGTCGAGCGACGCCTCAACTGCCCAGAGTGCCATTCCAACCTGGTCGCGCAGCAGGACCCGGACAACACAAGTCACGAAACAATGGATTGCCGGTGCCGATCGTGCGGCCACGGCTTTTCGGGAGAGAAGGCGATACCATGGGCACTGAAGGTTGGTTTTGAGTGGGAAAGTTACATCGCGTTCACGGACGGAGGTAATCAACCGGTTCAGGATTGTCCTGATTGCGGCCTCTCTTCCTACCTGCTGACAGAGCAACATGTGGGCTGCGTCTGGTGCGGCCTTATTCTCGGGGAATGTGGTCGGTGCAGGGACGGACTTACACCAGAGAACGTCTCGCCGGAGAATCATGACGTCTGCGGTTATTGCGCCAATCTGTTGTTGAAGGACGATTGAATCCTTGGTCATCGAGGCTTGCGTTACCATTTCGGCATTGAAGACAGTAACCACTGCCTGCCGGAACAGATGGGTAAGCAGCCGAACCCGCTCGTGGGCTTAGCGATGCCGTCCGTTCGGCGGCGCACCACAGCGTCTGCGCCCCGGACAACTCCGGATCACAGTCCATCACCAAGGCGACCGCGCCCGTCGCAGCGAAGCGCCCACGTTCGCACGGGTCTTGGACAGGGGCGATCAGCAGAGGTCAAGTTCGCCCGGTCTCGGTCGCCTGCAGCCCCCAGGGCACGGTTCACAACCGGACAAAGACGCGTTACCCCAGCGCTAGATCGGTCATGCCGGAACGGAACAGTACGCTTGAATGCACGGCCACCTCGTGGCTGCCGCAATCCGGCATGACGAAGCCTAGTCCCTGCGCCGGGTCGAAGAACTTGACCGTGCCCGGCCGCCCCATCGCGTGAGAGCCCCGATCACTGCAGAGGCAGGCCTAGGGTAGTCGAACGGACTGGATGTGGAAATTCGGAATGCACGGAATTTATGCCACCGCTGCGTCCGCATCAGCGCAGACTGGACCGCCCCTAATACGTGTTGCCGAGAGATAATGCGGAGAGCAAAGAGCCGACGGGGAGTATCCAGCGATTTTGGCAACGGCCCGGTCGGTGGGTTTTTTGATGGGGTGGGCGCAAGATGCGAGTAGCAGAGGCTGTCCCGGTTTGGCGGTGAACCGGCAAGCCCTCGTCGAACGGGAGCTGGGCAAGGGGCCGTCGCAAGTTCAGACAGCGTGCCCACCGCCTGCTCCTTTGACACGCGGAGGTTCGGTGGTCGCGAGGTCCGGACAGCTGACTTTGCTGGTCTTGATACAAGCACACGGTCAAGACTAGACCGGTGGATTCACTCTCCGATGCGCTGGCAGAGCAGATCCCTCACCGAGACCCTGATAGAAGTAAATAGCGATACGCAACATAAGTGTTGACTAACCACGTGTGCGCCGGTAAATTTTCGGCAGGCAATTTAACCAAACGAGCCAGGTTCGAAGCAGGCTAGGGCCTACCCCTGTTCAATTGAGAAACCAGGCCATCTGAGGAAGAGACATGCACCGACTGAACAAAATAAAAAAATTGGAAATAACCAATGAAACCTTCCGAATTTCGCCTCTATCTCAAGAAACGGGGCTGTACGTTTGAAAGACACAAAGGTGGCAGCGGCCACCTTACGGTCCGGTTGCGTGACCGAACATCACAGCTCCCGATGCACGGCTCTCGGAAGGAGTTGGGCCGGATGCTGGTGGTGAAAATCAAGAGGGATCTGGGGTTGAAGTAATGTTGCAGTATCCAGTGTCGCTGCAGGATGATGAAGAGACAGTATTGGTAACCTGTCCGGATTTTCCGGAACTCACGACCTTTGGTGACGACCTCCAAGAGGCGCTCGCCCGGGCTGCTGACGCATTTGAAGAAGCGATTGCAGCACGAATCGCTGCAAAGCAAAAGATCCCGACGCCGTCAGCAGGCGAGACGTATGTGGTCGTGCCCACGCTGACAGCGATCAAGGCCATGCTCTACCAACGCATGCGTGAACAGGGCATCGGCAAGGCCGAGCTTGCGCGGCGGTTGGGTTGGCACCTGCCGCAGGTGGACCGGGTGCTGGATGTGAATCACAGGTCGCGGCTTGACCGGATAGATGCTGCACTGAACGCGATCGGTTGGCAGCTTGAAGTTAGGACCCGTAGCGACGCGTAAGCACCGGGGGCAGGCCAGCGTTGCGTTGCTCCTGGGCTCCTTCTTGAGTCGCCGGGATCCGATCCCTGACAACAGCCGTGTCCGCGCCTACAACTGGGCCAGCCACCCACCACAAGAAAGCCCGGATGTAATCAGATAGGGACGCGAAAACCCAGATAGTGGGCCTGGCTCGAAAATGTACATCTCGACTGGGCGATGCGTGTGGTTCCAGGCCCGGGATTTCACTCAGCCATCGCTGCGCGCGCTGGCTGGCCAAGGCGTGCGGTCAGTACCGAGCGCATTCCGATGCCGAATCACGTCTCGGTCAGATCGGTTGCCCCTGAATCAGCCGAGGGAGAGGGCCTGCGATTCCGGTCGCAACGCCCATCGCGTTCCGCATCAGCAAGCGCTTCATGAAGGGCATCGCATTGACCGTTCCGAGGCCCCATGCCCGGAGCATGCTCAGACCCGGTATATCATTGGAAAACAGCCTGTTGACGCTATGCGTGACGGTCACCAGCGCGGCCGTGTCGAGGCACCTGCGCTCCGCAAACGTGCCCAATGTGCGCGTATCGCCAGGGTCCAGGCCAAGGCGGATCTGATCCGCGACCAGTTCGACCAGCAGGGCAATGCCCCGGACACCCAGATTGAACCCCTGGCCTGCAATCGGATGCAGGGCATGCGCCGCATCGCCGACCAACACCACCCGACCCCGCACGTGCCGCCGGGCCAGCGTCAGGGACAGCGGGAAAGACTGCACCTCGCCCTCGAGCGTTGGCTCCCCGAACATGTCCGCAAATCGAGTTTCGAGTTCTGCCTGGAACGCGGCCCGCGGCATCTCCATGAGGCGGTCGGCATCGGTGCTGCGTTCGGTCCAGACAACAGCGCTTTTCTCACCCCGCAGCGGCAGCACCGCGAAGGGCCCGGACGGGAGGAAGCGCTCGACCGCGGTGTCCCGGTGCGGTGCCGTGTGCCGAACCGTGCACACCATCGCCGTCTGCCGGTACGCGTGGTGGTAGGCCCTGATTCCGGCAAGGTCGCGAACCGGCGACTTGCGCCCGTCGGCTCCCACCAGAATCCGGGTCTCGATCGTGCGGCCATCGCTCAGGCGAACACTTACCCACCCGGACTGTTCGGTGTACCCCTCGACTGCGCAGGCCTGCGCCTCCACTCCGGATCGGGCAAGCCTGGAACGCAATGCACGATGGAGACTCTGGTTGGGCACGATGTGGCCCGCGGGGCCCTCGCCAACCTCATCGGTCTCGAAATGGAGGAAGAGGGGGACATCGTTTTCGGCGACCCGGATGCGGCGGATCGGCTGTGCATCGTCCCGCACTGCCGGCCAGACCTCGAGGGCCTCATAGAGACGCCGGGAACCGCAGGCGATGGCGGTCGTCCGGGCATCCTTGCGCTCGGCCCCGGCCGCGGGATCGACAACCATGCACTGCACACCCGCAGACGCGAAACCCGCAGCAAGCGTGAGCCCGGACAACCCTGCGCCCGCCACGAGGACTTCCGTTCGCTCCGGCGCATCCGTCATCAGCCGTTCCGATCCATTCCCTGAGGTGCGCAAAGCATACGCGCTGCGGGTACCGCGTCAGCCACCGCGATCCCCCTGCCATTACCGTCCTTCGGCACTATCCTCGCACCGGTTATGAACGACAACACTCTCCCGCAAACCGCGCTCGCCATGGGCGCCACCATCGAAGCCGGACGCGTAACGCCCACAGACATTGTGGAAGCGAGCCTTGCCCGCATCGAAGCGGCCGGCTTGCGCGAAGCCGGCTTCGTTCGCCTCACGCCCGAGCGCGCCCGTGCCGAAGCCGAAGCTGCCACGGACCGGGCCGCCCGCGGCCTGCGGCGGAGCGCTCTCGATGGCGTGCCGATCTCGTGGAAGGATCTGTTCGATACCGCGGGCGTTCTGACCGAAGGGGGTTCGCCGCAGATGGCCGGCCGAACCCCTGCGCAGGATGCGGAGGTTCTTCGGCGGGCCCGTGAAGCCGGTCTGGTCTGCATCGGCAAGACGCTGACGGTCGAATTCGCGCTGGGCGGCATCGGGACCAATCCCCATTTCGGCACGCCGCCCAATGCCGCAATGACGGATGTGCCACGCGTGCCCGGCGGATCATCTGCCGGCGCCGCAGTCTCCGCGGGCGGAGGCTTTGTGCCGGCCGCGATCGGCAGCGATACCGGCGGTTCGGTGCGTATTCCGGCAGCCTGGAACCGGCTGGTTGGCCTCAAGACCGGAATCGGCGCCGTTCCGCGGGAGGGCGTGCTCCCGCTGTCTCCGACGCTCGACACCGTGGGTCCGCTTTGCCGTTCCGTCGCCGACACCGCGGAACTCTTCGCCATTCTTGCCCAGGACACCCCGGTCGACCTTGCGGGAGTCCGCCCGGACCGGATCCGCCTGCTCGCTGCGACCAATCTCGTGCACGACGACGCGGACACGGAGGTCATCGAGGCGATGGCCACGGCCACCGACGCATTGCGGCAGGCCGGAGCGACAGTGGTCGAGGCGGACGTCCCCGAGTTCACCGAGATCCATGACGTGCTGCAGGAGCACGGGGGCATCGTGACCGCGGAAGGCTACACATCCCAGAGACACCGTATCGACGGGCGCGAGGACGCCATCGATCCGGATGTTCTCGCCCGCATGAACGAAGGCAAGGCGATGTCAGCGCCGGGCTTTCTCTTCGTCCGGGATACGGCTGAACGGCTGGCCCGTGCGCTTGCCGCCCGGCTGGCCGGCTGGGACGCCGTGATTCACCCCACCGTTCCGATCCTTCCACCGCCGATCGCGGACGTGACTGCCGATCACAACGTGTACGCCCGCGCTAACGGTCTGGCCCTTCGCAATACCCGGCTCGGAAACGTCCTCCGGATGGCCGCGGTCACGCTCCCGACTCCGGGCCCCTTGCCGGTCGGTTGCATGCTCGGGCTGCCCGCATCCGAAAACCGCGCGATCCTGCGGGTCGCAGCCGCTGTGGAGCAGGCCTTCGCAGCCTGAACGAGGCTCAGTGGCGGAAGTGCCGCATGCCCGTGAACACCATGGCAAGCCCGCGGGCATCGGCTGCCTCGACCACGTCGTCATCGCGCACGGAACCGCCCGGCTGAATGACCGCCGTCGCTCCCGCATCCGCTGCCGCCAGCAATCCGTCCGGAAACGGGAAGAACGCATCCGACGCGACCACCGAGCCTTCGGCGAGCGAGTTGTCGAGCCCGGCCGCCTTCGCCGCCTCCTGCGCCTTCCGTGCCGCCACGAGCGCCGAATCCACGCGGCTCATCTGGCCGGCGCCGATGCCTGCGGTGGCGCCGTCCTTCGCATAGACGATCGCATTCGATTTCACGTGCTTGCAGACGGTGAACGCGAACCGGAGATCGCGTTGTTCCGTGCGCGTCGGCGCTCGCCTGGTCACAACCCGGAGGTCGTCCTCGCCGACACGGCCAATGTCGCGGTCCTGGACCAAAAGGCCGCCGGCGATGGTTCGGACGTCTGGTCCGGCCGCCGCCGGGTCCGGCATTCCCCCGGTTTCGAGCAGCCGGAGGTTGCGCTTGCCTGCGTCCTCGAACACCGCCCGGGCGGCGGCGGGCACCTCCGGCGCGACCACCACCTCAATGAACAGGTCCGCGATTGCCCGGGCGGTCTCCGGATCAAGCGGCCGGTTAAGCGCCACGATGCCCCCGAATGCGGAGACGGGGTCGCAGCGGAGAGCCAGCCGATAGGCATCGGCAGCAGTGCGGGCGATCGCGGCCCCAGAAGGGTTTGCGTGCTTCACGATAACGACGGCGGGATCCTCAAATTCCGACACCAGCCGGAACGCCGCATCGGCATCGTTGTAATTGTTGAATGACAGCTCCTTGCCCTGGAGCTGGCGCGCGGTGGCAACCGAGGGCTCCTGCGCCCCGGTGACGAACAACGCGGCGTCCTGGTGCGGGTTCTCCCCGTACCTGAGAGCACGTTTCAGTGGCCCTCCCTCGCTGTACCACGGAAAGGCCCCGGGTTTGGCACCCACCTCGCGCGCCATCCATCCGGCGACCATCGAGTCGTAGGCGGCAGTTCGGGCAAACGCCTTCGCAGCCAGTTGACGACGGGTCACCTCCGGCACTCCGCCGGTCTCCGAAATGACCGCCGCCACCGTGCCGTAATCGGCCGGATCCACCACCACGGTCACCGATTCGTGGTTCTTGGCGGCGGCGCGGATCAGTGCCGGGCCTCCGATATCGATATTTTCAATGCATTCGGCCGCCGTGGCGCCGGCTCCGACTGTCGCCTCGAAGGGATAGAGCGTGACGGCCAGAAGGTCGATCGGCTCGATTCCCTGCGCGGCCATGGCGTCGACGTGATCGGGCACTTCCCGCCGGCCAAGGAGGCCGCCATGGATACGCGGGTGGAGCGTCTTCACCCGGCCGTCCAGAATCTCCGGATATCCCGTGTAATCGGCAACTTCAATCGCTTCGACGCCCGCCGCACGGAGAGCGGCTGCAGTGCCGCCGGACGAAAGGATCTCAACGCCCGCGGCAGCCAGAGCCTGACCAAACTCGACCAGGCCGGTCTTGTCCGAAACCGACAGCAGGGCCCGGCGCACCGGACCGGATGCCGTGCTCACGAAGGAGTCTTGGGTTCCGCGGGCTCCAGAAAGCGCCGCCAATCGGGGGAGCCCTCCGCCAGGAACGGCGGATTGGCCCGCGAGGCCTTGCCGTAACGAAGTGCAGCCCCGCTGATCTCCGTCACGGCCCCGCCGGCGGCGGCCACGATCGCGTGACCGGCTGCCGTGTCCCATTCCATGGTGCGGCCCGGGCGCAGATAAACGTCGGCCGCACCTTCCGCGATCCGGCAGAATTTGAGCGCGCTGCTCATGCTTTCGCGGCAGCCAGCCGTAATGCGCCCGACCTGCTCCTCGAATGCGGACGCGTGGTAGGAGCTGATCAGCACGGTGGGGCCGTCATCCGGACAGGCGCGCGCGCGGATCATCCGCACACTGCCGTCGGCATCCACCACGCGGGCCGGAACGCCCACCCCGCCGCAGTAATACCGGCCTGACACGGGATCGAGCATGCTCCCGAACAACGGCACGCCTTCGACCACCAGACCAAGGTTGATGGTGAAGTCGTCGCCACCCGCAAGAAAGCTCCGAGTGCCGTCGAGCGGGTCAAGCAGCCAATGGCGCGCGTTGCCGAGCGCTTCGTCGGGAGTCGCCCTCTCCTCGCTCACCACAGGCACGCCGGGGTCGATGGCGGCGACTGCCGGGACCAGGACCGCGTCGGCCCGGCGGTCAGCCTCGGAGACGGGCGAACCATCCGTCTTGTCCTCACGCCCCAGCACCCCGGTGGCCCGAACGGCAAGAATTTCGTCTCCCGCCGCGCGCATCGCACGCTCGATCGCTCCGATTTTTTCTTCACTCAGGACGCTCAAGGCCGCCTCCCTGCTCTCTGTGCCCGGGCCGCGCATTTTGACGGAATGTCGGTAGCCCGATAGGTTGAACTCTGATCAAGCCGCCCGCGGACACCGCCTTGCAAATCGCCGATATCGCGTACCAGCTGGGTTCCCGGACCGAAACCCTCGATGACCTTGGCAAGCTCAATCCGCACTGGCGGACGGATCGCTTGTACGCAAAAACCGGCGTCCACACTCGGCGCGTCGGCACGCCCCAGGAAACCGCAACGGTCCTCGCGGAGGACGCCGCGCGCCAGCTCCTGGAGCGCGTCGATCCCGAGTCCCTGGACGGCCTGATTCATGTCACCCAGTCTCCTGAATCCACGCTTCCGACCACTGCGTGCCTGCTCCAGGAACGTCTTGGATTGCCGGCCAATCTGCTGGCATTCGATCTGATCCAGGGCTGCTCGGGTTTTGTCTACGGCCTCTCGGTCGCGGCCTCGCTCATCGCGAACGCCCATCCGTCCCGGATCCTTGTCATCTGCTCGGATCACTATAGCCGCTATATCTCGCGCCACGACCGCACTTCGCGGCCGATCTTCGGTGACGGCGCCGCCGCCTGCATCGTAGAGCGCAACGGGTCGGGAATGATCGGGCCGTTCGTGTTCGCAACGGAAGGGTCCGGGGCGCCGCACCTCACCCTTACGCCCAACACCGGGGTTCCCGACGTGGATGGCCCGGTGCTGTTCATGAACGGCCCCCAGGTCCTCGCGTTCACACTCCGGGTCGTGCCGGACGCGGTCGACGAACTGCTGACGCGGGCCGGCCTCACCCTTGACGATGTCGACCTTTTCGTCTTTCACCAGGCGAGTGCGGTGGTTCTTGATCGCCTGCGCGCGCAGCTGGATGTCGACCCGGAAAAATGGTTCCAGAAACTTGACGGTGCGGGCAACACCGTCTCGGCGACCATCCCCATCGCGCTGCACCAGGCGCGCGAGGAGGGGCGGCTCCGACCCGACATGACCGTCCTGCTCATGGGATTCGGGGTGGGTCTGTCGCTCGCGGGGTGCCTGCTTCGCACCTGACCGTCGGGCCGGTCGGGCTCAGACGTCCGCCGAACGCGCAAGTGTCCATGTGAGAACCGAGATCGGGCGCCGGTAGCGGCCGGTCAGCACAAGCTGCCAGGTATCGGTCACGGTCCCGTCGTCTTCCTCGTACACCGACGGCTCGATCGTGAGCCGGGCGTCGCCCTCGAACCGGAACTCCCACATGCGCCCCGACCGGTTCAACCAGACCGACCGGGAATGGCCGCCGCCAATCGGCTGAATCCTGGGGTGCAGGTGAAAGCGAACCCGGTACGGCCGCTCCCGCCGTCCGGTCAGCGTGTCCGTGCCGGTCAGGACCCGCCCCCCGTGGGTCAGGGCAAGGCGGCGCCCGTGGGTCAGCCCGAACCGGGATTCATAGCCGCGGTGGAGGCCCGTGATCTCCTCGCCGTCGTTGCGGCGGCTGCGCTCCGCGCTGACCAGAGGGTCGTCCGTACGCCGGCGGTGCAGCCTCGGTTCGTCGTCGGCGACCGCCAGCGTCGAGTGCGCTGCAATGCCCGCCGGGCCCCGACGACGGCCCGCCGGGCGCTCCGGGTTGCTCCAGGCACTGACAATCAGACGATCGCCGGCATCGCTCATCTCGAACGCGAGGGGGCCTGCGCACCCGCCGGGCTGCGGCAGCCCGAAGTCGGCGAGCACCGTCGTGCCGCCGCTCGACATCCGGCGGTAGCCCGTGCCGTCGGCCGCAGCCTCACCGGCATCCCGGCTGGCATTTACGAGTCGGCGGATGACGTCGGGTTCGCCCGCGACACCGCCATGAAACCGCGCCAGCCGGTGATCGCCCAGCACACAGGTGCCGAGGCAGGCCGCCGTCTCGCGCACGGCCGGGGTCACCGAAGCGGCCATCATCTCCTCGCCGCAATCGAGGAGCACACCGCGAAGCGTGATCAGCTGCTCCAGGAACCGGATGCAATCCGAAGGGGCCGGCGAGGTCAGCGGATCGTGCCCGGGCATCGACTCGAGGGCCAGTGCCAGGACCTGGTCCGCCTGGGCACGCCGGGCCTCGCCCCCGCTCATCAGGAGACTCGACAGAACAAGACCCCGCGCGGCGGGCAACAAGCGCGCCGGCGACCGGCCGGGCTTCGCCACGTGGGCAAGATGCCGGACCTGGGCGGTCAGTGCGGTTTCGAACCTGCTGCGGAACGCGTCATCGGCCCAGTTGAGCAGGAAGTCGGCGTGCAGGATCCAGGCAGCCACCCGGTCCCCGAGAATGTCGGGACGCCAATGATGCGGGTGCCATCGGGTGTAGTGATCCAGCCACGATTCGATCAGCGCGCACGCGCGACGCGACGCGAGCTCGGACCCGGCGGCCCGGAGGTGCCTGATCCAGAGAAACCCGTGCAGATCCTCCAGCCATCCGGCCCCCACGCCGTCCGGCTCCCACAGCGGGTGCTCGCGCGCGACAACCGTCTGGCCTTGGAACGTGTAGGTCCCGCCAAACAACGCATCGCCCATGCGGGAGTTGCCGGTGATCCGGTCCTCCGCCTGCCGGGTCACCTGCTCCCGCGCGCCGCGCCGCAGCCAGAGGCGCCAGACAGACGAGTGGTAGAGCAGGGCGCGCATGGATGCGAGAGTGCGCGCGATACCGGTCGGTTCCCCGTCACCGGTCATGCGGCGGATCCGTTCGCCCGCAATCGCGCCAGGTTCTTCGGGTACTGCGCGGCGTCGCCCTGAAACGCGGCCGCTCCGGCCACCAGGATGTCGGCTCCCGCCGCGAGGGCCTGCGGCGCTGTCTCCGGATTGACACCGCCATCCACGCTGACGGACGCCGCGAGCGACAGCGCGTCAATCCGGTCCCGGATCGCCCGAATCTTGCGAAGCTGGTCGGGCAGAAATGCCTGGCCCCCGTACCCGGGGTTCACGGTCATGACGAGCACAAGATCACAGAGGCCCAGCGTCGGTTCGAGCAAGGCTTCGGAGGTGCCCGGATTCAACGCAACGCCAGCCTGTTTTCCGAGCTCCCGGATCCGGCGCAGCGTGCGGTCGAGGTGCGGGCAGGCCTCGACATGCACCGTGATCAGGTCGGCACCGGCCACGGCAAACGCTTCCACAGCGGAATCCACCGGCTGCACCATGAGGTGCACGTCGAGAGGCAGCCGCGTATGCGGGCGAAGCGCCCGTACGACGGCGGGCCCGAATGTCAGTTCGGGTACGAAATGGCCGTCCATCACGTCCACATGGATCATGTCGGCGCCGGCGGCTTCCATCGCCTGCGCCTCGCTTCCCAGCGCGGCAAAATCGGCCGCGAGCAATGACGGAGCTAGTCGCGGTCGCTTGGCCACAGTTGGACCCTTCGTGAGCAGCAGGCCGGTTGCCGCGTACCTGCTGGCCCCCGACGTGCTTTGCAGTTCACCATGACGATGGCGTTCCGGCAGGACCAGCACCGGCAGTGTGACGGTGGTGGGCGCGGCTGGGATCGAACCAGCGACCCCTACGATGTCAACGTAGTGCTCTCCCTCTGAGCTACGCGCCCGTTGCGTGCCGGAGCGGACTATAGCGCGTCCGCAAACGCCTGCCAGGCTTGATTTTCCCCTGGCGCCGCACACCAGTCTCCGGTGAGCGACGCAACCGGGCCGCCGGCCGCGTCAAAGATCTCGATCGACGTCACCGCCCCCTCCGGAGCGGGCACCGTCGCCAGCCAGGTGCGGGCGATCTGGTCCTCGCGGAGATGGAGGTTGAATCCCGGATCGAGCACGTTGAACCAATGCGGCGTCGGCTTGAGTTTGCGGATCGTGTCCGTCTGGGCCTGCACGACGCCGGGACTTGCGACCACGAGCGTGATCGGTAGGGCACGTCCTGCAGCCTCCTCGAGCGCCAGCCTGAAGCTGTCGTTCCCCACCTCCCGCAGGGCGCGCGCTCCGGTGTCCGGCGGTGGCATGCTCTCTCCCGCCTCGCTGGCCGTGCCTCCGGGCTCGAGCAGGGCGTTCCAGTGGGCACGCACAAGTGGCCAGTCGAGATCGCCTTCCTGGTTCCTCACCGGGCCTTTTCCGAGTGTCGGATCAGGCATGCCGGGGGTCTGGTCGGGATGCCGGAAACGTTCTACGAGTTCCGCAAGGACGGGCCCATGATTTGGGGCCCGCGGAAACACCTTGTGCACCGCCGTGCCGCCGGCATCGAAAAACTGGAGGCTCGTCTTGACCGTGCCGCGCGTTTCGGCTGTCACCGCAAAGCCAAACCGCCAGCGATCGAAATCCATCCGGAGATCAAAGGTGGGGCCGCGCACGATGCCGAACAGCCCGGCGAGCGCAAGATCGTCGAACCGGCAGACTTTCTCGTGCACCGCACCCTCGCTTCGGGTCAGCGCCATCACCGGACCCAGAGACCCGAGGAGCCGCACCAGATCCGGCCAGGGACCGGCCAGGCGGCACACGCCGTCGCCGCACCGCGATGCGACCAACTGGGCTTCGGACACGCCGAGTTCTCGGGCGGCGTCGCGGGCGGTCATGCGCGGATGGCGCTCCTTGAGCGCCTGCCACTTCAGCTTGAGATCCGGCAATGTCCTGTGCTCCTGCGAATTTCGAGACTGGTGGGGGCACCCTTCGGCATCCCGGTCTTTCTGGCCGCGCCCGACTCCCGCGGAAGCCGGGAAGAGCCGCATCGCACCGCGCGTCTGCGGTCACCCATCCGCCGCGTCCGCCGGGGATCAGTCGGCCTGGTTGCCGGTCGCGAGACCCGCCCTCTGCAGCGCCTGTTCCTGGTTTCGGGCCAGCTTCTCGGCCGAAAACCCGTCCATGATCGTTTCGATCTGGCGGTGCCAGTTGAGCTGGGCCTTCAGGGTCGTGAAGACCGATCCAAGCCCGATCGCGGCCCGGTCGACCAGGACAAACTCCTGGGGTGGCCGCACACCCCCCAGGCGCCGGAGTTCGCGGTGGACGCGGACGACGACCTTCCGGCCCTGGTCGGTGCTGTCCTGGATCAGGCGGGCCCGGTCGTCGAGCAGAGGCGCGTACAGGTAATCCGCCCATTGATCGAGAACCTGGCGCAGCTCTCTGGAGAGGCCGGTAAACCCCCAGCTCTCGTACGCCGCAACCGCCAGGTCCTCGTCCTGGTCCCGTTTGGCGCGGTACAGATTGATGACCCCTTCCACGAACTCCGGACGGAAGGTGCGCACGCATCCGAAATCGAGGAGGTTGAGCGCACCATCGTCGGCAAGCGAATAGTTCCCCGGATGCGGATCGCCGTGGATGACCCCGTAGCGGTAGAACGGTTCGTACCAGGCGCGGAACAGGTGGAGCGCCGCCTGGTCGCGGAGTTCCTGGGGGGCGTCGGCGAGTTCGCGCAGGGGGCGCCCGTCAAGCCAGGTCATGGACAGCAGCCGGTCGGTGCAGAGGTCGTCGACGGGCACGGGGGTTCGCACGCCGTCGGTCTTGGCAAGAATCGCACCAAACAGCCTCTGGTGCCGCCGCTCGCGGGTGTAATCCAGCTCTTCCTGCAGCCGTGTCGCGAGTTCGGCGTAGATCTCCTCCGTATGAATTGCGCGATCGTACCGGCCGTAAAGACCGAGCAGCAGCCGCAACTGCCGGAGGTCCGCCTGCACGGTCGACGCCATGGCCGGGTACTGGAGCTTGACCGCCAGTTCCCGCCCGCCGGCGCGGGCCCGGTGCACCTGTCCGAGCGACGCGGCGTGGGCCGCTGCGCGGCCAAACTCGTCAAACCGGTCCTGCCAGTCCGGGCCCAGTTCGCTTGCCATCCTTCGCCGCACGAACAGCCAGCCCATCGGCGGCGCATCCGCCTGGAGGGCACTCAGTTCCTGCGCGTACTCGGGCGGCAGCAGATCCGGAACCGCCGCCAGCAGCTGCCCGACCTTCATGACCGGCCCCTTGAGATTGCCCAGCGCACGGACCAGGTCGGATGCTCCGCTCCCGTCGCGGCTGCCCGCCGCCCGCCGGCCCACGTATCGGGCCGCAAGGCGGCCGGCCTCCAGACCGAAATGGGCGTGGCGGCGCACCTGCCCGGCCACGGGGCGGTCGTCCGAACCCGGATTCAGCTCGTCACGTGTCTCAGACATTCCGGATACGATGAATCCCGCCTTCCCCTGGCGCCGCTGGCGACGCTTGCTTCCTTGCGTCCCGTTCCATTCGAATTCGCATCGCTGACCCCGGGCTGGCGATGACGGTGGCCCCTGATAGTACAACGCCCTGCACCGCCCGCCCTCAGCCCCCGGCAGGCGCATCGGCTGTGCACTCAGGCCGGACACCGGCCATAGCCTCCTCGCCCCCTTCCTAGGGCCGACCTAAGTATCGTCCAAGGCAACCGGAGACGGTGACCCCATCATGGGCCGGAGGCGGACAGAGCCCGCAGACCTCATGCACGAGTCGGATTTCGAGCTCGTACTGCAAGCGGCATGCCGCTTCGACATACCGGAATACCGGCTGTTCACGCTGGCCTATCAGGGGTGGTTCGGCACCCTGGACCACGCGGCCGTCGACCGGGCATTCACGCTGTACATGTGCAATCGCGTCGTGCCCGCCTGGGTTCGGCACTTCGCCCGATCAGCCCTGATCCAGGGCAAGCTCCCGGCGGCAGCGGGCAACGGGCTGGCAAAGACGAAACCCGCCTGGCGCCTTGGTATCGTCGCCGTCATGCTCACGCTCGGCGCCGTCGTCCTCGTGCTCGGACTGGCGGCGGGCAGCCAACCCCCCGCGGGCTGCTTCTTCCCGCCCTGCTACTGACCTGTTCCCGGACTCCGGACCGCCATGGACTCGCTCGTCAACTGGTTCTTTCTCGTCGTCACCGGAGCCGTCGCGTGGCACGGCATCACGTTTCGCGACGCCGACGGCGAGCGCGACTGGGTGCGCCTGCTGTTCGGCTGTATCGCCCTGATGTTCGGGCTCCGTGTACTCGCCATCGACATTCTCGACCTGCCCGTGTTCATGGGCTGAACAAGCGCGGCCAGGCGCTCAGCGTTCGTAGGGGCGCTGCTGCAGATCCTCATGCGGACGGATGAGCACCCGCCGCTCCTCCGGGAGGGCGAACTGCTCCTCCAGGTAGCGCATCCGGTCCTCGATGGTGGGCGGGCGGACCTGGACGTTGTAGAGAAGGCGGTCGATCCAGTGCATGCCGTCCGAGAGGTCCGGGTCGAGCGCAAGGGCGGCGCGGTAGGCGTCGAGCGCTTCCCGGTGCCGGCCCATCGTATCGAGCAGGATGCCGCGGTTCGCAATGCCCGGTGCAAAGTCGGGATCAATCGCAAGGGCGGCGTCAAACGCGGCCAGGGCGTCGGCATGATTGCCCATCCGCTGGATACTCCGGGCGATGCCTTCGGCTGCATAGACATTGCCGGTGTCCACGGCAAGCGCGGCCCGGTACTTCTCCAGCGCAGCGTCGTAGCGTCCGTCCAGAAACGCCCGGTTTCCCTCGCGGTAGGCGATGCGGCCGGGATACTGGCCCGTCACGTCCAGATAGTCGACGATGATCCAGCCCACCGTGACCACCGCCATCGCGATCGCGATCCGCGAGAGGATCCGGTACCTGCGTTCACCCTGCATGGGTCGACAGCAGCCAGAAATTGAAAAGGAACGCGAACGGCACCACCACGACAAACGCGATCAGGCCGGCGCGGCGCTTCTGTCCCGCCAGGCCGGAGGGGTCCAGCCGTTGCCCGGTGCGACGCTCAAGGCGGCGGACGCTGAGAGTCCAGACCAGCCGGGACGTTGGAATCCACAACAGGGCCGCCAGCAGTCCCGTACTCACCAGGAACCACGCCACGTCACCCCCCTGGAAAGCGGAGGCGCGCCGGACGACGCGCCTCCGCCCGTACTACGATGCCGGACTGGTGGCCGGCTCGGTATCGCCGATGTCGTCCGTGATCGGCTGCACCTCGGCCTTCGGCGCGGTCGAGAGCTCCATCCGGTACGCCAGCATCCACATCATGTAGACCCCGAGCGCCCAGAACAGGATTTGCCAGGCCCAGATCGACGGAATGCCGAAGACCCACGAATCGGGGATATTCGGGTCGCCGAAGATCCAGTTGCCGATTACCGCGCCCGGACCGATTCCGAAGAAGAACCAGGCCAGCGTGATGATCCATGCGACGGGGATCAGGGAGCGCTTTTCTTCCGGCAGCGAGGCATGCTCGCGCAGGAACCCGTGATACGTCATGCGGTGACGGGTTTCCGCCTCGTCCTGCGTGAAGTACGACACGATCACGGCCACACCCAGATTGAAGAGAATGCCCCAGCCCGCCGAGTGGATGGTCAGCGGCCACCGGCCCCATGCCTCAATTCCGAACCAGTCCTGGCCCAGGTTCTCGGTCAGCGTGACCGCAATCAGGCCGGCAATCAGTCCGAAGACCACGCCGGCACGGGTGAGCCAGGGCCACCAGCAGACGGCGATCAGGGACGGCCACATCTGGAACCCGTACGCCACCGCCAGGCCTCCAAGCAGCACCAGGGCGTCGCTCGAGACCGTTGCCACGATCAGCGCCGCCATGACGATCACAGCGACTCCGATCCGGCCATAAAGCTTCTGCGCCCCGTGGCCCGCATCGGGAATGAGGTAGTGCTTGATCAAGTCGCGGGTCAGCATGCCGCCGGCCGTGGACATGTACGCGGCGCCGGTCGACTGCATTGCGGCCAGCGCACACACCGACAGCAGGGCGAGCAGCCACGGCGCTGTGTTCTCCAGCAGGTTGATGAGCTGCGGCACCAGCATGCCCTGCTTGCCGGGTTCGGTCATCAGGTCGCCGGTCGCAAGGTGGGGCCCGATGACGTTGGTGACCGTGTCCGGCGCGGCCGCCAGGAGCGCGGCATTGGCACCCAGCAGGTGACCCCCCATGCCCTGGATGGCCGTGAACGTGAACAGGATGAAGCCGATTCCGAACGCCGATGCCCACACCTGCTGCGGCGCAAACGGTTTCGGGTCGCGGTTCGAATAGGCCCACATGGTGAAGGCGGGAGCGGCCTGAATCCCCATCAGCGCAAACATGTAGGTCAGCACCATGATGCCCGTCCAGGCGCCCCCGACCGCGGAGGGTCCGGCCTCGACAAACTGGATCACGCCGGGAATCGCCACATAGTGGCTATAGCCGTCCGGAGTCAGGACGGTGTCATTCTCGGCCAGGACCTTGATGCCCTCGATGAGGTTTCCGAAGCCCCCGACATACGCCAGGGTGACCACACCGATCACCATGATTCCGCCCGCGAGCAGGATGCACTGGAGCGTGTCGACGTAGGCCACTGCGCGAAGTCCGCCCGACGCCACGTAGATCAGCACCACGAGTGAGAGCAGCCACATCCCGACCTCGATGTCGAGCAGGCCGTCGGTGAGCGCGTTGAAGAGGAAGCCCGAAGCGCGCAACTGCACCCCGAGGTAGGGAACCGAGAAGACGAGCGCAACGATGACCACCAGGATGCGAATTGCGTCGGAGCGGAAGTACGTCGAGAGCATTTCGCCCGGCGTCACAAACCCGAACCTCTTGCCGAGCATCCACTGGCGCTTCAGGAACAGGACCCCGGTGAATGGAATCGTGATCGCATAGAACGACGCATAGGCGTAGGGGAACCCGTCACGGTAGATGAGGCCCGGATGCCCCATGAACGTCCATCCGGAGAAGGACGTGGCCGTTGCGGCGAGCACAAACACCAAGATCGAGATCCGGCGTCCGGCGATGAAGTAGTCGGACGCTGTCCGGGACGCGATGGCGCCCTTGATCCCCCAGAAGATGCAGTAGCCCCAGTACAGGACAACAAAAACGGCCAGCCAGATCATTTTCGGGCTGGCCAACGCCTGTGCGATGGAATCCATGGTCACGCCTCTCCGCGGTGCAATCCGGTTCCGGATCGGGCCCGAATCTTCCATAATCGGACGGCGGTCGCAAATTGCGGCCCAACAAGGCAAAACCGAATTCGACCGTTGACGGGCCGCCGGCCGGGGACAAGGATTGCAAATGAGGAGGCAGCTATGGCGGTAGCGTACTTGGCTGCGGGTTGTTTCTGGGGCGTCGAATCATCGTTTCGCGCCGTCGACGGCGTCCGCATGACGTCCGTCGGCTACATGGGTGGCACGCGTGCAAACCCCACCTACGAAGAGGTGTGCACCGGCCAGACCGGCCATGCGGAAACCGTACGCATGGAGTTCGATCCCGCTGTCGTCGGCTACGAGGGCCTGCTCGACGTTTTCTGGGCCATCCATGACCCTACCCAGGGCAACCGCCAGGGCCCGGATGTCGGCACCCAATACCGCTCGGTGATCTTTCCGGTGGATTTCGGCCAGAAGATGGTGGCGAGCGCATCGCGCGAGCGCCTTGCACGCGAAGCCCGGTTTCCCCGTCCGATCACCACCACTATCGACGACGCCGGCCACTTCTGGCTTGCCGAGGATTACCACCAGCAATACGAGGAAAAGCTCCGCGGGCGGAGGGTCTGATGCCACTGTTCACCAACGACGAGGTCCTGCCTGAGGATTTCAGCGACGGGACGTTTGCCGGACGGGTCTGGCGCCCCGACCTCGCCGGCCCCAGCGTGGTCCGCCTCGATTCCGACGGCGTGACCGACGTTACCCAGCACTGGGCCACCGTCCGCGATCTCATCGAGGAGCCCTCACCCGCCGAGGCGCTCCGCGCCGCCGCGGGTGAGCGGATCGCCGGAATCGCGGACTGCCTCGCCGCCACCGCGGCCGGAGCCGACGATCAGCCCCGCCTGCTGGCCCCCATCGACCTGCAGGCGGTGAAGGCCTCGGGTGTGACGTTCGTCCGCAGCATGCTGGAGCGGGTGATCGAGGAGCAGGCCAAGGGCGATCCGACCCGGGCCGAAGCGGTCCGGGCCGACATCACCGCGATCCTGGGGTCCAACCTCTCGGAGGTTCAGCCCGGGAGCCCCGAAGCGGCGGAACTCAAGGAGCACCTCGCGGCGCGTGACCTGTGGTCACAGTATCTGGAGGTCGGCCTCGGCCCCGATGCGGAGCTCTTCACCAAGGTGCAGCCCATGGCGGCGGTCGGCACCGGGGCGGCCATCGGTGTCCATCCCGATTCCGCCTGGAACAACCCGGAGCCCGAGGTCGTGCTGGTGATCGCCTCGAACGGCCGGATTCAGGGTGTCGCGCTCGGGAACGACGTCAACCTCCGGGACTTCGAAGGCCGGTCCGCACTGCTCCTGGGCCGGGCCAAGGACAACAACGCGAGCTGCGCGGTCGGGCCCTTCATCCGTTTGTTCGACGCCGGGTTCGGGCTTGCCGACGCCGGCGAGGCAGACATTCGCCTGGAGGTCGAGGGCACCGACGGCTTCCGGCTGGACGACACGGTCTCGATGGCCCTGATTTCGCGCACCCCGGCCGACCTTGCAGGCCAGCTCGTCAATTCCCATCACCATTATCCCGACGGGGTCGTGCTGTTTTGCGGCACCATGTTCGCCCCGACGCAAGACCGCGGTCAACCCGGCTCGGGCTTCACGCATCATGCCGGGGACATCGTCCGGATCCGCTCACCCCGCCTGGGCGGTCTGATCAACCGGGTGCTGCCGACCGACCAGTGCCCGCCCTGGACCTTCGGCACCCGCGCGCTCATGGCCAACCTTGCCGGGCGGGGCCTGCTCCGGGCCTGAATTTCGCTAGCCGCCCCGGGGCGGCGGTCGTGTCAGCGCGCTGACGCCTTCAGGGCTGCCAGCGCGGCAAACGGCCGGTCGGTCGGTGCCGGCTTCCGCCGTGCGGGGCGCCTCGAACGCTGGGTGCGTGGCTGGCGCATCCACAGGCTCTGTCCTTCCTGCACCCCCGTCCTCCGATAGCCGAGGTTCTCCATCAGGGCGACGGCAAGGGGTTCCGGAAGACCGGTCGCAGCCACGGGATCGAAGGCGAATGAGGCGCCACGGCCCCGCCGCGCAAGGCGCGACGCCAACCGTTCCAGGTCTTCGGCCCGGACCGCGACCCGGCCCACCACCGCGTAACCGGCCGCGGCCCACAGAGGCGCGGGGCAATCGGACGCAGCGGCCCAGGGCTCGCGCGGGCATGGCACATCCTCCGCATGGGCAAGCGCCTTGAGGCACCAGAGAACATTGCTTCGGGCTTCGTCCCGGAGGGCTGGCACGTACAGGCATTCCCGCCCGATGCGAACGCCCAGCCGACGGAGCGACTCCCGTTCCTTCGGTTTCAGTCCTGCAACAGCCTGCTCGACGGTGCGCCGGACCAGCAGTCCGCCCTCTTCCCGGAGCTGCCAGGCGATTCCGCGAACCGGGCCGGTTGTCGCCTGATCGACAAGCGCCATCAACGGCTCCAGAACCTGATCGATGTGGCCGTTGAGCCAGTCCCCGAGGCGGGTTTCGACACGCCGGCGCGCCGGCCCGTCGAGGAGGTCGTCGGCGGCAAGTTTCAGGCCCGGGCGCCACCAGGACCGACCCGGACGCAGCGCCGCAACGGTCTCGCCGTCCCAGCAGATGCGGCCGTCGTCGGCGAGCCCGAACGCAGCGCCATCGGCGGCGACGAGCCGGTCCGCGCGACGCTCCAGTTCCTGCGCGAGGGCCCGCCGGACCGCCGTCCGCACCGCGCGTGCATCCCACTCCTCGCGGGTGGCCTCGGGGGTGAACCGGAAGCCGGAAAGCGCCCCCACGTACTGCCCCTCGACCACCACGTCGCCATCCTTGCGGACGGCCCCGACAAGCTCGCCCGCATCCTGGAGCCGGCGCATCAGCGTCGTCATCCGGCGGTCGACAAACTGGCGGGTCAGCGCCTTGTGCAGCGCATCCGACAGGCGCTCCTCGACTTCGCGCGTCAGTTGCCGCAGGCCGGGCGCATCCTCCACCCAGTGCTCCCGGTGCGCGACGTAGCGCCAGACCCGCACGTGATCGAGCCGGGCCACCAGGAGGTCGAGACTGCCGCTCACCCGGTCGAGCGCCGCTACCTGGGGATGGGTCCAGGACGACGCCAGGGTGCCGTTCCCCTCGGTCAGGCGAAGGAAGATGTCAGCCAGCAGCGCCGGATGACTGTCGTCGAGGTTCTTGCGGAAATCCGGAATCGACGCGACGTCCCAGAGTGTGCGGATCCGCGCCGGCGCCCGCGCCCGTTCCGCAACCGCGCGGTTCTGCGCCAGCGCCTTCAGCGCCCATTCGTCGTCGGGTTCCCGCACGCGCACGAACATGGGGCCGGGAGGCGGCGCCTCCAGGCTCCGCTGGAGGGCCGGAATCGACGAGAAGTCGAGGCTGCGGGACCGCCAGACGAGCCGCCGCACCGGATCGAACCGGTGCTCCTCGAGCGCTGCAATCAGCGGGGGCTCGAACGGCGGACAGCCGGCCGTGATTCCAAACGTGCCGTCCTGGATGTGGCGCCCGGCCCGGCCCGCGATCTGTCCGAGTTCGGCGGGCGTGAGGTCGCGATGTGTGCTCCCGTCGAACTTCCGGCGGGCAGCGAACGCGACATTGGTGATGTCCATGTTGAGGCCCATCCCGATCGCGTCGGTCGCCACCAGATGATCGACCTCGCCGGCCTCGTAGAGCGCCACTTGCGCATTGCGCGTGCGGGGGCTGAGGGCACCAAGCACCACGGCCGCGCCGCCATGCCGGCGGCGCATCTGTTCGGCCAGGCTGTAGACGTCGTGAGCCGAGAACGCGATCACCGCCGTGCGCCTGGGCAGGCGGTGCAGCTTGCGCTCGCCGCTCCAGCGCAGCGTCGAGAAGCGCGGGCGTTCCTCGATCTCGGCTCCCGGCAGAACGCGACGGATGATCGAGCGTACCGTGGCCGAGCCCAGGAACATGGTTTCGGCGCTGCCCCGCGCGTGGAGCAACCGGTCGGTGAACACGTGGCCCCGTTCCGGATCGGCCGCCAACTGCACCTCGTCGATCGCGAGGAACTCGACATCGATGTCGCTTGGAATCGCCTCCGTGGTCGCGGCGAAGTAGCGCGCGCCGGGAGGGACGATCCGCTCTTCGCCGGTGATGAGCGCCGCCGCATGCCGGCCCCGCGCCCGGACGATGCGTTCGTAGATCTCGCGCGCCAGGAGCCGAAGCGGGCAGCCGATCAGGCCGCTTTTGTGGCCCAGCATCCGCTCCACCGCGAGATGGGTCTTGCCGGTGTTGGTCGGCCCGAGCACCACACGGATCCGGGCGCCATCGGCGTAGGAGTCCATCAGTCGGGAAGCCTTTCGAGAGGTGCGGGCCGGCGGTGCGCAGCCGGGCCCAAGCCGAGCGAGTGCCCGCCCGCGCCAGCCCGGCGGCGCGGATCAGTCAGGCTGAAAGAGGTGCGTGTAGTGCTCGGCGACGCGGTACGGTGTGACCGAGACCGACTTCCAGACCCCTTCGGTGGTGTAGGGGTCAGTGGCGATCCATCGGTCAAGCTCCTCGCGGGTCGCAAAATCGGCGACCGCCGCGGTGCCGATCATGTTGCCGTCATCGTCGAGGAGAGCGCCGCCGACCAGGAGATGCCCTTCGGCCTGAAGCCGCGACGCACATGCAATGTGGGCCGGGCGTGCAGCCTGGCGGCGGGCAGGCGCTTCGGGATCATCCCCGTCCCAGGCGAGCACGAGATATCGCATCGGTGACCTCCGGGGCAGGGGTGCTGACCATACCAGAGGCGTCTGTACAATCGGGCTCACAGGATCCCCGGAGAGCTGCCATGAAGGTCGTGATCACGGGCGGCACCGGCTTCGTCGGCCGCCGCCTCGCCAAGTCGCTTGCAGAACGCGGGACGCTCGCCGGCCCGGACGGCAACCCCAGGCCCGTCGACAGCATCATTCTCTTTGATGCGGTCGTTTCCGACGGCGGCGTGCCGGAGGCACCGGACGCCACCGTGGTGGCGGGCGACCTCGGCGACCCTGCGTCGGTGGCCAGCGTGATCGACCAGCCCGACATCAGCATCTTCCATCTTGGCGCCATGGTGAGCGGCGGGTGCGAGGAGGACTTCGACGGCGCCTGGCGGGTCAACGTCGAGGGCACCCGCAACGTGCTCGAAGCCGCGCGGGCGCTCGGCTCGGCACCGCGCCTCGTCTTCACGTCGACCATGGGAGCGTTCGGCGGCGACTACGTCCGCGAACCGGTCGGCGACTTCACCAAGCAAAGCCCGCAAACGACCTACGGTGTCAGCAAGTCGATCGGCGAGTTGCTCGTCAACGACTACGCGCGGAAGGGGTTCGTCGACGCTCGCGCCGCACGCCTCGCCACGGTGATCGTGCGGGCCGGCAAACCCAACCTGGCGCTCTCCAGCTACGCCAGTGCCGTGATCCGCGAGCCGCTCGCCGGGCGCGATTACGTCTGTCCGGTTCCGGCGGCAACCAACATGCCCATGATCGGCTACGAAACCTGTGTCGGATGCCTGATCGCGATGGCGGAACTCGACGGTGAGCGCATTGGCCCCGACCGGACCGTCAACGTGCCCGGATTGTCCGCAAGCGTCACCGAGATGCTCGATTCGCTGGCCAACGTCGCCGGCGACCGGAAGCTCGGTTCGGTCACCATCGATGCCGACCCGAAGGTCGCCAAGGTCACCGCCGGCTGGCCGCAGGACACCGACAACCGCCGCTCGGCGGAACTGGGCCTTCCCAAGGACCAAAGCGTGGACGACATCATCCGCACCTACATTCGCGACTACGTCGACGTCTAGCCCGCATTACCCCTGGCGTGGGACGCGCGCCCCTCCGGATTTTCGCCGCTGCGGCGGCGGTCGTCCTCGCCGCCGGACTCTATGCGCTGTGGTGGCGCGACCTCGCCCAGCGCATCGAAGACCAGGTTCCGGACATCCTGGCCGTCCTGGCCGAGGCCGGTCTGGCCGTCACCCCGGGGACGGTCGAGGTCGGCGGTTTTCCGTACCGGGTGGAGGTCGCCCTCAAGGGTCCAGAGATCGCGGGCGCGGGCTGGCGCTGGATGCCCGACACCCTGCAATTCTTCGTACAGCCGTGGAACCTCCGTCACATCGTTGCCCTCGGGGGCACCGCCCACCGGTTCGACCAACTCTCCGGCCAGGAGCGCCTCACCACCCGGGCCCTCCGGGCGAGCCTGGTACGCGGCGCCGACGGGGAGCTGCTTCGATTCTCTGTCGAGGCGACCGGGGTGGCGGCACCCACCTGGTCGCTTGACCGGGCCGAGTTGCACGTCCGCCGCGTCGATGGGCGCATGGACGTGGCGGGAAAGGCCGAAGGCGGCCGGCTTCCGCACCCGTCCGACCCGGTGCTTGATTTCGTCCTGTTCGAGGGAGGGCTCACGCCGGAGCCCGATCTGACAGCGCTCGCCAGCCCGGTCGACTGGACCCGGGCGGGCGGCATGGCCCACCTGTCCCGCCTCGCACTTGCATGGGGGCCGCTGGCCGGCGAGGCCGAGGGCTCCTTGTCGCTCGACCGCGACCTGAAACCGCAGGGCGATCTCACGTTCCGGCCCACCGACGTCACGGCCGCGCTCCGGTTCCTCGAGGCGCAAGGGTATGCCGAACCGGACGCCGCACGCGCGGCTCTGGATGCGGTGGCAGTCCCGGCCCGTGGTGCCGACCCCGAACCTGTTCCGCTCACTCTCGCGGACGGATGGCTCTTGGCTGCCGGCGTGCCGCTCGTCCGGGTTCCCGCCCTCGCGGCACCCGGAAACTAGTCCTGTTCGAAGGCAATCACGCCGCGGCGGACCTCACGGGTCCGGGTGATCAGTTCGATGAGCGCGTCTCCCTGCTCGTGCCGGATGAGACGCTGCAGACCCGCGAGATCCTCGGTGGCCCGCGCCACCATCTCCAGCACCGCGTCCTTGTTGTTCAGGAACACGTCGCGCCACATCTCCGGGTCGCTGGCGGCGATCCGGGTGAAATCGCGAAACCCGCCGGCGGCATACTTCATGACTTCAGTCTGGAGATGTTCCTCCAGAAGGGTCACCGTGCCCACGATCGAGAACGCGATCAGGTGCGGCACGTGCGAGGTGATCGCAAGCACGCGATCATGATGGTCGGCGTCCATGGTATCCACGTGACTGCCCACCGCTTCCCACATTCCGCGCACCCGGGAGACTGCCCCGGCGTCCGTATCGGGGGTCGGCGTGAGGACACACCAGCGGTTCCGGAACAAGTCCGAAAACCCGGCATCGGGGCCTGATTTCTCGGTCCCGGCGATGGGGTGCCCGGGCACGAAATGGACACCTTCCGGGAGGTGCGGGGCCACTGCCCGGATCACCGCTCCCTTTACGGATCCGACGTCGGTGACGATCGCGCCGCTGGTGAGGACGGGTCCGATCACCTCCGCAATGCCGGCACACGCCGACACCGGTGTCCCGATCACCACGAGGTCGGCATCCCGCACGGCGGCCTCGGGAGTGTCGGCCACCGCGTCCACGATTCCGAGCTCCCGCACGCGCGCGCGGGTTGCTGCGGTGCGGCTGTACACCACCTGCTCCGCCGCCAACTGCTCGACCGCAAGCGCACGGGCCAGCGAGCCATTGATCAGGCCGCAGCCGATATAGGCGACCCGTCCGAACATCCGCTCAGCAGCCATCAGTCGATGCCGGCCGCAACCGCACCGGCGATTCGGGCGCCAGGGGCCGCCCACGCCGGCAGGGTCCGGACAAATCCGTCGACAGCGAGCATCTGGAGGGGCTCTTCCGCATGCGACAGGGTGGCCAGAATACGCGGGGCATCGGGTCCGGACGGCAGGTCGGCCGGCGGCGTCAGGATCAGGGACACATCGGCGTCCGACGCCTCCGGGCGCTGCCCGGCCACCAGCGCCGCAGTCGGAGCGGACGGCGCCCGAAGGACGGGAATCTCGCCCACAATATGAAGTTCCGGATGTTGCATGAGGCTCCCCCACCAGGGGAATTCCGCGTCCTGGCCGGTTCCCGGAAACGGAAGCACCGCGACCGCGGCGCGGCGGTCGCTCACAGCGGCAAGCGCTGCGGCAGGGTCGGCCTCCTCGCAGAGCTCGACCAGCGACCCGAAGTGGTCGCGGGCGAGGCCGCTTGGCCCGCCCGGGGTTGCAACGACCGACATGCGCCCCTGCAGGAGAAGGTTCCCGGAAATGATGGCGCGCCAGACATCCTGCACCACAGAGCGCGGAAGCGAGCCCCGGTGACGCGCAAGTAACCGGCGAAGCACCCGCGCCTCCCGTGCAGGGCGAAACAGTTGCACGCCAGCCTGCCCGGCCTGCGCGCGCTTGGACGCACCGACCGAGCGGGCGATGTCAGCACGCGCCATCAAGAGATCATGGATGCGGTCATCCACGTCGTCGATTTCGCGGCGCAAGGCGTCGAGGTGCGTATCGTCCGTCATGGCGTTGTTACCAGCCACACCGGCAGGCCGGCACGACGGTCCGAATCCGAAAGCAATTGACCAAGGGCTGACGATCCTTCGCCCAGGCCGGCGTCCAGCCAAGCGGGCATTTCTCTCCACCCGGCATCGAGCCGAAACCATGTGGGGCGAGTGGGCGCCGCCATCTTAGTCGACACCCCGTCGACATTCTCCCGCGCTGAGGCCGGCCCAGAACGACTCCGGTCTTCGGGTCGTGACGCCTCACGGCGACCCGGTTGCCCGACCATTTCCGACGGCACTCCCGTCTCCATCATGGGCAGCCGCCGGTGCCCCTATGCTGGCATGCAGCCCAGGGACCCCAGACCGGCGCACCTGTGCGATCAGCGGTTGATTGGCCGTCCCCGCTCAACCATGGGCAACCATCCAATTCCCGAAAAGGAGGCATCGTGGCTCGTCAGAATGCAATTGTCGGCAGGGTGCGAGCCCTGTGCTTCGACGTGTTCGGCACCGTGGTCGACTGGCGCGGATCGGTCATTCGCGAATGCGACGCGCTCGCCGCCGCCAAGGGCCTGGAAGTGGACAGCGCCGGCTTGGCCGACGCCTGGCGTGCCGGCTACCAGCCTGCGATGACACCCGTGCGCGAAGGCACCCGCCCCTATGCCCGCCTTGATGTCCTCCATCGCGAGATTCTCGACCCGCTGCTGCCGCGCTTCGGGCTGGGTGGCCTGAGCGACGAGGAGGCAGGCGACCTCAATCGCGTCTGGCACCGGCTCGACGGCTGGCCGGACGCCCGGGAGGGAATGGACCGGCTCCGGACGCGGTTTCTGCTGGCCGCGCTTTCGAACGGCCATGTCGCACTGATCGTCAACATGGCACGCCACGCCGGGCTTCCGTGGGATGCACCGCTCGGCGCGGAAATGGCCCGGCAGTACAAGCCGCGCGCCGAGGTGTACGACACCACGATCGCGATGCTCGGGCTTGAGCCGGCCGAAACCATGATGGTTGCCGCGCACAACGACGATCTGCGCGCTGCCCGCGGCCGCGGCATGCGCACGGCATTCGTCGTGCGACCCACCGAATACGGGCCCGGCCAGACGACCGACCTCGGCCCGGACGATCAGTGGGACGTCGTCGCCGACGACTTCATCGACCTCGCGGAGCAGCTTGACTGCTGAGCCCGTCGCCGGACTGGCCGGAGGCCCCGCTGACTCAGGTCCGAAGCGGATGACGCCCGAGAAAGGCGCACAGCGTGGACGCGAATGCGGCCGGCTGTTCCTCGGGAACGAAATGGCCGCTCCCGTCCACGACCGCTTCGGTGACGTCGTCCGCAATCTCGCGCAATGAAGCCGCCGGTTCCGAGGCGCGCCCCCGCGCTTCGGTACACGCGCCGCCAACCGCCAACACCGGCATCGTCAGCTGGAATCCGCTGCCCTTGAGCGCCTGGTTGGCGGCCACGTTGTCCGGAATGCTCCGGTAGTACCCAAAGCTCGCACCCAGTGCGCCGGGGCGGGCATAGGTGCGGAGATACTCGTCGATATCGGCCGGGGTGATGGCGTCGGCCTGATGCGCGAAACTCCGGTAGAACCACTCGAGGTAGGTGCGTTCGCGGCCCTCCGTCAGCGCCTCGGGCAGGTCGGGGACCATGTGAAAGGCGTGGTGCCAGCGCCGGCCCCCTTGCGAGATATCCGGCCCGATTCCCGGGACCGTCACGTCAACCATGGTCAGCGTACCGACTGCAGCAGGAGCGGCCGTGGCGACCGCAAAAGCGGTGGGGCCGCCCCAATCGTGTCCGACGATGTGGAACCGGGACAGCCCAAGCTGGTCCTGTGCGAGTTCCAGAATGTCCCGGGCGGCCGATGCGCTGTCGCAGCCGTGCGCGGGTCGGCTGGTGTCTCCAAGACCCCGCAGGTCTGGAGCAACGATCCGGTAACCCGCGGACGTCAGATGCGGGATGACCTTCCGCCACTCGTACCACGTTTGTGGCCAGCCATGCAGAAGAACCACAGGCTCCGCACCGTCACCCGCCGTCACGAAGTGCATCGTGACGTCCGTCAGGTCTGCCGTGTGGTGTCGTACCGGATCATTCATGAACACGCCCTACGGTTGCAGGTGTCCTGCCGGCGTCGCGGCGCCCGTGCGACCTGGCGCGCAACTCCGCAAACCGACCAGCGAACCGTTACACCGCCGCCCGCGCACAAGCAATGCACATCATCCGGCATGCGTGGCCACGGGCAGCAGTTGATGGCGTACCCGGACGCATTGAATCGCCCGACGGCTGCCGACTGCACAGAGCCAGGCTCGCTTCGCAGGGACGTCGACGGAAGGTTATGGAACTCCGCTTCCTGCGCCACGACACGGAGTCTGATCGGAGTCGTCTGACGAAAAAGGGTGAGAGAGGCGAGTGGCTCCTACGTCACCTTTGATGCCGTTATTTTCCTACTTGATACTTTTTTGTTCCTGTTATATTCTGTTCCGACCAGAACATGCACATCGACTCGAAGTGAGTCTCCCCTAGCGACAAAGGACAATTAGAATGCCGCCAAACCATCTCAAGGTGATCACCGTGCAATCCCAATCCGACGACCGGCAGCGCAATCTCGAATCGGCTTTGAAACAGATCGAACGGGACTTTGGAGCCGGCTCGATCATGCGGCTGGGAACCGATCGCACGATCGAGATTGAAGCCATCTCGACGGGCTCCATCGGGCTTGATGTCGGGCTTGGTATCGGCGGGTTTCCGCGGGGGCGGGTGGTCGAAATCTACGGCCCCGAGAGTTCGGGCAAGACCACGCTTGCGCTGCACACGGTTGCCGAAGCACAGAAATCGGGCGGCATCTGCGCCTTCATCGACGCCGAGCACGCCCTGGATCCCGCATACGCCCAAAAGCTCGGCGTGAACGTCGAAGATCTTCTCCTTTCGCAGCCCGATGCAGGCGAGCAGGCTCTCGAAATCGCCGACAGCCTCGTCCGATCAGGCGCGGTTGACGTGCTGGTGATCGACAGTGTCGCCGCCCTGGTTCCGCGCGCAGAACTCGAAGGCGAGATGGGTGACACCCACGTTGGATTGCAGGCGCGGCTGATGAGCCAGGCCCTCCGCAAGCTGACCGGATCGATCTCGAAGTCGCGGACCACCGTGATCTTCATCAATCAGATCCGCATGAAGGTCGGCGTGATGTACGGGAGCCCCGAAACCACTTCCGGCGGCAATGCCCTCAAGTTCTACGCTTCGGTACGGGTCGACATTCGCAGAACCGGACAGATCAAGAATGGTGTGGATGTCGTTGGCAATCAGACGCGGGTCCGGATTGTCAAGAACAAAATGGCACCGCCGTTCAAGACTGTGGAATTCGACATCATGTACGGAGAAGGCATCTCCAAGCTCGGCGAGATGCTGGATCTGGGTGTGAAACACCAGATCATCGAGAAGGCGGGATCCTGGTACTCCTACGATAGCGAGAGGATCGGGCAGGGCCGCGAGAACGCAAAGGAGTTCCTCCGGCAACACCCCGAGACGGCCGACCGCATCGAGGTTGCCATCCGTCGTGCGGAAGGACTTGAAGCCGGTGACGATCTCGAAGCCGCCAGCGATCAGGACCAGATGCAAGCGTCTGCATGATTGTCCGGGAGACCTGTGCCCGGCCGGGGTTCGCCCGGCCGGGTCTGCCTGATTCGGTGCGGGCATGAAACCTTCACGACACGAATGTGCGGGGTTCCAACGCCAAAAGGGTCACGAAGGCCAGGTTCCCAGCGCCACAGGCCGGTCAAATCGTTTCAAAATCCGCGAAACGGTTTCGTTTGGACTCCAAAATTCGTTTTGTATTTCAAATAGATAATCGTTTCACGAGATTGACCTTATCGTTTCTCGGCGCTGACGGACCACGAACAGATGGTCGCTTGCAACGGGCACGAGTTCCGCAGACCGGACGAGGGCAGCGCCGTACCCAATCGGCTACGGCCCGAGGACTTGCAGGGAATTAGTGGCGAATAGCCGGGTGGCCGGCTGGCAATCGCCGGCCTCGATCTTCCGTCAGCAGCCGCTCAGCTGAGGCCGCCCCTCCACCGGACCAGCTTCCAGCCCAACGGCATGGCGACCGCAGCCAGCGCAAGCTTGACGGCGTCACCCGGGATGAATGGAAGAAGACCGGCCCACAGAACCACCATGATCAACGACTGGTCGCTGAAAGTGTCTGCCGGCAGCGCGGACATCTGCCAGCCCAGCCACAGCAGTCCGGGCACGTAGAGAGCCACGTTGCCCGCGAGCATGGCCAACGCAGTCCGTGTGACTGAGCGGTCCCAGCCGCGTTCCGCGAGTCGTCCGATGAGCCAAGCCGCCGGAAGGTAGCCGATCAGGTAGCCGCCGCTGGGTCCCGCGATGGCGGCCGGGCCCGATGCGCCGCCCGCGAACACGGGAAGTCCGGCAAGCCCTTCAAGCAGGTAGGCCGCGAGCGCCAGCAGGCCGAGCCGCGAACCCAGCGCCATGGCAACCACGAGTACGCCGAACGTCTGTCCCGTGATCGGCACCGGTTCCAGCGGGATCGTCAGCTGCGCCGATGCTGCAACTACGGCAGAGCCGGCAAGCACCAACAGCGTGTCGCGCAGGAAGCGTGGAACGGGAAGCGCCGGCAGCAACGCATCGGCGAGTGTGGGCTGCCGCAACGGCAGGAAGAAACTGGAATTCATGGGCACAGTATATCGGGGTCTAGTGAAGTAGTTCCAGCAGGCGGCGGCGTACCGGCTCGATCGCAAGCAGCTCGGAAAGCAGGAATTCCGTATTGTAGGAAGCATCGGCCAAACGCCTTGTCACGATGGCATCGTAGTCGATCTCCAACAGCTCGCAGAGTTCACGGCCTGTCATCGCCTCCTCCTGATTGATCCGCCTTTTGAAGCCTTTAACTATTTCTTTACGATCGTTCTGATTGAAGGCGCAGAAGTGCGACGAGCACCGATATGGGATGTACTGGGCATTCTGCTCGACAAAACCATGCAAGGCCCAACGCTCTGCGGCAGCTTTCTTGGTGTCAAATACGTGGCCGTCCTTCAGCTCAATTATGTGACAGCTTTGCTGTCTGTTGCGGCGTTTGAACACCATAAAATCGGGTTCCGATCCGGCAAAATCCAAGATCGTACTCTTCTTGATTTGGCGCTTTCTGGCCAACAACACGCCGTCAGACATGATGTCTTGTTGCAGAAAGGTATCGAGATCGGGGATGTTGGGAACCGCTTCACCGATCATCGTCTCAAGCTCCACACCGGACCTGATCAATGCGGAATGGATTTTGCTCACCAATTCGCCCAGAGCTGCATTATTGAATAGCCGTTGGCATCCCCCTGACGTGTTTTTGGGTTTGGCTTGGCGAATACGGGCCATGAAGTTAACCGTTCAGGTCGCAGCCGAGGAAGGTGCGGCGCCGGCTACATGCCGCCCGCAACACCGAGAACGACCCGGCCGCCGGATCAATGACAAGATCCCCTTCGTGGCTCACAGCGGCAATAAGGTCACCTTGAAGGTCAATTGGCTTCGCATGCGGATGGTCACGCTGTGAGACCTGCTCTTGGATCACGTCGGGGATGTTGTGAGCCGTCCAGACCCCTTTTGCTTTGCGTGGTTGCTTCTGCAGCACGACGCAATGTTCGGCGCGGCGACGAGTACGATAGCCCATGCCGAAAGTGCCTTTGTCCCAAGTCACAAGATCCACAATGTCAAGCCTTGTTCCCTCTAACCATGGACGCACACCCTGACAAAGGTGAAACTTGTCCGTCCACAGAAACAGATGACCAGAAGGGATCAGGACCCGGTCGATACGTTGCACGAACCGTCCAATTACTTGTTCCGTCATCTGTTTCAACGCAAATCGTCGTTTACCCCGGCTCTGGCCCTCGTTGCCGTAAGCCAACTTTTCGAGCACGCCGCGATACTGTGGATCAAAAAAGGCAACAGGAACCACGTTGGGCGGCAGCATGGACAGGAACGTGATTCCGTCCATTTTCAGGCGGGTATTTGGCTTGAGCGCTTCGGGCAAGTCCAGCGGTGGCGATTGGACGGTCCTCTCTCCAGAGAACACGACCGTCGTACCGGTACCGCCGGTGACGTTGGCGGTTTCAACAACCTGTCGGGCTTTCCGCGGCATGGCGAGTCCTTAACTTTACGGTACAAGCCCAACAAGCTCCGGAACGCCTCGCACAGGGCGACATTTGAACCGGTTGAGTCATCGTAACCCAATACCCCTGGCAGTGCTGCAGCGGGCGCCATGGACTTGAGAGCATGCGGGCAACCGTGCTCGAATGCAGCAAGTGCCCGTCTCGGCGCTACAGATGAACGCCAGAATGTCCCGCGACTTCGGCTGCATTGCTTCTCCCCAATGAATTCGCCGGTCAAGCACTTGGCAGGTTCCGGGCTAGAATCACGTGAATTTGAGGCTGCATGGCAGAATCCTGACACGTGCAGCCGACCCGCTCTGCCGCACCGTGGAGAACGGAACCCATGGATCTTGATCTTTCCGGTCGCTCGGCACTGGTTACCGGGTCAACCCGCGGAATTGGCTACGCCACGCTCCGCGGCCTCGCCGCCCTCGGCGCCCATGTGATCGTTCACGGCCGGACTCCCGACAGCGTGGACCAGGCTTTGAACACGCTGAAGAGCGAATGCCCGGACGCATCCGTGGAAGCGCACGCCGCCGACCTGGGAACCGCCGCGGGCTGTACAGCCCTCACCCGTGCCGTGCCCGCCGTCGACATCCTCGTGAACAACACCGGCATCTACCACATGCGTCCCTTCACCGAGTTCGATGACGCGGATTGGGAGCATTACTTTCAGCTCAACGTCATGAGCGGCGTGCGGCTCTCGCGTCACTACCTGGAACCCATGGTCGCCGGGAACTGGGGCCGGATCGTGTTCATTTCCAGCGAATCTGGCGTGCACATTCCGCCCGACATGATCCCCTACGGCTTTTCCAAGGCAGCCCAGCTGGCGATCGGCCGCGGCCTCGCCGAGACCACACGAGGCACAGGCGTCACCATTAACTCGGTGCTTCCGGGCCCGACCTGGGTGGAGACGCAATCGAACCGGCTGGCGCGTCTCGCGGAGACCGAAGGACGCCCCGTTGATGAACTCAAGAAGGAAACGTTCACGATGCGCAAGACATCGTCTCTGCTTGGCCGGTACACGACCCCCGAGGAGGTTGCGAACCTGATCTGTTACGTCTGCAGCCCGGCGTCGGTAGGCACCAACGGCGCGTCGCTGCGCGTCGACGGCGGCATCATCCGCAACTACATCTGAAACGGGCGCACGGGACGAATTGTCGTGGGCTTGGAGCTCCTGGCCGGTATTCTCGCCGGCCTGCTCGGCCTAGCCGTTGGCCTCCTGTTCCGGGCGCGGCGGCGCGACCCCGACTTCAACGTCCTTCGCGACTCGGTCAGTCGCACCGAAGGGGCGCTGCAGTCGGTTGCGGCCAGCCTGGAACAGCGGTGGACCACACTCGACGAGGCCGCGACCCGGCGGGCCGACGAGACCCAGCGCACACTTGCGGGCCTTCGGGAGCGGATGGGCGAACTCCGCGAGGCCCATCGGCAGCTCGAAAAGCTCGATTCGCATGTGGTGGATCTTCAGAACCTGCTCACCAACAAGCAGGCAGCAGGCGCGTTTGGCGAGGTGCAACTCGAGAATCTCGTGCGCCAGGCGTTGCCGTCAGCCGCGTTTGCGTTTCAGAAGACACTCTCCAATCGCTCGCGGGTGGATTGCCTGGTCGTGCTCCCTCACCCGCCGGGCCCGATTGCCATCGACTCCAAGTTCCCGGTGGCGAGCCATCGCGAGTTTCTGGCCAAACGGGATTCGCCGGAGGCACGCGAGGCGCGAAAGAAATTCGCCGACGCGGTCAAGAAACACATCACCGATATCCGCGAGCGCTACATCATTCCCGGCGAAACCTCGGACTGGGCAGTGATGTTCATTCCCAGCGAGACGCTGTTCGCCGACCTGCACGCAGAATTCCCGGACGTCGCCGAACATGCGTTCCGCTCCCGCGTCGGCATCGTGTCGCCGGCCACAGCAATGGCACTCCTGAACACCATTCGCGGGGTGCTGCGGGATGTGAACCTGCGGACCCATGCCGACGTGCTTCAGGCCGAACTTGGCGTGCTGCTGCAGGATCTCGATCGGCTGGCAACGCGGGTCGGGAGCCTCCAGCGTCATTTCGCGCTGGCGGACAAACTCCTGCGTGACGTGGACACGTCAGCGCGCAAGGTGTTGGGCCGAGCAGAGAAGATTCGCGAACTGGACGTCGAACCCGACCCCGTCGACCGGACGGCCGATTCAGCCACGGATCCTGATGGTCACAACGGCTCCGCAGAGTCGAAGGCGCGGCGCGCGGCCAGCGCCGCACCCAACGTCCCCTCGTCGAGATAATCCAGCTCACCGCCGACGGGTACACCCTGCGCCAGCCGGGTCACGCGCACGTTGATGCCGTGCAACTGGTCGGCGAGATAATGCGCCGTGACCTGCCCGTCGACTGTTGCGGACAACGCGAGAATAACCTCCCGCGTCTGGTCGGCTTCGGCGCGCTGCAGGAGCTCTTTCACCAGCAACTGGTCGGGGCCCACGCCGTCAAGTGCGTTGAGTGTGCCCCCAAGGACGTGGTAGCGGCCAGTAAACGCCCGTGAACGCTCCAGGGCCCAGACGTCGGCCACGTCCTCCACAACGCAAAGCGCTGCCTCGTCGCGGGCGGGATCCTGGCAAATGCTGCACGGATCGTGGACATCGAGGCTCCCGCAGGTCTGGCATGTGCGGATTTCATCCGCCGCAGCCTGCAGCGCCTCGATGATCTCGCGCAGCATCGTCGTCCGGCGTTTCATCAGATGGAGCGCCACCCGGCGCGCTGATCGGGGCCCCAGTCCCGGCAGTCGGGCCAGGCGTTCGACCAACGCCTGAATCGGGTCGGCGCGGTCGGCCATTCGATCCTGCTAGAAGCGCGACAGCAGCCAGGGCGGGATCGGAAGGATCGCGCCCATCGTTTTCTTGACTTCCTCGTTCGCGGCCCTCTCCATTTCCTGCCGGGCGTTGTTCTGCGCCACGACGAGGAGGTCCTGAAGCATCGGGAGGTCGTCTGCGAGCGAGGGGTCGATGTCCACCCGAAGGCATTCGCCCACCCCGTTCACGGTAACGCGTACCAGGCCGGCGCCGCCTTCGCCCGTGAACTCCAGACTGCGGAGTTTTCCCTGCAGATCGGAGAGGCCGGTCTTGAGGCTCCCCATCTGCTCAAACAGTTCCCCGAAGTTCATGATTGGTGCTTGTCGGTCATCATCCGCTCCCGTACTTGAATGACCTCCGGTTCGCTCACCCGCATGCCGTCCGGCAGGTTGCGGACCCGCCGGCGCGCGGTCGTAACGATGTCATTCGCAGAAGCGACCCGGATCCGGCGTTCGGTCTCCTTGACGCGCCGTTCGCGCACGGTCGCCTCGCCGCCTTCCGGCACCAGCGACAGCATCCAGCGGTCGCCCGTTGCGCGCTCCAGGCTCATGGCCAGCTTGCCCACGAAATCCGGTGGAGCGCGCTCGGAGACACGATACTCCAGCAGGCGCTGCTGGGGGTCGAACCGGACCAGGTGGACATAGTTCTCCAGACCGTACACCAGCTGCACATGCCGCCCGTCCCGGAGTCCCTCGATCAACGCTTCGAAAGTCGCCGGCGCGGCCCGGGCCTGAGGCCGCTTGCCCGGGGAAGGCGCGGCTGCGGCGGCCGGTGCTGCCGCAACGGCCGCAGCACCACTCCCCGCAGACGCCGGTACAGCTCTGGGCTGGGCGGCGGGTAGCTGGTCAGCGCCGGGCCCGCTCTGCTGCAGGCGCCGGACCAGACTGCCGGGATCCGGAAGGTCGGCCACGAAGCACAGGCGGATCACGGCCATCTCGACCGCGGCACGGGCATCGGGCGCTGCATTCGCCTCCTCCAGAGCGCGGAGAATCATCTGCCAGGCCCGCGCCAGCACGGGGACCGAGAGCTTCGCGGCAAGGTCCCGCCCCCGCTCCCTTTCGTTTTCCGGCACTTCCGGCTCGTCGGCGGCCTCGGGCGCCACCAGAATTCGCGACACCCAGTGGGTCAGTCCGAGCAGATCCTCCAGGACCGCACGCGGTTCGGCCCCGTTCGCGTACAAGCGGGCAAGGCGCGCCAGTGCTGCGGCCGCGTCCCCTGCCATGACTTCATCGAACAGTGCAAAGACCATGGTCCGGTCAGCAAAGCCCAGCATTTCGCGGGTCGCCGGGCCTTCGATCGCACCGTTCTGGTGACTGATCGCCTGGTCGAGAATCGACAGTCCGTCCCGGACCGAGCCGTCGGCCGAGCGCGCGATGAGGCGGAGGGCCTCGTCGTCAATCTGGGCGCCCTCAAGCTCCACGATGCGCCGGAAGTGGTTGGCCAGGACATCCTGCGGGACGCGCAGGAGATCAAATCGCTGGCACCGTGACAGCACCGTCACGGGCAGGCGGCGCACCTCGGTCGTACAGAAGATGAAGACGACGTGCTCCGGCGGCTCCTCAAGCGTCTTGAGCAGTGCATTGAACGCCGCCTGCGACAGCATGTGGACCTCGTCCACGATGTACACCTTGTAGCGCCCGGTCGCGGGCCGGTAGTGCGCGGCGTCTGTCAGGCCCCGCACATCGTCGACCCCGGTGTGACTCGCGCCGTCGATCTCCAGGATGTCGAGATGGCGTTCAGCGAGCGCGTCCCTGCACGACGCGCACTCGCCGCAGGGACGGACCGTCGGCTGGTCGCCACTCTCGCAATTCAGCCCGCGGGCGATGATGCGCGCCGTTGTCGTCTTGCCCACGCCGCGCACACCGACAAAGAGGAACGCGTGCGCGATCCGCCCCTGCTCGAATGCGTTGGTCAGGGTCTGTACCAGGATCTCCTGCCCGAGCAGGTCGTCGAATGTGGCCGGCCGGTATTTCCGCGCCAGAACCCGGTACGCGGCGGCGGCTTCACCGCCCGCATCAGATGAGCCGGAATCCGGTTCGCCGGCCGAATCCAACCCCAGCAGGTTGTCCGTCTCGGTCACGCGAACCTCGCTTTCCGGCCCGCGTCAGGCCGCCCGCCGACTATACCGACGCTCATGCGCCATGCGGATCCGCGAGCCGGATGACCCGACCCACCAGGGTCCTCTCGTCCCGTCCCCGCGGATTGTCCGACAGCGCACCGGCGAGGGGTGCAGCAGCCCGCTCCGCCCGCTGCCGGCCGGCCCGCGATTCAACATCGCTACAGTTCACCGATGCCTGCGACCAACTTCTACAGCGGCTACCCGCTGCAGCGCGCACACGAGCTCCGGACCGACACCGACCGCATTGGTGTCGACCTGTCCACCGGCAACGTGCGCGTGCTCGCGCTCTGGCGCAACCGCCATCACGTCCAGGACGAATCGATGCCGGTGCCCCTGTGGCACCAGGGTGCGGCGGCACGGCTGCTTGTCGAAGTCGCGGAAGACACCGTGTTTCTCGGTGTCAGCGATGCCGTGGCCCACTATGCGTGCGATATCTCGGGAGCGGACGATCCGCTCTCCGGCATTCTCGCCGATGCCGGGGGAACCTTCGCGGATCTGCGAGCCCTGGCCCCCCTGGTCGCGCGCGACGACGGCGCTGTCATGGCGGCCGCACGCGGCCTGCTTTACTGGCACCGGCGCGCCCGCTGGTGCGGCAAGTGCGGTGCTCCGACCCAATCCGTCGATGCCGGGCATTCGCGTCTGTGCCAGCGGCCCACGTGCGGCGAGCGCTGGTTCCCGCGGGTCGATCCCGCCGTGATCATGCTGGTGACGTTCCGGGAACGTTGTCTGCTGGGCCGCCAGGCGAGCTGGCCGGCCGGCATGCACTCGACGCTCGCAGGCTTCGTCGAGATCGGCGAAAGCATGGAAGAAACCGTGATCCGGGAAGTCCATGAAGAGGCAGGACTTCGGATTGTCGGCACGCCGGCCTACCGCCACTCGCAGCCGTGGCCGTTTCCGTCGTCCCTGATGCTGGGGTTTCGCGCCGAAGCGGCCGACGACCAACTCGCCATCGACCCCAACGAACTGGAGAGTGCGCGCTGGTTTACGCGTGCCGAACTCCGGTCCAGCCCCGAGAACGACACGTTCCGGATGCCGGGCAAGGTCTCCATCGCCCGCCGGCTGATCGAGGAGTGGTTGGCCGAGGGGTAGACCAGGCGCCGCTGCGGATGCCCACCATCCATCCCGCCGGGCAGCATTGGCCAGGTGCCCCGGACGCGGTGTCCGGGGACGCTGATCAGTCGCGGTTGGCGGCCTTGGCGGTCGTCGCGGCGCCGGTGGCCGGCCGGGCCTCGTTCCGGCGGAACGAGGCCGCCTGATAAACGCCCAGAATCCGCACGCTGCGCGAGAAAAAGCCGAGCTCCTCGAGCGCCAGGGCCACGTTGGGGTGTTCCGGATGGCCCTCAATGTCGGCATAGAACTCCGCCGACGCAAACGAACGGTCGACCATGAAGCTCTCGAGCTTGAGCATGTTCACCCGGTTGGTGGCGAAACCGCCTAATGCCTTGTAGAGCGCGGCGGGTATGTTCCGGACACGGAAAACCAGCGACGTGATCGTGTCCGCCGCATCCGCCTCGGGCTCGATCGATTCGGGTGCCAGTACGAGAAAGCGTGTCGTATTGGTCGGATCATCCTCGATCCGGGACGCAATGATCTCGAGCCCGTAGAGCTCTGCTGCCAGCTCTGACGCGATCGCCGCCTGCACGCGGGGATCGCCGTCGGCAACGTGGCGCGCTGCACCGGCCGTATCTGTGAACAGATAGGGTTCGATGCCTTTCTCCTGCAGGAACCGGCGGCATTGGCTAAGCGCGTGGAAGTGGCTGGCCGCATGCCGGACGTCTGCGAGCGCAGTTCCGGACCGGGCCATCAGGTGGTGGCTGACACTTGCGAAGTGTTCACCGACGATACGCAGGCCGGAGTCGGGCAACAGGCGGTGAATGTCCGCGACACGCCCGGCGGCGGAGTTGTCGACGGGAAGGAATGCGCGGTCCGCGCGCCCGTCGTGGACTTCCAGAAAACAGTCCTCGAACGCCGGACACGGGACAACGTGCGAGTCCGGAAACACATCGAGGCATGCCTTGTGGGAATGCGCTCCGAGTTCCCCCTGAAACGCGATTCGGAATGGGGTCGTCATGGGGCTTGCCGTTCAGAAACGCGGCCATGCTGCTGCGTGCGGGCGGTACTCATTCCGCGAGCCGACGCCGTGCAGATTCGAGGTCGGCGGGAGTGTCGACACCGATCGGCGTCGCGTCAACCAGCGCCCCGTCGATTCGCATGCCGTGGTCGAGGGCCCGCAGCTGCTCAAGGCGCTCGGAACGCTCGCGCGTGCTCGGAGGCAGCGCCACGAAACGTTCAAGGGCCGCGCGCCGCCACGCGTAGATTCCGACATGGTGCCGGAGTCGCGGATCCGCGCCCGGCACCTGCCGCTGGAAGGTGGTGATCCGCGTCGTGCTGGCCGGCGCTGCGTCGGCCAGGCGCGCCTTGACGACCGCCGGGTCCTCGAGCTCGCCCAGTCCGAGGGGCGCCACAAGCGTGCCAATGTCGGCAGCCGCTTCATTCGTCAGCGGCTCGAGCACCCGCCGGATCACGGCTGGATCGATGTCCGGCAGGTCTCCCTGGAGATTGATCGCCACGTCACATCCGCCGTCCGGATCGAGCGCGCGCCAGGCTTCCCACACGCGATCCGAGCCGGAGGGGTGGTCGGGGTTCGTCATGACGGCGCGGCCGCCGGCCTCGGTTACCGCGTCGGCCACCTCGGGGTCGCAGCAGGCCACCGCGACAGCACCCACACCCGATGCCTCCGCCTGCCGCAGCACCCGGACCACCATCGGCACACCGCCGATCGTGGCAAGCGGCTTGCCCGGAAGGCGCCGCGCGGCCATCCGGGCCGGAATAATGACGATCGGGCGCATGGCGGGTCGTACCGGTGGGAAGCCCACAGTGTACTGCCAAGTGCCGTTATAGTGCCGGCTTCCCTTCGGTTCTGGACCGTGAGCAGATCATGGAACTCGTCCGCGTGCAGCCGGGCCAACCCGCCTCACGCCAGGGCCAGGTGGTTGCCCTTGGCAATTTCGACGGCGTCCACCTCGGGCACCAGGAGCTGCTGGCGGCAGTCGGGCGAACCGCCGGTCAGGCGGCCGGCGCCGGAACCGCGGTGCTCACGTTCGAGCCGCACCCCGCGGCGGTGCTCCGCCCCGAGGCCGCGCCCGGACGACTGACTCCCCTGCGCGCCAAGGCCCGGAAGCTTGCGCGGGCCGGCATCGAGACCCTCTATGTCCAGCGTTTCTCGCTCGCGTTCGCAGCACTGTCCGCGGACGCCTTCATCGCCAAGGTCCTGGTGCAGGCGCTCCGTGCGCACCACATCGTGATCGGACACGATTTCCGCTTCGGCACCAAACGCACCGGCGACGCCGGCACGCTTGCACGCGCCGCCGCAGATTCCGGTTTCGGACTGACGGTTGTCGATCCGGTCGCGGACGCTGCCGGCACCGCGTACGGATCCTCCGCGATTCGGCAAGCCGTTGCGGAAGGGCGGATGGACGACGCCGCCCGTGAACTCGGCGCACCCTTTGAGGTCGAAGGCCGGGTGCGGCGCGGCGAACGCCGCGGGCGCCTGCTCGGCTTCCCGACCGCCAATCTCCATTACCGGGGCCAGCTCGCGCCCCTCGACGGCGTCTATGCGGGATGGGCCGGGATCGACGGCGACACGGACCGCGGCTGGCTGCCGGCAGCGATCAGCACCGGCACCCGCCCCCAGTTCGGAGGCAAAACCCGGATTCTCGAGGCCCACGTGATCGGGTTTCAGGGCAACCTCTACGGTCAGCGTCTTCGGGTCGCGTTTGAAGCCAGAATCCGCCCGGAGCGCAAGTTCGCCAATACCAATGCCCTGATCGGCGCGATGGCCCAGGACGTCAGCCGCACGCGCAAGGTGACGGCAGCGGCCAACCCCCCTCCGGACGCGCCATGAACCAGCCCGAGTACCGCGAAACCCTGTTCCTGCCGCGCACCTCCTTCCCGATGCGCGGCCGCCTCGCGGCACGGGAACCGGAGATGATCGCGCGATGGGAACAGATGGATCTCTGGGGCCGCCTGCGGGCCGACGCCCAAGGCCGGCCCAAGTACATCCTGCACGACGGCCCGCCGTACGCGAACGGGCCGATCCACATCGGGACCGCCCTCAACAAGATCCTCAAGGACCTCGTGAACCGCACCCGCCAGATGGCGGGGTTCGACGCGCACTACATTCCGGGCTGGGACTGTCACGGGCTGCCGATCGAGTGGCAGATCGAGCAGGAGTACCGCAAGCGCAACCAGTCCCGCGACGAGGTGCCGATCGCCCAGTTCCGCCGTGAGTGCCGGGCCTTCGCCGAGAAGTGGATCGGCGTGCAGATGGAAGACTTCCGGCGGCTCTTCGTGCTGGGCGACTGGGAGGGGCGCTATCTCACGATGGCCTACTCCGCGGAGGCGCAAATCGTCCGCGAAATCGGCAAGTTCCTGATCGAGGGAAGCCTGTACCGCGGCCTCAAGCCTGTCATGTGGTCGCCGGTGGAACGCACGGCGCTGGCCGAGGCCGAGGTCGAGTACCACGATATCTCGTCCACCGCGGTCTTCGTGCGGTTTGCGGTCACGGAACCCTCCGAACCCGCCCTCGACGGTGCGGACGTGGTGATCTGGACCACGACCCCGTGGACACTGCCTGCCAATCAGGCCATCGCCTTCGGGGCCGACATCGAGTATTGCGTCGTCGAGGTCCATCAGTGTGCTTCGACCGCGCACGCACGGCCAGGCGACCGGCTGATCCTGGCCGCCGCGCGTGTCGCGGCGGTGACGGCGGCGGCCGGAATCGAATCGTTCACCACCCCGGCAACGCTCCCGGGTGCCGCGCTTGCCGGCACCGTGTGCCGCCATCCGATTGCCGGCTACGACCATCCGATCCCGCTCCACGCCGGCGACTTCGTGGGCACCGAACAGGGCACAGGCCTGGTCCATATCGCCCCGGCCCACGGCGACGACGACTTTGAGCTCGGGCTCCGGGCCGGCCTTGAGGTCACCGAGTACGTCGAGGACGACGGACGCTACGCGGACACAGTGCCGCGTTTTGCCGGGGTCCACGTCTTCAAGGCCGAACAGCCGGTTGTTGCAGCGCTGGAGGAACAGCGCCGGCTCCTCGCCACCGAGGATCACACCCACAGCTATCCGCACTCGTGGCGGTCCAAGCAACCGGTGATCTACCGGGCCACGCAGCAGTGGTTCATCAGCATGGAATCGCACGGACTGCGCACCAAGGCCCTGGAGGCCGTCGACGCCACCGAGTGGGTGCCCGCCAGTGCGCGCAACCGGATCCGCGGCATGATCGAGCACCGACCCGACTGGTGTGTCTCCCGCCAGCGGGCCTGGGGGGTTCCGATCCCGGTCTTTGTGGACCGCAGGACCCGGGAGCCGCTCCGGGACCCGGATGTGCTCACGCGCGTCGTCGACGCCGTCGACGCCGAAGGCGCCGACGCGTGGTTCACGCGGCCGGCGTCCGAGTTTCTCGGGCCGGACCGCTCCCCGGACGACTACGAGCGAACCAGCGACATTCTCGACGTCTGGTTTGATTCCGGCTGCACCCACGCCTTCGTGCTCGAGGACAACCCCGACCAGCACTGGCCGGCCGACCTCTATCTGGAAGGAACTGACCAGCACCGCGGGTGGTTCCACAGCTCGCTGCTTGCCAGCTGCGGAACACGGGGGCGGGCTCCCTACCGGAGCGTGCTGACGCACGGGTTTGTCCTGGACGGCCAGGGCCGGAAGATGTCGAAGAGCGCCGGCAACATCGTCAAGCCCCAGGAGGTCCACGACACCCGCGGCACGGACATCCTGCGACTGTGGGTCGCCATGAGCGACAGCACGGGCGACCTCCGTATCGGGGGTGAAGTCCTGGACGGGATCTCCGATGCCTACCGCCGGTTCCGCAACACCCTGCGTTTCATCCTCGGCAACCTCGCCGACTTCAGCGAGAGCGAACGGCTGGACGTCAGCCAGATGCCGGAGCTGGAACGCTGGGTGCACCATCGCATCCATGAACTCGAACAGGCCCGCATCGAGGCGTTCGCCGGCTACGACTTCCAGGCGTTCTACCGCGCGTTGCACAATTTCTGCGCGAACGACCTTTCGTCGTTCTACTTCGACATCCGCAAGGACAGCCTCTACTGCGACCGCGCCGACTCAGAACGGCGGCGCGCCGCCCGCACGACCCTGCTGACGCTGCACGAGATACTGACGGCCTGGCTCGCGCCCGTGCTGTGCTTCACGGCGGAAGAAGCGTGGCTCGACCGCCATCCGGACGACGACGAAAGCGTGCACCTCCGGCTGTTTCCTGACGTGCCTGTGGCCTGGCGGGACGATGCGCTGGCGGACTCATTTTCCGAAACACGCAAGGTCCGCAACGTCATCACCAGCGCGCTCGAAATCATGCGGCGCGACCGGAAGATCGGCTCGGGTCTCGACGCCGAGGTCTCCGTCCACGCCGGCCCGAATGCGCTTGCGGAGCTAACCCGACGCGACCTCGCCGAACTGGCGATCGCCTCGCGGGTAACCGTAACCAGCGAACCCGCCCCGGACGATGCCCACCGGGACCCGGCCGTGCCCGATGTCGCGGTGTGCACACAGGCTGCAGAAGGACACAAGTGTGCCCGGTGCTGGCGGGTGTTGCCGGAAGTGGCCGAGTCGCCGGCGCAGCTGTGCCAGCGTTGCCGAGACGCGATTTGACATCACCCGCATCCCGGCTGTGGCTGGTGGCCACCGTGATCGTGCTCGACCAGCTGACCAAGGCGTGGGTTGTTGCCGCTCTCGCACCCCGGGCGCCTGTGGAGCTCGGCCCTGTGCTCAATCTGGTCTACGTCAGGAACTACGGGATCGGTTTCGGACTTTTCGGAGCCGGCGGGCCCACCCAGCAATGGCTGCTGGCCGCGTTCGCAGCCGTCGTTGCGGCCGGCCTGCTGGTTCTCCAGGCCCGCGAGCCTGTGCGCATCTACGCGGTCGGGCTCGCGCTGATCGCCGGCGGGGCGCTGGGCAACGCCATCTGCCGGGTCACCCGCGGCAGCGTCGTCGACTTCGTCGATCTGCATCTCGCGGGCTACCACTGGCCCGCGTTCAACGTCGCGGACATGGCCATCACCTTCGGAGCAATCTTTGTCCTCGCCTACGCGTTGCCGGTGCGGGAGGCGATTGTTAGGCTCCGTTCGATCCGTTGGCGCCGTTGACCCCATTGATGCGAACCCGTCTAGCCAGCTTGCTGGTCGTTGCGAGCCTGATCGCGCTGCCTGCATGCGAGCGCATCCAGAACACGTTTGGTGTCGGCAAGATCTCGCCGAACCCGCTCCGCGTGATCCGCCAGGACCCGCTCGCGGTTCCGCCAAACCTCGAGCTCCGGCCCCCCGTCAGCACAGCGCAACCGGCACCGGGAGCCGGGAACGCCACGGGCGCCGGCGAAGGAGCGGACGCAGGCCCCTCGCAGGCCGAGGCTGCCCTTCTGGATGCCGTCGGCGCGGACGACGCCGATCCGGAAATCCGGCTTCTGCTCGAGCGCGACCGGGAACTCCGGGATGCCGAAGAGGCAGAAGGCGGCCTGCTGGGCCGCCTGAACCCTCTGGGCTGGCTGGGCGGCGAAGACGACGAGGAGATGGCGGAGACAGCGTCAGCCGAGCAAGAACCGGACGAGGATGAAGGCGGCGGCTTGCTCGACTTGCTGGACATCTTTGACTGGTCCGGCGATGACGATGATGACGATGCCGAGTAACTGCAGCCGACCTGACGCCTAGATCACACCGTTTCGGGCTCGCAGGGTCACCACCGGTCGCTCCCGGGCCAAACGGCCCTATGTCCTGATTCCATACGCAGGACCGGCATCCCGCCCGATCCGCAAATCCGTCTCCACCGCCCCTCCATGCCACGGGGTTGCGCCCGTCCCGAAAGTTGCCGCTCCCGCATGAATTCCCTGAATTGGTTGGCTCCGCTCGGAGTCACGTCGCGTCAGCCCCCACGCACCCCTGACCCTGCAACGGCATGTCCAAAGAACCGGGATCTCGGCTTCCGGGCGCCGCACGCGGATCGGAGGGTTCGGATACAATCGACGGCCTGGATGGGCCGATCCCGCAACGGGACCAGCGGCGCCCTGATCCGCCGCAAATTGGGATGCATCGGCATCCTCTCCGGATTGGCCCACCGACCGACTCCCTGCCGACCGCCACGGTATTTCCCGAGAACAACCATGACTTACGTCGCCCAACTGCTGCGGCTCCCGGCCCCCGGCCTCCTGTCCGCTCTTGCCATCCTCGCCTGCATGATTGCGCCGTCCGCAGGCCAAGCGGACAACCACGACAGCGCGGAAATGGGGCTTCAGATTGCAACCGAGGCGCGGTCTCGCGGCGAGGGATATGGAAACTTCACCGCGCGCCAGACGATGGTACTGCGCAACCAGCACGGCCAGGAAAGCCTGCGCGAGTTTCGCCTCAAGGTCCTGGAGGTCCCGGACGACGGAGACAAGCTCCTGTTCGTGTTCGACGAGCCGCGCGACGTGAAGGGAACCGCATTCCTGGTGCATTCGCATCGCCATGAGTCGGACGACCAGTGGCTGTACCTGCCCGCGCTCAAACGCGTCAAACGAATCAGTTCGTCCAACCGTTCCGGATCCTTCATGGGCAGCGAATTCGCCTACGAGGACCTCAGCAACCCGGAAGTGGAACGGTTTTCCCACAATTATCTGCGTGACGAGGCGTGCGGTGACCTGATGTGCACGGTCACGGAACGGGTTCCGGTCGACGAGGATTCGGGTTACAGCCGCCAGGTGGCCTGGCTCGACAAGGACGAGTTGAGAGTGATGAAGGTGGAGTATTACGACCGCAAGGGCGCACACCTGAAGACGCTCACGATGTCCGACTACGAACTGCATCTCGACCGCTACTGGTATGCGGGACGGATGCTGATGGAAAACCATCTCACGGGAAAAAGCACCGACCTGACGTGGTCGGATTTTGTATTCAGAACCGATCTGGATGAGAGCGACTTCACGCAAACCGGGCTTCGGCGCATCCGCTGATGGCGGGATCAGCCGTGTACAGGCATCCCATCCTCAAGGCCGGCTGCATCCTGGTCGTTGCCGGAGTCACAGCGCCCGGAAGCGTGCTGGCCAACGACATCTACCAGGAGGTCTACGGCCGGATCGGGCTCGAGAGCCGGTGGTATCCGGAGGATCCGCTTGACGGGCGGCAGGAGTCGTCCGTGGGCGGTCTCGTGCTCCAGCCGACGCTGTACGTCGAGGATGACAACGGCCGGAGTTTCACGGTCACTCCCTTCCTGCGCTACGACAGCGCCGATCACCGCCGTACCCATGCCGACCTGCGCGAGGCCTATCTGCTGCTTTTCGGCGATTTCCGCAACAGTACGTGGGAGTTGCGCCTGGGAGTCGATCAGGTGTTCTGGGGGGTTGCCGAGTCACGCCATCTTGTCGACATCATCAATCAGATTGATTTGATCGAACATCCCAACGAGGAATCCAAGCTCGGGCAACCGATGGCCCATGCAACCTGGTCGACCGAGTGGGGCGTCTTGGAATTCTTCGGCCTCCCCTACCACCGTGCGCGCACGTTCCCCGGGACCGGCGGCCGTTTGCGCGGCCAGTTGGTGATCGACGACGAGCGGGTGACCTACGAAAGCGGGGCCGAGGAATGGCACCTTGATGCCGCGGCCCGTTTCAGCCAGAGCTTTGGTCCCGTCGACATCGGCGTGTCCGTGTTCGAGGGGACAAGTCGCGACCCTTCGTTCATCCCGCCCAGCGATGCCCGCGGCCTGCTCACGCAGTACTACGAGCAGATCCGCCAGTTCGGCCTGGATTCGCAACTGACGCTGGGTTCCTGGCTATGGAAACTCGAAGCGATCCAGCGGAACGGCTTCCGAAACCTTCGCGGTGAAGAAGAAGACTACGCGGCGTTCGTCGCCGGCGGCGAATACACGTTCTATTCGGTCTGGGGCACACCCGCCGACGTGGGCGTCATTGGCGAGTGGAATTTCGACGAACGCGGCGACGCTGCCACCAACGTCTTCCAGAACGACGTGTTCGTCGGCGCGCGGGTGGCACTGAACGACACGGCAAGCACCGATTTCATTGTCGGTCTGATGGCAGATCTGGACCACGGAACACCGGTCCTTTCGCTCGAGTTCAACCGTCGCCTGTCCAACAACTGGGCTCTGAACGTCGAGGGGTTCGCGTTTCCCCGTGTCCCGGACGAGGATTTTCTGAATCGCGATATTCGAAACGACAGTTTTCTGAATCTGAGCCTGAACTACAACTTCTGAGCCCTTCGCTCGGTTCGCGTTGGCAACGGTCCCACGGTTGGTAACCGGCACCGATGGAGATGCCTCAGCCCTGCAGCCGGGTGGGCAAAATCTTGCAGCCCCCGCAGGAATGCGACCTCCGAAACCCTGCCTCCTGTGATGTTTGGAACTTCCCGGGTGAGCCCGCGTTCGTTCGAGACCTGCCTCCGATGGCCACCGGTTGACTGTCCTTGTGCGGTTCGGCAGCTCTCCACTAGAAAATTGCGCGTAGAGTGATACGCGCAGTTTTGGCGGGTAGGCGCAATTTTAGTTGCGCGTATCATTGCATTTTGCGCGTAGATGTGTTTTTGTTGCGCCTATAATTTACGCGCAACATCGCGCAACATCGCGCAACATAGGGAGACCGGATGGCCAAGCGCAGACCCGAAGAAGACCTGCATGAGATCGAGGCTGCCGTGCGCCGCCAGCCAGGCGGTGTCTCGGCCCATCAGATCGCTTCCACACTCACTGCTAAATTGCCGCAGCGCACGCTTCAATACCGCCTGAAATACCTTGTGAACGCTGGGCGCCTTCGCAAGGAAGGCGAGGGCCGTTGGACAACCTACCGCCTGCCGCTTGTCGAAGAACGTGGGATGGCCCAGCGCAACTCGGCGCGGCATGAAGAGGGTGCCGAACCGGTTGTACCGCTCTCTCGCGAGAGTACTGCGATACGCGATTACCTCCGCCAGCCGCCCGCGGCGCGGACGCCTGTCGGTTACAACCGGGACTTCCTGGAATCTTACCGGCCCGGTGTGAGCGCCTATCTGTCTGACGACGAACGCGCACACCTCACCGAGGTCGGCCGCTCCAATATGGGAGCGCAGCCGGCAGGGACCTTTGCCAAGCAAATCCTGAGCCGCCTTCTAATCGACCTGTCGTGGAACTCCAGCCGCCTTGAAGGCAACACCTACTCGCTGCTCGATACGAGGCGCCTGATCGAGTTTGGCGAAGAAGCCGAGGGCAGGGAACGATTAGAGGCCCAGATGATCCTCAACCACAGGGACGCGATCGAGTTTCTCGTCAGTTCTGCAGGCGAAATCGGCTTCAACCGCTATACGGTCCTCAATCTTCACGCCATCCTTGCCAATAACCTGCTGCCCGATGAGACGGCGGTGGGCAGGCTTCGGCACATTGTCGTCGGCATCGAGCAGTCCGCCTTTCATCCGCTCGAAGTCCCGCAGGTGATTGAGGAATGCTTTGATCAGATTCTGGCAACAGCCGCCAGCATTGATGACCCGTTTGAGCAAGCATTCTTTGTCATGGTGCAGCTTCCTTATCTTCAGCCCTTCGATGACGTGAACAAGCGAGTCTCGCGCCTCGCCGGGAACATTCCTTTCGTCAAGGCCAATCTCGCCCCGCTGTCCTTCACCGATGTTCCGCGTGCCGTCTACACCGATGCCGTTCTCGGCGTGTACGAACTAAACAATATCGACCTCTTGAAGGATGTGTTTATCTGGGCCTACGGGCGCTCTGCCTTGCGCTACGCCGCGGTCAGGCAATCGCTCGGCGAGCCCGATCACTTCAGACTTCAGCACCGCGACGCTTTGCGCAGGATTATCCGCGAGGTTGTTACTGGGGCGATGGGTCGGAAGGCTGCCGCCATTCATATTGCTTCATGGACGAAACAGAATATGGATTCTGCGGCACGCGAGCGGTTCCGGGAGATCGTTGAGAGCGAGCTCCTCGGCCTTCATGAAGGCAATTTCGCCCGCTACCAGATACGGCCTTCTGAGTACGCATCCTGGCAGGAAATCTGGGCCGGCAAGGCGGCACCTCAGGGAGGCACCACAGCAAGGACATGAAGGAGACCCGGCCATGTCGCTGCAGTATCGGTTCGGCAAGCCGGCGATACGGGTCTTTCGCGGCATCCCTGATCTGGTCGTGGACAAGCCGCTTCATCGCATCGGCGGGAACAACTCCTGCAAGACCAAGGTGCTGGAGGCCTTGGCATTGGCGCTCTCCGGCGGCTTCCACGTCTGTCCCGAATGGATGTTCGGTTTGCCGCAATTGATTGATTTGAACTTGAATTTGAACTTCGAATAAATCGATGTGTGCTCGACCTTTTTTCCGTTCAATCAATGTTTGCGGCGGAAATTGATGTGTATTTTGATATATTCCCGGGACTTATGCGCGCTCTGTCTCGGTTGAGCTACGGCAGCATCCCCGCTTCTGGCGGGCGGTCTCCAATCGTATCGACAGTCACGTCAACGTCGAGCGCCACACGCAGCAGCCATTGGCAACATCGTTGTTCGGTGCTCTCGTCCCAACCGGTGCGCCGAGGCAGCAGGCGCATTCCGCTGCCAGTCTGTAACGTTGGCGGTTCCGCAATGCGCCGTCAGTGACGCGCTTCTGCAGGTGATCGGCGATGAACACTACCCACAGCGAGCGAATCCAGCGCGGGCAGGACGCCGCCCCGGACGCGCTGTCTGCTGTGGAAGGGCAAGCGGCAGATGGCGCCGGCTCGTCAAGCAATCCGATGAGGCACGCCCTGGCGGAATTCGGCGGCCGCCTTGAGGCGGTCATGGAACGGCTGTTGCCGCCGAGCGGGGATGGCAACCGGCTGACCGACGCGATGCGCTATGCGGTGTTTGGAGGCGGCAAATATCTTCGCCCGTACATCGTCGCAGCATCGGCCGGAATCTTTGACGTGCCGGAGAAGCAGAGCCTCCGCACCGGAGCCGCCGTGGAAATGATTCACGCCTATTCGCTGGTGCATGACGATCTTCCCGCCATGGACGACGACGACCTGCGACGGGGCCGGGCCACATGCCATCGTGCGTTTGATGAAGCAACTGCCATTCTGGCTGGCGACGCACTCCTGACGCTGGCGTTCGACACGCTCGCGTCACCGGACACCCACCCGAGCGCTGAGGTGCGCGTGGACCTTGTCGCTGCCCTCTCGAACCATGCGGGCGTTCGCGGCATGGTCGGCGGCCAGATGATCGACCTCGAAAGCGAGCACACGGCACCCGGAACCGACAGGATTTTCGAGATCATGCGACTGAAGACCGGAGCGCTCCTGTCGTTCTCGTCCCTGGCTGGCGCGATCCTGGGACAGGCAGACACCAAGGCCCGGAAGGCACTGCAGGCATTCGGCTCCGACCTTGGCCTGGCATTTCAAATGAAGGACGACCTTCTCGACGTGGAAGGAGACGAAGCGAGCCTGGGCAAGCGGGTTGCCAAGGATGCCGAGGCTGGCAAGGCGACGCTGGTGCACACTCTGGGGGTCGAAGAGGCACGCCGCGAAGCCCGCCGCCTGTCGGATGCCGCTCTCGCCCACCTGGACCGCTTCGGCGCTCGCGCCGAGACACTTCGTTCGGTGGCAACCTTTGTCCTTACGCGGGACCACTGACACGGTGCAGGGACGGAAGCCTGCTCCAAAGGAACTGATGCGGCTCGCATGACTCCCACACCGGGGATGGAACACCCGTCGGGAAAGACCGCGGCAACGGAAAACTTTCCTGTCGGCTCATGGCTGCTTGCAGCCCGCCTGAGACCGCATGTGATGGCGTTCTATGCGTACGCGCGTGCAATTGACGATATCGCCGACAGCCCTGAGCTCGAGGCGGAGGAAAAGATCCGGCGCCTGGAAGCGTTTGCGGCCGCCATTCAGGGTGACCAGCCCACCGATCCAGCCCTGCAAAAGGCGCATGCCGCACGCCGCAGCCTGGCTGTCACTGGCATCACGAACCGCCATTGCCTCGATCTGGTCTCCGCCTTCAAGCAGGATGCAACCAAGCTTCGCTACGCCAACTGGGATGACCTGATGGGTTACTGCAGCCTGTCGGCCGCGCCCGTCGGGCGCTATCTCCTGGACCTGCATGGTGAGTCCGAGTCTGCCTATCCGGCTTCCGACGCGTTGTGCAATGCCTTGCAGATCATCAATCATCTTCAGGACTGCAAGGACGACTACCAGTCCCTGGACCGGGTCTATCTGCCGCAGCAATGGATGACCGCTGCCGGCACCGACGAGCGTGCACTGGCAGGCGGCCACGCGACCCGCGCCCTTCGCGCCGTCATCGACCGGTGCCTTGATGGCACCGAAGCGCTCCTTGCCACGGCTGGCCGCTTGCCGGCCCTGCTCAGCAGTTTTCGGCTGGGGATGGAGAGTTCCGTGATCATCGCCATCGCCAAGCGGCTCTGCGCCGAGCTTCGGAACCGGGACCCTTTGGCGGAACGGGTCACGCTGACCAGGGTTCAGTTTGTCGCTTGCGGCGTCCGTGGTACCGGGCGCGCCGCAGTCGTGCGGGCGCTGCGCCCGTTCCCAGGCCGCGGGAGCGCGCCCGGCGTCGCGCCCGCTCCCTCGGGCCGATCGCCAAGTTGACCAAACCCCTCGCCTCTCCGGGAGGGCCCGGGTCCGGATTTCGGCCCGGGGCGGCTCAACTTGCAAGCGACCGTGAAACCACCAAGCACGTCCCGTGTTCGCTTGTCCGTGTCGCGGCGGCGACAAGAGCCAATATCGGCAAGCAGGAGTTGACGGTGTGAGCTCCGCCGGACCCGTTCCCTTGCCCCCGCACGGAACCGAACCCGCTGACGTCGAACCCAGGGCTCACGTCAACCAGGTCGTCGCGCGTTCAGGCTCTTCGTTTCTCTGGGGCTTGCGGGTGTTGCCTGCCGAAGGACGGCGCGCAATGCACGCGATCTACGCCTTCTGTCGCGAGGTGGACGACATTGCGGACGAGCCCGGGGACGCCGCAGCAAAACTCCAGGCGCTTGCGGCCTGGCGCGAGGAGATCGCCCGCCTCTATGCCGGACACCCCACCAGGCCGACGACGAAAGAGCTTCTGGAATCGGTCCGGCGCTTTGATTTGCCGGAGCACGAATTTCTCGCCGTCATCGACGGCATGGAGATCGACTCCGAAGCAACCGTACGGATGGACACGCTCGATGACCTTCTGGACTATTGCCGCAAGGTCGCGGGTGCTGTCGGCATGCTGTCGGTCCACGTCTTCGGGGTTCCCGGGCACCCGGGGCCCAGGATCGCCGAAGCGTTGGGAACCGCGCTGCAAATCACCAACATTCTGCGTGACCTGAAGGAAGATGCGAACCGGAAACGCGTCTATCTGCCGGTCGACCTTTTGCGCAAGCATGGCGTCGCAACCGAACCTCCGGCGGCCATTCTCGCCGCACCCGGCCTCGCAGACGTCTGTTCCGAACTGATTGATCTCGCCCGGGGCCAGTATGCATGCGCAACGGACCTTCTGATGGAGCTCGGCTGGCGAAAAATGCGCCCAGCCGCGCTGATGATGGCGGTGTACCGCGCGCTCCTGGACCGTCTGGAACACCGTGGCTGGAACCGGATTGACGAGCCGGTGCAACTGTCGCAGGTGCACAAGCTCTCGCTGGCGCTTCGCTACGGCGTGTTCTGACGGCGCCCGCGCGTGTCCTGCACCCACGTGATTGGCGCCGGCATGGCCGGGCTGGCGGCGGCCGTGTCGTTGGCCCGCAGCGGACATGCAGTGGTTCTTTACGAGAGCAGCGGCCAGGCCGGCGGGCGGTGCCGTTCCTTTTTCGACGCCAAACTCGCGTGCACGATCGACAACGGCAATCACCTGCTCCTCAGCGGAAACCGCGCTGTGAAGCAGTATCTGGACGACATCGACGCAACCGCGGAACTGGCCGGGCCGGCATCGGCACGGTTTCCGTTCATTGACCTCTCCTCCGGGCGCAGCTGGTGCCTCGAACCTGGGCCAGGCCGCATTCCCTGGTGGCTGTGCCGCGCAGGCAGGCGGGTTCCTGATACTGCGGTCTGGGATTATCTCTCCGCACTGCGCCTGGCCTTCGCCGGGCCCGACCGCACCGTGACCGATTGCATCGGCGACCAAGGCCCCCTGTTCGACCGGTTCTGGGAGCCATTGACCGTGGCCGTGCTGAACACGCCGGCGCGCTCCGCGGCTGCGCACCTTCTATGGCCGGTACTCATGCAGACGTTCGGACGCGGTGAGGCTGCCTGCCGTCCCCGCGTTGCGCGGGCGGGGCTTTCGCAGACGTTCGTCGAGCCGGCACTGACGGCCCTTCGTGAAGCCGGCGCCGCCATCCGCTTCGGGCTCCGGCTGGGGCGGATCGACTACGCGCACCGACGGGCCCGCGCGCTGGATTTCGGCAGCGAGAGCGTGCAGCTGGGCGATGCGGACAGCGTCGTGCTTGCGTTGCCGCCGGCCCGGACCGCCGACCTGGTTCCGAACTTGACCGTCCCGCGGGCGAGCCATCCGATCGTCAATGCCCATTTCCGGCTGGACGAGCCCGCCGAACTTCCGTTCGGATCACCCTTTCTCGGGCTCATCGGCGGGACAGCGCAGTGGCTGTTCACGCGGGGCAACGTGGCATCGATCACGATCAGTGCGGCCGATGCCGTCGCCGATCACGACAGCGACGTCATTGCGCGAAAAACCTGGGCAGACGTTGCGGCCGCCCTTGAGCGTGATCCCGACCGGGTGCCCGTTTACCGTGTGGTCAAGGAGCGGCGGGCCACCTTTGCGCAAACTCCTGCGGACGCCGGTCTCCGCCCGCCAACCCGAAGCGCGTTCGCCAATCTCCATCTTGCGGGCGACTGGACCGCGACCGGGCTGCCCGCAACCATCGAGGGCGCGCTGCAATCCGGGTATGCCGCCGCCGCCGTGATCCGCGACGGAGACCGCTAGGTCGAAAGCCGAAGGCGGGCCAAGGCCACGAGCAGGGTTCCCGGCCTGTCAGGCCGCCTGACTTGTCGCGTCTACCGCCGCATCCCCTGATTCGAACGCCGCCCGCAGCTCGGCTTCCAGCTTCCGGGCGCGTTCGAGATGGGCGGCCTTCACGTGGCCGTAACCCCGGATGTGCTCCGGAATGGACGCCAAGGCGACGGCTGTTGCGTGATTGGCGCGATCAAGCCCTGCACCAATAGTTCCCAGGAGTTCCTCGTACCGTCGGATCTCCTCCCGCTCGCCCCGGCGTTCCCGGGTCCAGCCGAACGGATCGAAGGGTGTCCCCCGGAGGAAACGGAACTTCGCTAGCAGGCGGAACAGCGAGAACATCCACGGGCCGAACGTCAGCTTGCGGAGCTCTCCGGTTTTCGGATCCCGCGGCGCAAACAGCGGCGGCGCCAGGTGGAACATCAGCCGCGGACGGCCTTCAAAGGTCTCCTTGAGGCGCCGGACAAAGGTTCCTTCCGTATACAGGCGCGCCACCTCGAATTCGTCCTTGTACGCCATCAGCTTGAACAGGTAGCGCGCCGCGGCACGGGCCACTCCGTCCTCGCCGGGAACGCGCGCGGCCTCGACGGAGCGAATGGCCGCAACGGCTTCGCGATAGCGTTCCGCCCACGCCGGGGACTGATAGTCCGTGAGGAACGCGACCCGTCGCTCGATGAGCGCTTCGAGGTTCTCCTCCCCGGCGGCGGGTTCGGACTTGTCGGTGGCCAGCATGCCCTCGAGTGCCTTCGGGTTGCCCGCAGCGACCCGGCCCCAGCGGAACGCGTCGAGGTTCATCCGCACCGCCACTCCGTTGAGTTCGATGGCGCGCTCGAGCGCCTCGATCCCGACTGGAACATGGCCCCGCTGCATGGCGTAGCCGAGCAGCATCATGTTGCCGGCGATGCTGTCACCGAAGAACGCGGTGGCGAGGTGGGTGACATCCACGAAATCGGCCGCATCGTTCCGGCTCGCTTCCGCAATCAGGTCCATCATGCGGCGGGTTCCGAAGGACAGGTCCGGGTTCAGCACGAACTCCGCGACCGGCGCCCGGTGCGCGTTGATAACGGCGGCGCTGATCGCCGGATCGAGGCGAGACCGGACATCCGCATTGGCTGCCACAACCATGTCGCAGCCAAGCAGCAGGTCGGCGCGCCCACGATCGACCGTGACCGAATGGAGATCTTCAGGACGCGCAGCCAGGCGGACCTCGGACAGCACGGCGCCGCCCTTCTGCGACAGGCCGACCTGATCAAGCACACTCACCCCCTTGCCTTCAAGGTGGGCTGCCATGCCAAGCACCGCACCGACCGTGACCACACCCGTGCCGCCGATTCCGGTAATCACCATGTTGTGCGGATCGTCAAGCGCAGGCTGTGCCGGGGCCGGCAGTTGCGCAACAAGATCGGTGAGCGCCACAGCGTCGTGCGTGGGTGCGGCCTTTCGGGGTGTCACTCCCGACACCGTCACGAAGCTCGGGCAGAACCCCTTGACGCACGAAAAATCCTTGTTGCAGGCGGACTGGTTGATCTTCCGCTTGCGGCCGAACTCGGTCTCCAGGGGCTCCACCGAGACACAGTTCGAGGCGACGGAACAATCTCCGCAGCCCTCGCAAACAAGTTCGTTGATGAACGCCCTCTGGTCCGGGTCCGCGAGCTGACCGCGCTTCCGGCGGCGGCGTTTCTCGGCGGCGCACGTCTGGTCGTACACCAGCGCCGACACTCCCGGCCACGAGCGGAGTTCCTTCTGCACCGCATCGAGGTCGTCGCGATGGTGGATCGTCGTGCCCTCGGCAAACGTGCGTGCGATCCCGTACTTGTGGGGTTCGTCTGTCACCAGGGCGATCCGCTTGACACCTTCCGCCCGCAACTGCTTCGTGATCGATTCCGGCGTGAGTGCCCCGTCGTGCGGCTGGCCGCCGGTCATCGCCACGGCGTCGTTGTAAAGCACCTTGTAGGTCATGGGGGTGTCGGCCGCGACGGCCGCGCGGATGGCGAGCAGTCCGGAATGCTGGTAGGTCCCGTCGCCGAGATTCTGGAAGATGTGCGAATCCTCGACGAACGCCTCCATCCCGATCCAGTTCGCACCCTCCGCCCCCATGTGTGTGGTGAGATGGGTGTTCCGGTCCGCCCAGACCGCCATGTAATGGCAGCCGATGCCGGCCATCGCCATGGAGCCGTCCGGCACCCGCGTCGAACTGTTGTGCGGGCAACCCGAGCAGAAGTACGGGGTCCGCGCGACCGGCGCGGGGGCTGAGGGCGGTGCATTGCCTTCATGGCGGGCCAGCGCCGCATCGAGGTCCATGTCCCGCAGCTGGGCGAGGCGCGCACCCAGCGCGCGGCTGACGGTCGCCGGTGTCAGTTCACCAGTCGCCGGAACCAGAGGCATGCCGTCGGCATCGGCCTTGCCCAAAATTCGGTTCGGCCGGTTCGCAAGATCAAACGCGATCTCCTTCAGTTGGGTTTCCACAAGGCCGCGCTTCTCCTCGACAACGATGACCTCTTCCAGGCCTTCGAGGAAGGTGCGCGCGCCCTCCGGTTCAAGCGGCCAGCTCATGCCGACCTTCCACAGGCGAATCCCCAAGGCCTGCGCCCGTTGGGCATCAATCCCCAGCAGCCTGAGCGCCTCCCGTACTTCGGCGTACCCCTTCCCGGTCGCGGCGATACCGATGCGGTCGTTCGGGCCCCGCCAGACGAGTGGATCGAGTCCGTTGGCGCGGGCGAACGCCTGTGCAGCGGGCAGACGGTGCTCGATCATCCGGCGTTCCTGAGCCAGGATGTCATCGGGCCACCGGATCGAAAGACCGCCTTCGGGCATCTCGAAATCGTCTGGAATGATCGACCGGGCCCGTTCGGAATCGACATACACCGACCCGGCGCTGTCGATCGTGGCGGTGATGCACTTCATCGACACCCAAAGGCCGCTGAAGCGGGACATCGCCCATCCGGCCAGGCCGAAGTCCAGCAGGTCCTGCAAATTCGACGGGTTAAGGACCGGCATCTGCGCATGCACCATCGCGAGTTCGCTGTGGTGGGCGATGGTTGACGACTTGGCCAGATGGTCGTCGCCAAGGAGCGCGAGAACTCCTCCGTGGGGTGACGTGCCGGCTGAATTCGCGTGCCGGAATGCATCCCCCGAGCGGTCGACCCCGGGGCCCTTGCCGTACCAGATGCCGAACACACCGTCGTGCTTGGGCTTGGTCACCAGACCGATTTGCTGCGTCCCCCAGATTGCGGTCGCAGCAAGGTCTTCGTTCACACCGGGATTGAAGTGGATGCCGTTCCGGTCCAGAAACTGGCGCGCATTCCAGAGCGCCTTGTCGTAGATGCCGAGCGGCGAGCCGCGGTACCCGGAGATGTACCCGCGCGTATCAAGGCCCGCCTCCTGGTCGAGTCGGCGCTGGACCAGAGGCAGCCGCACCAGGGCCTGGGTGCCGCTCAGGAACGCCCGTCCTTCGTTGAGTTCGTATTTGTCGTCGAGGGTGACGTCCACAAGCTGCATCGCCGCCGGTTTCCCGTTTCGTCGTGATGTGTGATTTAAAGTCAGTATAAGCCTCTTGCGAGCGCGCGCCGCTCCGGTATCGTCCGGAACCGACAAATGAATGCGTCCCCTGCATTACTTGCGGGGACCCTCATGCGTCGCCGACGATGCCAGCCAAACCGGCCGGCGTCCCGGCCTGGTGCGCGCCGTTGGCTCTGCACGCCGTTGCTTTTTCGCGAGCTTGTGCACGCGCCGGCCGCAATCGTACTTGTCGGTGCGGCAACCCTGACCGTCTTCGCTGCCACGGACCCGGATTTGCCCATGCAACTGACTCGTACGCTGGCAATACGGACGCGAAGACGAAGGCAGCCCGGACCTTGGCTGGCACCACATCACCCGTCTGCGGCAAGCGCAGGGCCGGCGGGTCTGAAGCAGCCGTAACGTGCCCCCCAACCATCGCGACACGCTCCGGCGCATGTTCGATGCCGCCGTCGACGCTGCCCGGCCCGAACAGCTGGTCGTGGAACACCTCCCGCCCGCGCCGCGCGGGCGAACCCTCATCCTCAGTGCAGGCAAGGCAGCCGCAGTCATGGCGCAGGCGGCCGACGGCGCCTGGGACGCGCCGCTGAGCGGTGTTGCCGTGACGCCGTATGGCCACGGCGCCCCCTGTGAGCGCGTGGAGGTCATCGAGGCCTCCCATCCGGTGCCCGATGAGGCCGGTTTGCGGGCGACGGCCCGGTTCCTGGAGGAGGCCCGCGCGCTCGGCGCCGACGACCTCCTGCTCTGCCTGATGTCCGGCGGCGCCAGCGCACTGCTGGCAGCACCCGGCGCAGGCATCACGCTGGCCGACAAGCAGCAGGTCACATCGGCCCTGCTTCGCTCCGGGGCGACCATCCATGAGATGAACTGCGTGCGAAAGCACCTCTCGGCCGTCAAGGGAGGCCGTCTGGCATTGGAAGCCGCGCCGGCTCAGGTCGTGACCCTGCTGATTTCAGATGTGCCGGGTGACGATCCTGCCGTGATCGGGTCCGGCCCGACATTCGGCGATTCGACCACGCGCCACGACGCACAGGCGATCCTCGAGCGCTACGGCATCGAGCCCCCTCCGGCGGTCGAGCACGCGCTGGCCAGCGCTGCGTCGGAAACCCCCGGGGCCGACGACGTCAGGTTGTCGACATCCACCCACCGCATCCTTGTCCGCCCCAGGAACGCCCTTGATGCAGCCGCCGAATGCGCCCGGTCGGCGGGGTTCCGCCCGTTCGTGCTTTCGGACCGGATCGAGGGTGAGGCCCATGACGTAGGCATGATGCATGCAGCGATCGCCCGCCATGTGCTGGAGGCCGGACAGCCCGCCCGCCCGCCGCTTGCGGTGATTTCCGGTGGCGAGACCACCGTGACACTCGGCAACGGGGGGGCCGGAGGACGCAACACGGAATTTCTTCTCGCCGCGGCCATCGCTCTCGAAGGCCTGAACGTCTTCGGGCTCGCCTGCGACACGGACGGGATTGACGGAAAGGGAGGGCATGCCGGCGCACGCTTTGCGCCCGACACCCTGAGACGCGCAGAGGCCCAGGGCCTCAACGCCCGCTCCATGCTCGATGCGCACCAGTCCGGAACGTTTTTCGAGGCGCTGGACGACCTTGTTGTCACCGGCCCCACCCGCACCAATGTCAATGATTTCCGGGCGCTTTTGATTCCAGGCGAGGATTAACGCTGGGCCCGGCCGGTGGGGCCGGGCCATTCCGGGGCCAGCTGGACCTGCAACCGGCGGTGTACCGCGCACCGGCTAGATGGTGGTCCCGGCCTTCTCCTCCAGCTGCTTCAGCCGCAACTCGCCACCGCCCATTTGCGGATACACGGCAAGGGCGCGGCGGAGCGCGCTTGCCGCAGCAGCGGGCTGGCCATTGCGTTCGTAAATCAACGCCAATCCCGAAAGAGCGCCGAAATGGCGCGGCTCGAGCTTCAGGGTCTCGATGATGTCGGCAACCGACGCCTGATCGTTGCCCATCAGGTAATGCACCGTGGCCCGCTTGTTCCATGCCTCGGCAAAATCGGGACTGGTCTCAACGAGATTGTCAAAGGTCGCCAGCGCCCGATGGAAATCATGCGCTTGCAAGGAGCGCACACCGCGACGCATCTCCGCGCGCACATCGGGGTCGTTGTGCTGGAGCCACAGACCCCACACCTTAAACTCAATCTGGACGGCCTCGTGGGGGTCGCCTGCTGCCTTGAGGTCAACGAACAACTGGTCGAGTTCAGGCGCGGTCTGGTCGGCCGTCGCCGCCGGGACACCCAGCGCAGCGGACGCTACCGCGGCGGCTGCAAGCAGCCGCCGGAACCCTTCAGGCGATGTAGGCCGTCTTGACCGTCGTGTAGAACTCCGCTGCATAACGCCCCTGCTCCCTGGGCCCGTAGGACGACCCTTTGCGGCCGCCGAAGGGGACATGATAGTCGACGCCAGCCGTCGGCAGATTCACCATCACCATTCCAGCCTCCGCGTTCCGGCGGTAGTGGTTCGCGTGCTTGAGACTGGACGTGCAGATTCCGGACGACAGGCCAAATGTCGTGTCGTTGGCCACGTCCAGCGCCTCGTCGTAGTCGGCGACCCGGATGACCGATGCGACGGGCCCGAAAATCTCTTCCCGGTTGATCCGCATGCCGGGCCGGGTGTCCGTGAACAGCGCCGGCTGGAGGTAGTATCCGGGCGTTCCCCGCTCCAGCCGGTCCCCGCCGAAGTGCAGCGTCGCGCCCTCGTCGGTGCCGATCTTGAGGTACTCGAGATCCTGTTGCAGCTGGTTTTCGTCCACGACCGGGCCAATGTCGGTGCCCTCCTTCAGGGCATCGTCGATGACCAGTCCTTCGAGCCTGCGGGTGACGGCATCGACGAAGCGGTCGTGAATGCCCTCGGTCACCACGAAACGCGACGAGGCGGTGCAGCGCTGACCCGTCGAGAAGAACGCCCCGTTCACCGCGCACTCGACCGCGGTGCCGAGATCGGCATCGTCAAGAATGACGAGGGGATTCTTGCCGCCCATCTCGAGCTGGAACTTCGCTCTCCGCGCAGCACAGGCGTTCGCCACGCGGCCGCCGGTCTCAACCGAACCCGTGAAGGTCACGGCGTCGATGCCGTCGTGCTGGAGCATGGTCTCCCCGACCTCGGACCCGCGGCCTACCACCAAGTTGAGGACGCCGGCCGGAAGTCCGGCGCGGGCCAGAATGTCGACCAATTCCCAGGCACAACCGGGCACGAGCGAAGCCGGCTTGAACACGACCGTGTTGCCGTAGCAGAGCGCGGGCGCAATCTTCCATGCGGGGATGGCAATGGGAAAGTTCCAGGGCGTGATGGCGCCGATGACGCCCAGCGGCTCGCGCGTGATCTCGACATCGACGCCGGGGCGAACCGACGGAATCTTCTCCCCCGCAATCCGCAACGTCTCGCCGGCGAAGAAATCGAAGATCTGCCCCGCACGGCCGGCTTCGCCGATGGCCTCGGGCAAGGTCTTTCCCTCCTCACGGGCAAGCAACCGACCCAGTTCTTCGCGACGGGCAAGGATCTCATCGGACGCGCGGCGCAGGATGTCGTGCCGCACCTGCGGTGTGGTGCGCGCCCAGTCCGGAAAGGCGGCCCTTGCCGCAGCAACCGCATCCCGTGTGTCGTCCGCACTCGCGGAACAGTGCTCGTTGATGACGTCGTCGGTGTTTGACGGGTTGACGTTGGGAACCGTGGCTGCGGCCGCGCGCCATTCCCCTGCAACGTAGTTCGGAAGCGGTTTTGCCATGCGTCGAGCTCCATCCAGCCGTCGATCGATGGCCAGCATACTCGACCCGATCACGGCGTCGGCGGCTGCAACCCGGACGTTTCAGCCGTCTGCACGAAAGGGCACTTACCGACGCAGGGCCCCTGTGGGGCGGATGGGGCAGGACAGTCCAACACGGCACCAATACAAGAGTCGTTTTGGGACGTCGGGCCAACGCGATTAACGTCTCCCGGCTACTACTCAGAGCTGTATTGGCTCTTGAAGGGGAGCAGGGTCTTTGCACAGACAAACCAGTAGTGCTGCCCGACTTCCGGGTGTAAGCACCGCACCCCGGTCAACTGATAAAGCGGTGCGAACTGACTTAGGTCGCAATTCTGCAACGGCTGAGCGCCATGAGACGCCCGCCCGCGCCTCTTATAAAGCGCGCCCGCCAACTGTCGCAGGATGCAGTGCCCATAGATTCCAAAAGCAGGTTCGGGTCCGATTCTCGCACCGCATTCGCGCATTTTTCCGGTCATTCCAAGTTCGAAGTTCGTAACTGACTATGGTTGTTTACTGGAGGCGCGCAGACATCACGCTCACGCTGGAGGACGCCGATATGGAATGGGATCTGTTCCGAAGATCGACTTCCGTCGTCGAAACATTTGCACATGAATTCAGCAAAGGAACAGAGCGTCTTCAGCTAGTACCACCGCGAAAGCAACAACCCGATCGAGCTGACCGAGAGGTACCCGGTTGAGGACTCAGAGTGGGATTGGGTTGAGTCGCGTGGGTGGCCCGACGGCCGGTACCGCCCCCCGCTGCGGGATCACGCGGACCCATGAAGTCAGCTATCGCAACAGGCGCAAGATTCGTCCGACGCATTTCTCCATGCTTAGCCAAACGCCCCTTCGGTTTCTCGTACCCTCGGAACCTCATGACTACCTCTTGCTGGCTCAAATGACGCGGGACATCTCTTTGGGCTGCACATGCTCATAGCCATTCCAGGATCGGAACTACGCGATTCAGGGCTTGATGCCCTGCCGGGACAAATTTCAGGATCACATACCGACTTCGCAAGCCCGGTTTTACGCGAAGGAGTTGATTACAGAGTTCAACCAACAACTACCAACTTGGCTAAGAGACGATGGGGCTCTCAGCCACTTAGATGTACGGTTTACTGCAGTTTCGGCTCGCTTGAGAAGATGCTCGCGGCACTCGTAGCCCCAGAATGAGTTAGGAGAACCTGATGCTCGTCCTTCTCGGTGCTCTGATCGGCTCGTACCTAATCCTGCGTCTTCTGATGTACGGCATCAGGAAAATACGCGGACAATCGAACGGCACCGCCGAAATCGCTCTAGCTGGCCTCTTGACGTTGGTGTTTTCTACAGTCGTCGGAGGATATGGCCTGCAGGACGATCTTCCTGAGCCGCAGTTCCTCGTTGCTTTTTACACTTATTTCGGTCCGTCAATGTTGGTGACCGTGATTGAATTGGTAAGACTCGATCGCCAGAAAGTCGGTTCGTCAAACTAACTCTGTGAGCCCCAAATCGACGAGTCGCTGGAAGCATTTGCCCTTCTGAAGCCGCTGGTTGCACGCCCAGGCAATCTCCTGCTCCCAAAGAGGCCGGGCAGCATCCCTAGCGGCGCTCGCGTCACCGCGGGGGCTGAGAGGCCACGCATCCGCTACGTCCAAGCTTTGCCACGTCTCCACGCTGTTGCAGAAGCCGCGCCGCGCCTGTAGGTTGCCGCCTCTTCCACTGCTTTCACTGAGTGGGGGCGCCTGCGCGCTCCGCGAGATCTGACCGTGCCCAAGATCAAGAGCAAGCGGTCCGCGATGAAGCGGTTCAGACTGACCGCCAACGGCAAGGTCCGCCGCAATTTTGCCGGCAAACGGCACGGCATGATCAAGCGGACCAACAAGTTCATCCGCAACGCACGCGGAACCACGACCGCATCGGCGCCCGACGCGCGCTATATCAAGCGCCACCTGCTCCGGAACTCCTGACCCGAGGCCTGATTCCATGACACGCGTTACCAGCGGCGTCACCACCCACCGACGTCACCGCCGGGTCATCAAGGCCGCCAAGGGCGCCCGTGGCCGCCAGAAGAACACGTACCGCGCCGCCGTGCAGCGCGTCGAGAAGAACCTGCAGTACGCGTACCGCGACCGGCGCACCCGCAAGCGCGATTTCCGCAGCCTCTGGATCCAGCGCATCAATGCCGCCGCCCGCAGCCACGGCCTGCGGTACAGCGCGCTGATCAACGGGCTCGACCGGGCCGGCATCGAGCTGGACCGCAAGGTGCTTGCCGACCTCGCTGTCCGTGATCCGGACGCGTTCGGCGCCGTCGTACAACAGGCGCAAGCCGCCCTCGAAGCACGCTGATCCGCGCCCGGGCGGCAGCCGGGTCGCGCTCCGGAGAGGCTCGATGAGCCCGTTCCTCGCCAAGGCATCCGCTCTCGAGGAGCAGTTGCTGGAGGCGGTCCAGGCGGCCGACAGCCCGGCTGCGCTCGACGAAATCCGTGTGCGGGCCCTCGGCCGCAAAAGCGACCTCAACGGCATGCTCCGGTCGGTCGCCGAACTGCCGGGAGACGAGCGCCGCGCCGCCGGCCAGCACCTCAACAGTGTGAAGGAACGACTGGCCGCAGCACTTAGCGAACGCCAGACAGCGCTCGAGGACGCCGCGCTCGATGCGCGCATGGCAACGGAGCGCGCGGACGTCAGCCTGCCATCCCGGCGCCGGGAGCCGGGCGGAATCCACCCGATTTCGCGGACGCTGGACGAGATGATCGGCATCTTCGGCGAACTCGGTTTCACGGTCGCCGAGGGCCCCCACATCGAGGACGACTTTCACAATTTCACGGCGCTCAACATTCCGCCCGAACATCCGGCCCGCCAGGACGTCGACACCTTCTACCTGCGGCCTGACGCCAACGGCGAACGCCCTCTCCTCCGCACCCACACATCGCCGGTCCAGATCCGTTCCCTCACGGCCGGCGAACCGCCGGTCCGGATCATTGCGCCAGGACGCACGTTCCGGTGTGACCGCGACGCCACCCATGCGCCCATGTTCCACCAGATCGAAGGCCTCGCGATCGACCGCGATCTCACGATGGGCCATCTCAAGGGAACAATCGCCACCTTCGTTCGGGCCTTCTTCGGTACCGATGACATCGACCTCCGGTTCCGTCCGTCCTACTTCCCGTTTACCGAACCGTCGGCAGAGGTCGACATCAGCTACCGGCGAACCGAGAACGGGCTGGAGATCGGGCCCGGCGGCGATTGGCTCGAAGTGATGGGGTGCGGCATGGTGAATCCCCGGGTGCTCGACAACTGCGGGGTCGACCGCTCCCGCTGGCAGGGGTTTGCGTGGGGCCTTGGCGTCGAACGATTCGCCATGCTCAAGTACGGCATTCCCGACCTTCGCACCTTTTTTGATTCCGACATCCCCTGGCTCCGTCACTACGGCTTCGACGCACTCGCCAGGCCTAGCCTTCTGGACGGCCTCGATTCATGAAGTTCACGCTGGCCTGGTTGCGTGATCATCTGGAGACCGATGCCACGGTCGAGGAGATCGCCGAGCGCCTGACCGCCATCGGACTTGAGGTGGAAGAGATCGAGGACCGCCGGCATGCGCTGGCGCCGTTCGTGATCGGCCACGTGCTCGAAGCCAAGCAGCACCCAAATGCCGACCGCCTCCGGTTGTGCACGGTCGATACGGGCACGGGCACGCTTCCGGTCGTCTGCGGTGCGCCCAATGCACGGACTGGCATGAAGGCGGTGTTCGCGCCCATCGGTGCGGACATCCCGGGGACGGGCATCACCCTCACGGAGCGGGAGATCCGCGGCGTGACCGGACAGGGCATGCTGTGTTCGGCTCACGAACTCGGCCTCGGCGACGACCACGACGGCATCATCGAACTCGCGGACGACGCCCCGGTCGGGGAGGCCTATGCCCCCTGGGCAGGCCTCGATGACCCGGTGTTCGACATTGCCCTTACCCCCAATCGCGGCGACTGCGCCAGCGTGCGCGGCATCGCTCGCGATCTCGCGGCAGCGGGCGTCGGGACACTCCGCGACCGGGCGGCGGCGGCAGTGGACGGGACCTACGAGAGCCCCATCCGCTGGCACCGGGATCTAGGGGACCACGGGGACGCCTGCCCCTACGTGGCCGGGCGTCATTTCCGGAACGTGACCAACGGGCCCAGCCCGGACTGGTTGCAGCGCCGCCTGTCCTCCGTCGGGCTGCGGCCGATCTCCGCCCTGGTCGACATCACCAACTTCATCACCCTCGACCGCGGCCGGCCCCTTCACGTGTTCGACGCCGACCGCATCCAGGGTGCGCTGGTGATGCGGATGGCCAGCGCCGGTGAAACCCTCCGGGCGCTGGATGGCGCGGACTACGAACTGGACCCCGATATAACCGTGATCGCCGACGATAAGCGGGCCCATGCCATCGGCGGCGTCATGGGCGGGGAAGAGAGCGGCTGTTCCGACGAAACCCGCAATGTATTCCTTGAGGTCGCGCTCTTCGATCCGGTCCGCACCGCCCGCACCGGCCGCCGTCTCGGAATCATCTCCGACGCCCGCTACCGGTTCGAACGCGGTGTCGACCCCACGTCCGGTGACTGGGGCGTGGACGAGGCCACCCGCCTGATCCTTGAGATTTGCGGCGGCGAGGCGAGCGAGATCGTGCGTGCCGGTGCGCTTCCGGCTCCACCGCAAGCCGTGGCGTTCCGTCCGGGCCGCGTTGCCACCCTGGGCGGAATCGATGTCCCGGACTCCCGTCAATCCGCCATTCTGGGAAGCCTCGGGTTTCAGGTCGAGGACGACTCCGCAGAGTGGCAGGTGACGCCGCCGCCATGGCGCCCCGACATCGACGGCGAAGCCGACCTCGTCGAGGAAGTGCTGCGGATTCAAGGGTTCGACTCGATCCCCGAGACTCCCCTCTCGCGGACCGGCGTGCTGCCAGGCCGCACCACCGACGCGAGCATGGTCCGCGCGGGCCGCGTGCGCGCAGCCCTGGCCGCGCAGGGACTGCATGAAACGGTCACGTTTTCGTTCGTGAGTGCAGCACTCGCAAACGCGTTCGGCGGCGGCGATGACGCGCTGCGGCTCGACAACCCGATCTCGCCCGAGCTCGACACCATGCGGCCGTCCATCCTGCCGTCGCTTCTCAGCGCCGCGGCTGCCAACGCCGCGCGCGGGGCGCGCGACACGGGCCTTTTCGAGGTTGGCGCAACCTACCGGGACCCGACGCAGGAAGGGGAGGCGCGGACGGCCGGCTGCCTGCGTTTCGGCCATGCAGCCCCGCGCCACTGGGCCAGCGAGACACGGGCAGTCGATGTGTTCGACGCCAAGGCCGACGCCGAGGCCGCGCTCGTGGCAGCGGGCGTGCGGCTCGAAAGTCTTCAGGTCCGGGCCGAGGCGCCGGATTGGTTCCATCCGGGCCGCTCCGGCGTGCTCGCACTCGGGCGCAACGTGGTCGCCGCGTTCGGCGCCCTGCACCCTCGTCTGCTGCGCGAGTTCGATGTCGACATGCCGGTCGCGGCGGCCGAAATCCATCTCGACGCGGTACCCCAGAGGCGCCGGAAAGCCTCCGGCAAGGGGGCACTGACGCGCGCGACTCTCATGCCCCTGAGCCGCGACTTCGCGTTCGTCGTGGAGCAGGCCGTCCCTGCGGCCACGGTCGTTCGGGCTGCCCGGGGCGCGGCGCCCAAGCTGGTGCAGCGGGTTGACGTGTTCGACGTCTGGGAAGGCGACGACCTGCCCGCAGGCATGAAGTCGGTCGCGATCGAGGTCGTGCTCCAACCGCTGGAGAAGCCGCTGGACGACGCCACCATTCAGCGGACGTCCGACGCCATCGTCAGTGCGGTCGGCAAGGCCACGGGCGGGGTTCTGCGAGGAGGACATGCCTGAGCCCGGACCTGCCTTTCCGGTCGCCCACATCCGCAACGTCTCCGTGATTGCCCATATCGATCACGGCAAATCAACCCTTGCGGACCGCCTGATCGAGCGCGCCGGCGCCCTCGATGCGCGGGCCATGCGGTCACAGGTGCTCGACTCGATGGAACTCGAGCGCGAACGGGGCATCACCATCAAGGCACAGACCGTGCGCCTCACCCACGAGGTCGCGGGCGTCCGGTACCTCATCAACCTGATCGACACACCCGGCCACGTCGACTTCACGTACGAGGTCAGCCGGAGCCTCGCGGCGAGCGAGGGTTCGATCCTCGTAGTGGACGCCTCGCAGGGCGTCGAGGCGCAGACCATCGCCAACGCCTACCTTGCGGTCGACCACGACCACACCATCATCCCGGTCCTCAACAAGATCGATCTCGCCGCCGCGGACGAGGAGCGGTCGCGGGCCCAGATCGAGGAGACGATCGGCCTCGACAGCGCGACGGCGCTCAGTGTCTCGGCCAAGACCGGCGCCGGGATCGACGCCCTGCTGGATGCGATCGTGGACCGTATTCCGGCACCCGCGACGGATCCGGACGCGCCGCTCGCCGCCCTGCTGGTCGACAGCTGGTACGACGCCTATCTCGGCGTCATGGTCCTGGTGCGGGTCGTGAACGGGCGCCTCCGCGTCGGCCAACGGATCCGGATGCTGGCGAGCGGCGCCGATTACCAGGTGGACCGCGTCGGCGTGTTCGAACCCGCGCCCCGGACCACCGACGAGCTGCTCGCGGGCGAAGTCGGCTTCTTCACGGCCTCGATCCGGCGGGTGGCTGACACCCAGGTCGGGGATACGGTCACCGACGCCAGGAAACCGGCCGGCACTGCCCTGCCCGGTTTTCGCGAATCGGTCCCGGTGGTGTTCTGCGGGCTCTACCCTGCCGATGCAAGCGATTACCGGCATCTCCGCGACTCGCTCGCGAAGCTGCACCTCAACGACGCCTCGCTCCACTACGAACCGGAATCGAGCGCGGCACTGGGTCTCGGATTTCGGTGCGGATGCCTCGGGCTTCTGCATCTCGAGATCATTCAGGAACGCCTGGAGCGCGAGTTCAATCTCGATCTGGTGACCACCGCCCCCAGCGTCGTCTACCGCCTCACCTACACCAATGGCGAGGTGCGCGAGATCCACAATCCGGTCGACTGGCCCGACCCGAGCCGAATCCAGTCCGTCGAGGAGCCCTGGATCCGCGCGACGATCCTGGTCCCCGACGACTACCTTGGCAACGTGCTCAAGCTGTGCAACGAGAAACGCGGCGAACAGACCGAACTCACCTACGTCGGCGCCCGGGCCATGGCCGTGTACGCACTGCCGCTCAACGAGGTGGTGTTCGACTTCTACGACCGCCTCAAGTCCGCGACCAGCGGCTACGCCTCCTTCGACTACGAACTCGCCGACTACCGAAGCGGCGACCTCGTCCGGGTCGCCGTCCTGGTCGATGGGCAGTCAGTCGACAGCCTGTCCTTCGTGGCCCACCGGTCCCGCGCCGAGGGGCGCGGGCGCGGGTTGATCTCCAAGCTCAAGGGCCTCATCCCCCGGCAGCTCTACCGGGTGTCGCTGCAGGCGGCGATCGGCGGCAAGATCATCGCCCGGGAGAACATTTCGGCCCTCCGCAAGGATGTCACGGCCAAGTGCTACGGCGGGGACGTCACGCGCAAGCGCAAGCTGCTCGAGAAGCAGAAGGCGGGCAAGAAACGCATGCGGCAGATCGGAAATGTCGAGATCCCGCAATCCGCTATGCTGGCGGTTCTTCGTGCTGAAGACCCCTGATCCGGACGCCGTGCCGAGGGCGCGCGGCCACGGAGCCGCGCCGGCAGCATGCGCCTGCGCACCGGAATCGAGGATGCGCCGTGCCGGCGCAGGTCGAAGCACACTCTAGCTGTAGGAGAACTGGGCGATCATGAGCGATACGGTGAAGTATGTCCTGTCCGAAGACCGGATTCCGCACACCTGGTACAACATCATGGCGGACCTGCCTGAACCCCCGCCTCCGGTCCTGCATCCGGGGACCGGCCAGCCGATCGGACCCGACGACCTCGCCCCGCTCTTCCCCATGGCCCTGATCGGCCAGGAGGTCTCCACCGACCGCGAGATCGAGATTCCCGACCCGGTTCGCGACGTCTACCGCCAGTGGCGGCCGAGTCCGCTCTACCGGGCCCGCCGCCTCGAAGCGGCTCTCGATACGCCGGCCAAGATCTACTACAAGTACGAAGGCGTGAGCCCCGCCGGCAGCCACAAGCCCAACACGGCCGTCGCCCAGGCGTTCTACAACAAGGAGGCGGGGACCAAGCGCATCACCACCGAAACCGGTGCCGGGCAGTGGGGGTCGGCGCTCGCGTTCGCCGGGAGCCTCTTCGGGCTCGAGATCGACGTGTACATGGTGCGCGTGAGCTTCGAGCAGAAGCCGTACCGGAAGGCGATGATGGAGGCGTTCGGCGCGCGCTGCGTGGCCAGCCCGTCCACCGAGACGCAGGCCGGGCGCGCGGTGCTCGAGGACCATCCCGACTCCACGGGGAGCCTGGGAATCGCGATTTCCGAGGCCGTGGAGATTGCAGCCCAGAACGACGACACCAAGTACGCGCTGGGAAGCGTGCTCAATCACGTGCTGCTTCACCAGACCGTCGTCGGCCAGGAAGCGCTCGAGCAGATGAACATGGCGGGCAACTACCCGGACATCCTCGTGGGATGCACGGGTGGCGGCAGCAATTTCGCCGGCATGGTGAATCCGTTCCTCGGCAAGCAGCTCCAGGGCGGCCCCAAGGTGCGCGTGGTCGCCGTTGAACCCGCCGCCTGCCCGACGCTCACCCGCGGCAAGTACGCCTACGACTTCGGCGACACCGGGCACCTCACGCCACTGGTCAAGATGCACACGCTCGGATCGACGTTCGTCCCGCCCGGGTTCCACGCCGGCGGCCTCCGCTACCACGGCATGGGTCCCCTCGTCAGCCATCTGCATGAACTCGGCCTGATCGAGGCCCGCGCCTATCACCAGAAGGAGTGCTTCGCCGCCGGGGTGCAGTTCGCACGGGCCGAGGGAATCATCCCCGCACCCGAGGCGACACACGCGATCAAGGGCGCCGTCGACGAGGCGCTGAAATGCCGTGCAGCAGGCGCCGGGCGGACGATCCTGTTCAACCTCTGCGGCCACGGTCATCTCGACATGCAGGCCTACACCGACTATTTCGCGGACAAGCTCACCGACCAGGCGTACGACGAAGGCGAGCTCGCGATGGCACTTGCCGGCCTGCCGGCCGTCGCCGCCTGAGCCCGGCGGCGCTCAAGGTGCGATAGAGGGCCAGACGGGGGCATCGGGCGGCGAACACGGCTGCGGGCAAGCTCCACGCCGCCCGCATGGCGGTTACACTCGGTGCCCGTTGGCCAGCGAGCGTTCCGGACGATGGACATTCATTTTCACGAAGGCGATCTCCCGGCCGGACTCGCGTTTCCCGAAGGCGCGGCGGTCGACACCGAATCGATGGGCCTTGTCGTGGCCCGCGACCGCCTGTGTCTGGTTCAGGTTTCCGCCGGTGATGACGTCGTCCATCTCGTCCGGTTCGAGCGCGGCCACTACAGTGCGCCGCGCCTCACGGCGCTGCTTGAGGATTCCGCCACGCTGAAGCTCTATCACTACGCGCGCGCGGACATGGCGACCCTGGAGCACCATCTCGGCGCCCGGTCGCATCCGAACTACTGCACGAAGATCGCGTCGCGTTTCGCCCGCACGTACACCGACCGGCACGGCCTCAAGGATCTCTGCAAGGAGCTGCTGCGCGTTGACATTTCCAAGCAGCAACAGCAGTCAGACTGGGGGGCCCAGACGCTGACCACCCAGCAGCACCGTTACGCCGCGACCGACGTCCTCCACTTGCACAAGCTCCGCACCATCCTGGACGGAATGCTGGAACGGGAGGGACGGCAAGAACTCGCTCAACAGTGCTTCGACTTCCTCCAGGCGCGCGTGACCCTGGACCTCATGGGCTGGGCAGACGCCGATCCGTTCGCCCACGACATGTACCCGAACCGCGCCTGATATGGGGACCCCATCGGCCGGCACGCACGCCCGGGCCGCTTCCGAACCGGAATCCGACCTCGCCGTTGCACGCCGCGTCGTGCAGGCCGAAGCCGAGGGGCTCCGGGCCCTGTCCGACTCCATCGGCCCCGCCTTTGAGTCCGCTGCCCGCGTGCTCGCCGCGACCAAGGGGCGAGTCATCGTGACGGGGATGGGGAAATCGGGCCACATCGCCCGCAAGGTGGCGTCCACGCTGGCCTCCACCGGAACCCCGGCCTACTTCGTCCACGCGGCGGAAGCGAGCCACGGCGATCTCGGCATGATCACGCAAACCGACACCGTGCTCGCGTTTTCCAACTCCGGGGAGACGGTGGAGCTGGCCGACCTCCTGGCCTACGTCCGCCGGTTCCGAATTCCGCTGGTGGCCGTCACCAGTGTGGCAGCGAGCACCCTCGCAACCACGGCGGACGCTGCCATCGTGCTTCCGGACGTCCCCGAGGCCTGCCCGATCGGGCTTGCGCCTACGGTCTCGACCACCCTGGCGATCGCCGCCGGAGACGCGCTCGCGGCAGTACTGCTGGAACGCAAGGGCTTCACGGCCGACGATTTCCGGGGATTGCATCCTGGCGGGCGTCTCGGGGCCCGGCTGGTCCGGGTCGCCGACCTGATGCACACAGGCGACGAACTCCCGCTTGTCGGGGAAGGCACGCCCATGCGCGAAACCATCCTGGTGATGACAGAAAAAGGGCTCGGGTGTGCGGGTGTGACCAATGCCGAAGGGCGGCTCACCGGGGCCGTGACCGACGGCGATCTGCGGCGCAGCATGACTCCGGATCTTCTGGAACGGGCGACCCGGGAAGTGATGAGCCCCAATCCTGTGACGATTTCTGCACAGGCGCTCGGCGGCGAGGCACTGGAACGGATGAACACGCGCGGCATTACCAGCCTCTTCGTGACCGACGCCGATGCAACCCCGGAGGGCCTGATCCACATGCACGACTGCGTCCGCGCCGGCATTGCCTGAACCCCTGCCGCCCTCGCCGGTTTGCGCCAGGCAGCCGGACCGGACGGTCCGCGTGCGGGGCGCTCGCGCGAACCCGCGCGGACAGGCCGCTCGGCCGCGCAGCCTGACCAAGGCTCCCGCCGCCCCGTTCGGGGGCCACGTCACGCCATGACGGACGCCTTCCCCCAGCGTGCAGCCAGGCGCGCCGGGCTTCACCGCCGGACCGCGCTGTCGCGCCAGCATGTGCTCCGCGCGATCAAGCTGCTGCTGCTCGCCGGGGGGCTCAGCTCCCTTGCCGTGATCGTGCTCTGGGACAACGCCCGGGTCGTGGACACCGGCACCGGCCTTGATTCCCTGGCGACCACACCAAGCCACCTGATGTCGGGCGCCCGGCTTGACGGTACCGACATTGCGGGCAGGCACTACACCGTAACCGCCACGCAGGTGTTCGAGGAGCCGGGCGAATCGCGCACAGTCCGTCTCGACCAGCTTCGTGTCCGGTTTTTTTCTGGTAAAAGAGCAATCACTCTTGCGGCAGGCAGGGGTCGGTACGATGTGGCCGCAGGTCGGGTAGCAATGACGGACGGAGTCCGAATGGAAACCGAATCCGGAACCGTGCTCGAAACCAAGACGTCCGAGTACTTTCCGGACCGGGGCCTGGTCGAGGGCACGGACCCGGTCCGGGTGGAAGGGCCCTGGGGGATTCTGCGGGCGCGCGAGTTTCGGTACGACACGACGTCCGAGACCCTCAAGTTCAGCGGGAGGCCCCGGCTCGTGCTGCATTCGGACAGCGAATCCTGATCATGCGCGCAACCCTGGCCCCGTTGGTCGCCGCCGCTGCCGCCGCTGTGCTGTGGCACGCCATTCACCCGGCAGTCGCGCAGGACGCCCGCGGCCTCGGCCCCACCGAAATCATGGCCGACGAACTGATCTGGGACGAGGAAACCGCGACAGCCACAGCGCTTGGCAATGCGGTTGCCGAGCAGGGTGGCAGGACCCTCCGTGCCGAGCGGTTCGTCGCCTATGCCCATCGCAGGGATGACGGCTCGGTCGGCGAAGTACGGCTGATCGAGGCGGACGGGGGCGTGATCTACACGACAGCAAACGGGACAGCGCGCGGGGACAAGGGTCGATACGACCTGGACGCAGGCACCATTACGCTCGCGGGAAACGTCGAGGTGATCGACGCCGGAGACGTGGTTCGGGGCACGCTCCTGACTATCGACCTCGTCAAGGGGACCAGCCAGATCACAGGGCAGGAGGGGGTCCGGCCGTCAATACGGTTGGGGCCCTCCGGGAACGACGACAACGCGCAATGACACCCCGTCCGCAAACCGCGCTCAAGGTCATCGAGGGCAATCAAGGGCTGATTGCTCGGAACCTGACCCACCGCATCCGGAAGCGCATGATCGTCAACGACGTGTCGCTGCAGCTCGCGCGCGGCGAGGCGGTGGCGCTTCTTGGACCCAACGGCGCCGGCAAAACCACGACGTTTCATTTGCTCGCCGGCCTCCGGGCGACCGACGCGGGGTCGATTCACCTCGACGGCGTCCCGATCACGCGGTGGCCGCTCTATCGGCGCGCGCGGCGGGGAATCGGCTATCTCGCCCAGCAGCCCTCGATCTTCCGGAACATGACGGTCGAGGGAAACATCCGGGCCGCCCTGGAAACGGTCGAGCCCGTGGTCTCGCGCCGTGAAGAGACTCTCGATGCGCTGCTCACGGACTTTTCGCTCCTCCATATCCGGAAGGCCTCGTCGCTGGTCCTCTCGGGCGGTGAACGGCGGCGCGTCGAGATCGCACGTGCGCTGGCATGCCGGCCGAGCTTCCTGTTGCTGGACGAACCGCTGGCCGGCATCGATCCGATCTTCGTCGGGGAGATGCGCACGCTTATCATGCATATCCGGGACCGTGGCATCGGCGTGCTGATCACCGACCACAACGTCCGGGAAGCCCTCGACATCGTCGACCGCGCGTACGTCCTTCATGATGGCCGCGTGCTCTGCCACGGGCCACCCGATGCCATTGTTGCCAACAACGATGTGCGGCGGGTCTACCTTGGTGACCGGTTCCGCATGTAGTACGCGTCATGCGCGCAAGTCCCGGTCTCCGGACCCGAATCAGCCAGCGCCTTGCAATGACTCCGGAACTCGCGGAGTCGGTCCGTCTCGTGCAGCATGCGGGCGTCGACCTCAACCGCTACGTCGACGAGCAGCTTGCGACAAATCCGCTGCTCGACAGGACCCGGCCCGACCACACGGACCCGCGTGCGACTCCCCTCGATTCATGGTCGGACACCGGAGCCCTCTGGGCGCGCCCGCAACGGGAGGCGCCGCCCTTCCCCGCCGACATCGAGGCCGACGGCCCGTCCCTTCGGGACCATCTGGCCGAGCAGGCGCGTGTCGATCTCGCCGCCGGAGACCAGGCCACGGCGGCACTCCTGATCGACCGGACGGACTCCAACGGCTACCTCGACGACTACGACGCGGTAGAGATTGCGGAGCTGGGGCGCACCACCGTCGCGGACGTCGAGCGGGTACTGGGCTGCCTGCAGACGTTTGATCCCCCCGGAGTCTGCGCCCGTTCCCTGGCGGAATGCCTGCGCCTCCAGCTGCAGGGACGCACGCAAGCGCCGCCGAAGCTGGATCTTCTGATCGATCATCTCGACCTGGTGGCAGCACGATCCGAGCGCAAGCTGTGCAACGCTCTCGACGTGTCGGCGGACGAGCTCCGGGATCTGCTCCGTGCCCTCCGTTCGCTGAACCCGAAACCCGGGGCCGCCTACGGGGACGAGCGGGAATTTCTCGGAGCACCCGACATCATCGCCACACCGGACGGCGATGACTGGCGCATCGAGCTGAACCCCGCGTGCTTTCCGCGCATTTACGCGGACCGGGCCGGATACCGCGAGGCCCGGGCACAGATGCGGAGCACCCCGGACGACGGCACCCTCACCCGAAAATGGCAGGAAGCCGCATGGCTGGTGCGGGCACTCCGTCAGCGGGCGCAGTCGATCTACCGGGTGGCCAGTGTCCTGATCCGCCTGCAGGACCGCTATGTCCGGAGCGGTGTTGAGCAGCGCCGCCCCCTGACGCTGCGGCAGGTTGCGGACATGGTGGACCTGCACGAAAGCACGGTGAGCCGGGTGGTTGCCAACAAGTCGATGGCAACACCCCGCGGGACCCTTCCCCTGCGCTCGTTCTTCGACCGAAGCCTCGGCGGTGCCGACGGCCGGGCCCCGCATTCTCCGGGCGCGGTACGGGCCCAGATCCTGGCGCTGGTCAACGCCGAGGGCCCCGAGCAGCCCCCCTACTCGGACCAGCAGATCGTCGACGTGCTCGCGGAGTCAGGCATTCAGGTCGCGCGCCGCACCGTGGCGAAGTACCGGTCGATGCTGCAGATCCCCACCTCCGCGCAACGCCAACGCACGCTCCGAGATCACGCCGGGGGGCCGCGCCAGCAGGCACCTTTCGCCCACTGAGCATCGACCTTCCCTGAGACGCGGCCCCGTGGAGGGCCGGTCGTCCCCGCGTGAACGCGTGCGGGCCGCCGGCACCGATACAGCGCGTTCCACACCCGGACACGCCTTGACATCGTTCAGCCTGCAGCCCACCTTGAGCGCTCACCAAAGGCCCCGGCAGTTCCCTGCACGCGCCATGGCGCGGAGCCGGAGGGGTGCTCCCGTGCCCGCAGAAGTCGACGTCTCCACCATGCAGCTCGAGAGCCTTCTTTCCCCGTCGTCCATTCTTCCGGACCTGACCGTCAACAGCACGCGTCAGTTGCTGCAGTCATTGGCCAAGGTCGCTGCGCGCGAGACCGGGATCAAGGAACGGACACTTTTCCAGGCGCTGGCCGCACGCGAGCAGCAGGGCTCGACCGGATTTGGACACGGGGTAGCCGTTCCCCACGCACGCTTTCCGGACCTCGACCGGGCCGTCGGCGTATTCGCTCGCCTCAAGCCTCCCGTCGGGTTCGACGCTCCTGACCAGCGACCCGTCGATCTTGTCTTCTGCCTGCTCAGTCCCGACGGCAACCAGGCGCAGCACCTCGCCATTCTCGCGACGATTACCCGCCGGCTGGGTCGGCCCGCGTTGCGCCGGGTCCTGCGTGGCGCAAGCGATGCCGATGCGATCCACGCCCTGTTGACCGGGCAAGAGATCGTGCAAGACGAGGCCGCGTGACGCGTGCGGGGACGTGCGTGGCGCTGGAGAACCAGGGTGTCTTGCTGCAGGGCCCGAGCGGGTCCGGCAAGTCGGACCTGGCGCTCCGGCTGATTGACGGCGGCGCGGCACTCGTCGCCGACGATCGGGTGGCGCTGCGCGCAGAGGCCGGAGGCCTGACCGCAAGCCCGCCGGAAGCCCTGCAAGGCCTGCTCGAGGTGCGCGGTCTCGGCATCTTTCGCCTGCCCTACCGGTCCGGCGTTCCGCTTTCGCTGGTCGTCGATCTTGCCGGCGATCACGACGAGCGCCTTCCAGCCCCCGCATCTATGACCCTCCTTGGCCATCCCCTCCCCGTTGTCCGGCTGTCGCCAACGGCTGCCTCGGCGGCCGCACGCATCCGCCTGGCGCTCGGTACGGCCGAGCCAGTGGCAGGCGCTCTCGGCCCCGCCGCATGACCCCGCGCTCCCCAACGGCTGACGATCCGTTCGACGGCGTGGGCGTCGTCGTCGTGACCCACGGGCAGTTCGGAGCCGAGCTGGTTGCCGCAACCGAACATGCGGTCGGCGAGATGCCGGCGGTGCGGGTGATCGAGGTCGGCCCGACCGACGACATCGAAGAACGCCGGAACGCAATTCGGATGGCCGGCGAAGCGGTCAATTCAGGGCGGGGCGTCATCTTCATCGTCGATGTATTCGGAAGCACACCGGCAAACCTGACCCGGTCTGTCGTCCAGGACACGCGACCCGAAGGGCAGGCAATGATGCTGGCAAACCCGAATCTCGCGGTGATGTACAAGCTCGCCGAGGCCCGGCAACGCGACATGCCGCTCGCCGAACTGGTGCAAACCGTACGCGCTGCCGGCCGGCGCAACATGCTTGAGCTCGGCGAGGCGCTTCGTGGCGACCGGGATCAGGCTTCCGAATGAGCAGCCAGAAAGGCGTTGCGTCGCGGACGGCAACGATCCGGAACGTTCGCGGCTTGCATGCCCGCGCGGCGGCACGGTTTGTCCGCTGTGCGAGCGAGTTTCAGGCCGCCATCACCGTACGGAAGGACGGCCGTTCCGCCGACGGCAAGTCGATGCTCGGCCTGATGGTGCTGTCGGCATCCCTCGGGACATCGGTGTCCATCGAGGCGTCCGGGCACGACGCGGACTCTGCCGTTGCGGCGCTGGGTGCGCTTGTGGACGACGGATTTGGTGAAGACCATTGACGCCGGCCAGTGCGCTCAAGGTGAGTACCGCAACAGGCGTTGCGGCCCCGCGAACCTGATGCGCCGGAGATCCGCACCGGCGCCCTCACGGCAGGTTGCTAGCGGAAGGACGCGCCAGCCGATCAATCCTCCGCGGCACGGCCTATGCGGTTGGCGCCACAGCATGTCCACCGCAAGGCAGGACGCATGACCCTGTCTCCCGTGGACGCCGCCGGACGCACAACGGTCGGCAGCTTGCTCCGTGAGCAAGCCGGCATCCGAGGAGACGCCCCGGCGGTCGAAGACGCGCGTGTGACGTGGACGTACGCAGCATTCAATCGGCGGGTCAACCGGCTCGCGCACGCGCTTTCCGGATATGGAATCGGCCGTGGTGACCGAATCGCGATCCTGTCCGAAAATCGCGCCGAATATGTGGAACTCGAGTTCGCGTGCGCGAAGATCGGCGCCATCTTTGCGGCCCTCAACTGGCGCCTGTCGGCGGACGAACTCGACTACTGCCTGACCCTGACCAGGCCGCGCATCGCGTTCGCATCCCCCCGCTTCGCCGACCATCTGGACCTGCCGAGCCGGCCTCGCCGTGCGCCGGTGTTCGGTGACGATTACGAAGCGATGCTTGCTTCGGCAAGCGAGACCGAACCACCCGACGTCGCGCAACCCGAGGACGGACTGGCCATTCTCTATACAGGAGGCACCACCGGTCGCCCCAAAGGAGCCCTCATCAGCCATCGCGCGTTCATTGCGCGGGTCCTGGTGTTCACGGCCGATCTCGGCCTGTCACGGGCCGGCGCGTTCCCGGCCTGGGCCCCCATGTTCCACATGGCCTCGACCGATTTGGCGATTGGTTCCCTGCTCATTGGCGGTCGGGTCATCCAGATCGACGGCTTCGACCTCGATCATCTGTGGCGGATCATTCCGGACAATAGGCTCACCTGGCTCGTGTTGATGCCGGGGATCTATGACCGCCTGATCGACCGCCTCGGCACGGATCCACTGACCCCCTCCGGCATCCAGTTCCTCGGTGCCATGGCCGACCTGACGCCGCGCCAGGCTATCGCGACCGTTAGCCGACAGCTCGCTGCGCCATTCCTGAACAGCTTCGGTTCGACCGAAACCGGTATTCCGCCGACCTCCGCCTCCATGTTTCGGCCAGGTGAAGTTCCGGAGCGGTTGTCCAAACGGCAAAACTCGCTGTGCGAAGTGCGGCTCATGGGTTCGGACGGCACCCCGGTTGCCGATGGCGAGACCGGAGAAATGGCGGTGCGCGGACCGACCCTGTTCTCGGGATACTGGGACGCTGAAGAAGTCAACGCGGAGGTCTTCCGCGGTGGCTGGTTTCACATGGGGGACATGTTTCGCCGCGAAACCGACGGGACGTACGATTTTGTGGATCGCGCGAAGTACATGATCAAGTCGGGCGGTGAGAACATCTACCCGGCCGAGATCGAGCGGGTCCTGTGCATGGACAAGCGCGTGGTGGAGGCGGCGGTCGTCCGCCGTCGGGACGATCAGTGGGGCGAGGTGCCGGTTGCCTTCGTCGTGCGCGCCGACGACCGGCTCGATGCCGACGTGTTGATGACGCTCTGCCGCGAGCACCTCGCAGGCTACAAGCGCCCGAACGACATCCGATTCATCGATGCGGATGCGTTGCCACGCTCGACGTCAGGCAAGATCCAACGCCACCTACTCGAAGGACGCCTTTTGTAGCTTCTCTTGCCTTACCGGTGCCGGTTTGCCACAGGCCAGCTTGCCGGCCATGGCAGTGTAACGAGCACCGATGTACGGGCCCCAGCTCAGCCGGGCAGCAGAACCTTCAGCAGTCCGAACACGATTGCAGTGTTCGCGACGACAACTCCGCACGCCAAGTGGTAGCCGGCTGAGGTCAACCGTACTTCAAGCACGCTGAGTTCGGCCTTCAGGTCAGACTTCGTGGCCAGGTCGCGGTCAGCTCGGCCGACGGTCTGGACGATCGCCTCGGCAAGGTTGGAGTCAGCGCCTGCAGCCTCGAGGCTCCGGATCGCAGCGTAAGTGTCGGTCACGATGGCCATGGATGCATGCTATCAGTTCAAGGGGAGATACTTGGAGACGGGCGGCAAGTTCCGGCCAGCGGCGTTGCTTGCGTACATGAGGCTGCTCGAACAGACGCAAGTGCAGACAACGGTACGTTATGCGCATTTGGCTAACGAATCCGTGAAGGCAGCCGGGTCAAGCGGCGGAAACGCCATCGGTCTTCATATCGGGCCAGACCTACCTGCATGGACGTTTCCCCGGTGCTCTCCGGTGCAACACGATGCCCCCCTCATCCGCCGTAGCTCCAAAGCTTCGCCACGCTGGCTGCTTTGGAAGTTCAGTGCCGATTCGGAACACGAGGTGACATTCGTTTCTCGTGAAGTCTCAAATGTGACATAATGTCGTTGTTAAGGATGTTATTACTAACATTGCATCACATGATCAATTTTGCTTATTCATCCCAACGAGATCTTGCAATCGACCTTCTCAGGCAGCGCGGCATCATGCGGCGCGTCGAGCTGACCAACTCCGGCGTTCACCCGCAGACGCTCTCGCGGCTGGTGGCCGATGACGTGCTCACTCGCGTTGCCCGCGGCCTTTATCAGCTGGCAGATGCTGAAATCACTGCTTCACATCCCCTGGCCGAAGTCGCGAAGCTCGCCCCGAAAGGGGTCATCTGCCTTGTCTCCGCCCTCCAGTTCCACGAGCTCACGCTCCAAATGCCGCGCCGTGTCTGGGTAGCCATCGGTTCGAAAGCCCGAAAGCCAATTTTCGCGTACCCGCCAACGCGCATAGTTCGATGCAGCGAGCGGGCGCTATCGCTTGGCGTGCAGACCCGAACGATTGACCAAGTGCCAGTGCCGATCTTTGATCCGGCCAAGACGGTCGTGGACTGCTTCCGGTTCAGAAGACTTGTTGGCCTCGACGTCGCGCTGGAGGGCCTCCATAACGTCGTGACCTCAGGCAAGGCAAAGCCGTTAGAACTCGTTGCATATGCCCGCGAGACCCGTATCTGGTCGGTCCTGCGGCCCTATCTGGAAGCGGTGGTTGCAGATGGCGCGTGAGGTGAAGAACATCGCCGCGTCAGTGCGAGCTCGACTGCACGATATCGCTAGAGCGAAACAAGCGAACTTCCAGCACATACTTACGCGCTACGCTCTCGAAAGGCTGCTCTTCCGGCTAAGCGTCTCGCCTCACAATGATCGCTTTGTCCTCAAGGGCGCGATGCTTTACGCGGCTTGGCTTGATGATCCCTTCCGGACCACGCGCGACCTGGATCTCCTTTGCTTCGGCGATCCGGAAGCCGAACGCGTTGTCAGGGTCTTCCGTGAGATATTCGACCAAGCAGTCGAAGACGACGGGTTGAGTTTCGATGCCGCTTGCATCGTTGCAGAGCCAATCCGCGAAAATCAATTGCATGCCGGGTTCCGTGTGAGCACATCGGCCTATCTCGGGGCTGCCATTATTCCCATCCGGATCGATATCGGGTTCGGCGATGTCGTGACGCCAGGGCCATCAGAGATCGAATACCCGGCACTTCTCGATCAGACCGCGCCGACGCCTAGGGCATATCCGCGTGAAACCGTAGTGGCCGAGAAATTCGAGGCGATGGTGACCCTCGACCTCGCCAATAGCCGAATGAAGGACTTCTACGACCTTCTCGCGATGTCTCGGCTTTTCAGCTTCGATGGCGTTGTTCTCGCCGCTGCAATCCGGGCCACCTTCGAGAGGCGAAAGACGACAGTCCCGCTCGAGCCTCCACTATCGCTCACCGAGGCCTTCTCGGAAGACCCACAGAAATCGATGCAATGGCGCGCGTTCCTCGGCCGCGAACCGCTACTGATCAACGAACCGCATCTTCCCACCGTCATTCGCGAGATCGGTCAATTCATTATGCCGGCAGCTCATGCGGCCATCGACGCTTGCCAAACACCAGGCCGTTGGTCTCCACGCACCGGGTGGAACCCCGCCTCGACTAATCGCGCGAAGCGGCACACCGTGAAGCCTCGTCCGTGACGCCCAGCGAGTTGCAGAGACTGTTCGCCGATCTCAAGGTCTGGCAAAGGCAAGGACGGCGCGCTCCGAACAAGCCCTTGCTCGCGTTATGGGCAATCGGGCGGTGTCTTCGAAACGAACCGCGTCTGGCCCCATACGACGAGATCGCCCGCGAACTGGAAGTCTTGCTCCGCCGCTTCGGACCGCCGCGAAGGCGCGAAAGGCCTGAGTTTCCATTCTGGCGTCTACGGCGCGATGACGTTTGGGAAGTACCGGAAGCCAACCGAATCACTGAGACACCGAGCCGCGATGCGCATGTCCGCTCATTACGTCGGGAAGGGGCGCGGGGTGGTTTGCCAGCCGATGTGTTCCGCGCACTCCAGGAAGATCGAATAACGGCACTCGACATCGCGTATTCACTGCTCGACGCCCATTTCCCGGACACATTGCACGATGACATCCTCCGTGCAGTCCGGATCAATGCTGGCAATGCGGAGCCTGCCACGAAGAATTCCCGCGCTCAGGAAAGGCAAGAAACCGCAGAAGGCTTCGATCTGGTTCGGCGCAGGTCGCGCGATCCGGCGTTCTCCAAGGCAGTTCTCGACGCCTATGGCGAACGGTGTGCCGTATGCGAATTCTCTGTTCGCCTGCATGACACACCTGTGGCGCTAGATGCAGCACATATCAAGTGGCACCGGGCCGGTGGCCGCGACCGAGACAAGGTAAGCAATGGGCTTTCTTTATGCGCCTTGCATCATCGACTGTTTGATGCCGGAGCATTTACGCTTTCGCGGACGTACACGGTCGTTACAGCGGCTGCCGCGGTCGGCCCCGGTAAGGACGAATCCCTTGAGCGGTTCTCGCGCCGCTCAATCGTGCTGCCCGAGAAAGCGGACGACCATCCGGACCTGAAATCCCTGAAGTGGCATCATCGCGAAGTGTTCGGATCGATCATTGAGGGCATCCACTACTAAGAGTCTCCTGGACGCCTTCTGACGCAACAGGTCGCACCGAACGCTGCCATCTCAGGTTGTGGTCGAGTAGCGCAGCCAAGCCGAGTATCTCCATCGCCTCCCCAAGGCTCAGCCCACCACGCAACGTGCGCTCGTAACCCTCTTCAAACTTCGTCAATCTCAGTTCATGTGCCCGCTCCGTCCGACGCGCCTAATCCCTCTATGGCTCGGATACCTTCCAAAGCCGGACAAATCATCTGGTATTTGGACCGCACACATCCCGAGTTACCGACACACTCCTAACATCTGATCTGCACACTAACATTATTATTGTTATTATGCACTGAATCGTTAGTTTTAACTCTGGAAATGCTGGCAATGCCTATCGTCGCCGAGCTCCAGCGCTATCTCGAAGACACCCTTCACGAGCCCGCGAGGGTCGTCGTTCTCGAACGGGCACCCAGCTTCCCCTCGCTTCTTTCCGGGAGGTACAGTCTCCACGAAGGCCACATTGCGGGAAGACGATGCATCTTCCTCGCGACTACCGACAATTCTGCTACGCCGTCCGAGATCGCGAAGCATGTTGCGCTAGCCCGTTCCTTCAACGATGCAATCGTCGTCTTCGTCGCGGAGTGGCTGAGCGCACACAATCGGTCGCGGCTTATTCGACACGGCGTGCCCTTCGTTGTGCCCGGTAAGCAGCTTTATGTCCCGGATCTGGCGATGGACTTGAGGGAACGTTTCCGTGCGCCCAAGCCTCGGCTCACATCCGGCCTCTCGCCGGCAGCTCAGGCGGTTCTATTCCATCGTCTCCTGGGGCTCGACAAAAGCGCGACAACCCCATCCCTCTTAGCGGCCCAACTGCACTACTCAGCGATGTCGGTCGGCCGCGCGTTCGACGATCTGGTCGGAGCCGGGCTGGCCCAGACCGAACGACACGGCAGGGAGCGGCATATCCTGTTCCAGGCCGAAGGAAGGCAACTGTTCGATGCTGCGCACGACCTGCTGCTCAGCCCAGTCCGCACCAAGAAGTACCTCTTTGACGTTCACGCTGCTCTGCCATTGAAAAAGGCGGGCGAGAGTGCGCTCTCCGAACTTACCGACCTATCCCCGCCCTCACTTCCGACTTTCGCGGTCGCGGCCAGCGATTGGAGAACTGTCGCACAGACCCAGGAGCTTGTCGAAACTGATCGGGATCAAGCTTCCCAAATCGTAGAAACCTGGTCATATGACCCGGCTGCCTTGTCTACCGCACACACCGTCGATCCGCTGTCGCTCTATGTGCAGTTCCACGATCACCGCAATGAGCGCGTTTCTAGGGCGGCGAAACGACAGTTGGACAGAATGCTGTGGTAACCGGACCCTGCAAGTTTCGCGAACACTTCGCAGCCCATGACGGTCAGTACGCCATCATCGACGGCACCGACTGCGATCTGCTGTTCGAAGCCGCGAAGTCTCGATTGCAAGGCGACCAGGGACATCGCCACCTTGCTTGACCATACCCCGGGAGGTTGCGCAACTAGCGTCTGGGTGGTCGGCGCTCCTGAGAGCACGCGCAGGCCCAGACGCTTGTAGCAATACATGCAGAGACACAATTCCCAGACAGAACGGACTCAAGCTTGAACGCGGCAGATCCACAGGCCGTGACCGCTTGGCTCTGCGTCCGAAGAGGCGGCGTGGCGAAGCGAGGCCGATGGAAGGAGGATCTTTCCTTGGCCGATCTGCCACAGCGGGTTGGCGCGGTGCCAGGGGACGTGGTCGAGGTCTGCGCAATCGATGATGTGTCCCCGGTCCAAGCCAGCCGGCGGGCCCAAGTGTTTCGACCACGCGACTGCGGGCTACTGGGGATGGAGATCGCGTTTCGAGGCGAGACTGCCCGAATTGCGCCGACGCAGATGCTCGCTGCCAACCTGCGCTTCGAACGAGCTCTCGAAGGATTCCTGGAGTGTCGTGACGTCACGCTTGAGGACTTTGTCGCCGAAGGCAGCCTGCACTCCTTTTCCGCCCGACAATTCCTGCTGCCGGCGGACGACGAAAGGGCAGGGGTCGAGCTGTTTCGCGGCGGCACGCTGATCGACCCAACCCCGGCGCCACACGAAAACCGAGCCGCCGATCTGGCCGACGGCATTGGCAGTTGGATGTTGCGCAATCTGTCGGCAGAGGGCGGGCTTCCGTACAAGTATTGGCCAAGCCGGGGGGAAAACTCGCCCGCTGACAACGCCATCCGCCGCTTTCTTGCGACGCGTGCCCTCGCCCAATTCGGCGAACTACGCAGCAGCGCGGACATCCGCGACGCGGCTCGACGAAACCTTCGTTACAACCTCGACCTCTATTTCCAGGACATCGGCGACGGGCGCGGCGCCATCGTGGAACCGACCGGCGCAAAGCTCGGCGCGGCCGCGCTTGCCGCGCTGGCAATCCTGGAAAGTCCCGCTCGGCAGGAATTTCTTCCCCAGCTGGCCATGCTGGTGGCGGGGGTGAATTCGCTGGTGGACGAAGAGCGTGGATTTCGAACTTTCTTCTTCCCGCCGGAGCGCGACGGGGAAAACTGGAACTTCTATTCCGGTGAGGCTCTGCTGTTCTGGGCGGAGGCGCTTAGACGGAGCACCGAGTTTGCGCCTCCCTTGGAGCGATGCATTTCTGTCTTCGCACGCTGTCGTGCACAGCACCGGCAGTCACGCAACCCGGCGTTCGTGCCATGGCATACCCAGGCCTGTGCGTCTCTGTTCGCTCACACAGGTAGCCGCGCGTTCGCCGACTTCGCCTTCGAAATCAGTGACTGGCTGCTGCCGATGCAACAGTGGGACGGGGTGGCGCCGGACCTGCGCGGGCGCTTCTACGATCCGCTGCACCCGGAGTTCGGCCCTCCGCACGCCGCCTCCACCGGAGCGTATCTCGAGGGGCTTGCCGATGCGGCGGCACTTGCCCGGGCGCTGGGGCAGGGAGGCCGCGCCGAAGCGTATGGCCAGGCCGTCCGCCGTGGATTGCGGTCCCTTCGTCAGCTTCAGTTTCGCGACTGGCGCGATGCGTTCTACGTGTCCAAGAGAAGGCGTGTCATGGGCGCGCTCCGCACGGAGGTTTACGACAACGCCGTTCGGATCGATTCGGCCGCTCACGCCCTCACAGCGGCAATCAAGATCTTGCGGCCCATGCAATTCCGCATGGGCCAGCCCTCGCACAGCGAGCATCCACCCGCCATCGGAATTCGGGATGGTGGGCTCGTGGGTTGAGGAGGCGCTGTCAGCGCTTGTGTAGCAGCTTGCAGACCAAGTGGTGTTCCGCCTCGGCTCACTGTTTTCGTCCGCTCAGCATTCAATCGATGCGAATGGGCTGCAGCGACAGGCTGTATGCTCGTTTGTGGAATTTTGACTTCGCGCGCCGGTCTCGATCGTCGTGTTATCCATGCATGGAGGAGACGAACGCAATGGTCGGGAAATTGTTTCCGTTCACGTGCGTCGTGCTGCTTGTCGCGACTGGCCCAGTTTTGGCCGCCTCTCACAAAGATCACGGATCAATGATCGCGCTTGACGAGGTCGAATGGATTGAGATTCCAGGCTCGCCGGTCACCATCGCAGTGCTGAGCGGCAACCCGAGCACCGGAGCCAACGTTCGCCTCGTTAAGCTCCCCGCAGGCTTCGTCGTGCCCAACCACGCCCACACGGGCGATTATCACGGCATTAATCTCACCGGGATCTGGAGACACACCTTTCTCGAAACCGGCGAAGTACGCGATTTACCGCCAGGTTCCTACGTCTTCCAGCCGGGCGGCGAGATGCACAACGACGCGTGTATCGGGTCGGAGGATTGCATCCTCTTGCTCCAGCAGTCGGTTGCTGCCGACTTTATTCCGCAACAACAATAGGCAGGTGAGGGCGAGGGTCAGGCGCCTCGCCGATCAAACCATCTTTCGCTGGCCGTCGCCGCGGTGACCGTGAACGTTAAGCGCGCGTCGGTCGTGTGGATGCGGGATGGCGTGATAAGGAGTTGAAGAGGCGCTTGCACCGTCTGTGCAGCGGCTTGCGCCCGATGTATCTCTCGGGCACTGCAACTTTTTGGTGGTTGTCCTAGCGCCCGCGATCCCATGCGCTTCCGACATGGGTCCGACTGGAAGCCTTCTGGACGGTGCCGGTGAAGCGCGGCGCCTTGACGAAGGAATTGATCAACACGGGGATGCTGCGATAGCGCTTTTGCCAATCGTGGGCGAGTTGGCATGCGAGGCGCTTGAAGCCATGGATGCGCGGGTTCGGGAGGTGAGCCCGGGGAAGCACGAGCAAGCCGCAATTGTTGACAAACCGGGGAATGCCAGGAGCAATTTCGGTGAGCGCGCTTGCGCTCAAGCGGCGCCTTGGAATGCGTTTACCGCGTTCTCCGAATCGTCCCGTGGGAAAGCGTAGTACCCCCTTCCCGGCGGCGGCAGCACATCGAAAATCAAATGTACGCGCGGTTCATCGGACAGATTTTCCGCCCAGTGCTTGACCTTGTTGTTGAATACCCAGAGCTCTCTCTCCCGCATGACGACAGCCTCCTGTTCAGTGGCTAGCGGGCTGCCTTCGGAGCTCTTGAGCACGAGATGCAGCCGATCACGAACCCGGTAGTAGGCTCCGGCGTCGATATGGGGGTACACCCGGCTCCTCGGCAACAGGGTGACCAGTGTCACGCGTCCGAGGCTCGCACCCCACTGTTTGGAAAGACGTTCGCAAAACGCCAAGGTATGCGGAAACTTCGCGGCCGCCCGCGTGCGCCGACTCTCGTGGACGTCGTTGGCGTTCTTCGCACCGGGCGGTAGCGGCTTCTTGGGTGAGCGCAAGAAAATGTTCAGGGTATTGCGCTGACAACGAACCTTGCGCTGGCGACTGGTGTCCGCCAACCACATTTCCGGTTCCGCATCCAGTTCCGCCAGGAAAGGCTCAGTGTCTACACATTGAGCGATTCTGGTGAAGTTGGGCATGCGTTCTAGGGCTTCTTTTCTCGCAACGTTCCGAAGATACCTCGGAGGCGATCACGCTCGAAACTACCGGCGGCGCCCTGATGCTGGTCTCCGTAGAAGGCACCGTCGAGGGTGTCGAAGCCGTCCCGGTGCTGGAAGGTTCCGTCCACGATGCTCAAGTCCCGCCAGACCATGTCGCCATGGCCTTCGGTTAGGCTGGTGAACTCCACGTTGAGGGTCAACGCAGCAAAGTCCGCCTCGATTCGCGCGTCTCCACTCACCGGTGTGCCAAAGACATCCGGGTGAGTTTCGAATGCGCGAACGCGGCCCGACCAGACGGCCGCGCCAGTTACCGGATTGGTACCCGAAGGGTTCCCCTCAAAATGCAGTGTGTAGGAGGCACCATTCTCCAGGCCACCCCGAATGAAGGCCCTGAACAGGGTTTCGTCCCCTGTCTTGGCCCAGTAACCCCAGTCGTTGAACACATAGCGGGAACGCGTTCCGGAAAATTCTCCAGGGTACCGGCCGCCTGAATTGACGACCCTGTAGTCGGCGGTCCCTTCAATGCCGAAGGTCCCCTCCCGACCAAGCGTGGGAGCGAAAATTTCCATCGCGAAGGCGCTGGAAGAATTTCGGCCAGCGTTGCCTTGGTCACCATCGCCATCACCATCACCATCGCCATCGCCATCGCCGTCGCCGTCGCCATCGCCGTCGCCATCGCCGTCGCCATCGCCGTCACCATCCCCATCGCCGTCGCCGTCCCCATCGCCGTCGCCATCGCCATCGCCGTCACCATCCCCATCGCCGTCGCCATCGCCATCCCCATCGCCATCGCCGTCACCATCGCCGTCGCCATCGCCATCACCGTCGCCATCACCGTCACCATCCCCATCGCCGTCGCCATCACCGTCGCCATCCCCATCACCGCCGGCTCGGGCATAGAGCTGACTGGTCGCAAATTGGCCGCCACTGCCACCACACGCATTCAGGAGGAACGCAGCACAAACAAGAAGGGAAAGAAATATTGGACTGGCGCGACTTGACCCCCGCCAATCTGACGCCGTCGCGATCTCGCGGACCCAAAGCTGAACTGTTCTAAAGGGGCGTGCGATGCGGTCTACCCACTCCCGGATACCGCCTCCCAACTCTAGACGCGCGCGCGGGTCCACTGCTTCAAGAATCCGGAGGGCTATCCCACCCGTAAGGCGGCCACTTCAACACTGGCGGCAGCACAACTTCAACCTCCCAGTCCATTCAGGGAACTTAGCGCATCCTGTATTGACTTTCGACTCCTGACGGAACTCAGCAGGGTGCAACGGATTAATTCAAGCGAGTCATTTTTCCCTGCGCAATGCAAAAAAGCCCGGCGGGGCCCTATCCAGTAACGGTTTCAGCCTGGGCGATCTTTGTTGGTTCATGGCGATTAAATTGGCAGAGGTTCGAAATTTTTGCAGGATTAATTTTGATATTTGTCGCTCTGCATGGCTCATAGCCATGTAAATGATGCACAATCAAAATATTCTATAGAGGCCTCTGTACCTCGATAGCGAGCATTCATCCCAATCTGCGGAAGCTCGAGGTCCGGCTCCCGATCAAGTCCTCACCCCCATCGACCTCAGAAAGATCATCGCCACCTGAGACGGTGGCAGATTCTATTGAAAGGTCAGTTAGCCCTTTGTCAAAACTACCAAGTCCGGCAAATTCTTCATTGAGCATGACGGAACGAAGGAAGGGCGAACCGGAAAAGCCTGTCCAATTGTTCCTGGCTGGGCCAGATAGATTCATGGTTTTGGTCAGCGTCACGTCGCGGTCGGCCCATTGATCTTATGCGAGCGCGACCTCAAGGGCGCGCGGCCGGGCCTGAAAAAGTCCTCCTTCTTTGCCGACCACGTCATCAAAGTCACCGCTTGCATTGAGACCAGGCCACTCTTTTTTCATTGCTTGTAATTGGCGTCCGTTGGATCGCATATTGTTATGCCGCGATGTGTTCGCGAGATACTCTCAGAAACTGCCAAGCCGTCAGCAACTTATTGTCGCAAACAGCTTGACTACCAACAGAGATCGCATCTCGAAGGAGAAGTGCCCGCCGGCTGCATCAAGCTGGATGGTCATGCTACGGTTTGGAAAAGGCCCTACTGATGGCGTTGGTTCCGGCGGCAGAATTTATACCTACGAGCTTCAGGCCAGGAGTTTCAGGACCGCAACGGCGCACCCTACGATCAGAAGCTGGGCGAGAACGATTTTCACAATCGCCTTGTTGACGGTGGTCTCGAAGTGGGTGTTTGTCGCAATCTCAGCACGAGTACGGTCGAAGGGGCCAATCGCCTCAGCGAGTTTTGCGTCGGCGGCCACTGTCTCAAGCTCGAAGATTTGGGGCATGGGTCTTGAGCATGATGATCACGTCCTCATGCTCCCGAGCGGTGAGCAGCCAGTTCGCATCTCCTGGCGCAATTCTAGCGGGGCCCCAGGCGGTGTCGCATGCTCTCCGTCGATCACCGCGCGAACCGGGTTGTCACGCCGGCGACAGGTCCACCTGAACGGTATCTGCCCTACTATCGCGCACCTCGCCTTCGGAGCCACGCATGCCGTTCATCGACGTCCGTGACGACGCCGGTATTCGCGTCATCACCCTGAACCGGCCCAGCGCCCGCAACGCTTCGCATGCAGGCATGCGGCGCGAAATCGAGGCCGCACTCAGCCCCGTGAACTCCGATCCGGCGCTCCGAGGCGTCGTGATCACGGGTGCTGGCAAGACCTTTTGTGCCGGTAACGACCTGGCCGAAACACGGAGCCTCGACGAACACACGTGCGGGGCATGGGTAGACGCCCTCCGGCGCCACCACGATGCCATCCGGAATCTCGACAAGCCCTGCGTTGCCGCCGTTAACGGCGCCGCCGCCGGTGCCGGACTGCAGATCGCACTCCTGTGCGATCTCCGCATCGGCCACGCGGGAACACGGATCGGGCAACCCGAAATCAACGTCGGCCTTGCCAGCGTGATCGGCGTCCAGCTCATGGAACTGGCGCTTGGCCACGCGCACACCCAGGACCTTGCCCTGTCCGGACGCCTGGTCGATGCCGAAGAAGCGGTGCGCATCGGCCTGCTGCACCGCCTAGTCGACGCTGCGGTCCTCGTGGACACGGCGGTTGAGGCCGCCCGCTTTCTTGCTGACCGCCCGCCGAACGCGTTTCGGCTCGCAAAACTGCGCCTTCGCGAAATCACTCAACCGGCGTACGAAGCCGCGTTCGAAGCTGCACACCGCCTGCAGCCTGCAGCCTACGAAAGCGGAGAGCCGCAAATGATGATGGACCGCTTCCTGGCCAGGCAGAAGAAGGACGCGCCTAGGCGCTGACCCGGATCAGGGCGTCAAGCGCCGTCACACCCTCGCGGGTTGCACGCAACGGATTGATGTCGAGCTCGGCAAGGGTGGGGCAGGCGAACGCGAGATCCGAGAGCACAAGCAGCGCCCGGATCACCGCATCGATATCCGCTCCCGGTTCGCCGCGCGCGCCGCGCAAGCGCTCGTAGCCGTGCAGTTTCTCAACCATCGCGCGCGCCGTGGCCTCCGAGAGCGGCGGCAACCCGAGCGCGGTGTCACGAAGCGTTTCGGCAAACACACCCCCGCTCCCGACGAGCACTACGGGCCCGAACACAGGGTCCCGGCTGATCCCGGCAATCAAGTCAACACCGGGTGTGGCCTGTCCGTACACCCCGCACATGTCCGTTACCCGGTCCGGAGCCCGCTCCTCCAGATTGCGGCGCATGCGCGCGTAGGCTTCGCGTACCGCTGCGGCATCCGCCAGGCCCTGGAACACGCCGCCGACGTCGGACTTGTGCGCAATGGCATCCGATTCCACCTTGAGAACAACCGGATAGCCGATGGCGTCGGCGGCTTCGACGGCCGCATCCGCGCTGTCGGCGAGGGATCCGGGGGGCACCGGAATTCCCGCTGCCTCGATCACCGCGCGGGCGCGCCATTCGGACAGGACGCCGTCCGCCGCTTCGATCAACTGGGCGGCGGCCGGGTGCTGCTGCGGAGCTCGCTCCGTAGACGACTGCCGCGTCCAGGTTGCATGCGCCACTAGTGCGCGGGCCGCCCGCACCGATGACGCCGGATCCGCAAAGCAGGGGATCTGGCGTTCCCGAAACGCTGCCGGCGCCGCCGGGTCGCCGAGCATCCACGCAACCAGAAGCGGCTTGTCGTTGAGGCGGTTCGCGGCGTCAATCCTGTCGATGATGTTGTCCACATGGAGCTTTTGGACCCCGAAAAAGGCGAGGGTCACATCAACGTCGGCATCGGCGGCGATGTGCCCGAGATGGGACCCCACCGCGTCGGGGTCGCTCAGCCCCTGCAATGCGAAGTCGACCGGATTCGTGGAGGACGCAAACGGCAGGGACCGGGCGCGAATCGCCTCCACCGTCGTGTCCCCGAGCTCCGCCATCCGCATGCCGTGGGCGCGGACCTGATCGGCGCCGAAGACCCCGAGGCCGCCCGAATTACTCATGATTCCGATCCGGTCCCCCGTCGCGGTTCCGCGGGACACCGCGAATCCCTCGACGGCATCGAACAACTCGTCGATCGTGTCGACCTCGACTGCGCCCCATTGCGCGAGCGCCGCCCGGTAGACGTCGTAGGCTCCGGCCAGGGCTCCGGTATGCGAGGCAGCCGCGCTTGCGCCTTCGTGTGTGCGGCCGACCTTGAGCAGCACGACGGGCTTTCCGTGCTCGCGCGCCGTTCGGATTGCCGCCTTCAGCTTCTGCCCGTCCCGCACCCCCTCGAGATACCCGGCGACGACGCGGATTCTCGGGTCCTGGGCCATGAATGCCAGCACATCGGAGAAATCCACCACCGCCTCATTGCCGGTGCTGACCAGGTACCCGATGCCGATGCCCCGCGCCTGGAACGCTGCGGCAAGAATGCCGGTAAACAGGCCACTCTGGCTGACAAACCCGACCGGGCCGCCCAGGATGCCGGGGTCGGACAGCGCCGAGCTGAAATTGGCCTGCATGCGGTCGAGCAGGTTGGCCACTCCCTGACAGTTAGGGCCGCAGATGAGGGTTCCGTGGGTCTCGGCAGTTGCCCTGAGCTCCTCCTCCATCGCCTTGCCTTCGGCCCCGGTTTCGCGAAAGCCGCTCGTGTAGATGGTGAGCGCAGGCACGCCAGCCGCCTGGCAATCGCGCAGGGCCTCAAGCGTGGCCGCAGCCGGAATCGCCAAAACGGCCATGTCGGGAGGCTCGGGAATATCCTGCACCCGGGAGAAGCATGGCACGCCGTCAATGGCCTCGTAGCGCGGATTCACCGGATACACCGGACCGGGGAACCCGAACCGACGAAGGGATGCGAACGGTCGGCCGCCGATCCGGTTCGCATCGTGCGTCGCACCGATGACCGCGACGGAACGCGGCTTCAGAAGGGGTGTCAGATCACGAAGCGCGCTCATCGACTGCGCCCGGGGAAGGGAGCAGGGCGGAAACCGGCGGCCATGGCTTGCTCCGGAAACGGGTGGTCAGGAGTCCGGAGTCGGGCACCGGCAACATGCGTCGCCCCAGTGTAGAACGCCGGGGTTCTCGCCGGCACCCGGAGCGGATCTCCGTCCGTCCGGAACCGGTGCCACGCCCGCTGCGACCGACCGGTTGCAGCCATGAACCCGGACCCGCGCGACCGATATACTCCCCCGACGCTTCCGGGAGCCGCTGCTGCAATGAGTCCGAACACCCAAGATTTCAAGATCGCCGACCTCGACCTGGCCCAATGGGGCCGAACGGAGATCGGCATTGCGGAGACCGAGATGCCGGGCCTTATGGCCATCCGCGAGGAGTACGCCGGACAAACTCCACTCGCCGGGGCACGGATCGCCGGCTGCCTGCACATGACGATCCAGACGGCTGTACTCATCGAAACCCTGCTTGAACTCGGAGCCGACGTCCGCTGGAGTTCGTGCAACATCTTCTCGACCCAGGACCATGCAGCCGCCGCCATGGCTGCACGCGGTGTTCCGGTGTTCGCGTGGAAGGACGAAACCGAAGACGAATTCTGGTGGTGTATTGACCAGACCATCACCGGCCCGGACGGCTGGACGCCGAACCTCATTCTCGATGACGGCGGCGACCTCACGAAGGTGATGCACGAGCAGCATGCGGAGTTGCTGCGCGCCGATGTCCGCGGAGTCTCCGAAGAAACGACCACCGGCGTGCGCCGCCTCGCACAGATGGCGGCCGACGGCACCCTGCTGGTGCCGGCGATCAACGTGAACGACTCCGTGACCAAGTCGAAATTCGACAACCTGTACGGGTGCCGTGAGAGCCTGGTGGACGGCATCCGGCGCGCGACCGACGTCATGCTGTCCGGCAAGATTGCCGTGGTTAACGGCTTCGGCGATGTGGGGAAGGGGTCCGCGGCCTCCCTCCGGAATGCCGGTGCGCGCGTCCTGGTCGCCGAAATCGACCCCATCTGCGCCCTGCAGGCAGCGATGGAGGGCTACGAGGTCACGACGATGGACGCGGCCGCTCCGCGCGCCGACGTCTTTGTCACGGCCACCGGCAACACGGACGTGATCACGCTGGAACACATGCGCCAGATGAAGGACCGCGCCATCGTCTGCAACATCGGCCACTTCGACAACGAGATTCAGGTCGACGCCCTGTCGAACCTCCTCTGGGAGGAAGTCAAGCCGCAGGTCGACCAGGTGCAGTTTCCCGACGGCCACCGGATCATTCTTCTGGCGCGGGGACGGCTGGTAAACCTTGGCTGCGCGACCGGACACCCGAGCTTCGTCATGAGCGCGTCGTTCACCAACCAGGTGCTGGCGCAGATCGAACTCTGGACCCGGGGCGACCAGTACAGCCGGGACGTGCATGTCCTGCCCAAGCACCTGGACGAAAAGGTGGCAAGCCTCCACCTCGCCCGCCTCGGAGCCGAACTCACCCGCCTCACAGAGAGACAGGCCGACTACCTTGGGCTTGACCCGAGCGGCCCGTACAAGCCGGCGGCCTACCGCTATTAGCGTGGACGCGCCACCGCGGCCCGCAGCACCCCCCGTCGGACGTCCTCTGACCCTTCCCGGCGTCGCCGCCACCGAATCACTCGCCGCCAGCCTCGCCCCGCTCGCGCGCTGCAGCGACGTCATCGCGCTCATCGGACCGCTCGGCGCCGGAAAAACCACGTTTGCCCGCGCATTTGTCCGGACCCTGGGCGGCCGGGACCCGGTCGTCAGCCCGACCTGGTCGCTGGTGGAGCGCCACACCACGGACGCCGGTCCGGTCTGGCACTTTGACCTGCACCGGATGGAAGACGCCGACGAGGTGTGGGAGCTGGGCCTGGAAGACGCGCTCGCCGACGGCATCTCCCTGATCGAATGGCCGGAGATCGTCGGACATCTGCTGCCGCCCGCGCGCCTCACGCTCCGGCTGGACCATGCGCCCCCAGGCCGCACGGCGTCACTGGATCCCGGGCCGACCTGGGGTTCCCGGCTGCGGGAAGCCGCCATCGATGTCTGACCGGTGCCAGCGCCAAGCCCGGTTTCTCCGTGACTGCGGGATCGACCCCGCCTCCGCCAGCCTCCTTGCGGGCGACGCCTCCAACCGCCGCTATTTCCGCACGCCGCAAGGCATCCTCATGGACGCGCCCCCGGACCTCGAAGACGTGCAGCCGTTCGTGCGCGTGGCCCGGCATCTTCGCGAGCTCGGCCTCTCCGCTCCCGCCATCCTGGCGGCCGACCCCGACGACGGCTGGCTCCTGCTTGAGGACCTGGGCGACGCCCTGTTTTCGCGGGTTCTCGAAGCCGGTGCAGCCCCGCAGCCGATGTACGAGGCGGCGGTGGACGTCCTGGCCACCCTCGCGCGGCAGCCGGCGCCGGACTGGCTGGATCCGTACGACCTCGACTCCCTGCATGCGGAAGCCGACCTGTTCCTCGACTGGTATCTGCCCGCCGCCGGCATCGAACCCGCCGGGCCCTCCCGCGACTCCTGGCGCGCGGCCTGGACCGAGGCCCTGGCTCCCTGTCTGGAGACGGCGCCGGTTCTCGTCCTACGTGACTGCCACGTGGACAACCTTCTCTGGCTCGAAGAGCGCCCGGCGCCCGCCAACGTGGGGCTCCTCGACTTCCAGGACGCGCTGGCCGGCCATCCCGCGTACGATCTGGCCTCGCTCCTTGACGACGTGCGCCAGCCGCTGCCCGACTCGCTGGTGACGGACCTGACACACCGGTTCCTGTCGGCAACGACGATCGCAGCAGTCCCGTTTCAGGCCGCCTTCGCCGCTCTCTCCGCCCAGCGCTCGACCAAGATTCTCGGCATCTTCACCCGCCTTGCGCGGCGCGATGGCAAGGCGCGGTATCTCGCATGGCTGCCCGCCGCCTGGCGCCTGCTCGAGAACCGGCTCGCCCACCCGGCCCTGCACCCGGTCCGCCGATGGTTCGACCAGACCGTCCCCTCCGCCGCCCGGCAGCCCGATGCCGTCACCGCCGGCCCGACCCGCTAGGGCTCCCCGGGACCCCGGCAGCCGACCGGCCCGCGCATGACCGCACTCCGCACGGCCATGGTGCTCGCCGCAGGACGCGGCGAGCGGATGCGCCCGCTCACGGACACGATGCCGAAGCCGCTCGTGCGAATCGCCGGGCGCACCATGCTGGACCGGATGCTCGATGCCCTTGACCGCTTCGGGGTCAGCCGGGTTGTGGTCAACGCGCACCACCACCCCTCGCAGATCGAAAATCTGGTTGCCGGCCGAACCCGCCCGCCCATTGAGGTCAGCCTCGAATCCGAGCGTCTGGAGACGGGGGGAGGAATCCGCAAGGCCCTTCCGCGTCTCGGCCCGCACGCGTTTCTCGCGACCAACAGTGATCTCGTGCTGCCCGGTGCCCACCGCGCGTTCCGCGTGCTGGAGCAGCACTGGGACGCCCGTGCGATGGACGCCCTGCTGCTTCTCGTCCCGCGCACGGCCGCTGCGGGATACACGGGAAGCGGCGATTTCGAGTTCGCGCACGCCCCAACGGGTGCGGCGCCGCTGGTCCGCACCGGGTCCGATGTCCAGCCGTACGTGTACACCGGCGTGCAGGTGCTCTCGCCGGACCTGTTTGCCGACACCCCCCTGGGCCCGTTCCCGCTCGGCCTCCTGTACCGACGGGCGCTGAAGCGCCGCACCCTGTTCGGCATCGTGCACCGGGGCTCCTGGTTCCATGTCGGCACGCCCGCGGCCATTTGCGACACGGAACGCCTGCTTGCGTCTGCGGATGCAGCGCCATGAGTGAACCCCGGATCTGGACAATCCCGGCAGGACAACCGTTCGCCCGGCGCCTTGTCGCCGAATTGCTGCAACGTGCCCGGCCATCGACAGATCTCGGCGACCTGACGATCTTCGTCCCCACCAACCGCTCGGCCCGCATTCTTTCCCAGACGTTCATCCAGGAAGCCCGGCCGCGGGCCCTCCTGCTCCCCCGCATCCGGCCGCTCGGCGATGTCGGCGAGGAGCATGTCGAGGTGGGCGGCGAAGGGTCGGAAGCCGCGGGCGCCGATGACGCGCCACCGCCCGCCATCGGCCCGGTACAACGCCAGTTGCTGCTCACAAGGCTGGTCGCGTCCATGCGTCGTGAGCGTGCCGGGGGCACGCTAGAGGAAGCGGCTCGCCTTGCGGCCGAACTGGGCGACCTCCTTGATTCCCTCCAGAACCAGGATGTGGACCTTTCCGATCTCGAGGCGCTGGTCGAGGGTGACCTTGCGGAACACTGGCAGGAGACGCTTCGCTTCCTTGAAATTCTGAGGGACCACTGGCCGAGCATTCTTGCCGACACCGGCCACACGGACCCGATGGCGCGCCGAGCCTGGCTGCTGCGTCAGCAGGCGGCCGTGTGGGCTGCAAATCCACCCCAGGCTCCGGTGATCGTCGCCGGTTCGACGGGGTCCATTCCCGCCGCCCGCGAATTGATCCGGACCGTGGCCGCGCTCCCGAGCGGCGAAGTGGTTCTCGCGGGGCTTGACCGCGCCATCGACGCCGACTCCTGGGATGGCCTCGACGAATCGCATGCCCAGTTCGGCCTCAAGCGCCTCCTCGAGACGCTTGGCGTCGACCGCAAGGAGGTGCGCGACTGGCCCGGATCCGGCGTGCCGCCGCATGCGGCGAGCCGGGCCCGGCTGCTCTCGGAGGTCATGCGCCCGGCCGCAACGGCGCACCGCTGGAATGAGTCGGTTGGCGAGTTCGACATCGCGGCGGGACTGAAGGGCATGCAGGTGATCGAGGCGCGCGATTCGGTCGAGGAAGCGGGGGTCATCGCCGTGCGCATGCGTGAAACTCTCGAGACACCCGGCAAGACAGCCGCCCTCGTCACCAACGACCGCGAACTCGCAAATCGCGTGCGCATTACCTTGCGGCGCTGGAATGTCGACGTCGACGACACCGGCGGCATGCCGCTCGCGGACACCCGCCCCGCGGCGCTGTTCCGTCTCGCAGCCCGGGCTGCTGCCGGCGACGGGGCGCCGGTCGACTTGCTGGCCCTCCTCAAGCACGCATACGCAAACGGCGGCGGCGACCGGCAAGCGTTTCTCGCCCGGGTGCACGAGTTCGAGCGGCGCATCGTGCGCCGCGGGTCCGGGTTGCACGGATTTGCCGACTATCGCGCCGACCTGCGGCGGCGGCTTGAAGCCGCCCCGCAGCTTGCCGGCCTGCAGGACTGGTACACAGTTCTTGAGGACAGGTTTGCCCCCTTCCGGAAGGCACTCGACGCCCGCACGCCGGCCAACGAGATCGCATTGGCACACCGGACCTTTGTCGAATGGCTGGCCGGTGCGGGCTCGGCCGAGGAATCCCCGTTGTACGCAGACCGGGCGGGCGAGCAGGTCCGAACCTTCTTCGACGAATTCCAAACCGCGATCAAGGCGCTGGGCCCGATTCCGGGACGTGAATATCCCGGCATCCTCGACGCGTCATTGGACCGGATCGCCAGCTACCCCCGAGCGGCAGCCCATCCCAGACTCAGCATCCTGAGCGCTCTGGAGGCCCGGCTCGTAAGTGCCGATCTGGTCATCGCCGGCGGTCTGGTGGAAGGAAGCTGGCCCCGGCGCGCAACCCCCAATCCATGGCTGAGCCGGGGCATGCAGGCGACCCTCGGACTCCTGACCGACGCCCATCGCGCCGGCATGGGGGCGCACGATTTCGTGAATGCCGCCAGTGCTCCGGAGGCCTGTCTCACCTTCGCGCGCAAGGCCCACGGGAATCCCACCGTGCGGTCGCGGTGGCTGACGCGCCTCAACACTGTGCTTCGGGCGGGGAACCATCAGCCACCGGCCCCTCGAGCTCTCGACCTTTGGCGCCGGTTCACGGTGCCGCCCCCCTACAAGCCCCGGCCGCAGCCGTCGTTTGCGCCACCGGTTGACGCCCGGCCACGCCGCCTCTCCGTTACCCAGGTGCGGACGCTCAAGCTGGAACCGTACGCGATCTACGGGCGGCATGTGCTCGGCCTCCGGGCGCTCCCGCCCCCGGGGAGCCGGCCCGGCGCCGCGGAATTCGGCACGGCGGTGCACCGCGCCCTTGAGCAGTTCATGAAGGAGACCGCGGGCACCGATCTTCCCGCTGATGCCGCCGCCAAGCTGCATGCACTGGGAGTGCGCGCGCTCACGCGCCTGCGATCAGACAATCCGCACGACGACCGCTGGTGGTCGCAGCTCACCTGGATCCCCCGGTTCGCCGCTATCGCGGAATGGTTTCTCCGTCAGGAACAGAGCCTGCGCCAGACGGCGCGCACGCTGTGCTTGGAAGCCGACGGGGAGTACACGTTCGGAAGTCCCCCGTTCACGTTGACTGCCCGGGCAGACCGCATTGACGTCGACTGCGCGGACGGGGCGATCACCATCTCGGACTACAAGACGGGGGGAATTCCGTCGCATAAAGACGTTGCAAATGGCGAGGACCCCCAGTTACCGCTCACGGGGGTGATCTCCGAGGCTGGTGGTTTTCCTGCGTTGCCTGGCGAGAACGCCGTCGGTGCGCTGGTGTACTGGAAACTCACCGGGCGCGGAGCGGGTGGGGAGCTCGTACATGCAGTCCCGGCGGACAAACTCCAAAACGTGCTCGCAAATTCGGCTGGGTCGCTGACAACGATCGTTGCCCAGTACGATGACCCTGCGACGGAGTACAAGGCGGTCCACGCCCCGGAGCCGTATTCCGACTATGCAACGCTCGCGCGCACGCACGAGTGGACCTTGGCGGGTCTGCAGGATTCTGACGAATGAATCCGACGTTCGCCCAGGCCGTCAGCCGCCAGCGGGAGGCATCGGATCCAGGCATTTCGGCCTGGGTATCGGCCAATGCGGGGACCGGAAAGACGAAGGTCCTCACCGATCGGCTGCTGCGCCTCCTTCTCGACGGAGTTGCTCCCGAGCGCCTGGTGGCGATCACGTTTACCCGCGCGGCCGCGGCCGAGATGGAAAACCGCCTGTTCGGCGAACTGGCGAAATGGGCTGCTGCCAGCGACGAGGATCTCCTGCAACGGATCGAAGACCTCTGCGGACGCGCGCCGGCGGACCCCGATGCAGCGATGGTCACCGCCCGCCAACTGCTGGTGCGGGTGCTTGAGTGTCCGGGTGGAATCCGAATTCAGACCATTCACGCGTTCTGCCAGTCCCTGTTGGCGAGTTTTCCCCTGGAAGCCGGGCTGGCACCGCATTTTCGGGCCCTCGACGAGGTCGACGCGGCAACCCTCCGTGCACGTGCGCGTTCCGGCACGCTGCGCGCCGCAACCCGCGGCTCCGGAGTGTTGGGTGATGCGATCCGGACGGTCGCGGGGGCCTTCGGCGAGCAGCAAATCGGGTCGGCGCTCGACGCATTCCGCGCGCGCCGCGAATCGTTCGGGAAAGCGGTACAGGCCGAAGGCGGAATTGACGGCTACGTGCAGCGCGCGGCCGGACTCCTGGCGCTCGATCCCGATACCACCGCAGTCGACATCCTTCAGCGAGCGTGGGCCCGTGTAGGCACCGATCCGCACCGCGGCAAAGCCCTGGAAGCCGCAGAAGATCTGCTTGTCGCCGGCTCGCAATCCCAGGCCCTGGCCAAAGCGGGGCAAGCGTTGCAGGCCTGGATCGGCTGTCCGGCAGACCCTGCGAGCCTGCTCGAACGATGGCAACAGTGGGCCGGCACGTTCCTGACGAAGAAAAATACTCCCCTGAGGAAGCTCCCCTGGGTGCCCACAGCCAAACAAGGGCCGAGTCGGGTCCGGGAGGAAACGGCTGCTTTCCTTGGTACCGAATGCCGCATGGTGCAGAAGGACGCCAACCACCAGAGAGACCTGCGCACGTTTGAACGCAGCGCCGCACTGGCCCGCCTCGCCGACGATGAACGGCGCCGCTACGAACAGCTGAAACGGAATCGGGTCGCCGTCGACTATGACGACCTTCTGCTGCGTGCATATGAGCTGCTGACCGCCCGGTCGGCCAGCGCGTGGATTCTCTACAAGCTCGATGGCGGTGTCAGCCATCTGCTGGTAGATGAAGCGCAGGACACTGCGCCTGCGCAATGGCGGGTGATTGGCGCGATCGCCGACGAGTTCTTCGCCGGTCTGGGAGCCGTCGAGGATGCGCCCCGGACACTGTTCGCGGTCGGCGATTCGAAGCAGTCGATCTACCGCTTCCAGGGTGCGGATCCCCAGGCATTTGCCAGTGAAGGCCGCGTGTTCGGCGATCGGGTCCGGGGTGCAAGCCTGCCCTGGAAATCGCTTCAGCTTGAGCTCTCGTTCCGCTCCACGCCCGCCGTGCTCAAGGCAGTGGACGAGGTGTGGAACCACCAGCAGATGCGACTGGGCACGGGCGAGACAACGACCCACGTCGCCCACCGGAGCGCCGATTACGGACGGGTGGAGGTCTGGCCTCCCTTCAAACCGAGACCGGGCGATCCGGATCGGAACTTGCATCTCCGTAAGCTCGCCCGATGGATCGCCGAGCACATCGGGGCGCTTACGCGGCCGCAAAACGGCCACCCGGCCCGGTACCAGCCGGGGGATGTGATGATCCTCGTGCGCAAGCGGATGCCCTTCATGCCGTTTGTCGTGCGGGCCCTTCGCGAAGCAGAAATCCCGGTTGCAGGCGTCGACCGGATGCGGATCGTGGACCAGCCCCCGGTCGTAGACCTTCTGCAGCTCGCGCGCTTTCTTCTGTGCCCGCACGACGATTTGGCGCTGGCCAACGTTCTCAAGGGACCGCTCGCAGGCGTTGCGGGGGGACTGAGCGAGGCCGACCTGTTCGCGCTTGCACACGGCCGCGAGCAACCACGGTTGTGGGATGCCCTTCGCACCCGCACCAACGACCGGACATCGTACCGGACGGTCTGCGACCGCCTCAGCTGGCTGGTCGCGGCAAGCCAGCGGCTCGCACCATTCGACCTCTTTTCCGAGGTGCTGGACGGAGAGCACGGGGCACGTTCGGCCCTCCTTGCCCGCCTCGGGCCCGACGCGGTCGACGCGATTGAAGAATTCCTGTTTCAGGCACTCGAGTACACGCGCCGCGAAACGCCGTCACTGGAGCACTTCATCGCCTGGGTCGAGAGCGAGGACATCGAGATCAAGCGCGACCTTGAGGTCGCAGGCGGAAGTGTCCGAATCATGACCGTACACGCCGCCAAGGGCCTCGAAGCCCCGATCGTGTTTCTGGCCGAAGCCGAGACCAAGCCCCAGGTCCGGCATCCGGTCGTCTGGACCTCCGACGGCATCGCACTGCTCCGGGAGGCCAAAGACGACCAGCCCGAGCTGGTCAAGAAATTGGACTGTGAATTTAGGGAGGAGGAACAGAGGGAGTACGAGCGCCTGTTGTACGTTGCGATGACCCGTGCCCGGGACCGGGTCATTGTGACCTCCTGGCAGACCCGGACCCCCAAAGAGCCTGGCCCGTGGTGGTCAAACCTGGTCCGGGAACCTCTGTCTGATCTTCCGGAAATCAAGACCGAGCAGCGCTGGATACCGACCGAATCGGACGACACCGGGCGCACCTACGTGCTGGAGGCGAACGCACCCGAACCGGCCGCAACCGCGGAAGCCGTGGAGCCGGAGCCGGAAGTGCCCCTTCCGGCATGGTTGCAGCGTCCGGCACCTCCGGAACGGGCCGCACCGCCCTCCCGGGCCACCACGGAACACGTGTCCGACGAAACCAGATCCGTTGCACTTGCCCGCGGCACCCTGGCCCACCAGTTGCTCGAACGCCTGGCCGCCATGCCTCCCGGCCGGCGCCGCGACTCGGCCGCCGCGCTGGCGCACCGTCTCGCCCCGCAACTCGCAGCTGAAATGCGCGACAGCGTCTGCAGCGCGGCACTTGATGTGCTGGGGCGTGCCGAATTCGCGTTCATGTTCGGGCCCGACAGCCGCGCTGAAGTCCGCATTGCAGGGATGATCGACGACCAACCGGTCGAAGGGCAGATCGACCGCCTCGTCGTCACGGCGGACGAGGTCACAGCGGTCGATTTCAAGACCGGTCGAGGCCCCCGGTCATGGGACGAGACCCCTGCACCCTACCGGCGCCAGATTGCCGACTACATGGCCCTGCTCTCGGACACCTATCCAGGGCACCGGATCCGGGGCATGCTGCTCTACATCGAATCGTCCCAGTTGCTGGTTGCACCCGGTTCATGACAGGCAGTCCGAACCGGTCATTCCTGTCAGGCGGAACGCTGCGGATTCCCGCCGCTAAGCGCGCATGCGGAGGCGTGGACGGGTGACGATGCGGCGCACACCCCTGTCGCTCAAGCTTGTTCGAATTCTCCTCCGCTTGCTCGTGGGCATTCCGGGTCTGAGACCGCTGGTCCGCGCACTCTGGCCGGCCATCACACTTGAGATCGGTGGCCAGAGGTTCCGGTTGCATGCGGCAGACAATGCGACCGAGTCGTTCATGCTGCGGCGCGGACAATGGCGCGAGGCAGCTTCGATTGGCCGCCTGACCTTGCTTGTCGCCGGCAAGCGGGCGCTGATTGCAGATATCGGCGCCAATTGCGGGGCCTATACGCTGCCGCTCGCCGGTGCCGCGGGCCCCGATTCACACATTCTGGCATTCGAGCCGAACCCGGTGATGGTGACGCGCCTGCGTTGCAATCTGGCACTGAACGCGCTTGACGATCACGTGCACGTCCATGAAGTGGCACTCGGCAGCGAGCCGGCAAAGGCAAGCCTCCAATTGCATGACCGCAATCTTGGGGCCGCGTCCATCCGCCGTGCCGGTTCTCCGGCGCGCCGGTCGTTGTCCGTGCCCGTGCGACCGCTGCGCGAGTTCCTGCCCCACGATCTCAAGGCCTACGACGTCTTTGTGATCAAGTGCGATATCGAGGGGTTTGAGGACGAGGCGCTCGCCCCGTGGCTGCGTGCCGCGCCGCAATCCGATCTTCCCGACGCGATTCTCGTGGAGACAACCAGTTCCCATTTGTGGGACCTGGACCTCGAAGGGCTGATCCTGGAGCGGGGCTACGATCGGTTCTTTGCCGGACAGGAGCAGAACACGTTGTTCCTCAAACACCCGCCTTCCCAGCCGCAGCGTGCGCCTGCCTCTGCGGACCCGGCGGACGGCGCTGCCGGGTGACGCCTGTCCGCCTCCGCGCGCATGGCGCCCCTTCGCGTGACAAGGGCACCGCGGATGCCTGGCCGCAGCGCGAGTCGGGAGCACGCGGGGCCGGGGTGTGCGCGGCATGAAATGCATCGTCATCTCCCTGCGGAGGGCCGAGGAGCGCCGTCGCGCCGTCGCCAAACAGTTCGTCGCGCATGGCATCGAATTCGATTTCCTTGAGGGCGTTGACTGGCGCGAACTCGGGAACGAGCACTGGATGCAGGTCGACCGCGACTCCCGGCACCGTGAGGGGCGGCGGGCGCTGACTCACGGCATGGTCGCCTGCCACCTCAGCCATCGGAAGGCGATCGAACGGATCGCCGGTGGCACAGACACCTGCGCCGCGATTTTCGAGGACGATGTCACGCTGGCGCCCGGCATCCGGGACGTGTTTCGCTTGCTGAATCAGGCCGGCCAGGCCCGGGACATATTCGATTTTCTGTTCCTTCACCGGAACCGCCGCGACCGCCCGTATGTCGCAATCGGAAGCCTCGGCGGCGGATACTCCGTGGGGGCCGTCAAGTATTCGGACTGGGGTGCGCAGTCCTATGTGGTCACGCAACAGGCTGCACGCCATTTTCTGGAACGATGCCCGCAAATCATTGACCGCTGCGACCACACCCTGCACCAATACTGGAAACACGGACTGCGAACCCTTTCCCTCGATCCCCCCGTCGTGTTTCATGGGAACGAACCGACCGGACATTCGTACATTCGCGAAGCAGCCGGGCGCCGGCCCGCGCGGGGAATCCTGAGCGGGCCTCGTCGCGTCCGGAGCCATCTTCGCGAGGAGATTCGAAAGCGGATCTGGTTTCGCCGCTTGTTCCGGCCGGGCGTCCGGTTGCCTGGAACGTAGACCCACGCCTTCCGGGCCCGCGGACATCGTCAAGCACTCCGCGACCGCCGCCATCGGAGACCGCCGCATGCAGCTGTTTGTCGTCAACCTCGCCCGCGCCACCGCCCGCCGGCACCGGATGGAGTCACAGCTCGCGGAACTCGGGCTGGAGGCCACCTTCCACGAAGCGCTCGATGGCCGGAACCTGACGCCCGCGCATTATGCGCTCGTCGACCGCGAAGCCCGGCAGAAGCTGGGCCTCTACCCGCAGGCGGACGGCTCGATCGCCAACTGGTTCAGCCAGCGCCAGGTGATGCAGAAAATCGTGGACGAGGGCCCCGAAACAGCCGCGATTTTCGAGGATGATGCCGGCTTGCTGCCGGATCTCCCGGCCATCCTCACCTACCTCGAGCGCCGGCCGTTCGCATTCGATGTCGTCAAGCTGGGCCGGCGCGCATACACGAAACGGTTCATTCCATGTGAACGCCTCCCGACCGGCCATCGGGTCGGCCGCATCCGTTACTCCGATTACGGCAACGAAGGCTACGTCCTGACACGGGATGCGGCCCGGCACTTCCTCGACACCACCCCGAAGATGGTTCGTGAAATCGACCAGGCCATTCCGCGTTTCTGGGACAGCGGATTGAACGTGTTCTACGTCGACCCGCCGGTCGTCGCGCACGGGGAGCAGAATGACTCGCAGATCGAGACCGATCGCGAGCGTTCACGCCGACACCAGAAGCGGGGCGAAAGCGGGGTTTCGGTGCTGTGGCGGCGCGTGGTTGGCGGAATCGGACGGGAAGTGCACCGGCGCGCCGCGTTCCGGCGCCTGCTGCGCGGCGACATCGGCGTGACCCCCTGGCCCTAGATACGTTATGTGGCAGCCCGCGCGATCGGATGACCGGCAGCCATCGAGGAGGCGCAGCGCCCCGGCCTGTCGGACAGAGAGGCGCGCCTGGATGCGCCGGGTTTCGCATTCCGGAGCGAACGCTAGACTCCGCGCCGGCAAGGAAAGGGACATGAAGGGAGGAAGCCGTCATGAACACCAAGGCCGTGACCGACGAGTCGTTTGAAACTGACGTCCTGAAATCGGAGATACCGGTTCTGGTCGATTTCTGGGCCGAATGGTGCGGGCCCTGCAAGCAGATCGCACCGATTCTCGACGAAGCAAGCAAGGAATACGAAGGAACGCTGCAGGTCGCGAAACTCGATATCGATTCCAACCCCGAGACACCGACCCAGTACGGGGTACGGGGAATTCCCACCATGATGCTGTTCAAGGACGGCGCGCACGTCGACAGTCTGGTGGGCTCGGTCTCGAAGCAGGCGCTCTACAACTGGATCGACGAATCGCTGGGCTCAGCGGACAACGCCTGACCCGCGAGAGGGTGAAGCGGCAGGGATCCCGTCCAGAGCGCCGGATCGGCGCCTGAGAACGCCTACAGCGATATCCCGCCCACCGCCCGCCCGGTGCGGTGGTACGCCTGCCCGGCGAGCACAAACGACCCGGCCACGAGAATTCGCCCCGGCCGCGCGCGGCCAGACGACCGCACCGCATCTTCCAGCGATCGGTGCGGGCGGGCGGGCAATCCGGCGCGCGTCGCCGCCTCCGCAAGAGCCTCGGGAGACCAGGCCTTCGTATCCGGTCCCAGCGGGACCGTAGCCGCGGATTCAGCAACGCCGCAAAACGCTGCAAAGAACTGGCCCGCGTCCTTGTTGGCGGCCAGACCGGTCACCAGGTGCAGGGGCGGGCCTTCGCGGGCCCACGCCGCAAGGGCGCGGGCGGCGTCGGGATTGTGGCCGGCATCGACCCAGAACTCGGACGGGGCGGCCAGTGCTGCGAGCGGCCCGCTCCGAAGGCGCTCCAGCCGGCCCGGCCACCGCATGCGCTCAATGGCCCGGGTCATGCATGCTTCAGGCACCCCAAACTCCGCCACCGCCGCTGTACAGGCAACGGCAATCCCTGCGTTGTCGACCTGGTGCCGGCCGACCAGCCCGGCCGGAAGCCGGAGACGCAGCCCCGTGCCGTCGCAAAAGAAAGCCCGGCCTTCGTCCCGTTCGACCGTCCACTCGCTGCCGCAGCGATGGAGCGGGGCACGCAGCTGTGCCGCCCGTTCGGCAATCACGCGCATGGCCGCGGGCGCCTGGCGGCCAACGACAACAGGGACGCCTTCCTTCAGGATGCCGGCCTTCTCGGCAGCGATGGCAGGCAGCGTCGAGCCGAGGCGCTCGCAATGGTCGAGCCCCACGGGCGTGATCACGGTCAGCGCCGGGTGCTCCACCACGTTGGTCGCATCAAGCCGGCCGCCTAGTCCGGTCTCCAGCACCGTGACCTCCGCGGGCTGTGCGCGGAAAGCGAGATACGCCGCCGCCGTCGTGATCTCGAAAAACGTGATCGGATCCCCGGCGTTGACCCTCTCGGCCTCGTCCAGCGCAGCTTCGAGTGCGGCGTCGTCAATCGGCTTGCCGTCGATCAGGATCCGTTCATTGAAGCGCTGCAGGTGCGGCGACACGTAGGCATTCGTGCTCCGCCCGCCGGCTCGCTGGATTGCGGTCAGCATCGCGACCACGGAGCCCTTGCCGTTGGTCCCCGCCACGTGAACCACGCGCCCGAGCTCCCGTTCCGGGTGACCCAGTCGGGCCAGCAGCTTCCGGATCCGCGTGAGCGAAAGATCGATGGATCGGGGGTGCAGCCCGGCAAGCCGGGCAAGCCGTGCGTCAGCTGATGACGGCAACGCTCGTCGAGCGCCCGGCCGGCTCGGCCACGGGCGGCACGCTGTTGGTCAGGTGCCCGAGAATGCGGACCAGTGTGGCCTTCAGTTCGGCCCGCGGCACGACGGCATCGATCATGCCGAGTTCCGCAACCGTCTCCGCCCGCTGGAACTTCTCCGGCAGCGTTTCCCCGACGGTGTCCTGGATCACCCGCGGGCCCGCGAAGCCGATGAGCGCACCGGGCTCGGCCAGGGCGACGTCGCCAAGCATCGCGAACGACGCCGTCACACCGCCCGTCGTCGGATGCGTCAGGATCACGACATACGGACACCCCGCATCCCGGGCGTTCTCGACCGCAGCGACGGACCGGGGAAGTTGCATGAGCGAGAGGATCCCCTCCTGCATGCGGGCACCTCCGGACGCCGTGACAGCAATCAGCGGTGCGCCATTCTTCCTCGCGAATTCGGCAGCGCGCACGATTCCCTCGCCGACGGCAACGCCCATGGAACCGCCCAGAAACGCGAAGTCGAGAACGAAGACGACGCAGGTGCGGGTACTGATCGCCCCGGTGGCGACCACGATGGCGTCCGAAGCCTCCGTGTCGGCACGCGCAGCCTTGAGGCGGTCCGTATAGCGCTTGCGGTCCCGGAAGCGCAGCGGATCGTCCTCGGTTTCGGGAAGCTCCATCCGTTCGTAGACGCCGTCGTCGAACAGGAGCTCGAGGCGCGCACTGACGGACAACTGCAAATGATGGCCGCAGGCCGAACACACCCGCAACTGCGCATCAAGCTCCTTGTGGAACATCATGCGGTCACAGCCCGGGCACTTGGTCCAGAGATCGGGCACCGTGGGGCGCCGCACGACCGCCTGCAGCTTGGGGCGAATAAATTCGGACAGCCAGCTCATCGGTCGGTTCCAGATTCAGGATTTCGCGCGGCGCGGACGCCGGACTGGAGGTCGCGGACCAATGCCGACACCGCCTTCGCAGCACGGTCGGGCGCGGCCTCGACTGCGTCGACGAGAGCCGAACCCACGACCACAGCATCGGCCGACGCCGCGATCTGGGCAGCCTGTTCCGGGGTGCGAATTCCGAAACCCACAGCGATCGGCAGATCCGTGTGGGCCCGAATGCGCGCAAGCGCACCGGCCACTGCGTCCGACGCTCCAGCCCGGGTACCGGTAATGCCCGCGATCGACACATAGTAGAGAAAGCCCGACGCGTTCCTGAGCACGCTGGGCAGGCGCCGGTTGTCCGTGGTCGGCGTCGCAAGGCGGATGAAGTCGATGCCGCGGGCCCGCGCCGGAAGACAGAGTTCGGAATCCGCCTCCGGCGGAAGGTCGACCACGATCAGGCCATCGACACCGGCCGGCACCGCGTCGTCCAGGAACCGCTCGACCCCGTAGCGGAAGATCGGGTTGTAGTACCCCATCAGCACGATGGGCGTGGTGTCGTCCGCCTCCCGGAACGCCCGGACCATCGCCAGGGTCTTCGCCAGCGTCTGGCCGGCCTCCAGCGCGCGGCGCGAGCTCTTCTGGATTGCGGGGCCGTCGGCCATGGGGTCGCTGAACGGCATGCCGAGCTCGATCACATCGGCGCCCGCTTCGGGCAGTGCCTCGAGAATCCGCCTGCTTTCGGCAGGGGTCGGGTCGCCCGCCGTCACAAAGGTGACGAGGCCTGCGCGGTTCTCGTCCGCCAAGCGCCGGAACCGCTGTTCGATCCGGTTGCTCACAGCTTGACCCCGAGGGCTTCGGCAACCGAGAAGACGTCCTTGTCTCCGCGGCCGCAGAGGTTCATGACCAGCAGGTGGTCGGCCGGAAGCTCCGGCGCCACCTTGGCGACATGCGCAAGGGCGTGGCTGGGCTCAAGCGCGGGGAGAATGCCCTCGAGCTCGGCGCACAGCTCGAACGCGGCCAGCGCCTCGGCGTCGGTCACCGACACGTAATCCACGCGACCCAGGTCGTGGAGCCAGGCGTGCTCGGGCCCGATCCCGGGATAGTCGAGGCCCGCCGAAATCGAATGTGCGTCGTTGATCTGGCCGTCGTCGTCCTGCAGGAGATAAGTGCGGTTGCCGTGCAGGACGCCCGGTTGACCCGCAGTCAGCGAAGCCGCATGGCGCCCGGTCTCGACCCCCTCACCGCCCGCCTCGACGCCGATCAGGCGCACCTCCTGATCGTCAAGGAACGGATGGAAGAGGCCCATCGCGTTCGAACCGCCGCCAATGCAGGCAACAAGCGTATCGGGCAGCCGGCCCTCGGCGGCCATTATCTGCTCGCGCACCTCGTTGCCGATCACCGCCTGAAAATCGCGCACCATCGCCGGATACGGATGCGGGCCGGCCACCGTGCCGATGATGTAGAACGTGTCCTCAACGTTGGCGACCCAGTCGCGAAGCGCCTCGTTCATGGCGTCCTTCAGTGTGCGGGTGCCCGACGTCACCGGGCGCACCTCCGCACCGAGCAGGCGCATGCGGAAGACGTTCGGTTGCTGCCGCTCGATGTCGGTCTCCCCCATGTACACCGTGCACGGCATGCCGAAGCGCGCACACACGGTCGCGGTCGCCACCCCGTGCTGCCCGGCACCGGTCTCGGCAATGATCCGCGTCTTCCCCATGCGCCGGGCAACCAGGATCTGGCCGATGCAGTTGTTGATCTTGTGGGCACCGGTGTGGTTGAGCTCGTCGCGCTTGAAGTAGATCCGGGCGCCGCCGAAGCGCTCGGTCAGCCTTGGCGCCAGCGTGAGCGGACTCGGGCGCCCCACGTAATGCGTTAGGAGATCGTTGAACTCCGACCAGAACGCCTCGTCCCGGGCCGCCGCCGCGTAGCTCGCCTCCAGGTCCAGGATGAGCGGCATCAGTGTTTCGGCGACGAACCGGCCGCCGTACGCCCCGAAATGTCCGTCTTCGTCAGGTCCGGTCCGGAAGCTGTTGGTCTGTTCCATGGCGTGTATCCGTCGACTGCCGCGCGGCTGACCTTACTGCAGATCGCCGGTCGGGCGGGCAACCGGCGCCCGTGCTGCAGCCAGGAACGCCACAATGCGGGCGCTGTCCTTGATGCCGGGAGCCTCCTCGACCCCGGAGGAGACATCCACGGCCTGGGCTCCCGACCGGGTCACGGCGTCACCGACGTTGGCGGGCGTGAGTCCGCCCGAGAGCATCCACGGGAGCGGCAGGTCCAGGTCGCTCAGCACCTGCCAGTCGAACGCCCGCGCGTTCCCGCCCGGCCGCTTCGCACCGGCAGGCGGGGGCGCATCGAAGAGGATCCGGTCGGCCGCGCCCGCGTACTGGGCCGCGCGCGCGGCATCCGTCCGCGTCGCGATGCCCATGGCCTTGATCACGGGGCGTTCTGCCAGACTGCTGACGGCCGCAACCCGCTCCGGCGATTCGCGACCGTGCAGCTGGAGGACTCCGATCCCGGTCGAGATGGCGCGTTGAATGGCCTCGTCGTCCGGGTCGACCAGCACACCCACCGCCTCCACTCCGGGCGGCAGCGCCTGCACGACCGCGCGCGCCTGGTCGGGCTCGACGTGGCGGGGGGACGGAGGAAAGAAGACGACACCGACCCACCGCGCACCATGCCGGGCCGCGAGCTCCGCGTGGGAAGGCTCGCGCAGCCCGCAAATCTTGACCTCCACACTCATTCCGGCACCGCCTGCAATTCCGCCGCGATGGCAGCGAGCGCGCCAGCCGGATCCTCGCTCCCTGTCACCGGCCTTCCGATCACCAGCAGGCTGGCGCCGGCAGCAGCGGCCTCGGCCGGCGTGGCGATCCGCTTCTGATCCTGCGCCACCGAAGCCGCGGGGCGGATGCCAGGCGTGACGATCAGAAAATCGGGGCCGCTCTCGCGGCGGACCCGCGCCGCTTCCGTGGGAGCGCAGACGATCCCCGCGAGCCCGGAGCGGCGCGCCAGCTCGGCGAGCCGCACGACCTGGTCGGACGCGGTGCCCGGGACTCCGGTCGCGTGCAGGTCGTCCGAATCGAGGCTCGTCAGCGCGGTCACCCCGAGCACCGCCGGGGGCTCCGGGTAGGTTTCGGCAGCAGACTGGGCCGCCTCCAGCATGGCCCGGCCACCGGCCGCATGCACGGTCAGCATGGCCGGCGCGAGCGGGCGGAGAGAGCGCACCGTGCCCACCACGGTGTTGGGAATGTCATGCAGCTTGAGGTCCAGAAAGACGGCAGCCCCCGCCTCGCGGATCCGGTCCACACCCGCGGGCCCCTGGGCCGTGAAGAACTCAAGCCCGAGCTTGACGGCCGCGGCGGCGCTGCATCGCGCCGCCAGGTCGGCAGCCTGATCAAGGTCCGGGGTGTCGACAGCGACGACGATGCCTGGTGGCGGCCGGGTCATGGCCGTGTCGACCGGCGTCGAAAGGCGAGCGCACTCAGCCGTCCGGCGAACCTGGCAAGGCCGCCGAGAAGGATCCCGAGAGCCAGGACGGCAAGCAGCAGAAGGTAGAGCGGAACCTCGATCATGCCCTCGAACGGCCAGAACCGCAGTGAGGCGGGTTCACGATTCGACAGGGCAAACGGAATGAACAGGAGCGCGAGGACGACAAAGGTCAGGCGCCGCAGGAACCGGAGCACGACGGCGCCCGCGGGACGGGGGAAGAGTCTAGTCGTTGGTGTCCACCCGCCGTTTGAGTTCCTTGCCGGCGCGGAAATAGGGAATTTTCTTGGTCGGTACCTCGACCGCGGCGCCCGTTTTCGGATTGCGCCCGGTGTGGGCGGGGCGAACCCGGACGGAGAAGCTTCCGAACCCGCGGAATTCGGCACGACCGCCCTCGGCGAGAGCATCCGAGATTTCCTCGAAGATGATGCGCACCACCCGGTCTGCTTCGTCAGCATGGAGGTCCGGATATTCGGCATGGAGGCGTTTGACCAAGTCGGACCGGTTCACTGGCATCCACCCCCCAAGGCCGCCACCCGCGCTGATTCCTGCCAAATCAGGACGGTGGGGTCAAACGTCCGGTCGCCCGGCACCGGCTGCATCAGTCCTCCTTGGGCTTGAGGGCCTCGCTCAGGATGTCGCCCAGCGATGCGCCCGACTCGCTCGAGCCGTACTCCCGGAGCGCCTTCTGCTCCTCCTCGATTTCAAGCGACTTGATCGACAGGACCAGGCGCGCCGCCTTGGTGTCGATGGACACCACCTTGGCATCGACGCGTTCCTCGATGGCAAACCGCCGCGGATTCTGGTCGGTCCGGAGCTTGGAGAGGTCGCTCCTGCGGATGAAACCGTTGACGTCGTCCACCTTCACGCGAAGCCCGCTGTCCGTCACTTCGGCAACGACGCAGGTCACGACCTGCCCGCGCGAATAGGGTGCCAGCGCTCCCGCTGCCTTCTCTTCCTCAAGTTGCCGGGTACTGAGGTTGATCCGCTCCTTCTCGACATCGATTTCGAGCACCTTGGCCCGAACCCGGTCGCCCTTGCGGAATTCCTTGATTGCTTCCTCGCCCGGGCGCGTCGCGTCGAGATCGCTCAGGTGGATCAGGCCGTCGATCTCGCCCGGCAGGCCAAGAAACACTCCGAACTCGGTGATGTTCCGGACTTCACCGTCGATCTCAGTCCCGACCGGATGCTCGGCCGCGAATTTCTCCCACGGGTTGCCGGTGCACTGGCGCATGCCGAGGCTGATGCGGCGGCGGTTGGAATCCACCCCGAGAATCATCACCTCGACTTCTTCGCTCGTGGACACCAGCTTGGACGGCGGCACGTTCTTGCGCGTCCAGCTCATCTCCGAGACGTGGACGAGACCCTCGATTCCGGGCTCAAGTTCCACGAACGCACCATATTCCGTGATGTTCGTGACGCGGCCCCGGAATTTCGCTTCCTTCGGGTACTTCTCGACGACCCCTTCCCAGGGATCGGCCTCAAGCTGCTTGATGCCGAGGCTGATCCGCTGCGTGGTCGGATTGAAGCGCACGACCTGCACGCGGAGCTTCTGGCCGACCGACACGACCTCGCTCGGATGGTGGACGCGCCGCCAGCTCATGTCGGCGACATGCAGGAGACCGTCCACTTCGCCCAGATCCACAAACGCCCCGTACTCGGTGATGTTCTTGACCACGCCTTCCAGAATCTGGCCTTCCTTGAGCGTCGCGACCAGTTCCGCGCGCGCCTCGGCGCGGGTTTCCTCCAGGACGGCGCGGCGGGAGATCACGATGTTCCCGCGCCGCCGGTCCATCTTCAGGATGTAGAACGGCTGCTTCGTACCGAACAGATGCTGGGCATCGCGCACCGGCCGGAGGTCGACCTGGCTCCGCGGCAGGAACGCGCTCGCGCCCTGCAGGTCCACCGTGTAACCGCCCTTCACGCGGCCCCAGATGATTCCGGTCACCTGTTGCTTGGCGTCGAACGCTTCCTCAAGCTCGGACCATGCCTGTTCACGCCGGGCCCGGTCCCGCGACAGCACCGCCTCCCCGTTGCGGTTTTCAATCCGGTCGAGGAAGACATCCACCATGTCCCCCACTGCCGGCTCGGTGCCGTGCCCGTGGGCGACAAACTCCTTGAGTGGGACGCGGCCCTCGGCCTTCAGGCCGACGTCAATCACCGCGGCATCGTTTTCCAATGCAATGACCTTGCCGACAACAACGGTACCTTCCCGTTTTTCGGCTGCGGCGATCGATGCCGCAAATAGCTCGTCGAAGTTCTCCTCGAAAGCAGGGTGCGTCTCTTGGGACGGCACTGTGTTGCTCATGGGCTCTCCTGGCTCCCCACCCCGGGCGCGGCGTCCAATCGCTGGCCACTCAAGGGTCGAGCCTTTGTCCGTGAGGTCCGTAGACTTGCCCTCACGTGCCGACTGGCCGCCTCGAGCACGGCGTCGGCATCAAGTTCCGTGGTATCGATCACATGCGCATCGGTAGCGGCCACCAACGGCGCTGACGCGCGAGACCGGTCGCGCTGGTCACGCTCGCGCATGTCCTGCTCAACTCTGGCTTGTATAAACGGCTCTCCACGCGCCCGCAACTCTTTGACACGGCGCGCCAACCGGGTTCGGAACGAGCCCGTCAGGAAGAATTTCACGTGGGCGTCGGGCAACACCACCGTCCCGATGTCGCGCCCGTCGAGAACCGCGCCCGCAAACCCGGCCGGCGGATGGCGGGCGAACGCCCGCTGGCTGGCGAGCAAAACCTTCCGGACCTCCGGAAAGACCGCCACCCTGGACGCAAGCCGGGCGGTGACCTCCGCCCGCAGATCGGCGCGCTCCAGGTCATCAAGCGTGACCTGCCGGGCTGCCGCCAGCGCCTGCCCGGGATCATGGCCGTCGCCGCCTTCATCCTGCACCCGCGCGGCGACAGCGCGATACAGGAGCCCGCTGTCGAGATGGACGAGATTGAAGCGGGCCGCAATACCGCGGGCAAGCGTCCCGGTGCCCACCGCCGCCGGGCCGTCGATCGCGATGATCATGATGGAGGGGGCGGCGTCGCGATGCCGGCCCCAAGATTCTGCATCGCGGCCCCGAATCCCGGCCAGCTGGTGCGGATCGTCTCGGCGCCTGTGACCTCGACGGGCTCCGCCGCCGCGGTTCCGAACACGAGGAACGCCATCGCAATCCGGTGATCGAGCGCAGCGTCAATCCGAGCGCCGCCCGGGGGTTTCGATGCCCCCTCGATGAGGAGATCATCCTCCTCGATTCGCGCCGCCACCCCCGCGGCCACCAGGCCTGCGCGAAGGCCTTCGAGCCGGTTGCTTTCCTTGACCCGGAGTTCATCCAGCCCGCGAAACCGGCTGACTCCGTCCGCACAGGCCGCGGCCACCGCCAATGCCGGATATTCGTCAATGGTGCGCGGCGCCCAGTCCGGTCCGAGATCGATCGCCCGAAGGCGGCCGCGGCCCCGCACCCTGATGTTGGCCGCGGGTTCCTCCCCGCCGCCGGCAATCGGCTCGACTTCAATACCCGCACCCATCGCATTGAGCACATCGACGATGCCGGTGCGGGTGGGGTTGACGCCGACGCCCTCGAGCTCCACGTCCGACCCCTCGTTGAGCAGTGCGGCAACCATCGGAAATGCCGCCGAGGATATGTCGCCCGGCACCGTCACCTGGGCCGGGTGCAGGCCGGGGTTGCCCTCGACCGACACGGCATGGTGGCCTGCTTGCGTGCGACCCGCCGTCACGACGGCACCGAACTGCCGCAGCATCCGCTCGCCGTGGTCGCGGCTCTGGCGGGGCTCCGCCACGGTGGTCGTCCCGCTGGCGTGCAGGCCCGCGAACAGGACGCACGTCTTGACCTGTGCCGACGCAACCTCGCTCGTCCATTCGAGCGGAACGAGATCGTGGGTGCCGGTGATTGTGACGGGGAGGCATCCGCCTTCCGCCGTGACAAACTCCGCCCCCATGGCGGCGAGCGGCGCCGTGACCCGGCGCATGGGCCGGCGGCGAAGCGAGGCATCACCGGTGAGCACCGCGGGGAACGCATGACCGGCCAACGCCCCGGCCAGCAGACGGGCTGCCGTTCCGCTGTTCCCGCAATCGAGCACGCCGTCAGGCGGCGCGAACCCGTACGTACCGACGCCATGAATACGGTACGACCCCGGTCCATCGCTTTGGATGTCCACCCCCAGCGCCTGCAGGCAAGCACGGGTGGCCTGCACATCGTCCGATTCAAGGCAGCCCGTGGCCCTGGATTCACCGACCGCGAGAGCAGGAACCAGAAACGCCCGGTGGGAGATGGACTTGTCGCCCGGCACCCTGAGGCGGCCCGTCAGGGGCCCCGCGTGCACCGCGCGGGCAACAGGCGGCGCACGCGACGTGTTATCGGGCATGGGCATGGCCAGCGTTCATGGCGCCGATCGGCCGGCGGCGCATCCCCTCGATCCGCGGTGCCGGGTCAGCCCGCGGGGTCGTGCGATCGTGCATGCCCGAAACCACGGGATCACCGGGGCTGCATTCCTGGAATCATGACCCGCCTCCACGCCATCGGACACCGGCACCGCTCATGGGCACCGCACTCGGAAACCGTGCGCTGCCGCCCGGAGGCGGGCGCGATTGTCCTCACATTCCTGTTCCCCGGTGTCAAGCCCACGGGCACCTCGTGTCACAGGGATTCCAGAAAGGCCAGCAGCGCATGCCGCTCCGCTGGCGCCAGGGCGCGAAACCGGTCGCGGGAGGCGGCGGCCTCGCCACCGTGCCAGAGGATGGCCTCGATCCAGCCCCGGGCCCGGCCATCATGCAGCAACCGGCGGTGGCCGTTGACCGCTTCGATACTGCCGACACCCCAGAGCGGCGCCGTCCGCCACTCGGAATTCCCCGAAGCGCCATCGACCCTTCGGTCTGCAAGGCCGGATCCGAGATCGTGGAGCAGCAGGTCGGTATAGGGGCGGATGACCGGAACGGGCCCGTCCTCCAGGCGCCATTCCGGAACATGGCAGGCGGCACAGCCAATCGCGGTGAACACCGCGGCCCCGGCCTCCGCCGCGGGCGACGGTCGGGGTGCGGGCGGGGCCAGGTTCCGGACGTAGAACACCAGGGCATCAAACGCGTCGGCAGCGATTTCGGTGCCGTCGCCGGCGTGTGCCGAGCACGCGGTGTGACCGGGGGCGCAATTGGGCGCCGGGTGAAGCTCGCTGGTCACGCCCATGTCCTCGTGCAGGGCCCGGGCCACCTGGGCCTCCACATCGGGAACCTCCGCCCGCCAGCCGAAGCGCCCGGGGCGCTCACCGGCGGCGCCTCCGACCCGGCCCGAGATTCCGTCACCGTCGCGGTCCCCGGGATCCGCCCGGGCGCGGAGCGCGGCCTCCGGAATGTGTTCGAGCAGCCCCGCCCCCGCGATCTGGGGCGCAACCCTCGGCGAGAGTTCAATATCCTGGGCAAGCGACCCCAGCGCCGGCTCGCGCACCGTGATCCCGGAGGACGGCAGCCGCCAGACCGTGCCGCCAGCCTCCATCAGAACGTCCGGACGCGGCGCCAGGACGGCCCGTCCCTCCGCATCCACGCCGGGCACGGCCTTGTCGTTGAGCTGGTCGCCGTACTGCGAGCCGCCGCCAAGGCGCACCACCATGGTCTTGAGCGGGGCCGTGGCGTGCGCCGGCGGCTGCCCGCGCCCGTTCCGGACATGACAGCCCGAACATGCCGTGCGGTTGAAGACGGGGCCAAGGCCGCCCCGCCCGTCGGCGCGCGGCCCGGGAAGCCGGATCGTCCGGAACTGCGCCCGGCCGAGTGTGAACCGGGTCCAGTCGGCCTCGGCGATCCCGGCGAGCGGCTGCTGAAACCGGTCCCGGGGGAGCGGCTCGCCGGCACTCGCGTCCGCTGCGAGGGCAAGAACGAAGACGACCAGGGGCGCGGCCCATCCGGAGCCCGGCGCCCGGTGCGGGAACCTCACGGCCAGACGCGGAGATCCGTCCGGTTTCGCTCGATGAAGTCCCAGTCGTACTCCACGCCGAGGCCTGGGCCCTGCGGCACGGGGACGCAGCCGTCCTCCGGCAGGTCCTCCTGCTGGTCCGAGTACGACGCGTCATACACGGGCGGCACGCAGTTCGGCATGTCAGGCCCGATCAGCGCCATTTCGTAGAAGTGCGTGTTGCGCGCCGTAGCGGCCACGGCGCGATGGGCCGGTCCGCAGGCATGCACCTGGACGTCGAGGCCGAGGGCCTCCGCGACGTGTACGATCTTCATTGCGCCGGTAATGCCCATGTCGTACTCGGGATCGACATGGATCATGTCGCACCCGCCGCCCAGCATGAACTCGGCCTTTTCCTCGACACTGCGCACGTGCTCGCTGACCACCAGTGGGGTCTGGAGACGCTCCCGCAGGCGCCGGTGGCCGGTGATGGAGACTCCGCTGTCGCGATAGGGGTCCTCGTACCAGAAGCAGCCGACCTCATCGCAGACGCGGCCCACCGCGAGCGCGTCCATCCAGGTGCGGAGCTCGCAGGCGGCGTCCAGCATGAGCGGCATGTCATCACCGATCCGGGCACGGACACGGCGGAGGTTCTCGGATTCACGGGCGACATCCCCGTCGTTCCATCCGTGAATCTTGAACCCGTGGAATCCGCGCGCCTTGCATGCCTCCGCGTAGTCGGCGAATGCCGCGGGCGAATCAAGCCCGCCCGGCGTCTCCTGGCCATGGTAGGTGCTGGCGTAGGTCGGAAGCCGTTCGCGGAACGCCCCGAGCATCGTCGCAACCGACATGCCGTGCCGGCGCCCGGCCAGGTCCCAGAGCGCAATGTCGAGCGGGCCCTGGCCCATGTGGTCGTAGGCGCGGAGCTCGCGCTTCATGTCGTCGTGCAGCGCTTCCCGATGGTCGGGGTTCCGCCCCACCAGCAGCGGCGCCAGCATTTCGGTCTGGCCCAGTGCAGCGCGGGTGCCCACCCAGTGGGTGACGTACGAGCCGACCGCCCCGTCGTCGGCAAAGATCCGGACGGCAAACCTGGCCGGGGTCAGGGTCGCTCCAGCCTCGTGGACGACGTTCCCGACTCCAGGGCCGCGCGCCCTTCCCACACCGAGATTCGGAAGCGAAAACGTGAAGGCGTGAATTTCCACGCGATCGATCGTGCTCATTCGCCCATTCTAGCCTCCCGGGCGGAGCATCGGGAGTCAGCCGTGCTAGTCTGTACCAGGCTAGAAGAGGAGCATTGGCGATGGCAGACAGGCTGCAAGGCGATCCGGCCGCAACCTACCGGCGGGACGGAGCCGTCCACCCGGTGCGTGTCATGCCGCACGAAGAGGCGCTAGCCCTTCGGGAGCGGCTGGAAGCGGCCGAGGTGAACGCGGGCGGGAAATTCGACGGCGGGCTCAGGTTCAAGCCTCATCTGCTTTTTCCCTGGCTCTACGATCTCGTCCGCGACCCCCGGATCACAGGCCCCGTATCCGAGGTACTGGGCGACGACGTGCTGTGCTGGGCAACCAACTTCTTCACCAAGGAAGCCCACGACCCCGCGTACGTCTCCTGGCATCAGGACTCCACCTACTGGGGCCTGTCGGGCCCGGAGGTGTGCACGGCATGGCTGGCGCTGAGCCCGAGTACGGTGGCGAGCGGCTGCATGCGGGTCGTGCCGGGGACACACGTCGAGCAGATCGACCACGTCGACACCCATGCCCAGGACAACATGCTCTCGCGCGGACAGGTGGTGCAGACCGACATCGATGACGACACGGCCGTCGATGTCGTGCTCCAGCCCGGCGAAATGTCGCTCCATCACGTCCAGCTGGTGCATGGCTCGCGGCCCAACACGACCGCCGATCGGCGCATCGGCTTCGCGATCCGCTACGCCGCCCCCCACCTGCATCAGCTCTACAGCGACGAGGACTCGGCGACCCTCGCCCGCGGGTCCGACCGGTACGGGCACTTTGCGCCCGAACAGCGGCCTGACCGCGACCTCGATCCCGCCGCGCTGGACCGGCACCGCCACCTACTCGACGTCCACAGCAAGATTCTCTACCGCGGCACAGACGGCCACCTCGGCACGGTTCCGGGCTGAGCCCGGCCGTGACCCGCTCCCGTCGCAACCTGCTTGTCGGCGCGGCGGCGGTCGCCGCCGGCGTCGTGATCGGGGCCCTCCTGCTCCGGAGCCCGCCGCCGCAGGAACTCGCTAGCCCGGACACGTCGCCCGAGCCGGTCGAAACCGAACCCGCTATCCGCTGGAAGGTCCAGTCGATCTGGCAGGCGGGCAGCATCAACCAGGACGTCTTCATCCGGTTCTGCGAGCGGGTTGGTGCCATGAGCGGCGGACGGCTGGTCATCGAGCCGCTGCCTGTCGGGGCGGTCGTGGCGTACAACGAAACGCTGGATGCCGTGAGCGCCGGGATCCTTGACGGCCAGAACGGCGGCAGCGGGTATTTCTCGGGCAAGGACGCCGCGTTCGCGCTGCTCGCCGATCTCAATGGAGGGTACGAGACGCCCCGCCAGCTCCTGATGTGGCTCGAGTACGGCGGAGGCATGGAACTCGCCCGGGAGCTCTACGCCCAGTACGGGCTCTATTTCATCGGCGGCGTGCCGTGGGCGGCGGAATCGATCCCCGCGAAGCGGCCGCTCCGCACCATCGAGGACTTTCGCGGCGTCAAGATCCGCACGCCGGAAGGCATGGCGCAGGAAATCTTTGCCGCGATCGGAGCGGCGCCCGTCAACCTGCCTGGCGCCGAGGTGTACACCGCACTCGAGCGCGGCGTGGTGGACGCGGCGGACTGGGGCTCGATCGGCATGAATGACGAGCTCGGATTCCACCAGACCGCGCCCTACCCGCTGTTCCCCGGCTTTCATTCGATGCCGATTACCGATGTCGCCGTGCGGCAGGAGCGCTGGGACGAACTGCCCGATGACCTGAAGCGCATCGTGACCCTGGCCGTGCGGACGTTCGCCCTCGACATGATGGAGACCATCGCCATGCAGGATGCCGCCGTCATCCGCGATGCCGACGCGAAGGGAATTGAATTGATCCGGTGGTCCGATGCGGACCGGAGCGCGTTCCGGGACGAGGCCCGGAAGGTGTGGGCCGAATACGGCTCCCGCAGCGAAATGGCCGGCCGGATCTACGAATCCCACCTCGCGTTCCTTGCGCAGATCGGACTGCTGGACTTATGACGCCAACCCTGCGGTTTGCTCTCGCCCTGCTTCTGGCATCGGGGCTTGCCTGGCCTGCAGGCAGCAGCCCGGCGCGGGCGGACGCCATCCACTGGAAGATGCAGGCGGCCACCCAGGCCGGCGAGATCGCGTTCGCCATCATGAAGGACTTCACCGACAGCATCGGCCCCCTGACCGGCGGCCGGCTGGTGGTGGAACTGCTCCCGGTCGGTTCCGTCGTCCAGTACAGCGAGACCCTCGACGCGGTCGGCGCCGGAATCCTGGACGGTCACGTGACGGCCCCGGTGTACTTCTCGGGCAAGAATCCGGCGTTCGCGATGCTGGGCGATCTGATTGCCGCCTACAACCACACCGAGGAGATGTTCCTGTTCCTCCGCAGGGGAGGCGGCGACGAGTTGCTGCGGGACCTCTATGCGCAATACGGGGTGCACTACATCGGCGGAGCCGCCACCGGCAAGGAGGCCCTGGTGTCGACGATTCCGATTCGCGGCGTCGACGATCTTGAAGGCGTCAAGATCCGGGCCCCCGAGGGCATGGCCCAGGACATCTTCAGCCGGGTGGGCGCCGCACCCGTCAACCTGCCGGCCGCCGAGGTGTTCACGGCGATCGAACGCGGTGTCGTGGACGCTGCCGACTGGGCCGTGTTCTCCATGAACCACCAGCTCGGATTCCACCGGATCGCGCGCTTTCCCGTGTACCCCGGCATTCACTCGCTGCCGGTGATCGATGTCGGGGTGAACCAGGACCGGTGGGCGGAACTGCCTCCCGACGTCCAGGCCATCCTCGAGGCCGCAGTGTGGGATTTCAGCCGTGACATCACGTACCGGCTGGAGCTCCGCGACCTGACCGACGTTATTGCTGTACGGGCAGACGGCGTGGAGATCATTGACTGGCCTCTGGAGGAGCGCGCGCGACTGCGCGCGATCGCCACCGACATCTGGGCCGACTGGAGCACCCGGAGCCCCGAGGCCGCTGCTGCCTATGCAGCCCAGATGGCGTTCCTACGGGAACTCGGCCTTCTCGCCGACTGATCCGCGCAGGTCATGAAGTCCGGAAACACGGCGGTTGAACGCGTCTGCCGGCGCGCGGGCGAAGTGTTCAGCTACCTGTTTTTTCTCTGCATGGCGATCATCGCCTACGAGGTGGTCGCGCGCTACGGATTCGGAGCCCCGACGGTCTGGGCGCATGACGTAATCACGATTCTGGCCGCGGTCGGGTTCGTGATGAGCGGGTTCTACACGATGGAACGCCGGGCCCATATTCGGGTCACGCTCGTCTATGACCGCCTGCCCGCTCCCGTCCAGCGGGCGATCGACATTCTCAACGGTGTCATTGTCCTCGCGTTTGTGGGCCTGCTCGGCGCCCAGACCGCGATCGACGCGTGGCGTTCGATCCTGATCATGGAAACCGCCGGCACCGCGTCGCAGCTGCCCCTTCCGCCGATCGTGAAATCCTCCTTGGCGCTCGCGTGCCTCGCCATGTTCGTGCTCGGCGCCGTGCACTTTGCGCGGGCACTTCGCGCCACGGTCCGGCCCGAGTAGCCCGGTGCGCCCGCGCACCGGATCCGCCCCCGGTCACGACTGACTTTCCGCAACGATGGGTATCGAAGTAGCCACGCTGGTCCTGGTCGGGGCGATGATCGTCCTGCTGGTTCTCGGCCTGCCGCTCGCGTTTGTGACCGGATTCGTCGCCCTTGCGTTCGCGCTCGGGTACTTCGGGCTTCCGGGCCTCTATCTCATCGAGAGCCGCATCTTCAGCTTCGTCCGCGAGTTTGTCCTCGTGGCGGTCCCGATGTTCATCCTGATGGCGTCGGTGCTTGAGCGTTCCGGAGTGGCACGCGACCTGTACCGGGCGATGCATATCTGGGCGGGCGGCCTTCGCGGCGGGCTCGCCATCCAGACGATGGTGGTCGCCGTCCTGATGGCCGCGATGACCGGGATCATCGGCGGCGAGATCATCCTGCTCGGGCTGGTCGCCCTGCCGCAGATGCTCCGGCTCAACTACGACCGGAGCCTCGCCATCGGCACGATCTGTGCCGGCGGATCGCTGGGCACCATGATCCCGCCGAGCATCGTGCTGATCATCTACGGCCTGACCGCCGGCGTCGACATCGGCGAACTGTTCATCGCCACGATCGTGCCCGGCCTGCTGCTGGCCACGCTCTACGTGACCTACATCACGGTACGGTGCCACCTCAACCCTGCACTCGGGCCGGCGGCGCCGCTGGCCGAACGGACGCTGCCGCGCGAAGAGAAGCTCCGGCTGCTGCGGGGACTGGCACTCCCGATCGGTGTCGGGGCCGGCGTCCTGGGCTCGATCTATCTCGGCATCGCATCGGTGAGCGAAGCCGCCGGGATGGGCGCGCTCGGTGCCATTGCATCCGCTTGGGTGCGGCGGGAGCTCTCGTGGACGATGCTGCGTGACGCCCTGTACCAGACCATGAACACGTGCGGCACGCTGCTCTGGATCACGTTCGGGGCCACCGCTCTTATCGGCACCTACAACCTGATGGGCGGCAACACCTTTGTCGAGAACCTGATCACCGGGCTGCCGCTGCCCCCGCTCGGCATTGTCGTCGTGATGATGGCGATCCTGCTGGTGCTTGGGCTGTTCATGGACTGGATCGGAATCTGCCTCCTGACGATGCCGATCTTCGTCCCCGTGGTCGCCTCCCTCGGTTACAGCCCGGTCTGGTTCGGCATCCTGTTCTGCATGAACATGCAGACCAGCTACCTGACACCGCCGTTTGGTCCGGCCGCCTTCTATCTCAAGAGCGTGGCCCCGGAAAGCATCCGGCTCGGCCACATCTATCAGGCGATGTGGCCGTTCATCGCACTGCAGGTCACGGGCCTCGCCATCGTCCTGTTCTGGCCTGAACTCGCACTCTGGCTGCCGCGCACGATTCGTGGTGGCTGACCTGCCCGGACCTGCCAGCGGCGGCGTCCGGTGACAGGCCTGGCGATGTCCTGATGTTGGTGTCCTGATATTGGGAAGTGCGCTATAGTCGCCCGGCCGTCGGCCGACGGCTCCTCCTGTATCGCCAAAAAGTAATCGAGAACAACATGACACGCGATAAGTCGGTTGCGATCTTTGCAGCCATTCTGTTTGCATTCACAGTGGCTGCGTGCAGCAGCAGCGACAACCAGATGACCACGGAGCCGACGGAGCCGACAGAGCCCACCGACCCCACCGAGCCGACGCCTGGCGAGCAGCAGATGGCCGAACTCCGGGCACAGATCGCGGAACTGCGGGAACAACTCGGGCTCTCCCCCGACGACGATGTCGACGCAACCCTTGCCGAGCTCCAGAGCCGGGTTGACACCCTGACGACGCAGCTTGAGGAGCAAGAAGCAGCCGAGGCAGCGGCAGCCGAAGCAGCGCGCGTCGCGCAGCTTCGGGAGTTTCTGAAAAACGTGCCGACCGCGGCCACAGGCACCGACCGGCGCCGGGCGTCGAACGCTCGCGCCAAGCCGGATGACGCGACGGACCTTGACGATCCGACCGCAATCAGCAGCTGGAACGGCGCATCGTGGAGCATTGCGAACGCCGACGACTCCACGACGACGGCGGTCGTATACGACAACCGGGGCCCGGGCACGCAGGTCGCGTTCAGCCAGAAGTGGGCGAACAACGACGACGCGACGCCGGCAAACCGCGACGGCGTGTATGCGCTGACTGCCTCCACGGACGCGGAATTCGTGAGCCTTGCAGGACTGCCGACGAACCCCAACCACAAACCTCTCGTCGTGGGGCCGGTCCAGGGTCTACGGGGCAGTTTTGACGGCGTCCCCGGCACCTTCAAGGGCACCGGTGCAACCGGCACCAATGTAGGGCTCGGCGTCGACGGGAACCCGGTTTGGAACGGGACCGACCTGAGCTTCACGCCGGATGACGGCACCTCCACGGTGAACCGGCCGGATGCGGCCTACATGAGCCTGGGCTACTGGGTGACCGAAGCCGAGAACGGCGCCATCACCCAGCATGTTGCCGGTTGGACGAGCGGGCCTCTCTACGCTACCGATGATATGCAGCCACTTATCGGCAAGGCGACGTTCAATGGCATCGCTGTTGGCCACTACACCGTTAGCACAGTCGACTCCATAGACGGAGGCCACTTCAACGCCGACGCGAAACTGGAAGTGGACTTTGGCACCGACCTACAGCTAGTAGCGGGCCTGACAGGTGTGATCGACGGTTTCATGCGCGAGGGTGAGCCCTTGGGCTCCGACTGGAAGGTGGAGCTAACTGGCGGCACTTATTCAGTTGACAGAACCCCTCCACGCGTCAGGACCGGTGGCACCACCAAGGGAACGTTCGGATCGCAGACGACGTCCGGTTCCTGGGAGGGCTTCTTTGAAGGTGGCAGCCGCAATGACAAAATGCCCGACGCGATCAATGGTGACTTCTATGTCTACGAAGCAGGGCACCCGGTCACCATGATCGGCGCATTTGCCGCTGCCAATCAGGTACCCGACCTGCCCGATAACTAACGGACGTCGTACCGAACTTCTCTGTCCCCGCCGCTGGTCTCCAACCGAGACCGGCGGCGGGCACATGGGTCGTCTGCGGTGGAGCAAACGGCCTCCTTACGGAAAAACCGGAATTGCCGGACGCGCGCACCTGATCCCGTCGTGACGGGGCTCTTGGTTCGACGCCTGCAGACTGCGGTCGCTGTCCGCCATGGCCACGCCTAAAGCCCCGGAGGACCCTCGGGTCCTGGCCCATCATGACTGCGGGCTGCGGATCGAATGTCCTCGGACACAACGGCCCGCCATCCGGATTCTCGGATCAACCAAGCGGCCGGAATGACATCCAACTGGTGACCGATGGCCGTGGTGCCCGGCCCAACACGAGGAGCCCTGCCCGCAGGGCAGTTGGGGTTCGCCAGAGCGCGTCGCATGTGGTTCGGTTTTCTGGAAGCCGCTATCGCCCGCTTGGGTCCCCGTCACAGCCCTTGGCCATCCGCATCCTCGAAGTAACCGAACAGAATCAAGAAAAAGTCGATCAGGACCCAGATTCCCAGCCCGCCCAACGTGACCAGCATCAGGAGTCCGGTCACTGGTCTCCTGACATAGAAACGGTGGGCGCCCAGGAACCCCAGGAAAAAACAGAGCGCGAGGGCAACCAACCACCGGATACGCTTCGGATCCCGTCCCTCTACATTTGTCACGACCACGCCTCCATTTCCCGATCGCGCGGAGCGCACGACCGGGCGCCTCTGTGTCCCATCACAACCCCGGACTCGAGAGGCTCGCCGACGCTGGACTCACCCCCGCCCCTCAAGTTGTCAAGGACGCAATCCGTCCAGGTCGGGTGCACTGGACAGTCCCGTGACGCCTTCCACTCCAGAGATGCGGCCCGTCAGCCGCGAACCGTTAGTCCGGACGCCCCACCCACGCCTTGATCTCGATGTCCAGAAGCAGTTCGGCCGCATTGTCCCGGGAAGTCGGTCATTTCGGCTGCGGCACGATCCGGAGATACGGTTTCGGCGCCGTCCATTCGGGAAACTGCTTCCGCGCCTCCTCATCGGGCACTGCCGGCACGATGATGACGTCTTCGCCGTTCTTCCAGTTGACCGGGGTCGCCACCTTGTGGTTGGCCGTCAACTGGAGTGAATCGATGACCCGGAGAATCTCGTCGAAATTCCGCCCCGTGCTCATCGGGTAGGAGAGCATCAGCTTGATCAGCTTGTCGGGGCCGATCACGAACACCGTCCGCACGGTCGCGTTGTCGACGGGCGTCCGTCCTTCGGACCCGCCCGCAGTATTGGCCGGAAGCATCCCGTAAAGCTTCGAGACCGCGAGATCGGTGTCGCCGATCATCGGAAAGTTGGGAGCATGCCCCGTTACATCGGCAATGTCCTGCGACCATTCCGCATGCCGATCCGCCGGGTCAACGCTCAGCCCGATGATCTTGCAGTTGCGACTCGCGAACTGGGGCTGCAGCCCGGCCATGTATCCGAGCTCGGTTGTGCAGACGGGCGTGAAGTCTTTCGGGTGCGAGAACAGTACACACCAGGAATCGCCGATCCACTCGTGGAACCGAAGTGTCCCTGCTGTCGTCTCTGCAACGAAATCAGGAGCCGTGTCGCCAATACGAAGAGACATATGTCACCTCCATTCAAGGTGACTTCAACGCCACGCACGTCTGCGTCGTGACCAATCGTGCCACCGTCTACATTGGCGGGCATGCTAGCCTCAATCAGTCCGGGCGTCGAACAAGTAGCAATCTTCGCGACTATTCAAAAGGCGTTGCTATCGGCCACGAAGATCTATTCGCATCGTTCTATTGATCACACCGAATGGTCCATTGTTCGCTAAACACGCAAGCCAAAACCTCAGCATCTGATCCATGTGCAATTGACTCTTGAGACTGTCGCGAAATTGGCCGATTCCTCCTGCCTGCCTCGCGGCAAGATGATTCGTTGATGCACCGGCGATTAGCGAATCAAGCGCAGAGGTTGGCTGCCGTTTCCAGCGGCAACGGGTGCCGGAGCGCGGGATCAGACCTGTCGGGCGTTGGAAGCGGCACCGACGTCGAAGGTGACGGTGATGAACTCGCTCGAGGCGGCCAGCCCGCATTCCCAACCCCCCTTCGTGCGGCAGGAACGCAGCCCCGCCGACAACACCGGCAGGTGCTTCCGCCCTTCCGCGGAGCCGTCAGTATCTGAGACGCAGGCCAAGCGATCCCGACCGGCCCGGGGTTCCGAACCCAAGCACGTGTTGATAGTCGGCATCCAGCAGATTTTCGATGCGGCCGAACAGCACCATCCGGTTGTTGAGTTGGTACCGCGCGGCAAGATCGATGCGGTTCCAGCTCGCGAGTTCGCTCCCGCCCGTGGTCCGTTCCGTACCGTTGTGCCGGACATGAACAGTTCCCGAGAGAGAGTCCGTGGCCTTGAACCGACCTGTCACGCTCGCCGTGTGCCTGGGGAGGCGCGTCAGCGGTCCGCCGCTTCCTTGCTTGGCGTCGATGTAGGCATAGTCGAGTGAGACGGCGAGCCGCTGATTGAAGCGATAGCCCTTCGTGATCTCCACGCCATCCGCACGAACCTGATCGATGTTCCCGTAGGTGCCCTCGACGAACGAAAAATCGATCTGGTCGTCTGTGTCCTGGGTGAAGTAGGTCACGCTGAGATCGGCGCGGCCGTCGCGGGAGCGCCAGTCGATGCCGACATCAAGCGCTTCGGAGGTCTCAGGCCTCAGACTCGCATTCGGTCCGGCTGCACCGCAGCAGAAATAGGTGCTCTGGAACAGGGTCGGCACCTTGAACGCCTGGCTCCAGCTTGCGCGGACGGACCACGCGCCAGCCGGATTCCACGCAGCCGCCAGACGCCCCGCTGTCTCCGACGAAAACCGTTCATGCTTGTCCCAACGCAGCCCGCCGGTAAGCGTCACGGCATCCAGCACCTTCGTCTCGTGAAGCGCGTACAGACTGTCGATCGATGCGTCACGGCCGTCTGCCCGGGACACCTCGCGCTCGGCCCCGAACGCCAGGGTGTTGCGAACGCCGAGCGCAGCCGTTCCCTGGTACCGGTAGACCGTGCGGCCTCCGTCAGCCGAAAAACTCGGCGCCCCGGACGCGAAACTCTCGCGCTCGATATCCGCGTAGCCGATCAGCAGGGCATGATCGACACGGCTCGGCGGCCAAGGGACGTGCAACGCCAGATTGCCCGAGACTTCGGTTGTGTCGCTTGTTTCGTCCCCATCCGCAATGTTGCCCTCGGCATTCGCTGCGAAGCTGTCAAAATCCACGTGCGCCGTCGTCCATGCGATGGCTGAAGAAAGCCGGGCACCACGCGGAAGGTTCCATCCGCCTCGACCCGCAATCACCAGCGACTCATAGGGGTCATCCTCAACGTTGCCGTTGTCCGAATCCGCCTTGGAAATCCCGTCCGACTGCACGCGGGTGATCCCCAGTCGAAAATCGCCCGAATCGGCCGCGTGACTGATGGAAACACCGCCTCGAATCGTCTCGAACGCTCCATATTCGCCGAACACACTTCCCCCGAGAGGCTCGGCCCCGCGTTTCGTGGTGATGGCCACCACACCCCCGATGGCATCACTACCCCAGAACACCGATTGCGGCCCTTTCAGGATCTCGATGCGTTCAATGTGCTCGACATCCAGGCGTGCGAAGTCGTACCCGCCGCCAGGCGCCGCCGGATCGTTGACCGGAACCTGGTCGACCAGCACGAGGGTGTGGAAATTGGTTGCGCCCCGAATCCGGACGCTGGCGACGCCCCCGAACGGACCGTTGGCGTTGACCGTCACGCCCGGCACCCCGGCCAGCACATCGACGGCGAAATCGACGCCTAGCTCCTCGATGTCCTCGGCCGTGATGACGGTCACGCTGGAGCCGATCTCGGTGGTTGTCTGCCCCAGTCTCGACCCATCGACGACGATCGGGTCCAGCTGCGCCTCTTCGGCCTGCACGCCGTGGACGGCACCCAACGCTGCGACGGCCGAGACCGCCGCGCAGAACGTCCTGATCTTCTTCTGCATTTCCTCTTTCCTGGCACGCTCCTCCTCCAGGATGGATCAGGAGCGTGGTTCGCAACGACGTTGGCCCAGGAGCAAGCCAATGCTTCCGTACGGGCCGGTTCGGGTGTCGTTACGAAGGAAAGACGCGTGGACACGCTGCCACTTTCCCGTCCGCTGGGACTCTTCCCGGTCCCCGGACGAACGACGCGACGGCAGGTTTCCTGGCTCACCGATCACAGCAGATGGCCGCCTTCCCAGGGATCGAGCCCCAGTGGCGTGTCTGGCCAACCACTCCCGGCTGACAGTTACGGGCACAGCGCCGGATTTGCACCGGCTTCCCTCTTAGCCTTGGTTCGCAAGGCACCGTCTGTGGAGATTGATGCCGGATTGGCCAACGGCCGTCAATCGCGACGGCCCGCAACGGCGGCCGATACGCGTTCCTACCCGCGCGCTGCGAACGTCAGATCAGTCAACGAAACGCCCGTCGCCGCGCCGAACTGACGCTGGCAAGGGCTGCTTCCCGGCGGTCGGCGCGGCAGACGGTTTGCCCTGGCCGCGGAGCCCGATACGAGGCCTGTGGAGTGGACTTATCGCGTAATCGCGTCGCTGATTGGCGCAACCAGTCCCGCCGCGCCGCGACCACCGATTACCCGGTAACCGGGGCTCAGGCCCGCCCTGCTAGGTCGGTTCGCTGGTCGACGGGCCGTCACCTGCAACCGTGGTGCGGTGCATGACCCGAATGTGGCCGCCTTCCGGCCAGGGCAGCCCGCGATGCAGGACCCGCCGGTTGTCCCAGAGCACGACGTCGCCCTCTTGCCAGGTGTGCGAATACACGCGCTCGGGAAGGACGCACCAGGCAATCAGCTCATCCAGCAGTTCGCGGCTCTTGGTCTCTTCCCAATCCTCGATGTACGCAGCGTGGGACCCCACGTAGAAGTTGCGACGCTGGGTCACCGGGTGGCGCCGTACAAGGCGCTGCCGGGAACCCGGAAGCGTTGCCTTCTCCTCCTCGTCAAAGATGTCACCGGTGTTGCGCATGCGGGAATAGATGATGCTGTGCGCGCACACGGCGTCGGACAGTTCTTCCTTGTCGATGTTCTTCTTGCCGCCCGTCCACGTGTCGTAAGCCGCGCGGGTGTCCGCGAATTCCGTGCCGCCCCCCTCGCCGGGGATGATGCGGGCCGACAGGATCGAAAACTTGGCCGGAACCGTCTTGAACGAACTGTCCGAGTGCCAGGACCGGTTTCCGCGGTCATAGATCACCTTCTTGCTGTCCGCAGTCTGGCGGCGCCCGCTTGCATCCATGTTCCCCAGGTGCGAAACCTCGGGGGCAAACCCGTGGAGCACACTGTCTTCGAGAATGCCCGTTTCCAGCGGACCGAACCGGCGGCTCAAGGCAAGTTGGGTCGAATCGTCCATGATCTGGTTAGGGACAACGAGAACCGCATAGCGGTTGGCGGCAGCCTCAAACGCACGGAAGTCCGCGTCGTCCAGAGACCCGAGATCGACGCTCGTGACCCGTGCGCCAAACTCGATGGAAGGGTGAATGGGTTCGATCTGCATGGAAGCAAGAATCGCTGCTCCCTGCACGTGGGTCAACCGACGACCGCGGGGCGGCGGCGGTGCGATCCATGCCGACGGGGCACAATCGCCACTATATGGCCGGAAGCAGCTGTGAAGCCACAATATATTGTGGGAATCCCGCCAATTGGCTACACTCCATGAGGTTGTTGGAGAGCCCCAAGTGCGATTGATGCGCGTTGCCCTGACGGGCTTCAAGTCGTTCGTCGAGGAAACGACGCTCGACATCGGTCCCGGCTTGACCGGGATCGTTGGCCCCAACGGATGCGGGAAATCGAACGTCGTCGAGGCCGTGCGCTGGGTGATGGGCGAGCACGCGCCACGCAGCATTCGTGCGGCGGAAATGGACGACGTCATCTTCGATGGAACGGTGTCGCGCCCGGCGCGCAACGTGGCCGAAATCCGCCTCATCCTCGACAACGAGGACCGGTCTGCACCCGCGCCGTTCAATGACTCCGCAACCATCGAAGTCAGCCGCCGGATCCGGCGCGGCCAGGGTTCCTCGTTCTTCGTCAACGGGAGCGAAGTCCGCGCGCGCGACGTGCAGCTGCTGTTCGCCGACAGTGCGCTTGGCGCCCGCTCCCACGCCATTGTCTCGCAAGGCCAGGTCGGCGCGATCGTCACCGCCAAGCCGGCCGACCGGCGACGCCTGCTCGAGGAAGCTGCCGGTGTGCTCGGAGTGCACTCGCGCCGGCACGAGGCCGAGCTCCGGCTCCGCTCCACCGACGAAAATCTGGCCCGGCTGGACGACCTGCTCGGTGCCAGGCAGACCAGTCTGGCCGACCTGCGCCGCCAGGCGCGCCAGGCCGCACGCTATCGCTCGGTCTCCGATCGCCTGCGCACCGCCGACGCCAGGCTCTCCCTCCACCGCTGGAACACGGTCACGAAGGACAACGAGAACGCCAATGCGGCGCACACGGAGGCAGACCAGCACGTCGCCCGGACCACGGCAGAGGTTGCAAAGGAGAATGCCCGACTGGCAAGCGATCAGGACGCGCTGCAGTCGCTCCGCGATGACGAGGCCGCCGCTGCGGCAGCGGTCCAGCGCCTTGTCCACGAACGCGTCCTTCTGGACCGCGAACTGAAGGAGGTTGCGGAGCGTTGTCAGCAGCTCGAGAACGAACAGCGTCAGGCGACGGGCGATCTGGCGCGCGAGGAAGAGAATCGGAACGACATCAACCGGGAAGAAGCCGCGCTTAAGGCCGAACAGGAGCGCATCGAAACCGCGTGCGAAGACGAACTCGAAACCCGCACGCGGGCCGAAGCCGAACTGGCGGCCGCGCGAACGGTTCTCGAAACCGCGCAAGCCGCACAAGGTGAAGCCGACCGGGCCCTCGCGCAGGCGGAATCGCGGGCAGGCGCATTGGCGCTGGACGTCGACGAGAAGGCCCGGGCGCTCAAGCGCCTTGAGGACCGTCTCGCAGCGACCGTCGCTGCACTTGAAGACCTGTCGCGCGACCGCACCCCCGAATTCGGAACCCTGGACACGCTGGATGGCGAGGTCCGGGCCGCGGATGCCCGGTGCGATCATGCAGAAGCTGCCGATGAGGCGGCGCGGAACAGCCTCGCCGAAGCCGAAGAGGCAGCCCGTACTGCCGCTCGAGACCTCGAGGCGGCACGCGCGGCCCTTCACACGCTAGGCAGCCACATCGACCGGCTGCAGGCGGAACGCGATACGCTCGCGAAGCAGCTCGACACCGGAAATGCGAATGCGCTGGCCCGGCAGGTGCAAATTCAGCCGGGGTACGAGTTTGCCGCAGCCGCCGCGCTTGGCGACGATCTCGAGGCGGAACCCACCGACGGACCCGTAACCTGGCGGGATCTTGGTGCGATGGACGCGGCCGCTCTTCCTGCCCAGTGTGAGCCGCTTTCGAAATTTGTCAGTGGCCCGCCGGCACTGCGTCGCCGGCTTGCCTTCACCGGAGTGGTCGAGACCGACGCCGGAGACGGGCTGCAGCCGCAGCTCGTTCCCGGACAGCGCCTTGTCGACAGGACCGGATCCCTCTGGCGCTGGGACGGCTACACCCACTCATCCGGCGACGCCACCCCTGTATCCCGGCGGTTCCAACAGAAAAACCGCTTTGACCGGCTCGCCGGCGAAATCGAGAAAGCGGAGGAGGAGCGTCGCGAAGCCCGCACGGCTCTGGCCCGTGCGGAACGCACCGCAACTGGAGCGGACTCCCGTCATGCGAGCGCCCGGAGTGCCGCCGCCGCCGCAACCGAAGCGCGGCAGGCCGCCGAGCGCGAGCGCAAGGCCACCCGTGACAAGCACGCCGCCGCGCTCACTGCCAGCGTCGAGATTCGGGCTCGTCACGCATCCCTCAAGGAAGAACACGGCCGGCTGGAGGACGAAACGGCGTTGCAGCGGCAACTGCTCAGCGACGCCCGCACCGCGGCCCGTGATTTTGCAGACATTGAACCGTGTGGGCAGGAAGCAGAGAGGTGCCTGCAAAAGACCGAGGACGCTCGCGAACAGTGGAAGCAGGCGCTTGGAGCCCACACGCGGCTTGTGGAACTGGAAACCCATCGCCGCCAGCGCCTGGAGACCATTCTTCAGCAACGCGGGAACTGGGAACGGCGACGCACGGCGGCCGACTGGCAGGTCACGGAACTCAGGCGCCGGCTTGACGAGATCGAGGACCAACAGACGCAGATGGCGGAGAAGCCGCAGACCATCGAAAGCGAACTTCGCGCGCTGACCACCCGCATTGACGATGCCGAACGCCAGCAGCGCGCAGCAGCGGATCTGCGCGTGGCCGGCGATGCCGCCGTGCGGGCATCCAGTCAGGCAGTGACGGATGCCGGACGCCGTCTGACGGAGGCACGGGAGGCGCTTGCTCGGGCCGACGGAACCTGCAAGCAGACAGCGGAACGGCTGGCCGGCGAACGTGAACGGATTCGGGAGCGGCTGGACACGACACCCGACGGGCTTCCCGCCCTGTCCCGTCTGAAGAACGACGAACCGCTACCCCCGCGCGAAGACCTCGAGCGCGCTCTGGAGCGACTCCAGCGCGAACGCGACAATGTTGGGCCTGTCAACCTGCGCGCCGAGGCCGAAGCCGCCGAGATCGCCGCCGAGATCGACAAGCTGACAGCGAGCAGAAACGAACTGCTTGAGGCCATCGAAAAATTTCGCAAGGCCATCAACCGCCTTAACCGCGAGGCACGCGAGCGCCTGCGCAGCACGTTCAGCGACATCGACCAACACTTCCAGACCGTATTCAAGACGTTGTTCGATGGCGGCGAGGCGCGCCTCGAACTCGTGGACGCCGAGGACCCGCTGGAAGCCGGCCTTGAGATCGTCGCACGCCCACCCGGCAAGACGTTGCAGAAAATCAGCCTGCTGTCTGGCGGAGAAAAATCCCTGACCGCGCTGTCGCTCATTGTCGCCATGTTCCTGACGAGGCCGGCACCCCTGTGTGTGCTGGACGAGGTCGACGCGGCACTTGACGATCACAACGTCGAGCGGTTTTGTGCGCTCGTCAAAAACATTTCACAACAAGTGGATACGCGCTTGCTGATCGTCACCCACCACCCCTTCACGATGACGCAAATGGACCGCCTGTACGGGGTGACCATGCGCGAGCCCGGGGTTTCCGCTCTCGTTTCGGTGGATCTGGCGCATGCAGAGGGACTGCGGGAAGCCAGCTGACAGACCTGGGTTCCGCCCCAGTTGGGCACCCGCGCCCCGCCTTTTCCACAGCCCTATGCGGACGGTGGTCGGCAGCCAGCAAAGTCTCACCGACGTCAATCCATCCCTGTATTTCGTAACCGCACTGGTTTGAGACTGCATCTCCCCCAGCGTTCCGGGGTCTGCGCAATTTCTTACGTGAACTCGCCGACACTTCGTCTTGGTGGGTGCTGGCCAGAACCCTCCCGTTTCGGCTGACTCCAGCTAGCCGGAGTCCATCTTGCTTGCTGACGCCATCAGCAGCGCCGACGCAATCTCCGCCCACTCCTCTTCCAGTGGCGCCTCGCATGTGGGGCGGGACGTTCGCCGATACCAGTACTCGGCATTGGGGAGGTCACCCTCGATCCTGTGCAGGTGGGCATGCACCCAGGCCCCGTCGCTTCCCGATTCGGATTGCACCAGATCGTGAGCCGCGTCCCAATCCTCATTGGCGCTATGCCATAACGCCTGAAGCGGCCTCGAAAGACCTCGGGGCGGGCCCGGATCCGTGAGGCTCTGGCGAAATTCATCCAGTGTCATGGGCGTTCCCCGTACAGGTTTCGGCCAGGAAACGGGTGCAAAACCGACCAAGGCAGGATAGGGGTGGCGTCCGGCCCAATCCATCCGCGCCCTCTCGACGCTCCAATTGAATTCCGGTCCGCGAGAACGCCGTCGGACATCACGATTCGGGAGATCTTCTGGTGAGCAGCTTGCCTGGACCGCGAGGGTCCCGGCGTGTTTGTCCTCGTCAGGCTTGGGCCGCCGGTGCAGGCACGAGTGGCATCATTCGGCGCGACGAGGGAAACCGGAGCGGCAGCCGCAGCCCGCCGCTCCGATTCCGGCCGATTGGCCCCAACGGCTCACTACTGCCGCATCGTTCTCCTGTGTCCGCGGAGGCCACGCCACGAGACCAGGTTGTCAATGGCGGCCTGCTGCTCTGCGTCGAGAGTTGCATAGAACTGCTCGAACGCTGGAGCCACCACGTCCATCACCTCGACCCCTGTTGCCAGCATCGTTCGCGCACGGGTCAACCGGTCGAGAGCCGTACCGGGCACGTCCAGCTCCTTCAGGGTTTCGCAGCGGGCGTCGACAATCTCGTCACCGCTGTGGAGCGCTGCGACCATGCCGCTCCAGGCGGCTTGCTGGTCGGCGGAAAAGGTCATGAACGCATCGACAAACTCGATGACATGTTCAACTTTTTCGGATCGGGCTTCGCTGCAGAAGCGGCGCATGCCGTGGCCGCCAGCGAAACGATGGTGGCCGTGGACACCGGCGTAAGCCGGCGCCACGATGCCATGTCCGACGCCTGCCGTGCCGCCGGCGCCTGACGGCGGAACAGCAAGCCAGACGAGGCCGACTGCGAGCGCCAAGCCAACACCGATGGCGACTTTGGATTTTCTCGACAATGAATGCTCCCTTCGGGCAATTCTGTTTCGGGACCGCGATTCTGGGATCTGGATATATCCCGTTTGTTTCACCGAATCGTGAATTCAGTAACAGCCGGTGACAAAGGTCTCTGGTGCAACAGTTTGTTACAAAATTCTGGATGCCATTCGCCGCGCACGCCGTACATTCGCTCCATGACCGCGCCCGCACCGCATGTCCTGATCGTTGACGATGACCGGGAAATCCGTGAACTGACGGCCCGCTTCCTGCGCGACCATGGCCTCCGCGCCTCCGTCGCCGCAAGCGCCAGGGAGATGGACGGCGCCCTCGCCAACGGACGCTTCGATCTCATTGTGCTCGACGTGATGCTGCCCGGAGAGGACGGCCTTGCTGTCTGCCGCCGCCTTCGCGCGGACGGTTCCGTACCGATCATCATGCTCACCGCACTCGGCGAGGACGCGGACCGGATAGTCGGCCTCGAACTCGGGGCGGACGATTACGTATCCAAGCCCTTCAATCCCCGTGAGCTCGTGGCACGAATCAAGGCGATTCTCCGCCGGGTTCGTGCGCATCCGGAACCTGAAACGATCGCGTCCCCGAACCGAACGCTCGCGTTTTGCGGCTGGTCCCTGTCGCTGACCCGACGCGAACTGCGCAACCCGGCCGGCACGTTAATCGCGCTTACGTCGGGAGAATTCGAGCTTCTTGCAGCACTCGCCCAGAGACCCCAGCGGGTCCTGAGCCGGGACCAGCTTCTGGACCTGACACGGGGCCGGAACGCAGCCCCCTACGACCGCTCGGTGGACGTCCAGCTCAGCCGCCTTCGACGGAAGATCGAACCCGATCCGAAACACCCGGAATTCATCAAGACGGTCCGGAACGGCGGGTACGTGTTTGCCGCCAGGGTGGACAGCACATGAACACCCGCTTGCAGCGCTGGCTGTGGCCGGTTGGAATGGCTGGCCAGCTGACACTGCTGCTGGTGCTCCTGCTCCTTCTGGTCTTCTGGGTCGGGGGAGCGCTCTACATGAGCAACAGGGCGGAGACTGCAGCCGAGCTCCTCAAGGAATCGGTGGCCCAGCGAATCGCTGTCATTGTCCCGTTGATCGAGCGGACGCCAGTCTCCGAGCGCGAGCACCTTCTCCGGGCAATTCACAGTCCCACACTGCGGGTCAGGCTGACCGACAACGCCTGGCCTGCTTCGCAAAGTCGCGTCTGGGCTGAATCGGGCGCCCTGATGCAAACCCTTCGCGAGCGGTTGCCCGACCTCGGGGACCGAACAGTCGAAATTCGCGCGTTCGCGCATTGGCGGGCCCCTCCCCCCACCGCTTTTCGGGACGGGCCGGGGCGGCCGCCCCACGAACTCCTGCACAGCCGGGCCAGGGCGCGGGTGTCGGTCGCGCTGACCACCGGCGGCTGGATTCATTTCGTGGTCGCAGCACCGGCACTGTCGCTGCGCTGGGCGCTCCGGGCGGCCTTTTGGGCGGCCGCCGCATCGGTCGTTATCGTCATCGCGGCGTTCTGGATGACGGCCCGCACGACGCGTCCACTGCGCAGGTTTGCCGATGCTGCCGAGCGGCTTGGCCTCAACACGCGGTCGCCGCCGCTTCGTGAGGAGGGGTCGCGCGAAGTCCGCAATGCGGCGCGGGCGTTCAACCGGATGCAGGAACGGGTTCGCCAGCTCGTCGATGGCCGCACGATGATGCTCGCAGCAATCAGCCACGATCTCCGAACCCTGCTCACCCGCCTGCGGCTCCGCGCCGAATTCATCGGCGATAGCGAGCAGCAGGCCAAGGCGGTGGCCGACCTCGACACCATGCAGTCCATGCTCGATTCAACCCTGGCGTTTGCGCGTGAGGACGCCGCGGATGAGCCCCGGACCGCGACCGACCTGGGGGCGCTCGTCCAAAGCCTCTGTGACGATTGCACCGATGCGGGGCAGCGCGTGGCTTGCACCAGCACGGGACCGACGGTCGTGACATGCGCACCCCAGGAAATCCGACGGGCGCTCCGGAACATTCTGGACAACGCAATCAAGTACGGCAGCGAGGCCGAGGTGCGGGTTTCAGGCGCAGATGATGGCGTCATGGTGGAGATTGCAGACCGGGGTCCCGGAATCCCCGCGCACCAGCGTGAGGAAGCGTTTGATCCCTTCCATCGCCTTGATCCTGCGCGAAGTCACGAAACCAGCGGGTCGGGACTTGGCCTGACGGTTGCGCGATCGGTGATCCGCCGCCACGGCGGCACCATCACGATGACGGATCGAACGGGCGGCGGCCTGGTGGTGACCGTGGACTTGCCCCGCAGCAACTCCGATTGACCGAATAAGGAGACGGTCGCGACGCTCCAGAGTCGCCACACGCCGACACCAGGGTCACGCCGGACACTGGCGGGTATCGGAGTTGGTGGAGTTCCCGGGCCATGCCGCCAAGGCTGGTGATCGTCGGGCAGTGCCGATTGGTGTCACGCCGCGTTTCGCGGGTAGTCTTCTCTCATCTGGACCTGCATGGGATGTAAACCGTGACGGAATCACACCCCTGGCTGCGGGCATATCCCGATCATCTGCAATGGGACACAGAGTTTTCGGGCCGGCCCCTGACAGACCTCCTTGACGACACAGTCGGCAAGTTCCCGTCCCGCCCATGCATGGATTTCCTGGGCAAGACCTACACCTACGCCGAACTCGGAAGCCTCGTCGACCGTGCGGCGGCCGGATTCCGGAAGCTCGGGGTCGACAAGGGAGTGCGGGTTGGCCTGTTCCTGCCGAACTGCCCGCAGTTCATCATCGCCTATTTCGGAATCTTGAAGGCCGGCGGCACGGTCGTGAATTACAGCCCGCTGTACTCCGAGGAGGAACTCCGACACCAGATCGACGATTCCGGAACCACCATCATGGTGACGCTCGGCCTCAAGGCGCTCTACCCCAAGATGGCCGCGATGCTGGACGGGGGCAGGCTGAAGAGCCTGGTCGTCGGGAACTTGCAGGATGTCCTGCCGTTTCCCAAAAACATCCTGTTTTCCATTGTGAAGCGCGGAGACATCGCGTCCGTACCTTCGGACGATCGCCATCTCCCGTTCCGCAACCTCATCGCACCTGCTGACCCCTGCCCCGTGACCGCCATCGATCCGGACGACGATATTGCCGTGCTGCAGTACACCGGCGGCACGACCGGCGTGTCCAAGGGCGCGATGCTGACGCACGCCAACCTCTACAACAACATCCAGCAGGCGATTCAGTGGAATCCCGACGTTGAACCCGGCAACGAACGGATGATGGGCGTACTTCCGTTTTTTCACGTTTACGCCATGACAGTGGTCATGGGCCTGACCCTTGCAGTCGGCGGATCCATCATCATGCACCCGCGTTTCGAGCTCGGCCCTGTCCTGAAGGACGTGAACAAGAAGAAACCGACGCTGTTTCCGGGCGTGCCGACCATGTACATGGCCATCAACAACCACCCGAAAATCAAGCAGTTTGACCTCACCTCGATCAAGACCTGCATGGCCGGCGGCGCACCCTTGCCGGCTGAGGTCAAGGAGCGTTTCGAGGCGCTATCCGGCTGCACGCTGGTGGAAGGTTACGGCCTGACCGAATGCTCGCCGATGGCTACCGCCAATCCGTTCGGAGCGCCCGGCAAGACCGGTTCGGTCGGACTGCCAATTCCTGGTACCACCATCACGATCGTCGACAAGGAAGATCCGACAAAGATCCTCCCGCTCGGCGAGCCCGGCGAAATCTGCATCTCGGGCCCGCAGGTCATGAAGGGCTACTGGGGGCGGGAAGAGGCCACTGCCGAGGCCATCATCGATGGCAGGCTGCGCACGGGCGATGTCGGCTACCTCGACGACGACGGGTACCTGTTCATCATCGACCGCATGAAGGACCTGATTCTCGTCAGCGGCTACAACGTGTTTCCGCGGAACGTCGAAGAGGGCATTTACCGGCACCCCGCCGTGGACGAGGTGACCGTGATCGGCATTCCGGACTCGTACTCCGGCGAGGCCGTCAAGGCATTCGTCAAGCTCAAGGCGGGCCAAACCCTGGACGCCGACGGACTGAAGGCGTTTCTCGACGACAAGCTCGGACGCCACGAAATGCCGAAGCACATCGAGTTCCGCGACGAGCTCCCCAAGACCATGATCGGGAAGCTCTCCAAGAAGGAACTGGTCGCCGAGGAAGCGGCGCGGCGGGCAGGCGCATAGCGGCCGTCCGGTTCGCCGGACCGGCTGTTCCAGGCCCGGGGCCGGGACGAAGGGATAGTCTCGGAAGCGGCCGGATGATCAGTCCGCGGCCGGTGCCTCTTGCAGCGTCGGCGGGTGATGCACCAGGACGTCCTGCGCCGTCAGCTCGCTGATTTCTTCCGGGGAGTAGCCGAGCTCACCAAGGATTTCCGCATTGTGGGCGCCCAGGAATGGCGCCATGCGCCGGATCGCGGCCGGGGTCGCTCCGAACCGGGCCGCAGGACGCGGCTGGCGCACAGGTCCGAGCACCGGGTCCTCGTGCACCTCGATGACGCGGTTCTCGGCGACCTGTTCATCGTGCAGCAGGTCCTCCCGTGCCTGGACCGGCGCGCACGGAACGTGGCACGCGCGGAGCCGGGCAAGCACGTCCGCGGTGGAGAGCTTGGCAATTTCCCCCGCTGTGATGTCGCGGCGTTCTGCCGCGTTGCGGCTCCGCGCGCCCGGTGTCCGAAACCGTGGATCGTCGAGCAGGTCGGGGCGGTCCAGAGCTTCGCACATGCCGGACCATTCCTGGTCGGTCACGGCGCCCGCGGTGATGAAACCGTCCTGTGTCCGATAGATCAGATCGAGACCCAACTGGCCCTGCGCGGGATCGGCTTCGCGACCCACGAAATTCAGGTTCGACATGCTTTCCGGCCAGAGATAGGCCACCATCGTATCGAGCATCGCGAGGCGAACATGCTGGGCCTTGCCCGTGCGCTCCCGTGCCAGAAGAGCGGCAGTGATCGCCTGTGCCGCCGTCACCGCAGTCGTCTTGTCCGGAATGATCGCCCGCACCATGCGCGGCGTTCCCGTCGCGCGGTCGGACTGGATTTCGGCCAGGCCGGAGAGTGCCTGGATCACGGGGTCGTACACCCGTTGCCCCGCGTAGGGTCCGCTCTCGCCGACCCCGCTGATCGAGACGTAGACAATCTCGGGCCGAAGCGCGCGCACCGCCTCTTCACCAAGACCCATCCGTTCGATGGCACCGGGCCGGAAATTCTGGACCAGGACATCGGCTGTGCGCACCAGCTTCCGGACCACGGCGAGGCCCGCCGGCGTCTTGATGTCGATCGCGAGCGAACGCTTGCTCCGGTTGCACGACAGGAACGACGACGACATGCCGCGATGGCGGATTCCGACACGCCGCATCAGTTCGCCGTCGGGGGGTTCGATCTTGATGACGTCGGCGCCCTGGTCCGCGAGCATCATCGTCGCCACGGGACCCGACACCATCGCCGTGAGGTCAAGGACCCGGAACCCGTCGAGCGGCCCCGTCATGCTGCCTTCCCGTCGGCGAGCCGTTCCGGAAAGTTGACCTGGAGAGCCCGCTCGTAGGCGGGGCGGCGAGTCATGAACTCGCGGTACGCAAGCAGCCGGTCCGGAAGATCGATGGCGTAGGCCACGGCCCAGTCGAGAACCGTCGTCAGCAGGATGTCGGCAACACTGAAGCCGTCCAGGAGATAGCGGCCGTCAGCCGGGACGCGGTCGGCCACGGCGCCCACCTGGGTCTGGAAGTACGCAATGGCTGATTCACATGCTTCCGGCGCCTCGCCGTAGATTTCGGGCAGGTACCGGTGCCGGCGCAGCAGGTAGAGCGCGTGCGCATCGAGTTCCATGCTCACAAACGAGACCCATTCGTCCAGCCGGGCCTGGTCAGCGGGTTCCGCCGGGACGAAAAAGTCGCAGGGAGGTGCGGCCACCCGGGTCAGGTACGCCATGATCGCCCCGCTCTCCGACAGCAGAAACCCGTCGTGCTGCAGGGTCGGAATCTTTCGTTTCGGATTGATCCGCCCGTAGTCGTCGGTCTGGGTCTCACCGGTCCTGGATCGAATCGGCCGAACATCGCAGCGGAGCCCGAGCTCGGCGACCGTCCAGTGCACCCGGAAGGTCCGGGTGGAACCAATCCCCCAGACCGTAAAGGTGTTGGTCGTCATCCGGACTTGGCGCCCGTCAATTCGGCCTCCCACGCGTCGTAGTCGAGGTCGGGCTCGTGCACCGCGCGCATCTGCGCGAGTTCGCGCCCGCGAAGCAGGGCAACCAGCGCCTCGTTGTACGGAACGGGGATCCCGAGCGCCTTCGCCTCGCGCACAAGGGCGCCGTTCAGCGCGTCGATTTCCGTCTTCCGGCCCCGGAGGACATGCTGCAGCATCGACGGGCGGTTCATGCGCCGGCCGCCCGCAGCGACCTTCTTGATCAGTCCGGGGTCCGGAATCGTGATGCCCTTGGCCGTCAGGACGGCCATCACCTCCTTGACGAGGTTTGCCCGGTAGGCGGTCACGTCGGGGACGTCGACAAACTCGCCGGCACGGAGACCGGTCACGGCGGCCACGGCATTGGCCGAACAGTTCACGACAAACTTCTGCCAGATCTCGGCCATGATGTCGGGTGCCGGCTTCGACGGGAATCCGGCCGCCTCGAGTGCGGCCAGAAACGCCTCCACGCGATTGCTGGAACTGCCACCCACCTCGCCGATTGTTGTCGGCCCGAGATGCGTCAGCGACACGTGGCCGGGCCCGAGGGTTGCCGCGCTGCACATGCTGGATCCGCCCACCACCCGCGTCTCGCCGACGATCTCCTGAAGGGTCTCGACGTTTCCGATCCCGTTCTGGGAGGTGATGACGAAGCCGTCCGGCGTAAGAATCTCGGCCACGGTCCGGGCTGCATCCGCGGTCGCGTTGGAGTCCGCAAACATCAGCACGACATCCGCCGTTTCGCCGGGCGCCGGGCGCACGGCGGCGTCAAGGTGCAGCCGGTGCTGGCCGAGCGCTCCGTCGACCTGCAGCCCGTCGCGATTGATCGCCTCCACGTGGGCTTCCCATGTGTCGATCAGGCGAACCCTGTTGCCGGCGACCGCAAGCAGGCCTCCGTAGGAGCCACCCATTGCGCCTGCGCCTACCACGGTGATGTCCATGTGCTCCTCCCGGTGCATGTTCGGGCTCATCTTAGTCGGATGGCCAGGGCGCACGGGACTCGGCGAGAACGGCGTACGCGGCGTGTATGGTAATCCGTTTGGCGAACGAGGGACCCGCTGATGAGCGGGTCACGGCATCCGATGACCCAGATTCGGATCTTCTCGTACCTTCCCAACCCGCGGGTCTGGAAGGCAACGATTGCCGGGCGTCTGGGCGGCGTCGACGTCGAAGTGATCGGCGACGCGCCGAAGGCCCTGGCCGGATGGCTCTGGGACTACGACGCGCGCCCGCTGCAGGATTCGGAACGCCGCCCTGACAGCCCGCATGCCCGCGCCGCGCGGCGGGGATTCGCAAGCACCCTCTACAAGACCGACGCGTTTCTCGCGGCGCACCCGTTTGGCACCGTGCCCGCCGCATTCGGCGCGGACGGCACCGTGGGCATCTTCGAATCGAACAGCATCCTTCGCGCGGTGGCGCGCGCCGCCCGCGCCGAGCTGTACGGACGGAACGCCCTTGAGGCATCGCGCATCGACAGTTTTCTGGACACCGGCCTCGTCTTCGCCCGCGAAGCCCAGGTCTACCTGCTCGCGCTGCAGGCCCGCGAGGTCAGTGCCGAACTCGTGGACCGGATGCGCGATGCCTACACGTTCTATCTGGCGGGCATCGATGCCGCCACGGCGCAATCCCCGGCCGGGCTCGTTGGCGACCGGCTTTCGATTGCCGACATCGCATTCGTCTGTGACCTAGCGCAGTTCCGCCGGGAGTACCGGTTTCATGACTGGCTGGACGGCCAGGGCCTCCGTCCGATTATCACGCGTGACGACTTTCCTCACGCCCTCGCCCACTTCAACCGCCTTCTCGCCGAGCCGGCCATCGCCGCCGACCTCGCGGACTACGACCATGGAGTCTCCCGATGACCCGACCCGTTTGCCTCGTGACCGGCGTGGGCCCCGAACACGGCACCGGAGCCGAAATCGCCAAACGCTTCGCGGAAGGGGGTTACAACGTCGCGATGCTCGCGCGTGACCGTGAGCGCCTTGTCGGGCTCGAGAAGCGTTACCCGCACGGCAAGGCCTACCCGTGCGACGTCGGAGACCTCGACGCGCTGGCCGCGACGATCGGGCGCGTCCAGGCCGAACTCGGCAATCCCGCGGTGGTCGTGCACAACGCCGTGCAGGCCACCAGGGGCCCGATCCTGGAGCAGAATCCTGCGGATCTCGAGAGCAATTTCCGGGTCAATGCCACGGCGCTGTTCGTTCTTGCGCGCGCCACCATTCCGGCGATGCTTGACGCCGGCAAGGGTGCAATCATGGTCACGGGCAACACGTCAGCAACGCGCGGCAAGGCCCAGTGGGGCTTTTTCGCGTCAAGCAAGGCGGCGCAGCGCATCCTCTCGGAATCCCTCGCCCGCGAATTCGGCCCGCAGGGAATCCATGTCGCGTACTTCATCATCGACGCGATGATCGACACGCCCCGTACCCGGCCCATGCTCGCCCCCGACAAACCCGACGAGTTCTTCACCAAACCGTCAGCGATTGCCGAAGAGATCTACCGGGTCGCACACCAGGACCGCTCGGCCTGGTCCTTCCAGGTCGAGATGCGGCCCTTCGGCGAGCATTGGTGACCGTTCCGGCACCGGCCCTCCGCATCGAATCCCCGGAGTGTCGCCGTTGACCGCGACAGGACCGAAACGGCCGATCCCGCTCAGGGACGTGGCCGAGGCATTTGCCCGCTTCGCCGATGCCAATCCGTCTCCCCGAAGCGACCTCGAATACACCAACACCTTCACACTTCTGGTGGCCGTCGTCCTGTCGGCCCAGGCAACCGACGCCGGTGTCAACCGGGCAACCCGCGCGCTTTTTCGGACTGCCGACAATCCCGCTGCGATGCTCGCGCTCGGCGAGGACCGTGTGCGCGACGCGATCAAGACCATTGGCCTGTACCGCAACAAGGCAAAGAACGTCATCGCACTTTCCGAACGTCTGGTCGCGGAGTTCAACGGTGCAGTTCCGGATGACCGCAGCGCGCTCGAAAGCCTCCCCGGAGTCGGCCGCAAGACCGCAAACGTCGTTCTCAATGTGGCCTTCGGCCAGCCCACGATGGCGGTCGACACCCATATCTTCCGGGTTTCCAACCGGACCGGGATCGCACCCGGCAAGGATCCGCTGGCCGTCGAACAGGCCCTGCTCCGACGGGTTCCCGAGGAACGGCTGCTGCACGCGCACCATTGGCTGATCCTGCACGGCCGGTATACGTGCACGGCACGGAAGCCCAAATGCCAGGAGTGCATGATCCCGGACCTTTGCCGGTTTCAGGGAAAAACCGCCTGATACCTGGAGCCCGGGGTGTGCAGGCCCCACTTCGAGATCGGTCCCGTTTTGGGAGTCTCGTCCGCCGCGCCTTGACCCGGAGACACTGCAGCGCCGGCGGCCCGTCCAATAGGCATGCCCGGGCCCAGCCCGGGCGACGATGTAATGACGACGAGGCCGCAGCCTTAGCCTGGCGGCGGGTCGTGGCGGGGGTGGATTTCGACGACCGTAAATCGGGACGAGGGAAGGATTTCCTTGCCGAAGCATGCGCCGGTGTCAATCCACGAGAGCTTGCCCCGCGTTACCGGATCCTGGGTCACCGTGTGCCCGCAGTAGACATGATGGATCCGCGGGCCGGGATCCGGGACAGGCGCATCGGACCAGACATGGGCCCGGGACCACAACACCGTCATGGCGACGCGCCGGTCGCCTTGCTCGAGGGCATGCAGCATGTCGTCCCAGGTCAGCCCGCCGGGCAAGTCGGCATGCACGACGCCCACAGGCCCGGATGCTGTCTCGATTTCGATCGCGAACGGGAGCTGTTCGCAGACATCCACGAATGCCTCGCGCTGTGACTCCAGGACGCCGAGCCACCAGCCGCCACCGTTCTCCCTCCATGACGGCCAGTGCAACGGATTCGCGTTGGCGTCGAGCAGCATCTGTTCGTGGTTTCCCCGGCAGGCATGAAACCAGGTGCGTGGCCACCAGGTAAGCGCCTGATCGGACTCGGGTCCCCTGTCCACGAGGTCGCCCACCGAAAACAACCGGTCGCGGGCCTCATCGAACTTGACCTCGGCCAAGGCGGTCTCCAGGCCCGAAAACGCGCCGTGAATGTCTCCCACGACGAAGTCGCGCCCGGCCGGGTTTAGCGGGAATTTCTGGACTGCAGTCACTGCACGAACACCTCGCCGAGACGAAGGCCAGCCGGCGCAGCTGATTCGCTCCTGCGGGAGCGCGCGGGCGGAGTCATCGGGTTGACGCGGCGTTGCGGTCTGCCGTCCCGCGTGCCGGTTCGGAAGTTCGCAGCGCCGGCACCGAGCGGGCGGGCCATGGTCGTGCGGTCTCCCGCCCCAGGCCCCGCTCGACCACATGAACCATCAAGGCTGTACCGAAGCTGGGTGCAAACAGGGCGGAAAACGGGATGGTGAACGCCAGTGCCGTGAGGAGCCCGGCACTCCACAATTCGATGAACCGGGCACGCCGAAGCCGCGGGAGAGCATCAAGCGTGCAACGCCGCGCGGCAACGGCATCGAAATACTCGCGTCCCAGGAGATAGCCAAGGATGCCAAACCACAACGGGAGCCAGAGCGGCGTCCCGGCGAACAGGAGCCAGAGAGGGGCAATCACACAAACCATCAGTGTCACGGTCACACCGATCAACCTCAGCCCTGATCCGAACCCGGCCAGGGCCCCCACGTCCGAAGCCTCCGCGTGCGGGTAGTGAATACGCTCGACGGCGCCCGCAATCCGGTCGGTAAACAGGCCGGCGCAGGTCGTCACCAGGGCCGGGAACAGCAGCGCCGTAACACCGATGGCGACCGCCGCTCCGAAACCGAACAGCAGGTATTCGTTCAGCAGCGAATCGAGCCACCCAAACCCGGTCGTGATCGGCGGAAGCCAGTACGCGAGCGCCGCCCAGAACGCGACCACCACCACAGCGGCGACCAGCGCGTTGACGAGCACCCAGAGCAGTACCTCCTTGCGGGCGAGGTCGCGGACAGCGGCCCCGACCGCACCGGCAAACGTCACGGACCGGCAGGCTCCCTCGGGACCTGATCCGCGATGCCCGCTTCGCGTTCGAACTGGCGGGCCCAGTAGAGAAGGCGCCCTTCATGGTGTGCGGGTGCCACGATCTGCAAGCCGACAGGGAGGCCGTTCCCGGTGAAGCCGCAGGGAACCGACAGCGCCGGACAGTCGGTCAGGGAAATGGTCGCCGCCGTCATCAGCCAGCTCACGTAGTTGTCAAACGTCACGTCTTCGACCTGCCGCGGCCACGGAGTGTCAACCGAGAACGGCGCCACCATGGCAGCGGGCGCAAGGAGGAGATCGTGATCGGCAAAAAACGTCTGTAGCCGGGCGAGCAGTTGGCCGCGCATGCGGGTTGCCCGGCCTGCCGCTCTCGCGTCCAGCCCCAGACCGAGCTCGATATTCCAGCGCAAATCCTCCTTGAGCGAATCCGCGTGCGCGTCGTAGAGCTCCCGCTTGTCGGTCGCCAGAAGATCGGCACGGAGCGTCTGGAAGCAGTCCTCCGCTTCACGGAGGTCGAGTTCGGCAGGAACCACCTCCGCGCCCAGGGCAGCAAACCGGCCCGCTGCCTGCTCGACGATGGCTGCGACCTCGGGCTCGCAGGGGAGATAGCCGTAACCGGTGGTCCATGCGACCCGGCGCAGACGAGGCGGCTCCGGCCATGCGGCCGAATCGAGCGCCGCCGCGTACGATGCCGGCCCCCCTGCGGGATCGGGCGTGCGCGGGCGGGACAGCGGATCACGCGAATCAAACCCCGCCATGGTGTCGAGAAACAGCGCAAGATCGCCGATGTCGCGGGCCATGGGGCCGTCGATCATTAACGATTCCCAAGCCAGTTCCCGCGGCCCGTGCGGAACCGTCCCGGAACTGCACCGGAGGCCCGTGACCGAACAGAATGATGCCGGATTGCGCAGGCTGCCGCCGAGATCGGACCCGGTCGCGAGCCACGCTGCGCCGGTGGCGAGCGCCGCGGCGGCTCCGCCGGACGATCCGCCCACGGTCTTTGACGGATCCCAAGGATTGCGTGTGGCGCCGAACACGGCGTTGAACGTCTGCGACCCGGCCCCGAATTCGGGCGTGTTGGTCTTGCCCAGAATGATTCCGCCCATGCGCTCAATGCGCTCGACGACAATGTCGGAACTCGCCGGCACATGATCGGCAAAGACCGACGAGCCGTACGTGGTGCGGACGCCCTCGACATCGGTGAGATCCTTGATCAGGACCGGCAGGCCATGAAGGAATCCGGGGTCGTCCTTGTGTTCCGCCGGGAGTTGTCGCGCCCGGGCGCGGGCGCGGTCCTCGCACACGGTCGGAACAGCGTTGGTCCTGGCGTTGGTGTCCCGGATGCGCTCCAGCGCGACATCGATCAGCGTGTCCGGCGTGACACGGCCTTCCTTGAGTGCGGCGACGGCCGCGCGGGCGCTCATGCGGATGAGTTCATGCATCGGTCCGGGCTCCTTTCCTGGCACCGGCGGTGCCCGATGCCTCGCCGGCAAGTCCCGCACCCTTGGCCCTCGGCCCAGGCAGTCCGCAAGACCATGATTCCGAACGCCGCGATCCGTTCCGCTCGGGCTCGGGCACGCGACTCGACGACCCAACTCTAGCGCTTTGCATGCAACCGCAGGATGTGGCAAGACTCGCGCGTGGAGTGGTTATGCAAACACCGCGTCTCCAGGCATTCCTGATCTGCGACGACGTTCTCCGTGACAAGGGAACCGGCAAGGTGCAGATCACGGGGGTGTTCGACCACATTGCAGTCCAGTCCCTGCCCGCAATCCACCGCAACGCCAGTGTGTATCTGCGTCTCGTCTTGCCGCGTGAAATGCAGGGGGTAGAGGTGGACCTGGAAATCATCTCGCCGTCCGGCAAGCGCGCACGGACTGACACGCAAACGTTCAATGCGTCGGCTGGCGGGGTCGTGGAAGGCACCTCCAGCCTGAACGAAATCCACCTTCCGGAATTCGGCAAGTACCGCTTCAAACTGCGGGTGAACGGCGAGGCACTGGCCGAGTACAGCCTTGATGTGGTCCGGCGCACCGGGCTGAAGACGGTGCCCGACGGCGCAACCGTCCACTGAGTTCCACCACCGCTGCAACCCAGCGCGAGTCCGCCGCGCAGGAGGCCGCCATGGACGTGGCCGCCGTTGGCAATGCCATCATGGACCTCGTTGCGGACGTGGACCATGCCTTCCTTGCCCGGCACGGTTTTGCACCGGGCCGCATGCTCCTCGCCGACCGCGACACCGCACTGGCGATCACCTCGGCACTTCCGGCAGTCCACCAGTGCGCCGGGGGGTCAGCTGCGAATACGGCCGTCGGCGTCGCCATGCTTGGCGGCCGGTCTGCGTTTTTCGGGCGGTGCGCCGATGACGCGCTGGGCCGGGGATTTCAGGACAGCCTGGAGGCCGCCGGCGTCCGGCACCGCACCATGCTCGGGCCCGCGGAGCCGCCGACCGGCCGCTCGTTCGTCGTGGTCACACCCGACCACGAACGCTCCATGATGACGTTTCCCGGCGCCGCGGCGACGCTCGAATCGGACCACGTCGCATCGGCCGACATCGCGGACGCCGCCATCGTCTTCATCGAAGGCTATCTCTTCTACGCGGAATGCACGGCAGAGGCCGCCCGCACGGCCGCCGCGCAAGCGGCTGCCGCCGGGCGCACGGTCGCGCTGTCATTGTCGGATCCGCTCTGTGTGGAGCACAACCGGGATGCATTTCGCGAACTCCTCGAGACCTCCGTCAGCCTGCTGTTTGCCAACCAGCACGAAATCACGGCCCTTTACGAGACCGACAATTTCGAGGAGGCCGCGCGCCGGGCGGGGCGGGATGCGGATATCGCGTTCCTCACCCGAAGTGCCGAGGGATCGATTGTCGTCCAGGGCGACCGGATGGAGTCGGTCGCGGCGGTGCCGGCCCCTGACGGCGTCCGCGATGTCACGGGTGCAGGCGACATCTACGCCGCGGGCGTGATCTACGGGCTGTGCCGCGGCCTTGAACCCGCCGCTGCCGCGCACATCGGTGCGATCTGCGCATCTGTGGTGATCGGGCATCACGGCGCTCGCCCACAAACCGACCTTCGCCAGCTCGTCAACGGCGCCGGCCTGCTTCGGTAGCGGCGGATCCGCTCCCGGCCGGCCATGACCGGCAAAGCGCCGGGCCCAACCGTCCGCGACCCGGCGGCACCGGCGCAAACGCCGCATGCGGCGCGGTTCCGTTGCGCGGCCAGGCCCGCTGCCCTTTGCTTGTCTCGGTCAATCAAGCTATAGAACCGATGATGTTCTGGATCGACCGGCCGGTGCGGATCGATCCCTTCTCGGGGGCCCGATTGCATGTCCAGGCAGCGTCGTCGTCTGGTCTACGAGGGCAAGGCCAAAGCATTGTTCGAGGGGCCGGAACCCGGCACTCTTGTGCAGCACTTCAAGGATGACGCCACCGCGTTCAACAATCAGAAACGCGGCACCATCAGCGGCAAAGGGGTGATCAACAACCGGATTTCAGCGCACCTGATGACCCGGCTCGGCGACATGGACATCCCGACCCATTTCCTGCGCCCCCTCAACATGCGCGAGCAACTGGTGCTCGAGGTCGAGATCATCCCGGTCGAGGTCGTGGTCCGGAATGTCGCCGCCGGAAGCCTGAGCCAACGACTCGGCATCAAGGAAGGCACGCCGCTGCCGCGCCCGCTCGTCGAATGGTATTTCAAGAACGATGAACTGAATGACCCGCTCGTCCTGGACGAGCACATTCTCGCGTTCGGCTGGGCCGCAGAGGATGAACTGGACGAGATGTTCGGCTTTGCGCTCAGGATCAACGACTACCTCTCGGGCCTGTTCCACGCGGTCAGCATCCGGCTGGTCGACACCAAGTTCGAGTTCGGCCGGCACTTCTCGGACGACGGCATGCGCATCGTGCTGGCGGACGAGATCAGCCCCGATACGTCGCGCCTCTGGGACCTCAAGACCGACGACAAGCTGGACAAGGACCGGTTCCGCCGCGACCTCGGTCAGATCGAGGAAGCGTACCAGGAGGTCGCGCGTCGCCTCGGCGTCCTTCCGGAAAACGACCGGGCGGACGTCGCGTGAGGGCGTCATGAAGGCGGTCGTGCACGTCGTGCTCAAGGAGGGGGTGCTGGACCCTCAGGGCAAGGCAGTGGAAGCCGCGCTCCGCACCCTCGGGTTCGGCGAAGTCGAAGAGGTGCGCCAGGGCAAGTACTTTGAAATCACACTCACCGGTAACCCGGCCGACGCGCAGGCACGCCTTGAGAAGATGTGCAGCGTGTTGCTGTCCAACCCGGTCATCGAGGACTACCGCGTCACGATCCCTGACGCATGAAGGCCGTCGTCGTGATTTTCCCCGGTTCGAACTGCGACCGGGACGTCATGGTTGCCCTGCGCCGCTGCACCGGCCGCCCACCGCAACCGGTCTGGCACACAGAGACGGCCCTTCCCTCGTGCGACCTCGTCGTGCTGCCCGGCGGGTTCTCCTACGGGGACTATCTCCGGGCCGGCGCGATTGCAGCCCACGCCCCCATCATGCCGGCCGTGCGGGACGCGGCCGCCCGCGGAGCAGCGGTGCTCGGCATCTGCAACGGATTTCAGATCCTGACCGAGACCGGGCTGTTGCCCGGCGCGTTAGTCCGGAATGCGGGCCTCCGGTTCGTGTGCCGGGACGTGCACCTCCGCGTGGAGGGTTCCGGCCCGTTTCTCTCCGGTTTTGCCCGGGGGGATCGGATCCGCTTTCCGGTCGCCCACATGGAGGGAAACTACCAGGCGGATTCCGACACGCTCCGCCGCCTCGAATCGGACGGGCGCATTCCTCTCCGATATGTCGACACGGAGGGCCTGACGACTCCGGCCGCCAACCCGAACGGATCGGCGGCCAACATCGCCGCCGTCACCAGCGCTGATCACCGCATCTTCGGCCTGATGCCACATCCGGAACGGGTCATCAGCGAGGCACTCGGCGGGACCGACGGGCACCGGTTCTTCGGGGGCCTGATGGACGCCGTCGCGTGAGCGAGGCGACAGGCACCGCTGCGGACGCCGCCGCGCTCGGCCTTTCGGGAGACGAATACCAGCAAATTCTCGAACACCTCGGACGCCCCCCCAACGCGACGGAACTCGGCGTGTTCTCGGCGATGTGGAACGAGCACTGTTCCTACAAGTCATCGCGGCGATGGCTCCGGACCCTGCCGTCCGACGGGCCAGCGGTCATCCACGGGCCTGGGGAAAATGCGGGCGTCGTCGATGTAGGTGACGGGTGGGCGGTTGTGTTCAAGATGGAAAGCCACAACCATCCGTCGTTCATCGAGCCCTACCAGGGGGCTGCGACCGGCGTGGGCGGCATTTTGCGTGACGTGTTCACGATGGGCGCGCGGCCGGTGGCGATTCTCAATGCCCTTCGCTTCGGCGCCCCGGAACACCCCAAAACCCGCCATCTCGTGAGCGGGGTCGTGGGCGGCATCGGGGGCTACGGCAACTGCATGGGCATTCCCACCGTGGGTGGTGAATGCGGGTTCGATGCGGGCTACGACGGCAACATCCTTGTGAACGCCATGGCCGTCGGACTTGTTCGGCGCGACCGCATTTTTCTTGCCGCGGCAGGAGAGCCCGGCAATCCGGTGCTGTACGTGGGCGCCCGCACCGGACGCGACGGCATTCACGGTGCGAGCATGGCTTCCGCCGGTTTCTCCGACGCCACCGAAGCTCCCCGGCCCACCGTGCAGATCGGCGACCCGTTTCTCGAGAAACTGCTGCTGGAGGCATGCCTCGAGCTGATGGCCACGGACGCGGTCATCGGCATCCAGGACATGGGCGCGGCCGGCCTTACCTCGTCCTCGGTCGAGATGGCCGCCCGGTCCGGTGTCGGGATCCGGCTTGATCTTGATCGGGTACCGACGCGCGAGGCCGGCATGACACCGCTTGAGCTCATGCTGTCCGAAAGCCAGGAACGCATGCTGATGACCCTGCGTCCCGGCGCGGAGGCAGAGGCCGAAGCGATCTTCCGGAAGTGGGGCCTTGATGCGGTCGTGATCGGAGCGGTCACTGACACCGGTCGTCTGGCACTCGCGATGCACGGGACCCAGGTCGCCGATCTGCCCATCGAACCGCTGGCTGAAGGCCTGATGTACGAACGGCCGGCCGCCGCGCCCGGACCCGCGCCGTCTGTCACCGGAATTTCCGGTTCGACCGGAATCGAGGCGCTCGTGGAGCTTGTCGGATCGCCTGATCTGGCCTCGCGCCGATGGATCTGGGAGCAGTACGACCATGGCGTGATGGGCGACACCATCGCGCCGCCGGGTGCCGATGCAGCAGTGGTCCGCATTCACGGAACCGACAAGGCGCTCGCATTGACGACCGACTGCACCCCGCGCTATTGCGCGGCCAATCCCTACGTTGGCGGGGCGCAGGCGGTGGCCGAATCGTACCGCAATCTCGTGGCCGCCGGCGCCCGGCCCCTGGCCGTCACGGACTGCCTCAACTTCGGAAGCCCCGAGGACCCCCGGGTCATGGCGTCGTTCAAGGATGCGGTGCAAGGCCTCGGAGACGCCTGCCGGGCTCTCGGCATGCCGGTGGTATCGGGGAACGTGTCGTTCTACAACGAGACGGACGGGCGGGCGATTCCCCCGACCCCGCAGATCGGTGCCGTGGGCCTGATTGAGCGCATTGCGCATCGCTGCCGCATCGCTCCAGCGCCGGACACCGAAGCCGTTGTCATCGGTGCCACGGCTGGCCACCTGTTGTGCTCGCTGTTCGCCCGGACGGTGCACGCCCGTGACGACGGCGCACCACCCCCGGTCGATCTCGACGCCGAGCGGCGCCACGGGGAGTGGGTACGTGCGCAGATCGAAGCCGGGCATGTCGACGCGTGCCACGACATATCCGATGGCGGCCTGGCCGTAGCCCTGGCCGAGATGTGCATCGCGGCCGGGACCGGCGTGTCCGTCACGCGCCCGGCTGGCGCCCCTTCGGCCGCCCGGTTCTACTTCGGGGAAGACCAGGCCCGATACGTGCTGGCTGTCTCCCCGGCTCGAACCGATGCTCTGTGCCGGGACGCGGCGGCAGCCGGCATTCCGGCAACGAAGCTCGGCCGGTTTGGGGGGCGCATCGTCAGCCTTGAGCCCCTCGGCGGCGTCGCTGTTGACACACTTCGCCAACGGCACGCAGGATGGTTCCCGTCCTATATGGATGGACAAGAGAGGGAGACCCGCTGATGGCCATGGACGCTCAGGAAATTGAATCCCTGATCCGCGCCGCGCTGCCCGACGCCCGAATTACCATCGAGGACCTTCGGGGCGATGGGGACCACTACGCGGCCCATGTCGTTTCGGAGGCCTTCCGTGGCAAGTCACGCGTAGAACAGCACCAGATGGTTTATGGTGCGCTTCAGGGCCGGATGGGCGGCGTGCTCCACGCGCTGGCGCTCCAGACCTCGCCTCCCACCGAGGACGCTTGACACGACTGTTGGAGAAGAACCCCATGGACACCGACACTGCCAATCCGGTTCACGAAAAAATCCAGGCCGAAATCGACGCGCACGACGTCGTGCTCTTCATGAAGGGGACGCCCGTGTTCCCGCAATGCGGATTCTCGTCCATGGTCGTGCAGATCCTCAACCACCTTGGTGTGCCCTTCAAGGGCATCGACGTGCTCGCGGACCCCGCAGTGCGGGACGGGATCAAGGAATTCACGAACTGGCCGACCATTCCGCAGCTCTACGTCAAGGGCGAGTTCGTCGGCGGCTGCGACATTGTCCGTGAAATGTTTGAGAAAGACGAACTGAAGAGCCACGTCACAAGCAAGGGAATTGCGCTGACGTCGTAGGCTTCAGTCCACCCTTTGCCGCAACGGCAAGCGCTGGGCGGCGCGCCGGACACAGCAGAACGCACCTAACGCTGCGAGGTAGTGCCGCTGGTCACCGTCGCCATGTGGTTGGGCGGCGTGGTCACGAGGCCCGGTCTTCGTGAGCCGAGGAGGCCCTGCGAGGACCCACGCAGCGAAAACGTTGGGCCTGCCCTGTCCAGCGAACAGATCTTGTGGGCGATTTGGAAACTCTATTCCCAACCTGTCAATGTGGATGTAGATGAACCCCGACCACGGGACTGAACGATTGAGCAAAGCCGCCGCCACACAAAAATCTCCTTCGAGGAAACTACCGCACCGGTTCCGCCTATTGCTGGCTTTGCTTCAGGTGTTCGGGGGGCGTATGCGGGCAGGCGATTTCCAGAAGTATCTGTTCCTGCATGAGAAGGAACTTACGGCTAAACCTGTCTACGATTTTGTTCCCTATCGATATGGAGCGTTTTCATTTCAGTCTTACGCGGACCGGCGGCGCCTTATAGCTGCCGGTTTGATCCTGGAGAAGGAGGATTGGCAACTTGCCAACTGCTCCGATTTTCTTGGAAATCTGCCAGAAGCACAGCGTCTAAGTCTATCGAAACTGAAACGCAAGTACGGGCACCTTGCCGGCCGCCGCTTGATCCGGGAGACATACCAGCGCTTTCCGTACTATGCTATTCGAAGCGAAATTGCCCATGACCTGCTAGACCAAGAGGGGCTAGCCAACATCGAAAGCGAACGTCCTCAGGCCGACAGTGAATGCCTTTTCACCATTGGCTACGAAGGGATTTCTCTCGACACGTATATCAATCGCCTTGTGCGGAACAACATTCGAGTACTTTGCGACGTGCGAAAAAACCCACTCAGTCGCAAGTACGGTTTCTCCAAACGAACTCTCAGTGACACCGTTGAAGAACTCGGAATCCGATATGTCCACGTGCCAGAGCTTGGAATTGACTCCGCGGAACGCCGACAATTAACCACACGACAAGACTACGACTGCCTGTTCGCTCACTACGAGCAAACCACGCTCCGAAAAGCACGCCCCGCGATCACCATGCTGGCCAACCTGCTCACCGAGTACAAGCGAATTGCCCTTACCTGCTTCGAGGCTGATGCGAATTTGTGTCATCGTAGCCGGGTGGCCGGTTCTTTATCCAGACTCCCCAGACCACCTGCAGCCACCAAGCACGTGTGAGCTATCTCGCCAACAGTCATGAAGGTCCTCATTACCGTCAAAACCTATCCCACGTTGTCGAGGCGTCATACGGAACTCGTCTGTACCGCCGGAATTCTGGAAGACGGCTCGTGGATACGGATCTATCCGGCACCGTTTCGCTTCCTTAACTTTGATCAACAGTACAGAAAGTACCAGTGGGTTGAGCTGGACCTGGAGCCTAACCCCAAGGACCGGCGACCAGAGACCTACAGACCTCGCAATATTGATGCCATTCGTCTCGGTGATTTTGTCGACACAGCGCGCGACTGGGCTGAACGCCGACGACTCTTACTCAACGCGGAGAAAAGTATCGTCTATACAAAATTAGAAGACATAATTCGAGGAGCGAACAATAATGCCTTTTCCTTGGCAGTGTTCAAGCCAGCAAAAATCTTGAAACTGATTGCAGAGGACACTCAGACGGACTGGGACCTTGACAAGAGGGAGATTGCGGAAGCCAATCTGAATCAGGGTTCCTTGTTTGAGGAAACGGACAGACCCGACTTCCGGATCATGCCGAAACTTCCGGTGAAATTCTCATATCAATTCCAAGATGCCAGTGGCAGGAAGAGCACGCTCATGATCGAGGATTGGGAGATCGGGCAGCTTTACTGGAATTGCCTGAAGGATGGTGACAAAAATACGGCTATCTCAAAAGTACGACAGAAATACTTTGACGAATTCGTGCGGAAGCGCGACGTGTACTTGTTTCTTGGCACGACCCTACGTTGGCACGGCCACGCCCCTAACCCTTACGTGATCGTCGGAGTCTTTTACCCACCGTTCGAAATTCAGCCATCGCTGCTGTAACTGCCACACGAACATTCCGTCCGGCAAACACTTCTCATTTGCCTTTCGGTTTGCGTTATCGAGACCGGGCTATGCCGGTTCAGCGATGAACCAAGATCGATGCGGCCTTCCGAATCAATTCACCGCTGCCAATAACTCGAGGCAGTGCCCGCAGTCAGCCGACCAACTCGCGGTCAGTGCGGGTGATCGCGTTTCTGCCGTCGGGGAGCTGGCTGCCGCCTTGTTCTCCGGGGTGCTGAATCCCGACAAACATGGTCTTTTGGCTCGCTCTCCACTTCACACCGGTGCCCACGCACGCGTTTAGACCCATCAGGAAACATGGCCCGCCCCGCCGGGCCCAGGTGGGCCGAACTTGACCGGCTGCCAAGGAGATCGAGTTTCGTCTGATTTTTCCTGTACCAACGAAAACCATATTTTATGTATGGTTTGGGCCGAAATAGCGAAATGTCCCTTGTGAGTGCGTGATTTCTTTATTAGCTTTAAAGCCATATATGATATATTGTGTTCTCCGAATACAAGACAATCAGGCCATGGCCCGGCTCATTTCAGCTCCGTTTTTCAGCGCTAGGCCGGTCTTCGACCGGGCCGAATATGCCGCCGCAGTTGGCCGCCACCCCGGTGACAAGGTGGTCACAGCGATGCTCACCCAGCATCTTCAGGCTGGCAACATCAAGCGCATCGCGCGGGGTGTCTTTGCCTCTGTGCCGAAGCACGCCGATCCCGTCAAATGGCCGGTTGACCGGTTCCTGGCTGCATCACGCCTCAGGCGTGGCGGCGTCATCGCCTATCACTCGGCATTGGAACTTCACGGCTGCGCCTATACGGAAGGCCATGAGGTGCAGGTTATCGCGAGTGGCGAACCGCGTGTCCTTGAGACCACTGATTTCTCCTGCCGGTTCGTGACACCGCCACAGGGCTTTGCTTGGAAGGAAGATGGCTTGGCGGACGGCGTGACAGTCGTTGATCGCATGGGGCTGGAGGTTCGGGTGACCACGATTGAGCGGACGATCGCTGATCTCTTCGACCGTTACGATCTCGCCGGCGGCGCGGAGGAGCTTTTCAATTCCCTCGACTTGGTCGCACGCATCGATGCCTCCGACCTGGTCCGGAATGCGCGTGCGCTTGGCAATTCGACAGCGGCCGGAGCTTTGGGATATTGGATGGAGCGTGAGCAAAATAGGCTCGGCATCGAAGATATCGCGCTCAACGAACTGCGTGCGCTGGCCCCGCGACAGGCGCGATATGGATTGGGCACCAAACCAGGAAAAGGCCGGACCGCTGCGGGCTGGAATGTCATCCTGCCTGTCGAGGTCTTGGGCCCTCGCTTTGAGGGCGCATAAATGGCGGCGCCCTCGATCCAGACCCTGCAACGCATCGCTAGCGAGACCGGTTATCAGACCGACACGCTCGAAAAAGTGATCAGGCTCCTAGCCATTCTGTTCGAGGTAGCGGCGACGCCAATTGCCGACGGTCATGTTGCTCAGGCCCATGCGTCTGGCGAAGGAGGCGTTCGACTCGCCCTGGGCGCAGTCGAACACGATCCGGGCTCGCTGCACGGCCTCATGCGGCAGTGAGCGGGAGCGGGCGATCGCGAGCAGCTGGTTTTTCTGCGCATCGGAACGAACGATGGGTGCGACAGGACGACCGCGAGGCATGAGCGTGCGTCCCGGAATGGACACGCTCATTATTCATTCATTTATGCGACAGAACACTAGGATGAGCGTATTTCCAATCGTGTTCGCTGACACGGCATGATGATGTACGCTCCAAATTCAGCCACACCGGTTAAAAAAAGGACGGTATCTGACATGAGCAAGACACCGAACCAACACCAAAATCCCTGGCGGTTCAAGCAGGCGGCTGCCGCTTTGCTGATCGCCTTTACCGCCCTGCCGGTCGGCGCCAGCGCCCAAACCACCGAGGCCGAAACCATCGAGGAAGTGGTGGTCATCGGCACCCGCGCTGCCCCGCGTTCGGTTGAAGACTCCTCGGTTCCGGTGGACACCATCAGCAGCGAGGACTTCGAAAACCAGGGCGGCAGCAACATGTCCAACCTGATCCGAACCGTCGTGCCCTCTTTCCACGTCAACGACAATCCGTCCCGCGACCTTGCCGCGCTGCTGCGGCCTATCAACCTGCGCGGCTTGGCGCCCGACCACACCTTGGTGCTGATGAACAACAAGCGTCGGCACCGCGGCTCGGTCATTCAGTGGATTTCCAATGGCGCATCCAATGGCGCCCAAGGGCCGGACATCTCCGCCATTCCCGCCATTGCCGTCAAGCGCATGGAGGTGCTGCGCGACGGCGCCGCTGCCCAGTACGGCTCCGACGCCATCGCCGGCGTGCTCAACTTCGTGCTCAAGGATGATGCCGAAGGCTTCTTCGTTGAAACCAAGCACGGCTTTTACACCGAGGACACTAGCGAAGACCTGACCACCATTGCCGGCAATGCCGGCCTGCCGCTGGGCAGTGCCGGCTTCCTCAACCTGAGCTTGGAACTCGGTCAATCCTCGGACACCGAGCGCAGCGTGCAGCACCGTGACGCCGAAGCCCTGATCAACCTGGGTATTCCCAACGTGGCGGACCCTGCCAAGCCCTGGGGTTCGCCCAAGGTGAGCGACAGCATCAAGACGGTGGCCAACATGGGCTTCGACATCAACGACGGCACGGAGTTGTACGCCTTTGGCAACTTCGCCAGCCGTGAGGTGGAAACGCCCTTCTTCTACCGTAGCCCCATGAACCGCACCGGCGTGTACAAGACTGGGGACGACATCTTCCTGACCGCGGGGGACGGCTGCCAGGAGAAGCACGGCGTGCCCTCCACTGCCGACAATCTGCTGGCCTACCGCGATGCGGTCTTAGCGGACCCGGGCTGCTTTTCATTCGTTGAGCTCTATCCCGAGGGTTTCACGCCCATCTTCGGCGCGAAAATGACCGACTACTCGCTGTTCGCCGGCATCAAGAGCGGCTTGTCCAACGGCCTGCTGTACGACGTCTCCGCCAGCATCGGCGAAAACAACATGGACGGCTTCCTCAACAACACGCTGAACCCGTCCTTGGGCGCCGACTCGCAGCGTGACTTCGACATCGGCGAATACACGCAGCAAGAAACCAACTTCAACATCGACCTGGCCTATCCGGTGGACGTGGGCTTGGCTTCGGACCTGAACATCGCGGGCGGCTTCGAGTGGCGCGAGGAGGAGTTCACGATCTCCACCGGCGAGCCCGCCTCCTGGGAAATCGGACCGTACCAGCAGTACGGGTTCGGCACCGGCTCCAACGGGTTCGGCGGCTTCAATCCCACCGCCTCGGGCTCTTGGGATCGGGCCAACATCGCCAACTATGTCGACATGGAGGTGAACGCCACCGACAACTGGCGCATCGGCGGCGCCCTGCGCTGGGAGGATTTCGACCGCTTTGGCAGCACCACCAACTTCAAGTTCGCCACCCGCCTGCAAGTGACCGACCCCTTGGCCCTGCGCAGCTCCTACGGCACCGGCTTCCGGGCCCCGACACCCGGCCAGTCCAACGCCCGCAACGTCGCAACCGTCGTCAATGCCGCCACCAACGCTTTCGAGGAACGCGGCACTATCGGCTCCACCCATCCGGTGGCCATGGCCCTGGGCGGCAGGGAGCTGGAGCCCGAGGAGTCGGAGAACTTCAGCTTGGGCGCGGTGCTGGCGCTGGACAACGGCTTGAGCGTGACGGTGGACTACTTCCGCATTGACGTGGATGACCGCATCGCGCTCTCAGGCTTGTTCGACGTCACGGACGCCATCAAGCAGGCGCTGATCGCGGACGGCGTGCCGGAGGCTGCGGATTTCACGTCCGTGCGCTACTTCACCAACGACTTCGACACCAAGACCGAGGGCGTGGACGTGGTGCTGACCTACGGCTGGGAAACCGACCTCGGCAACACCGACCTGCTGGCCTCCTTCAACCACACCACCACCAAGGTGACGAACTTCCGGACCGGCTCGACGATCGCCGACGGCGACACCATTGACAACCTGGAGCGCGGCGCGCCCGAGACGCGCTTGAACCTGACGCTGACCCACAGCGTCAACAATTGGTACCTCTTGGGTCGCTACAGCTATTTCGGGGACTGGTACGATGATCACAGCGCCGCTGAATTCGACGGCTACGGCCTAGTGGACTTGCTGGCCCAGTACAACTTCGCAAGTGGCCTGGCCGTTTCGGTGGGGGCGGAAAACGCGCTCGACGAATACCCGGACGAGGCCATCAACGCCGGCAACGGGCGCAAGTATCCGCGTTACTCTCCGGCAGGCTACAACGGTGCCTTGGTCTACGCCAAGATCAGCTACGTGATGTAGCGGACTTGCGGCCAACAAGCACCGTGCTCGGGGTTTGGCGCCACACGCATTCGGCGTCAAACCCCGCCTCGCCCATCGCCTGAAGCTCCCGGCCGAGGGGGAAGTAGGTGTCCTCGTCCGACCACTCTTCAAAGTGCTGATGGGCCCGCGCCTCGGGGATGCCGCAAGCGACCAGGTGCGCCGCCCAAGTGGCGTAGTCCGCGGCGCGCTCCGCGGCGGCCACCGGCATGGTCACGTCGGCATTGACGAACACGCCTCCGGGGCCAAGCGCCTGGGCAATGCGAGCGAACAGGGCAGTCTTTTCTGCAATATCCGGCACATGGTGCAGGGCCAAGGAGGCAGCCACCGCATCGCAACTCGACAGCGGCTCGTTGAATGACTGCTGCCGCAAGCGAGCCCGCGCCCCGAAGCGCCGCAACCGTGCTTCCGCCCGGTCCAGCATTTCCCCGTCCACATCCACCAGTTCAACGACGGCCCCATCCGAGGCTTCCAAGATCGCCTCGGCCAGCGCACCCGTCCCGGCACCCAAATCAAGCACCCTTTCGGGCTTGACCCCGACGACGACCTCCGCGGCACGCCGAAGCATGGCTTCGTAGCCCGGAACAAACGCACGAATCGACGCATCGTAGGCCTCGATGTCGAGCTGCAAGTGTTGGCGAACGGAGTGATTCATCGGTGGCGAAAGAGCTTAGACCAGGCAAGGCACGCCAAACCCGCTCAATGGACGCTGATTCTCACGAAAGTAGCCACCCTGAGCGAGCTGGGCAATGACCCATCTGGCCGCCGGAACGCGTCAGTATCTGCAGGGTAAATCTCGCCTCAATCGACGGTGGCCGGCCCAAATGCCCGCGATGTACTGAGGTAACCACCCGGGTCTTGGGCATGTGCGCCATCCGGGCGGCGTCGACAAACGCCAGGATCAAGCCGGGCATCATCGTCCTGGACCTGCGGGCCCTGGGAATGGCAGCCTCACACCCGGAGCCGGAACGGGCATTTCCCGAACGGCCCGGCGGTCAACATTGATCTGAATGATGGAGCCAGCGGACAATAGCCCGGTCCCGGCGGGATTCCGTTACCGCGAGTAGTACTCAATAACCAGTTGCGGATTCATCCGCACCGGAAACGGCACATCCTCCAATTTCGGGATGCGCGTGTACGTACCGGCCATCGCTTTCTCGTCGTATCCCACATACTCGGGAAGGTCCCGCTCCTGATCCTGAATTGCTTCCAGCATCAGCGGATGCTTGCGGGAACGCTCCCGGATGGCCACGACATCGCCTTCCTGGCAGGCGTAACTGGGAATCGTCACCCGCCTGCCGTTGACCGAAATGTGGCCGTGATTGATCACCTGGCGGGCGGCGAACACCGTAGGCACGAAATTGAGTCGGTACACGATGGCGTCGAGGCGGCTTTCCAGCAATCCGATCAGCTGCTCGCCTGTGTCGCCCCGCATCTGGGTCGCCTTTCGGTAATAGCGCCGAAACTGGCGCTCCGAAATATTGCCGTAGTACCCCTTCAACTGCTGCTTGGCCATGAGCTGCTCGGCGAAGTTGGACGGCTTGCTCTTGCGGCGCCGACCGTGTTCGCCCGGGCCATAATCGCGCTTGTTCACCGGGCTCTTGGGACGCCCCCAAAGATTGCAGCGAAGGCGCCGGTCGATCTTGTGATGCGGATGCTTGCGCTTACTCATGCTTCGCCGGCCCCGATCCGGCCCGGCCTCCAGAAATTGCAGGAGCAGGTACGTCCCGAAGCACGGGCGCACAAAGCGCGCACGATACGCTTCCGCACGAATCTGTCAATCCGGCCGGTTCCCGGCCGGCCTGAATGAACTCAGGATTCCGTGCAACGTCCGGAGTTCCTGATCCGTGAGACGGTTGCGCGTGAAGATCGCCCGGACGCTCGCGGCCATGCGCGGCGCTTTCTCCGGCGGATAGAGGAATCCTGACTCATCCAGCATGGCAATCAGTCGATCGAGGAAGAAGTCGAGATCCGACCGCGGCGCCGGGCGGGCCCGCCCGCCGTATATGCGCTGCGAAGGCGCAGCACCCGACCGGTGCCATTCGTAGCCCATCAGCACGACCGACATTGCGAGATTGAGAGACCGGAAGCCTGCGGTCGGGATCGAGACCACGGCATCGGCCACGTCCACTTCCGCGTTGGCCAGGCCGGCGTTTTCAGGGCCCAGAACCCACCCGCACCGCTCGCCATTGCCCACGGCTTCCCGGAGGCGGGCGGCCGAAGTTGCTGGATCGAGCGTCTCGCGTGCCAGCGAGCGTGGTCTCGCGGTGAGGGCGTGCACGGTCTGCAGGTCGGCCGCCGCTGCCGCCAGGTCCTCGTGGACCGCCACCTCGACGTGGCCCCGTTCCAGGGCCCCGGACGCCGCCGCGGCAGCGCCGGGATCGGGCCACGCATGGCGCGGGCCGGCAAGCCGAAGTTCAGGCAATCCGAAATTCGCCATGGCCCGGATCGTCATGCCAACGTTCGCCGGCAACTGCGAGCGAACCAGCACGACGACCGGCGCCCCCGCGTCGTTCATTGCCGACGCCAGGTCGTGCCGGCGGACGTATCCTCAAGAATGATGCCGGCCGCGGCCAGCGTTTCGCGAATGCGGTCTGCCTCACCGAAATCGCGGTCCGCGCGCGCCCTTGCCCGGGCGGCGATCTGCTCCTCGATGTCCCCGTCGGACAGGCCATCCGGCCGCGCCCCCTGGAACCAGTCGCGGTCCGACGTCTCCAGCAACCCGAGGAACTGAAGCCCCGCACGCAGGTCGCCGCCCGACAGCCCGTGCAGCACAGCCACGGCCTGCGGCGTGTTGAGGTCATCGCACAACGCCTCGATAAGCGCCGGCGGCGGCGCCTCCGCAGGCGACGCGTCCGCGACGGCGCGCCTCCACCGGTCGAGTTGCCGGCGGGCACGACGGCACCCTTCCTCGGTGAAGTCCATGGGTTGCCGGTAGTGGGCCGAGAGCAGGAACAGCCGCAACGCCTCGCCGGGATGGCTCCGGAGCAGGTCGCGGATCGTGTGGAAGTTGCCGGCCGACTTGGCCATCTTTTCGCCTTCGGACAGCAGATAGCCGTTGTGCATCCAGTACCGGGCGAAGCCGCTCCCCGGTTCCGCCGCACACGACTGGGCGATCTCGTTCTCATGGTGCGGAAACGCGAGATCGATGCCGCCACCATGAATATCGAACTCCGCCCCCAGGTATTCGCGGCTCATGGCCGAGCACTCGATATGCCATCCCGGCCGGCCGCGCCCCCACGGACTGTCCCAGCCAGGCAGCTCCGGATCGGACGGCTTCCAGAGCACAAAGTCGGCAGGGTCCCGCTTGTAGGCCTCGACCTCGACCCGCGCGCCGGCCCGCTGGTCCGCCAGGTCCCGGCCCGCAAGGCGCCCATACGCGGAGAACGAGGGGACGTCAAAGAGCACGTGACCGCCTGCCTCGTAGGCATGCCCGCGCTCCAGCAGGACACCAATCATCTGGATCATTTGCGCAATGTGCTCGGTCGCACGCGGCTCGACATCCGGCGGGAGGGCGTTGAGCGCCTTCACGTCCTCGCGGTACTGCGCAAGCGTGCGCTCGGTGAGGTCGCGGATGCCGACTCCCTCGGCCGCCGCCCGCTCGTTGATCTTGTCGTCGACGTCGGTGACGTTCCGCACGTAGGTGACACGCGGATAAAGGCTCCTCAGGAGGCGCACAAGAAGATCGAACACGACCACGGGGCGGGCGTTGCCAATGTGCGGGTCGTCGTACACGGTCGGGCCGCAGACGTAGACCCGCACGTGTCCTGGATCACGCGGCTCGAACTCTTCGCGACGGTGGGTCAGCGTGTTGTAGACGGAGAGCGGCATCAACAGGCCTAGTCGGGAAAGCGATTGGTGATGGGGTACCGCCGGTCCCGTCCGAACGCCCGGGTCGTGATTCGCACACCAGGCGGGGCCTGGCGTCGCTTGTATTCCGCCCGGAGGAGAAGGCCGCGGATACGCCGGACCAGCTCCGCGTCGAAACCGCCCGCCGCGACCGCGTCGACCGATTCCTCATCCTCCACCAGCCGCTCAAGGATCGCATCGAGCACCTCGTACTCGGGCAGCGAATCCTGGTCTGTCTGGTCCGGGCGCAGCTCGGCAGACGGCGGCTTGGTCACGCTGGCCTCCGGGATCACCTGGCCCAACGGGCCGCGCCCATCGAGCGGAGCATTCGCATTGCGCCAACGGGCAAGCCGGTACGCATGGGTCTTGTAGACGTCCTTGAGCACGGAAAAGCCGCCGTTCATGTCGCCGTAGAGCGTCGCGTACCCGACGGACATTTCGCTCTTGTTCCCGGTCGTGAGGACCATGTGTCCGAGCTTGTTCGAGAATGCCATCAGAATCGTGCCGCGGAGGCGCGCCTGGAGGTTTTCCTCGGTGGTGTCGGGCGCGCGGCCCTCGAAGGGCTCTGCAAGCATCCCGGTCAGAGCTTCCACGGCGGGCGCGATCGGCACGGTTTCGAGCCGGATTCCGAGAAGTTCCGCGCTCGCCGCCGCATCGTCCAGGCTGCCGGTGGATGAGTGCTCGGACGGCATCCGCACACCCAGAACCTGGCCCGGTCCCAGCGCATCGACGGCAACCGCCGCCGAGAGTGCCGAATCAATGCCGCCGGACAGTCCGAGCACGACGCCGCAGAACCCGTTTTTCTCAACATAGTCGCGGAGCCCTGTCACGAGTGCCTGCCAGACCGCGGCCTCCCCCTCGACCGCAGGGTGGAGCGTCGTCGGTTCGGGCGTCCAATGGTCCTCGTCGAACTGCCAGTGCGTGACGGTCAGCGCCGGCTTCCAGGAAGGTGCCTGCGCGACCAGCCGGGCGCCGGCATCAAGCACGAACGACGCTCCGTCGAACACCAGTTCGTCCTGCCCGCCCACCTGGTTGACGTAGACCAGCGGCAGGCCGGTCTCGGTCACGCGGGCGACGGCGCTGGCCAGCCGCTGATCCCCCTTGCGTGCATCGAACGGCGATCCGTTGATGACCACGAGCAGGTCGGCCCCCGACTCTTCGTGCGTTTCGGCAATGTCCGGAAACCACATGTCCTCGCACACCATCAGCCCGATGCGCACCCCGCGGAAAGCAACGGGGCCGGCCGGCGGACCGGGAGCGAAGACCCGCGCCTCGTCGAAGACGCCGTAATTCGGGAGATGGTGCTTGAGGCGTCGTGCCTGCACCTTGCCGTCGTGCAACAGGAGGGCAGCGTTGGCGACCGTGCCGTCGTCGAGCGCGACCGGCGATCCAAGGACCACGGCCGGGCCGTCGCCATCGATTTGCCCGGCGATGCCCTGCACGGCGTCTTCGGCAGCCCGCACAAACGCGGGCCGGGTGATGAGATCCTCGGGCGGATACCCGGTCACCACCAGTTCCGAGAGCACCACGACATCGGCGCCCGCTGCGCGCGCCTCGCGCCACGCATCAAGGATGAGCCCCGCGTTCCGGTCGAAATCACCGACGGCCGGATTGACCTGAGCGATGGCGAGGGAAAATCGGGTCACAGACTGGTGTCAGGTGGAGGTGGAGCGGGGGTTGCGGAGCAGGAACTCGCGCCCGACCTTGACGCGTTCCTCGGTTCCATACCGGACAATGTCTGCCGTCGCATACGTCTCGGACCAGTCGTCCGGCAGGTACGAGCCAGTCCCGATCATGTCGACCGGGACCGATGCACTCGCCATCACCTTGCACTTGGTCGCGGAAAATCCGGAGCTGGCTGCGATCCGGACACGGTTCCAGCCTGCCTCGTCGAGGGCCGTGCGGACATGCCACAGCGAAGCGGCGCTCACGCCGGTGCCCACCAGCCAGCGCAACTCCTGCTCGGTCCGGTAGGTGCGGATGGCTTCCGGGGCATACCGGTCGAGAACCGCGTACGACCGGGCGGTGTCGAGGCCCTCGACAAACCGCCCGCCGTGGGTATCGACCCGCAATGTCAGCTCGCCGGCGCGCGCCCGTTCGGAAAAGGCCTCGCAGACTGCCAGTCCGTCGGTGATCTCCTGGCCGAAATAGTCCACCAGGACCGTGAGCGGCTCGCGCGGGAACTGCGCGGCAAACATCTCCGCGGCGCGCACCGTCGAGCCGGCATAGCCGATCAGCGCGTGCGGCATGGTGCCGCGTCCGCGCTCGGAACCGAGGAGAGGCGCCGTGGCGTCATTCGCCGTCCCGACGAACCCCACCGCGCCAGCCTCCTGCTGGGCCCGCTTCGAGCCCACCGAAGCGCCGTAGACCATCAGTTCCTGCATCTCGGCGCCGGCACAATGCCTGGCGTCCATGGCGAGAAACGCGACCTTGGGCAAGTCGCTGCACATGCTGTAGGCGTTGTAGGCCGCGACCGAGGGCGGGCCCAGTTTCTGCAGATAGATGGTCTCCAGGTCGACCAGCGCCGAAAACGGACCCTCCAGGTAGAGAAGCGGCTCGCCCGCCCCCACCCAGGCGCCCTCCTCGTGGCAGGGCTCGATGGCAAAGGCAACGCCGCGCTCCGCGGCCGCCCCTTCGAGCCACTCCACCGCCAGCCGGGGACAGAACAGGACCGGGCGGCGCATGAACACGGCGTACGTGACTGGCAGGTCGCCGTACTCCTGCACGATCCCGCGGGTCAGCTTGAAGTAGTGGTCGGTGCGCCGCGCCACGTCGTGTTCAAACACAGACATTTGGGCCTCGTGGCACGTCGGAAACAGCCGGAAACGTGCCATACCGACTGCGTGCCAGCAACCGAACCGGGGAGCGGCCTCGTCGCTGCGCGGACGCTTGCCGGCCTCGCCATGTTGCGCACGGCATCGAGAATGTTGAATCATGGCGTTGCGGCGTCGGATCGCGAAATCCGAGCAAGGGGTTCGCCCGGCCCGGCCAGGCGAGAGGTTTGGTGTCATGGAACCTGAAGCCGCCGGCGTCGACTTCGCGCCGATCTTCACGCTCAGCCAGAAGCTCAAGCTCGAATCCCAGATCGAGCTCGCAGGGGCGCAGTGCGCCTATCAGACGTACGGAACCCTGAACGCCGACCGGTCCAACGCCATCATGGTCTGCCCCGGGCTGACCCTTGATCAGTATGTCGCGGGAACCAATCCGCTCACGGGGCGGGCGGGCTGGTGGGACCACCTCGTCGGGCCGGGCCGGGTGCTCGACACCGATCGCTACTTCGTGATCGGCACCAATGTGCTTGGAGGCTGCCTCGGCACAACCGGCCCTTCGTCGATCAACCCGGAAACGGACCGGCCATGGGACATGGATTTTCCGGTCTTCACCATCGCCGACATGGTGGACCTGCAGGTGCACCTGATCGACGCGTTCGGCATCGACCAGCTGTTTGCGGTGATTGGCGCGTCCATGGGCGGGATGATGGCCCTCGACTGGGCCGTGCGCCATCCCGCACGGGTGTTCGCATCCATTCCGGTCGCGACGTCGTGGCGGCACACCGCGCAGAACATCGCCTTCCATGAAGTGGGGAGGCGGGCGATTCTCGCCGATGCGAACTGGCACCGGGGAGCCTACCGCGACCGCGGCGTGAAACCGGAGAAGGGCCTCGCCGCCGCCCGCATGGTTGCCCATATCACCTACCTCTCGGAAGGCGCGTTTCAGGAGAAATTCGGGCGCGACCTGCCGCGCGACAGCCAGTTGTCGTTCGTGCTCGACCCGGAATTCGAGGTCGAGCGCTACCTCGATCACCAAGGTAAAACCTTCGTCAAGCGCTTCGATGCCGCGAGCTACATGTACCTGACCCGGGCCATGGACTACTTTGACCTCGCGGCCAGCCACGACGGCAACCTGGCCCGTGCCTTTGACGGCATCGGAACCCGCTTCCTCCTCGTGTCCTTCACCAGCGACTGGCTGTTTCCGACCGTCGAGTCGCGCACCATTGTCCGGGCCCTGAACGCCAATGCCGCCGACGTGAGCTTCATCGAAATCGAGGCCGACTTCGGTCACGACAGCTTCCTGATTGAGGAGGCCCGGGACTTCCACGACGTGCTCGAGGGCTTTCTCGACGGTTCCGCCCGGCGGCGCGGACTGGCACCGTGACCGACACCGCGCTTCGCCGCGCCGATCTCCGGCTGATCGCCGAACTCGTGGCCGAGGGCGGCCGCGTGCTCGATGTAGGTTGCGGCGACGGAACCCTGCTTGAAACCCTTGAGCGCGAGAAAAAGGTCGACGGCCGCGGCATCGAAATCCGCGGCAAACGGGTCGAGGCCTGCGTGCGCAAAGGCCTTTCGGTCATCCAGGGCGACGCCGATTCCGACCTTCCCGATTTTCCCGATCTCTCCTTCGACTACGTCATTCTGAGCCAGGCACTCCAGAACATGCACCGTCCGCGCGAGGTGCTCGACCAGCTGCTCCGGATCGGGCGCCGCGCAATCGTCTCGTTTCCCAACCTGGGGCACTGGCGGGCGCGTCTCATGCTTCTGTGGCACGGACGGATGCCGATTGTCACCGCGAACGGAACGCGCTCCTGGTACGACACGCCAAACATCCACCTTTGCACGATTCGTGACTTTCTCCTGATGTGCGAGACCCTCCGAGTCACGGTGGAGGAGGGGCATGCGGTCGGCCGCGACGGCTCGCTTCGGCGGCTGGACCGGACACCCGGCTGGGCGACCCTGTGGACCCACCAAGCAGTGTTTGTCCTGTCCCGCCCCGATCCGCCGTCGAACCCGGGGTAAGGGCCAGCCGAAGGCGCCGCGCTACCCTCTCGCTCTGGATGGGCGTGGGGACGTGGAGGCGTTTCCGCCCCTCGGCCAGAATCACGCCGGGCAACGGCCACGCCCGCCGCTCGCAAAGGGCGGCAACGCGCAGATAGGCAGTCTCCGGTAGCGGCGGAGCCCGCAAGGCGCCGCGAACGGCCAGAGGCTCGAACGCCGCTGCCCCCAGACAGCGTCGCAGGCCGGCGGCGGTCAGCGCGCGCCCGTGTCGAAACGGACTGGCACCGCTCCACGCCCACGGGCCGAACCAGTTCGGCACCGCGATCAGGACCCGCCCCTCGGGCGCCGTCATGCGCCACACTTCGCGCAGAAGCGACGTTCGGTCTTCTGACCTCTCGAGGGAATGGAGCAGCAGCACGCGATCGAAGATGTTGTCCGCTACCGGGAGTGCTTCGGGCGTCACCCCGACCTGGAGCTGCGCTGGCACCGGGCCTGCAACACCTGCATGCAGCAACACGACCCGTTCCGCATCCGGTGCCAGCGGCCGGAGAACGCTCCCGGCCGGCCCCAGGACGCCGACCCTCAGTCCCCGACAACCACCCCAGAAGGCGTCCACGGCATCCGCAAGCAGCTTCGCGGCCGCGGTTCCGCGACGCGTGCGGTAGAAGCAGGCCGCGGCCGCTGACGACACGGGAGCCGGTGCGCTCTCAGCGCGGTTTCTTGAATCCCTCGTCGACCGGCACGCGCATCGCTGTGGCCAGGGCGTTGGTCTCGTTAGCCATGCCGACAACCGCCAGGAGTTCGCCGAGCATCGCGTCCGTCGCACCCTGTTTCCGCGCCGCTGCGGTGTGGGAGTAGATGCAGTATTCGCAGCTGTTGGTTGCGCTGACCGCGACGTACACCAGTTCCTTCACGAGAGGGTCCAGCGCGCCGGCCTCCATCACCTCCTTCAGCGATTCCCATGTCCGCTTCAGGGTCGGCGGATGACTGGCGAGCGCCTTCCAGAAATTGTTGACCTGCTTGAGATCTCGCGTGCGCATGATGTCGTCGTACACCGCGCGCACGTCGGCCGGTGCATCGTCGTATTCGATCAGGGCAACGGTGCTCATGGAAGGTACTCGCCTCGTGGATTCGCTCAGGCGGTGGCCGCGATGGCAGTCCCGAGCGTCTTGAACAGATGGTCGATCTCGTCGTGCGAGATCACCAGTGATGGCGCCACGGCCATCACGTCGCCTGTGAACCGCACCAGAACGCCGTCCTCGAAACAGCGGAGGAACACCTCCCGGGCCCGCTCGCCCGGCGCTCCGTCCCGGGGCTGAAGTTCGATTCCGGCCACCATCCCGATGTTCCGGATATCGACGACATGCTCCAGGTCGCGCAACGCGTGGGCTGCGTCCTCGAGCGGCGCAGACTTTGCCGCTGCCGCCTCGAAAATGCGTTCGTCGCGGTACACATCAAGCGTCGCCAGCGCCGCCGCACAGGCCAGCGGATGCCCCGAATAGGTGTATCCGTGGAACAACTCGATGGCATGGTCAGGCCCGGTCATCAGCGCGTCGTGGATCGGCTTGCGGACGCCGACTGCACCCATCGGCACGGTCGCGTTGGTCAGGGCCTTGGCCATCGTGATGAGGTCAGGCTGCACGTTGAAGCGCGTCGCGGCCGTCGATGCGCCCAGGCGCCCGAAACCGCAAATGACCTCGTCGAAGATGAGCAGGATGCCGTGCTCGTCGCAATGTGTGCGCAGGCATTCGAGGTATCCCTCCGGCGGCACCAGCACGCCGGTCGAGCCCGCCATCGGCTCGATAATCACGGCGGCGATCCGCTCGGCCCCGTGGCGCTCCACAATGTCCAGGAGCCCGTCCGCCAACTCGGCCCCGTGCTTGGGTTGTCCGCGGCTGAACGCATTCTGTTCCGGAAGGTGCGTGTGCGGCAGGTGGTCGACCTGCGTGAGAAGGTTGGGGAATTGGCGCTGGTTGGCCGGAATGCCACCGACCGACAATCCGCCGAAGCCGACGCCGTGATACCCACGGTCGCGGCCGACCAGGATCGTGCGGTCCGTGTCACCGCGCGCCTGGTGGTACGCAAGAGCGATCTTGAGGGCCGTGTCCACCGCTTCGGATCCCGAGTTGGTGAAGAACACATGGTCGAGGTCGCCGGGCAAGAGTTCGCGCACTCGGCTGGCGAGCACGAACGTCTTCGGGTGGCTCATCTGGAACGCCGTGGCGTAGTCGAGTTCCGCAACCTGCTGTTGCACCGCCGCCACGACCGCAGGGTGGCAATGGCCCGCGTTGACAGCCCACAATCCGGCAAAGCCGTCGAGCACCTTGCGGCCGTCGACGGTGCGGTAGTACATGCCCTTGGCGGATTGGAGCAGGCGGGGGGCGCGCTTGAATTCCCGATTCGCCGTGAACGGCATCCAGTACGCATCAAGGTCGTTGGGGGCCGCTGTCTCCAGGGGGGACACATCCGGCAGGACTTCCGCGAGTGAAGTGACGGTGTTCATGACGGGTCTCACAACGTTGATGGTTCCATTCTAGAGCCTTGGGAACGTGGAGGGGTCCGAACGGCTCCGGGGGCCGGCTCCCGGTCGTCCCGATGCAGGCTTGCCGGCCGGCCGTCATGCGGCGTTTGACCCGGAACATCGGGGGCACGACGTCACTTTCTGGTCACACAACACCTGCACGACGGTGATCGCTGACTGAGACGTGCACCCGCAGAATGAAATGCTCGTTCTGTTCGAATGGTTCGGGTTCCCTGCCATTGCGCGAACCCGCGGTCGCGCTACTGGAACGCCTCGTCCGCGAGGAGGGCAACATGCGTGTGCTTCGCGACCGCAAACCAGACAACCGTCTGACGGAGCTTAAGCACCCGAGGCGGTGCATCCGGTCGCGCGCCCGGGTCAAGGCCGGCCGAAACAAACGAAACAAGAGGAACAAAGAAAGAGCCGTCGTTTGCTCTGGAAGAAAAGAAGTGGTTGGTTTTGCGAGCGTCCCTAACTCCTGGGCGGCTTCGCCCGCTCTCTGAGGCTTCGCGCGTCCCGATATGTCAGCGAAGGTTGTTTGGGATTTAGTTTCCGCGGTGGAAGGAATTTCTTGCTGCAGGCTTGTTCGCGAGAAATCTTGACGGGATAACGGTTTCGGGAGCCCAGTGTAAACGCCGACAGCATTTGTGTGCTGCTTGGCAGCTAGTCTAAAGGCGACATTTTGGGAGCGGGAAACCAAGCTGAGACAGTGGTTTCGACGTGGACGGTGGCTGCATTCTGGAAACCGTATCTTCTACCGGTGACATTTCCGGAACCGGAAACCAAGCCAGAACAGTGGGTTGGCCGCACCTGGGAACATAAAACCGGAGTCGGTGCGGATGGGACGTGCCGGGCGGCATGCACTGCCGACGACATTTTGGGAGCCGAAAACCAAGCCGAAACAGTAGCTTCGACGTGGCCGGTGGCTGCATACTGGAAACCGTATCTTCTACCGGTGACATTTCCGGAACCGGAAGCCAAGCCAGAACAGTGGGTTGGCCGCACCTGGCAACAGAGAATCGGAGTCGATGCGGACGGGATGTACCGGGCAACATGCAGTGCCGGTGACATTTTGGGATCCAAAAACCATACTGAAACAGTGGGTTCGCCGCGGCCGGTGGCCGCATACTGGAAACCGGACCTTCTACCGGCGACATTTTGGGAACGGGAAATCGAGCTGGAACAGAGGTCCGGAAGCGGCTGCCTGCTTTCGGTTCGGGTCACCTATGTAGCGTAAACAGCCGTATATTGAGGACACGCTCCACTTGGCGGAAAAGGTCGGAACATCTTCGGAAAACTGACTAAGGACTTCGCTTTCAAACAGCGGTGCATGTTGAGGCCCGCACGGCGGCCTTGCGGGCGGTCATGCCCGTTCACGAACAGCATCGGAAGCGGCCGATGACCCAGAGGGCAGCGGTTGAAGCCTTGCAGGACAAACAGCCGGACGTCGCCAAGCAAGAAAGGCGCACGGACTGTTGCGTCTCAAACCTCCGGGCTTATTTCGAGGCGAGACGAGGAGGCAGCGCTGGCCGACATTGCGCTCGACCGGCTCGGCTGCGAGACAGCGACGGTGTCAGATCTGTTCTGGCACGAATTGCGGAACCGGCTGTTGCCGGGTGTCACAACACGCGCTTCGGAAAGCGGTTGCACCCGCGTAACTGTACCCCTCGCCGACCTACATCCGCCACGGACCAACACCTCCAGAGATTTCCAGCAACTGGCGGTTGCGGAATACGAGGTGATAGCCCTCTTGGGCGGCCGAGGCAGTTCCTCGACGACAAAAAACCCAATCACTTTCTTCGAGGGCAGGATGCAACCAGGCTCCTATGTGTCCGACCAATCGATGTAAGGCGGCGTTCTCGATGATCGTCGCAAGATTCCCCCTCACAGCGCGACCTCAACCATCGATGCGCTGAAGGCCTCGGCGTCGACCCCAAACCGCGACCGAATGGATCCGTAAGCGCATCTCGTGCGTCAGGGCCCGTTCCTCCCTCAGTCGCGGTTCAGGCAGATCAGCGCTTGCTCACCTGGAATCTCCGGAGCGGTGACCTCCGCCACCAGTCCGGAGACCAAGGTCTCCGGGACCGGTAGCGATGGCGTGCCCGGACTCATCCGACGCAGGAGCTTGCGGATGTCCCCCGTCTTCGTGCCCGCGACTGCAGGTGGTGTGGGTTTGGCCAGCTGAAGCTAGTCGTCGATTTCTCCGGTGAAGTAATTCACATGGGTATCGCCCTCGTAAAACCGGAAGAAGTACTCGTCGGAGATGTCCTTGCCGGCATAGAAGTCGGCCAGCCCCCGATTCCAATCCGCGCCTCCGAGCACACCAACCTTTCCGGAATCCGGGTATTCGGTGATTTCGGGCATGAGATTGGTCGACAGGCACAGATAGACGAGATCGACGTCGCCGGAGTTGACCAGCTTGTGTGCCATGTGCCTGCCCACTGGCAACGCGGCGTAGTCACCGGCCGAAATCTCGATTTCGTCCGCGCCAATGGTCAGCGTGCCAGTTCCTTCGAGAATGTACAGGGCTTCCTCGTTCCGAATATGTGAGTGCTTCGGAAAGGCATACTTGCCAGGCGCGACCCTGAAATGGCTGCAGCCCAGCTCGACGTTTCCGGTCGAGCTGCCGAGCCCTCGCACGACATGGTGGAATTTGTCCGCGACGGAAATCTCTTTGGGCTCAACGTCGTTGACGTTGATCACGTGCTTGTGGCGGGTCATGGCGGGTTCTCCTTCCTAAGGGTTGGTGTCCCGTTGATGAGGCGGACGGGAATCCGCCCCGTAATCGAACGCCGGATTCGCTCCGCTTCGCCGGTGCGAAGGCACACCCGCATCCCGCTTGGGCAGACCAGGCAGCATGCGGAGTGGCAAGCGCGCCTGGCCACCGTCGAAGCAGTTCCGGCCGTTGACGCGCCTTGGTTCGATCCGCGCGATCTCAGGCATATAACACCGGTGCCCCTCAACCGATCAACCGTCGAACTGCAAGCTGAAAGCGCAACTCAGTGCTGTGCGTCGCCTGATGAGACATGGATCCCCCGGCGAGCGTCCGCACCGTTCGTTGTCCCGGGGCGCTCTCGCACCGGGTTCCAGCGCCAAAGGAGATGCCAAACACGCACGCCATTGGCCCAACCGCAAGCGGCCGCAGCAGCGGACGGATTCCACCGAAGAGAAGGATCACAGGCTGCAACTTTCGCGTCGGCACTCGGCCGTGTGTCGGCTTGACGATGTGGGTGTCCTGCAGTCCGCCGCTGCATTCGAGGCGGCGCGGCCCTCGGCACATCGCCGGCCACAACGTTGCGCAGTCCTGCCGGCTGATGGACCGACGGAGGCCGAAATCTGGCGCAGCGGGTTGCCATGCCGTGCCGCTGTCGTGGACAATGCTCCCCCGGGCAGGGTTTCGGACAGGGAGGCGAAGGACCATGAGCGAGAAAGGAATCAGCAACGTCACCGTCGATACCGCGACCCTTCGCGATCTCTACGTCACCATGCGCCGCATCCGCGCCTTTGAGGACAGAACCGCGGAACTCTTCGAGGAAGGGATCGTCAAGGGCACGGCTCACAGCTACAAGGGCGAGGAGGCGATCGCGGCCGGTGTCTGCGCGACACTGCGTGACGATGACATCATCGCGTCCTACCACCGTGGCCACGGTCATTGCATTGCCAAGGGTGCCCGCACCGACCGCATGATGGCGGAGCTGATGGGACGCCAGACCGGCTACTGCCAGGGCCTCGGCGGATCCATGCACATCGCCGACATGGAGCTCAACATCATGGGCGCCAACGGCATCGTCGGTGCAGCCATGCCCCTCGCGACCGGCGCCGGCCTGGCCTCAAAGCTGCAGGGTGCGAACCGCGTCGCTGTGGCCTTCTTTGGCGACGGCGCTTCCAACCAGGGCGTGTTCCACGAATCGCTGAATCTGGCGGCGGTGTGGAAGCTTCCTGTGATCTTCGTTTGCGAAAACAACCAGTACGCGCTCTCGACGTCGTACCGCAATACCACCGCGGTTGCGCAGGTCGCGAACCGTGCGGGCTCATACGAAATTCCCGGCGTGACCGTCGACGGAAACGACGGGGTCGAGGTCTACCTGGTCCTGCGCGAGGCGGTGGAACGGGCCCGGGCCGGCGAGGGGCCGACGCTGATCGAGGCGATGACGTATCGCCACGGCCAGCACTCGCTCCGGGTCAATCTGCGCGACCCGCGACCCGAAGAGGAGCTGGAGTCTTGGCTGGACCGCGATCCCATCGCGCGCATGGAGCATCGGCTGGTCAGCGAGGGCGGGTTCTCGGAAGACCAGTTCGACGAAACCGCACGCGCAGTGGAAGAGGAACTGGAGAACGCGGTCACCTACGGCCGTGAGAGCCCGGAACCACCGGTGCAAGTCATGCTGGATGCGGTCTACGCCCCGCACGCGGCGCATGCCGAGCCGGGACCCGAAACCGAACGCACGCTGTCCTACCCGGAAGCGCTCAACGAAGCGCTCGAACAGGAGATGCTGCGGGACGAACGCGTATTCCTCATGGGCGAGGATGTCGGCGCGACGGGCGGCATCTTCGGTGTCTCTAAGGGGCTGATGGAGCGGTACGGCCCAGAGCGGGTGCGCGATACGCCGATCTCCGAGGCCACCTTCGTCGGCTGCGGGGTGGGCGCTGCCATTGCCGGGATGCGGCCGGTGGTGGAAATCCAGATCTTCGACTTCGTGGCCCTCACCATGGACATGCTGGTGAACCAGGCCGCCAAGTTCCGTTTCATGCTGGGTGGCAAGCCGTCCGTGCCGCTCGTGGTGCGCGGCCCGCAGGGCGGCGGCATTCGGCTCGCAGCGCAGCACAGCCAGAGCCTGGAGGCCTGGTTTACCCACGTGCCCGGGCTCGTGGTGGCCGCGCCGTCGACTCCTTATGACGCAAAAGGACTGCTGGTCGCCGCGATTCGCGACGACAATCCGGTGATCTTCCTGGAACAGAAACTGCTCTACGTTTCGGGGTCCGGGCCGGTGCCGGAAGATCTCTATGCCATTCCCCTCGGCAAGGCCGACATCAAGCGGACCGGCACTGACGTGACCGTGGTCGCCACGTCCGCCATGGTGCCGCGAGCACTCAGTGCAGCCACTGTGCTGGAGCGGGACGGCATCAGTATCGAGGTCGTCGACCCCCGCACGCTCCAACCCCTGGATGAGGAAACGATCCTGGCCTCCGTCCGCAAGACCAACCGGCTTCTGATCGTCCACGAGGCCTGCGTTCGGGGCGGCTTTGGCGCGGAGGTCGCGGCCGTCGTCGTGGACAAGGCATTCGATTACCTCGATGCCCCCATTGCCCGCCTCGGTGCCCCCCACACGCCGATGCCGTACAACGACCGTCTCGAACTCGAGGTCATTCCGTCCCAGGACCGGATCGTCGAAGCGGTACGGGCCATGCTCTGAACGAAGGTTTTCCGGAGCCCGGCGTGACTGCCGGCGGTCGTTGCTTCTTCCGGCAACAGTGCGGCAGTCGCAGAGGCAGCTTCGCTCGGTGTGCCTTGTCAGGCAGCGGGCGCTGTCGTGGAGAGGCGGAGCCCGACGGCCCCGATCGTGATTAGCGCGATGCAGGCGAGCTGGACAGCGCCGAGCTGTTCCCGGAAGACCAGATACCCGATGATCGTCACCACCAGGATGCCGACACCGGCCCACAAGGCATACGCGACGCCGACGGGGATGACCTTGAGGGCGGGTGCGAAGAGCCAGAAACAGCACGCGTAGCAGACGATCGAGAGCACTCCCCAGTGCCATTTTTCGAACCCGTCCGACATCTTCAGCAAGACCGTCCCGACCACCTCCAAGGCAATTGCTGCCGTCAAGAACATCCATGCACTCATTGATCGGTTCCTCCATGAGCGGGCTGGCAGACCCGTCCGCCGCGCTACCGATTGCCCGCCGGGAGGGCCGACGCGAGGGGCGCGCCGGATTTCGCCTACGCGCAGAAGAGTCCCCAACCCCTGTGATGTCAAGGCCGCGATCCCGCCCGCCGTCGGTCGCGACACTTCCCCGGTCATGATCGCGGTGTTGACGAGAGGTGCCTTCCACACTCCTTCAGGGTTGTCGCACTGAACCTCCTGCAGATGAAACTCGCCGAACCGGTTTCGCAACGGTCTCGCTTGATCAGGCCGCGCCCTACACGACCGCCGACAGCCCGCCGTCGAGGTTGATCGCGGTCCCGGTGATGTAGGCAGCGCGGTCGGACACCAGAAACGCAACCAGATCCGCGTATTCGGCTTCATCGCCGATCCGCCCGAGCGGCACCGTCGCAGACAGTTCTTTGTACAGATCCTCAACCGGCCGGTCGGCGGCGCGTCGCACCCACTGCTCGCTCTTCAGCAAGCCGATGCAGATTGTATTCACCCGGATTCCATCGGCCGCATATTCGTTGGCGAGCGATTTCGTGAGGTTGATGCCGGCGGCGCGCGAGACAGTCGTCGGCAACGCCCGCGCCCCGGGAGCCTTGCCGCCGACGATCGTGGCATTCACGATACTTCCGCCACCGCGGGCACGCATGATCGGCACCACCAGACGGCACATCCGCACCGCCCCCATCACCTTGAGATCAAGGTCCTCCTGCCAGGCCGCATCGTCGACCTCCTCAAGCGAGGCGGCCGCCGACTTGCCGGCATTGTTGACCGCGATGTCGATCCCGCCGAACCGGTCGACGGTAGCCGCAACCAGACGCTCGATGTCAGCAGCTCTGGACACGTCGGCCGGCACCGCCAGAACGGTCCCGCCGGTTGCAGACTTGATCGCGGCTGCAGTCTCGCGAAGATGGCCTTCGCGGCGCGCACAGATCACAACGCTGCACCCTTCGGCGGCCAGTTTTTCGGCTGTGGCGCGACCGAGGCCGTCGCTTGCGCCGGTGACGACGGCAACGCGGCCCGCGATTCCCAGTTCAAGCATGTGGTGCACTCCTCTCCAACGGCGGGTCGGCGGTCCTCTTCAGCAGGCAGCAACGCCTGGCGCCCCGACCAACGGAACTTGCGTTGCGCCCGGCGCAGCATAGGGGAGGCACGCCGTTCGGGCGGGGGCAAGCAGGCCGGCGGTGATCATGGCGCCTCGGCGAATCCCCGCATGGCGAAACCGGCGGCCATCCATCCCAGCACGCAACAATTCCCGGAGGCCGACTGGCCCGCCAAGCCACGCGACGGGGGCACCGCCCATTAACGGTTCTCGCCGGTATGCTCGTTTCGTGACTGAACCTTGTGCAACCGCCGCCCTTCTGGCCACAGGCGAGACCTCTGCGCCGGCGCTCGTCGCGCCCGGCCGGAGGTCGCTCAGCTACGGCGATTTGCGGCAGCTTGTGACAGAGGTCCGGGCCGACTTCCACCGCTGCGGCATCGGCCGCGGCATGCGCATCGCTCTCCAGATGCAAAACGGCCCGGTCATGGCCGCAGCCTTTCTCGCGACGGGCGCCACCGGCACCGCCGCGCCTCTCAATCCGGCGCTACGGCGGGAAGAATGCGACTTCTATCTTTCTGACATCAAGGCGGCGGCCCTCGTCACCGAGGCCGCTGCGGATGGGCCGGCGGTGGCTGCGGCCGAGGCCCTGGACATTCCGGTAATCCGGGTGATCGAGGATCCGGCAACAGCCGGCGGCTTCCGCATCGACGGGCCTGCGGCCGAGGCTCCGCCGGATACGGCGGCCGCAGGTGGAGAGGACATCGCGCTCCTCCTGCACACCTCCGGGACCACAGCGCGCCCGAAACTCGTCCCGCTGAGCCACGCCAACCTGCACGCGTCAGCCCGCAATATTGCTGCCGCACTCGAACTCGGAGCGGCTGACCGTTGCCTGAACGTCATGCCACTCTTCCACATCCACGGCCTCATCGCCTGCCTGGTCGCTCCGTTGTCAGCCGGCGGGTCTGTGGCGGTGCCGCCCGGCTTCGACGCGTTCGCCTTTTTCCGTTGGCTCACCGACGCAGCGCCCACGTGGTATTCCGCCGTGCCCACGATGCACCAGACGATTCTTGCGCGGGCCGCGCGCAACCGCGATGCGATCGCTGCCTCCCGGCTCCGCTTCATTCGCTCGAGCAGCGCGTCGCTCCCGCCGACCGTCATGGCCGAGCTCGAAGACGCATTCGGCGTGCCTGTCATCGAAAGCTACGGGATGACCGAAGCGACGCACCAGATGGCTTCGAACCCGCTGCCACCCGCGGCCCGAAAGCCCGGCTCGGTAGGCGTGGCCGCCGGCCCCGAAGTGGCCGTCATGGACCCCGACGGCGTGCTTCTCGGGCCAGAGACAGTCGGGGAAGTGGTCATTCGGGGCGCCAACGTGACGGCCGGCTATCTCGACCGGCCGGACGCCAACGCCGAGGCGTTCATTGACGGCTGGTTCCGGACCGGCGACCTGGGTCGCATCGATCCGGAGGGTTATCTGTTTCTCGAGGGACGGATCAAGGAGATCATCAACCGGGGCGGGGAAAAGATCAGCCCGCGCGAGGTTGACGAGGCGTTTCTCGCACATCCTGCCGTCGCCCAGGCCGTTGCCTTTGCGGTACCGCACCGGAAGCTTGGCGAGGATCTCGCCGTTGCGGTAGTCGCCGCCGACGGCGCCGCTCCGACGCCGGACACGCTGCGCCGGTTCGTTGCCGAGCGGCTTGCGCCGTTCAAGGTGCCGCGCCGCATCCTGGTCGTCGACACGATCCCGAAAGGCCCCACCGGAAAGCTCCAGCGGATCGGCCTCGCCAAGCAGCTGGGCCTCACATCGTGAAGGTTTGCATCTATGGGGCCGGTGCGATCGGCGGCCTCGTGGGGGCCCGGCTCGCCCAGACCGGCGTCAACGTGTCGCTGATCGCCCGGGGCCCTCATCTCGCGGCGATCCGCGAGCACGGGCTCCGCTGCACCGGAATCGAGCCCGGCGACGACTTCACCGTGCAGTTGCCGGCGACCTCCGAACCCGCAGAACTGGGCGTCCAGGACATCGTGATCGTCGGACTGAAGGCCCACTCAGCCGCCGCGGTTGCCGATTCGATGGCCCCGCTGCTCGGGCCCGACAGCGTCGTGGTGCCGGCCGTGAACGGGTTGCCGTGGTGGTACTTCTATCGCCACGACGGTCCGCACGAGGGGTACCAGATCCGGGCGGTCGATCCCGAGGGCAGCCAGTGGCGGGCCATCGGCCCGGAGCGTGTGGTGGGGTGCGTCGTGTATCCCGCGTCCGATCTTCCGGCCCCCGGGCATGTGCGCCACCTCGAAGGCAACCGGATGCTGGTGGGTGAGCCCGACGGGACGATGAGCGATCGCGCCCGGGCCATCGGCCGCATGCTGTCCAAGGCCGGGTTCCGGGCCCCGGTCCGGCGCAATCTCCGGGCCGACCTGTGGTTCAAACTCTGGGGCAACCTGGCGTTCAACCCGGTGAGTGCACTCACCGGCGGGACACTCGCCGGACTCGCTGCCGACCCTGCCGTGCGGCAGGTGGTCGGCGCCATGATGAATGAAGGTGAACAGGTCGCCAACGCGCTCGGCATCGAGTTCCCGCTTGATCTCGAAGCCCGAATCGACGGCGCCGGTGCCGTGGGCGAACACAAGTCGTCGACGCTACAAGACCTTGAGCAGGGGCGCCCGCTGGAAATCGACGCGCTCACACTCGCCGTATCCGAGGTTGGCCGGCTTGTGGGTGTCGAAACTCCGACCATCGACCTTGTCTACGGGCTGGTCCGGCACCTGGCCGAAACCCGGGGTTGCAGCCCCGCGTGACGGAGCGCGTCCGGCGGGCCGCTTGAGCACACCGCAACTCTACGACCGGGGTGCGGTACGCCGGCGCCTGGCCCGCGCGACTTCCCTCACCCCGCCGCCGCTTCTCGCCGAATTCACCACGGCTCTCCTGGAGCGGTTTGACGAATTTCAAACGCGCTCGACCTCCTGCCTCCTGCTCGGCGCCCGTCACAGCTCGGTGCCGGCCGCCGTCGGCAGCCACCCGGGAATCGGCCGGGTCGCAGCCCTCGCGCCCGGGCCGGTCCGTGCGGCATCGGCCATGGTCGCGGTGGGCGACGAGGAAACGCTCCCCTTCGCGGACAGCGTGTTCGATCTGATCCTGGCTCCCGTGGCCCTCCATTCCATCAACGACCTGCCCGGGACGCTCACCCAGGCCCGGCGCACGCTCCGTCCAGACGGATTGTTCATCGCGTCGCTTCCCGCCGAAAACACGCTCTGCGAACTGCGGGAAATCCTGCTTGAAGCCGAGGAAGCCGTGTCCGGCGGAGCCGCCCTCCGAGTCCCCCCCTTTGCCGATGTCCAGACCCTCGGCAACCTTCTGCCCCGGGCCGGGTTCGTCGAGCCTGTGGCGGACATCGACCGCGACCGTCTGGCTTTCGCCGACATGCGCGACCTGCTTCGCACCCTCGCCGTAGCCGGTGAACGGGGCGGGCTCCAGACGAACGGCGGCGGCCCCCTGAACCGCGCTGTGTATGCGCATGCCAGCGCCCTCTACGCTGCCCGTTTCCCGCATCCGGCGGGCGGTGTGACCGCGTCGCTCGACATGGTGACGTTGACGGCCCGGACTCCATCGGCGGGACCCACGAACCCTCCCGCCTGAGAAGCCCGGCCCGCGAGGCGCAGGGACGGCGTGCAGCCCTGGGCTCAGCCCTTTTGCATGACGACGATGCGGTTGGTGTTCGTCCCGCTCCGGTTGTTGTCGATCCCCCATGTGTTCGACGTCTTGGTGAAGTGCTGCTGGTTGACCAGCACGCAGATGGGCTCCCAGTCGGTCGTCCGCGCAACATCGGCCACCACCTGGTCAAGAAGCAGCGAGCGGTTCCGGATCTCTCCGACCTCGAAGGCAAAGACGGCACCCGCGGCGGAGATCGCGCTCACGCCGTCGAGTGCTTGCCGAACGAGCGCCTTCCACGTGTCCAGGCTGCCCGTCTGGGTGATTCCGACAGCATCGGGGTCGATGCCCGCGAACCAGCACCGCATCCAGTTGTCGGCCCTGTAATCCACGATGTCCAGGAACGGAGGCGATGTGACCGTGAGGGATATCGGCGGCCCGTCGTAGGCGAAGGGCTCCCCTACCGGTAGTTGAAGCAGGCCACGGTTCCGCCCTGCCGGAGCCTGAAGAGGAACATCTCGCAGGAGTGCCCGTGTCTTCCGCTCAATCAGCGCAGCGACATCCCGGTACTCGGGCACCTGATTCCGGCGAACGTTGATCTTGCGCTGGCGCTCGATCGACGTCGCCTGGTTCGGTGGCAGCGTGTACACCGAGAAAAACCCGTTGGAATGACCCGTCAGACGGTTGATCGCAACCATCTGAATCCACTCGTCGACCGAATCCGCCAGCCCCTCGGAGCACCGATCGCGCAGGTAGTCGCGGAGGCGGCAGATCTGGTTCAGGGTCCGCTCGTGGAAGAACACATCGAAGCCGTCGGGCCGCTCTGCCGGCCCGTCGAGTGACAGCGACTGAAGCCGGATGGAAACCTGTTCCGGCGAGGGCGGCTCAAGACGGGCAGCGAGAAGAAGGCGGGACAGGGGGTTCGCGTCGTTTCCGAGCGTCTGTCGGCCATGCAGTGCGGCTTCAAGCAACGTCGTCCCCCGCCCCATGAAGGGGTCGAACACCACATCGCCGGGGTCCGTCAAACGGGAAATAAAGAACCGGGGCAACTGGGGCTTGAAACACGCCCTGTACGAGACCTCGTGCAACGAGTGCGCTACGCGCTGCCTTGACGTCCAGAATTCGTTTACGAAGACCGGAATCCCGCCATACGCATCGACGATGGTGCGCTTGCCGTACCGGGACCAGTCCCTGAGCTCGCCCATGAACTCATCGATCGTCAGTCGCCGATCGGTGTCAAAGGCGAGGCTGCGCTGCATCTTCAGACTCTCAACCAAGCAAGGATGTCACTTGCGGGCGTGCCTGTGGCATCAGGGTGCAAGCAGGGTCTCGAGGCTGGGGATCAGCGGCCGGTCGGCGGCCGGCATCTCCAGCGCCCGGAGTTCAGGCACCGACACCCAGGCAACGGCCTGTTGCTCGCGCCCCAGGGGCTCGCCCGTCCACCGCCGCACGACAAACACCGGCATGAGCAGATGGAGGGCGGCGTAGGCATGGCTTGCAAAGGTGAGGGGCGCAAGATCGTCCTCGCGCGCCACCAGACCGAGTTCTTCACCGAGTTCCCGGACCAGGGCCGCCTCCGGGGTTTCCCCGGCCTCGACCTTGCCGCCGGGCAATTCCCACAGTCCGGCCATCGGCTTGCCGGCCGGCCGGCGCGTCACCAGAATCCGGGAATCAGGGCGGATCAGGGCTCCGGCGGCGACCAGGACTAGCGGCCGGTCAACTCCGGTAGTCGGCATTGATGGCGATGTAGCCGTGCGTGAGATCGCAAGTCCAGACCGTGGCGTCCTCATGCCCGGCGCCCAGCGAGACCTCCAGCGTGATTTCGGCCTTCTGCATGTGACGCGCAACCGGCGCCTCGTCGTAACCGGGGACCGCACTGCCGCCGCGGGCCACGGGAATGCCGCCGATGCTGATCCCGACGCGCTGGGCATCGACCGGAACCCCTGCCTTGCCGATGGCCATCACGATCCGGCCCCAGTTGGCATCCTCGCCCGCCACCGCAGTCTTGACCAGCGGCGAGTTGGCAATGGAAAACGCCACCGCCCGCGCATGGGCCTCTCGCGCGGCACCCCGGACGTTCACCGTGACCAGCTTGGTGGCGCCCTCACCGTCGCGGACGATCTGGAGCGCAAGGTCGGCCATCACGCCTTCGAGCGCCTCCCGGAACGGCGCAAGCCGGGGATCGTCGGCATCCGTCACGGGCCGGGCGAGCTTCGCGGTCCGGGCAGCAAACAGGGCGCACGTGTCGCTGGTGGACGTGTCGCCGTCGACTGTGATGGCGTTGAATGTCCGGTCGGTCAGGGGGCCGAGGAGTGCGTTCAGGACATCGCCGGAGAGGTCCGCATCGGTGAACAGGAACGCCAGCATGGTGCCCATGTTCGGGGCGATCATGCCGGAACCCTTGGCGATGCCGCCGATTCGCACAGCCCGGCCGTCGGTCTCGGTGTCGGCCCACGCCCCCTTGGGAAACGTGTCGGTCGTCATGATCGCCTCTGCAGCCGCATCCCAGCCGGCGTCGCCACCGCCTGCGATGCGGGGCACCGCGCCGAGAAGATTGTCCAGCGGAAGCGGCTCGCCGATCACGCCAGTCGAGGCGACGTACACATCGCGCGCCCGGCAGCCCACGGTCGCCGCCACGGCTTCAGCGGTCGCCCGGACGGCCGCGCGCCCGGCCTGACCCGTAAACGCGTTGGCATTGCCTGAATTCACGACCAGCGCCCGGGCAGTGCCGGAACGGCGGACGCGCTTGCACCAGAGGACGGCCGGAGACGCCGTCCGCGAGCGCGTCAGGCGTGCGGCGGCGGCGGCACCATCCGGCAGGGTCGCCACCAGGAGGTCGCGGCGGCCTTCCGTGCGGATTCCGGAATGGCCGGAGGCGAGGACCACTCCGGAGATGTCCGGGATGGGCGGGAACCTGGGGGGCGCGAGGGGCGAGCGGTCGGACATGGCGGCAACCGGACGAGACTCCGAACTCTCGGCCCGGCTCGGCAGCGGGCAGGGGCGCCGTGGCGCCCGCCGGGCTGCCCGATGCCATCGACTCAATCCGAGCCGGGACGTATTGTAGGCGTTTGGCGGGGACGGCGCTCCCCCTCAATAAGGCTGCCATGCTAGGTGCTGTTGCCCAGCGCATCTTCGGGACACCGAACGAGCGCACCCTCCGGAAATATCGCGAGACCGTCGAGCAGATCAATGCGCTCGAGGGTGACGCCAAGGCGTGCACGGACGAGGCTCTCCGTGAACGGACCGTCGCGTACCGCGACCGTCTGGCCAGCGGCGAATCGCTCGACGACCTGCTGCCGGAAGCCTTCGCGACCGTCCGTGAGGCGGCGTGGCGGACTCTCGGCCAGCGGCATTTCGACGTCCAGCTGATCGGCGGCATCGTCCTCCATCAGGGCAGCATCGCCGAGATGAAGACGGGCGAGGGCAAGACCCTGGTCGCAACACTTCCCGCCTATCTCAACGCACTGGCGGGGAGCGTGCACATCGTCACGGTCAACGACTACCTGGCGCGCCGGGACGCGGGCTGGATGGGTGCCGTGTACGAGTTTCTCGGGCTGCACGTGGGCTGCATTGTCCCCGGGCTCGACGACGAGGAACGGCGGGCGGCATACCAGTCCGACATCACGTACGGCACCAACAACGAATTCGGCTTCGACTACCTCCGCGACAACATGAAGCACAGCTTCGCCACGATGGTGCAGCGGCCGTTCCAGCTTGCGATCGTGGACGAGGTCGACAGCATCCTGATCGACGAGGCGCGCACACCACTCATTATTTCGGGGCCCGCCGAGGACACGTCCGCACTCTATCGCGGCGTCGACGAGATCATCCCGAAGCTGAACCCCGACGACTACGACGTCGACGAGAAATCGCGCGCCGCGTCCTTCACGGAGTCCGGCAGCGAGCACGTCGAGGAGCTGGCCCGTGCTGCGGGGCAGATCAAGGACAGCAGCCTGTACGACCCGGACAACGTCACGGTCCTGCACCACCTGCACCAGGCGCTCCGCGCGCACAAGCTGTACCAGCGTGATCGCGACTACATCGTGCGGAACGGCGAGGTGGTGATCATCGACGAGTTCACGGGCCGGATGATGGCGGGGCGCCGCTATTCAGACGGCCTGCACCAGGCCATTGAGGCCAAGGAGCGGGTCGATGTCCGGCGCGAGAACCAGACCTTTGCGTCGGTGACGTTCCAGAATTACTTCCGGCTCTACCCCAAGCTCGCCGGCATGACCGGCACGGCCGTCACCGAGGCCAGCGAATTCGGGCAGATCTACGGGGTCGACGTGGTCGAGGTGCCAACCCATCAACCGATGATTCGCGACGACTGCGACGACGAGGTCTATCGGACGGCTGCCGAGAAATGGAACGCCATCACCGATGAAATCCGGGCCGCACGGGCCCGCCTCCAGCCGGTGCTGGTCGGCACCACGAGCATCGAGAAATCCGAAGACCTCTCCAAGCGCCTGAAGAAGGCCAAAATCCCCCACCAAGTGCTGAACGCCCGGTATCACGAGCGAGAGGCCGCCATTATTGCCCAGGCGGGGGTGCCCGGCGCCGTCACGATCGCGACCAACATGGCGGGACGCGGCACCGACATTCAGCTCGGCGGCAACCTGGAGATGCGGCTGGCCGGGGTCGGCGATGACTCCGACACGCCGAATGACGTGCAAGTGCAGAAGATCACGGCGGAAATCGAGGAGGCCAAACAGAAGGTCCTGGGGGCTGGCGGCCTCTACGTGCTCGGGACCGAGCGGCACGAAAGCCGCCGGATCGACAACCAGTTGCGCGGCCGCTCGGGCCGCCAGGGCGATCCCGGCACGTCGAAGTTCTTCCTGTCGCTGGAAGACGATCTCATGCGGATTTTCGGCGGTGAGCGCCTGGACAGCATGCTGTCGCGCCTCGGTCTCGAGGAAGGCGAGGCGATCGTGCACCCGTGGGTCAACCGGGCCATCGAAAAAGCGCAGGTCAAGGTCGAACAGCGCAACTTCGAGGTGCGGAAGAATCTCCTCAAGTTCGACGACGTGATGAACGAGCAGCGCAAGGTCATCTACGAGCAGCGGCGCGAGCTGATGGAAGGCGGCGACGTGTCCGACACGGTGGTCGCCATGCGCCGCGACATCGTCGACGACCTGATCGAGCGCCACGTGCCCGCCAAGGCGTTGCCGGAGCAGTGGGAAATCGAGCCCCTTACCCTCGGGGTGCGCGCCGTGTCGGGCCTGAACCTGCCCATTGCGGACTGGGCCGCCAGCGAGGGGGCCGACGAAGACGACCTGCGCGGTCGCATCAACGCCGCCTTCGATGACCGCATGGCCGCTCAGGAGGAGGTCGTCGGCTCCAACGGTTTCCGGCTGCTCGAAAAGCAGCTGCTTCTGCAGCTGCTTGACGGCCTCTGGCGGGAGCACCTGCAGGCCCTGGAACACCTGCGGCAGGGAATCGGGTTGCGCGCCTACGGCCAGCGGGACCCGCTCAACGAATACAAGCGCGAGGCATTCGACCTGTTCGACCGCATGCTGCAAGCCATGCGCCAGAACCTCACGCGGCTTCTGCTGACGCTGCCGGTGGAACGGATGCTGGAACGGGCTGCCCCGCCGGCGTCACCCCCGCCCGCAGAGGCCGGAGCAGCGCCGGGCGCGGGGCCGAGCAAGAGCGCCGCCGATCGCGGGCGCCGGAGGGTCGGGCGGAATGATCCCTGCCCGTGCGGTTCCGGCCGGAAGTACAAGCACTGCCACGGGCGGGCGCGGGTGGCGGGCGCGACTAACTGGGCCTGACCGCCGCCAGGATGTAGTTGACGGAGACATCGTCGCTGAGTTCCCACCGGTCTCCGAGCACCCGGTAGCGCAGTCCGCGAACGTCTGTCAGGCTGAGGCCGGCCGCCCGCAGCGGGGCGGCAAACTCCGACGGTCGAACAAACTTCGAGAATTGATGCGTGCCGCGGGGCAGGAGCCCGAGGACGTACTCGGCGCCCACGATGGCCTTCGCCAGCGCGGCCCATGTGCGGTTCAGGGTCGAGCCCACGAAGACCCCGCCTGGCGCCAGGCACGCGGCCGCATCGCGCAGCAGCGCCGGCACATCCGGCACGTGCTCGACCAGTTCGAGCGCCGTGACCAGATCGAACCGCCTCCGGCGACGGGCGAGGTCCGCAACGGTGGCCGAGCGGTAGTCAATCTTCAAACCTTCGGAAGCCGCATGCCTGCGCGCGGCATCGAGTTGCGCTTCGGCGGCATCGATGCCCGTGACCCGTGCGCCCATACGAGCCAGCGGCTCGGTCACCAGGCCGGCCCCGCAGCCGATGTCGAGCGCACGGACGCCGCGCAGGGCCTCGCGCAGTGAGCCGCGGCGAGGCCGGGCGGCGGAAACCTGATCGCGGATAAACTGCAGGCGCACCAGATTCATCGCGTGCAGGGGCGCCATGGGCCCCTGCGGGTCCCACCACGTGGCAGCAAGACTGTCGAACCGCGCGATCTCGTCCGGGTCGGCGTGCGTCGGCGAAGCGGGTTGGGCCATGACGGGCACCTCGGGCGCGCGCAGCCGGGCCGAACGGCGCCCGGTCCGGCGCGGGGGTCGATACCCGGGACAGAGTATGCCATTTTCCGCCTGCGCGGCCGGGCCTGCGGAGTCGGCCGCCCCGGGCACCACCACACCTCCGGCCGCCGTGATCGCGGCAGCAGACAGAGTCGGCGCGCATGGCACGTACAGTTTGCAAGTTCGGCGGAACCTCGGTGTCCGACGTGGCGCAGGTGCAGCGGGCCGCGGCCCGTGTCGCGGCAGCGTTCCGGGCCGGGGACGAGGTCGCGGTGGTGGTCTCGGCGATGGCCGGGACCACCGATCAACTCGACCGCTGGACGCGCGAGATCGGGTCGATGATGGATGCCCGCGAATATGACACGGTGGTCGCCGCCGGCGAGCAGATCACCGCTGGCCTCATGGCGCTCGCGCTCCAGGCGGAAGGGCTCGTGGCGCGCTCGTGGCTCGGCTGGCAGTTGCCGCTCGAGACCGACAATGCGCACGCGCGCGCGCGCATCCGGCGCGTTGATGCGGGCGAGATCGACGCGCGCCTGCGGCGCCGCGAAATTGCGGTGGTGGCAGGCTTCCAGGGCGTCGCCCCCACGGGCCGCATCACCACCCTCGGTCGCGGCGGCTCCGACACGTCCGCGGTCGCCGTGGCCGCGGCGCTGAACGCCGACCGATGCGACATCTACACCGATGTGGAGGGAGTCTTCACGGCCGACCCTCGTATCGTGCCCGGCGCGCGGAGAATCGAACGCATCGCGTACGAAGAGATGGTCGAGCTCGCCTCTCTCGGCGCCCGCGTGCTGGAAACCCGGGCCGTAGAACTGGCGATGCGCAACGGGGTGAGCGTCCAGGTGCGCTCAAGCTTTCACGACACCCCGGGCACCCTGCTCGTAGACGAGGATGAAATCATGGAACAGGACGTTGTCACCGGCGTCACCTACAGCCGCGACGAGGCCAAACTGACCCTCACCGGGGTCCGCGACAAGCCGGGGGTCTCGGCCGCCATCTTCGGGCCGCTTGCCGAGGAGGGCGTCAACGTCGACATGATCGTCCAGTCGGGCTCGCACGGCGGCGAGCGGATCAACTACACGTTCACCGTGGTGCAGCGCGACATGGACCGCGCGGTCCGTGCCATCAAGGATGCCCAGGCCGCAATCGGTTTCGACTCCATTGTGGCCGACGCCAACGTTGCCAAGGTCTCGATCGTGGGTCTCGGCATGCGCACCCGCCCGGGCGTCGCGCAGACCATGTTCGCCACCCTGGCGGAACGCAACATCAACCTGCAGGTGATCTCGACCTCGGAACTGAAGGTCAGCGTGCTGATTGACGAAGCCGCCACGGAAGACGCCGTGCGGGCCCTGCACGCCGCATACGGCCTCGATTCCACCTGAACGCGGCCGCCGGCGCACCGCCGGCGGATCGCGGGCACAATAGGTCTCCGGACGGGCGACAGGGCCAGCGCGCCCGCGGAGTGATTGCATGCCGAACGCCAGTGCGCCGTCACACCCGCGCCGCCTGCTAAATCGGATTCAGACCATCATGCGGCGTCCGGGCTCCGCTGATGCGCACCTCCGCCAGGTTGTTCGGGAAATCGCCAAGACACTGGGCGCCGACGTCTGCTCCTGCTACTTCCGCCGGGCAGGCGACCTGCTCGAACTGTTTGCCACCCACGGCCTCAAGCGCACTGCCGTCCACCGCACCCGGCTCCGGATCGGCGAAGGGCTGGTCGGCGCGGTGGCGGCGAGTGGGGAGCCGCTCGTGATTGCGGACGCCCCGACCCATCCGCGGTTTGCACTCCGGCCGGAAACCGGCGAGGAGCGGCTGCACGCGTTCGTGGGGGTACCGCTGCTGCGCAGCGGACGCACCGCCGGTGTTCTGGTGATCCAGAGTGTGGATGCCCGCACCTACGCCGCCACCGACGTCGAAACGCTGCAGACCGTGGCCGCCGTCCTGGCCGACCTGGCCGCTGTCGTGCGGCTCGTCGACCCCGCGGAACTCGCCGAGGCCAGCGGCAACGTCACCCTTCCCCGCCGTTTCCAGGGCGCCCCGCTCGCAACGGGTGTCGGACTCGGGCAGGTGATCCATCACGGGCCGACCGCGATCCTCGAGGCGCCGGTTTCAGACGACCCCGATCGCGAACGGGAGCGACTGCGCACGGCGATCGCGGCGTTGACGGTCGACCTCGACACCATGGCCGCGACGGTTGAATCGCGCGGTGGGCGCTTCGAGCGCGAAATTCTCGATGCCTTCCGGCTGTTCGTGGAAAGCTCGGGCTGGATCCGGCGCATGTACGGGCATGTGGATGCGGGTCTGACCGCGGACGGTGCTGTCATGCGGGTCCAGGAGGACACGCGTGCGCGCATGCTGCACGTGCCGGACGCCTATCTCCGCGAGCGGCTGGCCGACTTTGACGACCTTGCAAACCGGCTCCGCTCGCTGCTTGCCGGCGGCGATGCGCACGCGACCTACCCCGACGACATCGTGGTGGTCGCGCGCGAGATCGGGCCGGCTGCCCTCCTCGAATACGACATCAAGCGCATCCGGGGACTGGTGCTCGAGAGCGGCTCGCCCTCCACGCACGTCTCGATTCTCGCCCGCAGTCTGGGCATTCCCGTGGTCGGCCAGATCCGCGAGGCGACGCTCCATCTGGAGGAAGCCTCGCTTCTGGCCCTGAACGGCGACACCGGCGAGGTCTTTGTCGACCCTGCTGAAGACATTCTTGAGCGGTTCCGGGCCTTGTTGCGGGCCGGGTCCGCCGCCGCCGAATGGCACGAGCGGACGCGCTCCGTTCCGGCCGTCACGCTCGACGGGGTCGAGGTCGCCCTGCTGATCAACGGCGGATTCGCCGCCGACGCGGACCAGGTCGAATCCACAGGCGCAGAAGGCGTGGGCCTGTTCCGCACCGAACTGCCCTTTCTGCTCCACCGGACCCATCTCGACGAGGAACGGCAGGAAACGCTCTATCGCGACGTGCTCGAGCGCGCCCGCGGGCGCCCCGTGACCTTCCGGACCCTGGACCTTGGTGGCGACAAGCGCATCGATTCGATGGAGACCTACCGCCAGGGGGGGCGCAATCCCGCCCTCGGATGGCGGGGAATCCGCTCGGCGTTTGACCGCCCCCAGCTGCTCAAGGAACAGCTCCGGGCCCTCCTTCGGGCCCATGCCGGGCGGCCGCTCCGCGTGATGTTCCCCATGGTCGCCAACGCGAGCGACCTGGATCGCGCGCTGGACCTGCTGGAGCGCGTTCTGGCCGTGCATGCGTCGGACGGCGGCACCCCGCCGGAACGCCTCGCGGTCGGGGTGATGGTGGAAATTCCAGCCCTTCTCTGGCAATCCGACCTCGTGCTCCGCAAGGTCGATTTTGTTGCGGTCGGGACCAACGACCTCACGGCGTTCCTGTATGCCCGCGACCGCGCCAACCCGGAACTGGCCGAACGCTATCCGTTCCTGTCGGGCCCCCCGCTCAGCAGCCTGCACGCTCTGGTGCAGAGCGCCCACGACCACGATGTCGAGCTGTCGGTCTGCGGTGAGGTAGCCGACCAGCCGCTCACCGCGCTGGCCCTGGTCGGCATCGGCGTTCGCCGGTTGTCGATGAGTCCCGCCTCCGTCGGGACCGTAAAGGCCGCCATCCGGAGTTTCCGGGCGAGCCAGGCGGCACCGTACCTGCAGCATCTCATGCGGCACGCTCCAGGGAGTTTCCGGCCGCAATTCCAGAACTTTGTCCGCGACCACGGCGTTCGCATCTGAGTGCCGGGTGTGGTATGTTGCCGCGCTAGTGAAGAGAGTCTGCCGGCCGTTCAAGAAGCGGTCACCGACAACTCGCCGGGCAGGCGGCGGAGCGACCTGTGAGTGGGCTGCAATCGATCATTACGCCTGCAACCTCGTCCTCCGCAGTGGCAGGCCAGTCGCCGTTGCGGCCGCCGGTCCATGCGCAGGATCCTGACACGTCCGACAGCAACCTGATCGACGCCGGCGCGCAATTGCGCGCGGCACGTGAACACATGGGCCTGTCTCTCGCGGATGTGAATCGGGACATCCGGATCTCCCGCGATCAGGTGGCGCACATGGAAGCGGGCGCCTTCGAAAAACTCTCGTGCGTTCCGGCGTTGCGCGACGGTCACGTGCGGTCGTACGCGCTCTACCTCGGCGTTGATCTCGAACCCATCCTGAACGCGGTGCGAACACGGACGGCGGGAGATTCGGCAGCGACACCGGAACCCCTCTATCCACCCCCGCCACGACGCAACCCGTTCGCCTACGTCTTGATCGGCATCTCCCTGGCCATCCTGACGATCTTGATCATGGCGTGGGACCGCCTGTCATCTGTCGAAGCGTATCTGCCCCCGGACGGGATCGCCGCGTCCGAGCACCTGGCCCCCGCCGCCTCGCGACACGTGTACCCGGCCCGGTTGATCAACCAGAGCGAGTTCAGCGAATGACGTCTCCCGGAGCGGCCAGCATGCCGCCCCCGCGCCGCCGGAGCCGTTCCATCCACGTTGGCCCGGTCCAGGTCGGCGGCGACGCGCCCATTTCAGTGCAGTCGATGACGAATACGCCGACTGCCGACGCCACCGCCACCGTTGCCCAGGTGAAGGCTCTCGCGGACGCCGGAGCGGACATCGTCCGGGTGTCCTGCCCCGATGAGGAGTCGACCCAGGCACTGCAGACGATTGTTCGCGAATCCCCGGTGCCGATCGTGGCCGACATTCATTTCCACTACCGGCGCGCGATCGAGGCCGCCGAAGCCGGAGCGGCCTGCCTGCGCGTCAATCCAGGAAACATTGGCGGCCGGGAGCGGGTGTCGGAAGTGGTTCGGGCGGCCCGTGATCACGGCTGCTCGATGCGAATCGGCGTCAACGCCGGCTCGCTCGAGCGCGACCTCCTGGAACGCTACCGGGAGCCGACCGCGCCGGCGATGGTGGAGAGTGCGCTCCGGCACGCCGCGATTCTCGATGAGCACGATTTTCTCGATTACAAGATCAGCGCCAAGGCCTCGAGCGTCCGGCTTGCCGTGGATGCCTACCGCGCCCTCGCCGAAGCCACCGAAGCGCCGCTGCACCTTGGCATCACGGAAGCGGGCGGCCGGGAAACCGGCGCCATCCGCTCGTCGGTCGGCCTCGGCATGCTGCTGGCCGACGGCATCGGCGACACCATTCGCGTCTCGTTGTCGGCCGATCCGGTCGAGGAAGTCCGGGTCGGGAACGAAATCCTGAAGTCGCTGGGTCTCCGGCATCGGGGCGTGACGGTCATTGCCTGCCCGAGCTGCGCCCGTCAGCAGTTTCCCGTGATCGACACCGTCCGCCGGATCGAGGAACGCCTCCAGCACATCGTGCAGCCGATCACGGTTTCGATCATCGGGTGCGTCGTCAATGGTCCGGGCGAAGCGCGCACTTCCGATGTCGGTGTCACCGGCGGCGGGCGCGGCGTGCATCAGATCTATGTGAACGGCGAGACCCAAACCCGGTTCAAGGGGAACGATTTCGTGGAGTTCGTGGCTGAACTGGTCGAGGAACGGGCACGGACCCTCGAGACAGACACCGCCCACGCCAACTGACGCCACCGCATGGCTGAAAAACTGCAGCCGGTGCGCGGCACGCATGACCTGTTCGGGGACGCCAAGCGCCTTTTCGACCACATCGTGGCGACCGCGCGGACGGTCGCCGGTTCGTACGGCTATGCGCCCATGGCCACCCCGGCGTTCGAGTTCACCGACGTCTTCCGGCGGACGCTGGGCGACGCCTCGGACATCGTCACCAAGGAGATGTACACCTTTGCGTCCGGTTCGGGCGAAGAGGTAACCCTGCGCCCGGAAGGGACGGCACCGGTGGCGCGGGCACTCGTCTCGGGCGGCCTTCTCCAGGTGCTTCCGGCCCGGCTGTTCTACGAAGGGCCCATGTTCCGCCGCGAGCGGCCCCAAAAGGGTCGGCTGCGCCAGTTCCACCAGGTGGGAATGGAACTGTTCGGCGAACCCTCGCCGGTGGGAGACGTCGAGGTGATCGCCGCCGGTGCCCGTCTTCTGGAGGTGCTCGGAGTTGCGGCAAGCGTCGTTCTCAAGCTTCACACGCTGGGGAACGCCGCAAGTCGCGACCAGTATCGTCGCGCCCTCGTCGGATATCTCGAGGAGCACCGCGAGCGTCTCTCGGCGGATTCGCAGACACGCCTTGGCCGCAATCCGTTGCGCATCCTCGATTCGAAATCGCCTGCAGACCAGGCGGTGGCGGCCGGGGCACCGCGCCTTCTCGATTACCTCGACACTGAATCGGCTGCGTTCTTCGCCGACGTGCGGCGTCATCTCGACGCCCTGGGAATCGCCTACGAGGTCGACCCCCTCCTGGTCCGCGGTCTCGACTACTACCGGCACACGACCTTCGAGTTCGTGACCGACCAGCTCGGCGCTCAGGGGGCTGTGCTCGCAGGCGGCCGCTACGACGGGCTCACCGAGCGGATGGGCGGGCCCGCGCTCGCGGGAACAGGCTGGGCAGCGGGCATCGAGCGGCTGGCGCTGCTGGTCAGCGACCCGATCCCGCCTGCATCCCGTCCCGTTCTGGTCGCGTGCATTACGGACGGTGCCACGCAACAGGCCCTGCTCTGCGCCGAAGCCTTGCGCGATGCTGGAATGCGCGTGGAACTCGCGCTCCAGGGCGGCCTCAAGCGACAACTCCGGCACGCCCACCGGATTCAGGCTCGCGCCGCCTTGCTGCTCGGTGAACGCGAACTGGAAGCCGGTGTCGCGGCCGTGCGCGATCTCGACACGGGTGCGCAGTCCACCGTCGCGTTTGCCGGACTCGCCGCGCACATGCGGGACATGGTTGCGGATGCCTGAACTTCGGCTGCAGGATTCGTTCGAGGGAATCCGGCAGCGCCGGCGTGAACTCGAGGACGAACTCAACAATCCCGCGCTCGACCAGGCGGGCCGCGTGCGGGCGGCGCGTGAACATTCCCAGTTGCTGCCGCTGGCCGAGAAGATTGACGAGTACACGAAGCTCGAAGCGGAAAGCGCAGAACTCGACGAACTGCTCGCCGACCCGGACACCGACGCAGCCATGCAAACGCTCGTGGAAGAAGACCGGGCACGTGTTCGGAAACAGATGGATGCGTGCGAGCAGAACATTCGGGAACTGCTGCTGCCGCCGGACGAGGCGAACCTGCGGGACATCATCCTTGAAGTCCGGGCCGGAACAGGCGGCGACGAGGCCGCCCTGTTCGCGCGCGATCTGTTCCGCATGTACGAGCGTTACGCCGAAACCCGAAACTGGAAATTCCGGATCCTGTCGTTCAACGAAACCGCCCTCGGGGGCGCGCGGGAAGCGATGGCCGAAGTCATCGGGCGCGGGGTGTACGGCCGGCTTCGACACGAATCGGGGGTGCACCGCGTCCAGCGGGTTCCCGAAACGGAAACCTCGGGACGCATCCACACGTCGGCAGCGACTGTCGCAGTCCTGCCAAAGGCCGAAGAGGTGGATGTGGTGATTGCGCCGTCGGAACTCCGAATCGACACGTTCCGCGCCCAGGGAGCCGGCGGCCAGCACGTCAACAAGACCGACAGCGCCGTGCGCATCACGCACCTTCCGACCAACACGGTCGTGGTGTGCCAGGACGAAAAGTCCCAGCACCGCAACCGCGAAAAGGCCATGAATGTCCTGCGCGCCCGGCTGTACGAGCAGGAACGGCAACTGCGCGAGCAGGCGGAGGCGGATGCACGCCGGACACAGGTCGGGACCGGCGATCGCTCAGAGCGCGTCCGCACCTACAACTTTCCGCAGGACCGGATCACTGACCACAGGATCAATCTGACCATGCACCGCATTGAGCAGGTATTGAGCGGCGAGACTCTCGATACGCTGGTCGAGGCGCTGATGGCCGACGAAAAACGACAGCGGCTCGCAGGCAAACCCTGACCGACTGCAATCTCCCGACCGTTGAACGCGCCCTCCGGGCTGCGCAGGCCGTCCTGCAGGAGGCCGGGGTCGAGAGCCCGCGGCGCGAAGCCCGGCTGCTGATGGCGCTTGCGCTGGGAGAGTCGCCAACCCTGGCCTCCGACACCTTGCTGCCGGCTGCGGCACAAACGTCCCTGGCGGAACTGGTGGCGCGGCGGGCGGCACGCGAGCCCTATGCGTACCTGGCCGGCATCCGCGAGTTCATGGGCCTCGAATTCCTCGTCTCGCGTGCTGCCCTGATCCCGCGGCCCGAAACCGAATGCCTCGTCGAAACCCTGCTTGCAGCGCCCCCGGCACGGTGCATCCTCGATCTCGGCACCGGCACCGGGGCCCTCCTGCTGTCGCTCCTGACTTGGTGGAAGGAGGCGCACGGCGTTGGCATCGACCGGTCGACAGGCGCGCTGGCCCTGGCGGCCCGCAATGTGCGGCGCCTGGGTCTCCAGTCCCGCGCACTGGTGGTCGCGTCCGACTGGTGCGCCGCGCTCCGTCCCGGTGCCCTGTTCGATCTCGTGGTGTGCAATCCGCCCTATGTGCCGAGCCACGAGATTGACACGCTTGCACCCGAGATCCGCGATTTCGAGCCACGACTGGCCCTTGACGGAGGAGAGGACGGTCTCGATCCCGTGCGCGTGCTACTGCACTGCCTCCCGAGCGTGCTGCAGCCAGGCGCCCGCGTGATGTTCGAGACTGACCACCGACAATGGGACGCCCTTGCGGCTCGGGTTGAACGTTCGGGCGCTGAGCACATTGCATGCATTCCCGATCTCAGCGGCCGGCGGCGCGGCCTGCTTGCGCGGTTTCCAAATCCCTCCGCCTGACCCGCAGATCAGCGCCAATTCGTCCTGACGAAACAGCAGATTCGTGCCGAACCTGGCAGGCCGCTTTCCTTCTCGAGCTTAATCGCCTGATTGGGCTGGCTTCAGTGATCATGTATAGTGCTCGCTACGGTCCCCTCATCGTTGCTGGCTGTGGTTTCCGGAACCGCCCTGATCGGAATGCGTCCGATCAGCGCCTGTGCAGCCAGCGCAAGGACCACGCATCCAGCAGTCAAGTCCGGACCTGACCACAGAATCTTGAGATCCGATGTACGATCGACCCAAACCCCCACCGGGCCCGCGCCGTCACCGAAGCCGTCCTCCGGCACGACGCGGAAGCGGCCCCAACCAGTCATTTGAAAGCAACGGCGGCCCAGGCATCAAGGTCCGCGGGAACCCTCGACAGGTTGCGGAGCGTTATCACAGCCTTGCCCGCGACGCTCTGTCGTCGGGCGACCGGGTCGCAGCCGAGAATTTCCTCCAGCATGCGGAGCACTATCAGCGACTCCAGGCCTCCATGACCAGTTCCGCTCCCGCCGGTTCCATGCGCTCCAATGGCCGCGCCGACCGTCGGCATGCGCCGGTCGACGGGCGGGCCCGCGCCGAGGGTGTCCCGCCTCCTGCGGACGGCCCGTTCCGCTAAACCGTTCCGCACTGCACGGGCCTTGGGCCCGTCCAGTGATCAGTGCAACTCTCCATTCATCCGCAGCGGATCAGGGCTCTGATCGCTGCAATAGCGCCTGAAGCGCTGCCAGTGCCAGACATCGCCGCGGCCCGCGCTGCCGCATCGGCCTGCCCACCTCCAGCCGCCAGAAATCGGGCACGGTCATCGGTGCCATGAGCAGGTGGCGCCACGGCGTGCGCTCCGCCAGTGGCTCCATGCACCAGCCACTCGCAGGACATCAGCCACAAGCGGATTGAATGCCCGAGGTGCGGGCATCTGTGCCGCTGTGATTGCGTACCCGGAAAGCATCCCCATATGGAAGATGCGACCCAGCGAGGTCGCACTATCCGTCGTAACCCGGTCCATGGGGGGGTGCATCGCATGAACCTTCAGTCGCTGAGTGAGCGCTGCCAGGGACTTGTGGAGTCCGCCCTGACCCGGGCACAGTCAGCAGGTCATCAGACGTTCCTCCCAGAACATGTCGTGCGGGAATTGCTGGCGGATTCGACGGGGCTGGGTTCCAATCTCATGCGAAGCGCCGGTGCCTCTCCCGAGCAGGCGCTTGCTGCCTGCGAGAGCAAACTCGCCACCCTGCCGGTCATCGAAGGGCCGGGTGCAGGCCATCTCGCCCCGCATCCGGATACGGCGCGGCTGTTTGAAGCGGCAACGAAAGCTGCTACCGCAGCCGGCGACCGGTACGTCACGGCGGAACGACTACTGGCAGCAGCGGTTGCTCTCAAACGGTCTTCGGTGGCCGAAATCCTGCATGCGGCGGGTCTTGACCCCGCACGCCTCGATGCGGCGATTGCCCAGCTTCGCAAGGGGCGGACAGCTGACAGCGCCCAGGCCGAAGCCAGCTACGAAGCGCTCCGCAGGTACACCCGCGATCTCACCAGTGACGCGCGGCAGGGCCGCGTGGACGCGGTGGTCGGGCGCGACGAGGAGATTCGGCGGGTCATGCAGATCCTGGCGCGTCGCACCAAGAACAACCCGGTTCTGATCGGGGAGCCCGGAGTCGGCAAGACCGCGATCATCGAGGGGCTCGCCATGCGGGTCGTCAATGGTGACGTGCCTGAGTCCCTCCGCAACGCCTCAATCCTGGCACTTGATCTCGGCGCCCTGGTTGCAGGCGCCAAGTACCAGGGTGAGTTCGAAGAGCGGCTGAAGGCTGTGCTGTCCGAATTTGAACATGAGACGGGAATCGTCCTGTTCATTGACGAGATGCACACCCTGATCGGTGCCGGGGCGCCGTCCGGATCGACCGATGCGTCCAATCTGCTCAAGCCTGCCCTTGCGCGCGGTGTGCTCCACTGCGTGGGTGCAACCACGCTTGACGAGTACCGCAAGCATGTGGAAAAGGACGCTGCCCTTGCCCGGCGTTTCCAGCCCGTATTCGTTCCGGCACCATCAGTCGAGGACACGGTATCGATTCTCCGTGGTATCAAGGAGAAGTACGATCTGCATCACGGCGTGACGATTTCGGACGCCGCGTTGGTCTCGGCGGCGACCCTGTCCGACCGCTACATCAGTGACCGTTTCCTCCCCGACAAGGCGATCGACCTGATCGACGAGGCCGCCTCCCGCAAGCGCATGGAGGTCGACAGCAAGCCCGAAGCGCTGGATGAGCTCGACCGCAGGATCGTCCAACTCAAGATTGAGCGGGAGGCGCTTCGCAAGGAAACCGATGCGCGCGCCAAGAAACGCCTCGCCAAGCTGGAAGACGAGATTGCGCAGCTTGAGGAGCAAGCCTCGGAGCGCAGGGCCAAGTGGATGGCGTCCAAGGACCTGATGACGGCCACGCACCTGCTGAAGGAACAGCTCGACAAGGCACGCTCGGAACTCGTTCTGGCGCAGCGCGACGGCGACCTGGCCCGCGCCGGCGAGCTGGCCCACAGCACCATCCCGGAGCTGGAGGGCAAGCTGGCCGAGGCCGATCAGAATGCGGATACAGGCCTCGCCGGGACCGTGGTCCTGGAATCGGATATCGCAGCCGTTGTTGCGCGCTGGACCGGCATTCCGGTCGAGAATCTCATGGCGAGCGAAGCCGAGCGCCTGATTCACCTCGAAGAGGTGCTTGAATCACGTGTGGTGGGACAGGACGACGCGCTGCAAGCCGTGGCCAATGCCGTGCGGCGGGCCAAGGCCGGCCTGCAAGACCCCAACCGGCCGCTGGGCTCGTTCCTCTTTCTCGGCCCGACGGGGGTGGGCAAGACCGAACTTGCCAAGGCCCTCGCCGAGTTCCTGTTCAGCGACGAGCGGGCGCTCCTGCGCTTCGACATGTCCGAATACATGGAGAAGCATGCGGTGGCACGGATGCTCGGCGCCCCGCCAGGCTACGTCGGCTATGAGGATGGCGGCACCCTGACCGAGGCCGTGCGACGGCGGCCATATCAGGTGATCCTGTTCGACGAGATCGAGAAGGCGCATCCCGATGTCTTCAATGTCCTGCTGCAGCTCCTGGACGACGGGTGTCTGACTGACAGCCAGGGACATACGGTCAACTTCCGCAACACGCTCGTCATCCTGACCTCCAATCTCGGAGGTGATTTCCTGAGCAATGTCGCGATGGACCCGGATGCGAAGCGGAACGCCGTGCTGGAGGTTGTGCGGGCCCATTTCCGGCCGGAATTCCTGAACCGCCTCGACGAGATGGTGCTGTTCCGCAACCTGGGTGAAGAACACATGGCCAAGATCGTCAACATTCAGCTGGACCGCCTGATGGAACGTGCGTCCAAGCAGGAGCTTGCGATCGACGTCACCGAGGAGGCCCGGACGTGGCTGGCGCAACAGGGGTATGACCCGGCGTATGGTGCGCGGCCGCTCAAGCGAGTGATCCAGCGCGAGGTCGAAAATCCGCTGGCGTCGCTGGTCCTGGCGGGCAATGTCCGCGACGGAACTCCGGTAAGGGTTTCGTGCGCCGGAGATGCGCTCCGACTCGATTAGGGAGCCGGTGGCGCCCCGACGCCACGCGGTTCAGTTCGGTGCCGCTGGGTTGCGCCGTGACGACCTGAATCATATCGGGAGGCCGGGGAGCCGACGCTGGCGCGCCGGGCCGTTGCCGTCCACCCCTCACGTCTTCCAGACTCGTGCACGGTGGAGAAGCACCGCCAAGCCCGATTTCGCCAATGGTGCAAGCCGGCAGCTTCGCGAAGACGTTCGGTATAATTGCCGGACCCGTCTGAAAGGCCGAACCGGTGGTGGATCGCACCTCCCGTGCCATCGGCTGAGCTGCGGGATCCTTCGGCCAGCCGGTGCCAGCGATGAACCCAATTCGCTCGCCCCGCCTCGCCGATATCCATTTCCGACGTCAACGCGCGGTGAACTCGGGCACGTTGCCCAACGTCGCGCCTGCCCGCGTCACGCATAACGCCCCGGGAGTCAGCAGGGCATGAAGTCACAGCTCCTTACCATTGGCCAGATGCTCTCTGCCCAGGCACGGCTTCAGCCCGACAAGGTGGCCGCACGCGACCTGGAGCGCTCGATGACGTACCGGGACTGGAATTCTCGCGCGTGTTGCCTCGCGAACGCCCTCCTCGGCCTCGGCCTGGCGAAGGGTGATCGTGTGGCGGTGCTGGCCTACAACCGCGTGGAATGGGCAGAAATCTATGCGGCAACCGCGAAAGCAGGGCTTGTCGCGGTGCCGATCAACTTTCGCCTTACAGGCCCGGAGGCCCAGTACATCCTGGAGCACAGCGACGCGGCGGCCGTGATCGTCGAAGATTCGCTCCTCCCCGTCATCGAAGAGGTTCGCGTCCGGTTCGACACCCCTTCCCGGATCTTGGTCCGGATCGGCCGAGGCACCGCACCGGCCGGATACCTGGACTATGAGGAACTGATCTCGCGAGCGAGCTCCCAGCCTCCGCAAGGCCTGGTCACGCCGGACGATCCGTGGTGCCTGATGTACACCTCGGGCACCACGGGCCGGCCCAAGGGCGCGATTCGAGGCCATCGCGGCATGGCCATGCTGGCCCTGATGACGGCCGTGGAGCTGTCGCTGCATCGACGGGACGATGCGCTCCTGGTGATGCCCATGTGCCACGCAAACTCCCTCAATTTCTTTACCGCATTCGTGTATTGCGGCGGCACCGTGACGATCTTTTCTCGAAGCAGCTTCGATCCCGGTCTCTGCCTGCGCACATTCGGCGAGACCGGTGCCACGTTCTCGTCCCTGGTACCGACGCAATTCGGCATGCTGCTGGAGGTTCCGCCCTCGGAGCGGGGGCGTGCCGATTTCAGCCAGGTCGACAAACTGATGATCTCCTCCGCCACCGCATTGCCTGACACCAAGCGGGCCGTCATGGACATGTTCCCGAACTCCGGCTTGTTCGAGCTATACGGCTCGACCGAGGCAGGCTGGGTCACCATGCTTCACCCGCACGAGCAGTTCGAAAAGCTTGGCACCGTGGGGCGCGAGGTGGTGGGCTCCGCACCCATCCGGATGCTCGACAACGAAGGTCAGGAGGTCGCTGACGGCCAACCGGGCGAACTGTTCTCGTGCAGTCCGTACAGCTTCGACGGTTACTGGAACGATCCCGAGAAAACGGCCGAGAGTTCGCGCGGCCCGTACATCACGGTCGGTGACATCGCTGCCCGTGACCCGGACGGCTTCATCCGCCTGATCGACCGAAAGAACAACCTCATCATTTCGGGTGGCGAGAACATCTATCCTTCAGAAGTCGAGGCGGTCCTCGCCGGGCATCCGGAGGTCCGGGACGTGGCTGTCGTGGGGCGACCGGACACGAAATGGGGTGAGACCGTCCAGGCCGCCGTCGTCCAGCGTGCCGGTGCGACGGTGACCGGGGCCGAACTGATCGCGTGGACGAAGAGCCGGATCGCCGGATACAAACGGCCGCGCTCCGTGGTTTTTCTGGCCGCCGACGAAATGCCCCGGAATACGACCGGAAAGATCCTGCACCGTAAAGTCCAGGCTCTGATCGCGGCGCGGGATGCGGCCGACAGCATCGAGGCACCAACCGGGGGCAAGGGGTCATGAACGTTCCCGCAGCGGAAGTACGGCGACGGGACCTGAATGCGGACACCGAAAGTGTGGCGGCATGGCTGGCGACGGCGCTCCGCAAGCGGGGCGTGGACCGCGTCTTTGGCCTGCAAGGCGGCCACATCCAGCCCATCTGGGATCACATTGCCCGCGCTGGCACCGACATCGTCGACGTGCGTGATGAACGCGCGGCCGTGCACATGGCCCATGCACACGCAGAACTGACCGGCACTCTCGGTGTCGCGATGGTCACCGCCGGGCCCGGCGTCACGAACACAGTCACGAGCGTTGCGAACGCATCACTCGCCCGCGTGCCGGTTCTCGTGATTGGAGGCTGCGCTCCCCGGCCGCAAGCCAACATGGGGCCGCTGCAGGGGATCCCCCAGGTCGAAATGATGCAGCCGGTCACCCGCTATGCCCGGACCGCGGGCGTTCCCGAGCAGGCGCTCCGCGAGTTCGACGAAGCGGTTGCCCGCGCAATGGGCGACGGCGGGGAGCCCGGCCCTGCGTATATCGAATTTCCGATGGACGTGCTGCGTCATGCCGTCGCCGAACAACTCGTTGTTCCAGACTGGCTGCAGCCCAAACCGCCCCACCGACCGGCTCCAGAACCCCGGCGTGTAACGGAAGCTGTGGAGGCAATCCGCGCTGCTCGCCGCCCCCTCGTGATCGGCGGCCGCGGTGCACGGGAGGCCCGCGAAGCACTCCTTCGGTTCCTGGATGCGAGCGACGTTCTCTACCTCGATACCCAGGAATGCCGCGGGCTCGTGCCCGCTGATCATCCGGCCTACGTCGGGTCCGTGCGCGCCACAGCCATGAACCAGGCGGATCTCGTCATCACGCTCGGGCGGAAGCTGGACTATCAGCTGGGGTTCGGCTCGCCCGCAGTGTTCCCGCACGCCCGGTTCATTCGTATTTCGGACAATGTCGGCGAACTCACCGACAATCGACGCGGGGAACCTGAGCTCCTTGCGAGCGTCGGCCCCGCCCTGGACGCGATGGCATCCGAACTCGGGCCTGCACCTGGAGAACGCGACCAGGCCTGGCTCGCCGAGCTGCGGCGCCTGCACGGGGAGCGGCTGGCCAGGGCCAGCGAAGCCTCAACACCGGAGTATGGAAGCGACGGAAAAATTCATCCGCTGGCCATCTTCGAGGCCATCAAGTCCGTGGCGGCTCCGGACTACATCGGAATCGCTGATGGTGGCGATCTATTGAGCTTCGCCCGCATCGGCCTGACCTCCGACACCTATCTGGACTCCGGCATCTTCGGATGCCTCGGTGTCGGTGTTCCCTTCGCCATCGCCGCAGCTCTCGCCCATCCGGACCGGCAGGTCATCTCCGTCAACGGCGACGGTGCCTTCGGCATCAACGCCATCGAGATCGATACGGCCGTACGCCACGGCGCCAAGGCCGTGTTCATCGTCTCCAACAACGCGGCCTGGAACATCGAGCGCTACGACCAGGACATCAATTACGGCGGGCGGATTGTCGGCACGACACTCCGCCATTGCGACTATGCAGGCATGGCCCGGGCACTGGGCGCCCACGGCCAGCGCGTCACGGCTGCGGAGGAGCTGGAGGGTGCTGTCGCCCAGGCGCTGGATCACGCGCCGGCAGTGATCGATGTGGTCACCACCCGGGAAGCCCCGTCCTCCGATGCCCGGAAAGGTCTCGCCCTTGTGCCTGACTATCAGCCGCTCACCGCATGGGATGAAGCGGAGCGGGACCGACGAAATCGCTGATTCTCCTGACTGCTGGCGGCAACGCCCGCAGTGTCACACCTTGGCGATATAGCCCGCCGAGATCCCGGTCGCGCACGCCATCCCGCGCCCGTGCATAACGATCCTGCGTTCCAACCCGACCGTCCGGACGGGACGTGAGCCGGCGCTCGTGTCAGCCCGTCCCCATTCTTCGGAATGCCTCAGGGAAGTGTGACCAGCCCACCGGATGCGACGTAGGTCTGGCCGGTGATGAAACCGGCGTCGTCGCTGAGCAGGAAGTAGGTCAGTTCGGCAATGTCTTCGGGCGTGCCGGTGCGACGGGCAGGTGTGCGTTCAATGATCCTCTCACGCATCTCGTCGCTCATGCCTTTCGTCATGTCCGTGTCGATCAGGCCCGGAGCGACGCAGTTGACCCGGATTGCGGGACCGAATGCGTTTGCACAGTTACGCGAAAACCCGATGACCGCGGACTTCGATGTGCCATACGCAATCAGTCGATCTGGCCGAATCGTGGAGGACGCGAGACCATTGATCGAGGAGATGCAAACGATCCGGCCGTCTCCTCTGGCCAACATGCCGTCCTTTGCACGCCACACGCAGTGAAACGTGCCGTCCAGGTTTACTGACAGGATGCGACTCCAGAGATCGACCGGCATGTCGCCGTCATCTTGAAACGACGCAATCCCCGCATTGGTCACAAGAAGGTCGACAGGGCCCCGGTCCGCTTCAATACGCCCAAACATGGCATCGGTCGCCTCGAACGACGACACATCCGCCCGGTACACGCCTCCGTCTCCGCCGTCGGCTCGAATTTGCTCCAGCGCCTCCAGCGCCTGGTCTTCGCTTGACGAGTGATTGATCGCCACCCAGGCACCGGCTTTAGCAAGCCGCTGGCAGATCGCTCGGCCAATACCTCGCGAGCCTCCCGTCACCAGCGCGACGCGTGCTTCCAGATCCTTGTCAGTCAGCGCTGCCTCCGTTCATGTGTTGCTTCGAGAAACCTGATCCGGGCCTGGGCCCAGCCAGGTGTGCGAGCCCCTACGTCCCGCCCGGCGAAAACCGGGTCACGCGGTTCTTGCGCAGGTCCGCCACCGGATGGCCGGAAAAGCTTTCCGATTCCGGCCCGCCGCCATGGACGCGTTCCGGCGGGATTCTGACCGGGCTTACCCTCGAGGTTGAGGCCCGCAGGCAACGGCCGGGCCGTCCAGCAGCCCGTCCGTTTCGATCTGCCGATTGATCCTGCCGGAACGTCCGCTCAGGCTGCTTCGGATACCGTGAACCCCTCGCCCACGTGGGTCTCTTTCCACCAGGGCATGCTCTCGATCCGTTCGGTCATCCACCTGGCAAGATTGCCGTGTTCGCTGAGCGGCAGCTTCTGCCAGGCATGGAGGTGCATTGGGGCCGCGATCGCAACGTCGGCGATCGTGGGATGGTCGCCGCAGAGATACGCATTTTCGCCTAGGCGAGCATCCAAGATACTTGCCAGCTTATGGAAATTCGGCGCCGCACCGTCCAGCGCGGCCTGATCCGTCGAGTCGCCCAATAGCGGTTTGACGCAGTTCTCGACCAGGTACACGTAGCAACCCGGGAACCACGCGCTGCACTCCCACAGGAGCCAGCGATTTACATCGGCCCGGGTTTTCAGGTCTGTCGGGTACGCATCGGTGTTTCCGACCTTGTCGGCCGCGTACTGCAGGATCGCGTTGGATTCCCAGAGGACGAAATCCCCATCACGAAGCGCCGGAAGCGCCGCGTTGGGGTTGATCGCCATGAAGTCCGGGCCCGCCTGCTCGCCCTTGAAATAGTCGACCTTGGTAAACGCAAAGTCGGCGCCAATCAGCTTGAGCCCGGCAAGAACCTTCCGGGAATTGACCGTGATCGGATCAGCAAGAATTTCCATGTTTTGTCCTCCGTGACCACACCGCCACCGGGACAAAGGCCGGTGCCAACGCGTGTCCGTTCAATGATGTCCGAAACGACGGTTCCCTGCTATCAGCCCGCCCGATACCTCTGGCGACCGTCATGCTGGAGTGCAATCCTACCTGCAGGCAGTTGCCCCCACCAACCCCGCACATGGGTGACCATCCGATGGCCGTTGCCCGATTCTGGCGACCACGGTCAGCCGTCCGCCCGTAAAGACGCACCGTATCGAGCTACCGCTCAGTTAAACGAAGCCTCTCTGGACGACGGCCGAACGGCCAAACGGGATACGCCAGGCCCGAAATCATTCCACGCAGCCTCGATCCGGTTCCGCTCTTCCAGAAACTCCGAAAGGTCCGCTGCGCTCAAGTTCACAGGGCTTGGAAGATCAATGGTTTGCGGGTTCACCTGCTTGTTCCGGTAGAGCACTTCATAGTGCAGGTGCGGGCCTGTTGAACGACCTGTTGATCCCACTCGCCCGATCACCTGTCCCTGCGTGACCCGTGACCCCCGTTGCAGTCCTTTTGCGAATCGGGACAGGTGCGCATAGGCAGTCTTGTAATCGCTGTTGTGCCGGATGCGGACGTAGTTCCCGTACGCGCCGTAGCGGCCGATACGCTCGATGACGCCGTCCCCGGCCGCAAAGATCGGTGTTCCGGTGGGTGCCGCGAAATCCATGCCCCGGTGCATGCGATTGAAGCCCAGGATCGGATGCCGGCGCATGCCGAATCGCGACGAGACGCGCGCCCCGTCGATCGGCGTGCGCATCAGGGCCTTGGCGGAACTCCGGCCTTCGCCGTCGAAATACCCTGCACCGGCATGGGCTGGATCGAAATAGTAGAGCGAGCGCTTCTCGCCGCGAACGGTCATCGCCGCATACACGATCCGACCGTACTCCAACAGTTGGCCGTCGACGACATACCCTTCGTACATGACCTCAAAGTCGTCGCCGGGATGGATGTCGCGCTGAAAATCAATGTCGAAACTGAACATGCGCGCAAGTCGCTCGAACACGGGGACCGGGAGGCCCACATCCTGGGCGGCCTCGTAAAAGCTCGTCTGAATCGTTCCCATCGTTCGACTGAACATCACGTCGAAGGTGCGTTCGACCCTGTGGGTGACATAGGAGTCGCCCTCACGGACCACTTCGACGCTCCGTAGCGGGTCCAGGCGGACGGCGAAGCCCTTGAGCGTTCGACGCCGTTCCCCCTCGGTGCCTAGCGCGATCTGCAGTTCCTGCCCGATGTCGAGCGAGCGGGGATCAAAGTCAGGCCGGATGGCGCGGACAGCCATCTCGATGTGCTGCGGGCTGGCACCGGCCCCGCCCAGGATTGTCGCCAGGGTGTCGCCGCGTTTGGCCACGACCGTGAGCCGCTCCACATCGCGCCCTTCGGGTAGCGGAGACTCGGCCAGCATTGGATCCGGTTCGGGTTCGGGCGCGGGTGGCTCGCCAGGGGTCGCGAGCCGCGGCCCTGGAGGCAACGCCGCCAGTTCGAATTCCGCGCGGGCCGTGTCCTGCCGCTCGGCTCGGTAGCGCCCGCCTGCATCGCGCAGGACCAGAACGCCGCGCGCGCGCTTGGCGTTGGTTTCGAGAAAGAAGCCGGGCAAGGGCATGTCCGGATCGGTGCGGGGGTAGATGAACTTCTGGCCCGGTTGCAGCAGATCAGCACGTGCGACCTTCCCGAATGCCGCAGCCGCCGCGTGCGCATGCCTGTTTCGTTCGCCGATACCCGACAATACGGTCAGGAGCATGTCGCCGCTCCGGATGCGAACGGTTTCGAGCGCGCGCTGCAGCTGCTCCTCGTTTGCCGCAGCTACCGGGTTTTCGAGGTCCCGGGACCAGACCCGGCCCGCGATGCGCTCCACGGCCATGTCGATGTCCGGCCACGCGGTCCGCTGCGCAGTCCAGGTACCGGCCGCCGTGCGGGCCACGAGAACGGCCGGCCGGCGCCGGTCGGCAACCGCGAAAAATGTCATGGAGCCGCCGTCCAGCCCGTAGGAAAACCGCTGGCCGGCAACGATGGATGTCGGCCGCATCTCTTGCGAAAACGCCCGCACCGCCTCCTGGATCTCGGTATGCGAAAGCCCCGCACGCTGCAGCCGGATACCCAGACTGTCCCCGCGCCCGAAGACATCATCGACCCGCTCACCCGCGCCTCTCGACACCAGCCGGTCCCGCAGGCTCGAAAATTCGTCTGCCTGGGCGACGTCAGGTTCGGCCGGCGGATCACGATCCGGCAGCGGGTCGGCGGGGCGTTCGGCGGCGATATCGGTCGCCGGACGGAAAACGCCGAACGCGTCCCGGCGAACGTCCGCAAGGCGTCCGCGATTCGGCAGGGCCACCGCCGTCAGCACCAGCGTTCCGTCGCGATCCACAAACTGCACCTCGACCGGTTCACCGATTGCAAGCCGCCGGAGGTTGACGTGCTGCCGGAGACCGGTTGCAGCCCGATGCGCGGCGTCGCGCGTAGCACCTGCACGCAGCAGAACCGTGACGAGATTGTCTCCCTTGAGGAACTTGAACTGGCGCGGCCCGGCTGTGGCCGCTTCGCGCGGCGCGCCCACTGCCGCCTCGATCCAGTCCGCAGCCTCCTCGTCTCCGTAGACGCCACCGCGAATGCGGTCCGTGGTTCCATCGCGCACTGCAACCACGGAGCGTCCGCGGCGCACCGGGATCGCGACGGCCTGCAGGACCAGACCCTGGTCACCGGACACAGCCCGGTACAGGAGGATGGGCTGACCTGCGGCCAACCGGCGCAAATTCAGGTGCCGCCGCAGCGTCTGGATAAACAGCTCGCCTTCCTGGCGCGACACGCCCTCTCGGGTCAACAGGCGCGATAACGTCTCACCTGGCGCAAGTGCATCGTCGTGCACGGCCAGGCCGTCGATACCAGTGAGAGGCCCACGCGCGTGGGAAGTTGCCGGACCAAGTCCGACGGCGGCGGCGAGCGCCACGCTCAGCAGAACAGGGAAACGCATGCAGTGCCCGGTGCGATCAGGAAATCAGGCTTGTGCCCCAGACACGGCCATATTGCCACTCTGGATCCAAAGCTGCAATGCGATCATGCGGATACGCGCACTAGTTGTCAACGTTCAGAAGGCTGGCATCGGCTTGGTGTGACGAGCGTCAAACGATAGCGGACAACGATGGCGCCGACGCTCCATCGCCCCGGCCTGTCGTCCGTTCCTCGCGCAGCACCGCCAACGCGCCTGCTCAACCCGTGCCGGCATCCGGGAAGATCCGGTCAAGAAAGGCCAACATGCGAGCGTTGGCAAGCTCCGGCTGCTCATAGTGGACAAAATGGCCTGCTGATTCAGCAATTTCAACCGTAAGGTCTGAAAAGTAGTCTTCCAGTCCCTGCGTCCATTCACTCCGCAGCACGGGATCGTGCCGCCCCCACAGGACGTACGCGGGAGCTTCGATCACGTGTGGTGCAGGGGCTTCGCCGGTGATGGCCCGGCGCCGTGCCTCGGCAATCGCCCGGTACCAGTTGAACCCGCCCTGAAGCGCCCCAGGCTGCATGAAGTTCGTGACCCACGTTTCCAGATCGTCGTCGAACGCATGCGGGTCATGGCTCCAGTGCCGCAGGAAATGGGAGATGTACGTGCGACAGGTCTCCCGGTTGGTGCCGACGAGGCGGGCGGCCCACTCCTGCTGATGGAACGTCTGGTACCAGATTTCCCGAAACTGTCCGTTGCGGACCCATCGGTCGCCGATGCCGTCGTAGGGGCAATTGAAGAAAAAAAGTCCGTGGACCCGTTCGGGATGCAGGCGCGCGAGAATCTGGGCGACGAACGCCCCGACATCGTGCGCCACCACGGCGAAACTCCCGGCCCAGGCGCCGCCGTCGGGAAGCGTTGCCAGGTGATCGGCCACAGCCACCAAGTCGTTGGCATACGTGTCCGGCGTACAGGCATCAGCGGGCTTTGAACTCCGGCCGAATCCACGAAAATCGGGCGCAACCACGTCGTAGCGCTCCGCGATCACCGGCAGATTCTTGCGCCACGTGCCGCTGAATTCAGGCCAACCGTGCAGCAGCATGACCGGCGGACCCTGCCGCCTGCGTCCCCGGAGATAATGGAGATTGACGCTCCCTGCCTCGATGTCGTGGCAGGTCCAGGCCGTCGTCTCTTGGGCACTCATCGCGTGGCTCCGATCACTTCGGCAAGATCGCGAATCGCCGCAATCACCGCCTGCTGAATGGCCGGTTCGGTCCCGGCATGGCCGGTTCCGGGCACGATCGCCAGCTCCGAATCGGACCAGGCGCCTGCAACCGCGGCGGCTGTCGCCGGAGGGCAAAGGAGATCATAGCGGCCCTGCACGATTCGCCCGGGAATGCCCTGCAGGCGGTGGGCGTGATCAAGCAGCCTGTTCGGCTCCATGAAGAAATCGTTCTTGATGTAGTGCCATTCCACGTAGGGCGTGTTGGGCCCCCGGCCGTCGTCGCGGCGAGGGCCGTGGTCAAGGCGTTCGGGAAACGCGGCCTGGGGTGGGGAGAGCGTCGACAGCGTGCCCTCGTACACCGCCCATGCGTCCGCTGCCGGCCGGTGGATTTTGGGCTCCGGCGCCTCGAGGCGCCTGCCGTACGCCCGGATCGGGTCGTCCCGCTCTGACTCGGGAAGGAGGTCGCGGAACGCGGACCACAATTCGGGCCGAAAGGTTTCGGCTGCGCCCCGAAAGGCCCACTCGCATTCGCCGCGGGTCCCGAGGAAAACCGCTCGCAGGACCATCGCGCAGACCCGTTCGGGAAACGCTTCCGCATACGCGAGGCCCAGGGTGCTGCCCCACGACCCGCCGACAACCATCCAGCGGTCGATCTCAAGGTGCGTCCGGACCCGTTCCAGGTCCGCAACCAGGTGGGCTGTGGTATTGGCGGCCAGGCCGCGCTTCGGCCGCGACCGGCCGGCGCCCCGCTGGTCGAACAGCACGATTCGAAAGCGGGCGGGGTCGAAGAGGCGCGCATGCCCCGGCTGGCAGCCGCTGCCGGGCCCACCGTGCAGGTAGACGGCCGGCGTGCCCCGCTCATTGCCGTACGTCCGGACGTGCAGCACGTGCCCGTCACCCACGTCGAGATCCGTTCGGTAGGTTTCCGCGACGTCCACGCCGCTACTCCGTCCCCGCACGGGCACGCCGCCGCGCCGCTTCCGCGCCCACGACGCGCTTGTCCGGCTGTGGCCGATCCGGTATAGAGGCGCGGGGCATATCCAATCCAGCACCTCGGCGACCGCGATGAAGAAAGACCTTCACCCCGACTACCACGAAATCAAGGTCGTCATGACCGACGGCACGGAATTCACGACCCGTTCGACGTGGGGCAAGCCGGGCGACACGCTCAAGCTCGATGTCGATCCGCTCACACACCCGGCCTGGACAGGCGGGCCGGTGCAGCTCCGTGAATCAGGTGGCCAGGTCGCACGGTTCAACAAGCGTTTTGGCGGCTTGAAGATTTAGTCCCGTCGGCCGGGGCTGTATCCGGGCCGGCGGACTCCGGCATCAGACGGACGACTGCGGCGCGGATTCCTTCGGGGATCGGCACCGTCCGGTCCTGCTGATCCCGGGCTACGAAGACGTGCACGAAGTGCCCGATGGCCGCCGGTTCGGGGTCGCCTCGCCGGAATAACCCGATATCGAACACCAGGCTCGCGCGACCGATGCGGGCCGCCCGCACCCCTGCGTCAACCGGATCGGGATAGCGGAGCTGCTTGAAGTACCGGCACCGGGTCTCCGGCGTGATTCCGATGGCGTCCGAGGTCGCCGGATCCCATCCTGCGTCTTCCGCGTAGAACCGGTTCACGACCGTATCGAACAGCTGGTAGTGCACGACGTTGTTCATGTGCCCGTAGATGTCGTTATCCCCCCACCGGGTCTGCAATTCACGCCAGTAGGGATAGTGTGCGCGCTGCGCCCGAGGATCCGATTCAGCCATGGTCAGGGCCGGTCCTCGAACGCCAGCCGAATGGCCTGCAGCGTCCGTTCCGGCGCCTCGGCCATCATCATGTGCCCGCATTCCGGGATTTCGTCGAACTCGGCGCCCTGTACGGCTGCGCTCAGCTTGCGGCCTTCCCGGGCCGGGGTCATGCGGTCGCGTGCGCCGCTCACGACCCGGGTCGGCACGGTCACGGCGTCCGCAGCAGCAAGGCCATCCGCGTAGGCCTCGCACAGGGCCAGCGCGGCGTGCAGCGTTCCGGCGGGCGCGCGCGACAGCAACTGACGGGCACCGCCCGTGACCCACATGCCCGGGCTCTGCGCGCCGCCCAACCGGGCCTCCGCGGCGTGTCCCCATTCCGTCATCATCGCCGCCGCTCGCGACGGGTTCTCCGCCGCCGCCTGCATGAGCGCCGGATGCACGGGCATGGCGGGCGCCGCACCGAAGAGGGCGAGTGCCGTGACCCGGTCCGGGTGCCGGCGAGCGCACTCCAGTGCAACCAACGCCCCCATGCTGTGCCCCGCGAGTCGAGCCCTCGAAGCCCCCAATGCATCGAGCACCGCCACCACCCAGTCCGCGAGATCGGCAGTCGCCGCCGCGGGCGGCCCCGCGCTGCGGCCGTGGCCGGGAAAATCGGGGGCGCAGACCGCATAGCCGTGATGGGCCAGCCAGCGCGCCGGGAGGCTCCAGACACTGTGGTCCATCCCTGCGCCGTGCAGGAGGATCGCCGCCGGGCAATCCGGGTCGAATGGACGACCGCCATCCGCTGCGAAGACCCTTCGGCCCGCGACATCCAGCTTCATGCCCGCGCCGCCCGGTCCAGGCCGCGCTGAAGATCGGCCAGCAGGTCCTCGGAGTCCTCGAGGCCGATCGACAGGCGCACCAGACCCTCGTCCACTCCCGCCGCCCGGAGCCCGGCCGCGTCGAGTTGGGCGTGGGTCGTGCTCGCCGGGTGAATGACCAGCGACTTCGCGTCACCGACGTTTGCGAGGTGGGAGAACAAGGACAGACCGGCAATCAATGCCCGGCCGCCGGACCGGCCGCCCGGCGCACCAAACGAGATGATGGCGCCCGGGCCCTTGGGCATGAGACGCTTCGCCAGAGCATGGTCGGGATGCGATTCGAGGCCGGGCCAGGCTACCCAGGGCACGTCGTCCCGCGCCTCGAGCATTTCCGCCACCGCCCGTGCGTTCGCGACATGCCGGTCCATGCGTGGGCCGAGAGTTTCGACTCCGAGCAGGATGTAGAACGCATGCTGGGGGCTCATGCACGCCCCGAAATCGCGCAATCCCTCGGCACGGGCGCGGGCGGCAAACGCCGCTGGCCCGAACTCGTCCGCAAACCGGATCCCGTGGTAGCCGGCGTACGGTTCCGTAAGTGTGGGAAACCGGCCGCTTGCGGCCCAGTCGAACGTTCCGCCGTCAATCAGGGCGCCGCCGATCGCAACCCCGTGCCCGCCCAGGAACTTGGTCGCCGAGTGCATGACCAGGTCCGCGCCATGCTCAAGGGGGCGCAGGAGGTGCGGCGTCGCGAATGTGTTGTCGACCAGCAGGGGAAGTTCAGCCGCGTGGGCGATCGCGGCAATGGACTCGACGTCCAGCACCTCGAGGCCCGGGTTGCCGATGGTCTCGGCAAAAAGCAGCCGGGTTTCCGGCCGGATCGCTGCCTGCATGCCCCCGAGATCGCGGGGATCCACGAACGTGGTGGTAATGCCGAAGCGCGGCAGCGTCAGGTCGAGCAGGTTGCGGCTGCCGCCATACAGGGCGGCGGAGGAGACGATGTGGTCTCCGGCGGACAAGAGGGTTGCAACGGCAAGGTGCAACGCCGCCTGGCCGCTTGCGGTGCAGACGCTGGCGACTCCACCTTCGAGGGCCGCGAGGCGCTCTTCCAGCGCGGCCACGGTCGGATTGGAAATGCGGCTGTAGATGTGACCGGCGCGCTCGAGGTTGAACAGGGACGCCGCATGATCCGCGTCCTCGAATACGTAGCTTGTCGTCTGGTACACGGGCTGCGCCCGAGCGCCGTACACCGGGTCCGGCCGCTGCCCGGCGTGGACGGCGAGCGTGTCGGGGCGGAAATCGCCGGACCCGGCCATCAGGCTGCAGCGACCGAAACGACTAGCAACAGGAAGGAAACGGGGCGATCAGGATCGGAACGCACGCTGCGCGGCGTCGGCTGCCCGCTGCTTGCGCTCCAGCGCCTCTTCGGTACGGGCGCGTTCCCGCTCGAGTTCGACGAGGTAGTACTGCAGGGCATCCACCGACAGCGGCTCCAGATTGCGGGGAAAGTTCGCTGTCGGCTTCGGGGCCAGGAGCTCGTCGTCGATCGCCATGGCGGCACTTTACCCGCACCCCGTTCCGGCTTCCAGAACGACAGATTCACGCCGGGCCCCTCTGGCATACTTGGACGTCCCCGCCGCCCATGCCGAGTTCGCATCATGCCGATTGCTGCCGAAATGAACGCCGTCGAGATCCGCGAGCCGGGGGGACCGGACGTCCTGACTCCCTGCCGTCGCCCGGTGCCGCGACCGGCGCACGACGAAGTGCTGATTCGGGTCCGGGCTGCCGGCGTCAACCGGCCGGACGTGATGCAGCGCGCGGGCCACTACCCGCCGCCACCCGGTGCCAGCGATTTGCCCGGCCTCGAAGTGGCAGGCGAAATCGTGCAGACAGGAGCAGGCGTGGACCGGTTTTCCGAAGGGCAGCCGGTGGTCGCGCTGCTGGCCGGCGGCGGGTACGCCGAGTATTGCGTGGCCCCCGATGCGCAAGTGCTCCCGGTGCCGGAGGGCTTGGCACTAGAGGATGCGGCGGGCTTGCCCGAGACGTACTTCACGGTCTGGACCAACGTCTTCGAGCGAGCGCGGCTTCGCGCGGGCGAAGTGTTTCTGGTGCACGGCGGCGCGTCGGGCATCGGCACGACCGCCATCCAGCTCGCGGCTGCGCGGGGGGCGCGGGTCTTCGCCACGGCGGGCAGCGACCCCCGTGCGCGCGCCTGCGAAGATCTGGGAGCGGAACGCGGGATCAACTACCGGACGGAAGACTTTGTCACCGTTGTGCGCGAGGAGACCCGGCACGCGGGCGCCGACGTCATTCTCGACATGGTCGGCGGCTCCTACCTGGCCCGCAACCTTGATCTCCTTGGAGTCGAAGGCCGGCTCGCCATCATTGCGTTTCTGGGCGGGGCCAAGGTCGAGGCCAACCTGTTGCCGCTGCTCCAGAAACGGCTCACCGTGACTGCCTCCACGCTCCGGCCCCGCAGCGTCTCGGAAAAAGGCCGGATCCGTGACGCCCTGCTCGAGCATGCCTGGCCGTTATTCGGAACCGGACGAATTCGCCCAGTCACGGCCCGGCGCTTTCCCCTCCGCGCCGCTGCAAGCGCGCATCAGGAGATGGAAGCCGGCACCTGCATCGGCAAGATTCTGCTGACGATGGACTGAGGCCCCACCGGCGGCGGGCCGGCCGGTTCAGCTCAGCCGGTCATCGCCGTGGCCCGGCATCCGGGGCCGCGATCCGCATGCGCTGGTGCCGGCGGATTTACCCAGCTCGGGCGTCCGCCAGGGCGTCCCGCAACCGCTCCTCGTCGAGCCAGCCCGGGTACGCCTTCTGGTTGACGAGGAAGAACGGCGTGCCCCGGACTCCCAGCGCTTCGCCCATCGCGGCATTGCGATCAAGCGCCTCCGCAACCGACGCATCCTGCGTGTCGCGCGTCAGCTGCTCGACGTCGAGGCCGATGGCGTCCGCAATTTCCCAGACCTGCGTGTCGGTGAGGGCGCCGCGGTGGGCCATCAGTGCCTGATGAAAATCGAAATAGCGGCCCTGACGGTCGGCAGCCAGCGCCGCGCGCGCTGCGGTCGCCGAACTCGGGGCCAGAATCGGGAACTCGATGAAGACAAACCGGACATCAGGCTCGGATTCGAGAACCTGCAGAATGGGCTCCATCGAGCGCTTGCAGTAGCCGCAGTTGTAATCGAAGAATTCCACGACGGTAATCGCGTCGGCCGCCTCCGCGCCGACCGCCGGCGCTTCAGCAACCAGAGTCCCATAGAATTCGTCGATGGCGGCGCGCTGCAGCTCCTCCTCTTCGGCTGCCAACCGGGCCTGGTGCTTTTCGATCGCCTCATAGATCACGATCGGGTTCTCGTTCAGATATTCGCGGACAATCTCCTCGACGTCCGTTCGGCTCAATTCGTCGGCAAGGACAGGGCCGGCAGCGACCGCCCAGGCCACAGCGGCACCGGCGGCAACGAGAATTTTCAACATGGGTGTCTCCAGATAGCGTGAATTCCAGACAGGCTAGCGGGCAGGCGCTCGTTCGGCCTCGCCGACCAACGCGCCGATATCCTCGGCGCGTTGGCGGGCCGGGGAGCTTGGCGGCAAGGCCTTCAATGCACGTTCCGCGTATCGACGCGCATCCCCTGTCCGCCCGTAGAGCAAAGCGAGTTCTGCCGACGCCAACAGCGCGAGCGAGTCCTCGCCGCCGCGGCCGTGCGCCGCAGCGAGGAGACGCCAGGCCCGTGCATTGGCGGGTTCCGTGACCAAGGCGCGCTCGAGCGTGGCCACGATCTCGGCGAGGGTTTCACGATCGCCGGTCTCGAGTGCAGCTTGAGCGTAGCCGACCTGAAGGAGAGCAGTGCCGGAGGCCAGGTCTGTCGCCCGCCGGTAACTCTCGGCCGCGTCGGCCACGTGGCCGTTTTCGAGCAGCATCTGACCGCGAAGTTCGTGGAAATAGGGGTCGTCGGGATTCTCGGCGAGCAGCGCGTCGATCCCCTGGAGAGCCGCCGTCAGATCCGCCTTCCGATAATGCGCGATGGAACGCGCGTATCGTGCGGCCACCCGCTCGTCGCCCTGGTATCGCTGGAGCACCTGATCGGGCGGATCGGTAAACGCAACGATCTTCGCGACGAGCCGGTCGTAAATGATTCGCTCGGCCGCTGTCCGTTCGGCCGGCGGTGGAGGTTCGTTCTCGATCGCGCTCAGAATTTGCTGAATCCGTTCCTCGGTCAGCGGATGGGTGCGCGCATAGGGGTCGATGTTCTCAATCGTCTGCTCCCGGGCCTGCAACCCCCTCAGGAGTTCGACCAGGGGGCGGGCGGGGCGGTCGGCGGCAGCGAGGTACTGGAGCGCGGCAGCATCCGCCGCGTACTCAGCGGTTCGGGAATGCTGCAAGAACATTCGGTTCGAGACGTTGCCGCCCAAGGCAATGCCGGCTGCCCCGAGCGATGCCGCATCGTCACCGCCGCCCAGGGCCCCTACACCGATCGTGATCAGCGTCGTGGCCAGTCCGGCCAGGGTGGCCTTCTCGGCGGCTTCCCGGGTTCGCGCCAGGTGGCCGGCAGCAATATGCGCCGCCTCGTGCGCAATCACGCCGATCAGGGCATCAGCGGAGCCGGCCTGCACGATCAGGCCGGTGTGGAGAAAGATGTTCTGGCCCCCGGAAACGAACGCGTTGAGCGTGGGCGCGCTCACAAGGTGCATCTGGACCGATCCCGGGTCGAGCGAAGCAGCGCCGAAGATGGGGTCGGACCAGGTCCGAATGTGGTGTTCGATTTCCGCGTCGCGCACCAGCGTCTGCGCGGACCCGGCGCCGCATCCCACGCCAAGCACGAGGAGTGCCAAGGACAGCCCCACAGCGGTCCGGAGCATGCGGTCAATCACGGATCATCGTTCCCAGTGCAGTCGGTTTCGCATAAGCGATCTATGGCGCGCCCGGGGTCGATCATCATGCAGCCGGCGAACCTGAAACCGTACACACCCGCGGCGCGCCCCTGGGCCGGGACCGGTCCGCCGGATCGATCCGATGCCCGACTGCCTCGGCACTCAGCGGCCGTCACCCGCTGCATCCTTGCCGTTCCGCATCACGTCGAGCAGCGTCCGCGCCGCAACTGCCGGGGGCAGCCGGCCTTGCCGCACCTCGGCCTCCCAATGTTCGGCGGACTGATGCGATTGCGTCCGTACATCCTCGATGGTTTCCCGAACTGCCGCATTCACGTAGTCCCAGACTGCATCAACCGCCTGGGCTGCACGCATGGCATCGCGGGTTCCGTCTTCGGTTGTGGTGTGATGAAACGCCTCGATTCGTTCCCACGCGTGATCGATTCCTGTCCCTTCGATCGCCGATACGGCAAACACTTCCGGAGTCCAGTTCTCGGTCGGAGCCGCCATCAGGCGGAGAGCCCGCTTGTATTCGCCGACCGTCAGCATGGCCGCTTGCTGGAGGTCACCATCGGCCTTGTTGACCAGAACGAAATCCGCGATCTCGACAATCCCGCGCTTGATTCCCTGGAGGCTGTCCCCGGCGCCCGGCTGCACCAGCAGGACGACCAGATCCACGACGCCCCGCACCGCGAACTCGGCCTGTCCGACTCCCATCGTCTCGATGAGGATGACGTCGAAGCCGGCCGCCTCGCACAGGGTGATTGACTCCCGCACCCCCCGTGCAATGCCACCCTGCAACCCACCCGAGGGGATCGGACGAATGTAGGCGCTGCCGGAACGGCCGAGGCTCTCCATCCGGGTCTTGTCCCCGAGGATCGAGCCGCCGGAAATCACGCTGGACGGGTCGACGGCCAGCACGGCGACGCGGCGACCTGCAGCAATTGCGTGCAGCCCGAAGGCTTCGGCGAAGGTCGACTTCCCCACTCCCGGCGGGCCCGAGATGCCAATCCGGATTGCCCCGCCTGCGTTCGGGAACACGGCCTGCATGATCTCCGCGGCTGCCGCCCGGTCTTCCGGTCGCCGCGATTCCACCAGGGTGACCCCGCGCGACAGGGCCCGCCGGCTTCCGCTCAGGATGGCTTCGGCGAGTGCTTGGGTCGCGGGCTCCGTGGCGGTGGGCAGTCCGGTGTCCCCATCCTCGGGAGGGCCCCCCGCCGGGCGGGTGTCGCGCCCCGCAGCAGTGCCGTCTTCCCCGGGCTTCGGGCCGGTGGCCTCCTCTCCATGTGCGTCGTGGACGCCGGGTCGGCGGGCGCGGCCAACCTGCCCCAGCGCCACGGCGAGCAACAGGAGGACAGCAAGGGCGCCCGCGAGGTAAAGGTCATGCGGCACGCCCGTCCGCCTTCAGCGCCGGGGTCCGGATTCGATCAGGGCCAGCACGCGGGCGGCGGCTTCCGGAACCGGCGTCCCGGGTCCGAAGATGGCGCCCACGCCTGCGCTCTCCAGGGCCGGATGGTCGGCAGCCGGAATCACGCCGCCGCAGATCACCTGGATGTCGTTGCCGCCCTCGGCCTTTAGTGCCGCTATCAGTTCCGGCACCAGGGTCAGATGGCCGGCTGCCAGCGTCGACACACCGATGACATGGACGTCGTTCTCGATCGCCTGGCGGGCAACCTCCTCCGGCGTCCCGAACAGGCCTCCGATGTCCACGTCAAACCCGACGTCGGCGAACGATGTCGCGATCACCTTGGCGCCGCGGTCGTGTCCGTCCTGGCCAAGCTTCGCGACCAGAATGCGCGGCCGGCGGCCGTGCTGCTCGGCGAACTCCGCGGTGCGCCGGCGAAGCGCCGCAAGTTCGTCGCTGCTGGTCCGGGCGCTCGAATACGCCCCGTCGGCGACCTGCACCCGCGCGGTGTGGCGCCCGTAGACCTTCTCCAGCGCCAGCGAGATTTCACCCACTGTTGCACGGGCGCGGGCTGCATCGACGCTCAGCGCAAGAAGGTTGGCATCCTCGGCCGCCGCCCCGGCGGTCAGGGCGTCGAGCGCTTGCTGGCAGGCGCTGTTGTCGCGGGACGCGCGCACCTGGGTCAGCCGCTCCACCTGGCGGGTCCGCACTTCTTCCGTGTCAATGGTGCGCACCTCGACTCCCGTGTCCCCGTCAACCCGGTAGCGATTGACACCCACGAACACATCGCGCCCCTCGTCGAGCCGCGCCTGACGGTTGGCCGCCGCTGTCTCGATTCGAAGCTTCGGCATGCCCGTCTCCACCGCGCGGGTCATCCCGCCCAGCGCCTCGACTTCGTCGATCAGGGCCCCCGCCTCCTGGACCAGCTGCTCGGTGAGATGCTCGACGTAGTACGAACCGGCGAGCGGATCGATCGTGTGTGTGACGCCGGCCTCTTCCTGCAGGATCAGCTGGGTATTGCGCGCAACACGGGCGGATGTCTCCGTCGGCAAGGCGATTGCCTCATCGAATGCGTTGGTGTGAAGCGACTGCGTGCCGCCGAGTACGGCAGCCAGCGCTTCGACCGTGGTGCGGACGACGTTGTTGAGTGGATCCTGTTCCGCCAGCGAGACGCCGGACGTCTGGCAGTGGGTGCGGAGCATCAGCGAGCGGGAGTCCTTGGGCGCGAACATGCGTTCCATGCGCTCGGCCCACAGGACCCGGGCGGCACGCAGTTTCGCGGCCTCCATGAAGAAGTTCATGCCGATCCCGAAGAAGAACGACAACCGCGGCGCAAACTGGTCGACCTCCAGGCCGCGGCCCAGGGCCGTCCGCACATATTCGAGGCCGTCGGCAAGCGTAAACGCCAGCTCCTGCACCGCCGTCGCCCCGGCTTCGTGCATGTGGTAACCGGAGATCGAAATGGAATTGAAGCGCGGCATGTGGCGGGCCGTGTACGCAATGATGTCTGCGACGATGCGCATCGACGGCCCTGGCGGATAGATATAGGTGTTGCGGACCATGAACTCCTTGAGAATGTCGTTCTGAATGGTTCCGGCGAGGGCGGCCGGGGCGACGCCCTGCTCTTCCGCGGCCACGATGTATCCGGCCATGACCGGCAGCACCGCCCCGTTCATGGTCATCGACACGCTCATCTGATCAAGCGGGATTCCGTCGAACAGAATCTTCATGTCCTCGACGGAGTCGATGGCGACACCAGCCTTTCCGACGTCGCCCGCCACCCGCGGATGGTCGGAATCGTAGCCCCGGTGGGTGGGGAGATCGAACGCGACCGAAAGCCCTTTCTGTCCGGCGGCGAGGTTTTTCCGATAGAACAGATTGGATTCCTCGGCGGTCGAGAATCCGGCGTACTGCCGGATGGTCCAGGGCCGGCCCGTGTACATGGTGGCCCGGGGGCCGCGCCGGAACGGCGCGAACCCGGGCAACCCCTTGAGGTTCTCCGACGGCCCGAGGTCGGCGTCCGTGTAGAGCGGCTTGATCGTGATCCCCTCGGGGGTTTCGTGCCCCCGATCGTCAGCGGTCTCGCCGTACTCGCGGCTGGCCCTGGTCGTCCATGCGTCAAGGTCGGGAAGCGGAAATCGGTCAGTCATGGATGCCTTCAGCAGCGTTGCGCGGCCGGCGGAGGAGAGGTGGATGGAAGGCCAGCACCGTTCGGCGTGGCGCGCAGATCAGTGGTCGGCCCGGTCAATCCAGGGCAACGGGCACACGGGCACGCCTTCCTCACGCAGAGCCCGGGCCTCGTCACCGGATGCCTCGCCATAGATGCTCCGCTCTTCCCGTTCGCCGGCGTGCATGGCCCGGGCTTCAGCCGGGAACCGGTCACCGACATAGGTGCTGTTCTTCTCGACTGTCTGGCGCAGTTTTCGCAGGGCCTGCAGCACAGCCCCCTGCGTGCGCTTGCGCTCCGACTGCGCCGCCTTCCCGCGTTGCGGACGAGGGGCCATGGGGGCCTTCTTGACCTTTACTGTATCGCAGACAGGGCAACTGATTTGACCCGCGGCCGCCTGCTTGTCGTACTCAGCGCCGCTCGGAAACCACCCCTCGAATACGTGGCCCTTGTCACATTCGAGGTCAAAGAGGATCACAGGATGCGTTCACTCGATTGCGAAGGTCGTGCATTCTAGCCCAACTGACGGCCACAAGGCCAAGCGCGGCGCGGCCCGCAGCCGCCCGGATGCCAGCCCGCACCCGCGTGCCGAGCCTTCGCGCTGGGTCACCCGGCACGGCGGTCACCTCGGCCCGGATCATCACGTACTCGACGTGGCAAGCGGCAGTGGACGGCACCTCCAGTTCTTTCTCGCACGGGGCTGCACTGTCACCGGCGTGGACCGGACGCATCGTGCCGCCTCGGACCTCCGGTGCGACCGCCTTGAACTTGTCGAGCAGGATCTTGAAGACGGCAGCCCGTGGCCGTTCGGCACCCGGCAGTTCGATGCCGTCATTGTGACGAACTATCTGCACCGGCCCCGGTTGCCCCACATCATTGCGGCCGTCCGGCCCGGAGGCCTCCTGGTGTACGAAACCTTTTCGGTCGGAAACGAGCGCTTTGGGCGCCCCCGCGACCCCCGCTTCCTGCTTCGCCGCGCCGAACTGCTGGAGGCCGTGGGGAATACATTGCAGGTTCTTGCGTACGAGGATCTCGAAACGCCCCGTCCGGCGCGCGTCCAGCGCATCGCCGCCGCGCGCGGGCCCGGTTGAGTCCGGTGTCCGGTATCCCCTCTACGCCGGCGCCGACCAGCCGGGGTTGACGGCGAGGCTGGGAATCATGGCCCGCGCGTCCGTGACGGCGGCGGGATCAAGGTCGGCGAAGAGCAGCATCGGATCGTCCGCTTCCGCTTCGGCCACCACCCGCCCCCACGGATCGACAACGAGCGTGTGACCCCAGGTGCGACGGCGTCCGTAGTGGGTGCCGCACTGGGCCGGAGCGAACACCCAGCACCCGGTCTCGATCGCCCGTGCACGCAGCAGGACCTTCCAGTGCGCCTGGCCGGTTGGGCGCGTGAACGCCGACGGGACAGACAGAAACCACGCGCCCGCCTGCGCCAGCGACCGGAAGAGTTCGGGAAATCGGAGGTCGTAACAGACCGTCATTCCGAGCCGGCCCCACGGCGTATCCGCCGTCACCGCATCCCTCCCCGGTCGATAGTGCTCCGATTCCCGGTAGCGCTCGCCCGATTCGGGGTCCGCGTCGAACATGTGAATCTTGTCGTAGCGCCGCACCACGCTCCCGGCGGCGTCGATGAGGAGCGACCGGTTGGCCAGCCGCCCGTCCCCGGTCTCCGGATCGACCGCCATCGATCCCGCCAGTACCCAGATTCCCGCGTCCCGCGCCGCAGCGCACAGGGCCCGCGTGGCGGGATGTTGCGCTTCCGGAGCGGCGACCGACCGCATGACACCGGATGGCGCCAGCAGGGGTGCGTTTTCGGGAAAGGCCACGAGATCGGCGCCTGAGTCGCTGGCGGCGGCAATGTGCCGTCCGATCTGCTCCAGATTTGCGTCGAGGTCCGGCGTGCTCGTGAGTTGCGCGCACGCCAGCTTGAGGGGCGCCGCAGCGTCAGCCATCAGCGAGCAGTCGGTCAAGCTCCCCCGACGATGCAGCGGCGGCCAGATCGTCGGACCCGCCCACGTGCGTGCCGTTGACGAAAATCTGGGGCACCGTCCTGGCACCCGCTGCGGAGGCCATCTCCGCCCGCTGCGCAGGGTCCGCGGTCACGTCGATTTCCCGAAACGCGATCCCGCGTTCCGTGAGCAGCTTCTTCGCCCGGTAGCAGTAACCGCACAGCATCTGGGTGTAGATGATGACGTCGGGTGTCGTGGTCATGCGTTCCCCTATGTGCCGATCGCGGCACCATCCTTTCTCGGGTCAGAGCCTGCCGTCAGGACGCCGGCCTCGTCATCGATCGCAATTGCCTGCCCCCCGCCGTGCGGGAGATCCGGCACGTCCACTGCATGGCCCATCTCCTCCAGCCGGGCCCGGGTGGGCTCGGGCACACCCCGCTCACAACTCATGACACCGTCGAAGTGAAATGCGCGCGGACAGTCAAGTGCCGCCTGCACATCCATGCCGTAGTCGATGACATTGGTGAGAAAGTGCACTTGTCCAACCGGCTGGTAGTGACCGCCCATGACGCCGAACGGCATCCATGCCCGCCCGTCCCGGACAGCCATCGCGGGGATGATGGTGTGCATCGGCCGCTTGCCCGGCATCAGTTCGTTCGGATGGCCTTTCTCCAGCACGAAACCGGCTGCACGGTTGTGCAGCATCACGCCGGATTCCGGAGCAAGGATTCCGCTTCCAAAGGAATGGAACAGCGAGTTGATGAACGAGACGGCGTTGCGTTCCGAATCCACGACCGCGAGATAGACCGTATCGCGGTGCTCAGGCAGCGGCGGAGGAGAAAGCCCGGCCACCATGCGCGCGGGATCAATGCGGGCGCGAAGCGCATCCGCGTGCGCGTTACTCAGGAGGGCCTCCACCGGGACATCGGCGTGATCGGGGTCGGCCAGCCGGGCCGCGCGCTCGCAATACGCGAGCCGCGTTGCCTCCGCTTCGAGATGGAAGCGTTCCGGACCAAGCGGGTCCAGCGATCGCAGATCGAATCCCGACAGGATGTTGAGCATCAGCAGGGCGATGATTCCCTGGCCGTTCGGGGGGCATTCGTACACATCGACACCCCGATACGCGGTCCGGACCGGCGTCACGTAATCCACAGTGGCGGCCGCAAAGTCGGCCTCCGTGTGCACGCCGCCGACCTGGCGGAGCTTGGTCACGATGTCCCGCGCCACGGGGCCCTCGTAGAAGGCCCCGGCACCGTCACTTCCGATCGCCCGCAGTGTCGCGGCGAGACGGGGCTGGCGGTGCATCTCCCCGGGCCTCGGCGGGCGGCCCTCAGGCAGGAACACCGCGGAAGCGTCAGGATCGGCTTCGAGCTTCTCGCGCTCCCGGCTCCAGGAATCGGCAATGACATCGGTGACCGGGTATCCCTCGTCGGCATATGCGGCGGCGGGCTCAAGGATCCGGGCGAGGTCGAGACGGCCGTGATCCGCGACCAGGCGCTCCCAGGCACGGACGGCTCCAGGCACGCTGACAGAATGCGGGCTTGTATACGGGATCGCCTCCATTCCGGACTGGCGCAATGCGGCCGCTGACGCGGCCGCCGGTGCCCGCCCGGAACCGTTGAGGGCGATCACATCGCCTGTGCCGCCTGGAGCGAACAGGCAAAACACGTCACCGCCGATGCCGGTCGATTGCGGCTCCACCACCGCCAGCACCGCTGCTGCTGCCACGGCGGCGTCGATGGCATTGCCGCCCGCTCGAAGGATGTCGATCGCGGCCAGTGTCGCCTGCGGATGCGACGTTGCAGCGGCAGCGTGGGCGCCGCGCGCCGGGGACCGGCCGGGAAGATGGATGTCACGCACGGGGGTTCTCGTTCAGAAACTAACGTATGCAAATCGCGACGGAATCGGGCCCTGCCAACATGTCCGCCGTGGGAGCGTGCGTCAACCCGCCGCTGGCGACGGTCGCCCCCCTGCTGCTGCATCGTCCGGTTACGTGCGCAGAGTCCGGAAAGGTTGCCATCGGCGCCGCGCGCTCGCACCCCCGATGGGGGCGTACCTCATGGCTGTTCGGGAACGCGCTCGGACACCCCGCTGCGAGAGTCTGGCTGGCCGGCAGTCTCAGTGGGCAGTTCGGTGATCAGTGCATTCAGTTCGGACAGCTCCCGACGTATTTCGGCGGCGTCCTCGGCGATGGCGTCCAGTCGCGCGAGTACCTCGGCGGTATCGTCCGTGAACCAGCCAAGACCGATGCCAGCCAGGACGAATCCTGCAAACGCCGCGACGGTCAGGATGGACGTCGCCGACCTGCCCCTCCGGCCTTCCGGGCGCTGCTCCGTGTTCCCGGGGCCGGCCTCAAGCCGCTTCGTGCGGTCTTTGCCCTTGGTGGCGGTCATGGAGGGAGTCTACTCGGCCGGCGGTCCGGGTGCACGCGCGGCAGGCGCGCCAGCCCATGCCGGGCCGGCATCAGTCACTGGCGCGATGCGCCTGTGCCCGGCGCAGTCACGCCTTCGGAAGATCCTGAAGCGGAACACAGAGATCGGTGACCAGGTCCGCAGGAGCCGTATCCACCGGGGAATTGCGATAGACTTCCATGCACGGTCGCCCGTCAGGGCGTTCTCCGCTCCGGGGCAGCCATTCCTCGAAGAGCCGCCGGTACGCCTCGGCCATGCCTTCATACGGACCCCGAAGGGTGTGAATGGCGAAGCGGCCAGCCTGAATCCTCGCGAGCTTGATGCCTTGTGGCGGCGCGGCGTCCGTCTGGAGTTCAATGCACGCGTCCGAACGCAACTCCTCTGGCGGAACCGCGGCCGGATTGTCATGCGACAGCGTGATCACGCGCCCGGGCCGGCCTCCGACGGACGCGGCCCACTGAAACAAACGCTCGAAGCACGGACCGACCTCGCTGTAGGGCCCGACGTGCCGCATCTGCGCAACCGCGATCTCGTCAACAGCTTCAATGCGCACATCCATAATGACGTCTCCCGTTTCCCCAATCACGCGCCCGATCATACTTCTGCCCGCTCGGCAATCCGCCCCGGCGGCCTCGCCCGGCCTCGGGGTCTGGAGCTTCGTGCCCCGCCCTCCGGAGTGCCGCGACGGGCGACAGGTGCAGTCGACAGGCTGGCCGATCTCTCTCGGAAGCGCGGCTAGGATCGCTGCCCATTTGGCCGGCGGGCAGGGCGCCCTCTGCACTGCCGGCAGGCGGCGCGGCGCCGGGAATCAGGAGCTCCATCCGTCTGCAGGATTTTGACAGGCATTCGGGCGACCGATACGCTTCCCGGTGCATCCTGAGGGGTTCATTCCGCCCCACCAACCTGCAGCCCGTGCAAGGTGGTATCCCCGTAGGGGAGATGTGGCCAAGCTGGCAATCACGGGCGGGAACCTCCTCGGCGTGCGCAGAAGGAGGTTCGGATGGGCCCACGTTCCGGCTCCGTCGTCCCGGTCGAAGCAGAGAGATCCCGCGCCGCGAGCCTGCTTGCGCCCCAACTGACGCGCGCCGGCCGAGACCTCGCAGGATTCCGCCGCCGCAGGTTCGTGAACGATCGGTGCGTATGGGCCTGCCGGTGACATCCCGCCCGACCATCAGTTTTGAATTCTTCCCGCCCGGGAATGCTGATGACGTGCAGCGTTTGAAGAGGGTGATGCAGCGACTTGCCGCCCTTGGGCCGGCGTTTTTTTCCGTCACGTACGGCGCCGACGGCTCCACGCGCTCGCGCACCGAAGCTGTCGTGGACTGGATCGGGCGGGAACTCCCGGTCCAGGCAGCTGCCCACCTCACCTGCATCGGATCGGATCGGGCGGATATCAATGCCCTGGCACAGCACTGGTGGAACTCGGGGATCCGGCACATTGTCGCGCTTCGAGGCGACCCGCCCAAGGATGCTGTGGACTACGTTCCGCGCCCGCACGGCTATCGCAACGCTGCGGATCTCGTGGGCGGCCTCCGGTCCATTGCCGATTTCGAAATCTCGGTCGCCGGCTATCCGGAATCGCACCCGGATGCGGCGACACCCACCGCCGACATCGAAAACCTCAAGGCCAAGGTTGGTGCCGGCGCGACGCGAATCCTCACCCAGTACTTCTTCGACAACGCGGCCTTCCTGCGCTTTCGGGACCGGTGCGCGACGGCCGGCATTGCCGTGCCCATCGTCCCCGGAATCCTTCCGGTCACCGATTTCGCCCGCGTCGTCGAATTCAGCCGGCGGTGCTCCGTGACCATCCCGCCGGCGGTCGCCGCAGTGTTCAAGGACCTGCCTTCCGATCCCCGCGTCCGGGAGATGGTTGCCGCCGGAGCGGTCGTTTCACAGTGCGAGAACCTCCGGCGCGAGGGTGTGAACGCATTTCACTTCTACACACTCAATCGTGCCCGGCTGAGCTATGCCATCAGCTGGTGGCTCGGCCTCCGCGGCGTGGAGGCCCAGCCCGTGGAGGCGCCCCTCGCCGCCGTCGCGGCAGGACGCCGGTGAGCGAGGGCGCGGCAACCGAGCGCGGCCGCTGGCTCGAGGCCGCACTGAAGCAGCGGATCCTGCTGCTCGACGGCGCCTTCGGCACGCTGCTGCAGGCGCGAAATCTTGAGGAACACGATTTCCGGGGCGATCGTTTCCGCGATCATCCCCACGATCTCGCGGGCAATTTCGACATTCTCTGCCTGACCCGGCCCGACGTGATCGGCGATGTGCATGAGCGGTACCTCCGGGCCGGGGCCGACATCATCGAGACCTGCACGTTCGGTGCGACCTCGATCGCACAAAACGACTACGGCACCGCCGCCTGCGCCCGTGAGATCAACCGCGAGGCCGCCCGCATCGCAAGGGCGGCAGCCGCACGCCACGAGACCGCCGACCGGCTGCGCCTAGTCGCCGGTGCCGTGGGCCCGACCAACCGGACCGCGTCGGTGTCGCCCGAGGTCGAGAACCCCGCCGCACGCAATATCAGCTACGACGAGTTGCGGGCCGCATATCGGGACGCGGCGCTCGGCCTGCTCGAGGGCGGCGCTGATGTCCTGCTGGTCGAAACCATCTTCGACACCCTCAACGGCAAGGCGGCCCTGCACGCGATCGCGGGCGTGTTCGAGGAGATCGGCACGGCGGTCCCGGTCATGATCTCGGGGACCATCACCGATGCGTCGGGCCGCACACTGACCGGCCAGACGCCGGCGGCGTTCTGGGCTTCGGTCCGGCATGCGCGGCCGATCTCGATCGGCTTCAACTGTGCGCTGGGCGCCCGCCAGCTACGGGACCACATTCAGGAGCTTGCACGCTTCGCGGACCGGCCGGTCTGCGTGTACCCCAACGCCGGTCTTCCCAATGCGTTCGGCGGCTACGACGAGACTCCGGACACCATGGCCGCCGAGATCGGGGAGTTTGCCGAGAGCGGCTGGCTGAACATCGCCGGCGGCTGCTGCGGGACGACGCCGGACCACATCGCGGCCATCGGGGACGCTGTCGCGGAGTGCACCCCGCGGACGGCTCCCTCTCCGGTGCGTTACTGCTTCCTCTCGGGGCTTGAGCCCCTCGCCTTCGACGCGACCACCGGATTCGTGAACATCGGAGAGCGCACCAATGTCACGGGCTCTGCCCGGTTCCGGAACCTGATCCTCGATGGTGACTTCGAGACGGCGCTCGCCGTCGCCCGCCAACAGGTCCAGGACGGAGCGCAGGTCATCGACATCAACGTGGATGAGGCGATGCTCGATGCCGAAGAGACCATGACCCTCTTCCTCCGCTGGATCGCGTCCGAGCCCGAAATCAGCCGCGTGCCCGTGATGCTGGACTCCTCGAACTGGTCTGTCATCGAGGCCGGCCTCAAGAACGTGCAGGGCAAACCGATCGTCAACTCGATCAGCCTCAAGGAAGGCGAGGAGGCGTTCCGGCAGCAGGCGAGAGCGGTCCGGCAATACGGGGCCGCCGTGGTGGTGATGGCGTTCGACGAACAGGGCCAGGCCGACACGGCCGAGCGCAAGGTCGAGATTTGCCGTCGGGCCTATCGCATCCTGGTGGACGACATCGATTTTCCACCCGAAGACATCATCTTCGACCCCAACGTCTTCGCCATCGCGACCGGCATCGAGGCGCACGACGACTACGCGGTCGCGTTTCTCGATGCGTGTCGCGACATCAAGCGGTCGCTTCCGGGTGCAATGGTATCCGGCGGAATCTCCAACCTGTCGTTCTCCTTTCGCGGCAACGAAGCTGTCCGGAAGGCGATGCATTCCGTCTTTCTCTATCACGCACTCCCTGCCGGGCTCGACATGGCAATCGTCAACGCGGGCCAGCTCGCCGTCTACGCGGACCTTCCGGTCCCGCTCCGGGAAGCCGCAGAAGACGCCATTCTCAACCGCCGGCCCGATGCCGCCCAGCGCCTGCTAGCCGTCGCGAGTTCCTCCCGGGGCGCGGCAGCAGCGCCCACGGCAGATCCCGAATGGCGCCGGAAACCCCTGCGGGACCGGCTCGTCCACGCCCTCGTCGAGGGCGTGACGGATTACATCGTCGATGACGTGGAGGCGGCCCGGCTGGAATCGGAAGATCCGCTCGAGGTCATCGAGGGCCCCCTGATGGACGGGATGAACCGGGTCGGCGATCTGTTCGGCTCCGGCCAGATGTTCCTGCCGCAAGTCGTCAAGAGCGCACGGGTGATGAAACAAGCGGTTGCCCACCTGCAGCCCTTCATCGAGGCCCAGAAGGAACGAGGCAGCCGCTCGCGCGGGCGCATCGTGCTCGCCACCGTGAAGGGGGACGTCCATGACATCGGCAAGAACATCGTGGGCGTGGTGCTCGGCTGCAACAATTTCGAAATCGTCGATCTGGGTGTGATGGTGCCCCCGCAGACCATCCTCGACGCGGTGCGCGAGCACGACGCCGACATGGTCGGACTGTCAGGACTGATTACCCCGTCGTTGCGGGAGATGAGCCTGGTCGCCGCCGAACTGGAGCGGGCTTCGATGGAGCTTCCTCTCCTGATCGGCGGGGCGACCACGTCCAAGACCCACACGGCCGTAAAGATTGCCCCCGAATATTCAGGCCCTGTGATCCACGTCAACGACGCATCGCGCGCGGTCACCGTCGCCGCAGCCCTCGCCAGCACCACCCGGGCACCCGCCCTTGTCGACGAAACCCGGAACGACTACGCCAGGATCCGGGAACGCCACGGCACGCAGGGGAGCCGCAGCCCCCGCCTGCCGATCGATGAGGCCCGGAGCCGGCGCGTCCCGATTGACTGGAGCAGGGGCGTCCCGCCCGCGCCACGGACAACGGGCGTGTTCCAGTTCACGAACTACGACCTTGAGGAGCTCGTCGGGCGAATCGACTGGGCGCCGTTTTTTCAGACCTGGGAACTCGCCGGCCCCTGGCCCGCGATTCTCGACGACCCGGTCGTGGGCGCGGCAGCAAGAGATCTCTATCGCGATGCCGAATCGCTGCTGCGGCGGGTCATCGACGAAGGCCTGCTTGAGGCCCGCGCGGTGGCCGGACTGTTCCCGGCCAATGCCCTCGGTGACGATATCGAGGTCTATTCCGATGCCGGACGGCGCACGGTGCAGACGCGCTTCGTGTTCCTGCGTCAGCAAATGCGGAAATCGGAGGCGCGGCCCAACCAGTGCCTGGCCGATTACGTCGCCCCTCGGGACACGGGGGTCGCCGATCATCTCGGAGCCTTCGCGGTCACCACAGGAATCGGGATCGATGCCGCCCGGAAGGATGCCGACGACTACACGGGCCTTCTGCTGCAGTCGCTGGCGGACCGGCTTGCCGAAGCATTCGCGGAACGTCTGCATGAACGGGTCCGGAAAGAATTCTGGGGGTATGCGCCCGACGAGGACCTGGACAATGCGGCGCTGATCGACGAGACCTACCAGGGCATTCGCCCGGCACCGGGGTACCCGGCGTGTCCGGATCACAGCGAAAAGCGGAAGCTGTTCCGCCTGCTGGAAGCCGAAACACGAATCGGGATGGCATTGACCAGCAGCTTCGCGATGACGCCGGCGGCGTCGGTTTCGGGCTTCTACTTCGCCCACCCGGATGCCCGGTATTTCGGTGTCGGCCGCATCGGTCGCGACCAGGTCGAGGACTACGCCCGGCGCACCGGCGTCCCTCTGGCGGACGCGGAGACTATTCTCGCTGCCAACCTGGGATACGAGCCCGAACGCCGCTGAACGCACCGCGTCCAGCGATCACAGGTTGCTGCCGGCGGCCTCCCGCAGAGCGGCAGGCCCGGAAGAGACGTGGCGTAAGCAGCCGGCGCCTTTGGCCATCCTCTGATCCATGGGGCGCGCCGCCTCCTTCAGCTCGTGCGCGCCGGAGGGCTCGTGCTCCGCTGCTGCTGCACCCATCCCGTCACGACGGCGCGGCGCAAACCGGTGGCGCCACGTAGTCGAGGTCGAGGAGGCGGAAGTAATTCTCGCCCAGGGCGATGTTGCGGAACGCCTCGTCGTCGAGATGGCCGAGAATGCGGCTGGTGACATCAAGTTCGGTCTGGTAAATGCGGAAATTCTTGTTGGCGGAGGCGACGAAATCCGTCCCGGGGAGGACGCGGTCCGAATAGGCGTTCAGGAACGGGATGTACTGGTCGCGCAGCACCGGGTCGGAAAACACGTTGTCGTCGATGACACGCCACGAGATGTCCACCATCAGATGGGGATAGCGGTCAAGCAGGGATTCAAGAATCCCGATGTGCGTGGCCGGCTCAATCGCCGCCAGTTCACGCGACAGACCCAGGTGCATCCAGATGATCTTGTTGTCTGGATACAGGCGGAGCACTTCCTCGATCCACGGCAGGTACCGGGTCGGGTCGCTGTCGTTGCCGAGGTCCGAATGAATTGCCAGCGGCATTCCGCGCGCCCGCAACACCGCCATGAACGGCACCCAACGGGCGATGGTTGCGAGCGGAACCGCGCGGTGAAAATTTCCGTACAGGGCCTGCTTGACCAGATTGACTTCGCCCATCCAGCTGAACACGCCGGGGAATTCCTTGTCGAGGATCCGCATGCCGGCAAGGACCGAGTCGGGTTTCTCCAGATCGGGGAAGGTCATGGACATCGTGAGATGGACCGCATCCGTCCCCTCGGTGATGACGCTCATGGCGTTGACGAAATCATTCTTCATCGTCGGGCTGACCAGCGTGCCGATGCAGTCGAGGTAGTACGTACAGGGTGAATTGACCGGCAGCATCTGCCCGATTCCATAGACGTTGGCAAACAGCACGCCGCTGTCGTCCAGGTACTGAACGACTTCGTTGAACGGCAACGCCGGTCCCCCGAAGGGCCGGAAATGAAGGTGGCTGTCGACAATGGCGGTGTACGGCTGACGGGTGCGGTCGTAGCAGGCCGCCCCCTCGTCCCGGAAGGAGTCAAATGTCAGTGCTGCCGGTGCAGAGCTGGTTTCGGCCTGGATGGGAGGCGCGACAGTGCAGCCGGCGAGACCGACCAAGCCGAGTGCCAGAAGCACGGCATTCCGCTGCATTCCGTGGATCATTTGGACCTCCCCCTCGTCCGGACGCGCCGATCCCGTCTACTGCGCTGGCGCTCGCTCGCAGACAAGCGCGACAACGGCGTTCATCGCCCGTGCCCGGTCATGCAGTCGCGCTGGTAGCGCGGCGCGGTTAGCCACGGCGATCCCCCGGACCCGTTGCTACCCCCGGCAGAATGCGCCCCGAAAGGCTGCACAGCAGGATAAGGATCTCTCAAACACCACACGCGGATGGCTCGGGGGATACCACTGTACTCCAGCGCTGTGAAGCGGCACGTGGCGGACAACTGGCCCAGACTCTTACAGGCCCCCGGCCCGCGCTGAACGCTTCTCGCCCCGTCGAGGCATCAACAGGTAAAGCTCATGCCCGGAGCTGCATACGTCAGTCCTGCACCGTTGGCGTGCGCCAACGGATGGACCGTCAGCCTGCGGGGTCGCCACCCGCGTCCGGGCGCGCCTCGGGTGCAGTCGGCCTGCACGGAGCACCCGCAACACGGGGTATCCACGTACCGACCGGACCGGACCTCCACATCTGCCATTAGCCGGAGGGGCGCCCGCACGCGGGCGAGTACCCTCGTCAACCGATCGCCCTGGAAAAACAGCCCAGCCGGTGCCCGAGGGGCCGGCTGGGTTGTACGGACTCGTTCCGAGCGTCAACAAAGAATCAATCGTCTGGCAAATCGGGCACCTGATTCACAACATAGTAGGCGCCAGCCATGCGAACCGGGTGATTCCTCTCTCCGATGTCGAACGTTCCCTCAATGCCGCCCGGGAGGCGATCGTTGCGCGAATCGTCTCTGAGAATGCCGATGAGGTGTCCGCTGGTGGTCACATCCCCGAACGTCGCGCGGGCATTGAGCGGGAAAGGCGAGACGCCGTGATGGTGAATCTGAATTTGGTTAGAGTCCGAGTCGCTGTCCCATAACAGGAAGCTACCTTGAGTCGGATCAAATTCCGACAATTCGGGGTTGCCGATCTCAATCTTCCATCCATCGCCGATCGGCTGCCCGTCCAATCCAACGAAGTTGTCGATCGTCCCCGTAATAATTCCGGCCCCGCTCTCGCCCGATTTCCGCTCGATATGGGAGAGCCCAAATTCGGTATCAACCACGAACTCGGCCTCGGCAACAAACGCCCCCCCCTCCGTGGCATCGACGGTGCGATGAGCGTAGTGGCCAACTGCCGGTCCCTTGAACGTCAATGTCCCGGGAATAGTGGTGACGTGATGGGTTGTGCCACTAATCTCGACATTCCTCACGTATTGTTCATCGCTTTCTGGATCGTAGTGCGAAACGCCCCGGATCCAGCTCCGGTATTGAGGGATGACCGAGCCGTCCTCATTTTCTGTCAGCCACAATCCCACGCCCGCATATGTGGCGTCTGGAAGCATGACCGTGGCAGTGTTGTCGTCCGGCCTGAATTTCAGGTTCGAGCCGTCCCAGGTGGGCTCGCCGGCCGCGTTGATCTTCACTTCGGTCCCGGTCTCACTGGTACCGAGAAAGGTTCCGTCGACACCGTCGAACGTTCCCCGCTTTCCGCTGACCGGGCCTACCACGAGACCCTTGTGATTGGGGTTCGTCGGTAACCCGGAAAGCTCTATGCGAGTCCGGTGGTCACGGTTTCCCGAGCTGAGAGCGTATACCCCCGACTGCTGTTCGGAAGGACTCCCCCATCGCTGGTTGAACGGCGTCGGCGTTTCGCCTCGATTGTCGTAAGACACCCTGGTCAAAGAGGAATTGTTGGAATTTGTCACACTCCACGACTGGCCGTTCCAGCCTTCAACGGGCGTCGGGTCCGGTTCGTCGGTGGCGTTATCCGGCCTCAATAGGTCGTCTCTACGCGTGTCATGAGCCAATCTCGTGTAGTCAAAGCTGCCCTCGGGGAATACGTAAGCAATGCCCAAGGCGCCCCAGAGCGCATTGTTCCACGCAAGTCGAGCAGCGTCATCCCGGTCGGGGCCGTCCGGGTCATCCCTATCGTCGATTTGCTCCTGCAACCGGTCGGCCTCGTCCTTCAGGCGGAGGCCCGCCCGCAAGGCCTCGAGTTCTTCCTGGAGTCTGGCCAGCTCGTCCTCGTCGAGCGGCGGCTCCGTCGGCTCCGACGGTTCCATTGTCATCGGCGATTCACTTCCATTGCCACAACCGGCCAACACAAGCGCAAATAACGCGGCGAAACCGATGGTGATCATGTTCTGATGAACGGGCATATTCTGGTGGTCCAACTGAGTCCAACAATGGAGGTGATTTGACGCGAGAAATGCAAGAAAAGAACTGACGCCAGTACCAAAGCATAACCAATGCGTCGCAAAACCAACAACACAAGAAGCGAAAAAACTTGTGCGTGACGGACATGTGCTGACGCTATCAAGAATTGCACGAGTGACGTTATGAAGACAGCCCTCGCAAAACCACGAATCCCGCGAGTTCCAGACGGTTGCCGCCCAGCCAGGCACAGATTCCTCGGCTCGGGTGCTCCCCGAGGCGCAATTGAAGCGTGGAGCGGCCCAGTCAACTGCTCTGGAACCAATGGCGCCCGGATCTGAACACGTCTCGGTGAAAGCAGCCCAATGCAGGATGTCCGACAGGAACGCACCCCCGACCACGGCTACGCCTAGCCGGGGCGCCAAACCATGCCCACTGCCTGTGAATTGCTCCGCCTCCGGGGACCGCAACCACTCCCGCCCGGAGGATCAACCCGCGCCCCCACGTACTGGACGCGGTGGCTTGGCTAATTCGGGCTGGGCACCCGAAGCACGGCGCGCCGCTGCTTTTCGTGGATCATTTCGAACGCCCGCGATCTGAACGAGCCGATCCTGTCCACACTGCTGGCCCACCTCCACAGACAACCCGGAAGTAGGCGTGCGGGTGCCGTGTCCGGCCGGGCAGTCGCTCCAGGGTCACAATGCGGCGTGAGCTGGTCGGGCTGCTCCAGGGCATGCATATGCCAGCCCCACCCCCTTGGCGTTCGCCAACGAGTGGCCCGTCAGCTGGCGGCTCGCCGCCTGCCTAGGGGCACGCATCGGTTGCAGTCGACGTGCACGTTGCACCAGCAACGCATGTTGGCCACATTCCGGTCGCGCCAGCCCTTCACGTCAAGGCCGTCACCCGATGGTACGCCCGCGCGCGGGGTTAGGTGTTCGCGTCAACCGGTCTCCCTGGAAAAACAGCCCAGCCAGCGCCCAAAGGACCGGCCGGGCTGTACGGACGCGTTCCGAGCGTCTACAAAGGGTCAGTCGTCGGGCAGGTCAGACACCTGATTCACAACAACGTAGGAGCCAGCCATGCGAACTGGGTGATTCTCCTCCCCGATGTCGAACTGCCCTTCAATGCCGCCCGGGAGGTTATCGTTGCGGGTGCCGTCCCTGAAATAACCGGTCAGGTGCCCCATCGTGACCACATTCCCGAACGTCGCACGGGCATTGAATGGGAAAGGCCGTATGCCGTGGGCGTTGATCCGAATAGTGCCGTCAGCACCGGCTAGGTCGATTGCCTGCAAGATGTTGCCCTCTGTCGGATCAAAGGGATCCGAAAATGGGTTGCCGGTCTCGATCTTCCATCCATCTCCGATCGGCTGTCCATCCATCCCAACGAAGTTGTCGATGGTCCCCGTGAGAATTCCGGCGCCGTACCCTTTCCGCTCGTCAATTGAGAGCCCGTACTCGGTATCCAGCACAAACTCGGCCTCGGCAACAAACGCCGCCCCCACCGTGCCATCGACGGTGCGGTGGGCATAGTGGCCCACTGCCGGCCCCTTGAACGTCATCGTCCCGGGAACAGTGGTGTAGTAGGTGTATCCACCTTGACTGTTTCTCTCACGCCTCACGTATTGGTCGTTCTGGCGGCCGTTGAAGCGCCAAGAGCCCTGGGTCCAGCCCCGGTATTCGGGAACGACCGTTCCATTCTCGTTTTCTGTCAGCCACAACCCCACGCCCATATACGTGCTGTCCGGCAGCATGACCGTGGCAGTATTGTTGTCCGGCCTGAATTTCAGGTCCGAGGCGTTCCATGTCGGCTCACCGTCCGCGTTGACCTTCACTTCGGTGCCGGTTTGGCCCGTTCCGAGAAAGGTTCCCTCGACGCCGTCGAACGTGCCCCGCTGTCCCCCGACAGGGCCAAGCACGACACCTTTATGGTTGGGATTCGTCGGCAACCCGGAAAGCTCGATCCGGGTCCGGTGGTCACGGTTTCCCGAGTTGAGAGCGTATACCCCCGCCTGCCGTTCGGAATCATTCCCCCATCGCTGGTTAAACGGTGTCGGTGTCTCGCCCTGATTGTCGTACATAACCGAGAACGTGGTGGAATTGTTGGAATTTGTCACATTCCACGACTGGACGTTCCAACCGTCGACGAGTGTTGGGTCCGGTTCGTCGTTGGCGTTACTCGGCCTGTTGCGGTTGCTCCGGAAGTGATTCAATCCCGGTTGGAAATCGATGAGACGTCCACCCGCAATGCCCAAGGCTTCCCAAAGCGCATTGTTCCACGCAGTACGAGCAGCTTCATCCCGGTCGGGACCGTCTGGGGGGCCGTCCGGGTCATCGTCATCGTCGTTATCGTCGATCTGCTCCTGCAACCGGTCGGCCTCGTCCTTCAGGCGGATGCCTGCCCGTAAGGCCTCGAGTTCTTCCTGGAGTCTGGCCAGTTCGTCCTCGTCGAGCGGCGGCTCCGTCGGCTCCATCGTCATCGGGGATTCACTTCCACTGCCACAACCGGCCAACACAAGCGCAAATAACGCGGCGAAACCGGTGGTGATGATCTTCTGGTGCATGGGCATATTCGGGTGGTCCAATTGAGTCCAATAAAGGAAGCGGATTGAGGCGAGAACTGCGAAACAAGAACTGACGCCAGTGCCTAAAGCATAACCAATCCGTCGCAAGGTCGACAACACAAGTATCAGAAAGACTCCTGCGTGACGCACATGCGGTGACGCTGTCAGGTATTGCGCGGGTGACATTGCTGACATGGCCCCTTGCAGAATCCGACAACCCGAGGCTGCCGCGCACGGGTTGCAGGCCCGGCCTTCATCCGTCCCAGCCCTTGGCCTGCACACCGGGCCGCACCATCGCACCAATACTGTCCCTGACCCGCACTCGCCGGCGGCAGTTCTGCAGACGTGCCGTCTTCCACCAACCGCGACTCCGCAGCTCATGACCAAGCGAAGACAAGATGTCCGACGCCAATTCGCCCCGGTCGCCACAGCGGCCAGCCGAGCGCCGAACCGTGCCTGCTGCCTGTGAATTCCTCCGCCTCCGGGGCTCGCTGCCGCTCCACCCCGGAGCACCAACCCGCGCAACCGCGCACTGGAAGTAACGGCTTGACGATTTCGGGCGGGGCAACTAGCTTGGAAACGGCTCGGTCAAACGGGCGCAGGTGCGGGAATCAGCGGATCGTGGCGGACGAATCGCCGAACGGCAGCGATACGCCGCCGGATCTTGTCCATCTTGCGAATCGTTTGGCTGAATCTGGTGCGGATCCGGCCGACCGGACGCAGCCACGCCCCCGTGGTGCGGCATTTGGCGGGGCCCTGAAGGTTTCTTCCGAAATGATCGCGGGAATCGCCGTCGGTGGCGGTGCGGGCTGGCTGCTCGATGACTGGCTGGACACATCACCGGCTCTGTTGCTGGTGTGCGTCGTGCTCGGGTTCGCGGCCGGCCTCCGCAACGTGTTCCGTACCGTGCATCGACTGGGTGCGAGCGACCAGGACCGCAACTCCAAGACCCACAAACCTGACCGACCGTCCTCCAGGACCTGACCTTCCATGGCAACTGAAAGCGATGCGGGCGGCGCCGCACACGGGCCGCTTGAGCAGTTTGAAATTGTGCCTCTCGAACCCCTGCACATCGGGGGCCTCGATCTGTCGTTCACCAATTCGGCACTCTGGATGGTGATTGCCGTCGCCGTGATTGCGCTCGTGTTCGGAGGCGGCATGCGCCGGCGGGCGATTGTCCCCGGACGCTGGCAGGCGGCCATCGAACTCACGTACCGGTTCGTTGCCAACATGCTGCAGGACAACGTCGGATCGCAGGGAGCGCACTACTTTCCGTTCATCTTCACGCTGTTCCTGTTCATCCTGTTCGGCAACCTGCTCGGAATGATTCCGTACAGCTTCACCTACACGAGCCACATCGCCGTGACCTTTACGATGGCGGCAGTCGTGTTCGTCGGCGTCACCGTGATCGGGCTTTGGCGCCACGGTGTCCGCTTTCTGTCGCTGTTCGTGCCGTCGGGCGTCCCGGTGGCTCTCATTCCGCTGATGGTCCCGATCGAGATCATCAGCTACTTCGTCCGGCCCGTGAGCCTCTCGCTCCGCCTGTTCGCCAACATGATGGCCGGACACACCATGCTCAAGGTCTTCGGCGGGTTTGTCGGGCTCCTGCTCTCCGGCGGGCTTGGCCTGCTCGCGCCGGCCTCCGTCGCCCTCATCATCGCCCTGACCGGTTTCGAATTGCTGGTCGCGGTCATCCAGGCGTACGTCTTTGCAGTGCTGAGCTGCCTGTACCTCTCGGACGCGCTCGAACTCCAGCACTGACGTCGCTGCCCCGTTTTTCATCTTCCTCATCTTCCCTACTTCGGAAAGGACATTCCCGTGGACATAGAAGCTGCCAGGCTGATCGGCGCAGGCCTTGCGACGATCGCGCTCGCCGGTGCCGGTATCGGTATCGGCAACATCTTCGGAAACTACGTGTCGGCTGCGATCCGCAACCCGTCGGCCGCGCCGAAAGTGTTCGGCAACGTGCTGCTCGGGTTCGCCCTGACCGAGGCCATCGCGCTGTTCGCACTTCTGATCGCCTTCCTCATTCTGTTCGCGGTCTGACCCCTTCCCGCGTCCGATGAGCCGTCTCCCCGCATTCATCAGTCCGGCCGTCGCGGCGTCGCTTCCCCAGGCGGCGCTGGCGGAAGGCGGGATGCCGCAACTTCGCTTCGAGACATTTCCGTCCCAGATCTTCTGGCTGGTCGTCACGTTCACGGCCCTGTACTTCGTGATCAGCCGCCTCGTGCTGCCGCAGGTACGGACCACGCTCCGGGCCAGGGAAACGCGAATCGGTGCCGACCGGGAGCAGGCGGACGAACTCCGCAAGGAGGCAGAAGCAGCTCATCAACGGGCAAGCGAAGCGCTCGCCGCCGCCCGGGCCGACAGCGACCGCATCCTTCGCGAAGCGCACGACCAGGCGGCCGAGGCCTTGCGGTCCCACAGCCAGCGCCTGCAGGCGGAACTGGACAAGGAACGATCCGAAGCGGAAGCCCGGATCGAAGCCAGTCGGGGAGCCGCACTCCAGGACGCCGAACGCGCCGCTTCGGACCTGGTGCGGTCGGTCACCCGCTCGCTCGCAGGCCTTGATGTCAACGACGGGGCGCTCGCGCATGCCGTGTCCCAGGCCGCGAAGGACCAGGCCGCATGACCTGGTCGTTGCTGATGAACGACCCGTCGTTCTGGGTCGCCGTCTCGTTCGGCCTGTTTGTGGTCGGCTTCGGGCGGCTTCTGTTCAAGAAGCTGGCCGGGGTCCTGGACGCGCACCGGGAGGCGGTCCGGGCGGAACTGGACAGTGCGGCATCGCTCCATACCGAGGCGCAGGCGCTACGGGACCGCTACATGGACGAAGCCGCCGAAGCCGAGCAAACGGCGTCGGCCATCCGGGCCCGCGCCGAGGAAACCGCGCTCGAGATCGTCGCCGCGTCCGAGCAGCGCCTGCAGGCCCAGCTGGAGCGCATGCGGGCGAGGGCCAGCGAGGACATCGCGCGGACAGAGGAAGCGGCGACGCGGATGTACCGCGAACGCGTGGCGGACCTGGTGCTCCGGGCGTCGACCCGGCTGCTGCGTGAACAGGTCGGCGCCGAGGCCCACCAGGGGCTCATCCAGAGAACCGTCGACAATCTCGGCCGGTCGTTGCAGCACCGCCGGATCTGACAGCCGCGCGGCCGACCCTGACGGCTCCATTCCCTATATGGAAGTCATGACCCAACCCTCGACGGCAGCATCCTGGCACGGGACAACCGTGCTCTCGGTCCGGCGCGAAGGCGCGGTGGTGATCGCCGGGGACGGGCAGGTGACCCAGGGCAACACAGTGATCAAGCCCAATGCCCGCAAGGTGCGGCGCCTCGCCGGTGGTGCAGTGCTGGCCGGTTTCGCCGGCGCCACCGCCGATGCGTTCACGCTCTTTGACCGCCTCGACGCCAAACTGGAACGCCATCCGAATCAACTGATGCGCGCCTGTGTCGAACTGGCGCGCGACTGGCGGACCGACCGCTACCTGCGCCGGCTCGAAGCGGTGATGGCTGTGGCCGACCGCGAGGTGTCGTTGCTCGTGTCCGGTGTCGGCGACGTGGTCGAACCGGAGGACGGGCTGATCGGGATCGGTTCGGGAGGCGGCTTCGCGCTCGCGGCTGCGCGGGCCCTCAGCGCCATGGACGGCCTCGATGCGGAGGACATCGCGCGCCGGTCACTGGCCGTTGCCGCGGACCTCTGCATCTACACCAACGATCAGATCACGGTCGAAGTCATCCGCTCATGACCGCGTTCACGCCGCGCGAAATCGTTGCCGAGCTGGATCGCTTCATCGTGGGCCAGCGGGCCGCCAAGCGCGCGGTCGCCATCGCCCTTCGCAACCGGTGGCGGCGCCAGCAGCTCAAGCCTCCGCTACGGGACGAAATCCTGCCCAAGAACATCCTGATGATGGGGCCCACGGGCGTAGGCAAGACCGAGATTGCCCGCCGCCTGTCAAAGCTCGCGCAGGCGCCGTTCATCAAGGTGGAAGCGACGAAATTCACCGAGGTCGGGTACGTCGGCCGCGACGTGGAATCGATCATCCGGGACCTCGTCGAAAGTGCCATCCTGATCACCCGGACGCGCCTGCAGCAGGAAGTGGCGACCCGGGCCGAGGCAGCGGCTGAAAAACGCGTCATCGACGTCCTTGCGGGGGCGTCGGCATCCCGGGAAACCCGCCAGAAAATGCGCGAGAAACTGCGGTCCGGTGAACTGGATGAGCAGGAGATCGAGATCGAGGTTTCGGAAGCTCCGAGCGGTATGCCTTCGTTTGAACTCCCGGGTGTGCCGGGGACGCACGTGGGGATGGTCAACCTCGGCGAATTGTTCGGGAAGTCGTTCGGCACCGTGGCCCAGAAACGCCGGATGACGGTCGCCGAAAGTCACCACGTACTTGTGGAGGAGGAAAGCAACCGGCTGATTGACGATGACGACCTGCAGCGCAACGCGATCGAGGCCGTCGAGCAGAATGGCATCGTGTTCCTGGACGAGATCGACAAGATCACCCGGGCCGAGGACCGGGCGGGTGCGGACGTCAGCCGCGAGGGGGTCCAGCGCGACCTGCTGCCGCTCATCGAAGGCACTGTGGTCGCCACCAAGTACGGCCAGGTCAGCACCGGCCACATCCTGTTCATCGCATCAGGCGCATTCCATCTCGCCAAGCCGTCCGACCTTCTTCCCGAACTGCAGGGCCGCCTCCCGATCCGGGTGAGCCTCGACCCGCTGTCGGAGGCCGACCTGGTCCGGATCCTCACCGAGCCCGAAAACAGCCTGACCCGTCAGTACGAGGCGCTTCTCGCCACCGACGGTGTCACGCTCGAGTTCAAGCAGGACGGCATCGAGGCACTGGCGCGCCTGGCGACGGAAGCCAACCAAACCGTGGAAAATATCGGCGCGCGCCGGCTGCACACGATCTTTGAGCGCCTGCTCGAGGACGTCAGCTTTTCGGCGGCCGACTGGGCCGACAAGGCGGTCATCATCGACGAGCCGTTTGTCCTCGACATCCTGAGCGGCGAAATCGACAAGAGCGATCTCAACCGGTTCATCCTGTAGCGCCCCGCCCGTGCCCATGACTGGGCCCGGAGCCCGGACGAGCGATGGACGATTTGTTCGCTCCCGCCCGGCGTTCGCGCCGGGCGCAGAAGGCCAGGGCGGAGGCGCCTAATTCGAGGCCTCATGGCATCGCGCGGAGGGCCGACGCTACCGAGATCGGGCCCTGAGCCCACGACCGATCGCCGTAGGCGCGACCCGACGCGTCCTTCTGTCCGGCATTCGCGGCATTCTTCCGGTTACTGAAGGCGCACCGCGTGTTCCCTACGGGATCTCCGGCCGCGGTTACGTTCGTCGGAACCGTGATCGCTCCTCTCTTGCGGTCGCCAGGACGGCGCTACAGTGTCGCCACGGGAGCCTGCCCGCCGGCGCAAGCTGAAGATGCAATGCCCGCAGCAGTCGGCGAAAGTGTTGAAAGAGATGAGCAAAACCAAGCTTGAAGACCATCCGCAACGCTATGCGTTGGCCAACGAGCTTCACGCCCGGCCCTTTCCTGAACTGCGCCCGCCCTGCCATGCCGTGGTGCTGGCGATCAAGCAGCCGGTCCAGGCAGAAAACCGGGACCCCGCGGTCGACCGGGCACACCTCTGTGATCTCCTGGACCGTCACGGGCTGCCGCACCCGCCCCCGGACGGGAACCGTTATTCCGGCCGGCTGGGGCGCGACCTGTTGACGTGGGAGCGGCATACGGAATTTGTCACGTACACCATCTACGCCGACGATGTCGCGGCGGAGCCGTTTACTGCATCCGTGGCATCGGCGTTCCCGGACGACTGGCTGGGTTCTGCCCCGGGTTGCATCCTGACGTCGGTCCTCGTCAGGGTCGAACCGGTCGAGACGGTGCCGGATCTGACGGTGCCCGATTACAGCCGGCTGCAGAAATGGTTCGTCCCCGAAAGCCTTGCCATCTCGAGCGTCCTCGACGGGCAAGCTGTCGCAGCGAGCGATTTTCGAATCGACCCCGCCGGCCATGTCCGCTTTGCGGTACTCGCTGCTCCCACCATCGGCAAGCGCCGGCTGGGGCGCATCGTCCAGCGGCTCGTGGAAATCGAAACGTACAAATCGATGGCGATGCTCACGCTGCCCGTTGCACGCCAGGTCGCCGATCGGGTCGCGGAACTCGATGGTCACATGTCGTCCCTCGTGGCCGGCATGGCCACCGAGAGTGGCGACGAAGCTGCGACGCTTGACCGGCTCCTCGAAATGTCCGCGGATATCGAGGCCCTGTCCTCGTCCTCCGCCTTTCGCTTCGGTGCCGCCGAAGCCTACGGGACCATCGTGCACGAGCGGATCGCCACGCTCCGCGAAACCCGCGTGAAGGGGCGCCAGACGCTCGCGGAATTCATGCTGCGACGATTTGATCCCGCGATGCGGACCTGCCGTTCGGCGAAAGGGCGCCTTGATGAACTCTCGCAGCGGGCAACGCGCGCCGCGACCCTCCTTCGAACCCGGGTTGAGGTCAACATCGCAAGCCAGAACAGCAGCCTGCTGGAAAGCATGAACCGCAGGGCCGCGCTTCAGCTTCGCCTGCAGGAAATGGTCGAGGGGTTATCCGTCGTCGCAATCAGCTATTACGCCGTCAGCCTTGCCGAGTACGTGATTGCACCCGTCGCCGGCCCGTTCGGGACCGACAAGACACTGCTGCTGGCAGGCATCACGATCCCGGTGGTGGGCACGGTTTGGTGGATGGTGCGACGCCTGAGGCTGCGTGCCGCCGGCCGAAAGTGACCCCAAGCTGGCACGTGATGGCGGACTCGAGGTTCAGTCTGCTGGCCTTCCCGCGGCATCACCGAGAGTTGTTCCCCCTGCACATCGGCAAACCGGGACCCGCGGGGCGGGGCGGCGGCCAGTGCCGGCATCAATCCCGGCCGACCCCTTGACTGCCGGGCCGATCACCCCGGAACTGTTTGCGTTCCTGCGGGATCTCAAGGCAAACAATGACCGGCAATGGTTTGCGGAAAACCGGGACCGATACCTGACCGACGTTCGGGATCCGATGCTTGCATTCATCCGGGCCTTCGCTGTGCCTCTCGCCGAAATCAGTCCGCACTGCCGTGCAGACCCGAGGCCAAATGGCACTTCGCTCTTCAGAATCTACCGGGACATGCGCTTTTCGAAGGACAAGACCCCCTACAAGACGAACATCGGTGCCCACTTTCGCCATGCAGCCGGCACCGGCGCTCACGCGCCGGGGTTCTACCTCCACCTGGAACCCGGCCGATGCTTCGCTGCGTGCGGCATCTGGCGTCCCGATGGCGCGGCACTCGGCGCCATTCGCGATGCAATTGTCGACCAGCCTCAGACGTGGTCGAGGATCACCACCGCCGACGCCTTCCGTTCGACGTTTGCATGGCGCGGGGAGTCGCTAAAGCGCCCTCCCCGCGGATACGACCCTGACCATCCGCTGATCGAGGATCTCCGGCGCAAGGATTTCCTGGCGGGTGCCGAATTGGCGGAGTCGGATACACTCCAGCCTGGGTTCTTTGACCACTTCGTCCACCTTGCGCGCACCGGTTTCGCCTTTGTCGAATTCCTGGCGGGGGCCGTCGGCGCGCAGTCCTTACACCCCGCCAAACCGGATCGGAAACGCGTGCCATGACCGATACATGGGAAGTCCTTGCCGTGCGCTACGGAGCGCACACGAACCGGCAGCGCCACCAGAATTTCATCAACGCGGACCCGCATGAAGGCCCCATGCCGCTCGACTACTTCGTCTGGGCTGTCCGTAACGAAGACCGGTGCATCGTGGTCGATATCGGCTTTGACGCCGAGGAAGGACAGCGTCGTGGTCGAACCGTCGACCGATCGCCTCGCGAAGGCCTGGCGATGGCCGGCATTGACGCCTCCAGCATTGAGGATGTCGTCGTGACCCATCTCCACTATGACCACGCCGGCACCATCAGCCATTTTCCCGAGGCAAATTTTCACCTTCAGGAACTGGAGATGCAGTTCGCTACCGGCCCCCACATGGCCCGCGAGGCGTTCGGGGTTCCGTACACCCCGGATCACGTCTGCGAACTGGTCCGGAAAGTGTTCGAGGGGCGCGTGGTGTTTCATTCCGGGGATCGCGAAATTGCGCCCGGCGTGTCTGTCCACCTGATTGGTGGCCATACGATGGGGTTGCAGTGCGTACGGGTTCGCACCCGTCGAGGATGGGTTGTCCTTGCTTCAGATGCGGCTCACTTCTACGAAAACCTGGAACGGTCGGCTCCGTTTCCCATTGTCTATTCAGTCGCCGACATGCTGGCCGGCCATGACCACATGGCGGACCTGGCCGAAAGTCCGGACCACATCATTCCAGGCCATGATCCGCTGGTGACGAAACTCTATCCCGCACTGAGCAGCGACCTCACCGGCATCGTTGCCAAGCTGGATGCGGCGCCCTCCCCGCGTTGAGTCGTCTGGGAGGATGAGCCTGAGGCGCCCGTTTCAGCCAAAACACGACCAGACGGCTTGCAGGCACACGAAAGCAGTCGCAACACTGATGCCGGGTTCGTCTTCTCATGCGCTCGCGCTACGAAGGCTGCGGACCTCCACTGTTGATGTTTCGATAATAAATACAATCTGTTGTTGAGAAATAGGTCCGGCATGATCCCTTCATGTGGACCGACTGGTGGCGTCTGGTTGCACTGCTCCAGAACCCGAAACGCCCGTCAAGCCCGAACGGACAGTTTCTTCAAGTGCGCGACGACAGCCGTCAGTGCTGCCGGGGTCACGCCCGGAAGCCGCGCGGCCGACGCGAGAGTGGCCGGGCGGCCTGTTTCAAAGGCATCGGTTGCCTCCGACGAGAGACCGCCGACCGCGCGGTAATCCATTGATGCAGGGAGCTTCACGGCCGCATCACGCCTGTACGCGCGCATGTCTTCCTCCTGGCGCAACCGGTACGGCGCATACAGTGCATCGGCCTCAAGCACGCCGTGCAACGCCGCCTCGATCACCGCCAGTTGCGGGCAAATTTCGGCGAGCGTCCGGATGCTTACATCTGGGCTCTGGAGCAATTGGGCGGCACTGCGACGCCGGCCGTCGTCAGACACGGCGATTCCGTGGCTGCGGGCGGTCGACGCACTGATCTGCGTTTGCTCCAGCAATTCCCTTGCCGCACCAAGCGCCGCCGCCTTGGCGGCATATGCGCGCGCGCGCCAGGTGCCAACGACACCCACAGCCTTTCCTCGTGCGGTTAACCTCTGATCGGCGTTATCAGCCCGGAGATGGAGACGGTATTCCGAGCGCGAGGTGAGCATGCGATACGGCTCTGCGACGCCTCGGGTGGTGAGATCGTCAATCATCACGCCGATGTAGGCTTCGGTGCGGTCCAGGAGGAATTCCTGTCCTCCACCTGCGCGCAAAGCGGCATTGATGCCCGCTGCCACACCTTGTGCCGCGGCTTCTTCGTATCCGGTCGTCCCGTTGATCTGGCCAGCGAAATACAAGCCTCCCAGACGCTTGGTCTCCAGTGTCGGACACAGCTCCCGAGGATCGACGTAGTCATATTCGATGGCATAGCCCGGCCGCATCATGCGCACCTCGCTCAACCCGTCGATCAGCGACAGCATGTGCCGCTGCACTTCTGCAGGCAGTGAAGTCGAGATCCCGTTCGGATACACCGTTGAATCGTCGTAGCCTTCCGGTTCCAGGAAAATCTGGTGTCGGGGGCGCGAAGCAAACCGGACGACCTTGTCTTCAATGGACGGGCAATACCGCGGCCCGACACCCTCGATCTTCCCGGAGTGCATCGGCGTTTGGTGGAGGTTGTCGCGGACAAGAGCATGCATCGCCTCGTTGGTCCACGTGATGTGGCAGGGGACCTGATCGCGGTCGATTTGGCCTGTCATCAGCGACAGGGGCTGCGGCACCGGATCTCCGTTCTGAATTTCCAGCGCATCCCAGTCGATCGACCGGCCGTCGAGACGCGGCGGCGTGCCGGTCTTGAGGCGGCCCATCTGAAACCCTGCGTCTGCGAGACGCAATGCCAGGCGCGTCGACGGCGCCTCGCCGGCTCGCCCGGCAGGTGTCTGCGAAGTGCCGACATGAATCACGCCCCGGAGAAAGGTACCGGTCGCAATGACGACTGCTTTTGCCAGCAGCCGCGTTCCATCCTCCAGCGCAATGCCTTGCACACCACCGTCGGTACCCAGAATCAGGTCATCGGCGGCACCCTCCACGACGGCCAGGTTCTCCTGCTGCCGGATGAGGCCTTGCATGGCTTTCCGGAACAAGGCGCGGTCGGCTTGGCATCTCGGGCCCTGCACGGCCGGGCCCCGACTTCGATTCAGCACGCGAAACTGCATACCCGCCATATCGGCGGCGCGCGCGATCAATCCGTCCAGGGCGTCGACCTCGCGCATGAGATGTCCCTTTCCAACGCCTCCAAACGCAGGGTTGCAGGACATGGCACCAATGGTTGCGAACCTGTGGGTAATCAGTGCCACCCGCGCCCCCATGCGCGCCGCTGCCGCCGCCGCCTCGCAACCGGCGTGCCCGCCACCGACAATCAACACGTCGTAAGCAGTCGATCTCGTGTGCATCAAGGCCCTGATCCCATCACTCGAGTACAGCCGTTTGCCAGACAATCCAGCCATGCCGACCAAAATGTTTCACGTGAAACAATTGGCACATCCCGACAGCGGTTGAGTGCACGGTCGGGCAGGAGTCAAACACCGTCGGACACCCTCGGTCAAATCCTGACAGTGCACGTTCTCCATGCAGTCAGGAATTTGTCCCGGCTCGCATGTCCTTACCGCCAATAACCTGAAGGGGCAGAACGCTCAAACCCTGGCACAACCGCACCTTCTGCAGTTGGTGACAGCGCCCCGTCGGCCACCGTGGCACCGCATTTCGAGTGCATGTCGGCTCGAATCCTAGTTGTGTCGGCGGTGGCCCAGAATGCCAACGGCAATTGAAAATTGCACACTTCTGGAAAGCGAAAACTGCGCACATCCAGGTGGCTTGCACTTTGCGACATCAACGTAGCGAATGGACCACAGCGTGCGCCCCAGTCAGGCCGTGCCCCTCTCTCTGTGATATCGTTCCAGGAGCACGCGCCAAGTAATCGATATCGGGAGGGCAGTCCCCTTCTCGTGGCCGCCAGTTCCAGCCAGCCCTGTCTGTCCGAATGTTTCACGTGAAACATTCGTAGGCCCGCATCACGACTGAATGCCCCGCTGGACCCGACTCCCTTACGGAGCAATGCGACCTGCCCATTGAGGCAGGCAACGGGTTTTCCGTCCAGTCGCAGATCCCAGCTGACCGTTGTTGGTACAAGCGCACATCTCGAAAAGCCTCAGCTGTTCGCTTGGTTCAACTCACGGGCGGGCTGACCGTTTCCCATCGGCCGCTCTGCCCCGAGCGGAATATGGCGTCCAGAACAGACATGTTGGAGACCGCGTCCTGGACCGGATACGGAACCGGCCGTCCTTCCAGCAAGCAGAGCGAAACGGCATCGCCTTGGCACGTGTAGTGATTGGACGCGGGAATGTCGATTGCCTCATCGGAAACAGGACCGGGATAAGCGCCATCACCGATGAACAGGCGACACGGGCGCTCGGGCTCCATGACAAAGGGGAACGCAAGCCGCAGCCAGGCATCCGTACCGAGAATGATCAGACTCTGCTGTCGTGCCACCTGGGTCGAACAGATGAAGCTGGCCTGCCCCTCCAGGAACTGCAGCATGACTGTCGCCAGACGATCGGTGCCGAATTCCGGGTCATGCTCAAGCAAAGCGTTTACCTTGAGGGGCTCCGCGTCGAACACAAACCTTGAAATAACAGTCGGATAGCATCCAATATCGTAGACGCCTCCACCGCCGGTCATGCGCTGGTTCCGAATGTCGTTCGGGTCGCGATTGTGATAGGCGAAGATGCCTTGAACCGCCCGTATCCGGCCAAGGCGCCCGGACCGAATGATCTCACGCACCTTGGCCCATTGCGGATGGTGGCGCACCATGAATGCTTCCTGAACCTGCCGCCCGGTGCGTGTCTCGGCCTCGATCAGCACGCCCGCTTCGGCAGCCGTCAGCGCAATCGGTTTTTCGCAGAGAACGTCCTTGTCTGCCTCCAGCGCCCGGACTGTCCACGGCACATGCAAGTGGTTGGGGAGCGGGATATAGACGGCGTCGATCTCCGGATCATCAAGCAACTCGTCGTAGCTCCCGTAACTTCGGGCAATGGCGAGGTCCGACGCTGCTGATTGCGCGCGCCCGGCATTTCGGGAGGCAATCGCATCCACGCGCGAGTATGTGCCGGCCTGCATGGCGGGGATGACCCTCTCGGTTGCGATGCGCGCAACCCCGAGCACCCCCCATCGGATGACTTCCATTGACAACCTCCGTCTGCTGACTCGACGAGCGTGACAGAGACCGTGTCACGTTTCTAGGCTCAGGGGCCAGCCGACCAGGAGATAGAGGAGCGGGTTTTGAAGATCACCGGAGTCGCAGCCGACTGGCTGCATGTCCCGATTCCCGAAGCACGTCGCCACCGATCCGATTTCGGGACGGTCGACTCGTTCGATTCCGCCCTCGTTCGAATTGAGACCGAGGGCGGTCTGGTGGGGTTTGGGGAAGCCAAGGCCCAGGTCGGGAGCGCGGCTAACTGCCGGGCGGTCACCACGTTGATCGCCGACGAACTGGGCCCGTCTCTGATCGGGGAAGACGCGCGCTACATCTCCCGCCTGTGGGACGTGATGTACAACGGAAGCCGGGCGGGGTACGCGATCCAGCGCGGCCATGTGTTCCCGATCCTTGGCCGGCGCGGCATCACGATGGCGGCCATCAGCGGGATCGATATCGCCCTGTGGGACCTTCTGGGGAAATCTCTGGGCGTTCCGGTCTGGCAGCTCCTGGGAGGGCGCCGCCACGTCAAGATGCCGGCGTATGCGTCCGGCGGCTGGGCTCCGAAGGAACAGATCGGCAGCGAACTCCGGCGATTCCTCGATGCCGGCAACTTCGGCGCGGTCAAGATGCGCGTAGGGTCGGGAGATGGGTCCCTCGCGAATTCGATCGCCCGCGTTCACGCCGCCCGTGAGGCCCTGGGTCCGGCGGTGGGCCTCATGTGCGATGCCCACGGCACCTGGACGCCCGCGGAAGCCAAACGGTTTTGCCGATCCGTCACCGACTGCAACATCGACTGGCTCGAAGAACCGGTGACCGCCGATGACAAGCCCGGCCTGGCGGAAGTTCGCGCGGCCACCGATATTCCGATCGCAACCGGCGAATCGGAGTTCACCCGATTTGCCTTTCGTGACCTCGCGATGCTCCGTGCAGCCGACATCTTTCAGCCCGACCCTTCGATCGCGGGAGGCATCACGGAAATGACCCGAATCGAGGCCCTGGCAAGCGCCCACCAGGTCCGCCTGGCGCCACACATGTGGGGCGGGGCCTTGACGTTTGCCGCCGGCCTGCATGTGGCGGCGAGCGCGACCAGCGGATTTATCCTCGAATATTCCCTTGGCGCCAATCCGCTTCTGCATGAACTCGCAACGGAATCATTCGAGGTCGTGGACGGTATGCTCGAAATCCCCGAGCGCCCGGGACTTGGTGTCACGGTCGACGAAGCGTTCGTCGCACGTCACCGTATGCGCTGAAAGAGGGTCTCGGTGCCGGCACCACCGCCCGCCACCATGATCCAATCGCCCCGTTGGGCGCGACCAGCTGGAGGGCCGGACATCCATGCGCTTCCTTGAAGATTTCGCTCCGGGGCAGGAGTTCGACCTCGGGAACTGCACGGTCACCCGTGAGCAGATCGTCGCGTTCGCGAGCGAGTTCGACCCGCAAGCGTTCCATATTGATGAGGACGCTGCCCGGGACACGATCTACGGCGGGCTGATTGCAAGCGGCTGGCACACCGTCGCGCTCTACATGCGCCTGCTTGTCGACGGCCTTCTCCACGATGTGGCGAGCCTGGGTTCGCCGGGAATCGACGAACTGCGCTGGCGTCATCCTGTCCGTCCGGGTGATGTGCTCCACGGACGGATGACCGTGACGGAGGTCGTGCCATCGCGCAGCAAGCCCGACCGCGGCATCGTCCGCTGCAGCTACGAGATGCGCAACCAGGACGGGGTCGTTGTGCTCACCATGACCGGCATGGGGATGTTCAAGCGCCGCCCGTGACGGCACCCGCCGGGCACCGCCCGGGCGCAACCCGCAGCGTCAGACTTCCAGCCACTCCTTGCGGACCTGCTGGTCGGCTCGGAAGTCCTCGGCGGACCCTTCGAACACGATTTGACCTCGCCCCATGACGTGGACGCGATGCGAGATATCAAGAGCAATATCAAGCTTTTGCTCGACCAGGAGGATGGCGACACCGCGTTTCGCGATCTCGGCAAGCAACCCGGCCACCTGTTCCACCAGCTTCGGAGCCAGACCCTCCGTGGGTTCATCGATCATGATCAGGTCGGGGTCGCCCATCAGCGTGCGGCAGATGGTCAGCATCTGCTGCTCGCCGCCCGAAATCACAGAGCCCAGCGCATCGGCGCGATCCGACAGATTGGGGAACATCGCGAACATGTCATCGATGGTCCAGCGCCCCTGCGCCCGCATGTCCTTGATTCCGAGTATCAGGTTCTCGCGTACCGTGAGGGTCGGAAAGATGTTCCGGTTTTCAGGCACATAGCCGATTCCGCGGCGCGCAATCTCGTGCATCTTGCACCCGGCAATCGATTCACCCTTGAAGTTGACGGTTCCGACCGGCTCGACCTCGCCCGTGATGGCCTTCAGCGTCGTGGACCGGCCGACACCGTTCCGGCCCAGAAGGCTGACGATTTCCCCGGCCCCGACATTGAACGTAATGCCTTGCAGAATATGGCTTTTTCCGTAATACGCATGGAGATCGCGAACCTCGAGCATCAGTGTGTTCCGGTTCCGAGATAGGCGTTCTGGACGGCCTCCGACGAGCGGATCTCGTCGGGTGTCCCGGTCGCGATCACCTCGCCATACACCAGCACCGAGATCCGGTCGGCGAGGTCAAACACGACGCCCATGTCATGCTCGACGATCATGAGTGTTTTCCCGTCCGAAATGCGCCGGATCAAGGCCACGGCCTGCTCGATCTCCGAGCGGCTCATGCCCGCGGTCGGTTCATCCAGGAGGATCACCTTCGCATCACCGGCCACGGCAATCCCAAGCTCCAGGGCGCGCTGGTCCGCATACGACAGAAGCCCTGCAGGGAGGTCCCGCTTTTCCCACAGCCCGATCTCGCGAAGGATCGTTTCGGTCCGCTCGGTGACATCGGGGAGGTGCGTGACAAGCTTCCACCATGCATAGCGGTGCCCAAGCGCGAACAGGCACCCGCACCGCACGTTGTCCAGCACACTCATCCGCGCAAAAATATTGGTGATCTGGAACGAACGGGTGAGGCTCATCCTATTGATCATGAATGATTTCTTGTCTGTGATCTCCTCGCCGTACAAATGGATTTGGCCCGCTGAGGGCGGAAAGCGGCCACTGATCAGGTTGTAGAGCGTTGACTTGCCTGCACCGTTGGGCCCGATGACGGCATGCCGCTCGCCGTCCATCACCTCGAGATCGATGCCCCGAATGATCTCGGTGGGCCCGAAGCTCTTGCGGATACCGGAAAGGGTGAGCGCCGCAGTCACCGCGCTTGGCCCGCCCTGGCCTCTTCCATTGCGACGTTCCAGGCGGCCACAGCACGCGGATAGGCCATCCGGATTCCCCAGGCACCGGCGCCGGCGAGAACCACGAACAGGAGCCATGGCCCGACCGCAAACGGATCGCTCGGAAAGCCGAAAATGACGAAATCGGTCTCCGTGCTGAGTCGTGAACTCCGGAAGTACAGCATCTCGATCACGCCAATGCAGCCCAGGACGCAGACGACCAGGGCGCCGAGAAAGCGCGCGTAGGGCACCGCCAGTGGCGCCAGCAGGCGCAGATTCGCGCGCCAGATCGGCTGATGCATGGTGATCAGCCCGGCCAGCCCGCCGGGGAAAAACATGATCACGGCGACGAACATCGCCCCGAGGTAGAGAACCCACGCCTCGGTAACATCGGTCAGGGTGCCCTGAAGGAAATACAGCAGCGCCGCACCGAGGATCGGGCCGGAAAACGTGCCGCTTCCTCCGATGTAGACCATGAACAGCACGAGCCCGGACTGAACCACGCTGACCTGCTCGAATCCGACGTGTTCGATGTTGACGGCGTGCAGTGCGCCCGCGATGCCGGCGAAGAACGAGGACAGGGAGAACGCAAGCCAGCGAATGCGCTGGCTGGAGTAGCCGATGAACTCCACCCGCTCGGGATTGTCGCGAACCGCGTTGGAAATGCGGCCGAATGGCGTGCGGGTCAGAAGGTACATCGCGAACGTGCACACCAGGCACCAGCCCGCAATCAGGTAGTAGACCTCGATGTTCGGTCCATACGTGATCCCGAACACCTCGTCGCCCACGACCCGGTCTGTCTGGATGCCGTCCTCGCCGTTGAAGATGGTGACGAGAACAAGCGTGAGCGCGGTGACCATTTCCCCGAACCCGAGGGAAATCATGGCGAATGTGGTCCCGGCCCGGCGCGTGGAGACGTACCCGATCAGGACACCGAAAAACAGCCCGACCAGGCCGCCAAGGAGCGGAATCAACGTGACCGGAACGAACGGAACCTCGCCGTCGTAGACCAGGTTCAGGTAATGGATGGTGAAGTAGCCGGCGAGACCGAAATAAACGGCATGCCCGAACGACAGCATGCCGCCCTGCCCAAGAAGCATGTTGTACGCCAGCGCAAAGATGATCAGGAGCCCGATCTGGCTCATCAATGTCAGCGCGAAGCCGGACGAAAAGACGTACGGCATGACAAGAAGGAGGAGCGCGCCGCCAGCCCAAGGCGCAATCCGCGCGAGGGACATGCTCATACGTCGCGGGTTCCAAACAGCCCGCGCGGCTTGAGAATCAGCATCAGAACCAGGAGCAGGTACGGGAGGACGGGGGCAACCTGCGCCGTGGTGATGCGCGTGAAGTCCTGCAGCAGGCCAGCCGCATCGAACTCGACCCCGAACGTCAGAAACAGACTGGCGATTCCGTAGTCGTAGAAGATGGCAAGCCGGGTCACGATCCCGATCAGCAACGCAGCCACGAGGGCGCCCCCGAGGGATCCGAGACCACCGATGACGATGACGACGAACACGATAGGTCCGAGCTGGATGGCCATTGCCGGCTCCGTCCCGAGCACGTTGCCGCCGACCACTCCGGCAACGCCCGCCAGGGCGCAGCCGAAGCCGAATGTCCACATGAAGATGCGCGGAATGTCGTGCCCGAGCGTCGCTACATGGACGGGGTCGGACACCGCGGCGCGAATGATCAGGCCAATGCGCGTGTAGGTAAGCAAGGCGAACAGGGCCACGAAGATGGCCACCGATACAACCAGCATGAACACCCGGTAGATCGAGTAGTCGAAGCCCTGCCAGGTGAACAGTGCTCCGGACATCGATTCCGGAATCTCGTAGGGAACCGGAACCCGGCCCCAGATCATCTGCACCAGCTCCTCGATGACGTAGGCGACGCCAAAGGTGAACAGGAGTTCGGCCACGTGGCCATACCGATGCACGGGCCGAAGCCCCCACCGCTCGATTCCGGCGCCGACAATCCCGACCACAATCGGCGCAACGACCAGCGCGGCCCAGAAATTCAGCCCTTCACTGATCTGGTAAGCGAAGTACGCCCCCAGCATGAAGAAGCTCGCATGGGCGAAGTTCAGCACGCCCATCATGCTGAAAATCAGCGTCAGTCCACTGGCGAGCAGGAACAGCAGCATGCCGTACAGCACGCCGTTGAACGAGGCGAAGATGAGGCTTTCCACCGGTACCTACCTGACGTATCCCGACCGCGGAATGGGCCGGTTCAGCGCGACGGATCAGCCTGTCAAGGGCGTCGCATCTCGCACGTGGTGGGAAGTTCGAGAGCCTCGGCCGGAATCCAGCCGTCCGACTTGAATGCCGCGCCGTAGTCGTCATGTTCGTAGATGAACGGCCGGTTCACATCCTCCGACATCGTGCTGATCACCATCGGGAAAATGATCTGGTGATCCTCCGCACGCATGACCATGGGGCCCGCCGGGCCATCCAACGTCATTCCTTCCATGGCAGCCGCCACCAGCGCCGGGTCGTCGCTCCCAGCCTTGTCGAGCGCCGCGGCAAAGTACTCGATCATCCAGCGCATGCGTTCGGAATAGATGCTCTTCCCTGTCTGGTCCCGCCACCGGTCGTAGGTGTCGAGCAGTGCCGCAGGCTGCGCGTCGAACAGCGGGTCATTTTCGTGATTCTCGGTAACCTGCTTAATCCGGGTTGCAATGCCGTCATCCGCCCCGACTCCGGCAAACGTGCTCGGTATGCCGGCATAAATCGTATAGAACGACGCATCCAGGTTTGCTTCCGCCGCCGCCTTGACGAAGCGTATGAGATCGGGGCCCCAGTTGCCCGTCAGCACGGTGTCGGCTCCGGCCGCCTTGATCTTGGCAATGTAGGGGGTGAAGTCGAGCACCCTGCCGAACGGCACGATGAGTTCATCGCCGACCAGCTCGACGTCGGGGGCCCGTTCCGGAAGCATTCGTTGCGCGGCCAACTGAAAGGCCTGGCCGTAGGCATAGTTCTGATTGAGCAGATACAGCTTGCGCACCGACGGATCGCTTCCGATCTGCGTCACCAGTGCGGCCACCTTCATGTCGACATTGGCATCGAACCGGAAGTGCCAGAACGAGCAAAGTTCGTTGGTGAAGGATGTCGTGACGGCCGAGTGATTGAGGTAGAGGACGGCCTGATCCGGGTTCCGGCGATTGTGGCGGGTCAGAAACTTGATGATGTTCAACCCGTGGTTCGACCCCACGCCCTGGATCACATACCGGATTCCTTCGTCAATGACTTTCCGCAGTTGCTGCGTCGTTTTCTCGGCCTGCATCGCATTGTCGAGGGGCACAATCTCGATGTGGCGGCCGCCGAGCACACCGCCGCGCTGATTCACCTCGTTGGTGAAGAATTCCAAGAACTCCAGCGTGTCGCGGCCCACCGCCGCAATGGGTCCCGAGAGTGGCTCGATCAGGCCCAGCCTGATGGGCTCGTCAGCGTGGGACGGCGAGGCAACCGCCGTGACCATGAGTGCCAGCGCCAGATTACGAACCCGTCTGATCGTGACCATGGTCGTTCTCCCATTGGGTCAGCCAGCACTGCGCCGGCAACGGCAGAGCATACCCCCTGGGGCATCAGGGTGCAGAAGCCGGCCCGGGCAACGGATGCGGGCGCCCCGCCACAACGACCGTGTGACGGCCAGGGCCGGGCGGCGGCGTGCTACGGCCGGATTGCGTCAAGCAGCGGGCAGGCGTGGCACGCGGGAACGGACAGGCAGCAAGCGATGGCGTAGGCCGAGTTACTTGCCGATGCAGAACGACGCGAAGACCTCGTCAAGCACATCCTCGACGTCGACTCTCCCGGAAATGCGCCCCATCGCATTGACCGCGGCGCGGAGTTCTTCGGCCGCGAGTTCGGTCGAGGGTGCAGGGGCAACCTGCTGCAGCGCGCGGGCGGCACGGACGAGTGCGTCCCGGTGCCGCGCCCGGGTCAGCGCCGGGCCGTCTCCGAGGGTTGGTCCGATCGCAGCGACCTCGGAGACCAAGTGCGCAAGGAGGGCATCGAGACCGTGACCCGTGCGGCAGGAGATCACGATGTCCGTGTCCGGAAGCGCATCCAGACGCCCGGCCGGGGAGAGGTCGGCCTTGTTCCAGACGCGCAGTATCCGCTCCGCTGCATCGACCGTGGCCATCGGCTGCATCGTTGTCAGATCGCCCAGCACGATCGCGAGGTCGGCCGTTTCCGCCCAGCGCATCGCCCGCCGCACACCCTCCTGCTCGATGGGGTCGGTTGCGTCCCGGAGGCCCGCCGTGTCCGCCACGGTGACCGGCCACCCTCCCAAATTCATGTGAACCTCGATGACATCACGGGTCGTGCCCGCCGTCGACGACACGATGGCGGCGTCCCGGCGCGCCAGCAGATTGACCAGGCTCGACTTTCCCGCGTTCGGAGGCCCGAGCACCGCGACCCGGAAGCCGTCGCGGAGCCTCTCTCCGCGGCGGTTGTCATCCAGGTGTGCGAGGATCTCCGCCGCGAGCACCCCGGCACCCTTGAGGTTCAGTTGGACCGAGCCGACATCCGCTTCATCGATAAAGTCGAGCGAGGCCTCGACGGCGGCGAGGTCGGCAACCATGCGCCCCCGCCACGATTCGTAGACCGCGCTGAGACCACCGCGCAGCTGCTCAACCGCCTGAATTCGCTGAAACCGCGTTTCAGCCGCCACCAGATCGGCGATCCCCTCGGCCTGCACGAGGTCGAGCTTCCCATTGGCGAACGCCCGGCGTGAGAATTCGCCCGGATCCGCCGGCCGGACCCGGGGGATGCGGCACAATTCATCGACGACCCCGTCCATGACCGCCCGGCTTCCGTGCACATGGAACTCGCCGATATCCTCGCCAGTAAAGCTGTCGGGGGCCGGAAAGAACACGGCGAGGCCTTCATCGATGAGTGCGGCCCCCTCCTGCTCACGGAGGGTCACGCGGACCAGGCGGCGCGGCTCCAGGTCCGTCTGGCAAAGGCGCCGGATCGCCGTTCGGGTCTCGGGCCCCGAGATCCGGATGATGCCGATCGCTGCCGGAGGGGATCCGCTCGCAGGAGCAACGATCGTGTCTCCCGCCAAGGTTGCCGCGTTCCGGACCTAACCAGGGGCGCCGTGCGCCGGCAGCTTGAGGCGCTCGACTTCCTTGCCGTCACGGACATGCGATTTGAGCACCTCGTCGACATCCGTGCGCGTCTTGCAGGAATACCAGACACCCTCGGGATAGATCACCAGCACAGGCCCGTGCTCACAGCGGTCGAGACAGCCGGAGGCATTGATGCGCACGTTTTCGAGCTTCAGCTCGCGCGCCTTGGCCTTCATGTAGTTCCGGAGGTCGAGGCCGCCCCGGTCGTGGCAGCACCCCTTTGTATGTCCCGGAGCGCGCACGTTCGTGCAGCAGAACACGTGCGAACGAAAGTACAGGGGGTCTGGCACGTCCGGTCTCGTCACGTCGGGTCTCCGCTCGGCCCAAGGTTCACAGGGTAACGCAAACGCCGGGCACCCGGTGCGGGCGCTCGCGGTGCACCGGCTCACCAGCCCGGCCCACGCAAGCGGAGCGCCGCCCGCATCGAATTGCATGGCTGCGCCGGGACGGTCCGGGATCGCCATAATGCCCGGCAGGTTCGCGATCCGGAGTCGAAACCATGAATCGTCTGGGTGGTGAGACCAGCCCCTACCTGCTCCAGCACCAGGACAACCCCGTGCACTGGTGGCCCTGGTGCGACGCGGCGTTCTCGGAGGCCCGGACGACGGACCGCCCGGTCCTGCTCTCGGTCGGCTATGCCGCCTGCCACTGGTGCCACGTCATGGCCCATGAATCGTTCGAGTCTCCCGACATTGCGGAACTCATGAACGCACGATTCGTCAACATCAAGGTCGACCGCGAGGAACGGCCCGATATCGACCATATCTACATGTCGGCCCTCCACGCGCTCGGACAGCACGGCGGCTGGCCCCTCACCATGTTCCTGACTCCGGACCGCCAGCCGTTCTGGGGAGGAACCTATTTTCCGCCCGTCCCCCGCCACGGCCAGATCGCGTTTCCGCAGCTGCTGGAAGCAGTCGCCGACACGTACGCGCGCGATCGCGATCGCGTGGCCACGAACACGGAGGCGTTGCAGGGGAGCCTGGAACGGCTTGCCGTTGCCCACACCGGCAATCTTCCGACACTGGCGCACCTTGACGCGGGCGCCCGACGGATCGGGGATCGGCTGGACCCGAAGCGGGGCGGGTTTTTCGGGGCTCCGAAATTCCCCAACTTCGCCGCCCTCGCATTCGTCTGGCAGCGTTCCCACACCGACAATGACCTGCGGCAACGGGTGCTCGCGGCACTGGAGCGCATGTCCGCCGGTGGAATCTACGACCATCTCGGCGGCGGCCTTGCGCGCTACTCCGTCGACGACCGCTGGCTGGTCCCGCACTTCGAAAAGATGCTCTACGACAATGCCGGCTATGTCCGCATGCTGACGACCGCATGGCGGGCCGAGCGGAATCCGCTGTTTGCCCGCCGGGTGGCCGAAACCGTCGCGTGGATGCTGGACGAGATGCAGATCGAGGGCGGCGGGTTCGCGAGTTCGCTTGACGCCGACAGCGAGGGAGAGGAGGGGCGCTACTACGTCTGGTCAGCCGACGAGATCGACGAGGTCCTGGGGGCGGACGGCCCCCGGTTCCGGGCGGCCTACGACGTGACCCGGGAGGGAAACTGGGAAGGCACGAATATTCTCAACCGGCTGCACGCAGGAGCGGAAGGGGACGACACCGAACTGGCGCCGCTCCGCGCGGCCCTGCTTGAGCGCCGCCGGGACCGGGTCCGCCCCGGTTTTGACGACAAGGTCCTGGTGGATTGGAACGGGCTCGCCATCGCGGCGCTGGCCGAAGCCGGATCCGTATTCGGCGAGCCGGCATGGGTGGACGCTGCGCGGGCTGCGTTCGCCTTCATCGATCGGGAGATGACCACCGGCGACGCCCGGCTGCACCACAGCTGGCGGGCAGGCCGGGCCCAGCACATGGCGATGCTGGACGACTACGCATTTCTCGCCGACGGCGCCCTCGCGCTGTTTACCGCCGACGGCGACCCTGCCTGGTGGAAGCGCGCAGAGCGGCTGATGGACACGGTTCTCGCCTGCTTCCGGGCCGACGATGGCGGTCTTTGGCGTACGGCCAATGACGGCGAAACGCTCATTGCGCGCTCCCGCGCGGGCCCCGATGACGCCACCCCGTCGGGGGCGGGTGTTGCGGCAGACGTGATGGCCCGGTTGTGGCACCTCTCGCTTGACGACCGGTGGCGCAAGGCCGCCGAGGAGGTCGTGGCCTCGTCGGCCGGCGCCGCGACCGCGAACCCGGACGCCTATCCCTCGCTGCTGTCCGCCATGGACACGCTGGTCGGAGCCGTCGACATCGTGGTCGAAGCCGCGAACGCCGACTCCCCGGAGGCACGGGAACTGGTGCGCGCAGCGTGGGCTGCCCCGCAACCGGTCCGGACCGTTCGCGTCATCCGAAACCGTGGTGCCCTTCCCTCCGATCATGCGGCGACTGCCGTTGCGGGGGACGCCGGAACACCTCGCGCCTTTGCCTGCCGCCAGGGTGTCTGTTCGATTCCCGTGCACACCGGACCGGAACTCACCCGGTTGCTGGACGATCTCGGGGGACCCACTTCGCAGCCGGCCTGACGAGGCCTCAGGCCCCGCCCGCCCGTGCGAGGGGGGGCATTCTGCGCTACGTTGGCCCCTCCTCATTCGGGGCCCCACCAGGACACTGTGCATGCCTTCCCGTTACGTTCAGATACCCTCCCGCGACGGCGAGGAGTTCACGGCCTATTTCACCGCCCCGCCCGGCAAGATTTCGCCTGGCATCGTGGTCATTCAGGAAATCTTCGGGATCAACCCGGTGATGCGCGCGGTGGCCGAGCACTATGCGGCCCTCGGATTTGCGGTTGCCGTTCCGGACCTGTTCTGGCGGCAGGAACCCGGCGTCGAAATCACGGATCAGTCGGAGGCGGAATGGGAGCGGGCCTTCGAGCTGTACAAGGGATTTGACGAAGCCAAGGGGTTCGAAGACCTCGCCATGACGCTGCGGTGGCTCCGCCACCAGGACGAATGCACGGGCACGACCGGCACCCTGGGTTTCTGCCTTGGGGGGAAGCTTTCCTATCTTGCCGCTTGCGGCCTCGATATCGAGGCTGCCGTCGGCTACTACGGTGTGGGGATTGAAACCGCACTTGATCAGGCGCGCATGATTCGCGGGCCTGTGCTTCTCCACGTGGCAACCGAAGACGAGTATTGCCCTCCCGAAGCCCAGACCCAGATTCACGAAGCGCTGGATTCGCATCCCAAGGTCACCATCGCCACGTATGCAGGCTGCAACCACGCCTTCGCACGCCCGGGCGGCAAGCATTTTGACCGCGAAGCGGCGATCACGGCCGACGAGCGGACACTGGAACACCTGAATACCTACCTGCGTCCCAAACCCCGCATCTTTCCCGTACCGGAGAAGTCCTCATGACCAACATGGCTGTCCGCATCCACCGTCACGGTGGGCCCGAGGTTCTGCAGTGGGAGGAATCGCCGATCAGTGCCCTGAAGGAGGGCGAGGTCCGGGTGCGGCATACCGCCGTCGGTCTGAATTTCATCGACACCTACATGCGTTCAGGCCTCTATCCGGTCCCCAACCTGCCACGATCGATCGGGCTTGAGGCAGCCGGCGTTGTGGAAGAGGTCGGCCCGGGCGTGACCGGTTTGCGCACCGGCGACCGGATTGCCTATGCCTCCAATCCGCCCGGCGCATACAGCCAGGCCCGGCGCATGCCGGCCGAGCGGGTCGTCAAGGTTCCGGAGTCCGTTACCGACGAACAGGCTGCAGCCATGATGCTGAAGGGCATGACGGCCGAGTATCTGCTGCGCCGGACATTCCGCGTGGAGCCGGGCATGACGGTGCTGTTCCATGCCGCGGCCGGTGGTGTCGGACTGATCGCATGCCAGTGGCTCAAGGCGCTTGGCGCCACGGTGATCGGGACCGTCGGCACGGAAGAAAAGGCTGAACTCGCCCGAGCCCACGGGTGCGACCACCCGCTTCTGCTCGATGAGGGCGACTGGGCCGCGAAAGTTCGCGACATCACCGACGGCAAAGGCGTGCCGGTGGTGTATGACAGCGTCGGCAAAACCACCTTCACCAAATCGATCGAGTGCCTCGCCATGCATGGCATGGTGGTTCTGTTTGGCCAGTCGTCCGGTCCCGTGGATCCAGTCAACCCCGGTGTTCTGGCGTCCGGGTCGTTCTACCTGACCCGTCCCACGCTGATGACGTACACGAAATCGAGGGAAGATCTTGCACAGAGCGCGGCCGACCTGTTCGACGTTGTGGGCAAGGGCCAGGTCGGCATCGAGATCAATCAGCGTTACGCCCTGGCCGAGGCGGCCCAGGCGCACCGGGATCTTGAGGGCAGAAAGACAACCGGGTCCACGCTTCTCATCCCCTGACCGGGGATTGCCGCTGACCCTGATTCCCGTGGAATGACGCCGGCGCTGAGGGCCGGCTGTTCCGCGATCCGGTGACGGGTGCCCGCCCGACAGGCGGGCAAGCAGGCCGCGATCGGATCGGTTACTGGTTCATCGTGTCGAAGAACTCGGCATTGTTCTTGGTCGGCCGGAGACGCTCGAGCAGGAACTCCATCGCATCGGTGGTGCCCATGGGGGAGAGGATCCTCCGGAGGACCCACATCTTCGTGAGGTCCTCGGCCTCCACCAGCAGCTCTTCCTTCCGGGTTCCGGACTTGGCGATGTCGATTGCCGGAAACACCCGCTTGTCAGCAAGCTTCCGGTCAAGGACGATTTCCGAGTTACCCGTCCCCTTGAACTCCTCGAAGATGACCTCGTCCATTCGGGATCCGGTCTCGATCAGGGCGGTCGCGATGATGGTCAGTGACCCTCCGCCCTCGATGTTCCGTGCCGCACCAAAGAAACGCTTGGGACGCTGGAGCGCGTTGGAGTCCACGCCGCCGGTCAGGACCTTTCCGGAGCTCGGAACCACGGTGTTGTAGGCACGGGCAAGGCGCGTGATCGAGTCCAGCAGGATCACCACGTCGTAACCGTTCTCCACCAGACGTTTGGCCTTGCGGTTCACCATTTCCGTGACCTGCACGTGCCGCGTCGCGGGCTCGTCGAACGTCGAACTGATGACCTCCCCGCGCACCGACCGCCGCATGTCGGTGACTTCTTCGGGACGTTCATCGATCAGAAGGACGATCAGGTAGATTTCAGGGTGGTTTTCCTCGATCGCATGCGCGATGTTCTGGAGAACGACGGTTTTTCCGGTTCTGGGCGGCGCGACGATCAGCCCTCTCTGGCCCTTGCCCAGGGGGGAGACCAACTCGATCACGCGGCAAGTCTTGTCGCCGGCCGGAAGCCCGGCTTCGACCTCAAGCTTGATCGCGCTGTCGGGATACAGCGGTGTCAGGTTGTCGAAGTTGACGCGCCCGCGTATTTCCTCCGGATCACGGAAGTTGAGCTTCGTCGGCTTGAGCAGCGAGAAGTACCGCTCCCCTTCAGCGGGTTGGCTGATCTCGCCCTCGACCGTGTCTCCGGTTCGAAGGCCCAGACGCTTGATCTGTGCCGGCGAGACGTAGATATCGTCCGAGCCTGGAAGGTAGTTGGACTCCGGCGAGCGCAGGTACCCGAAGCCGTCCTGCATGACCTCGATCACACCTTCGCCATAGATCGGCTCGTCCCGATCCGCCCGCGCCCGCAAGATTGCATACATGATGTCCTGCTTGCGCAGGTTTCCGGCATTCTCCACGCCTTCCATTTCGGCAAAGGCCAAGAGATCCGAAGGAGATTTTCGTTTCAGTTCCTGAAGATGCATAAGCAAGATCCATGACGCAGTGGGATGCCAACGGGAAAGATGCGTTGTTGGCGTCTGCGACGGAAACATCGGCCCTGGTGCCGGGAGCCGGCAAGTCGGTCAGCAGCACATCGTATGCCGAGGTTGCCGACGAAGGGCTCTGAGAGGTCTGGGAGCCCTGCTTTGGACAGCGGACTCCAACCCACTTGACGGTAACGCTACCAATGCACTCGTTTGAGTCAACCGGGCGTGAACGGAAGAGTCATTCTATGCAGCTGTCACGGGCAGCGAACTGCCGGCTCCCCGGCGCCAGAACGTCCGCGAAGATCAGGGCTCGCCCAACACCCTCTGCAGGCCCGCGGCCAGGTCAAAGGGTTGCCCAGTCGAAGTTATCCACCCCGTCATCAATATGTACTTCTTTCTTGAATTAAATAGATGGTGATGATGACTCTGTGATGAATGGGAATTCACAACTTGGATCCACGAATTTCCAAAAGAGCGCGTTTGCGACTGTTCGGGAACAGGTTGTTGATTGATCATGAATTGATAATCCAACCCTCTGTTGAGCGGCATACCTCGGATTGTTTTGCAGGAATCGGGATTGCGTGGATAAATCCGTGCCGGCCGGTTTTCAGCGTTTTCAACATCGGTATGGTGACCCGGAACGGGGTGTGAACCATTGGGTTGCGACCTGGCAGAAAATCGCTGTTCGGGCTCATGCAAGCCGATTTCGGAAGTTTTCCACAGATGGCTCAGGGTGTTTCCGGCAATCCGTTCCACATCCATCTGGTCTCCGATTCGACCGGGGAAACGGTCAGTACCGTCGCACGGGCTGCGGTTGCGTACTTCCGTGGTGCAGAAGTGATCGAGCACACGGCTGTGCTGGTGCGGACCCAAAACCAGCTGGAGCGTGTGCTCACGCAAATCGAAGAACATCGCGGGATGGCTCTCTACACGCTCGCTGACGAGCAGCTTCGGTCCCTGTTCGAGCGCCGCTGCCGGCGCCTCCGAGTTCCTGCTGTTGCAATTCTGGATCCTGTTGTCGCCGCCCTTTCCGGCACGCTGGGCGTGGAGCCCACGGCCATCCGTCCGGGATCGCAGCACCGGATCGACAAGGAGTATTTTCGGCGGATTCAGGCCATGGAGTTTGCGCTGGCGCACGACGACGGCCAGCTCGCGAACCAGGCAGAAGACGCCGACGTGGTACTGGTCGGGGTCTCGCGCACGTCGAAGACGCCGACATCCATGTACCTGGCCAACCGGGGATATCGGGTCGCCAATGTGCCTGTTGTGCCCGGAATCGAGCTTCCCTCGTGGATCCTGGAAGGTACCGGAAGTGCCATGGTGGTTGCATTGACGACGACTCCCGAGCGCCTCTCGGTGTTGCGACGCGCCCGCCTCTCAATGATCGGCGCCCAGTCGGATTCGGACTACTCGGACCGGATCCGGATCCGCGACGAGGTCGTCGAGGCCAATCGTATGTACGCACGGATGGGCTGGCCGGTGATCGATGTCACGGGCCGATCGATCGAGGAAACGTCCGCATCCGTGCTTGACCTGCTGCAGAAGAAACGGGAGCGGTCGGCATGACCGGATCCGCCTTGCCGGGAGTTCCTTCAGGAGCTGCAAGACTGGCTGGGGTTGTCGGCTGGCCAGTCGATCACTCGCTCTCGCCCGCGATTCACAACTACTGGATTCGCAAATGCGGGCTGGATGCCGCCTATGTGCCGTTGCCAGTGCAACCCGGCCACCTGGAAACGGCGATTCGGGCGCTGCCGGCCATGGGCTTCCGGGGCTGCAACGTCACCGTCCCGCACAAGGTCGACGTCCGGGCGTTTCTGGACGACGAAACCGAACAGGCCCGGTTGGTCGGTGCCGTGAACACCGTCTTCGTGGATGGTGAACGCCTCCTCGGGGCGAACACCGATGTGGGAGGATTCCTCGGCGGATTGGGCGATCAGGCGCCGGGCTGGGAGAGGTCGGAGGCCAAAACTGTGGTCGTCGGCGCGGGCGGTGCGGCCAGGGCTGTGGTGGCGGGCCTCCGCTCCGCGCTCGCCGGGGAAATCGTGGTCGCCAATCGCACGCTCGGAAAAGCCGAAGAAATCGCAAGCCGGTTCAAGGATGTGCGGGCCGAGAGTGTCGGCCGGCTCGAAGCGGAACTGCAGCATGCCGGGCTGCTGGTCAACACGACGACGCTCGGAATGCGGAACGCTCCGGATCTTGATCCCGATCTCGCGGGACTCCGCGATGACGCCGTCGTCGTCGACATCGTCTATGCCCCGCTGGTGACGGCTCTGCTGCGGTCGGCGGGACGGCGCGGGCTGACCACCGTCGACGGCCTCGGGATGCTTCTCCATCAGGCGGTCGGAGGGTTCGAGGGTTGGTTCGGAATCCGTCCCGAGGTCGACCAGGATGTGCGCGCGCACGTGCTGGCCGCGCTGGACGCCTGATGGTCGTTCTCGGGTTGACCGGTTCGATTGCCATGGGAAAATCCCGAACGGCGGGCCTGTGCCGCCGGCTTGGCATCCCGGTCTTTGATTCCGATGCCGTCGCGCGCGCGGCGACGGCATGCGGCGGTCCCGCCACCGTGGCCGTGCTGTCCCGGTTTCCTGAGGCCGACGACAATGGCGCGATCGATCGCCCCGCTCTCGCGCGGCGGGTGTTTTCGGACCGGACGGCGCTTCAGGCCCTGGAGGCGATCGTTCACCCCCATGTGATGCGGGCCCGGGACGCGTGGCTGGCCCGCCAGAGGCGGGCGCGAGCCCGTCTCGTGGTCCTTGATGTACCACTCCTGTTCGAGACCGGAGGGGACCGGATGTGCGATGGTGTCTTGGTGGTCTCCGCGCCCGCGTTCCTGCAGCGGCAGCGGGTCTTGCGGCGTCCCGACATGGACATGGACCGCCTGCGGGGGGTTCTTGCTCGCCAGATGGCCCCCGAAGCCCAGCGACGACGGGCGGATGTCGTGATCCCGACCGGGCTCGGAGTCCGGTTCGCGCTGCGTGCCCTTCGACGCGCTGTGCGGCGATACGGCTTGCGGGACGCGGGCCGGCCGAAGCCGCTGCGATGAGGGCTACTTCCATCGTCGCGCCCGGGAACAGGAGCTGCCGATGACCACGCGGCTGATCGCCATGGACACCGAGACCACTGGGCTTCGGCCGGGTGAAGGCCACCGCATCGTGGAAATTGGTTGCGTCGAGCTCCGCAACGATGTGCCGACCGGGCGCACCTGGCACACGTTTGTGAATCCGGAACGCGACATTCCGGAACAGGCCCGGCGTATCCACGGAATCTCGGAAGAATTTCTTTCCGACAAACCGTCATTTGCGGAAGTTGCCGATCCCTTGCTGGAATTCCTGGGCCAGGCGCCGTTGCTATTCCACAACGCATCGTTCGATCTCGGATTTCTGGATTCGGAACTCGAGCGCGCGGGACGAGCCGGCATTTCGGCCGGGCGACAGGTACTCGACACAATGGAACTGGCCGGCGGGTTTGTGAGTCTCGACAACCTGTGTCGCCGGCACGGCATCGATCTCTCCGTACGAAGCCACCGCCACGGCGCGCTGATCGATGCACAGCTTCTTGCTGACGTTTACATCGAGATGACAGGGGGCCGGCAGGGATCGTTCCTCCTGGACACGACCCCGGTTCCCGACCAGTCGACCGAGACGGAGAGCGCGACGACGTCGTGGCCGGTACGCGAACATGCGCCGACGTCCGACGAGACGCAATCCCATCGTTCGATGCTTGAACAGATCGCGAACCCTATCTGGAAGAAATACCCCCACTGACCCCTTTCGCGCCTCTAGCCGTGATTCCACATCCGTTTGCGGAAACTGCAATTCAACCTTGTGTTACAGTGGCAGCGGCCGGAAAGGATTTTGGCTAGAAGGCTGGCTCCAGGGCCAAGGCCGATTCCAATGCAGTATTTCGACATCCTCCTGTTTGCAGTGATTACGGGCCTGTTGCTGATTCGCCTGCACCGGGTGCTGGGCCGTCGCACCGGTCACGAGAGTCCCCCGAGCGAACCGTTGGCCGGACCCGAGTCAAGCAGTGCCGCGGAAGCCCAGCTGAACCCGGATGCCGAACCGGAGCAGGAGAGATCTGAAGCCGATCCGGCACCGGCCGACGACCGGCGCGCGGCCGCAAAGGGCCTGGCCGGTTTGCAGGCTGCCGATCCGTCGTTCGATCCCGACCAGTTCCTGGCGGGCGCCAAGCACGCATTCAAGATGATCGTGAGTGCCTTTGCGGCAGGCGAGCGGAAACCGCTCCGCTCGCTGCTGTCGGACCCGGTCTACCGCAGCTTCGAAGCTTCGATCGAGGCGCGCCAGCAAGAACGCAATGTGATGGAGGTGCGCGATATCCGGGTGGTTCACGCCTCGATCGAGGACGCGTACCTGGAGGGCACACAGGCGGTGGTTCGGGTCGAATTCGAAACCGAGAAGATTGAGGTCATCCGCGATTCTGACGGAGTCGTGGTTGACGGCGACCCCGACATTCCTGCGCGTGCGAACGATCTCTGGACGTTCTCCCGTGAGGTAACGTCTGAGGACCCCAACTGGATCCTGATTCGCACGGGCGAATAAATGTCCAGGGGAGTCCGTGTCCGGATGCCCCACCGCTTCTGGCTCTCCCTGGTCCTCGTCACGGCGGGTTGTGTGCCGGAACCAGCCCCCGATTCCGTTGCGCCAGGGCCCCAGGCTGACCCGGGTCAGGCGGCCGCCTTCTCCGACCTTCCCGGATGGACATCCGGCGACCAGTCCGGAGCCCTTCCGGCTCTGGACAGAAGCTGCGAGCGGATCGCGAATTACGCTCCGGACCATGAACTCGGAGGGGCGCTGGCGGGTCCGGCAAGCGATTTGCAGGAGATCTGCGCCGCGCTGGCGGCGACCCCTGTTCCGGACAGTGCGGCGGTGCGGGCGTTTCTCGAACAATGGTTTGTTCCTGTGTTCCAGTCACCCGGGTCAGATGAAGCGGGCCTGTTCACCGGTTACCTGGAACTCGAGGTTGCCGGCCAACGGACAGCCGCACCCGGAGCAGAACCGCTTTACCGCCCGCCGCCCGACCTTGTTGAAGTCGACCTCGGCCGCTTCCGTCCCGAACTCGCCGGGCATCGCGTGGCGGGACGCGTCGTCGGTGGACAGCTCGTGCCGATGCCCGACCGGGCCGCGATCCAGAACGGGGCCCTGGCAGATCAGGGGCTGGAACTGGTCTGGATCCTCGATCCGGTCGATGCGTTCTTCCTCCACATCCAGGGATCCGGCCGCGTCCGCTTTGCCGACGGCACACTCATGCGCGTCGGCTATGCGGCGGCGAACGGCCATCCGTACTATGCGATTGGCCGCACCCTTCTGCGTCGCGGCGAGATCGCGAAAGACGCCATCTCGCTTCAGTCCATTGCCGCGTGGCTCCGGGCCCATCCGGAACAAATGCGGGCCCTGATGGCGGAAAACCGTGCCTATGTGTTCTTTGCCGAACGCACCGGCCCGGGTCCGCTGGGTGCAGCCGGTGTGGCGCTGACCCCGATGCGCTCGGCCGCGGTGGATCCCCGCTACATACCCTTGCACTTCCCCGTCTGGGCCGCGACCCGGGTTCCGGCCCCGGGAGGTGGCGAGGAGACGTTTGAGCGGCTGTTGCTGGCGCAGGATACGGGCTCCGCGATCCGGGGACCGGGGCGCATCGACGTATTCTTCGGGCACGGACCGGAGGCACGCGAGCGCGCCGGCCGGATGCAGTCCCCCGGCCAGGTCTGGGTTCTGGTGCCGCGCCGCTCGCTGGCCGGGCAGTAGAGCGAGTTCCGCACAACAGGGCTGCACGTGCTGATGCACCACTCGTGCACGACACGTATTCGTTGCCCCGTCGCCCAACACAGGGTTGAGGGTCTTGACGGCGGTGCCGCCGCAGGAGCGAGAGTTCGCGCGGTTCAGGTCGGTGGCGGGCGATGCCCTTTCTGTCGAACCTGCACCCTGAGAACCGCACGGTCGCTGACCTTGAGGGGCAACAGCTCCAGGCCGCCGTAATCCACCTTCTGACCCTCTGAGGGGAATTCACCGGCGACGGCGGTGACCAGTCCGCCCACACTTTCGACGTCCTCGAAGCGCCCTGCCCGAAGCTTGATTCCGATCGCGTCGCCGAACTCGGTCAGGGGGTAGCGGCCGTCGACTTCGAACACGCCCGCGGCAACCTCCTCAAGATCCGGCGGCGGGGTCTGGTCATGTTCGTCCTCGATATCGCCGACGATTTCCTCAAGGAGGTCCTCGATCGTCACCAGGCCGTCGGTCCCGCCATGCTCATCGGCAACGATGGCGATGTGACACCGTTCGCTTTGCATCTGGCCGAGCAGTTCGGTGACGGGAGTCGATGGCGCCACGGTCAGGATGGGACGCATGACGTCGGCTATCTCGAAGCCGTTGCTCTTGTCCCACCACGACAGCAGATCCTTCATGTGGATCATGCCGATGATGTCGTCCAGGTCCCGGTCGAACACCGGCAACCGTGAGTGCCCCGCCTCGCGCCCCGTGTCGATCAACTGCTTGATCGTGGCGGTGACAGGAACGGCAACGATGTCACTCCGGTTGACCATGACCTCTTCCACGTCAATCGTGTTGAGGCGGAGCAGCTTGCGCAGGATGCCGGCCTGTTTCGGGGTGAGGTCGTGAAACTGTCCGACCGTTGCAACGGTGTGATGAATACGGCCGTCTCGACCTGTCGGCCGACCGAGGATTTTCCAGTAGCGGTCAGCGAGGAAATTCCGGAACTGTTTGCGTGGGGGGCTGGGGGAAGAATCGTCGGTCACTGGGTGTGGCTATCTCGGTGTTGGTAAGGATCATCGATACCGAAGGCGCCGAGCGTCGCGCGTTCGCGCGCCTCCATCGCATCGGCCGCCGCGTCGGTATCGTGCCGAAATCCCGCAAGGTGCAGCATTCCGTGTACCGCAAGGTGGGCGAGATGGTGACTGAGCGCCAGGCCACGCGCACGCGCCTCGCGCTCGGTGGTCTCGAACCCGATTGCGACATCGCCGAGTTCCGGCAGGGATTCCGGCGGCGAGACGCGGTCATCCTGGGGAAACGACAGGACATTGGTGGCGCGATCGATGTTGCGCCAGCAGCGGTTGAGGGCCCGCATTTCGGCATCGTTGGTGAGGCGAAGCGTGGCGCGCTCGGGAGGATGCCCGCTGATCGCGGCGGCCGCGCAATCCCGGGCCAGGCGGGTGAGTTCTGTGTCGCGCCAGCGAGGATCCGCGATCTGGAGCACGACCGTGGTCATGCGTCGGACTCCTGCCCCTCACCGGTTGCCCGCTCGTAAGCGCGAACGATCTCCGACACCAGGGGGGGACGGATGACGTCGCGGTCGCTGAAGCGCACCTGCGCCACATCATCGAGGCCGGCGGTGACCTGCAGCGCCTCGACCAGTCCGGACCGGCTGCCGCGAGGCAGGTCGATCTGGGACAGATCGCCGGTCACGGCCATCCTCGCGCCCTCACCCAGGCGGGTGAGGAACATTTTCATCTGCATCGTCGTCGCGTTCTGGGCCTCGTCCAGAATGATGAACGCGTTGCTGAGGGTGCGCCCGCGCATGAAGCCGAGCGGCGCGATTTCAATGACGCCGCGTTCCATTCGGCGGGCCAGCCAGTCGTAGTGAAGCATGTCGCCGAGGGCGTCGTGCAACGGCCGGAGATAGGGGTCAATTTTCTCGCGCAGGTCTCCCGGCAAGAACCCAAGGCGCTCGCCCGCCTCAACCGCCGGGCGCGAGAGCACGATGCGTTCGACAGCACCCGTCCGGAGTTCGGAGGCCGCCACCGCGACGGCCAGGTAGGTCTTGCCGGTTCCCGCCGCGCCGACACCGAAGGTCAGTGGTTTGGACCGGAGGGCCCGGATGTAGGACGTCTGGTGGAGGGTGCGCGGATAAATGCTGCGCTTGGGCGTCTTGATCGCGTCGGTGGCTGGTTCCCGGCGGCCGGCCATCCGGAAGGCCGCTTCGATCTCTTCCCGGCCGATGCGCTGCCCCTGTTCTGCCAGGCGGTAGAGGTCGGTCAGCATGGCGCCAGCGCGCGCGGCGTCGGCGCCGGTGATCGACACCGTGTTGCCCCGGCTTGAGACCCGGACATCCAGCATCTCCTCGACCTGGTGGAGGTTGTTGTCACGGTCTCCGAACAATTCCGCGAGGAGCGTGTTGTCGCGAAATGCGACCTGCACCGGTTCAGCCGTCTTGCTCATGCCGCGGCGCGTCCCGAAGCGCTGGTCAGCACGCCAGCGAGGCCGTGCGGCCCGGCGCGGGTGATCTGAACCGGCAAAATCGTCCCGAGGTGGGCCTCGTCCGCGTCTACGTGGACGGCATGCATCCACGGGCTTCGCCCGGCAAGCTGCCCGGCATGGCGTCCACGGCGTTCCAGGAGCACCGGAACGATGCGGCTCTCGAACGCGCGGTTGAACCCGTGCTGTTGGTCGGCGAGAAGGGTCTGGAGCCTGGCCAGGCGCCGGGCCTTGTCCGCCTCCGGCACCTGATGCGGGAGGACCGCGGCGGGGGTTCCCGGCCGGCGGCTGTAGCGGAACGAGTACGCGGCCGCGAACCTTGTGTCTTCGACGAGCCGCATGGTCTCCTCGAAGTCCTGCTCGGTCTCGCCTGGAAACCCGACGATGAAGTCGGACGACAGGGCGAGGTCGGGACGGGCACCCCGAAGCGCCCGCACGGTCGCGCGGTAGGAGGCCGCGGTGTGCGCCCGGTTCATCGCGCGCAGTACCCGGTCGGACCCCGACTGGACCGGGAGGTGCAGGTACGGCATCAGCACGTCAAGGTCGCCATGCGCCCGGATGAGGTCATCGGTCATGTACGCGGGATGCGACGTGGTGTAGCGGAGGCGCTTGACCCCGTCGACGCGGGCAAGTTCGCGGAGCAGGCCGGCAAGGGACACTTCCCTGCCGTTCGCATCCCGGCCGTGGTAGGCGTTGACGTTCTGGCCGAGCAGGCAGAGTTCCCGGGCGCCCTGCTGGATCAGCGTCTCCGCCTCCCGCACCACGTCGGCCACGGGTCGGGAGTACTCGGCCCCGCGCGTGTACGGCACCACACAGAAGGTGCAGAAACGGTCACAGCCCTCCTGCACCGACAGGAAGGCAGCGGGACCGGACGCGGCCCGGGCCGGAAGCTCGTCAAACTTCTCTTCGACCGAAAAATCCGTCGCGATGACCGCACCGCCTCCGGCCCGGTCGGCGCGGGCAAGGAATTCCGGCAGGCGATGATAGGTCTGCGGGCCGATCACGAAATCGACTTCGGGGCGCCGGCGCCGGATTTCGGCACCTTCCGCCTGCGCGACGCACCCGGCGACGACCAGCCGGAGCGTGCGTCCGGCCTCGCGTGCCGCGGCTCGCAGGGGCACGAGGCGGCCGAGATCGGAATACACCTTTTCCGCCGCCTTTTCGCGAATGTGGCACGTATTCAGAACGATGAGGTCTGCGCTTTCCGGCGTATCCGTCGTGCTGTAACCCACAGGGGCAAGCAATTCCGCCATACGTTCGGAGTCGTACACGTTCATCTGGCACCCGTAGGTGCGGATGTAGACGCGGCGGTTGGCAGTTGATGGGGTCATTGGGCCGGGGACGGGAGACTGGCTTCGGTGCCGCGCGGCCGTCCTGCGAGGGACCGGGCGAGCCCTTCAGCGACCTTGTGCTGAGCGAGCCGGGCGATCTGTTTCCGGTCGCTGACGGGAGGCAGCGGGGGGTGGAAGCTCACAGTGACCTCTGTATGGCCGAGTCCGAGAAAATTCCACACATGCGGCAGGAGGTCCATTCCACCGTACCAAGTAAGGAGGGGGCGATTGCGCCGGTCAAGCGGAAGCCCATTGAGCCCGCTATAGCAGACGGAGACCGGCTGGACCGTCAGCGTTCCGGGCGCCTCGCGTTCGGCGAAATTGAAGAGCGCCGAACGAAAGCGCATGACGCGGTTGCCGTCGCCGCTTGTTCCCTCGGGAAACAGGACAATGTTGTCACGGGCGGCCAACCGCCGGGTCAGTTCCGTGTCGTGGGCGACCGCCTGGCTCGGGCGCCGGTCGATAAACACGCTCCGTTGCAGTTTTGCCAGCCAGCCGAAAAAAAACCAGCCGGCAATCTCTTTCTTGGCCACAAACGACACGGGCGCCAGCGACGACAGCACCACGATGTCCAGCCACGACGCGTGGTTGCTGGCATAAAGGACAGGATGCGACCCGCTGGGCTGGCCGACGCGCCGCACCCGGATGCCGAACAGGTAGACCACCCCCTTGTGGAACCAGACCGGAATGTGCCGGGAGAGGCGCGATCCCGTCGCAAGCGCCGCGAGGTGCGCCGGCAGCAGGAGCAGGAACCACAACAAGAAGGCAACGCTCCTGAACGCAGCGCGTCCATGTGATGCTTCGATGTCCCCGGTCATGGATTAGTGCACGGCACTCTTGGCCGCTTCCCGCTCATAGTGCTGGCGATAGCGTTTGCTGACCAGGTCGGTCTTTACCACCATGCAGACGTCAGTCGTCCCGAACTGCCAGTCGATCACCGCGCCATCGCCGACAAAGCCGCCGAGACGGAGGTAGCCCTTGAGGAGGCCCGGCATGGCCTTCAAGGCATCGCGAACCGAAAAGGAATCGGGTGCAAGCCTGTCCATCGGAACCCGCAAGGCTTCCAGGGCGCGGGGGCGCAACTCGGGAGGAGCCAGATGGGCGTGGTGGAGGTAACTGAGCGGCAGGGCAAGCTTTTCCGGGTCGGTTCCGGCAAGACTGGCGCACCCGAACATCAGCTTCACGTCATGATGAAACACATAATGGGCCATCCCCCGCCATAGCAGTTGTGCCGTGGCTCCGTTCCGGTAGCGGGGGTCGATGCACATGCGGCCGAGCTCGACCAGGACGCCGGACTGCTTGAGGATCGGCGCCAGATCGTATTCCGCGTTGGTGTAAAGCTCGCTGGTCGCCGTCTCGGGTCCGCACCTGTGCAGCCGGTAGGTGCCAATGACGGTTCCCCCGCACTCGTGGTCGATCACCAAAAGGTGCTCCCAAAGCGCATCGTACCGGTCGAAGTCGCGCTGGAGCCTCTGCATCTCGGGGGACGGATTGGCGGCCATTTCCTTGTAAAAGATCTGGTAGCGAAGCGCCTGTGCTTGATCCACCTCGTCCGCCCGGGTTGCCAGGCGCACCTCAAGATTTCCAGCGCGGGCAGCAGGAACCGCGCTGTGACGGGGGGCGCACGGGAGCATGCGTCAGTTTTGCTCCGGCGCCTTGATTCGGGTTCCGTACAATTCGAGGCGATGTCCGGTCAGCCGGTACCCCAGATTTCGGGCAACCTGCTCCTGGAGCTCTTCAATTTTCTCGTTGACGAACTCGACGACTTCTCCGGTGTCCACGTCAATCAGGTGGTCATGATGCGTGTCATCAAGTTCCTCGTACCGGGCAGGCCCGTCGCCAAAATTGTGCTTCTCGACAATCCCCGCTTCCTCGAGCAGGCGGATCGTCCGGTAGACCGTAGCCAGGCTGATTCGCGCTTCGATTGCGGACGCCCTCCGGTAGACGTCTTCCGCCGCCGGATGGTCTTCCGATTCCGAGATGACGCGCACGATCACCCGCCGCTGCGCAGTCATCTTGAGCCCCTTTGCTGCGCAAAGCTGTTCCAGGTCTGAGGAGGAAGAGGGCAAGGGTCCGAACGGTTCAGCTGATTTCCGGGTGCGACAGTATAGTGGGGTTTGGATTCAGTACCGAACGCGGCTGTTCCAGACACGCGTTCCAGGGCTGCTCTCGTCAAGAGGCGTCTTGCGTCTGTACAGCAAGGGTCTCTTCTATACTTGCGCCGTGGAGACTGTTGTTCCTGTTGCGCCCCCACGGCCCGCGCCGGTGATGATGAACCTCGATATCACCCGGGAAACCTGTCCGATGACGTTCGTGCGCACCCGGATAGCGCTCGACCAATTGCCGGATCAAGGCGTGCTCGAAGTCCTGCTTCGCGAGGGGGAGCCGCTCGAAAATGTGCCGCGTTCCGCGGCTGAACTCGGGTTCGATGTCGAAGCACCGGTTCCACATGCGGAGCGGGAAGGTGTTTGGCGGGTGGTGATTCGCCGCCGAGGCTAAACACTGTCTGGCGGCGCGCGCCAGTCGGAGGGCGGGGTGGCGTCGGCTGGTCGGAGGTAGAGCGGCTTCGGCCCGGCCCGGTATCCGTGTCCGAGAAGCGGCAGAAGGGCGCGGTTCAGGCTTGTGGCGAGAGCATGTGCGCTCGGAGCGGTGATGTCCGGGCGGGGAGTGCCGTACCCGAGAACCTCGTGAAGGAGGATGGCGCCGCTTCCGACGAGCAGGCGGTCTCCCGGCCCGCAGCCCACCTTGGCCTCGGTCGCGGTCAGCCGTTGTGGCGGTCCGGCGGGCGTGCCGTCCGGGCGGAAGTGGCGGAGGTACAGGTCGCCTCGCCGCGCGTCGATGACCGCCGTGACTGCGGTCTTGGACCCCGTGTCGCCGATTGCCGTCCGGGCCAGTGCGTCCAGGGTCGTGACCCCCGCTGCCGGCAGATTGGCCGCGAGCCCAAGCGCGCGCGCGGCGGCGATGCCGGAGCGGACCCCGGTGAAGGTGCCGGGTCCCCGGGTGCAGCCGATCCCATCCAGGGACCCGAATTCGATACCGGCGGACTCCATGAGGCTGCGGAGGAGGGGAACCAGCCGGTCGGCATGCCCGCGCGGGCACGACTCGCTGTGCGCCGCGATGATGCGATCACCGTCGGCGATGCCTGCAGTCAGTTGATCGAGCGTGGTGTCGAAAAACAGAAACCGCACGGGGCGGGTTCAGGCGACTTCGCGGACTTCCTGCACGGCCGGGATGTAATGCCGCAGCATGTTTTCCACGCCCATTTTCAGTGTGGTCATCGAGCTCGGGCAGCCGGAGCAGGCGCCGTGGAGTTCCAGCATCACGACACCGTCACGGTACCCGTGGAAGACGATGTCGCCTCCGTGCCCGGCGACAGCGGGCCGAACGCGCGTATCAATCAGATCCCGAATCTCGGCAACGACACCTGCGTCCTCCGGCCTGACCTCGGTTTCGGCGGGTCCGGCGGCCGGGGCGGAGACGACAGGATCGCCCGAGGCGTAGTGCTGCATGATCGCCGCAAGCAGCAGGGGCTTGAGTGGTTGCCACTCCTCGCCGGGCGCGCGTGTCACGGAAATAAAGTCGCGCCCGAGAAAGACCCCTGCGACTCCGGAGACCGCGAAGATACGGGTCGCGAGAGGAGAGGCTTCTGCGTCTTCTGGACTGCTGAACGACGCTGTTCCGCGATCGAGCACGGCCTGGTCCGGAAGAAACTTGAGGGTCTCCGGATTGGGCGTGGACTGGGTCTGGATGAACATCGAAGCGGCCTCCTTGCTCCGGCCAGCAGGCCCTCAGGCCGCCGGCGGTTGCGTTCACACATATATAACTGTTGCACTTTCGTTGAAATGCAAGGTGTGCGTCAAGTCGTTGTGCCCTCTTCGTTGTGCGCGGCCGCGTGATGCGAGCGCCGGCCGAAGGAGTTGAACATTCGGTCGTGCCTGGCGTGAGGTTCGCATGCCGGCAGCCGGGCCGCCCCCGGAATGACCGCTGGAGCCGCCGACGGTGGGGCGGGCACGTCTACCGAAGCCCCGGGCTACATTGCGTGACGCGGTTCCCTATATTTCTTGCTCGTCGGGAGTTCGCCGGGCTGGGAGGCGCCGTATCGTGATGATCCGTTTGGCGATGACCCTCGGCGTGTGCGTCGCCCTGATTGCCGGGACAGCGGTTTCAGCGACGGACGAACCGCCCCGCCCGACCAATTGGTTCGGAGCCTACCTTGCTGCCCAGCAGGCGTTCCATTCCGGGGACTTCGCTGCCTCCGCCGCGTATTTCCAGGCACTGACCAGTTCGAACCATCGGGCGGCAGTGCGAACGCACGCGATTGCGGCGTTTGTTGCCAATGGCGATGTCGGTTTCGCGGCTGAGCTCGCGCGCGAGGAGGTTCGGGACGGTGGCTCCGGCTCGAGTTTGCTTGCCTATCTGATCGTTGCCGACGACCTCCGGCGCGGCAATTGGAATGCCGCCCGAACGCTGCTCGACAACGTGAATCCGAGTGGCGGCATGGACGGTTACGTGGTGCCGATTCTGCGGGCGTGGCTGTCGGGGCCATCCGAGTTCGAGGAGTCGGTGCTTGCGCCGGTGGACGTGTTTGCGGACCGCGGGGTTCTCCCGTCGTTCTTTCATTACCACGCCGCACGCATCGTGGCCGATCGGGCGACACTTGCAGCGGCCACGGAGCGGTACCGAAAGGCGATTGATGACGCCGCCGCTCCCGAACGCGTGCTGCTGGCTGCGTTCGCGCATTTTTCCGCCGTCGCGGATACGGAGACCGCGTCCGCCATCCAGAGCCGTCTGGCGACGACGTTCAGTTCAAGCGGTTCGGTGCTGACCCTCCGGGAGGGGGGCGAGGTCTGGACACCGGCGGGCTACGTCCGGTGGCATTCCGATTCGCCAGCGCCGTCCGACGGAAGTCAAGCCGAAAACCCCGCCGGCCAAAATCCGGTCAGGGGCCCGGTGGAGATCATGGGCGTGGCCGAGACATTCTTCGACGCTGCCCGTCTGCTGGCTTCCCGCGACTTCGACCGCGCAGCGTTGGCCCATGTGCGGATCGCCCTGTTCCTTCAGCCGGACTTCGCCGAGGCGCACCTTCTGGCCGGGCGAATTCTGGGAAAAGTGGACGCGGTTGAAGGCGCACTGACGGCGTATCGGCGCGTGCGGGAATCCAGCCCGATCGCCTGGGACGCGGATCTTGAGCTTGGCCGATTCCTTGGCGACCGCGGCCGGATAGACGAAGCGGAGGCGGTCCTCGTTGATCTTGGCAATCGCCACTCCGAGAGAATTGGTGCATTCAGCACGCTCGGGCATTTGTTCGCGTCGGCAGAGCAGTACGAATCGGCGATCGAAGCGTTCTCGGGTGCCGTAGAGCGTGTGCAGCAACTGGAGTCCCGTCATTGGCCGCTCCTGTACGGGCGCGGAGCGGCATGGGAACGAACCGGCCGCTGGGATCTCGCGGAAGCCGACTTCAGGCGTGCACTCGAGTTGGTTCCCGACCAACCCCTCGTTCTCAACTATCTCGCGTACTCCTGGATCGAACAGGGCAAGCATCTCGAGGAGGCCAGGGACATGGCGGCGCGTGCGGTCGAACTCAGGCCCGACAACGGGTTCATCATCGACAGCCTGGGGTGGGCGTACTTCCGACTTGGCGACTACGAGACAGCCGTTACCACCCTGGAGCGGGCGATGGAGGCGGAGCCCGGTGATCCCGTCATCACGAGTCACTATGGCGATGCTCTTTGGCGGGTCGGGCGCGAATTCGAGGCCCGGCTGCAATGGCGCAGCGCTCTTCGTTCGGACCCGGATCCGGAGCTTGCCGCCGAAATCGAGCGCAAGCTGGAACACGGGTTCGACTATGGCGCGGGGGCGTTCGAGGAGCAGGAGATCTGAACGTTGGCCGCGTCGCGGCGGTGGAGGCGGCACCGGCCAAGGTAAACCTTCACCTCCACGTGCTCGGACGCACAGGTTCTGGCTACCACACGATTGATTCGGCTCTCGCTTTCATTGATGTCGGCGACAGGGTTTCGGCGTCGCCAGCCCCCGACCTCACTCTGTCCGTATCGGGTCCGAAGGCCGCTTCCGTGCAGGCTCTTGGCAGTTCCAATCTCGTATTGCGGGCCGCGTCCGAGTTGCGCCGGCGCGCGGGAATTTCCGCCGGTGCGCACCTTCACCTGGAGAAGCACCTCCCTCCTGGAGCCGGGCTTGCGGGCGGGACGGCGGATGGTGCAGCGGCGCTTCGGGCACTGGCGGGGCTCTGGGGCCTTCCGCGACACGGACCGGTTGTTCGGGCTGCTGCCCGTGCGCTGGGGGCCGATGGCCCGGCCTGTCTCGAGATGCGCGCGTGCCGGGTGAGCGGCATTGGTGCGGATCTCGAGTTCACGCCCCCTCCCTCCGGGCACTTGTTGGTGGCCTGGCCCGGGATTGAACTCGCGACGTCCGAGGTTTACGGGCGCTGGTGCGGAAGCCCTTCGCGTCCCGCGCAGCTGCGGCGGGTACCCCTCGCGGACCATCTGGCCCGGACCCGGAACGACCTCGAGAAGCCGGCAACCCAGCTTGCCCCGGTTGTGGGCACGGTCGTGCGGACCCTGGCGTCCCTGCCCGGCGCGCAAGCGGTCCGGATGACGGGAAGCGGCACGGCTGCGTACGCGCTGTTTCTCAATCGGGTGCAGGCGGAGACTGCCGCCTGGCGCCTGCGCCGGCAGCGCCCCCGCTGGTGGTCATGCGCGGCGTCGTTCCTGCCGGATTACGCGTCGGCCCGCAGGGTCAAGCCTGGAGGACGCAGGTTCGCGTTGTGCCGGATGCGCGTTCATCAATGATCCGGAACCCCTGCGGCGGCGTGAATGCTTCCCGCCGGCCCAGTTCGACCACCGCGACACCGCCGGCCGCCATCCAGCCTGATTGCCGGGCTCCGTCCAGCACCGGCCCGGCCAGCCCGGTCCCGTAGGGCGCGTCCACGAAGACGATATCGGCGGCGTGCGCGGCCACAGGCATCTGCCGAGCGTCCTGCGTGAGCACCCGTGCCCGCGCCTCCTCCCCCAGGGCAGCGATGTTGCGCGCCAGAGCCGCAGCCACGGCCGCGTCTTGTTCGATGAACGTCGCGGCCTCGGCGCCGCGGGACAGGGCCTCGAGTCCGAGAGCGCCGGAGCCGGCGAAGAGGTCAAGCACCGAGGCTCCTTCCAACTGCACCGGGACCCGCGGTGAATGGGCCAGCAGATCGAACAGGGATTTTCGGACGCGCACTGCCGTCGGGCGGACACCCGCGACCGGAGGAACCTCGAGGCGACGCCCGCGATGGCGGCCGGCGAGCACGACAAGTCCGCTCAAGGGTTGTCGCCGAAATGGGTGCGGATGACGCGCGAAGGCACTTCGGCGAGCTGCCCGCGCGGCAGAGAGCCAAGGCGCAGGGATCCGTAAGCGGTGCGAATCAACCGGTTCACCTGCAGCCCCGTGTGTTCCAGCACGCGCCGCACCTCGCGGTTCTTGCCTTCGCGAACCTCGACATCGAGCCAGACATTGGATCGTCCCCGGCCCGTTACGCGCGCGCTGACGGGCCCGTACCGCACGCCGTCGATCTCGACCCCCTCCCCGAGTGCCGCGAGACGTTTGGTGTCGGGTCGTCCGTGCGCGCGGACCCGGTAACGGCGGGTCACTCCGGTTTGCGGCAGCTCCAGCGACCGCTTCAGACGGCCGTCCGTGGTCAGGAGCAGAAGGCCCTCGGATGCGAGATCGAGGCGTCCGACGGGATGGAGGTACGGGAGGTCGTCTGCCAGCAGGTCAAACACCGTGGCGCGGCCGGCCGGGTCCCGCCGCGTGGTGAGCACGCCCGCGGGTTTGTGAAAACGGAAGAGTCGCACCTCGGCCGGTGCCGGCAACGGTTTCCGTCCAAAGTGACCGCGTCGCCGGGGGCGACGTTTCGCCCGGGGGCCAGAATGCGCTCCCCATTGACGGAGACGCGCCCAGCCGCGATCCAGGTTTCAGCCGTTCGCCTGGAGCACAGGCCGGAGCGGGCGATGCGGCGGGCGACCCGTTCCGAGGTCACGGGCCTCTCGCCGCGTCGACGAATGCCTCGCCGATACGGCGGTCACCTTTCTGGAGCACGAATTCCGGATGCCACTGCACCCCGAGGCAGAACCGGTAGCCCGGGTGCTCGATTCCCTCGATCACGCCGTCCGGAGCCCTCGCATTCACGACCACACCCGCACCGGGCTCGGCCACCGCCTGGTGGTGGGCGCTGTTCACGTCGAGTCGGTCCATCCCCACAATTGCTGCCAGCCGGGTTCCGTTGACGATGGTGACGGAATGGCCGGGCTGGTTTCGCGGATTGGGCTGCTCGTGTTCAAGTGCCCCTTCCACCGCGGCCGGGATGTGTTGCAGCAGCGTTCCGCCGAGGACCACGTTGAGCAGCTGCTGGCCCCCGCAGACTCCGAGAACCGCGAGATTCCGATCCAGCGCTGCACGGGTGATCGCGGCTTCAAACTCGGTGCGGCGATCTTTCGTCGTCACGCTTGCATGGCGGGTTTGTGCCCCGAAGAGCGCCGGGTCTACATCAAATGCACCGCCCGTGACCAACACACCGTCGAGGCGGTCGAGAAGATCGGGAACCAGTGCCGGCTCATGCGGCAGCGCCACGGGCACAGCTCCGCAGGCTGTGATCCAGTCGGCGTAGTTCTGCCGCAGCGCATACCAGGGAAATTTTGAATACGTCGGCGCGGTTTCGTGGTCCAGTGTCAGGCCGACAAGCGGACGGGCGGTTGGCACGGGGCGCGCCTCCAGCTGACGAAGCGTGGCCTAAGCGTAGTGATCGATCACGGGCAGCGTAAACAGGCCGCGTTCCAGCACCCTTGACGCCCCCTTCGCGCTACGCGCTCCAAGGCCCCACCAACTGCTGGTGCGCATCACTCCCCCCTCGCGATGGAATTGCTGGAATAGGTACAGGGGGTTAAGGACGTGCAGGTTCACCACCTCCGTCACTACTGCGCCAGCGCAGGCTGCATATGATCCTGCGCCGTGCGGCGTTCGGCGCATGTCTTCAACGGCGCAAGCGAACGATCATTCCGGGCGGGCGATCCTCAAGCGACTGCGGAGCAAGCTGGACCGCATCAAATGCGCTGCACAGATTGACGACCTGCGCGCCCCGCCCGGCAATCGGCTCGCACGCCTGAGCGGCGACCGTTACGATCAACATGGCAGTCGTCTGTCCAGAAGCGGGAGGATTTGCTCCACATTGCGAGACGGGGATGCTTTGGCGTTGAGGTGAACAACCATTGCGAGCGTCAGACGGAGGATCAGGATGGCAGCCAAACCCACACACCGGATCGCAACCCACCCCGGCGTGCTGCTGCGTGAGCAGATCGAGGAACTGGGGCTGTCCGTTCACCGGGTCGCACGGGATACCAATCTACCGGCAACACGACTGCACGAGATCGTTCATGAGCGACGGGGCGTGAGCGCCGAGACGGCGGTCGCTCTCGGTGAGTATTTCGGGCAGACGCCGCAATTCTGGATCAACGCCCAAACGGCCTTCGATCTCAGCAGGGCTCTGGCAGAGAACGGTCCAGCCATTCGCGCCCGGGTCCGGCGTCGTGCGGCCCATTGACCCGAGCAGAGTCAGAACAAACAGGAGAGTTTCAGGGCTAGAATTCCGCCATTTGCCGGATGGAAGCCATTGGGGAGCCCGCAGGCTTTAGTTCGGAAACTCTGCATTCAGATTTCAAACCTCGTGGTCGTGCTCCTTGTGGCGTGACGGTGATGCCTTTGGTGTCGAGAGGGACAACCATGGCAAGCGCTGGTCGGCGGATCACGATTGCCGCAAGGCCCACACGCCGGGGTTCTGGATCGATGCCCGGAACAGCTTGGAATTCGACGGCGTCCTTCTACTGAGACAGTCCGGCCATTCACGCTTGGCTTCGGCGACAGCATCCGAAGGGACATCCTGGTGGCCTCATTTGGAGACGTGGACGCGGTGGGAGCCCCTGTGGCGGAGTCCGTTCAAATCTGCAACCGAATGCGCCTTTGCACCCCGGCGAGATGGTTGATTTTGTCAGAAATACTGCTTATTTTTCTTACATCAAAAGAAACGGATCGAACGATGAGCAGCCTCGCTGGCAAGATCATGAAGCGGATGCGGGCGCACGGACGCGGGCGGTGGGTGTCAACACCCCGAGACTTCCTTGATCTCGGCAGCCGCCAGGCAGTAGACCAAGCCCTTTCGCGCCTCGTTAGGGCCGGGAAGTTGCGCCGAGCCGGTCGCGGTCTCTACGATCTGCCCCGCATTAGCACGGTGTTGCAACGCCCCGCCCCGGTCGACATCGATGCCGCGGTTGCCGCGGTTGCGCGCCGTGACGGCATTCGCTTCATGCCCGACGGCGCGACGGTCGCACATCGTCTGGGTTTGACCAACGCCGTGCCGGCCAAAGCAAGCTACGCCACCGATGGCGCTACGCGGACGGTGGCAGTTGATGGACAGACAATACGCTTTCGTCATGCCGGTACTCGGGTCATGCGCTGGGTCGACCGGCCGGGAGCTGGCGTTGTCCAGGCTCTTCTTTGGCTGGGTCCTGACGCGGCCCGGGATTCCCGAGTGGTGTTGGCACTTAAGCGTCTGCCAGACGACGTACGGCATGATCTGGCGCGGAACATCGGCGATCTGCCCGGTTGGGCACAGCCGTTCGCCCGCGCCGTGACAGCAGAACAGATCAAGGCGGCATGAGCGCAGACGGCTTCGTAGCCTTTCTTGATCTTCCTGAGCAGGACCGGCGGGACGTGTTCGCCACTGCGGCGCGACGTCTCGATACGATGCCGAACTTTATCGAGAAGGATTTCTGGGTCTGTCTCGTTCTCGATGTCCTATTCAACCGCATACCCCAAAGCCGCCCGCGCCTTCAATTCAAGGGCGGCACCTCTCTGTCCAAGGGGTTTGGCCTGATCCAACGCTTCTCGGAGGATATCGATCTCGTCGTCGATCGCGGTGATCTCGGCTTTGTCGATGCCCGCGATCCGGTCGCCTCCACCGGCCTTTCGAACAAGCGCCGCAATGCACTGTTCGAGGAACTCATGCTCGCTTGCGGCAACCATGTTCAGGGACCGATGACGTCCAACCTGACGGCGTCAATCGATGCAATGGCGGAAGGATGTAGCGTCGTTCCAGACGATGACGGCGACCTCCAGACCCTTCTGGTGGTCTACCCCAGTTTGTGGCCGGAGAGCGATCGCGGCTACGTGCGCCCGCGCGTCAAAATCGAAGCGGGTGCGAGGTCGGCTCCGACGCCAGCTGAGCCTCGATCCATCGCACCCTATATCTCGGCCGATCTACCTGACTGGCAATTCACAGCAAGGAGGATCCTGACACTTGCTCCAGAACGAACCTTCTGGGAAAAGCTGCTGATCCTGCATGGTATCCATTGCGGTTACAGGGACCACGGGCGGCTGCCAACTGACAGCGACCGGGTCTCGCGTCACTATTACGACGTCGCCATGATCGCCGTGACGGAAACCGGCGATGCTGCCATCTCTAATCTTTCCCTTCTCGATGCGGTTCGTGCCCATAATCTGGTTGCCTTCCGGCAGGCTTGGAAACGGTTTGAAGAGGCCGTTCCGGGATCGCTACGCCTAGTCCCGCAGCCAGAACCCAGGGCGGTGATCGAACGGGATTACCGTGCCATGCGAGATATGTTCCTCGGCGAGGTTCCGACTTTCGAGTGGATAATTGGCCAGCTTCATCGGGTGGAAAACGCAATCAACCACTACTGACAGCTCAAAAGTTCGGCGACCGATGCGGGAAACACATCATCGGTGGTTACAAAGGCGCTGAACTTCAACTGGTCACGACGAAGAACTGTGGGGTGCGATCAGGTCGCCCTACACATCTCTTTGAGGCTTCGGCCCGACGGCTAGCTACTCCGAATCGTTTCACCACTTCTATTCAGAGCCTTACGCGGAGGTTCTCCAAGGATATGGTGTGCAGACAAGGAGATTGGGGCGATTTCGGCGGGCGGCGTCCGGCGCATACATGGCAACACCTGCGAGCAGGTGGCCATGGGAGAGCCGCATCCGGCTGCCAGGCGCGAACGATCGTAGCCATCGCGGGATCGTTCACGTCCCTGGACCCGCGTGTCGCAAACGGGGCTCCTTATCGCCAGGGCCAGCAGGCCCTGGAACAAGTCGGTTCCGTCCCCCATGTGCTAACCTGTGATGAGCCGTTGAGGCGCGATAACAGATTCCCGCTGCGGCCGCCGGGTTTGGCAGGGGAGAGAACCAAACATGCCGCTCACCAAGAACAATCCCGCGGTTCGAGCCGAGAGCAACCGTAACCGCCGCGAAAAAACCTACGAAGGCAAGCCCGTGAAGCCCGTCCTCTACGTGGGCAAATGGGTCGGCCACGGCCGCTACGTGGCCGCGCAGGACGAATCGGGAGCGCTGGTTCGCGATTCGAGAGGGCGCCCCGTACCGTTCGCATCACTCTGACGACTCAGACCCCGTGCCGCTTGAAGACCAGGCCGCTGCCATGGCGCTGCTTGGCTGGTATGTCGACATGGGGGCCGATGAAGGGTTAGCTGCCGAGACACAGAACCGGTTTGAAGCCTCCTCTAAACCGGAGGCTGACACCCCGTCTGGAAGCTCGGGCGAGAGTGTCGCCACCTCAACGCAGCCTGCGTCCACCCTGGAGGAACTCCGCGCTGCGATCGAGGCGTTCGACGGCTGCCCCCTGCGTACGGAGGCGACCCGGACTGTCTTTGCCGACGGCAATCCGGAGGCCGAGTTGATGCTGATCGGCGAGGCACCCGGCAGGGAGGAAGACAGGGTCGGGCGTCCGTTTGTCGGCGCGGCTGGCAAACTCCTGGATCAGATGCTGGCGGCGATCGGACATGACCGGACCAGCGCGTATATCACCAACGTCATGTTCTGGCGGCCGCCCAACAATCGCACGCCGAGCGACGACGAACTGGCAACCTGCCTTCCGTTTGTGCGCAGGCACATCGCCCTTGTACGGCCACGCGCCGTGTTGTTGCTCGGCGCGGTATCAGCGCGCGCCCTGCTCGGGACCCGGCTCGGGATCAGCAAGCTCAGGGGAGAATGGCGCGACCTCGTGATCGACGGCGTGCCGCCCGTGCCCGTGCTTCCGACCTTTCATCCCGCGTTTCTGCTCCGCCAGCCCGCCCGCAAGGCGGAAGCCTGGACGGACTTGCGGCTTATGCGGCGTCGACTTGACGCAAACTGAGGACCGCAGGATGTCCGAACTTTCACCAGCGCCTGGTGCGGGAGCGCAGGCCATGCCGCAGGACCAAAATGTGGCGATCGAGCTTGCGGGCGTATCGGTCGACTACGGGGACGGGCCGGTTCTCAAGGACCTCGATTGGCGGGTCGGGGATGGCGAACACTGGCTTGTGGAGGGCCCGAGCGGTTCTGGCAAGTCGACACTGCTCCACCTTGTGGCCGGACTCCTTACCCCGTCGAGCGGTTCTGCAAAGGTGCTTGGCGTTGACCTTGCACGTCTTGCGCCTGCTGCGCGCGACCGGTTCCGCGGCGCATCGATGGCTATCGTGTTCCAGCGACAGCACCTCATCCAGGCGCTGGACGTGATGCAGAATCTTGCGATTGCACGCCAGCTCGCAGGGTTGAAGCCGGATCCGGAGAAAATCTCCGCGGCCCTTGAGCGCCTGGGAATCGAACACTACGCGCGTCGCAAGCCTGCCGCTCTCAGCGTCGGCGAGGCACAGCGCGTGGCCCTGGCGCGTGCGCTGGTCGTCGAGCCGAAAATCTTGTTGGCGGACGAGCCGACTGCGAGCCTGGACGATGCCAACGCGGCGACGGTGGTCGACTTCCTGACCAGGGAAGCTGAGCGAGTGGGGGCGGCGCTCGTGGTCACCACGCACGACGCCCGCGTGCGCGGCCGCTTCGAACGGCATCTGGCGGTGAATAGGAACGACGCGACGTGAATATCTGGACACTTGCCTGGGCGTGGATCCGGCACCGGCCTCTGGGTGCCGCACTCAACGCTGCCATGCTCGCCCTCGGTACCGCCACGATCGCACTGCTGCTGATCGCCACTGAACAGTTCGAGGCCCGTCTCGAGAACGACGCCAACGCCGTGGATATGGTTGTCGGCGCCAAGGGGAGCCCGCTTCAGCTCGTGCTGTCGTCGGTCTTTCATGTCGATGCTCCCGTCGGCAATGTGCGCGCCGAAGACGCACAGGTCCTGCTGGAGAATCCCATGGTCGAGCGGATCATTCCGCTGGCGATGGGCGATGCGTTCGGGGGCTTTCGAATCGTAGGGACGGAGCCGAGCTACTTGGAGCTTTACGGAGCGGAGCCGGCAACCGGGCGGTTGTGGGAACAACCGCTGGAGGCCGTGCTTGGCGCCGCGACAGCCGCCCGGAGCAGACTGGAGATGGGGGACCTCTTTGTCGGCGCACATGGCATCGGCGGCCCCGATCACGTCGACTATCCATACACCGTGGTCGGAATCCTAGCGCCAACGGGTACGGTCGTGGATCGCCTAGTGCTGACGTCGGTCGACACCGTGCAGATCGTGCACGGGATGGAGCCCGACCACCACCACGACGAGGACCACGGCCACGACGAGGACCATCACCACGACGAAGCGGCCGGTCACGAGGATCACGGCGACGACGAGCATTCGCAGCATACGGACGAAGCTGCGAGCCATTCCCTCGAAGAGCATGATGATCACTCGGATAGCGAGGCACACCCGAACGACGCCAACTGGCCCGGAGCAGAAACGACCAATCCCGATGAGCCCCGCCCCCTCGAAGTGACGGCATTCCTGGTTGATTTTGCGACCCCGATGGCGGCGGTGGCCTTGCCGCGCGAGATCAACCGGAACACTGCAATGCAGGCGGCGCGGCCGGCGCACGAGATCCGGCGCCTGTTCCGGCTGGTCGGAATTGGTGCCGAGGTCGTGCGCGCGTTTGCGTTCATCCTGGTTGCGGGCGCGCTGCTCGGGCTATTCACCACCCTGTTCCAGGCCCTTGAAGAGCGCCGAACCGATCTGGCGATGATGCGGGTTCTGGGAGCGACGCGGCAGCGGTTGTTCTGGCAGATACTTGCCGAGAGTCTTATATTGACTGTGACAGGCATCGTCCTGGGGCTGGTGATTGCCCACGGATTGGCCTGGGGCGCCAGTCAATGGCTGTGGATGCAAAACCACGTCCTGGTGTCCTTCGGCTGGGCCGTTGGCGAGACAGGCTTGGTCGCTACCGTCCTTGCCCTCGGCCTCTTGGCCGCACTGCCGTCGGCGCTTCGCGCCACCCGGATCGACATCCCGAAAGTGCTGTCGGCCGGCTGAAGGACCTGAGCGGAGACGAGCCATGAACACGCGACGGGCACTGATCGTCTGGACCTTGACGGCCGGCGTGGCTGCTGGGACGGCATCGTTGCAGAACGCGGTTCCGGCGGCGGCGGATTCCGCCACCGAAGATGGCGTGGTCGAGCACGAGCTCATGGACTACCGCGAGGCCCTGGCGCTCGGGATTACCCCCGCGTTGCCCGACATGGAGGGCGTCGTGTCGTGGGATATCCTGACCGAAAGCACGTTGGGCTACGACGAACGGTTCGACGAATTGCGGCCGATGTTCCCTGAGGCTGTGCGGGCACTTGAGGGCACACAGGTCCGGCTCGTGGGCTTCAATGTCCCGCTGGACAGCTCGGGCCGGCGAATCTTGCTCAGCCTGATCTCGCCGTCGTGCCCCTTTTGCCTGCCCGGAGGGCCGGAAACCATGGTCGAGGTCGATGCGGTGGAGCCGATCGCGGCCGAACTTGAGCCCATTGTTCTCGAGGGGATTTTCGAACTTATTGATGACGCGGTCTGGACTGGTCTCTATTTCTACCGGCTGACTGACGCCCGCCGCGTCTCCTGACCGGCCGCTCTGATCGGTGACTGCCGCTACCGCCGGGCCGGACCGCGGCCGGGTCGGCCTGTTCGTCACATGCCTTGCTGATCTGTTTCGCCCGGCCGTGGCCGAGGCGTCCGTCGTGCTGCTCGAACAGGCAGGATACCGGGTCGAGGTTCCGCAACAGCAGACCTGCTGCGGGCAGCCCGCGTACAACTCGGGCGATCGTCGAACCGCGCGCCGGGTCGCCCGCGGGCTGATCGACGCCTTCGAGCCGTTCGACTACGTCGTGGCCCCGTCGGGAAGCTGCGCCGGCATGCTGCGCCTCCACGTGCCCCAGCTCTTTGCGTCGGACACCGAGACTGCGGCGCGTGCGGCGGACCTGGCGAAGCGAACGCACGAACTGACCGGATTTCTTGTCGACGTGGCCGGCTGGACCGACGTTGCATCGGCGTTTCCGCACCGCGTGACGTACCATGATTCGTGTTCGTCGCTCCGCGAGCTGGCGGTGCGCGAGCAACCGCGTGCGTTGTTGTCCCGCGTGAAGGGACTGGATCTGGTCGAGTTGCCCGAGCGCGAGGTCTGCTGCGGATTCGGGGGGACGTTCTGCGTCAAGTATCCCGAGATCTCCGCGAAGATGGTGTCGGACAAGACGGCCGCGATTGCCGGAACGGGTGCCGAGACGGTCCTGGCGGGGGACCTCGGCTGTCTGCTGAACATTGCCGGGCGCCTGTCCCGCGAGGGGCGGCCGGTAGCCTGCCGGCATGTCGCGGAGGTGCTTGCGGGGGTGGGGGAGAGCGACCCCATCGTGCCGACGTGACCATGCCTCACGGTGTGCAGACCGCGCAATTTCCGGAGGCGAGCGCCCGCGCCCTCGTGGATCAGGACCTGCAGGCGGCGCTCCGCTTGCTCGGCGATGGTTTTCAGGCGCGCCGGACGGATGCCGTCCAGCGGTTTGCCGACTTTGAGCAGGCCCGCTCCGCAGCCGTGGAAGCCAAAACCCGGACGCTGCGGCATCTGCATCATCACCTGGAAACCTTCGAGGCCCGGTGCCGCGACCACGGAGGCACCGTACACTGGGCCGAGACGCCCGCTGATGCCCGCCAGATCGTTCTGGACCTCCTTACCGCCCGCGGGGTGCGGGTGCTCACCAAGGGCAAGACCATGGTGGCCGAGGAGATTGGCCTCAACGCGTTTCTCGAGAAGCACGGAATCGAGGTCGTCGAGACGGACCTGGGCGAGTACATCGTCCAGCTCGCCGAAGAAGCCCCGAGTCACATCATCGTGCCGGCGATTCACAAGACCATGCGGCAGGTGGCCGATCTCTTCCGGCGGCACCACGACGGCCACGGTGCCGGTCCGTTTGCGAGGCGCAACCCCGCCGATCTGGTCGCCGAGGCGCGGGCTGTTCTCCGGAAGCGGTACCTGGAGGCCGATGCCGGCATCACCGGGGCCAACTTCCTGGTTGCCGAGACGGGCAGTTCGGTGATTGTGACAAATGAAGGAAACGGCGACCTGACACAGACGCTGCCGCGGCTGCACATCGTCCTTGCCACCATCGAGAAAGTGGTGCCCACCCTGGCTGACACCGCGCCCATTCTCCGGGTGCTGGCGCGCTCGGCCACGGGGCAGGACATGTCGGCCTACACGACGATTTCAACCGGGCCCCGCCGCGGGTCGGATCGCGACGGCCCGGAGGAGTACCACGTCGTGCTGCTGGATAACGGGAGGTCCCGCCTGTTCGGCACTCCGGCCGAGGACGTGCTCCGGTGCATCCGCTGCGGCGCCTGCATGAATCACTGCCCGGTATACGGAGCCGTGGGCGGTCACGCGTACGGCTGGGTGTATCCCGGGCCGATCGGGGCCGCGCTCACGCCCGCCCTCCTCGGGGTCGGGGCCGCGCGCCACCTTCCCAACGCCTCCAGTCTTTGCGGGCGCTGCGAGGAGGTGTGTCCGATGCGGATTCCGCTCCCGCGGATCTTCCGGTACTGGCGTGAGCGTGAACATGACGCCCGTCTGAATTCGGCGCGCGGGCGCGCAGCGCTTCAGGTCTGGGGCTGGGTGGCGGCCCGCCCCTGGCTGTATCGGAAGATCACGGGTGTTGCCGCATGGATGCTGGCGCGGTTGGCCGGGAAGTCGCGCCGCTTTCGCCGCCTGTGGCTGGCAGGCGGCTGGACCGGATCGCGCGACCTGCCGGCTCCGGCGGGCACCACGTTTCTTGGCAGCCGGAAGCGCCGGCCATGAACGCGGCGCGCGAGCGGATCCTGGCCGGCCTCCGCGCCCGGCTCGGCGACGACCCGCCCGCGCCCCGCGCCGCACCCGACCTGTCGCGTGCCGCGCCCGGCGATGCCGATCGCTTCTGCGAGCGCCTGGCGGCGGCCGGTGCGACGGTCGAGCGAATTCCGGAGACCGCGGTTCCGCGTGCGGTCATGCAGCATCTTTCGCGGCATAACCTCGCGGCACGGGTCACGGTGGCGCCGGCCTTGCAGGAACTGGACTGGGGCAGCGAACCGCTTCTCGAAGCCGTTCCCGGTATCGCCGGCATCGATGACCCGGTGGCGGTTGTGCCGGCGGCCATGGGCATTGCAGAAACGGGCAGCCTGGTCCACGCATCCGGCGGCGACAACCCGACGACGAATCATTTTCTCCCCGATCATGTGATTGCGGTCGTCGCGGATGACACGGTCTGTGCCGACCTGGATTCGGCGTTCGCACGTCTGGCACAGGAACCGATGCCGCGCGCTGTCTGTCTGATCACCGGCCCGTCGCGCACCGGCGACATTGAGCAACGCATCGAACTCGGCGCGCACGGGCCGCGTTCGCTTCATGTGCTCGTGACAGCACGTCCCGGCGAAGCAGGGCGGAAGCCCGCAACATGAAGCGGGCGATCCGTCGCACGTCTCCGGATCCGACTCCCGCGGAGGTGGCCGAGTTCGAAGCGGCCGTGAACATGCAGGGGGCAGCGGGACAGCCGGCATCCCCGCCGCCGGATGCGGAGCCAGAGACGCCGGCCGGCCAACCGCCGCGGCATGCACCGGCGTTCCGGCCGTTGCGGCACCACAGCGGCATCGACCACTCGACGCGGCGGAAACTCAAGCGCGGGCGCATCCCGCCGACACGGACCCTGGACTTGCACGGTTACCGTGTGGCCGAGGCGCGGACGGTCGTTCGCAAGTTCGTTCTGGATGCCCAGGCGGGAGGCCACCGCTGCGTGCGTGTGGTCACGGGGCGCAAACTGGGAGAGTCCGGCCCCACCGGCGCGCTCCGACAGGCGTTGCCCGAGATCGTTGGAGCCCCGCCGTTGGACGGCGTGGTGCTGGGGTTCGAGCCCGCACCGGCGCGTCACGGAGGGGACGGGGCGTTTTATCTCCTGATCCGGGCCCGGACCGGGCGCTGATGCCGGCCGCGCCCGCTGCGCCCCGCAGCGGACGGGTTGTGGCGATCGCCAACCAGAAGGGCGGGGTCGGAAAGACCACCACGGCGGTCAATCTTGCCACCGCGTTTGCCGCGGCCGGCAGGAAAGTGTTGCTGATCGACATGGACCCGCAAGGCAATGCGTCGACCAGCCTTGGGGTCGCGTTGGCGGAACGGACACCTGGTGTGGTTGAACTGCTCGAAGGCACCGCGTCCCCCAGGGACGCCATCCGGCCGACGTTCATCGACGGCCTCCAACTCGTGCCGGCAACATCTGCACTTGCCCGGATCGACGGCGTGCAACCGCATGCCGATGCCGCACATCTGGGCGCCGCGATCTCCGAGTTCCGGACGGCCTATACCGATATTTTTTTCGACTGTCCGCCGTCGCTCGGCTGGCTCACGCTCGGTACACTCGCGGTCGCGAACGGCGTCATCGTCCCGCTGCAGTGCGAATTTCTGCCGTTGGAAGGGCTCACACAGGTGCTGGAAACTATCGAGATGGTGCAGGCTGGCGCCAATCCGAGGCTGGCGCTCGATGGCGTATTGCTCACCATGATGGACACACGCACCAATCTTGCCCGCGATGTCGAGCAGGATGTCCGCGAGTACCTGCGTTCCAAAGTCTTTCGGGCGGGGATTCCGAGAAGCGTTCGGGTTGCGGAAGCGCCGTCGGCCGGCGAACCGGTACTCCTCTACGACCGCGATTCGCCGGCCTCGCGCGCCTACATCGCGCTCGCTCGCGAGCTCCTGGCGCAAGAACCGTACCGCATCGACCCGTGACCGAGAAACCCCGCAAGACACGTGGGCGCCGCGGCCTCGCACGCGGACTTGAGGCTCTGGTCGCCGAGCGGACCAACATTCCTGCAACACCTGGCGCAACGCCCAGCCCGGGGTCGGGGACGCCGCGCCCGGAACCGGACCGGACCGTGGCAATCATCGACCTGATCCCGAATCCCTTTCAGCCGCGCACCGATTTCGAACCTGCCGCGCTCGCGGCACTGGCCGAGTCGCTCCGCCAATCAGGCATGCTGCAGCCGATCCTCGCGCGACCGGATCCGGACCAACCGGGCCGTTACCAGATTCTTGCCGGTGAACGGCGGTGGCGGGCGGCGCAACAGGCAGGGCTGCACCGCGTTCCGATCTGGGTGCGTCCAGCGACAGACGAGGATGCGGCCGCCCTTGCGCTCGTCGAGAACATGCAGCGGGCCGATCTCAACGCCATCGAGGAAGCGCTCGGGTTGTCCCGCCTGATGGCGGAGTTCGGGTTCACGCAGGCGCGGGCGGCGGCGATCGTGAACCGGAGCCGCAGTTACGTTGCGAATGCGGTTCGGCTTCTTTCGCTGCCCGACGCCGTCCGGACGATGGTGCGTTCAGGAGACCTGAGTGCGGGCTCCGCGCGCCCGCTGGTGGGCCGTGGCGACGCCGTGGCCCTGGCCCGGTTGATCGTGCGGAGAGGGCTCAATGCCCGCGCGGTGGAGCGCCTGGTGCGCAGCCGCGACCAGGGCCGCGACCCGTCGCCGCCCGATCCGAACCTGCAGGCATTGGAGCGGGAACTCGAGGAAGTGCTGGGGCTGGACGTCAGGGTACGCGACGGCCAGCGCGGTGGCGAAGTGCGCATCCGGTATCGGAGCGCTGCGCAACGTGACGCACTCCTCGAGCGCCTCCGAAGCCGGTAAGCGCGCCGACCTCAGCGGCTGGCAGTCCGCGCAATCCGCAAGACTGTTTCCTGAACAACTGCACGAGGCGGGATGCCGGTCCGCTTGCAGCGTTCCTCGGCGCGGGTGAGCAGGGTCAAAGTGCGTTCGATGCGGGGCAGTGTCCATGCCCGGGCCTGCGCTTCCACCGCGCGTGTGCGCTTGAAGTGGACCGGGGGCCTCAGGTCCCGGACAGCCTTTGCAGGGTCGGGAGCGGCCGCGACCCGGTGCAGGCGCTGGAAGTGGCGGAGGAGGGTCCGCAGCACAGCGATGTCACTCAGCCCTTCCTCGGTCAGACGGCGCAGGGCCCGAAACGCATCGCCTGCCTGCCCCAGCCCGGCAGCGTCGGCGAGGGCGTCCGCCCCGAGAAGCGCGTTGTCGCCCAGGAGCGCCAACGCCGATTCGTAGTCGAGCGTCCCTCCCTCGCCGGCGAACAGGACGAGTTTTTCGAGTTCGCTCCGGGTCACGCCCCGGTCGCGTCCAAGCCGATCGATGAGGTAGGCGCGAACGTCACGTCCGATTGACAGGCGATGGCTGCGTGCCGTGTCATCGAGGAGCCGGCCGATCGTCTGGTCGTCGTCCGCGTAGCAAGGTGCCGCGGCTGCGTTCTTGGCCCTCTCGAAGAGTTGACGCAGTGCGGACCGTGGGTTGAGGTCGCCGCCCTGCACCAGCACCACGGCGTCGTTTCCGGGGTTTCCGAGAAACGCATCAAGCGCTGTTGCCACCGAGTTTCCCGCGTGCCGGACCCGAATCACGCGCCGGCCGCCGTCGAATGCGATCTGGGTTGTCTCGTCCAGAAACCGGGCCGCATCCGCGGCCACCTCGCTGCCATCCAGGCTGACGACCCGGAACGGATCGTCGACATCGGGTGCGAGCGCCCGCGTGATCTGCTCGTAGCGCTCGCCGACCAGGCCCAGGTCTGGGCCGTACAGCAGGACCGCGCGCATGTCGGGCGCCGGATCGTTGCAAAACCCGTCGACCTGATGCGCCCGCAGCTTCATCCAGGCTGTTCCGAATGAATGAGGAACGCGGCGTCGGTGGCAATAACGGACGCAAGCAGGTCGGCGGCCCGTCGCAATGCAGCCTGCGACGCGACGAGCGTGCTGTAGATCTCGTTGGGAATCACGCCGTGGTTCACGTGTGTGTTGTGTTCGGCCGTTCCGAGTTCCCGGCCGGTGGCAATTTCGACGAGGTGGTAGCGGGCCCGCAAGTGGACATCGTAGCGCCGGATAAAGGTTGACTGGTCAATCACCAGCGGCAGGCTCTTCGACGTCAGCGTCACGTTCAGCCGATACCGGCGCGCAGCGGGCGTTTCCCCATTCGGGTGCAGGCGGTCGATCAGCGCATCGCGCAGGACCTCGCCGGCATTGCCGGCGATCGGAGGCACCTCGATTTCGGTGAGCGCGGCCGTGACCGCGGTTCCGTGGAGCGGTTCGAACCGGCATCCGAAAGCCGTCGCCACGATGATGATGGCGCCGACCGCTCGCAGGAACCGGTCAGGCGGCAACGACGTTCACGACCTTGTCCGGCACAATGATCACCTTGCGCACCTGCGCGCCCTCGATTGCCCGCACCACGTTGGGAAGCTGCAGGGCCGCTGCCCGCGCATCTTCCTCGCTGAGGCCGCGCGCAACCTCAAGTGTGCCGCGCAGCTTGCCGTTGACCTGCACCGCGATGACCGACCGCTCTTCGGCCGCAAGCTCCGCGTCGGCCTTCGGCCAGGCCTGCTGACAAACGAATCCCTCCCTTCCGAGCCCCCGCCAAAGCTCTTCCGCAAGGTGTGGGATAAGGGGTGCCGCCAGCAGAACGAACGTCTCGAGCGCTTCGCGCAGCGCCCAGGTGCCGTCGGCCTTGGAATCGAAACGCAGGAACGCGTTGGAGAGTGTGCGGAGGTGGGCCACAGCGCGGTTGTGGCGAAACTCCTCGATGTCGGTCTCGACGGCACGGATCGTGCGGTGCGTGACTTGGCGAAGGGCCTGGGCGGCCGGGCTGAAGCGTTCGGGCCGGGGGGCTTCGGCGGTGCCGGGGTCAAGGTCCTCGAACGCGCGCCAGAGGCGCTGGAGGTACCGGGCGGCGCCTTCGACGCCGGCGGTAGTCCATTCGAGATCGCGCTCGGGAGGGCTGTCGGACAGCATGAACAACCGGGCCACATCCGCGCCATAGGTGGCGATGATGTCGACCGGGTCGACCACATTTCGACGCGATTTCGACATTTTCTCGATGCGACCGGTAGCCACGGGGGCTCCATTGGACCGGCGCCGGAAACTGCCGCCTTCGGTCGCCTCGACCTCCTCCGGGTAGAGCCAGTTTCCGGTTTCGGGGTCCCGGTAGGTGCGGTGGCACACCATTCCCTGGCAGTAGAGGCCTTCAAACGGCTCGTCGAACGGCAGCTCGCCGATGTCGCGAAGGGCGCGCGTGAAAAAGCGGGCGTACAACAGGTGGAGGATGGCGTGCTCGATACCGCCGACGTACTGGAAGGTCGGACACCATCGGGTGGCCGCGTCGCGTTCGAGCGGAGTCTCCGAACGGGGCGCCGTGTAGCGGTAGTAGTACCAGGCAGAATCGACAAACGTGTCCAGTGTCTGCGTTTCGCGTTCGGCGGGCGCCCCGCACTTGGGGCAGTCGACACGCTTCCAGGCGGCGTGCCGCTCCAGCGGATTTCCGGGCTGGTCGAACGTTACGTCCTCGGGGAGCAGTACGGGAAGGTCGGCATCGGGAACCGGAACCGCCCCGCAGGAGGTGCAGAAGATGATCGGGACCGGACACCCCCAATAGCGCTGCCGCGATGCGCACCAGTCATGGAGCCGGTACTGGATGCTCGGGCTGCCGTGGTCGCCCATCCGGTCGATGACCGCGCGTTTCGCGGCTTCGACATCCAGGCCGTCGAGAAACGCCGAGTTCACGAGGATTCCATCGCCGGTGTAGGCCTCGTCGGGCCCGGGCGCCTCCTCGCTGTCCGGCGCCTTGATCACGGGCAGCACGTCGAGGTTGTGTGCGCGCGCGAAGTCGAGGTCACGCTGGTCGTGGGCCGGGACTCCGAAGATGGCGCCGGTTCCGTACTCCATCAGAACGTAATCCGCGACAAACACGCGGAGCGTTCGGTCGGTGAAGGGGTGATGCACGCGAAGACCGGTGTCGACGCCCGATTTTCCTTCCGGCCGGTCGGCGTCGCGAGCGGGAAGCCCGGAATCGCGCACGCAGCCGTCCAGATACGCCTGGACCGCCGGGTTGGTCCCGGCGCAGACCTCGCTGAGCGGATGGTCGGGAGAGAGGGCCAGGAACGTGGCCCCGAAGATCGTGTCCGGACGGGTTGTGAAGACTTCGACCGGGTTGCCACTGTCTGTGAGCCGGAACCGCATCAGGGCGCCTTCCGACCGCCCAATCCAGTTCCGCTGCATGGTCTTCACGCGTTCAGGCCAGCGCGGCAGGCGGTCGAGTGCGTCCAGCAGATCTCCCGCATAGCGGGTGATGCGGAAGAACCACTGGGGCAGCAGCCGGCGTTCGACCAGGGCGCCCGATCGCCAGCCGCGTCCGTCGATCACCTGCTCGTTGGCGAGCACCGTGTGTTCGACGGGGTCCCAGTTGGCCCAGGCTTCATCCCGGTAGATCAGGTCTGCGTCCAGCATCTTGAGAAACAGGCGCTGCTGCGCACGCATGTACTCGGGGCTGCAGGTCGCGACCTCGCAGTCCCAGTCGTAGCTGAGGCCCATCGACCGCAGCTGGTCGCGCATGGTGTCGATATTCGACCATGTCCATTTGGCCGGATGGATGCCGTGTTCCATCGCCGCGTTCTCGGCCGGCAATCCGAACCCGTCCCAGCCCATCGGATGGAGCACGTTGTAGCCGCGGGACCGCAGGTAGCGCGCTAGCACGTCCCCAAGGGTGTAGACGCGGACATGGCCCATGTGAATGCGCCCCGACGGGTACGGGAGCATCTCCAGGACATAGCGATCCGGCGCATCGGAACGCGCCGGCGTTGCATACACTTTTGCCTCGTCCCAGGCCCTCTGCCACTTGGTCTCAAGGTCTGCGGGGGTATAGCCGGACATGCGTTCGGGACCGTCGTGGAGCATGCAGCTTCAGGAGCCGGGCCTGAGGCCGTTTCGCAAACGGCCCCCACCATACACGGGAGCCGGCCGAGTCTCCGGCATGGCCGGAAGCGGCGAACAACCCGCTGGCACAAAGCCCGTGCACAGGTAACGCCCGAAGACGACGGGCGGTGTCTGCGGTTATCCCTCCGAGGGCAGCGACCGGACCCGGCAGGTTGCGTGCCAGCAATCCCAATCGCAACGGTCCGAGCGGGCGCACGTCGGGATGGGCCGCAGTCCGGAAGACCGGAGCCACGATGAACAGATCGGCGCGACTCGTCCGCGCGCGGCGCACGTCGCGTTTCCCGTGGACCGCCAATGTCACGATGACCCGGCCCAGGCGCGGCCATCGCCCCCAGGACGGGACGTGCACCCCCGAGGACGGCACGCGAACCGGGCCGCTTCGGTCGCCGGCCGTGACCAGCTGGTGGCGGTGGCGGCGACACAGCCGGGCCAGGCTCCGGGCCCGTGCCCGGCGGTCCGGGTGACGGTAGTCGCGGTAGATGACGCCGGCACCGCGCGGGAGAGCCGGAAGCACTGCGAAACAGTCGATACCGCGCTCTTCGGCGCTTACGAACCAGATCCGGGGCAGCGGCGGCCGTCTGCTTGATTCCCGTACCATGATTCGCCCACTCTAGGCCATGTTGTCGCAACCTGACGCCCAGCGAGCGCTCGGTTCCCGCTGGCGGTCCGTGGTCAAGGAAATCCAGGCGGCCGAGGTCGATTCGGGCCGCGCCACCGCGAGCGTGACGTTGGTGGCCGTCTCGAAAGGGGCACCAGTCCCTGCAATCGAGGCGTTGCTAGCTGCAGGCCAGCGGGTGTTCGCGGAAAACCGCGTGCAGGAGATGGCGGCAAAGTGGCCCCCGCTCCTTGAAAAGCATCCACGCACAGAGCTTCGGTTCGTGGGTCGCCTGCAGTCGAACAAGGCGGCTGAAGCTGTGGCGCTGGCGCACGTGATCGAGAGCGTCGATCGCGAGTCCGTGGCGCGGGCTCTGGCTGGCCGCGAGGAAGTCCAGTCCGGCCGGGTTCGGCTTCTGGTCCAGGTCAATGTCGGCGAGGAGGCGCAGAAAGGGGGCTGTCCTCCCGGGACTGCGGACGAGTTCGTGGATTGGTGCCGGCGTGATCTCGGCTTGCCGGTGGTGGGGGTCATGGGAATTCCGCCACGCGATGCCGATCCGGTTCCCTACTTCGGCTTGTTGCGGGCGCTTCGTGACCGTCATGGGCTCGCCGAGTTGAGTATGGGAATGAGTGCCGACTTCCCGGCGGCGATTCGTCTTGGAGCAACGCATGTTCGGGTGGGGACGGCGATCTTCGGGCCCAGGAAGCAAGCCTGAGCGCGTACGCGGTCGGCTCCCGGCCGCGGATGGCAGAGGAAACCTGATCTCCGGTTTGCGGGGCACGTTCGCACGCTTTTTCTCTTTATTGCCTAATTTATAGTCAAAAAGAATATCTAGAAAGACAATTTTTACGCATTAGAAGCCCGTAATGCCCAAAGGGTCCGGGTATCGCCGTATTGGCATAGATCTTGCTTTTGCTTTTTGTGGGGACTTCCCCGCTTTTTTGGCCTCTTGCTGCGTGATCGCCGGAAAGGACAGGCATCCAGAGCTGGGTGCACGGCACTGTCCTGACAAGGTCCCAGGAGGCGGTTACGGAGATTTGCGCACCCACGACTGGCGCCACGACCAACCAACGCAAAACGCTGTTGGCCGGGGTTGGTGGCGCGTATGGAATTCAGGGAATGCGTAGGAGAATCGTATGAAATCTTTCCTCGTGTCCGGGGCGGTGTTGGTCGCCTCGTTGTTGACGGCCACTGCGGCAAATGCGGCACCGTCGCCAGAAGAAGCGGCGTTCGTCTTCAACACGTTGTCGTTCCTGGCGAACGGGGCCCTGGTGTTCGCGATGGCGCTCGGTTTCTGCATGCTGGAAGCCGGCATGGTGCGCACCAAGTCCACGAGCGCAATCTGCGTCAAGAACGTGGCGTTGTTCTCGGTCGCGGGCATCTCGTACGCGATCATTGGCTACAACCTGATGTACAACGGGGTTGACGGCGGACTGATCGGTTCGCTGGGCCTGTTCGATACGCCCGATCCGGAAATGGAAACCGCCGACGGCGGCTACGCCGCGGCCTCCGACTGGTTCTTCCAGGTGGTCTTTGTGGCGACCGCCGCATCCATCGTGTCCGGAGCCGTTGCAGAGCGTGTACGGGTGCTCCCGTTTCTAATCGTGATCACGGTACTGGTTGCCGTGATTTACCCGATCCAGGGCGCCTGGTCGTGGGGCGGCGGCTGGCTCAGCGAGTTCGGCTTCTCGGACTTCGCGGGCTCGACCATTGTCCACTCCGTGGGCGGCTGGTGTGCACTCGCAGGCATTCTTCTGCTTGGCGCGCGCCGCGGAAAGTTCGGACCCGACGGAACGGTGCACCCGATGCAGGCGTCGGCTGTTCCGCTGGTCACCCTGGGCGCCTTCGTGTTGTGGCTGGGATGGCTCGGATTTAACGGCGGATCCCAGCTTGCCCTGGGCTCCGTGACCGACGCCAGCGCCATGTCCCGGGTGTATGCCAACACCTATCTGGCTGGCTGCGGCGGCGCGCTTGCAGCGGCGGCGACGTACTATTCGGTTTACCGGAAACTCGACATCACGCTCATTCTCAATGGTGTCCTGGGCGGTCTTGTGAGTATCACGGCCGAACCGCTCATGCCGACCTTTGTCGAGGCGATCCTGATTGGCGGCGTCGGCGGCGTGATCGTGGCGCTCGGTGTTCCGCTTCTGGACCGCCTGCGCCTGGATGATGTCGTGGGCGCCGTTCCGGTGCACCTCTTCGCGGGTGTATGGGGGACGCTTGCGGTCTGCATTACCAATCCGGACGCCAGCCTGGTTCCGCAACTGGTCGGCATCCTTTCGGTCGGGCTGTTTGTCTTTGTGGTCAGCCTGATTGTCTGGTCCGTGGTCAAGCTCGTCATGGGGATCCGTCTCGACGAGGAAGCCGAGATGCATGGGTCCGACGCCGTTGAGGTCGGTGTGACGTCGTATCCGGAGTTTGTGGCCGGCCGGTCGGCCTGATCCGGTCAACGGTGCCGCGTTCCATCCTCCTTGCGGCACCCAAGACCAAACCTGCGCCGGGCGGACAGCGGTCCGCCCGGCGCCTTTTTTTTGCCCCATCGAATCAAGTCGTCCGCCGTCCGGAGAACTGTGCACCGGTCAGGACGTCAGGCCATCGCCCGAACGCACCTGGAGCACCGAGGGTCGTGCCGCTGGTAATGTGCTGAGACACTGAAGACCGGAAATTCCGCGGCCGCGCATGCGCCTCAGCAGAAGCGCCGGTGGCTGCCGGAAAGGAGCAGAGTGGCGATGCACGCAACCGCGCGCGATGGCGTGAAGCTTTACGTCGAAGAGACGGGCTCAGGCGTTCCTGTCCTGTTCATCCACGAGTTTGCTGGCGACTACCGGGCCTGGGAGCCGCAGCTTTCCTACTTCGGCCGCCGCCGGCGGTGCATCGTGTACTCGGCGCGCGGCTACCCCGGTTCGGATGTACCGGAACGGGCCGAAAGTTACTCCCAGGATATCGCCCGGGACGACGCGCTGGCGGTTCTTGATCATCTCGGCATCGAGAAGGCGCACATCGTCGGACTTTCGATGGGCGGATTTGCGACCCTGCATTTCGGCATGGAGTACCCGGACCGTGCCCTGTCGCTCGCGGTCTGCGGCTGCGGATACGGCGCGGAACCCGACACGCGCGAAGAGTTTCGTGCATGGTCGCTCGATGTGGCCAAGCAGTTCGAGACCAAGGGGGCGGCAGCGTTTGCCGAGGAATACGGGTCCGGTCCCGGGCGCGGAAACTTCGTGCGGAAAGACCCCCGCGGCTGGGCAGCATTCGTCGCCCGCCTTGCCGAGCATTCGGACATCGGTTCAGCGTTGACGCAGCGTGGCGTCCAGGCCTCGCGCCCGGGATTGTGGGACCTTGAGGACCGCATTCGGAACATCTCCGTCCCGACGATGATTGTTACTGGGGATGATGACGAGCGGTGTCTGGCCCCGGGCTTGTTCCTGAAGTGCTGCATCAGGCGCGCGCAATTGTTCGTCATGCCGGATACGGGACACGTCCTGAATCTGGAGGAGCCTGCTCTCTTCAACGCTGTGCTGGAGCAGTTCCTGGAGAACGTGGAAGCCGGACGAGCCTGACCGCCACCGGGGCATGCAGCCGGAACCCGGACGCCCGGCGTATCCGTGCGAACAGTCGAAGGGGCCGTTTGTCGCAGACTGCCCCGCTCCTGAACACCAGGAGGCGCGACACCGGCAACCACAGGAAAGTCAACCAGACGACTTGCGAGCGCCCGACAAACGGCGCCATGAAGGTACGAAACAGACCCGGGCTACGTATCTCCAGAATCGCTGGAATGCGGAAGTTGGCAAGACTCCCGGAAGAAAACGTTGCCTGTTCAGCACGCGGCCGATCGAAGCCGCGATAGACGTGTTGAAGTAGAGTAGGATTCGTCGGGTACTGGTGCGACTAGTCGCAGTTGGATCGCAACAGCGATTCTGTTCGGAAACTATTTTCCAGTTCCTCAATTTCATTTTCCATCGGAGCTTCGCGTGAAAACACTCTCCGTGTCTGGAGCGGTTGCAGCAGCCGTTCTGTTCGGGCCAGCGGCAGCAGTCGCGGCTTCCTCACCTGAAGAAGTGACGTTCGTCTTCAACACAGTCTCGTTTCTTCTGAATGGAGCGCTGGTCTGTGCGATGGCCACCGGTTTCTGCATGTTGGAAGTCGGCATGGTCCGCACCAAGTCTGCTGGCGCCATCTGCATGAAGAAGATCGGCCTCTATTCGCTGGCTGCCGTGACGTATGCGCTTGTGGGCTACAACCTGATGTATGACGGCGTCGACGGCGGATACATCGGGACCCTGACGCTATTCGAGGTTCCTGACCCCGCAATGGAAACGGCAGATGCCGGCTATTCCGGGGCGTCCGACTGGTTCTTCCAGATGGTGTTTGTCGGCACTGTCGCCTCGATCGTATCGGGGGCAGTGGCCGAGCGGGTCCGGGTACCTGCGTTTCTCCTGGTCGCCTTCGTTGTCGTGGCGTTGATTTATCCCGTGCAGGGCGCATGGTCCTGGGGCGGCGGCTGGCTCAGCGAGCGAGGCTTCTCGGACTTCGCCGGCTCGACCATCGTCCACTCCGTGGGTGGCTGGTGTGCACTGGCGGGGGTGCTCTTGCTCGGCGCCAGGCGGGGCAAGTACTCACCGGACGGTTCCGTGAATCCGATGCAAGCCTCGGCTGTACCGCTGGTTGCGCTCGGCACGTTCGTTCTCTGGCTCGGTTGGCTGGGGTTCAACGGCGGGTCCCAGCTGGCGTTGGGCTCGGTCGCCGACGCGAGTGCAATGTCCCGTGTGTACGCGAACACCTATCTCGCCGGGTGCGGCGGCGCGCTGGCGGCTTCGGCGGTCTACTACGCGCTTTACCGGCGATTGGACGTGACGCTGATCCTCAACGGGGCGCTTGGCGGCCTGGTCAGCATCACGGCTGAACCGCTGACACCAACGTTCGCGCAGGCCATCCTGATCGGCGGCGTCGGCGGCGTCATTGTCGCGTTCGGCGTGCCGATGCTTGACCGCTTCAAGATCGACGATGTGGTGGGTGCAATCCCGGTCCACCTCTTCTGCGGGATCTGGGGCACATTGGCCGTCTGCATTACCAATCCGGATGCAACACTTGGTGCGCAGATCACGGGCATCATCGCTGTCGGGCTGTTCGCGTTTCTCGGAAGTCTCCTCATTTGGTACGTGGTGAAGCTCGTGATGGGCATTCGCCTCGAGGATGAGGACGAGATGCAGGGCTCGGATGCAGTGGAGATCGGACTGTTGTCCTATCCTGAGTTCGTGCCCGGCCGATCGATCTGACTGCCAATTCGTTTGTAGACTGCGCTGGCCGGCACGCCGGCCAGCGTAGTGCGCCGAACGCAATGCACTGACAGCCCGATCCCGTTTGCGAGGGTATTGATGCTGGCAGCCGGCAATCCGCGCCTATCGCAGCTCAACGACTATCCATTCAGGCGCCTTGATCGGCTCCTTGAGCGCCTGTCGCCTGCAGTCGACCCGACAATCGTGATGTCGATCGGCGAACCGCAGCATCCGCCTCCGCCCGTACTCGCCCGCACCCTGGCACGGCATGCGGACTCGTGGGGACGATATCCACCAACCCGGGGCACGCAGGCGCTTCGCCAGGCATGCGCCGACTGGCTCGCCCGGCGGTACCGGCTGCCCCCGGACATGATTGATCCCGACCGGCACGTGCTGCCGGTCGCCGGCACGCGCGAAGGCCTGTTTTCGGTTGCCCTTGCCGCGGTGCCGGAGACAAAGGCAGGGCAAACTCCGTTGGTCCTGATGCCGGATCCGTTTTACCAGGTGTACCGCGGGGCGGCGGTCATGGCCGGCGCAGAGCCCTATTTTCTTCCGAGTATTCGCGCCAATGGGTATCTCCCGGACCTGGACGCGATTTCTGCCGCGACCTGGGACCGGACGGCGCTGTTCTACCTGTGCACGCCTTCCAACCCGCAGGGCGCGGTGGCCGACCTGGACTATCTTGGACGCCTCATCGAGCGGGTCCGTGCGGCCGGGGCGCTTCTGGTGGCCGACGAATGCTATGCGGAGATTTACTGCGACAGGCCGCCGGTTGGCGTCATGCAGGCGGTTCGGAAGATGGGAGGAAGCCTCGACAACGTGGTGAGCTTCCATTCGCTGTCAAAGCGGTCGAACGTGCCCGGGCTGCGCTCCGGGTTTGTGGCCGGCGATTCCGTTCTGCTGGAAGCGTTTCTCCGGATGCGGACGTACGGAGGCGGGCAGCAGCCTCTGCCGGTTCAGGCTGCGGCGGTGGAACTCTGGAGGGACGATGCGCACGTGGAAGAGAACCGCGACCTCTATCGCCGGAAATTCGATGCCGCCGAGAAGATCCTCGATGGCTGTTTCGATTTCTTCAGGCCGGACGGAGGGTTTTTTCTGTGGCTGGACGTCGGAGACGGCGAGAAGGCAACCCGGACCCTATGGAGCGAGGCGGGTGTCAAGGTGATGCCCGGCGGATTTCTCGCCAGTGATTCGGCCGAAGCGGGCCGGCATATCCGCGTGGCACTGGTGCCTCCGCTTGATGTCGTCTGCGAGGGGCTCATCCGGATGGTTCGCGTGCTGGGCTAGTGCAAGCGGTGCACGGCTGGTCGAGACTGGACATGGCGTGCGGCGCACGCCGCAACCGGGGAGAGTGCGGTGAGTGCATGCCCCGAAGCATGGATCGGTTGATGGTGTACACCGGCGAGCCTTCCATGCTTGCAGATGTGGGTGCGTAGGCAGGGCGCGCGGATGGTTTCACGGGCCAAAAGGCAAAACGGCAACGGCATCGAACTTCGCTGGATCGGCGCCGTGGCGCGGATGATGGTCCGGGCGCTTGGCGGCTGCCTTGTGGTGGCCGCAGGCGCCGTGTTTTTCGCCATCGTCTCGTTCGACCCGAACGATCCGTCGCGGCTGGTCCATGTCGACCGGACGCCCGAGAACTGGCTGGGAGCTCCGGGGGCCCTTGTCGGTGCAGAACTCCGAACGTGGATGGGCGCCCCCTCGGCAATCCTTCTGACCCTGGCTGCACTCGCCTGGGGGTGGCGCCTGTTTTGGTCCGTCGAACTGCGGCGGATGGGCTGGCGCATCCTTGCACTGGTATTTGCCCTGGCCGGTGCGGCGGTGACAGCAGCCCCGTTTCTCGCAGGCACCCCGTCCAGTGTCGCAGGGCTTGGTGCCGGGCGGGTGTGGGGTGGGATGCTGGGCGCGCTCGGCGCCGAGACATGGGAGGAGCCGTGGATCCGGGCGGTTGCGGTGACAACGTGTGCCGCCGCGACAGCGTCCGCGTGGCTGTACGCGTCCGCCCTGCGATGGTCGGACTGGACGCTGCTGACGACCGGTCTGGCGAAGATCGCGCTTGCCTGGAGATGGGTGGTCGGGTTCGTGTCACGCGGCGAGGAAGCCGCACCGCCGGAACGCATCGCGCCTGTCTTGGGCGCCGCTTCGCCCGCTCCTTCCCCGCCTGTGCGCAAGCGTCCGCGTCGGCGCGTCCGGAAGGGTGCGTCGCCGCGCACCGGTCGGCGGGAGGACACGGAGCTGCAGCCGGAACTGGAGTTGGAGGACGACAGGTTCCGGTTGCCGCCGCTCAATCTGCTTCGCCAGGCGTCGAAGCGGTCTCGAGCCAGTGAGGACGGGCAGGAAGCCAATGCCCGCATGCTGGAATCGGTGCTATCGGAATTCAAGATTGCGGGCGTGATCGAGCGCATTCTCTCCGGTCCGGTGGTGACCCGTTACGATTTTGAACCGGAGCCGGGAATCCGGTCGCAACGGGTTGTATCCCTCGCACCCGACATCGCCCGGTCGATGTCAGTGCAGGCAGCGCGCGTGGCAGTGGTCACCGACCGCAACGCGATCGGCATCGAACTTCCGAATGCCGAACGCGAGACCGTGTTCCTGCGCGAGATTCTCGGCTCGGAGGCATTCGAACGGCAGTCGGGCAATCTGATCATTGCCCTTGGCAAGGACATCAACGGCGAGCCCGTGACTGCGGACCTCGCCGGGATGCCGCACCTGTTGATCGCGGGAACAACCGGGTCGGGGAAATCGGTCGGGGTCAACGGCATGGTGCTCTCTCTGCTGTACCGGTTTGGCCCTGACCAGCTCCGGATGATTCTGATCGATCCCAAGATGCTCGAATTTTCTGTTTACGAAGGGATCCCCCACCTACTGCATCCGGTGGTGACCGATCCGAAAAAAGCCGTCGCTGCCTTGCGCTGGGCCGTGCGCGAGATGAACGGGCGGTATCAGACCATGTCGCTTCTTCAGGTTCGGAACGTGGAGGCCTACAACCGCAAGGTCGCGGACGCCGTCAAGCACAACCGGCCCCTGTCACGTGAAGTTCAGACCGGTTTTGACGCCGAGACCGGCGCGCCCGTGTACGAAAAGCAGACCATCGACCCCAAGCCGTTCCCCTACCTTGTCATTGTGGTCGACGAGATGGCGGACCTGATTCTCAGTGCGGGCAAGGACTTCGAACTCGCCATCCAGGCGCTGGCGCAGAAAGCGAGGGCCGCGGGCATTCATCTGATTGTGGCCACGCAACGTCCGTCCGTCGACGTGGTGACGGGGACGATCAAGGCCAATTTGCCGTGCCGAATCAGCTTTCAGGTGTCGTCGGCCACCGACAGCCGCACCGTGCTCGGCGACCAGGGAGCCGAGCAGCTGCTTGGCAAGGGCGACATGCTGTTTCTGAAGGGCGGCAGCCGGATGCAGCGGGTTCACGGGCCCTTCGTCAGCGATGAGGAGGTCGAGCGGGTCGCTGATTTTCTGCGCAGTTCGGGTGTGGCGGCCGACTACAATCTGAACGTGACCGAAGAGGCGGCCGAGCCCGAGGAGCCCGAGTCGGCAAACGCAGGGCGGGATGCACTCTACGGGGATGCGGTGGCGCTGCTGCGGCGTTCAGGCAAGGCGTCCACCAGTTTTTTGCAACGCCATCTCCAGATCGGATACAACCGGGCCGCCCGCATGATCGATCAGCTGGAGGAGGACGGAATTGTGAGTCCCGCCGACCACACCGGCAAGCGCGAGGTGATCGGGTGAAGGGGGCGCCACGATGATTCGGTTTTTCTGCCTACTTGTGCTCGCCGGCGGGCTGCTGGCCGGATCCAGGACCAATGCCGAGGCCCAGCAACTGGAGCAGGTCTGGTCCTATCTCGAGTCGTTGCCCTCCCTGGCCGCACAGTTCACGCAGAAAGATCCTGACGGCGAGGTCAAGCGAGGTTGGCTGGCCCTGGCGCCGCCTGGCAGGGCGCGAATCGAATACGAGCCGCCTGACAGCACAGTCCTGGTCGCTGATGGTCAGTACTTGATCTATCACAATCCGGACGCGGGACAGACGGCGCATTTCGCGCTGGAGAGATTGCCGCTTCGTGTTCTCTTCGAGGGACGCAGGCCGACGCCCGAAGACAATCTGAAGGTCCTGTTTGCATCGGAGCAGGACGAGTTTCTGGTCGTTCGGATCGCCGCAGTCGACGATGACGGAGTTCAGGTTCCGGGCTGGGTCGACCTCGTGTTTTCGCGCGAGCCGTTTGGCCTGTCCGGGTGGCGGATGGTGGATGTGCAGCAGCGCGCAACCGTTGTCATTCTGGAAGATGTCCAGACGACGGTGTTCGCCGAATCCGACATGTTTCGCCTGTCCGACGAGATGATTCAGCGCGGGGATCTCTGGCGCGGACCGTGGACAGGGCGAACAGCTCCTCCGACCGGCCGCCGCGGCCGTCTGTAAATCCGGAGTTCCTGGACGCGCCGCCTGCTACAGCCGGTTTGAGGTGTGCTTGGCGTCCGCCCGCAGGACACCACATGCCGCGATCATGCGCCTGCCCTCCGCGCATGCCCGGACGCAGCGTTCCGTTCAGTGCCGCAGGATCTGGCTGAGGAAGAGCTTCGTTCGATCGGATTGCGGGTTGTTGAAGAACGCGTCCGGTGTGCTGGCTTCGACGATCTGGCCTTCGTCCATGAAGATCATGCGGTCCGCGACTTCCGCGGCAAATCCCATTTCGTGCGAAACAATCAGCATCGTCATGCCGCTCTCGGCCAGGTCGGTCATGACATCCAGAACTTCCTTGATCATCTCGGGGTCCAGGGCCGACGTCGGCTCGTCGAACAACATCACGTTGGGCTCCATGCAAAGAGCTCGTGCAATGGCGGCCCTCTGCTGTTGTCCTCCCGACAGCTGGCCGGGGTACTTTTGCGCCTGATCGAGGATCTGTACCCGCTCAAGAAATGTGGTCGCGAGTTCTTCGGCGTCGTGGCGCGCCATCTTGCGCACCCAGATCGGGCCGAGGGTGCAGTTCTGGAGAACGGTCAGGTGGGGGAACAGATTGAACTGCTGGAAGACCATTCCCACGTCGCGACGAACGAAGTCGATGTTCTTCAGGTTTCGGGTGAGTTCGACGCCGTCGACCACGATCGAACCTTCCTGGTGTTCTTCCAGCCGATTGATGCAACGGATCAGCGTCGATTTGCCTGATCCGGAAGGACCGCAGATCACGACCCGCTCGCGATGGGCGATCGACAGGTTGATGTCGCGCAACACATGAAACGCGCCGTACCACTTGTTCATGTTTGAAATCTGGATCACGGGCGCAGCGGGCCGATCCGGGAGCTTGGAAACAGGGGCAGGCACAGCGTTACTCTCCTAGTGACGGTCTTTGCTCAGTTGCCTCTCGAGCGACACCGAGTAGCGGGACATCAGGAAACACACGACAAAGAAGATCACGGAGGCGAACAGGTAGACCTCGTGATCGACGTCACCGATCCAGTCCGGATTGGTCTGCAGCAGCCGGGCATGCCCAAGCAGATCGAACAGGCCGATGATGATCACCAGCGTGGTGTCCTTGAACAGCCCGATGAACGTGTTGACGATGCCCGGAATCGAGACCCGGAGTGCCTGGGGCAGGACGATCAGGCCCATGGTTCTCCAGTAGCCGAGACCCAGCGCCTGAGCACCTTCGATCTGCCCCTTGGGCACTGCCTGCAGGCCGCCACGCACGACCTCGGCCATGTAGGCCGAGGCGAACAGCGTGACCATCACGATGACACGAAGCAGCTGGTCAAGCGACGCCCCGGGCGGAAGGAACAGCTGCAGCAGGACGATCGCCACAAACAGGAGGGTGATCAGCGGGACGCCCCGGATGGCCTCGATGAAAGCGACGCAGAGCATCCGAATGACCGGGAGTTGCGACTGGCGGCCAAGCGCCAGAAGGATGCCAAGCGGAAGCGACAGCACGATGCCGGTCAGGCCGACCACCATGTTCAGCATGAAGCCGCCGAACTTGTCGGACGAGATCACCTCGAGACCGAATCCCCCGACAAGGAGGTACGTGGCGAGAAACGGGAACGCCAACGAATACCAGCGGCCGTATCTGGAGCCCGGAAGATTGTCGACCAGCACGTACAGCGCCGCGGGAACCAGGAGGAGCGCGGTCAGGTTGACGCGCCAGCGTGCCTCCTCCGGATAGAACCCGTAAAGAAACTGACCGAGGCGCTGATCAATCCATGCCCAGCACGCCCCTTGCCCGGTGCATGCTTCTCCGGTCGCACCTGCGAAGTCGGCGTCGAGCAGAAACCAAGCAACAAACGGCGGAATCACCCAGACCAGCACGGCGAGCGACCCAAGTGTCAACGCCGTGTTCAGGTAACTGGAAAACAAGTTGAGGCGAAGCCAGCCGAGGAATCCCACCTCTGTAATGGGAGCCGGGCGGGCGGGCAGCATGTCGCTCTGATTCCGGTGGAACATCGGTTCGGTCATGGTTGGCGAACCAGAGCAATGCGGCGGTTGTACCAATTCATGGCCACCGACGTGAGAAGGCTCAGGGTCAGGTAAAACGCCATGTAGATCGAAATGACCTCAAGTGCCTGGCCACTCTGATTCAGGATCGTTTCACCAATGGAGACAATGTCCTGGTAACCAATCACCACAGCCAGCGAGGAATTTTTGGTGAGATTCAGGTACTGGTTGGTCAGCGGCGGAATGATGACCCGCAACGCTTGCGGGAGCACGATTTTCCGTATCCGCAGCCCCGGGGGCAATCCGACCGCTCGGGCGGCTTCGATCTGTCCCTTGTCGACGGCGAGAACGCCGGCGCGCACGATTTCGGAAATGAACGCGGCGGTATAGAAGGACAACGCAGCCCATAATGCGAGCAGTTCGGGCGTGACATTGAACCCGCCCTGGAAGTTGAACTGGCCTCGTACCGGCAATTCGAGACCAAACGGCACACCGAAAACCAGCATGCACAACGCGGGCAGACCGACCACCAGGCCCGTCCCCGCCCAACCGGCCGGAAATGCGATGCCGGTCAGTTCGTGCCGTCTGCGGGCCCACTTGGAAATCGCGAATGCGCCGATACATGCCAGAATCAGGCTCAATACGACAATCTGAAAGGAATCCTCAATGACCGGATTCGGCAGGCGAATCCCTCGATTGTTGAAAAAGACGACATCAACGATCGAAATGCTGTCCCGCACCCTGGGCAACGCCAGGATGATGACCCACCAGAAGATGATCTGGAGCAATAGCGGGACGTTCCGCGTCACTTCCACGTAAATCGATGCGATGCGGCTCACCAGAAAATTGCTGGAAAGGCGCATGAGCCCGACGACGAACCCCAACACGGTCGCGGAGACAATCCCGAGAACCGCGACCACCACGGTGTTGAGCCCGCCCACAACGAATGCCCGCCCGTAGCTTGAAGTCGAGCTGTAGTCGATGAGTCGCTGGTTGATGTCGAAGGACGCGGTGTCGGCGAGGAAGCCGTAACCTGTAGCAAGGCCGGCCGTTTTCAGGTTGTTCGACGTGTTCCAGACAAAAAAGGCGAAGACCAGTGCAAGTGCGACTGCTGCAGCGACCTGAAACGCAATCCCCCGAAGCCGTTCGTCGGTCCAGAGGTCGCTGAGCGCTTTGCGTGACCGGGCCGTCTGCATGCGAGACCGCTAACTCTTCTGTTCAAACAGGAACGCCCGCCGAGACTCTGCGAAGTCCCGGCGGACAGGGATAGGCCACGAAACGGGCTACTGCATTACAGAAACGGAGGCGAATAAATGATCCCGCCTTCCGTGTACAGGGCATTGAGACCGCGCTCCAGGTTCAGAGGCGTGTCTGGCCCCAAATGACGATCGAAAATTTCGCCGTAGTTCCCGACTGCCTTGATGGCCAGAACCGCCCAATCACGGGTCAGGCCCAGCAGTTCGCCCATATTGTCTTCAATTCCCAGCAGCCGCCGGACCGAGGGGTTGTCCGAGCCCTCGGCAATGACGGTGTCCACATTGGCTTGGGTGATGCCGAGTTCTTCAGCCGTAATCAGGGCATTCAGAACCCAACGCGCGATGTCCGCCCACTGGTCATCGCCTTGCCGGACCAGAGGCCCAAGCGGTTCCTTGGAAATAATCTCCGGAAAAAGCATGTGGTCGTCCGGATTAGCAAGGGTCGCACGCGTGGCGGCAAGCCCCGATACATCCGTGGTGTAGACGTCGCAGCGTTCCGCTTCGTATGCAGTCCGGGCTTCGGCGTTGGTTTCGATGGGAACGGGTTCGTATTTCATCCCGTGGGTGCGGAAGAAATCGGCCAGATTGAGTTCTGTGGTCGTCCCCGTCTGAATGCAGATCGACGCACCATCAAGTTCCGTCGCGCTGGTGACACCGAGAGCCTTCGGCCCGATGAAGCCTTGGCCGTCGTAGTAATTCGTGCCGACGAACGTCAGACCCAGTTTGACGTCGCGCGTGAACGTCCACGTCGTGTTTCGCGCAAGTACATCGACCTCGCCCGCCTGCAGCGCGGGAAACCGGTTTTTTCCGGTCGTGGCAACATACTGGACCAGGCTGCTGTCACCGAGCACCGCCGCTGCCAAAGCCTTGCAGTAATCGACGTCGAACCCGGCCCAGTTACCCGAATCGTCCGTGAAGGAGAATCCGGTAAGGGTCCCACTGACCCCGCATTTCAATTCGCCCGCTGAGCGCACATCATCGACTGTCGCCGCCTGGGCAACCGCCACAGCAGCAAGCAAAGCTATTGGGGCAGACAGGCCCCGGAGAAAAAGTTTTTGCGTCACGCCAAACATGACCGACACTCCGCGCGATCGGAAGGGAAAATTCGAAGACCATGGAACAGAGAGTGAATTGATCAGACAATTGCCCAATCAACACCGTCAATTCTCGAAACACCTTATTTGTTCTTGCATTGCTTGTCAAGATGAAACGCTCTGTTTTCTCATGTTTGATTCGTGAATAATTCAGTTTAATCGGAATAAAGAATTATGGTAATTTGATTGCAAAATTAAATGCAAAATAGACCAGGCCTGCTTTTGCCGTCTGTTTTATTGACGCCAGTATTATTAATGCACAAACAAAACAAAAACAAGAAAGAAAAGAACCCTCTCAACTGGAGGGGTAATGGTGAAGCTGACTGGTTTCTACTGTGTTGTAAACGGAAGAATGGTTCACCCCAGTGCGCCGCGCTCGCCCCCTGCCAGTTCATCTGATCCCACATCAACTGACACGGTGTCCGGCGACTGAGCGTCTTGAACACACCGCACCAATGCCGGAAGAACTACGAAAACAGATTGGTGAGGCACACGCCCCGTTGGGGTAGCAGTCGTCAGGCGCCAAGCTTGAGCGCCCTACGGAGAGCAACCTGTTCGGGCCCTGCAACATCGTCAGCGCCGAGAAGTTCGCCGGCATCCTCGAACCAGAGCGAAAGAAAATCGGGCGGTTGCGGGGCCGGCTTCCCCGCTGCTTCGACAGCGTAATACAGCGGGGTGTAGGGCGCGTGCGTCCAGGGCGACATGAGAGTGCCGGGCACGTGTAGCAACCGAAGGACCCGAGCCTGGAGCCCCGTCTCTTCGCGAAATTCTCGCACGAGGGCGGATTCCGGGGTTTCGCCGTTTTCGACTCCACCTCCCGGATATTTTCGCGCGAGCGTCGTCCCGACGGTTTCGCGGGCAATCAGAACCTGCCCGCCACGCATCAACAGCCCATACGAACGAAGATTGGCCGGCCCTTCCGCATCTGTCATTGGCGGGGCAGGCCTGCGGCTGCCAGCGCGGATCGGACACCGTCAAGGACAGCAGGATCCTCGATCGTGGGAGGAATCTTGGGTGTACGGCCTTCTGCGATGGCAGCAACCACATTTCTCAGGATCTTGCCTGAACGCGTCTTCGGGAGCTGTTCAACCACCGTGGCGGTTCGGAAAAACGCAACGGCACCGATCGAATCTCGGACCATCTGGACGGTTTCGGCAACGATTTCGTCGGGATCGCGGCGCACATCGGAGTTCAGAACCAGAAGCCCGATCGGCACCTGTCCCTTGAGAGAGTCGCGAACGCCGACCACCGCGCACTCGGCCACGTCGCGGTGGCCGGTCAGGACCTCTTCCATCGCGCCGGTGGACAGCCTGTGCCCCGCACAGTTGATGATGTCGTCGGTGCGCGCCATCACCCACACGTAGCCATCCGCGTCAATGATTCCCGCGTCGGCCGTGGTGTAGTAGCCCGGAAACACATCCAGGTACGTCTTGCGAAAGCGTTCCCGGTTGCCCCACAGCGTGGGACTGAAGCTGGGTGGCATCGGAAGCTTGGCCGCGAGCGCGCCGATCTCACCCTCCGGAAGAGGCTTTCCCCCGTCGTCCAGCACGTCGAGGGCATAACCCGGTGCCGGTTTGCCCGCAGATCCGGGGCGCACGGGGAAACCGTCTGTGCCGGCAAAATACCCTGTGATGGACCACCCGGTTTCGGTCTGCCACCAGTGATCAAATACCGGAACGCCGAGGATCCGTTCGGCCCACCGGACAGTGTCGGGGTCAGCGCGCTCGCCGGCCAGGAACAGCGTCCTGAAATGCCCAAGGTCATACTGCGCGAGCAGCGCGGCCTCGGGGTCGGCGCGCCGGATCGCCCGAAACGCGGTGGGCGCGGTAAACAGGGCAGCCACCTTGTGCTCGGAAATCACGCGCCAGAATGCTCCTGCATCCGGAGTTCCGATCGGCTTGCCCTCGTACAGGACGGTGGCGCACCCGTGAAGGAGCGGGGCATAGACGATGTACGAATGCCCCACCACCCAACCGACATCCGACGCCGCCCAGAAGACGTCCCCCGGGCTCAGCCCGTAGGTCATGGACATGCTGTTGGCGAGGGCGACGGCGTGGCCTCCCTGGTCCCGAACGATCCCCTTTGGCGCTCCGGTTGTACCCGAGGTGTAGAGGATGTACAGCGGATCAAGCGCCGACACCGGCACACAATCCGCGGGCTCTGCGGACCCGACCGCGCTCTCCCAGTCGACGTCGCGGCCCTCGACCATGGAGGCCGGCGCGGCGTCGCGCTGCTTGATCAGGCAGTGCGCGGGCGCATGCTCGGCCATGTCAAGAGCCTGATCGAGCATCGGTTTGTAGGCTACGACCCGGTTCGGCTCGATTCCGCAGCTTCCCGCGACAACGAGTTTGGGAGTGGCGTCATCGATCCGCGATGCCAGCTCCGGGGCGGCGAAGCCGCCGAAGACCACGGAATGGACGGCCCCGATGCGGGCGCACGCCAGCATGGCGATGACGGCCTCCGGAATCATCGGCATGTAGATCAGAACGCGGTCGCCGCGCTCCACACCGAGGGCGCGGAACGCGCCGGCGGCGCGCGCGGTCTGCTCGAGCAGTTCGCCGTACGAATAGGTCTTCTGGGCCCCGGTTACCGGGCTGTCGTAAATGAGAGCCGGGCTTTCCGCTCGCCCGGCCGCGACATGGCGATCGAGGCAGTTGTGACAGGTGTTCAGTTCACCGTCGGGAAACCACCGATAGAAGGGGGCATCGGAGGAGTCGAGAATCCGTTGCGGCCGGCGGCTCCATTCGAGCAGGTCGGCCCGTTCGCCCCAGAACGCCTCCATGTCGGAAGCCCAGGTGCGGTAAAGCGTCTCGTAGGAACCTGACACGTTCATCCTCCGCGGTACCGGCCCCGTGCCCGGGGGCGGACACGGGGCCAGAATACGCTGCAGCCGGCAGCAGGGGTGCAGTCAGCCTGCTGCCGGTCAGCCTTGCCCGATGAACGGTGCGATGCGCTGGGCGCGTGGCCTACTCGCGATTGCCGAGCAACTGCAGCAGGAACACAAAGATCATCAGGAAGTCGAGGTACAGCCTGAGCGCCCCCATCACTGCCTGCTTGACGACAAGCTCGCCGCCCAGCCCCGCGACATACATTTCCTTGAGTTTCTGCGTGTCGTATGCGGTAAGTCCGGCGAAGATCAGCACGCCGAGTACCGAGATGACGAACTGCAACTGGCTGGAGGCGAGGAACAGGTTCACCAGCATCGCAATGAAGATGCCGATCATGCCCATGAACAGGAACGATCCGAGCCCGGACAGCGAGCGTTTGGTGGTGTACCCCCAGACCGACAGCGCAAGGAACATCGATGCGGCAATGAAGAACACCCGGACGATGCTCTCGCCGGTGTAGACCAGGAAGATGGAGGACAGCGACACGCCGTAGCAGGCGGCAAGGACCCAGAACAGCGTCTGGGCGGTCGATGCCTGCATCCGGTCGATCCGGAAACTCATCAGGAGGACCACACCCAAGGGGGCAAACATCACAATCCACGCAAGCGGCGGCGTGTAGAGGGCCATACCAAACGAGGTCAACTGGCCGTCACTGACGGCGAGAGTTGACACGGCCATTGCGACGACACCGGTAATTCCGAGGCCCGCTGTCATGTATCCGTAAATTCGCAGCATGTAACTGCGCAGACCGGCGTCGACGGCCGAAAGTTGCGATGCCTGCTCGCGGACGTATGGGTTGTTGGTGTAGTGGCCGAGGGCCATGGGTTCGCTCCCTTGTGTGTATGTCAGGTCTGCAATGCGCTCGTCAGCTGGAAATGCAACACAGTCGCATGGCGATCATATGGTAGCCGCTTTCGTCTCGTGCAACGTTCCGGGCGCTAAGCGGAGGGCAGGACCGCGCGCAGATGCACCTCACGGAGCTGTTCGTCCGAGACCTCCCCGGGCGCCCCCATCAGCAGGTCTTCGGCCTGCTGGTTGAGCGGGAAGGGGATGATTTCACGAATGTTGGGCTCGTCGGCAAGCAGCATCACGATCCGGTCGATGCCGGGAGCGATGCCGCCGTGCGGCGGCGTCCCGTAGCGAAACGCCTGGAAGAGGGCGGGAAACTGCGCTTCAACATCCGCAAGATCGTAGCCGGCCAATGCGAACGCCTTCACCATGATGTCGGGGCGATGGTTTCGGATCGCCCCTGATGACAGCTCCACGCCGTTGCACACGATGTCGTACTGCCAGGCGAGAATGTCTTCGGGGTCGCTCGCGGCCTCCAGCGCGGCAAGGCCGCCCTGGGGCATGGAAAACGGATTGTGGCTGAATCCGACCGCGCCGGTGTCCGCATCACGCTCGTACATGGGAAAGTCCACGGTCCAGCAGAAACGGAACGCGCGATCGTCGATCAGGCCGAGCTCAGTGCCCAGTTTGGTGCGCGCGAGCCCCGCGAACTCGGCAGCAGGCTTCGGCTGGTCGCAGACGAAGAAGAGCGCATCCCCGGGGCCTACGGAGGCCGTGTTCCGGAGAACCTCCACGGCCTCGGGAACCAGGAATTTCGCAATCGGACCCTTGCCGCCCGACTCGTCGAATATCACGTAACCGAGCCCCGGGGCGCCTTCCCCCCGTGCCCAGGTGTTCAGGCCGTCGAAGAAGCTCCGGGGCCGGGCCGCGGCACCGGGTGCGGGAATGGCCCGCACCACCGCGCCCTTGGCAATCTGGTTGCGGAAGGCGCGAAAGGTGACCCCTTCCACCATGAACGCATCCGTGACGTCCACGATTTCCAGTGGATTCCTGAGATCAGGCTTGTCGGTGCCGTAGCGCAGCATGGCGTCGCGCCAAGCAATGCGCGGAAACGGCCCGTCGGCGACAGGCCGGCTGCCGAACGTCGTGAAAAGGTCCCGCAGGAGCGGTTCCACGGCCGCGAACACGTCGTCCTGGGTGGCGTACGCGAGTTCCACGTCGAGCTGATAGAACTCGCCCGGGCTTCGATCGGCACGGGCATCCTCGTCTCGGAAGCACGGCGCGATCTGGAAATAACGGTCGAAACCGGAGGCCATCAGCAGTTGCTTGAACTGCTGCGGCGCCTGCGGCAGGGCATAAAACCGGCCCGGATGGAGGCGGCTCGGAACCAGGAAATCGCGGGCACCTTCCGGTGACGACGCTGTCAGGATGGGGGTCTGGATCTCGAGAAACCCCTGCTCCGTCATGCGCCGCCGGATCATGGCGATGACGTCGGCGCGCAGGCGGAGGTTCCGCTGCATCTTCGCGCGGCGAAGATCCAGGAAGCGGTAGGCAAGGCGGACGGCTTCGCCCGCTTCCTGGTCGCCGGCGACCTGAAGCGGAAGTGTGGATGCGGGGGATTCGACGTCAAACGTTTCGATCCGCACTTCCACCTCACCTGTCGGATGTGCCGTGTTCACGGTCTCGTCGGAACGCGCGACCACCGGCCCCGTCACGGTCACCACACTCTCGACGCGAACGGCCTCCACGTCGGAGAAGAAGGGAGCGTCGGCGTCGACGACGGCCTGGGTCAGGCCGTAGTGATCACGAAGATCGAGAAAGAGCAGGCCGCCGTGGTCGCGCTTGGCATGCACCCACCCGGAGAGCCGGACAGTGCTGCCGACGTGGTCGGCCCGGAGTTCGCCGCAGTTGTGGGTCCGGTACGGATGCATAAGGATCCTTTCGCACGACGCGCGCGCCCCGGCCGGGGCGCGCGGATCATAACGCCCTGAAGGCTTGCTTCCAGAACGTGGTTCGGATGCCGGTTCCGGCGTCCGGCTCAGTTCCGTCGGTGCGGTTCCTGGCCGTCGCGCGGCGGGTGGGCTCGCACCGCCTCTTCGTTGATTTCGGTGCCCCAGCCCGGTTCGTCCGGAAGCACCAGCTTCCCGTCCCGAATGGTCGGCACCGTGGTGACCAGATCGTCCTTCCACGGGAACTCGTCGATATCGATTTCCATGATCCGGAAATTCGGGACGGTGGCCGAGAAGTGGGCGCTGTGCAGTGTGGACAGGTGACCGTAGAAATTGTGCGGTGCCACCGCGATTTCGTAGGCGTCAGCCATGGCGGCGACCTTGAGGCTCTCGGCGAGGCCGTTCCACACGACGTCGACGATACAGACGTCCACGGCCCGGTGTTCGAAGAACTGCTTGAACTCCCGCCGCCCGTAGAGGGACTCGCATGACGCGATCGGCGTGCGGACTGCGTTCCGGATGCCGGCCAGCGCGGGGCCGTCAAACAAATCGATTTCTGCCCACATGAGACCGAGGTCGTCGAGGGCGCGGACGACGCGTCGGTACCCTTCCGGCCGATAGTTGAAGTTCAGGTCCAGCAGAATCTCGACATCGGGGCCGGCGCCCGACCGGAATGCCTCAATCTGGGCGCGGAGCGCCCGCTCGACGCCACGGTCCGGGGCAAGCTCGGGTCGCTTGGCGTCGGCGCCGAACCCCGGCATGTAGAGGCGCGCCTCCGGGCCGTCAAACAAGAAGATATTGGTCTTGAGGGCCGTAAATCCTTCCGAGCGCACGCGGGCGCCGAGGCGTTCCACGTCCTCCAGCGACCGGAGCGGGGGCTGGCCGATGACATCGGCGTAGTCCACGAGATAGGTGCCGCAGTGCGACCAGTAGAGGCGCATCTCCTCCCGCACCGGCCCTCCGAACAGTTCGCACACGCGCGCCCCGAGCGCGCGGGCTTTGATGTCGAGAAGCGCGTTTTCGATGGCGGCGATCGCCTGCTGGTTCACCCCGCCCGGCGCTTGGCGCGTGCGGGCATAGAGCATGGCCGTGTGGCGCTCCACCGGCCGGGGGTCCTGGCCAACAAGGTGGCCTCCCAGGGCCATGATCACGGCGCTGAGCCCGGCACTCCCGTAGCTCTCGTTGAATTCGGACCAGCCAACGATGCCTTCGTCCGTGGTGACTTTCAGAAATGACAGCACGCGCCAGCCGCCGTCAGCCCGGAGAATCTCGAAACCCGTGATCTTCATAGTTTGCAGTCCATCCGGTTGCGGCGGTCAGGAAGGCAGCCGGCGCGACCGTGGAGCGCGGCAGCGATTCTCCATCCTAGGCGATTGAACGCGCCCGGCCCAAAAGGAAGTTCGGCATGGATGCCGTGACACGCAACCTTGGCGGGTCAACGCCGCGTCAGGCCCGCGACGCCGATCCATGCGGTCGATTCTCCTCGCCGCACGCGAGGTTCGGCACCACCACGTCGGGCGCGGTGCCGGGCAGCGCGCGCTTAAGGTGCCGCGGCGCCTTCAAAACCGGGGATGATGCCTGCATACATCAGCATCGTCAGAAGCACGCCGACGCCTCCGATAATGCCGATGATGTCGCCGGCGCGCAGGAGAAACATTCCCCGCTCCAGCACCTTGTCGGCCTGGCGGAATCCCGCCGCATCGTCTTCCCGGTCTGGAATCCTGAGGCGTTGCAGCGTTGTCCGTCCGTAGAAGATCAGAACCAGCCCGACGATGAGAACGGCGCCACTCGCAATGGCGAGGACATGGGGTTGAAGGATCGATGACATAAGGGGTTCCAGGACGACGCTGCCACGCATGCGATGGCTTCAATCTTATAGCGTGTGTGCAGCGTTTTCCGACCAGGGCCGGCATGACCGCCTTCCGGTGCGCGGGTGTGCACGTCTGTGGCCGACCCCGACTGCTGCCGCTAATGGCAGCCCCCGTCCGGCACGGCGGCCGGCACCCTTCCGGCATACGCCTTGCCCTCTACGCGTCACGCATGCGCCGCGCGATGCCCTGTCCCGGCTCGGCGCCGAAGCGCGAGAACTGTGGACCCGGTGCGGTCTCCCGCCACGGAGTCCATTACCCTAGGCCGGTCGCGTGCCCGAACGGTACGTGGGTGCGAATGGAGGTGGACATGGACTTGATCGGTTTCGTGGGGTTGGGCCGCATGGGGCGTTCGATGGCGTCCAACCTGCAGCACAAGGGCTTCGATCTCATTGTCTACGACATCGATCCTGCCCCGTGCGAGGTGCTGTTCCAGGCAGGCGCACGGATTGCCGGGTCGGTCGCCGAGGTTGCGAAGGAAGCCCGAACCGTGTTCACGTGCCTGCCTTCCCATACCGAAGTCGAATCAGTGGTTCTCGGTGCTGACGGCGTGGTCGCGCATGCCCGGCCGGGCACTACCGTGGTTGAGATGAGCACAATTGATCCTCTGGTCACGGACCGTTGTGCGGAGGTCCTTGCCGCTGCCGGCTTGCGCTGCATCGACGCCCCCATCGGGCGACTTGCGAGCCATGCCGACGCCGGGGAATGCCTGTTCATGGTGGGTGCGGAAGACGCGGAATTCGAAGCCATCCGCCCCATGCTCGAGGCCATGGGGACGTCCATTCACCACTGCGGACCGGTAGGCAGCGGCATTCGCACCAAGCTGATCAACAACTACCTCGCCATCACGCTTTGCCAGGTCAACGCCGAGGCGCTGGCGCTTTCGCGCCGGTTTGGGCTGGACCTCGAACGCACGCTTGAAGTCCTGCACGGGACCACTGCAACCAACGGTCAGCTCCGAATCAATTACGCCACCAAGGTCCTGGCGGGCGACGTCAATCCGGGGTTTCAGATCGATCTGGCGCACAAGGACCTTTCGCTGGTCATGCAGGCGGCGAACGCGGACCGGGTGCCGATGCCCGTAGCCGCAGCCGCCCGCGAGTGTCTCAGCCTGGCCCGGGCACGCGGTTGGGGCGGGAAGGATTTCTCCGCTCTTCTCGACGCCCTGTGCGAGAGCGCCGGCATCGAGCAGGTCCGCCTGCCCGCAGGGAACGCGTCCGGCTGACCGGGCCCGGGGCTTGTCCCGGCGGGGCTTTTGGATCGGGCGGAAGGCGCTCCGCGTCTGGCTGCGCAGCCGGAATGCCGGGGTCAGGATGCCTGCCGGGCAGGCCTGTGCTGCGGGATCGCCGCCGCCGCATTGCAGTCCGCGGGAGCCCAGGGTTGTGGCTGCCGAGCGTAGGGGACGTACAGCGGGTGGCGGGGCTGCCCGGCCAGCGTGAGGCCGAAATGGTGCAGTGCCGCCCCGCGCTGGCGGAGGAGCTGCTCGATCTCGACGGCCCGGTCCTGAAACAGCCCGTGATTGCCCCATCCGCAGACCACTTCGTCGGCCCAGCCGGCGCTTTCGGCGATGACCGCGTCATTGCTCGGTCCAACGGGATCGGGGACCGCGCGAAGCATTTTCGGAGCGCTCGAACGCCAGGCGAAGAGATTGCAGATGCGGTATGCGCCGAAGCCGGCCTTTCGTGCCCGCCGCTCGCAGCGCTCCACAGTCGGATCGTTCCGGCGCTCCGTCGCGGTTGACGGGTTCAGCAGGACGAAGAGCACTCGCGATCCGCTCCGGCACCAGGTGCGGGTCAGGCGGTACCGATAGCGGAGGCACGGTGAGTACGCGGCTTCACTCGCCGTGGCACGGTCTTCATGCAAGCGAAGCGTGAGCATTGGGCCACCCTCTCGCACGGCCTGACGGGCCATGCCGCAACCGCAGCTGGCCGCGTTCGTGGCGTTCCGCGAATTCCGGCCGTCGAGGTCACGGCGGGGCGACCGCCAATCAGGTACCCGCCGACGAGTCCCGCACGCCCAACACGCCGGGGGGTCGCGTTCTCATGGTTGCATATTTCGACGGCACCGTCCTATGGTGCGGTGTGCGTTTCCTGCCGCTCATCGACCGCTCGCTCAGGCTCCGGACTGGCACGCGGATACCGGGCGTTTTGGCGGCGGTTGCCGGATCGACGGCGGTGCGGGTCCATTGACGAGAGAGACCGGCCTCGCGGCAGCCGCGTCGCGCGACTCCCTGATTGCCACGACGGATGATCTCCGCCGTCTGTGCACGCGCCTTGCCGGCGACCCGGTTGTGGGGGTGGACACCGAGTTCTTGAGCGGCCAGACCTACTGGCCCAAGCTCTGTCTGGTCCAGATTTCCGGAGCGGATGGGCAGGGATACGCGATCGACGCCCTGGCAGACCTTGATCTCGAACCGCTGTTTGAACTTCTGAATCGCGCACCACCGATCAAGATCTTCCATGCGTGCCGACAGGACGTCGCCATTTTTTTCACGGCGAGCGGGCGCGTTCCCGCCCCCCTGTTCGACACCCAGGTCGCAGCCATGGCGTGCGGTTACGGCGAGTCGGTCAGCTATGCCCATCTGGCGCAGGCGATTGCCGGCGCCGAGATCAGCAAGGCCGATCGCTTCACGGACTGGTCGCGCCGCCCGTTGTCGGCGACGCAGCTGACGTACGCGCTGTCAGACGTCGTGCATCTGCCGACGATCTACCGAAAACTTGCCACCAAACTTGATGCCACGTCCCGGTGGAAGTGGCTGGACGAGGAGATGGAAACGCTGACCGATCCGGTCTCGTACGAATTTCGACCGGAGGAGGTGTGGCGGCGGGTCAAGCTCCCGGTGTTGCCGCCCCGCCAACAGGCGATCGCTCGCAGTCTTGCAGCCGCGCGTGAGGAACTGGCCAGAAAGCAGGACCGGCCGCGCCGCTGGATCGTGGCGGATGAAATTCTGGCCCAGATTGCCCGGACCGCCCCCGTGACCACAGACGAACTGGCCGCTATTCGCGGTGTCTCCGGGGCCGTTGCACGAGGGAGAATCGGGAACAGTCTGCTTGCTGCAGTCAAGGCGGGCCAGGAGGCGCCGCTTCCCAAGGCCGCCCGCCCGGCGCCGGCACGGAACAAGTCGCCCGCCGCGGCCGTTCTGCTTCGTGCGCTTCTGAAGCAGGTTGCAACAGAGCATGGCATTGCCTCACGGCTTCTTGCGACGACCGATGAATTGGACCGGATTGCGTCCGGCGAGCGCGACATGCCCGCGTTTCGGGGATGGCGGAAGACGGTGTTCGGGGACCGCGCGGCCGCCCTTTGTGAGGGACGGATCGCGCTGGGCGTGCGCGGCGACAAGCTGAAGGAAATCGCGATCGACGACCGCGATTGATCGTCAGAGACGGATCACGCGATGCTCCCGCCCGAGTGCATCGGCCAGCATCCGGAGACGCGCCTGCACGATCTCGGCATCCAGTTGCCGCGGCAGGTGCAGCGCCAACACCCCATCCTGAAGCTCGAGCTTGCAGTCCTCGAGCGGCTGCGCGGTTCCGCCTCCGATCGTCATCGCAAGCCGCAGGGCGAGACCCGCGCTGCGTGCCGAGCGGGCCTTCGGCCCGGAGATCAATTCGGCGATGGCGCGCATCCGGCCGGTCACCGCCGCGGCGGTGTAGCGGGAGTAGAGCGCAAGCGCCAAACGAATGCGAACGGTCTGGCTCACCGGCAGGAGGGGGCGCAGGGCGACGCGGTCGAACGCGTAACTGGCCCGGTGTTCCGGATGCTGGTTCCACGCAAGGTCGGAGAGGCGGGCGCACGCGCGCAGGAAATCGCGGTCGGCGATTGCGGTATCTCCCGCGTTGAGGGCCGGTGCGACCCAGCCAGCCACCGTGTCCGGCGGGCCGACAAATGGACGATCAAGCGGCTCAAGCGAGGCACAGGCGTCGAGAAGAGGCGGGCTGTCCGGCCCGGATTCCACCTCCAGCTGGTCGAGAAGAATGCCCTCGCGAAGCCCGTACCCAGAGAACACCACCATCGAGGGCCGGATCGTCCTGACGACAGCAAGGAGCGCTGCGGCCGCAAACGGCACGCTCGCGCGCCTGTGGCGCGGGACCGTGCGCGGCAACTTGCGAACGGGCAACGTCACGAGTTCTGCCAGATGGTCGGCGAGTTCGGCCTGGCGCAGCCAGTAACCGTGGATGACCGGAAGCGGGTGCCGGGTACGGTGTTGCAGCGTGCGTGCCAGCGCCCGCCACGAGCCGCCGATGGCGTAGAACGGCCGTCCGCGCCCATCCTGCAGCCACGCGAGGCGGCGGACATCGCGGGCAAGACATTGCTCGGCGGCCTCGGGGTCGCGACGACTGGCCTGGATGAGCCGGAGCATGCCTGCGGGCAGCGATGCGTCCGCAAGCGTCTCCCCTCCGCACACCCTGGCGAACTCGATGCTGCCACCTCCCATATCGGCCAGGATCCCGTCGGCGTCCGGTGTGCCGGCCATCAGCCCCTTGGCGGCGAGTTGCGCCTCGCGGCGCCCGTCCATCACTTCGACGACGGTCCCTGTCCGTTCGCGAATGTCACGGATGAGAGCAGCGCCGTCGGCCGCATCCCGGATCGCTGCCGTGGCCACCATGCGGAGGTCCCGCGCATGCATCGCGCGGGCCAGTTCGTGAAAACGGACCACGGCCGACAGGGCTTCCCGGCGGGCGTGTTTTGGCAAGGTCCCCTTGGTTCCGAGTGCGCCTGCCAGCCCGACGATCACGCGCTCGTTGTACAGGATGACGGGTGCGCGAGGCGGCGGGCGGTAGACCACCAGCCGGAACGAGTTGGAGCCGAGATCAGCGACGGCAACCGGGCGTTCGGGCCCTGCTGCCGGCTGTGCGGTCATGCCTGGGACGGCAGCGTTTCGACGTTGCTGTCGCTCAGCGGCACAGGGCGCGGCGCACCTGTCCGGAGCGCCTTCCCGCGGCCCGACAGCGAAGGATTGTCCATGAAGTACTGGTGTGCAGATTCAGAAGCGGGACCGGCCTCCAGGGGTTGGTAGCTGCCGTTCTGGAGCATTTCCCAACTCTGCCTCCTGTCGTTGAGGTTGGCCACCATGATCTGGTCGAGAACCTGCTGGTGCACGGTCGGATTGAGAATCGGCACCATGATTTCGCACCGCCGGTCGAGATTGCGTGGCATGAGATCGGCCGACGCCATAAAGACCTTCGCATCGCGCGACGGAAGCTTGCTGCCATTGCCGAAACAGTAGACACGTGCATGTTCCAGGAACCGTCCGACGACGCTCTTGACACGAATGTTCTCGGACAAGCCGGGCTCGCCGGGCCGCAGGCAGCAGACGCCGCGCACCACGAGTTCGACGGCCACACCCGCCTGGCTGGCGGCGTAGAGCGCATCGATCATTTCCGGGTCCACCACCGCGTTCACCTTGATCCAGATCGCGGCCGGGCGGCCAGCACGCGCATGGCGGCATTCCTGCTCGATCAGGTCGAGCAGCGTGCTCCGGAGATGTGCCGGAGCGACCGTGAGCGTTTCCCAGGTTTCCGGCTCGGCGTATCCGGTCAGCAGGTTGAACAGGGCCACGGCATCGCGTCCAATGGCCGGATTGCAGGTAAACAGGGACAGATCGGTGTAGATCTTGGCCGTGGCCGGGTGGTAGTTGCCGGTCCCGAAATGGACGTAGCTCACCGGGCCGTGCGCCTCCTGGCGGATGACAAGTGACGCCTTGGCATGGGTCTTGAGCCCCATGAATCCGTAGACGACATGGACTCCGGCCCGCTCCATATCGCGCGACAGCTTGATATTGGCTTCCTCGTTGAAACGTGCCTTGAGTTCGACGAGAGCCGTAACCGACTTGCCGGCCTCGGCGGCCTCGATGAGGGCGTCGACCACCGGCGAATCCTCACGCGGAGTGCGGTACAGCGTCTGCTTGATGGCCCGGACCTCCGGGTCGCGCGCGGCCTGGCGCAGGAACTGGACCACGACATCAAAGCTTTCGTACGGATGATGGACGATCAGGTCCTTGTTCCGGATAGCGGCAAAGCAGTCGTCGCCGGTGCTGCGAATGCGCTCGGGGAAGCGCGGTTCGAAGGGCTCGAACCGGAGGTCGTCGCGTCCGCACCGGACGATTTCCGCGAGGGCAGAAACCCCGATGATGCCGTCGGCCTCGACGACGTTGGCCGGATCGACCTGCAGTTCCTGCATCACGGTTTCCCGCAGGTCGGGGGGAATCTGGGTATCGATTTCAAGCCGCACGACGTTGCCGCGGCGGCGTTTGCGGAGCAGCGTCTGGAACGACCGGACCAGATCCTCGGCTTCTTCCTGGATTTCGATCTCGCTGTCGCGGATGATTCGGAAGGTGCCGTAACCCAGCAACTCGCAATCGTGGTAAATCCGGTCCACAAATGTCCGAATCACGTCCTCAAGCAGCACGAAGCGCAACGCCCGCCCCGGCAGCCGGATGAAACGCCGGAGCACCGCGGGAATCGGGATGAGGACATCCAGGCTCCGGGACTCGGCAGCCGGCAGGCGCAAGTTCATGACCAGCGCGAAGCCGAGATTGGCGATGAAGGGAAACGGATGCGCTGGGTCGATCGCCAGCGGCGTGAGCATGGGGAAAATCTCGCGCCCGAAATGCTCGGACAGCCAGCCCTGCTCCTCCGGCGTCAGGTCGTCCGGCTCGATCACCTGCACGCCCTCGGCCCCCAGTTCGGTTCGCAGTTTGCGCCAGCACGCCTGCTGTTCGGCCATCAGTTGCGCAGCGGCGGCATTGACCTCGACCAGAGTCTCGGCGGGTGAGCGGCCGTCCGGCGACCGGCGGGTCACGTCGGCGGTGATCTGACCCATCAGCGCGGCGACCCGGACCATGTAGAACTCGTCGAGGTTCGTGCCCGAAATCGAGAGAAAGTTGACGCGCTCAAGCAGGGGGTGGTGCGTCTTGCTTGCTTCGCCGAGCACGCGGCGATTGAAGGCGATCCATGACAGCTCGCGGTTGATGAAGCGCTCGGCGCCCCATTCGGCAGCCGGAGTCGGCGCGGTGCGCGCCCGGGGCGCTCTTTGCGTGGCTTCCGCTGGCATCCGCTGGGAACTCCGGAGAGGCGAGACCGGTCAGAACGTGCCGGGGTAGCCGCCGCCGTCCAGAAGAATGTTCTGTCCCGTGATGTAGCCGGCGTGGACACTGCACAGGAACGCGCACGCGGCGCCGAACTCTTCCGGCGTTCCGAAGCGCCCGGACGGATTGCCGCCGGCGCGTGCCGCGGCTGCTTCCTCCACGCCGATGCCCTTCGCCTTGGCTTCGAACGCAATGTTGTCACGCAGCCTGTCGGTGTCGAACGGGCCCGGCAGCAGGTTGTTGATCGTCACGTTGTGGGCCACGGTCTTGCGGGCCACTCCGGCGACGAAACCCGTCAACCCGCTCCGGGCCCCGTTCGAGAGTCCGAGGATGTCGATCGGCGCCTTCACCGCACTGGAGGTGATGTTGACGATCCGTCCGAACCGGCGCGCCGTCATGCCGTCGACCGTGGCCTTGATCAGTTCGATGGGCGTGAACATGTTGGCGTTGCAGGCGGCCGTCCAGTCCTCTCGGGACCAATCCCGGAAATCACCCGGCGGCGGGCCACCGGCGTTGTTGATGAGGATGTCGGGGTCGGGGCAGGTCTCCAGCAATGCGGCCTGGCCGTCCGGAGTGGTGACATCGGCCGCCACGGTCTTGACTGTGGCGCCGTGGGTTGCCGCCTTCGCGATGTCATCGGCGGTCCGGGCCAGCGTATCCGTATCCCTGCCGTTCAGGACGACGTGGACGCCCTCTTCAGCGAGCGCGAGAGCGCAGCCGCGGCCCAGCCCGCGGCTTGAGGCGCACACGATCGCGGTGCGCCCGGCAATTTGCAGATCCATGGTTGCCTCCAGGCAAGCTGCCGGACGTGTCAGGCGTGCGGGTTCGCGACGTTGGCGAACCAGGCCCGCACGAACGGAATCGTGAGTTTGCGGCGGCGCGCAAGCGCGGCGGCATCCAGTTCTTCGACGAGCCGCCGGGCTGCAGCAAAGGACCGCTGCATGCGCCGCACGAGAAAGAGTATCACGTCGGTTTCGACCCGCACGCCGCGGTCGCGGAACAATTTTCGCATGACGTCGCACAGCAGTGCGTCGTCGGGCTCCTGAAGGAATGCCGAATGCATGGCCCGCAGTCGTGATTCGAGATCGGCCAGGCGGAGGCCGAGTTGTGCCGGGGGGCGGCGGCAGGTCAGGAGCAGATGGCCACCCGCCTCCTGCATGGCCGTGACGAGGTGGAAGAGGCCCTGTTCGTCAGGCGATTCGTCGAGGTCTTCGACCAGAAGCGCTGCCGCGCCGTGGCGAACTGCGTCGACGGCGGCCTGCAGTTCGGTTGCCGGGTACAGTGGAGCCTCCGACCGCCGGCACCAGACGGCTCCGAGATGCGATTTTCCGCAGCCGGCGGGTCCGCTCAGGATGAGGCCCGGGGGCTGCCAGTCGGGCCAGCGGTCGATCCAGTCAACGGCTCCGGCATTGGCGCGGCCGACGACAAGGTCCTCGCGGCCTCTGGCTTCGTGCAATGCAAACGGGAGGGTGGACTGGGGCGGGTCGTTCACGGCGCTTTGTAGAGGGCGCTCGTCCGATAGCGGGCCACCGCAGCGCGCAGCAGGACCGCGACCACGGCTGCCGCCGGCACCGCGACCAGAATTCCGACGAAGCCAAGCAGCGCGCCTCCAGCGAAGAGGGCGAAGATCGTGCCCACGGGATGCAGTCCGAGGCGCTGCCCGACGAGCTGGGGCCGCAGCACGTAATCGTCGAGCACCTGGCCCACGATGAAGATCAGGCAGGCGGCCAGGGTCTGCCACGCCATGCCGAACGCCAATGCGGCGAGGCCCACGGACAGCGCCAGACCGAGGACCGTGCCGAGATACGGGACGAACGAGATCAGGCCGGTGAACAGCCCGATCAGAACACCGTTCGGCACGCCGATCAGGCCGAGCCCGGCGGCGTACATCGCGGCCAGGAGGCCGCAGGTCAGCGATTGGCCTCGCACGAAGCTGGCAAGCACCCGGTCGATTTCGGCGAAGTGCGCCCGCGTCGCGGTCAGGTTGTGCCGCGGCAACAGGGCATCGATTCGGGCCACGAGCGTGTCCCAGTCCCGAAGCAGGTACCAGGCGACCACCGGGGTGACGAGCAGAAGCCCGGCCACGTTGATGAAGGCGGCTCCCGAACGGAACAAATTCTCGGCGGTGCGCCAGACCCACGTTCCCAGTTGTTCGGTGACCAGCGGCAGCAGGTCCTGGACGTTACCGCGCGGAGCCCAGCCGAACTGCTCGGCGGCGATCAGCCGGAGGCGGTCCAGCCACTCGAGTACGCGGCGAACCAGGCCGGGCGCGTCGGCCGTGAACGCCCTGGCCTGCTCAACCACCACCGGCAGCAGCAGTGCCGTGAAGGCCAGGGCTGCCAGCATGGCCATGATCAGGACCAGCGTTGTGGCGAGGCTGCGGCCGAGTCCCTGGCGCTCGCATCGGTCGACGAGCGGGTCCAGCAGATAGGCCACAGCCACCCCCAGAACGAACGGCAGCAGGATCGAGGACAGCAGCCAGAGGACGGCGGCGAGGACGGCGAACAGCGCGATCCAGGCGACAGCCACGGCACGTGGGCTGGAGATCAGGGGCACGGGTGTCAGTCGACGAGCGGCGGCGGGGGGCTCGGCGGCGCAGCGGGCGCGGACGGGTCCGCTGCGGGCTCGGGCGCTGCTGCGGATTCAGGTTCTGCGGGCATGCGGAGCGTCCACGGCGTGCGCTCGCTGTCGATCTCGAGGCCCGCTGCAACGAGCGCGTCGCGGAGGACGTCGGGAACGCCGCTGTAGGCGAGGACCAGGTCCGCGGACTGCGGCGTAAGCCGCCGGATCGCCGTGTCCGCAATGAGGCTGGACTGCTCCAGAGTCGAACGGAGGCGGCGCCATGTGTGAAAGCTGTCGAACAGGGCCCGCACCTCGACCGTTTCGGCTGCCTGCTTGCGCCGGCGCTCGGACTGCGCCCACAGGTCCCCGGCCGCACGCGCAGTCGTCATGGCGGCCCGCTGGAGCAGTTCCGCTTCGGTTTCGTCTGCAGTCCGGGTCAGCTGCAGCCGGAGGGGCCCGGCAAGCGTCTGGCCGTGTTCGGTCAGACGGGTCACGACGTCGACCCGGGCGCCAGGGCGCTGCTGGCTCGCTTCCGCGATCAGCGCGAGAGGCAGGCCATAGTGGCGTCCGAGGTCCGCGATGCGTGCGGGGTTGCCGGCAACCGCATCGGCGGCGGACAGCAATGCGACGTCGCTGGCCTCCCCGTGCGGCACCCGCAGGGGAATGAAGTCGGCGGACCGGTCCCGGCTGGCCCAGGCATCGAGCCATGGATTGTCGTCCCACAACGTCGTCCGTCCGCCGCGGCGCAGCACCGGGATGACGAGGTGGGCGGCCGGGCGCTGTTCGGCGAAGTCGAGGCCGAGCTCCTGCATCAGCCCACGAACCCGGTCGGGATCGAACCGGATCTCGAGCGTGCCCCGGTATCGGTTCGTGGAGATGCGCTCATCCTGTACCGAGTAGCCGATGACGTACGGTGACGGGTCGGCGCGCTGTTCGTCGGGCACACGGCTGACATCGCGTTCCAGAAGCAGCCACTGCAGAAGGCGCCCGAATGCGATCCGCTCGCCCGCCCGGAGCGCCGCTTCCCGCGCCGCGCCGCCGTCGGCGCCTGTCTCGTCCACGGCAATCCCGCCGACGGTGTAGATGTCGGCTGCATCGGCGGGTGTGGCCGGCAGGCTGAAAGCGGCCGCCGCCAGGAACAGCCCGGCAGCGGCGGCCCGGTTCCGCATCAGCGTTTGCATGGGCGGCACTATAAAGGCAGGGTGCGCCCCCGGTTGCCGCAAGGAGGCCGCCATCGGTCTGCCGTTCCGAACGGGGGAGGTCCTGGTACGCGTCGATGAGCCGGTCCAAGGAGTACACCTACGCCGGAGCGGGCGTCGACATCCAGGCGGCTGACCGACTGCTCGGACGGCTGGCGCCTCTCGCCCGCACAACGGCCCGCGCCGGGTCGGCCTCCGAACTCGGGGGATTCGGGGCGGTGTTCGATCTTCAGAGGGAACGCTTCAAGGACCCCCTTCTGGTTGCCGCGACCGACGGAGTGGGGACCAAGCTTCTGCTTGCGGACACCGTCGGCCGTCACCGGGGGCTCGGAATCGATCTGGTGGCCATGTCCGCCAATGATCTGCTGGTGCAGGGTGCGGAGCCGCTCTTCTTTCTCGACTACCTGGCTACGGGGCATCTCGACGCTGGCCGCGCGTTCGAAGTCCTGGAGGGCGTGGTGGAAGGGTGCAGGCAAGCCGGCTGTGCGCTGGTCGGCGGGGAGACTGCCGAATTGCCAGGCCTGTATGCAGCCGGGACCTACGATCTCGCGGGGTTCGCGGTCGGTGCCGTAGAGCGCTCCCGGCTTCTGCCACGGACCGATTTCGAACCCGGCGACGTCGTGCTGGCCCTTCCCAGCGCAGGCCTCCACGCGAACGGATTCTCCCTGGTGCGGGCAATTGTGGACGGCGAAGGGATCGACCTCGCGCAGCCAGCCCCGTTCGCGCCCGGCCAGCCGCTGGGGGACGTTCTTCTCCAGCCGACGCGGATCTATGTCCGGGACCTGCTCCCGCATCTGCGCGCCGGTCTCGTAAAGGCGCTTTGCCACGTCACGGGCGGCGGACTGGCCGCCAATCTCGCGCGTGTCGTTCCCCCGGATGCCGGCGTGACGCTCGACGGGGCCGCGCTCCGGCTTCCCCCGCTGTTTGACTGGCTCCGCGTCACCGGGGGGCTGGATGCCGGGACCCTGTTCGGCACGTTCAACTGTGGCGCCGGCATGCTCCTCGTCGCGGCGCCGCCTGCCGCCCGGCGGCTGCAGTCGATGCTGAGCGCGGAAGGACTGCAGGTGTGGCCGGTCGGACGGGTGGTCGGCCCACAGACCCCCGGCGTGGTGATCGAGGATCCTGAAGCCGCGTGGCGCCAATGAAGGTGGCCGTCCTGGCCTCGGGCCGCGGCTCCAATCTGCAGGCGCTGATCGACCGGGCCCGTGGCCCCGACCGGGCGGGATTTCAGATCGAACTGGTGGTGTCGGACCAACCGGCCGCGGCGGCGCTCGCACGCGCGCAGACGGCCGGAGTGCGGACGGCGGTCGTCGCGCCAGCCCGCAACGAGAGCCGAGAAGCGTTTGATACCCGACTTGCCGGGGTGCTCGACCGGGCCGGTGTCGACCTGGTCTGCCTTGCCGGGTTCATGCGCATACTCGGGCGCGCGTTCGTCGACCAGTGGCGCGGGCGGCTGGTCAACATTCACCCGTCGCTGCTCCCCGCCTACCCCGGGCTCGACACGCATGCCCGCGTGCTTCGGGACGGCGGCGCTCGGCATGGGTGCACCGTGCACTGGGTTCGCCCCGCAGTGGATGCAGGGCCGATCATTGCCCAGGCGCCGGTTCCGGTTCTGTCGACGGACGACGAGGAATCGCTCGCCGCGCGCGTGCTGGCTGCGGAGCACCGGTTGTATCCGGAGGCGGTGGCCGGAATCGCCGCGGGCCGGGTCCGGGATCCCGATCCGGCCGGCACCGGCCGTCCGGGTCAGCCGACGATATCGATCGCGGAGAAGAAGTAGGCGATCTCGCGGTGTGCGGACGCGGGGCTGTCCGAACCATGGACGGCGTTCTGCTCGATCGACGAACCGAACTCGCTCCGGATCGTGCCGGGGTCCGCTTCGGCCGGGTTGGTCGCGCCCATGACGTTGCGGTTGCAGACGATGGCGTCGGTTCCCTCGAGAACCTGGACGACGACCGGTCCCGACGTCATGAACGCGCACAGCGAGTCGAAGAAGGGGCGCTCCCGGTGTTCGGCGTAGAAACCCTCGGCCTCGCTCCGGGTCAGACGCAGGCGCCGCTGGGCCACGATTCGCAACCCCGCGTCCTCGAGGCGGGCAACGATCCGGCCCGTGATGTTCGCGCGCGTGGCGTCCGGCTTGATGATCGAGAGGGTGCGCTCGACCGCCTTGGTGGCGGACGGGGCCGGGTCGTCCGCGGCAGGCGCGTCATCCGGCCCGTCGTCCCCAGCAGTGTCGCCATCGCTCGCAACTGAGTCGGCTGAGACGGAGTCTCGGGTGTCCGGGGGCACGTCCACCTGTTCCCATCCACCCTCCGCCGACTGGACGGACCACTGCAGGTTCGCGGCGGCGTCACGGCCACGGGTAAACCGTTCGGCTGACCGTTCGGCGTCCGGGTCCGATGCGTCATAGAGCATGCACACGCGGCTGAACGCGTCGGCATCCGACCCGTCCGCGCCGTCAAGCAGGACGAGCACCTGCGCGTCGTTGGGGACCGCGGTGGAGGTGGTCAGGAAGACAGGCAGTTCCTCCGGGTGCTCGTCACCGTCGGTGCCGTGCGCCAGAAACGAACTGCCCCCTTCCCACAGACTGGCGTTGAGCGCCTCAATGCGGCTGGCGTCCGTCGACCGGACCACGGCCCGAAGATCCTGGCGCAACGCGGCGTGCAGAAGCTTCGGGACCACGGCATCAAGGGGCTGGCGGCAGCCGTAGAGGTGGACGTGGCATCCGGTCATTCAAGATTGTCCGCAACGTACCGGTCGAGCAATCGCACACCGAACGCAGTGCCTCCGGGCGGAACCATGGGCCGCCCGCGTGTCCGCCATGTCACCCCGGCGATATCGAGGTGCGCCCAGGGAATGCCGTCGATGAAGCGCTCAAGCAGCTTGGCGCCCGCGATGCTGCCCGCGAAGCGGCCGGCGCCCACGTTTTTCATGTCGGCTATGCGCGATTCGATATGCCGGTCGTAGTCGCTGTCCATCGGCAGGCGCCAGATCGGCTCGTTGACGGCGTCACCCGCCGCCGTAAGCCGCGTGGCCAACTGATCGTCATTGGCGAACAGCCCGGCGCGCTCCTGGCCCAGCGCGACCAGAATGGCGCCGGTCAGGGTCGCCAGGTCGACGATCGACTTGGGCTTGAATTTCTTCTGCGCGTACCAGAGCGCGTCGGCCAGCACGAGACGCCCTTCGGCGTCCGTATTGATGACTTCGATGGTCTGGCCGTTCATCGTGGTCACGACATCGCCCGGGCGTTGCGCCGTGCCGGAGGGCATGTTCTCGACCAGCCCGACCACGCCGACCACGTGGGCCTTCGCCTTGCGGCCGGCCAGCGCCTTCATGGTGCCGAGGACGACACCCGCGCCGCCCATGTCCCACTTCATGTCTTCCATCGACGCCGACGGCTTGATGGAGATGCCTCCGGTGTCGAACGTCACCCCCTTGCCGACCAGTGCGAGTTCCGGACGGGCGGTCCGGCGTCCACGCCAGCGGAGCGTCGCGAGTCGAGGCTCGTTGGCGCTGCCCTGGGCGACGCCGAGGAGGGCGCCCATACCGAGCGCCTTGAGGCGGGCCGGCCCCAGCACGTCGACCTCGACGCCGAGCGGGCGGAGACTTCTGGCAGCCGCGGCCAGTTGCACGGGATTGAGGACGTTTGCCGGTTCCGATACCAGATCGCGCGTGAGGTACACACCGTCGGCGATGCGGTCGAGCGTCTTGAAGCGCGTCCGGGCCGCGTCGAGCGGCTTGGCGGCAATCGCCACCGACTTGGTGACCGCCTTCTGCTCGTCCTTCAACTTGGTGCGGTAGCGGTCGAACCGGTAGCTCTGCAGGCGGATGCCGTAGGCGATCTGCGCCGCCGCTTCCGCGGCATCGATGGGGACCCCCGCAGGCAGATCGGAGAATACCGTGGCGCGTTCCACCCGGTGCGCCTGAAGCGCCTGGGCGATGGCCGCGCCGAGCCGGGCGGCGGCTTCGCCGTCGACTTTCTCCGCGTCATCGATGCCGATCAGAAGTACGCTGTCGGCTGCGAGCCCCGGCGGGGCCGGAAACAGCAGCGCCTTGCCGAACCGGGCCTGAAACTGGTGGGTCTTGGCTCCCTTCAGCAAGGCGCCTTCAAGGCGCTGGTCAAGATTTTGACCGGTGGGCGAGAGCTTTCTTCCCTTGGCGACGGCCACGACCATCGCGCCGCCCCGGGGAAGCGACGGCTTAACGAAACTTAGTTTAGGGGACATGAACGGCATTCCTGAGGGAAGCCGGCCGGACAGCCGGCGCGTTCCCAGATCAGTAGTTGAGGACTTGGGCCAGCACGTAAATCGCGACGGCGGCGAACAGGATCGTGCCGATGGTGACCCAGACGAGGCTCCGGTCGCCGGACGGTGAGTTGGTCATGCGTGTTTCCAGTCGACAGCGTGATGGACAGGGCAGTGTGAGGCTGGTCCCGAAGACGGGGCTAGCCACCCCGCAGGATGAAAGGCATGCGTGCAAGTTGCAAGGCAGCCGGTGGCGGGTGACGCTGCCGTTACCAGTGCCACAGGCTCGGGGCACGGCACGACCGGCTCGGACGGCCGTGCGCCCTGCGGAACGGAATCCGGCCCCTGCAGCAGGCCGACCGCCGGGGACCCGCGCATGTCCAGCCTCTCCGCATGGCGCAATCCCTGCGGCGGTCCTGGTGCGGCCTTCTGCCCCGGTCGGGCTCAATCACTACGCATGCAACCTTGCAGGGAGGATCACGGCAGAATGGCCGCGCTTCCGCTACCATGCGCAACGTGCCAGTGTACTCGGATGGCAACGGCCGCGGGCCCGCGTTGGCAGCCCGCAGGCCACGACGCACCATGACCGGGAAGTCTGGTTTCACGAAGGGTTTAGGAGTAGGTGTGCCGCTGGCCTCCGGTGCCGGCTGCTGCCGGAATCATCCATGACCGACCGAGCGCCGTTGCACAGCTACACCACCGAGGAGGCCCTCGATTTCCACCGGCATGGCAAGCCGGGCAAGCTGGAAATCGCGCCAACCAAGCCGCTGGTGACCGCCCGCGATCTGTCCCTTGCCTACTCGCCCGGGGTGGCCATTCCATGCCTGGAAATCGAGCGTGATCCGAGCGCCGCGTTTGATCTGACAACGAAGGGCAACACGGTCGCCGTGATCTCCAACGGCAGTGCGGTCCTCGGCCTCGGCAACCTCGGGGCGCTTGCGTCGAAGCCCGTCATGGAGGGCAAGGCGGTCCTGTTCAAGCGGTTCGCGGACATTGACGCGATTGACATCGAGGTCGACACCGAGGATGTCGACGAATTCGTGCGCACCATCCGCACCGTCGCCCGCTCGTGGGGCGGGATCAATCTCGAGGACATCAAGGCGCCGGAGTGCTTCCTGATCGAACAGGAGCTCAGGGAAGCGCTCGACATTCCGGTGTTCCACGACGACCAGCACGGGACGGCCATCATTGCCGTCGCGGGCCTGCTCAACGCCCTCGACCTCACCGGGCGCACGCTCGCCAATGCCCGCATCGTGATCAACGGCGCGGGCGCCGCAGGAATAGCCTGCGCCGAACTTCTCCAGGCGATGGGGTGCCAGTCCGGCAGCATCATTCTTTGCGACCGGGCGGGCGTGATCTACGAAGGGCGCACCCGGGTGAACCAGTGGAAGTCGGCGCATGCCGCGGCCACCGACGCCCGCACGCTTGACGATGCCCTGAAGGGAGCGGACGTCGTGTTCGGGCTGTCGGCCAAGGGTGCGTTCACCGCCGACATGATGCGTTCGATGGCCGCCAAACCGATCGTGTTCGCGATGGCCAATCCGGATCCCGAGATCCGGCCCGAAGACCTCGCGGAGGTCCGCGACGACGCCATTGTGGCGACCGGCCGTTCGGACTATCCGAATCAGGTCAACAACGTGTTGGGCTTCCCGTACATTTTCAGGGGCGCACTCGATGTGCGCGCCTCCACGATCAACATGGAGATGAAGATCGCGGCCACCGAGGCGCTGGCCGCGCTCGCGCGCGAGGACGTTCCCGATGAAGTTGCGGCCGCGTACGCGGGCCGGGCGCTGCGCTACGGGCGCGACCACATCATCCCGAAACCCTTTGACCCGCGGCTGATCAGCCGCATCCCGCCGGCTGTGGCGAAAGCGGCGGTGGAATCCGGGGTTGCCCAGCGGTCGCTTGAGGATCTCGGAGAGTACGAGCGCGTGCTGGCGTCGAGGCTCGACCGGACGGCCTCCTTCACCCAAGTCCTCGGCGATCGGGTGCGCGAAGCCCCGCGTCGCATGGTGTTCGCGGAGGGTGACGAGACGCGCATGATCCGCGCGGCGGCGCGGTGGCGGGACGAAGGATTCGGCACGCCGATTCTCGTGGGCAACGAGGAACGGGTGCTGGCCAGCATGGACCGGCTCGGAATCCGTTCGGCGGCGGGCCTGGAGGTCCTGAATGCGGCCGTCAGCACACGCACCGACGTGTACACCGATTTCCTGTACGAACGCCTGGCCCGCAAGGGCTACCTGCGCCGCGACTGCCAGCGGCTTGTCAATCGGAACCGGAACGTGTTTTCCGCCTGTGCCGTGGCGCTCGGCGATGCGGACGCGCTGGTGACGGGCACGACGCGCAACTATTACGCGGCGCTTTCGGACATCCGCCGGGTGATTGACCCGGAGGTCAACGGGGAACTGTTCGGGCTGTCCATTGTGGTCACCGGTGGCCGCACGCTGTTCCTGGCCGACACGACAGTCCACGAAACCCCCTCTCCGGCGCAGCTTGCGGACATTGCGGTCGGCGCGGCGTCAGCGGCGCGCCGGTTCGGCCACGAACCGAGCGTGGCCCTGCTGTCCTTCGCGAATTTCGGTCAACCGATGAGTCACGAAACCCGCCGTGTGCGCGAGGCGGTCGAACTGCTCGACCGGCGCGAGGTGGATTTCGCGTACGACGGCGAGATGGCACCCGATGTTGCCTTGCGGTTCGATCTCCAGCAGGAGCACTATCCGGTCTGCCGTCTCGAAGGACCCGCCAACGTCCTGATCATGCCCGGGTTACACGCGGCGAGCATCGCCTCCCACCTGTTGAGCGAGACGGGCGGCAGCCAGATCCTGGGACCCATGCTGACGGGCTTTGCCCACTCGGCGCAGATCACCCGCATGGGCGCGCGCGTGTCCGAAATTGTGACCGCGGCCATCCTGGCCGCGCACGGGGCCGGAGACGACAACTAGGTCGGAAGGCGCGCCCAGGTGCAGGCTGGCGCCATGCTCCGGGCCGTCTGCGGCATTGCTGTCCCGGCCGGAATCGTCCTCGCGGGCGCGGCCGTTGCCGGCTATCTGACTGCGGGTGTTGCGGCTGCGGCCTGGGCCGGAATCGTTTTGCTTGGCGCCGGTCCCGCCCTCGTGCACGCACGCGACCTTCGCAGGCTGGTGCAGTGGACCCGCACCCTCCGTGACAATGCCCCGGCACCCGTCCCGGAGGCGCAGAGCCGGAGCGTCCGGGCCCTCGCCCAGGAGTTCCGGCAGGTCGGGCACGTCATTGAGGGCGCACGGTCGCGAGCCGTCGAGAGCACCCGGTTCGCAGAAGGTGTGCTGGAGGCGCTTCCCATGCCCGTTCTGGCGCTGGGGGCCGACGAGCGCGTCACCCACGCCAATGCGGCCGCAGCAAGGCTGTTCGGAACACCCCCGCCCGGCCATGCTCTTCCCGAGCTGACCCGCGTGCCGGAGTGTCTGCGGGCGGCCGAAGCGGCTGCCCGCACCGGCGCCGTGCAGGCCGTCGAGTGTCCGCTGCCGGCCCATGACGCCGCGCTGCACCAGGTCGTGGTGTATCCGGTCGCTGCCGCGGCCGAAGGGGCGCCAAACCGGGTGATGGCGTGTGTCAGCCGGGCGGCGGCAACCCCGCGCGAGGAGGCGCGCAACGCGTTCGTTGCCAACGCCAGTCACGAATTCCGCACCCCATTGACGGCGATTCTCGGCATGGTGGAGACGCTGCGGGGTCCGGCCCGGAACGATCCGGAGGTGCAGGAGCTCTATCTCGAACGGCTGGACAAGCAGGCCAACCGCATGGTGGCCCTGGTCGATGGCCTGATCGATCTCTCGGCTGTGGAAATGAGTGAATCGCTGCCGCCTGAAGGCACGGTGGACCTGACCGGCCTGGCGCGCCAGGCGATGGAAGATCTGGCCCCGCAGGCGGCCGCCAAGACGGTCGACGTCCGAATCGAGGCGCCAGACGAACCGGTCACCGTCACAGGCGACGCTGAACAGTTGCGCCAGCTTATGACCAACCTGCTCAGCAACGCGATCAAGCACGGCCGGCCGGGCGGGCACGCGCACCTCACGGTGTGCCCGGAACCTGTCCGGGTGCTCGTGACCGATGACGGCGACGGGCTTCCGCCGGGCGAGGCCGAACGCGTGTTCGAACGGTTCTACCGCTCCGCGCAGGCCCGCGACCGCCGTGTGCCCGGTCACGGACTGGGCCTCGCGATCGTGAAGCATGTGGCCCGTCGTCACGGAGCGGAACTGGCGGTTGAGAGCGAGCCTGGAGCCGGCTGCACGTTCAGCGTGACGTTCGGTGCCGCAGGGGCGCCCGAATCGGCCTCCGTGACTGTCACATAATTTCCGCATTCCAGACACAATTTGGTGTCATTGCATCGCGTACTACTTGTTGTGCTGGCCCTCTGATTTACTCGTTTGGAGCAATCCGCACCATGCAGATTCGTCTCGCCGCCGCGGTCATCGTCACCGGTGCCGTGGTCGCCACGGCGGGTGCCGCGCAGGCACGTGACCAGATCAACATTGTCGGGTCCTCGACCGTGTACCCCTTCGCGACGGTGGTCGCGGAGAATTTCGGGCGGGATTCAGGCTTCAAGACCCCCAAGATCGAAACCACCGGTACGGGTGGAGGCATGAAGCTCTTCTGCGCAGGGCTTGGAACCGCCCATCCCGACATCACCAACGCGTCGCGGCGCATGAAGGGCAGCGAGCTCGACAGCTGCCGCGAGAATGGTGTGCAGGATGTGGTCGAGGTTAAGATCGGCTACGACGGGATCGTGGTCGCGAACGCCCGCTCCGGCCCCGACGTGCAACTGACCCTGCGGCACCTCTTCCTGGCTCTCGCCAAGCAGGTGCCGGAAGGCAACCGGGAAGGCGGCACGCTGGTGGACAACCCCAACCGGACTTGGGCGGATGTGGACCCGAACCTCCCTGACATCGCGATCGAGGTTCTCGGCCCGCCGCCGACGTCCGGCACCCGGGACGCCTTCAACGAGCTTGCGATCGAAGGCGGTTGCAAGACCTTCCCGGCGCTGAAGGCGATCAAGGGCGAAGACGGGAGCCGCTACCGGGCAATCTGCCGCGGCATTCGCGAAGACGGGCGATACATCGAAGCGGGCGAGAACGACAACCTCATCGTTCAGAAGCTCGCGGAGAACCCCAACGCGTTCGGCGTGTTCGGTTTCTCCTTTCTTGACCAGAACCGCGACTCAGTGAAGGGCGCGGCGATGGGTGGCGTGACTCCCGAGTTCGAAAACATCGCGAGCGGCGGGTATCCGATCGCCAGGCCGCTGTACTTCTACGTGAAGGGAGCGCATGTCGACGTGATTCCGGGAATGCGCGAATACCTGTCCGCCTTCACCAGCGATGACGCGTGGGGCGACGACGGCTACCTCACCGACCGGGGCCTGATTCCGATGCCCTCGGACGAGCGCACCCTGTTCCGCGACAACGCGGCTAATCTCGTCGCGCTCGAAAGCCTCTGACGGTCGTATAGACGCGTGGGGGCGGCCGCGTTCCTTGCACCGCCCCACCTGAGTCCCATGCTGGTTCCTTACCTGCCCCTTCTGCTCATTGCGCTGTTCGGCGTGGGTGCGTTCTATGCATCGCGCGCCCGCATCGGCGGCGCGTTGACGGAGTCATGGAGGGGCCTTCCGGGTCACTACGGCTGGTACGGCACCTTGTGGACGGTGGTGCCGGCCACTTTGGTCTTTGCGGCATGGACCATCGCTGACGGCAGTGTCATCCGGCATCTCGTCCTCTCGGACTACCCCGACCTGTCTCCGGCCGCTGCGACCCTTTTGTACGTGTCCATCGAGAACGCTGCGGCGGGCGTGATGACGGACGATGCCCCGGCGGCGTCCGTCGCACTGCTGCTGCGGCTGGAAAGCCTCAGTGTGCAGGCGCGGTTCGTGCTCGTGACGGCGACGTGCCTGATCGGTTTCTACTGGGGATGGCGGCGGATTCGGCCAGGCCTGACGGCCCGCGACCGGGTGGAAACCGGACTTCTGGTCGGGCTGTTTGTCGCGTCGATCATCGCCATTCTCACCACCGTCGGACTCGTCCTCTCGCTGGTCGTGGAAACGTTCCGGTTTTTCCAGCTGGTCTCGCCGTTCGAATTTTTCTTCGGCCTCAACTGGTCCCCGCAGATTGCGTTGCGGGAAGACCAGGTCGCGGCATCCGGGGCATTCGGTGCGGTCCCGATCTTTGCCGGCACCCTGTTGATCACCGTCATCGCGATGCTCGTTGCGGGCCCGGTCGGCCTGATGTCCGCCATCTATCTCGCCGAGTACGCCCATCCGCGCGTGCGAGCCGTGATCAAGCCGCTCCTCGAGATCCTGGCGGGCATTCCGACCGTCGTGTACGGATTCTTTGCCGCACTGGTCCTTGCCCCTAACCTGCGGAATCTGGGCGTTGATCTCGGGCTCACGATTTCGTCCGAAAGTGCGCTTGCCGCCGGGCTCATCATGGGAATCATGATCATCCCGTTTATCTCGTCGCTGTCTGACGACATCATGCGGTCGGTGCCGATGTCACTTCGGGAGGGTTCGTACGGGCTGGGCGCCACTCCCTCCGAAACGATCAAGCGCGTCGTTCTCCCCGCGGCAATGCCGGGCATTGTCGGAGGATTCATGCTCGCGATTTCGCGGGCGATCGGGGAGACGATGATTGTGGTCATGGCAGCCGGCCTGGCCGCAAACCTTACGGCGAACCCCTTCGAGGCGGTGACGACCGTCACAGTGCAGATCGCCACCCTCCTGGTCGGCGACCATGAATTCGATTCCGAAAAGACCATGGCCGCGTTTGCGCTCGGACTCACGCTGTTTTTCGTGACTCTGGTGCTCAACGTGATCGCGCTTCGCGTCGTACAGAAATACAGCGAACGGTATGAGTAGCGCCGCCTCCACAACGTTGGCATCGAGGACGGGGGCGGAACGCCTGCTGCGCAAGCGGAAGCGGGCGGAACGCCGGTTCAGGATCTACGGAATTCTCGCCATCTCAGCGGCGGTCGGATTTCTCATCGTGTTCCTCGCCAGCATTGTGAGCCGCGGTTACCTGGGATTCATGCAGACCGAGGTACGCCTCACCGTCAATTTTGATGCGGAGCTCGTCGACGCGGGCAGTTACAGGACGATTCTCCGCACGAGTCTCGCCGATCTGTTTCCCGAAGCCGGCTCGTCGCGCGCCGTGCGCCGCGCACTTTCCGGCATGGTGAGCGCAGGCACGGCGTTTGTCCTCCGCGAGGCGGTGGAAGCGGATCCGGCGATCATCGGGACGGTGCGGGATGTGTGGGTCCTGGCGTCGGACCCCGTCGACCAGTTCGTCAAGGGAAAGATCGATGCAACGCTGCCCGAGGAGGCGCGACCGATTTCCGACGCCGCCCTCGCACGGATCGCGACGCTGGTCGAGGGTGAGCGCATCGACCTCCGGTTCAACCGCAGCTTCTTCAGCCGCGGTGACAGCCGAAATCCCGAGGAGGCGGGCATCCTTGGAGCGATCGTGGGTTCCGCTCTGGCGCTGCTGGTCACCCTCGCGCTTGCATTTCCAGTCGGGGTAATGACCGCCGTCTACCTCGAAGCGTTCGCGCCCCGCAACCGGATTACCCGGTTTATCGAAATCAATATCAACAATCTGGCGGCGGTGCCTTCCATCGTGTTCGGGTTGCTTGGCCTGGCGGTGTTCCTCAACGTTTTCGGGCTGCCGCGCTCGGCCCCGGTTGCCGGCGGCCTTGTGCTCAGCCTCATGACCTTGCCGACGATCATCATTTCGTCGCGGGCCGCCATCCGGGCGGTGCCGCCATCGTTTGCGGAAGCGGCAATCGGTCTCGGTGCGAGCCGCGTCCAGGCGATCTTTCATCACGTGCTTCCCGTTGCCGCGCCCGGCACCCTGACGGGTGCAATCATCGGCATGGCCCAGGCGCTCGGCGAGACGGCGCCCCTTCTGATGATCGGTATGGTCGCGTTCGTGGTGGACGTGCCCGGCGGATTTACCGATCCGTCCACGGTGCTTCCGGCCCAGATCTACCTCTGGGCGGACAGTCCGGAGCGCGGCTTTGCGGAAAAGACGGCAGCCGCAATCATGGTGCTGCTCGGGTTCCTGTTTGTCATGAACGGGCTCGCCATCTACCTCCGCCGCAGATTCGAGAAACAATGGTGAACACGACACCGTCTTCTGGTCCGGAGCCGAAGCTGACCGCGCGCGACGTGTCCGTGTTCTACGGCGACAAACAGGCCATCTCTGGTGTCGACATGGACATCATGGCGCGCGAGGTGACGGCGTTTATCGGCCCCTCGGGATGCGGCAAATCGACGCTCCTTCGGTGCTTCAACCGCATGAACGACCTGATCGAAACCTGCCGGATGACCGGAAGCGTGCGCCTTGACGGCGTGGACATCGTGGGAGCTGATGTCGATGTCGTGCAGCTGCGTACCCGCATCGGCATGGTGTTTCAGAAGCCGAATCCGTTTCCCAAGTCCGTGTACGACAATGTGGCGTACGGACCGCGGCTTCACGGGATGGCAACGACGCGGGCGGAACTCGACGAAATCGTCGAGACCAGTCTGCGCCGCGCCGGCATCTGGAACGAGGTCAGGGACCGGCTCGGCCAGCCGGGAACCAGCCTGTCCGGCGGGCAGCAGCAGCGCCTGTGCATCGCCCGGGCGATCGCCATTAGCCCGGACGTGCTGCTGATGGACGAGCCCTGCTCGGCCCTGGATCCGATCGCAACGGCCACCATCGAGGAACTGATCGACGCGCTGCGGTCCGAGTACACGATCATCATCGTGACGCACAACATGCAGCAGGCAGCCCGGGTGTCCCAGAAGACCGCCTTCCTTCATCTCGGACGGCTGATCGAGTTCGACGAAACCCAGAAGATCTTTACCAATCCGTCCGAGCAGTCGACCCACGACTACATCACGGGCCGCTTCGGGTAGCCTTGGGGTCTGCGTATGCCTGCTGAACATACTGTCAAAGCGTTCACCGAGGATCTTTCCCGGATTGATCGGAGCCTGCTCGAGATGGGCGGCGTGGTGGAGGCCCAGATTGCACGCGCAGTCACTGCGGTCACCCGGCGCGACAGCATGATTGCGCCGCGCATCGTCGATCAGGATTTGGAAGTCGACCGCTACGAGCAAGATGTCCAGGAGCAGGTCGAGCGCATGTTCGCCCTGCGCCAGCCCGTGGCCCAGGATCTTCGGTTCACGATGTCCGCCATCCAGATCGCCGGTTATCTCGAGCGGGCCGGGGATCTGGCCGCGAGCATCGCAAGGCGGGCCATCGTGCTCTGCGAGATGCGGGAGGTGCCAGGCCTCTACTCCCTTCCCAAGCTGGGAGACGCGGCGCACACCATGTTGCGCGATGCGGTCGACGCCTATCGGGACCGCAACACCGAGAAGGCCGTGGATGTCCGGCACCGCGACCGGGAGCTCGACGACATGTATGTCGCGCTGTGCCGGGAACTCCTGACCCATATGCTGGAAGACCCGCAACGCATCTCGCCCGGCGTCCACTTGCTGTTCGTGGCCAAGAACATGGAGCGGATCGCCGACCATGCGACCAACATTGCGGAACTGGTCGAGTACATCACCACCGGCACCCGCGTGTCGGACGACCGGCCGCGGGGGGAATCGTTCCCGGTGGACGCCCCACCGCCTGCCGAGGATCCATGACGCATCGCGTCTTGGTCGTCGAGGACGACGACGAAATCCGCGACCTGATCCGGTACAACCTCGTCGCCGGAGGATTCGAGGTCGACGAGGCCGACAATGGCGCCGCGGCGCTTGATTCGGTCCGCAAGCGGATGCCCGACCTCGCGGTCATTGACTGGATGCTGCCCAGCATCTCTGGCGTGGATATCTGCCGGGCGGTCCGCCGGGAGCCCGCGACCAGCAAGCTCCCCATCCTGATCCTGACAGCCAGGGACGCCGAGAAGGACCTGCTGGAAGGGTTTTCCTGCGGCGCCGACGATTACATGGTCAAGCCGTTCTCGACCGCCGAATTGCTGGCGCGGGTCCGGGCGCTCCTGCGACGCAGCGAGCAGGTTTCCGGCAGCGGGAAGCAAACCTTCGTCTATCGTGACATCGAGCTCAGCATGGTGACCCACCGGGTGACCCGGGAGGGGCGGCGGATCCATCTTGGCCCGACCGAATTCCGTCTGCTGCGCACGTTGATCGCGGCTCCGGAACGGGTGTTCACGCGCCAGCAGCTGCTCGATTCCGTCTGGGGCGAGAACATCTATGTCGAAGAGCGCACAGTGGATGTCCATGTCCGGCGCCTTCGCAAGGCCCTCAACGCACACGGAGGCCCCGATCTGATTCGAACCGTGTGGGCGACCGGGTACGCATTGGACGCGGACCCGAGGTAAGGCAGCCCCGGTAGGCGCGGCCCGCCGGCGGAGCGCTGCCACAAGGCCCGGAATGCTGCGGTCCTGGCGCAGGTGCCAGCCCGAAACCCGGGCTGACCGGAGGCGCCCTCGACAGCCCACGAGCATGCGTCGCCCGGCATTGCATTTCCGGCGGGAGGTTGGGATGGTGCGGAGCGCCTGACGTCATCGGCAGGCAGTCCCCTGAATGTCACCAAGGAGGTCCGCGCATGCGGAACCCAATCCTTTTCGGCCTTGCCGGAATAGTCGTCGGCGTCCTGCTGACGTATGTCGTGAGCGGTAATGGCGACCCTGCGCCGACCGGTTCGGAACCGGCGGAGACGGCCGAGGCGCCGGCTCTGGAAGACACGATCCGCTGGAAGATGGCGAGCACCTTTTCGGGCTCATTGACGCAGCTCGGCTCGCTCGGAATCCGCGTGCAGGATCAGGTCGAGGCGGTTTCCGGTGGCGCGATCCAGATCAAGTTCTTTGATCCGGGTGCGCTGGTCCCCGCCCTTGAGATCTTTGATGCGGTGTCGAGCGGCGGCCTGGATGCGGGCTGGTCGACGCCGGGCTACTGGGCCGGCAAGGTGCCGGCGCTGCAGCTCTTTGCCGCGGTGCCCTTTGGCCCGCCAGCCAACGAATACATGGCGTGGTTCTACTTCGGCGGCGGGAAGGAGCTCTTCGAGGAGATCTACGCCAAGCACAACATTCACGGCATCCTGTGCGGGGTGATCCCGCCGGAAGCGTCCGGCTGGTTCCGTCAGCCGATCGAGGCCGTGGACGATCTCCGGGGCCTGAAAATGCGGTTTTTCGGGTTGGGCGCCAAGGTCATGGACCGGCTGGGCGCATCAACGCAGCTGCTGGCCGGCGGTGACATCTTTCCGGCTCTGGAACTGGGGACGATCGACGCGACCGAATTCTCGATGCCGGCGATCGATCTCAATCTCGGCTTCTATCAGGTCGCCAAGCACTACTATTTCCCCGGCTGGCACCAGCAGTCCACCAATTTCGAACTCATGATCAACCAGGAACGCTGGGATGCCGTCTCGCCCCTGCGGCAGGTGCAGATCGAGACGGTCTGCGGCGACAACTTCCGGCATTCGATTGCCGAAGGCGAGACGATCCAGATCGCGGCGCTTGAGGAGCTTCAGCAGAAGGGCGTGACGATTCACACCTGGCCGGAGGAGATGCTCGCGGCGTTCCGCTCAGCGTGGGAGGAAGTCGTCGCCGAGGAGGCCGCGGCCGACGCGGACTTTGCGCGCGTCTGGGAGTCCCTCAGCGCATTCCGCGAAAGCTACCGGTTGTGGCGGGACCTCGGCTACCTGTAACGGGAGCGCTTCAGCGGTCGGTCGCGAACGTGTTCTCCCCGGACACGTCGCGGCCCCGCATGAGGTAGAGGTCGCGCTTCACGAATTCAATCGCGCCCGAGCGGGCCTCGAGTTCGGCGCCCATCCGGCGGTCCCAGACCGATGTGGTCGGCATGTAGCGGCACACGAAGCCGGCCCGGCGGCGTCCTGACGTGTTCGAGGCGCTGCCATGGGCCAGGAACACGTCGTGGAACGAGATCTGGCCGGCCTCAAGCACGATGTCCCGGGCCGTTCCGTAGTCCACCGAGGTGTCACACAGCTCCTCGTTCAACGTGACATCGTCACCCTTGCGGCGGTGGTGCTGCAGAATCCGTCCGTGCCGGTGGGTTCCCGGCAGCACCCGCAGGCAACCGTTTTCGGGCGTCGCGTCGTCGATGGCGATCCAGGCCGAACAACTCGCAAGGGGGCGAATCGGCCAGTATTCGCCGTCCTGATGCCAGGGAGTCGCCTTGCCGACGCCGGCGGGCTTGCCGAACACCGTCGTCCCCCAGAGAAGGAAATCGGGCCCGATCAACTGCTCCACCATGTCGAGAATCTCAGGGGTGCGCGCAAATTCGAGCCAGCTGTCCTCCCCCTTGAGGCCCTGCACTCCGGCCTTGTGGAGATGGGGGCAGAACATGTTGTCGCTCGACATGTGGCCGTTGGCGTCCACCAGCCTGTCGAGCGCAGCCCGCAAGGCGGCGAGCGTGTCGTCGGGAAGGCGCCAGTCAGCGGTGACGTGCCCGTCGCGCCGGTAGGCCTCGACCTGGGCATCGGAAAGATGGGCCATTCGTTTCTCCCCCACACGCCCGACAAAGCACCCAGCCCTGCCAAGACTCCGAGTGCACCACGGTACGCGAAAGGCTCTTGCGCTTGCAAGCAACAGAAAAGTACCGGCACATCAATTCGGCCTCACCGATGGCCCGGACACCTCAGCCGACCCCGAGCGAATATCCAGCAGCTCTCGGACTGGACTCCGGTGGTCATAGCGAAAACAACCGGCAGAGTTCCTGAGCAATCAAATGGCAGCCAGAGAGACCACCTGCACTTGATGTTGATTGGGATCCGTGAGGCTCCACTGCAACCACGAGCACGCGAGTAACGGCGAATAGCAGGAGGCCAGCCACCGGTGACCTCCGGTTGTTTCACTCGTTGTTGCTCTTCCCCGCACCTGATCCGTTGCAGGCTGTCAGGTTCGGCATTTCCTCCAGCATTTTTTGGACAGCAGGGTCTGCCAGGAACGCCTCAATGTCGACAGATCTTCCCCCTCTCGGAGTCACATGAATTGGAATCGTGTCGTTCTGCCGTGTTGTTGGTTTGCTTGCCAATGCCCGCCGCCCAATTCTTGTAATGGCTGCGGCTCGCCTAAGGATGACCTGCACCGTCGATTGATGACTCCGCAATTCAGTCGCTCGCGACGGCAGCGGCAGCCGGCACACCGACCACCCCCGTGTCGACAGGCCGCCGTTTCGCGCGCACCAGAGGCGGGCACACGTGCTGGTCGTGGTAGATCACCTGGCAGTCGAGGCAGTAGAAGCACTCGTCCATGCGAATGGCGCCGTTCGGAGCGATGGCGTTGATCGGGCAGCGTCGCGCGCACAACTGGCAGGGAGAGCCGCATTCGGTACGCCGCCTGAGCGGGTTCCGTATCCGCAATTTCCCGCCGATTGCGAGTGCCGCTCCCAGTGGACACAGGAAGCGGCAAAAGAAGCGCTCGACGAAGAGGCCGGCCACCAGCAGAACCCCGGCATAGAACACGAAGGGCAGTGCGCGATCGAACCGGAGCGAGATGGCGGTCTTGAACGGTTCGACTTCCGAGGCCACGCCAGCCAGATCCATGTCGTAGAACGACAGCACCACCAAGCCGGCAAGCAGGACGTACTTGACCGGCCATAGCCATTGATGGGTGCGGTAACTGAGGTTCAGTTGCCGGATCCGAAGGGCCTGCGCTGCCTTGGCGAGCAGTTCCTGCATCGCTCCGAAGGGGCACAGCCAGCCGCAGTAGATTCCGCGGCCATAGAGGAAGAAGGTCACGGCGACAAAGGCCGCAATGATCACGATCAGCGGATCCGACAGGAGCACGGCGAGGCCAGTCTGGGTGACCGCCGATCGCAGCCAGGTCAGCACATTGAGAATCGTGACCTGCGCCCCGACGTACCAGCCGACCCAGACCAGCACGAATCCCAGAAACGCGATCCGCATCCATTGCAGAAGGGCTGGCCTGCGGGCAATGCGGTCAAGATTTGCCAGGATTCCGCTCAACACCAGCAGCGTCACGACCAGAATGGAAATATTGAACCGCTGGGCATGCCACGCTGCTGCCCAGATCGGAGCGTCATGGTCGGCAGCAAGCACGTCGGTGTGGGTTGGGAACAACACAAAGTCATCGTGCAATGCGTAGTCCAGTCCAAACCAGGCGCCTTCCGTCCCCTCCTCGTCTTCGACTAGCACTTCAAGGGTCCACGGCTGCACCGGGTCGATGCCGGTGTCGGCCGGTATCCAAAAGAGTCCAATTTCCGCGAAATCCGGTTTGTCGGTCCCGTGCAAAAATCCGAGATACCGGTAGCGATCCTTGCTCAACTCAAACGTCTGCCCGTTCTGATGCAGGCGCAAACGGCGAAACGGTCCGCTCGACAGGTGCCGTTCGCCGTCGACGGAATAGGGCCCAATCGTCATGATGCAGAGCATCAGGTCGTTGGGGTTCCGTCCGCTGACAAACAGGTCGTGCCACGTGTTGCCGAGCAAGTTGCGGCCGACCGTCGGAGTCATGGCCGGGCCGGCGTAGACATCAAGCAACAGATCATCTTCGAACCGCGGCGACGCCGCGCGGTTGTCGCGCTCATACGCGTATACGTAGAGGTCAGCGGATCCCATGCCCGTTGCGGACAGGTCGGGGTTTGACACGCCTGCCGCTGCTGCTGCGGTCTTCGTGATCCGGGTCCGTCCCAATGCCCCGCGTTCCACAAGCGCGTCGAAATGATTGGGTTCGAAACCCACGATGTCCATCACGGGGCGGTCGTGCAGCCGGATCCCCTTGGCCCTGGCCACGGTCCGGGCCGCGCGAAGAATGGCCTCGTTGAACAGGACCGCACTGATCGTGGCCGACGAGATCCCGTCGATGGAGCCGGGCTCGCTCGATTGTGTGAGCTGGACCCGAAGCGGTGCACGGATATCCACATCGACATACTGGTACGCGAAGTTCGGAACCAGATCCTGCAGCATGATGAGATCGATGATGGGCTCGCGGTGACTGACAACCCGCACGCCGGAAAGGGTCCCGTCCAGTCGCAGGCCGACGGCGATCAGGAACTCGAGCGAGGAAAATCCGAGCGATTCAGTGATGTCGCGCGTGACAAACGTGTATCCCTGCAGGACCCCTCCCGCGAATACCGGGGCAACGCGGGGTTCCTGTTCCATGGGCTCGACGGCATCGGCTTCGGGAAACAGTTCCTGCACCAGCTCGAGCGACAGCCAGTCGGCGCCCAGGCCGGGATTGGTCCAGGTCGCGAGCGGAACGGGCAGGGCCTCGCCCTCCTCGTACCCTGGCGCTGGCGCTTCGTCGTCGGCACGCGCTTCCATGTCCGGTGCAGCCTGAACCATCGCAGCAACCAAGAGGGCGCACGTGCAACGCTGTATCCACATCAGGTGGTCTCCGGGAGGCAAGCGGGAAGGTCGGGCCGAAGGGCGTACGCGATAGGTGGAAGCCCGCTCAATCGCCGGTCGACGAGAAGGCGGCATCTCGGAAACCATAGCCGTTTGCGCGCCGTTGAACATGCCGGCGTTTGGCGGTCGGTGGCGCGCGCATGAACGCTGGCCCCCGGGAAGGGCGCGATCCACGGTGCCGGGCGCTTCCAGACGCCCGGCGATCACGCTACACCGCAGCGACGTTTGACCGGATTCGTGGCCGACTGCGGTGCCGGCGAGGCCCTCCGACAGCCGGTATTCCAACAGGGCTTTGCATGCGTGGTTCGGATGCGGTCGAATTGGCACCGGACACCCGGGTCCACGACCCTACACCTGTTGCAGGAGCGAGAAGGCATGAAAATCACAGATGTCACGGTGATGCTGTTTCCGTGGGAGGGGATTCCATCCACCTCGTACAACCGGCACACGGGCACCTTTGGCGGGACCACGGAGCTTGGGCTGGTCACGATTCAGACAGACCAGGGACTGGAAGGACACGCCTTTCTGGGGTCCGCGCTTGACGGCGCGCAAAGCGATGGCCCGGACGTCATCCGGCACCTCAAGCCGCTGCTGATGGGGCGCAACCCGCTTGACCGGGAGCGGCTCTATGACGACCTGTGCCACCGGCGCCGCCAGGTGGCGTGGCGCGCTATCGGGGCTGCGGACATCGCCTTATGGGACCTCGCGGGAAAGGCCGCCGGTCTCCCCGTGCATGCGCTGATCGGGACGTACCGCCACAGCGTTCCGGCCTACGCGTCCTCCGCCGTGTTGCCCGCCAAGGAGGCGTACGCCGAGCAGGCGGTGGAGTACAAGGAAGCCGGATGGGCCGCGTACAAGATTCATCCGCCCACCCGCTGGAAGGAGGACATCGCGGTGTGCCGCGCGGTCCGTGAAGCGGTGGGCGACGACTACCGCATCATGCTCGATTCCACGTGGAGCTACTCCTACCACGAGGCAATCCGCGTTGGCCGCGCCATCGAGGAGCTCCAGTTCTATTGGTACGAGGACCCGCTCGCCGACGACGACATCTACAATTGCATCAAACTGCGGGAAAAACTGACGATACCCCTGATGGCGACCGAGTACTCACCCGGTGGTTTCACCGCCTACGTCCCGTGGATCACCATGGGGGCAACGGACTATCTCCGGGGCGACGTCGCGGTCAAGGGCGGCATTACGGGCATTCTGAAGACGGCCCACCTCGCGGAAGCGTTTGGAATGAACTACGAGGTTCATCACGGTGGAAACTCGCACAACAACTGGGCGAACCTGCATGTCATTTCGGCGATTCCCAACACCGAATTTTTCGAGGTCCTGCTGCCGGCAGATGCCCAGAAATACGGACTGGTGGAAGACCTGAATCCGGACTCCGACGGACTGGTGTTCGCTCCGACCCGGCCCGGTATCGGTGCAGAGATCGACTTTGATCTGATCGAGCGCACCCGAACTGCGGTCCTGAGCTGAACCATCGCCGGATCGGGGAGATGGCTGGCATGAATCGGTTTGTGCACACGGCGCTGCCCGCCCGGGTGGTGTTCGGCCCCGGCACCATCAACGAGCTTGGCGAAGAACTCGGCCGGCTTGGGGTGAACCGCGCCATGATCTGCTGCACACCTGGCCGGCGTGCTGATGCGGAAGCGTTGGCCAGCCGCTTTCGCGCGCAGATCCACACGGTCTGCGCCGGCGCCAGGACCCATGTGCCCGTCGAGGCGGTGACGGAAGCCCGGGCTGCGGCCCAGGCCGCCCGCGCCGATGCACTGGTGGCCTACGGAGGCGGTGCGGCCATCGGGCTCGCCAAGATGATCGCCACCACGGCCGGGGTTCCGATCGTGGCCGTCCCCACCACGTTCTCGGGATCGGAGTCCACGGATATGGAGGGAATGGTGGAGGACGGAATCAAGCGCCTTCATCAATCGCCCCGCATGCTTCCCGCCACCGTCATCTACGATCCAGAGCTCCTGCTGGCTCTTCCCGTCCGCGTTGCGGTTGCCAGCGGCTTCAATGCGATTGCGCACGCCGTGGAGGCGTTTTACGCGGAGCGTGCAAACCCGTTCGCCTCGCTTCTCGCCGAGGAAGGCCTCCGCAGCATGGCCCGAGCGCTCCGCCGACTGGCCGCCGATCTGCGCGAGATTGGCGGCTGGAGCCTCGGCTTGCAGGCCGCGTGGCTGTGCGGCCAGCCGATCGTTTCAGCGGGCCTTGCGCTGCACCATCGCGCAGCCCACGTGCTCGGCGGAACCTGGGGCCTGCCCCATGCCGAAACGCATACCGTTCTGCTGCCGCATTCGATCGCCTACAACGCCGAGGCTGCGCCGGGTGCGATGGAGCGCATCGGGCGGGCGCTTGATGCCGGCGATCGGCCGGCAGCGGTGGCCATGTACGCGCTCATGCAGGAGGTCGGGGCGCCCCTTGCGCTGCGCGACCTCGGTTTCCCCGAAACCGCAATCGGCGAGGCCGTCGACCACCTTCTGGAGACGCCGTTCCCCAATCCTGGCCCGCTCGTCTCCGGCCGGCTCAGGACGATGCTTGCAAACGCCTGGAGCGGCCGCCCGCCCCGTTCCGAGTAACCGGGCCGGCTTCGCGTCACTCAATCAGGCCGGGCTGCCGTTACCGGGCACCGGACCCTCATCGAAAACGATTTCGATCTTCACGCCGTTCGGATCGTGCATGAAGAGCTGCCGGAAGCGGCCGTCGGGTGTCACCTGTTCCCGGAAACCGATGTGCCGCTCGGCGAGTTCGGCCTTCGCATTCTCCGGAGACCCAGAGCCCGCGATTGCAAAATGGTCCACTGCCCCCTCCGCTTGCTCGGCGGCGCGGCCGGCGACGAGGTGCACGATCGCATGACCGCCGAGCGCCAACCACGCCCCGTCGAACGAAAACGGGGGCCTCCAGTCGGCGATCTCGAGCCCGAGGACATCGCGATAGAAGGTTAGGGACGCGTCCAGATCAAGGACGCGGATGGTTACGTGGTCGAGCGCACGCACCTGTACTGGCATACCGGCCTCCGTTCGAAAAGTCAGTTGCCTGTTCCGGCTAGTGTAGGCCGACCGCCGCTCTAGAAGTAGGCCGTGCGCTCCGCTATACGAGTCGGGGTCACAATCTGTTCTTTTTCGGATCTTTCCATGCGCCTTCTCCTTGCCTTCGTTCTGCTTGCCCCGTCTACGGCGATTGCTGCCGAGCCTAGCGGCGGAATGAACCTTGGCCTTACAGCGGCGCCGGTCGGCCTCTTTGCGCTGGCCGTGTTCGTCATCGCATATCTGGTCGTTATGACAGAAGAGTTCACAGGCATCCGGAAGTCGAAACCGGTCCTGGTGGGCGGCGCCATCATCTGGGTCCTGCTGGCGGTGGCGGCCCAAAAGACCGGTGCCGGGGAACAGATTCATGGAGCGTTCCGACACACGTTTCTTGAGTTCGCCGAGCTGTTCTTCTTCCTCTTGGTTGCGATCACTTACATCAATGCGATGACCGAGCGGAACGTGTTTGAATGGCTTCGCGCATGGTTGGTGTCGCGTGGGTTCGGCCTGAGGCGGGTGTTCTGGATCACCGGCGTTATTGCGTTTTTCCTGTCGCCAATTGCCGACAACCTCACCACTGCGCTCGTGATGTGTGCCGTGGTCATGGCCGTAGGCAAGGGCAACACGCGATTTATCGCTCTCGGAGCCACCAACATCGTGGTTGCGGCCAACGCCGGCGGCGCCTTCAGTCCGTTCGGCGACATCACGACCTTGATGGTCTGGCAGAAGGAAGTGCTGGGGTTCTGGGACTTTTTCGCCATCTTCTGGCCTTCAGCGGTCAGTTACGTGATTCCCGCGGCCGCGATGCATTTCGCTGTCCCCGACGAACATCCGACGGTCGAATCGGACCGGGTCACGCTTCGCCCCGGCGCCCTTGTGATAATCGGCATGTTTCTCGGGACGATCGCGTTCACCGTTTCAACGCATCAGCTGTTCCACATCCCGCCTGCGTTCGGAATGCTGGCGGGCTTTGGCGCGCTGTGCTGGTTCGGCCTGATGATGAGGCTTCGCGACACACGCGCGTACGAAACCGGTGAGCCCATCTTCGACATCTTCAAGACTGTCGGCCGTGGAGAATGGGACACCCTGTTCTTCTTCTACGGGATCCTGATGTGTGTCGGGGGCCTCGCCAATTTCGGGTATCTCGCGCTGACGACCGAGGTCGTGTACGGCGGTCTCGGCAATACCTGGGCGAACTCCCTCGTCGGCGTGTTGTCCGCCATCGTGGACAACATCCCCGTGATGTTCGCGGTTCTGACCGCATTTCCGGCCATGGACTCAGGTCAGTGGCTGCTTGTGACCTACGCGGCCGGTGTGGGCGGCAGCATGATTTCCATCGGTTCCGCGGCAGGGGTCGCGTTGATGGGACGCGCCAGCGGCATCTACACTTTCTTTTCCCATCTGCGGTGGACACCGGTGATCGCATTGGGATACGCCGCAGGTATCTGGGTTCATCTGTGGTGGAATAAGGCCCAGTTCGACCTCGTGCCGCTGACGCTGCCGTAATCGGGTGCGCCGGGGCGAACTGATGGTTGGGGCGGACGGGAGCAACAACGCATGGAAGCCTACGCCTTGAGCCCGTTTCTGGTCTTTGTCGTGGCGGTTGTCGTTGTGGCCGCCGTCGTCATCGTCTCCGGGATCAAGCAGGTTCCGCAGGCCGAGCAATGGACAGTTGAGCGGTTCGGGCGTTACATCCGTACCCTCCCCCCGGGCCTGCGCGTGATCGTCCCGGTCATCGACCGCGTTGGCCAACGCCTCTCGATGCGGGAGACCGTGCTCGACATTCCGTCGCAGGACGTGATTTCGCAAGACAACGCGACAATCACCGCCGACGGGGTCGCGTTCTACCAGGTCATCGATCCGCCCCGCGCGGCGTACGAGGTTCAGAATCTGAAGGGCGCAATCATCAACCTTGCCCTGACCAATATTCGGAGCGTCCTCGGCTCCATGTCGCTTGATGACATTCTCTCGCGCCGTGACGACATCAATGCCCGGCTCCTGCGGGTGATCGACGCCGCGACCAATCCCTGGGGGGTCAAGGTCACTAGGGTCGAGATCAAGGACCTCCGCCCGCCGGCCGACCTCGTCGAGGCGATGGGGCGGCAGATGAAGGCCGAACGCGACAAGCGCGCGGAGGTTCTGCAGGCCGAGGGCGAGAAACAGTCGGCGATCCTGCGCGCCGAAGGATTGAAGCAAGCGGCGATTCTGGAAGCAGAGGGACGGCGCGAGGCCGCGTTCCGGGATGCGGAGGCGCGCGAGCGCGAAGCCGAAGCGGAGGCACAGGCGACCACGTCCGTCTCGGCAGCGATTGCCTCCGGTGACATTGGCGCGATCAACTACTTCGTGGCCCAGAAATATACGGAGGCGATCGGAGGGCTTGCCGCAGCCCCCAACCAGCGGGTTGTGCTGTTCCCCGTGGAGGCGTCGAGCCTGATCGGGAGTCTCGGAGGGATTGCCGAGATCGCGAAGTCGGTCTTTGGTGGGGGATCCGACTTCCTTGCGACTCCGACGCCTGCGCGTTCGGATTCGCCGGCGCGCGGCCCGGAGACCGAGGCCCCGGCAAGCCGTCCGGAAACCGAGGCGCGCCCCCGGGCGTCGGTGCCCGACGCGGGCGAATAAGAGCGCGGCATGGATGTTCTGGTCGGGTGGTTCTGGGCGCTTGAGTACTGGCACTGGTGGGCGCTCGGCCTTGGCTTGCTTGCACTGGAGGTCTTCATCGCGTCGACCATTCTGATCTGGCCCGCGGTCGGGTGTTTTGTGATCGGTGGAATCCTCGCCGTGGCGCCTGATCTCGATTGGCGCCTTCAGGTACTTGCGCTGGCATTGGTGTCGGTGGCGGCAGCGTTCGGGTGGGAGTACGGATTCGCACGCCGCCGGACCGCCGCGGCCGACCGGCCCGATCTGAATGTCCGCACCGCGCGATATCTCGGCCGGCGCACCGTGCTTGACGTCTCCCTTCGCGACGGCAGCGGGCGTATCCGCCTCGACGACAGCATGTGGCAGGTGCGGAGTGAATCCGGGGACGCAATCGCGGCGGGTACCGCAATCGAGGTGGTCGGGGCGGACGGAGCCACGCTCCTAGTCCGGCCGGTCAGCACGCCGGACTAACCCGGATCAATCGCCGATTGGCGGATCAGGCTCCAGGAGTCTGACGAGGACCCCAGTCCCGCCGCTCTCGGTGGCTGCGGCGCGATGGCTGTCGATGATTCCAGCCGCCACGGTTGCGCGCCCTTCTTGCAAATCCCGCAACCGATTTCGCAACACCATGATGATTGTCGCGTGCACGCCGAGCTGGTCGGTGCAGTAGCCGCCCTCCAGCACGTCTGTAACCCCGACTGCAAGGGAGCCGGACTCCGGGGTTACCGATGCCGCAACACCCGCGCCAGTTGTGAGAATTCGGGTTCCTGATCGGGATCAAGCAGGCCATGGCGGAGCAGGAAGTCGATCAGGACCGGCCCGCAGTTGAACTTGAACCGCGCACCTTCGCGCAGGAGCGACACGACCTCCTGCCAGGGCATCAGTGCAAACGCCTCAACCTCGCCGTCAAGGTTTTTCGGGATCACATCAGACGGCATGCAGAGGTCGTAGACAAACAGCGTGTCGTCCCGCAGGTTTTCTTCTTCCTGGTGGAAATAGGCGAGCGCTCCCGCCGGACGGGCGGTGTCAACCAATGATTCCTCGAGATTCGCTTCTTCACGCGCTTCCTTGCGCAGGGTTCCCGCCACGGTCATGCCCGAAGCAATGCCGCCGGCGACCGTATTGTCGAGTTCCCCCGGCGCAATCGCGCGGTCGCGCGCGCGCCGCGGAATCCAGATTTGCGGGCCTTCAGGTCCTGGCACGTACCCGACCAGATGCACGCCGTAGCCGGGAAATCCGAATACCGGCAGCAGTGCCCGGTCGCACTGCGCCAGCGGCCGGGCGCCGAACGGCCTGACGACGTCAAACATCTCTCCGGTGGGTGCGCGCGCCAAGCCCGCCTCCGCGATCAACGGCGCGGCAGCGGCAAGCTGCAGGGTGCGTTCCGCGGGAGGATTGCCATCCCAGCGCAGGACGTCACCGTCTTCCGTCAGCCAGGGCAACAGGTCGCGCAGGCGTGGCGCCCTTCGGCGATGGACACGACCGGCGCGCTCCCCGTCAATTTCCAGTGCACGGAAGTCCGACAGGACAGCGTTGGCGCAGTCCCGGATCTGCGCTGCAAGGCCCCGCATTCAGCGGGCCTGCGCGTATTTCTGGAACAGAACGGATGCGGCGGCGGCCATCAGGACGGCAAACGCGGCAGCCCCGAAATAGGGCGAACTCAAGCCGGCGTAATGAAACGCGGTACCGGCGATGGCGGGCCCGATGATCCGGGCAAACGATGCGGACGACTGCAGGACCCCGAACGCAGCACCGGTATCGTCCCGGGACACGGCGGCTGCAATCAGTGCGGAAAGCGCGGGATTGGCGAACCCGAATCCGAACACAAGGGCGACGAGCGAAGGAATGAGCAGCACAAGACCGCTGCTCAAGGCAATGCCGGCCATGCCGATACCGGCCAGAACAATGCCCGCGACCGCGGTCGCCGGGTTGCCGATTCGGTTGGCGATCCGGGCCACCAGCACGCCTTGCACCAGCACGCCGAGCATGCTTGCGCCAGCAAACAGAAAACCGTTGTACAGCGGACCCCAATGGAGCACGCGCTCGGACCAGAGAGCGAACGTGGATTCCATGCTGGCGAGTATCAGCGTTACCCCGAAATAGAGAAACACCAGACCGCCGCAGTAGGCACCCGCCAGGGCAGGTAGCAGCCGGCGGAGCGGATTCCGAGCGTCTGCAGGCGGTTCGCGGTCGGGAGGCTCGCGCATCATGAACAAGCCAAGGGCGAGGGCGAGCAATGAGACTCCGATGGCAGCCACGACCGGAGAAGCGAAATCGGCGGTTGCCGGATCAGCTCCTGCCAGCACGCCCCCGATTGCGGGGCCAGCCATAAATCCGAAGGCGAGCGCGGCCCCGAACAGGCCCATGCCCCGTGTGCGGTCCTCGGGGGCCGTGATGTCGATGATGTAGGCCTGCGCGACCGCGAGATTGCCGGCCATGATTCCGGCGACGCCCCGGGCGATCACGAGGTCCGTGAACGATCCGGCGTTCAGAAGGAGCAGATAGGCCCCGATGCCGCCGGCCAGCGTCGACAGCAGGATTGGTTTCCGGCCCAGGCGGTCGGACAGCGCCCCCCAGACCGGCGACGTGACCAATTGCGCAGCCGAAAACGTCGTCATCAGCAACGCGACCTGCTGCGGATTGGCGCCGTAACTCTCGCTGTAGAACGGGAGCATCGGGATGATGATCCCGAAGCCCATCATGTCGATGGCAACAATCAGCAATACAGCCGGCATGGGACGGCCCCCAAGGCCGGACGACAAGAGAAGCTAGAGGCGACGAAACTCGATGTATTTCTTGCGCCTGGCAGCGACAAGTGCGCGGGGGTCCTTCCCCTCCAGCGCGGTCAACGACGCCTCGAGCTGGTCGCCGACCGCCTCAAGGACGGCCTCGGAATTGCGGTGGGCGCCCCCGATGGGTTCCGGAATGACCGCGTCCGCCACGCCGAAGTCCTTCATGTCGCGCGCCGTGAGCCGGAGCGCATCGGCAGCCGCGGCGGCTTCCTCGTTGGTCCGCCACAGGATCGACGCACACCCTTCAGGGGAGATGACCGAATAGATGCTGTTTTCCAGCATCAGCACCTTGTCGGCCGAGGCGATGGCGACAGCCCCGCCGGAGCCGCCTTCGCCAACGATCACGCTCACGACCGGGACACCGATCCCGAGGCACGTCCGTATCGCTTGCGCGATGGCTTCTGCCTGACCGCGCTCTTCAGCGCCCACCCCCGGATAGGCGCCGGGCGTGTCGACGAAGCCGATCACCGGCAGCTGGAAGCGGTCCGCCAAGCGCATCAGGCGCACCGCCTTGCGGTACCCCTCGGGACGCGCCATGCCGAAGTTGTGGCGCAGGCGTTCCTCGGTCGCGCGCCCCTTTTCGTGGCCGAGCACCACCACGGAGCGGGTCCGGAAACGGCCAAGACCTCCGATGATCGCAGGATCTTCGCCGAAGCAGCGGTCGCCTGCGAGCGGCTGGAAGTCGGCAATCAGTGTGTCGATGTAGTCGCACGCATGCGGCCGGTCGGGGTGGCGCGCCACCTGCGTCAGTTGCCACGGCGTGAGTTTCGCGTACGTCTGCTGCAGCAGAAGCTGCACTTTCGACTGGAGGTGCCCGACTTCCTCGACAATGTTTAGGTCGCCCTCCCCGCTCAGGTGGCGGAGCTCGCGGATCTTGCCTTCGAGTTCGGCGATCGGCCCTTCAAAGTCGAGGAAGTGCGGCATGCGGCTGCAGGTCGGCTAGCGGCTTGCGATCTGGTCGGCCTTCCGGACCAGGTTTTCGGCCTGCTTGATCGATGCGATGTCGATCAGGCGGCCGTCGAGCGCGACCGCGCCGGCTCCCTCGCGTTGCGCCTTTTCCATGGCATCGAGGATGCGGCGCGCCTGGTTCACATCCTTTTCGGAGGGGCTGAACAGGTCGTTTGCGAGCGCCACCTGCGATGGATGAATCGCCCATTTTCCCTCGCACCCCAGGACGCCCGACCGATTGCCCTGCGCGCGGTATCCGTCCGGGTCGGAGAAGTCGCCAAAGGGGCCGTCGATTGGACGCAGGCCGTTGGCCCGGGCCGCGACCACCATGCGGGATACGGCGTAGTGCCACATGTCGCCCCAGTGGAAGGACCGTTCCTCGCCTTCGACGGCGTCCGTGAGTACGCCGTAGTCGGGGTGTGGGCCCCCGATGTTCGTGGTGCGGGCGCGGGTTGAGGCGGCGTAGTCGGCAACACCGAAATGGAGCGATTCATTGCGCCGGGATGCAGACGCGATCGCGTCCACGTTGGCCATTCCGAGCGCGGTTTCGATGATCAGCTCAAAGCCGATCGGCTTGGTGCGGTCCTTGGCCTGCTCGACCTGCGAGACCAGCATGTCGAGCGCGTACACGTCCGACGCCGTCCCGACCTTGGGAATCATGATCAGGTCGAGCCGGTCACCGGTCTGCTCGAGGAGGTCGATGACATCCCGGTACATGTAGCCGGTGTCGAGCCCGTTGATGCGGACCGACATCGTGCGCCCGCCCCAGTCGATGTCGTTCAGGGCATCGACAACGTTCTTGCGCGCCTGCTCCTTGTCATCCGGTGCCACCGCGTCTTCGAGATCGAGAAACACGACGTCTGCCTCGGATTTGGCTGCTTTCTCGAAAAGCTCCGGCCGGCTTCCCGGAACCGCAAGCTCGCTGCGGTTGAGGCGAGCGGTGGCCTGTTCGACGATGTGAAAACTCATAGCAATCCTTTCGCCCGGGCACCCGTCATCCCGCTGGCGGGACCGGAGCCGCAGGCCTCCGAGCCAGCGGGTGAGCAGCCAGGGCGCGGCGGACTGCCTCGTCCACGACGTGCGTGTAGATCTGCACCGTCGAGATGTCCGCGTGCCCGAGCAGCTTCTGCAGGGTACGAAGATCAGCGCCCCGGGCAAGCATGTGGCTTGCGAAGGCATGACGGAGAACATGCGGAGACACCCGCGCGGGAGCGATCCCGGCGCGCGCGGCAAGCTCCTTCAGGAGCTGGGCCAGCCGCTGTCGTGTGAGATGGCGCCGCCCGGACGGGAACAACCAGTGGCTTCGTGGCCGGGCCGCCGGGGCGGTGTCACGGACCGCGAGCCAGGCCTGGATCGCGTCGCGCGCAGGCTCCCCGAGCGGCATCCGCCGTTCCTTGTTTCCCTTCCCGATCACCGTGAGGGCCGTGAGGTCGGGTGTGAGCGCCGTCATCGGCAGGCCGACCAGTTCCGATACACGAAGACCGGTTCCGTACAGGATCTCGAGCGCCGCAAGTAGGCGCAGGCCCCGGGGCGTGCGGTCGTCGGCGGCCGCCGCGAACAATCGGTTGACGTCGGTTTCGTCCAGGATTTTCGGCAGGTGGCGCTCCCGCTTCGGAAACCGGAGCGCATCGGCCGGATTGTCGTGACGGAGGCCTTCGGCTGCGAGAAAGCGATAGAACTCGCGAATCGAGGACACGTGCCGGGCCTGGGTCCGGCGCGCGTAGCCGCGCTCAGCAAGATGGCCCAGGTGGCAACGCAGGTCTTCCGCGTCGGCCCGCTCGAGCGTGGTTCCGCGCTGAGCGAGGGTGCCGGCAAGGCGGCGAAGGTCGCGGGCGTACGCCTCCTGGGTGTTGCCGGAGGCCTGGCGCTCGGCCGCCAGCATGTCGACGAACAGCTCGATGCGGTCGTGGGCCGGCGGAGCCGCAATCAGATCACGGCCTCCAGCGCGATTGCGCGCGCATCACTGTCGAGGCCCACGGCACGCAGGCTGCGAATCGCGGCATTCAGGGTCAGGGGATCAGCGGCGGCCGGGCCGCGGTCGCCGAGAATGGACAGCACAAACAGCACCGTTTCTGCGGTGCGGCCTTTCGCCGCCGCGTCACGGAGCTGATAGCGGGCCGGTGCGCTCGGAATGGTGACGGTGCTCTGGAGTGCGGCGTCGTCGAGCAGCGTGATCCACGACCCTTGCGGTACCGGGATGTCCATCGCCTCCAGCACAACGAGCAGCTTGCTGAGGCGGTTTGCGTGCTCGGCCGGCGAGCCGACGCGCGGCAACGCAACCCGGACCGTCTCGCGCGGAAACACCTCGAAGGGTTCCGGCAGCGGACGCCCGGCCAGTGCCAGCGCCGGGAACAGCGCGTAGAGCTGGCCCGACGTCACGTAGTCCAGGTCGGCCGACCCGGCGAGCATGCGGACCCAGTCTTCCGCGTCCGCGTACCGGCTGCTCGCCAGAAGGCTGCGTGCAGCGGCGGCCGAGAACCAGGCGAGATCCTGGCGGGGATCCACGGTCGCCGCCACCGCGCCTGTGGCCTCGGCGAGCGCCACAAACCCCGGATCCGGCTCGGCCCGGTCCCACAGCAAGCGGAGAAAGCGGGCCCGGTCGATGGCTGTGGTCGCCTGCAGTGCCGCCTGGAACAGGAGCGCTCGCGCAAGCGAGGGATGCAGGGCGTCGGCTTCGGTGCCAGCGCTCGCCAGTTGCTCGGGTGCGAACGGAAACGCGGCGTAGGCTTTGGCCAGCGCGCCGTCGCGGAGGACCCCCATGCGTGCGGCGCGTTCGGCCGCGGAGAGCTGCAGGCCGGTGTCCTCGGCGCGGCCTTCGGCGATTGCGCGCAGGACCGGCAGGCTGGCGGCGTGCGGATACTGGCCCAGCTGGCCGTTGCCGTTCGCGAGGAGCGTGAGCGCCAGATAGTCGTTCGCGGGAATGTCGAGCCCGGGGGGGACAGCCGCGCCGTCCAGAATCGCATACCCGAGGATGAGCACCAGATTGTCAGCGGGAAGCACCCCGCCAAGCAATTGCAGCGTGAGTTGCGCGGCGTCGAATGCACCTTCGCGGATCTGGCAAACTGCCAGTGCTGACCGGACCCGCGGGGTCGGGCGAACGGTCAGTTGCTGAAGGACGTCGGCGCATGCGCGGTCGGCGTCGCCCGCGAGAATGCGCCCCTCCAGGAGCCGCTCGGCCAAATCGGGGTCTGTCGCTTCGAGTTCGAGGCCCTGAGCCAGCAGCGCAAGTCCTTCGCCGTCGGCAAGGCGCACCAGCCGGTGAATGCGTTCGTCGAGGAAATCCGGGATTTCCGAGGAATCGACTGCCAGGGGCTGGCCGTCCGGGCCCAGCCGGACGAGTTCGCCCCGGGCGGGGGGCACCGGGGCTGCGGCGCGGCTTAGCAGCAGGCGCCGGGTCAGATTGCGTGTTGCCGGTGAAGCCGGGACGTCGGGGAGCGCCGTCAGCAGGCGAGCGGCGAGCGCGGCATCGGTGCCGTCCCACATTGTCCACCCCAGCCCGCCTTCGCTTTCGGACAAGACCCCGCCCCATCCGGGCCGTGCCGAAGGCAGTGCGCCCACGGTGACGTCCGGCACCTGGAAGGCGGGCGGGATGCCGGAGTCCTGACCACCCTCGGCCGGGTCTGCGACATCGATCGTCTCGTCGGCCGCCGGCACGAGAACCCGCGGGCCGGGCGCCGCGTCGGTCACGCCGCCGGGCGGAGTCGCTGTCGGCGGCGGATCCTCGGCCGGGTCTGCGACATCGATCGTCTCATCGGCCGCCGGCACGAGAACCTGTGGGCCGGGCGCCGCGTCGGTCACGCCGTCAGCCGGAGTCACTGCCGGTGGCGGACCCTCGGCTGGGTCCGCGACATCGATCGTCTCGTCAGCCGCCGGCACAAGAACCTGTGGGCCGGGCGCCGCGTCGGTCGCGCCGTCGGCCGGAGTCACTGCCGGTGGCGGACTTTCAGCCTCAGGAGTTTGCGCCGCCGCCCGGGATACAAGCAGAAGGACTAGGACGGCGTGCAGGGCGATCCGGAAAATCGGGGAAATGGTGCCGCGCTCAGAAAAAGCGGTCATTCGGAATCTGCTCTTCGACAAGTGAGGGCTCGGGCGTAATGTCGACGGACAGCAGCACGTACATTCCCACGCCGAGCACAATTGCAAGTACCAGTACGAACAGCATGATCAGGATCCGAATCCTGCGCCGCGCTTCCGCACGGGTCTGGTCGAGTGAGGCAAACATCGCGCACTAAGCAACACATGAGAGACGACAATTTGTGCCGCCACACTATAGAACACGCCGCCCCCGTGTCGGGACGTGGGCGGCGTTGCGGCGCCAATCGGATATCCGCCTCGGAATGGACCCGGACCGCGCCCTGTCCACCCGTCGGCCGGGCGCGGCATGTTACACTTCGAGCTGCACGAACGTCCCGACGGACAACCTCCATGCCGGCCGGATCGTCAAGGAGAGAACCGCCGGTGGAACCGGGTAGCGAGCACGACATGGGGGACGACCCCCGCTGCGCCGCGGCGACCGCGGCGCTCGGCACGCGGCATCTGGTTCTGGTGGGCCTGATGGGAGCCGGCAAGTCGGCAATTGGGCGCCGACTGGCCGCTGCGATGGGGCGACCGTTCGTCGACAGCGATGTCGAGGTCGAGCGCGCTGCCGGCTGTTCGATTGCCACGGTTTTCAAGCGCGATGGCGAAGACGCGTTCCGCCAGATGGAGGAGGCGGCGCTCCAGCGCTTGCTCGACGGCCCGCCGGCGGTCATCGCGACCGGAGGAGGGGCCTTCATGCGGCGCACGAACCGGAAACGCATCCGAAGCGCGGCGCTCTCGGTCTGGTTGCGTGCCGACCTTGATGTGCTCGTCGAACGGATTCGTCGACCCGCCTCCCGACCCCTGCTGGCCGGTGTCGATCTTCGAAGCCGGTTGTCCGCGCTGATGCGTGAACGGCATCCCGTCTACGCGGAGGCAGATGTGACCATCGATTCCGAAGCGACGCCGCATGCAGAAACGGTGCAGCGCACGCTGGACGCCATTGCCGGCATGGCATGACGATGCCATCACGCCGCGTCCCCGTCGTGCTGGCCGAGCGGTCGTACGACATCCTTGTCGGCCCGAACGTGCTGCGCGCCGCGGGCGGGGTGCACCGCGAGCTTGGCCTCGGACCGGCCTTTGTCGTGACGGAACCCGACGTGGAGCGTCTGCATGGCGCCGCCCTGACCGATTCGCTGCGCGCCGCCGGGGCCACGGTGCAGTCGGTGATCACGGTTCCCGCGGGCGAGCCGGCGAAATCGTTCGAGACCTTCAAGGACCTCGCGGACCGCTTGCTGGCGGCCGGCATTCGCCGCGATTCCTGCGTGTACGCGCTTGGGGGCGGCTGCGTTGGCGACCTCGCGGGTTTCGCTGCCGGCACGGTGCTCCGCGGCGTCGCGCTGGTGCAGGCGCCGACCACGCTCCTGGCCCAGGTCGACAGTTCGGTCGGCGGCAAGACCGCCATCAACATGCCGGCGGGCAAGAATCTGGTCGGAGTGTTTCATCAGCCGCGTGCCGTCTTGGCGGACATTGCGACGCTGGCGACCCTCCCGATTCGCGAGCTGCGGGCCGGCTACGGTGAGGTGGTGAAGTACGGGCTGCTTGGAGACGCCGACCTCTGGGCATGGCTGGAACGCCACGGTACCCGGCTTCTCGATGGCGATGCAGCCCTTCGGGCCGAGGCCGTCGAGCGCTGCTGCAAGATCAAGGCCGCCGTGGTCGCTGGAGACGAACGCGAGCACGGCCGCCGCGCCCTGCTCAACCTCGGGCATACGTTCGGGCATGCGCTAGAGGTCGACGCGGGAATGGACGGGACACTCCTTCATGGAGAGGCGGTCGCGGTCGGCTGTGTCCTCGCGCTGCGGTTTTCGGAGCGATGCGGGCTCCTGCCTGCGGGCACCGGCGACCGTGTCGCGCGCCACCTGGCGGATGCGGGGCTGCCCACGAGCCCGAAGGAGGCGCTCGGCCGGCCGTGGCCGGCCGCCACGGCGTTCCGACACATGCAGGCAGACAAGAAGATCCGGAGCGATGGGCGCCTGCCGCTGGTGCTCGTGCGCGGCATCGGCGATGCCTGCCTGACGACCGATTACAGCCAGGACGAACTCTTGAGCTTCCTGGCCGCGGAGGGCGCGCGATGACCGGCGCCCTTTCCCGCCATCTGACACCCCGCGCATGACTCCGCTCTCTGCCGATCTCGCTGCGATTGCGGCGCTGCTGCTGCTTTCCGCATTCTTTTCCGGGTCCGAGACCGCATTGACGGCCGCATCCCGCCCCTGGATCCACCTGCACGCCGGGCGCGGTGACCGTCGCGCGCTCAGGGTGCAGTGGCTCCTCGAACGCCGCGAGCAGATGATCAGCGCGATTCTGCTGGGGAACAACCTGGTCAACATCCTCGCGTCCGCACTTGCGACCCGGGCTCTGATCGAACGCTTCGGGGGTGCAGGCGTGGTCTATGCGACCGTGGCGATGACGGCGCTGGTGCTGGTGTTTGCGGAGATCCTTCCGAAGACGATTGCCATTCGCCATGCCGACCGCATCGCGCCGTGGGTCGCGATACCGATCGCGCCTCTGGTACGGATTCTGACGCCGATGACCGTGATCGTGACCGCGGTGTTCCGGTTCGGCGGCCGGATCGGGCGAAGAAGGGCGTCCTCGGGCCGCAGTGCGCGCGAGGAACTGCGAGGGGCCATCGAACTCGCGGCGACGACCGGTGTCCGCCGGCGTGACCGCAATATGCTGCGAAGCGTGCTCGATCTGGACCACGTCACGGTGCCGAGCGTGATGGTACCCCGGGTTCGGATGGTCACGCTCGACGCGTCGCAGCCGCTTGACGCCATCGTTGCCGAGGTGCTGAAAAATCCCTACACCCGGTATCCGGTCTGGGCGGGCGAACGCGAGCGCATCGTTGGCATTCTGCACGTCCGACGGCTGTTCATGCACCTGCACCAGGCGAATGGCCGGCCCCCTGTCGACATCCGCGAAATCCTTGACGATCCGTGGTACGTGCCGGATGTCACAACGCTGGCCCATCAGCTCGACTCGTTTCGGGCCCGTCAGACCCCGATGGCCCTGGTCGTTGACGAGTACGGCGAACTTGAGGGCCTGGTGACGTTGAAGGACATCCTGGAGGACATTGTCGGGGATCTCCCGGACGAGTTTGACTCGGTGGCGACGTTGCCGCAGCCCGGTTCCGACCAGAGCGTCGTGGTGCCCGGCGCGACTTCGGTTCGTGACCTCAACCGGCGCTACGACTGGGAGCTGCCGACGGATGGGGCGCCCACCATCGCGGGCCTGGTGATCGACGCGGCCGAAGGGCTCCCGGAGGAGGGGGCAGAGATCCGCGTGCCGGGGTTCGCCGTGCAGGTCACAAAGAAGGACGGCGCGCGGCTGGTCCGGCTCCGACTGCGACCGGACTCACTGCAGCAAGGATGAGCGGAAGGGAGCGCGGCCGGAGGGGCCAGGTGGCGCTCTGAAGCCCTTGCGTTGTGTTTTGTGATTTGCGTTTCCGGTGATGCGGCTTCTGGCGACGTTTGCGGAGTTGGGGAGAACGATCAGTTCGCAGGTGTTGCTGCATTTGGGAGCAATCAAGATTTTGCTCAGGCTATTTTTGTAGGCAGAAACGCGCAGAAATAACTCCAATTATGGGTTGACCTAACTTCCTTGCCGTGACCATGCTTGCCTTGCCTGCATTATCAGGCTCTATCCACAGTCGCTATGCGGAGGCAGGCCCATGCAAAAAGCCCTGAGTTCATGCAGGTTCTGAGTCCATCGTTCGAAGAAAAGTCTGCAATTTACTAACCAAAGGGTTTAGCCTTGGCCGGTAGAGTTCGATAAGGGCATCGATAACCTCTTCCTCTGTCACTAACCGATTTTTTCTATTCACTAACGAGTTGTAGTAGTCTTTAGAGCCATTGTACTGCATGCCACTTGGTAGCCTGTAGGGAAATTCCGGGTTCTCCCGAGATTCCCATACGGCAGCTTCAACATTCGTGAACGGTAAGTAGAAAACAGCGTTCGACTCATTCTGGTTCGGTTTATTCTGGTCTCCATCCAATATTGCAATCACGTTTTTCGCCGGTCCAAAAAACTGCGCATTCTGATTCCGCTTCAACAGATCGACAACTTGTGACCATCCTCCAATATAAATGATTTTGAACGTAAAGAATATCTCGTTACAGCATCGCTTGATCAACCTCTCAATGAACTCAGCGAGGACCTTGTCCTCGGTAAGGATATATCGATCCCAGCCAATGAATCCAAATAGAATAGATTTCAGATAGCTATAGGAAACAGGTTTCATTTCATTTCCCCCGTCCATGTGAAATAACTCTGTGTCACGCAATTTGCGCATCATGGCGAGGGAATGCGTCGTAAACAAAATATTCAGTTTATACTTTTTGCAAAATTCCCTTAACGCGCGGATCAGATGAATCTGTGCGGCCGCATCCAGAGAAATGTCGAGCTCATCAATCACGATCAATCGAGGTCGAGCGGGGCCTGTGATCATTTTGTAGAGCTGAATCAAAAAATATTCGCTCGAACTCATGTAATCTTCCCGAATATATTTTCCGGTCTCTTGCAAAATACAGAAATAGCTCTGTTGCCCAATTCTGATTTCAACCAGAGACTTGAACTTATCGCCAGGATAAATGCGCTCCAAAAATTCCACTAGTTCTTCCGGTCTTTGGAACTGTTCAAGAGCGATGCATTTTCGGATTTCCCTATCGAATCGGCCGATGGACCTGAAAAAATTGAATCGGGCGCCGTCAGGAATCGGCAATTCCGCCAAGCATAGCGAGCGGAAGTCTGGCGGAATCTCACTGCGACAGTTCAGCGACTTAATTTGCGGGTCATAAGTGAAAATCACTGTTCTTTTGTCTAAACTATAAAGTATTGCACTGCTACTCTTAAATATATTTGGCCCTCCAACCTTGAGAAACGTGTCAGATGCCGAGAGGTTCCGTGCTGCTCTGACTAGGGTTGTTTTTCCGATTCCGTTTCGACCAACAAGGCCGATCAGATTATTCTTCGATAAATCTAAACTAAGGGTGAATTTTTCAATGTGCTGAACATTGGACAGCTCAATCTGAAACTGCATGCTAAGTCGCAGATTGGTGAATTAAACTGTCGATCACGGTCGCCCCGAATTTGCGTCTCAGCTTCTGCAAGTATTTTTGGTCAGCGGCATTGACGTAGTTAATGTAACCGGAGAGTTCGCGGACGCAGACGTCAAAATTCTTATCCTTCTTATCCTTCTTATCCTTCTTATCCGACGACACTTCAATAAATTTATTTCGATCATGAATGTAGAAGTAAACACGGATTTCTATCTTTCTTTTCGTTTCAGTATCAATAGTTACCTCACCGTTAGGTAAAATAACCAAACCCAAAATACGTATTTTTCTTCCCACAGTGGTAATTTTACATTTATCTAGATTGAGCATTAACTTGTTGCCAAAGTGCTTCTTCAAAAGTTTTTGAATGATTTGCTGCAGGTTCAAAAGCGCGCTGCGATCATCGCCCGAGATAATGAGGTCATCCGCATACCTCGTATACACCAAGTTATCGTTGTGGCAATGCCGGCTTAGGTCGTCGTCGAACGGCGTAAGGCATGCATTGCTGATGGGAGGGGATGTCGGGAAGCCGATTGGCAAGGTTCCATCGACCGTGATTAGGTCAAGTATGCGGGGCAAGTAACAAACTAAATCAGGGATTGGAATTCTATTAAGCTGAGAATCAATCAAATTCTCTACCAGTTTGCGGTCGATACTCTGGAAAAAACTCATGACGTCAGCCTGAAGAAACGCTCGGCCAAATCTGTGGGCCTCCGCGACTTTGCGGGGGCTGCCTCCCTTTCTATATGAATAAACAACTTCGTGGTTTACTTCTAAGTGATCAAATACGAATGTGTTCAAAAAAGTGAGGTACGCCTTCAGCGTTTTATTCGGGTCATGTATCTTTCGTTGCTTGGCGCAGTAAACCATATACTCTGAGGAAACATCGCTGTGGAGAAAATGTCCAAAATCATACTTCCCGTGATGTACGGCATCAAAAAGGTAACGTAACGGTTTGGGCTTCATCTCAATGCACGTCAATTGCTGATAAAAACGACTCCCGAGACTGCCTATTCCTGAAACGCGGGAGGTTTATTCTGATCTCAAAATTTTAATGGTTGCCTAGTCACACTCCACCACTCATGAAGCGCAACCAAGCAACCATCAACTGGATATGACCCAGTAGGGACCAGACATTAGACCGGAGATGCTCCTGGTCGCTGGTATAGTACAAGTATAGCATCAGTGAGCCTCATCGCAACGGTGATCAGTCCGAAAGCGAGATGCAGATTTAAGCTATCTTTCGGCGGGGGAGACCCGTGATTCGGCCCCCGACAGTGTCTGGCGACAGGACAGCCAGGAAAGTGCCGGAACGGGCCAGATTCAACCGAACTGCTGCACGCTGGAGGCGGGACTGCCGTCACCAAATGTGCGCTGTTGGTCCGGGTCTGTTCGGGCTTAGTGGTAACCGGAGGGACAGCGCTTGATGGGCTTGGTCGCTGCCATCGGGCTTGCGCTGCTGCCCATTGTGGCGCCGGTGTTCGCCATTGCCGGGCTGGGCTACCTCTGGGTCAGGGGAGGGTTCCCGTACGATTCCCGCCAGGTGACGGAACTGGTCAGCAGGATCGGTGCGCCCTGTCTGATCTTCACCACGCTGGCGACGCTTCAGCAGCCTGCCGAAATCGCCCTCTCCGTCGGCCTGGCGGCGGTTCTCATGGTCCTGGGAGCCATGGGCGTGGGTCTGGTCGTGCTGCCGTGGGTGGGGCTTCCGCGTCGAACGTTTCTCGCTCCGCTGATGTTCACCAACAGCGGGAACCTCGGCCTTTCGGTGTGCCTGTTTGCGTTCGCCGCAGCGGGGCTCGAACTCGGAATCGTCTACTTCACGGCTATCGCCACGCTGCACTTTACGCTCGGGATCCTCATCTGGTCGGGGTCCGCGCATCCGGGACCCTTGCTTCGCACGCCGTTCCCGTACGCGGTCGCGGCCGGCATCGCGGTGCCGCTGACCGGGGCCCCTGTTCCGGACTGGGTGTTCGCCACCACCTCACTGCTGGGCGACATGACGATCCCGTTGATGCTCTTCGCGCTCGGCGCGGCAGCAGCCCAGCTGCGGGTGGTCGACCTCGGAGCAACCCTCCGCCTGGTCGCCGTCAAGTTTGCGATCGGGTTTGCCTTGGCAGTGTCGGTCGTGGAGGTGCTTGCCCTCGATGGAGTCGCACGCGGTGTGGTGATGATTCAGGCGGTAATGCCCACGCCGGTCTTCGCGGCGCTTTTTGCCGAACGTTATCGGCGCAACCCGGCCGCGGTGGCGAGCGTGGTCCTGGTGAGCACCGCGGCTTCCCTGTTGCTGCTCCCCCTCATGCTGACCTACTTGTTGCTACCCTGACAGGCTAGGCGGGTCGCGTACCCGCCTGTTCAATTCTTGGAGTTTTGCGATGCCCCTTCCCGAGCCCGAAGCCCGTGATCCCCTGCACTGCCGCCAGCTGATCTGCCGCGGCTACCGGCGCAAGGACGGACTTTGGGACATCGAGGGGCACCTTTGCGACACCAAGGATTACGACTTCAATACACGGTGGCGGGGGGAGGTACCGGCCGGCGAACCGATTCACGACATGTGGATCCGGCTTACGGTCGACGACAACTTCATCGTGCGCGACGTGCAGGTCGCGGTGGACCGGTCGCCGTACCCGATCTGTCCTGCCGTCATTCCGAACCTGCAGCGTCTCAAGGGAATCGCCATTGCCCGCGGGTGGCGCCACGCGGTACGCAAGCGATTGGGCGGCATCGAAGGCTGTACCCACCTGGTCGAGATGCTGTTTCCGCTGGCGACGGCTGCCTTCCAGACGATCTATCCGGCCCGAATCAGGGATCGGGGCCAGGAGATCGAGAGTCTCCAGGCAGGCGACAAGCCGATGCTGCTCAATACGTGCCACGCGTACGCGGAGACCAGCCCTGTGGTCCGCGACCTTTATCCCGCCTTCTACCGCCCGCCGGCGGACGACAACGAGCCGGCGACGGGCCGGGCCTAGCCGGCGGCTGCGGGTTCCGGGCCGGATTCGGGAACGGAAAGCTCGAGAGCCAGGGCGTGGAGTCCGTCGGCGAGTTCGTCCTGCAACATGCCGTGGACCAGGCGATGGCGTTCAATTCGGCTCAGGCCCCGGAATCTCTCACTCTCGATCCGGACCCGGTAGTGGCTTTCCCCGCCCTTCGGGGCCCCTGCATGACCCGCATGCAGATGGGATTCATCGTCGATCACGATGCGCGCACCGTCGAGGCCCGCCTGAAGCGCGGCCAGCATGCGTTCGGCCCGGGTCACTGCTCGGCTTCCTTCCCCTTCGGTGTTGCGGCTCGCGCACCCTGACGCATGCAGGTTGTGTTCGCAAGTGCGCCCGGCGGCGCCGGCAGTCCTTTGCCTGACTCGGATTCTGTCTCCATGATGCCGGCATGACTGCTCGCCGTTTTCGTCGCAATGTGCCGCGTGGTGCGCCTGTGTCGCTTGGCGGTGACCTGCCCCGCGCGCGGACGTGCGAGCACCCGGATTGCCAGGATCTCGGCCAGTATCCGGCGCCGCGATCGCGGGAGGCGTTGCGCAGCTGGCGCTGGTTCTGCCTGAAGCATGTCCGCGAGTACAACCGGAGCTGGAACTACTTTGCCGGCTGCGATGAGGTCCAGATCGGTCGCGAGGTGCGCGCGGACATCGGCTGGCAGCGCCCCACGTGGCCGCTCGGTCAGAACGTGGGCATGGTCCACGCTGGCGTTGCCGACCTGCTCGGCCTTCTTGAGCGCGCCGGTCGAAACGGGACCTGTGCCGAAAGCCCCGCCCGTCCGGCGCCGAGCCCGCAAGTCGTGCGTGCACTCCGGGAATTTGGTCTGGACGCGGATGCATCGCTGGACACCGTCAAGGCACGGTACAAAATGCTCGTGAAGTCGCATCACCCGGACGCCAACGGCGGCGATGCCCACGCATCCGAGAAACTGGTCCGGATCAACGCTGCCTACGCCGTCCTGACCCGCCATTGCACCGAGGCCTGAGACGGCCGCTCCACTGCCCCAACCGAATCCACTGCCCATGTCGAAGACGTCCACCGCCTCGGAAGCTGTTCGTACTCCGGTCCCCGACACCTCCGTCGTGGTGCGGGACGTGTTCGGCATCGATTCCGACCTTGAGGTTCCGGCCTATTCGCAGCCGGACGAACACGTTCCGGAGATCGATCCTGCGTATCGGTTCGATCCGGAAACCACACTCGCCATTCTGGTCGGCTTTCGCGACAATCGCCGCGTACTGATCCAGGGTTATCACGGCACCGGAAAATCGACGCATATCGAGCAGGTCGCGGCACGCCTGAACTGGCGCTGCGTCCGAATCAACCTCGACAGCCACATCAGCCGCATCGATCTGGTAGGCCGGGACGCCATCGTGGTCCGTGATGGCCACCAGATCACGGAGTTTCGTGAAGGCATGCTGCCCTGGGCGCTGCAGTCGCCGACGGCCCTGGTGTTTGACGAGTACGACGCGGGCCGCCCGGATGTGATGTTCGTGATTCAGCGGGTGCTCGAGGTCGACGGCCGGCTCACGCTTCTCGACCAGAACCGGGTTCTCCGGCCGCACCCCGGGTTCCGCCTGTTCGCCACGGCAAACACCATCGGGCTGGGCGACACCAGCGGCCTCTATCACGGCACCCAGCAAATCAATCAGGGCCAGATGGACCGCTGGAACGTGGTCGCGACCCTGAACTACCTTGCGACCGATGCCGAGATCGCAATCGTGCACGCCAAGGTCCCGGCGTTTGCCGAAGCCAAGCGGGCGGACATGGTCAAGGCGATGGTGGCGGTTGCCAACATGACCCGGCGGGGCCTTGCTGCCGGAGATATCTCGACGGTCATGTCGCCGCGGACCGTGATCACGTGGGCGGAGAACGCGCTGATTTTCGAGGCTGGCGGCGGGAGCAGCGAGGATGCCTGTGCGCTCGGCTTCCGGATGACGTTTCTCAACAAGTGCGACGAGGTGGAACGCCCGGTGGTGGCCGAGTACTTCCAGCGGTGTTTCGGGCTGGATCTTCCCGAGAGCTGGATCTCCGGAATGCCGACGGGCTGGGATGGCTGAACCCCGGGGCCGGCTGGACGCATTCAAGCGCGCGACCGCCGGGACGGTGCGCGCGCTCGCGGGCCGGGCCGATGTCGATGTTCGGTTCGGCGGTGCGGGCACCGACGGCGTGGTCGCGGTTCCCGTGCCGGCGCGGAATGCGGTCGACGCGGCGCAGGTGCGGGGCAGGGCCGATACGGCCGCGCTCCGGCTGCGCTACCACGACGAAGCGGTGCACCGGAAATTCAACTTCCGCAACCCACTTGGCCAGGCATTGCTCGATGCAGCCGAACAGGCGCGGTATGAAGCGCTGGGCGCCAACGCGATGCGCGGTGTCGCCGAAAATCTCGATGCAGCACTGGCCGTAGACACACGGCGTGCCGCGCGGGCCGACAGCGGCGGCTCCGAGACGCTGGCGGGCGCCCTGCGGCTGCTCGTGCGCGAACGCCTCACCGGCCGGCCCGCACCGGCCACGGCCGCGGCGCTCATGCAGCGGTGGGAGAGCATGTTCAGCGCCGGGAGCGAAAAGTCGCTCGATTCACTGGCCGACCTGATCGACGATCAGGAGGGCTTTGCGCGCTACCTGCAGGCCCTGTTGGACGATCTCGATGTCGGTTCGCTGGCTCCTGACGAGGATAAGGATGAGGACGACGTCGAGGACGACGCATCCGAGGATGCCCAGTCCCAGGGAAACGCCGAGGGTGACGATGACGACGAGGGCGAGATCGAAGGCATGCCCGGGATGGGGGAGATCGACGACGAGGATCCGGACGACGATGGCGGGGATAGTGCCTCAGGGCTGGACGGGGAAGGCGAGGACGAAGAGGAAGACGGCGCGCCGCCGGCGCGGCGGAATGTGCCGTCTGACGGGAGCGTCCAGGCGAACTATGCGGTCTTCTCCCGGAAGTACGACGAGGTCGTGCCGGCGGAGGACCTCTGCCCGCCTGACGAACTCGCCCGCCTGCGCGAGGCCCTTGACCGGCATCTGGCACAGTTCGAGGGCCTGATCGTGCGACTGGCGCACCGCCTGCAGCGCATGCTGCTCGCGCAGCAAACACGCTGGTGGGAATTCGATCTCGAAGAGGGCCTCCTTGACTGTGCACGCCTCGCGCGCGCCGTGGTCGACCCGGCGACGCCGTTGTCGTTCAAGCGCGAGGCCGAAACGCGGTTCCGCGACACGATCGTCACGCTGTTGCTTGACAATTCGGGATCCATGCGCGGCCGGCCCATCACGGTCGCTGCGATCAGCGCCGATATTTTGGCCCGCACGCTGGAGCGCTGTGGCGTCAAGGTCGAGATCCTGGGATTCACGACCGCGGCCTGGAAAGGGGGCCGATCCCGGGCGGACTGGCTCGAGGCCGGCCGTCCCCCGTCCCCCGGCCGGCTCAACGACCTCCGGCACATCGTCTACAAGGCAGCCGACACGCCCTGGAGGCGCGCACGGCGGAACCTCGGCCTCATGCTCCGGGAGGGTCTGCTCAAGGAGAACATCGACGGGGAGGCCCTGCTCTGGGCCCACCATCGACTGCTCGCACGCGCCGAACAGCGGCGAATTCTCACCGTGATTTCGGACGGGGCGCCCGTGGACGACAGTACGCTGTCTTCAAACCATGGCCACTATCTCGACGGTCACCTGCGAGAGGTGATCGAGATGATCCAGAGAGCGTCGCCCGTGGAGCTGGTGGCGGTTGGTATTGGCCACGATGTCACGCGGTATTACCAGCGCGCCATCACGATCTTCGATGTCGCCCAGCTCGGCGGGGCGATCACGGAACAGCTGGCGGCCCTGTTCGCCGAAGAGGCCCCAATTCGTGGTGCCGGGCCAGTCGCCGCCTAGGAAGCCTCGGAAACCTCGGTCCCGGCCTGGCGCTTGGCGATCCGGGAGCGCAGCGCGCGGGCGCGATCGGACAACCGGTGCGGATCAGCCGCGAGCAGAAACGGGTCCAGGCCGCCCTTCCTGTCCACGGTCCGGAGCGTGGACGCAGCAACGCGGAGCCGGAAGGACTGATCCAGAAGTTCGCTATGGAGCGATACCCGCTGCAGGTTGGGCAGAAACCGGCGCCGGGTTTTGTTGTGGGCGTGACTTACGTTGTTTCCGGCAAGCACGCCTTTGCCTGTGAGTTCACAGCGTCGCGACATGGAACGTGGCCCTGTTTCCCGCCCGGGGGGAACGGGCGAATTTTTTTGAAACGGGCGAGTATACACGCAAACGGCGGGACTGCTTCCGAACCTGTCGACCGGCCGTTCGGAGGCACATCATGCCGGCTGCAGTGCCTGTTTCGCGGGCGCAGCCGGCAGGTTCCGGAGTTCCGCCGAACGCGGGGCCCGGCCGTCGTCGCGGTGGGTGATCATCGTTGCGGAGGGTGCGGTTGGAGGACGCCGGCGGGGATTTACAAACAGCCATCGCCTGCACATAGTTTCCCCGCGCTGTTTCCTGTCTGTTTGTGCTGCACCGGCTCGCACCCGGGGGCGTGCCGGTCACTGAACACGCCCGTTCCTGGCACTCTGGTTCCAGCACGAGAGAGATGCGGCCGTCGCGACACGGGACGCGATCGTGGGCGCCCGCTGCATGTCGAAGCGCGGCGGCGATGTATGTGGGGGTGAAATGGCGCGGGTTCCATTGTCAACGCGTTCGGACGTTCCGAAGTTCCATGCAATGGAGGTCCTGGCGGAAGCCAACCATCTCGCATCGCTGGGCCGGGATATCCTGCATCTTGAGGTCGGTGAGCCGGGGGCCTCTCCCCCGGCCAAAGTCTGCAAGGCGGCCAGCGACGCGATTCACGCAGGTCGGACCGGGTACACGGAAGCACTTGGCTTGCCGCAATTGCGGCGTGCGATCGCCGGGCATTATCGCCGGTTCTATGGGCTCGACGTGCCGCCCGAATGCGTGGCCGTTACGACCGGCGCGTCAGGGGCGTTCACGCTCGCGTTTCTCGCGCTTTTCGATCCCGGCGACCGAGTCGCGCTTGCATCGCCGGGCTATCCCGCATACCGCGCGATTCTGACGGCCCTGGGCGCCGAGGTCGTCAATGTTCCGGGGGTCCGCGAAAGCGGCTTTCAGCCCGTCGCCGACCTGCTGCAGCCGGTCGCTGACGACTTGCAGGGTGTGGTGCTGGCGAGCCCTGCCAACCCCACTGGATCGATCATGTCGGAAATCCGGTTGGCTGAACTGACGGCCTTTTGTCGCGACCGGGGCATCCGGCTGGTCGCCGATGAGATCTATCACGGCATTGTCTACGAGCACGCATGCCCGTCGCTGGCCGGCCTGGACGACCAGGCCGTGATTGTGAACAGTTTTTCGAAGTACTTCGCGATGACCGGGTGGCGGCTCGGCTGGATCATCGCCCCGCCCGAGCTGATCGCGGCGATCGAACGCCTTGCCATGAACTTCTTCTTGTGCCCTCCGACGGCTGCGCAGGTCGCGGCTTGCGAGGTCTTCGACTGTTACGAGGAACTCGACGTGCACGTCGAGCGTTACCGCAGCAATCGTGACCGGTTACTGGCAGGGCTGGCGCAGATCGGATTGACGCGGGTCGCGGCCCCTGACGGTGCGTTCTACCTGTATGTCGACGTGTCCGAAGTCACTGACGACTCGCTCGCATTCGCCCGCAACCTGCTGCACCAACAGGGGATTGCCGTCGCGCCGGGGATCGATTTCGACCCGGACCGCGGGCACCGGTATGTGCGCTTGAGCTATGCCGGTGCCCAGGAGACGATTGCGGCCACGGTCGAGCGCCTGGCCGGCTGGACGCCGGCCTGACACTGTCCGCCGCTCAGGGACGATTCCGAAGAGCGTTCCACAGTCGCGCAGCAGGCGAACGAGGTTCATCATCGGCGCCGGATCCGGCAACGGTTGCCGGCCCGGAATCGTCGCCGAACGGCGCGGAACCATTCTGGCCTGACGTCGCGCGAGCCGAGAACGGATCTTCGTGTTTCGCATCCGCTTTGCGCTTGCCGACGGATGCATCCGGATCGGGGGCCGCACGACGGCGCCTCCCGGAACTGAACGGATCGCTGGCGGTCACGGTCGGTTCCGGCCCGCGGTTCGGATCGGATGCACCGGTGTCGGCGTCGCTGGCTGCAGGCCGCCCGCCGAAGGGGTCGGCGCCACCGGAATCCGAAGCGAGACCAGGTGAGGCCGGATCGGCCTCTGATGCCGCGAATGGCGTTTCGAAGGGATTCGGCTCGAGGCTGCCGGTGGCGTCCTCGGACTGACGCGGTCGGCGCTGTCGGCCAGTGGCTCGACCAGACGCGCCCGCGTCCGAGTCCCGCCCCGGTTCCAGGGCCGGCGTGTCGGCGCGGCTGGACCGTGTTCCCCGCCGCCGGCTGCCGCCTCTTGATCCGCGTCGGGTCCGCCGACCGGGACGGTCGGTCCGTGCCGAGGCCGACGTCTCGGGACGCTCCCCGAACACCGAGTCCTCGGCCTCATCGTCGTACGCCTCGCCGGGCGCCGTAGCCGGGCTTCCTTCGGTGCCGGTCTCCTCCGGCAAGTCCTCGCTCACGCCCCGCAGGCGTTCCGTGCCGTCAAGTCCGTTATCGCGGCTGGCCCGCCCGCTTCGACGTCCGCGCCGCGCACCGGTGTCCGGCTCTTCCGGAAATGCACGAAGCTGACCCTCGTCGTCCGGATCTGCGGGTGGGTCGCCGGGCTCCGGCCAGGCATCTTCCACGGGCCGGTCATTCCGTTTGCCGGCGCGAACCGACCGCCGGCGCCCGCGCGGCTCGTCGAAGCCGGTGTCGTCGTCGCTGTCGCGGTGGGTTGCGCGGTCGGCGGTCAGGCCCTCGTCTGAAGCATCGTCGTCGCGCGCCTGGGGCCGGGCCCGCGTGCGGCGGCGCGACGAACGCGGTTCGTCGAGGGTTTCGTCGTCCGCACGTCGGCGGCTCCGCGCCGGGCGGCGCACATCGGTGCCGTCGTCATCGTCGGCTGCCTCTCGCATCGCGTCGCGGCGACGGGGAGCTTCGTATTCGCCGTCGTGGTCGTCGTCGAACACTGTCCGCTCGCGTCGGCGACGGGTCCGCCGCCCCTCGGGCGGATTGTCGTCGATGCCGTCATGCACCGGAGCCCGCGTGCGCGTGCGCCGGGTCCGGGTGTCCTCTCCGGCGGCGTTGTCGTCGTCGGTGATTGCCTCCGGTGGCGTTCGCCGGCTGCGGGTGTTTCGCGTGGCCTCGGTGCCGTTGACGCGACTTCCGCGCCCGGTGTCCCTGCGGCCGCGCCGCTCGTCGTCAGAGCCAGACGCAACGGCGTCGTCGGCCTCACCGGCACGCGTGCGCCGCCGCCGGGTCGGCCGGGTACTCGGCGCGTCCTGATCGCGCGATGTCGCGCGCCTCCGGTCTGTGCGGCGACTTCGATCCGCGTGGCGAGTGGCATCGCCGTCCGATGCACTGGCGCTGGACGGGTTGAGCTCCACTGTCGTGCCGTCGTCCCGGACGACCTCCAAGGCGTAATGATCGGGAAGCGGGTCGGTCGTGGCCTGGATTTCGATACGGACCTCAAACTGCGTTTCCAGCTGGTGGATCGCACGCCACATGACTTCCGACAGGTGGGTCGCACACGTCTGCGGAACCTGCACCCGGAACCGGCATCCCCGGTAGTTTCCGACTTCGCATTCAAGGGCACGGATGACCATCAAGGCATGGGCCTCCGGCCGGTAGATCCAGCCGTGGCCATGACAGGTGGCGCATGGCTCATGCTGGGTATCGTGCACGCTTGCGCGCAGGCGCTGACGGGACATCTCGATGAGGCCGAATTCGGACATCCGTCCGACGTGCGTGCGCGCACGGTCGTGCTTCAATGCGTCCTTGAGGCGCTGTTCGACCTGATCGTTGTAGCGTCGCCGCTCCATCCCGATGAAGTCGATCACGATCAGGCCGGCCAGGTCCCGCAGTCGCAGCTGACGCGCCAGTTCCTCAATGGCTTCCAGATTCGTCTTGAGTGCCGTTTCCTCGATATGGCGTTCGCGGATCGCGCGTCCCGAATTGATGTCGACTGTGACCAGGGCCTCGGTCTGGGCAAAAACCATCGAGCCGCCTGACGGAAGCCGTACTTCCGGGCGATGCACACTCGCGAGCGGCTGCTCGATGCCATACGAGTGGAAGAACGGAAGCTCTCCCCGGTACAGCTTGACGAACCGCACCTTGGACGGGGAGAGGGTCTTGGTGATTTCACGTGCCCGCTCGTATGCGGGTTTGCCCGCCACGATGACCTCGTCGATGTCCGACTGGTACAGGTCCCGGATCGCGCGCTTTACGAGATCGTTTTCCTGATGGACAAGCGATGCCCCGACCGAGTTCAGGGTCCGTTCGCGGATGTCGGACCAGAGGTTGACGATGTAATTGAAATCGCGACGGATCTCGGCGCGCGTGCGGCCTTTGGCGACGGTCCGAAGAATCGCCGACATCCCGTCCGCGACCTCGAGCTCCTTGACGATTTTTCGCAGCCGCTTGCGGTCGTCGGCGCTGCCGATCTTCCGGCTCACGCCACCGCTGTGGGCGGTGTTCGGCATCAGCACCGTGTACCGCCCCGGGAGCGAGATGTAGCTGGTGAAGACCGCGCCCTTTGTGCCCCGCTGCTCCTTGGTTGCCTGCACAAGAATGAGCTGGCCGGTACGGATGACTTCCTGAATCCGGTAGTTCCGATACAGTTCGGCGCGGCGCTGTTTTTCGGAACGCCGCCGGTTCGTGCGCCGGCGCGGGCGCTCCTTCCGTGTGTCGCTTTCACCGAGTTGCTCGTCGTCGTCGTCCGCGAGGTCCGATGCGCCCTCGATCGCGTCATCGCCGTCGCCAAGGTGGTCGTCGTCGAGTTCGTCAGCCTCGGCTTCTTCGCGGGCGAGCTTGCTTTCCTGAGCCATGATGGCTTCCCGGTCCGCGACCGGAATCTGGAAGTAGTCGGGGTGGATTTCGGTGAAGCTCAGAAATCCGTGCTTTTCCGACCCGTAGTCGACAAACGCTGCCTGCAGCGATGCCTCCACGCGAACGACTTTCGCGAGGTAGATGTTGCCCTTGATTTGCGGGCGCGAGGCAAGCGCTACATCGTAGTCTTGTAACTGGACTCCATCAGCAACAACGACGCGCGTCTCTTCGGGGCGCGCCGCGTCGATCAACATTCGTTTGGGCATGAAAACTCCAGGTGGGCGCTCGTGCAGTTGCGTCTGAGGCAACGCCAGCAGCCATGAATTCGTGTGCAGCCGGGCCGGACTGGATCTGTTTGTAGGTGTTGGACACCCGCCGCAGTTCGGCGGTCTTCGCGTCGCGCCTGCCCCATCTTGCGGGACAGCGTGTCATTTCTGCAATGAGCATGTGCACAACCTGAGACATCGAACGTCGGCGACTGCCGCGGGATCTTGTAGCCCGGAAACAACTGTGTCGGAAGCAGTGCCGTGCGCGAGTGTCCTGCGCAACCGTGGCACTGACGATAGATCGCGGGCAATATCACACAAACCGCGCCCGCCCGCAAGCGGGCTGGCGATGCCCGGAGGTCGCCTTGCTGCATTCAGGCAAACATCGCATCGGTGGTTGCGGGTGCTGGCTGGCCAGTGCCCGCGCAGCCTGCGCCTGCTGAGAACATCGGGTGGCCCCTCATCGCGCGTTCAGAGGCGTTGCTGCGCTTGCCGGAGCGGCAGCGTCCGTCCTGTGCATTACGGCTACGCCCGCCACCGGCACGGTTCTCGAGAACGTCCGGATCGGCGTATCCGGGACCGCCGATCGGGCAGGGCCAAGCACGACGCGCGTGGTGCTCGACCTTTCGGCTCCTGCGACCTACGAGGCGTTTGTTCTTCGGGATCCTGACCGACTGGTGGTCGATGTGGCCGCTGAACTCGGGTCCTTGGGCCAGGTGGCACCGGCCGGGGTCGTGGAACGGATACGGGTGGGCCGCCGGGGCGGGCAGATTACCCGCGTCGTTCTGGACGCCGATCGCCCGGTTCAATTGCAGCGGCACTTCAAGCTCCGGTCCGAAGGCGGCAAAGCGGACCGCATCGTTCTCGATTTGAGTGGCCGGCTGCCGGGGTCCGCCAAGCGAACACGGCCGTTCATGGTCATCATCGACGCCGGGCACGGCGGCAAGGACCCGGGCGCGGTCCGGGGTTCACTGCAGGAAAAGGATCTCACGCTGGCGGCGGCGCGGGAGCTGCAGCGGATTCTGAAAAAGCGGAAGTACCGCGTGGTGATGACGCGGAACTCCGACGTGTATATCCCGCTGCGCAAGCGTGTCGACATTGCGGTGCGGGCCGGCGGTGACCTGTTCATTTCGCTGCATGCGGATGCGGTCGAAAGGCCGAACACGCGGGGGTTGAGCGCTTACACGCTGTCCGACAAAGCATCCGACCGATTGGCCGAAAGGCTTGCCCGGGACGCGGACGCCGTCGACGCCGTTCTCGATGTCGAAGGCCTGGAGAACTATGACCCGCAGGTTCGAAGCGCCATGGTTGATCTCACCCGGACCTCGACCCGAAATCTGTCGGCGCAGTTTGCTGAATCACTGGTCGCATCGCTGGGAGAGCGGGGTGTCCGGCTGCTCCGGCGACCGCATCGGCAGGCCAATTTCGCTGTACTGCGCGGCTTTCACATCCCCTCGGTGCTCATCGAGATGGGATTCGTGTCCAATGCCAAGGATGCGGCGCTATTGACCAGCGAGAGCTACCGGCGCCGGCTCATTACCGCAATTGCGGATTATGTTGATCAGTATTTCAAGACCCGGGGATTCTGATCTGCGGGATGCTTGCAGGGCATGGACCGTGCGGTCGGTGGCGCCCGCACGGCCTGGCGGCATGCGGACGGCGGGAAATGCGATCAACCATGCCCTGATGAATGCAAGGTCACGGACGCTCGAATTGCGACGGGCGGCGGTCTTGATGACGCCCGCCCAGTCACAGGTCAGGTGAAGGACTTGGTCGTCCCACCAAGGCGCCCCATTGGTTTCGGACGTATGTGGCTAGCTGGCTAAAAGGTTAGGTCGCGTCCGAAACAGACCGAAGGACGCTGATCAACGTGGTCAATTGGTTTGCAGCCTGAGCAGAAGAGTCGCTTTGACCTAGGAGCGGGGAGTGGTCAATCGGGCGCTTGTGTCGATCTCACGGGAAGGTTCGTCCTCTCCTAAGGCACTTTTCAGCTGCTCTCGCAGATATTGAAGCGACTGATTGCGTACTGGATCAAAGTTTCCCCTATCAGCTTCTCTCAACGCGCTGTAATGTGCCATCTTGTTGGATTGAATTTGGCTGGTAATCGTTGTCTTTCCAGGGAGAAGCCCACCAAACTTCACACAAAGAAGAAAGTAGGAAAACTGCCTGGATGTGCGGCCATTGCCATCGAAGAACGGATGAATCCAGTTCAGCCTCCAAAGGACAAAGGCATGCAGTTCCACTCGGTCTCCGTCCCAGCGCCGAATCACATCCTCTGCGAATTTAACCATATGACTACGTACGTCCATGGCTTGAGGAGGAGTATGTTCTGAGTTAGTAAGTACAACAGGACCTGTTCTGAATTGCCCGGGTGTATCGTTCTCGGTATCCGGCCCAGAAGTGAGCACCGCATTGAATGAACAGATAGTGGTAAGTATTGCATCAACACTAAGGAAATTCGGATTTGAAAGGGCTTCAGGAAGAAACCGGCTTTCAATGAGAGTATCTAGAATGTAGGCGTTAAGGTTTTTCGGGGCAACAGAAAGCATCGGCTATTAACAAAGAAAGCCCGCCAAATTGGCGGGCTTTCTTCCCATTCTTGGAGGGAGTCTTAGTGTTCGGCGGACTTGGTAGCCTCAACCAACTCGTGAACCATGCGGGTAGTTTCTATCGTAACGCGAGGATCAGAAATGTTGCAGTTGGCAGCGACATCAATAATTCGCTGTTCGGTACGTTCATGGTCGGACATTTCCACGTCCTTTGCCCGTTCCCACAGATCGTCCAAACTGCCTCGAGCATGCGTCTTGTCACTCATAGGCGTCTCCCTCTCCCCCGACGCTCGCTGCCTATTGCTTTTTTCCGAATGAAAGGAGGAGGCAGGCAGGCGGAAGCCGAGTCCATTTCACGAGAATAACTTCATATTGCACAATACGTTTTAGTGCGCAACAAGAAGTTTGAAAAGCACAATCTGTTGATTGCGAATTAGGCACTCTCTACTACATGAGCCAGCACAAGCCCGTTAGAAGACCCTCCAAATTGGTCTGGTTTTGTTCCTATTCCATGCGTAAGGTGGTCAGAATCTTGTAGGTAGGTCTCTCCAATCAGGCTGGCATTAGTTTGAGTGCACGCCGGTCGTCGACGTGTGCCCGGAGTACTCCTTAGTCAGTTCAGCAGATAAGCCGGTCGCGCTCGCGTGACTACCCCGCTGGAGGGCATGCCTGATTGAAAGCGGGGCAGTGGGCAACAAATGAGCAATTCGTTGTAGGTTAAAACTTCCCCGCGAAAGCTGGTGACCCCTAGGGGAATCGAACCCCTGTTTCCGCCGTGAGAGGGCGGCGTCCTGGACCGCTAGACGAAGGGGCCTCACATCACCTGCAATGCCCGCGGGCACACGGCGGATTTCCGTGACCGGCTGCGGCAGCCGTGGGTGCCGTCACCCTGCATTTGACAACGCGGCCCTGCAGTTTGCCAGCCACACGGCGACGCTGCAAGGCACGCTAAGGCGGGATTCGTGCACTGCAGTTGGGCCTTTGCAGGATTGGGGGTCGCGCGAGAGCGAACGCGGATGACAAGGTAGGCGCTGTTCGAGAAGCGCGGCGACGAATGGGAGCCATCACACACTCCATTGACACATTCGCCGGCATCAAGCTTTGCTCAGAACCGAGCGGCCTATAGAAGGAACAACATTCCCCGGCTGCGGGACATCAGGACGACATCAGCGTTCACCGTTCACCGTTCACCGTTGAACGTGCGGGACCGAGTTTGGTTTGCTCCAGACTTGAATGGAGATAATGTAGCCACCAAATATCTGACAAACTGAAACTGAGGATCAAACATGCGAGGCCTTCCCAAGCGCATCATGGAGCATGCCGAAGCTCTCCCAGAGGCGACGCCGATCTGCCCGGGCGCCCTGCTGCATCTTGGCAAGCGCGCCGCCGTCGACCAGGCACTGTGGCGCCTCGCCCGCTCGGGCCATCTCATGCGCATTTTCCATGGCGTCTACATGCGCCCCGTCGAGACACGGTTTGGACAATGCGCACCAAGTACGCACAAGGTGATTAAAGCCCTGTCGACGCTGTGGGGCGAGACAATCGTGCCTTGCGGCGGTGCGGCGGCCAACTGGCTCGGCCTGACCTTGCAGAATCCCGTTCGCATGATCTATTTCACCTCCGGCCCCAACCGAGACCTGCACTTCGGCGCCTCCATAGTCGAATTGCGCCATGCACCGCGCTGGCAATTGTCGGCGCCCCACAGCAAGGCGGGCCAAGTCATCCGAGCGCTGGCGTGGCTAGGTCCTGCAGAGGTCGAGGACGGCCTCGAAACAGTCCTTCCGACACTCACCGAGGCAGAGCGGGACGAGCTTGCCGCCGCCCGGGCCGTCATGCCCAACTGGATGGCCGAACCGCTGAGCGCGCGCCTCGCATATGGCTGAGACCACATTCCAGAACCTTTCCACCGACGAGCGCCGCTTTGCATTGCGGGTTGCAGGACAAGAAAGCACGCACCCGCCGCATCTGCTTGAAAAGGACATCTGGGTCGTGGCCACACTCGGGGTGCTGTTCGACACTCCGTTCGCAGATCACCTGACCTTTAAGGGCGGCACCTCACTGTCCAAGGTGTGGCGCGTGATCAACCGGTTCTCCGAAGATGTCGATGTCACCTTCGATATTCGCGCCTTCGCACCGGATCTGGTTTCCGACGCGGGCGACGAGGCACTTCCGCCCACGCGGAGCCAGGAGAAACGCTGGACGCGCGCCATTCGCGCCCGTCTTGTCGAATGGGTCCGGGACGAGGCCTGCCCCATTGTCGCGGAAGGACTCTCCCGCGCGGGCTTCGCTGCAAAGGTCAGCGGGGATGGGGATCGGCTTTACGTCACTTACGAGCCGATGTTCGAAGACACCGGTTTCGTTCATCCCAACGTCATCGTCGAGTTCGGTGCCCGGTCGACCGGCGAGCCCAACGTGAATCGGCCGGTTGTGTGCGATGCCGCGGCTTTTCTTCCTGAGTTGACGTTCCCGCAGGCACACCCCACCGTCATGCAGGCGGAACGGACCTTCTGGGAGAAGGCGACCGCCGCGCACGTCTTCTGTCGACGGGAACGCGGCCGCGGCGAACGCCAGTCCAGGCACTGGCACGATCTCGCGTGTCTCGAGGAGGCGGGCATCGCGGCCAAAGCCATTTCCGACCGGGCGCTCGCGCTCTCGGTTGCACGGCACAAGGCAATCTTCTTTGTCGAGAACGACGCCAGAGGCAACCGGGTCGACTACGAGGCGGCGGTCTCCGGCGCACTGCAACTGGTTCCCTCCGGCGCTGCGCTTGGGTTACTCGCCGATGACTACGCAAGCATGCTGGCCGGCGGAATGCTGCTTGGCAAACACGAGCCGTTCGACGCACTGATGGAACGGTGCGCTGCTCTCGAGGCGCACGCCAACTCTGTTCGGCCCAAGGACGATTGAAGGACGTATTCGCCTTCCGCGCAGAACTCGTCGCCAGGTACGTGCAGATTTCCCGCGACTCTCACAATATTTGGACCGACGGCATCTTTTGCGGGATTTTCGTGATCCGGCCTTCCGCCAAGAGATGCTCAGGGAAGGTGCGGAATGCATGCATTCCGGAGATGTCGACGCCATCCAAGAGTGTTAGAGCGCACCCTCATCAATGCTCTAGCCTGCCTCCAACTGGCACTAGCTCGCATCCTCCCGCAGCGCCTCGCTCGTCACGAAGAGCAAACCCACTATCGAAAGAAAAAACAACTCCGACGCTTAGGGGATCGCATCGATCTTGACTTGAAATCCCTCCCGTTTGTGAAGGCAGTCGATAACCTTGAACAGGTTACGGGCTTGCGGGTTGCCAGTCGGGCCGAACATCTGCTTCAGGCTCTTGGGTGACTCGTGGGTCAACCTGCCAAGCTCCTGAAAGCCGATCGTGGCATTGATGTAGGCGCGCAACACCGCCTTGCCGGTGTCAACATTGCCGGAAAGCACGCATTCCGTACCTTCCCTGAGTATCTCTTCGCGGAAGTTGAGATCGCGCTCGATACGGGCCTGAACCGTAACCTTGAAATCCTGCGTCAGTGCCATGGTTCCGAAGTCTCCTGTCGCTTCCGTCGTTTGCACTCCCGCGAGACCCTCCCGCGATGCGGATATCCCGATGTTGGCCGTCTTGCTTCCGCCACCCAACGGGCCGATCCGGCCATCACCTTCCCTCCCAAAGTAGCTCCGGTATTCGGGAACGCCAGCGCCGACGTTCTTGACGTAGGCGAGGTTGCCCTGCCCCATCCCGATCAGTGCCGGCGCCACTTTGACTCCTCCCTGTATCGATCACGTGGCGGTCGAGATCTTTTGCTGAGGCGCCGGGCTTGGTGCCGTCGACGAACTCCGACGGTCAGCTGGCGTCGCGGTCGCTCCAGAGGGCGTAAAGGCCCCCCAACCCCGTCATTGCGAACGGCTGCTCAGCTGCGCGTTCTGGAGCGGCCCCCAATTCCAGTTGTGGCCGTAGGCGGTGAGGGTAAACGTTTGCTGGTCACGGGCAAATCCGGGTACGCTGCGCAGGCCGCACAAGGACGTGTTCGACGCGGCCGGGCGCCCCGATGCAGGCATGAGCCTGTCGGAGGTCACCTGCTCCTCGGGCCCGGCTGGTGGTGGTCGTGGTCTCTGTGTTCGGGTCGGCTGCGAGAGTGCCGATGAGGTGTCGGTTTGGGAACGCAAGCCATGGTTGGGAGCCGCCGTTTCCTGCAACACCCGGCGGCAATGAGCGCGCGGTTCCGGCTGGGGACGGCCGCGATTGCCGGCGCGGCAACGGCTGCGGCGTTCGCCCCCGTGCACGCGGTGCCCGTCCTTCTGGTGTCGTTTCCGGTTCTGGCATGGCTGATCGGGACCGGCGGAATTGGGCGCGCATTCTGGACGGGATGGGCCTTCGGGTTTGGACAGTTTGCGGCCGGTCTCTACTGGATGGGAGCATCATTTCTCTACACCGTCCCGTACGGATGGATTGCCGGTCCCGGTGCAGTTGCGGGTCTGGCGGCAGGGCTTGCCGTATTCCCCGGGCTGGCCGCGGGTGCTGCACGATTGGTCGCATGCCCGCACCGGCGCCTGGTTGCGCTGGGTGCCTTCTGGGTGGTTGCCGAGGGCCTGCGGAGCAGCGTGTTGACGGGCCTTCCCTGGAACTTGACCGGCCATGTGTGGGCGTTCTCGGCAACGGCGCTGCAGCCGGTGGCTTGGGTGGGTACCCACGGTTTGGGCACCCTCACCGTATTCGCGGCACTGGCCCCAGCCGCGTTTGTCCACCGCAGGCCGGCCCTGGGGATGCTTCTGTCGCTACCGCTCGCGGCCGCACTCTTTCTCGGTTTCCTGCGCGACAATGTCCGCGTCCTCGACCTGCATGAGGGGCCCGTTATCCGGATCGTGCAGGGCAATGTGTCCCAGGCAGACCGCCTGAATTGGGACCGGATCAACGACAACCTGCTGCGCTACATCGAAACGTCGCGAACCGCCGCCCGAGAACCACTGGATCTCGTGATCTGGCCCGAGGCGGTGGTCCCGTATGACCTGACGGATCAGGAACCGCTCCGGCAGGTGCTTCTGACGGCCGTGTCGGGCGACACCCGGCTGGCCACTGGTGCGTTCAGAGCCGACCCGGAAACCGGTTCCCTCTTCAACAGCCTGTTCGTTCTGGCTCCGGACGGCCGGATCGAGGACCATTACGACAAGGTGCATCTGGTGCCGTTCGGCGAGTTCATTCCGCTGGCGGACTGGCTCCCGCCGACGTGGCTTCCGATGACGGGCCGCGGAATGGCCGCAGGCGAGGTGCGCCGGCACATCACACTGCCGGACCTGCCGGCAGTGGCACCAGCGATCTGTTACGAGATCGTGTTCCCGACCTCGACCGGGGGGCCGGACCGTCCCGCCTGGCTGCTGAACATCACCAACGACGCGTGGTTCGGACGCACGTCCGGACCGTACCAGCACTTTGCCCTGGCCCGTGTGCGTGCTGTCGAGGAGGGATTGCCGGTGATCCGGGCGGCCAACACCGGCATTTCCGCCGTGATCAATTCCCGGGGGCGGGTGCTGGCCCGGCTTGATTTGGGTGAACGCGGTGTGATTGACCATGCCTTGCCGGTTCCGGAACGACCGCCGTTGCACGCCCGAATCGGTGACCTGCCGGTGTTCGGTGGGCTGGTAGCATTGCTGGTGTCTATGCTGGTGGCCGGACGCAGGCGTCGTCCAGTCGCTGCGGCCAACGATGATTGACCTGGCAGCGCATCCGAACCATGTCTCCACCATGACAACCTCGATGGCTCCGGCGGCCGTTCGTGAGGCTGCAGCCTGGATTGCCCGGCACCGGTTGGACGGACAGGCCCTCCCCGCGCTGCCCGAGCACCTTCGCCCTGGTGACGAGGCGAGCGCCTACGCGGTGCAGCACGCATTGCATGATGTCCTTGCGGAGGCGGGTTCCGGCCAGCGGGCAGGCTGGAAAATCGGCTGCACGAATGCCCAGATGCAGCGGTACTTGGGAATCGATTACCCGGCGGGAGGCGGTGTCCTGGCCAACGCGGTCCACCGGGTGCGAGGCCGGTTCCGGCACGCTGATTTTGTGCGGCCCGGCGTGGAGGTCGAGATCGCGGTGCGCCTCGGCGAAACCCTGCATGCCGCGGCCGGCCCGTTCCGGAGGCCCGACGTGGAACGTGCGGTCGATGCCGTCATGCCGGCCATCGAGCTGGTCGACGACCGCTACGTCGACCGGGCCAACCTCGCAACTGAGACCCTGATTGCCGACGATTTCTTTCAAGCCGCCGCCATTCTGGGAGAGCCGCAGGACCTGACTCCGTCGATTGACCTCGAGTCTCTGGCCGGTGAAGTCTGGATCGACGGCACGTTGCGCTCCCGGGGTCGGGGTGCCGACATTCTCGGCCACCCGCTGGAAGCGCTTGCCTGGCTGGCCTCGCATCCAGCGGCGTGCGGCGGGGTGCTGCGTGCAGGCGAGTTCGTGCTCCTGGGGAGCGTGACCGCGGTCCAGTGGGTGGAGCGCGGTGCCGAGATCGAGGCAAGGTTCGACGGGCTGGGAGCTGTGCATGCCGTTGTCGGTTGACCCCCGCGATGCGGCGTTGTTCCGGCGGACGTCCCCCGCCTCGCCGAAGCCGGAGAAGAAGCGCCGGGGGCGCGCACGCCAGCTTCTGATCGCATTGGGCTTTCTCTCGTGCCTGGCGGCGGCCGTGGGTGCGGTCGCGGTCATCATGGTCCTGAGCCGGTTCGGGCAGGACCTGCCCGAATACCGGCAACTCGCGGACTATGAACCGGCCGAAACGTCGCGGACGTACGCAGCTGACGGCCAGCCGCTTGGCCGGTACGCGGAGGAAGATCGCCAGTTCGCTCCGCTCCGCACCATTCCGGTGCAGCTCGCCAACGCGTTCATCGCAGCCGAGGATCGCAACTTCTGGTCGCATGGCGGGCTTGACTATCTCGGGATCGCGCGTGCCATGGTCCAGAATGTGCGCGGCATCACGACCGGCCGCCGCCTGATCGGCGCATCGACCATTACCCAGCAGGTTGCGAAGACGTTCCTCCTGACCCGGGCGGTGTCGATCGAACGCAAGGTGAAGGAGGCGCTGCTGGCCTTGCGGATCGAACGCGTCCTGAGCAAGGAGCGCATTCTCGAGCTCTATCTGAACGAGATTTACCTCGGGCTCCGCTCCTATGGCGTGGTGGCGGCGGCGCGGAACTACTTCGACAAGTCGCTCGACGAGCTTTCCCTGGCGGAAATGGCGTACCTGGCGGCCCTGCCGAAGGGCCCCAACAACTACCATCCGACGCGCCGTGCAGAAGCTGCTCTTGCCCGGCGGGCCTACGTGCTTCGGCGCATGACCGAAGAAGAGTTCATTGCCCCGGAAGCGGCGGCCCTTGCCGACGCCGAGCCCCTGACGGCTGAAGTCAGGAACGATCGCGACCCCCTGGTGGCGGCGCCGCACTTCGCCGAGGAAGTGCGCCGCTGGATCGTGGAATCCCTGGGCGAGGAATCTCTCTACAAGGGCGGGCTGACTGTCACCACCACCCTTGAGCCGAGCCTGCAGGCCGTGGCCACCGCGGTGCTGCGCGAAGGCCTCGAAGCCTACGACCGCCGTCATGGCTACCGGGGACCCATCGGGACCATCGACGAGGTCGACGACGAGACCTGGGCCGCGGCCCTCGCTGCCTACGATCAGCTTCCGGCCCAGCTGCCGCAGCATCTGGAACCTGCGGTGGTCCTGCAAAGCGAACGGACCCTCGTCCGCGTCGGGCTGGCGCGCGGCGGTACCGCCGACCTGCCGCGGGCCGAGATGGCATGGGCGCTCGCGGGCGGTGCCGAGGGCGATGCGCGGGATCTTCTGAATCCAGGCGACATCGTCCTCGTGGAAATTCTTCCGGATGGCGAGCGTCCGACGGCGGCGCTTCGCCAGCTTCCCGAGGTGGATGGCGCCCTGGTGGCGCTCGACCCCCGCAACGGGCGGGTCCTTGCCCTGGTCGGCGGTTACCGGAACGACGAGTTCGGATTCAACCGCGCGACCCAGGCGCTCCGTCAGCCGGGCTCGGCGTTCAAGCCGTTCGTCTACCTGGCGGCCCTGGAGGACGGCCTCACGCCCGCAAGTCTGGTGCTCGATGCGCCGCTCGTGATCGACCAGGGCCCGCACCTCGGTGAGTGGCGGCCCCAGAACTACGCGTCCGGAACGTTCTACGGGCCCCGTACGCTCCGGGATGGCCTGGAGCGGTCGCGAAACGTCATGACCATCCGGCTCGCCAACACTCTCGGCATGGATCGGGTTGTCGAGGTTTCCGAGCGGTTCGGATTGGGGTCGCCGCAGCCATTTCTCGCCTCGGCACTGGGCACGGCGGAAACCACCCCCCTGGCCGTCGCCGCCGCCTACGCCGCACTTTTGAACGGTGGCCGCAGAATCGAACCCGCCTTTGTCGAACGGGTGCAGGACCGGCATGGCCGCACCGTGCATCGCCGCGACACGCGGCTTTGCCCGGCCTGCTCAAGCGAATCGGAACTCCCCCCCGCACTGGCGCTGCCCGGCACGCCGGTTGCCGACGCGGTCAACGCGTTTCAGGTGACCTGGATTCTCAAGGGGGTGGTCGACGTCGGAACCGCGCGCCGGCTTCGCCAGGTAGGCGTTCCCCTGGCTGGCAAGACCGGCACCACCAATGATTTCATCGATGCGTGGTTCGTGGGCTTCTCCCCGGATCTCGTCGTTTGTGTATTCGTGGGCCACGACCAGCCCCGGGGTCTCGGCCGCGGCGAGACTGGGGGCCGCGTGGCGGCACCCATTTTCGGAGAATTCATGCGCCGGACGGTGGGCGACCAGCCCCCGGTGCCGTTCCGGATTCCGGACGGCGTCGATATGGTGCGGATCGACGCCGAAACGGGGCAGCGCCCGACGGCGGGCTCTGAACGTGTGATTTTCGAGGCGTTCGCGCGCGGGACCGGCCCCGGCACAGCGGGGGCCACGGTTCGCGGTTTCGAGGACCAGATCTACTGATGTAGCGTCGGCGCCGATCGCGCGTCAGGCGTCGTATCCGGGATTGTGCCGGTCGAGAAGCCGCTTCGCCGCACTGAAGAACTTGTCTGATGTACAGAGCCCCGATTCGGCTTCGCGGACAACGTCGGCCGCAATTCCGGCGGCTTCGGGCGCTGGCACCTCCTTGAGCGGCTGTCCGGTCGACATCGCGGCGACCTGTGCGGCGCACGCGCGTTCCAGGTAGTAGAGATCCTCCCAGGCACGGGCCACCGAACCGCCGGTCACGATCACGCCGTGATTGGCCATGAACAGCACGTTGCAGTCGCCCATCGCCTCCACGATGGGCGAGGCCTTCGCCTCGTCGTACACCACGCCGTCGAACCCGTTCATCATGGCCGTCCGCCCGTAGAACCGGCACGCGTTCTGGTCCGCCATCTTCAGCCCGCCGTCCTCGATCATGCAGAGAGCCAGGGCCGCCTGCATGTGCGTGTGCATGATGCAGGCGGCGTCGGGGCGCGCCCGATGCAGGGTTCCGTGGATCAGGTATGCGGTGGGTTCCGCCATGCCGTCCCCGGCCACGACTGTCCCGTCGCCGTCGATGACGATGAGGGAGCTGGCTGTGACTTCGGACCAGTGCAGGCCGTGCGGGATGAGCAGGTAGCGGTCGACCTCGCCGGGCACGGCGAGCGTGAGATGGTTGCAGATCCCCTCCGACAGCCCGAAATGGTCGGCAAGGCGGTATGCGGCGGCCAGGTCCACCCGGGCCGCACGCTCGGCATTGTGGGATGTGCGGGTTGTCATGTGGCGCACCCTGTTCAGAACGCGATCATCTGGCGAATCGTAGTGCCCTCCGAGAGGCGGTCAAACCCCTCGTTGACCCCGTCGAGCGTGATGTGGTCGCTCAGCAGGCGGTCGATCGGGAGGCGCCCGGCCCGGAACAGATCCATGTAGGCGGGAATGTCGCGCCTCGGCACACAGGACCCGAGGTAGCTTCCCTTGATCGTGCGTTCTTCACCGACAAGTTGCACATGCGGCACCGAGAACTGGGCATCGGGCGGGGGGAGGCCGCTGGTGGTGGTCGTGCCGCCCCGCCGCGTGATCGCATAGGCCATCTCCATGGCCCTGGATGAGCCGACGCATTCGAACGCGTACTCGACGCCGCCCGACGTCATCTCGCGCACGGTGTCGACGGCGTCCGGGTCGCCGGCATTGACCACGTCATCCACGCCGATCTGGCGGCTCGATTCCAGCTTGCTGTCAAGCAGGTCAATGCCGATCACGCGGCCCGCACCGGCCGCGCGTGCGCCGAGAACCGCGGCAAGGCCCGTACCGCCAAGGCCGACCACGGCGACGGTCGAACCGGGACGGACCTTCGCCGTATTCACGACCGCCCCCATGCCGGTGATGACCGCGCAGCCAAACAGCGCTGCCTGGTCGAGCGGAATGTCCGGGTCCACCCGCACCAGCGAGCGGGTACTGGACACGGCGTACTCGGCGAAGCACGACACCCCGACCTGATGGTTGATGGGCTCGCCGTTGAGAAGAATCCGGCGCTCGCCGGAGAGCAGCGTGCCGGCGACGTTGGCCTTGGCACCCGGCTCGCACAGGGCGGGCCGCCCCTCGGCACAGGGCACACAATGCCCGCAACTGGGCACGAACACGTACACAACATGATCCCCGACCTGGAGATCCTCGACCCCCGGCCCGGTCGCTTCAATGACCCCGGACCCCTCATGGCCCAGGACCATCGGCAATTCGCGTGGCCGGGATCCGTTCACCACGGACAGGTCAGAGTGGCACAGGCCCGCTGAGGCCATCCGCACCAGAACTTCGCCGGGCCCCGGATCGAGAAGCTCGATTTCCTCGACCTTGACCGGCCTGGAATCCACGTACGGCCGTGGATCTCCCATGGTGTGCAGAACTGCGGCGCGGCACTTCATCGTTGTCTCTCCTTGCGACCAGCCCGCTTTGGGTCAGAAGCGTACCGCATCGCCGCCCTTCAGGGACAGCATGGCGCGGGCTTCGTCGGGGCTGGCGGCATCAAGCGCCAGGCCGTCGAGAATCTTCCGGACACGCGTGACCTGTGCTGCGTTGTCGGCGGCGAGCTGGCCGGGTCCGTCCCAGAGCGAGTCCTCGAGGCCGACCCGCACATTTCCGCCCTGCGCGGCAGCGGTGGCGGCCACGCGCATCTGATGCGCGCCGGCGCCCAGCACCGACCAGCGCCAGTCCGAACCGAACAGCCTGTCGGCGGTGCGCTTCATGTGGGCGATGTCCTCTGGATGCGTTCCAATGCCGCCAAAGATCCCGAACACGGTCTGGATAAAGAGCGGCGGCTCCACCATCCCCTCGTCGAGGAAATACGACAGGTTGTAGAGATGGCTCGTGTCGTAGCACTCGAACTCGAACCGGGTGCCGTTGCCGCTGCAGGCGCGGAGAATGTTCTCGATATCCTCGAAGCTGTTCCGGAAGACGTTGCTCTTGCTGGAGGCCAGCGCCTCCTCTTCCCACGCGTGCTTGAACGTCTTGTAGCGCCGCAGCATCGGGAACAGGCCGAAATTCATCGAGCCCATGTTGAGCGACGCGACCTCCGGAGCGAACTCGACCGCAGGGCGCATCCGTTCGCTGACCGGCATCCCCGGTGCTCCCCCCGTGGTGATGTTCACCACGGCATTGCAGCCCTGCTTGATGCGCGGCAAAAACTGCCCGAACACATCGGGGTCCTGGGTCGGACGGCCGTCGGCGGGCTGCCGGGCATGCAGGTGAAGGATCGATGCACCTGCCTCCGCCGCGTCGATCGCCTGGGTGGCGATCTCGTCGGGGGTTACCGGCAGGTGCGGGGACATGGACGGGGTGTGAATGGAACCCGTGACCGCGCAGGTCACGATGACCTTGCGGCGCGGGCGGTCGGGCGTCGGGTCGGGTGAGGCCATCGTCAGGGTCTCCAGTCAGACGTCGGAATCGGACGCGTGCCGGCGCTTGTGCGCAGCGAGCAGCGCGAGCCGGCGGTCGCGCCACCTGGACCGGGCGGCGAGTTCGGTCGCCGGGAGCGCCTCGCGGCGGCCGCGTTCCACGGTTTCGACGAGGTCGCCGTCCCACGCGCGCGGCGGGCCTCCGTCGCGCGCCAGATCGAGGTAGAGCTGCCCGTACCGTGCGACGTAGTCGGCCACCCCGCCCGGGGCGTTGAGATCGATGGTTTCGAACGGACCCATGAACGACCAGCGCAGGCCCAGGCCGGCCGCGACCGCCGCGTCCACGCCTGCGACATCGGTCACGTCGTCCTGGACCAGGCGGAAGGCCTCGTGCAGCAACGCACCCTGCAGGCGGTTGACGACAAATCCGGGGACCTCGCGCTTGAGGGTCACGGTCGCCTGCCCGGCGCCCTCCATCAGAACGCGGGTGCGGTCCACGGCGCCGGGATCGGTCCAGGGCGCCGGCACGAGTTCGACCAGGGGAATCAGATGTGGCGGGTTCAGCGGATGGGCGACCAGGCACCGGCCGCGGCCCGGAACGGATTCTGAGAACAGGGACGCCCGGATGCCGGACGTTGAACTTGCGAGGACCGTCGCCGGGTCAGCGATCTCGTCGAGCTGCGCGAAGACAGCCTGCTTGGTCTCCAGAACCTCCGGGGTGCATTCCTGGACGTGGGTCACGCCGGAAAGCGCCTCGGGAAGCGACGCCGCACACGTGATCCGTGCGAGCACCGCGTCCGCAGGGTCGTCGCCGGCCAGTCCGAGTTCGGCCAGGCCACCGAGTTCGGCTTCGATCTGGCGCACCGCCGTCAGGGCCTGTTCGGGGTTGGCGTCCCACAGCCGCACCGGGTAGCCGGACCGGGCGAAGACCACAGCCCATCCGCGGCCGACCAGGCCGGTGCCCACGATTGCAACGGTCGGCCGTTCGGTCATGGTCACAGGAGCATCTGGGTGTCACCGTCGACGGCGACGATCTGGCCCGACACATTGCCGGCCAGCGGCGACAGCAGGAACAGGGCCGTGTTCGCGATATCCTGGGCCGTGACGAAGCGGCCGAGCGAAATCGCTTCGCAGAGGCGTTCCCGCAACTGGTCCGGCGACTCGCCGCGAAGCTCGGCCTTGGACGCAATCACGCGATCGATCCGCGGCCCCTCGACGTTGCCCGGCTGGATGGCGTTCACACGAACGCCGTCCTCGCCAAGCTCGCGCGCCAGCGACTTGGTGAACCCGACCACGGCCCATTTGGCGGCCGCGTACGGCGTTCGGCCCGGAAATCCGAACTTGCCGGCCAGCGAGGAGAGGTTGACGATTGCCCCGCCCCCGGATTGCCGCAGGGCGGGGGCCGCGCGCCGCGTGACGTAGAACATTCCGTTGAGGTCCACGTCGATCGTCCGCCGCCACTCTTCCGGGTCGAGGTCTTCGATCCGCCCGGTCGGCCCGCCGATGCCGGCATTGTTCACCAGGCCGTCGAGGCCGCCGAGGTGCGCGATGCCCTCATCGACCCAGCGGGCGGCGTCGTCCGCGTCCGCCACGTCGCATCGGGATACCGGAATCTCCGGGTTGGCGGCGCGAAACCGGGTGCACGCGTCGGGGTCGACGTCGCAGATGTGCACCTGCGCACCGTGCGCATGAAGCGTTTCGGCAATGGCGCGCCCGATGCCGGCCGCGGCCGCGCTGACCAGGATGCGCTGGCCGGAAACGAGGGATTCCGAAGGGCTGGATGCCATAGTGCGGCTCACTGTAGGCGATTTCGGTCGGGGGTGCTGTTCAGTTGCCGATCTCCCTGCTTGGACGATAGTCGCGCGCGAAGAGGTAGACGAAGGTCGCCAGCGCGAGCACGCCCGCGATCATCAGGAACGCCGCCGTATAGGCCTCGGCAGGCGCGCCTTCTGCGGTGCCGCCGCGCCTGGCGAGCACCAGGCCGGTGGTCCATTGCAGCACGAAGACCCCGCCGAAATTGAAGAAATTGGTGAACGTCAGCGCCCGCCCCACCAGCCGGACGGGAAACAGGGCGCGGTAGTGCGCGAGGAGCAGGACACTGAATGCGCCCACAAGGCCCAGCACGCCGAACACGGTGATGTTGATCCACAGCGGAACCGGAGGCATGAGGGCAATCACGGCAATGACCGCAGCCAGGCCGATGCAGCCGCCGACCGCCGTCCATTTGCGTGTGTCGAACAGCCGGTCGGCCCGGCCAAACAGGATGCACCCGACGTTCCAGGCAGCCGCGGTGGCAAGCAGCACGTTGCCGCGGTCAATGTCTCCGAGTCTCTGGACGTCCTGCAGGTACGGCGCGCCCCACAGGCCGAGGATCGCGAGGAGGCCCCCGTACCCGACGAACGAGATCGGCAGCATGAACCACAGGTCGCGGGTTGCGAGAATTTCCAGAAATCCGCGCACAAGGCCTTCCGGCGGACCATCGATCCGGGCCTTCTGGAACGCGGTTCCGTCCGGTGTGTCGCGAACGCTGAACCAGAAGACGGCGGCAACCAGCAGCGTGACCGCCCCCATCGCCACGAACACCCCCTGCCAGCCGACCCAGGCCGACGCGGCGGCCAGCGGGGTGGTCGCAAGGATTCCGCCAAACCCACCGACCCCGAGGACCAAGCCGGCCATCGTCCCGAAGCGGGTCGGGGGCACCCAGCGCGAGAACAGGACCAGCGACCCCATGAGGCCGACGGAGCACCCCACGCCCATTAGCGCCCGCCCCGCCATGAGTCCGGAGAATTCGGTAAACGTCGCGAACAGGAACGCACCGAACGCGGCGAGAACAAGCACGAGGGCCGTCGTGTTGCGGGGCCCGTAGCGGTCAAGCAGCACCCCGAGCGGAAGCTGGGCGCAGGCGAATGCAAGAAAGAACACCCCGCCCAGGCGGCCAAGCTCCTCCGGGGAGAGCGTGAGCCGTTGCATCAGGTCCGGGGCCAGGACCCCGACCGACGAGCGGTAGAATTGCGACAGCAGATAGGCCGTGCATGCCAGCGTGGTCAGCCGCGCCAGGGCAAAGGTCATGGAATGGACGCTCCGGACAGCGATTCCTCTGGGATGGTCTCCGAACCGCCGGCGGGCGGGCGGGCCATGCTAACGTAGGGACGCATTCGGTTAAGGACCCCGCGATGGCACAGGACGGACCGCGGGGAGCGCCGCACTCGAAACCCCGCTCTCGCAACGGGGGCAAGCGCCCGCGCGACCGCAAGCAGGACGAGCATCCGTCCGCGACCGAGGCCCGGTCGCGCCAACGGCCCGGGCTCCGGCGTGAGCGCACCGAGGGCGGGGGCCGACCGAACAGGTCCGAACCTCCCCGTTTCGGCACTTCGCGTCATCCGCGCCGCGAATTCGGCCCGGACCGCGGCGGAGCGCGCGATTCCGCGGGTGACCGCCCTCCGCGCCGGCGCCGGCCGGCACCCGGGCGATCGCGTGAAGGCGATGCAGGGGAACGTCGGGGCGGGCCACCGCACCGCGGGCGTACACACGCCGGCCGCCGGACGGAGTTCTCGTCTGGGCGGCCCGGCCCGAGGCCGTCCGATGACCGGCGTCCCCGTGCGCGAACAGGAAAGCCGGGCCCGCGAACGGAGCGCGGACCGGGACGCAACAGCACGGCTGATTACGGTCGGGAGGAGGGCCCGCGCGCTGCGACCGGCCGCGCACCGCGGACATTCCGGAACGAAACTTCCTCGCGGGCGCCGCGCCGCGCCGCTGAGCGCGACCGGCCGCCGCGCCACCGCCGCTCCGACGACGAGCGGAGGCCCGCGACCCGCGACCGTTCGGAGCGTCCGCGCTTCAGTTCGTCGAGCCGAGGGGCCGGCCGAACGGCGAAATCCGACCGCTGGCCGGAGCACCGAGCAAGAGGACGCCGGCGGAGCGAGACTTCCCGGGAGCGTCCCGACCGACCACCCCGCCGCCGCGAACGTCAACAAGGATCGGCCGGGGACCCCAAGCAATTACTCCGCGCGCGCCAGGCGGTCACCGCAATCCTGGTATCGGTGATCTTTCGCAACGTCCCTCTCCAGGACGCGCTGGCCGCATCGCCGCTGCTTCCCGGTCTCGATGGCCGGGACCGCGCGTTTGCCCGGGCCCTAGCCACCACGGCCCTTCGCCGGCGTGGCCAGATTGACGCGGTCCTGGCTGAATTTCTCGAGCACCCACTTCCGCCAAGCGCCCGCCATGCGTGGTTGATGCTGCTCGTCGGAGCCGCGCAGATCCTGTTCCTTCGGGTGCCGGCATACGCTGCCGTGGCCACGTCGGTGGAACTTCTGGTCCGCGGCCCCGGCCGAGCATGGCGAGGCCTCGTCAACGCTGTGCTTCGCAAGATTGCCGAACGCGGGGGTGCGATTGTCGAGCGGCAGGATGCGGGGCGCGCCAACACACCCGACTGGATGTGGCGGTCATGGTCCGGGGCCTACGGCGACGCGGAGGCTTCCCGCATTGCCGAAGCGCATCTGGCCGAGCCGCAACTCGATATCGCGCCGAAGGCGGAGCCTGAAACCTGGGCGACGAAGCTTGGCGGACAGGTGGTGCTTGAACGGTGCGTGCGCCTTCCGCTGTCGGGCCCGGTCGAGTCACTGGCCGGGTTTCGGGACGGAGAGTGGTGGGTACAGGACGTGGCTGCGCAGTTGCCGGTTCGCCTGTTCGGAACTGTCGACGGCCTTCGGGTTGCCGACCTGTGCGCTGCGCCGGGCGGGAAAACCATGCAGCTGGCGGCCATGGGGGCGCGGGTGACGGCCGTCGACGTGTCGGAAACCCGGGTACACCGCCTGATGGCCAACCTGGCCCGCACACGGCTGACCGCTGACGTTGTCACCGCCGATGCCGCCACGTGGGCGAGCGAATCGCTGTTCGATGCGGTGCTGGTCGATGCCCCCTGCACGGCGACGGGGACCATTCGCCGCCGGCCGGACCTGCTCTGGCAGCGCGTGCCCGACGAGATCCGGGCACTCAATGCGCTCCAGGATGCGTTGCTCGACAACGCGTTCCGGCTGGTCCGCCCCGGCGGGCTGGTGGTGTACGCGGTATGTTCGCTGGAACGCGACGAATGCGAATCCCGCGTGGCTGCGCTGTGCCGCCGGAATCCGGCCGCGGAACCGCTGCCTTTGGAGGCCGCAGCCGATGCCCTGCCGGCCGAATACGTGACCGAGGCGGGGCACCTCCGGACGCTGCCCAGCCAGCTTCCCGAGATCGGGGGCCTTGACGGCTTCTTTGCGGCGCGCCTCCGGCGGCGCGACGGCGTCGTCTGAGACCCGCTGCCTCGCGCCATCGGGTACGATGCCCGGCCGCCGACCTGATCGTTTCCGAAATCCGAGGCTCCGTTGCCTTCCAACCCAGTTTTTCGTCAGTCCGGGCGCACCGCCGATGCGCTGCGCACGGTGGTCCTGGAGCCCGGTGTATCCAAGTACGCCGAAGGATCGTGCCTGGCCCGGTTCGGGGAGACCCATGTTCTCTGCACCGCATCCGTCGAGGAGCGGGTGCCCCCGTGGTTGCGCGGCCAGAACCGCGGCTGGGTGACCGCGGAGTACGGCATGCTTCCGCGGTCGACGACAACCCGCACCGACCGCGAAGCCGCGCGGGGCCGGCAAAGCGGACGCACCCAGGAAATCCAGCGCCTGATCGGCCGCAGCCTCCGCGCCGTCGTGGATCTGGCGGCGCTCGGGCCGCGGCAGATCCGCATTGACTGCGACGTGATCCAGGCGGACGGCGGCACCCGGACAGCTGCCGTGACCGGAAGCTGGGTGGCGCTGCACCAGGCCGTGCAAGCCCTGGCCGGTCTTCCGACAGGCGGCGCGGGGCCGCTGACCGGTCAGGTTGCAGCTGTCAGCGCCGGGATCTGGCAGGACCAGGTCGTGCTGGACCTGGATTACGCGGAAGATCAGGACGCGGAGGCGGATGCGAACTTCGTGTTTTCGGCCGACGGCGGCATCGTCGAGATTCAGGGCACGGCCGAGGCCGGGCCGTTCTCGGTGGAGGCGTTTCAGACCATGATGGCGTACGCCCGGGCCGGCGCCGACACCCTCTTCGCGGCCCAGCGAACCGCACTCGGCCTGTGAGCCCGGCGGCGGCGCGCCGCTGGGAGGGCGGCGACCTCGTAATCGCGACAGGCAATCCGGGAAAGGCCGTCGAGATCGCGGACCTGCTGCGCCCCTTCGACGTCGTGATGCGCAGGCTTGACGAGTTCACGGACGAGGTTCCCGACGAGACCGGGGATACCTTCATCGCGAATGCGCTGATCAAGGCGGAAGCCGCCGCGGCGGTCAGTGGCCGCCCCGCACTGGCCGACGACAGCGGCCTTTCCGTGGCGGCGCTGGGAGGCGCCCCCGGCATTCACTCGGCCCGCTGGGCCGAGGAGGCGGGCGGCTTTGCGGCTGCCATGGCGCTGCTGGAGACACGGCTTGCCGGCCATGCGGACCGGCGTGCGGCCTTCCATTGTGCGTTGGCGCTGGCGTGGCCCGGCGGGAGCACCACCACGGTGGAGGGAGTCGTCGAAGGCACGCTCACCTTTCCGCCGCGCGGCACGCAGGGATTCGGGTACGATCCGATCTTCGTTCCCGAAGGCGAGGAGCGTACGTTCGGCGAGATGCATCCCGACGAGAAGGCGGGCCGGAGCCATCGCGCCGACGCGTTCCGGAAGCTCGTAGCGGCATGCTTCATGAGCTAGAACGCAGCCTCGCTCTCTACGTGCACTGGCCGTTCTGCGTATCCCGGTGCCCGTACTGCGACTTCAACGCGCACGTCTCGCGCGACCCCGTCGATGGAGCCCGTTGGTTGCGGGCCTACCAGGCCGAGATTCGGCACAGCCGGCAGACGACGGGGCCGGCGCGGCTGGACACCGTGTTCTTTGGCGGCGGTACGCCGTCGCTGATGCCGCCCGGAGTGGTGCGCGGTGTGCTGGACGCCGCCGCGGCGGCGTGGCCCCTTGGCGAACAGGCGGAGATCACCCTGGAGGCCAATCCCGGCTCGGTCGAGGTGAGCCGGTTCGAAGCCTACCGCGACGCCGGGGTCAACCGGGTCTCGATCGGAGTCCAGGCACTCGACGACGACGCTCTCCAGAAGCTGGGCCGCGGACACAGCGTGGCCGAAGCGCGCGCGGCCGTCGACGCTGCGCAGGCAATCTTCGGGCGATTTTCGTTTGACCTGATCTACGGGCGGCCAGGCCATGCAGTCGCTGCGTGGAAGCGGGAGTTGCGCGAGGCGCTCACGCTCGCGGGAGACCACATCTCCTGCTACCAGCTGACCCTCGAGCCGGGCACGCCGTTCGCGGCGATGGCGGATGCCGGCCGGCTGCAGCTGCCCGCTGAGGGGGTGCTGGAGGCGTTGTTCAGGACGACCCACGACACGCTGGCGGCGGCCGGTCTGCAGCGCTACGAGGTGTCGAACCATGCCCGGCCGGGCAGCGAATCGCGGCATAACCTCGCGTACTGGCGGTACGCCGACTTCGTCGGTGTCGGGCCGGGAGCGCACGGGCGTCTGCGGACCGACACCGGCATGACCGCCCACGCCCGCATCCGGGCTCCGACGGCATGGCTTGGTGCGGTCGAGGCATCGGGGCACGGCACCGAGACCACCGAAGCCATTCCAGCCGCCGTGGCGGGGCGCGAGATGCTGTTGATGGGGTTGCGTCTGAGCGAGGGGGTGGACAGAGCGGCATTTGCCGAACGAACCGGCCGGCCGCTCGACGCCGCACTCCGGCCGGAGGCGTGTCGGCGGGCGTCGGACGCGGGCCTGGTGCGGGTCGAGACCGACCGCATTCGCGCCACACCTGCGGGGTTTCTGGTTCTCGATGCCCTGGTGCGGGAGCTGGCTGCCTGAGTCTCAGCCGCCTTCCGCCGGCACGAAGCTCGACGGTGGCGCCTGGACGACCGCGTACCCCTCGCGCCGGACCTCGTAGACGGCAAATCCGCGTTCGACCGTCCCGTCAGAAAGCAGCCGGAACATGCCGAGCAGACCGCTGAAGCCTTCCGGAGCCTCCAGCCAGGCTGCACGGTTGCCGGGTTCGACCGCCGTCAGGCTGACGGCCAGCGCGGCCGCGTCATAGGCCAGCGCTGCCGTACGGGAGGGTGCCGCACCGTAGATTCGCTGGTAGCGGTCCGAAAAATCCGCAAACGGCTCCTCGGGCAAATCGGCGAACAGGCCGCCCTGCAAGACCGGCTCACCCTGGAGCCCGGACGTGCGCCAACCGGACAGGCCCAGATAACGAAGGCCTTCCGGCGCATTGTTGCGGTACGCGAGTTCGGCCGCGATGGCCCGGAGCGCATTACCCCGGGCGGCGATCAGGACGGCGTCACGCGCTCGGGTGCCGGCACGCGGTGCGCCGTCAAGAAACTGCTGGGCGACGGTGGCGGGATCCGACCGGGGATGGTACCGGACCAGCCCCAGGACCCTGACCGGAGGCAGTGCATCGCGAAACGCATCGGCGACGGCGTCACCAAACTCGGTTTCCGGAACTATCAGGCCGACGCGCTGGTCCGGATGATCCAGTGCGTAACGCAGGATCCGAAGCACTTCGCCGCGTGGATGCACGCCGAGCATCCACGCCGGTCGGGCCGCTTCGGCAATGTCGTTGCTGAGGGCAAGCACGGGAATGCCGCGGCCTTCGGCCTCGGCGACGACTTCAGCCGTGGCCCAGGAAAACAGCGGCCCGACCACGATATCGATACCCGCGTCGGCCAACTGGAGAAAGGCTGCCCTGGCCGCCTGTGCGTCACTGGCGGTATCGCCGACCACGAGTTCGACATGCTCTGCATCCCCCTCGAACAGCGCCATCTCGACGGCATTCCAAAGCGCGCGCCCGGTTGCCGCGTACGCACCGGAGAGAGGGAGGAGCACTCCCACCCGGAGCGGACGATCCGCCGAAATCGGCACGGTGTCGGTGCCCGGAGCGAGGATGCTTCCCGAGGGCGGCACCTCGTCGGAGGGGTCGGCAACGTCTGCCTCCAGGTCGGAGATGCCCGGTTCCCCGGCGGGATCCGGCGGAAATGGCTCGATTGTGAGGGCGGCCGACTGAGCGCCCGTGTCCGGGTCGGCGGCGCCGGAGGCGGGCGCATCCGGCGCTGGGTCCGGAATCACCGCCCCGGTCTCGACGGGAGCCGGTTCGGGGCCGGCGGAGGGACTGCAACCCATTCCCACCAGCACGCACACGAGTGCAGCCGCACCGGCCCGGCACAGGATTCGGAGTGGGGTGCACGCAAACGCTTGCCCATGCGAGCTTTTGGTCTGGACGAGGGTTCGCCACTTCCGGCCTGCACGCGCCAGACTTGCCGGCGGGCCCGGGTTCATTTGTCGCTGCAATCCGAGCGCGACAAAACCCGTTGATGGAAGAAGGTGCACACGGCGACTATAACCGACTCGGGTCTCGGGCGCGGCCACCTGCTTGGTCGGGCGCCCGTTCTTGTAGGATCAATCGATCACAGAACCAGCGGGATTGTCACCCCATGGCGATTGGCGTTTCCTCCTCGTTTGTCCGCTTCTCCGCGTTGGGCGCGGCAGCCCTTGCGGCCGGCCTTCTTCTTTCAGGGTGCGCAGGCGTGGTCGCCAGTGGAGCCAGTGTCGGTGGTGTGGGTGTGGTCCAGGAGCGGCCGCTCGAACGCGGGGCGCAGGACGTCGCGACCGCTGCCCAGTTGCGGAGCAACCTGTTCCAGGCCCAGTTTGACGACTTGTTCCTCAACGTGAGTGTGCTGGTCGTCGAAGGCCGGGCCTTGCTCACGGGAATGGTCCGGACACAGGAACTGAAAGCACGTGCGGTCGAACTCGCGAGGCAGACCGAAGGTGTCATCGACGTGCTGGACGGGATCCTGATCGGTCCCGAGTACGGCATTCAGACCCGGTTGCTCGATATCCGGATCTCCACCGAGATTCGCGCGCGGCTTGTGGGTACGATCGGAAGCGATCAGCTGGATTTCTGGACCACGACCACCAACGGCGTTGTCTATCTCATGGGCATCGCGGAGAACGAGCAGGAGATAACGGCGGTGACGGATGTCGCACGCAACGTTCGGGGTGTGAAGAAGGTCGTCAACTTCATCATGCTTCACGACGACCCGCGCCGCCTCCGCCGAAACGCCGACTAGCCCAGCCCCGCACTCGGCGCCTGAGTCCGGTCGATGTCGCTTCGCGTGGCCATCCAGATGGATCCGATCGGCGCGATCCATGTGCCCTCGGACAGCACGCTCGTATTGGCGTTGGCAGCGCAGGCACGGGGCTACACCCTTCACACCTACCAGCCCGACACACTCACGTGGCGGGCTGGCCGGTTGCTGGCGCGAGGGCGCCGCGTTCGCGCACTGCGAAGCGAGCCCGGCAATCATGTCGAGGAGGGCGATCCGGAGCTGCTGGACCTCGCTGCGTTCGATGTCGTTCTCATCCGCCAGGACCCGCCGTTCGACATGGGCTACGTCACGACCACCCACCTGCTCGAACTCCTTCCGCCCTCCACCCTCGTCGTCAATGATCCGCAGGGCATTCGCGATTCGCCCGAGAAGGTTCTCGTGCTGCGGTTCGCCGACTGGATGCCGCCGACGCTGGTCACGAGCGACCCGGCGGAAGTGGCCGCGTTTCAGGAACAATTCGGCAAGGCCGTGATCAAGCCGTTGTACGGCCACGGAGGAAACGGCGTGTTTCTGGTCGGGCCAGCTGACCCGAATGTGGCTGCCGTGCTGGATCTGCTCGGCCCGTCGGAGCCGGTGATCGTCCAGAAGTTCTTGCCTGGCGTCACGGTGGATGGCGACCGCCGCATTGTTCTGGTCGAGGGCGAGCCGGTCGGGGCGATCGATCGCATTCCGAAGGCCGGGGACATCCGGTCCAACCTCGTCGCCGGCGGCACGGCCCAGTCCGCGACGCTGACGGCGCGCGATCGCGCAATCTGCAGCGCCATCGGCCCCGCATTGCGCAGCCGCGGACTGGTCCTGGTCGGAATCGACGTGATTGACGGCCAGATCACCGAGATCAACGTGACGTCCCCGACCGGACTGCCGGCCATCGAACGGTTTGATGGTGTGGACATCGGCGCCCGCTTCTGGGACGCCGTCCTGGCACGACGGGAAGCGCGAGGCTTGTCGAAATCGTGATTCGGGCCCGGCGGCGGCCGACCGGAGGATCAGCGCCGGGCGCAGCCGCGGCCTGGCGTCAGGGGCAGGCTGATCAGCGTCGGGGCGGCTTGATCATCCGCCCGAGCGGTTCGCCGCCGAATACGTGCACGTGAAAGTGGGGCACCTCCTGGTATGCGTGCTGGCCGTGGTTTGACAGAAACCGGTAGCCGCTCTCCTCGACACCGGCCTCGCGCGCAACCTGCCCCACGGCACGCACGAACGAGACGATTTCACGCTCTTCGGCACGCTCCGAGAAGTCGGCCATCGACACGTACTTCCCCTTGGGAATGACCAGGATATGGACGCGCGTCTGGGGCTCGATGTCGCGAAACGCGAGCGTGTGTGCATCTTCGAAAACCTTGTCGCACGGAAGCTCTCCCCGCAGAATCCGCGCGAATACGTTGCCGTCGTCATACGCATCGTGGGCTTGGCTCATGGTCTGGTTGCTCCTGAATCAGCGGCGCGACCAAGTCTGCGATCGCAGTCAGGCACGGGAGGCCTTGCCGGCGCGCCGGGCCAGTTCGGCCGCCACGGCATCCGGTTCCACACCCGAGGCCTTCCAGAGAACCAGGAGGTGGTAGAGGAGATCGGCGCTCTCGCGGATGACCGCGCCCGAGTCGCCACGGACTCCGGCGATCGCGGTCTCGATGGCTTCCTCTCCCACCTTCTGGGCCACGCGGTCGACGCCTTTGGAGAGAAGACGCGCGGTATACGACGCCTCGACATCGCGCGCTGTTGCGCGCGCGCCCACGGTCTCCCAGAGCGTGTCAAGGACAGAACTCCATCGGGTGCCCGGCTCATTCATGGCCCGGCCCCCGGACTGGCGGCCGGATGGCTGTCACCGCATGCTCCCTGGCCGCCCGGAAGAAGCACGACCGCGGGCCCTCGTGACAGGCGGGCCCTGTCTGATCGACCAGGGCCAGAAGCGTGTCGCCGTCACAGTCCACCCGAAGGTCGATCAGCCGCTGGACGTTGCCCGACGTCTCCCCTTTGACCCAGGCAGATTGCCGGCTACGGGAAAAGTATGTGACCCGGCGGGAGGAGAGTGTGGCTTCGATGGCCGCGCGGTCCATCCAGGCCAGCATGAGCACCTCGCCGGTGTCGTGCTGCTGTGCGACGACCGGCACAAGCCCCTGGCTGTTGAACTGCACTGCGTCCGCAAGCTTCATGACAAGGTATCCGTGGTGTCGTGGGTGGGTCTGACAGGAATGCCTGCAGCGTGCAGCGCGCGCCGCGCATCGGTGACAGCAGCCTCACCGTAGTGGAAGATCGAGGCCGCGAGAACAGCGCTTGCCCCACCGTCGCGCACCGCTTCGGCGAGATGGTCGAAAGATCCCGCACCGCCCGAGGCGACGACAGGAACCGATACGGCGTCACTGACAGCACGGGTCAGCGGGATATGAAAACCGTCGCGCGTGCCGTCCCGGTCCATCGAGGTCAGGAGGATTTCGCCGGCGCCCATGCCGGTGACCTTCCGGGCCCAATCCACCGCATCGAGCCCGGTCGGCCTCCGGCCGCCATGCGTGAAAATCGTGAACGCACCGTCGGCCTGCTTGGCGTCGATGGCCACCACAATGCACTGTGAGCCGAACTTTTCCGCGGCACGGGCGACAAGTTGCGGTTCCCGAATGGCGGCAGTGTTGATCGAGACCTTGTCGGCGCCGGCCAGAAGAAGCTCGCGAATGTCGTCCAGGGTCCGCACCCCGCCACCGACGGTCATCGGCATGAAACACTTGTCCGCGGTGCGCCGCACGACATCGAGGAGAATGCCGCGGTCTTCGTGCGAGGCGGTGATGTCGAGAAAGCAGAGCTCGTCGGCGCCTTGCGCGTCGTAGAGCCGGGCCTGCTCGACGGGGTCACCGGCGTCCCTGAGATTGACAAAGTTGGTTCCCTTGACGACCCGGCCGTTCTTGACGTCAAGGCACGGGATGATCCGGATCTTCAGCACGATTCAGGAGGCCAGCAACCGCACGGCGTCCCCGGCATCGATCCGGTTTTCGTACAGGGCGCGCCCGACGATGACGCCGTCGACGCCGGACTCCTCCAACGCCTTGATCTGCAGCAGGTCATCAGCGGTGGTGACGCCCCCCGATGCCACGACCGGCACGTCGCTCGCCTGCGCCACCCTTGTGAGCTCCGCGACATTGGGGCCCCGGAGGATGCCGTCGCGGGCGATATCCGTATGGATCAGGGCTGCAGGCCCGAGCTCCATGGCGCGGCTCACAAACGTTTCCACATCGATCTCCGTGGCGCGGACCCAGCCCTCAATCGCGATCGTTCCGGCCCGGGTGTCGGCAGCCAGGGCTACCCGTTGCGCATGGGCGCGGCAGATGTCGCCCGCCAGATCCGGTTCCGTGACCGCCAGGGTGCCGAGCACGATGCGGTGCACGCCGGCATCGAGCCACGTCGTCGCCGCGGCCTGCGACCGGATGCCGCCCCCGAGCTGCACCCGCATGGCGGTCGCATCGAGAATCGCCGCGACCGCGTCCGCGTTTGGTGAGCCGCCCTGGAACGCGCCGTCGAGATCGACCACGTGAAGCCATGTGCAGCCCGCATCCTCAAACCGGCGGGCCTGATCCGCCGGGCGCTGACCGAACACGGTGGCCCGGTCCGGGTCGCCACGCTCAAGACGCACGCATTTCCCGTTTCGGAGATCGATGGCCGGGTACAGGTTCATGCAATCTTCTTCCGGTAGAAGTGCCCGGCAATCATCTGGTCACCGATCAAGTGATAATCGGGCAGCGTGCCCCAGCGTTCGTACCCGTTGGCTTCGTAGAGCCGTATCGCGCGTTCCTGCGTGACTCGCACGTCGATGCAGATCTGGGTGAAGCCGGCTTCCGCTGCGTAGCGTTCGGCATGCTCGAGGAGCGCCCCCGCGAGCCCGTGGCCGCGGGCCCAGGGGGCCACGAAGTGCGTATCGAACGACGCCGAAAACGCGCGGGCCTCATCGCGGGCCATGGGCCGGACGACCTGCACCGAACCGGCGATGACGCCGCGAAACCGTCCAACGATCAGGGCGCGATGGGGCACCACGAGCACGCCCTTCCAGTATGTCAGCAGCCGCTCGTCGGACGGCATCGCGACCCAGCCGAAACCGATGCCGTCGTCGATGGCCTGGCGTGTCGCGTCACACAACTCGGCGAGTTCGCCCGGGCGGAAGCGGTCGATCGTTTCGGTTTCGGTCGTGCTCACGGCGACCACTCCAGGAAGTTGGCGATCATCCGAAGGCCGCTGGCCTGGCTCTTCTCGGGGTGAAACTGGGTGCCGACCAGGTTGTCGCGCGCCACTGCCGCTACCAGGGAGCCGCCGTGACGGGTGCGGGCGATGACATGATCGGAGCGCTCGGGCCGGACAGCGTAGCTGTGGACGAAATAGGCATGGGCCTGCGGCTCCAGTCCGGCGAAGATCGGGTGCGGCGCCCGGTCGACGAGCTCGTTCCAGCCCATGTGGGGAATCCGGCACTCCGGGCCGGGGGTCATGCGGACGACGCTGGCCGGGATCCAGCCGAGCCCCGGGCAGCGTCCGTGTTCTTCACTTTCCCGACTCATCATCTGCATCCCGACGCAGATCCCGAGGAACGGGACGCCGTCGTCGATCACCCGGCGCTGCAGGGCCGCCACCATGCCGGGGATCCGTTGAAGACCCTGCATGCAGTCGGCGAACGCGCCCACGCCCGGCAACACCACACGGTCGGCTGCCGCCACCGTGGCGGGATTGCCGGTGACCTGGACTTGGCCCCGGACGGGCCCGGCGTCAAGGACATGGCCGAACGCCTTGGCGACCGAGCGGAGATTGCCGGATCCGTAGTCAACAATTGCAGTGTTCATGGGAGTGTCCGGCCGGCAGGGGCGCGCCGTCCGGCGTCAGTCGGCGCTTGCGTCGTTTCGAAGGACGCCCTTGGTGGAAGGAATCTGATCGGCGGCATCCGCATCCACCCGAACCGCGTCGCGGAGGCATTGGGCAAGGCCCTTGAAGCACGATTCGATCACGTGATGGTTGTTGACCCCGTACAGGTTTTCGACGTGGAGATTGCACCCCGCCGCCTGGGTGAATGCTTGGAACCATTCCCGGAACAGTTCGGTATCCATTTCGCCGAGCCGGTTCTGCGTGAATGCGACCTTCCAGACCAGGTAGGGGCGTCCGGACAGGTCGACGACCACACGGGACAGCGCCTCGTCCAGGGGGACAAGCGCGTGCCCGAAGCGGCGGATGCCGCGGCGGTCGCCCAGCGCGTCAGCCAGAGCTCGGCCGACTGCATAGCCCGTGTCTTCGGTGGTGTGGTGACCGTCGATGTGCAAATCGCCGGTGGCCTCGACTTCGAGATCGATCAGGCTGTGCTTGGCAAGTTGCTCAAGCATATGGTCAAGGAACCCGATGCCTGTGGTGACCGAGCGCTGGCCGGTGCCATCAAGCGATGCCGTCGCCCGGACCGAGGTTTCGCCCGTCGAGCGTTCTACCGTCGCGGTTCGCATGCAGCCTGTCACGAGGCCGCGCCGACAAAGGCGCAGCAGCCCGCGCTCCTCGCAGATTAGGTTGGTCGGTGCCGGGCGTCAGAACCGCAGGGTGGTCTGGCCAGCCGGCTCTCCGTTGACAAGGCACTGATCAGTCGACAGCACGATAGCATCGGTATCGCTCGTCGCGTCGCAGCTCAGGGTTCCCAGAGGGAACTGAACAAAGACGGTGACCGGAAAGCTTTCCGCATGAAAGACGACGCTCTCGCCCGGCTTGACCCACCGCAGCCAGTAGTCCACCGACACCTTGGCCCGCAACTCGGGATCAGAATTGGTAATGGTGAAGGCGTGCGCCGATGCGACCGCGCCCGCCCAACAGAAGACGGCAACAACTGCGCCCAGGCGAACCGCCTTTGCGAGTTGGGCGGATGTCCGCATCCGAATCTCCCGTGGCAACAAAAGCGACCATGGCCGGCGAGCCGGCCATGGTCTCAAGAAATCATCAGGCCCGCCGAAGCGGAGCCATGACGGCTACCAGATGGCGACTGGTGAACCGATCGAGCCCGTCGCGCCCTTGATCGGAGCCGGGGTGTACACGTAGGCAAACGCGTAGACGCCCTGGTCCGCAAGCACTGAGAGCTTCAGGTTTTCCTGGTTGACGATGCCGTGCCGGGTCTGCAGGTATGTGTGGACACAGAACGCGCACGCAGGGTCAGGGTTGGGGACCGCATCGCCGGGCCACGTGTCGAAGCCGGTCACGCCAGCCTGGACCTCTTCAGCGATCCACCGGGCCACTTCCATGCCGATGCCGGGGCAGCCGTCGTTGTACATCGGCGCGTCGTCCCAGTGCCGTTCCCAGCCGGTCCGGATGAGAATCGCGTCGCCGCCCTGGAATTCGAAGTCGGCCATGCCCTGGGCTTCGAGCGCGGCGCGCACGTCGGCCATCGTCACGACATCACCCTTTTCCATCGGCGCGTCACGGACGGCCGCGACGTCGATCAGGATGCCTCGCGCGATAATCGGGTGCAGCATTTCGGTGCCGAGATGGTTCAGCCCGTACGGGTTGCCCATCTGCTGTGCCGTGAACCCGTTGTACCAACGCATCTCGGTCTTGTCGCCCACGGCGCCGACCTGGACGCCAATGTGCCCGAGGCCGTCGAACTGGGTTCCGACCTGACCGATCTCGGTCGACAGGAATTCGTCATTCCACATGATCTGGTTGGCGCCGAATGCACCTCCCGTCGGAGTCCCAGGAATCCGCAACGAGAATTTCCGTGAACCGAATAGTGGCATCTGATCCTGGTAGACATGCCCGATCTTGGCGGCCATTCCTTCAGACACCATCGCAAGCGCCCGCTTGACGACCTCAGGCTTGGTGTACCAGTTCGTGGAACCGGCTTCGTCGCCCTCACCCCACATCGGGTGTGGCCACCACTTGGAACCCAGGGGGGTATCCATGGTGTCGCCGTTGACCCAAGGTTTACCGGCACAATCTTTCCAGTTGTCGGCTGAGCATTCTGCGCTTGCAGAACCTGTCCAGCCTGCGACGGCCAATACTGCCGTCAATGCGACAAGGCGTTTAATCACTTGTCTCTCCCTCGAATTGGCTGCCCGTCGGGCAGAACAGGGAACTTTAACATGTTGGCTAACGGGCGAAAAGGATTGCAGTCAGAACCGCCAAGGTCCTTGAATCCCGTCCCGGCCAGCCGTTCGTTCTGGCGAAGTCGCTTCTCTGCCCGTCGAGGGTCTTGACCAAGGCGAAGTCGAGCGTCCGCTTTCGGGCCCGTCACCGTCTTGCCAGCGACCTCCCCGCCGGAGCTACGTTGTCCGATCGGGTCCTTTGCCCGCGGGCAAATCGTCTGCGTACACAGCCGCTTCAAAGAACAGTCCGCGGGCAGGTGCCGTGGGGCCGGCCGCGGCACGGTCGCGGGCCTCGAGGGCACGCGCCGGCGTGGTCACGTCGGCGCGGCCAAGGCCGACCTGGACAAGGGTGCCGACCATCGTCCGGACCTGCCGATAGAGAAACGACGGAGCGCTGGCCCGGATCACGATGCCGCCGTCGGCAGGTGTGACTGTGAGGTCGGTCAACGTGCGGACAGGGGAATTTGCCTGGCAGCCAGCGGCCCGGTAACTCGTGAAATCATGGAGGCCGACCAGCGGCCGGGCACCGGCGGCCATGGCGGCGGTGTCCAGCGGCTGCGGCACCCACCAGACGAGGTGCCGTCCGAACGCCGGCGGCGACGGTCGCGAGAGGATCCGGTACACGTAACTGCGCGCAACCGTCGAGAAGCGGGCGTGAAAGTCCGGCGCCGCGGTCTGGCAGGCGAGCACGACAATCGCTCCCCCGGTTGCGCGTGCGAGGTGGAAATTCAGGCCCTTTCGAACCGATTCCGGGGAACGCTCGCTCGCCAGATCAAAGTGCGCGACCTGTCCCAGGGCGTGCACGCCGGTGTCGGTGCGCCCGCTTGCGTAGACGGTGACCGTCTCTCCGGCATAGGCGGCGACGGCAGCCTCCACTGCAGCCTGGACAGACGGGCCGGTTGCTTGACGCTGCCACCCGCGAAACGGGGAGCCGTCGTATTCGAGGGTGACGCGATACCGCATCACCAGATCACGGGCAGGTCAGAGCGCGCGGGCGCGCTCGCGGAGCGCAAACTTCTGAACCTTGCCGGTCGACGTGGTGGGCAACGCCCCGAAAATGACCGTTTTCGGCACCTTGAAGCGTGCAAGTTCACCGCGACAAAACGCAATGAGGTCTGACTCCGTGACGGTGGTGGCGTCCGCCCGCAGTTCCACAAACGCGCACGGTGTCTCGCCCCACTTGGGGTCCGGTCGGGCCACCACTGCGGCCGCGGCCACGCCGGGGTGGCGGCAGAGTGCGGTCTCGACCTCGATCGACGAAATGTTCTCGCCGCCGGAGATGATGATGTCCTTGGATCGGTCCTTCAGTTCGATGTACCCGTCCGGGTGGGCCACTGCGAGATCGCCGGTGTGGAACCAGTCATCCTGGAAGGCCGCATCGGTTGCGGCGGGATTTTGGAGGTAGCCCTTCATGACGATGTTGCCGCGCATCATCACCTCGCCAAGGGTCGTGCCGTCTTGCGGCACCGCCTCCATGCGTTCCGGGTCCATCACCGCAAGACTCTCCAGCGAGGGGTACCGTACCCCCTGCCGGGCCTTGAGGCCGGCGCGCTCGGCGGCCGGCAACGCGTTCCAGTCGTCTTGCCAGACCGAGGAGACGGCCGGGCCGTAGGTTTCGGTAAGCCCGTACACGTGGGTGATGTGAAAGCCCTTCGCTTCCATTGCCGCGATGACGGTGGCCGGTGGCGGGGCTGCCGCGGTCATGACCCGAACCGTCCCGGGCAACGGTTCGGCAAGTTCGCGGGCCGCCTCCATCACCATCCCGAGAACGATCGGCGCGCCGCAGAAATGTGACACGCCTTGGGTGCGAACCGCGTTCAGGATTGTCTCTCCCTCGACCTTGCGGAGGCACACGTGGGTGCCGCCGAGCGCCGTCACGGTCCACGGGAAACACCAGCCGTTGCAGTGAAACATCGGCAGCGTCCACAGGTAGACGGGGTGGTGGCCGAGTTCCCAGACGAACTGGTTGTTGAGCGCATTGAGATAGGCGCCGCGATGGTGGTAGACGACCCCCTTCGGATTGCCCGTCGTCCCGGAGGTGTAGTTGAGGCTGATGGCCTCCCATTCGTCACCGGGCAGGCAAGAATCCATCGCTGGTGCACCGGCCCCGACGATCGCCTCGTATTCATCCGCCGTGGAATCCGGTGCCGGGTTCTCGGAGTCCGCCGACCAGAGCACGCGCGGGCGTTCGGCATCGGGAACCGGGTCCAGAGCGGCCGTGACAAGCGCGCGGTATTCGGTATCCGCGATCAGCAGCCGCGCGCCGCCATGCTGCAGGATGAACCGCACCGTCGACGCATCGAGGCGGGTGTTGATGGCGTTCAGCACGGCGCCCGCCATCGGAACCGCGAAGTGGCATTCGAGCATCGGCGGCGTGTTGGGCAGGAGTGCTGCGACCGTGTCCTGCGGGGCGATTCCCTCCGACTGCAGCCAGGCGGCCATCCGCCTGCAGCGCATCAGGAATTCCGCGTACGTGGCAGACCGGCGGCCGTACGTCCAGGCGATCCGGTTCGGGAAGACGTCCACGCTCCGGTACAGGAACCAGAGCGGCGTGAGCGGCTGATGATTGACGCGCCGCCGGTCCAGGCCGGCCGTGAACCGGTCGGTGGAGGCGGGGCGGCTCACGAGGGGCGGTCTCCGTTGCCCGGCTCGATCCTGCTCGTCTCGCCGCCGCCGAGCGAGCAGGCCGTCCCGTCAGGCTCCACGCGCAGCAATGTCCATGATCCTGTCTCGCGTGAAATGTGCAGTTCCAGCACCGCGGTGCCCTGGCCACTCAGGCCCCACCACGCCCTTGTTTCTCCGTGGACGCGAACGAGGGCGTCCGTGAATTCGGCGTGGGTCCGGCACAACGCCGTGTGCTGCAAGGTTCGCCATTCGGCCGCTGCGGCAACCGGGGCTGCGACCGCCGCCAGCAGTACCAGTCCGAACGCGCCCCTCCGCCGTTGACGCACGCTACCGGCCACGGTGCGACCATCCATCCGACGCGCCCTCCTCGGCTGAACTTGGTGGAAACAGGGATTTAACCAGTTGATCGCAAAGCTGTTTGAACTGCCTGATCGGAACAGGATTGAAGCATGTCGCTATTCGGTTCGAGATGCAACCGACGCCCGGTTGCCGCTCTGCATGCACCGATCGGGAAGTGGCAGGCTGGGGCGGCGTGCCGGGTGGATCGGTCGGGTGGTGATTGGCTGTGCAGAGACGGCCGACGGAATGGGCGGCGGCAGGTGGCGGTGATTGGCTGCGGGCAGCGGGGTGGTGCCGCTCAGGCCGGGGACCCGTGATCGCGAACGGCAAGATTCCCGAGAAACTGTTGCGCGCTTGCTGACCACGCATGGCGTTCGGCGAACCGGCGGCAAGCCTCGCGGTCCAGTTGCAGGGCACGCCCCGCCGCCGTGCCGAGATCCGCATCGAGCGCCGCGACCGTCGGTGCATCGCCTACGACATCAAGCGGGCCCGGGACCGGGTAGGCGGCGACGGGAACACCGCATGCGAGCGCTTCCAGCATCACGTTTCCGAACGTGTCGGTGCGGCTCGGGAAGACGAGGACATCGGCTTCCGCGTAGGTGCGGGCCAGCGCCTCGCCGTGCCGGGCTCCGGGAAACATCACGTCCGGGTACCGGCGCCGGAGGGACGGCCGGGCCGGGCCGTCGCCGACCACCATCTTGCGTCCCGGGAGGTCGAGCCCGAGAAATGCCTCAAGGTTCTTCTCGACGGCCACGCGCCCGACACAGAGCCAGAGCGGTTGTTCCGCCGGGCCGGTTCGCGGACGCGGGCGAAACAGGGCGGTGTCCACCCCCCGTCCCCACACACGAATGGTGCCGAACCGCCGGCGGGTGAGTTCAGCGGCAAGGCGCGGCGTCGCCACCATGACGGCGTCGGCTGCCTGATGGAATCTTCGCAAAATGGCGTATCCGGGTGCAGCCGGAAGGCCGGTACGGGCGCGGATGTACTCCGGAAAACGGGTATGGAAGGAGGTCGTGAACGGCCGGGCTGCGCGCAGGCACCACCGGCGTGCGGCCCATCCGAGGGGCCCTTCGGTTGCGATATGCACGGCGTCGGGCCGGAACGCGTGCGCCATGGCGGGGAGGCGCCAGAGATCCACCGCCAGCCGGATCTCCCGGTAGGTCGGAAGCGGCACGGTACGGAACCGGTCGGGCCCGATCACCTGCACCCCATGCCCCGATGCTTCGAGCTCGCGGCCTGTGGCGTCCAGCGTGCGAACCACGCCATTCAGCTGCGGGTGCCACGCATCCGACACAATGAGGATGCGCACGGTGTCAGAACGCCTGGGCGTGTTGGGCCGGCTGACTCGCAAGTCGGCTCAGCGTCCCTCCGTGGAGAATCTCGAGGTTCCCGTCCAGGTGCTCGACGAGGGCCGTACAGCTCTCGGTCCAGTCGCCGTCGTTGCAGTAGAGAATGTCGCCGATCATGCGCATGTCGGCGTGATGGATGTGGCCGCAAATCACTCCGTCCACGCCTTGGTTCCGGGCATCCTCGGTGACGATTTTCTCGAAATCGGCGATCAAGGGCACCGCATTCTTGACGCGGCGTTTCAGGTACATGGAGAGCGACCAGTAAGACAGACCGAACGCCCGGCGGACGACATTGATCAATCGGTTGCAGTGCAGCATCGCCCGGTACGACCAGTCGCCCATGCGGAAAAACCGGCGCCCGTGGCAGATGACCCCGTCGAACTTGTCGCCGTGGAAAACCAGGAAGCGCCGGTTGTCGGCCGTCGTGTGAATGGCTTCATTCCGGATCTTGACGCCTGCGACATCGATGCCGTCGAATTCGCGCGCGGCTTCGTCGTGGTTGCCGGGCACGAAGATGACCTCGACGCCCGCCGCCGCGCGCCGCAGGAATTCCCGGATGACCGCCTGGTGGCTTTCCGGCCAGTACCAGGCCTTCTTCAGGCGCCCGAAATCGATGATGTCGCCGACCAGGTAGAGCACCGCGCAGTCGATGGTGCGCAGGAACGCGAGCAAATCGTCCGCCCGGCACGCGCGGGTACCGAGGTGGATGTCCGAGATCCAGAGGGTGCGGACCCGCCGGGGGACATCGACGACATTCATGTCCGGGTCGCGCTCCGCAATGGACAGCGGCACCTGGTGCCGAGCCGTACCGGCGGGGCTGCAGTCAGCGCCGCCGGCAATGCGGCTCCGGGTCGATGTCGTGAAGAATTCCTGACACCGCCCGGCCTCCGGGCGCGGACGCCTATTCGTCGGCCACCTTCACGACGAGTTTGCCGAAATTCTTGCCCTGGAGCAGGCCGATGAAGGCTTCAGGCGCATTCTCGAGGCCTTCGACGCGGTCTTCCCGGTAGCGGAGCTTGCCCTCCTTGATCCAGCGCGCCATCCGGCGCATGGCAACGGGATACTTCTGGGTGAACCGGAAGACCAGGAACCCTTCGACGCTGGCCTGGTTGACGAGCAGGTGCCTGAGCGAGCGGGGCCCGTACTCCTCCTCGGTCAGGTTGTACTGCGAGATCTGGCCGCAGATGGCCACGCGCCCCCACTGTGCGAGGTTGGCAAACGCCGCGTCCGTGACGGGTCCGCCAACGTTGTCGAAATAGACGTCCACGCCGTCCGGACACGCATCCCGCACGGCGTGCCTGAGGTTGTCCGTGGTCCGGTAATTGATTGCGGCGTCGAAGCCGAGTTCGTCGGTGATGAAGGCGGCTTTCTCGTCGCTGCCGACGGTTCCGACCACCCGGCACCCGCCGATCTTGGCAATCTGGCCCACCGCCGCGCCGACCGCGCCCGAGGCGGCAGAGACCAGGACCGTGTCTCCGGGGACCGGGCGTCCGACATCCAGCAACCCGAAGTACGCGGTCATGCCGGGCATGCCGAGAATGCCGACCGACGTCGAGATCGGAGCCAGGGACGGGTCCACCTTGCGGATGTCCCCGGCGCTGGCGATAGCGTAGTCCTGCCAGCCCAGCGCGAAGCCCTGCACGATCTCGCCTTCCTTGAAGGCCGGATTCTGGCTTTTTTCCACGCGCCCGCAGACACCGCCGGTCATGACCTCCCCGACAGGATTGGGTGCTGCGTACGACTTGGCCGCGCTCATGCGCCCCCGCATGTAGGGGTCGAGGGACAGCCACAGCGCCCGGACCAGGACCTCGCCGTGCCGGGGTTCGGGAACGGGAGCCTCCTCAAGGCGGAAGTTGGCGGGCGTGGGCATGCCCTCCGGGCGGGATGCGAGGACGATGCGGCGGTTGACAGCCATCGATGTCTCCTGGGGTTGACTGGCGGCGGAAAGAGCGCCAGCGGAAGGTGTTGGGGTGTGCTCAGGCGGCCGGTGCAATCAGCCCGCCGACAGGTGATGAAGGATCGCCCGCAAACTTGCGGGGAATCCTCCCGGCGAGGAAGGCGTCGCGGCCGGCGGCGACGGCCGCGCGCATGGCGCGTGCCATCCGAACGGGATCCCTCGCGCCGGCGATGGCGGTGTTCATGAGCACGGCATCGCACCCGAGTTCCATCGCGAGAGCAGCGTCCGAGGCCGTCCCGACGCCGGCGTCGACGATCACGGGAATCTGCAACCGTTCGACGATAAAGCGGATATTGAGCGGGTTCCGGATCCCGAGGCCGGATCCGATCGGGGCGCCAAGCGGCATGACCGCGGCCGCTCCCAGATCCTCGAGGCGCTGCGCGAGCAGCGGGTCGTCCGTGCAATAGACCATGACCTCGAATCCCTCGCGAATCAGGATTTCCGTCACCTTGAGGGTTTCGGGCATGTCCGGATACAACGTGTCGGGGTCGCCCAGAAGTTCCAGCTTGACCAGCGACCACCCGCCGACCTCCCGGGCCAGGCGCAGCGTGCGGAGCGCGTCGTCGGCGGTATAGCAGCCGGCGGTGTTGGGCAGGTAGGTGTACGCCTTCGGGTCGATGACGTCGGTCAGCCGTTCGGCACCGGGGTCATCCAGGTTCACCCGGCGCACCGCGACCGTGACGATTTCCGCGCCCGATGCCTCCAGCGCCTGCCGGTTTTGCTCGAAGGTCGCGTACTTGCCGGTGCCGATGATCAGCCGGGAGGAGAACCGGCGGCCGGCCACTTCCCAGCGGTCGTGGTCGCCGCCGCCGACCAGATGCACGATCTCGATGGTGTCACCGGGCGCGATGCGGACGGCGCCATAGTCGGAGCGGCGCACAATTTCGCGATTGCGCTCGACGGCAACCTTCCGCCGGTCGACCTGCAAGTCCCGGAGAAGGTCATCAAGCGACAGGTCTGCACGGACGGTTCGTGGGGCGCCGTTGACCGAGATATCCACTACACCCATTCTCCGCGCCGAGCGCCTGCCTGTCCGACCACAGAGGGAAATGCCGCCACGCTAATGTAGATTGCTCCCATGGCACAGGCTACCACGGTGTTCGTGCTCAACGGCCCGAACCTCAATCTCCTGGGTGCGCGGGAACCCGCCCTGTACGGGCGGCAAACGCTGGCCGACGCGGCGACCCTGTGCCGGAGTGCGGCGGGTCCACTCGGTCTCCAGGTGGAGTTCCGCCAGACCAACCACGAAGGCGTCCTTGTCGACTGGATTCAGGAGGCGGCGACCCGTGCCCGGGGGATTGTGCTCAACGCCGCCGCCTACACCCATACTTCGGTCGCCGTGCTCGATGCCCTCAAGGCGTTTGACGGGGCCGTGATCGAGGTGCACGTCTCGAACGTCTACGCGCGCGAGGCGTTCCGGCATCATTCATTCGTATCGGCGCGTGCCGACGGGGTGCTGTGCGGACTCGGAATCGCAGGCTACGCTCTGGCGCTCGAAGCGATTGCCCCGATGGTGCAATCTTGATCCCTGTGCGGGCCCCAGCAGCCGTGACCCTCTTCGCGGGAGGTTCGAGATGCCCACCTTCCCGGTAGACGACGCCTTTCTCCGCCGGGTGGCGGAACTCATGAAGGAGACCGACCTCACGGAGGTGGATCTCACGTCGGGCCGCCACAGCATCCGGATGCGCCGCGGCACGCTCCTGCCGCCCGCTCCTTCACCGGCGCCAGTGGAGGCGGCTCCGCGCGTGGAACCGGCTGCCCCGCCGCCAAGCCCCCAGGCGGCGCCAGAGACTGCTGAGCCCGATGCCGAGGATCTTGCTGATCATCCGGGAGCAGTCGCGTCGCCGATGGTGGGGACGCTGTACGTGTCGGCGACGCAAGACGGACCCCCGTTGATCCGCGTGGGCGATCAGGTCAGCGAGGGGGATCAGATCTTCATCATTGAGGCCATGAAGACCATGAATCCGGTACTGGCGCCCCGCGGCGGTACGGTGACACGCATTCTGGTAGAGAATGCGATGCCGGTGGAGTACGGCGCCCTGCTGGCTGTCATCGAGTAGCCCCCGCGTGTTCCGGAAAGTCCTGATCGCGAATCGGGGCGAGGCGGCGCTCCGCATTCTGCGGGCTTGCCAGGATCTCGGTATCGGCACCGTCGCCGTCCATTCGACTGCCGACGCGGACGCCATGCATGTGCGGCTGGCCGACGAATCGGTCTGCATCGGACCACCCGAGGTCCGCCTGAGCTACCTCAACATTCCCGCGATCGTCTCCGCCGCGGAGGTCAGCGGCGTGGATGCCCTGCATCCCGGATACGGCTTTCTGTCCGAGAATGCCGCGTTTGCCCAGATCGTCGAGGATCACGGGATCACGTTCGTCGGGCCGACAGCCGAGCATATTTCGGTGATGGGGGACAAGGTCGAGGCGCGGCGGCGCATGCGGAGCCTCGGCGTGCCCGTGGTGCCGGGCGCCGAAGGGGCGCTCGCATCGCTGGATGCACTCCGGGACGTTGCCCGCGAGATCGGATACCCGCTGATCGTGAAGGCGGCCGCGGGCGGCGGCGGCCGGGGCATGAAGGTCGTGAACGCCGAGGCCGAACTCGAAAACGCCTGGCAGCTGGCCCGATCCGAAGCGGAAGCCGGCTTCGGCGACGACACGGTCTATGCCGAGCGCTATCTCGCCACGCCACGCCACATCGAGTTCCAGATCGTTGCCGACACGCACGGCAACGTCGTGCACCTGGGCGAGCGTGACTGCTCGGTGCAGCGCCGGCACCAGAAGGTGGTCGAGGAAGCGCCGTCGCCGGTCCTCTCGGATGCCGAGCGGGATGCGGCTGGGGAGGTGATCGTCCGGGCCATTGCCGAACTCGGGTACCGCGGGCTGGGCACGGTCGAGATGCTGTACGACGCGGGCGAGTTCTACTTCATCGAGATGAACACCCGCCTCCAGGTGGAGCACCCGGTTACGGAGATGGTCACTGGCATCGATCTCGTCTGCGAACAGCTGCAGATCGCGGCCGGCGAGCGGTTCTCGTTCGACCCGGAGAAGGTCTCGGTGTCCGGTCACGCGATCGAATGCCGGGTTACGGCCGAGGACCCGGCGACGCTGCTGCCGATGCCCGGCCGCGCAGAGGGCTACCACGCGCCGTCGGGCCCGGGAGTGCGGATCGATTCAGCTGTCTTCGCCGGAAGCGAGGTATCGCCGCACTACGACAGCCTGATCGCCAAGCTGATCGTGCATGGCCGCGACCGCAGCCAGGCGCTCCGGCGCCTGCGGCGCGCGTTCCGGGAATTTGCGATCGACGGACTGCCGAACACGATCCCGCTGCATCAGCGCATTCTCGATCATCCGGATTTCGTGGCCGGGAACTACGACGTCCACTGGCTGGAACGCGAACTGATGGGCCAGGAGGGGGCGTGAGCGCTCCGGCGGCGCTGGCGGCAGCCGACGTGCTTGAGGCCTACCGTCAGGGGTGGTTCCCCATGGCGCAAAGCCGGGGCGACTCACGCGTGTACTGGATCAGCCCCGATGTCCGGGGGGTGCTACCGCTGCCGACGTTTCACATCCCCCGCCGTCTGGCGCGCACCTGCCGCCAGAAACGGTTCCAGCTCTCCGTGGACACCGCCTTTCCGGCGGTGATCGACGCGTGCGGGCGGAGCGACCCCAGCCGCGACCGCACCGAGACCTGGATCAATCCATCAATCCGCGCCGTGTTTCTCGACCTCCATCGCGCGGGCCACGCCCATTCCGTGGAATGCTGGCGCGACGGCGTCCTGGCTGGCGGCCTGTATGGACTCGCAGTCAACGGCGCATTCTTTGGCGAGAGCATGTTCTCGACCGCCCGCGATGCCAGCAAGGTCGCCCTGGTCCACCTTGTGCACCGGCTCCGTGCCGGCGGCTTTACCCTGCTGGATGCCCAGTTCGAAAACGATCATCTGGATCAGTTCGGGCAGGAGCGGGTGCTGCGGGCCGCGTTTCGGATGCGTCTGGCCGCCGCCCTGATGCAGGCAGCCGACTTCTACCGCCTGGGCCCGCCCGGCCCGGTTTCCGGTGACCAGGACCCGGCCGCCTGGCACGGGACAGCGGCATCTGGGGACGCACCGATGCGTGGCCCGGCGCATCCTGAAGGGAATCCGGTTTCGTGCCTGGGCGACTCCAACCACATGGCCGCATGCGGCGGCCTGCAGCCAAGGGGGTAATCCGGGCGCAGTCTGGCTCGCCGGCACCCGTGACTGGCCGGGCCGGTTTGCGACCGAAACGCCTGCATCTCCGGCGGACCTGACCGGTCGGGACCGGGTTGTGCATTGGCAGCCGGGATCGGCGACTGTTCCGCGAACGTCCGTTGTGCCGAGCGCCGGAGGCGCTATGCGGGACCGGTCAGGGCGCGACCTCGTCTCCGGCGTCCGTTTCAGGGCCAGCGGTCGAGACCGAGGTGCGGCAGTCGAGCATCCAGACGTCGTGCGTCGGATGCTCGAGGGCGGAGAGACTGGGGCTCGACGCAAACATCCAGCCCCGAAAGACATCGACCGCATCGTCGTCCGCGGTGCGTCCGCGTTCACGGATCACGAGATATGCAGCGCTTTCGGGAACGTCCTCGGGCGGCGGTTCCCAGCAGCGGTTGATCCGGATCGAGAGGGGGCCAACCTCGGTCTCCGCGCCGACCGGCGCCTCGATCGTGTAGGCGCGCGCAGGCCCCTTTTCCAGAACCCGCAGGACCGCCACCGACTGGTCGGCGGCGGCGGCACTCAGTCCGAGAAAGGCTCCGGCAAGTCCTGCACCGAGCGGGCCAAGACGGCCCGGACCTGATCGGGGTCGGCTCCCATCAGGACTCCGTCCTCCAGGGCTTCCTGCGCCAGGTCCCGGATCTCCCGGAGGTTCTCGTTCAGGATCTTGATTTTTTCTGTACACGACAACGGGGCCTGATCGAGTCCCAGCCATTGCTCAGGAATGAAATCGGACGACCCGGTCACGAGGCTCGGCGTGCCTTACCGGTTTCCGAACAGCTTCGAGATGGCGCGCAGAAAATCGACCGCGGATTCGGTGTTCTCGATCGTATCACCCGGCTCCAGCATGACATCCTCGGCACCTGGGGCTAGGCGCAGGTGCGACCCTCCCATCAGGCCATCCGAAGCCACCGATGCGTACGAGTCGCTTGGCAGCTGGACATCGGGCTGCAGCACCAGCGTGACCACCGCTTCGTAGGTTTCGGGATCGATCGACTGGCTGACGACCGACCCGACGGTAATGCCGCTGATCCGGACGGGCGCGCCCACCGTGAGACCGCCGACCGACGAGAAGCGCGCGGAGAGTTCATACCCGCCGCCGGCCTGGAGCGAGGTGTGCTCGTGGGCATACACAAGGAAGTAGGCGGCGGCGGCGAGGACCGCAACGCCGAGCAGCGTTTCAAGAGCGTTCCGGAACAGGGGCAGTCTCCTCGTCGAGGGCCGGAGTCCATGGCTGGTAGGGGCGCGGTGTTTCGGGGCGGTCGCCGAGCAGCGAACCCGGCGGCCGATGGGCATCGGCGGTGCCGGTCCGGTTGGGGACATGGGGCCGCTGCCACGGATGCGGCTCCGGAGCACCCGCACTCGGAGGGACCTCCGCCGTGTGCGTGAGCCACGCCTGCCAGAGCGGCGGAACCGCGGATCCTTCGGGGGTGCCCCGGTACAGAACCCAACGCCGTGCCCGGCCCTTCCGGGCCCGGCGTTCGTGGTAGTACCGGTTGCCGAACTCGTCGGTGCCGACCCACTGCCCGAACAGGCGAATCGTGAGCCATATTGCGGGGCTGTTGGACACGCTTGCTGCTATCCCGATGACCGTTCCTGCCGCCCGGCATGGACCGGTCAGGATCCCAAATTGCCGCTAGTGTTCTAGTGTGGCAGGAATCCGCTTCAACCGCACGCCCTATCTTCCGTGCACTTCGCTATCCCTCGAATCCAGGAATCTCTGATGACCGGCCCCCTGATGCCCAAGGCGACAGCCCTCTGGCTGATCGACAACACGAGTTTGACCTTTGCGCAAATCGCGAAGTTCTGCGGGCTTCATGAGCTCGAGGTGCAGGGAATCGCGGACGGAGACGTGGCGGCCGGCGTAGCCGCCCGAAACCCGGTCGTGAGCGGCGAGGTCGAGCAGGCGGAAATCGATCGCTGCCAGCAGGATGCCACCGCCGAACTGCAGCACAATCCGTTGTTTGACACGGAGGAGGAAGGGCGGCCGACGGGGCCGCGCTACACGCCCGTGGCGCGCCGTCAGGACCGGCCTGACGCGGTCGCATGGTTGCTGAAGAACCATCCGGAACTCAGCGATTTCCAGATTTCCCGGCTGGTCGGCACCACCAAGGGGACGATCGACAAGATCCGCAATCGCGAGCACTGGAACATGCCCAACATCACGCCTCGCGACCCCGTCCTGCTGGATCTCTGCAGCCGGGCCGATCTGGTGCGGGCGGTCGAGAAGGCGCGGCAGTCCAAGCGCTGGCAGGACCGCGAGCGTGAACGCAAGGAACAGGAGGAAGCCAAGGCGGCTTCCGAGGCGGCGGATTCGATCCTGCTTCAGTCACTGATGCAGCAGGTCGGCCCCCTCAAGTAAGGACGCTCGCCGCCCTGCGCGGGGGGCGGAGGGCGCAGGCGTGAACGCCTGCGCCGGGTCTCCGGTTACATGCCTTCGGCGAGGGATTTCAGTCCGGCGATGCCGATCGCGTAAATGCCTTCAAGGGTGGCAACCATGTTGTCGGCGTCTTCCGCGGTCGGGAATGCGGAGCGGTTCATGACCATGGACCAGCTGACCGTGCTGGTGCCGTCGTCCGGACCGGCGCTGACCCCAATGGTGGCGGTGTAGAGCGTTCCGGCGAGGAATCCCTCGGTCATCCCGTAGGTGTAGGCCATGGAGCCGGCCGCCACGAGTGGCTCGACGACCGTCATGCCGTCTTCGAATTCCAGCTTGCGGACAGTGCCAATCCCCATGCCGTCGCCCTGGAGAATTTCGCAGCCCACGACCGGCGGCAGCCACCCTGGAACCTCGCAGAAGCCGCCAATCCGGCTCCACGCGGTCTCAGGATCGACATTGGCGACGGCCTCTTCCTGGATGACGACCATGTCGGTGGCGTGGGCGGTTGCCGGTGCGCCGAAGATCATGGGAAGGGCAAGCAGCGCGGCAAGCGCGCCAGAAAAATAGGTTCGGCTCATGAGAGCGTATCTCCTGTGCAGGGTGCAACCCCGAACATGTTGGCTGGATGCGCGCAACCGATGGCAAACGGGTTCACCCTCGTACCTTGGCACGGTTGTCCGGCTGCGCGCGGTCGTGCGGACTATACAGACTGACTCAGACATGACCCCAACTGGCCGGTTAACGACCGGGCTACGATCGTTCGCCGGCATGGCGGGTACGTCCGAGGGATGGGAAGCCCTTGGTCTTGTCGGGCTCTTTGACACCGGTGCGTGATCGTGGCAAACGGGCCCCCGGCAAAGGAATCGTACGCGGACGAAAGGAATCCAACGTGCCGGAACCGGATTTAGGCGAAAAGCGGGCCTGCAGCGAGTGCGGCATCTTGTTCTTTGATCTCAACAAGTCGCCGCCGGAGTGTCCAAAGTGTCAACGGGTCATCAATGTCGTTTCGACGCGCGGGCCAGCGTTGCCGCAGAAGGCCGAGGCCACGGAAGAGGATGTGGTTGATGACTCGACCGACGAGGTCAAGCAGGACGTCGAAGAATTCGAAGATGACACCGATTCGGTGGGACTGGGGCCGGCCCCGAAGCCGGGCATCGCAGACGAGGCTCTTGAGGACGAATAGGCGTCTGCGGTTGCATGCGCTGATGCCTTTGCCCACAATCCGATCGCCATCTCCGGATGACAGGGGGCCGTAGCTCAGTTGGGAGAGCGCGTGAATGGCATTCACGAGGTCAGGGGTTCGACCCCCCTCGGCTCCACCATCCGCAGTGTTATGAGTTGAATCTGCCTTGAGTTGGCCCGAGAGGCTGCAGCACTCGGGACTCTAGGCTCAGCCTGTGCGCAACCCGTAGTGCGCGGCGGCGCTGCACCGGCCCCGCGGCGGCTGCAGGCATGGTGCGAACCGCCGTCAGGCAGCGCCGGACACGCGGTCATTCGGCCATTTGGACGCAGCAGTTTGGACATTGCTAGCCATGCAAGAAATGCATGGCTTTCTTGACTCCTGTGCGCATGGGTAGAGCTTTCGGTTCCAAAGACAGGCATGCGCCCGCCTAGGCGGGGTAGACGCAGTGCCGTGAACGGAAGTGCTCCGTGAAACTACGCACCTTAGGGTTGTTGGCACTGGTGGCCGTCGTGACGGCAGGGACCGGTGTATGGGGCGCGTCCTGGTGGCGGGAGCGCAGCCATTTCGAGGTGACCGACAACGCGTACGTACGCGGCAGCATCACGATGATTGCCTCGCGAATCAGCGGCTATGTCACCGACGTTCCCATTCCGACCCACACGCATGTTTTTCCGGGCGACGTGCTGGCGATCTTCGAGTCCGAACCGCTGGAGGCGATCGTTGCCGAACGCCGTGCAGGTGTCGCGGTAGCGGAAGCCGCGCTGGCCGCTTCCGAAGCCGAGGTGGATGCGGCGCAAGCGTCAGCGAACGCGATTGCGGGCCATCGTGCGACCGCGGAAGCCCGCAAGGTTGCCAAGCAGGTGGAGGTGCGGAGCGCCCAGGCGCGAGCCGCATCGCTGGAGGCGGAGCGCGACCATGCGGCCACCGAGGCCGAGCGCGCCGAAACCCTGTTCGACGCCCGTTCCATCAGCCGCAGCGTATTCGACAATGCCCGAACCCGGCTGGTGCGGGCCGATCACGATCTACAGGCGGCGGTGTCGGACGCAGCCAAGTTGCAGAGCGAACTGCTCGTTCTTGACGCGGAGATTGCGGAGCTTGATGCCGAAGCCATGGAGCGCGACGCCAACCTGAGCCGAGCGAACGCCCGTCACGAGAGTGCAGCTGCGGCCCTCGAGAGCACCCGGGCGATGCTCGCTGCCGCCGAACTGGATCTGGAAGCCACCATCGTGCGTGCGCCGGTCGAGGGCTTCATTGCCAACCAGACGGTCGAGCCCGGATTCTATATCGAGGAAGGCTGGCCCATGATGGCGGTGGTGCCGCTTCACACCATCTGGGTCACCGCAAACTTCAAGGAGACGCAACTCGAGCGCCTGCGTACCGACCAAGAGGTACGCATCGAGGTCGATGCGTTTCCGGACCATCCGATCACGGGGTCGATCATGAGCTTCGCGCCGGCGAGTGCGGCGTCGTTCTCTCTGCTGCCGCCCCAGAACGCCTCGGGCAATTTCGTGAAGGTCGTGCAGCGGGTGCCGGTCAAGATCCGCTTCAAGACACCGGATGCACTCACGAACCGGATCGTGCCCGGCATGTCCGTCGTAGTGGCGGTCGATACCCGTACATCGCCCGAAGGTGAGGCCCTCGCGGAGCGTGCGCCGTAAGCGCTTCCCCCCGATTTCCACCCGCTATCGATGTCAGCGGCCTGACCGGGTCGGGCCGCTTCGCCTTCTGGGCGATGACCGGCGGGATGTTCCTGAACCTCATGGGGGTCCAGAACCTGGCCACGGCGTTTCGCCACATCCAGTCCGGCCTCGAGGCCGGCCCGGACGAGGTCAGCTGGGTCATCACCTCCTTCCTGATCGCCGAAGTCGTCATGCTGGCCGTGTCCGGCTGGCTGCTCCGTGCTCTCTCGATCCGCTGGATGTTCACGATCTGCGCCGGCGGGTTCACGGTGGGATCGGTCCTTTGCGCGCTCGCGTGGGACATCAATTCCATGGTGGTCTTTCGCGTGGTGCAGGGCCTCTTTGGCGGCGGAATCATGCCCTGCGTGTTTTCCGTGCTGTTTACGCACTACCGGCCGGAGGCCCGGGACCGCGTCAGCATGGTCGTCGGCCTGTTCGCGACCGCCGCGAGCGCGATCGGCCCGATCATGGGCGGGGTGATCGCCGAGACCCTCTCCTGGCGCTGGATCTTCCTGCTGAACGTTCCGATCGGTGTCGTGGTCACCGTCCTGGGCGCCACGCTCGGGCGCTACGACTCGCCCGAGACCGGCCTCTGGAAGAAGGTCGACATGCCCGGGATCATCCTCGCGATGCTGGTCCTCGGCCCCGGCCTGGTGGTGCTGGAAGAAGGCCGGCGCGCGGACTGGTTCGCGTCCGACCTGATCACCTCGCTGACGGCGGTCTCCGGCCTCGCGCTCGTGCTGTTCCTGGTGCGGGAACTGACGACCCCGAATCCGGTCGTCGACCTGTCCGTGTTCAAAACCCGGAACTTTGCGCTGGGGAGCGCCGTCGTGTTCTTCTGGGGCATCGTGCTGTTCGCGCCGGGCTATCTGCTGCCGGTGTTTCTCGCACGGGTGCGCCTTCTCGACAGCATCGTCATCGGCCAGATGGTCTTCGTGCTGGGGGTGGGGCAGTTCCTGTCAGGCTTTCTCACCCTGGCGCTGTTCCGGATCTGGCCGCGCCGCATCGTCGCCCTGGTGGGGTTCGTGATGATGGGGACCGGCACCGTGATGCAGGGCTTCATGTTTGCGGGGCCCGGATTCTGGGACGTGTTCCCGGCCCAGTCCGTTCGCGGGCTGGCGGCACAGCTCTCGTTTCTTCCGATTCTCAATCTGGCGCTTGGCTATATCGGGCCCGACCGGATCAAGAACGCCTCCGGCCTCTTCAACCTGATCATGCGGCTGGGGGCCGCCGTCGGCATCGGTTCCATGAACTCGATTCTCGAGGCCCGGATGCACCACCACTACACCCATCTTTCCGATGTCGCGCGGAACACGGCGACGGTGACCCACGACTGGATGCGGACCCTCCGTCACGACTTGGAGCCCGCCGTATCGGATTCGTTTGCCGCGGTTCGCGGCACGGCCGCCTACATCTACCAGGTTGCGGAACGCGAAGCGCTGGTGCTCGCGTTCAATGAGGCGATGCTCGGGCTAGGGGTCCTGATGCTGGTGCTCGCGCCGTCGGCGCTCTTCCTGAAGGGCATCGCCTCGCGTCCGCAGGGCCGGTCCCCGCCAGCCCGGGTCCGGGCACCCCGCCCGCAGGGATTGCCGCCGGCGGAGTCCGGGGCCGCCTGACCGCAGGGTCCGGGTCGGCCGCTGCATGTGGCGGCGGGTCAACCCCGTCCCTCAGCGTCCGGCCGGGGAGCGTGCCGTCGCCTTCAGCCGCTCTGGCGCGTTGAGCGCGGACCGCGCCCGCGCGGATCCGTCCCTGCGGCAACCCTGTGACGCCGGTCCTTCATGCAGACGGGGCGTTCATGCGAGGTCTCCGCAGGCCTGGGCGATACGCCCGCAGGCGTCCTCGAGGGCAGCATCGGAGGTCGCGTAGCTGATCCGGAAATAGGGCTCGAGACCGAATGCCACGCCCGGCACCACGGCCACGCCAACCCGGTCCAGCAGATAGGTCGCGAGATCACTGCTGTCGCCGATGACCGTGCCGTCGGGGGTCGCCTTGCCGACAAGGTCGGCGCACGACGGATAGACGTAGAACGCGCCCTCCGGGGTCCGGCAGGCAAGGCCGGGGACGGCGTCGAGGGCGGCAACCACGTTGTCGCGGCGCGTCCGGAATGCTGCGACCCAGTCCTCGAGAAAGGCTTCGTCCCCGCTCAGCGCCGCCACCGCCGCCGCCTGGCTGATCGAGCACGGATTGGTGGTCGATTGCGACTGGAGCTTGGCCATGGCCCGGATGAGAGGCTCCGGCCCGCCTGCGAAACCGATTCGCCAACCGGTCATGGAGTACGCCTTGGACACCCCGTTGACGGTGAGGGTGCGGTCCTGCAGCGCGGGTTCGACCTCGGCAATGGTGCGGAACTCGAAGCCGTCGTAGGTGATCTTCTCGTAGATGTCGTCGGTCATCACGTGGACATGGGCATGCTGCATGAGGACCGCGGCCAGGGCCGCGAGTTCCGCCTTGCCGTAGGCCGCGCCTGTGGGGTTCGAGGGCGAATTCAGGATCACCCACTTGGTGCGCTCGGTGATGGCGGCCTCCAGCTGCTCGGGGGTTACCCGAAAGCCGGCCTCGGCACCGGCCGGAATCACCTTCGGGATGCCGCCGGCGAGGGCCACCATGTCGGGGTACGACACCCAGTACGGAGCCGGGATGATGACTTCGTCGCCCGGGTTCAGGGTGGCGAGGAGCGCATTGAACAGGACCTGCTTTCCGCCGCTCCCGACTGAAATCTGGCCCGGAGTGAACTCGAGGTTGTTGTCGCGACGGAACTTGGCGACTACCGCCTCCTTGAGTTCGGGTGTGCCATCGACCGCGGTGTATTTCGTCTGGCCGTCGCGAATCGCGCGCAGCGCGGCCTCCTTGATATGGTCCGGCGTATCGAAGTCGGGTTCACCGGCACCGAGGCCGATCACGTCCCGGCCGGCGGCCCGCAGTTCGCGGGCGCGGGTCGTCACCGCGATGGTGGGCGACGGCTTGATGCTGTCGAGGCGGCGCGCTAGAAGGCTCATCGCTTATTCTCTCCACCCGCTCCGGGACCGGCGGCAACGCCACCCCGGGGGCAGTGCTGGTCAAGATCCACCCCGCGCAATGCGTGGCAGAAAGGGTTTCCGGAACGCGTATGGTACTTCGTCTGTGGTTGTCTGTTGCCGTGCTGGGTGGAAGCGCAGCGTCGCTTGCGCCGGAACCGGCTGCCGCCAGTTTTGTGCACTCGGTCGGGCGTGACTACATGATCCGCGAATGGGTCGATCAGGATCTCAATGCCGACATCCTTGCGATCACACCGATCATGCACGAGGGCAATCCCGCCTACCGGGTGCTCTACCGGCCGCGCGCGGATGCGCCGGATTCACGTCCCGTGGAAGTGCTGGTCCGGGCGGACGACTTCCGGACGATGAAACCGGTGCTGATGGAACCGGAGCGCGGCGACGGGTAGGGCCGCTGCCCAAGCCTCCGTCACCGGCCTCCGCGCTTCTGCGCGCGCTCGAAGCGCTTGATCTCGGGCGCGGCGCGGCTCCTGTCGCGGTGACGGCACTTACCGGCGGTGTGTCGTCCGACATCTGGAAGATCAGGTACGCTGATCATGCGGTCTGCGCCAAGCAGGCCCTGACCAAGCTCCGCACGGCGGCGGACTGGTACGCACCGGTGGAGCGCAATGCGGCGGAAGCCGACTGGCTGCGCTGGGCGGGGGAGACCGTGACCGGGTCGGCCCCCCGGGTCCTCGCCGAGGACCGCACCGCCGGGCTGGTGGTGATGGAATACCTGGCTCCGGACCGCTACCCGCTCTGGAAGGCGGATCTGATGGCGGGCCGGGTGGATCCGGCATTCGCAGGCCGGGTCGGCGACACCCTGGGGCGGTTGCACGCCGCGAGCGCGGCGGCTCCCGACGTGCGGGCGATGTTTCCGAACGCAGGAACCTTTCACGACATCCGGATCGAACCCTATCTGCTCCATCCGATCGAACAGCACCCCGACCTTGCGGGTCCGCTGGAAACGCTGGCCGGCGGGCTGGCCAAGCACACACCGGCCCTGATTCACGGCGACGCCAGCCCCAAGAACCTGCTCCGGGCACCGGCCGGGACCCCGGTGTTCCTGGATGCCGAGTGCGCCACAGAAGGGGATCCGGCCTTCGATGTCGCGTTCTGCCTCAATCATCTGCTGCTCAAGGGGCGGCTGTTCCCCATGCGCTGGCCGACGCTGCGAGCGAGTGCTGAGGCGCTCCGCGCAGCCTACCTGCAGCACGTGGCCTGGGAGACGCCGGCATCCCTCGATGCCCGCGTCGCGCGATTGTTGCCCGGACTGATGCTGGGCCGTGTCGACGGCCGCTCGCCGGTTGAATACTTCGACACCGGTGCCCTTCAGGCGCCTGTTCGCGCGTTCGCGCGGGCCCATCTGCTGGAGGCTCCCGAATCGCTTTCCGAACTGTTTGCCCGGTGGTCCGGGTTGCTGGAGACGCTCCGTGACTGAGACGACTATCACTGCCGTGCACGGGCGCCGCATCTGGGATTCGCGGGGGCATCCGACGGTGGAGGCCGATGTCGTGCTGGCCGACGGCACGCGGGGACGGGCTGCCGCGCCGGCCGGTGCCAGCCGGGGCAGCGGCGAGGCAGTGGACCTCCGCGACGACGGTCCGGCGTTGGGCGGCCGCGACGTCGCGACCGCGCTCCGTGTGCTCAACGGTCGGGTGCAGGATGCGCTGGTGGGCACGGATGCACGGAATCAGGAACTCGTCGACGGGCTGCTGACGGAACTCGGCGGTGACGGCTTTGGCGCGATCGGGGGGAATACGTCGACCGCGGTTTCGCTTGCGGCCCTGGACGCCGTTGCCCGGGCGCACGGGATGGCGCGCTGGCAGTGGCTGGCCGGCACCGACGCACCGCTGCTGCCGCTGCCGGAGATCCAGCTGCTCGGCGGGGGTGCACACGCGGCGCGCGCACTGGACCTTCAGGATGTCATGGTGATGCCCGTGGGGGCCACGTCGTTTGCGGATGCGCTCCGAATGGTGGCCGAGACCTATCGGGTGGCGGGCGGACTGCTGGCCGACGCGGGCGAGCTTTCCGGGGTTGCGGACGAGGGCGGGTACTGGCCCGTGTTCGGGTCAAACCGGGAGGCGCTGGAATTCGGCGTGCGGGCGATCGAGGCAGCCGGACTGCGCCCCGGAAGCGACATGGCGCTGTCGCTCGATGTGGCCGCGAACCAGCTCCGCACCGATACTGGCTACCGGCTGGAGACCGAGGCCCGCGACCTTGATTCCGACGCATTTGCCGAAGAGGTTCTCGAGTGGTGCAGGGCATTTCCGGTGATCTCCGTCGAGGATCCGCTCGCCGAGGATGATCTTGACGCGATGCCCGGGTTCGTCGCTGCCCTGGACGGCCGGGCACAGGTGGTGGGCGACGACTTGCTCGTGACCGATGCGGCGCGGACGGCCGCCGCTGCCTCCACCGGGGCGGCGACGGCGCTCCTTGTGAAGCCCAACCAGGCGGGCACCGTCACGCGGGCGCACCGGGCGCTCGAGGTGGCCCGGGACGCTGGCCTGGGAACCATCGTGTCGGCGCGTTCAGGCGAAACCGAGGATGTGTCAGTTGCCCATCTTGCAGTCGGTTGGTCCGCGGGGCAGATGAAGGTCGGGTCCTTCGCACGTTCGGAACGCATGGCGAAATGGAACGAGGTGCTCAGAATCGAGGAGGCGGCGGAGGGCCGGGCCCGGTTTGCAGGGCGGGGCGCCGTCAAGGCTCCGCGGTTCGGCGCCTGACAATTCGCACGGGCTGCCGTTCGCTCAGGCAATCTGTCCCTCAAGGGGGCGGACATGCCGCAGTGGCCTGCCGGGCCTGAGAGGGGAAGCATACGATGGATCACGAACAGAACCGTTCGGAAGCCGGCTACCTGAAGATGCTGCGGGAACGGCAGGCCAAAACGTGGCCGCCGGACGTGCCGCGCGAGCCGTACTACCCGTTTGGCGAACAAGCCCTGACCGACTATCTCCGCCAACGGGCCCGCACGACACCGGATGCTGCGCTCTACAACTTCTATGGACGGGTTATCACGTTCGCCGAGATCGACCGGCTCAGCGATCGCTTTGCCGCATTGCTGCAGGCCGAGAACATTGGCCGCGGCAATGCTGTTGCGGTGTTTCTCGGCAATTGTCCGCAGTTTGCCGTGGCGTTCTTCGGGATCCTCAAGGCTGGCGCAATTCATGTTCCGGTAAACCCGATGTTCAAGGCGCACGAACTCACGTACGAGCTCAACGACACGCAGGCAACGGTCATCGTGGCGGACCATGGGCTGGTGCCCTTGGTGCGCGAGGTGGAACGCGAGACCCATCTGCGGCGGGTGTTCGGAACTGCCCTCTCCGAACTGGTGCCAGACACGCCCGCCTTCCATGTGCCTGATGCTGTCGCCGCGTCAGCCTCCGCCTCCGATGCCGAGGACTTCCTGGCCGCGCTCGAGAAGGCCGGAGAACCGGAACAGCATCCCGCTGACCTCGATGCCGTCGCCGCACTGAACTACACGGGCGGAACCACGGGCATGCCGAAGGGCTGTGTCCATACACAGCGCGACATGATCTACACCGCCGCAACCGCGTGCCGGACCAATTGTCCGCTCGAGGCCGGCGATATCACGATCAACTACTACCCGCTGTTCTGGATCGCCGGTGAAGACCTCGCCCTGATTTTTCCTGTCGTGGCTGGCGCGACGTGCGTGCTGCTCGCACGCTGGGACACGCTGAGCTACATGCAGGCCGTGGCCACGACGCGACCCAACCGGGCTGTCCTCCTCGTCGACAGCACCGTTGCTGTGATGGAACACCCCGACGTCGCCGACTACGACCTGACGTCGATTGAATCGACAGGCGTGTCCTCGTTCGTCAAGAAGATCAATACGACCTACAGGGAAGGTTGGCGGAATCTCACGGGTTCGACGATGGTGGAGCTGTCCTACGGGATGACCGAAACGCACACGTGCGACACCTTTACGGTTGGCCTTCAGGACGACGATTTCGATCTGAGCATGCAGCCCGTCATGTGCGGCCTTCCGGTTCCGGGGACCGAGTTCAAGGTGTGCGATTTCGCCACTGGAGCCTTGCTGCCGCTCGGAACCGAAGGCGAGATCTGTGTACGGTCCCCCTCGAATCTCAAGGCGTATTGGAACAAGCCGGACGCGACCGAGCATGCTCTGCGTGACGGCTGGCTGCATACGGGCGACATCGGCGTCATCAACGAGAAGGGACTTCTTCAGTTTTTCGGGCGCCGCAAGGAAATGCTCAAGGTCATGGGCATGTCGGTCTTTCCGGCCGAAATCGAGGCACTTCTTGGCCGCCATCCTGCGATCGCCGGATCGGGGGTCATCGGCCGCCCCGACCCGGAACGCGGTGAGGTTCCGGTGGCGTTCGTCCTGCTCCATCCCGGCTCTGCGGCCAGCTTCAAGGCCGAAGACATCGAATCCTGGTGCCGTTCGGCCATGGCGACGTTCAAATGCCCGGAGGTCCGGATCGTTGACTCGTTGCCCATGACGGCCACGGGCAAGGTCAAGAAGGGCGAGCTGGCGGAGCAGTTGTAAGGGCTGATCCGGTGGGATTGTGGACGCGGGACTGTCCCACGCTACTGCGCGTCCTGGGTTGCGATGAGTTTCTCCGTGGACGGGCAGACAAGCCCCGAAATTCCGTTGGCCCGTTGGACGGCACGGCGCCGGAGGCTGCGCGGGGCACGCGGCCACAACCAGAAGAGCTGTCTGTTCCGTGAGAAAGGCGCCGGGCCTTGGTCCGGTAGCGCGGCTCCAATTCGGGTGTCGACGACAGCGGAGCGAGCCCGACATTTCGGGCGCGATGGGACTTGGATTGCGCGCGCCGGGCTCACAACAGACCGGTCGGATGGCGCCCAGCGGGGCTCGGCATGGAGGTTCGGCTTGTAGACGTCCAGGAAGGCAGACCGCTCCCCGACTGGTCCCGCAAGGCTATGCTGGCTGCGCCCGCGATCATTCTGCACGTTTCGCGGCGGCTTTCCGATGTGTCGGCACTGGCGCCGTGGGCCGGATTTGAAGGGGGTTGCGGGTTCGGGCTGCCGCTCGCTTCGAAAGCTGGGCGACACTGCAGCACCTGTAACGGGCCTGGTGACCATGTCCGGTTGGTGCCCGACGGGCGTTTTCGCAAATTCAGCCGGCCACTTGGCGGACCGGCCAGACAGCAGGGGAACCGCATGCAAAACAAACCCGTTCGGGACTTTGAAACCCTGCACGAAATTATCCGCGCGGCGCGGAACAACCTCTCGCACCACTTCTGGGACTACCTGGTGGGAGGGTCCGAAACGGAAACCACCCTCAAGCGGAACCGTGCTGCGCTGGATGCGATCGGTCTGCGCCAGAGGGTGTTGCAGGACGTGTCCAGCGTGGACTGCACTGGCACCTTGTTGGGACACCGATTGCGATTGCCGCTGATTCTCGCCCCGGTCGGATCCCTCGAGTCCTTCGATGCGGAGGGTGGTGCGGCTGCCGCACGGGCCGCTTCGGACTTTGGCGTGTGTCACATGCAGAGTTCGGTATCGCAGCCGTCGCTTGAGGACGTCGCGGCAGCAGGCGCGGGTATGAAGATATTTCAACTCTACGTGCGGGGTGACGACGCATGGGTCGACGCGATGGTCGATCGCGCTGTCTCGGCGGGCTACGAAGCGTTTGCCATCACGGTCGATGTGGCGCATTACAGCCGTCGCGAGCGGGATATAGCGAAACGCTTCGAGAAAACCTGGAATCGCCGATCCCTCGATGACCAGCAGTTCCAGGCCGCATTTGACTGGAAATGTCTGGAGCGGTTCAAGGCCAAGCACGACATTCCGCTCTTCATCAAGGGAATCGCGGAGGTGGACGACGCGCTGCGTTGTCTCGACCTCGGAGTCGAGGGAATTTACGTCTCAAACCACGGGGGGCGGCAACTCGATTGCGGACTCGGCTCTGCTGACGTCCTTCCGGAAATCGTCGATGCCGTTGAGGGCCGCGCAACCATCGTGATGGACGGCGGGATCAATCGGGGCACCGACGTGGTGAAAGCAATTGCCCTCGGGGCTGATGCTGTCGCTGTGGGCCGGCTTCTGGCCTTTGGGTTGGCTGCGGACGGGGCAGCCGGCGTGGTCCGTATGCTTGAACTGCTCGAAGACGAGGTCCAGACCACTCTCGGGTTGATGGGCGTCAAGGCATTGGCGGATGTGAGCCGCGACCTTCTGGTTCCTGCCCGGGAAGTGGCGCCTCCGCATGCGCTGAGTGCGTTTCCGCTGATAGACATTCCTGCACCTGACTACTGATTGTTCGGAACCTCTGGGTCGCGCGATTCTGATGTGCGGTAGCGGTGGCAGCTGGTGGTGCCGCCAAAGGAAACCGGGGTAAATCTCGACGCGTCTCATGGTGTCCGATCTGACCGAGGCCATGCGACGAGCGCCCGGTTGGCGGCATAATCTTCGCGTGCCTGGCCCCACCTATCGGAACTCCTTGGAGCGACCGAACACGCGCCCCCCAGGTGACGGGACGTGTTTTGCGGTGGGTGTCAGAACTTTCTGGAACCGGAAGTTGCGGGCAATTTCAGGAACGACTGCGTCTGAAGAACGAAGACACTTCAGGCCCAATACCCGGGTCCTGCCCTCGAGGCGGGTCTGATCGAAATGCTCGTATCCGATAAACCGAGAACCCGGCCGCATTGAGGCCACGATGGTCGTTGGAGGTCTCCAACTGAACGCCCCGGAGGCTCCGGTTGCAGAGCGCCTGCAGGAAGTCGAGCCAGAAGGGGTCGGTTTCCCGGTTCAGGAGCGACTTCTATGCAACCGATTGTCGGGGTGTTCGCTCCGCGTCGATGTCCCAGCCCGCTGTCAACTCCGTCTACTGAAGTTCCCATGCCTTCTGCAGGTTCATCCAGAGTGGCGGCGTCGTTCCGAAGTAGCGTGCGAGTCGCAGCGCCGTGTCCGCGCTGATGCCTCGTTGGCCTTTCAGGATCATTGTCACGCGATTCACCGGTACGCCGAGCGCTTTTGCCAAGACCCTGGCCGACAGCACAAGCTCGTCGAGTTCGTCCTGCCGGATCTCGCCGGGATGTACCGGTTGCAAGCCGTTTTTTTGTCCATTTCACATGCCTTCAGCGATAAACAACGATGTCCGCATCGTGCGGTCCCTCGTCTGCCTTACGAGAGCAGATGCGCCAGTGAGCGTTGATCCGGATGCTGTGCTGGCCGGCAGGGCTGTCGTTGGCACGCCACGTGGGAGGACACAACCCGGTCTTCAGGTCAGGCCGAACTCCGCGAAGAAATCGTTTCCCTTGTCGTCGATGACGACGAAGGCCGGAAAGTCCTCGACCTCGATTCGCCAAACCGCCTCCATGCCAAGTTCGGGGAAGGCGAGGCACTCGACCTGACGGATATTGCGGGCCGCAAGTTCGGCTCCTGGTCCTCCGATGGATCCCAGGTAGAAACCGCCATGCTGGCGGCAGGCGTCCACAACAGGCCGCGACCGGTTGCCCTTGGCCAGCATCACCATGCTGCCGCCGGCCGCCTGAAACTGCTCCACGTAGCTGTCCATCCGCCCGGCCGTCGTCGGCCCGAACGAACCCGTCGCGAGCCCGGCTGGCGTCTTCGCCGGGCCGGCGTAATACACGGGGTGATCCCGCATGTAGCCAGGCAGCGCCCCCTCCCGCTCCAGGACGTCCTTCAACATGCCGTGCGCGAGGTCGCGTGCAACCACCATAGGACCTGACAGCGAGAGACGAGTCCGCACCGGATACTTGGAAAGTTCTTCGCGAATGGCAGCCATTGGCCGGTTGAGATCGATTTTGATCGCGACGCCTTCGAGGTCCTCGTCGTCCACCTCCGGCAAGAACCGCGCCGGGTTGCGTTCGAGTTCCTCCAGGAACACGCCTTTGGACGTGATCTTCGCGCGTGCCTGCCTGTCGGCGCCGCAACTGACCCCGATGGCAATGGGCAGGCTTGCGCCGTGCCGCGGCAACCGGATCGCACGCACGTCGTGGCAGAAGTAGCGACCGCCAAACTGCGCCCCGATTCCAAAGGACTTCGTCATGTCGAGGATCGCGCGTTCCATGTCACGGTCCCGGAACGCCCGACCGTCTTCGCTGCCGTCGTCCGGCAACGAGTCGAGTTCCTTGCAGGTCGCAAGCTTCAGCGTCTTCATCGTCATCTCGGCCGACAGTCCACCGATCACGACGGCAAGATGGTACGGCGGACACGCAGCGGTTCCGATGGAACGGATCGGCTCCTCGAGGAATTCCAGAACCTGCCGGGTCCGCAACACGGACGGTGTGGCCTGATAGAAGAACGACTTGTTGGCCGACCCTCCACCCTTGGCGATAAACAGAAATTCGTACGCGTCCCCGTCGTCCGCATAAAGATCGATCTGGGCCGGGAGGTTGGTGCGGGTGTTGATTTCCTCGTACATCGACAAGGGCGCAAGTTGGCTGTAGCGAAGGTTGGTCTCGGTATAGGCCCGGTGGATGCCCCGTGACAGCGCCTCGCTGTCCGCACCGCCGGTGAAGACCTGCTCACCCTTGTGACCCACCACGATGGCGGTACCCGTGTCCTGGCACATGGGCAGAACGCCGCCAGCGGCTGTATTGGCGTTCTTGAGGAGCGTGAGCGCGACGTAGCGGTCGTTCTTGGACGCGTCCGGATCGTCAAGAATGGCACGTAGCTGGGCGAGGTGTGCGGGGCGGAGGAAGTGCGAAATATCCTGGAATGCGGTGAACGCCAGAAGCTCCAGCGCATTCGGCTCGACCGTCAGCGCCGTCCGGCCGCCGATGTCCTGCTGCTCCACGTGGTCGCGCGTCAACAGGCGGAAGGGCGTCACCTCGTCGTGGCGCGGAAAGATCTCGGCGAAGCGGAAATCGGTCATGCCGGGTCCTTGTCCCCGTGGTTGGGCGGGGGCATGCCCCGACGGGTGCGAAAATCCGCGAGGGACACGACGCTGTCCGTCCGGTCTTCGGCGGCGGTAGTCCCGGCGTCGGCTTCGGCCCCCGGCTCGGACCCGGAATCGGTGGCGGATTCCGGTGTCGACGCATCCAACGCGGGCGCGAACTGAAGCGCGACCTGTGCCGCCGGATCCATGAATGCGGTCAGTGAGGCAAAGGGGATTGTCAACGTCGCCGGGATGCCGCCGAATGCGAGTGTGACCCGGAACTGGTCGTCTTCGACCTCAAGCCCTGAAAACTGGTGCTGGAGCACGATGGTCATTCGGTCCGGATATTTCGCCCGGAGGTGGTCGGGGATCACCACGCCGGCCGCTGCGGTCTCGAACTCGATCACGAAATGGTGCTCGCCGGGGAGACCCTCGTCGGCGACGCGCTGCAGAACCGTTCGCGGGACTCCACGCATGGCCTGAAGGGTCAGGGCCTCGTAGTCGATCAATCGGGAGACCGGCGGGCGACGGGCAGTCACAAATGCTCCGGAGGCGCTTGCTGCAGCGTGGGCCAGATCAAGGCGTGGTGGGGGCTTCTGTTGCCAGGTGCCCCCGAGACCCCGCCCTACCGTGTGAAGCGGCAGGGACTTGGAACTGTCGTTCCTCTCACTGGTTAGGCAGCGAGAGCAACCTCACGACTGTTGTCGTTGGCAGTTATACGTTTGGTCCGTCACGGCGGTACCATGCCGGGCGAAAGACATCATCTTTCAGCGACTGTCGATCCTGGTTCGCCCCCTCGATCCGTCCCGGTAGCGACGGGAACCTGGTGGAGGCGCCGGGCACTGCCCCCGGGTCCAGCACGCCTATTTCATGTGCCGTTTATCGCCATAGCCAAGCCGAAGCTGGCACCCAAAACATAGGCGCTCGATCCCCGAACGGCAACGTCCCGAGGAAGAATCCGCCCGCCCGCCGCAACGGCGTGGAGGCCCGTTCTGCGAGCCATCCGGACGCCGAATGGCGCCTTGGCGCCGGTCGCAGGGACCCTTCCCGCGGCGCCCCGGACCGGGATCGGATCCCTTCGGAGCGTGACCGAGTTTGAACCGAGCCTCGATGCCTTGATCAGGCAGCCGAAAGCGCCGTCTCCGCTGGCAAGCGCAGTAAACCGGCTGCCAGGGGAGGGTCAGAAACGCCCAAGAGGTCCCGACGCCGGAACTCGGCGGGCGAGGCGGTGACCACAAGGCGGCCGGGTTGGACCGGTCGGCGACGTCACCCGCCTCCGTGACGGGCGCTTCGATCGCACTCATTCGCAGACGGTGCCGTCACCGTCGCCGTCCCACATGAATTCGTACGCCGGATGGGTGCTGGGAACCGGCGCAATGCGGTGCCGGCGCGCCTCCCGGCACGTGATGCGGCCGTCTCCGTTGTCGTCGTAGCGCGCAGCCGGATGGGTCGGTTCCAGGCGTGCGGCGGGCCGGCGAGCGGGCAGGGGAAGGTCGAGACACGGCGGGCGCTGCAGTGCTGTGTCAGTGCAGGCGGAAAGGATCCGTTCCAGGGCGGCAGCTTCGTCCCGATCGATGCTGAGCCCATAGGCGCGCCGCACTGCAACGACGCGGGCAGCAAACCAGCAGCGGTTGCGATCCGGAAGCCACCCGGCCGCATCCTTCGCGCCTTTCTCGTGCCGGTTCACACGCGGTGACGCCAACGCCAGGTTGCGAAGGTCGCGCACGAAGCGTGCCTTCGTTGCCGCGTCCTGCGCACACAGGCCGCTGTCATGGGCCTCGCTGACGGCGACGATATGTTCGATGTCGGTCTCACGGAGCGATGCGAAACAGGTTCCCGTATAGGGGCTGAAGATGCCGCCAAGGTTGCGCGCGATTGCCCGCTCGTCCGCCCGCGGAGGGGAATAATCCCGCTCCCGGTCATACGGCGCGCAACGTTCCTCGGGTGCGACGATTAACCCGCGCCAGGTCTCGCCGGACGCACCGGGCCCGGTCGACATGGCAACGAAGACCGCTCCCGTCGCGGTCGCGATTCGGAACCACGCCCGGCGAGGAGGATGCTTGTGTGCGCCGGTCCGGCTGCACCGTGGCGGTACCGGCGCCGGGCCGGTGTTGTGGGTCCGTGGGTCGCGTTGCACCTTGCGGAAAGGCCCCGCACACGCGATTCGGCACGCCCAACCGAAGGCGTCCAGGGAGCCTGGCCCGGTGCCGTGCTGTTGCCGGGGCAGGAACAGTCCTAGACTTGTGCAGAGCATCGCATCGGGAGAATCACCATGACCGCAACCGTCGTTTCGAGACTCACCGACCGGCCGCTTCGCGAACGGGTCAGCGCGGACGAATGGCAGACCCGGGTGGATCTTGCGGCTGCCTATCGCCTGGCCCACCTGTATGGCTGGACCACGTCACTCATCTACAACCATATCTCGGCCCGCATTCCTGGGCCGGACCATCATTTCCTGCTCAATCCGTACGGTCTGCGCTGGGACGAGGTGACGGCTTCCAATCTCATCAAGATCGACCTCGACGGCAATGTTCTGGACGACACGCCGCACGAGGTCAACCGTGCCGGGTACACGATTCACAGTGCCATCCATATCGCGCGCGAAGACGCGACGTGCGTGATTCACACGCACACCGAAGCCGGCATGGCGGTTTCGGCACTTGAGGACGGGCTGATGTTCACCAACCAGGATTCGATGACGTTCTACAACCGCGTCGCCTATCACGACTTCGAGGGGGTCGCGTTCGATCTCGACGAACGCGAGCGTCTGATTCGCGACCTCGGCGACAAGAAGGTGCTCATCCTCCGCAATCACGGATTGCTGACCACCGGCGCCTCGGTGGCTGAAGCATGGGTCACGATGTTTTACCTGGACAAGGTGTGTTCGGCCCAGCTGGCGCTGATGGCCGCCACCGCCTCAGGCGACCGAATTCGGCAGCCGTCGAAGGAAATTTGCGAGCTCACGGCGCGGCAACTGGAGAGCGAAAGTTGCGGCGAGCGCGAGTGGCCGGCACTGCTGCGCCAGCTTGAGCAGCAGGGAATCGACTACCAACAGTGAGATCCTCGGAGTTCGCCGGCGTCGGCCAGTCGCCACGGGTCCCAGCCGCTCCTGCGGGCCGTGCTCGGAGCGGGATCGCACCCGCAGCCTGCATGAACCCGCGAGGGGGCTCCCAAACCTTCGAAACAATCCGCTACTCATCACAAGGCTCAGTAAGCCCGTTTATCGGCCGGTGCCTTTCGACCGAGACCACGCCGGCGCTTTCGGTAACCTGCGGGACAAGGTGGACGTCCGACGCGGCATTCTCTCGACTGGCATGGCTGGAGCGAACCTGGGCATCCTAAAGCCCTGGCTAATTAATCGGGTTTTCGAAATTGTCTCTGGCGGTCGCTGTGCGGTTGACCTACATTCTAATTTATGGTGGCTAGATACAGCATGTTGGCGCAGTTCGAAGATGGTCGGCGCGCGGTTGATGGGACGTGGAGCGCGGTCCTGTGGAATGATGTGCTGATTCCGGTTCCTTGGCCTGCATACCAGCTGGATGATGCACCGATGCCGAGTCGCCGTAATGGTTCCAAAGACCAACCCGTGATCCAGCCCACGTTGACGGGACTGGCCGACGGCGGTGCCTGGTTCTGAGCGGCGACGGGTGATGGTGCAGGGCGCAGTGACAGGAGAAGGCGGCCACGATACTGGCTTGGAGCTCGTTGAGTTGTCCGTCGTTCTCGTCGCTGATCAAGCCGACCCCTCGATCCTCAATCCCGACTTCCTACGCTACAAGGGGATCGTCGATGAGAAAATACAACTGAAGGAGGTGCCTTTATCGACACCGGTGTTGTCTCAAGTGGTTTTTGATAGCGGCCTTACGGTAAGAGCCGAGGCCAATCGCTTCGTATTCGAGCAGAGCGGCGACACATTGAGTGAAGATAGGTGCGTTGTGCCGGAAACCGCGCACCGTTTTCTGGATGTCGTATCCCATATCTCATGGACCGCAATAGGAATTAACCCCAAGGGGATCATGCGATCTACTCTCGATAGAGTGTACGATATTTCGAATGCCCTTGTGGAGCGCGGCGAACGAATGTCGTTCAAAGATGTTCGGCCTGAAATTAGGTTGAAGGTAGAATACAAATACGAGGCAAGAAGAATCACGCTGGATGTCAACCACGTCGAAATACCAGGAAATCAGGGCCCTCCGCCGCACGGCTTGTTTTTTCAGGCCAACATTCATCGTGGCATCACGGGGGAAACTCACCGGCAAAGACTTCAAGGAGCGGCCAATATTCTTGCTTCCTGGGAGCAGGATGTGGCTGACTTTCGTGATTTGGTAACTAAGTTCGATCTGGCGATGGTTACGCGGTAACGGCTGGGTAACGCAACGATGACTGCAACCCAAACAGTAGAGACGGCGTCGGCGCCCCGATTTCGTGGCGACTGGTTCGACTCTCTGCCCCGGCCGCCTGAGCCAGAGACGATCTTGGGACCACCTTCCCAAAACAGTAGCTGGGAACTGGGTGCTGGCCCGGAATTTGGAATTTTGCAGGTTGCTCAAATGTTTGACTTGAGGGACCGTTTTACTGCGGTATTTCGTTCGCCCGCTAGCGGCAACACAGTGGAATCTTTGGGTACGGGCAGTTCAAGCGATGTCGCCCTCAAGGTGGCGGAATATTGGGCGATTGCGGGCGGCCGGAACCCTAAGTTGCGCGACGCTTTGCGCGATCTGAGCGAGGCGGCCGCCGAGGCGCATGAGGAAGGTTTCCCAGTGCCATCGAATGAGACACTAGCGGATGCCCGCCGTCTGCTGCGCTTGCTCCACAATATTTCCCCACGACGTTTCGAGGTGTATCCGACAACGGACGGCGAGATCGCAATCGATGCGCCGGGTGGTCGGAACCGCTCCGTGGTGCTGCTGTGCGGCCCGGATGGCGGCGCCTTGTGTCTCGTCAACATGGAAGGCCGGCACAGGCGCGCGCGTTATTCGGGAACCGGCGCGCTGCCTGACGGATTCATTCGTGAGGCACTTGAGGAGTTGGCGCGGCACGACGATTTGGCCGCGTGATTGCCGGCGACGATATCGCGCCGGAAGAACGTCTTGGCAGAGGTGTGTTTTCCCGTGGCGACGCCAAGCGGGCCCGCCGCCGCAATGTGCGGTTGAACGTATTTCTGGAGCGTGAAGGCAACCCTCGTCTTTCGGTGGACCGCCTCGACCTGCGGACGAAGACGAAGGCGGTTGACATCGCCGAGCGGGTGGGTGCCGCTCGTGACAAACCATTCTGCGGCTGGGCCGTGGTGACGGCGGAGGATGCCACCCGGAGCGGGCGTCAGGTGGAAGCGACGCCTCTGCTTGATAACGCCCGCCATGCCGACATCGTACTGCCCGACCTGGCGGTGGAGGATCGGGAGGAGCAGAAGCGGCACGCGCAGGAACTCGCGGACGCGGCCGAGTGGTGTGAGCCCGACCGCGATCCCTGAATCCATGTTGTTGGAACGCGGAGCTGAACTCGAAAAATTTGGATCCCCACAGGAAACTCGTCGAAGTCGGGCTGCCGCTGCCAGCAGTCAACGAGGCGTCAGAGCGGGACAAGATCGTGGCCTAGATCCCTACCGCGCTGCTACCAGAGAAACCCCGCGAATAATGACGACAGAGTCATCCAAGACAGATGAACGTGGTCTGGGCGGAGGTCAGGCGACTCGTCCGTATAGAGGGGAACTTCAGTTTAAAGTAATGAGAGATAACAGCTTCAGGATTGCTCCAGATATCCAGGTCATCGCGGCAAGCGAACCCTCAATGCCATGCGGGCCGCCCACGCCCACGCCGCCTGGTACCTTCGAGCCTGATAGATGCGTTAACCACGTCCGCCGCGCAGGTTAATGGCTCAACCCGAAAGGAATCGGCCCCAGCGCTGCCTTCTTCGGGCCGTTGCACTTTCTCAAGGTCGCGCTGCGCAACGGCGTAGACCGCAAGCTCGACGAACCGTGCCTGGAGGCTCGGTAGGACAACAGCCGAGCAGGTCTCGACAGTGAGACCAATAGCGGAGCGCGAATTCCGGTCGGCCGAACCCTGCTGAGGTGGCTCCGGCTGCCTACGCGGCCACAATTCGGTCGATCTTGATGGTTTGTTCAAGATGACGGGACTGTGCCAAATCATGGGCCATCTGCATGCCCAGCCATGTCTCGGGCGTCGACCCGAAAGCTTTCGACAGTCGCCAGGCCATCTCGATCGAAACGGATGCCCTTTCGTTCACCAGATTGGAGAGTGTCTGGCGGCCGACACCAAGCCGCCTTGCTCCCTCCGTTACCGAAAGGCCCAGTGGCCGCAGGCAATCCTCCCGAACGATGGCACCGGGATGGACAGGATTGTTCATTGTCATGGCGATCCTCCCTAATGGTAATCCAGATAGTCCACATCGACTGCATCACCATCGTCGAAGCGAAACGTCACGCGCCAGTTGGCGGAGACGGAAACTGCATGGTGTCCCCTTAGGCGTCCCTTGAGCGGATGCAGCCGAAAACCGGGGATATTCATACCTTCCGGACCGGTGCTCAGATCAAGGGCGGACAGGATGCGCAGCAGTTTGGCGACATGGCCTCGGGCAACCTTCGGCGATTGTCCACGCTCGTAGAGTTCCTTCAACCCGCGATGCCGGAAGGCCCTGATCACCGGCAGATTGTACGGTGTCTATCGACAATCGTCAATAAAAGAGCCTCAGGACAGCAATGTCTTACGTTGTGGCTGGAGGCCGTTTCGTGCGAGTAGAAGAGAGGGTTGGAGCAGGCGGCTGGCAGACTGCCAATGCCCTGTGGGCCGCCATCGGCAACCTAATTGGAATTCTCGAGCCTGATGGATGCGCCGAATATTTCCGCCGCGCCGGTAATGGCCTAACCTGAAAGGAATCTGCTGCAGTAAAGCCTACTTCTCCTCCCGGCCGGTTCGGCTCGCAGTCCGATCGCGTAACAGCATCTCAAGCTGTGTTAGCAACTTCGGCACGTAGTCCTATGCGGGCTCTCACACCACGGAAACGTCGACGGAATCGTAGCCGTGAATCCTGCGATTCCGCATTCCAATGGTCTGGCGTCAGAGAATGCTTGAATATTGCTCTTGAAACTCCTCGGATACGCGGCCTGCCGCCTCCCCGATGACTTCTAACCGATGAATAACAGCATCCTGAAGCTTCACGTCTTTCAGGAGGTCAGCTTGCGCCGCGGCTTCGCGATAGGTTCCAGCCACTCGTGCCGAGAGGATCATGTCCTCGATATGCTGCCGGTCACGCTCCATAGATGGCCTGAGCCGAAGACAGAATGCTGTCCCGCCGCGCCAAATTTTGGCTTGCCTCGACGCCTCGGCGGCTCACGAGGTCAACCTTGCGTTCGAATATTTCCTCGAGCTCCTTCTCCATATCCTCCAGATCAATCAACGTCCGTCGCGCGTTTTCGACAAAACTCACCAGAATGTCGACGTCGCTTTCCGGCCCAAAGGCTTCGCCTAGAACTGAACCAAACAAGGCCAGCTCTTGGACATTCCATCGCCGACAAAACTCTGCAACTGCCTCAGGCGAAGGCTCAATGTTCCTATTCATTGCTTCCTCTTCGTTTTCTCGGCGTTTGATCCCATCTCATCGTGTCTGGTAGTTGGCGGTTATCTTTCTCAAACGAACCGGGCTGTGTGAAGAAATGCGGAGTTGGACATCCTGTCCGCTCTATCTGGGCCATCGAAGCGGTTGCAGTTGCCGTACATAGTAGTGGCTTGGTCGAATTTGAGTCCTGCTCCTGCAACCGGTGGTTATTCCGCCCTAGCAGCCGAGCGCGGGCCCGTTCACAATCGGCCGTCGCTCTGTAATCGTTTTGCTGCCTCGAAATTCAGTGCCGAAGGTCGGTCGTAGCGTTGCCATTAGCTCCCACTGCCATACCCCGACGCATTCCGCAGGACGCTGTTGCGGCATAGGCTCTCTATTGTCCGGTCCCCTCGTGCCGGAGGCGCCATCCATTCAATCCCGATTTGGCTGGCCTCGGTAATTTGTGTTCGCCAGAACGCGGACGCCGGTCACGACCACGCCGCGCGCCTGCGTCAAGACGACGGCCGGCTGCCCCCGGGCCACACCGGATTTTGTGCCAAGTCGGGCCATGCGATTGGGGCGCGGCTCACTTCCGCTGCGTCGGCCGGGGCACTCGACGAATCCCATTCGGCCGCCACGTAACGGTGGCCGGTCGCGCCGTCCGCGGCAGGAGAGCACAGCCAGACCACCGGCGGAACCATGACCGAGGGGGCAATCAGCGCCGCGCGGTCGAAGCCTGATTCCTGAGGCACGAGAGACGTGTCGGTGGGTCCGCCCGGCACCACCACATTGACGGTGACACCGGTGCCGGCAAACTCCTCGGCGTGCCCGGCGGACATCGCCTCCAGTCCTGCTTTTGCGGGGCCATACGGATGGAAGCGGCCGCGGAGCATGGTGAAGAAGCTGGTCGTGACGTTCACGATGCGACCCCACTCGTTTGCCAGCATCCCGTCGATCACGGCCCTAGTCATGTACCACGCGCCGGACAGGTTGACCGCCATGAATCGCTCCCACATCTCGGGCGTGATTTCCTGAATGCCAATGAGCCGGGTCAAGTGATCCCGGCGAATGATTCCCATCCCGAGCGCGCCGTTATTGATGAGAATGTCGAGCCCGCCGAACTGCGTACGCGTTCTGGAAACCGCCTCCCCGCACTGCGTGGGACACGAGATGTCGCCTTGCAGGGGGAGCACATCTTGGCCGGTGCCGGATCGGGCGCATTGCGCGGCCAACGCGTCAAGGCGCTCCTGATCCACATCGACGGCTGCGACCCGGGCTCCTTCCCGCAACAGGCCGTTCACAAGTTCGATTCCAATGCCCCCGGCGGCGCCCGTGACTACAGCGACCTTGCCCTCCAGGCATCCTCTCGTTGGATCCGTCATGGTCCCGGAACGTCAGTCAAATCCTTGCTCCCGTCGGACACAGGCAGCCGCGACCAGGGTGGCCATCAGCAACGTATCGCGTTCTGCAGCAAGTGATTCCGTATCGCGTGCAGCGAACGCCTCTTCCACCAGTTCCTTGAGTCGGGCCCGCACGTCGGGCGAGAAATCGACCGGGTTCAGGTCGTTGGTCCAAAGCCGAAGGGCATCACCGAAGTGATCGATAAAATGCGCAAACCCGCCTGTGCCGCCGGCGAGCGCGCATAGCTCAAATGGACCCATCACGCCCCAGCGCAGGCCGGGGCCGTACTTGATGGCGACGTCGACGTCCTCGACATTCGCCAGGCCTGTGAGAACTGCATCGGCGGCCTCGCGCCAAAGGGCTGCCTGCAGGCGGTTCACGAGATGGCCGGGAACCTCGCGGTTGAGGCGGATCGCCCGTTTGCCGTGGGCGTTGTAGAAGTCGATCGCCCAGCTCACTGCGGCAGGATCCGACGCACCGCCGCCCACGACCTCGACCAGGGGAATCAGGTGCGGAGGATTGAATGGATGGCCGACGACGAATCGGGCGGCATTCGCGCAACCCTCCTGCACGTTCGACATCAGAAGGCCCGACGTGGAGCTCGCAAGCACGACCCGGTCCGACAGTGACGCATCAATCTCGGCGTAAAGGGTGCGCTTGGTGCCCAGGTTTTCCGGCGCGCTCTCCTGCACGAAGTCCGTGTTCTCAAGGGTTGCGCCGACGCTCGGACAGAAACGGAGGCGCTCCGGATCGGCCTCCGGCGTGGTCTCGCCGAGTTCGATCAGCGCCGGCCAGGCATTCTTAACGAACGACCGGAGCGCTTCTTCTGCGTCCGGCGCCGGGTCCCATGCCTGCACATCGAATCCGCGGGCCAGAAAAAATGCAGCCCATGACGCGCCGATCGTGCCGGTGCCGATGACGCTGATCCGCTGGACTGCTGCGGGGGCCAACAAGGTCACGGGACAATCGCTGCTCGGTTACGGTCAGGACTCAGCTTAACACTTCCCGTGTGTCGGTTTGCGTATGCCCTGGCAGGCCTGAAGACCCCGCGTTGTTGAACGAAGGCCCCTGCAGCGGGCGATGCAAGGCGCCGGTTCAGCCCTGTGTCTCGCGTGCGGCCGGACCTCCACCAAGAGGGCGGCCATCCAATCGGATTTGTCTCTCGGCCCTGCGTGCGGAAGCCGTGCCGGTTTGGACAACCGTCCGGCATCCACCTCCCTCATCACGCTCGCGACGGCCGCCGCCGGCGTTCATGAAAGGGGAGGCAAGGGTTACGGCATGCTCTTACTGAAGGCGGCCGAAATCGCGTGCATGGTGTTCGGCAAGCCGCGCCCGGGTTTCCGCTCCAAGCGGCGGCAGGTCCAGGGCCGCCACAGCTTCATCCACATGGTCGGGCAGGTTGGCGCCAATCACCACGCCGCTGACGCGGGCGTCATCGAGGACAAACCGGAGGGCGGTTTGTGCCGGGGTGCCCGGCTCGTCCCGAATGGCCTCCCTCGCCATGCCTGCGCGCACTTCCTCGGACGCCATGTCGGCGCTCTCATACATCGGAATTTCGCGCCCTGTCCGCTGCTCCGTCGCCAACACGCCTGCGGCCATGGCACGGATGACAAAGACGCCCACCCCCTGCTGCTCGCAGGTCTCAATCACATGGCCGAAATCGGCCGCCAACCAGCCAGCGGGGACGGGCTGTCCGGCGCTGGGATTGAGCATGTTGTAGTACACCTGCGCCGCATCGAAACGCCCGCTTGTCACCACGCGTTGCAGGCTCTCCGCATCCCCGTTGGCGGTGAAGCCGGCATACCGCGTGACGCCCTCGCGCTTCAGCGCATCAAGCGTGTCGGCGACGCCGCCCGGCTCCAGCACGTGCTCGACCGCGAGATTGTTCGCATCGCTGGCGTCTGCCAGGGCATTGTGTAGGTACAGGAGGTCGACCGACGTGCTGCCGAGGCGTGTCAGGCTGCGTTCCACGCTTTGCCGGATCTGGTGTTCCACCGACGTCGCGGCTCCGGGATCAATCCGAAACTTGGTCGAGAGATACGGGCGCCAGCCGATTTCGGGGAGCAGCTTCCCGAGCATTGCTTCCGATTTTCCGTCCCCGTAGGACGGCGCCGTATCAACCCAGTTGATTCCCCCGGCCCGGGCCCGTTCCAGGGCCTCCCGCGCCACGTCGGCCGAGTGATGAATGAGAACACCCCCGACCCAGCCGGCGCCGAAGACAATCTCCGACACCTCGATCTCGGTCCTGCCCAATGCTCGATACTTCATCCGGTTCTCCTGCCGTCACGAGATCAAGGCCCCGACAGCGTCCGGCGCTCGGCATACGCGGAGGGCGCAAGGGCGAAGACGACAACGTACACAATGCCGACCAGGCTTCGTGGAACGCCGCCCGCGGCACCGGCTTTCCGGCAAGCGTTCGCACCATGCTCTGACACCGGCGAGCGGTGGCGACGGAGCCTTCCGCGGTCGGCTTCTCTCGCACGATGCCGCGTTGCGCCCGCCCCGAAGGGCGAAGGCCGCAGGGTGCCCAGCACGCACTCCGGTCCCGGAATGGACGATGCCCGCCCTGCCGCAGTCTCACCGCCATGATGGGGGCCGGCGGCTGGCAACGTCTGATACCGGCGGGCGGCGAGACACGTCAGTGCTCGCCGCTGCGTGTCACGGAATCCGGAAGGGATTGCTCCTTCCGACCGCGACCCACGTGATCCGATCGGCAACGAGCAGTTTCTCCGCAACGCGCTCGATGTCGTCGAGCGAGACGGAATCGACCAGATCGTTTCGCCGCGCGAGATAATCGAGCCCCAATGCATCCTCCTGCATGCCGACCAGATAACCGGCGACCTCTGCCGTGCTGTCGAGCTGGAGAGGGAAGGAGCCGGTGAGGTAGAGCTTGGCGTTGGCAAGCTCCTCAGGCGTGACTCCATCGGTCGCGACGCGCTGGATCTCGCTTCGGATCACGTCCACGGCCTCGGCGGCGGTTGCTTCCTGCGTCGCCATGCCGCCCATCAGGAGAGGCGACCGATCTGCGGCGGCGAGATACGTGTGGACTCCATAGGTCAGGCCGCGCTCCACCCGAAGCGCCTGCTCAAGCCTTGCCCCTGGCGCACCGCCGCCAAGGATCGCATTGAGCACGACAGCCGGGAAGAAATCCGGATCATCCCGCGGAAGTCCGGGAAGCCCGAAGACCAGTTGCGTCTGCGGAACGTCCATGGGCACGTACGCCGTCTGCCCGTCGAAGGCTCCCGATTCAGGCTCGTCGGCAAGCGGTAACCCTTGCGGCAGATCGCCGAAGGCGATGTCCAGGACACGTGCTAGCGATTCCGGATCGATGTCTCCGACCACCCCGACGACGAGGCGGCTCCGGACGAGCCGTTCACGCGCTGCGGCGGCCAGATCCGACGCCGTCATCCCCTGCAGGCTTGCCCGGGTTCCGTTCGGCGGACGGCCGTATGGACCGTCACCGAACACCAGCCCCATCCACCGCGTCTGCCCGACCGACCCCGGATGATTGGCGCGCTGGGCCCGGGAGGCCTCGAGCTGGTTGCGGATTCGGGAGACGGGCTCCTCATCGAAGCGCGGCTCCGCGAGCGCATGCCCGAGCAGGGTTGCCGCCTCGACAATATTTTCTGACAGCGTCAGGACCCGGCCACGCACGCTGTCCCGTCCGGACGAAAATGTGAGGCGAATGGCCCGATCATCCAGCCGGTCACGAAATGTCTCGGAATCATGCGGGCCGGCACCCTCGTCCAGAAGAGCCGTCATGAACTGTGTGAGGCCTTCCTTTCCAGGAGGGTCCAGGGCCGCTCCGCCCGCGAACCGGAACGCAAGCGAGACGATGGGCAGTGTCGAATCGCGATGCAGCCAGGCCTCGACGCCCGCTGGCGACACCACCACCTCGATCGACGGTGATCCGGCGCCTGCGTGGGCCTCTGCATGGACCGCGACCGCGGTGACCACGCCCACGACCCACTGCCAACCCCGCGTCATGAGGCGGGTTCCGGACGCAGCACGCCGGTCACGACAGCCCGGTCCTGGAACAGCGCGCGGGCGGCCGCCGTCACGTCGTCGGCGCTGACCGTCCGGGCGATCGTCATGTACGCGTTGATGCCATCAGGGCTTCCGCCCTTGATGAGCGTGGTGCCCACGAGTTCGGCAATGCCCGCGACCCGGTCGCGGGCATAGATCTCGCCGGCCGAAAACCGGTACAGGACCCGAGCGACTTCCGTGTCGTCGGCGCCGTCGGTCACCAGACGCCCGAGTTCCGCATCGATGGCCGCCTCAAGCTCTGCGGCGCCAATGCCGTCTGCCGCCACGGCGTAGACGTGAAACACGCCGCCATCCCGGGAGCTCCCGCCGAAGGCGGCTCCTGCCGCCAGCGCGACCTTCGCGTCCACCACCAATGCACGGTGGAGGCGACCCGAAGATCCGCCGAGGAGCGCTCCAAGCACGTCGAGGACGACTGCCTCGCGGAGGGTGCCGGAAAAGTAGCTTGGCGCACGGTACTGGCGTGACCACCGCAGTTGGGCCACGCGCGGATCGGCGTCCTCGACCGCGATGAGCGCCCGGTGCGGAGGTTCTGCCGGGCGCGGCGGGAGGGGCTCGCCCCCCGCCGGAATCTGCCCGAAGGTGCGCTCTGCAAGAGGGCGGAGCTCGTCGGCACTGATGTCACCGGCCACCACAAGGAGCGCGTTCCGCGGTCCGTAATGACGGCGGTAGAAGCTCTCGACCTGCGTCAGGGTCAGGGCCTCGATCTCGTGCCGCCAGCCGATGACGGGCCGGCCGTACGGGTGGGCGCGCCAGCGCGCGGCGCGCAGCTCCTCCCGGAACAGGGCACGGGGATCGTTGTCGATGCGCTGCAGCCGCTCCTCGAGCACGACCTTGCGCTCCGCCTCGAAATTGGCGGGATCGAACACCAGACCGGTCATGCGGTCGGCCTCGAGCTCCATGACCGTCTCTAGGCGATCGCGGGCAATCGTCGCGTAGTAGGCGGTCACGTCGGGTGAGGTGTAGGCATTCGCGCTGCCGCCGTTCCGGCCGATGATGGTGTCGTACTCGCCCTCCGGTACCGCGGCCGTGCCATTGAACATCAAGTGTTCGATGAGGTGGTTGATGCCGGACTGGCCAGGCGGGTCATCGGCGGAGCCGAAGGCAAAGTACACCGCGTGATGCACCACGCCGGCCCGACTCATCGGGACCGCCACCACCTGCATGCCGTTCGCGAGCATGAAGGCCTCGGTCCGGATCTCGGACACGGCGGGCGGGCTCCATGCGGTGTGCATCAGCACCGCAACGCTTGCGGCCGACACCCAACGCGGCAGCAAGTGTGGCCGACCGCGCTGTCGGCGCAACAACAAGAACAATGCAGGAGTTCGAATCATGGCAGCACCCAGTCCGTGTCGGCCCTTCCTGGCTAGATATGTGGCCGGTCCAGGCACGACGCCTGATCACCGCCGTGTTCTAGGGCGCTTACTCCGCACCCCTTCGCTCTGGGCGGGCACGCATCAATATATCGCGGCATGAAGTTCCGGGTTGGCCTGCGCTGACAGGTCCCCGGCCCGGGTTTGCGCCCACGCCAAGCACCGGCGGGGGCCACCAGGCGCGCCCCGTTGCGGCCCAGTGCGAATGCCGTCCGCGATCTGTGGTGGCCTGGCGTGGTCAACGAACCACGCGAGGTTCTGGACGCCAGGTGGCCGGGAAGGAGCCGGGCCCTCAGCGCCCTCAGCCGGGACAGACACGTGCCGTCGGCCAACCCGCACGCTTGAAGCCGAGATCATGCCTCGGAAGGTGGTGTCACAGGCGACTGGGTGGTCGGTGGTCTCCGGGATGTCGAGGACGGGATCAGTCCGGCCGGGTCCACGTCGCAGGACCTGCCGAATAGATTGTTGGCGATTGCAGACGAGGCTTCCCGATCGACTTGAAGCGGGTCCGGGCTATCCCGATGCCGCTACGCGCCCGCGATCCCACGCGCTGGCTCCGATACCGCAACATGGGCCGGCTGGGGCAGTAACCCATTCCAGCCGGCACAAGAAAAACCCCGCTGGCCTCTGTAGAGGCCAGCGGGGTCGAAAAGAATGTTCAGCCCAATCCTTTAGTCGTCAGGCTGGTCCGCTACCTGGTTGATGGCTCCAAATGCACCCATGATGTACACGCGCCTTGAACTGCCTCCGGTAATCCGGAAGTCGCCAGCAATGGCACCAGGCATATCGTCGTTACGGCTGCCATCAAGGAAGTCGGCCTGCCAATCACCGATGAACGTCATCGTTCCGACCGTCGCCTGGGCGGCACCATCGACCTCAACCAAACCGGAACCAGCCGCTGCGTCGTCGGGTTCGGCTCGTGCGTCGGCATCAAACGGAGCGTTGCCAACTCGGCTGGCGGCGAACACCACCTTCCAGCTGGAACCGAGGGGCTCTCCGTTGCTCATGAAGCCGTCAAGCGTGCCCGTGACTCCTCCGTTCTCGCTGTCGGTACCGAAGTCCACGTCAAACGTGGCGTCGGCATTGAACGCGCCCCCCTCGATCGAGTCGATGCTCCTGCTGGTGTATTGGCCAACAGCGATGCCTTCAAAGGTCGCCTTGCCGATAAGGTTCTGGAAGTCCTTGCCACCTCTCTCCAAGCCGTTGTAAGCATCAAGGCCTGCCGACGCCCATGCGGCTACCTCGGGCTTGATGGCACCGTCATCGGCCGTTGTCAGCCAGTATCCCAGATTCAGGTAACTCGAGTCCCGCACCGCGACCGTGGCAGTGTTGCTGTCCGGCGTGAACGTCAACTCGCTGTCGGTACCAGCTTCGGCCCAACTCGCGTTCCCTGCGGCGTTGACCCCTACCACGGTGCCGGTGTCGCCATCGCCCTTGAACGTGCCGGGAACGCCATCAAACGTGCCCCTGAGTCCCTGGACGGGGCCCACGGCCACACCCGGGTGGTTTGCGTTCGTGGGCATTCCAGGAATGTCCACAAGCTCGCCGTGCGTAGCAGAAAACAGCTCGTACACCCCGTCACGCTCGGCCTCGGTCTCGTTGTCGAGGTTTCCCCATTTCTGGTTGAACGGGGTCGGCACGGGTGAGCCCTGATTGGTGTACACCACGGCCACCGTGCCATCGGCGCTCCACGACGCACCACTCCAGCCGCTGATCGAGGCCGGAGCATCAAGATCCTCTGCGTTGTCCGGCTTGTCCCGATCCGCCCGGACCCGGCCGCGGTCTCCACTAGAGGAACCGCCGGCGGCGCTAATACCGGATGCCAGCGCATTGAGTTCCGCGGTGCGCGCTTTGGCTGCGGCCTCGGCGGCCGCATCGTCAACTGCCTGGATTTGCGCCTTCAAGGTTTCGATCGCGTTCTGGAGGTCGTCAACGGCGTCTCCGACGTCATTATTGTCGTCGATCCCGAGTAGCTGCCGTAGGGCCGCGAACTCCGCCTGAAGGGCTGCCAACTCCTGCTCAGCGGGCGTCGGTCCCGTCGGTTCGGTCGGCTCCGTCGGCTCCGACATCTGGTTGTCGCTGCTGCTGCTGCATCCGGCCAGTGCGAACGCAAACAGAACGGCCGAGCAGCGAGCGATCAGCTTCTGGTGTCTAAACATGTCTTCACGGCCCTCCTCTTGTCCAAGAAGCGGCCTCGACCAAGGAGGCCTTGGACAACTAGTGGACCCATGTTACGCGAACTCGGCACAACAAGAACAGTGCAAGAGTTCGAATCTTGGCAGCGCCAATTTGTTTCGACTTTTCTTGGCACGATTTGCGCCCGATCCATCAACCAGAGGCGCAGTGTCGGTGTATCCGTCGCACCGCCGTCATCCGTGGACCGGAGCGCGGGTCCGTGATGGGCATGGAGACGAGAAATGCATCGATCCCGAAGCGGCAGTGCCCCTCTTCGGGATGCATCGGAAGGATGATGGCAAGGCGCGGCCGGAGCCTATTGCACTTGATCCGTTCCAACGGGACGCCGTGTACGTGCTGCCTGCCTCGCGGCTGGTCGCTTGCCGTCGTGAACAGACCTTGACGCCCGTGTGGGCCGGGTCCCAATCGCCGACAGTTATTCGATCAATGATCCTGGCCCGATACGCACATTGCGCGGATTTCGGAACCATTCCGGAGAGTTTCCGCCTGTCCGGGTGCAGGTCGCAGGACCCGCCAAATGGATTATCGGCGGTTGCAGCCGAACCCTCCGTCAAGTCAAAGCTGGCCAGGGCTGCACCGGCGTCGCCAATCACCGGCAATCCCGCGTGTAGGTTCCGGCACCGCCGCGCGGGCCGATCGGGTCATGACTTATTCGAGCTGGTACAAGAAAAACCCCGCCGGCCTCTTTAGAGGCCAGCGGGGTCAAAAAAGGAGGTTCAGCCCAATTCGTTAGTTGTCAGGCTGATCCGCTTCCTGATTGATGGCCGCAAGTGCACCGATCATGTTGACCAAATTGCCGCCATCCTCAACACGGAAGTGTGCTGTAAGGGCGCCGGGCATGTCGTCATTACGGCTGCCGTCAAGGAAGCCGGCCCCCCAGTCGCCTGTCACTTTCCGCGTCCCGAACGTCCCCTCGGCCCCTCCAATCGCAATAAATAGGCCCGCCAATGCGTCCGAACCTTCGACGATGGGGGCTCCTGTTTCGGCATTAAATGGATCACTATTGGCGGCCAACAGCACCTTCCAGCCGGAACCCAGGGCCTCTCCATTGCTCATGAAGCCGTCAATCGTGCCCGTAATTGTTCCGAGCGCGTTGTCGGCACCGAAGTCCACTTCAAGCGCCGCGTCGGCGTTGAACGCACCACCTTCAGTCGAGTCAATGTTCTTGATGGTGTATTGGCCAACGGCGATACCATCAAAGGCCGCCTTGCCGATAAGCCCAATGAAGTTCTTCGCACCGGCACTGCCATCGTAGGCCTCAAGTCCGGACGACCCCCACGCGGCAACTTCGGGCGTGATGGAGCCGTCGGTGGCCGTCGTCAGCCAGTATCCCAGGTTTAGGTAACTTGAGTCCCGCACCGTGACCGACGCAGTGTTGCTGTCCGGCGTGAACGTCAAGTCCGTGCTGTTCCACGTCGCGTTCCCGTCGCCGTCGACCTTGACCTCAGTGCCCGGGTTAGTGTTGGTGCCGGCGACGCCCTTGAACGTGCCGGGAACGCCGTCGAACGTACCCCTGACACCCCCTACCGGGCCCACGCGCACACCTGGATGGCTGGCGTGAGCGGGCAGTCCGGGAAGATCCACGAGCTCGCCGTGCGTAGCCGCTGTGAGGGTGTACACCCCGTCACGATCGGCCGCGTTCGCGGCGTCAGCCGTTCCCCATTTCTGGTTGAACGGGGCCGACACGGGCGAGCCCTGATTGGTGTAGACCACGGCCACCGTGTTTTCGTCGCTGTACGACTCACCGCTCCAGCCGCTGATCGCTGCCGGATCATCAAGATCCTCCGCGTCATCGCCCTTGCTCCGGGCATTATCCGCCCGAAGCCGGTTCAACGCGCCACTCTTGGCGTCGTCGGCAATGGCTGTCGCCAACGCATTGAGCTCCGCCTGGCGTGCCTTGGCTGCGGCCGCGGCGGCCTCATCCTCAGCCGCCTGGACCTGCGCTTTCAGGTCTGCAATTTCGCTCTGGAGGTCGGCAATGGAGTCTCCGACGTCATCATCGTCTTCGATTCCAAGCAGGTCCCGCAGGGCCGCGAGCTCCGCCCGGAGCTCTGCCAGCTCCATCTCAGCGGGCGTCGGTCCCGTTGGTTCGGTCGGTTCCGTCGGCTCCGACGTCTGGTTGTCGCTACTGCTGCTGCATCCGGCCAGTGCGAACGCAAACAGAACGGCCCAGCAGACCGCGATCAGCTTCTGGTGTCTGAACATGTCTTCGAGGCTCCCCTCGCGTCAAAGAGCGGCCTCGATCAGGGAGGCCTTGGAAGAATTGTAAACGCATGCTACGCGAAATGAGGACAAACGCATAGTGCAGGTGTTCGCATCATGGAAACACCCAGTCCGTGTCGGCCCTTAGCGGCCAGATTAGATTCGCTGTTGGCCCCCAGCGCTAGGTCTGATCTCGATCTGGCCAGAGGACGCTTACTGTGCAACTCTCCGCACCGACCGGCCACCCATCAATTTATCTTGGCAGGAAGTTGCAGGAAGTCCGGGTTTGCCCAAGCTCGCTGGTTTCCAGCCCGGGTTTGCTGACACGCTTGCACTTGCGGGTTCCACCAGACGCTCTTGATTGCAACCCGATGCAGATGCCGGTCGTGATCTGCAGCGGTATGGCGCGGCAAACAAACAACACGGGGTCTAGACGCCAGGCCGCCGAGGAAGAAGGCAGGCCCCCGGTTCACCGCCGGCCGAGACAGGCAAGGGCGTCCTGCAATCCGCCAGCTTGAAGCGCGACCCGGTAATCGGGTTAATGGCGTCCTAATCCCTGAGTCTACCCTGAGCCCTATTTTTGGTCTTCGGGAGGTGCTGGCGTTCCGGATGGGGAACTGCGTCCGACCGATCGGATAAGCGGTGCCACGATGTCGAAATCCGCCACCTCTGCACAAGGGCTTCGAGGGGAGTTCGCTCAGGCAGCGAACGGCCGGATCCACGCTCCAGCCCAGGATCCCCTCTCCAACCCGCGCACGAACACTCGGGCTTGGTGGGTCCACCACATTCGGGACCATGCTCCCATGACGCCGGCCGATCGTGCCAAGGACCAGTTTCGGCCTACCCTCGCGACCGCTGTCGTCCGTGGTCCCGGAGCCTTGTCCCGTCACGGGCATGGAGGCGAGAAATGTATCGAACCCGAAGGGGCAGTGGCCCTCTCCGGGATGCACCGGGAGGATGATGGCAAGACGCGGTTGGAGCCCACTGCGTTTGATTCGTTCCAACGGAAGGCCGAGCACGCGCAGACTGCCTTGCGGACGGTAGCTCGCCGTCGTGAACCGACCCGGACACCCGCGCGTATCGAGGCCCAATCTCAAGCAGTTATTCGATTATCGATCCTGGCCCTGATACGCACATCGCGCAGATTTAGGAATGCCCATCGACGGCTTATGGTCGTCCGGGTTCAGGCCGCAGGACTTGCCGGATGGATTGTCGGCGATTGCAGCCGAACTTGATGGTCAGGTCGAAACTGCCCCGGACTAAACTGACGCCGCCAAGTGCCGGGCGTTACACGCACGGGTCGCAATTCCACAAATGGTCCGGCTGGGTCATGGCTCATTCTAGCTAGTCAGTACAAGAAAAACCCCGCTGGCCTCTGCCGAGACCAGCGGGGTAAATAAAGAAAGCTCAGCCCAATCCGTTAGTCGCCAGGCTCGTCCGCTTCCTGATTGATGGCCGCGAAGGCACCGATCATGGTGATCCAATTGGCGCCGTCCTCAATGCGGAAGTCTCCACCAATGGCGCCGGGCAGATTGTCATTACGGGTTCCATCAAGGAAAGTGGCCTGCCAATCGCCGGAGAGTGTCAGCGTCCCAAAGGTCCCTTGGGCGCCACCAGACGAAGCAACTTCGCCCGAAGTCTCGGTGATAGCGGCGCCGGTGTCGGCGTTAAATGGATTACCAGCGGCCGCCAGTTCCACCTTCCAGCCTGAACCGAGGGCCTCTCCATTGCTCATGAAGCCGTCAATTGTGCCCGTGACTGATCCGAGATTGGCGCCATCGAAGTCCACTTCAAGCTCCGCGTCAGCATTGAACGCGCCGCCCTCGATCGAGTTGATGCCCTTGCTGGTGTATTGGCCAACGGCGACGCCTGCAAACATCGCCTTGCCGATAAGCGCGATGAAGTTCTTCTGATCCGCAGCGCCATTGTAGTTGTCACCCGAATCCCACGCGGCAACCTTGGGCGTGATAGAGCCATCAGTGGCCGTCGTCAGCCAGTATCCGAAACCCAGGTAACTCGAGTCCCGCACCGTGACCGAGGCGGTGTTGCTGTCCGGCGTGAATGTCAAGTCCGTGCCATTCCACGTCGCGTTTCCGTCGGCGTCGACCGTGACCTCAGTGCCCGGGTTGTCGTTGGTGCCGGCGATGCCCTTGAACGTACCGGGGACGCCGTCGAACGTGCCCCTGACACCGCCAACGGGGCCCACGCGCACACCCGGATGGTTGGCGTGCGTGGGCATTCCGGGAAGATCCACGAGTTTGCCGTGCGCAATCGCTGTGAGGGTGTACACCCCGTCACGATCGGCCGCGTTCGCGGCGTCATCCTCTCCCCATTTCTGGTTGAACGGGGCCGACACGGGCGAGCCCTGATTGGTGTAAACCACGGCCGTCGTATTGTCGTCTTTCCACGACTGACCGCTCCAGCCGCTGATCGCAACCGGATCATCAAGATCCTCCGCGTCATCCGGCTTGTCGAGATCCCCTGTCCGGCCCCGGTTTGCCGCACCACTCTTGGCGTTGTCGGCAATGGCGGTCGCCAACGCATTAAGTTCCGCCTCACGCGCCTTGGCAGCGGCCGCGGCGGCCTCATCCTCAGCCGCCTGGACCTGCGCCTTCAAGGCTGCAATTTCGCTTTGGAGGGCAACAACGGAATCTCCGACGTCATCGCCGTCGTCAATCCCGAGCGCTTCCCGCAGGGCCGCTAGCTCTGCCCGAAGCTCTGCCAGCTCCTGTTCAACGGGCGACGGTTCCGTTGGTTCGGTCGGTTCTGTTGGTTCCGACATCTGGTTGTCGCTACTGCTGCTGCATCCGGCCAGTGCGAAGGCAAACAGAACGGCCCAGCAGACCGCGATCAGCTTCTGGTGTCTGAACATGTCCTCGAGGCTCCCCTTACGGAAAAGAGCGGCCTCGATCAGGGAGGCCTTGGAAGAATTGAGGACGCATGCTACGCGAAATGAGGACAAACGCATAGTGCAGGAGTTCGGATATCACAGCGCCCGGTCCGTTTCGGCCCTTTTTCAGGCAAGATTTGCGGTTGGCCCAGGCTCCAGGCCAGGGCACCGCCGCGCTGGCGGGCAATTTCCGTGCAACCCTCCGCACCGGCCGCCCGCCCATCAATGTATCGCGGCAGGAAGTTTCAGATTGGCCGGCGCTGGCAAGTCTCCAGACCGGAAGTGCCGGCACGGTCTGCGCCTGCGTGCCATCAGGCGCGCTCCGTCGCATTCCGGTGCTGATGCCAGCCGCGGCTGGCTCTGGGATGACACGGCCAACGAACGAGGCGAGATTCCGGATGGCAAGCGGCTGCGGAAGGCCCAACCCCTCTGTTTGCCGCCAGCGGGAACGGGGACGTTCGTCCGGCCCATCCGCAAGCTGGAAGCACAACCCGACAACAGGCTTTAGGCGCCGTCGTGCGCGGGTTTCACCAGGGGCCCAGTTCCCGGTTACCGGGAGGTGCCGGCGCTTCGGGATGTGGAACTGCGTCCGACCGATCGGACACGCGCTGCAACTTTGCCGAAATCCGCAGCCCCTGCACAAGGGCTCAAAGGGGGTTTTTTAGGCAGCGAGCGGCGTGCATGCCGCCACGCACCGGCCATCACACGTGCAGGTTGCGATACGGCAGAATGAGTCCGCCGGAAATAACCCGTTCCAGCCGGTACAAGAAAAACCCCGCTGGTCTCGGAAGAGACCAGCGGGGTCGAAAAGAAGGCTCAGCCCAATCCGTTAGTTGTCAGGCTGGTCCGCTTCCTGATTGATGGCCGCAAAGGCACCAATCATGGTGATCCAACTGTCGCCATCCTCAATGCGGAAGTCGCCAGCAACGGCGCCGGGCATGTCGTCGTTACGGCTGCCGTCCAGGAAGTCAGCCTGCCAATCGCCGGGCAGCTTCAGCGTCCCGAAGGTCCCCTGGGCGAGGCCATTCGTAGAAACTGCGCCTGAATCTTCGGCGATAGCGGCTGCCACATCGGCATCATAGGTGCTACCGGACCGACCGCCCCTCAGGTCCACCTTCCAGCCGGAACCCAGGGCCTCTCCATTGCTCATGAAGCCGTCAATCGTGCCCGTAATTGTTCCGAGCGCGTTGTCGGCACCGAAGTCCACTTCAAGCGCCGCGTCGGCGTTGAACGCGCCGCCCTCGACGGAGCTGATGCTCTTGCTGGTGTATTGGCCAACAGCAATGCCGGCAAACTTCGCCTTGCCGATAAGCGCGATGAAGTTCTTCTCACCGGCACTACCGTTGTAGCCTGCGAGGCCGTCCGATCCAAACGCGGCCACCTTGGGCGTGATGGCACCATCAGTGGCTGTCGTCAGCCAATATCCCAAGCTCAGGTAGCTTGAGTCCCGCACCGTGACCGACGCAGTGTTGCTGTCCGGCGTGAACGTCAAGTCCGTGCTGTTCCACGTCGCGTTCCCGTCGCCGTCGACCTTGACCTCAGTGCCCGGGTTAGTGTTGGTGCCGGCGACGCCCTTGAACGTGCCGGGAACGCCGTCGAACGTACCCCTGACACCCCCTACCGGGCCCACGCGCACACCTGGATGGCTGGCGTGAGCGGGCAGTCCGGGAAGATCCACGAGCTCGCCGTGCGTAGCCGCTGTGAGGGTGTACACCCCGTCACGATCGGCCGCGTTCGCGGCGTCAGCCGTTCCCCATTTCTGGTTGAACGGGGCCGACACGGGCGAGCCCTGATTGGTGTAGACCACGGCCACCGTGTTTTCGTCGCTGTACGACTCACCGCTCCAGCCGCTGATCGCTGCCGGATCATCAAGATCCTCCGCGTCATCTGCCTTGTCGGTATTCGACTGGACCCGGTTGTCCGCACCACTCAGGTCGTCGTTGGCAATGGCGGTCGCCAGCGCATTGAGTTCCGCCTGGCGCGCCTTGGCTGCGGCTGCGGCGGCCTCATCCTCAGCCGCCTGGACCTGCGCCTTCAGGTCTGCAATTTCGCTCTGAAGGTCGGCAATGGAGTCTCCGACGTCATCATCGTCTTCGATTCCAAGCAAGTCCCGCAGGGCCGCGAGCTCCGCCCGGAGCTCTGCCAGCTCCATCTCAGCGGGAGTCGGTCCCGTTGGTTCGGTCGGTTCCGTCGGCTCCGACGTCTGGTTGTCGCTACTGCTGCTGCATCCGGCCAGTGCGAACGCAAACAGAACGGCCCAGCAGACCGCGATCAGCTTCTGGTGTCTGAACATGTCTTCGAGGCTCTCCTCATGTCAAAGAAGCGGCCTCGATCAGGGAGGCCATGGAAAAATTGTGGACACATGCTGCGCGAAATGAGGACTAACGAACAGCCCACCCATCAAACGGGGTGCCCTCGTTTCCGGAAAGGATCACTTGGGCTTGGAGGCTGTCCGCCATAATTCAGCGCACGTCGTCCAGTCAAAACAGAAAACATCGGAACAACTCGCCTACGCTAGCCGTCTAAGTCGCCGTGCGGTCACTCCCAGCAATGCCCCGACCATTATGGATCGGTATGCTTGAAGGATCCCATGACCATGACGTCGCCAGACTCTGCGACCCGATGTCACGGGCCACGTTTACACGAATACCTTTCAAGCGACAAGCACCCGGCATCGGCCTTGACAGTCGGCCGTGATTGCCGCCATCGCCGGCCCTTCTGGGTGCTCCGCCGGACATGGTCGTGCAGGTTGCCGAATTGTGCCGTGCTTGGGTGCCTGCATCCCCCGTTCCTGACCACCGGTCCTGCTGCGAACTCTTTTCCGTCGAGGCCCGCAGCCACGCCTGCATCGTCCGTGTACGACGTGACCTGAGGGAAACGCGTCCACCTGCCGTGCCCCGCCCGCGGCGGCGCGCTGCGCGTCCCGCTGGGTGCCTTAACCTGCGATCACCCCTTGGCGCGACTGCTAGCCCCCTCCAGCAGCGGCGCAACATAACTCAATGCATCTAATTGTTTTCAATACGACTTAGTCTTTTCTTTCTTCTCAGATTGCGACCAGACCGGGAAGGAAACACCGGTCGCACGTCCTGTCTTGGCCAATCGAATAGCAGCTCGGACAGAACCGTCCCGCCTCGGCGGATAGCGCAATCGCGCAGCACCATCCCGGCCACTCCGGCCCGCAATCCGTGATGGGCTCAGCCCGGAGAGACGGTGCAAATGTCCCGCGATACGGACCCGGTAAGGTTCGTTTCCCGGCCTCCACTTTGGCATGCGGATTCAAGCGTTCGGAGGCCAGAGACCGAATGGTTGCAGGACCGCTTCCCGATGTTAAGCACACTAGATTCGACTGCACTGTTGCACGATTGCCACACCGTGCGAAGTGGGCCTCCACTGGAACAACGCCCCTGATGCAGCCCGCCCGCCGCATCAACCGGCCCTTTGCCCACGGCCCTGACCGAAGCTCGCGTCGCGGGCAGTACCAGAGGTGCGCGGAGCCGGCCATCCTGACCCGGCCCGAAGCGGAGAGCGCGGGGTGCTGGTGGCGGCGACAACGACCGATGCGCGCCCGTCCCCGGTACGGCAGGGCCAAGCGGCACTGGTCCATCACCACCCGGGCGCTCATTGACCCGGCATGGCGCAGGTCGCATCTTCCGGCACTTCCGGACCCCTCGAGTTCCTTCTGTGTCTGTTCAGCCTGACTCCGTCACGCTCGTATTCCCCGACGGCGCCCAGCGCTCGTTCGAACGCCCGGTGACCGGTCACGACGTGGCCAGCGCCATCTCGCCCGGCCTTGCGAAGGCGGCCCTGGCGGTTCGCGTGGACGGTGACCTCCGCGACCTCACCCGCCCCATCACGGAGGACGGCGCCATCGAGATCGTGACCCCGAAGGACGATAGCGTGGAGATCCTCGAGCTCATCCGCCACGACGCCGCGCACGCGCTGGCCGAGGCCGCCAAGGAACTCTATCCCGACGTGCAGGTCACCATCGGCCCCGCCATCGACGATGGCTTCTACTACGACTTCGCCCGCGACGAACCTTTCACACCCGCCGATCTTGAGGCACTGGAGGAGCGGATGCGCGAGATCGTCGCCCGGGACGAAGCCGTCACCCGCGAGGTCTGGGATCGCGACAAGGCCGTCCGCTACTTCGAATCGATCGGCGAGCACTACAAGGCCGAGATCATCCGTGACCTGCCCGACGGCGAGGAGGTCACGATCTACCGGCAGGGCGCATTCGTCGACCTCTGCCGGGGTCCGCACCTCCCGTCCACCGGCAAGCTCGGCACCGCGTTCAAGCTCACCCGGCTCGCCGGCGCGTACTGGCGGGGCGACGCACGGAACGCGATGCTCCAGCGGGTCTACGGCACCGCCTGGCGGACCCGGAAGGAGCTCGACGCCTACCTCCACCGCCTCGAAGAGGCCGCCCGGCGCGACCACCGGCGCCTGGGGCGTGAAATGGCGCTCTTCCATTTTCAGGAGGAAGCCGCCGGCGCGGTCTTCTGGCACGCGGACGGGGCCACGCTCTACCGCATGCTCCGCACCTACATGCGTCACCGCCTCGAGGCGGCAGGCTATCAGGAGGTCCAGACCCCCGAGCTCGTCGACCGGGCACTCTGGGAGCGCTCCGGCCACTGGGAAAAGTTCCGCGAGCACATGTTTGTCGCCGAAACCGAGGACGCCGGCGGCAGCACCCTCGCCCTCAAGCCCATGAACTGCCCGGGGCACGTCCAGATCTACAGGCAGGGGATCAAGAGTTACCGGGACCTTCCGCTCCGGATGGCCGAGTTCGGCTCCTGCCACCGCTACGAACCGTCCGGCGCCCTGCACGGCCTGATGCGGCTGCGGGCATTCACCCAGGATGACGCCCACATTTTCTGTACGGAAGACCAGATCACGTCCGAGACCGGCGAGTTCATCCGCTTGCTGCGCTCGATCTACCGGGATCTGGGATTCGACGAGGTGCTGGTGAAGTTTGCCGACCGCCCGCCGGTGCGTGCGGGCGAGGACGTGGTCTGGGACCGGGCCGAGAAGGCGCTCCGGGAGGCCGTGTCCGAGGCCGGGCTCGCCTACGAACACAACCCCGGCGAAGGCGCGTTCTACGGGCCCAAGCTCGAGTTCGTGCTGGAGGATGCGATCGGGAGGAGCTGGCAGTGCGGCACCCTGCAGGTGGACTTCGTCCTGCCCGAGCGGCTCGACGCCTCCTACACCGACACCGACGGTGAACGCCGCCGGCCGGTCATGCTGCACCGCGCGATTCTCGGCTCGTTCGAGCGCTTCATCGGCATCCTGATCGAGCACTACGCCGGCCGCCTCCCGCTGTGGCTGGCCCCCCGGCAGGTCGTGGTGGCGACGATCACCAGCGATGCCGACGCCTACGCGCGCGAAGTGGTTGATGCACTGACGGACGCAGGCCTCCGGGCTGAGCACGATCTCCGCAACGAGAAGATCGGCTACAAGGTCCGCGAGCATTCGCTCGCGAAGGTGCCGGTCCTGCTCGTGGTGGGGAAGCGTGAGGCCGAGCGCCGTGCTGTCGCGCTCCGCCGGCTCGGCGAGTCCGCGAGCGCGGTGCTTGCGCTGGATGAATGCGTCTCTACTCTTGTCGCGGAAGCCCGCATGCCGGGCATGGGAGGACACACGCTTGCGGAGACAAGCTAATCGCTAGGGGCCCTGCGCGGCCGGTCGCACCGACACGCCGTGGGCCGAGGATCAATCAGGAAATCAGAATTGATCCCGTTCGCTTAATCGACTTCGACGGAACGATGGTGGGCGTTGTCCCTCTTGAGGAGGGTCTGGCGCGCGCGGAGGACGCCGGCCTTGACCTGGTCGAGGTGTCGCCCAATGCCAGCCCGCCGGTCTGCAAGATTCTCGACTACGGCAAGTACCGCTACCGCGACCAGCGCAAGGCGCGCGAGGCGAAAAAACGCCAGCGCACCTTCGAGGTCAAGGAAGTCAAGATCCGGCCCAACATCGACGGCCACGACTATGCGGTCAAGATGCGCTCGATCACCAAGTTCCTCGACTACGGCAACAAGGTGAAGGTCACGCTCCGATTCCGGGGACGCGAACTCGCGCACCAGGACCTCGGGGCGGGGGTTCTCGAACGCATCCGCACCGATCTCGCGGAGCGCGTACGCATTGAACAGCTGCCGTCCATGGACGGACGCCAGATGGTCATGGTGGTCGCCCCCATCCAGGGCCTCGGTCACGCGACGCCAGGTGCAGGGGCACCGGCGCCGGTTCCCAGCGAATCGCTTGCCGACCCGACGGTGACCCAGACGGTGACGGAGTCCGCTCCGGAGGCGGCCCCGATGCCGCCGGACACCGGGCCTGACCACGTTCCCGCGGCCGAACTCGAGCCGAGCGCACCGCCCGAGGCCTGACCCCCGATGGGTGCGAGCCGGCGCCGCGTGACGCCGGAATCCGGCCACATCGAGTCAACCCACGGCGGGCGCATCGCCTACGTCCGGACCCCCGGCAGCGCGCCGGGGACGGTCTTTGTCGGCGGCTTCATGTCGGACATGACCGGGACCAAGGCCACCGCGCTCGAGGCCTGGGCCCAGGCCGGAGACCGCGCCTTCGTCCGCTTCGACTACCGGGGGCATGGCGCCTCGGACGGCGCGTTCGAAGACGGAACCATCGGTGCGTGGCTCGCGGATGCGCTGCAGATCATCGACTCCGTGAGCGAGGGCCCCCAGATTCTGGTGGGCTCAAGCATGGGCGGCTGGATCGCGCTCCTTGCCGCCCTCGCGCGTCCCGACCGGGTGGCGGCGGTTTTCGGTATTGCGGCCGCGCCGGATTTCACGCGCCGCATGTGGACGGATGAGCTTGACGATGCCGAGCGCGAGGCGGTCAAGCGCGACGGCCGGGTGACCCTGCCGTCCGAGTACTCGAGTGACGGGTACATCATTACCGAGCGGCTTATCGACGAGGCGGAGCGGCATTGCCTCCTCGATGCCCCGATTCCGCTTCGCTGCCCGGTCCGCCTGCATCACGGACTGCAGGATGCCGTCGTGCCCGTGGACGTGGCCCTGCGGATCGCGGAGCGCGTCGAGAGCGACGATGTCCGTGTGCACTTCCCGACTGAAGGTGATCACCGTCTCTCGGAACCGGAGGACCTTGCGCGCATGACGGCGACCCTCGACGAACTTGCAGCGCTCGTCGCGGAAGGCGAAACGCGGCCCCAGTCAGCCGGCTGACTGATCGCGCCCAGGACGGCGATTGCTGCGCCGGGCGGGCAAGCCTCTGTCATCGAACCTCACCGCCGAGTTCCGGCGCGACTGGTGACCGGCAGCGATCGCTCCCGGGGAATCCGTGCGACGGCAACCATGACCGCCTCGACAGCTCTGCGCGTGTCGTGCCGGACCGCCTGCGCCCGGCCCTGCAACGTCCGCACCCCCATTACTCCCAGGATGGGGAGGCGATTCGCCGACCCGGGCATTCTGGACGCCGTGAGGTTGCCGGGTAGTCCGGACTATGCCTTTCCGCTGCTCGCCACCTCGACACCGCTGCCGAGCCTTGCGTCTGCCCGGCTGAACACCGATCCCGTCTCAGGTGTTGCCATGTAAGTGTCAGGCGCTGCCCGCCGACATCGCCCGGAACTCCTTGCCTGCACGCAAGATCTCCGGAAAACCCCTGCGTGAAGTGTTGACCGGGGCCTCAACCTGTGTCTTGTCCAGTCTTCTGCACCTTGCCCGGACGCTTGGCAGCGCAATCAAGGCGCGCCTGCGCCAAGTCAGCGGCGACCTGTTCGGGCGGGACGCGCTGTTCGGCACTCGCCGCGAAGATCGCAGCAAGCCGGTCGCCGATGCGTGCAACGTCCGCCAGCGCAGCCGTGCGGTCGTGCGGCTGGCCGGCCCGGAGAATGTCCTGCGATCCGCTGATCAGCCCGCCTGCGTTGATCACGTAGTCGGGCGCGTAGAGAACGTCCCCGTGGAACAGCGCAAGGCCGTCCTCGGGGCTCGCGAGCTGATTGTTGGCCGCACCCGCGATCACACCCGCCCGGAGCGTGCTGCGCGAATCCGGGTTGATGATTCCCCCGAGTGCGCACGGGGCCAGGACGTCGGCCCTCGCCTCGACGATCGCGTCGGGTGCCACGGCTAGGGCGGCAAATTCCTCGACCGCACGCGCGACGGCCGCCGGGCGGATGTCGCTCACCAGGAGCGCCGCACCCTCGGCATGCAGCAGCCGGCAGAGGTGGTGGCCGACGTGCCCGAGGCCCTGGACCGCGACCGTGAGCCCGTCGAGGCTGTCCGCGCCGAACCGGTGACGGACCGCGGCGCGAAGGCCGTGCAGGACGCCCCGCGCCGTCATCGGCGAGGGATCGCCGCTGCCATCCGCGATCCCGGCGACAAACCGGGTCTCCCGCCGCACGTGCTCCATGTCGGCGACCGAGGTCCCGACATCCTCGCCGGTGACGTAGGCGCCGCCCAGGCTGTCGATCGCGCGCCCGAACGCCCGGAACAACCGGGCCGACTTGTCGCGACGCCCGTCGCCGATGATCACCGCCTTGCCGCCGCCGAGCGGCAGGTCCGCCAGCGCAGCCTTGAACGTCATGCCGCGCGCGAGCCGCTTGGCGTCGGCCAGCGCATCCGCCTCACTTGCATAGGGCCACATGCGGCACCCGCCGACCGCCGGGCCCAGCGAGGTGTCGTGCACTGCAATCAGCGCCAGGAGCCCGCTCGTCGGATCCTCGCACCGCAAGATCCGCTCGAAACCGGATGCGGCGATCACCCGATAGTCCGTCAACCCCGTCATTCTCCTTGGCTATGACACGCGCCGGAACCACTCGGGCACCATGCCCACGGGTTCCGTACGTCAACATATGGGCCTGCAAAGGCCGGATCGCCACCCGATCGGGGAGGTTTGGCCGCGCCTCCGTCCCCGGTCGCGCGCCTGGGCCGGTTCTCCGGACGTTCCCTGAAGCGGCGACTCAGGTCGGGCGCCTGCTCCGCGGTATCCACCCCCTGCAGCCGCCCACCGTGCCGCGGGCCGGGCGCGGCCCGTCAGCCCATGGCGGATCGCGCCGCGGGCGGCCGGGAAAGCCCGGCCCGCGAACCTCGGGGTTCCTTCATCGGCGGACCTGCCGCTGTGCCGCCCTGCCGCATCGCCGCGGGGCATGGTTCCCGCGCCCGCCGCCGGGGCCTACCATGGCCCCCACTGAATCCAGCTTCGGGGCTGCCATGCCGGAACTCGTGAACCATGCCCGCGCCCGGCTCGACGCCGGAGACCTCGCGATCGGCGTCGGGCTGCGCCAGGCGCGCACCGTCGACATCGGCCCGATCATGCGGCGCTGCGGCTACGACTGGCTGTTCATCGACCTCGAGCACAACTCGATGTCCCTGGACACCGCGGCCCAGATCAGCGTCGCGGCGCAGCATGCCGGCATCACGCCCGTCGTGCGGGTGCACGCACTTGCCCTCCATGACGCAACCCGGGTGCTCGACGGCGGTGCGCTCGGTGTCGTCGTGCCCCATGTCGACACCCCCGAACAGGCGGCCGAGGTCGCGGAACTCTGCAAGTACCCGCCGATCGGCAACCGCTCCATCACCGGCGCCCTGCCGCAACTCGGTTTTCAGGCGCTGCCCATCCCGGAGGCCACCGCGGCGGTGAATGCGGCCACCCTCGTGATCGTGATGCTGGAGACACCGCGCGCGATCGACAATGCCGCCGCCATCGCCGCGGTTCCAGGCGTCGATGCGCTGCTCGTCGGCACCAACGATCTCACCATCGCGATGGGCATCCCGGGGCAGACGGGACACGACCAGGTGGCGGCCGCGTTCGACACGGTGCTCGAGGCGTGCGCCCGGCACGGAACGGTCGCAGGCCTCGGCGGCGTGTACCAGCAGGACCTGCTGCGACGTTACGTGGCGAAGGGGTTCCGGCTGATCCTCGCCGGCAGTGATCTCTCGTTCCTGATGACGGCTGCCAGCGCGCAAAGCGACTTCGTCCGAAGCCTGCAGCAGGACTAGCGCCGGACGCCGGGGCCGCCATCAGGCGGCGTCGGTCTCAGAACAGGCGCACCGCCCGGAGCTCACCCCCGGTCCGCTTGTAGTCGTAGCCCTGCGCGTTGGTGTCTCGCACCTCATGCACGACCGTGAGCTGGGGGGAAAATCCCCTCCATGTCAGCCGGCCGTTGTAGAGGAACAGCCGGACGCTCCGTGTGCGGTCCTCGCGCGGCTCGCCGGTAATCGTGAACGGAAACCAGTTGCCCTCGTAGTCGGACCAGCGCTGCTCGACGCTGACCCCGAGATTGAAAGCCCGGGGCAGCGCGAAATCGGCACCGGCCCGCACCCAGCGGCGCTCATGGCGCCACCGCTCCGTTTCCGGGCGGTCGCGCCCCACGCCTAGCCCGAAGTTGACCCGGATCGTAGGCGCCGCAACCCAGGACCCGTCCAGCGAGGCATCCAGGGTCGAGCCGTCAAGAAACGACCGGCTGCGGTACTTGCGGTCGTGCGCCGAGACCCGGAATGCCCCCCGGGTGCGGGGGGTCAGCCGGCGGTCGACCTCGAGCCGCACACCCGGCGCGTCGAAGTCCGGCGCATTGCCGAGCCAGCTCCGCTGCGCGCTGGCGAGCAGGCTTGCTTCTGTGGCCGGATTCACCAGCCAGCGCGGACCGGCATGCAGTGCGACGAACATCCGGTCGAACAGGCTCCCCGCATAGTCCCGCCGCGATGCGTAGGCGCCGGCACGGAGGCGCGTCCCGGCGCTCAGCGGGGCCTGGTACTCGCCGTTCGTCCACACGGAGAGGCCCACGCCCGATGTCGTGAGCTCCTCCTGGTCGCGCTGGAACGGCAGCCCGCCGATATAGATGATGCGTTCCGCCGAGGTGGCGCCGATATTGGTGTCGGGCGCGAGAGCGAACCCTGCAAAGATGCTCCAGCGCTTCCGGGCACGGATTTGCTGCAGGAAGCGGTTCACGTTCTCCGCAACCGGCTCGGGAGGATTTCCGGCCAGCACGAGTTCGAAATGCCCGCGCGCGAGATCGTCCTCGCCCTTCAGGAAGAAGGCCCGGGCCAGTTCCAGGCGCACCCGCACCAGTCCAGGCGCATCGGCGAGCAGCGTCCGGAAGGCCGCGATCGCGAGATCCAGCAAGCCGTCCCGGTCGTCGGCGGCAAGCCTCGGATCAAGCGCCGCGCCGGTTGCGGCGAGGCCAACGAGAAACACCATCTCGGGCCCGCCATCCCGGCCGACCTGCAGCGACTGCAACACGCCGAGCGCTTCGGCAAACCGGCCCTGATCCACGAGGGTGCGCGCCTGCTCGACGGCGGCGGCGACGTTTGGTGGGCGGGCATCCGCCTCCTCGCCTGCGGGCGTGTCCTCCTGACCCCATGCCGAACTCGAGAACAGGATCGCCGCGGTGAACGCCACCAGACGGAATTGCGCGCCGATCTTCATAAGAGCTGCCCTGCTTGACGTTCGAAGGAAAAAAGAGGGCCGCCACGCGGCAACACCACGGTGCGCGCAACGCCAGCAGTCGCGCTAGCGTATAGCGTCAAGCGGGTCCGGGTTCAACATTGGACACGGCCGCGATTGGCCCCCGGCGCCGCCGGGCGCGGCCGCACGGAATCGCCGGTGCCGGGCCCCCTGCAACGGTTTACCCGCCGCTTGCCGCGCGCTAAAATGGGAGCCGCGCGATTGCGCGGGGTGGTCCCTGTAACATTTGGAATTATTGTAAAGTTTCTTGATCTTCTCACCTTGGGCGCATGAACGGTCAGGCGCCCGGGATTCCCGCCGGTCGCGTGCGCGAAATGCGCATGTGTAGTGCGTGCGGGAGGGAAGCATGAACTATCGCGAAGTCTTCACCATCGGCCGTCTCTGGGCCCTGTTCGGCGCCATGCTGATCGTGATGTTTGGCGCGCTGCTGCTGGTCGGAGGGCGTGCCTTCCAGGAAGCGCCGCCGGTGCCCGACCGGATCGTCGTCAGTGACGGCGGACCGCCTTCCACCCTGTTCACCAGCCAAGACATCCACGACGGCCGCGACGTCTGGCGCCGCCTCGGCGGCATGGAACTGGGGTCGGTCTGGGGCCACGGCGGGTACCTGGCACCGGACTGGACGGCCGACGTCCTGCATCGTGAAGCGACGGCGATGCTGGATGCGGACGGGCGCTTCGAGTCGCTCGCGGCGCCCGAGCGCGCGGCCCGCATTGCCGAGTTCGCAGCCCGCATCCGGGTCAACACCTACGATCCGGACACACGGGAGATCGTGATCACGCCCGCGCGAGCGGACGCGATCGAGAAGGTGACGGCCCACTACCTGGCCCTGTTCGGGGGTCCGGGCGACGGGCCTGAAGCCGAACGCCTTCGCGAGGCCTACGCGATTCCCAACGAACCGCTGGGGTCCGAGCCGGAAGCCGATATCCGCAAGCTGGTCGCGTGGTGGTGGTGGACCGCCTGGGCCGCAGGCACCGAGCGCCCGGACGATACGGTCACCTACACCAGTAACTGGCCGCACGAACCGCTCGTCAACAACCGGCCGAGCAGCACGACGTTCATCTGGACGTTCATTTCGGTGGTACTGCTGATTGGCGGCATCGGGGCCCTCTGCTGGTTCTTCCTCCGCGAGCGCGAGGAATGGGCGAAGGACACCGAGCCGCCAGCCGGCTTTCCCGAAACCAATCCCGTCGCCGGCGGCGCGGTCACCGCATCGATGCGCGGTGTGACCAAGTACGTCTGGGTCGTGGGTCTCCTGGTCGGGTTCCAGATTCTGCTGGGGGCCGTGACCGCGCACTATGCGGTCGAGGGCCACGACTTCTACGGGTTCCCGCTCGCAGACTTCGCACCGTACGCGCTCACCCGCACCTGGCATGTCCAGCTTGCGGTCCTCTGGATCGCGACCGCGTGGCTCGGCGCCGGCCTCTATCTGGGCCCGCGGATCGCGGGCTTCGAGCCCAGGTTCCAGAGGCTCGGCGTGGACCTCCTCTGGGCGGCCCTCCTCATTGCGGTGGTCGGAACGCTCACCGGTCAATGGCTCACCGTGAACGGCCATCTCACGGATCCCGACCTCGTCTACTGGTTCGGCCACCAGGGGTACGAATTCCTCGACATGGGCCGGTTCTGGCAGATCCTGATCTTCGCCGGCCTCCTGATCTGGCTCGTCCTCATGATGCGCTGCGTCGTCCCTGCTATCCGGCGGGGCGGCCCCGACCGTCACCTCTTGATCCTGCTGCTGGTGGCCACCGCGGGCGTGTCGCTGCTGTTCGGCGCCGGCTTCCTCTATGGCCAGGACAGCCACCTCACGGTCGCCGAGTACTGGCGCTGGTGGGTGGTGCATCTCTGGGTCGAGGGCGTCTTCGAGGTCTTCGCGACCGCCTGGGTCGCGTGGGTCTTCGTGCACATGAAGCTGCTCCGGGCCCAGACCGCCGCGATCTACGTGATGTTCTCGGCAATGATCTTCCTGGGCGGCGGGGTGCTCGGCACGTTCCACCACCTCTACTTCGCCGGAACCCCGGAAGCCGTGCTGGCGCTGGGGGCCGTGTTCTCGGCACTCGAGGTCGTGCCGCTCGCCCTGATCGCGTTCGAGGCGCACGATCACTGGCGGGCCGAGCGCGAATCGCCGTGGGTGAAGCGGTACCACCTGCCGCTCCTGTTCTTCCTCGCGGTCGCGTTCTGGAACCTGGTCGGTGCCGGAGTGCTCGGCTTCCTGATCAACCCGCCGCTGTCGCTCTACTACCTGCAGGGGCTGCTGACGACCCCGACGCACGGCCACGCCGCGCTCTTCGGCGTCTACGGCATGCTGGGCATCGGCCTCCTTCTGCTCTGCCGCCGCGACCTTCCGCAGGTGGCAGGCGCCTGGTCGGACAGAACCCTCAAGTGGGTGTTCTGGCTGTTCAACGGCGGGCTCGCGATGATGGTGTTCGGTTCGCTCCTGCCGCAGGGGCTGGTGCAGGCCGTGGTGTCGTTCCGCGACAGCTACTGGCACGCACGGGCGCCGGAACTCCTGCACTCGCCGCTGATGGAGACCCTGGTCTGGCTCCGGGTGCCGGGCGATGTGGTGTTCGCGCTCGGCGCGCTGCTCCTGATCGTCTTCTTCGCGCGGCTGGAGATCGGAGGTAGCCGGGTTCCGGCGTCCGAAGCCGCGTAGGCGCCCTCACGGCGCCCGCTCCGGGCGGGCGCCGGCAACCCGTCGGGCTCCGGGCGATCACGGGACCGGCGCCGGGCCTGAGGCGCCTTGCGCGTGCGGGCGGCCCGGCACGGAGTGCCTTGACCGCCCGGGGCGGAATTGAGCGCCGCGGCGGGTGCCGTCGACCCGCGCTGCCTCAGGCGGGCGCGGGCGCTGTGCCGGCCGGGGCCGGGTTCCGTGATCCGCGGTCGACCGCCATCAGGAGCGGCGGCAGGAGCAGGAAGTCCGCCACCAGCGCGAGCCCGATGATCAGCGCCGTGAGCAGCCCCATGCCCGAGTTCGGCAGGAACGTCGAGTAGCTGAGGACCAGGAACCCGACCACCAGCACCGCCGTGGTCGTGATCAGCGCCCGGCCCACGGTCTGGAACGCGTACCGCACCGCATCGGGCGGCGCGTAGCCGTGCTCGCGCCGGGCGCGCTGGTACTTGCTCAGGAAGTGCACGGTGTCGTCCACCACGATTCCCAGCGTCATGGTCGTGACCACGGCCAGCGCCAGGCCCACCTCGCCGACCGTGAGCCCCCAGATTCCGAAGCCCATCACCCCGGGCACGAAGTTCGGAATCAGGCTCACGAGACCGATGCGCACGGAACGCAGCGCCACGATCATGAGCAGCGAAATGCCGAGGAGAGCCGCGGTCGTGCCGATCAGCATGGCGCGGATGTTGCGCTGGCCGATGTGCGAGAACATCAGCGAGGTGCCCGTACCGTCCACCTGCCGGATGTTGGGGGTGTTCTCCGCCTGCCACGCGAGCGCGCGGTCGTTGAACTCGAGCACCTCCTGCGACGACATGGTCTTGGCCACAACCGACATCCGGATCGCCGACTTGTCGACGTCGATCTGGTTGTTGAGGTCCAGGCCGAACGGCAGCGACATCTCGTAGAGCAGCAGGTACTGCGCCGCGAGGTCGCGGCTCTCGGGCAGGATGTAGGCCGCCGGGTCGTCGGCATGCATGCTCTGGTTGAGCTGCCGGAAGGTGTCCGTGATCACGCCCACATGGTCGGTTTCAGGCTGCGAACGGAACCACTCCGCAAACGCCGCGACATCCGCGAGGAACGCGGGCTCCATGATCCCGCCCGGGCCGCTTGAGGCGATCGAGTACTCGATCCCCGTCGTGCCCACGAGGTTGGTGTCAATGAAGTCGACGTCCTGGCGGATCGACGTCGATTCATCGAAGTAGTGCAGGAACACGTCGTTCAGCTGGTTTCGCGGCACCGAGGCGAGCAGGACCGCGACCACCGCGACCGAACCCCACAGGAGCACCGTGCGGTTCCGGACCACGAAGTCCGCGAGCGCTGTCATCCGTGTGTCGCGGCCGCTGGTGAGGGCGGGTGCGCGCAGCGGGAGCAGCGACAGCACGGCCGGCATGAACGTCACCGACAGGACGAAGGCCGTGCCGATGCCGAAGGCGACCATGGTGCCGAGCTGGCGGTACGGAGGCACCTCGGAGAAGTTCATCGTCAGGAACCCGAGCGCTGTCGTCAGGCTCGCGAGAAACACCGGATGGAGGTTCACGCGGAGCGATTCGACAATGGCTGCCCGCTTGTCGTCGCCCGCGCGCAGGCGCTGCAGCATCGTCACCAGCACATGCACGCAGTTGGCGACTGCCACCGTCAGAATGATGGTCGGCGCGGTGGCCGTCGGCGGCGAGAACCGGAAGCCGATCCACCCTGCGAGACCGAGCGCCGTCACCACCGAGAGAATGATCACGATCGCGGTGGCCACGACTCCGACCAGGCCGCGGGTCCCCCGGAGAAGGACGGCCAGCACCAGCGCCATGAGCACGAAGCTGATCGGGATCAGCGTCTTCATGTCCGCCAGCGACGCCTCGGTGAACGCGTTGTTGACCACGACCATCCCGAGCAGGCGGACATCCACACCCGGAAACTCCTCCTCAGCCTCGGCGGCGAGCGTGCGCGCAAAGGCGGCGACTTCCGGCACCTCGACTGTCTCGTTCTCGCCCGGGAGCTGGACGGTTGCGTTCACCGCGCTTAAGGCACCGTCCTTGGCGAGCAGGCGGCCGAAGAGACGGGGGTCGCCAAAGGCGGCCGTGCGGATCTCCTCGCGCGCCCCGGAGTCGCCGATGAGGTCCGGATCCACGAGATCGCGAACCCACAGATCGTCCTCGCCGGCGGTCGTGTGCTGGAAGTTCGCGACCGAATCGACGCGGGTGGAATACGGGGTCTGCCAAGCCCGCTCGGTGACCCAGACCGTGGCCTGCAGCGCCTCCTCGGATGCAAAGTCGCCACTCTCGGGCACGATGACGTAGAGGACGTTGTCGAGCTTCGTATAGGTCCGTTCCAGCGCCTCGAACGCCAGCAGCTGCGGGTTGTCCGCACTGAAGAACACGCGGTAGTCGCTGGCCACCTTGAGGAACCGCCCGCCGCTCGCTGCAACCGCGACAAGAATCAGGCTGAGGATGATGATCGGCCACCGGGCCGCGAGGACCCATTCGCCAAATCGCGATTCGAGTTTGCGCATGACTCCGCTGAGCCCCTGTCCGTGTCTGATTGAGAGTGGCGCCCAGCTCTTCGGCAGTTCGGGGCGGGGAGCCGCCCCAACCCTACAGCAACTGGCCGGGTGCCGGCAGGCTGTGAACGCTAGGGCGCGGTACTCGCGAGAGGGAACCGGCTCACGCCGAGGGGCCAGTTGGTCGCCCTCGCAGCCGGGCCGGATTTAGCGCGCCGTGATGGACAGTGCCAGATCCACCGACTTCGAACGGCGGGTGCCGTTGGCTACCACCACACGCGCACACCCATCAGCGTTCCGGTTGGCCGGACGGCGCTGAACGGGCGAGCACGGTCTCCAGAAGAGTGCGTGCACGGACGGCCCGGGCCGAGTCCGGAAACAGGGCCGCGTGGATGTCCAACGCCGTTACTGCGTCTCGGATCCGAAGAATTTCCAGCAGGGTCGCGATGTCGGCCTCGTCCGCGCGGCGCGCGGCTTCGAGCTTCATGGCAAGCAGATGTTCGGCGGAAGCCCCGGTGATGACGAGGTGCGGCGAATCGTAGACGACAGCCGCCCTCCGATCGGGCGTGTCAGGCAGGAAGGCCGTGGCCTGTTCGTTCAGCCAGGTACTGGGCAGCCCGTGCCGGCGGGCGATGGTGTGCACGGCCTGGAGAATGGCATCGTGGCCGGAATCGATCCACGGATCCACGTCGCGTATGGCGGGGTCACGCCGAAACGCCATCGTCATGGCGGCTCCATTAATAATGTAGACGTGGGCGCGGGCCTGCAGATGCCGAAGTTCGGCGGCAAGCTCGTCAAACAGGTTCTCCAGCGTGTCCCGATCGAGCGGGCGTTCCGGGTCACGGAACCCAGTCATGGCGTTCACCTCCGCGGGCGTCGAGGTCGCGCGGGTCCGGAAGCGTGCCGTGGCGAATGAACGCTGCCGGCGAATACAGGATTGCGTTGCGGCGCATAAAGGGGACATCCGGGAGCACCCAGGGCCGGTCAAGGAACCGTTCCGGCTCGTCAACCCAGGGCGGAGGCGCGTGTCCATGCAGACGTGCGATGTGTTCGACCATGGCCGCAAGAAGAGCGTCCCAGCGGGTTCCGGTGAGCGGGGGCGGTTCGATCAGGACCTGCGCCTGCGCGTCAACCAGAAGGTCCAGGAAACAGCGCGGAAGGTCATGCAGGATGGCTCGCTCAAGGTCGGCGGGGGCCCAGCCTTCGATGACGGCGTCCGCGTACCGCGCGAGGGAAAGGCCGAACGTCTTCATGATGCGTGAACCGGTCGTGATCTTAGCGGTGCGGGCCCCGAACCGGAGAAGTGCAAGGCCGGCGCCCGGCCCCGGTGGTGGCGCAATCGCGGATGCGGGTGCGCCACAGCGGTCGGGCCCTGCCTCGACGAACCGGCAGCGTCCAGACAACGGCTTCTCGGAATCGTAGGCTGGCGCGATGAACGACACCGGACCCCGCCTCGCCGTGGATGTCGGCGGCACCTTCACGGATGTGGCCCTCGACCTCGGGGGCGGTGAGCTTGTGACCGCCAAGGTCCTCACGACGACGCGGGTTCCCGAGGAGGGAGTGATCACCGCGGTCCGCGAAGCCATGGCCCAGGCCGGCATCGAGCCTGGCCAGATCGGCCTCATGCTGCATGGCACGACGCTCGCCACCAACGCCATCATCGAACGCACCGGTGCGACGACCGCCCTGATCGTGACCGAAGGGTTCCGGGATTCGGTCGAGATGGCGTTCGAAAACCGGTTCGAGCAGTACGACATTTCCATCGACCGGCCGGCACCGCTGGTGCCTCGGCGCCGGCGGTGGCCGGTCACCGAGCGCATGAACTACGCGGGTCGCGTCCTGGTGCCCCTGCTTGAGGATTCGGTGCACGCACTGCTGCCGCGCCTTGAGGACCATGGCGTCCAGTCGGTTGCGGTCGGCCTGCTGCACAGTTACGCGAACCCCGCGCACGAGGACCGGGTGCGGGAGATCCTGGAACAGGCGCGCCCTGACCTCAGCATCACCCTGTCGAGCGAGGTGTGTCCCGAGATCCGCGAGTACGAACGCCAGTCCACGGCCTGTGCGAACGCCTACGTGCAGCCCCAGATTGCGGGTTATCTCACCCGCCTCGCCGCGGCGCTCAGGGAGCTCGGATTCCGGGGGCCGCTGCTCCTCATGACCTCGGGAGGCGGCCTCACCACTCTGGAGGTCGCCACGCGGTTTCCGATCCGGCTGGTGGAATCGGGCCCGGCCGGGGGTGCCATCCTCGCGGCCGAGATCGCGCGCGAATGCGGGTGCAGAGAAGCGCTCTCGTTCGACATGGGCGGGACGACGGCCAAGCTCTGTCTCATTGACAATTGCCAGCCGCAAGCGACCCGCACGTTCGAGGTTGCGCGTGCCTACCGAAACCTGAAGGGGAGTGGTCTTCCCGTTCGCATTCCGGCGATCGAGATGGTCGAGATCGGAGCGGGAGGCGGTTCCATCGCCGCCGTGGACGCCATGGGCAGGCTTGCCGTGGGCCCCGCCAGTGCTGGCGCCGTGCCGGGCCCGGCCTGCTACGACCGGGGCGGCGACCAGCCCACGGTGACTGATGCCGATGTGGTGCTCGGCCGGATCGACCCGTCGGCATTCGCCGGCCGGTCCGTGGCGCTGCATCCCGGCCGTGCGTCGACCGTGTTGCGCCGCGACATCGGAGACGCGCTCGGCTGTTCCGACGCCCTCGCCGCCCATGCGGTTTCGGAGGTGGTGGACGAGAACATGGCGAATGCGGCGCGGGTGCACGCCGTGGAGTGGGGCAAGGACGTCTCCGCCCGGACGATGATCGCCTTCGGAGGGGCAGCCCCCCTCCACGCGGCACGCCTCGCGCAGAAACTCGAAATCCGGCAGGTGATCATCCCGCACGGCGCCGGCGTGGGGTCGGCCATCGGAATGCTGCGGGCTGCCGTCGCGTACGAGGTCGTGCGAAGCCGCTACATGCACCTTGCCGCCTTCGACGCACCGGGCGCCAATTCGCTGCTTGCCGACATGTACGCGGAGGCACGCGCTGCCGTTGCCGCCGGCGCGGGGAAGGGCGTCGAGCCCGACGAGACGCGGCAGGCCTACATGCGCTACGTCGGGCAGGGGCACGAAATCGCCGTGCCACTGCCGGTCCGGGACCTGGCGGACGGCGACAAGGAGACCCTCGCCGTTGCCTTCGATTCGGAGTACCGCCGGCTGTACGGTCGCACGCTCCCGGGCCAGGAACGTGAAATCCTGAGCTGGACCCTGACCCTGACCGCTCCGCGCGCATCGGCCCGCCCGCCCGGTGGGCACGCGCCCCCGCCGAACGGATCCGGACCGCGCGGCGTGTCCCGCACGGGGAAGCCCGAATCGCGGCCCCTGTTCGATCCGCTGGTCGCGGACACCGTGTCCGCTGCGGTCCACCGGCGCATGGCATTGACCGAGGACGCCCCGGTCCCGGGCCCGGCGGTTGTGGTCGAGGACCAGACCACGACCGTGGTGCCTGACGGATTTTGCGTATCCGTCACGTCGCTTGGGCACCTTCTCCTTGAGCGCACGGGGTCGGAACCGTGACCGCCAGACAGCCCCCTGTTCACGCGCGCGGCGCACGCCTGCCGCCAGCTCGCGGGGGACGGGCAGATGCCATGCAAGCGGGCCGGCGCACGCCGGGCGTCGCTGTCGTTCCTCGGCCGGGAGTTCGCGTATGGGCAGCATGACGCCGCTTGAACGCATTCGCATGCAGCTGCAGTGGAACCGCCTGCTCTCGGTGGTCGAGGAGCAGGCCCAGGCCTTGGTCCGGACGGCCTTCAGCACGTCGGCCCGCGAGGCGGGCGATATCTCGGCCGGAGCCTTCGATCCCTCGGGCCGGATGCTTGCGCAAGCGGTCACCGGCACCCCGGGGCACGTCAATGCCATGGCGGCGTCGGTCAGGAGCTTCCTCGCCAAGTACCCACTGGCGTCGATGGAGGAAGGCGACGTGCTGGTCACCAACGACCCCTGGCTCGGCACCGGACACCTCAACGACTTTACGGCGGTGATGCCGGCGTTCCGTGGAGGCCGCATCGTGGCCCTGTTCGCGGCGACGACCCACGTTGCCGACATCGGCGGGCGCGGCTTTGGGCCCGACGGGCGGCAGGTGTACGAAGAGGGGCTGAACATCCCGATCATGCCGCTCGCGAAGCGCGGCAACTTCAATGAGCTGATCCTCGAGATCGTGCGTGCCAACGTCCGCAACCCGATTGAGGTCGAGGGCGACCTGTATTCGCTCGCGGCCTGCAACGAGGTCGGTGTGCGGGGGCTCGCAGGCATGATGGACGAGTTCGGTCTCGCCGACATCGAGGATCTGTCTCGCTTCATCATCGACACGTCTCGGGCAGGCATGCTGGCCGAGATTGGCGATCTCCCGCCCGGGACGTACCGGAACGCGATGCGCATCGACGGCTACGAGCGCGAACTCGACCTCGTGGCCGCCGTCACGGTCGACAGCGCGGGCATCACCGTCGATTTCGACGGCACCTCGTCGGTCTCGAGCTACGGCATCAATGTCCCCATCACCTATACCGAGGCCTACGCGAGCTTCGGGGTCCGCTGTGTCGTCGGGTCGCGGATCCCGAACAACGCGGGCTCGCTGTCTGCCGTCCGGGTCACGGCACCCGAAGGGACGATCCTGCATGCCCCGCACCCGTGCGCGGTCACGGCGCGGCATGTCATCGGCCAGATGCTGCCGGACGTGGTCCTCGGATGCCTAGGCCAGGCCCTTCCCGGCCGCGTACCGGCGGAAGGCACGTCCTGCCTGTGGAACCCGGTCTTCCTCGGAGGCCACGGCATGACCGGGGATGAGGCGCCGGAGGGCCCGGCGTTCGCGATGAATGCCTTCCATGCCGGAGGTACGGGCGCGCGCCCCGGAAAGGACGGGCTCGACGCCACCGCGTTTCCGTCCGGTGTCCGCAATACGCCGGTCGAGGTGAACGAAACGATCGCGCCGATCATCGTCTGGCGTAAGGAATACCGCCAGGATTCCGGGGGGCCCGGAGCGTTTCGCGGGGGAACCGGGCAGGTCATGGAGATCGCGCACGCGTCGGGCGCAGGGTTTGCGATCAACACCATGTTCGACCGGGTCATTCATCCGCCGCGGGGGCGGAACGGTGGCGAGCCCGGCCAGACCGGAAAGCTCTATCTCAAGTCGGGTGTCGCCGAATTCAGGGGCAAGGGGCGCCAGGTCATTCCCCGCGGGGAGCGGCTTGTGCTGGAGATGCCGGGCGGAGGGGGATTGGGCAGCCCGCTTGATCGCGACCCCGAACGGGTGGCCGAGGATGTCCGCAACGGGTTTGTGTCAATCGAGCGTGCCCGCACCGACTACGGGGTGGTCCTGGATGCCGAGGGTACGGTGGACGGGGAGCGGACAGAGCGCGAGCGCCGGGCGCGGCGATCGAAAGGGCCTGACGCGGACTGATCACCGACGGCTGGACACGGCTCGTGTGAGCCAGGAGCCGGACGGCGACCACGTGCATATCCCTGCTCGGGCGGTGTGGCACCAGCAACCCGCGCGGGCCCGACGAAGCACAAGAGGCATACACGCGGACGGATCCCGGGCCGGACAGGGCCATCAGGTTCGGCGTGGACACGGCCGAGGCGGTGTTTCCGGCGCGGCAGGCGCGCACCCGCACCGGGGCGATCCGGCGGGGCTGACCGCCGCTCCTATGAGCCTCCGGTCGCGTGCCAGGGCCTCAGCACCAGATCGCGGTGCACGAGGACCGCAAGCGGCCAACCGGGCCGCACGCGGATGGTCGGCTGCACATCGAGTTCGCGCTGGATCAGTGCGCTGCCAGCGGAGTCCGCACCTTTCTGTACCGATTCGCGAAACGCCCGCGTGATGCTGTCCTCGTCCTCCCACGCAAGCTCGGTTCCGACCCCGAGCAACGACGACAGCAGCACCCCTCTCGCCAGCTGCCACATGTGCAGATCGACGGAGTCGCTGAGCCCCGCCTGCCCGGCCATGTCCGCCGCCGGCAGGTTCTCGACGACCACGGATGCACCGTTCGGCAGGATCAGGCGATGCCACACGACGAGGGCCCGCTCCTGCCCGAACGCGACGCGGCTGTCATACCGCCCGAGCAACCGGGTACCGCGCGGCAGGAGCAGGACCCGGCCCGTCACGGTGTCAAACACATCCTCGGTGAGCTTCGCGATCACGAAGCCCGGAAGGTCGGAGTTGAGGCCGGTGATCAGGGCCGCCCGAAGGACCGTGCCCGCCATCACCTGCCAGGGTGAGACCGGGTCCTCGAGCGGATGCGGGTTGTAGATGTCGGAGGACGGCCGCGCATCCAGAAACGCGCGCTTTCGGGCCTGTGCGTCCGAGGCGTCCGGGGTGTCCGTGAGGCCGGCATCGGGCCCGGGCACCGGAGCCGCTACAGGAACAGGTCCGGCCGCGGCGGGAAGCGCCCCGCCGGACCGCTGCACGGGAAAGAAGAGTTCGGAACGCATGGCTTCCGTCGCGCGCTCCTGGTCGCGGCGGCGGGCGGCACGTGCGGCCTCCTCCGCCGGATCCCGGGCCGCAGGCGGCGGGCTTGGATCGTCTTCACTGCTGTCGTCGTCGTCGGGTTCCGCCGCGGCCGGATCGATGAACACGATGTCCCCGTAGGTGCCGGGCAGACGCTCGACCGCATCAATTCTGGGCGGCGTCACAATCCCGACATCAAGGCCAGCCGGCTCGGGCCGGTCGGGCGGCGGAGCGAGGGCCACCGAAAAAATCCCGAGCACCGCGAGCAGGCCGCCGCCGACAAGCACAGCGAGGAGCCGCCGGTTGATGCGTGCAACCCGTTGCGGCTGGACACGGAGCGCAAACTCCTCGGGGCTCCCCTTGGGCTGGGCGCCCCACTCGGCCGGATCTGTGTCCGCGCTGCCGTCGCCGGGAGGAGCTCCGACGGTCTCGTCCGGTTCGCCGTGGCCGGCCGGTGCCATGGACTGATCCCGGTTCACGTGTCGCGCTCGATTCGGACCACGGTCTGGGGATCCTCTCCGATCCGGAGTTCGGCCGCGGAAAAGAGCCGGTCGACCACGTAGTACGCGCCGTGGACCCGGTAGTTCACCAGTGCAACCTCGCCCTCGGGCCCCACCAGGAACAGCGGCGGTGCTTCCGTCGTGCCGGGCGGAAACTGGATGAACACCCGGCTCCCGTCATCGAACACGCGAACCGGCCGCCAGGGTGGCCTGTCGCCCCGGATCCGGTATGCGAAGTCGAGGGATTCGGGATCGATGCCGGACGCGGCCGGGCGGTGTGCTGCCCCCTCGCGCACCGAGGCCTTGCGGAGGATGGCGAGCTGTTCCTCCGGGTAGGTCCACGCGACGGACGCCATGTACGCGCCATCCAGTGACTCGAGTTCGACGTGATAAACTCGCCGGTCAGTTGCGATAACAAGGTTGGTGCCAAGACCGGACGCCGTGGGCTTGACAAGAACGTGCGACCGGGTGGAGGACCCGCTTCCGCTTTCTGTTTCTGCAACCTTCCAGCGCACGGTATCGCCCGCCGATAGCGAGACAAGCTCTTCCCCGGGAGCAAGCGCGATATCGGTGACCTGGCCGGGTGCGGTATAGACCTGATAGAGAGCTCCCTCCGTCCAGGGATAGACCTGCATCGCGTTGAGAAAGCCGTCAGGCGCCGGCTCGAGCCGCGCGCCGGCATTCGCCGCATGCACCCTGTCGACGGGGTTGCCCGGCGTGTCCGCGGCCGGCCGGCCGGTGGCCGTGTCGCCCGGGAGGGGCTTGAGCTGCCCCGGAAGGGGCAGCGGCGTGGGCACGGCGACGATCTCGGTTTCGGGCTCGATGATTCGTGTGGCCGGCAGGGCGACCGCCGGCGCGGTGCCCGGAACCGCGGCGGGTTCCGGCGCCGCACAGGCGTTCACGGCAGCCGCCGCCCCCAATGCGGCCAGACGATGGATCAGGGTCATGGCATCTCTCCTGTGACAAGGTCGCGCGTCCAGTTGAAGTCGGTGACGTAGATCCCGAGCGGATTGGCCTGCAGGGCCGCTTCGTCGGACGGTGGCCGGATGACGTAGGACAGCAGGCCGGTGTGATGCCGGGTCTCGACCACGCCACCCCGAACCGACTCCTCCTCACGCCAGCGCAACTCGAAACTGGTCTCGGACGCGCGCACCGCACTGGTCATCTCCACGGTCACCGCGCGCTTCCCCAGATCGCGAAAGGGATCGACCGAGCGGGCGTAATCATTGAGCCGGTTCGCGGCCCGGCTGGTCACGTAGGCGTAGGCCCGCAGCCAGTTCCTGCGCACAACCACGGGATCGATCGGCACCGAGCGCACATGCTCGACGAACTCGGCCAGGTGGTAGGCGATCTGCCCGTCGCCCGGGTGGTAGGCGCTGGAGGCGGGGCCGGCGGACCGGGCGGCACCCAGCGCATCCACCTCGACCACGTACGGAACCACCCCGCTCCGGATCGCCGAGTGCCAGAGACCGCCGGCGAGGACGCCGGCCACGGCCAGCGCGCCGAGGCACGCCAGCCGCCAGTTCCGCGCCTGGACCCGCGCACTCCCGATCCGCTCGTCCCAGACCTGGGCAGCCTTCTGGTAGGGCGTGACGGGCTCCGGTGTGCGGCCGTAGGACACCTCCGGGCGCTTCGGCGCGCTCACGGACGTTTCTCCTCTGCCGGATCCGCGGACGGGCCCGGATCGCCGCGCGCAATGACGGCCTCGGTCTGTTCCTTGCCGCCCGGCGGGTTCGCGCCCCGGGCGGAGTCGGCACCGGACCCGGTGGTCGAGGGGCCCGACGGCAGGCGCGCAGCCGCACGCGTCGCACCGCCGGCGACACCCCGGGCAGCGGCGGCAGCACCGAGGGCCGCCCCTGCAGCTCCGCCGGCGACGGTTCCGGCCCGGCGCATAGTGTCGCCGGCCGCGTCGGCATCCAGCTGCGGCCCGCCTGCGACCAGCCCGCGTGCGGCCGCCGGGCCGTGGAGTCCGATTCCGAGCAGCAGGAACGCCGCGAGCAGCAGCGGGAGAACCCGCGCGATGGTGACCTCCTGCCCCTGCAGGGCATTGGCCACGTCGGCAAAGATGGTGCTTCCGATGCCGATGATCACGGCGAGCACCATCACCTTGACGCCGGTGGCCACGACCGCGCTGAGGACGCGTTCGGCGAGGAACGTCGTGCGCTTCCAGAGCGCGAACGGGACCAGGACGAACCCTGCGAGCGCGGTGAGCTTGAACTCGATGAGGGTGACGAACATCTGCACCGCGAGCACGAAGAACGCGGCCACCACCCCGACCCAGGCAAGCAGAAGGATCGCGATTTCCACGGCGTTGACGACAATTCCGGGAAACCCGATCAGCGTCTGGATCTCAAGCAGGATCGGATGGGCCGCGACGACGCCTGTATTGGCGACGAAGCCGGGCCGGAGAAGGTCGGCGGCCTGCAGCGCGCTGGCCGACGCCGTGAGGCCGAGGTCCACGAACGACCGGAAGACAATGTCGGCAAGTGCGGCGTAGTTGTTGAGAATGAGGGCAAACGCGCCCACGTAGAGCACTTTCCGCAGGAGGCCCGCAAAGATCTGCCCGCCGTCGGCCAGCGCCCATGCCAGGCCCGTGAGCACGATATCGATGGCGATCAGGACGCGGATCAGGAATCCGACGTCGGGCCCGAGCAGGCCGAAGCCGCCGTCGATGACCGCGATGAAGCGCGCGGTGAACTGGTCGACGAGGTTGAGATCATCCACGGGCGTGTCCTCCTACGGCAACGGGGTGTAGAGGTTGCCGGTGCCGATCGACGCACCGAAGCGCGCACGGGCGGAGCGGCCCTCCGTGTCGAGACGGAGCCGCTCGGCTGCCCCCGCGCGCTGGTGCGCGGCGAGCAGCGCCTGTGTGCGGAGAAGCTCCCGGACCTGGAGGGCCCCGATCTGGTTTCCGGCCTGCATCACCGCGAGGGCGCCGACGGCGCTCTGCGACCCGCTGACAAGATCGGCGACCACGGCTTCTGTCGCCTGGTTCTCGGCCACCATGCCCGTCTGCACGTCGTGGCTGTGGAGCCAGCCGCTTCGAATGGACGTGGTCCGGACCGCCTCCTCCTGTACGTGCACCGCCCGGGCGACATCCGGCGCGATCAGCTCCGGATACAGCGTGTCCATCTCGGTGGCCGCTGCCGGCCGGTCCCAGGCGACGCCGGGCGCTTCCTCGAACAGAAGGCGCAACCAGGCCGCGCCGGTCGCCAACAGTCCGCCCGCGTCATAGGCAAGGCCGCGCAGGTTCAGTGTCAGGCCCGCCACCATTTCGCCCAGATGCCGGGTCGCAAGCAGCGTCCGGGCCGCCGTCAGGATGTTCTGCGCATGGTTGGCGCCGTCGTAGACCGTCAGCGCCTGGCCCGGCCCGGCCGGCAGCGCCGCGAGCACGCCGGCAAGGAGAAGCGCCCGAAGTCCGCGCATCAGGCGGCCGCCGGTGCGCGGACCAGCCGCGCGGCGAGAAACGTGTCCACGAACTGCTCGCCGCCGCCACGCGCGAGCGCCGCATCGATCTCGGCCTGGTCTTCGGTCGTGGACGCACCGGCAAACGCCAGGGCGATCGGCCCCAGTTCGAGATCGAAGAGTCGCGCACCGCGCCGCGACTGGTAGTAGTAGTCGCGCTTTGGCGTCGCGCGCGCGAGCAGCTCGATCTGGCGGGCGTTGAGGCCGAGGCGCGCATACACCTCCCGCGCCGCGGGCTCCTGGGCCCGCGGGTTGGGGAGGAAGATCCGTGACGGGCACGACTCCAGCACCGCCGGCGCCACGGCGCTCTGGACCACATCGCTCGGCGACTGGGTCGCGAACACCACGGAGACGTTGCGCTTCCGGAGCGTCTTGAGCCACTCGCGGATCTGGGCGGCGAACATCGGATCGTCGAGAAAGACCCAGGCCTCGTCGAGCACGAGCAGGGTCGGGCGGCCGTCGAAGCGCGCCCGGAGCCGGTGAAAGAGGTAACGCAGGACCGGCGCGGCAAGCCCTTCGGACTCGAGCAGGTCCTCCATCTCGAATCCCTGGACATCGGTGAGGGCCAGTGAATCCCGGTCGGCATCGAGCATGTGTCCGTGCGGCCCGGACACCGTCCAAGGTTGCAGCGCGTCGCGGAGTTCCGGATCCGCCAGGAGGAGCGTCAACCCCGTCAGCGTGCGCTCTTCCGGCGGCGCGCCGGCAAGGTTGGTGAGAGCCTCCCAGAGGTCCCGCCGCACCGCCGGTTCGATGGCAATGCCCGCGCGGGCAAGGAGCGCGGCGGTCCATTCGAACGCGAACGCCCGCTCCGGGTCGCGGTCGATTCCGCGGAGCGGCTGCAACGCAAGCGGCCCGTCGGCGCCGCCCGGGTCGAGGAACGTGCCGCCCATGCCAAGTACGGCGGCGCGGCACGACGCCCCCTTGTCGAAGATGTAGACCTGGGCCCCGGGGTAGCGGCGGAACTGGAGCGCGAGGACGGCAAGCAGCACCGACTTGCCCGCCCCGGTCGGGCCGACCACCAGCGTATGGCCGACATCGCCCATGTGGAGCGACAGCCGGAACGGGGTCGTCCCCCGGGTGCGCGCGTACAGGAGCGGCGGGCCCTCAAGGTGCGCATTCCGGTCCGGCCCTGCCCAGACGGCCGAGATCGGCATCATGTGCGCGAGATTGAGGGTGCTCACGACGGGCTGGCGCACGTTCGCATAGGCGTGGCCGGGAAGCGATCCGAGCCAGGCCTCGACCGCGTTGAGCTGCTCGCGGATCGTTGCAAACCCGCGCCCGTGCAGCACCCGCTCGAGTTCGAGCAGGCGCTCGGCGGCCACGGTCGGTGACTGGTCGCGCACGGTCACGCTCGTCGTGAGGTAACCGAAGGCCACGAGATCCTCGCCGAGTTCCTGGAGTGCCTGATCGGCGTCGGCCGCCTTCACGTCGGCGTCGGAATTGACGAGTGCGGCTTCCTGGCTGAACGCCACCTCCTTGAGCATCGTGAACACGGACTTTCGCTTGGCAAACCATTGCCGCCGGCACCGGCCGAGTTCCCGCTCGGCCTCGTCCTTGCCCAGCACCAGGAAGCGCGTCGTCCACCGGTAGGCGAACGGCAGGTCGTGCAGGTCATCGAGGAGACCGGGGCGGGTGAGGTTCGGAAATCCGAGGACCGTCAGGGTCCGGAGGTGCAGGTCGCCCAGGCGCGGCTCTAGGCCGCCGGCAAACGGTGTGTCGGCCAGCACTGCATCGAGGTGCGCCGGGATTCCGGGCACCGCGATCCGCCCGCCGCGCGGCGAGATGGTGGCGTGCAGATAGGAGAGGGTCTCCTCGTCCGACAACGGCACGAGGCTCGGCATTACGTCGGCAAGGAGTGCGAACACCCGGTCGGTTCGGGACCGGAACGTCTCGAGGTGGGCATGCCAGACCGCACTGCCGCCCGCATCGCCGGCGCGCTCAAGCAGCGCGTTTCCGGCCTTCGACCAGCTGTCGGCGGGCGGCAGGTAGGCCAGGGTCAGGCGGCACACCGATTCGAAATGCCGGTCCGCGGCGCCGAACGCCTGCCGCCGTTCGTCGTCCACGCGTTGCGACAGCCGGTCCGGAAATGTGCTCCGGGGGTACCGGCGCGCCGGAATGCGCTCGGCGTCGAAGTACAGGCCCCAGCCGGATCCGAACCGGCGGAGCACGTTGTTGACCCGGGCCGCGACCGCCATCAGTTCGGGTTCGGTCGAACTTTCGAGGTCGGGTCCCCGGAAGCGGGCCGTCCGCTGGAACGATCCGTCCTTGTTGAGAATCACTCCGGGTGCCACCAGAAACGCCCATGGCAGCAGGTCGCTGAGGCCGGTCGGCCGGCTTCGGTACTCGGCGAGGTTCAGCATCCGTGGTAGGTGCGGTGCCGGACGTGGCGCGCCAGCACTTCAAGAACCTGCGGGTCGTAGCGTGCGCACACGACACCCACCGCCTGCAACACCCCCCACAGCACCAGCCCGGCCACCCACTGCTGGAGGCCGAGGCCGATCGCGGCCGCGACGGTGCCGTTGAGAATGGCGAACTTCCGCGGCACTCCCGCCATCAGAATGGGCTCCGTCAGGGCGCGGTGGAGCGGCACCTCGAACCCTTCGGGCAGGTGGTCGCGGGTCATGGCAGCAGCACTCCGCCGCCGAACGAGAAAAACGTGAGGAAGAACGAGGCCGCGCCGAAGGCGATCGACAGGCCGAACACGATCTGGATCATGCGCCGGAACCCGCCCGAGGTATCGCCGAACGCGAGCATGAGGCCGGTCACCGTGATGATGATGACGGCCACGATGCGGGCGACCGGACCCTCCACCGATTCGAGGATGCTCTGAAGCGGGGCCTCCCAGGGCATGCCCGACCCCGCGGCGAGCGCCGGCGCCGCGACCAGTAACGTGACGAGGATCACCAGAATTCCGGCGGCGGTGCGGCCGGTGCAACGAGGGGCTGTCAAATCGGTCATGGCGGTTCAGGTCTCCTTGTCGATGGTCGGCGGGGGCGTGTCGCATGCGGTGCCAAGCGGTTCGGCCTGGTAGATCCCGTCCGCGCTCACACCGCGGACGGCGAGCACCGTCTCCACACGGCGCCGCGTGCCCGAGCGGGCGACGAACACCACGAGATCGACAGCCTCGGCGATCAGCCGGCGGTCAACGGCAGCGGCCGCCTCCTGCATCAGCTGCTCGAGTCGGTCGAGCGCGGCGCGGGCAGAGTTGGCGTGGAGCGTGGCGAGGCCGCCCGGATGCCCGGTGTTCCAGGCCTTGACCAGCGCGAGCGCTTCGCTGCCGCGCACCTCGCCGACCACGATCCGGTCGGGGCGCAGGCGGAGTGTCGATCGCAGGAGGTCGGCCAGCGTGATCCGCCCGGGCTGGGTGCGGAGCGCGATGCAGTCGGGCGCCGCGCAGACGAGTTCGCGCGTGTCCTCGAGGAGCACGACGCGATCCCCCAGGTCGCGCATCTCGTGCAGGAGCGCGTTGGCGAGCGTGGTCTTGCCGGAAGCCGCGCCGCCCGCGACGACGATATTGCGCCGCGCGCGGACAGCCTGGCGCAGCAATCCGGCATCCTCCGGTGCGAGCGTCCCGTCGGCGACATAGGCCGCGAGGTCGATGACACGGCCGATGGGCCGGCGAATCGAGAAGCAGGGCGCACGCACGACCGGGGGCAGCACGCCCTCGAACCGCTCGCCGCCTGTGGGCAGTTCTGCGCTCACGATCGGGGCGCCGTGGCCGGTCGTGCGGCCGGCCTGGCTGGCCACGAGGCGAATGATCCGCTCGACCGCCGCCGGTGCGAGCTGGACCCCTGTATCCAACCGGCCGCGCAGCGCGTGATCCAGCCACAGGCGCCCGTCGGGATTGACGCTGATCTCGAAGATGTGCGGATTGGCGAGGGCCTTGATCACCTCGGTGCCCATTGCCGTTCGCAGCATGCCGGCGCCGCGCCCGGCCTCGATCTCATGCACGCCCCGTCTCCGTCACCGGCGGCTCCGCAAAATCGGCCACCGTCATGAAGTCGCCGGCGGCGGGCCGGATTTCATTCAGGATGTCGTCGAGAAGCGTGCGCCCGCCGGCTACCCGCTCGGCGAGCTGGGTGACGAAGTATTCGAAGCGCTCGAGACCGAGCGCCCGCGCGGCCTCCTGATCGTCCTCCGGCACGGGCGGTGTCACCACGAGGAAGTAGCGGATGAACAGGGCCAGGGTCTCGGAGATGATGACGTGATCCCGGGACAGGCGGCCGAGGGACCGGGTCACGCGGTCGAGGCGACAAAGGAGCACGGCGTCGCGGCGGTCGGCCGCCTCGGGCGTGAGGTGGGCGCGGAGCGCGGCCTCGACGAGGGCGGATTGCGTCACGCCGCGCCCGCGTGCCTCGCGGGCAAGGAGGTCGCCCAGATCCGTCGGCACGCGAACGGTCTTCTGCGGGCTCATCGGACCCGTTCCGTGCGCAGGGGAATCTCACCGGCGTCCCGAAACAGGCGGCGTTCGGACACCATGCTGTCAGGGGGAGGAAGATCCACGGGGTCGGCAGGCTCTGGGGGTACGGGCAAGGCGCTCCAGTCGTTGCGGCTCGCCGGCGGCAGGTCCCGGCAATCGAACGCCGGCGCTGGCAGCGTGCGGGCCCGAAGCACCGGCTCCTCGAAGTAGCGGAGCTTCCGTGCGCGGACCGGAGGGCAGCCGGACACGAACACCAGTTCCTCGTCTGGGCCCAGTTGCATCACCTCGCCGGGGGTGAGAAGCGGGCGGGCGTTTTCGTGGCGCGAGACGGTCACGTGATGGAGCCACGGCGCGAGCCGGTGCCCGCCGTACGCCTGGCCCAGGCGCTCGGATGTCGCGGTGCCCGCCTGATCGCTGATTCGCCTGGCCGTCCGCTCGTCGTTGGCTGCGAACGCAACCCGCACATGGCAGTTGTCGAGGATGGAGCTCCGCTCGCCGTAGGCCTGTGCAATCTGGTTGAGGGACTGGGCGACCAGAAAGGCCCGGATGCCGTAGCCGGCCATGAATGCGAGCGTGCTCTCGAAGAAGTCCAGGCGGCCGAGGGCGGGAAATTCGTCGAGCATCAGGAGAAGCTTGTGCCGGGGATGCCGACTGTTCTCGCCCTCGAGCCGTTCGGTGAGCCGCCGCCCGATCTGGTTGAGGATCAGGCGGACCAGCGGTTTCGTGCGCGAGAGGTCGGACGGCGGCACGACGAGATAGAGGGAGACCGGATGCCGCGCGTACACGAGATCGTGAATCCGCCAGTCCGACGCGCCCGTGATCCGGGCGACGGTGGGGTCGCGATAGAGCGCAAGACAGCTGGTCGCCGTCGAGAGAACCCCGGACCGTTCGTTCTCGGACTTGTCGAGCAGCTCTCGCGCGACCTGGGCCACGACCGGATGCGGTCGCGGAGACCCGGCGTCGGCAAGATGCTGGGTGTGCATCATCCGGGTCAGGGTCTGCTCGAAACTGCGGGCCGGGTCGGCAAGCGTGGCCGCCACCTGCGCAAGGGTTTTTTCCGGTTCGGCGTACAGCACGTGCAGGATGACCCCGACCAGCAGCGCGTGACCGGTCTTTTCCCAGTGATTGCGGCGGTCGAGAGCGCCTTCGGGGTCCACCAGAATGTCGGCAATGTTCTGCACGTCGCGGACCTCGGACGGGCCGCGACGCACCTCGAGCAGCGGGTTGTAACGCGCCGACCGGCCGTCGGTCGGGTTGACGTAGAGGCAGTGGGAGAAACGCGCGCGCCATCCGGCGGTCAGGCGCCAGTTCTCCCCCTTGATGTCGTGAATGAGGGCGGAGCCGGTGTAGCTCAGCAGGCTCGGGAGGACCAGCCCGACTGTCTTCCCGCTCCGCGTTGGTGCAAAGACCATGACGTGCTCAGGCCCGTCATGGCGGAGATAGCGGCTGCCGAACCGGCCCAGCATCACACCCTGGACGGCGCACAGGCCACTCCGTCTCACGTCGCGCGCTGTTGCCCAGCGGGCCGACCCGTAGGCGGTGGACGGCCGGCCGCGCCGCGCACGCCAGAGCGATCCGCCCATGGCGAGCAGGACGGCAGCGAGGCCGCCCGCTGCCGCCAGTCCGCCGGTGCGGCGGACCACATCGGGCGCCACTGAATCGTACGCAACCCACCACTGGAAAACCCGCCACGGCGGGTACACCGCGATACCGGCCCACGTGACCCAGGGCGCCCCCAGAGCCAGCTGGCGCTCGGTCAGCAGCGCGGCCGACCATTGCGTCGCCCACCAGACCACGCCCAGCACGACGGCCAGCGCGACAAATCCCTGGCCAAGCAGCAGACGGGTGGGGGTCATCGGGCTACCAAAACTCCGTAGTGGACCGCGGAGGCTACGGCGCCAGCGGTCAGGAGTCAACGTTTGTTCTTCTATTAGTGCTATTTTGTTCTTTTTCAGAAAAGAAACGCCTGCAACTGGGCTGTTTGTTGCGATAGCCAGCTTCCCCGCTCCCTGCGCTGCACACCCGGGTGGCCGGGAATTACCCGGATGACGGCGATCCGTCGGCCCGCAATTTCGGGCCGGCGAGTGGCGTCACACAATCGCGGCCCACCCGCCGTGATCACCGGTCTCGATCCAGACCGTTGGCCTGTTCCCGGTGCCGGAACCCGCCGCGCCGGAGTGCGTTCCGGGTCCGGAAATCTCCGGCATTCCGCTGCAGGCCCAGGTCCTCCCCGAAGGTGTCGGCGCGGTTGGTGATCCGATCACGGCCGTGCGGTGCCACGGCCAGGCCCTGTGCAATGCGCCGCTGCTTGCGGCGCGCGAAGGCTGCGCGCACGGCGCGCCCGAACCCACGGTTCGCGATGGTGGGCGCGTCGTCCTGTCCTAGGGAATCGAGCCATCCCAAGGAACGCTCTGCCACCTGCCGGTCCAGGGAGCGCGGATCCAGTACCGCAACACGTGCCTCCCGGTACAGCCGTGCGAGCCCGGCATCCCGAATGCGGGCCTCAAGGTCCGCCCCGCAGGTCCACTGGTCGTGGCGCACGGGCCGCGCGATTCCGCTGCGGGCAAGCGACCGGACCCGCCGGTCCTCGCGGGCCCGGCCGGGCCGGCCCATCCTCCAGACGCCGTGGTGCACAGCCGTCTCGCTCGCGATGGTCCGGTCGAGGGCTGCAAGGCCGGGATGCGCGGCACGCAGGGCCACCACGGCTCCCCGGCCGGCGTCGCGCGGAAGCTCCGCGACGTCGGCGTACCATACTCGGCCGTCGACGCCATCCACAACAACGTACGGCGTGGCGCGCGCGCCGGTTCGGAGGCCCTGCATGACCAGTGCCCCGGTGATTCCCCGTTCGAGAATCCGTGCACCCGCCACCGCCCGGTCGCGCAATGGCCGATCCAGCCCCGCCTGTTCCAGCGTCTGTTCGAGCAGCCGATAGGTGTCCCTCCGCGTGCCCATGGCCCGGAGCGTCCCGAGCGCGTGCGCCTCGAGCCGCCACTGGAGCGGGGCGGTTTCCACGGCGAGCCCCATGCGGGCCAGGGTGCGGGCGCGGTCGAGCTGGCGGGCTCGGGCAAAGCGCGTGTGCCGGTCGTCCGGTCGGGACCGGAGGTCGATGACACCCGCCACCGCCTGTTCGGCGAGTCCAAGATCAAGCCCGGTCAATCGCTGGCTCCGAGCTTCAGCGCGCAGGCGTTCCCGCAGCGCCCGGTCCGTATCGGGCCCCAGTTCACGCATCAGGACCGCCATCGCCCGGGCGCGGATGCGGCGATGGAGGCGACGGGCATCGAGGTCGATGGGCCTGCCCTCGCGATCTCGTCCGCGGAGGACGACGTGCGCGTGCAGACGCCCGGTGTTGGCATGGTCGACCGCCATCCAGTCGAGCGGCCGGTCGAGTTCGTGCGCCGTGTCACGCATCACGGTGCGGACCACGTCCCGGAGATCGGCGAGATCGCTGGCGTCATCCGGCGACAGCACGATCCGGGCCTGGCCGGGATCGTTCCGCGCCCGGTCCCTGAAGGCAGTCGTGGCTGGCGGGGTTTCATCGGGACCATAGAACGCCCCGACGCCCGCGTCAGGCGCGACCCCGTCCCGTCCCAGGTACCGAAGGTGCGCACCGGTACTGGCAGCGCCCGGCGCGCCGAGACAGCTGATCCGGACAATGCACCGGCGCTGGCCGGCCGCCTGAAATCCCCTGCCGGGGCTCGGAGCCCGCCGGTTCCGGTCACGGAGGTGCCCGAGTGCGAGGACCCGCCGCAGAAAAGGAGGCGGCGTGCGTCCTTCGGACCGCAGCCGGGCCGGGTTCCGGAAACTCAGCGGCGGTCCCCGGCCGTTCCGAACGGAACCGCCAGCCGGACCAGGCGACCGGCTACTGCCGTCGCCGGGGCTGGTCCGAAATACCGGCTGTCGAATGAGCGCGGATGGTCCTGGAGCAGGAGCAGTTGGCCGGCTCCTAGACGCAGGCAGCCGGCGAGGGGCGGCAGGCCCTGGGCGCTCCGGGGGAGAAGCGGTGCCGCGGGGTGACCGTTGATTTGCACCTCTTGCGGGGTCCAGCAGACGCGGTCGCCATCGGCCGCCGCCACGCGTTTCACGAGCGGGGTCCCGGACGGCACCAGACCGAGCGCGGTCGCCTGGCGTGCGGGCGCACTGCGCGCGCGGACCAGAACGTAATCGCCCGTCCGCACCGGCTGCCAGGTGCGCACGTAGAATCCGCCCGGGGCACTCGCACTCGCGTTGTAGACCAGCCACGGCTCGGAGCCGCCGGACAGCGCGGCCCACGCGAGGCCGGCGATGACCGCGGCTGCGGCCGCACTCCAGAACCGTCTCAGCGTTCGATCGCGCGCATGGCCCGATGGGCCGCATGCTGCGCCTCGGTATACCGCGGCGGCGCCAGATTCTCGGCGAGGGCGGCACCCAGCCCTGTGACCCAGCCCGGCGAGATGTCAGCCGGGTCGATCCCGAGCAGACGGGCGGCGGCAAAGGCCCGCAAGGCGCGTTCGGTGCGGCCCTTGCCGGTGACATGCAGGAGGATTTCCGCACCGGGGACGATCGCCGTCACGGCCACCATGGCCGCCCCCGGCCAGCCCGCGCGCAGGACCAGCAGGCGCCAGCGGTCGTGCCCGCGTTGGACGTTCTCGTGGCGCAGCTGGGCGAACATCGCGCCCGGGCGGAATCCGTGCGCGCCCGTGCCTGCCAGCACCGCCGGCCGTCCGAACGGAAGGGTGATCGCGCGCCCTCCACCCGTGCACGTCCACGCCCAGGTCAACGGTTCCGGTAACGGAGCGCCGTCCTGCCGCGATCCGCGTACCCGGACACGGGCTCCATCAAGCGCATGCGGGGCCGGATGCACGTCGCTGGCCGCCAAAGTAGACATAAAGTGATCATGAATAGATCACAGTATGTCTTCTGGCGTCAACTCGAGGGTGCGGGACCTCGCGGCCCGGCAGGGCTCGCATGTCGGCGGCAAGCCCCCGGCCGCGCTGTCCGGCATCGCCGGACGCGGCCCGGACGCCGGCGCTCCGGGATCAGCTGTCGCTCATGGTCAGTTCGGCGTGCATCGGGATTCCGGCCTTCTGGAGACGGTCCCGGCCCGGGAGTCCGGTGAGTTCAATGACGAAGGCGAACTCCTGGAGGTCGCCGCCGATGCGGCGCACGAGGTTGGCGGCCGCAAGCGCGGTACCCCCGGTCGCAAGGAGGTCGTCGATCAGCAGGACGCGCTCTCCCGCGCGGACGGCGTCGCGGTGAATCTCAAGCGAATCGGTCCCGTACTCCAGCGCATAGTCCTCGGACACGGTGTCGTGCGGCAGTTTCCCGGCCTTGCGCACCGGCACAAACCCGACCCCGAGCGCGGCCGCAACCGTGGCCCCGAAAATCAGGCCGCGCGCCTCCACGCCCGCGACCTTCTCGATCCGGCGCGTCCGGTACCGGTCCGACAAGCGTTCGGTGACATTCCGCAAGCCGGCACCATCCTGGATCAACGTTGTAATATCGCGGAACAGGATCCCGGCCTTGGGGTAGTCGGGAATCGTGCGGACCAGGGAGGCCAGATCCATGTCGCTCACTCGTTGGTGCATGTGCGGAGCCTTTTTGGTTGCTGCCAGTGTGTTCGCTGCCAGTGCCGAAGCCGGAAACCCGACCCGCTCGGACCTCCTGGGGGCGTCCGTACACTACCGGGTCAAGGGAACCGAGACCCTGTTCGACGTCGCCCGGCCGCACAGTCTCGCCTTTACGGAGATCATGAGTGCCAATCCGGGCGTTGACCCATGGGTTCCGGATGCGGGGACATCGCTGTTGCTGCCCGCCCGGCACGTGCTCCCCCACGGCGCCCGTACCGGCATCCTCATCAACCTTGCCGACATGCGACTGTACTACTTCCCGGCTGACGACAGCGATCCGGTGTCGTTTCCGATCGGCATCGGGCGCTACAACTGGACGACACCGGTGGGCACCACGGAGATCGTCCGCACGGCGAAGAATCCGTCGTGGTACGTGCCCGAGTCGATCCGCGAGGAAGATCCCTCGTGGCCGGCCGTGGTGCCGCCCGGACCCGACAACCCCCTCGGAAAGCATGCGCTGTACCTGGGCATCCCGGGCTATCTGATCCACGGCACCAACAAGCCGTGGGGCATCGGCATGCGGGTCACGCACGGCTGCATCCGCATGTTTCCGGAGCATGTCGCCTGGCTGTACGAGACCGCCGGTCCGGGCACACCGGTTGAGATCGTGGACCAGCCGGTCAAGGCCGGCTGGGATGGAAACGAATTCTTCGTCGAGGTCCATCGCGAGCCGGACTATGCCCGGGAGGCCGGAGCGGACGTGGAGACGCCACCGGAATTTTCCCCCGAACGCATGTTTCCGGTTGCGGCCTCGGTCATTCAGCGCGCTGCAGGTCCGCAGATCGCGCACATTGACTGGAGTCGCGTCCGGAAAGCCGTGCAAACCGCGTCCGGAGTTCCGACCCTGGTCAGCCTAACCCCTGGTGCTCTCGGTCCGACGGCAACACCCGACCCCTGAGGCCTGACGGCCGGGTTGCCGCGCGCGTGGGCGGCGCGAGGCGGCCGTCAGCGCACCGCCGACGGCTTCCCGGCGCACAGCGTCCGCGCCTTGCCTGATGATTTTTCCGGCGTCGCCGGTAAAGTAATGGTGTACGCGCCCGGGGGAGCACGGCATAACGCGGCGTCGTGCCCCGAACTGCCTGGGTGCGGACCCACTCGATTGAAATTCTTGGAGTCAACCCGGATCGGGCGGTTCCCTTCTCCGGACCAGGCTGATCAAACCCCTGATTGGCTGGCCCGCAAAGCGACCATATAACCGCGAGGTCCAGCGTGCGTCCGCACCACCCTCTGCGGGGGGGGGGGGAGGAAATCCTGTGATTGGTGGCACAGCAGGTCCCGTCCAGTGGACTCGTACGTATGTCAACTTAGTAGAAATTCACGGGCTTATCTGCTATGTAGGTGAGCTTGATATTCTCAGCAAGCCGAACCGATAGGTTGGTGAGTTCTTTGAGATTGACCCACGTCGTATTCAGGTGCGGTTTTTTTGACGGGCATGGCTGATCCTTCGCCTCAGATTGCGGGCAGAATCCGCATGTCGGGAAGGCTCCCTTGCCTTGCCGTGGCGGTCTCGATTCTCCTTGCGGTAGGGGTCAGCACTGCAGCGCATGCCCAGACGGGCCAGCCGGGCGCGCCGACGGGGCTGAGCGCGACTACGGACGATGAACAGGTGACGCTGAGCTGGACGGATCCGGGTGTTGCCAGCATCACCAAGTATCAGTTGCGCTACGCCGATAGCATACCCGTCCCGGACAACGTGCCCTGGGCGGACATCGAAGGCAGCAGCGCAACGACGACGAGCCACACGGTGACGACGGGCCTGATCAACGGCTACTTTTACGGCTTCGAGATCCGCGCGGTGAACGCTAGCGGCGAGGGTCCGGCGGCCGCCATCAGGGCGCAACCGTCGATTAACGATACGCCGGTTGCCCCAACGATCGACAGCGTGGGGCCGGGTAGCCAGGACAAGGATCTTGACATTGTCTGGAGCTGGAAATCCGCTTCGGGTTGTAAAGTCGATAGCTACAACGTCCAATACAAGAGGAGTGACAGTTTCGATTGGAGCAACATTCCCCTCCCGCCCGACGACCCGAACACCGTCGACGGTGGATCCTACGAGTTTTATGAAGATCTGGGCGTCGAGGTGGAGGAAAAGCGCTTCACCATCAATACGGCAACACAAGGCCATAACAATTCCCAGGTCGGGGTTGAGCCCGCTGACATTGAGTACGCTGTCCGAATCTACTTCTGGTCCTTCGACTGCTATGAGCACAGCGAATATTCTGCTGTCAAGACCGGTAGGCCGCTCTACCTTCTTGGCAAACCGTCGAGCTTTTCCGTAACGGCGGGTGATGCGAAGGTGACGCTGGCGGCCAGCGTCGAGCAGCGCGGGCCGGAGGTCCAGAAGTGGGAGTACACCTACAAAACTGACGGCGGCACCTATGGCGCCTGGACGGACATCGCCGACAGCGCATCCACGTCAATTTCCGGCAAGGAGGTGACCGGCCTCACCAACGGCACGGAGTACACCTTCAAGGTGCGCGCGGTTCACGAGCAGGGCGAGGGTGCCGAGTCGGACGAGGCGACGGCGACGCCGGTGCTGGCGGTTCCGGAAGCGCCGGCCGACTTGACGGCCGCCGCGGGCAACACGGAGGTGACCCTGACCTGGACGCTGCCGACCAACGCCAGCGAACTCGATGACGTGCAGGTGCGTTGGAAGGCCACGAACGATCTGCCCTTCAACGACGCCACCGATACCTGGACAACCCTCACCCCGCCAGCCACGACCTACACGGTGACCGGTCTCACCAACGGCACGGAGTACACATTTGCGGTGCGCGCCCGGAACAGTGCCGGCACGGGCCCGGCGGCCACCACGACGGCAACGCCCAACATCCCGCCAACGGTGGCGAACCCGATCGGCGCCCGGACGATGTTGGTCAACGCGACCATAACGGTGGAGCTGGAGACGCCCGGCAGCGAGGTGTTCACGGACGCCGACGGCGACACGCTGACCTACACGTGGGGTGGAGCCTCCGCGCAGATCGTCGAGGTGTCACGGTCGGACTCGACATTGACGTTGACCGGCAAGACCGAGGGCACGGCCTCGTTCACGGTGACGGCGCATGACGGCAACGGCGGCACGGCGGATGACACGGTCACGGTGACGGTGGAACTGCCCAACAACTCGCCGACGGTGGCAAACCCCATCGCCGACCAGACGGTGGCGGTGAATGCGACCGCCTCCGTGGAACTGGAGACGTCCGGCAGCGAGGTGTTCACGGACGGCGACGGCGACACGCTGAGCTACACGGTGACCTCGAGCGACACAAACGTCGCGACGGTGGCGTTGTCAGGCACGACGGTGACGGTGACCGGGGTGGCCCGGGGCACAGCCACGATCACGGTGACGGCTGACGACGGCAATGGCGGCACGGTGAATGATGAATTGGTGGTGACAGTGCCCAACCGCGTGCCGGTGGTGGCGAACCCCATCGCCGACCAGACGGTGGCGGTGAATGCGACCGCCTCCGTGGAACTGGAGACGTCCGGCAGCGAGGTGTTCATGGACGGCGACGGCGACACGCTGATCTACACGGTGACCTCGAGCGACACGAACGTCGCGACGGTGGCGTTGTCAGACACGACGGTGACGGTGACCGGGGCTGCGGCGGGTACATCGACAGTGACGGTCACGGCGGACGACGGCAATGCCGGCACGGCGGACGATGAATTCGTGGTGACAGTGCCGGACACCCAGGCGCCGCGCGTGGCGAGCATCGTGCGTCACGAACCGCCGTCGAGTCCGACCAACGCGATCGAGTTGACCTGGCGGGTGACGTTCAGCGAGCCAGTGGTGAACGTGTCCATCGAGGACTTCAATGTTGCCGGCACGGATCCGAAGACGACGACGAAGACAGTGACGGCCGGGGGCACGGACGCCGCCGCCTGGGACGTGAAGGTGGAAGGTAGAGATCTGCCCGTTCTTACCGGCACGGTGACCCTGGAATTCACAAGCGATCAGGACATCGAGGACGCCGCGGGCAACCCGCTGACTAACACGACGCCGACGGGCACCAACGACAACACCTTCGTGCTCGAGAGAGCGGCCCCACGTATTTACGCCATTTGGCGTTACGACAGCGCAACGGACAATACCAACGCAAAGTCGCCGACAAATCTGGACACGGTGCAGTGGTTGATCTGCTTCAACGAAACGCTGCAGGACGGGGATGCAGGAAGTCCGGAGGACTACGTGGTTTCTTTCGAATCGACGATCACGGAAGCGCCGACGTTGACCGTGACCGTTCCGGACAGCCCGCCGCAAGCCTGCGAACCACCGTTGTTCCCTTACATTCTGGAGATTTCGGGCGGCGCACTGGCTGGCTACAACGGTACGGCCTCCATCGCAGTGGATAAGGATGCGGAGATCAGGGACCTCGCTGGCAATAAGCTCATGAACCGGGTGCCGGGCCTCTTCAACCACAACACGTACGAGCTGGAAAACACGGCGCCGACGTTGGCGATCACGGGCGTTTCAGGGACGGTCAACGGAGCGGTGGTTGCCACCTTCACGTTCAGCGAGCCGGTCACCGGATTCGAGATTGGCGAGATCGCGCTGACCAATGCGGACGCCTCGGAGTTCGCCCAATCGGATACGGAAGGGGCGGTCTACACCGCCAGGATCACGCCGAAGGCCGCGGGCGAGTTCAGCGTCGGCGTGGCGGAAAACGCAGCGCAGGACGCCGCCGGCAACGGCAACGCGGCCGCGACGACGGTCACCGCGACCTACGCCCCGAACAACCCGCCGGTGGTGGACAAGGCGATCCCGGACGCGGAGCTGAACGAGGGCAAGTCCGGCACGGTGGATCTGTCGGAGGTGTTCAGCGACCCGGACAAGGACCCGCTGACGTTCAGCGCGGTATCGAGCGACACCACCCAGGTGACGGTGGCGGTGAACGGGTCGATTCTCACGTACACGTCGGTGTCGGCCGGCAAGCCGACGGTGACGGTGACGGCGGACGACGGCAAGACCGGCGGCACGGTCTCGACCACCTTCACGGTGACGGTGCATGGGCTGCCGAACGATCCGCCGACAGTCGTGAAGCCGATCGAGGACCTGACGCTGTCCGCGGGCGAGCAGCGGGACGTGGACGTGTCGCTGGTGTTCAACGACCCGGACAAGGACCCGTTGACCTACACGGCAAGCTCGGACGACACATCAAAGGCGACGGTGACGGTGAAGGACGCGACGGTGACGGTGACGGCGGTGTCGGCGGGCAAGGCGACGGTGACGGTGACGGCGGACGACGACAAGTCGGACACGGTGGACAATGAGTTCGAGGTGACGGTGGAGGCGGACGATACGCCGAGCTTCGGCACCGAGACCATCGCCGACCAGACGTACACCCGGAACACGGCCATCGCCACATTGAACCTGCCTGAAGCCACCGGCGGCAACCGCACCCTGACCTACAGCTTGACCCCGGCCGCCCCGGCGGGCCTGGCCTTCGACGCGAACGCCCGCACCCTGACCGGCACCCCCGCCGCAGTCCAGAGCGAGACGGCCTACACCTACACTGCCACCGACGCGGACGGCGACACGGCCAGCCTCACGTTCAACATCACCATTGCGCAAGCCCCGACCCAGGCACGCACGCTGACCTACACCTTCTCCGACGACGGCAGCACCGTCACCATCGCCGCCTCAGGCAGTCTGGATGTCTCGGGATTCAATTTTGATAGAGACGATGTGCCGTCGGACACCACGAGCATCCGGATGGACGATACGGATATCTGGGGAATTCATCCGCACAATTCCATCCCGATCAAGCGCTACAACGCGCTCCCGGACTTCGTGACCACCGGCGAGACGTCCTACGGTGGCACCAACGAACTGACCACCATGGTCAATTACAGCTCGAACTATCACGTTCGGTTCTCGACCTTTTACAAGCTGCTGCAACTGGACAGCGCCAATTTCACCGGCGACATCTACCAGATCACGAACGGTGCAGCGACCTTCAATGGCACCCTGCAATCCACGCTGGGCGACAACGACTTCGACATCGAATTCGCCATCGGCAATCAGAAGATCGTGTTCCAGACGGCGAACCCGGCCACGGTGCCGGTTGCGCCAACCGGACTGACGGCGACTGCGGGCAGTGCCCAGGTTGACTTGGCTTGGGCCAACCCGAACGACAGCAACATCACCAAGTACCAGGTGCGCTACGGCGCGGGTACCACCGTGCCCGCCACCGCCACCTGGGCCGACATCGCCGGCAGCGGCGCCGGCACCACCAGCCACACGGTGACTGGCCTCACCAACGGCGAACCATACTCCTTCGAAATCCGCGCCGTAAACGCCCGCGGCAACAGCGACGCCTCGGAGGAGGTGACGGCCGCCCCCAGGCCGGGGTCCGTGCTTCCGGAAAACTTCACGGCAACGCCGGGCGACACCCTGGTGATCCTGAATTGGACGCTGCCGAGCGATACGAGCGAGATCAAAACGTTACGTGTGCGTTACCAGGAGAAGGATGCGGCAACCTGGCAGCCGTGGGTTGAACTTGCGACGGATGCAACCACCCATACATTCACGGGGCTGACGAACGGCAGGCTGTACACCTTTCATGTAGGAACCGTGAACAGTCTGGGCGGCACAGCCGGGCAGCTCCTGGATGCGAGGCCAAGGTTGGCGATTCCTGATGCGCCGACCAACTTCACCGCGACGGCGGGCGACACCCTGGTGGACCTGAGCTGGGATCTTCCGACCAACACCAGCGAGATCAACCAGATGCATGTGCGCTGGAAGGCCACCGCCGACCTGCCGTTCGACGACATCACCGACACCTGGACGGTAATCAACGACGGCACGGCCACCACCTACACCGTCAGGGGCCTGACCAACGGCACCGGCTACACCTTCGAAGTGCGCGCCATAAACACCCGCAACAACGGCCCCGCGGCGATCGCCACGGCTACGCCGCGCGTCGACACCACGCCCAGCTTCGGCACCGAGACCATCGCCGACCAGAACTACACCCGGAACACGGCCATCGCGACCTTGAACCTGCCGGAAGCCACCGGCGGCAACGCCCCGCTGACCTACAGTCTGTCCCCGACCCCTCCCGCGGGCTTGGCCTTCGACGCTACCAACCGCACCCTCACCGGCACCCCCTCCACGGTCCAGAATGCGACGGCCTACACCTACACCGTCACGGACGCAGACGGCGACGCGGCGACCCTCACGTTCAACATCACCATCGCCGAGGCGGTCGAGCCGCCCGCCAGCCCCAGCAACCTGATCGCCATAGCCGGCGACACCAAGGTCACCCTGGTCTGGACCGACCCGAACGACCCGACCATCACCGGGTACCAGGTTCTCTACCAATTCGGCTCCGATCCCTGGGAGCCCATCAAGGGCAGTGACGCCACGACCACCCGCCACACCGTGGAGAACCTGGTCAACGGCACGGAGTACACCTTCCAAATCCGCGCCGTGGCCGGCAACGTCCCGGGCGATCCTTCGATCGCGATCAAGGCGACGCCCCAAGTCGCGGTTCCGGACGCCCCGGACAACCTGACGGCCACCGCGGGCGACCGCTCGGTGAGCCTGAGCTGGGACCTGCCCACCAACGCCAGCGTGCTGGACAAGGTGCAGGTGCGCCACCAGGCCCGAGGCGAAACCACCTGGGAGCCCTGGACCGACCTGGCCGCGGATGCCACAACCCACACCGTGACCAACCTGAAGAACGGTCAGGACTACTTCTTTGAAGTGCGCGCGGAGAGCGGGGCCGGCATCGGACCGGCGGCGCGGACGGCCGGAACGCCGAAGCTGGCGGTCCCCGGAGCCCCGACCGAGTTCACCGCCACGGCGGGTGACACCGAAGTGGACCTGAACTGGAAGCTGCCCACCAACACCAGCGAGATTGTCACCGTGCAGGTGCGCTGGAAGGCCACAGCGGACCTGCCGTTCGACGACGCCCGCGACACCTGGACCGACCTTTCGTCCTCGACCGCCACCGACTACAAGGTCACCGGCCTGACCAACGGCACCGGCTACACCTTCGAAGTGCGCGCGAGCAACAAGGCCGGCAACGGCCCGCCGGTCAGCGGCGCGGCGACCCCCCGCGCTCCCCCGCTGGTGGCGCCGGGCCCGCCAACCGGGCTGAGCACGGTGCCCGGCGACACCGAGGTGGTGGTGCTGTGGACGCTGCCGACCAACACCAGCCAAATCGACAGCGTCGAGCTGCGCCACAAGGTGAAGACGGCCCCCGACACCGGCTGGAGCGAGTGGAGCTCCCTGGCGGGCACGGCGGAGCGTTCCCGGGTGACGGGCCTGGTCAACGGCACCGACTACCTGTTCGAGGTCCGCGCGGTGAACACGGCGGGCACGGGCCCGTCGGCCAGCGTCGAGGGCACGCCGGAGCTGGCGAAGCCGTCGGCCCCGAGCAACCTGCAGGCCAGCGCCGGCGACACCCAGGTAACCCTGACCTGGGACCTGCCGGACAAGGGCACCGTCGACCGCATCGACGTGCGCCACAAGAAGAAGACGGACAGGGCCTGGAGCGACTGGACCCGGTTGGCCAAGGACGCCACCACCCACACCGAGACCGGCCTCGACAACGGTGTGACCTACGAGTTCGAGGTTCGCGCCACCAACAAGGCCGGCAGCAGCGACTCGGTGGCCGTGGCCGCCCAGCCGAAGCTGGCGGTCCCGGACGCCCCCGGCAACCTGACCGCCGCCGCGGGCGACGGCGCGGTGAGCCTGACTTGGGGCCTGCCGACCAACACCAGCGAAATCGACAAGATGCAGGTGGCATACAGGGAGTCGGGCGCGGCCAACTACCTGCCCTGGGTTGACCTGGCGAAGGACGCCACCAGCTACGACGTCACCGGCCTGACCAACGGCACCGAATACAACTTCATCGTGCGCGCGCTGAACGGCGCGGGCCGCGGCGCCGAGGCGAAGGTGGACGCGACGCCCGAGGCACCCCCGGGCAAGGTGCCGTCCGCCCCCGCCGATCTCGCGGCGACGGCGGGCGACACCAAGGTGGCGCTGGCGTGGACCCAGTCCCGGGACCGCAGCATCACCAAGTACCAGTTCCGCTACGCCGAAGGCACATCCGTGCCCGGCGGCGAGAGCTGGACCGACATCCCCGGCAGCGGCGCCGGCACCACGGGCCACGAAGTAACGGGCCTGGCCAACGACACCCTGTACGCCTTCGAGATCCGCGCGGTGAACGCCGACGGCGAAGGCGAGGCCTCGGCCGTGACGGCGACGCCCAAGCTGGCGATTCCCGAAGCCCCCGGCAACTTCACCGCGAAGCCGGGCGACGCCCTGGTGGACCTGAGCTGGGATCTGCCGACCAACACCAGCGAGATCTACATGATGCAGGTCGCGTACAGGGAGAAGGATTCAACGACCTGGCAGCCGTGGGTTGACCTGGCGAAAGATGCGACCACCCGCAGGGTAACGGGACTGACGAACGGCACCACGTACACGTTTATCGTGCGTGCGGTGAATCGCGCGGGCCGCGGCGCCGAGGCGCAGGTGGATGCGACGCCGGTGGCGGTCCCGACCGCGCCGACCGGCCTGGCGGCGGCCCCCGGCGACACGCAAGTCGTCCTGAGCTGGACCCTGCCGACAGACTCCGGCGTGCTGACCAAGGTGCAGGTGCGCCACAAGGCGGACACGGTGAAGGACTGGGAGGCGTGGGCCGATCTGGCGGCGGACGCCACCACCCACACGGTGACCGGTCTCACCAACGGGCAGCTCTACAACTTCGAGGTGCGGGCGGAGAACGCCTCCGGCGCCGGCGCGGCGGCGTCGGTCTCGGCCACTCCGGTTCCCCCGCTGGTGGCACCTGGTGCGCCGACCAACCTGAGCGCGGTGTCGGGCGACACCGAGGTGGTGGTGCTGTGGACGCTGCCCACCAACACCAGACAGATCGACAGCGTCGAGCTGCGCCACAAGGTGAAGACGGACCGCGACACCGGCTGGAGCGAGTGGAGCTCGCTGGCGGGTACGGCGGAGCGTTCCCGTGTGACGGGCCTGGCCAACGGCACCGACTACGTGTTCGAGGTCCGCGCGGTGAACACCGCGGGCACGGGACCGTCGGCCAGCGTGGAGGGCACGCCCAAGCTGGCGAAGCCGTCGGCCCCGAGCGACCTGGAGGCGGAGGCGGGCGACACCCAAGTGACCCTGACCTGGATGCTGCCGGACAAGGGCACCGTGGACAAAATCGAAGTACGCCACAAGAAGAAGACGGACCAGAACTGGAGCAAGTGGACGGAGCTTCCAGCGGACGCCACGACCCGCACGGTGCAGGGCCTGACCAACGGCGTGATCTACGAGTTCGAGGTCCGCGCGACCAACACGGCGGGCAGCAGCGCCTCGGTGGCGGCGGCCGCCCAGCCGAAGCTGGCGATTCCCGAAGCCCCGCCGAGCCTGACGGCCACCGCGGGCGACTCGCAGGTGATCCTGACCTGGACCCTGCCGACCAACGCCAGCGAGATCGGCGACGTGCAGGTGCGCTGGAAGGCCACCGCCGACCTGCCCTTCAACGACGCCACCGACACCTGGACGGGCCTCAGCGACGGGACGGCCACGACCTACACGGCGACGGGCCTGACCAACGGCACCGACTACACGTTTGAGGTGCGCGCCATCAACACCGCCGGCAACGGCCCCGCAGCCACCACCGCGGTTAAACCGGTGGAGCCGCCGAACAACCCGCCGGTGGTGGACAAGGCGATCCCGGACGCGGAGCTGAACGAGGGCAAGTCCGGCACGGTGGACCTGTCGGCGGTGTTCAGCGACCCGGACAAGGACCCGCTGACCTTCAGCGCGGTATCGAGCGACACCACCCGGGTGACGGTGGCGGTGGACGGGTCCGAGCTCACGTACACGTCGGTGTCGGCCGGCAAGCCGACGGTGACGGTGACGGCGGACGACGGCAGGGGCGGCACGGTCGCGACCACCTTCACGGTGACGGTGCATGCGCTGCTGAACGATCCACCGATAGTCGCCAAGGAGATCGAGGACCTGACGCTGTCCGCGGGCGAGACGCGGGACGTGGACGTGTCGCTGGTGTTCAACGACCCGGACAACGACCCATTGACCTACACGGCAAGTTCGGGCGACCCGTCGAAGGCGACGGTGACGGTGAAAGACGCGACGGTGACGGTGACGGCGGTCGCGGCGGGCGCGGCGACGGTGACGGTGACGGCGGACGACGGCAAGGCCACAAAGGACGATGCGTTCGTGGTGACGGTGGAGGCGGACGATACGCCGAGCTTCGGTGCCAAGACCATCGACGACCAGACGTACATCGAGGGCGTGGCGATCACGACGCTGACCTTGCCGGAGGCAACGGGCGGCAACCGCACCTTGCGCTACACGCTCGAGCCGGCGCTGCCGAAGGGCCTGGCGTTCGATGCGAGCAGCCGGGAGATCACGGGGACGCCGACGACGGCGACGGCGTCGGAGACGTACAGCTACACGGCGACGGACGCGGATGGCGACGCGGCGACCCTGACGTTCACGATCGAGGTGGAGGCGGACGATACGCCGAGCTTCGGCAAGGCGACGGTCGAGGACCAGAACTACATTCAGGGCACGGCCATCGCGACGCTGAACCTGCCGGAAGCCACCGGCGGCAATGGTGCGCTGACGTACAGCCTGAATCCGGCCGCCCCGAGAGGCCTGACGTTCGACGCGGAGGCCCGTACACTCGCCGGCACGCCGGCCGCCGCCCAGGATGCGACTACCTACACCTACGCTGCCACCGACGACAACGGCGACACGGCGACGTTGAAGTTCGACATCACCATTGCGGCGGCGCCGGCGCAGCCCAGGAACTTCAAAGCCACGGCCGGCGACACGAAGGTCACCCTGACGTGGGACGACCCCAGAGATCCCACCATCACCAAGTACCAGGTGAGCTATAGCAGCGCCGACGCGGGGAGTGACAGCCGGGAGGGCATTGACGGCAGCAACCGCGCCCGCGCGGAGAGTGATACCTGGGAGGACATAGACGGCAGTAACGCTTTGACCACGAGCCACACGGTCGAGGGCCTGGCCAACGAAACGACATACACGTTCCGGATTCGGGCGGTGGCCGGCAGCATCGTGGGCACGCCGGGCCCGCCGTCGGACGCAACAACCGCAACCCCCATGCTGGCGATCCCCGAAGCCCCCACCAACTTCACCGCGAAGCCGGGCGACGCCCTGGTGGACCTGAGCTGGGATCTGCCGACCAACACCAGCGAAATCTACATAATGCAGGTCGCGTACAGGGAGAAGGATTCGACGACCTGGCAGCCGTGGGTTGACCTGGCGAAAGATGCGACCACCCGCAGGGTAACGGGACTGACGAACGGCACCACGTACACGTTTATCGTGCGTGCGGTGAATCGCGCGGGCCGCGGCGCCGAGGCAGAGGTGGATGCGACGCCGGTGGCGGTCCCGACGGCGCCGACCGGCCTGGCGGCGACGGTGGGCGACACCCAGGTCAGCCTGAGCTGGACCCTGCCGACAGACTCCGGCGTTCTGACCAAGGTGCAGGTGCGCCACAAGGCGGACACGGCGACGGACTGGGAGGCGTGGGCCGACCTGGCGGCGGACGCCACCACCCACACGGTGACGGGCCTGACCAACGGGCAGCTCTACAACTTCGAGGTGCGGGCGGAGAACGCCTCCGGCGGCGGCGCGGCGGCGGCCGTATCGGCGACGCCGACGCCCGCGCCGGGCGCGCCGACCAAGCTGAGCGCGGTGCCGGGCGACACCGAGGTGGTGGTGCTGTGGACGCTGCCCACCAACACCAGCCAGATCGACAGCGTGGAGCTGCGCCACAAGGTGGACGACCCCGACGCCGCGTGGAGCGAGTGGAGTTCGCTCGCGGGTACGGCCGAGCGTTCCCGGGTGACGGGTCTGGTGAACGGCACCGCCTACGTGTTCGAGGTCCGCGCGGTGAACACCGTGGGCACGGGTCCGTCGGCGAGCGTGGAGGGCACGCCCAAGCTGGCGAAGCCGTCGGCCCCGAGCGACCTGGAGGCGGAGGCGGGCGACACCCAAGTGACCCTGACCTGGATGCTGCCGGACAAGGGCACCGTGGACAAAATCGAAGTGCGCCACAAGAAGAAGACGGACACGGCCTGGGAGGAACCCTGGCAGCGGCTCGCGGCGGACGCCACGACCCTCACGGTTACGGGCCTGACCAACGGCGTGATCTACGAGTTCGAGGTCCGCGCGACCAACACGGCGGGCAGCAGCGCCTCGGTGGCGGCGGCCGCCCAGCCGAAGCTGCCAATTCCCGAAGCCCCGACGAACCTGACGGCCACCGCGGGCGACTCGCAGGTGATCCTGAGCTGGACCCTGCCGACCAACGCCAGCGAGATCGGCGACGTGCAGGTGCGCTGGAAGGCCACCGCCGACCTGCCCTTCAACGACGCCACCGACACCTGGACGGGCCTCAGCGACGGGACGGCCACGACCTACACGGCGACGGGCCTGACCAACGGCACCGACTACACGTTTGAGGTGCGCGCCATCAACACCGCCGGCAACGGCCCCGCGGCGACCACCACGGCAACACCGGCGCTGCCGGTCCCGTCCGCGCCTGCCGGCCTGACCGCCACGGCGGGCAATGCTACGGTCTGGCTGGCGTGGACCAACCCGCAAGACAGCACGATCACCAAGTACCAGTTCCGCTATGTCGCGGGCTCAAGCGTCCCGGCCAACACGGCCTGGACCGACATCCCCGGCAGCGGCCAACATTTCATCAGCCACACGATCACGACGGGCCTCACCAACGGCATCCAATACGCCTTCCAAATCCGCGCTGCCAACGCCACAGGCTACAGCGACGCCTCCGCCACGGTGACGGCAACACCGACGCCTGTGCCCGCCCCGCCCCGGGCCTTGGCCGCCAGGGGAGGCGACACTGACGTTCAACTGTCTTGGGCCAACCCGAACGACAGCACCATCACCAAGTACCAGGTCCGCTATGGCCCAGGCTCGAGCGTGCCGGCCACCGCAACCTGGGCCGACATTCCCGAAAGCACCGACCGCACCAACGCACACAGGGTGACCGGCCTCATCAACGGCACGCAATACGCCTTCCAAGTCCGAGCGGTCAACGCCTTCGGCCCGAGCGGCGCCTCGCGCCAAGCGACGGCCACGCCGTTTACGCCGCCGGCTCCGCTTGCACCGCCCAACTTCGTGGCACTGCAGGGGGCGAACGTCGGCGAGGTGAACCTGACTTGGGGCTCTCTCCAGTTCGTGAAAAAGTGGCAGCTGCGGTTCAAAGAAGGCGACGGTGCCTACCCGGCCTGGGACGACATTGCAGGTGGCGCATTCATTTACCGGCACCAAGTCACGGGCCTGAAGCCGGGAGCCACCTACACCTTCCAGTTGCGGGCGGTGAACTCCGGCGGCGACGGTGACGCTGCCGAGGCAAGCGTGACGCTGGCCACAGTGCCCACCGTGAAGAGGATCGAGCGGGCCACGCCGGAAACCTCGCCGACGAACGCGGACGAGTTGGAGTGGCGGATCGTCTTTAGCGAACGGGTTAAAGAAGGCCAGGTCCATAATGACAAGTTCGAGTTCTCCTACAGTCCGGACAGTCCGGAGATCGAGGACGATCCACCGTCGCTGACGGTGAGGCCCCTGGGCGGGCGCAATTCATGCCGGGGCAGCAGCTACTTCGCGGTCAAGCTATCCGGCGGCGCTCTGGCCGATTACAACGGCACCGTGACGATGGCGTTGAAATCGGGCGGGGTGATCCAGAATTGCGATCTGATCGCCCTTGAAGATCCTGCACCCACCGACACGAACGACAACTTTTTCGTGCTCGACAACACGGCGCCGACGCTGCAGATCGCGGGATTCTCGGGCACGGTGCGCGCGGAGGTGCAGGCGGAGTTCACCTTCAACGAGGAGGTCACCGGCTTCGAGGCCGCCGATCTCACCCTGACCAATGCGACGGCGTCGGAATTCGCAGGGTCGGGGGCGAACTACACCGCGACGATCACGCCGACAACCGACGGAGTATTCAGCGTCGGCGTTGCCGCGGGCGTGGCGCAAGACGCTGCCGGCAACGGCAATGCGGTGTCGAATACCTTGACCGCGACCTATGACTCGACACCGAACAGACCGCCGATCATTGCGAGTCCCATTGACGACTTGAGGATGGGCACTGACCCTTTCAATGACATTGATATTGCGCCGGTGACCATAGACCTCTCGCCGGTGTTTACGGATCCCGACGGCGACACCCTTAGCTACACGGCAATATCACGGGGTGGTAGATCGACTCCGCCTGCGCATAACAGGGTGGACGGCGACGAGTTGGAGTTGAGTCCCTCCGGGCGTGCGGGACTCACGACAGTCGAAGTGACGGCGCACGATGGCAGGGGCGGCAAGGTTACGGACACGTTCATTGCTAACGTCGTGAGTCAAATCCGTCCTGCCGCGGCGACGAATTTGCGCCTCACGGGCGGGGCTGCGGAACTCACGGTGCAGTGGAACTGGAAAGACGACACGGTCGGGGTCTGCTCGCTGGAAACCCACCGCGGTAGAGCCTCGTGGTTCCAGCTTGAGTACAAGAAAGCGACGCTGAACGACTGGAAAGACCTCGAAGCAGGGAACCAGCCCCCCAACGACGCCGATCGTGGTGCGTTCCAGCTGGAGAGCACCAAATACAACTTGAACAACCTGCGGGCGTTCGTGATCAAGCAGGGCGGCGACTCAGGGCGAAATGACAGCCAGCTCGGGGTCGCGCTGGATCCTGTCGAATACGACGTTCGCCTGACCGCCTACAGCAGGCCTTGCGAGGACAATTTCTCGCCATATGGAGAGAGGTCTCCCTGGAGCCCCGCTGTGGAAGGCAGCGCCAATGTGCTGTCGTTGGTGCCGGCCGCGCCGACGGGTCTCACGGCGACGGCCGGCGACGCGCAGGTGGTGCTGGCGTGGACCGACCCGCAGAACACCACTATCACCAAGTATCAGCTTCGCTACGGCGCGGGTTCAGACGTGCCGGTCAGCGCAACCTGGGAGGACATCACTGGCAGTGGTGCCACCACCACCAGCCACACGGTGACCAGCCTCACCAACGGCACGGAATACGCCTTCGAAATCCTTGCCGTGAACGCCAACGGCAACAGCGACGCCTCCGACACCGTCACCGCTACGCCGGAGGCCGATACCGCGCCGAGCTTCGTCGGGGTGACGGTGCCGGCGCAGACGTACACGCAGGACGTGGCGATCACGACCCTGCAGTTGCCCGAGGCGACCGACGGAAACGGCACGCTGACCTACAGCCTGAGCCCCGATGCCCCGACTGGCCTGGCCTTCAGCGCCACCAACCGCACCCTGACCGGCACGCCGTCCGCGACCCAGAATGCGACGCCCTACACCTACACCGCCACGGACGCCGACGGCGAGACGGCGAGCCTCACGTTCAACATCACGATTGTCGCGGACATCCAGCCGAGCTTCGGCGGGGCGACGGTCGGCAATCAGACGTACACGCAGGGCGTGGCGATCACGACGCTGAACCTGCCGGAAGCGACCGGCGGCAACGCCCCGCTGACCTACAGCCTGAGCCCTGACGCCCCGACGGGCCTGACCTTCGATGCCACCAACCGCACGCTGACCGGCACGCCGTCCGCGGCCCAGAATGCGACGGACTACACCTACACCGCCACGGACGCCGACGGCGACACGACGAGCCTCACGTTCGACATCACCATCGCGGAGCCTCCGGAGCCGCCCGCCAAGCCCACGAACTTGAAGGCCACGGCCGGCGACACGCAAGTCGCGCTGACCTGGGACGACCCCAAGGACGCGAGCATCACCAAGTACCAGTTCCGCTACGCCGAAGGTACATCCGTGCCCGGCGGCGAGAGCTGGACCGACATCCCCGGCAGCGGCGCCGGCACCACGGGCCACGAAGTGAAGGGCCTGACCAACGACACCCTGTACGCCTTCGAGATCCGCGCGGTGAGTGCCGACGGCGCGGGCGAGGCCTCGGCCGTGACGGCGACGCCCAAGCTGGCGATTCCCGAAGCCCCCACCAACTTCACCGCGAAGCCGGGCGACGCCCTGGTGGACCTGAGCTGGGATCTGCCGACCAACACCAGCGAAATCTACATAATGCAGGTCGCGTACAGGGAGAAGGATTCGACGACCTGGCAGCCGTGGGTTGACCTGGCGAAAGATGCGACCACCCGCAGGGTAACGGGACTGACGAACGGCACCACGTACACGTTTATCGTGCGTGCGGTGAATCGCGCGGGCCGCGGCGCCGAGGCAGAGGTGGATGCGACGCCGGTGGCGGTCCCGACGGCGCCGACCGGCCTGGCGGCGACGGTGGGCGACACCCAGGTCAGCCTGAGCTGGACCCTGCCGACAGACTCCGGCGTTCTGACCAAGGTGCAGGTGCGCCACAAGGCGGACACGGCGACGAACTGGGAGGCGTGGGCCGACCTGGCGGCGGACGCCACCACCCACACCGTGACCGGCCTGACCAACGGGCAGCTCTACAACTTCGAGGTGCGGGCGGTGAACGCCTCCGGCGGCGGCGCGGCGGCGGCCGTATCGGCGACGCCGACGCCCGCGCCGGGCGCGCCGACCAAGCTGAGCGCGGTGCCGGGCGACACCGAGGTGGTGGTGCTGTGGACGCTGCCCACCAACACCAGCCAGATCGACAGCGTGGAGCTGCGCCACAAGGCGGACACCCCCAACGCCGCGTGGAGCGAGTGGAGTTCGCTGGAGGGCACGGCCGAGCGTTCCAGGGTGACGGGTCTGGTGAACGGCACGAAGTACGTGTTCGAGGTCCGCGCGGTGAACACCGTGGGTACGGGCCCGTCGGCGAGCGTGGAGGGCACGCCGAAGTTGGCGAAGCCGTCGGCCCCGAGCGACCTGGAGGCGGAGGCGGGCGACACCCAGGTGACCCTGACCTGGGACCTGCCGGACAAGGGCACCGTGGACAAAATCGAAGTGCGCCACAAGAAGAAGACGGACCAGAACTGGGGCGAATGGACGGAGCTTCCGGCGGACGCCACGACCCACACGGTGCAGGGCCTGACCAACGGCGTGATCTACGAGTTCGAGGTCCGCGCGACCAACACGGCGGGCAGCAGCGCCTCGGTGGCGGCGGCCGCCCAGCCGAAGCTGCCGATTCCCGAAGCCCCGACGAACCTGACGGCCACCGCGGGCGACTCGCAGGTGATCCTGACCTGGACCCTGCCGACCAACGCCAGCGAGATCGGCGACGTGCAGGTGCGCTGGAAGGCCACCGCCGATCTGCCGTTCAACGACACCACCGACACCTGGACGGGCCTCAGCGACGGGACGGCCACGACCTACACGGCGACGGGCCTGACCAACGGCACCCTCTACACGTTTGAAGTGCGCGCCACCAACACCGCCGGCAACGGCCCCGCAGCGAGAGCGGAGGCGCAGCCGGAAGCCGTGCTTCCCGCCGCGCCCTCCGGCCTGAAAGCCACCGCGGGCAACGAGAAGGTGACCCTCGATTGGACGGATCCGGGGCACGCCAGCATCACCAAGTACCAGGTGCGTTACGCCGAGGACTCTGAGTCCGTCCCGGCCAATGTGATCTGGGCGGACATCGAAGGCAGCAGCGCAACGACGACGAGCCACACGGTGACGGGCCTGACCAACGGCTCCCTTCACGCTTTCGAAGTTCGCGCGGTGAACGCCGCCGGCGAGGGTCCGGCTGCTGCTGTCACGGCGACACCGTCGATTGACGGTAGGCCGGTTGCCCCAACGATCATCAGCGTGGGGCCGGGTAGCGAGCACAAGGATCTTGACATTGTCTGGAGCTGGAGCCGCGCTTCGTCTTGTACAATCGACAGCTACAACTTCCATTACAAGAAGAAGGACATTCCCGATTGGAGCAACATTCCCCTCCCGCCCGATGACCCGAACACCGTCGACGCTGGATCCTACGAGGTCTATGAAGATCTCGGCGACAAGGTGACGAACAAGCGCTTCACCATCAATGAGGACACAAAAGCCAATAACGTGTCCCAGATCGGGGTTGATCTCGCTGACACTGAGTACGATGTCCGTATGTACCTCTGGTCCAACGACTGCCATGCTCACGGCGTTTGGTCCAATGTCGAGCGCGGCAGGCCGCTCTACCTACTCCTCAAGCCGACGGACTTTTCCGTAACGGCGGGTGATGCGAAGGTGACGCTGGCGGCCAGGGTCGAGCAGCGCGGGCCGGCGGTCCAGAAGTGGCAGTACACCTACAAGCCCGACGGCGGCACCTATGGCGCCTGGACGGACATCGCCGACAGCGCATCCACGTCAATTTCCGGCAAGGAGGTGACCGGCCTCACCAACGGCACGGAGTACACCTTCAAGGTGCGCGCGGTTCACGAGCAGGGCGCGGGTGCCGAGTCGGACGAGGTGAAGGCGACGCCGGTGCTGGCGGTTCCGGAAGCGCCGGCCGCCTTGACGGCCGTGGCGGGCGACTCGCAGGTGATCCTGACCTGGACCCTGCCGACCAACGCCAGCGTGCTCAATGACGTGCAGGTGCGTTGGAAGGCCACGAACGAACTACCCTTTATCGACACCACCGACACCTGGACAACCCTCACCCCGCCAGCCACGACCTACACGGTGACCGGTCTCACCAACGGCACGGAGTACACCTTCGCGGTGCGCGCCCGGAACAGTACCGGCACGGGCCCGGCGGCCACCACGACGGCAACGCCCACCGCCCCGCCGCGGGTGGCGAGCATCCTGCGTCAGGATCCGGCCTCTTCGCCGACCAACGCGGACGAGGTGACCTGGCGGGTGACGTTCAGCAAGGCGGTGGAGAAGGTGACCAACACAGACTTCACGGTTGCGGGCGCGGGCACGCCGACGGTGACGGTGGCGGAAGAGGGGACGGGCGGCACCACCTGGGACGTGAAGGCGAGCGCCGGCAATCTGGCGAATCTGGACGGCACGGTGACGCTGTCGTTCGCCGACGCCCAGGACATCGCGGACGCCGCGGGCAACTTGCTGGAGGACACGACGCCGACGGGGACCAACGACAACACGTACGTGCTGGACAACACGAAACCGAGACTTAACGCTGTACGGCGTTACGACGTCATTAATGGGGGCACGGAGGTCCCGGACAACCCACTGTCGCCGACAAACCTGGATTCGGTGGAATGGTTTTTCGCCTTCACCGAAACGGTGCGGAGGACGGAGGCCTTGGTTCCGGGGGCCTACGAGGTGTCCTTCGAACCGGCAATCACGGAACAGCCGACCCTGACCGTAAGGCCGTCGAACCACCAGTCGAATGATCCGTGCCTCTTTGCCTACCGCATGAATCTCTCCGGCGGCGGGTTGGCCGGCTACAACGGCACGGTCACCATAGCGCTGAAGTCAGATGCGGTGATCACGGACTGCGCCGGCAATGCGCTCGAGAACCAGACGCCGGTCTTCATCAACCAAAACACGTACGAGTTCGATAACACGGGCCCGACGGTGGACATCACCGGCGTTTCGGGGACGGTCACCGCACCGGTGAATGCAACCTTCACGTTCATCGAGTCGGTCACGGGCTTCGAGGCCGACGACATCACGGTGACCAATGGGGAGGCTTCGGAGTTCGCCCAATCGCAAACCGGAGAAGGGAAGGTCTACACGGCGAAGGTCACGCCGTGGGCCGAGGGGCAGTTCAGTGTCGATGTGGCTGCGGACGTGGCGGAGGACGGCGTCGGCAACGGCAACCAGGCCGCCACCACAGCGACCGCGACCTTCGTGTCGCCGCCATCATCCCCCACCAGCGCCAACTTCACCCAGATCGTGAACAAGCCGAGCACCCAGTTGGTGGCGTCCCGGGGAACCGATAGCAAGTTTGCATTCACGCCGGGGAGCACGAGGAGTGCCGCGGAGTTCTATCAGGTCAGGGTGTTGACGCTGCCGGACAGGGGCACGTTGAAGACGGTGCCGTACGGCCGCAACTCGAGAGCGAGCGAGGCCGACGTGCGCGTGAACGACCCGGTGCCGGTGACCGACATCCAGCAAACGAGGTCCATGAAGGTGCTGGCGTTCTTCCCGCCGGAAGGCAACGACAGCTTCGTGACGAGTTTCCGGTTCAAGGTGATTGACCGGTTAGGCGAGACCAGTATGGAGTCCGCGGCGACCTACACGGCAACGCTGGACTTCCGGGGGACGACGGTGGACAGCGTTCCGGACTTCACCGCGGACCCGGTGGCCCAGGAATTCACCGTGGGCAAGACGGAGAATCGCCAGTTCGTGTGGTCGAACTCGGGCAACGGCAAGCTGAAATACACGCTGGATCCGGCGGCGCTGCCTGCGGGTCTGACGTATGACGGCGACGGCCCCGACGACACCGGCGTCGGGCTGGGTGCGGACAACGCGCCGCGCTTCGAGGGCACGCCGACGCGGGTGACGGCGGCCCAGACGTACACCCTGACCGTGTCCGACACCGATACCGTGACGGGCGCGAAGGACGAAGACACGGTGACGTTCGCCATCTCGGTGGTGGCCTCCCAAGAGCTCTTGGCCGCGCCGACAAACCTGACGGCCAAGGAAGGCACGAACATCGGCGACGTGGACCTGTCTTGGGACGCGATCCCCATCGCCAGCAATTGGCAGGTGCGCTACAAGCAGGACAACGGCGCTTACGGTGCCTGGACGGACGTGCCGAACAGCGACGCCACCACCACCGGCCACACGGTGACGAACCTCATGGGCGGCGGTACGTACACGTTCCAGGTGCGCGCGGAGAACGGTCGTGGTTTCGGGCCGGCCAGCGAAGTGAGCCTCACGCTGATGAGGCTTCGGGTGACGCCGGACAGCCTCAGGATCCATGCCGGCGCCAGCAAGACGTTCACGGTAGTACCGACGACGGCGCCGAGCGGCACGGTATCGGTGGCCGTTGCCAGCGACAACACGAATGTGACCGTGGAGCCGACGACCCCCCTGACGTTCAGCGCCACGGACTACACCACACCGAAGACCGTGACCGTGACCATGGCACAAGACGCGGTCAACCCCGTTGATGCGACGGTGAGCCTGACCGCCAGCGGCGGCGGCTTCGACAATGCCACAGCCTCGGTGTCGGTGAGCTTGAACGACCGACCGAACTTCGGCACCCAGACGATCGCCACCCAGAACTACACGCAGTACGCGCAGATCACGCCGCTGACGCTGCCGGAAGCGACGGGCGGCGAGGGCACGGTGACGTACAGCTTGGCCCCGGCCCTGGTGGAGGGCCTGACCTTCAAAGCGGACACCCGCATCCTCGCGGGCAATCCGCTCTATTCCCAAGTGGAGACACTGTACACCTACACCGCCACCGACGCGGACGGCGACACGGCGACCCTCACGTTCAACATCACCATTGCGTCAGGCTCGCCTCCGAATCACGTTCTGACGTTCACCTTCTACGATGACGGCGAAACCGTGACCATTGAGGCCTCGGGCAGTGTGGATGGCAAGGCATTTGTAAAAGGTTACGAATTGGATCTGTCGTCGCACTTCCTCACAGGCCTGAGGATGGGCGGCCTATCCGGGGGTAACCCGGATGTCTGGCAACTCATGCCGCCTAGCCTGGACAGCTCCAAAACTCAGGAATTTGAGGACCTCCCCGTGTTTTCGACCACTGGCCGGACGTCCTACACCGGCAAGAAAGACATCTTGGCCATGGACCTTAGCGAGTACACAAGGGACTTCGTGTTCTATCTGAACCTTTCTACGAATAATCCCGACACCACGTGGCTGATCGTCGACACGGCCAATCTCAGTAATGACTTAATCTACAACCCGTCGGGCAAGAAGGTGACGTTCAAGGGCACCCTGATGGAAGTGTTGGGGGACGACAACTTCGACGTCAAACACAGGAGCGACGAACCGGACACCCTCAAGCAGGAGTTCATTTTCAAGACAGCGACCCCCTCTACGGTGCCGGCGAAGCCGACCGGCCTGACGGCGACGGCGGGCGATGGGCAGGTTAAATTGGTCTGGACCAACCCGTCGGACTCCTACATCACCAAGTACCAACTCCGTTACGGCCAGGGCGCGAGCGTGCCGGCCTCCGCAACTTGGGCGGACATTGCGAACAGCGGCGCGACGACGACCGGCCACACGGTGCCGGGTCTGACCAACGGCCAGCAGTACGCGTTCGAGATCCGTGCAGTGAATGTCCGCGGCGAGGGCGACGCCGCGGACGAGGCGACGGCGACGCCAGCCAACACCCCGCCGGAGGCTTCGGACAACACGGTCACCATCGACGAGGACACCGCCTACACCTTCGACGCGGCGGACTTCAACTTCAGCGACACCGACGCCGGCGGCGCCCTCGCCAGCGTCAAGGTCACCGGCCTCGAAACCGCGGGCGCGTTGCGGCTGAGCGGCGCCGACGTGACCCAGGACCAGGTGATCACCGCCGCCGACATCGACGCCGACAATCTGACCTTCACCCCGGCCGCCAACGCCAACGGCGACCCCTACGCCAGCTTCCAGTTCAGCGTCAATGACGGCACGGCCGACAGCGCCGTGTCCTACACCATGACCATCGACGTGACGCCGGTGAACGACGCGCCCACCGTGGCCAACGCGATCGGCGACCAGGGTGTGGTGGCGGGTTCGAGCGTGACGGTGGCGCTGGAGACGGCCGGCAGCGAGGTGTTCGCGGATGTCGACGGCGACACGCTGACCTATTCGGCAACCTCCGCCACCGAGACCGCCGCGACGGTGACCGTGGACAACGACGCCAACGCAATCACGCTGGCTGGCGTGGCGGCGGGCGCTTCGGAGATCACCGTCACAGCAAGCGACGGCAACGGCGGCACGGCCACGACCACGTTCACGGTGAGGGTGACGGCCAACACCCCGCCGGAGGCTTCGGACAACACGGTCACCATCGACGAGGACACCGCCTACACCTTCGACGCGGCGGACTTCAACTTCAGCGACACCGACGCCGGCGGCGCCCTCGCCAGCGTCAAGGTCACCGGCCTCGAAACCGCGGGCGCGTTGCGGCTGAGCGGCGCCGACGTGACCCAGGACCAGGTGATCACCGCCGCCGACATCGACGCCGACAATCTGACCTTCACCCCGGCCGCCAACGCCAACGGCGACCCCTACGCCAGCTTCCGGTTCAGCGTCAATGACGGCACGGCCGACAGCGCCGCGTACACCATGACCATCGACGTGACGCCGGTGAACGACGCGCCCACCGTGGCCAACGCGATCGGCACCCAGACGGTGGTGGCGGGTTCGCGCGTGACGGTGGCGCTGGAGACGGCCGGCAGCGAGGTGTTTGCGGATGTCGACGGCGACACGCTGACCTATTCGGCAACCTCCGCCACCGAGACCGCCGCGACGGTGACCGTGGACAACGACGCCAACGCAATCACGCTGGCTGGCGTGGCGGCGGGCACTTCGGAGATCACCGTCACAGCAAACGACGGCAACAACGGCACGGCCACGACCACGTTCACGGTGGGGGTGACGGCCAACACCCCGCCGACGGCTTCGGACAACACGGTCACCATCGACGAGGACACCGCCTACACCTTCGACGCGGCGGACTTCAGCTTCAGCGACACCGACGCTGGTGGCGCCCTCGCCAGCGTCAAGGTCACCAGCCTCGAAACCGTCTGGGTGCCGATCGCGTTGGCCACGGTGGGCGCGTCGTTCACCGGCGTCACGTCGATGGTCATGGTGTACGCGGCGCTGTCGGCCGTGCCGTCATTGACGCTGAACCGGAAGCTGGCGTAGGGGTCGCCGTTGGCGTTGGCGGCCGGGGTGAAGGTCAGATTGTCGGCGTCGATGTCGGCGGCGGTGATCACCTGGTCCTGGGTCACGTCGGCGCCGCTCAGCCGCAACGCGCCCGCGGTTTCGAGGCTGGTGACCTTGACGCTGGCGAGGGCGCCACCAGCGTCGGTGTCGCTGAAGCTGAAGTCCGCCGCGTCGAAGGTGTAGGCGGTGTCCTCGTCGATGGTGACCGTGTTGTCCGAAGCCGTCGGCGGGGTGTTGGCCGTCACCCCCACCGTGAACGTGGTCGTGGCCGTGCCGTTGTTGCCGTCGTTTGCTGTGACGGTGATCTCCGAAGTGCCCGCCGCCACGCCAGCCAGCGTGATTGCGTTGGCGTCGTTGTCCACGGTCACCGTCGCGGCGGTCTCGGTGGCGGAGGTTGCCGAATAGGTCAGCGTGTCGCCGTCGACATCCGCAAACACCTCGCTGCCGGCCGTCTCCAGCGCCACCGTCACGCGCGAACCCGCCACCACCGTCTGGGTGCCGATCGCGTTGGCCACGGTGGGCGCGTCGTTCACCGGCGTCACGTCGATGGTCATGGTGTACGCGGCGCTGTCGGCCGTGCCGTCATTGACGCTGAACCGGAAGCTGGCGTAGGGGTCGCCGTTGGCGTTGGCGGCCGGGGTGAAGGTCAGATTGTCGGCGTCGATGTCGGCGGCGGTGATCACCTGGTCCTGGGTCACGTCGGCGCCGCTCAGCCGCAACGCGCCCGCGGTTTCGAGGCTGGTGACCTTGACGCTGGCGAGGGCGCCACCAGCGTCGGTGTCGCTGAAGCTGAAGTCCGCCGCGTCGAAGGTGTAGGCGGTGTCCTCGTCGATGGTGACCGTGTTGTCCGAAGCCGTCGGCGGGGTGTTGGCCGTCACCCCCACCGTGAACGTGGTCGTGGCCGTGCCGTTGTTGCCGTCGTTTGCTGTGACGGTGATCTCCGAAGTGCCCGCCGCCACGCCAGCCAGCGTGATTGCGTTGGCGTCGTTGTCCACGGTCACCGTCGCGGCGGTCTCGGTGGCGGAGGTTGCCGAATAGGTCAGCGTGTCGCCGTCGACATCCGCAAACACCTCGCTGCCGGCCGTCTCCAGCGCCACCGTCACGCGCGAACCCGCCACCACCGTCTGGGTGCCGATCGCGTTGGCCACGGTGGGCGCGTCGTTCACCGGCGTCACGTCGATGGTCATGGTGTACGCGGCGCTGTCGGCCGTGCCGTCATTGACGCTGAACCGGAAGCTGGCGTAGGGGTCGCCGTTGGCGTTGGCGGCCGGGGTGAAGGTCAGATTGTCGGCGTCGATGTCGGCGGCGGTGATCACCTGGTCCTGGGTCACGTCGGCGCCGCTCAGCCGCAACGCGCCCGCGGTTTCGAGGCTGGTGACCTTGACGCTGGCGAGGGCGCCACCAGCGTCGGTGTCGCTGAAGCTGAAGTCCGCCGCGTCGAAGGTGTAGGCGGTGTCCTCGTCGATGGTGACCGTGTTGTCCGAAGCCGTCGGCGGGGTGTTGGCCGTCACCCCCACCGTGAACGTGGTCGTGGCCGTGCCGTTGTTGCCGTCGTTTGCTGTGACGGTGATCTCCGAAGTGCCCGCCGCCACGCCAGCCAGCGTGATTGCGTTGGCGTCGTTGTCCACGGTCACCGTCGCGGCGGTCTCGGTGGCGGAGGTTGCCGAATAGGTCAGCGTGTCGCCGTCGACATCCGCAAACACCTCGCTGCCGGCCGTCTCCAGCGCCACCGTCACGCGCGAACCCGCCACCACCGTCTGGGTGCCGATCGCGTTGGCCACGGTGGGCGCGTCGTTCACCGGCGTCACGTCGATGGTCATGGTGTACGCGGCGCTGTCGGCCGTGCCGTCATTGACGCTGAACCGGAAGCTGGCGTAGGGGTCGCCGTTGGCGTTGGCGGCCGGGGTGAAGGTCAGATTGTCGGCGTCGATGTCGGCGGCGGTGATCACCTGGTCCTGGGTCACGTCGGCGCCGCTCAGCCGCAACGCGCCCGCGGTTTCGAGGCTGGTGACCTTGACGCTGGCGAGGGCGCCACCAGCGTCGGTGTCGCTGAAGCTGAAGTCCGCCGCGTCGAAGGTGTAGGCGGTGTCCTCGTCGATGGTGACCGTGTTGTCCGAAGCCGTCGGCGGGGTGTTGGCCGTCACCCCCACCGTGAACGTGGTCGTGGCCGTGCCGTTGTTGCCGTCGTTTGCTGTGACGGTGATCTCCGAAGTGCCCGCCGCCACGCCAGCCAGCGTGATTGCGTTGGCGTCGTTGTCCACGGTCACCGTCGCGGCGGTCTCGGTGGCGGAGGTTGCCGAATAGGTCAGCGTGTCGCCGTCGACATCCGCAAACACCTCGCTGCCGGCCGTCTCCAGCGCCACCGTCACGCGCGAACCCGCCACCACCGTCTGGGTGCCGATCGCGTTGGCCACGGTGGGCGCGTCGTTCACCGGCGTCACGTCGATGGTCATGGTGTACGCGGCGCTGTCGGCCGTGCCGTCATTGACGCTGAACCGGAAGCTGGCGTAGGGGTCGCCGTTGGCGTTGGCGGCCGGGGTGAAGGTCAGATTGTCGGCGTCGATGTCGGCGGCGGTGATCACCTGGTCCTGGGTCACGTCGGCGCCGCTCAGCCGCAACGCGCCCGCGGTTTCGAGGCTGGTGACCTTGACGCTGGCGAGGGCGCCACCAGCGTCGGTGTCGCTGAAGCTGAAGTCCGCCGCGTCGAAGGTGTAGGCGGTGTCCTCGTCGATGGTGACCGTGTTGTCCGAAGCCGTCGGCGGGGTGTTGGCCGTCACCCCCACCGTGAACGTGGTCGTGGCCGTGCCGTTGTTGCCGTCGTTTGCTGTGACGGTGATCTCCGAAGTGCCCGCCGCCACGCCAGCCAGCGTGATTGCGTTGGCGTCGTTGTCCACGGTCACCGTCGCGGCGGTCTCGGTGGCGGAGGTTGCCGAATAGGTCAGCGTGTCGCCGTCGACATCCGCAAACACCTCGCTGCCGGCCGTCTCCAGCGCCACCGTCACGCGCGAACCCGCCACCACCGTCTGGGTGCCGATCGCGTTGGCCACGGTGGGCGCGTCGTTCACCGGCGTCACGTCGATGGTCATGGTGTACGCGGCGCTGTCGGCCGTGCCGTCATTGACGCTGAACCGGAAGCTGGCGTAGGGGTCGCCGTTGGCGTTGGCGGCCGGGGTGAAGGTCAGATTGTCGGCGTCGATGTCGGCGGCGGTGATCACCTGGTCCTGGGTCACGTCGGCGCCGCTCAGCCGCAACGCGCCCGCGGTTTCGAGGCTGGTGACCTTGACGCTGGCGAGGGCGCCACCAGCGTCGGTGTCGCTGAAGCTGAAGTCCGCCGCGTCGAAGGTGTAGGCGGTGTCCTCGTCGATGGTGACCGTGTTGTCCGAAGCCGTCGGCGGGGTGTTGGCCGTCACCCCCACCGTGAACGTGGTCGTGGCCGTGCCGTTGTTGCCGTCGTTTGCTGTGACGGTGATCTCCGAAGTGCCCGCCGCCACGCCAGCCAGCGTGATTGCGTTGGCGTCGTTGTCCACGGTCACCGTCGCGGCGGTCTCGGTGGCGGAGGTTGCCGAATAGGTCAGCGTGTCGCCGTCGACATCCGCAAACACCTCGCTGCCGGCCGTCTCCAGCGCCACCGTCACGCGCGAACCCGCCACCACCGTCTGGGTGCCGATCGCGTTGGCCACGGTGGGCGCGTCGTTCACCGGCGTCACGTCGATGGTCATGGTGTACGCGGCGCTGTCGGCCGTGCCGTCATTGACGCTGAACCGGAAGCTGGCGTAGGGGTCGCCGTTGGCGTTGGCGGCCGGGGTGAAGGTCAGATTGTCGGCGTCGATGTCGGCGGCGGTGATCACCTGGTCCTCGGCAACCTCCGCCACCGAGACCGCCGCGACGGTGACCGTGGACAACGACGCCAACGCAATCACGCTGGCTGGCGTGGCGGCGGGCACTTCGGAGATCACCGTCACAGCAAACGACGGCAACAACGGCACGGCCACGACCACGTTCACGGTGGGGGTGACGGCCAACACCCCGCCGACGGCTTCGGACAACACGGTCACCATCGACGAGGACACCGCCTACACCTTCGACGCGGCGGACTTCAGCTTCAGCGACACCGACGCTGGTGGCGCCCTCGCCAGCGTCAAGGTCACCAGCCTCGAAACCGCGGGCGCGTTGCGGCTGAGCGGCGCCGACGTGACCCAGGACCAGGTGATCACCGCCGCCGACATCGACGCCGACAATCTGACCTTCACCCCGGCCGCCAACGCCAACGGCGACCCCTACGCCAGCTTCCGGTTCAGCGTCAATGACGGCACGGCCGACAGCGCCGCGTACACCATGACCATCGACGTGACGCCGGTGAACGACGCGCCCACCGTGGCCAACGCGATCGGCACCCAGACGGTGGTGGCGGGTTCGCGCGTGACGGTGGCGCTGGAGACGGCCGGCAGCGAGGTGTTTGCGGATGTCGACGGCGACACGCTGACCTATTCGGCAACCTCCGCCACCGAGACCGCCGCGACGGTGACCGTGGACAACGACGCCAACGCAATCACGCTGGCTGGCGTGGCGGCGGGCACTTCGGAGATCACCGTCACAGCAAACGACGGCAACAACGGCACGGCCACGACCACGTTCACGGTGGGGGTGACGGCCAACACCCCGCCGACGGCTTCGGACAACACGGTCACCATCGACGAGGACACCGCCTACACCTTCGACGCGGCGGACTTCAGCTTCAGCGACACCGACGCTGGTGGCGCCCTCGCCAGCGTCAAGGTCACCAGCCTCGAAACCGCGGGCGCGTTGCGGCTGAGCGGCGCCGACGTGACCCAGGACCAGGTGATCACCGCCGCCGACATCGACGCCGACAATCTGACCTTCACCCCGGCCGCCAACGCCAACGGCGACCCCTACGCCAGCTTCCGGTTCAGCGTCAATGACGGCACGGCCGACAGCGCCGCGTACACCATGACCATCGACGTGACGCCGGTGAACGACGCGCCCACCGTGGCCAACGCGATCGGCACCCAGACGGTGGTGGCGGGTTCGCGCGTGACGGTGGCGCTGGAGACGGCCGGCAGCGAGGTGTTTGCGGATGTCGACGGCGACACGCTGACCTATTCGGCAACCTCCGCCACCGAGACCGCCGCGACGGTGACCGTGGACAACGACGCCAACGCAATCACGCTGGCTGGCGTGGCGGCGGGCACTTCGGAGATCACCGTCACAGCAAACGACGGCAACAACGGCACGGCCACGACCACGTTCACGGTGGGGGTGACGGCCAACACCCCGCCGACGGCTTCGGACAACACGGTCACCATCGACGAGGACACCGCCTACACCTTCGACGCGGCGGACTTCAGCTTCAGCGACACCGACGCTGGTGGCGCCCTCGCCAGCGTCAAGGTCACCAGCCTCGAAACCGCGGGCGCGTTGCGGCTGAGCGGCGCCGACGTGACCCAGGACCAGGTGATCACCGCCGCCGACATCGACGCCGACAATCTGACCTTCACCCCGGCCGCCAACGCCAACGGCGACCCCTACGCCAGCTTCCGGTTCAGCGTCAATGACGGCACGGCCGACAGCGCCGCGTACACCATGACCATCGACGTGACGCCGGTGAACGACGCGCCCACCGTGGCCAACGCGATCGGCACCCAGACGGTGGTGGCGGGTTCGCGCGTGACGGTGGCGCTGGAGACGGCCGGCAGCGAGGTGTTTGCGGATGTCGACGGCGACACGCTGACCTATTCGGCAACCTCCGCCACCGAGACCGCCGCGACGGTGACCGTGGACAACGACGCCAACGCAATCACGCTGGCTGGCGTGGCGGCGGGCACTTCGGAGATCACCGTCACAGCAAACGACGGCAACAACGGCACGGCCACGACCACGTTCACGGTGGGGGTGACGGCCAACACCCCGCCGACGGCTTCGGACAACACGGTCACCATCGACGAGGACACCGCCTACACCTTCGACGCGGCGGACTTCAGCTTCAGCGACACCGACGCTGGTGGCGCCCTCGCCAGCGTCAAGGTCACCAGCCTCGAAACCGCGGGCGCGTTGCGGCTGAGCGGCGCCGACGTGACCCAGGACCAGGTGATCACCGCCGCCGACATCGACGCCGACAATCTGACCTTCACCCCGGCCGCCAACGCCAACGGCGACCCCTACGCCAGCTTCCGGTTCAGCGTCAATGACGGCACGGCCGACAGCGCCGCGTACACCATGACCATCGACGTGACGCCGGTGAACGACGCGCCCACCGTGGCCAACGCGATCGGCACCCAGACGGTGGTGGCGGGTTCGCGCGTGACGGTGGCGCTGGAGACGGCCGGCAGCGAGGTGTTTGCGGATGTCGACGGCGACACGCTGACCTATTCGGCAACCTCCGCCACCGAGACCGCCGCGACGGTGACCGTGGACAACGACGCCAACGCAATCACGCTGGCTGGCGTGGCGGCGGGCACTTCGGAGATCACCGTCACAGCAAACGACGGCAACAACGGCACGGCCACGACCACGTTCACGGTGGGGGTGACCTCCGATACCGGAGGAGGCGGCACCGATCCGGGCGGCGGCACGCCGGACGACCCCACGCCGACCAACAACCCGCCGATAGTGGAGAACCCAATCGCTGACCAGACGGTGGAGGCGGGTGCGAGCGTGACGGTGGCGCTGGAGACGTCGGGCAGCGAAGTGTTCACGGACCCGGATGGCGACGCTCTGACCTACACGGCGTCGGCAAATGCGGCAACTACCGCCACGGCAACAGTGTCCGGATCGACGCTGCGAGTGGCCGGAGTGACCGCAGGCGCGACCACGATCACGGTGACCGCGGATGACGGTAACGGCGGCACGGCCACGACCACATTCACGGTGACGGTGACGGAAAACAACCCGCCGCAGGTGGCGAACCCGATCGGCGCCCAGACGGTGGAGGCGGGTGCGAGAGCGACGGTGGAGCTCGAGACGACCGGCAGCGAGGTGTTCACGGACCCGGACGGCGACGCCCTCCGCTACACGGCGAGGTCGAGCAACACATCGAACGCGACGGTGGCGGTGACACGCTCGACGGTGACGGTGACCGGTGTGGCCGAGGGCACGGCCACGATCACGGTGACGGCGGACGACGGCAACGGTGGCACGGCCACAACCACGTTCTCGGTAACGGTGGCGGTGACGGCGGCGCCAGCCAATCAGCGCCGGGCCGTGGCCTGGCTCACGCGCTTCGGCCGCACGGTGGCATTGCACACCATCGACGAGGTTGCCCGGAGAATGGAGGCGCCCCGCACGGTCGGCGTGCAGGGCAGCATCGCCGGGTTGTCGCTTGTGCCGGGACCGATGCCTGTGAGTGCGTTGGCCAGTCCGGACGACTCGATGCACGCTGGTCGTGCAGGCGTGACGCAGGGCGCAGAGACCGGCCGGTTCGACCCAGGTCCTTCAGCGCACCGTTCCGGCATTCCGGACTTCGATAACCCCGCCTATCCGCACGAACGCTCCATGAGGGTGGGGAACGTGCTGCTTCGCAGCAACTTTACGGCAACCGGACAATCCGACGCCGATCGTGGCACCTATTCCTTGTGGGGCCGCGCTGCGCACTCACGCTTCGCTGCCGAGTTCGACGATGCTTCGCTGAACGGTGATGTCACAACGGCAATGCTGGGAGCGGACTACGCCAAGGACGGATGGCTGATCGGCTTGGCAATAGCCCGCAGTTCGGGTGACGAGAACCGATTTACTGTGCAGGCGGAATTGCCCGATGGAAGCACCCTGTCAGTGGACGCTGAAATCAGGGCATCACTGACGGCGGCGATTCCCTATGCCTCGCTGACGGTATCGGAACGTGCGACGGTTTGGGGTGCGGCAGGGTACGGTTACGGCGATTTGACGCTCGATTCAGACATTGCGGGCAGCCTGGACTCCGGCATCACGTGGACCATGGCGGCGGCCGGTATGAGAAACGAGCTGTTCGGGCAGTTCGTGTTGCCCGGCCCGGCGATTGCCCTCACCTCGGATGCACTATGGGTACGCACGGCCTTGGACGAGGATGCGCTGGCCGAAGCCGAAGGCACGGTAAGTCGTTTCCGGCTCGGCCTGGAAGGCAGTTGGGCTGTGCCTATGGAGGACTTTGACGTTGCCATCATTCCCAAACTCACTGTGGGCTTGCGCCACGACGGGGGCGATACCGAGACGGGTACCGGCGTGGAACTGGGCGGTGGCCTCACCTGGTCTGCTGTTGAATGTCACTGCATCGAGATTTCGATCGAGGGCCGTACGCTGGTTGCGCATGAGGCGGAGGGCTTTGAGGAGAGCGGGTACTCCGTGCAGTACGCGTATTTCCTGGATCCGGTTAACGGATTCGGTCCGTCGCTTACGCTGCGCCACGATTGGGGAGGCGCATCATCGGGCGGCCTGAATGCCCTGTTTGCTGCGGAACCGCTGCAGAAGCGCAGCGGTCACACAGCCGGTGGTCGCTATACGGCGGAGGCGGCTTTCGGACTGCCGGCATTCGGCGGACAATTTGCCGGCGGTCCGGAGTTCCGGTTTAGCAGCGCCACGGGTACGCGTGACTACGGCATTGGCTGGTATCTGACGCCAGCCAACCATGCGTCCGATCTCTCCATGCGCGTCATGGCGATTCGCAACGAGAGGAGGGGCATCCCGCCTGAGCACGGTGTCCAGTTCGTCATTAGCCGGCGCTGGTAAGGCGGATAAACCGGCCCATCCTGCGGGTTCGGAACTCCTGAGCGGAACTTCACGTACTTCCTGATCCCTTGATCTGCGGCACTGCGTCCAGCATTGCGGCGTCCAGGCACGTGCAGTCCTGACAAATGGCCCTTCAACCGTCGGCGTCAGGGCTCTCACGATCGACACCACCCCCGACCGGGCGAGCACCTGCTGTGCTGCTCAACGGCGGCCGAGAATGCAGAGGGCTCCCAGAGAGTGTGGCGAAAGTTGGCCATCCAACGCACTGCCGACGGGTTCCCGGTTACAGCTTCCGGGACCCTGTCTGATGATCTCTTCAGCGTCGTCGCGAGCCGGGTACGCCTCCCCGAGGCGAATGCGGAACGCCTGAAGCCTTGTGAACCGAGCGGCCTAGCTGAAGACCTGCGCGTTCCAGCTCCTGCACGTCAGCCCGGAACTGGAAAGTTCCCATTTGTTGGGCCCGGTTCATCACATTCTGTTGGCCCGTCAAGGGACCATCTGTCCGCAAGGTCCGGCGTGCTCCCGCGTGAGCTTGCGCGTGGTGGGAATCCGGCGAGGGCATGACCTGACGTCGCTCGGGACGAGCGGCCACCGGCTCCGGAATGGGCGGATGGCGGGGTCTGAAAACAAAAAAGCCCGGAAGCTCGATTACGAGCTTCCGGGCTTAATTTTTGGGAGTCCCGTTTGCAGGGACTCGTGCCGGTTAGTGCCTACTTCCGGGACATCGTGGCAAACATCCGGTCAACCTTTTCGCTCAGCGTGCGGATGGCTGCGCGGTTCTGTTCCGCCATCGCCATGGCGCGCTCGGCCATGCGCCGCAACTCCATGTCACCATCGGAGTTCCCGGCAATCGCTGCGCTGTTGGCAGCCGCGGCTTGCCCTGTGGCTTCGATCGCTGCGGCATTGGCCTCAACGGCGGCCTCCAGCAGTGCCATCTGGTCTGCACACCGCTTTCCGCCACAGGCCCCCGCGGCGCATGCCGACAGGAACAAGGACGCGAGAATGACGACAAGAACACCGCTACCGGTGCGGGGGAGGTGTTGCATAGCGGGAGGTCTCCTCCTGGACAGATCAACGATTCGACGGGTTCAGTGCCGCATCAATCGGCGCGCAGGATAAATGGAAACCCCGGCCATGACAACCAAAGCTGGAGCGGCCTCGCCCCGCGTACACGTCGCCTGCGCGCTTGCCAGACCGCACGAATCCGGCCAGAACTGACGCGAAATCAGTATCTCCGCCCGGGCGTGTCAATGGTCCCCGTAAATCTCGCAGGGATCACGATTGCACGTCGGCCATTCGGATGTGCTTCGATCCCGCAGCTTGTTCCCGGGGTGGCCAACCCGGTGTGCTGCGGAGATCGGGCCAGGCGCGGCAACCGTTGATGCCTCAGGCGGCGATGAGGCTGCCTTCCACGGCGGGTGGCCTGCACCGGGGAGGCCCTTGTGGTTGTCGGCAAGCGTGACCGGTCCTGCATTCGACACCGGTAGAAGCAGCGCTCCGGCTGATTGTCGCAAGCCTGCATGCGCTTCGAGCTTCCACCGTTGTTGTCGATGTGGCCGTGGCGGGCAAGCCGGTCCATTACAACCGCGGCCAACGCCTTACCGCCGGCATGCCTAGCGCGCAGCATCGGTCATCACCGAGCAAGGCGCCGCCGGCCAACCGGGAGGCGCGCAAGGCTGTCCTGGGGTTTGCGGGATGCTCCGCCGGGCATGCATCTCGGGGTTGATCCGCACACCAGGAGGGACAGCCGGTTCGGCGTCCGGACAGGCCACTCTATAATTGCGTATCCAATTCCTGGCGGACGCGACCAATGCCCAAATACCACCCCGTCCTAGTGACGCTGCACTGGATCATGGCGCTGATGATCCTGATCGCCCTGATTGTGGGCGGCATGGTGCTTGAAGACATGGCACCCGACGACCCCGACACACTCTTGATTCTGGCCGGACATATGAGTGCCGGGATCGTGATCGGCCTGCTGCTGATCGCCCGTTTGGTCACCCGGCTTCGAACCCCGCTGCCGCCGCGCGCAACCACCGGCCATGCCTTTCTGGACCGGATCAGCCTCTGGACACACTGGGGCTTTTACGTGCTGGTGGCGGGCATGGTGCTTTCCGGTCTGGCGACTGCCCTCGGCGCAGGTCTCTTTCCGATCGTCTTCGCTGGCACCGCGGATGCTCTGCCAGAGGAGTTGTCCGACCTGCTGCAGTACGAGATCCATGAAATAATCGCCACGGCGCTTTCGGCGCTCATCGCCCTGCACATCGCGGCAGCGATCTACCACCAGGTGGTGCTGAAGGACGGGCTGTTGCGACGGATGTGGTTCGGTCAGCGCGGCTGACCTGACCAACTCGCCTTCGCTCGCCCATCCCGGGCGTCGGGGCTGCTGAAGATCTCCGTCACGCGGAGCTGTGCGAAGCTCCGCGTGCGGGGAGCGGTCGCGGGGCGGCACCGCGGCGCACCGCGCGCAGAACGGTAGCGGGGTTCCGCGCCCCCGGAAGATCTTCGTGATCCATGAGGCCGGCGGTGCCGCCGGAGAGCCGCACCAGCCACCGCCGCGGTACCGGGACATCGCCGGGCGACGGTATTCCCGGCCGTTCTCGCGGGCCGGGTTCCTCAGCGCTCCGCAGATGGAAGCCCGCCGCGCGAGCAGGTGGCAACCGGCCGGAGTTCCGGACCCTGTCCGTCCGCGCGGGGCCGGGCCTCAGCTTTTGTCCGGATGTTGCCGGAGGTAGCCCCGGTTCCAGGTCGGGCTGACCACAATCTCGTTGACGCATACCCTGGCCGGCATCTGGGCAACCAGGAGAATCAGTGCCCCCAGATCCTCGGGCTGCGCCATTCTCACCCGCTCCTCTTCCGGGACGGGCGTCGGGCGCTTGTCGAGGATTTCGGTGGCGACTTCGCCGGGACAGATCGCGCACGCGCGGATCCCGTTGACGCACTCCTCGATATTCAGGTTGGCGCTGAGCGACGTGAGCCCGAACTTGGACGCACCGTAGGCTGGACCCGCAACAAAACTGTCATAGCGGCCTGCCCACGAGGAGATGTTGATGATCAGCCCGTCCCGGCGTTCCCGCATCATGGGCAGCACCGCCTGCACGCAATAGAACGCGCCGTTGAGATTCACGGCCACGACCCGGTCGAACGTCGTCTGGTCGATTTCACTCCAGTGCCGGTTCGGAACGTTCATGCCGGCGGAGTTGACGAGGATGTCGCACCGGCCCCAGCGGGTGCGGATTCGCTCCGCCACGGCGGTCACCGCAGCCGTGTCGGTCACGTCCAGCGTCTCGACAACAGCATGGCCATCATCATCGCGGATGCGTGCGGCCGTTTGCTCGAGTTCGGCCTGCCTCCGCCCCGACAGGACCACCTCAGCTCCGGCTCCGGCGAGTGCGAGCGCACCGGCTTGCCCGATTCCGGTCCCGGCACCCGTGATCCACGCCACGGCTCCGTTGAGGTCGCGCATCAGTCGCACCCCTCGCGGCCAGCCCGCATCACGGCCTCATGCCGGTGCCGGCCGGGCGCGCTGGTTGTAGAGCAGCGCGCGCCGGCGCGCCTTCTCGGCTTCGGACAGCGTCGCCGGATCGTCGCCGAGGTCTGATCCTGCAGCCATGCCCCTCTGCACCGCCGGGCGTTGCGAGAGTTCCTCGAACCAGCGCGCGAAGTACCGGAACTCGGCGAGGTCCTGGCCTTGCCTCTTCCAGCCGACGGTCCACGGATAGCAGATCATGTCGGCGATCGTGTACGCGTCGCCCGCGACATACCGGCGGTCGTAGAGACGCTGGTTGAGCACCCCGTACAGGCGATTGACCTCGTCATCGAACCGCCGGAGCGCATGGCTCGAGTCACCCTCGACCTTGTTGCGCCGCGCAAAGTAGCCACGCTCGCCGGTCTTCGGACCCTGGTTGGCCATCTGCCACATCACCCACTGGTGGACCTCGTACCGCCCGCGCAGGTCCTCCGGATGAAACCGTCCGGCCTTCTCGGCGATGTACAGCATGACGGCACCCGACTCGAAGACGGTGACCGGCGGGCCGCCACCGGCCGGATCGTGGTCGACGATGGCCGGCATGCGGTTGTTCGGGCTGATCTTGAGGAACGCGTCCGAAAACTGGTCACCCCGGCCGATGTGGCACGGGACGAGCCGGTAGGGCAGGTCGCACTCCTCGAGAAGGATCGTGACCTTCTTGCCGTTGGGCGTCGGCCAGTAATGCAGGTCGATCATGCCGAACCCTGCTCTCCACTGTAGATGGGCGGGATGCCGCGGACGCTGATCCGCCAGAGGAGGCGCTCCGTCCCGGGCCCTGAAGGTGCGTCCATGGGGGCGGCGCAATGCATGGTCATTTGGGTGTCCCAGATCGCGACATCGCCGATCTCGTAGCGGTGGGCATAGATGTAGCGCTCCTGCACGCAGTGGGCCTTGAGCTTCCGGAGCAGCGTATCCGCCGCCGTGCCCGGCATGCCCTCGATCGCGAAGGCGGTTCCGCCGACCGCATACAGCGCCCGTTCGCCGGTCACGGTGTGGGCCCGCACGAGCGGATGGGGCACGGGCGGCACGCGGGCGGCCTGCGCCTCGGTGAGGTCCGGGGTCGGTAGTTCCCCGTCCCGGCCCGACGTCGCCCCGTAGAAGTGCGTCGCAACCAGCCCGTCGACGTCCTGCTGCAGGGCCGGGTCGAGATCGTCGTAGGCCGCCTTCATGTCAAGAATTCGGGTCTCGCCGCCGCGCTCCGGCACCTTTTGCGCATAGAGCATCGTCGCCGTTGCAACGTCGGACTCGTACGACTGGTCCGTGTGCCAGAACGCCGCACTGTTCCGGGACCGGGGGTTCCGGGCGCGCGGGCTGGCGTTTCCGACTTCCACCAGGTCGGGATAGCCCGCCATGCGGGCCTCATCGACGACATGCCGGATCGGAACGCCCCACTGGCGGCCGAAGCGCAGATAGGCGTCGCGGCTGCAGGACTGGCCCTTGAGAACCAGCACCCGGTGCCGGTACAGGGCCTGCGACAGGGCGCGAAACTGGGCGTCGTCGACGCCCGCCTCGAGATCAATGCCGTGGACGGCCCGTCCGAACGGCCCGCCCAGGGGTTCCATGCGAATCATGCGCCGACCCTCGCATTCGGAAATCCAGATACCGGGGTCCATCGTGACGGGACCGGCGGCAGACGGCAACCCGTCCCCGTGCATGCCCTGCACCACGTGCACGCCCGGGCCGGCCAGCCACCGTGCGGCGCGCGGCACGCATTGCGGCGTCACGCCATCGCCATCTCCCGGGCCAGAGCCTCGGCTTCCGCGACTACCGCGTCCGGAGGTACGTCCAGCACCCGGTCGGCCGCATAGCGGCCCCGGAACCACGTCGCCTGCCGCCGGGCGTACTGCCGGGTCTCGTTCACCGTGAGCGCGGCCGCATCCTCCAGCGTGATCTCGCCGCGGAGATGGCGGGTGAGCGGCCGCAGGCCGTGGGCCTTCCGAATCGGCGCATCGGCGGGGACGTCGGCTTGCGCAAACGCGCGCACCTCATCAAGGGCACCGTCCTCCAGCATGCGTCCGACCCGTTCCTCGATCGCCGCCCGCACCGCGGCCCGCGGCGGCTGGAGCAGGATTCGGTGGTACGCGAAGTCGGCCGCCGGCCGAGCGTCCGCCTGCCATGCGGAGAGCGGGCGGCCGGTGGCCAGCCAGACCTCCCAGCCCCGCACGATGCGTTGCCGATCGCGGGGCTGCAGGCGGGCAGCCAGTGCCGGGTCCACCTTGCGAAGCTCGGCGTGGAGTGCGACCGGCCCGAGGGCATCCAGGCACTGCATGGCCCGCCGGCGATCCGCCTCCGGAACCTCCGGGATGAAGGCGATGCCCTCGAGCAGCGCCTCGATGTAGAACCCGCTTCCGCCCACGACCACCGCCGGGCGCCCGGCGTACGCGCTCGCCGCGAGCGCGTCCATGGCCAGAGTGCGCCAGCGTCCGGCGGAACACCGTTCGTCGGGTTCGAGAATGCCGTACAGCCGATGCGGCAGGCGGCGTTCCGCGGCCGCATCGGGGCGGGCGGTTAGCACACGGAACGCCTTGTAGAGCTGGACGCTGTCGGCGTTGACGATCTCGCCGCCAATGCGGTGCGCCAGCGCGTCGGCGAATGCGGACTTGCCCGACGCCGTGGCGCCGGCCACGACAAAGACGGGCGGTCGGGCGGCGCGCATCGCTGCGGGGGCGCCGCCCCGTCGCGTCAGCTCTCGACGGTGCGAAGAGCGACGAAGCGGCTGTTGCCCTGCCGGTTCACCAGCAACAGGATGGACGTCTGGCCGGAATCCTGGAGGCCCTGCACCGCATCGACAGCCGCCTCCGGCGTGCGCACGGGGCGGCGTCCGACCTCGACCACCACGTCTCCGGGCTCGATGCCCTTCGCCTCCGCGTCCGAGCCGGGTGCGATGTTGGTCACCACGATTCCCTCGACATCCTCCTGAATCGACCACCGGGCCCGTTCGTCGTCCGTCAGTGTCGACAGGGTGAGGCCCAGAGTCTCGGCCCGGGCCGGAGCCACCTGGCTCGCCGCCAGCTGCGCTTCGGCCTTTTCGAGTTCCCCGAGTTCGACCCGGACGGTTTCCATCTTCCGGTCGCGCCACAGTTCGATCTCGATCTCGCTGCCGACATCGGCTGCCGCCACCATGCGCGGGAGGTCGCGCACGGTCGGAATGTCCTCGCCGTTGAAGGTGAGCAGGACGTCACCCGCCCGGACACCGGCCGCTTCAGCCGGACTGTCGGGGAGCACCACGCCCACCAGCGCGCCGACGGGCTCCTCAAGACCGAGGGCATCGGCAATATCGTCGCCCACGCCCTGAATCTGGACACCGAGCCAGCCGCGCCGCGTCCGGCCGAGTTCATGCAGCTGCGCGATCACGGACTGGGCGATCGAGGACGGCACCGCAAATCCGATGCCGACCGAACCCCCCGCACCGCCCGGCGGTGAATAGATCGACGTGTTCACGCCGATGACCTCGCCGTCCAGGTTGAAGAGCGGCCCACCCGAGTTGCCGCGGTTGATGGACGCATCGGTCTGGATGTAGGCGTCGAACGGGCCCGATCGGATGTCGCGTGCCAGCGCCGAGATCACACCGACGGTGAGGGTGCTGCTGAGGCCAAACGGGTTGCCGATCGCCAGCACCCAGTTCCCCATGCGCGCGGCGTCTGAATCGCCCCACGCTACGACCGGCAGGTCCTCGTCCGCCTCGATTTTCAGAAGCGCGAGATCGGTCTTCGGATCGCTCCCCTTCACCTCGGCCGAATACGTCTTGCCGTTGTGCAGCGTGACCGCGATCTCGGCGGCATCCTCGATCACGTGGTGGTTGGTCACGATGTGGCCGTCCGCCTCGATCAGGAAGCCGGAGCCCCCGCCGAAGTTCCGCCGGGGCGGGCGGTTGGGTGTGTTGGGCGAGTTGGGCCGACGCTCGAAAAAGTCACGAAAGAAGTCGCGAAACGGCGAATTCGGCGGGAACGCGTCGGGATGCAGCGGCATCTGTGGCTGGGCCTGGGGGCCCCCGCGACTCTCCATCACCGTCGCAATGCTGACCACCGCCGGCAGCAGACGGTCCGAGAGATCGGCGAAGTCAGGCAACACCGTCTCGGCGGCATCCGCTTGGCCGGGAACGCCCGCCGCGAGCGAGACGACGAGACCACACACCACCATCACGCGTTTGAGCCAGGGAAGCATCATCATGATTACCTCAATACAGTCGGGCGCCGTCCGCGCCCCGCAAATTTCACCCCCGCACCAGCCAGATCACGAACAGACCGCCGCCGGCGCCGGCAATTCCGGCTGCACGCACGGCCGGCGACGGCATCTCAAGTGCCCGTCGCACGATGTTCCGCATGCCGTCCGGGAACAACGCATATAGTGCGCCCTCGATCACCAGCACAAGGCCGATGGCGGCCCACAGATCATCCACGGGCGGGGGCTAGTTGCCGCGTGCGGCCGCGTCGTCGCCGAAGAACTGGAAGAACTGGCTGTCGGGAGAAAGCACCATCGTGGTGTCGTCGGCCGTCAGCGCCTTCTCGTAGGCCTGCATCGAACGGTAGAACGCGAAAAAGTCCGGGTCGCGCCCGAAGGCGCCGGCGAGAACGCGATTCTTCTCCGCCTCGCCCTGCCCGCGCAGGACCTGCGCGTCGCGCTCGGCCTCAGCCAGAATCACCGTCTTGTCGCGCTCGGCCGCCGCGCGCACCCGGCGGGCCTGCTCCTCGCCCTCGGCGCGGATCTGCGCCGCCTCCTGCTGACGCTCGGTCTGCATGCGCCGGTAGATGGCCTCCGAGTTCTCGTTGGGGAGGTCGGCGCGTCGAATGCGCACATCCTCGATCTGGAGGCCGAACGGCCGTGCCTCGTCGCGCACACCGTCGGCAACCGCCTCCATCAGCGCTGCCCGCTGATCCGAGATCACCGACTGCAGCGGCACGGCGCCCAGCACCTGCCGCAGACTGTCGTTGATGATCGACCCGAGCCGGGTGCGCAACGCCGGTTCGAACCGGATGGTCTGGAAGTAGAGCAGCGGATCGATGATCCGGTAGCGGGCGAATGCATCCACAATCAGGCGTTTCTGGTCGGACGAGATGATCTCTTCCACCGGATTGTCGAACAGCAGGATGCGCCGGTCGAACACGACCACGTTCTGGATGAACGGCACCTTCCATTCGAGCCCCGGCTCCTGCACCACGCGGCGCGGCTCGCCAAACTGCAGGACGATGGCCTGCTCACGCTCATCGACGATAAAGAAGCTCTGATAGCCGGCCACCACGACGGCCAGGCCCACAACCAGCAGTGCAATTCCCATGGCACGGGACATCAGTTCACGCTCCCATCAATTGCCCGACGGCGCAGTTCCGGAAGCGGCAGGTAGGGCACCACGCCGCCGCCGGCGTCGTCGACGATCACCTTGTTCATGTTGCTCATCAGCGCTTCCATGGTCTCGAGGTAGATCCGCTGGCGGGTCACGTCCTTCGCCTGCTCGTACTCCTCGTACACCGACAGGAAGCGCTGGGCGGCACCCTCGGCTTCGGCGATCACGCGTTGCCGGTAGGCTTCCGCCCCCTCCCGGACCTGCGCGGCCTCACCCTTTGCCTCGGGAACAATGCGGTTGGCGTAGGCCTGGGCCTCGTTCACGAGGCGCTCCTGGTCGGCCCGGGCACGCTGCACATCGCGGTAGTCATCGATCACCGGCGGCGGCGGATCGGCCCGCTGCAGAAGGAGCGCCGTGACGCTGATCCCGGTCTTGTAACGGTCCAGAATTTCCTGCAGCAGCGCCTGTGCTTGCTGGCGCACCTGGTCCCGTCCCTCCGCGAGCGCGAACTCGATCGGCGTGCGCCCCATGATCTCGCGCATCACGCTCTCGGCGCTGTCGCGGACATTCTGATCCGGATTGCGCAGATTGAAGACGAAATCGCCGGCGTTCCCGATCACCCACTGCACCACGAAGTTGACGTCGATGATGTTTTCGTCACCCGTCAGCATCAGGCTCTCGTCATCGACGTTCCGGGTGCCGCCGCCACTCCGAAAGCCGACTTCGACATTCCGGGTGCGGGTCACCGGCACGACGATCACTTCCTCGATCGGCCGCGGCAGGACGTAGTTGAGCCCCGGCTGCGTGGTGGAGACGTATTTCCCGAACCGCAGCACGACGCCCTGTTCCTGCGGCCCGACCGTGTAGAAGCCACTCGCCAGCCACAGGCCGATTACAGCCGCCAGCCCCAGCAGGATGAATTTCTTGCCGCCGGGGACGAACGACTGGAAGAGCTTGCGTGCCACTCGCGTGGCGTCGTCCATTGGGTTTCGGGGCGGCCCACCCGGCGGAGGCGACCCGGGTCCGGAACCCCATCCTCCGGACCCGCGGTCCGAACCCCAGGGGCCGTTCTGGTTATTCCATGACATAAACGTACTGCTCGTCGGGTTTGGCTTGGCAGGGAACCGGAAGACGGAATTGATGTCCGCTCCATTGTAGTCATATACGAAGCCGCTTGTGCGCCGACAACCGCGGATGATCAGACAGCAGCGGCCGGGGCGCGGCTGGCCGGCAGGGCCGTTCGGCGGCGCGGCTCAAGCGCTGTCTGCCTTGATCCCGTCTGAGGGGATCCCGGGCCGACCTCCGGCACGGAAGCGAATCAGGACGGATCCGAGCCAGCCTTGCGACGGTCTCTGATGAGCCTCGTCGGCAGAAGCCGAGGATTTGGCGTTCGGTGCAGGCGATGCGCGGTGCGGCGACCAAACGGAAGCCCGGGTCAGTCATCAGGCGTGAAGCGACGGTCCAACCCGCCTGGCCGGCGAACACGCGGAACGCTTCGTGCTCGTTAGGTGCTCGGCTCGCCTTAGGAGACCACGAAGGACAGGCAAAACCCTATAGCTGCCACATTACTTGGCACACTGAATCCAGTACGGGCCAGTGCGGAGTCCGCAGTGGATCGCACGCTTACAACAGCTTGCGATGGGCCAACCCGATTATCTCCGCGTGAAGTTCCGACTCATTCCCGTCAAGCTCCTAACGTTGCCATTGGGGGCCATTGCAACCCGCCCGTGACGCAGCGCTATTGGCGGGCCGCCCCGAATGCACCAATGAGTTCTTCAGTCGTAAAGATTCCACCGACTTCTTCATGGTCTGGTCCATAGAACGAGGCACTGAGGGTTCTTCCATCCCCGAACGTGCCATTTGTCTGGATGGAAAGATCTGTCCAACCGAATGAGGGCAGACGCGCACGGGCATCGGTATCGACTACGTTGGACATTTGGACATCTGCATTCATCCGGTCGAGATCCACGCGCACAGTGGAGGCAGCAATGATCGTGTGCCCGAATTCGGTATCTGCCGCGACCATCGCGCCTTCCCAAGTCGCGGTTCCGCTAGCGGTCAAGGCCGGTCTGGAGCCCGGACTGCCACCGTACGAAACTTGTACAATGTCGCTAAGCAATCGCTTTTCCCGGTTGCCGGGTTCGTCGAAGAATGCGCCTGCGCCGACCCCGAAAGCACTGTGGTCGAGCAGGCCGCCCATTCCAATTTGCACATACGAAGCGTTTGGCATGCTGGGAAAAAGGGCTTCGAAGCGTTCTTGGGAAATCGGAATCCCCCGATACGTCATTACAGACGAAGTTTCGCCGTCCCATTCAACGCGCGCGCCGCCGATCTCAGTGACCTCTTCGAGCATGTTGCTGATGGAAAATTGGCCATTACTTGTGTTGCAGACGGTTCCGCGACAGTTGGACCGCATGATGCCTAAGAACAGATCCAGATTGTGCCTATCCGCCAGTAAAGTGTCCGCCTGTTGCAATTCACGATCATTAAGCGTCTCGATCTCACTGCCAGAAACATTGAGCGGAGAGCCGCCGACTAACGCTCTGGCTGATTCGGGGTCGTCAACAGGGTTTGGCGCATTTGTAGCTGAAGGGCCTCCGTCACCCCCACCGGTACAGGCCGCAAGGAACAGCACTCCGCTGAATACAAATACGAGGGGAAGTTTCATGGTTACGTTCCTCTGACTAGGACAAGAAGATGCCCAAGCGTTACAAACGCTGCTAGATGTCAATTGCAATCGCAATTGTACACAGGGCGAACGGCAGTAAAGCCGAACGCGGCCTCAGACGTTGCCAGGTAAGTGCCAGGTTCTACCCGCCTGAATTGCCCCAATCTCCCTGCCTGCTCGCCACTTTCCTGGAAAACCCCTGCGTGAAGTTTCGACAAGCCTAGCCGGCGGCCACGCGGAGCGCATCGTTCTCGTCAGGTGTCGGGCTCGCCTCAGGAGACCACAAAAGCTCCGCTGATGCCGGTCCGGTGGGAGCAGCGTCCTACGAAGCGGCCGTCTCCCCGCCGAACAGTGAGCCCGGGGTTGCCAATGCGCTGACGGGGACCGCCTCCACCGAGTCGCCAAGCGGGTAGCGCCTGGATCCGGGGTACACTACGGCCACTCTCGCAAGCCCGAGATCCTGGGTGGCAATCCTGATCGAGGCCGTGCGCCGCGGCGCATCGGCCCGCTTGACCTCCACGCCGAACAGGCGGTCTCCGCGGCGCAGCAGCAGATCAATCTCGGCTCCCTGGTGCGTGGCCCAGAACCACGCCTCATCGTGAGGTTCGAGAGCCAGGACCTGCTCGATCACGAAACCTTCCCACGACGCACCAAGTTTCGGGTGGGACAGCAGCGCCTTTTCGGAATGGAGCCCGAGCAGTTGATGCAGCAGTCCGGTATCACGCACCCAGATCTTCGGCGACTTGACCTGTCGCTTGCCGACGTTGGCCTGCCAGGGCTGGAGCTGCCGCAGGACGAGGGCGTCGGTCAACAGGTCGAGATAGCGACGCATCGTCAACGGGCTGGCGCCCAATGCGCGGGCCGGCTCGGCTGCATTCCAGAGGTTCCCGTGGCAGTGGGCAAGCATGGTCCAGAACCGGAGCAGTGCCATGGCCGGAACTCGAACACCCCACTGCGGGAAGTCGCGTTCGAGCAGAGTCTGAATGAACTGCTTGCGCCAGCTCACACTGTCGTGCTCGCTGCCGGCAAGATAGGCACGCGGAAAGGCGCCACGACGCCACAACCGGTCAGCAGGTTCCGCACCGAGCTCGGCCAGCGTGAACCCGCCAATCTCGATCCGCTCCATACGCCCGGCCAATGTCTCCGAGCTCTGGCGGAGCAACTTGCCGGATGTGCTCCCCAGTACGAGGAACCATGCCGGGGCCCCCGGGCGATCGGCCAGGACTCGGAGAACGGGGAACAGGTCAGGCCGGCGCTGGATTTCATCAATCACGATCAGTCCCCGCAGGGATCCGAGCGCCGTCATTGGTTCCTCTAGGCGCGCGAGGCTGACAGGGTCTTCCAGATCGAAATAGCTCGCGGACGTCTCGGAGAGCAATTCTCGGGCGAGCGTCGTCTTGCCGGCCTGTCGCGGGCCCGTGAGCACCGTTACTGGTGCACGGGCAAGAGCGGTGCGGATGTTGCTGAGGAGCGCGGTGCGGACAATGACCATAGCCGCGGAACTACCATGAAAATCAACCATTCGATAGAGGATTTTCTTGTTGTGATCCCTAGGCACCGAGCAAGCCTTGCGTCACCTGTTCTCGTCGACGCGACGTTTACATCCTGTACACCAGTGCCTGCGTGCATTCACGAACGTTGTTTGGTCGTCACCTGATTCCGGTGGGACACAGGCTGCCGACCGTGGGCTGCTGCCATCCTCTAAGGTACGGGAACACGCTACATGCCGGCAGCTGAACCCCAACAACCTGCCTGGACCGGCCGCCTCGGGCGGTGGCTGGCCTCCGACAAAAACGGCTTCGTGACTCACGGGGCCGGCGTCGCCGTCACCATCGCCTTCAACGCTTTACCGGTCACAGGGCAATTGATGATGATCTCCACCCGCATCGACACGCTCAACACGGACAGGAGCGCCGGGTTCGACGCCATAGATGCCGAGTTCAACGCCATGGATATCCGGCTCGACAAACTGTTCGATTTGGTGGAACCCAGCCTGCGGGCGTTCCAGCGGCATCTTCCTCCTCAAACTGTGGGTTCCCGGACCAAATCGCGACGAAAATCCCTCGCGCGCCTGACCGAGTGCGGCACCTCGCAAGCCCCGGGGGCAGCACCAGCCTGGCGCGGGTGCCGGCACTCGCCTGCCGGGCTTCCGGCAGGCAACTCGGTACCCTGCAGTTCGCTCGTGTCATGACTTGCCGCAAATCTCACGTGCGCACAGGGGGCGCCAAATAAGGGCGCCACACTCCTCCATGATGTGTCACAATATCAATTGATGTACAATATGTTGATACCATCCCCCAGTGCAATCTGCCTCCAAGAATTCGCTTCCGCATGACAGTGTCTTCAACTCGAACCTCTTGTTGTCGTACGTTCAGAACATGGAGCCGACCTGTCGCGCCAAATCTTGCCGAGGTGTCTGCACAGCCACAGTGTTGCAATTTTGTGACTCTCCCCGATTCGATTGTTGACGGTTGGCTGTTTGGTCTTGGATTTCCGCGCCGCGTCGTTAATTGTTCTGGCACATTTTGGCGCGGTACCGCTGTTTTTCCGCGGTGGTGCGAGCGTCGGCGGTCTCTGTGGCGAAGTCCTCTCAGGGCGCAGTGTCGCAGGACCCAAGCTGACCTGGCAGGTTTGCAGGTTGGCCGCAAGTGATGTCAAGCGGGCGCCTTGCGGTCCCGCGGATACACAGGAGAAAAGATCCTCATGACTCAGTTTCTTCGCCGGACTGCCGGAGCAGGCTTGAGCCTCCCGCTGGCCGCACTTATTGCCCTTGCCGGCATGACTGTTGGCACCGCGCATGCCCAGGACGGCACTGTCAGTGTTGGCGGTGTGGTTGAGGCCATTGGTGGCACGTCGGACAATGACAATGGAGTGGAGGGCATCTCGCGTGGTCTCTTCAGCCGCATCATCGTCAACTACGACAATACTCTCGATAACGGCCTGACCGTCGCGGGAAACATTTCCTACCAGCTCAACCAGCGAGGAGTTGGCGGTCCCAACCCTCCGGCCGAGAACCTCACGGCATATGCCCCTGACATCCTGTCGCTTAGCGTCGGCGGTGCGTTTGGTACGATCAGCGTCGGTGCTCACGCCCCGGCAAGTTGTGCCCTTCTCCCCCGGCCCATCGCCTTTGTTCCGGGTGGTGTGAACACAACTTGGTACTCGTTGTTCACTGGAATCACGGACTCTGACGGTCAGGGAGCGTCGATGAACGTGGTCTTCTCCGAGACGAATTACTGTGGCACATCGGAGAGCGTCTCGTACTCCATTCCGTCGGTCGGCGGCCTGTCAGCCATGGTGACCTACGCTCCAAACATGGGCGCTACCCAGGGTACGACGGTCCGGAACGCATCAGCTGACAGCGCAAACATGCCTGACTACATCAACATCGCAGGCACGTACTCCGCCGACATGGGCGGTGCATCCGTCTCGGTCGGAGCAGCAATGCAGACCTCGGGCACGGCCGACAACGGCGGTGAGATCGATTCACAGTCGATCGCCGGAACAGTCGGCATGGGAGGCGCAACACTCGGCGCCGCTTGGTTCGACAACGGCGACGTGAGCGGCCAGACCATCGGTGCGAAGTACGCCCTTGGGCACATCACGCCAGCCTTCACCTACAGCACCCAGGAGCGCGACTCGGACGGCGCTGAGGAAACCGCCCTCGTCGTCGGAGCCAACTACGCAATGGGCGGCGGGCTCAGTGTCTTCCTCGAGTACATGGACTTCGAACACGAAGCCTCCGGCTCGACCCAGAGCGACACTCTGCTGATGTCGGGCATCGTCGTCGCCTTCTGACGATTGATTACAGAAACGCCGCTCTTGGAGCGGCGTTTCCAACCTGACGTACTTTTCGGGCGACGGCCACCGTGCCGTCGCCCTTTTCTTTCCCGGGCAGGCTTCGCGCCACTCACCAAACCGTTCGGGACCCATTACAATGCGTCCCCCTGAATCCGCGCCTCATTCACAATCCGGACCCTACCGATGCAGTTGACCGGCGCGGAAATCATCGTGCGAGCGCTTGCCGACCTCGGCGTCGAGGTCGTCTTCGGATACCCGGGCGGCGCTGTCCTTCCGATCTACGACGCCATCTTCCGGCAGAACCGGGTCCGTCACATCCTTGTCCGCCACGAGCAGGCAGCGGTCCACATGGCCGAGGGGTACGCCCGCTCGACTGGCCGCGTCGGCGTGGTCCTCGTTACCTCCGGGCCGGGCGCAACCAACACGGTGACCGGGCTCACCGACGCCCTGATGGACAGTGTTCCGGTGCTGTGTCTGACTGGCCAGGTTCCCACACACCTGATCGGCAACGACGCCTTTCAGGAAGCCGACACCGTGGGGATCACACGGTCCTGCACCAAACACAACTACCTCATCCGGGACGTGCGGGAGCTCGTCCCTGTCATTTCCGAGGCCTATGCAGTGGCGGGCAAGGGCAGGCCGGGCCCAGTTGTCGTCGATCTCCCCAAGGACATTCAGAATGCCGAATGCGCCTATACGGCACCGGTGCCCGCCAAGCGCTATCGCCCGAAGGAGCGTCCCGCAAACGGCGCGATCGAATCCGCACTGGACCTCCTTCGGCGCGCCAAACGCCCAGTGATCTACGCCGGCGGCGGCGTCGTGAATTCGGGGCCGGCGGCGTGCCGTTCCCTGACCCGGCTGGTCCGCGAGACCGGTTTTCCCGTCACGACGACACTCCTCGGGCTCGGTGCCGTGCCCGCCAGCGAACCCAACTTTCTCGGCATGCTCGGCATGCACGGAACCTATGAAGCCAACATGGCAATGCACGACTGCGACGTCATGCTTGCCGTCGGTGCTCGGTTCGACGACCGGGTCACGGGCCGCCTCGATGCATTTTCGCCGGATTCAAGGAAGATCCAGATCGACATCGACCCGTCCAGCATCAACAAGAACGTGGCCGTCGACGTCGCCGTGCAGGGAGACGCCGGCCGGGCGCTGAATGCCCTGCGGCGCGGCTGGAAGGAACAATGCCCCGCGAAGCTTGGCGACCGACTCAAGCCGTGGTGGCAAACCATTCAGGGTTGGCGGGCGCGCAATTGCCTCGCGTACGAACCCTCCACGGACCGGATCAAGCCGCAATTTGCGCTGCAACGCCTCGATGCGGCCCTCGCCGGCCGCGACGCCTACGTCACCACCGAAGTCGGCCAGCACCAGATGTGGGCGGCCCAGTTCATCCGCTTCGAACGTCCGTTCCGCTGGATGACATCGGGTGGGCTCGGGACCATGGGCTATGGTTTTCCCGCGGCTGTCGGCACCCAGATCGCGGACATCAAGCGGCTGGTCGTGTGCGTCGCCGGTGAGGCGTCCTTTATGATGAACCTGCAGGAATTGTCGACCGTCCAGCAGTACCGGTTGCCGGTCAAGGTGTTCATCGTCAACAACGAGTACCTCGGCATGGTGCGCCAATGGCAGGAGTTCTTTCATGGCAACCGCTACGCCGAAAGCTATTCGGACGCGCTCCCGGACTTCGTCGAGCTGGCCCGGTCGTTCGGCATGAAGGGGCTGCGGGCGGAACGGCCGGATGAGGTGGATGGCGTCATCGCCGAAATGCTTGCACATGACGGCGCGGTGCTCGCCGATATTCGGGTCGAGAAAAGCGAGAACGTCTTTCCGATGATTCCGGCCGGCGCGGCCCACAACGAAATGCGTCTGTCGGGCACGGACAACGGTGCCGCCGAGCCGACGCCGGAAGGACGCCAGCTGGTGTGACCGGGCTAGGGTTCCCGAGCGATGCGACGGGCCACGGGTGCGAACGAGCGGCGATGATGGGGCGTCACACCTAGACGGTCCAGCGCCGCCGCGTGTTCGGCGGTTCCGTATCCGGCGTTCCGTTCCCAGCCATAACCGGGAAACGCCTGGGCCAATCGACCCATCATGGCGTCGCGCTCGACCTTGGCGACGATGGATGCGGCCGCAATGCTCAGGCTGCGGGCATCGCCTCGCACAATCGCTTCCGTTCGACATCTGAGGTCCGGCGCCCGGTTGCCGTCGACGAGCACGCAACCGGGAACCCGTGGAAGAGCTGCCACGGCCCGCCGCATGGCCAGCAACGTCGCGTTCAGAATGTTGAACCGGTCAATCTCCAGCACGGACGCCTGACCCGTCGAGACCTCGGCGTGCGCATCGATCAGCACCCGGAGCCGGTCCCGGGCCGCAGCCGTCAATCGTTTCGAATCGGTCACGCCTGCTGCATCCCAGCTGCGGTCCAGAATGACCGCCGCGGCCACGACCGGCCCGGCCCAAGGCCCCCGGCCCGCCTCATCGACGCCGCTCGCAACCTCGCAGCCGCACCCGTCTTCAAGCGTGTAGTCGGCCACCGCAAGCCCCGATCTGCACTTCGCCCAACCTTCTGTAGTCTGCCGGCATGCCGCTACCGGTTCTGCATGTGATCCACCAACGGCGGGCCGGCACGGGCCGCGTCGGCCGAACTCTCAAGGCCCTCGGGTATGCCAACGACGTCCGGTGTCCGCGGAACGGGGACCCGCTCCCGGCCACGATGGACAAGCACGCGGCCGCGGTCATCTTCGGCGGCCCCATGTCCGCAAATGATGACACCGGCTTCATCCTCGACGAACTGCGCTGGCTGGACCGTGCCGTGCGGTCAGGCCGTCCCGTTCTCGGAATTTGCCTGGGCGCACAACTTCTGACCCGGACTCTGGGCGGCACGGTCGGGCCGCACGAGCACGGCCATTGCGAAGTGGGCTGGCACCCGATCGCGCCAACAACCGCAGGACAGATCATTTTCCCGGCACCCATGCACGTTTATCAGTGGCACGCCGAGGGTATGTCGTTGCCTGCAGACGCGGAACTCCTGGCCATCGGCGATGCCTTCCCGGTCCAGGCCTGGCGTTACGAAAACGTCCTCAGTCTCCAGTTTCATCCGGAAGCGACCAGGGCCGCCATGCAATTCTGGCTCGAACGTGCCCTGCAGCACTATCACGGCCGGCCGGGAGCACAGCCCGCACCGGAGCAATTGACAAACCACCGGCGGTACAGCCCGGCCATCGTCCGTTGGGTCCGGGATGTTGTCGGCCGCTGGGTTGCCGGACATCTCGCGCAATAGGGCTCACCTGCCGAACCGTTTGACCGGCACCAACGCCGAGCCGCAGAGGCTCACGCACGCGGAACCAGGTCCCGGGAAATCGCCGGAGTTGGGCGCCTGGTGATCGACGCCAAGCACGCGTCGATGCCAGGCGGTATTGCCGGCCGCACCGTGGCGGCGCACCCATAGCACGCATCGTCTCGGGGCGGGTTTGCGACGGACCGAAAGAGAAGCGGCAGGTCGTTCGCGATCACCGGCCCCGGGTGCCGGACCGGCGCCGCGTCTCAGGCGCGTTCCAGCAGCATCGCGATGCCCTGTCCGACCCCGATGCACATGGTGCAAACCGCATACCGTGCTCCGCGCTCGGTGAGTTCACGTGCAGCGGTCATGGCCAGCCGGGCACCGGACATGCCAAGCGGATGGCCGTACGCAATGGCGCCGCCGTTCGGATTCACGTGCTCCGCATCGTCGGGGAGGCCCAGCTGGCGGAGACAGGCGATCGCCTGACTCGCGAACGCTTCGTTGAGCTCGATGACGTCGACATCCCCGATCTTGATCCCTGCCCGATGCAGGAGCTTGGGCACGGCGGCAGCGGGCCCCATCCCCATGATCCGGGGTGCGACACCGGCGACCGCCGCCCCCAGCACCCGGGCCACCGGAGTCAGGCCGTGGCGCGCCGCCGCGTCCTCGGAGGCCAGGATCAGCGCACAGGCCCCGTCGTTGACGCCCGATGCATTGCCGGCCGTGATGGTGCCGCCTTCGCGGAAGGGCGCGGGAAGCGCTGCGAGGTCTTCGAGGCTCGTACCCGGCCGGGGGTGTTCGTCGGCAGCGACCACAACCGGATCGCCGCGGCGTTGCGGGATCTTCAATGGCGCGATCTCCGCCGCCATGCGTTTGCCGGCCGCCGCTGCCCGCTGCTGTGATCGAAGCGCGAACGCGTCCTGGTCCGCGCGACTGACCTGGTACTCCTCGGCGACGTTCTCCGCCGTCTCCGGCATCGAGTCGATACCGTACCGCTT